>NZ_WUBR01000006.1 GCF_009807005.1 Aurantiacibacter rhizosphaerae | reverse complement strand
AGCACGGCATCATAACCGTCCATCAGCCCGGCGATCAGCGGGGCGACGTTCTCGGCCAGGCCATCGGCATAGGCGGCATCGTCTGCCACCAGCACCTTCTCCACACCGGCGATGGCGCCGTGCGCATCGCCTGCAGCCTGCGATCCTGTCACCAGCACATGCACCGGGCCGCCCAGTGCGGCAGCGGCGGTGACGGTGGCAAGGGTGGCATCGGCGACCGTGTCGCCATTGGGTTCAGCAAATACTAGAGCGGTCATCAGGCAACTCCCAGGGCTTTGAGCTTCGCGACGAGCGCGTCCACATCTTCCACGATCTCGCCCGCCTGGCGGACCGGCGGTTCGGAGACATTGGTGGTGGTAAGGCGCGGCGCGACATCGACGCCGTAATCAGCAGGCGTCTTGGTATCGAGCGGCTTCTTCTTCGCCTTCATGATGTTGGGCAGCGAAGCATAGCGCGGCTCGTTCAAACGAAGATCGGTGGTGACGATGGCAGGCAGCGTCAGCTTCACCGTTTCCAGCCCGCCGTCCACTTCGCGGGTGACGGATACGCCATCGCCGTCCACCTCCACCTTGCTGGCAAAGGTGCCCTGCGGCAGGTTCATAAGCGCGGCCAGCATCTGGCCGGTCTGGTTGCTGTCATCATCGATGGCCTGCTTGCCCAGCATCACGATGCCCGGCTCTTCCTCGGCAGCGATGGCCTTCAGGATCTTGGCCACAGCCAGCGGTTCGACTTGTTCATCGGTTTCGACCAGGATCGCGCGGTCTGCGCCCATGGCCAGCGCCGTGCGCAGCGTCTCCTGCGCCTTGGCCGGGCCGACGGATACCGCCACCACTTCCTCGGCCTTGCCGGCTTCCTTCAGCCGCAGCGCCTCTTCCACCGCGATCTCGTCAAACGGGTTCATGCTCATCTTGACGTTCGCCAGATCAACACCCGAACCATCGCTCTTCACGCGCGGCTTCACATTGTAATCTATCACCCGCTTAACGGGCACGAGGATTTTCATG
>NZ_WUBR01000005.1 GCF_009807005.1 Aurantiacibacter rhizosphaerae | reverse complement strand
ATCAATCCATCGCCTTCACGATTTCCTCGACCATCTTCTTGGCATCGCTGAGCAGCATCATGGTCTGGTCCATGTAGAACACGTCATTGTCGACGCCCGCATAGCCCACGCCGCCCATGCTGCGCTTGATGAAGAAGACCTGCTTGGCCTTGTCCACATCGAACACCGGCATGCCGTAGATGGGCGATGACTTGTCGGTCTTGGCAGCAGGGTTCACCACATCATTCGCGCCGATGATGAAGGCGACATCGGCCTGCGCAAATTCTGAGTTGATATCTTCCAGCTCGAACACTTTGTCGTATTCGACAGAAGCCTCGGCCAGCAGCACGTTCATATGCCCCGGCATGCGGCCTGCCACGGGGTGAATGGCGTATTTTACCGACACGCCCTTCTCCTCCAGCACGTCCGCCATCTCGCGCAAGGCATGCTGTGCCTGCGCCACGGCCATGCCGTAGCCAGGGATGATGATGACGCTTTCGGCCTGCTCCAGCATGAAGGCGGCATCCGCGGCACTGCCCTGCTTGTACGGACGCTGCTCGCGCGCCTCGCCGCTGCCGCCGCCGCTGTCGTCAGCGCCAAAGCCGCCTGCGATCACGCTGATGAAGCTGCGGTTCATCGCCTTGCACATGATGTAGCTGAGGATCGCGCCAGAGCTGCCGACCAGTGCGCCGGTGATGATCATGGCCGTGTTGCCAAGCGTAAAGCCCATGGCCGCTGCCGCCCAGCCCGAATAGCTGTTCAGCATCGACACCACCACCGGCATGTCCGCCCCGCCAATGGGGATGATCAGCAGGAAGCCGATGATGAAGGCCAGCACCGTCACCGCCACGATCAGCGGCATGGTCTCGGCAGGGCCGCTTGCCATGGCGAACATCGCCGTCAGCACGATGATGGCGACCAGCGTGCCCAGGTTGATGAAGTGGCGCGCGGGCAGCATGATCGGCGATCCGCTCATCTTGCCCGAAAGCTTCAGGAAGGCGATGACAGAGCCGGAGAAGGTGATCGCACCGATGGCGATACCAAGGCCCATCTCGATCTTGCTGACAGCGCCGATGCTGTCGCCCACCAGCAGCCCGAAGGCTGCAGGGTTCAGATAGGCGGCCCAGCCCACCAGCACGGCGGCAAGGCCGACCAGGGAGTGGAATGCGGCAACCAGTTCCGGCATTGCCGTCATGGCGATGCGGCGGGCGGTGACAATACCGATCACCGCGCCGATGGCGATGGCGATGGCGATCTCCACGATGTTGGCAATGTCATGCGTCACCAGCGTGGTGACCACGGCAATCGCCATACCGATCATGCCATTGCGATTGCCTGCGCGGCTGGTGGCGGGGCTGGAAAGCCCGCGCAGTGCTAGGATGAAGAATACGCCGGAGGCAAGATAGGCGAGCATGGCCCAGGCAGGCGTGTCACCGCCATGCGCGGCGGTATCTGCAACGGGTGCAAGGAAGGACAACATGTTCACTTATCCTTCTTCTTGTACATGGCGAGCATCCGCTCGGTCACGGCAAAGCCGCCAAAGATGTTCACGCTGGCCAGCACCACGGCCGCCAGTCCCAGCCACTTTGCAACATCGCTGCCCGCCTCTGCCGAAGCGATCAGGCCACCCACGATGATCACCGATGAAATAGCGTTCGTCACCGCCATCAGCGGCGTGTGCAGCGCAGGCGTGACAGACCACACCACGTAATAGCCGACGAAACATGCCAGCACGAAGA
>NZ_WUBR01000004.1 GCF_009807005.1 Aurantiacibacter rhizosphaerae | reverse complement strand
GCAGCATGGGCGGCGTGGGCTATGCGGGCGTCGACAATGACGTGTTCTACATGGACCAGACCATGATGCTGCTCAGCGATGCCAAGAAGATGGTCGAGGAAATCGTGAAGGCGATGGATTGATCGCCGGTAATTGCTTCATGACAGCGCGCCAATCCGTGGCGGCGCTGTCATGACGTCACATCTTGTTCCGTCTGTCGTGAAGGGGGAACAAATTGTCGCCTCATCTCGTTTCAACCCATCGGGTTGCGCCAGTTTGTGCGCAACCGCTATCCTAGATATTTCGCGACAAGACAGGGGCATTCCATTTTGCGCACACTCGGCCTGATCGGCGGCATGAGCTGGGTTTCGACCAGCACCTATTACGAACGCATCAATCGCTTTGTTCAGCGCAGTATCGGCAAGACGTCGTCTGCGCCTATGCTGATCGAAAGCCTCGATTTCTCGCGCATCTATCGTGCGCAGACGAACGAGGATTGGCAGCACGCGACAGATGTGATCGCAGACAGCGCGGAAAGGCTGGTGAAGGCCGGGGCGGAGATGATCGTCATCGGCGCCAATTCCATGCACAAGGTGTATCGCGATGTGGAAGCCCGGATCGAGACACCCATCCTGCATATTGCCGAATGCGTAGGCGCCCAGATGGCAGCCGACGGGATCGAACGCGCATCGCTGATCGGCACGCGCAACGTGATGACCGAAAGCTTCTATCGTCGCCGCCTTGTTTCCCATGGCGTCGACCTGCTGCCGCCCGATATGGACAATGTCGAACAGCTTGACCGGATCATCTATGAGGAGCTGATGCTGGGCAAGGCCAGCCAGGATGCGCGCCGCGCGCTCAAATCCATGTTCACCAACATGCAGAAGGAAGGCGCGCAGGCGGTGATCCTGGCGTGCACGGAACTGGAACTGGTGGTGGATGTGGATGCCAACATCCTGCCGGTGTATGATTGCACCGCGATCCATGCCGATGCGGCGGCACGGTGGATAATAGGCGACGAATAGACGCTTTTTCGCGGCGTTCACGAGCTGTTCCCATTGTCACCCCACAGGCGCTGACCTAGCGATCAGCCATGTCCCGTGCGCCCTATGCCGCCGATCCCGCCAAAACGCGCGGTCGTGAATTCGATCAGCCCGGCCACGGCGTGCGCGGTCCGCGCAGCGCATTTCAGCGCGATCGGGACCGGATCATCCATTCGATTGCCTTCCGCCGCCTTGCGGGCAAGACGCAGGTGTTCGTCGCGCCCGACGGCGATCACTATCGCGTTCGCCTGACGCACAGCCTGGAGGTGGCGCAAATCGGCCGCGTGGTGGCGCGCGATCTTGGCCTGGACGAGGATCTGACAGAAGCCCTGTGCCTGTCCCACGATCTTGGCCATCCTCCGTTCGGACATCCGGGGGAAGATGCGCTCAACGATTCCCTCGCCAGCCGCGGCGGTTTCGATCACAACGAACACGCCCTGCGCACCGTGATGCGACTGGATTCCCCCTATTGCGATTGCCCCGGCCTCAATCTGACGTGGGAGACGCTGGAAGGGCTGGCCAAGCATAACGGGCCGGTGAACCAGCCTGGATGGGCGCTGACCGAACTGGACGCGGCCTTTCCGCTGGAACTGCGACAGTGGCCTTCGCTGGAGGCGCAGGTGGCGGCGCTGGCGGACGATATCGCCTATGACAATCACGATATCGATGATGGCTTGCGTGCAGGCTTCCTCGATCTGGAGCAATTGCTGGAGCTGGATTTCATCGCCAATCTGTGGCGCGATGTAGAAAGCCGCTTTCCAAACGCACGCCGGGACGAGCAATTGCGCGAACTGGTGCGCACGCAAATCGGCGTGATGGTGAATGACCTTTTGCAAACCACCCGCGCCAATCTGCAGGGTATCAACAGCATTGAGGAAGTGCGCGGCGCCGGCTGTGCGATAGCCGCATTCTCGCCCGAAATGGCGCAGCGGGAGCGGACGCTGAAGGCATTCATGTACGCCAATCTTTATCACCACGATGCGCAGATCCGCACCGCGCAGGCCGCGCGCGGCGTCATCGCCAAATTATATGCGGCCTATGATCAGGACTCCTCCCTGATGAATCCGGGCTGGACCACCAGCCTGCCCGAAGAACAGCCCGGCCGATCGCGTCATATTGTCGATTTCATTGCCGGGATGACCGATCATTATGCGATAAACCAGTATCAGCGAATATTTGGCGAAATTCCGGAAGGTTTGTCCAATGTCTGAAAATCGGCGCATCCTGCTCGTCGGCGCAACCGGGCTGATCGGGCGCACCATCATCGAACGATCACCCGATCTCGATAACATCACGCTGCAGGGCGTGGCGCGCAGGGAGATCGATTTTCCCGAAGGCGTGCGGATGGAACTGGTGTTGGCGCAAAGCGATGCCTGGCCGGACATCATCTCTCAGCTGGAGCCCGATGCCGTGATCTGCGCGGTGGGCACCACGCAGAAAAAGGCCGGGAGCGAGGAAGGCTTTCGCGAAGTCGATCACGACCTGGTGGTGGAACTGGGGCGCGCGGCAAAGGGGGCGGGGGTGAAGAACTTCGTCCATGTCTCCTCCGTTGGGGCGGATGCTTTCTCCCGCAATTTCTATCTGAAGGTGAAGGGCGAGACGGAGCGTGATCTGAAGTCCCTCAAACTGCGGCGGCTCGATATTCTTCGGCCCAGCCTGCTGCGCGGAAAGCGGCAGGACGATCTTCGCCCGCTGGAGGCGATTGGCCAGCTATCCGCGCCGATTGGCGATATGTTCATGCGCGGCGCAAAGACGAAATTCCGATCAATGAAAGCAGAGGATCTGGCGGACGCGGCAATCGCATTTGCCAGCGCCAAGGCAGGCGGGCAGTTCATCCATGAATATGATGCGCTGATGCGCATGGTGAGAGAGTTTCGCCGTGAACTGGCGGCCAAGGCAGACAGCCAGGATGGCTAGGCCCTTCCTCGTGCCTCTGCCGCTTAATCCGGCCAATGCTCCTTGGGATCAGGAGAGTAGCCATGTGGGATAGCCTGTTCGGTGCCGCCAACGTCTGGGCCATGCTGTGCTGGGCGATACTGGTTTTCCTTCCACGCGGGCCATTCGTGCACAGCGCCATCTTCTTCGGCGGTGTTGGCCTGCTGTGCCTGGCCTACGTCATCTTGCTCGCCCTGCTGCTGACCGGCACGGTGGACGGCAATGCGGTGGAGGGCGCGGGGGCAAGCAATTTCCAGACGATCGAGGGCGTGCGCAGTATCTTCATGTCCGATGGTGGCGTGACGGTGGGCTGGATTCACTACCTCGCGCTGGACCTGTTTGCCGGTTTGTGGATCGCCAGGGATGCCGATCAGAAGGGTTTCTCGCGCTTCATTCAGGGGCCGGTTCTGCTGCTCACCTTCGTTGCCGGCCCTGCAGGATTGCTGCTGTGGTTCATCATCCGCGAACGCCGGGCGCGCAAGGGTGTGAAAAGAAAGTCGGTACTGGGCAGATGACGAAGAAATATGCGCCTGCGACCTTGCGCAATCGAGAGCCTATTCGCGAAGTCCTGAGTGATGAACTGGGGCAGGACGGTGTGTTGCTGGAAATTGCCGCCGGAACGGGGGAGCACGCGGTGTACCTCTCCCGTGCATTTCCCGATTGGCAGTGGCAGCCGACGGATCCCGATGCCGATGCACTGGCATCCATCGCGGCATGGCGAGCGGAAGATGGGCCGCCCAACCTTTTGCCGCCCGTCCGGCTGGATGCCAGCGCGAGCGAATGGCCGGTGGCTAGGGCGGATGCCATCCTCTGCGTGAACATGACGCACATCAGCCCGATTGCCGCGAGCGAAGGGTTGTTCGCCGGGGCGGGGCGATTGCTGAGCAGCGGTGCGCCATTGCTGATCTATGGCCCGTTTATAGAGGCAGACGTGCAAACCTCTGCATCCAACATGCAATTTGATGAAAGCCTGAAGGCCCGCGATCCTTCGTGGGGTTTGCGAGAGCTTGCATGGCTGGATGGGCTCGCCGCGGCGGAGGGATTTCACCGCACTGCGCGACACGCGATGCCGGCAAACAACCTGACCGTGGTCTACCGTAAAACATAAAACGCCCGCCGGAATAAACCGACGGGCGCCTTGCGACCCTCTAAAAGGGTTTGAATTCAGGTGGCTTCGTCAACATCGTCAGCAACGGATTCCAGATCTTCGCCAGCGCCGCGAACGGTGTTGCAGGCGGATACGGAAAGAACAAAGACGGCAGCTGTTACGGCGGTTACAATCTTGCGCATGGGATAATCTCCAAAGTTAACTGACGTTATCGAGGGCCTGATCAGGTGGCCTCGTCAACGCCGTCTGCGACCGATTCCAGATCCTGACCCAAACCGCGTACAGTGTTGCACGCAGATGCAGTCAGGGCCAGCACACTGGCAGTGACAACCAGGATGATTTTTCGGGTCATTGTTATTCCTTCTCAAATCCAGATGGACAGGTCACTGAACAATACAACCGACTGGTATCGATCAGGTTCCTGTCGCCTGTCTCTGATCCACAAAGGCGCGCCTCGCAAGGTAATGCTCTCGCCAGCTGATGATCAGCCCGGCCAGCACCACCAATGGCGCGCCGATCCAGGTGGTGATGGCGGGAAGCGTGGCGAAAAACAGCCAGCCGAACAGCGTGGCCCAGATGATGTTGGAATAATCCATCACGATCACGCTGGACACATTGCCAAAGCGCAGCGCCATAGTGACCAGCACCTGTCCCCATGTGCCCGCGATACCCATGCCCAGCAGCAGCCACCATTGATAAGCCGTCAGCGGTTCATGAACCCACAGCATGAACGGCAGCGTCACGATCACGCTGCCCGCGCTGAACCAGAAGACGATCACCAGCGGTTTTTCCGTGCGCGAAAGATCTCTTATCTGGATGGCGATAAGGGCGATCATGAATGCACCGCCCAGTGCAACCGCCGCACCGAACAGCGGTATTTGGCCATTGCCGGGCTGGGCGATGATCAGAATGCCGATGAAGCCCGCTGCCACGGCGGACCAGCGCCATATCCCCACGCTTTCCTTCAGCAACACGATGGAAAGCCCCACGGCGAACATAGGCGCGGTGAAGCCCAGCGTGGTCGCCTCTGCCAGCGGCAGCAGGATTACCCCTCCGAAATTCAGGACCATGCCGACCACGCCATAAGCCACGCGAACGAAGTGCGCCTTGGGCCGCCTGGTGCCAAGCTGCGCCAATCCGCCTGCCAGCATGGCCCATGTCAGCAGAATCGGAATGGCGACCAATTGCCGCCAGAACAGCAGCTCTGCGATCTGGATGCCGGTTTCCGATGCCAGCTTGATAAATGCGCCCATCAGGCCAAAACCGGCAATTCCCGCCAGACGCATTATCAGCGCCAGCAGGGGGCGGTCGCTGGAGGAGTCGCGGGGGGCGCTGGTCATCCTCTTGGCCATAGGCTTTCGCTTTGGCCGATCAAGCGTTGTTGCCGCGCCTTTGCCTCCCCATATTGCCGCCGCCATGCACGAACCTGATTGGATCAGATTTGCCAGCGATGCCACGCTCTACGGCCTGTGGGGCGGGGCGCTGCTGAGCATCTCGGCATTCAGTGCCTGGCGCGATTATCGGCGGCGCAAGCGCAGCAATATCGATCGTGTGGGTATCATGCCGTGGCGCGATATCGGCGCGCTGACGGGTTTTGCAGGCCTTGCGCTGATGTCTTTCGCAGGTGTCGGCTGGCTGGCAGGAGCATAGGCTCCGCCAACGCGCGCTAAACTGCCGTCAGAACCGAAGGATTACAGGCAGGCTTCCAGATAGGCCTGGTCAAAGCCGAACTGGCGGGCCTTTTCCAGCGTGTAGGGGCGCAGGCCGCTGGAGCGGTATTCGCCCATGATCTTGCCGTCCTCGTCCTCATCCAGATATTCGAAACCGAACAGTTCCTGCGTCACGATCACATCGCCTTCCATCCCGATTACCTCGGTAATGTTCGTGGTGCGGCGCGAACCGTCGCGAAGGCGCTTCACCTGCACGATCAGATCGACCGATTCGGCGATCTGGCGGCTGATTGCTTCCTTCGGGATCTTGATGTCGCCCATCAGGATCATGTTTTCCATACGGCCAAGGCACTCTCGCGGAGAGTTGGCGTGAAGCGTACACATGGAGCCATCGTGGCCGGTGTTCATGGCGGCGAGAAGGTCAAAACACTCCGCGCCACGAATTTCGCCCAGGATGATCCGGTCAGGTCGCATACGCAGGGCGTTCTTAACAAGGTCGCCAATGGTGATGGCGCCTTGGCCTTCAAGGTTTGGTGGACGCGTTTCCAGCGGCAGCCAGTGCGGCTGCTGCAGGCGAAGCTCGGCCGCGTCCTCGATTGTCAGCACGCGCTCACCCGGGTCGATCATCTTCGACAGGGCATTGAGCATCGTCGTCTTGCCCGAACCCGTACCGCCCGAAATCACCACATTCATGCGGCAGGCACCGGCGATTTTCAGCGCGGTGGCCATCTTGTCGTTCATCGAATCCCAGCCTTTCAGCATATCGATGGTGATGGGCTTTTCGGAAAACTTACGAATGGAGATCGCCGTGCCCTTCAGGCTCAGCGGCGGGACGATCACGTTGACACGTGAACCGTCTTTCAGGCGGGCGTCGGCCAGCGGGGTGGTCTGGTCAACGCGGCGGCCGACCTGGTTCACGATGCGCTGGGCGATCTGGAACAGGTGACTCTCGTCGCGGAACTTGATCGGGGCGAGTTGCAGCTTGCCGCCTTTTTCGATGTAGGTCTGATCGGGGCCGTTCACCATGATGTCTGACACATCGGGATCGCCCAGCAGCTCCTCCAGCGGGCCAAAGCCCAGCAGCTCGTCGATCAGCACCTTTTCCAGCGCAAATTGCTCGCGCCGGTTCAGCGTCACCTTCAGCTCGGCCAGCACTTCCATGATGATCGGGCGGAATTCTTCGGAAAGCTCTTCCTTGGTCAGCGTGGCCGCAGCTTCGGGATCGACGCGTTCCAGCAGGCGCGGCAGCACCTGCTCCTTGATCTTGTGAACCGATGCCTCGAACCCGCCAAGTTCGCTGACGTTATCGTGCACGGCATTGGTGCGATCGGCCAGACGGCTCATCGCATCCTCATTGCGCCCTGCGCCGCCTTCTACGGCGGTGCCTTCTGGTGGAACCGGGGGAAATTGTTCGCCGCCGGGCGGGGGAACGGAGTGATCGTCAGGCTTGGGATGGCCACCGCCATTGCCGGCACCGGCCCGCATGGGCTTTGCCACGCCAAAGCTCGGACGTGCGCCCTTGGACATGCCACCTGCGCCGCTCTTGCGTCCGAATGCGCTCATTCTCGCAAACCCCCTAATAATTCCAATTTGCCGTCTTCCTGAAGAATTCGGCGGATTTCATGCACTCAGCTTCTTGCGAATTTAGGTGAAGAACTGGTTAAGCTTGCGCGAAGAGGTGCACGATGCGCACTTGAGACGAGGGTGAATATTTCTTGGCGACCAGCAGCCAGCCAGCGATGCGAGTCGTCCTTTTGGGCACATACGATCTTGGCAAGCCGCGCACGCGCCTGCTGCGCGATTGCCTGCGCGCGATAGACCCCGGATTGCAGGAACTGCATTTCAGCGTGTGGCACGGGGTGGAGGACAAGTCCGTGATGTCCGGGCTGGGCGGCAAGCTGCGGATCGCAATGCGGCTGTTGCTGGCCTATCCGGTGGTGGCTGCGCGCTATCTGATGGCGGGCAGGCACGATATCGTGGTGATCGGCTACATGGGATTGTTCGATATGGTGCTGCTGGCACCTCTCGCAAAATTGCGTGGAAAGCCAGTCGTATGGGACGCGTTTCTGTCAATCTACGATACCTACGTCCGCGATCGGGCGATGGCATCCGAACGTGGCTGGAAAGCGCGGTTCCTGGGCTGGATCGAACGCCGGGCCTGCGCCATTGCCGATAAGGTAGTGCTGGACACGCGCGCCCACGCGGGATTGATGGGAGATCTGCACGGCGTTCCGGAAGCCAAGCTGGATGCCGTTTTCGTGGGTGCGGAAAGCAGCGCTTTTGCGCCTGCGAAAACCGCGACAACACGCAGCCCCGATAAACCTGTCGAGGTGTTGTTCTACGGCCAGTTCATTCCCTTGCATGGCATCGACACGATCATTGATGCCGCGCTTGATCCGCGCGGACGGCAGTTCCGCTGGACTATCGTGGGGCAGGGGCAGGAAGCAGCCCGGATCGATGCGCGGCTGCAGGGGGAAGAGCTTTCCCACATAACGCGCATCGCTTGGGTCGATTATGAAAAACTGGCGGCACTGATGGAGTGCGCAGATATCTGCCTCGGCATTTTCGGCACCAGCGATAAGGCGGCCCGTGTGATACCGAACAAAGTCTACCAGGCTCTTGCGGCGAGTAAACCGCTGATAACCAGGGACTCACCGGCGATGCGGGAACTCGTCCAAGGAGAGAGGAGGGGGCTGTATCTGGTGCCGCCCGCCGATCCATCGAGCGTGCTCGATGCGCTCGACCTATTCGTTCAGGAGCGAGCCGATTTTCCGCCAGGCCTGCATGGCGATCTGCGCGAGGCGTTCGCTTCGGAGGCCCTGACTGAGCAATGGCGCGCCATACTGGTGAAGGCGGCGACCCAATGAGCCAGATCGACATCCTCATGGCCACCTACAACGGCGCTAGGTTCCTGCCAGAGCAACTGGCCTCGCTGGAAAACCAAACGCACAAGGACTGGCACCTTCTGATACGAGACGATGGTTCGAGCGATGCCACTCTTCAGATCGTTCGCGAATGGGCTGGGCGTGTCGAGCAGCGCGTCACAATACTGGAGGACGGCCGCTCCGGTCTTGGTGCATCGCTAAATTTTGCTGCGCTGCTGGAAGGATCTGACGCGCCATACTTCGCTTTTTGTGACCAGGACGATGTGTGGTTGCCAGAAAAACTGGAGGTGATGCTTGCGACGCTGCTGTCTGCGGAGGCCCCATCATCCCAGCCTGTCCCGGCGCTGGTCTATTCGGATCTGCGGGTAGTCGATCAACAGCTGGATATGATTTCCGATAGCTACCATGACTTTTCGCGCCGCCCGAAGCTGCGTGAGGGCCGCGAGTTGCGTCAGGTCATGCTGCACAACGTCGTGACCGGGTGCGCTTCGCTCGGCAATGCAGCCTTGCGCGCACAGGCGCTGCCCATCCCTGCAGCAGCCGTGATGCATGACTGGTGGTTGGCCTTGGTGGCTGCAGGAACGGGTCGGCTTATCCAGATGCCTCAACCCACAATTCTCTATCGGCAGCATGGTGGCAACACGCTGGGTGCGAACGCGAACGACCTGATTTCACAGATTAAATATGTATTACGCAGCCCGGCACTTGCGATTGGGCGTTCGCGCAAGTTGCTCGCGGATACGCAACGCCAGACAAGGGCATTTGCGGATCGGTACGCAGACAATTTGTCGCAACACGAACGCTCTATCCTCCAAGAATATTCAATGTTGAATGAGGGCGGCTGGCCTGCGCGCAAGACATTTTTCCTGCGCAACCGGATCTTGCGCGACAATATCATGAAGAACTTACCGTATTTTATTCTGGGCTGAACTCGCTTGCTAATTTTTGCGAAAGAATTGAGCCTGCCAGCACCAATACGGCTGCTCTCACCAACCAGCCCGACAAAACCACTTGAAGTGCTTCGCTGGGTTCCGCGCCAGTATGCATTGACAGAAAACCCAGTACCACAACTGCAGTACCTGCAACTCCGGCGAGCACAGACACGCGCAAGCGATTTTCCAGTAGTAGCAAGTGTTGGAAACCCTGAGGTAACATTACTGCGCCAGCAATCAGAATTGTCCAGGTTGTCAGCTGGCGTCCCAATTCATAGTCGCCGCCAAATGCCGAGTTAAAGATCGTTGCGGAAATGTGCTCCCACACCAGTACTAGCGCCAGAGTTGTGCCGAGCGCCCCCAAAGCGATCAGCCATCCATAGTGCGCCAGCCTACGATCTTTGTTTTCGTGAGACTGAGCGACCACGGGCACTGCGCTGTTAAGAAAAGCAAAGCCCACCGCAAGTAGGAAGCCGGAAAGCTGAACAGCGATCGCGATTTGCCCAAGTTCGGCAAGATTGCGCGCCCGTGGCTCGTACATTACCAACGGAGCAGCCATCATGAATCCTGACATCAGGTCGAGCGCCCCGAGTGGTGCGCCCTTACGCAGGATAGACAGGGCGGCGGCGCGATCGGGATGCGAAGCACGGAAATTCCCATTCTTTCGTAACGCCCTCCAGGAAAACACCGCCTCCAGTGCCCAGCATAGCCAGTGCAGGATCAACAGATGCAAGATACCGGCGCCGCCAGCAATCAGCGCGAGTCCTATGAACAGCTCTGCAAGGCGTCCGGCCAGCACATTGGGGATATTTTGCCTCACCTTCATCCGGCCAGTAAAAATCGCCCGATTAAGCAATGCCGCTCCGCGGAAGGCAAGGGCCGGTGCCACGGCGAGAATTGCAAGAAATTGGACGTCTTCGGCAAACATAAGCCATCCGTAAAAGGCCAATCCGGCTATTGCGCACAGACTGATACCGATACGCATGAAGAGGAGCCGTGAGGCCTGTCGGTCGCCAGCATCGTTCCCTTTGCCATAGGCTATGGGGACTAGTGTTTCAAAGCCCAGCGATGCCCCGCCAAGTACGAAACCATAAAGGGCCAGCGCCCAACTCCACAAACCATAGCCTTCGGGACCGAGGAGGCGCGTAATCGCAAGAAAATAAATGGCGCGCACCAGCGTTTCGGCCGCAGTTACGCCCGTAGAGCCGAGGCCATTTACTGAAATCGCCCTGATACCACCGCCGACCCTCATCCTAGCCGGTCCTGGGTCGCTGCCACGAAGGCTCTTACGCTCTCGACACCCTCGGCTTCTTTTTCTGCGAGCAGGCTTTCGACGAGCGGGCGCGTAGCGCGGGCGTGCTCGACGTCATCAAGGCCATACGCAATGCCATAGCGACCTATCGGATGTCGTTCTGACCACGCGTGCCGATCAGGAAAAAGGCCAGGCACAACCACGCTGGTGCAACCGCAGATTGCTGCATACTGCGAATAGAAACTGGCTTCGTCATAGGAATAGAAAGTCTCGCAGGAATTGAAGATTTCAGCAACTTCTTGATGATTTTTGCCGTCTATCTGAATGGCTTTGGCGGTTTCTGGAATGCGCGGCTTTTCATGTCCTTTTCGTACAAGAAAACACGCGCCATTTCGATTGTTACGCTTTTCGTTCCGGTATGCAGGATTGCGTTGCCACACGAACAATTCGCTCGCACCACCGGTGATTTCAGGAATATCGGACATTTCGCCCGCTCGAAAAAACATTTCGTTGTGGGTGAACTTGTAAGGATGTTCGAGGCCAGGGCGATAAAGCAGCCATCGCACTACATTGCGTGCACCCATCGGGTTGCCAAGACGTATTTCTGGATAGATGACGATTGAATCGTCTCGAAAATCATCGAAATTGGCGAGTGGTGTGTCAAGTTCCGGATTGAGGAACTTGCGACCATAGCCCAATAGCAAGGACGGCTTGCGCTGTAGGCTTCGAAGTCTGTGGACAAGGCCTCGCTCCGGGTCTCGATACCAAGGCCAGATTTTCGCATCTTCACCCAATCCGCGAAGGACGTGCACGAGGTTGTGCAGAAAGATACTGCCACCGCTATTGGCATCCCACGCCGGCGCATGAACAAGGTAATTTGGACGAAGTGCCATCGAGGAAGCCTAGAGGCAGCCTTCATTGGCCAGATACTGCTGCTCTAGTCCAAGTAGATCGCTCGAACGTTTCTTTACCCGGCGGGCTGGTGAACCGGCGTAAATGGACCATTCCTGTGTCGACTTGGAAACTAGCGCACCAGCGCCAACAGCCGTTCCTTCCGCCATTGATACTCCTGGCATCACAATTGCGCGCGCACCGATAATTGTATGGCGTCCGATCCGCACGGCGCGCTTTGTTTCATGCTTGTATGCAGCGGGCACCGTGGGGTTGGTTAGGGACCGGCCGCTGTAATCGTCCGACTGGGAGAAAACTTGCACGCCGTAGGCCAAGCCGGCGAAATCTTCCATCACCACGCCTGGTTCACCGCCAGCGACAAGGCAAAATGGCGCAATGTGAACATTGCGGCCCAGGGTCACCCTGCCGGAAATAACACAGAAATCATCGATCCGGCTGAAATCGCCGATGGTGATCTTCTCCGGTTCATAAATGCTTGCCTTGTCACTTACTTTTACATTCGCACCAAGGGCCGCAAAGCCCATAGCTTCAAGCTCTTCGCATCCGAGATAGGCCATAGTTGCTCCTTCCGAGCTTAAC
This sequence comes from Aurantiacibacter rhizosphaerae, assembly GCF_009807005.1. Taxonomy (GTDB): domain Bacteria; phylum Pseudomonadota; class Alphaproteobacteria; order Sphingomonadales; family Sphingomonadaceae; genus Alteraurantiacibacter; species Alteraurantiacibacter rhizosphaerae. Next base: position 193,351 of record NZ_WUBR01000004.1, on the reverse strand, counting down.
TCCGATCAAGTCCGTCCACGAAGCCAGCGTGAAGTAATCTCGATCACCCGTTCGGCATCCTCACCCAGTGTGTAGAACATCGGCAGGCGCACCAGACGTGCAGATATCTCATCGGTATTGCTCATCAAACCGTGCGTTCGTGAATTTTCCCTACCGAACGGCGAGCTGTGCAGTGGGACGTAATGAAAGGGAGCGACCACATCGTTCGCCTTCAGATAGGCAATGAAATCGGCGCGTTTCTCCCGATTTTCCAGCAACAGGTAGAACATGTGACCGTTGCCACTGGTATTTTGCGGAATGCGAGGGAGTTCGAATTGCTGTGCCGCGTCGAGATTTTCAAAAGCGTCCCAATACTGTTGAAACATCGTCAACCGACGCTCGCGAATGCCGCGTTCGTGTTCCAACTGGCCGCAAAGATATGCGGCGATTAATTCACCGGGAAGGAAACTGCTGCCAACATCGACCCAGGTGTATTTGGCCGTTTCCCCGCGCATGAACTGGCTGCGGTTCGTTCCCTTCTCGCGGATAATTTCGGCGCGATGTACAAGGTCTGGCCGCATCAACGTAAGTGCGCCGCCTTCGCCGCTGATAATGTTCTTGGTTTCATGGAAGCTAAAGGTGGCCATGTCTCCTAGAGATCCCGCAGGACGCCCCTTGTAAGTTGATCCTAGTGCCTGTGCAGCATCCTCCACCAGCAGCAGATCATGCTTTTCTGCAATGGCGGCGAGCGCGTCCATATCGGCGGGGAAGCCGGCATAATGGACGGCAAAAATCGCCCGGGTTTTGGCTGTTACTGCTTCGGCAACAAGCATAGGATCTATGTTGAGCGATGCCGGATCGATATCGACGAACACCGGCGTCGCGCCACGCAGGACGACGGCATTGGCCGTGGAAACAAAAGTGTAGGACGGTAAGATCACCTCATCGCCGGGTTTAAGGTCCGCAAGAATCGCGGCCATTTCCAGCGCTGCGGTACAGCTATGCGTGAGCAGTGCGGCAGCAGACCCAGTAAGCTTACGAATTGCGGCGTGGCATTTGCGCGTGTATTCGCCATCGCCGGACAGTTGACCGCGCCGGATTGCATCATAGATATATTCGAATTCGCGACCGACGATCGCCGGCTTATTGAACGGCACAGCCGAACGCTTTTCTATCTGCTCGCCTAGCCGCGGCGCGAAAACTTCATGATGTTCGTCTGAATTAGAATTCAACATAAAGCGGTCCCTCGTCAAATCTCTTGGCTGGCGGTTCAAGGTGATCGCCCCATTGCAACCGAATTGCCGTTTCTGGCGCAGCAATCACGTGGAGACCACGCGAAAGGCCAACTACTGCGCCTTGGGAATGTACATTCCCGTCGATCACTGCAGGCCCGCCAAGGATGGTATAAGCGCCTGGTACGAGGACTTGCGTCGTCTTTTGAATGCCTGACGGGATGGCATATCCTGCGATATGAATTGGGCCCCAAAAGGGCAGGTAATTATTGCGCAGCGCTGCGGTATCTTCTGGCAGGAGCAGGGCGTCGTCGCCGTCCAGCATCGCCTCGATTGCCTCGTCATTGGCGAGCAACAGCGGTACGACGCGTTCGGTCATGGTATGTCGATAGGTAGCATGGCCTGCATCGTGATAGCCGGATAACACCGCTGGCGTCATCAGCCAGTTCGCTTTCGAGAGCGTGGCGATCATGCCGTTGTGATCGAAATACGCCGTGCCCGGGGGCAACAGGGCTTCAACCGTTTTCACAACTTCGCGTTGCCGGTGGATCGTTTCGCGGTCTTCGATGGCGAAAATGCCGGTGGCCATAATCGTGAGCACGCCAGTTAAGAGAATCAGAGAATAGCGCTCGATCGCCGACTGCAACACCAGCACCACGGCGACGGTTACGGGCGCGAGCATGAAGACGTAAAAATAAGCGGCGGTATTCGTGTAAAAAAATGGCAGGGTGACCGGCAGCCAAAGTCCTGTAAGGCCCCACTTCTCCCCTTGGGTCAGTGCACCTCGCCAGATGGCAAACGGCGCGGTGATAGCTGAGAGTATCAGTAATGGAGCAGTCAAGGCCGCCTTTACGCCCATCTGCCAATATGGCGGGACGCCAAGGAAAAACATCCAGCGCGAAGCACCAACGGCCATTACGGCACCCTGGGTCGAGCTCGTCACGGCTGTGGAGTGCCAAGTGTAAAGGGCGAGGAAAATCGCTATTGTACTAAGCGCAGCACCTGCCAGGCGCAGCGCTGTGGATACGGAAAAGCCGCCATCGCTCCAGCGCATCCATGCAAGCCCAAGGAACGCCGGAGCGTAGAGAACAGCCTTCATCGTGATCATCCCGGCAAGCGCCACCAGCAGGGCAAAAGCGAGAAGCGGAAGCGCGGCAAGGCGACATCGTGCAAGGATCGCCAGTGCTGACATCAAGGCAGCGGTGGCCATTGGGTCAGTACGGAAAGAAAAACCGTGCTGCATCACGAAGCCTGCCGAGAGGTATAGCAAGCATGCAAGGCTGGCGACGGGATGCTTTACGAAGCGGCGCGCCAGAGCGTAGATCGCGAGAACGGTGACCGCTTCGCAAAGCAACATAAATAGGCGCGCCGTTACGATTTTGTCCACCCCGGTCCCAGGCATATAAGGCAGCCAGGCGAACAGTCTGACGTGCAGGCTCTGCAATGGCTCGGCCAGATTGCCGCGGGCGAAATCGGCGACGTGGTGGTAAAACCAGAATTCGTCCCAATTTATTGCGCGGGTGAATACCATGCTCAGCTGCATCGCCATCAATGCAGCGACGGCAAGCAGTGGCCAGACCGAACTTGTCGCGGCAGGCATGCGCACAGTTCGTCTATCGCAAGTCTCAACCGGCGAAACGGCCAGCATCTTCATGCAGCATCCTTGCGTCGGGGCGCTGTCGCAGAGGTGCGTCCGGGCTCGCGATCGCGCTGCATCGCGGCCAGCATATCCTCCAGCTTTCGCGTGCGAACCAGGTTCTCTTCCATCAGCTTGCGATTGGCGGCCACCAGATCTGCCACCATGCCCATGATCGCCACCAGCGTGCCCAGCACCAGAAGCGCTCCGCCAAGAACCAGCGATTGCAGATGGCCGCTGCCATCACCCTGCATCCAGAACCATAGAAAGCGCAGGATCGGCACCATGCCAACAAAGGCGATAAGAGATCCTGTGCCAACAAAGGCGCGCAGCGGTTTGTATGCGGTAAACGCGCGCGCCATCGTGATGCCAGTGTGCATGACGAAGCGCGGAATGGATTTGAACAGGCGGCTGGGGCGGGCCGCGGCATGGGTGCGCACCGGAACGGTGGCAATCGCCATCCGCTTTCGACCTGCCTGGATCAGCATGTCCGTGGTGTAGGAAAACTCCGTGGTGATGTTGATGCGCTGCGCGGCATCGCGGCTGATTGCGCGAAATCCGCTGACGGCATCGGAAACCTGCGTTCCGGCAAGGTGCTGCACCACGCCGCTGCCCACGCGCTGCATCAGGCGTTTCAGGGGAGAGAAATGGGCGTTTTCGGAAACCCCGCGATCGCCGATCACAATGTCGGCCTGGCCGTGCAGGATGGGCGTCACCAGCGCCTCTATATCGCCGCCTTCATATTGCCCGTCGCCATCGGTGTTGACGATGATGTTGGCCCCTTCGGCCAGCGCGCGGTCCACGCCGCTGCGGAAGGCGGCGGCAAGCCCGCGATTGCGCCGGTGCGATACCACGTGATGCACGCCCCACTGCCGCGCAACCTGCGCAGTGCCATCATCGCTGCCATCATCGATCACCAGATATTCCACCACATCGACACCGGCCACCCGGCGGGGCAGGGCGGCCAGCGTGGTGGGCAGAGTTTCCGCCTCGTTCAGACAGGGTATCTGGATAATCAGCTTAATCATGCGGCCCCCGGAACAGCGCCCGCAGGGGCGCGCCATAGGGCTTTGTTAAGCATGAGCGTTTAACGCTTCGTAAACTTGGCCGCGCCGATTGAATATCTCTGCACCAGGCAGGAAAGCGATTGCCCGCGCCACTCGGCCCACCTAAGCGCCCTTCAGCACCAAGGGAGCAGCGAAGGCCATGCAACAATCGGATCGGGCAGGGCTGCTGTACGCACTGGCCGGGTTCTGCCTGCTCACCATCGGCGACAGTATCGTGAAGGGGATCGACGGGGCATGGGCGCCCACGGCGATTGCCGCCTGGCGTTACGGGCTGGGGGCGCTTGGCCTCACCGCGCTGCTGGTGATGAAGGAGGGTCTTCAACCCTTGCGCAACATTCCCCGTCCGGGAATGCAGGTGCTGCGCGGCACGGGTGTGGGCATCGCCACCATCAGCTTTTTCGCAGGCCTGTGGCTGATGCCGCTGACAGATGCGATTGCCCTTGCCTTCACGCAGCCGATCTTCACCGCTGTTCTTGCCGCGACCTTCCTGGGTGAAAAGCTGCGCTGGCAGACCGTCCTGGCAACGCTGGTTGCCTTTGCCGGGGTGCTGATCGTGCTGCGTCCCAATTTCGCGGAGATCGGTCTGGGCGCCCTGCTGCCGCTGGGGGCGGCGCTGGGGATGGCGATTCTCGTCACTGCCAACCGCGCGGTTGCAGGGGCGGGCAGCGCGCTCGCCATGCAGGCCTATGTCGCCATTTTCGCTACCATCGTGCTGGTGACGGGGATGGTAATCGGACACCTTAGCGGGGTGGCTTCACTGCATGTGGAATGGCCCGTTTGGCATATTCCGGCGCGCGTCGCCATTATCGCTGTCACCGCCAGTGCGGCGCATTGGCTGATCTACCTCGGCACCGAAAGGGCAGGCGCGGCAACAGTCGCCCCGATGACATATGGGCAGCTGATCGCCGCATCGGTGATCGGCTATATCTTCTTCAGCGAAGTGCCCGATCTCACCGCGATGCTGGGCGCAGGGCTGATCATCCTGTCCGGCCTGTTTTTGTGGCACCAGGGGCGCAACAGACGCGGCGCAAGAGTGCCCGCCTGACCTATGGCACGCGCCGCACCCATGCGGTGACCTTGCGGCCGTGCATATCCACGGTAAGGCGCTGGCGGTAATCCTTGGCGAGGGTATTTTCCACCAGGGCCCCGGCCTGTTTGTTGCGGATCGTCATGCCCGTATCCGCAGTTACAATGGCACCCGGCTTTTGCGACAGGATACGGCCGATTTCCTCCACCTGGTCAACTTCCAGCGCATTGGTTTCCAGCGCGTTGTTCAGGTGATCGGGATAGACAAAGCGGGTGGGTACGCAGCTGTTCGTCTGATGGTAGAGCACCGTGGGGCCGTCCCAGATCCACAGGCAGTCCGCTTCGGCCCCCACGTGTGGCGCAATGGCCGCGGCAAGTGCCTCACTCGCAGCGCGCTCTTCCAGCGATCGTACCCGGCGATCGGGCAGCGATATCAGTGCCAGCAAGCCGGCGGTCAGCACTATGGCCGGCCAGATGCGCAAAGGCCCATGGCGATTGAGCAAGGGAAGGGCAACCAATGCGGCAGGCGCGGCCAATGCGGCGTAATAGTAGAGGTAGACCGTACCCGGCAGGAATACGGTGGCAAGCGTCGCCACAGCCCAGCCGGTGAAGAAACCCCACGTCCCAATGGGCTGCGGCCGCCGCATGCGCAATGCGGCGTAGACACCGCCTGCACACAGAACCAGAAGCGGCGCAACGCCCAGCGCGTGATTGTCCCCCCAGCGGCCCTGCGGCGCGGGCGCACGGTCAAAAAAGCTGGTGAAATTGGCAAACCAGAACGCGTCAAATTCGCCAATCGCGGCGTAGAACGCGCCCACTGCCATGGTGGGCAAAATGCCCAGCACCGCAAACAGCGCAGCGATCGCGGCGAGCCCGCGCCAGTCACGCCCGCGCCGATATTCCACCCACAAGGCCCAGCCGCCGAAGAACAGGCACTGCGGCACAACGGTGTATTTCACCTGTAACGCCAGCCCGCCAAGCAGCACTGCAGTGGCAGCACGGCGCGTGAAGCGCGGATGATCGGCATCCACCAGCAGCGCGGCCATGCCCAGCATGATGGGCGCGAGGAAAACCTCGCTCTGCCCGGAATAGCTGCCGTAGGCCGAGAGCAGGATCACGCAGATGGCTCCGGCAAAAGATGCCGTCACGCGGTCCACCAATCGGCGGGAGAGGCGGAAGGTGATCCAGGCGGCGGTAATGGCAAATCCGGATGCCACCAGTTGATATGACAGGGCAGAGGGGCCGAACAACAGGTGGGTGAGCCCGAAGATGGCGAACAGGCCGAAAGGCTTGCGATCCCACCAATCCACGAAGGGCAGCTCGCCATATTGCATGCGCCAGCCGATGAAGCTGTAAAGCTGCTCGTCAAAATCGGCCACGGGATCGCCAAGCCAGATGGCGCGTATGGCAAGGGTGAAGAGAGCCAGCATCGCCAGGCACAGTGCATCGCTGCGCAGCCATGTTGCTGTGCGGATCGCCTGCGTTTTGTCCAATACTGCCGTCACGCCATTCATCGCACGCATTGCCTCCTATAGAGGTGCGCAATCGCGCAACATGGTTAAGAAGCGATTATGAGTGAGGCGGAAAGCAGGAATTGCTGGCTGTGCGAAAGGCCGCTGGGCAAGCGGGTCCAATGGCACCACACCGTGCCCAAGGCGAAGAAAGGGCGCGAGACGGTTCCGGTGCATCCCATCTGTCACCGCACGATCCACGCCCACTTTACCAATGCGGAACTGGCTAGACTGGATAGCGCTCGAGAGCCCGTGGCAAAGCAGGAAGATGTCGCCAAATTCCTGCGCTGGATTGCCGATAAGCCGCCCGATTTCCACGCGCCCACGCGTCGGCCCAAATAGGCGCGGGCCTTCAGGCAGCCGCAAAACAAAAGGCCGCAGCACCTGGGTGCCGCGGCCTTGTTGTTGATAGCCGATAGATGCTGGCGCGAGGGTTAGTCCTCGACGTGTTCGGCAAGGACGGTCAGCCCATTGTCGCCAACCTCAGCAAAGCCGCCACGCACTTCGATTTCCTCGGGCGCGCCGCCTTCTGTCTTGTAGACCTGCACCGCACCGTCACGAATGGTGGACATGAAGGGCGCGTGGCCTTCCAGCACACCGAATTCGCCTTCCGCGCCGGGAACGACCACCATGTGGACGTCTTCCGAGCGGACCAGCTTCGACGGGGTTACGAGTTCGAAGTGAAGAGCCATTGTGCTTAGGCGTCCTCAGCCATCTTCTGGGCCTTCTCGACGGCTTCGTCGATCCCGCCAACCATGTAGAAGGCGCTTTCCGGCAGGTGATCGTACTCACCATCTACCACGGCCTTGAACGACTTCACCGTGTCTTCCAGCTGCACGAATTTGCCGGGGATGTTGGTGAACACCTCGGCCACGTGGAACGGCTGCGACAGGAACTTCTGGATCTTGCGCGCGCGCTGCACGGTCAGCTTATCTTCTTCGGAAAGCTCGTCCATGCCCAGAATGGCGATGATGTCCTGCAGGCTCTTGTACTTCTGCAAGGTTTCCTGAACCTTGCGAGCCGTCTCGTAGTGTTCCTGGCCCACAACGCGCGGTTCCAGAACGCGGCTGGTGGAATCGAGCGGGTCCACGGCGGGGTAGATGCCCAGCTCGGAAATCGCGCGGTTCAGCGTGGTGGTTGCGTCAAGGTGGGCAAACGATGTTGCCGGCGCAGGGTCGGTCAAGTCATCGGCAGGCACGTAGATGGCCTGCACCGAGGTGATCGAACCCTTGTTGGTGGAGGTGATGCGTTCCTGCAGGTTACCCATGTCGGTGGACAGGGTGGGCTGATAGCCCACGGCCGAAGGAATACGACCCAGCAGAGCGGACACTTCGGAACCAGCCTGCGTGAAGCGGAAGATGTTGTCCACGAAGAACAGCACGTCCTGGCCTTCCACGTCGCGGAAGTATTCCGCCATGGTCAGGCCGGACAGTGCCACGCGGGCACGTGCGCCAGGAGGCTCGTTCATCTGGCCGAACACCAGTGCCACCTTGGAACCTTCGCTGATGGCTTCGCCAGCTTCGTTCTTGGCGATAACGCCGGCGTCGAGGAATTCGTGATAAAGGTCGTTACCTTCGCGGGTACGCTCACCCACACCGGCGAACACGGACACGCCGCCGTGACCCTTTGCGATGTTGTTGATCAGTTCCTGGATGAGCACGGTCTTGCCCACGCCAGCGCCGCCAAACAGGCCGATCTTGCCGCCCTTTGCGTAAGGGGCGAGAAGGTCGATCACCTTGATGCCGGTGACGAGAATGTCTGCTTCGGTGGACTGGTCCACGAACAGCGGTGCCTCGGCATGGATCGGCATGGTCATTTCCGCGCCGATCGGGCCGCGCTCGTCGATCGCTTCGCCAACCACGTTCATGATGCGGCCGAGTGTCTTCGGGCCGACGGGCACGTTGATCTGCTTGCCGGTGGAAATCACTTCCTGGCCGCGCGTCAGGCCATCGGTGCCGTCCATTGCGATGGTGCGAACGGTGTTCTCACCAAGGTGCTGGGCAACTTCCAGAACAAGCGTGTTGTCGCCGTTCTTGGTCTCCAGCGCGGAGAGAATTGCGGGCAGCTCACCGGGGAAGGTCACGTCGACGACAGCGCCGATGACCTGGGCGATAGAGCCGTTGGTGGTCTGGTTGAGAGCAGGTGCGGTAGCCATGATTGATATCCTGTGGCGTCAGAAAGGTGTCTGTTTCGGGTTAACTAATCGGCGTGGTCAGATTGCGCAAACCGCTTCGGCATCGGCGATCACCCAGGCATCGCCGGTTTCGCTGACTTCGAGGGTTGCGTCATTGCGCAGTACATCATCATCGCCCAGGCCAAATTCGCAGGATGCGGTTTCGGCGCCCATCGCGCGCTGACAGAAAGACGTGCTGACGGTTTCGGCATCGGGGCAGGTTTCGGCGTGCAGCTCTGCAAACAGCGCTTCATCCGGAGCGGGCAGGGTAACAACAGGCTCTGCTGCCACGGTTTCGGTAGGCTCTGGTGCAGGTGCAGGCTCTTCGCCGCAGGCGGCGAGCGCGAGAATGGGCATGCAGAGGGCGAGGGTCAAATTTTTCACAAGAAAGTCTTTCCGGATCAGAGCGCTTCTGCGCCCGCAATGATTTCAATGAGTTCAGTCGTAATCGCGGCCTGACGGCTGCGGTTGTACTGGATGGTGAGCTTGTCGATCAGATCGCCGGCGTTGCGCGTGGCATTGTCCATCGCGGTCATCGAGGCGCCCTGTTCGGAAGCCTCGCGTTCCAGCAATGCACCAAACAGCTGCGTCTTGATGTAACGCGGCAGCAGATCTTCGAGGATGGCCTCTTCATCGGGCTCATACTCGACAACCGAATCCGATTCAGCGGCCGTTTCCGGGGCAGGGACCGGCAGGATCTGCGTGGTCGTGGGGTCCTGCGCCAGCGCGCTCTTGAAGATCGGATAGACGAGGTGCGCGACGTCGAATTCGCCGTTCTCGAACTTGGCTACCAGCTCGTCAGCGATTTTCTCGGCTTCGGCGAAGTCCGGGTTCTTCATCTCGCTGGTGTCATATTGCGCATCGATCTGGCCGGCATAGTCGCGCTTGATCGGGGCGCGGCCCTTCTTGCCCACCAGGTAGAAGGACACATCCTTCCCCTCGGCCATCAGCGCCTTTGCCTGCTTCTTGGCCTCTTTCACGATATTCGCGTTGAGACCGCCGCACAGGCCCTTGTCGGTGTTGACCACGACCAGCAGATGACGCTGCCTGCTGCCCGTGCCGCGCAGCAGCAGGGGTGCAGAATCGCCGCTCACCTTGCTGGCGAGCGAGCCCATCACGCCTGCCAGGCGATCCGCATAAGGGCGCGCAGCCTCGGCAGCGGCCTGCGCCTTGCGCAATTTAGCCGCCGCGACCATCTGCTTGGCCTTGGTGATCTTCTGCGTGGACTTGACCGACTTGATCCGGTCCTTGAGTTCCTTGAGGCTAGCCATTTCGGCTCCCTATTTGTCTCTTGAACGGATCAGGCGAACTGCTTGGCGAAGGTGTCGAGCGCGCTCTTCACCTTTTCACGCGTGTCGTCCTCGAACTTGCCGGTGTCGGCAATGGTCTTGAGGACATCGGCGTGCTCGTTACGCATGAAGCTGAGCATGGCGGCTTCGTATTCGGTCACGCGGTCAACTGCCACGCTATCGATGTAGCCGTTTGTGCCTGCGAAGATCGAAACAACCTGCTCTTCCACCGGCATCGGCGAGAACTGCGGCTGCTTCAGCAGCTCGGTCAGACGCGCACCGCGGTTCAGCAGCTTCTGCGTGGAGGGATCGAGGTCCGAGCCGAACTGGGCGAAGGCCGCCATTTCGCGGTACTGCGCCAGCTCCAGCTTGATGGAACCTGCAACCTTCTTCATCGCCTTGGTCTGGGCGGCACCGCCCACACGCGACACCGAAAGGCCCACGTTAATGGCGGGACGGATGCCCTGGAAGAAGAGGTCCGTTTCGAGGAAGATCTGGCCGTCGGTGATCGAGATCACGTTGGTCGGGATATAGGCCGATACGTCGCCAGCCTGTGTTTCAATGATCGGCAGTGCCGTCAGCGAGCCGCCACCATTGTCGTCGTTCATCTTGGCGGCGCGTTCCAGCAAGCGAGAGTGCAGGTAGAACACGTCACCCGGATAAGCTTCGCGGCCCGGAGGACGACGCAGCAGCAGCGACATCTGGCGATAGGCCACGGCCTGCTTGGAAAGGTCGTCATAAACGATCACGGCGTGCATGCCGTTGTCGCGGAAGAACTCGCCCATGGCGCAGCCGGTGTAGGGCGCCAGGTACTGCAGCGGGGCAGGCTCGGAAGCGGTGGCGGCAACGACGATGGTGTAATCCATCGCGCCGTTTTCTTCGAGGCTCTTCACGATCTGCGCCACTGTGGAGCGCTTCTGGCCCACGGCGACATAGATGCAGTAGAGCTTCTTCTTCTCGTCGTCGCCGGCGTGCGCATCCTTCTGGTTGATGAAGGTGTCGATCGCCACGGCGGACTTGCCGGTCTGACGGTCACCGATGATCAGTTCGCGCTGGCCACGGCCAACGGGGACGAGGGCGTCAATGGCCTTGAGGCCGGACTGCACGGGCTCGTCAACCGATTTACGCGGGATGATGCCCGGTGCCTTCACTTCAACGCGGCTGCGCTTGTCGCTGACGATCGGGCCCTTGCCGTCGATCGGGTTGCCAAGAGCATCCACCACGCGGCCCAGCAGGCCCTTGCCCACGGGAACGTCCACGATGGTGCCGGTGCGCTTTACGCTGTCACCTTCCTTGATCTCGGCATCGGTGCCGAAGATCACGACGCCGACGTTATCGGCCTCCAGGTTGAGGGCCATGCCCTGAATACCGTTGGAGAATTCCACCATCTCACCGGCCTGCACATTGTCGAGGCCGTGAATACGGGCGATACCGTCACCCACGGAGAGGACGGAGCCGACTTCGCTGACTTCGGCTTCGGTGCCGAAATTGGCGATCTGGTCTTTGATGACCTTGGAAATTTCTGCGGCGCGGATATCCATTGCAATCAGCCTTCTTATATATGGCTACTCAGGCGGTCTTCATGGCCTGGGCGAGGGAGTTGAGACGGGTACGGATCGAGCTGTCGATGCGCTTCGATCCGATGGTGACGACGAGCCCGCCCAGAAGGTCGGGATCGACGCGCGATTTCAGTTTCACCGTGCGGCCTTCGCGGGCGCGCAGCTTGCTTTCCAGCTCGATCAGCTGGGCATCGGTGAGGGCGTGTGCGCTGGCAACTTCGGCCTGCACTTCGCCGCGCTGGGCGGCGGCGATGATGGAGAAGGCACGGATGACGCCGGGCAATTTCGACACGCGGCGATTGTTCGCCAGCACGCCGAGAAAATTCTTCGTCAATTCCGAAAGGCCAAGGTGATCGCCGATGCCGGCCATCACGGATGCCAGCTGGCTGCGGCTGATCTCTGGATTGTTGATAAGCGCCGAAAGCTCTTTCGATTCGCGCAATGCGGAATCGAGCTTGTCCAGATCGGACTCGACAGCGGTTACCGTGCCAGCTTCACTGGCAAGATCAAATAGGGCCGAGGCATAACGCCCTGCCAGGCTGGCCTGAATACCGGCGGAAAGCTCCACGCGCGAATGTCCTTCAAGGTCAGAGAAACGTAAATACTGGTTGCCTGATCGGAAGCATTTGAAACGCCCCCTTATCAAGGTTGGCGCGCGCCTAGCACCGAGGTTTGATTCATGCAACCCAACTCCGGCGCAAGTACTCATGCGATGCTACACGCGGCAGTGGAGTAAAGGTTGTTACCCTGGCAACTACCCTAATTCCCGGCCGTGTCACCATCCATCTCTACCATTTCGGAGCAGCGATAGACCAGCCGTTCATTGGGGCGCGGGGGCAGGGCAGACATGATAGCGGCCTGATTGCCGCCCAGTTCACGCGCTGCTTCCTCGTCCGCGCCGCATTCAGGTGCGACATAGGCGCCGCGGGCGGTGCGCGCCTCCCGCATGGTTTCCAGATCGAGCAGATAGCGTTCCATCACCAGCTCGCCAGCGGCAGGGTCATAACGGTTCACCGATACGGCAGCTTCATTGGCAGGAACGAACACGCGGGTCCAGCGGCCACCGGTCAGGCCATATTGTGTGCGCGCATTGATACAGCCCTTGTCGGACCATTCTATAGTCATGTCGTCTGCCGGATCGCCCACCACCCGGCTGCGATCGGTATCCAGCACGCAGGTGTAGCTGCCGCTTTGTGTAGCGGTGGTGGCGCCCGGCATGGGCACCGTGCCTGTCGGCCCGTCCGCCTCCGCGCCGGCGCGCAGGCTTTCCTCCACCATATCGTCAATCTCGGCAAAGGCGGGGCGGGACACCCAGCTGACGAGCGCGCCCACCAGAGCCACCAGCGCAACAACCCCCGCGATGGCGCGCAAACGCATATCGCCCTTCAGATGTCCGAAGACAGCCGCCGCGCCAGCGGCGAGCGCGATGATAAAGAACACCAGCGCCAGCGCCATGCCGTTGGAGCGTGCTTCGATCACCTGGTACGTGATAGTCCGCCGCGTCTCGGCAGTCTGCTGCGCCAAAGCCTCTGCCTCGCGATCGGCGCGCGCCTGCGCAACTTCGGCTTGGGCTTCTGCGCGCGCCAGCTCTTCCGCCTCCAGATCGGCGAGGCTGCGGCAGGGCAGGGCGTTGATGCGCGGCTGCACGTCATTGGCGCGTAGGAAGGGCAGCAGTTCGCGCGTGCTGACGGCGAAGAAAAACTCTGCATCGGAGCCAGCGCTTTCGGTGCCAAAGGAATTGACCCCGATCACGCGCCCGCAATCGTCCAGCAACGGGCCGCCGGAATTGCCCCGCGCAATGGGGGCCGTATGGAGAATCGTGTCGAATTCCTTGCTGGGCCTGCGCCCCGAAAGGAAGCCCGTGGCCGTAACGGGGGGCTGCGCGCGGAAAATATCCGACTGGCCAAGGCCCTGCGCACGATCCACGTTCATCGGATAGCCCACCGCCGTAACAGGGCCGCTTTTCGGCGGATTGCCTGCAATCGTCAGCGGGGGCAGGCCCAGTGGCTCTGTCAGTTGCAGCAGCGCCAGATCGTTTTTCGGGCTGACGGAAACCAGCCTGGCATAGACCGCTTCGGCCCCTTCTGCCGGAACCACGCCTATGGAAAGGCGATCGTCATCCACAGCCTCGCGCACCACGTGGGCATTGGTGACGATCCGTTCTCCCCCCACTGCAAAGCCGGTGCCGTGAGAGATGGCGAAGATTTCCTCGCCGTCCTTGCCGATGATGATCACGCGCACAACGCCGCGCGCCGATGCCTCTATATCGCCCGGATCGGCGAAGGCCGTTGCGGGCGCCAGCGTAAGCGCGGCGAGGATGAGGGCGAGAAGGCTGGCGATCCGGTGCATATGGGATCGGGCTTCTATAGGCTTGTGCATTGACCGCAAGCTTCGGGACGCGCAGCTTGCACAAAGCTGGCAAAGCAATGGCATGACCGAACGAACAATTCCCGCCCCGCTGACTGACGAGGATCGCTGGCGCATCGCCCTGGCGAAGGATCACCGCTTCGATGGCGTGTTTGTTACCGGCGTGCATTCAACGGGTATATATTGCCGCCCCAGTTGCCCGGCGCGCGCGCCCAAGCGGGAGAATGTGCGCTTTTATGAAACGCCCCTTGCGGCAGAGGACGCAGGCCTGCGCGCCTGCAAGCGGTGCGCGCCGGATCAGCATTCGCGAGAGGAACGCGCCGTGCTGCGCGTGCTGGACATGGTGCGGGAAGCGCAAGGCCCGGTGTCCCTGCAGCAGCTCGGCGCGGCAACCGGATATTCGCCCACGCATATCCAGCGCGTGTTCAAGCGGGCGGTTGGCATGTCACCCGCCGCCTACGCGCGAGCATTGCGGCGAGAGCGGGCCGGAGAGGCGCTGGCGCAGGAGCGACGCGTGACGGACGCCATATATGAGGCGGGCTATCAGGCCCCCTCCCGTTTTTACGAGGATATGAAAGGACAGCTTGGCATGAGCGCGAAAGACCGCCGGGATGGGGGAGCCGGACGCACCATTCACTATGCCTTGATGGAAACCACATTGGGAACGATGCTGGTGGCGGCCACGGACAACGGGGTGTGCTGCCTTTCATTCAATGAGGGTGAAGAGCAATTGCGCGCCCGCTTTCCCAAGGCCGAATTGATCGAGGGCGGGGAGCAATTCCGCACCCTTTTCGCAACAGTGCTGCAGGCGGTGGAGAAACCCGGCACCGGTCAGGATATTCCGCTGGATGTGCAGGGCACCGCTTTTCAGCAGCGCGTGTGGGATGAACTTCGCCGTATCCCGTCCGGCGAAACGCGCAGCTATGGCGAACTTGCTGCCGCCCTTGGCCAGCCCAAGGCCAGCCGCGCGGTGGGCGGGGCCAATGGCGCAAACAATATCGCCGTGCTGATTCCCTGCCACCGCGTGATTGCCGCCGATGGCGGGCTGGGCGGATATGCCTATGGCACCGCGATCAAGGCAGAATTGCTGGAGCGGGAAAAGCGCGGCAAGTGATGCGCGCATCTTGTGGAGCGCGCGCCGATCCTGCACGAAGCAGGGTGGCCGTGGTGAAGGATCAATCTTATGGAAGACACAACGCCGATATCGCCCGCAGCTGCCGGTGAAAACCGTTCTGTCTGGCTGAGGATCTGGCAGTTTCCGCTTATTGCCATGGCGGTCGCGCTCGCTCTGGTGGTGGGTGCGGCCTATCTAGCGGCGCTTGCAGGGCAACACCTTGTCTATCCGGCACTTGGTGAAACGGCAGGCGGGATTGCCAGTGTCTTCGTGCTGATTGCGCTGTGCATGCTGGCCTACAAGCTCATCATCCGGCGGCTGGGGGCGAAGAAGCATGACGATCTTCCCCTGAACCTGCGCGCGGTGCGCGATGTGACGGCCGGGTTTGGTGGCGGTGCCATCCTCATTTCCATCTGTGTCGGCCTGGCTGCTTTGTTTGGAGCGTACCGTATCGCCGGATCGGATGACTTTGCCGACTGGATGACGATCATCTTTCTGTTTGGGCTCTATGCCGGTTTCTTCGAAGAATTGCTGATCCGCGGGATCATCCTGCGCTGGCTGGAGGAACTGACCGGAACCTGGATCGCGCTTGTCATCAGCGCGCTGATCTTTGGCTTCCTTCATGGCGGCAATGATAATGCCACCTTCTTCTCCTCCCTCGCCATCGCGATAGAGGCGGGCGTTTTGCTGGGCGCTGCCTATGTGCTCACGCGCTCGCTCTGGCTGGCGATCGGATTGCACGCAGGGTGGAACGTGGTGCAGGCTTTGTGGGATGTGCCGGTATCGGGCAACGCCACCAGCGGGCCGATTGCCGCCACGCTGGAGGGGCCGATGCTGCTGGCAGGCGGCGGCTTCGGGCTGGAGGCGACGATCTTTGCACTGGTGGTGGCAACAGGGGCAGGGATCTGGATGCTGGTGCTGGCAAGCAGGCGCGGCAGGATCGTGAAACCGATGTGGAGCCGCAAGGGCGAGGCGATCACCGCCTATTGAGGCGGTCTGGCCCCGCGTCAGTCATTGCGCGCCCAGCCTCTGCCTGCAGGTTCGAGAGTGTCGAGGAAAGCCTCTGCGCTATCCAGATACTCCTGTTGCTTGTCCTCTCCCATCCTGTCCCATGTCGAATAGATCCGCCCGATACGATGGTTGCTTTCCAGCCGATCGCGGTGCCGGTGCATGAAATGCCAGTACAGCGGGTTGAACGGGCAGGCGGCTTCGCCTGTCTTCTTTGATGGAGAGTATCGGCATTCCTTGCAATAATCGGACATCTTGTTGATGTAATTCCCGCTGGCGGCATAGGGCTTCGACGCCAGATTTCCGCCATCGGCATAAAGGATCATCGCCGCCACATTGGGCAATTCCACCCATTCATAGGCGTCGGCATACACCACCAGATACCAGTCCTGCACCTCTCGGGGATTGATGCCGGCGAGCAGGGCAAAATTGCCCAGCACCATCAGCCGCTGGATATGATGGGCATGGGCATTATCGCGGGTGGAGCGAACGCAATCGGCAAGGCAGCGCATGTCCGTTTCGCCGGTCCAGTAAAATTCCGGCAGACCGCGCTGCGCGTTCAGTGCATTGTTACTCTGCAGGCCGGGCATCTGATACCAGTAGAACCCGCGCACATATTCGCGCCAGCCGATCAGCTGGCGAATGAAGCCTTCCACGCTGTTTAGCGGCGCCTTACCATCGCGGTACGATGCTTCCGCGCGCTGGCACAGCTCCAGCGGATCGAGCAGCCCCAGATTGATGCTGGTGGACAACATCGAATGATAGAGATCATCCTCCCCGTGCACCATCGCATCCTGATAGGGGCCGAAATTCTCTATCCGCTCTTCGAAGAAGGCATCGGCGGCCTCTTCCGCCTCGTCGCGGGTCACGGGCCAGGCGAAATTGTCCAGCGATCCGAAATGATCGGCAAAGCGGCTTTGCACCAGTTCGATGACGTCGCGCGTCGTTTCGTCCGGTTCAAACTTCGGGCGTTCTGGCGCGTCCATCTCGTCATCGGGAGATTCGCGGTTCTGCTTGTCCAGGTTCCACTGCCCGCCCTCCGGCTTGTCACCATCCATCAGCAGCCCGGTCTTGCGGCGCATCTCGCGGTAGAAATACTCCATGCGCAGCGCATCGCGGCCCTCTGCCCATTCGCGAAACTCCGCGATGCTGGCGACAAAGCGATCATCGGGCAGAATTTCCACTTCGCAATCGAACTTGTCCGGCCATTCCTCGATAGCCTGCTGCACGCGCCATTCGCCGGCTTCCACCACGTGGATGGCGCGCGGATCGTGGCGGCTGGTGGCGCGGGCAATCTCTCCGGTGAAGCTGCCGGAATTATCCTCATCGTCCAGCGTCACGTAATCCACCGTCCAGCCCGCATCGCGCAGCTCTGCGGCGAAGTGGCGCATGGCGGAAAAGATCAGCACGATCTTCTGCTTGTGATGTTTGACGTAGGTTGCCTCGTCCCACACCTCCATCATCAGGATGACGGTATCATCCTTTGTCCGGCCCCTGATCGAAGCCAAGTCGCGGGTGAGCTGATCCCCCAGAATGGGAACGAGTACGGGGCCATCGGGCGTGGATGTTTCGGGTGATGCCATGCGTTGGCAACGCTGGCCCGCGGGACTGGTGCCAGACATTGGACCAAAGCCCGTGCATCTTCGACCCAAACAAGAAGAGCACCGAACGCAGCCCAAGCCGCATTCGATGCTCTTTCTTAAACGATCAGAGTTTCAGCGTCAGTCGGTTTCGCAGCCGTACTTTTCGATCTCGGCCTCGGTTTCTTTCTGACGTGCCTCTTGCGCGGCTTCGTCCATGTAATCGCCCGGATGATCAGGACGCACTTCTTCGAGAAGCGGCTCCTTGTCACCGGCGGAATATTCATCGAACTTCTTGCGAAGCATGCAGGAATAGCCGGAATTATCATTGAGGAAGGATGCGCCCACGATGCGTGCCTCGTTCGCGCGATCTTCCTTCAGCAGCATGTGGATCAGCGCCTGGCGAACATTGATGTCAAACGGGGCATAGCTGAAGGCCGCTTCCAGGGCGATTTTCGCCTGGTCGGGGATCGGCTGGCTCTCGTCAAACAGGTACGTCAGGTAATAGCCATAGAGCGGAAAGGCGTGATCGGTTTCCAGCTTGTTTGCAGCGGCAAACCGGCTGCGCGCCTCTGCCAGCTGTGAAGGATCCTCGAAAGAACGGCGCAGCGCGACTG
This sequence comes from Aurantiacibacter rhizosphaerae, assembly GCF_009807005.1. Lineage (GTDB taxonomy): Bacteria > Pseudomonadota > Alphaproteobacteria > Sphingomonadales > Sphingomonadaceae > Alteraurantiacibacter > Alteraurantiacibacter rhizosphaerae. Next base: position 175,193 of record NZ_WUBR01000004.1, on the reverse strand, counting down.
CGGCGTAGAAATTGGCCGCTTCCGTGGATTGCGGGTCCAGCGCCAGCAATTGCGAAGCAAGGCGTTCGGCCTCGTTATAATTGCGGGCGTCGAACTCAGCCTCCGTCGCTGTCAGCAGGACTTCGGGGCTTTGCGGATATTGCGCCACCAGCTTGCGCGCTTCACGAACCACGCGCTCTGCCCGGTCCTCGTCCACGCCGCGCTTGGACTTGATCATCGTTTCCATGCGGGCAGCCTGCGCTTCGTTCAGCTTGCGCACTTCTACCTCAGGCTCTGCATTCACGGCGTAGGGCACGCGCAGGGTGCGGGCCGCGCCGCGGCGGAATTCTTCCAGCTCGTCATGCAGCACGTCGAGATCGCCAAAGGCACGCTCCGCAGCTTCCATCGGGGACAAGCCTTCGCCGATGGCGACCATGTATTCGCTCATCTGGCCGCGGCGTTCCGGGTTCAGGTTCAGGTGGCTGGCGATCAACCAGCCGTGCGCATAGGTGCGGCCCACCGTGGTTCGATCACCGCGTGCCGGGGGATCGAAGGTCTTCTCAAGGTCGATCGGGATCGTCGTCAGCGAGGCACTGCGCCATGTCGGCACGTCACCGATGACGAAATCGTCCTCGTTGAATTCCAGGTTGGAGAAAAGCTCTGCAAAGCCTTCGCTATACCACAGCGGGTAGGGCGCATCGGCGTGCTGGAACATGAAGTAGTGCACGTATTCGTGGAACAGCGTGGCCTTGGGATCCAGCATCATGTCCTCGTCAATCGCGTTGCGCAGGCTGCGGTCGCGGCGCTTGTTGCGCTGGCGCGGTACGAAGGCGACCGAACCGTTGGCGCGGCCGATGAAGAAGCCGCCAACGCCGGTGTTGCGATTGCCTGCCAGCAGAACCGACATATCCGACGTCTCGCCAAAGCGGAAAACCGTGACCTTGGAAGATTCAGGCAAGGGCTCTGCATCGGTCTTGACCCCGGTGAAAAGGCTCAGCACCTCGTCCAGCCGCTCAAGATCCTGGGCGAATTCTACCGTGTCGTCCTGATCATCCTCGGCATAGACGATGAAGTGTTCTGTCTCTGCCCGGAACCAATCGGCGGCGAAGGCAGCGGGAGCCAAGGCAAGGGAAGTTGTCGCAGCAAGTGCGGCAAGTGCGCGTTTCATCATGTTTTTCTCCAGTCCAGACCGGGAACGTAAGGGACTAAGCCCCTCAACTCAATACGGTAAATGGTTGGTTTTGCACGATCAGCCGAGTGATTAGTTTCGTTACAAAACCTTCGTTTCAAATGAAATTAACGTACAAGAATGAGCAAAATCGCGAACTTTTTGCAAAGGTTTCTGCCGTTGTGATCAACCGCTGGTGGACAACGCGCTCTTGGGAAAGGTGATCGTTACCGTGGTCCCGGTTTGGCCGGTTTCCACGCTCAGTTCACCAGACAGCCGCTTTACCAGCTCACGCACGATCCGGGCACCAAGACTGCCATCATTGGGCCAATCTATTTCCTGCGGAATGCCCAGGCCATTGTCAGACACTTGAAGGCAGATCGCATCGTCCGCGTCCGAATTCCACAGTCGAACATCCACCATGCCTTCATGCTCCAATTCGAACGCGTGCTGCAAGGCATTGGTAAGCAGTTCGGAAACCAGCAGACCCATCTGCGAGGCGGAATCCACCGTGGCGCGAAATTCGTCCATCTCCAGGTTCATGCGCACTTCGCGATGCCCGTCCAGCATGTTGAGCGCGCTGCAGACGCGGGAGATATAGGCGCCCAGCGCCACCGAATTGTTCTCAGTCTGGTCGGGACGAGAGAATTCGTCATAAAGCAGGTTCAGCGCCTCAACCCGGTTGGCCAGCACATCCAGCGAAGATTTGGTGTTCTCGCCCTTTTTCGATTCCATCCGGATCAGCGACAGCAGCAGCGAGAGGTGGTTTTTCACACGGTGCTGAACCTCGCGCAGTTGCTCATCCAGCCTGGCGGCGCGCTCTGCAAAGGCCTTGTCCTTGGGCTGTTCCGACTGGATGCCGAGGAAATGCGTGACCTCTCCATCCTGCCGTAAGGGTGACAGCAGCAAGCGATTGATGAACTCCTCGCCAGTGGCGCGATAGTTCACAATATCGATCGTCAGCTCCTCACCCCGGCTCAAGGCTTCGCGAATGGCAGTACGGTCAGCATCGTCCGTATTCTCACCCTGAAGAAAGCGGCAATTGCGCCCGATCACGTTCTTGCCGTAATGGCCCGTAACGCGTTCGAAGGCGCTGTTCACATAGATCAGCGGCATGTCCGGCAGTTGCGCATCGGCAATCACCAGTGCAAAAGGGAGATCTTCCATCGTCTCCCGAGAAAATCCTTTGGGAATAGGCGGAGGATTCTCCGGATCAAACATTTCGTCGTCCCGCGTTCTTCTTAAATTATTGATTTCGTTGAAATTTTACTTATAGCCAGAAATGCTTAAAAAATCAAGTTCGCGCCGTTTCGCGTGGGTTTTGGGGCTGACGGTTGGCGGCAACTTTACGCATCAAACGAAACTGTAAGGATCGATATCCACGCCAATGCGCACGCCTGGCGGGTGATCAATGCCGGACAGCCAGTGGCGGATCACCTGCTGCAGATCCGCGCTCCTTCTGGCATTAAGCAACAGGCGAAAGCGATAGCGGTTTCGCAGCAACGCCAGTGGCGCAGGCGCAGGGCCAAGCACCTGCACATCATCAAGGTGAGGGCGCGTATCGCCAAGGCGGTTGGCAGCCTCGCGCGCCTCTCGCTCATCCTCGCTTGAGATGATGATGGCGGCCCATCTCCCGAACGGGGGTGCCCCGGCATAGCGACGTGCCTCGGTTTCAGCCTCGTAAAAGGCATCGCGGTCGCCAGCTTCCAGCGCGGCGATCACCGGAGCTTCGGGGTGGCGCGTCTGGATCAGCACTTCGCCCGGCTTCGCGCCGCGCCCGGCACGCCCGGCCACCTGCGCCACCTGCTGATATGTCCGTTCCGCCGCGCGAAGATCGCCGCCTTCCAGGCCGAGGTCGGCATCGATCACGCCCACAAGGGTCAGTTCAGGGAAATGGAAGCCCTTGGTAACAAGCTGCGTGCCAACAATCACGTCTATAGCCTTGGCCTCCGCCATGGCGACGAATTCGGCGGCTTTTTCAGGACTGTTGAGCGTATCGGAGGTGACCACGGCAACGCGCGCATCGGGCAGCATCTCGGCGACTTCGTCCGCAATCCGCTCTACACCGGGGCCGCAAGCGACAAGGCAATCGGGCTCGCCGCAATCGGGGCATGTTTCTGGCGGCTGCGTTTCATGCCCGCAATGGTGACAGGCGAGGCGCTTCGAAAGGCGATGCTCCACCAGCCAGGCACTGCAATTGGGGCACTGGAAGCGAAACCCGCAATGGCGGCACAACGTCAGCGGGGCATAGCCGCGGCGGTTGAGGAACAGCAGCGATTGCTCGCCCTTTTCCAGCCTGTCGAACAGCGCGCGGCGCAATGGCGGGGAAATCCACGCGCCGCTGCCAGGCTTTTCCTCCGTCAGGTCCACCAGCTGGATATCGGGCAATTGCGCGCCGCCGAAACGGCTGGGCAGCACCAGTTTCTCGTAGATGCCGGTATCGGCCATGTGCAGGCTTTCCAGCGCGGGCGTGGCGCTGGCGAGGATGACGGGCATCTTCTCGAACCGCGCGCGCATCACGGCCACGTCGCGGGCATTGTAGCGCACGCCTTCGTCCTGCTTGAAACTGATCTCATGCGCCTCGTCCACCACGATCAGGCCGAGGTTGGCGTAAGGCAGGAACAGGGCAGAGCGCGCGCCCACCACCACCTGCGCTTCCCCGCTGGCGATGGCGCGCCACGCGCGGCGGCGTTCGGTGGATTTCAGCGAGGAATGCCACACGACTGGCGCAGCGCCGAAGCGCGCCTCGAACCGGCTGAGAAAGTTTTCCGTCAGCGCGATCTCAGGCAGCATCACCAGCACCTGCCGGTCTGCCGCGATGGCCGCCGCGATGGCTTCGAAATAGGTCTCCGTTTTGCCGGAGCCTGTCACGCCATCCAGCAGGATGGGCGCGAATTTCCTGGCTTGCACGGCCTCCACCAGCCGGTCAGAAACCTCGCGTTGGTCAGCGGATAAATCGGGCTGATGATAGTCGGCATGCGCGCGTGGGTAGGGGCGGTCGACATCCACCTCGACAGGTTCCAGCACGCCCTGGTTCACCAGCCCGCGCAGCACGGCTTCGGATACCCCAGCGAGGCCCGATAGCTCACGGATCGTGGCCTGCTCACCCTCCAGCGCCTCTATCGCCTGTTGGCGTTGCGGCGTCATGCGTTCGGGCGCGCCGCCGGTCAGCCGGTATTCCGTCATGGTGGCAGGACCGCGCAGCGCGCCGCCGCTGGCGATCACCATGCGCGCCACGGCGGCGAGCGGGGCGACGTAATATTCCGCCGTCCATTCGATCAGCCGCCGCAGTTCTGCCCGAACCGGCGGGACCTCCAGCACGCCCAGAAGAGGACGCAGCTTGTTCTCGGGCACCGGATCGGTTGGCAGGCGTTCATCTTCCCAGACTATACCTGTGACCTGACGCGGCCCCAGCGGAGCGACCACGACCGATCCATGTTCGACATCCATGCCCTCAGGCACCCGGTAATCGAGCGGACCGAGCGCGGCATTCATGACCAGGAGGCGGACGCGGGATGCAGGCATTGTCAGCCATATGGGGCGGGCATTACCCTGCCTGCAAGGAGATGAGTTGCCTTATGACCGAATTGACCAATCTTTCCGCCAAATCCGGCACCTCTTCCGGCATTATGGGCCGCCGCGCCTTTATGGGCGGCGCGCTGGCATCCAGCGCATTGTTGCTGCCCGCTTGCCAGAGTTTCGGCGGTTTCAGCCTGACCGATGCGATCCGCCGCCTGCTCTATATTTCAAGCGAGCGCGCCTTTGCCCGGCTGACGGCGCCGGGTGGTTATTGGGATGAGCAGGTTGCATCGCTGGGCCTCTCCAACCTCATCGGATCGCGCGGCGGTGTCGTCGCCAGCATCCTCACCTCCACCCTGTTCAAGAACCGTCTGGAAGGTGCATTTGCCGATATCGCCATCGAAGGGGCAGAGCGCGCCGCGCCCATCGTGGCGGATGCCGTGCGCGTGATCGGCATCCAGAACGCCATTGCGCTCGTGAACGGCGGGCCGACTGCTGCCACGTCCTTCCTGCGCAATGACCTGGGCGTAACACTGGTGGATGCGATGGTGCCCGAACTGGGCGATGCAATGCGCCTTGCCAATGAGCCGCTGGTGGCGGAATTGCTGACCGGGCTGACAGGCATCGACGTGGGCGGCGTGGCGCGTAATCTTGCCGGGCAGGTGGACAATGCCATCTGGACGGAGATGGGATTTGAGGAATCGGCCATTCGCCGCAATCCGCAAGCCACCAACGATCCGCTGCTGATCAGCGTCTTTGGTGCAGGGGCCGTGCTTTAGAAGCTATAGACCCTTGCGCATGGTGCGGCTCTATCTCTAGGCAGCGCGCTTGAAAGAGCTTCACTGATGTCTGACGAATCCCCACTCGACCGTTTTAAAGTCGCGCTGACCGGTGCGGCGCGTGCCATCGCGCATGAGCCTGAGGTAGAGATCGGCTGGACTGCCGATCAGCCTTCGCAGCAGGGCAAGAGCGCCCGCGTGCCCATGCCGGGCCGCGATGTCACACCTGAACAGGCGCGTGAGGCGCGCGGCTTTGCCGATAGCTTTGCCCTGCGGCTGCGCCATCACGACGGCGCCCTGCATGCGAAAATGCGGCCTGAGGATGCGGATGCCCGTGCCTGTTATGACACGATCGAGCGCGTCCGGTACGAGGCGATTGGCGAGAGCGAATATTCGGGCATGCGCACCAATATGGAAGCGATGCACGACAGGCGTCTGGCAGGCGATCCCATCGCCAGCGCCACGAGTGCGGAAGATGTGCCCTTGCACACCGCGCTTGGCCTGATGTTGCGAGAGCAATTGACCGGCCAGCCGATCCCCGCCGCCGCGCGTGAAGGGGTGGAGATGGTGCGCGAATTCGTGGAAAGCCGCACGGGCGACGATTTTGAGCAATTGCGCGATCTGCTGCACGATCAGAACGGTTTTCAGAAGCTGGGCCTCGACATGCTGCGCCACCTCGACATGGTGCCGATGGAGCCGGAGAATACCGACGGCCTCGACGATGACGAGGATTCCGAAGAGGGTCAGGACGAAACGCAGGACGACAATCAGGATCAGGACGGCGCCGATCAGTCCGACCAGCCCGAAGCCCGCGCAGAGGGGGCAGAGGGCGAGGAAAGCGAAGGCGACGAGGGCGAACAGACCCCCGGTGAGGACGAGCTTACCGAAGGCGATCCAGGCGATGACGGCGAAGAAATGCAACTACCCCAGCGCCGCAACGCGCCGTGGCAGGACTTGCCCGACAGCTTTGATTATCAGGCCTATACGAACAGTTTCGATGAAGTTGTCGAGGCAACGGAGCTGTGCGATTTTGAGGAATTGGACAGGCTGCGCGCCTATCTGGACAGCCAGCTGGCAGGCCTTGGCGGAGTTACCACCCGCCTTGCCAACCGCCTGCAACGCCGCCTGATGGCGCAGCAGAACCGCAGCTGGGATTTCGATCAGGAAGAAGGCTTGCTGGATGCCGCCCGTCTGGCGCGCGTGGTGGTCAGCCCAGGCCATTCGCTCAGTTACAAGCAGGAGCAGGAGCAGGAGTTCAAGGACACCGTCGTCACCCTGCTGATCGACAATTCCGGCTCCATGCGCGGACGCCCCATTTCCATCGCCGCGATCAGCGCCGATATCCTTGCCCGCACGCTGGAACGTTGCGGCGTGAAGGTGGAGGTGCTGGGCTTCACCACCCGCGCGTGGAAAGGCGGGCAGAGCCGCGAAAAATGGCTGAGCGATGGCCGCCCGGATCAGCCGGGCCGCCTGAACGATCTGCGCCATATCATCTACAAGAAGGCGGATGAGCCGATGCGCCGCGCGCGCCGCTCCCTCGGCCTGATGATGCGCGAAGGCCTGCTGAAAGAAAATATCGACGGAGAGGCATTGCTGTGGGCGCACGAACGCCTGCTGGCCCGCCCGGAAGACCGCCGCATCCTGATGGTGATTTCAGACGGCGCGCCGGTGGATGATTCCACCCTCAGCGTGAACAATGCAGGCTATCTGGAAGCGCATCTGCGCAAGGTGATCGACTGGATCGAGAAGGCCAGCCCGGTACAGCTTGTCGCCATCGGCATCGGCCATGATGTTACCCGCTATTACAAGAAGGCGGTGACGATCATGGATGCAGAGCAGCTGGGCGGCACGATTATCGAACAGCTTGCAGACCTGTTCGACGTCGATTGATGAAAAAGCTTCTCGCGCTCCTGGTCCTTGTCGTCGCCATCGTCGGCGGCTGGTATTTCGCCTCCCCATGGATCGCCATGAAGGGGCTGGCCGATGCAGCAAAGGCGGGCGACACGGCGGAGCTGGAGCGCAGGGTGGATTTCCCCGCCTTCCGCGCCTCCGTCAGCGATCAGATCAGCGAGGCTACGCGGTTGAACATCGACCAGGGCGGCCTGCTGGACGAGCTTGGCAGCGCGGTGGCAAAGCAGGTGGGCTGGCGTATAACGGACCGCGCGCTGACACCGTCTGCCGTTGGCAAGATGATAACATCGGGCGCACTTGCCGCCGGCTTGCTGCCAGAGCGGCTGCGCGGCCAATCCATCGATTGGGATGTGGAGCGCGAGGGATTTGACCATTTTCGCGCCGTGGGCACATTTGAAGATGGCACCGCCGGGCCGATCCTGCTGTTTGCGCGGGATGGGCTGGACTGGAAGCTGACCGGCTTCGAATTGCCCTGATATTCCTCAATAGGCGCACACTTCGAAATCTGCGCCGGTCCAGCAGGCGGGATCGTCGGTGGATCGGGTGGCTTCGCCCCAGCGCGAATTGATGCCATCGGTGGTGAGCCCGCGCACCTCTGCAGAATTGGTGCCCGTCTTTGACACATTTACCATTGTGATATTTTCAAAAAGCGGGGCCTCGTCAGCCTTCGAAAGCGCGAAGCTTCCATTGCTCTGCGCGCGGAAAAGGCATTGCTGGTCGAAATCGAGCCCGCGATCATTGGTAATGTGGCAGCGCACCTCGCGCTGGCCGTCGCTGCGGGCAGTGGTTTCGGCGTCGGCAGGTGCGGGCGCGGGCTCGCTGGCCGTTTGCTGATCGGTGGTTGCATCCTGCGCACTCGCAGATGCCTGCGTGGGTGTTTCCGCAGTTTCGACTGCTTCGGAGCCCGTTGTCGGCGTATCGGCATCTCCGCAAGCTGCAAGCGCGAGGAAAGATAAAGCGGCAAGACTGGTGATGCGGATCATGTTGGCTCCGAACAGGAATGAAGTCAGGGCAACGCAGGGTGAGACTTACCAGTTCCCCGCTGTGTTGATGCAAGTCCCGGCCAGGGTGAAATCTCGTGTCCTACATGTGGATCGTAATGCTTCCACCTTGCCCATGTTGTTGAATCTCGCCCTGCAAAAAATTCGCGCTCTGCGCGGTACAATCGCGGCGAAGGTTACGCTTCGCCCCGCAGCGGGTCACGTTTTTCGCGGCCAGGGTGACGCTTTTCGGGGCAAAGTGACAGTTCCTGAGCGGCAGGGCGACACAAGAGAGGTTTTTCTGTTCCATGTGTTCCAGGTTAGTTGGATTTGCCGCGCACCTCGCTGCTTGTCCCCCGCGCTGGCGCGCTCTAAGCACCGGCACGCAATGTCTGACCTTCAACTCTTCAATTCGCTCACCCGCCAGATCGAACCCTTCGTGCCCGTCCACCCCGGCGAGGCGCGCGTCTACACTTGCGGGCCGACGGTCTATAACTACCCCCACATCGGCAATATGCGCGCCTATGTGTTTGCAGACGTGCTGGGCCGCACGCTGAGTTGGAAGGGGTACAAGCTCACCCATGTCATCAACATCACCGATGTCGGACATCTTACGGACGATGCGGACGCGGGTGAGGACAAGATGGAGAAGATGGCTGCCGAGCGCGCGCAATCCATCTGGGATATCGCGCAACATTACACCGAGGCCTACTGGGCGGATGTGAAGGCGCTAAACATCCGGCAGCCCGCGCACTGGTCCGTCGCCACGGACTATATCGAGGACATGCTGACCTTCGCAAAGTCGATTGCGGACAAGCATTGCTATGAACTCGACAGCGGCCTCTATTTCGATGTCTCGTCCGTCGCCGATTACGGGCGGCTCGCGCGCGCCGTGACCGAGGAGGGCGAGGGCCGCATCGACACAGTGGAGGGGAAGCGTAACGCCGCCGACTTCGCGATCTGGCGCAAGACCCCGGCGGGCGAGACGCGGCAGATGGAATGGGATTCGCCATGGGGCAAGGGCGCGCCCGGCTGGCATCTGGAATGCAGCGTCATGGGGGAGAAGCTGCTCGGCTTCCCCTTCGATATACACACAGGAGGCATCGACCACCGCGAGATTCACCATCCCAATGAAATCGCGCAGAACCAGGCCTTCTGCGGTTGCGGCAGCCTGAGCGAGGCCGCCAACAGCGGCGCGCGCGTGTGGATGCACAACAACTTCCTTGTCGAGCGCAGCGGCAAGATGAGCAAGTCTTCGGGTGAGTTCCTGCGGCTGCAATTGTTGATCGACAAGGGTTATCACCCGCTCGCCTACCGCATGATGTGTCTGCAGGCGCATTACCGCAGCGAGCTGGAATTCAGCTGGGACGGATTGGGCGCAGCGCTGACGCGGCTGAAACGGATGGTGATGCAGGCAGAGCGGCTGAAGGATGCCGAGGCGGCCCAGCCAGAGCATCCCAAGTTCACCGCTCTGCTGGAGAAATTCGATAATGCGGTCAGCGATGATCTGAACACCGCCATCGCGCTCACCGCGCTGGAAGATGCTCTGGCCGTGAAGAAGGTGGATGCAGGGATAAAGCGCGCAGTGGTGGAGCACATGGATGACGTCCTTGGCTTGGGGCTGATGGATATCGCCCGCACCGATCTGCGCCTTCGGCCCAGGGCCGCCACCATCGCGGAGGCGGAAATCGAGGATGCGCTTGCCCGCCGTAAGGCCGCGCGCGCCGAAAAGGATTTCGCCACATCCGATGCCTTGCGCGATGATCTTGCCGCAAAAGGTGTGGAAGTGATGGACGGCGATCCCATCGGTTGGGAATGGGCGCTGTGATGCGTGCCGTTCTGCCGGGCTGGATGCAATCGCGGTTGGAAGACAGGCTGCCAAAGTGGATCGATGCGGCCTGGTGGAAGGACGAGGCGGAGCTTATCGACCTGGCGCCCGGCGCTCAGATCGGCTGGTTCGACATGCATATCAAGCCACCCGCGCTGAATGCCCTCTCCAAGGCTCGCGATCTGGAATGGCTCAATTCCGCCTATGCCGGGGTGGACTGGATGCCGCTGGCGGACCTGAAGGCGCGCGATATAAAGCTTACCTGTGGATCCGGCCTTGCGGCAGGGCAGGTGGCAGAATTTGCCGTCATGTCGATGGTGGCCTTTGCGCGCGGCTATCGCGAATTTGTGCGCGCAGGAGACAGGCGGGAATGGCTGAAACGACCACCTGCAAGCCGCGAAGTCGCGGGCAGCCGCGCGCTGATCCTTGGCTATGGTTCCATCGGGCAGGCAGCGGCGCGAATGCTGCGTGCTTTCGATGTCGAATGCGTACCCGTTCGCAGCACAGCGGGGGAGGCGGTTCTTGGCCCTGACGAATGGCGCGGCCGATTGGGGGAGTTCGACTGGATCGTGCTTACCCTGCCTGCCACACCGGAAACCATCGGCATGATCGGCGCTGCGGAAATAGCGGCCATGAAGAGCAATGCCGTGGTGGTGAATTTCGGCCGGGCGGAAGTGCTGAATCAGCCGATGCTGGTAGAGGCGTTGGAGAACGAAGCGATCGGCGGTGCAATCCTGGATCTCACAACGCCGGAACCGCTGCCCAGCGACCATCGGCTGTGGTCATTGGAGAATGTCCGTATCACCATGCATCTGTGCGGTGTTCCGAACAAATCCAGCCGAGCCCGCGCCGCGCAGCGTTTTCTCGACAATTGCGAAAGGTTTCGCACCGGCCAGCAGCTGGAAGGGCAAGTCGATCTGGATCGAGGGTATTGATCTGGCGCGGGGGTGCGTTCGCCATGCTGCCCAAGTAAATACCACCGGCGGATAGGTGGACCCTTGAAGTTGCACCTATCCGCTCGGTTTCACGGCTGCTGACGGGTCAGCCTTCCTCAAGCAACAGGATCTCGCACGTGACCGACAGCCGGGGCGGATGCGCGATACTGTCAACCTGCACGACTGCGGCATCGGCTACCAGCTGACCGCGAATGCTGAATTCGTGCTCTGGCAGGAATACAATGAAGCATTCGCCTGCCTCGACCTCTTCCTCCCCTTCGAAAACCATTTTAACCCGATGGCGCGCCCCGGCAAAGGTGATGCTGGCCCAGCCTTTTTCGCAATGGCTTTCGATCCGGCCTTTCCCGTTTGCCAGGGCCAGCAGCGCATCGGCCAGCATTTCACGCGGACCACGCTTGGAGCGGCGCTTTGCGGGGGGAGGGGTGATCGTATCAGTATGCATTGGTGGTCTCGCGATATTTGTTCATGAAATGTTCTACTCGTTCTTCCGTTGAAGATCGGGGTATGCGGCCATTGCGCAGATCGAGCACGAAACGCGGATCGCGAGTCGCGAGGCGACCGAACTTGGTGGGTGGCATGCGCGTGTGGCGCAGAAAGACTTCGATTTTACGGATGAGCACGGTGCGGACCCCTCTTCCTTTTCCCTTGTTTTACGAGCCCTTGAGCGACTCGATGACACATTTCTTGCGATCCAAATCCTACTTGTCTAGGAAAAATACATCGTGTAGGGGTATTTCTTACGACGACATAGGAAGATGCAGATGGACCCGCGGGAGAAACTGGCAGAATTGGCGAAGGCACGCGACGTGAGCCTGGCGGCTCTTTCGCGTATGCTGTCCCGTAATAACACGTATCTTCAACAGTATATCACGAAAGGCAGCCCCAAAAAGCTGGAGGAGGATGATCGGCGTGTCCTCGCGCAGTTCCTGGGAGTGGACGAAGCGGAGCTGGGTGGACCGAAGGAAAATTCCTATGTGAAGCGGAGTGACGTTGACTGGGTGGAGGTGCCGCGGCTCGACGTTGATGCCTCTGCCGGGCCGGGTGCCGCCAGCGCGCAGGAGAAGGTGTTCGATGCCTTTCGCTTCTCGAAGCGCTGGCTGACCGAGCAGGGCTTGGACGGCGCGCGGCTTTCCGCCATCCGCGTGGTGGGCGATTCCATGGAGCCGCTGCTGCGCGAAGGCGACGAAGTTCTGGTGGACCGCCGCGAACAGCCTTTCCGCGATGGCGTGCATGTGGTGAGGCTGGATGAACTGCTGCTGGTGAAGCGCGTAGCATCAAAGGGTGGGGGGCGATTCTCATTGTTGAGCCAGAACCTCGCCTATCCGCCTATTGATGTGAGCGCGGATGAATTTGCGATCATTGGCCGCGTTGTGTGGAAAAGCGGGCGGGTATAGCGCGCGCCATTCTGCTGCACCGCCAGTGTTCAGCCGCACGCGGCCATTTACCGGTGTGATTCGCCTTGGATAATTCGGCCGAGGACGCGGGGCGCGGTGCGGCATCAATCACCGCTTGCAACACCGGCCCGCGCCCGCCACCTATCTGGCATGAGCATTGAAGCCCCGATCCGCGCCGCCATCATTCCCGTAACCCCGTTTCAGCAGAACTGTTCGCTGGTCTGGTGTTCGAAGACAATGCGCGGTGTGCTGGTCGATCCGGGCGGCGATCTTGGCAAGCTGAAGGATGCGGTGGCGAAGGCGGGGGTGACGCTGGAAAAGATTCTGCTCACTCACGGCCACGCCGATCACTGTGGGCAGGCGGGCATGCTGGCGAAAGAGCTGGATCTGCCCATTGAAGGCCCGCATGAGGATGACCGTTTCTGGATCAGCCGGCTGGAAGACGATGCCGCGCGCTTCCAGATGACGTGCGAGATTTTCGAGCCGACGCGCTGGCTGAACGATGGCGACACCGTCAGCTTTGGCGAGGTGACGATGGAAGTCCTGCATTGCCCCGGTCACACACCGGGCCACGTGGTGTTTTTCCACAGGCCCACGAATTTCGCCTTCGTCGGAGACGTGTTGTTTCAAGGCAGTATCGGGCGCACGGATTTTCCGATGGGCAACCATCAGGACCTGCTGGACGCGATCACGCAGAAGCTGTGGCCCCTGGGCGACGGCGTTACCTTCGTGCCCGGCCATGGCCCCACCAGCACCTTCGGTCAGGAGCGGCAGAGCAACCCCTACGTGTCTGACGCGGCGATGGCGCGTTAAAGCACGCCCAGCGCCGCCAGCACGGCCCACAGGCTCCAGAACAGCAGCAGCGCGAACGTCAGCACGATGCCGATCTGGCGGGTTTTTGCCGGATAGTCGGCCTGCATACCCAGAGGGTGAACGATGCGCGCTGCGAAATAGACCAACGCAGTAATGGCCAGCACCCAACCATCCTGATCGGCCAGATCCAGCACCAGGATCAAGATCAGGGCAAACGGGGTATACTCCACATAGTTCGCATGGGCGCGCATATGGCGTTGCAGCGCCACGTTGCCGCCGTCGCCATGCAGTACCTTGTTGCCCAGCCGCGCCCTGCCGCAGCGCACCGCCAGCCAAATGTTTACAAGCGCCGCGAGTGCCGCGCTGAGCATGGTGATATGCAGGTCTGCCATTGCATGTCCTTCAATAAAGTCCCTATCTGGCGCTAGAAGGTGGCTGGCGCGCTTGCAACTGTGTGAGAAAACGCTATAGCGCGCGCCTTCGCCGCATCCTCGATCAGGGCTGCTCCGGCGCGCTTGCGCAGCGGACAGCCTTGCCCTAGGGCGGCTCCGATATCAATTTTGAACGAATTCAAGGAACAGGTGCCGCATGGCTGTCCCTAAAAGAAAAGTATCGCCGCATCGCCGGGGCAATCGCCGGTCACATGATTCGCTGAAGGTGGAAGCCTTCCACGAATGCTCCAATTGTGGCGAGCTGAAGCGCCCGCACATGCTTTGCAATGCCTGTGGCCATTACAATGGCCGCCAGGTTATCGAGCCCAAGGGCCTGTAAAGTCCAAACCGGACGAAGGAGGTCGCGCGCATGAGCCTGCCCCGTATCGCGATTGATGCGATGGGCGGGGATCATGGCGTGCGCGTCATGGTTTCCGGGGCGGCGCTTGCCCGCCGTCGCCACAACAAATTCAACTTCCTGCTGGTGGGGGACGAGGAGCGTATCAAACGCGCGCTCGACGATCACCCCGGCATGCGCGAAGCATCCGAAATTCTGCACTGCGATGATGTGGTGGCGGGCGACGAAAAGCCCAGCCGCGCGCTGCGTCGTGCCAAGACCACCAGCATGGGTCTCGCCATTCAAGCGGTGAAGGATGGCCATTGCGGTGCTGCTGTCAGTGCCGGCAATACAGGCGCGCTGATGGCGATGAGCAAGCTGGCGCTGCGCACCATGCCCGGCATCGATCGGCCCGCGCTGGCGGCCTTGCTGCCCACGCTGGAAGAGCATGACGTCATCATGCTGGACCTTGGCGCCAATACCGATTGCGACGCGCGCAACCTGGTGCAGTTCGCCATCATGGGCTCTGCCTATTCTCGCATCGTCAACAAGGGGCGCAGCCCGCGTGTTCGCCTGCTGAATATCGGCACCGAGAGTATCAAGGGCACCGATGATCTGCAGCGCGCCGCAAAGCTTTTGCAGGAGGCCAAAGGCCTCGACATGCAGTTTGACGGTTACGTCGAAGCTGACAAGATCAACCGCGGCGAAGTGGACGTGGTGGTTAGCGATGGCTTCTCTGGCAATATCGCGTTGAAAGCCATCGAAGGTTCGGCCCGCTTCGTCACCGATCTTCTGAAGGCGGCCTTTACCAGTTCCCTGCGATCCAAGATCGGGTTCCTCGTTTCGCGCCCCGCGACAGAGCTGCTGAAGCACCATCTTGATCCCAATAATCACAATGGCGGGGTGTTCCTCGGCCTGAATGGCGTGATCGTGAAATCGCACGGCAGCGCCAACGAACAAGGCGTGGCGAATGCCGTGGCTGTGACCGCCCGCCTGCTGGAGGATGATATTACCGACCGGATTGCCGCCGACCTTTCGAAGATGGGTGAAGAGGCGTTGAGCGGAAATGGTGCTGCACCCGCAACAGAGACGGTGGACAAGTGAAGCGTTCCGTACTCGTCGGATCAGGGTCCGCCCTGCCGAAAAATTGCGTCAGCAATGAAGAACTGGCCAAGCGCGTGGACACCAGCGACGACTGGATCCGCGAACGCACCGGCATCACCCAGCGCTTTCTCGCGGGGGAGGGGGAGACGACCGCTTCCCTGGCAACGGCCGCAGCCAGCGCTGCGCTTGACGACGCCGGCCTGACGATTGCCGATATCGATCTGATCGTGCTGGCAACTGCCACGCCGGATAACACATTTCCTGCTACCGCAACGAAGGTGCAGCACCAGCTGGGCGGCAAGGGCTTTCCGGCCTTTGACGTGGCTGCCGTGTGCTCTGGCTTTCTTTATGCGCTGACCACGGCCGATGCCATGCTGCGCACCGGAATGGCAAAGCGCGCGATCGTGATCGGCGCCGAAACCTTCAGCCGCATCCTGGACTGGGAAGACCGTACCACCTGCGTTCTGTTTGGCGATGGCGCAGGCGCCTTCGTGATAGAAGCACAGGATAATGCGGAGAGCGGCGCCGGGATCATTGCATCGCGCCTGCATGCGGATGGCGAGTATGGAGACATGCTTTTCGTCGATGGCGGGCCATCCACCACCGGAGAAGTGGGCAAGGTCCGCATGAAAGGCCGCGAGGTTTTCCGCCATGCGGTGACCAATCTTTCCAGCGTGTTGAGCGAAGTTCTGGAAGAAGCGGGCTGCAAGGCTGAGGATATCGACTGGATCGTGCCGCACCAGGCAAACCTGCGCATTCTGGATGCGACCGCGCGCAAACTCGGCCTTTCCATGGAGCAGGTGGTGGTGACGGTGGACCAGCATGCCAACACGTCCGCTGCGTCCGTGCCGCTGGCATTTGACGTCGCGAAAAAGGACGGGCGCATCAAGAAAGGCGATCTGGTGATGCTGGAAGCCATGGGCGGCGGCTTCACCTGGGGCGCCGCATTGATGCGCGCATAGGATTTTTCCCGGAGAATTTGCGCGCCGCCTTGCGCAATGACTGGTTTTCCTACATAAAAGTTTCGGGTCGTCAGTATTATAGGAGAGGGAACGCATGAATGTAATGCGATCCGTAGGTACGTTAACGCGTGCAGACCTGGCTGAGACCATCAATCACAAGATGGGGTTTTCGCGCGCCGAAAGCCTTGATCTCGTCGAAGCGATTCTTGCCAAGATGTGTGATGCAATGTCCGATGGCGAGAATGTGAAGATCTCCGGCTTCGGAAGCTTCGTTCTGCGCGACAAGAAAGAGCGTATCGGACGTAATCCGAAGACCGGCGTTGAAGTGCCCATCACGCCGCGCCGCGTGATGACGTTCCGCGCCAGCCAGAAGCTTAAAGAGCGTATCGCCCAGGGCTCATGATCGGGACTCTGATCTAAATGGCGCGTTTCGATGACGGCAAGGCGCCCGATGCGATGCGCACCATCGGCGAGGTTTCGGCAGCGTTTGGCATAAAGCCCCACGTTCTGCGGTATTGGGAGCAGCAGTTCCCGATGTTGCAGCCGTTGAAACGCAGCGGTGGACGCCGGCTTTATCGCGCTGCGGATATCACGCTCGTCGAAACGATTGATCGGCTGGTCAACCAGCAGGGCTATACGCTGAAAGGTGCAAACAAGGCTTTGCGCGAAGGCGTGACCGATGCGGAGGCGCCCGCAAAGGAAGCCATGCCCAACAGCCATGATGCGACCACTAATCGACCTGAAGTCGTGGACCGGCTGAAGACGATCCGCGATGGCTTGGCCAGCGCGATGGACGACTAAACAACCAGAATAAAACGCAAATGTCTGCTGTCGGCGCGTTTAGCCGATATGCACTGGTCCCAATTCAGGGTCCAGATCGCGGGGCCGTGCAAAATGCACCAGCTTGCCGCAGCCGTTCGCCAAATCGGCCCATTTGTCGATATCCAGTTCCAGCATGGCGAAGGCTGCCGTCGGATATTTCTTCATGATCTCTTCGAAAAGGTCATTCTCGTTATCGGGCGCGACCAGATCCAGCGCAAGTTCCTGCAGGCCGGGATTGTGCCCCATCAGCAATATGGCACCGGCATCGTCGTCACAGGCGGATAGCAACTGGCTCAGCGTCTGGCTGTCGGCAAGATAAGCGCTATCCTCGAACCGGACCGGGATATCCAGCCCGCTCGCTTCCAGCGTCAGCTTCACTCTTTCGGCAGAGCTGGCGAGCACCAGATCCCACGTGCCGCCCTGCTGCCGGATATGTGCGCCCATCAGTTCAGCGCCCTTGCGACCACGCGCATTCAAGCCGCGATCGAAATCGCGAAGGCTCATGTCGTCCCAGTCTGACTTTGCATGGCGCATCAAGCCAAGGCGTTTCACGTGCGCGCGTCCTCTTCGAATTTGGTGTCATCACACGAAACACCTGCGGCGACGCGTTGTAAAGCCTCGTCCAGCGTCAAGCGGGTAACTGGCACGCCCGGCGGGAAGGCCGTTAGCAGGCGGGAAGGAAAGGCTGGCGACAGGACGATGAAATGACCGCGATCATCGCGGCTGCGAATCAGACGACCGAATGCCTGTGCCAGACGCCCGCGGATGATCTTGTCATCATAGGCACTTCCGCCCCCGGCGGCGCGGCGGGCACGGTGCAGGATGCTGGGTTTTGGCCACGGCACCTGTTCCATCACAACGCAGCGCAAGGAATGTCCGGGCACGTCCACACCATCGCGCAATGCGTCCGTTCCCAGCAGGCTGGCGTGCGGATCGTCGCGGAAGATATCCACCAATGTGCCGGTATCGATGGGATCAACATGCTGCGCGAACAGCGGGAGGCCTTCGCGGGCAAGCCTGTCTGCGATGCGCCCGTGCACGGCGCGCAGGCGGCGAATTGCGGTGAACAGGCCCAGCACGCCGCCCTTGCTTGCCTCTATGATGCGGGCATAGGCGCCTGCCAGCCCGGCGAGATCGCCCTTTTTCACATCGGTCACGATCAGAACTTCTGCGCGGCTGGCATAGTCGAAGGGGCTGGTGGCATCGGTCAGACGCGGCTGCACCTCAATATGCGGCGCGCCTGATTTGGCGATGGCGCTGGGCCAGTCGGGGCCGTCCTCGTTCCGGTCTGTCAGCGTGGCGCTGGTCAGCATGACACCGTGCGCAGGCTCCAGCACAGTGCGCGCAAACGGCTTCATCGGATCGACGAAACGGCGATGCAGGCCGATATCGAACTCGCGCGTATCATTGCGTTCCACATTCAGCCAATCGACGAATTCAGGGTCCGCCGGTCCGCCCAGTCTCCCCAGGAGAGACTCCCATGCGGCGAGTGTATCTATGCGCCATGTGAGGGAGAAACGCGCGCCTTCTATCCGCGCGCGGCCCTGCGCATCCAGCCAGTCCGGCGCATCTTCCAGCATGGCCTCCAGCCGGACGCCAAGCTTGATCAGGGGGCTGCGGATTTCGGCCAGCGCCTGCGCTGCCGCCTGCGCTCGCTCCACGAAATCGCCGGTCAACCCGGCGGCTTCTGTCTCTATGCCATATCCGGCATCCACCGCACCGCTTTCATCGCGGGCATATGTGATCGCGCGCACGGCAGCGAGCAGCGCCTCGATCTCTCCCGATGGCGCGTTTTCAGCCAGCCGGCCCAGCCAGCCTTCGCCGGGCAGGGCCTGCGCTGCATCGCAGGCAGCGGTAATCGCCTCTCCGCCAGCCTCATCATAGCTGGCGACATCGGCAAGGCGCGCAGCAAGGCCGCGGCGGCGCCCTTTCGATCCGCGTTCCGGGCCCAGGATCCAGCGCTTTAGCTCGATGGCTTCCTGCCCGGTCAGCGCGGCAGCAAAGGTGGAATCGGCAGCGTCGAAAACGTGGTGCCCTTCGTCGAACACGATGCGGGTAGGGCGCTGCGCATGGTCACGCCCGCGCGCGGCATTCACCATCACCAGCGCGTGATTTGCTATGACGAGATCGGCCTGCGCGCTGGCCCGTGCGGCGCGCTCGATGAAGCATTTGCGATAGTGTGGGCAGCCGGCATAAATGCATTCGCCGCGCTGGTCTGTCAGCGATCGGATGGCGCGCTGGCGGAACAGCGTGCCAAGCCAGCCAGGCAGATCGCCGCCGATCATGTCCCCATCCTGGGAATATGCTGCCCAGCGGGCCACCAACTGCGCCAGGATCGCGGCACGCCCGCCAAACCCGCCCTGCAGCGCGTCTTCCAGGTTCAGCAGGCACAGGTAATTTTCCCGCCCCTTGCGCACCACCACGGGGCGCGTGCCATCGGCGCGGCGATCGGGCCATGCGCGGGCTGCCTCGCTGCGCAACTGGCGTTGCAGGTTTTTTGTATAGGTGGACACCCATACCGTGCCGCCCGATGCCTCCGCCCACAGAGATGCAGGGGCGAGGTAGCCCAGCGTCTTGCCGATGCCGGTGCCCGCCTGCGCCAGCAGCACATGCGGCTTGTCGCGCCGCTCTCTAGGCGCAAAGATATTGCCCACATCGCGGGAATAGGCGCGCTGCCCCTCGCGCTTTTCGGAGCCTTCGCCGGTCAACCGCTCCAGCTGGCCCTGAATGGCAACTTCGTCCAGCGCCACTTGCGCGGGCTGGGGCCGCTCTGCGCTTTCATCCCATTCGGGCAGGCGCGAGAAGAGCCATTTCTCGGCCCGTTCCGGCTTGGCGATATGCGGGCTGAGGACTTGCGCCCATGGCCAGCGTAACCGCGCGAGCGATTGCAGCACGCTCCACGCCCCTTCGCGCGCGGCCCAGTCCTCTCGCTCACACGTGGCGAGCAGGACGCCCGCCGCCTGTCGCAGCAGCCTGGGGACCTGCGCGCCGTCCTCAGGCTCCGGCAGGCCGAGCGCGTGCGCCAGCCCCTTTGGCGTTGGCACGCAGAAAACTGCCGGATGGACGAATGCGAAAAGCTCCAGCAAATCCAGCCCGGAAAGATCAGGGTAGCCCAGCCGCGTGGCGATCAGCGGGGCGTTGAGGATGAGATGCGGCGTATCGGCGGCCGCCATCACCGCCTCTCCCTTGGAACTGCCGCGCACGGCGCCCTCGCTGCCACATAGCCAGCTGCCAGCATGGCTGGCGTGCAATGCGGGCAGCGGCACGTCTTCGGCGGGAAGGGCGGGTTCGGCCATTATTTCCCACTATCTCCGGTGAGAACGAAATGTAAACGCAGGATTGACCACGAAGCCGTGGATGACGGCGTTGAGGGAAGCATTTGAGGCTTGGAAAACGCGAGCCTTCTTCCACCGGCACAGCGACCTGTGCCCGCGCATCCGAGTTCAAAATATCGCAATTCTGGCGCGGATCATCGTGCCCGGTGGCAGAGTGGTCGTGAAATATGGTGGTTGATGCCATTCATTCATTGGCGCGAAAGACCCAAGGTGCCTATGGCCATCGGCGCCATGGCCACAATACCGAAATCTGCGTTTTTAGCGGCGTCGCTGCTATTGCTGTATCCCGCTGCCGTGTCAGCACAGAACGCTGGCGACACCGGCGCAGCTGCGCCCACCGCTCAACCGCGCACGGTCGATCGTTCGCAGGCCATTCCGGACGATTTTACCCTACCTCCCGGCTCGCAAGCAAATCCGGGCAATCGGTTCGAACCAATGGTGCAGCCGCTACCGCAGCAAAGCGCGACCCCGACGCCAACACCAACGGCGACGCCGGTGCAGCAGGCCCCGCAGTCAGCAACGCCGACAGTCCGCAATACGCCAGCACCTCGACAAAGCGCGTCCCCTCAGCCGCGCCCCACGGCAACCATAGCGCCGCAACAGCGCGCTGCACCTTCGCCGCAGCCCACCCAGACCACGCAAGCGGCAGAACCTGAAACTCCAGCAGCTGAGCCCATTGCGCCGCCACAAAGTGCCGCCGTGCCGGATCAAGCCACAGCGTCCACGCCGCCCTCCATCGCACCTGATGTTCCAGTGACGAGCGAAGACACGGCAAGCTCGTCAGGCTGGGGCTTCCTCGGCTGGCTGCTAGGCGCGCTGCTGGTGGTTGCGCTGTGCGCATTTGCTTTCTGGTGGCTGCGCCTTCGCGAAGGTGAGAGTTTCACCGTGGAGAAGATCGAGCCCTATCGGATGGAGGAGAAGCCGCCAGAGGCCGCGCGAGAACCTGCCATCAAGGAAGCGCCGCCTCCGCCAGTCCGCCCGCAGACACCGGCAGGCGTAGTGACAGCTAGCCGACCTGCGCCAGCGGCAAACCCGGGCGGGTTTGTCACCAGCACGATCAATACCCGTCGTCCGGTTCAATATGCTGCGGCCACTGCAAATCCTCCGCAACAGACCGCGCAGACGCAAACAGAGGCACAGGCACCGCGCCGCGGCGTGGCAGCCGATGGGCGGATCGTCACCTCGCTGTCTTCGATGAGAAAACGCCTCGACTAATTGCGGGGCACGCAGCTCCAGTTCGCCGGTTCGTTGGGATCGCCTGCACCATCATATCGGGCAACGCCGGGCCAGGCACAGTGAGGGCGTACAAGATCGCTATCCGCCTTGCGTCCGATCAGCCGATCAGGAGCTTGGCCGGTTTCCAGCCACTGCTGCATCGCGCCCAGATAATCGATCTGATCGGCGCCGGGGCCACCTGCGCAATGGCCCATTCCGGGCACGGTGTAATAGCTGAACTGCGATGCGGCCTCCGGATTTTGCGCATTCACTTGTCGCGCATAATCGGTCGAAAGGACGGGGCTGGGGCCTGCATCGCTTTCTCCATGCCACAGCATCAGCCTGCCTCCGCGTTCAAAAAAGGTTGAGAGGTCTGCCTCGTCAGCCTCATATATTTCCGCAAAATCGGAATTGCGCACGGTCAGATAATTGGCGTCGGAGAAATTCTCCCAGTCCACCGCGCTTGCGCCGAAGATCACGGGCTGCAGGCCCATCAGGCCGCCGCCGCGGGTGGGATCTGCGTTCTGGCCGCTGCCATCGGCGCGGTTGAAGAAGCCCCATGATGCCTCTCCGCCGCGACTCATCGGGTGCATGGCCCAGCTGCCATCGGATGCGCGTTTGCCATCATAAAGGGTCTGCAACGCGTCGACCTGCTGCGGGCTGAGGCAGCCGTCGCTTGTCCCGGGAGCGCATTGCAAGGTGCGCGGCTGCCATGTGCAGGCGCGCGGGTTGTTGATCAGGCCGTCCTCCAACCCGTCCTGCGCATCACAGGCGGCGACTGCGGCATCCTGCACCATCTGCAATTCCGGGACGGTGAAGGCGGATTGCGGCTGGGCGAAGGTGTGGTTGCGCAGCACGGCGCTGGTTTGCACCTGCAATGTGTAGACGGGCGCGCCCACGATAACCGCGTCATAATCAGCCGGATATCGCTGCGCTTCCATCAATCCCATGCGCCCGCCCGTGGAACAGCCGGAGTAAATGGCCGTATCGTGCGCGCGGTTGTAAAAGGCTGCGGCCACGCGTTTACCGGTGTCGGTCATGGTGTGGATGGCGCGATGGCTGAAATCCTCTGCCTGCACCGGGTTTATCACCCATTCATTGCCCCATGGATTGGTGCTGGTGTGGCCGCCATTGGTTTGCATCGTGGCAAAGCCTTTCAGCAGTCCATCGCGTGCGGCCATCAGCGTTGTGTTGCCAAGCCATGCCCCGCCACCAATACCCAGGACGGTGCCGTCCCAGTTTTCGGGCAGGCGGTAAACCACGCCGATGTTCGATCCTTCCACCGGGTGCAGCGTGCCGGTCACCTCGCAAAAGGCTGGTAAGCCATCGGCGGCTGGCATCCATGTCGCATCGAAGGCGGTGCCTTCCATGGTTACGCCCGTGCAATCGGCGGCGGAGAATGACGGGGCGCTTGTTACTTCACCCGGCGCGCCGTCTTCTGGCGCGGTGGTGCAGGCCGCAAGGGCGAGGGCGGCAAAGCTTGTAGTCACGAGAAAGCGCATATCAGATCTCCTGTCCGTCAGTCGGGAGAGAAGATGACACGATCATCGCCCTTGCTAATTTTTCAAGGACAATGCGCACGCGAAAACGCGCCGCCGCAGCCCCTCTCCCTGCTGTTCTTTCAGGCAGGATGCCACAGCGCGCGCGCCGCGCCAATCGCTTTCGTTGACTTAGTCCGCAGGCTTTTCCGTATTATTTGCCGAAGAACTGTCCGCAGTGATCTGCTCGATACGCAGCGGTTCAGGAAAGTAATTGGTCTGGATGGGGAAGGGGATGTCGATACCCGCAGCGTCGAGACTCTTCTTGATCGCCTTGATCGCCTCGCTCTTGGTCTGGCGAAGATCGCGCGCGGCCGATTGTGCATACCACTGCACAAGGAAATCGATCGAGCTGCCGCCAAATTCCTGCGCGTAAACGATGACGGGGCGATCCTTCACCACAGCGTCAACAGTTTCCATCGCTTCCTCGATAGCCTTTTGCGCCACTTCAAGATCGGTGTCGTAAGAAACGCCAACAACGACTTCGTTGCGACGCACGGTATCGTCTGTCAGGATTTTTACAGCGTTCTTGAACAGCATGGAGTTGGGCATGATGGTCAGCTCGTTGGAGAGCTGGCGAATATAGGTTTCGCGCAAGGTGATTTTTTCCACTTTGCCCAGCACGCCTTCAACTTCGATCAGGTCACCAATGCGCATCTTTTCGCGCAGCATGATCAGGATGCCGGCCAGGAAATTCTCGAAAATGTCCTGGAAGGCAAAGCCGATGGCCAGCGCGCCCACGCCAAGGCCCGCTATCATGCCCGTTGGCGTAAAGCCGGGGATCGCCACGATCAGCGCCAGCATGATGCCCACCAGCCAGATAAACAGGCGGACGATCGTTTCGACCAACTGCCGCAAATCCTCGCGCATGCTGGATTTGCCGGTAATCTTGTCGGCGATGCGCACAGCGAATTTTGCGGCGATCCACGTCAGGATCAGCACGAAAACCGCGATGGCCAGGTTTGGCAGAATGGCGATAAAGCCGGTCCACATGGAAGTGACCTGCTGTTGCAGGATAGAGATGTAGTCCAAGATGTCCCCCGGAAGTCGTGGTTAGCTTATGATATCGCAACGCAGCGTGTCTGCCTGCGGTTCCAGCACGCGTTCCGCGCTTGCACAATGGCGCGCGATCCGCAAAAGCCCGACGCACTATGTTCAGCACCGATCTCATCGAAGCCGCTCGCAATTCCAAGTCATGGCCTTTTCAGGAGGCGCAGCGCCTGGCCAAACGTTATCGCGACGGCAAGACCGCAAAAGACGGAACGCCCGAGCCTGTTCTTTTCGAAACCGGTTATGGCCCCTCGGGCCTGCCGCACATCGGCACCTTTCAGGAAGTGTTGCGCACCACGCTGGT
Source organism: Aurantiacibacter rhizosphaerae (assembly GCF_009807005.1). Classification (GTDB taxonomy): domain Bacteria; phylum Pseudomonadota; class Alphaproteobacteria; order Sphingomonadales; family Sphingomonadaceae; genus Alteraurantiacibacter; species Alteraurantiacibacter rhizosphaerae. Next base: position 150,768 of record NZ_WUBR01000004.1, on the reverse strand, counting down.
TCGCAAGGCGTATGAGATCGTGGCCGCCAGTGATGACGGAACGCCTGCGCCAACGCGGCTTGTCGCCTTCAGCGATGATATGGACGGCCTGCGCAAAGTGCCCGACAACGTGCCCAACAAGGCGCTGCTGGAAGAGCATCTGCACAAGCCATTGAGCCGTATCCCCGATCCTTTCGAAAAGTACGAGAGCTTTGCCGCGCACAACAACGCGATGCTGCGCGAATTTCTCGATCGCTTCGGTTTTGAATATGAATTCATCGCGGCTTCGGACCGCTACAACTCCGGCGCTTTTGACGATGCCCTGCGCGGTGTGCTGCGCAACAATCAGGCCATTCTCGATATCATGGTGCCTACGTTGCGTGCGGAACGTGCGGCGACATATTCCCCTATCATGCCGATCTCTCCCAAGACCGGGCACGTGTTGCAGGTGCCTGTAGAGGTTGTGGATGAGGACGCTGGCATCGTTCGCTTTACCGACACTGACGGAACCGTGACGGAGCAAAGCGCGCTGGGCGGCATGGCCAAGCTGCAGTGGAAGGTGGATTTCGCCATGCGCTGGGTCGCGCTGGGCGTTGATTACGAGATGTACGGCAAGGATCTGACCGACACTGGCGTGCAATCGGGCAAGATTGCCAAGGTGCTGGGCGGTCGTAAGCCAGAGGGGCTGATTTACGAGCTGTTCCTGGATGCCAATGGAGAGAAGATTTCCAAGTCCAAGGGCAACGGCCTGACGATCGAGGAATGGCTGACCTATGGCAGCGAGGAGAGCCTCGGCTTCTACATCTTCCCCAATCCCAAGAGCGCCAAGCAATTGCATGTCGACGTGATCCCGCGCGCCGTGGACGATTACTGGCAATTCCGCGAACGCATTACAGATCAGCCGATAGACAAGCAGCTGGGCAACCCCGCCTGGAACCTGCTGCGAGTAAAGGACGCCAGCGGCTCTCAGCCGCCCGCGGGATCGGGCGACAGCCTGCCGGTCACCTATGGCCTACTACTCAACCTCGTCAGCGTGCTGGGTGCCACGGCGACGCATGAGCAGGTGTGGTCCTACCTTGGCAATTACATGGACGATACCGATCCGGAAGATCATCCTGACCTCTATCGCCTCGTTGACAAGGCGCTGGCGTATAACCGCGATTTCGTGGCCCCGACGCTCAAAAAGCGTGCGCCTTCTGAAAATGAAGCCGCCGCCTTGCGTGAACTGGATGCCCGGCTGGCCGATCAGCCGGAGGATGCCGCGGCCGAGGATTTGCAGACCATCGTCTATGAAATCGGCAAGAACGAAGCGCACGGGTTTGACAATCTTCGTGACTGGTTCCGCGCGCAGTACGAGACGCTGCTGGGATCATCGCAAGGGCCGCGCATGGGCAGCTTCATCGCCCTCTATGGCGTCAAGAATACCCGCCAACTGATTGCAGAGGCGCTGGAGCGCTAAACCTCTGGAGCGCTAGCCAGAGTGGCTCAAAGCCACTTTCGCGTGCGATACCACTTGGTGATGATGTATTTCGATCCCGCCTGAACGGGCCTGCCTGCATGGATGGTGCGCTGGTTGGGTACGCCGGCGGGATCGGCATTGTTCCAGATCAGCAGCACGCCGGGCTTGGGTTCCAGCGACAGGCCGAGATCGGTGAAATCGGTGGTGCCGCCAGCCTCGACCTCGTTCAGGAACACCATCGTGGTGAAGCTGCGCTGGCCGCCGCGGCCCATCTCGAAATCCCAATAGCTGGTGCCGACATGGAAATAGTCCTGATGCGGCTGAAACTCCTGCCCCGGCATGTAGCGCTGGCCCTGGATGGTTTCCCCGAACAGCGGATCGATCCCCAGCAGATCATCCACCCGGCGACTGATCTTCTTCACGAACGGATCGCAGGGGTCGACATCGCCTGAATAGCTGGTGCGATAACCCGATTCGTAGCTCAGATCGAAAACCTTGCTGGGTTCTGCCACCGCATCGATCAATTCGATCATCTTCGCGCATTCGGCAGGGGTCATGAAATCGCCCAGCGCAAACAGTTCTGCCCCCTCGCAAGGAATTGGATAGACCAGCGGATTGGCCACCAGCCTTTCCCGAACCTGTTTGCCCAGCGTCCTCAGCCGGGCCTGATCCGCATTTGCGGGGAATTTGCTTTTCGTCTGGCTACCCATGATGGACAGGCTTTTTCCATTGCTGGCGGGCATAGGCAAGGGGTCTTGGCGCTAAACCCCGGCCAAACAAACGGAAACCCCCCGCCCGGTTAGGGGCAGGGGGTCCATTGCCGGCCACTCGCTCCGGCAACTTTGGTTTCTCCTTACCAGAAGAAATCGTAGATCACGTCGACCACTTCGCCGGTGTAGATGTCCACCAGCACGACATCGTCGTAATAGCGAACCCAGCGGTAGGGGCCGTAAACCTCCGGCAGACGATACTGCCAAGGATCGTTGATCCAGTAGCGGTCACCGAAGAACAGGCTGTTCAGCGTGAAACCGATGCTAAGCCGGCGATAGCTATAGTCGCGATAGGGCGAGTAATAGCGGCCCAGGCGATATAGGCGACGGTTGTTGGAGCGGTAGTGGCTCCAGTTATAGCGGCGATCATTGCGCCACTGGTTACGGTTCCACCGGCGATAGTCCCGGCGGGCCTCACGGCGCGCTTCCTGGCGATAATCGCGGCGATAATCCCTGCGGGCCTCGCGGCGTGCCTCCTGACGATATTCGCGGCGTGCATCCCGGCGATAATCACGACGATCGTTGCGATAGTCGCGGCTGCCATAGCTGCGGTTACGATCACCGCCATAGGTGCGATTGCGCGTGTCTACCTGGCGATCACCGCGGCGGATGTTGTCTGCCCGGCGATCTCCGCGCCGCTCTATCCGGTCTGCCCGGCGTTCGGAGCGACGATCGATCTGGCGTGCCTCGCGCCGGTCACCATTGCGACGTGCCTGATTGGCCTGGCGATCACCGCGGCGTTCCACCCGGTCTGCGCGGCGGTCGCTGCGCCTGTCCACCCGTTCTGCGCGGCGTTCACTGCGCTGTGCGGCATCACGGCGAGCGCGTGCTTGGCTGAGTTCGGAATTGTTGCGGCGTTCCACCGTCTCACGCGGAGCGCGGCGGGTTTCACGGTCTCTGCGACGCTCCTGCCGTGCTTCGCGGTTGCCGCGACGATCTTCACGAGCATCGCGGTCACGTCGCTGCGTATCGGTGGATGCTTCGGTTGCGGCGTTGGCGGAAGCCTCTGCCGTTTCGGGTATCATTGGAATTGCCATGGCAACTGCCAGCGCGGCCATGCCGCAGGACTTCAGTAATTGTGCGAGTTGCATTGCAACATCTCCCTTGTGTTGACCAATGCCGCTCGAGTGATGCGGCGTAGGATGTCTTTCGATGTCACAAGTTGTAACATTGCGCGATGAGCGGTATCTGAACCGGGATGTAAGGCTTCTGTTCATGTTTATCGCCACTTTCATGAACGGGCATTTCGGAGAGGGCAGAGACATCGAAACCCTTGATAACATTCGCCTCGATATCGCAGCGCGCCTGAACGAAGGCGCAACGAACCGCCGATCTGCCCTGCATACGCCCATTGTCGCCACCGCCGATGCCGATGCGCGGGTGATGGTGCTGCGCGCCTTTGAGGAGGCGGATTGGCGGCTGCGATTCCACACCGATGCCCGCGCTCCGAAGGCTGGTGTGATCGGGGAGGGCGCGCAGGTGGGCGTGCTGTTCTATGACCGGGAGGCGAAGCTGCAATTGCGCTGCCGGGGCCGCGGCTGGATCGAAACCGATACGCCGCTGGTGGATGCCGCCTGGGAGGCCAGCGATAACTACGCCCGCCGCTGCTATCTGGGCGAAGGGCCGGGCGCCGTGTCGAGCAAACCCACATCGGGCCTGCCGACAGAGTTCGAAGGGGTGAAGCCCACCGACGCCCAGCTCGCCCCGGCGCGAGAGCATTTCGCGATCCTGCTGGTGGAGCTGGAGGAGGCCGACTGGTTCAGCCTTGCCCACGATGGCCATAAGCGCGCGATCTTCGATCTGAAGAGCGGCGAGGGGCGCTGGGTTTCGCCGTGACTTCTGCGCCGATTCGCCCCGCGTTTCGCGGGCTAATGTGGAACACCTGGAACACTGTCCTGGGCTGAAAAACCTGTGGGCCGGAAATGGCGCGTTTCTGCGGATTACGTGGATTTGGCGGAAGCGGTGCATGGGCGGCGATGTGCCGCAATGTTGGATGTGTAGGGAAGGGACCTAGCGCCGCTTGAACCCCTCGCAACCTTGCGGCTCTGCCTCGCTGCGCTCGATCCGATCAACACGCGCTGCAGGCGGTCCGTCATGCATGGCGGCGACCAGGTCTTCAACCGCCTGATCCGTCCCCTCCAGATGCGCTTCCACTGTGCCATCGGGTAGGTTGCGCACCCATCCGCTGACGTTGAGCTTTCGCGCGGTGGTTACGGACCAGTCGCGGAAGAACACGCCCTGCACGCGGCCTTGGATGATGAGGAGAGTGGCAATCCGGTCTGTCATATGTTCAAGCTGAAGGCGAAAGCGCCAAATCGCAACCCGTGCTGCCCGGCTTGGCGATATGATGCTTCTACCTGCCTGAGCGAGCGAATTGATGGTCAAACAATCCGAACCTGAAAAAGGCCGACTGGTAATTGAAATTACAGCAAACGTTCAAACTCCTATCAGATATATGGGCGCGAAACTTTGTCGTTTGTCATGTAAGTGTTATCGTTAATTTCCACTAACAGATGGGGGTATTCTTTAATGAAGAAGTTTATTGTTATGTGCGCGGCCTTCGCAATTGCCGGTTGTGCGGATGAAGCGCCTGAACCTGCGGCGACCGAAGAGATGGCCGTAGAAGAAGTGGCTGCCGAGCCCGCCATTGCCAATACCATGGAAGTCACCAACGAGGACGGCGAGACCACCACCCTGGTTCGCTATGATGACGGAACCTACACGTTCGGCGATGCTACCGGCACCTATGCCGAGAGGGATGACGGGATGACCTGCTACCTTGGCGATGAGGAAGGCAGCGAGGAAAGCTGCTGGGCCGATTGGGTCGAGGGTGAAGACGGCACCATGACGTCTACCGCTGAAGATGGCCAGGTTGTTACACTGGCAAATTCCGGAGCCTGATCCATCACGATGGACACGGGCCCGGCGCCCGAAAGAGAAAAGGGGCGGTCATCAGGCCGCCCCTTTTTCGTTTATCGCGTCAGCTTCTTGTAAGCCACCCGCGTAGGCCGGTCCGCCGCATCGCCAAGGCGGCGGCGCTTGTCCTCTTCGTAGGCTTCGAAGTTGCCTTCGAACCATTCCACGTGGCTGTCGCCTTCGAACGCAAGGATATGCGTGGCGAGGCGGTCGAGGAAGAAGCGGTCGTGCGAGATTACCACGGCGCAGCCGGCGAAGTTCTCGATTGCCTCTTCCAGCGCGCCCAGTGTTTCCACGTCGAGGTCGTTGGTCGGTTCGTCCAGCAGCAGCACGTTGCCGCCCTGCTTCAGCATCTTGGCCATGTGCACGCGGTTCCGCTCACCGCCCGACAGCTTGCCGACGTTCTTCTGCTGGTCCTGCCCCTTGAAGTTGAACGCGCCGACGTAGGCACGGGTGGACGTCTCGTGCTTGTTGACGGTCATATAATCCAGCCCGTCGGAGATTTCTTCCCACACGTTGTTCTTCGGGTTCAGGTCGTCACGGCTCTGGTCGACATAGCCAAGGTGCACGGTTTCACCGATTTCGATGGTGCCGCTGTCTGGCGTTTCCTGCCCGGTGATCAGCTTGAACAGGGTGGATTTGCCCGCGCCGTTCGCGCCGATCACGCCCACGATGCCGCCCGGCGGCAGCATGAAGGACAGGTCTTCAAATAGCAGCTTGTCGCCATAGGCCTTGGTGATGTTCTTCGCCTCGATCACCTTGCCGCCCAGGCGCTCTGGCACCTGGATCACGATCTGCGCCTTGCCGGGCTTGCGGCTGCTCATCTCGTCCTGCAACTGGTCGAACTTGCGGATACGCGCCTTGGACTTGGTCTGGCGCGCGGCAGGCGTCTGGCGGATCCATTCAAGCTCTCGCGACAGCGCCTTCTGGCGGCCCGATTCCTCGCGGCTTTCCTGCTCCAGACGCTTGGCCTTCTTCTCCAGATAGGTGGAGTAGTTGCCCTCGTAGGGATAGTAGGAACCCCGGTCGAGTTCGAGGATCCAGCCCACCACGTTATCGAGGAAGTAGCGATCGTGGGTGATCATCAGCACGGCGCCGGCATATTCCTTGAGGTGGTTTTCCAGCCACTGCACGGATTCTGCGTCAAGGTGGTTGGTCGGCTCGTCCAGCAGCAGGATGTCGGGCTTCTGGATCAGCAGGCGGGTGAGGGCGACGCGGCGCTTCTCACCGCCGGAAAGGTTGGCAACTTCTGAATCGGAGGGCGGGCAGCGCAGGGCTTCCATCGCGATCTCCAGCTGGTTGTCCAGCGTCCAGCCGTCGACCGCGTCGATCTTGGTCTGCAGGTCGGCCATCTCGTCGCCCAGCTTCTCATAATCGGCATCGGGCTCCGCCATCTGCGCGGCAACCGCGTTGTAACGATCCACAAGGTCAGCTGTATCGCGCGCGCCGTCCTTCACGTTTTCAAGAACGGTCTTGCTCTCGTCCAGCTGCGGTTCCTGCGCCAGATAGCCGACGGTGATGTTCTCGCCCGGCCATGCTTCGCCCGTGTAATCGGTATCGATCCCGGCCATGATCTTCATCAGGGTGGACTTGCCCGCGCCGTTCGGCCCGACGATGCCGATCTTCGCCCCGCGATAGAACTGCAGGTTGATATCGGAAAGCACCGGCTTCTGCGCACCGGGGAAAGTCTTGGTCATGTTCTTCATGACATATGCGTATTGGGCAGCCATTGCGCGTCCTTGGGTATTGGATGTGATTTGATGTGGAGTTGCCGCAGCAGATAGGGCCTTGGGATTGCCGGGGCAAGCATGCATCGGCCCATGCGGAAACGCGGGTGGGTACGCATGCGGGGAACGGGCGCGCGCACGGCCGGTTCTACAACCATGAAACATAAATCCATTCTGGTCGCCCTTATCGCCATCCCGCTCAGCCTTGCAGCGCCCCCGGTGGCGGCACAGGATGGATCGGCGCTTTCCGTCACGCTTCCGGAAGGGCTGACGAAAAGCCAGCTTGGCAAGCGCGATATGCAGGTAATTGCGGTGCAGGCCATGCTGGATCGGACGAACCATTCACCCGGCGTGATCGACGGCTATATGGGCGGCAACACGCGCCGCGCGATAGAAGCCTATCGCAGCAATAATGATCTGCCAGCGGGCGACGGCATTGATGACGCGCTGCTGAAATCCTTGCAGGATGCGCAAAGCGGCAGTGTCTTCACCACCTACACCCTCACCGAAGATGACGTGAGCGGGCCTTTCTACGATATCCCCTCCGGCTTTGCCGAGCAGGCCGATCTGGAACGCGTGGGTTACAAGAACGCGCAAGAGATGCTGGCCGAGCGTTTCCACATGGACCAGAAGTTCTTCTCCGCGCTCAACCCGAACGCCGATCTCGGCAAGGCCGGGCAGAAGATCGTGGTGATATCGAAAGGTGACGGGGCGGTTTCAGGAACGATTACCCGGATCGAAGTGCGCAAGGATGCAGGCGAAGTCGCCGCGCTGGATGCAGAGGGCAATGAACTGGCCACCTATCCCGCCACCATCGGCAGCGGCGAATTTCCAAGCCCCAGCGGCAGCATGACGGTGAACGCAATCGCGGCAGAGGCGAACTACACCTTTGACCCGGATGACCAGAAATGGGGACCGGACAAGACCTTCGTCATACCCGCCGGCCCCAACAATCCCATCGGCGGCGTATGGATCGATCTGGGCAAGGATGGCTATGGCATCCACGGCTCGCCCGATCCGCAATTGATCGGCAAAACCACAAGCCACGGCTGTGTCCGCCTCACCAATTGGGATGCGAGGGCGCTGGCAAGGGCCGTATCGCAGGGCGTGAAGGTGGAATTCGTTTGAAGGCAGACGTTTGGCCGTGTGGTGCAACCTGTGTGAAGCGGTGATAGGTTCTGCATGGATATAGCGATCATTGGTGCCGGAATGGCGGGCCTCAGCTGTGCGCAGCGCCTTTCCGGCAATGGCCACGATGTGCGATTGTTCGACAAGGGCCGCGGCCCCGGCGGGCGGATGTCGGCTCGCCGCGCGCTGGGGGATGGCGAAACATTGCAATTCGATCACGGCGCGCAGTATTTCACCGCGCGCGATGAACGCTTTACACGGCAGGTGGAGCAGTGGGAGGCAGACGGCATCGTCGCCCGCTGGCCTGCCGCGAAGGATGATGCCTGGGTGGGCGTGCCCGCCATGAACGCGCCAATCAGGGCAATGGCCGATGCGTTGGGCGTGACATTCACTGCCAAGATCGATGGCGTGCGCGCGGTCGGCACTGGCTGGAAACTGCTGGGGGAGGGCGTGCCCGGCCAGATTTTCGACGCTGTTGTCTGCGCCGTTCCTGCTGAACAGGTTGCGCCGCTGCTGGCGCCGCATGCACCCGTAATTGCAGAGCTGGCCGAGGCTACGGTTTCTTACCCGTGCTGGACGGTGATGATCGCCTTTGCAGAGCGCCCCGATCTTCCCGATACATTGCGAGACGCTGGCCCCATCGGCTGGGCCGCACGCAACGCATCAAAACCCGGACGGGGCGATGCGGAATGCTGGGTGGTGCAGGCCTCGCCCGAGTGGTCTCGAAACCATCTGGAGGACGAGCAATCCGCAGTAGAGGCGCTCCTGCTGGAACAATTGGAAAAGCAGGCAGGCGGCACGCTGCCGCAGATCCGCCATGCCAGCGCGCACCGCTGGCGCTATGCCATGTGCGGCGATGCGGGGAAGGGCGCGATCTGGAGCGCGGAGACGTCCATCGGCGCCTGTGGTGACTGGCTGCACGGCCCGCGGGTGGAGAGTGCTTTCCTTTCCGGCTGGGAGCTGGCGCAGAAAATCATCGATCATGGCTGATGTTACGGTCTGGTTCGATGGCGATTGCCCGCTGTGCAGGCGGGAAATAGCCGGGATGCGTAAGCTGGACCGACGCGGCGCGATCGAATTCGTGGACCTTGGCGATGGCGCGGCGGAAAGCTGCCCAGTTTCGCGGGCGGAATTGCTGGCGCGTTTCCATGCGCGAGAGCATGGCGTGGTGTTGCACGGCGCGGCTGCCTTTGCCGCCATGTGGAGGGCGATCCCGTTGCTGCGCCCACTGGGCGAAATGGCCCGCATTCCTGCCGTGCTGTGGGTGCTGGAACGATTGTATCGCCGGTTCCTGGTCATCCTCCCCTATCTGCAACGGTTTTTCAGCAAGGGGGAGGCAGCATGAATCGTCCTGAACCAGATCCGGTGACGCCCGGACAGGAAAGCGTGTGGGATTATCCGCGCCCCGCAATCGCAGTAGCGACCGATGCGCACATCGTGATCGAACATGGCGGGCAGCGCATCGTGGATACGCGCAGTGCAGTGCGGGTGCTGGAAACCAGCCATCCGCCCAATTATTACATCCCGCCTGCCGATATCGCAGAGGGCGTGCTGCGCCGCGCGCCGGGCACATCCATGTGCGAGTGGAAGGGGTCAGCGAAATATTGGGACGTGGTGATCGGCGATGATGTGCTGCCCCGCGTCGGCTGGTCTTATCCCAACCCAACGCCCAGCTTTGCCCTGCTGGCCGATTTCGTGGCGTTCTATGCCGCGCCATTCGACGCCTGTTTCGTGGATGGCGAAAAAGTAGTCCCGCAGCCGGGCGAATTCTACGGCGGCTGGATCACCAGCAAGGTGGCGGGGCCGTTCAAGGGCATTCCGGGCAGCCGTTTCTGGTGATCCCCGGTTGGGAAGGCCTTGGCTGATGAGGCTTTTGGCATTAGCGAGTTGCCCCATGAAAAAACAATGTCTCTCGGCGGTCGCAGCCATCTCACTCATCCTTCCCGCCGCCGCTCAGGCGGAGCATCACACCACTGCCGTGGCAGACAGGGCCGATCACGCTCTGACGTCCGATCAGGCGGCATGGGATTTCCTGGAAGGCATCACCACCGAAGTTGGCCCGCGCCAGCCGGGCACCCCGGCAGAGGCACGCGGGCGCGCTTGGGCGATGGACTGGCTGAACGCGCGCGGTTTTGCCAAAGTGGCGGATGAACCGTTTCAGATGCGCACCTGGGTTCGCGGCGAGGAGGAAGCACGTGTCACCGCGCCTTTCGCGCAGCCGATGCACATCACTGCGCTGGGCAACACCGCCTCCACCGGGGCAGACGGGATTGAGGCCGAAGTGGTCTATTTCCCCAGCTATGCCGATCTGGAGGCTGCGCCCGTCGGCAGCCTGAGCGGCAAGATCGCCTTCATCAGCCATGACATGCGCCCGACGCAGGATGGTTCCGGCTACAGCTTTGCCGGGCCTGCCCGCTGGACGGGGCCAAGCCTTGCCGCCAGCAAGGGCGCGATTGCCACTATCATCCGATCGATCGGCACGGAAAACCACCGCACGCCGCACACCGGCGGCACCACATTTGCCGATGGGGTGGAGCCCACCCCGGCAGGCGCGCTGTCAAACCCCGATGCAGACAATCTGGAGCGGATGTTCGCGCGCGCCGACGGCCAGCCCATCACCATGCACCTTACGCTGACGCCGCGCTGGCTGGGTGACACCACCAGCGGCAATGTGTTGGGGGAAATCACCGGCAGCAATCCTTCCTTGCCGCCCGTGCTGGTGGCCTGCCACCTCGATAGCTGGGATCTGGGCACCGGCGCGATTGACGATGCCGCCGGCTGCGCCATTGTCGCCTCCGCCGCGTTGAACGTTGCCGAGGCAGGCCAGCCGCTGCGCACCATCCGCGTGTTGATGGCGGGTGCAGAGGAAACGGGCCTGTGGGGCAGTGAAGCCTATAGCGCCACGCATATCGATGAACCTATTGGCGTTGGCATGGAGAGCGATTTCGGTGCCGATCGCATCTGGCGATTTGAAAGCAATTTCCGGGAGACGAACCCCGATCTGCATGCCCGCATCGCGCAATCGGTGGCGCGTTTTGGTGTGGCCAATTCCACCAATGTCGCCAGCGGCGGGGCGGACATCAATATCAGCCGCGATCAGGGCGGGGCTATCATCGATCTGCAGCAGGATGGCACCCGCTATTTCGAATTGCACCACACGCCTGACGATACGCTGGACAAGGTAGACCCCGTGCAGCTGCGCCAGAACGTGGCGGTGTGGACGCAGGTTGTTGGCATTCTCGCCAACGAGGCGGAAAGCATTCAGACCGGCGAATAATCGCTCCCCGCTTGCGGCCCCGCCATGCGGAAGCTAGGGGCGCTTTTGCACGCAAGGTTGGGTGCGGGCCTGTAGCTCAGTGGTTAGAGCTGGCCGCTCATAACGGCTAGGTCGCGGGTTCGAATCCTGCCGGGCCCACCACCTTGCGTGCCAATCGCTTCAGATCATGCGTTCGGCAGCCAGCCGCGGGCAATCGGCGGCGACCAGCCCCTTATCGTCCCAGCGCTCTATATAATAGGCCTGCCGCGCCTCCAACTGCGCGCAGGCCACGTTCACGCCATCGGCATAGATCACGCCCAGCGTTCGCCCATAGCGATCCTGCCCCAGCCGAACGATGGTGAGCTGCGCGCCATTCACCCGGTCCTCCATGGTGCGGGTGGAGGCATCGCCATCACCCGGCACGCATGTGCGCCCCTTGCGGCAGGCGCGCGTTTCCGGTGCGTCTATTCCGGTGATACGAATGCGTTCGTCGCCGCAGCGGATGGTGTCTCCATCCGTTACGCTGCAGGACATGGTGAGGGCGATAGCGGTTGCCGCAGTTGCGATAGTGAACATGCGGCAAGCCTAAGCCGCCAATTGGCTCGCCCCCTCGCGCATCTGCCTCCGATCTGGAGGCGTAAGACTAGGTAGAAGCACATATCATCGGTGTGGGCAATGTGCGCTCGCTCTGTGAGAATGTGATATTTATTTGGCCACCAAGTGGATTGGAGCTTGCACCGTTTTCGCGCAAAACCTAAGGGCGGTCCCGGTCCGGGGAGTGGCGCAGCCTGGTAGCGCATCTGTTTTGGGAACAGAGGGTCGCAGGTTCGAATCCTGTCTCCCCGACCATTTTCTGCCGGACGAACCCTTCCGGCCTGCTGTTCTGCCGCAATCAGGCAGCCAGATCCCCTACCGCACTACCGATCCCATGACGTCCCTCACGCTGCTGGGCTTCACGCCGCGCGTTTCGAGATAGGTGAGGATGCGGCGCCACCAGTCATACAATCCATCAAGATCCGCATCATCGCGCACGTAAGGGGTGGAGCCGGGCAGCAGGGAAGGACTGTGAAACGATAGCACCAGCATGGGCAGGCCATCGTCCAGCGCCATGTCTATGCCGCGTATCGCTTCCTCTACGCTCACACCCTCCGGCGTGAGCGGAACGCGTTCCAGCAATCCCAGCCGCGCCAGAACGCCGCGCATCGCAGGCGCGCGCCAGAGGCGCGGATAGATGAAGGCCCCTTGTCGCCGCAGCATGCCCCAGAAGGCGCTGGTGAGCGGCAGTTCCAGCAAGGTCTTGTCCTCGTCCACCCAATAGGGCGCGAGGGGGTGGGCGCGATAATCAGGGCCGCCGCCGCTGGAATAATCGAACAGCGGGCGAACCGAAGTGTCGATGGCGATGCCGTGACTGGTCAGCAATTTCGCCGTATTCCTGCCAAGGCCATATCGGCCCGCGCGATAAATCAGTGGAGCGATGCCGAAATTGCTTTCGATCGCATCGCGCAGTGCCTTCAGCTTGGCACCTTCCAGCTCGGCAGGCAGGTTTCCGGCAAAGGAATTCTGCTGCGTCACCTCTTCCTGAAACGGCGGGTTGACCCATGGGTGCAATTGCACGCCGATCTCCGCGCGGCCCTGCATCAGCGGTTCGCGCAAAATCTCCCTTGCGGTGCGAGAATTGGCGATGGGCCAATCCACCAGGTAGACAGGGACAACGCCTTGGCCCTCACAAAAATCCTGAAATTTCTCCAGCCTGCGCACATGACGCGTATCGTGGCTGTCTCGCGTCAATGGTTGCTCCCAGTCGAAATCCTCTTCGGTGTCGACTGTCAGCAGAAAACGCGGGGTATCATCCGCGAAACGTGCCATGGCGCGTGCGGATGGCGGATTGAGCAGATTGCCCATCGACAATGTCGATCTCCCTGCATGCAGTAAAGGGGCGTCAGCCCCCCGCGATCCCGCCAGCGGTGCTATGGGGGGTAGCTTGCAAGGTCAAGGCGGGCAGGCGCAGAGTTGCCCTGTCTTTTTCACATGTCAGGGAACCGCCCGCGGCAATCGCTTCCACCTCTGCCAGCCGGAATGCGAAGGCGGGGCCGAACATGCCCGCGCTGATCGCGCGCCGCCGCTGACCTTCTCGGGACGTATCTGCAGCGCCAAGGCGCAGGCTTTCCGGCACATCCAGACCAAGTTCGACGGTGGTGCCGTCACTGGACAGGGCCAGTTCGGATGTCTCTCCCGGTGCCAGTGCGCCCGCTGCGGTGGCCAGCAAACGCCAGCACATGGCCAAGACTTCCCCGCGATCCAGCGGCACGGTGAAGTGATCGCCGGAAACATTCAGGGCAAAACCGGCATTGCGACCCCGCAGCACGCCTTCCAGCCGCTGCGCCGTATCGGACAGCGCCACGCGAAAGTCGCACGCGCCTTCTTCCAGCTTCATGGTGCGGCTTTCCAGCTTCACCAGCCGGTCCACCTCGTCAAAGCCTGCCAGCAGCTTTGCCGCATCCACCGCGATGGAAGCCGCATGGGCGCGATATTCATGCGGCACATTGCCGAAGATCTGCTGCTGGATGATCTCTGCAAAACCCTGGATCGCGTTTACGGGCGTGCGCAATTCATGCAGCACCTGCCGCATGGCGTCACCCTGCGTATCGGGCGCAGTGGCCGGATCGGGCGCGACAGGGCGATAGAGCCGCGCGGCATAGCCGTTGAATGCGCCGGTGGAGTGGACGAACAACGGCGTTGCATCCATCAGCCATTCCCCGCTGATATCAGGGGCAGCATCCATTAAGAGGCTTGCCTGGTTCAGCGGCTGACGTCGACGCAGACGCAGGGCAACGTCATCGGCGAAGCTCACCAGCGAACCTGCAGTAGGCGCGGTCAGGACCATGCCGGTCAACATGGGCGCGGCCAGCCCGTCACAGTGAACGATGGCACCGCTGCCATCGGTGATTACGTCGATCAGCGAATTGTCCGAGTCCTCCACCTGAGGGCCGGAGCCTATCGCTCGAGCATTTGAGCCGGTGCGGCCATTCTGGCGGCCTTCGCGGAATGCTTCGATCCGGCGGCGCAGGGCTCGGATGCCGTCTTCCGGTTCGGCTGGCGATACCCCCATCGCGGGCTGCGCCTCTGCCTCGGCAACAGCCTCCGCTTTCGCCGACTGCTCCGCCGTCAGATACATGGGCAACACCAGATCACCCACGCCAAGCTGTGCCAGCAGATCCTTTACCGAGGCTGGAAGATCACGGCGATGGCGCAAAAATCCGCGGGCGGTGATGGGCAGGCGCGGGATAAGGTCCAGCCATTCATCCTCGGTCAGACGCGCCACCGCGACGGCGGCAGCGGCGGGTTTTGGCTCCCCCTCGGCAAGGAATGCCACGAACTCTGCATTGCGCAGCCGCGTGCCAGGCTCTCGCAAAATGGCTGATTGAGTCTCTTGCGGAATCGCAGCCTGATATTCGCGCAGCCGGACAAACGCACTGATGTTCGCAAGGTGCGGATCATTTTTTTCCAGCGCCGGCCGCACCAGAATCCGCTCTATCTCCGCTGCGGGAAGGGTGGCCGCCATGCGGGCAAGCCGGGCCAGCGCCTGGCCCGAAAGCTGAGTGTCGCGCGTGCCCAGCAGATCCAGCAACTGCCTGAATTGCGTGCGCAAAGCCGCTTCGCTTCCGGCGCGCATGCGCAGCACGGTGGCTAGGCGGTCGTCGAATAACATGCAGGCTCCGGCTGGAAACGCGGTTAAAAAATCATCAACCGTCGCATTAACCGGGTCCGGCGGGGCAAGCATGGTTAAGGACCGATGCGTTGCAAAAGGGGACAGTTACCCGCATAGGGAACTTTGTTATGCAATTCTTCGTTATGGCGTTTTATATGTTGCGCAACCCATCCGCAGGGTAGCGGGTTTCGCATAGGGGGACTTTCCGATGTCCACACTCGACAAGATTGATCGTCGCTTGCTGGCAGAACTGCAGGCAGAAGGCCGGGTGACGAATGTTGATCTGGCGCGCCGCGTCGGGCTGACCGCGCCGCCATGTCTGCGCCGGGTGCGCTCTCTTGAAGAGGACGGCGTGATCCGTGGTTACCACGCCGATCTGGATGCTTCCAAGCTTGGTTTCGCAATCACCGTGTTTGCCATGGTATCCCTGCGCAGCCAGGCGGAGGAGGATCTGAAGGCGTTTGAGGATCACATCGCCGGCCTGGACGAGGTGCGGGAGTGCCACATGCTGAATGGCGAGATCGACTTCATTCTGAAGATCGTGAGCAAGGACCTGCAAAGCTTCCAGGAATTTCTCACCAGCAAGCTGACGCCCGCACCCAATGTGGCCAGCGTAAAAACTTCGCTTACGATTCGCACCGCCAAGCATAAGCCCGGCGTCCCGCTGGAGCAGTAGGCTTGGCTGGCGGCAGTATCGACGGGCACTGCCTATGCGGGGCCGTACGAATCACGGTCGAGCAGCCGAAAAACCATCTCGAAATCTGTCATTGCGATATGTGCCGCCGCTGGGGCGGGGCGTTTTATGGCGCGCTGACGGGCGAGGGCTTCTCCATCGCAGGAGAGGACGAAATCACGGCTTACCGATCAAGCGAATGGGCGGAGAGGGCCTTTTGCGGCACGTGCGGCAGCAATTTGTGGTTCAAGTTCTTGCCCACCGGAAATCGCAGTTTCCACGCTGGACTGTTCCCCGATGCCGATAGTTTCGAAATCGAGAAAGAGATTTTCACCGATGAGAAGGCTGGTTGGGGCGATATGATGGGTGACCATCCCCGGCAAACCGGGGAAGAGGTGATTGCCGAGGCTAAGGCTGCGGGCTTTACCTTCGATTAGACCGCGCCAGAGACCGGGCCAGAGACCGCGCCAGAGACCGGGCTAAATCAGGCCGGACGTAAAACCGGTGTAGGCGACATATGAAACCAGCAGGATGCCACCTTCCCTGCGCGACAGGCGCCCGCCGGTATAGGCGAACACCATCACCACCAGCGCGGCAAGCGCCGCCAGCGGCAAGTCGAATTGCACGATCTGCGCGGGAAAATCACTGGGGGCCGCCATGCCGGTGACCCCGCCAATAAACAGCAAATTGTAGATGTTGGAGCCCAGCACATTGCCCAGCGCAATATCGCTCTGCCCCCGGATTGCCGCGATCACCGACGTAACCAGTTCCGGCGCGGACGTGCCGATTGCCACGATGGTGAGGCCGATCACCGCCTCGCTCACACCAAGGGAGGAGGCGATGGAAACCGCGCCATTCACCAGCAGCGTGCCCCCGCCCACGATCAGGATCAGGCCAACGGCGAACAATGCCAAAGCAGTGCCCAGGCTGCCTTCCGGCTTGTCATGCGGGGTAAGCTGCGCGTCGAAACCTTCGGATGCTGCGGCCCTGTCGTACGCCGCGCTGTGGTCTACCGGCGCCAGCTTCTCCTGCTTGTAGGCGCTCCAGATATACAGGAAGAGGCCGATCAGCAGGATAGTAGCGACAATCCGGTCCAGGCCGAAAGTAAAGGAGGCGACAATCATCGCCAGCGAGGCGGCAAGCCCCACGCCGCCATCGCGCCAAAGTGACGTGCGATCCACCGCCATCGGCGCGATCAGCGCCGCGGCGCCCAGCACCAGCAGCAGATTGGCGATGTTGGAGCCGACGATATTGCCGATCGCCAGGCCTGGCGAACCTGCCAGCGCGGCCTGCACGCTGGCGGCCAGTTCCGGGCTGGATGTACCAAGGCCGACGACGACGAGGCCGATCAGCATTGGAGACAGATTCAGCCGCTCCGCAATGCGCACAGCGCCGCGCACCATCACGTCACCGCCGATCATCAGCAGGACGAGGCCACCCAAAAGCAGGCCGATATCGGTAAGCGAAGGCATGGCGCGTCTGCCTGCCGTCAGCTTTCGCTGGCGGCGTTCTCTGCCTTAGCGCGTTCCGCCAGCCATTCTTCCAGCCATTTAATCGTATAATCGCCGCTCAGCACGTCGGGCTGTTTCAGCAGTTCCTGATGGAGGGGAATCGAGGTTTTTACTCCCTGGATTACCATCTCTTCCAGCGCCCGGCGCAAACGCATCAGGCAACCTTCGCGCGTGCGGCCGTAGACGATCAGCTTGGCGATCATGGAATCGTAATAGGGCGGGATCGTGTATCCGGCATAAAGCCCGCTATCCACGCGCACATGCATGCCGCCGGCCTGGTGGTAATATTCGATCTTGCCGGGGCTGGGGGCGAAGGTGAACGGGTCTTCGGCGTTGATCCGGCATTCGATCGCGTGGCCAGAAAAGACAATATCTTCCTGTTTTACCGACAGATCCTTGCCGTCGGCGATACGGATCTGCTCTCGCACCAGATCCATGCCGGTGATCGCTTCGGTAACGGGATGCTCCACCTGCAGGCGGGTGTTCATCTCGATGAAGTAGAATTTGCCGTCTTCCCACAGGAATTCGATCGTGCCCGCGCCGCGATATTCCATTGTTGCCATGGCATCGGCCACGATGCCGCCCATGCGCATTCGGTCTTCCTGGGAAATGACCGGGGAGGGCGCTTCCTCGAACACCTTCTGATGGCGGCGCTGCAAGGAGCAATCGCGCTCCCCCAGATGGATAGCGTTACCGCGTCCGTCACCGAATACCTGGAATTCGATATGGCGCGGGTTGCCGAGGTATTTTTCCAGATACATCGTGTCATCACCGAACGCGGCCATCGCCTCGTTCTGCGCCTGTTTCACGAGTGTTTCGAGCTGGTCTTCGCTGGGGATGACCTTCATCCCGCGACCACCACCGCCACTCGCCGCCTTGGCCAGCACGGGATAACCGATTTCCGCCGCGACTTCGCGCATCTCGTCAAAATCGGAGACTGCGCCATCACTGCCGGGCACCAGTGGCAGGCCAAGCGCGCCGGCGGTTTTCTTCGCCTGCACTTTGTCACCCATGGTGCGGATATGTTCAGGCTTGGGGCCGATCCACTTGATATCGTGTGCTTCCACGATGTCGGCAAACTTGGCGTTTTCCGAAAGAAAGCCGTAGCCGGGATGGATAGCGTCTGCGCCGGTGATCTCTGCCGCCGAAATGATGGCAGCGTGGTTGAGATAGCTTTCCGATGCGGCCGGCGGGCCGATGCAAACTGCGTGATCCGCCAGTCGTACATGCATGGCATCGGCATCGGCGGTGGAATGCACCGCCACGGTCTCGATACCCATCTCATGTGCGGCGCGATGGATGCGCAGCGCGATTTCACCGCGGTTTGCGATCAATATGCGGGAAATGGCCATGGTGATTGCCCCCTATGCCACGATGGCGAGAGGCTGGTCGAATTCCACCGGCTCGCCATTGCCGATCAGCATTTCCTTTACGGTGCCATCCTTGGTTGCCGTGATCGGGTTCATCACCTTCATGGCCTCCACGATCAGCAGGGTGTCTCCTGCCTTTACACTGTCGCCCACCTTCACGAAGTTGGGCGAACCCGGATCGGAGGCGAGATAGGCCGTGCCCACCATTGGCGATTTCACGGCGTTGGCAAGGTCGACCGGTGCATCGGCTGCGAGTGCCGGAGCAGCGACATCTGCCGATGGCGCGGGAGCAGCAGCAGGCGCTGGTGCAACATGCGTGGTGGGCGCGCTGGCAACTGCGGCGCGGGATACGCGGATCTTGCGATCCTCGTCCTCCACCTCGATCTCTGTCAGGCCGGTGTCGGCCAGGATATCGGCCAGCTCGCGCACCAGATCGGTATCGACGCTAAATGCACCCTTGCGGGCGGTAGTGCCCTTCTTCTCAGGCATGTAATCCCCGTTTCTGCGACCATTGTCAGGAATATTTGCGGCTAGAACTTGTGACGCCGCAAGGCAAGTGGCCCCGTGTATCCGTCATCGTGACGTCACAGGGCCATGGTAGCCGGCTTAAAGCTTTGCCGCTGCGTCCAGCGCCAGCTCGTATCCATAGGCGCCAAAGCCCGCGATGGAGCCGATGGCCGCCATGCCGACATAGCTTTTGTGCCTGTATGCTTCGCGCGCTGCGGGGTTGGAGATATGCACTTCGATCACGGGCGTCTTGATGGATCGGATCGCATCATACAGCGCCAGTGAGGTGTGGGTGAGGGCACCTGCGTTCACGATAACGGCCTTGGCGCCATCGGATTGCGCTTCGTGCAGCCAGTCTACCAGATGGCCTTCGTGGTTGGACTGGCGCATCTCGATCTCGATACCCAGTGGCCGGCCACGATCTTCGAGGCGGGAGGCGATGTCATCCAGCGTATCGGCGCCGTAGATTTCAGGCTCTCGCACGCCGAGCAGGTTCAGATTGGGTCCGTTCAGGACATAAACAGTATCAGTCATGGCATCAGCCCTTAGCCGCCCTGAAGGGGTGCGGCCAAGGGTTGATTGACCATCAGGCCGTTTGGGCGCCTATTTCTCCACGCCCTTCACCTTCCCCCACTGCCGCGCGGCGGTGTAGCCAAGGTAGCCGGTGCCAAACAGCGCATAGAGCGGCTCTGGCAGGCCGCTGAGGTAATCATTGATACCCTTGGCGATATCATGCGCCGCGGTGGGCGAAAACGCCGACAGCACGCCCATCGGCAACGCCGTAAGCAACAGGATATACATGACATAAAGGAAGCTGGGGCGGGCGCGGCTGGTCCAGGGATCTTGCGAACTCGCCTCTGCCACGATGGCGGAAAGGCGCGCTTCGATTCGCTGCATTTCCTGCGTGCCTTCCAGCTTTATCAGTTCGATCTTGGCGCGTTCCCGCGCTTCCTTGTCAGGAATGATCTTGTCGATGATGGAGGCGATGGGACCGATGAGCGATTCAAGAATGGCCATTATGTATTTGTTCCGCTTGCTGTTTAACTTGCGGCGCTTTGCCGGGGTGGCCAGGCAGTAGGAAAGGCCAGACAGCAAGGAGGCCCAGGCAAAAGGCCCGGAGATCCTCAAAGTGTGCTTGGGATTGATCCGTGCAGGCTGATGCGCGACAGGTGTTGTTCGGGAGAGGGAAGTTTCATGCGCACCACGCAACGCTATTCGACGGTCGCCATCGTCTTGCACTGGCTGATCGCACTGGCCCTGGCGGCAGAGATCGCGCTCGGTTTCGCGATGCCGAAGGATGCCAGCGGTTTTGCCGCCTTCCAGCTGCATAAAAGCATCGGCATCACCATCCTCGCCCTCAGCCTGCTGCGGCTGGGCTGGCGCGTTACCCACGCGCGGCCTGCGCCGATAGAACGCGGCGTGACAGGTTTCCTCGCCGCCGCCGTGCATGTGGGCTTTTACATCTTCATGATCGCCATGCCGCTGACGGGATGGGCGCTGGTGTCAACCGATCCAAGCGATATCCCCACGCTGCTTTACGGCGTGGTGCCCCTGCCGCATCTGCCGCTGGGGCAAGGCGTGAATGGCCTTGCCGGCGAAGCGCATGAACTCCTCGCCTGGGGCGGGCTGGCGCTGTTTGCGCTGCATGTGGTTGGCGCTCTGCGGCATCACTTCCTGATCAGGGACGGCCTGCTTGCCCGGATGGGTGGAGGCGGATTTGTCCTCGCCATGCTGGCCGCCGTTTTGCTGCTGGGCCTTGGCGTATTTGCCTATGAGGGCGGATTTTCGCAGCGGGCAGAGCATGACCATGCAACGGATCATGCCAGCGATCATGCGACTGATGTGCATTGTGACGGTGATCAGCAAACCCTCGCGGATGATGGCCACAATCACGTGCACGAGGATGAAGCTGAGGACGAAACTGCGGACAGTGCCGAGGACGATCAACAGGATGAAGAGACTGTTGCCGAAGCTGAGCCTGAGGTGGTGGAACCTGTCGGCCCGCCGCCGAGCTGGGCGATCCAGCCGGGCGGTACGCTGCGTTTCGCTATCGACAATGGCGGCACCACGCTGAAAGGCAGCTTCGCCAATTGGAGCGGCTCTATCGTCATGGATCCCGATGCCCCGCAAAGCGCGAAGATTTCCATCACCGTGGACCTTGCCAGCGCCAGCCTGGGCGACGCGACGCAGGACACCATGCTGTGGGGCGGTGATTTCCTCGATACCTCCTCGCATGCGCAGGCAACATGGCGCAGCAGCAGTGTGCGTCGTATTTCGGGCAATCGGTATGAGGCTGATGGCACCTTGTCACTCAAGGGCAAGAGCAGGCCGCAACGCATTGTATTCACGTTGAACGGCAGCGGAAAAACCCGCTCTGTCAGCGGTAGCGCCACCGTGGATCGCAAGGCCTTCTCCGTCGGCACCGGATCGAATGCAGCCAATCTTGCGCCGTCAGTCAATGTTACCTTTGCTTTTGACGCGGTGTCTTGATCGCACGGCGAGTTGATAGCAGGGCGGGCTTGTTTATGAGGCATTGCAGACGCGCGAACAGGCCGACTGAATAACCGCAAGGGATGAAAATCATGACCGACCACAAAATCGAAACCCTCACCATCCACGCCGGGCAAAAGCCTGACCCCACCACCAATGCCCGGATCACGCCGATCTACCAGACGGCGAGCTACGTGTTCGATGATGCGGAACATGCGGCGAACCTCTTCGCGCTGAAGGAATTCGGCAACATCTACAGCCGCATCATGAATCCCACCAATGATGCGCTGGAGCAGAAGATTGCCGCGCTGGAAGGGGGCGTGGGCGCTCTGGGCGTTGCATCGGGCCATGCGGCGCAGCTGATCGCCTTTCACACGCTGATGGAAACAGGCTGCAACATCGTGGCGGCCAAAAAGCTGTATGGCGGATCGCTCAACCAGATGGGGGAGGCGTTCAAGAAATTTGGCTGGGAAACCCGCTTCGTAGATGCGGACGATCCGGAGAACATCCGCGCTGCAATGGATGAGAAGACGCGCTGCGTTTTCATCGAATCTCTCGCCAATCCCGGCGGCGTCGTCACCGATATTCAGGCGATTGCCGATGTCGCGCATGCTGGCGGCGTGCCCTTGATCGTGGACAACACGATGGCGAGCCCCGCGCTGTGCCGTCCGTTCGAGCATGGCGCGGATATCGTGACACATTCCACCACCAAGTTCCTGAACGGCCACGGCAATTCCATCGGCGGCGTAATTGTGGACAGCGGCAAGTTTGACTGGAAGGCGCAAGGGGCAAAGTTCCCCAGCCTCACCCAGCCGAACGGTTCGTATCACGGCGCGGTGCTGGTGGACGCGCTGGAGCCCATTGGCCCCATCGCCTTCATCATCGCCTGCCGCGTGCTGGGCCTGCGCGACCTTGGCCCGGCGATGGCACCGCAGAACGCCTGGCTGGCGCTGACCGGCATGGAAACGCTCGCCCTGCGGATGGAGCGTCATTGCGACAACGCGCTGGCGGTGGCCAAATGGCTGCAAGCGCACGAGAAGATCGATTGGGTCAGCTATGCTGGCCTGGACGACAATGAATACAAGCCGCTCGCCGACAAATACCTTGGCGGCAAGGGCGGCGCAGTGTTCACCTTTGGCGTGAAGGGCGGATATGAGGCTGGCGTAAAGCTGGTGCAGGCCGTGGAACTGTTCAGCCACCTCGCCAATATCGGCGATACGCGCAGCCTGATCATCCACCCGGCATCCACCACGCACAGCCAGCTAGAAGGCGATGCCCTGATCGCGGCCGGTGCAGGCCCGGAAGTTGTGCGCATTTCGGTGGGGATCGAGCATATCGACGATATCATAGCCGATCTGGAGAAAGGGCTGGCGGCGATCTGATGATCCTGCGCGGCTTTGTAGCGGCCACTGCGCTTTCCCTCGCCGTTTCGGCAGGGGCGCAGGAGGCTGCGACGCCCATCACCATAGGGCAGTCCCACATCCTCGCCATGGCCGGTGATGACGGTGCGCGGGCAATCAATGTGTTCCTGCCGCAAGGGTATGAGAATGGGGAAGATGATTATCCCGTTCTCTATCTTCTGGATGGCGGGATTAATCAGGATTTCCTGCACATCAGCGGCACAGCGGCGCTGAACGCCCTGTGGGGCCGATCGCAGCCTGCCATCATCGTGGGAATCACCTCAAGAGACAGGCGCGCCGAGCTGATCGGATCCGCCGGTAATGCGCAGGAGCGTGAAGCTTTCCCAACAGCGGGCAATGCGGCTGCCTTCCGCACCTTTGTGAGAGACAAGGTAAAACCTCTGATCGAGGCCGAATATCGTACCAACGGCACCGACGTGATCCTTGGCGAATCGCTGGCGGGCCTGTTCATCGTGGAAACGTGGCTGACGGAGCCTGACCTGTTCGATGCCTATGGTGCGGTGAACCCAAGCCTGTGGTGGGGTGATCAGGCGCTGGCACGCTCGGCAAGGGACGGCCTTGGGGAGGGGCACAGCGCAGCGCGCCTTTTGCTCAGCTTCTCCAACGAAGGGCCGGAAACGCAGCATGCCATTGAAATGGTCGCTGAAGCTGCAGGCGACAGCGCCTGCCTGCTGGCAACGCCGGAACTAACCCACGCGACGGCCTATCACATCCTCTCGCCCGCCGTGCTGCAGTATCTGCTGCCGACGGAGTATGAGTTTGAGCCGGAATGGGGCTTTACCGTGCCATGCGCAGGGCAGGGCGCTGCTGAGTAGCGCTTTTACGTAAGGCTCTTCAGAATCAATTTTGTTGGGTGCGACACGCGCGCCACCAATCCAGCCCTGCCGCGAACGCATGATTCCCGCTTGCGGCGGAGCAGGGCGCGGGCTCTTCAAGAAGGCCGCCTATCACAAGCGATCTGGGGGATTTGGGGTGAATTCCACTGGTCGGGAAGACAGGATTCGAACCTGCGACCCCCACACCCCCAGTGTGATGCGCTACCAGGCTGCGCTACTTCCCGAGACCAGTGGAGAGCGGCCCTATAGTTGGGCATTTCCAGTCTGGCAACCACCTCGATTGCCTCAATTTGCCAATGCTGCTAGGCGCGCTGCGCAATGTGCCGTGGCGGGGCGACACTTGAACCTCGCCTCTGCCTCCCCACTCTACTGTTTCCAATGTTCGGGATGGACCTCGATTGATGTTTGATATTCTTTCTGCCGCAGCCGCAGCCGATGCTCCTCCGGGATGGCTGCAGTTCCTGCCCATCGTCGGCATGATCGTCATTTTCTGGTTCCTGCTGTTCCGCCCGCAGATGAAGCGCGCCAAGGAACACCAGCAGAAGGTGGAAGCCCTGAAGAAGAATGATCAGGTCGTCACCGCAGGCGGCCTCGTGGGCAAGGTGGTGAAGGTGGACGATACCTATGCCGAGGTGGAAATCGCCAAGGATACCCGCGTGAAAGTGGTGAAAAGCACCATCGGCGATATCCTGAAGCCGGGCGGCGCCAAGCCAGCCAACGACTGATCTTACTGGCGGATAGCTGACAATGCTCGATTTCCCTCTCTGGAAGCGAATTTCGCTCTGGGCCATCACGCTGATCCTGGCGTTGATGGCGATCCCCTCCATCGCTTCCCTTTCGGGCGTGAACCTACCTTCCTGGGCGGATGAGCCGCAGATCAACCTGGGCCTCGACCTTGCCGGCGGTAGCCATATCCTGCTGGAGGCCGATCCCTCGCAGGTTGCGGCCCAGCGGCTGGAGACGATGGAAGAAAGCGTTCGCAGCCTGCTCAGCGATGCCGACCCGCGCATCCGCATCGGCGACGTATCTACCGCGAACCAGCGCCTGTCCTTCATGCTGGAGGACGCAGGGGAAATAGACCGTGCGCGCGAAATCCTTACCCCGCTGATCAACGGCAACGGTCTGGTGCGCGAATGGAACATGACGGTTATGGACGGTAACCGCATGGTGTTGACGCAGACGGAGCAGGGGCTGGAGCAGGCCGTTACCGATGCGATGGATTCCGCCACCGATGTCGTGCGCCGCCGGATCGATGATCTGGGCACGCGCGAACCTACGATTATCCGCCAGGGTGACACCCGCATCGTGGTGCAGGTGCCCGGCCTTGAAGATCCGCAACAGTTGAAGGATCTGCTGGGCCAGACGGCGCGGCTGGAATTCAAGCTGGTGGATGCCAATGCCTTGCCCAGCGATATCGCGCAGGGCGTGGCCAATCCCGGCAGCGAGCTTGTTCCCTATGCGCAGGACGGCGATTTTGCCGGACAGTTCGAAGCTGTTCGCCGCCTTGGCGGCATCCGCGGGGACAGCCTGACGAATGCACAGCAGAGCTTTGACCAGCAGACCAACGAGCCTGTCGTCTCCATCACCTTCGATGCGCAGGGCGGGGCACGTTTTGCAGAACTTTCCACGCAAAACGTGGGCGATCGTTTCGCGATCATCCTCGATGACGAGGTGATTTCCGCGCCCACGTTCAACGAACCCATCCTTTCAGGCAGCGCGCAGATTTCCGGCGGTTTCACCACGGAAAGCGCCAATGCGCTCGCCATTTCGCTGCGTTCGGGTGCGCTGCCGGTGGACCTGACTATTATCGAGGAGCGCACGGTGGGGCCGGACCTTGGCCGCGATTCGATCGTGGCAGGCGCACTTGCGATGGGCATCGGTTCCTTGCTGGTGATTGTCCTGATGATTGTCACCTACGGCCGGTTCGGCATTTATGCGACCATCGCGCTGGGCTTCAATGTGCTGATGGTGCTTGGCATCATGGCCTTCATGAAAACCACGCTGACGCTGCCGGGTATCGCCGGTTTCGTGCTGACCATCGGCGCGGCGGTGGATGCCAACGTGCTGATCAACGAACGCATCCGGGAGGAGCGCAAGCGCGGCAGACGCGTGGTTGCGGCGGTCGAGAATGGCTACAGGGAAGCCAGCCGCGCCATCTACGATGCCAATATCACCAACTTCATTGCCGGTGTGCTGCTGTTCCTGTTCGGCAGCGGTCCGGTGCGCGGCTTTGCCGTCGTGCTGATCATCGGCCTGTTTACCTCGGTCTTCACCGCGGTGACGCTCACCCGCATGTGGGTTGCCGGCTGGCTGCGCGAAAAGCGCCCCACCGAAATCAACGTGTAAGGGGAGGGAAAAATCATGAAATTGCTCAAGCTCGTCCCCGACGATACCAACATCAAGTTCCTGAAATGGCGCGTGCCTTTCTATGTCGTCAGCCTGCTGCTGATCGCCGCAAGCTGGGCCCTGGTGATGACCAAGGGACTGAATTACGGCGTGGATTTCGCCGGTGGTCAGGAAATTACCGGCACCTTCCTCGAAGAACCTGAGGCGCCAATCGGTGAACTGCGCGATACACTGGGCACGCTGGGCCTGGGCGATCCGGTGATCCAGCGATTTGGCGAGGTGAATCAGGTTTCCATCCGCGTGCGCCTGCCGGAAAGTGCAGAGGGCGATCCCGCCGCTGCCAATCGTATCGCAACCCAGATCATCGACACGGTAACAGAACAGCACCCGGATTTCCGCGTCGATTCGAACAACACGGTTTCGGGCAAAGTGTCCGGCGAATTCCGCGAGAAGTCCGTCTACGCACTGCTGTTCGCGATGCTGGCCATTGCGGCCTACATCTGGATCCGCTTTGAATGGCAATTCGGCGTAGGCGCGCTCTTCGCCCTGTTCCACGACGTGTCATTGACGCTGGGCATGTTCGCGCTGTTCCAGATGGAGTTCAGCCTGCAGATCATCGCCGCGATCCTGGCGATAATCGGTTATTCGCTCAACGATACGATCGTGGTTTACGACCGTATTCGTGAGAACCTGAAGAAGTATCGCAAGATGCCGCTTCCCGAACTGCTGGACCTGTCGGTGAATGAGACACTGGCGCGTACCGTGATGACCAGCCTTACCCTGCTGGTTGCGCTGTTGCCGCTGCTGCTTTTTGGCCCGGCCAGCCTGTTTGGCATGGTCGCCGCGATTGTGCTGGGCGTTTTCGTCGGCACCTACTCATCCATCTACATGGCCGCGCCGATCCTGATCTGGCTGGGCGTTACCAGCCACAGCTTCGTGCCGGAAGAAACGGTGGCGGAAAAGCAGGACAGGAAAGCGCGCGGCGAGATCTAGGGCAAGGCCTAGGCGATCAATCCGCTGTAATAGGAAGCCAGCGCTGCGGCGTTGGCTTCCCAGCTGAACCGTTCAACAGTCTGCGCGACCTCTTCTGGCGCGTAATTCGCCTCCAGCACCTCGCGAATGCCCGCGGCAATGGCATCGGCATTGCGCGCAACGATGCGGCCAGCCTTCGGCGTGGTCACCAGTTCCCTGGCACCGCCTGCATCGGTGATGACCAGCGGCGTGCCGCAGGCCAGTGCCTCCACCCAGGCATTGGCCAATCCCTCGCTTGAAGAGGGCAGGACCATCACATCGGCTGCTGAAAGGACCGTGGGCAAATCGCCGTGGTTCATGCTGCCCAGAAAGTGCACGCGCGCCTGAAGTTTCAGTTCCTGCACCAACGATTGCAATGTCTCGCGATCTGGACCTGTGCCCACCAGCGCCAGATGCGCGTCATCCAGCTGAGGCAATGCACGGATCACGAATTCCTGTCCCTTGCGCGGGATCAGTGCCCCCACGCTGGCGAGAAGGCGTGCATCCGTCCCGATTTCCACGCCGAAGTTTTCCTCAAGGTCGCCGCGGCTGCTTTCTCTGCTGCGCGGGCAAAACTGTCCTCGATCGAGTCCGGTGTAATGGGTGGTGGTCTTGTCAGCAGGAAGGCCAATGTTGGCCATGTCCTGCTTCAAAGCCTCGCTGACGGCCAGCAAACCAGCGGCCTGCTCGCCTGCCTTGCGCATCTTTGTCGCTGCGTAGGAGACCCGGCCCCAATGCTGGATATCGGCCCCGCGCGCCTTGATGCTGAGCGGCAGGCCAAGTTCCTTCGCGATCTGAGCGGCAGCCGGGCCATCAGGATAGAAAAACTGCGCATCCACCAGATCGAAGGGCTTTGCCGCATGCAGGCGCTTTGCCAGCGGCAGCACAGAGCGCACGATCATCGCCGGATTGAAACGCCCGCCCAGCCTTGGGATCAGGGAAAAACGAGGACGATGCACGTGCACGCCGCCTTCCTCCCCCGCAACGGTAGCCGCAGCCAGCGCCTTGTACCGGCCAAATGCCACGGGAGGCACGCCGATGGGGTTGATGACGGTGACATCCCAGTCACCGCGCGCGGCCAGCGCTTCCATCTGCCGCGCTACGAAGGTGCCGAAGCGCGGCACATGGGCATTGGGATAAAGCGTGGCGATGGAAAGGACGCGGCGCATGGTTGGCTCGCCCGTCAAAGCTTGCGCACAAGCATCTCTGCCACGGCCAGCCAGCCCGGATTATCAATCACGATCTGACGCTGCCCGATACCCGGCGGCAGCAGGCCGACCATACTCCCCTGCCGATCAATCAGCCGCCCGAAGGCAAACCTGCCGCCCGATCGCGGGGCCAGCACGTCCCGGTTGATAAGCTGCGACGCGTCGTCGGGCGATACCTGGCGCATCCACAGCTGATCTCCGCTGCGGTATTCGCCCTGGCTGACCTCTATGGAAAGGCACACCAGCGCGCCGCCATCCACCAGTTCGGTGGGCAGGATCGCATCGCGCGGGGTGGACAGGCCATCGGCGCCAGCTTCCGTCAGGCGGGCGATGATTTGAGGCTGCACCTGCGCTTCGCCTTTTACCAGATGCTCCGGCTCTACGCCCAGCGCCTCTCCAATACGGTTCATCCATACCAGAGAGAGATTGCGCATCCCTGTTTCCAATCGCCCGATGGTTTGCGCCGTGGTGGGCGGGGTGCAGGCCGCAGCGACTTCTGCCAGCGTCATGTTCTTCTGCTTACGGATGTCGCGGATGCGGTTGATCATCGGGCCTGCTCCAGAAAATAACCAATATGGTTTGAAAAATTGTCTTTCCTACACCCGATTCGTTTTTGCAAGGGCCTTTTCGCAGGAAGAAGGAAATGCGCATGAACAATCGCAAGCTGGTGGAACGAGATCTGACCGAAGAGGGTCCGCGCCGCAAGGGGCGCGCCGTGGGAAAGCGGCGTAGCGTCACCGTCAATCTGGCGGAAAGCCCACTGGGCTGGTTGCACGCCCACGGCCACCTTGATGACCGGCTGTATGATGCAGGCGAGCGATTGCGCGCCGATTATGAGCGGGCGCAATTGGGCCCGAATGTCACCATGCGTTGGGATGCGGTGCGGATTCGCGGGACAGCAGAGCAGGGCCTGTCACCAACCGAACGCCAGATTTCCGCGCACACCCGTTTCAACGGCGCGCTGAAGCAGGCCGGGCGCGGGCTGGAAGACATATTGTGGCGCGTGGTGTGCGCAGGCGAAACGCTGCCCGTGGCGGAAAAGGCTCTGGCATGGCCAGCGCGCAGCGGGAAGCTGGTGTTGAAGCTGGCGCTGGACCGCGTGGCCGATTTCTACCGGATCAATTAGCCGACAAGGCCACGCAGCCAGCCGGTGAAGCGCGCCAGCAGCGATGGCTTTTGCTCATCCGCCTCCATCTTCGCCAGCAAGTCTTCGCGTTCCTTGATCAGCTTGGCGCGCAGCGAGTTGCTCTCGCCTTCCGCCAGTGCGTGGATCGTTCGGCCGCGCGGATTATTGGCATACATGAAGGCGTAGCCATCCACCTGATCATCGTCGATCTCGGTATAACTGCCGTCGTGATAGTCTGGGGTTTCAGGTTCCGGCTCTGCTTCGGGTTCGGGCCAGTGCACTTCCTTGGGCGGCTCGTCGGCTGCGGGATCGGTCTGACCGACAGCCTCGTCCTCGTCATCCTCGTAAGCCCATTCGAAACGGTTCGATTGATCATCGTCCACGTCCGGCAAGGTGGCACTATACTCGACCGGCGGCAGCTCTGCCTCTGGTTCGTATGGCGCTGGTTCGGGCATCTCTGGCGCGTGCAGTTCAGCAGCGTCTACCTCCGGCTCCGGCAATTCCGGCTCTGGCAATTCCGGTGCGGTGGATGACAGCTCGGCCTCTTGGGCAGGCTCGTCTTCCGGCGTCCAGCTGATGTGCTGGGTGGGGAAATCGAGGAAAGGCTCATCGCCAAACACCGCCTTGGCAGTGGCGATGGTTTCTTCCGCTTGTGGTTCGAATTCTGCCGCAGGCTCTTCTACCACGTCCTCCACCGTCGGGGCAGGGTGCAGAAGCTCTGGCTCCGGCTCCGGCAGCAAGTTGACGGGGAATGATCCGGCGGGTCTCGCCAATGGCGCAGGGGCCTCGTCCTGGGCCTGGTGGAGATAATCGGAGGTCTCTTCGACGAAGCCCTCTTGCTCCTCGCCGTCCGCTTCGGGAGGCGGCAAGTCCATCTCCAGCTCTGCTTCATCCATCGCGGATTGCTGCTCGGCAGCGAGGCGTTCTGCTTCTTCCTCGGCGGCGATCTCGTCTTCGGATTTGAGCGGCAGGCTTGGGAATATACGGCGATCGATATCCAGGCGTTCCAGATGCGCCGCAATCGCGGCCTCGTCCTCGTCCTCGCCTTCGTCATCGGGCGCGGGCCGCGATGCCGTCATCCGCAGCAGCTCTTCGGCTGAGGGTATTTCGCCGTCCTCGATATCCTCGCCATCTTCGCCTGCATCGATGGGATCGGCGTCGCCATCATCCAGGGCCATCGGCGCGAGGCCCAGGACGGGTGCCGCCCGCTCAGGCCGTTCCACATCCTCGCCCAGCAATTCTGCGGACGCATCCTGGAACAGCATATGTGCCTTCTCCAGTTCCTCCGGATCGAGGACGAGGACAGGCTTTTTCTTGAATTTCTTGGGGCCACCCAGTGTGGCTAGGCTGCCAAAGGCGGGACCGTCTTCACCCGGCGCACCACCGCGCGCAGGCGCGGATACCGGCGCGGATGTTGCCGGATCGTCAGCACGCAGAGCAGAGCTAGTCGCATTCCCCATAGGGCGCTTCTCGCAGGGTTTGGTGCATTCGATATGATCAAGCGTGGTTAATGCGAATTAACCTTGGGGTCGGGAATTACCCTTCCACCAGCTCCGCCAGTTCCAGCCAGCGTTCCTCGGCCTCTTCCTTCTCGATGCGCGCAAGGTCCAGCGATTTGGAGATGCGCGTGAAACGGTCGGGGTCCTTTGCGTAGAGTTCAGGATCGGCCAGAGCGGCTTCGCCCTTGGTGATCAGCCCTTCCAGCTCCTCTATGCGTTCAGGCAGCTTCTCGTAATCGCGCTGGTCCTTGTACGAGAGTTTGGCCGGATCTTTAGGAGGCGGGGGAGGGGGCGCGGAAGATTTTTCGGTATCATTATCGGCGCTTGCGCTTCTCTTCGCTGGCTTTTGCTTGCGCTTGGCCTGCCAGTCTTCATAGCCGCCTGCCACGATATCCACCGTGCCGCTGCCATCCAGGCCAAGCGTGACGGTGACGGTGCGATCCAGGAAATCGCGGTCATGGCTGACGATCAGCACCGTGCCTTCGTAATCGGCGATCACTTCCTGCAACAGGTCCAGCGTTTCCAGGTCCAGATCGTTGGTCGGCTCATCCAGCACCAGCAGATTGGATGTGCGGGAAAATTCGCGCGCCAGCAGCAGGCGGCTGCGTTCCCCGCCGGAGAATGTGCCGATCTTCGCGTCCACCAGTTCGGGATCGAACAGGAAGTCCTTCATATAGGCCTGAACGTGCTTTCGCGTGCCGCGCACATCGATCCAGTCGCCGCCTTCTGCCAGCACATCGCGCACGGATTTGGCAGGGTCCATCAAGGCGCGCTGCTGGTCTATCATCACGCCGGCCAGCGTGTTGGCGTGGATCACCGTGCCTTCGTCCGGCTCCAGCTCCTTGGTCAGCATTTTCAGCAGCGTCGTCTTGCCAGCGCCATTGGCGCCCACGATGCCGATGCGGTCGCCGCGCTGAATGCGCAGGGAAAACGGCTTGATCACCTCGCGGCCATCATAGGTCTTGGAGATGTTTTCCGCCGTGATGACGGATTTGGATTTGAAATCCGAATCGCTGGCCAGTTTCAGCTTTGCCGTGCCACCGGGAGAAATCATCGCCGCGCGTGCGGCGCGCATTTCCCACAGTTTCTCCAGCCGGCCCATATTGCGCTTGCGCCGCGCGGTGACGCCGCGTTCCAGCCAATGCGCCTCTATCTTCAGCTTGGCATCCATCTTGTGCGCCGCGCGCGCTTCCTCGGCATAGGCCTGTTCTTCCCATGCCTCATACCCGCCAAAGCCCACGTCCTTGCGCCGCAACTGACCGCGGTCCAGCCACAGGGTGGAGCGGGTAAGGCGTTTAAGGAAGGTCCGGTCATGGCTGATGACGATGAAGGCGCCGTTATACCGCGTCAGCCAGCTTTCCAGCCAGTCGATGGCGGAAAGGTCGAGGTGGTTGGTCGGCTCGTCCAGCAGCAGCAGGTCCGGTTGCTGCGCCAAAGCGCGGGCGATGGCGGCGCGGCGCTTCTCTCCGCCGCTGGCACCGGCCGTTCCGGTGGTCATGTCAATGCCAAGCTGGCCGGCAATGGCCTCTATCTCGTGCTCTGCCGGGGCGCGATCGCCTGACAGGGCATAATCCATCAGGGTGTCAAAGCCGGTGAAGTCCGGCTCCTGCTCCAGCCAAACGATATTCATGTGCGGCTTCACCTTGCGGGTGCCGCGATCCGCCTCGATATCGCCGGAGATCAGTTTGAGCAGCGTGGTCTTGCCTGCGCCATTGCGGCCGATCAGGGCGAAGCGATCGCGCGGGCCGATGTGCAGGTCCAGCCCGTCGCCATGCGCGGGATCGCCAAACAGCCAGCGCCCGCCCTGTTGCAGGCCCAGTCCTTCCCAGCTCAAGATCGGTGGTTCTGCCATTGCGAAGGCGCAGGTAAGCGCGCGCGGGCTTGCTGGCAAGGAACAGACGCGTTCAGTGCCGAGTTATGTAGGCAAATCCAAGGCTGAGCGCCTGACCTATAGGAGTATTGCCATGATCCGTCCCATCCTGCCCGTTGCCGCCGTTGCCCTGATGGCATCGCCCGCCGCCGCCGAGGTGGCCATCGAATCGAATGGTCCGGTGGTCGTGCTTTCGGTCAACGAAAGTGTGTCCGCCGATCCCGATATCGCCAATCTCAGCGCCGGGGTGACAACCTCTGCCCGCACCGCGGTGGAGGCTATGCGCATGAATGCACAGCAGATGCGCAGCGTTGTCGCCCAGATAGAGGCGTTGGGCATCGCAAAGGACGATATCCAGACCAGCGGCGTTTCTCTGAGTGCCCAGTATGATTATGATCAGCAACGGCAGGAGCAGGTGTTTCGAGGCTACCGCGTGTCAAATACGGTGAATATCGTGTCGCGCGATATCCAGCGCACCGGCGAGATTCTGGATGCCCTGGTGGCGGCGGGTGCAACGGATCTGGGCGGTATCGGCTGGGGGCTGGATGATCCGGCCCCGGTGATAGAGCAGGCACGGCAGGCTGCCTTTGCCACGGCCATGCAGCGCGCCCGCAATTATGCGCAGCTTTCCGGTTATAGCGATGTGCGGCTGCTGGAAATCAGTGAGAATGTGACGAGCAATCGTCCGATGCCAATGTTGCGGCAAGTGGCTTCCTTTGAAGCTGCGGCCGATTCCACGCCAGTACGCCCCGGCCAGGTGGAGACGGGCATCACCGTCAACTTCAGCTTCGAAATGGTGCAGTAGCCCATCGGCAACAGGTTGCTGAACAGGTGGTCACGCGCACATTCACTCCTTGTTCAATGGCTTGGGGTTAGTCACAGTCCCATCATGAAAACACTTCCCGCCTTTCTCGCATCTGTCGCGCTGGCCGCCTCCTTGGCGGCCACGCCTGCCTATGCTGCGCAGTCGCGCGGCGATCAGCAGAGCGCGCGGGCCGAAATGCAGGCGGGCCGCAACATGCCGATCCGCGAGATCGAGCGGCGCATTATCCCGCGCATGGAGCGGGGCGATGAATATATCGGCTTTGAATATGATGCGACTGCGCAGGCCTATCGCCTGAAGTTCATCCGCAACGGCCGCATGATCTGGGTCGATGTCGATGCGCAGACCGCGCGCATCCTGCGCATCTCTCGCTGATTATCTGGGCGCTGTCTTATTACCGGCGGAAACTTCCCCCTTGCTTGACGCGTTTAGGGCAAAAGCCCAATTGTCGGGCATGATTGCAGGGGAGAATTAATCGCATGCGCATCCTGATCGTCGAGGACGAGCCTACGCTCGGCCAACAACTCAAGTCGACGCTGGAGCAGAACGGCTATGCGGTGGATCTTTCCACCGATGGCGAGGATGGCCATTTCCTTGGCAGTACAGAGGAATATGATGCCGTCGTGCTCGACCTTGGCCTGCCAGAGATTGACGGGCTGACCGTGCTTGGCATGTGGCGCAAGGAAGGGCGCAACTTCCCCGTCCTGGTGTTGACCGCGCGTGACAGCTGGTCTGACAAGGTGGCCGGCCTGGATGCTGGCGCGGATGATTATCTCGCCAAGCCGTTCCAGACCGAAGAACTGATCGCCCGCCTGCGTGCGCTGATTCGCCGCGCATCGGGCAATGCATCTTCCGAACTGACGGCTGGCGATGTGCGGCTGGACACGCGTTCAGGCCGCGTCACCCTGGCCGGAGAGCCGGTGAAGCTGACGGCGCAGGAGTACAAGCTGCTGAGCTACCTGATGCACCACAAGGGCAAGGTGGTGAGCCGTACAGAGCTTATCGAACATATTTACGACCAGGATTTTGATCGCGATTCCAACACGATCGAGGTTTTCGTCACCCGCATCCGCAAGAAACTCGGCGCAGAAGTGATCACGACGATCCGTGGCCTCGGTTACAGCCTCGACGACCCGGACGGCCCCTCCCGCGAATAACGCGGGCGAGGGGGACACGTCTGCGATGTCTGCATCCAGCGAGGCTGCCAATTCCGGCGGCGGCGTGCGCTATGGTCCGCGCCATACAGGCAGCCTTGCCCGGCGCATGATGCTGATCGCGGCGGGGTGGATTTTCGCCCTGCTGCTGCTTGGCGGGCTGGCGCTGGACCGGGCGCTGACCAATCTTGTTTCCAACCAGTTTGACGAGCAGCTGGAAATCTCCCTCACTTCCATGGTGCTGTCCGCAGACCTCGATCCGTTTGGAGATGTCTACTTCAACCGCATCCTTGGCGATCAACGCTATCTGGAGCCCAACAGCGGCTATTACTGGCAGATCAATGGGGAGGGCGTAGCCCCCCTGCTATCGCGTTCGCTGTGGGATGAAGAGCTGGCCATCCGCGCGGATGAGCAGGCTTTTGAGCCGATCTTTTACGATACCGACCAGCCAGAGCTGGGATCGTTGCGATTGGCGCAGCGCACCTTGTCCCTGCCGGGCAGCGATGTGGAATGGCAGTTTGTCGTCGCTGCCAACAGAGAGCAGCTGGACCAGCAGATTGCCGATATCCGCGCCATTCTCGGCTGGTCATTTGCCGTGCTGGGCATCGGCCTGTTCCTGATGGCGATGGCGCAAACATGGTACGGCCTTGGTCCCTTGCGCCGCGTGCGCAAGGCGATTGCCCATATCCGCTCCTCCGGCAGCAACCGGGTGACAGATCCGCTGCCACTGGAAGTGCGGCCGATGGTGGATGAGCTTAACGCGCTGCTGGAGCATTCCGAACTGCAGGCGGAGGAAGCGCGGCGCCATGCCGGCAACCTTGCCCATGCGCTGAAAACGCCGCTCACCGTGGTTACCAACGCGGCCAGCGCCGGTGCGCCGGACCTTGATACTACCGTGCTGCGCGAAGCGGCCACCATGCGTCGGCAGGTGGATCACCACCTGGCCCGTGCCCGCGCGGTGGGACGCCGCGCGGTGGGCCTGTCACGCGCGAACCTGATGGAAAGCGCCGTTGCGGTGGAGCGGGCGGTCAGCCGCCTTTACCCGCAAGTCCGCTTCGATATCGATGGCAAGGATACCACGCTTGTCGCCGTAGAGCGGCAGGATCTGGACGAGTTGCTGGGCAATCTGATTGAGAATGCGGCCAAATACGGCGGCGGCAGTGTGTTCATTACCGTTGATGCAGAGCCCAATGCAGAACTTTGCGCCGTGCTGATAGAGGATGACGGTATGGGCATCCCGGAGGCAAAGCGCGTGGACATATTCGGCCGCGGCGCCCGGCTGGACACTGAAAAGCCCGGCACCGGGCTTGGCCTTGCCATCGTGCGCGATGTGGCGGAAATTTACGGGGGCAGCGTGGAACTGGGCGAGAGCGAGGATTTGGGCGGTTTGCTGATTACCCTGCGATTGCCGCGCACCAGCGAATAGCAAACCGCGACTAACGCTAGGCGTTTTCTTTCAGCAAATTCAGCGCGGTTTCGATCACATGTCCGGAATCTGCAGGCTTGGGCAGGTGCATCGCGCCCAGATTGCGAACTCGTTCATCAGCCCGGTTCAGATCACCCGAATGAAGCAGATAGGGAATGCCGCGGCGATCCAGTTCCTCTGCCACGGGCACGCAATTCTCGGTGCCCTTCAAAGTCACATCCAGAATGGCAACATCGATGGATTGCTGTTCCAGATGGGCCAGTGCCTTCGCCACTTCGGATGCGCAGAAAACTTTGCAGCCATGGTCTTCAGCGGCAAATTCCAGATCCATCAGGATAAGAGGTTCATCTTCCAGCAGGAGAATCGTTGGGTTCGACATTGTTCTGTTCTCTTCTAGCTGGCAGGAAAAGTAATGGTGACGTGCAGGCCATCTGTATTCCAGTCACGCTGGATGGTTCCGTCGGAATGTCTCACCAGGCGGTCTATGATCGCATTGCCCGATCCCAGGTCTTCACGCGGGGGCGAAACGGGTGGGCCGCCGCGTTCCAGCCACGAGACAACCAGTTCATCGCGTTTCTCGCCCGCCATGCGCCAATCCACTTCGACACGTCCGGTTTCGCGAGACCACGCACCATGCCGTTCGGCATTGGCCGCAAGCTCATGAAGGGTAACGCCCACTCCGGACACCACATTGAAAGGGACCTTGGCACCGTTTCCCTTAAGAATCAGTCTACCCGTGCCCAGATCATAGGGCTCCAGTATGGCGCGGATGGCCTCGCCGATCTGGATGTTCCCGCTCGATGCCTCGTCCAGCGTGGTTTCATAAGCGCGGCCAAGAGCCTGCACCCGGTTGTTGATTTCGCGCGCTTCGCTTTCCACGCCGCGCATCCGACCGGTGATGTTCACGATGCCGGAAATTACGGCGAACATGTTCTTCATGCGGTGTGAAAGCTCTCGCGCCATTTCCTTGGCATAAAGCTCCTCCGCCCGCGCGGCGCGCACGTCCGACACATCCCACTGGCTGCCGAACAGATACAACAGCTTTCCGTCGTTATCGTAGATCGGCCCGATATGCAGGGCGTTCCAGAATTTCTCGCCGTTCTTGCGATAATTGATCAATTCCACGACGGTGACGTCTTCTTCCTCGATCGCGGTGCGGATTTTCGCGATGGCAGCCGGATCGGATTCCGGCCCTTGGAGGAAGCGGCAATTGTTGCCGATGATTTCTTCTTCGGAATAACCGGTCAGCTCTCGAAAGGCGCGGTTGGCAAAGACGATGGGCTGATCGTCCTGATTCGGGTCCGTCAGGCAGATTGCCATGCGCGTTTGCGCCATGGCCTGTTCGAACAAGACGCCGGATGCACCGGAAAACTGATCGTCCGGATGCGCTTCGCGAAAGCGTTCAGGACTGGCGTCGAAGCTGGGCCCGGCGTGGTACGCCTGCCCGCTCCCCTTGGACATCTGCCCTGCCTTGTTATCTTTTGTTTTGTCCATTTCGCTGGCGAAACGCCTCGTTGGGTAAAAGAGTTCCGTCGCGCGTATTCAATTCGAGGGACAATCAGTCACCGCGCGCGATGCGGTGGTGCCGGATAACCTCGTCGATCACGAAGCGGATGAACTTCTCGCTGAATTCCGGATCAAGATCGGCATCGATCGCCAGATTGCGCAAACGTGCGATCTGACTGGCCTCGCGCCCTGGGTCGGCAGGGGGAAGTTTCGTCTTCGCCTTATACTCGCCCACAGCCTGCGTGATTCGGAATCGCTCTGCCAGCATGTGGATCAAAGCGGCATCGATATTGTCGATACTTTTGCGGAAACTGGCGAGGATCTGGTCAGAATTTTCTTCGGCCATCGGGTCAATCGGTTGCGGCTGCATAGGGTGGCTTGGCATCAGCCCCTCTTGCGCGAGAAATGTTGGCTTGCCAACACCCCTGTGCATCCCCATTGAGAGCCGCATGAGCGACAACGTGGTCCCCATTAAGCGCGCCCCGGATACGTCTCCCCCGACGTTGACGCCGATCCTGTCCCTGACGGCAACATCGATGAACTCGGTGAATTCCATCATTCTGGACAGGATGCAGAGCGAAATTCCGCTGATCCCGGCGCTGGCAGGCCACCTGATCGCGGGCGGGGGCAAACGCATGCGCCCGATGCTGACGCTGGCAGGTGCAGAAGTGGTGGGATACCAGGGCACGCGCCATCACAAGCTGGCCGCTGCGGTGGAATTCATCCACACCGCCACACTGCTGCATGATGATGTGGTGGACGGCAGCGAAATGCGCCGCGGTAAATCCGCCGCCAACATAGTTTACGGCAATCCCGCCACCGTTCTGGTGGGCGATTTCCTGTTTTCCCGCGCTTTCGAACTCATGGTGGAAGACGGCAGCCTGAAGGTTCTGAAAATCCTTTCAGGCGCCAGTGCCATCATCGCGCAGGGCGAGGTTGACCAGTTGACCGCGCAGCGCAAGATCGAGACGAGCGAGGAACGCTACCTCACCATTATCGGCGCGAAGACCGCAGCCTTGTTCGCCGCCGCCAGCCGGATTTCCGCCGTTGTCGCGGAAAAGAGCGAGGAAGAGGAACTGGCGCTCGATTCCTATGGCCGGAACCTGGGCATCGCCTTCCAGCTGGTGGACGATGCGATCGATTATGATTCCGAGGCAGCCGAAATGGGCAAGGATCGCGGGGACGATTTCCGCGAAGGCAAGATGACGCTGCCCGTCATCCTGGCCTATGCGCGCGGTAATGAGGAAGAGCGCCGCTTCTGGCAGGATGCCATCGCCGGTTTCAGTATCGAGGATGAGGATCTGGCCCATGCGGTGGACCTGATCCGCAAGCACGATTGCGTCACCGCCACGCGGGACCGTGCGCGCCATTACGCGCAGCGTGCCTGCGATGCGCTGTCGATCTTCCCTGATTCTGCTGCACGGCGGGCGATGGTGGAAGCCGCCCAATTCGCCGTAGCGCGCGGCTACTAGCCAGAAAAAACCCCGACCCTTCGAAAAGAGCCGGGGTTCATTTCCTTAGCGTTCGCCGCTGTTACTAGCGCTGTTACTGGCGCTGCGCCGTGTAGCGCAGGACACTGTCATCGCGTTGATCGGTGCTGACTGCGGACAGCGTATCGCCATCAACCGAAACTTCGACGACCGAAAGCGCTTCACCATCGCGTGAATAGGTTTCGCGATATGAATTGTCTCCGGTCTGCTCCACGGCAACCATGACGTTGGAATTGCTGCCCTCGACCGGAACCGGATCACCGCCCAATGTGGCCGTGTAGCTGCTGCCATTGCCAGAGCTGGTGAACTGATCACCCTCCACATTGTATGAGAAGCGCAGGCCCGCATCGCTCATGTCGCCGATGTCGGAGAAGGCCCACTGGCCGGACATGGCGTGAGACCCATCGGGCCCGTCTGCAGTGCGGGTGAATGTTTCGCTTCCGGTGACGGCTTCATCGCCTGAAGTATCGTTGAATTCGCTCGTCAATGTCTGCCCGTCATCGCTGACGGTCCATGTGGAGGAGCCAAGATCCTTGTCACCATAGCGAAATGCGGCGCGCACCGTGTTGTCGTCCACCTGTTCCACCATCATCGAATCGACGCCTGGCCGATCCACCGTCTGCCATTCGCCATTGGCCGTCACTTCATAAGGCGGGTTGCAACTGTTGCACGAAAACGTGCCGTTCGAGAGGACGTAGTCGCGATTGTCATTCTCGAACTGTGCGGAATCCACATCGGCCATCCATTCGCCGCTGATCGTGCCGTCCGAAGCCGGCGCCTCGGCCGTTACATCGGTATCATCGGCATCGCCGCAGGCCACCAGGCCCATGGGCAGTGCAATTGCGGCAAGCGCCGTCATCATCTTTTTCATGTTTTTCCCCTTCAAAACAAAACTACAGCTCGCCGCCGGTATTCCGGCCTGCGAAGCATCTGGTTTTGCGCCCCTGCTGCGGGGTATATCAGTTAACCATCCTTGCGCCAATTCATGCTTCAGGGGCGGTTTCGGGGCTGCATGGGCCGCGCAGTTGTGCGATGGGATGCGCGTGTCCGATAGCCTTCCCATCCACGCCGTCCTGCCCGATCTGCTCAGCAGCTTGCGCGCGTGCAGCAGCGCGGTGCTGGTGGCGCCGCCGGGTGCGGGCAAGACCACTGCGGTCGCGCCCGCGCTGCTGGGTGAAGCATGGTGCAGCGGCCAGATCATCCTGACATCCCCACGCCGCGTTGCCGCGCGCGCCGCGGCAGAGCGGATTGCCGCCATGCTGGGAGAGAAACCGGGCGAGCGGGTCGGCTACCTCACCCGGCTGGACAGCAAGCAGAGCAAGGCCACGCGCATCTTGGTGGTGACAGAGGCGATCCTGGTGAACCGCCTGCTGGAAGACCAGGAGCTGGAGGGCATTTCCGCGATCCTGTTTGACGAGGCGCATGAGCGGCACCTCGATAGCGACCTTGGCCTGGCGCTGGCGCTGGAAAGCCAGCAGGTGCTGCGAGAAGACCTGCGCATTTGCGTGATGTCTGCCACGATCGATGGTGCGCGATTTGCCCGCCTGATGGGCGAAGGCACACCTGTAATAGAAAGCGAGGGAAAGGCGTTTCCCCTGCGAATAGAGTGGCTTGGTGCTCGGCCTGAACAACGGATAGAGGCGGCGATGACCTCTGCCGTATTGCAGGCATGGCGGCAGGAGGAGGGCGATATCCTGGCCTTCCTTCCCGGTGTGGGAGAGATAGCGCGCACGCGGGAGCGGTTGGCGGAAAAGCTTTTCGGCGTCCCGATCCTGCCCTTGCACGGGCAGGTGCAGCCGCAGGATCAGCGCGCTGCCATCCGCCGCGATCCCGACGGCCACCGCCGCATCGTTCTGGCCACCAGCATTGCCGAAACATCGCTGACGCTGGAAGGCGTATCGGTGGTGGTGGACAGCGGCCTGGCGCGGCGGGCAGAGTTCGACAAGGCCGCAGGCACGACGCACCTTCTTACCCAGCGCGCCAGTCAGGCCGCGGCGGCGCAAAGGGCAGGGCGCGCCGCGCGCACGGGTCCGGGTGTCGCCTATCGATTGTGGGAAGAGGCAGGCCATGCGGGCAGGCCGGAATTCGATGCGCCGGAAATGCTGACATCCG
The DNA here is from genome assembly GCF_009807005.1 of Aurantiacibacter rhizosphaerae. Classification (GTDB taxonomy): domain Bacteria; phylum Pseudomonadota; class Alphaproteobacteria; order Sphingomonadales; family Sphingomonadaceae; genus Alteraurantiacibacter; species Alteraurantiacibacter rhizosphaerae. Next base: position 109,445 of record NZ_WUBR01000004.1, on the reverse strand, counting down.
ATCTTGCGCCACTGGTGCTCAACCTGGCGCGGTGGGGCGTGGCCGATCCTGCCAGCCTGCAATGGCTGGACATGCCGCCAGCAGCCTCAGTCGCTTCCGCCAGAGAGCGGCTGGCAAAGCTGGGCGCGCTGAATGCTTCCGGTGCCATCACGCCTTGGGGGGAGAAAATTGCCGCGCTTCCGCTTGATCCCGAAGGCGGGGCTGCCGTGCTGTTTGGCGCTCAGGCCGGTCAGGCAGAGGATGCGGCAAGGCTGGTGTTGCTGGCACAGGAACGCGGGCTGGGTGGCCGCGGCGAAGATTTGTTGCAGCGCCTCTCCCGCTGGAACGCCGATCGGGGCAAGCGAGCGGATACTTCGCGCACGCTGGCGCAGCGGTGGGCGCGGGCAGCAGAAAGGCTGGTGGGCCGGCCAGAGGGAAGGGCGGAGGACAGGGCGCAGGACCCGGCGCTGTTCCTCGCCTTCGCACGGCCTGATTTTATTGCGCGGCGGCGCGGCCAGTCGGGGGAGCAATGGGCTTCGGCAGGCGGGCGCGGCTTCATGCTGGATGCGGCATCACCGCTGGCCCGCGCGGAATGGATGGTGATTGCCGATGCAACCGGGCAAGCCAAGGGCGCGCGGATCACGGCCGCCGCGCAATTGTCTCGCACCGATGTGGAACAGCACCTTGCGCATTTGATTGAAGAGCGGACCGTAGCCCGCTGGAATGCCAGCGAAAAGCGCGTAGAGGCGCGGCGGGAAAGGCGACTTGGTGCAATCACGCTTTCCACCGGGCCGGACCCCGATCCAGATCCTGAGGCGATTGTGGACATCCTTGTGGAAAAGGCTGTGGAGCAATTGGGGACATTGCTGCCGAAGGATCTGTTGGCAAGGGCGCGCTTTGCGGGGGTCGAAGCGCTTTCGCAAAGCAAATTAGCAGACCGCGCGGACGAGTGGCTGGTGCCATTGCTGGAAGGGCGGCGCAATCTCGATATCCCGGCCTCGCGCTTTGCCGAAGCTGCGCTGAACCTGCTGTCCTGGGATGAAAGGCAGATGCTGGACAAGGCCGCGCCGCGCCATTTCACCAGTCCGGCAGGATCGACCCACCCAATTGATTATGCAGGCGATGATGCGCCATCGGTGGAGGTGCGCGTGCAGGCGCTGTTCGGGCTGGAACGCCATCCGATGATCGGCACAACGCCGCTGCTGCTGAAGCTTACCAGCCCGGCGGGCCGTCCAATTCAATCCACCCGCGATCTGCCTGCATTCTGGCGCGGAAGCTGGGACGATGTGCGCAAGGATATGAAGGGCCGCTACCCCAAACATCGCTGGCCGGATGAACCATGGGCCGAAAAACCGAGCCTGAAGACCAAGAACGCCTTTTCAAAAGGCAGCGGTTGAATTATCTGCCCGTGACTATGGAAGCCCGTATCTACAAGCGCCCGAAAAGCGCCATGCAATCCGGCAAGGCACTGGTTGACCAGTGGGTGCTGGATTTCGTCCCCGCCGAAGCCAAGCGACCCGATCCCCTGATGGGCTGGGCCGGCAGTGGTGACACGCGCCAGCAGGTGCAGTTGAAATTCCCCTCGGCAGAGGCTGCGCAGGCCTATGCCGAGAAATACGGTATTTCCGCCCGCGTCCACTCGGTTCCGCCCAAGACGCTGAAGATTCAGGCCTACGCCGACAACTTCAGGTAGGAATTGTAGCGAGGGGTGGCGGATTGCCACTTCGCTGTTGAACTAATCCGATACCTTCGCCATATGGCCCACCGGGAGTCGGGTGGACGTTCGCGTTTGCTCACCGGGTCAGGACCGGAAGGTAGCAGCCCAGGTAAATGGCAGCGGGTCGCTCGGCTCCTTTATCCACCACATTGTTGCGATGACATTCGCGGCGTGAAGCCCTACCTTTGTCGGCATGAGTGATTCACCGGAAAATCCGGATACCCCCCCATGGGCGGGTGACGACGAGGCGGACAACGCCAAGCCCTCCGCTACAGAGCTGGAGGCGGCTGGCCAGAACTCCATGTTCGGCGATCCTGAACCGGCACCGGCGCCCGCATTAACACCAGCAACAGAACCAGCACCGGAACCGGCACCGGCGCCTTCGGTGGAGCAGCCTTCGGTGCCAGCAACGCCTGCGCCGGAAGAGCCCGCAGCAGCGCAGCCATACCGCGTGCTGGCGCGCAAATACCGTCCGCAGACTTTCAGCGAACTGATCGGGCAGGAACCGATGGTGCGCACGCTGGGCAATGCGATAGAGCGTGATCGGCTGGCCCACGCCTTCTTGATGACTGGCGTCCGCGGGGTGGGCAAAACCTCCACCGCGCGGCTGATCGCCAAGGCGCTCAATTGCATTGGCCCGGATGGGCAGGGTGGCCCCACGATCAATTCCTGCGGCGTGTGCGAGCCTTGCGTGGCCATCGCAGAAGGCCGGCATATTGACGTGATCGAGATGGACGCCGCCAGCCACACAGGCGTGGACGACGTGCGCGAAATTATCGAGGCGGTGCGTTATTCCGCCGTTTCGGCGCGCTACAAGATCTATATCATCGACGAAGTTCACATGCTGTCCCGCAACGCCTTCAACGCGCTGCTGAAGACACTGGAAGAACCGCCGGCGCATGTGAAATTCCTGTTCGCCACGACGGAGGTGGATAAGCTTCCCGTCACCGTGCTCAGCCGCACGCAACGGTTCGATCTCAGGCGCATCCCGCGCGATATGCTGCAGGATCACTTTGCCAGCATCTGCCGGAAAGAGGGCGTGGAGGCAGAGGATGAGGCGCTGGCGATGATCGCCAATGCTGCCGAAGGCTCTGTGCGCGACGGGCTTTCCATCCTTGACCAGGCGATTGCCCATGCGGATCTGGATGCGGGCGAGGCGGGCACCACCGTGCGCGCGGCCAAGGTGCGCGATATGCTGGGCCTTGCGGACAAGGGCGCGCAGCGCAGGCTGTTCCAGCACTTGCTGGAAGGCAATCCTCAGGGCCTGCTGGCTGCCGTCGATCAGCAATATGCACTGGGCGTTGAACCGCTCGCGCTGATCCGCGCGCTGATGGAATTCACCCACCGTATCGCGGTGACACAGGTTGGCGGCGGGGAGGCGGATGCCTCCACGGCGGAGGAGCGCGAGGCGCTGGGCGAGTGGGCGCAGAAGCTGTCCCCCGGCCAGGTCCACCGCCTGTGGCAATTGCTGATCAAGGGGCATGACGAGGTACGCACCGCACCCGATCCCCTGGTGGCGGCGCAGATGGCGCTGCTGCGCGTGCTGCATGCAGCCGACATGCCCGATCCCGGCAAGCTGGCAAAACAGTTGAAAGACGCGGCGCTTGTGGGCGGCATTGCCAGCGGCGGCACTGGAGGAGGCGGCAGCAATGCCGCGCCATCGGGCGGCGCGCCGCAAGCGCTGAACTGGCTGGAACTGGTGGAGCGGGTGGATAAATCTCACCTCCACAACGCCATGTCGCTATCCACCAAGCTGCGGATGCAGGTGCGCGTGATCGAACTGGCCCCCGGCAAGCTGGTCTTCGCTCAACCGGATGGGTTTGAAGAGAACATCGTGCCGGAGATCAAGCAGGCGCTGCTGGAACTGACCGGAGAGCGGTGGGACATCCAGCGTACCGAAGGCGAGGGCGCGCCAACCTTGGTGGAGCAGGACGAGGCGCTGCGCCGGGCGCAGAAGCAGCGGCTGGAATCGCATCCGATGATGGAGGCCGTGCGCACCCATTTTCCAGATGCACAATTGGTAGAGCCTGTGGAACAGGTGCGTGGTCGCAAGGATTGGTCTCGCACCGGTTGACGCAATTTGCCCGAACCATCGGGCCTTTGAAATTTCCCAAACCCCCAAGAATCAAGGGATGACGCACATGGAAAACATGGAAGAAATGATGAAAGCCGCGCAAGAAGCGGCACAGAAGATCCAGCAGCAGATGAACGATGCGCAGGTGAAGCTGGACGAGATCGAGGTGGAGGGCACTTCTGGCGGCGGACTGGTGAAGGTTCGCGCCAGCGCACGTGGCCGGATTATCGGTGTCTCCATCGACGACAGCCTGTTCAAGGAAGAGGAAAAGTCGATCCTGGAAGACCTCGTCACCGCCGCCTTCAACGACGCGCGCGACAAGGCCGATCGCAAGGCGGGCGAACACATGGCGGAAATGCAGCAGGGACTTGGCCTGCCGCCGGGGTTCAACCTGCCGGGCATGGGGTAAACTTGCCACTTGTCGCCCATTGCGCCACACTCGGCGCAACGGGTGGCATGGGGTTTAATGATGACAATCAGGCATTCCTCGCTTGCGGCGGCAGCTGCTGCAATGGCTTTGGCGCCGGTTACGGTTGCAGCCGCGCAAGAGAATGACGAATGGGTCCGCGTGCCGCCGTCATCGCGCTGGATTGCCGATTTCGCTGAAGACAGTTGCGCCCTGCGGCGAACGTTCGAGGATGGCGAAAGGCGCTTCCTGCTCGAACTCAGGCAATTCCAGCCGCAGACCGGAATGCAGATCATCGTCGCTAGCGACATGGACCGCAAAAAGTTTCGAGGTGTCCGACTGGGTTTTGTGCCGGATACGCAAATACAAGAGCATCAACGCGCCATGGCAATCGACATCGACGGCTATGGCGAGGGGGTTCTCGACCATATCACCCCGTACACCGAAGACCTGCGCAAGCTTGCGGAAGAATTGCGGGATGCGCAATCGGTAAGCCACGTCTGGACAGACGAACAACGCAACGCGCGCGAAAGCGAGATTGACGGCATTGCGATTCAGCTGGCTTACAGTGACGATATCGTTCTGGAAACGGGCCCCATGCACGATCCCTTCAAAATCATGCGCACGTGCATGGACGACTTGCTCGGCCATTGGGGTATCGATGCAGAAGCGCACCGCTCTTTGCTCCGCAAGGTAAGGCCGCTGAATCAGGAACGTTGGGTTCGTCCGATCATCCAGAATTACCCGCACGAAATGTTGCGCAATGGGGAGCAGGCCGTCGTGCATGTCAGACTCAATGTCTCTGCCGAAGGAAAGCCGACCGATTGCACAATCCAGTTGCCGATGAGCAATCCGGTGTTCGACAGAACATCGTGCGCGAAGTTGATGAAGTATGCCGAGTTTGAGCCGGCGATTGATAGCAATGGCGATCCGATTGACAGCGTCTGGATCACAAACGTCATTTACGCGATGAACTGAGCGAAATACTGATGCGGGGCGGGGCGAACGCGGGCCAAATTCCGCGGTTGCAGCGCGGCGTGCCGTTTCGCCATTCTGTCAGCGCCTTTCTTTGAAACGAGACACTCCCACATTTCCACCCCTTAACCCAACACTGACGTTGCAGCCGCGCGGGGTCATGCCCATATTCTGGTTCAAACCAAGATATGGACATTGAAATGACTGCATTCCCCCTTCTTCCCTTGCGCGACATCGTTGTTTTTCCCGGCATGGTCGTGCCCCTGTTCGTGGGGCGAGACAAATCCGTGGCGGCGCTGGAAGCGGCTATGGAAAACGGCAAGGATATCTTCCTTGTCGCCCAACTTGATCCGGCGTGTGACGATCCGGAGGCGGAGGATCTGTATGACCTGGGCGTGGTGGCGCAGGTGTTGCAGATGCTGAAACTGCCCGATGGAACTGTGCGCGTGCTGGTGGAGGGGCAATATCGTGCCACGATGAGCGAGATGCGCCTGTCCGATGATTTCGTGATGGCGCAAACTGTGCAGGTGGAAGAGGTGACCGCAAGCGGCACCGAAGTGGCCGCCATGATGCGCAGCGCGCTTGGCCAGTTCACCGAATATGCCAAGTCGAACAAGAAGATGTCCGACGAGCTTGAGGATGAATTGAACGCGATCGACGATGCCGGAAAGCTCGCCGATGCCATCGCAGCCAACCTCACGGCCAAGGTGGATACCAAGCAGCAATTGCTGGCAGAGGGCGACGCGCTGAAGCGGCTGGAAATGGTGTTCTCCGTGATGGAGGGCGAGCTTTCTGTCCTGCAGGTGGAAAAGAAGATCCGTGGCCGTGTGAAGCGGCAGATGGAGAAGACGCAGCGCGAATATTACCTCAATGAACAGCTCAAAGCGATCCAGAGCGAGCTGGGCGGCGAGGGCGAGGATGGCGACGAGCTGGCCGTGTTGGCCAAGCAGATCGAGGAAACCAAGCTTTCCAAGGAAGCCAAGGCCAAAGCTGAGGGCGAGCTGAAGAAGCTGCGCGCCATGCAGCCGATGAGCGCCGAAGCGACCGTGGTGCGCAATTACCTGGAGGTGTTGCTTGGTCTGCCGTGGGGCAAGAAATCCAAGCTGAAGAAGGATATCGGCAAGGCGCAGGAAGTGCTGGATGCCGATCACTACGCGCTGGAAAAGGTGAAGGATCGCATCGTCGAATACCTCGCCGTGCAGGCGCGCACCAACAAGCTGAAAGGGCCGATCCTGTGCCTTGTCGGCCCTCCGGGCGTGGGCAAGACCAGCCTCGGCAAGTCCATCGCCAAGGCGACCGGACGCGAGTTCATCCGCCAGTCGCTGGGCGGCGTGCGGGATGAAGCCGAGATCCGCGGCCATCGGCGCACTTACATCGGCTCTCTGCCGGGCAAGATCGTCTCCAATTTGAAGAAGGCGGGCACCAGCAATCCGCTGTTCCTGCTGGATGAGATTGACAAGCTGGGACAGGACTTCCGCGGCGATCCCGCGTCGGCCCTGCTGGAAGTGCTGGACCCCGAACAGAACAACAAGTTCCAGGATCACTATCTGGAGCTGGATATCGACCTGTCGGACATCATGTTCGTGACGACGGCGAACAGCCTGAACCTTCCGCAGCCACTGCTGGACCGGATGGAGATCATCCGGCTGGAAGGCTATACGGAGGATGAGAAGGTTGAAATCGCGCAGCGTCACCTGATTGCAAAGCAGGTGAGCGACCACGGCCTGAAGGATGGCGAGTTCGAGCTGACCGAAGGCGGCCTGCGCGACTTGATCCGGTATTACACGCGCGAAGCCGGTGTCCGCACGCTGGAGCGCGAGATTGCCAAGCTGTGCCGCAAATCACTGCGCAAGATCCTGGAGAAAGAGGTGGAGAGCGTGACGATCACGCCCGAAAACCTTGGTGATTTCATGGGCGTGCGCAAGTTCAAGCACGGCATGTCAGAGGAAGAGGCGCAGGTTGGCGCTGTTACCGGGCTGGCCTGGACATCGGTGGGCGGTGAACTGCTGACAATCGAAAGCGTCACCACGCCCGGCAAGGGTGAGGCCAAGACCACGGGCAAGCTGGGCGATGTTATGAACGAATCCGTCGCCGCGGCCTTCAGCTTCGTGAAGGCGAGGGCGCCTGCCTATGGCATCAAGCCCAGCATCTTCCAGCGCAAGAACATCCACATCCACCTTCCCGAAGGCGCGGTGCCAAAGGATGGCCCTAGTGCCGGTATCGGCATGGTCACCTCCATCGTTTCCACGCTGACGGGCATTCCCGTCCGGCCCGAAGTGGCGATGACGGGCGAGGTTACCTTGCGTGGCCGCGTGCTGCCCATCGGCGGCTTGAAGGAAAAGCTGCTCGCGGCGCTGCGGGGCGGCATCAAGACGGTGTTGATCCCGGAAGAGAACGAGAAGGATCTGGCCGAGATTCCTGACAATGTGAAGGAAGGGCTGAAGATCATCCCGGTCAGCCATGTTGACGAGGTGCTCGCCAATGCGTTGACGGCCATTCCGGCGCCCATCGAATGGACTGAAGCTGACGATCTTGCCAGCCAGCCCCACGGAATGGGTGGGGGCGAATTGCCCGTCTCAACAGCGCATTAAGGGCAAGATCGCGGCTTTGTAGATTCGCGCCATTGGCCGCGCATAACGGTAGCAATACGTAACTTTTGCCTAGTTAGAGGTGATAAAGCTACGTCCTGCCTCAAAAATGCTGCCAGTGGAGCGGCTTTGCCTTTGACAGAGCGGCCAAAACTCGCTCAATTCCCGCCATCGCAGAGCGATTCACATCTTTCGTCTCGAGCAAATGAATTTTTGAGGGGGTTCTCCAGAACATGAATAAGAATGAAATGATCGGCGCAGTAGCAGATGCAAGCGGCCTTTCGCGCAACGATGCAACCAAAGCGGTAGAGGCTGTTTTTGACACCATCACCAGCACGCTGTCCAAGGGTGATGAAGTCCGCCTGGTCGGTTTTGGCACCTTCTCCGTGGCCAAGCGCAAGGCTTCCACGGGCCGTAACCCGCGCACGGGTGAGCCGATGACGATCAAGGCTTCCACCCAGCCCAAGTTCAAGGCTGGCAAGGGTCTGAAGGACGCCGTGAACTAATTCACGCCGAACCTGTTTCCTGCAGCAATGCGGGAAGAAAGAGGTCGTCCGATTGGGCGGCCTTTTTCTTTGCGGCCAAGCTGATGGCCACGCTGATGATGTGCGGATCAGCCTGGCGATCGATCAGTCGGCAAATTCGATCAGAGCCGTTGGCGCGGCCGTGGTGCCTGCATCGATATCCCACACCAGCATCTGTCCTCGCTGGTCTGCCACCGGCCCTTCATCGGTGTTATTGGCAAGGATGCGCGCGTCGGTGACGATGCGGAACGTGCCGTCAATGGGGCGGGGTTCCATGGCGATGCTATCGGCATCGTCTCCCTCCGCTGCGGCCATCGCGCCGAACATGCCCATCATGGCGCCCATGGGGTTGCCGGCGGTGGGCGCAAAGCCAGGTGCCGAAATGCGCGCCTTGCTGTCATCACGAAGGCGGATGCTGACGAAGGAATTGGCCATCGGCATGTCTTCGAAGGTGGGGAAATCGAAATCATGGCCCAGCGCGCTGGCGATGGCGAAGTCCACCATGAACACGCCGTCACCGATAAATTCCACGCTGTTCCAGCCGCGCTGGCGTTCCAGCATATCGGCCATCTTGGCGATTTCTTCCTCGTCGGTCATATTGGCACCGCCGATCATGCCTTCCAGCATCTGGCGGGCCATCGCATCGTCGCGCGCCTGCTGCGCAAGCTCTTCCTCGGTACAGGTCCTTTCCTTGCCGCTGTCTCCATCGGTGCAGGGTTCTGCCTCGCTGGAAGCCTCTGCCATCGCGGCGAGGTCCGTCAGGCCGGCCATCACGATCTCTCCTTGGTAGGAGAAGGTGAATTGCCGATCCGCCATGATGTGCAATGTCGAATCGAAACGTCCCGGCTGGAACAGGCAGCCTGACAGCATCGCGGTGGATGCCAGCAGCACGGCACCGGCGGCGAGGCGTTTCAATTTCGTCATTGCAATTATTCCCCCATTGTTCGTGTCGCCACGGCATATAGCGCAATGGCGCCTGCATTGGATACATTCAGGCTTTCCATGTCGCTGCTGATGGGCAGGCGGGCCAGCGCATCGCAATGCTGGGCAACATTGTGGCGCATGCCTTCGCCTTCTGCACCCAGCACGATCGCCACCGGTCCTGCAGGCAGAGCCTCGGCAAAGGTGGCTTCCGCTTCGCCAGCAAGGCCAAGGCGCCAGTATCCGGCCTCCGCCATATCCTCCAACGCGCGCGACAGGTTCACCACGCGGATCCACGGCACCACTTCCAGCGCGCCGGAAGCGGATTTGCCGATCACACCGCCTTCGGGCGGGGCATGGCGATCCTGCGTGACGATGGCAGCGGCATTGAAGGCCGCGGCCGAGCGCAGCAGCGCGCCGACATTATGCGGATCGGTCACCTGGTCCAGCACCACGATGGGCCGCGACGCATCGCCATCCATCACGTCGGCCAGCAGCAGGTCTTCCAGCGGATAGCATTCCAGCACCAGCCCCTGGTGCGGAGCGTCCTTTGCCACCAGCCGCGCCAGATCGGTTACCTCGGCATATTCGAGGGGGAAATCGGCGGGCAGCTCTCCATCAAGCGAATCGATGCCTTCGCGCGTGGCCCACAGCTTGCGATGCTGGCGGCGCGGGTTCATCAGTGCGGCCTGCACGGCATGCCGGCCCCACAGGCGCACGTGGCCCTTTGCAGCTCTGCCCGATCCACGGCCACCCTGCATGCGCCCGGCGCGGCCGCGCAGCGCTTTCTTGTCCTTGCCCTTGGCCATAATGTCTCGCTTTCCTCAATCTTTGGCGCCCTGTGCCAGCACGCCCATTGACAGGCAAGCGGCGCTTCGCCAAAGAGCCGCCTCTCGGCTGGATCGCTCCTGTTAGCAGGAGCAGACCAAGGCAGGCGAAATCCTGCTTCCCGGCTCTGGTGTGGACAGGTGGCCGAGTGGTTAAAGGCAGCAGACTGTAAATCTGCCCGCGCAAGCGTACGCTGGTTCGAATCCAGCCCTGTCCACCACCGAGCCTCTCGATTGAAGCATTCCCTCAAGACAGGCATAAAAATAGCCGCCGCAGAACATGCTGCGACGGCTATCTCCCTCTCCGGCTCTTAAATGCGTTGCTTGGCCAGCGCCCTGGCGCGGTGCAGCACCGGTTCGGTGTAGCCAGATGGTTGCTGTGCACCTTCCACGATCAGTTCCCTTGCGGCGTTCAGCGCGATGGACTGGCGGTCTTCACCGGCCATCGGGCGGTAGGACGGATCGCCTGCGTTCTGCGCATCCACCTTTGCCGCCATGCGGTGCAGCGCCTCGTCCACTATTGCATGATCGATGATGCCGTGTTGCAGCCAGTTGGCAATATGCTGGCTGGAGATACGCAGCGTGGCGCGATCCTCCATCAGGCCGACATCGTGGATATCGGGCACTTTCGAACAACCGATACCGGCGTCGATCCAGCGAACCATGTAGCCAAGGATGCTCTGGATATTGTTGTCCAGCTCAGCCGCGATCTCCTCGGCAGACCAGTCCGGCGATTCTGCCAGCGGCACGGTGAGCAGTTTTGCGACCGGCACGATGGGTTCGGCCAGACGCTGCTGCTGGCGTTCTGCCACATTGCAGGCCTGGTAATGTGCGGCGTGCAGGGTGGCCGCCGTGGGTGAGGGGACCCAGGCGGTGCTGGCCCCGCTCATCGGGTGGCCGATCTTCTGGTCCAGCATATCCTGCATCGCATCGGGCGCGGCCCACATGCCCTTGCCGATCTGTGCCCGGCCGGTGAAACCGCAGGCAAGCCCGATCTGGACATTGCGATCCTCATAGGCGGCGATCCATTCCGCCTTCTTGATATCGGCCTTGCGCTGCATCGGCCCGGCCAGCATCGAGGTGTGAATTTCATCACCCGTACGATCAAGAAAGCCGGTGTTGATGAAGAACACGCGATCCTTCACGGCGTGGATACAGGCGGCCAGATTGGCGCTGGTGCGGCGCTCCTCGTCCATCACGCCCACTTTCAGCGTGTGACGCGGCAGGCCCAGCATATCTTCCACGGCATTGAACACGTCATTGGTGAATGCGCATTCGTCCGGCCCGTGCATTTTGGGCTTCACGATGTAGATCGATCCCGTCAGGCTGTTGCGCAGCCGGCCTAGGCCTTTCAGATCGTGCATGCCGATCAGCGCCGTCATGGCGGCATCCAGCAGGCCTTCGTAGGCTTCTGTTCCATCGGGCAGGCGCACGGCGGGCGTCGTCATCAGGTGGCCAACATTGCGCACCAGCAGCAGGCTGCGGCTGCGCAAGGCCATGCTGTCGCCATCCAGCGTCTGATAGGTGCGATCAGGGTTGGCGGTGCGCACAACCTTCTGGTCGCCCTTGGTAAAGCTGGCGACCAGATCGCCGCGCAGCGCGCCCAGCCAGTTGCGATAGGCGGCAACCTTGTCCTCTGCGTCCACCGCGGCGACAGAATCTTCCAGGTCCACGATAGTGGAAAGGGCGGATTCCAGGCGAATATCGGCAATGCCTGCCGGATCGTTCAGGCCGATCTCCGACTGCGGATCGATCACGATCTCGATATGCAGCCCATTGCGGCGCAGCAGCAGATTATCGCCGATGGTGCCGACGAGATGATCTGGATCTGACAATACGGGCACACCGCCCGTCCAGTCGGCCCAGCTGCCGTTTGCCAGCGGGGTGTATTTATCAAGGAATGCCTTGGCCCAGGAAATAACCCGCGCGCCGCGCTTTGCATCATAACCGGAACCGGTTGGCGTGGTGCCGTTCAGCGCGTCCGTTCCATACAGCGCATCATACAGACTGCCCCAGCGCGCGTTCACCGCGTTCAGCACAAAGCGCGCGTTCAGCGCAGGCACAACCAGTTGCGGACCGGCGACGGAGGAGATTTCGCTGTCTACGCCGGTGGTGCCAATCGTGAAAGGCGCAGGTTCCGGCACGAGATAGCCGATTTCGCGCAATTCGCGTGGCGGCATGCCATCGCCGGACTGCGGATGATCGCGGTGCCACTGGTCGATGGTCTGTTGCAGACCCTCCCGCCGTTGCAGCAGGGCGCGGTTCTGCGGCGTAAATTCCTCGCACAACTGCGCCAGGCCAGACCAGAAGCGATTGGCATCGATGCCGGTGCCGGGCAGCGCCTCTGTCTCGACGAAGCGCGCCAGTTCCTCTGCCACGGCCAACCCCGCGCGCTGGACATATCCATCGCGCGGGGCTGCGTCGTTGCCTTGCGAGGGTTCTCGAAGGGCAGTGGTGGTCATCGGGCGAAACGTCCCATGCGGTGGTGCAGGTTCACCAGCTTGCGGGTTTCTGCAGTGTCTTCACCGTTGCGGATGGCGGTTGCCAGCGCGTTGCGGATCAGGCCGAAATCCTCGGTCGAGAAAACGGGGCGGGCGATTGTCGGTTGTGCCATTGTATTTCTCCTTGGGTTCTTGCCGGTTCAGGCGGCAAACTGGTTCATGGTGTTGTCTTTGCCGCCGGCTTTCAAAGCGGCCTCGCCGGCGAAGGCTTCCTTGTGGTCGTCCCCGATGTCGGATCCGGCCATGTTCTGATGCTTCACGCAGGCGATGCCCTGGCGAATTTCCTCGCGCTGCACCTGCTTGACGTAGCCCAGCATGCCTTCTTCACCGAAGTACCGCTTGGCGAGGTTATCCGTGCTGAGAGCCGCGGTGTGATAGGTGGGCAGGGTGATCAGGTGGTGGAAGATGCCCGCCCGCTTGGCGCCATCGCGCTGGAAGGTGCGGATCTTCTCGTCTGCTTCCTGCGCCAGTTCGCTGTCGTCGTAATGCTGGCTCATCAGCTGGGTTCGCTCGTACATCGACAGGTCGCGGCCCTCGGCTTCCCAGGCATCATACACCTGCTGGCGGAAGTTCAGCGTCCAGTTGAAGCTGGGCGAGTTGTTGTACACCAGCTTGGCCTTGGGGCAGACTTCGCGGATGCGGTCCACCATGCCGGCGATCTGCTCCACATGCGGCTTCTCTGTCTCGATCCACAGCAGGTCTGCACCGTTCTGCAGAGCGGTGATGCAGTCGAGAACGCAGCGGTCCTCTCCGGTGCCGGGGCGGAACTGGAACAGGTTGGACGGCAGGCGCTTGGGGCGCACCAGCAGGCCATCGCGGTTGATCAGGACGTCGCCCTTCTCGCCAACGCCTTCCACCGGCTCGCAATCCAGGAAGCGGTTGTACTGGTCACCCAGATCGCCCGGTTCGCGGGTGAAGGCGATCTGCTTGGTCAGGCCAGCGCCAAGGCTGTCCGTACGGGCAACGATGATGCCTTCGGGCACGCCCAGTTCAAGGAAGGCGTAGCGGATGGCGCGGATCTTCTGGAGGAAGTCCTCGTGCGGAACCGTAACCTTGCCGTCCTGGTGTCCGCACTGCTTCTCGTCCGAAACCTGGTTCTCGATCTGCAGGGCGCAGGCACCGGCCTCGATCATCTTGCGGGCGAGGAGGTATGTCGCCTCGGCATTGCCGAAGCCAGCATCGATATCGGCGATGATCGGCACGACGTGCGTTTCGTGGTTGTCGATGGCCTTCTGCGCCGCGGCGGCAGCGGCCTCATCACCATTTTCGCGGGCTTCGTCCAGATCGCGGAACAGGCCGCCCAGTTCGCGGGCATCGGCCTGGCGCAAGAAGGTGTACAACTCTTCGATCAGGGCAGGCACGCTGGTTTTTTCATGCATGGACTGATCGGGCAGGGGCCCGAATTCGCTGCGCAGGGCGGCGATCATCCAGCCTGACAGGTAGAGGTAGCGGCCCTTGGTGCTGCCGAAATGCTTCTTGATGGAGATCATCTTCTGCTGGCCGATGAAGCCGTGCCAGCAACCCAGCGACTGCGTGTAGGCGGCGGGATCGGCGTCATAAGCGTCCATATCGGCGCGCATGATCTTGGCTGTGTACTTCGCGATATCCAGCCCGGTCTGGAAGCGGTTCTGCGTGCGCAGGCGTGCTGCGAATTCGGGATCGACACCCTGCCAGTCTCCGCCCAGGCGATGCTTGATGGAGGATTGGCGGTGGATTTCTTCAAAATAGGTCATGGAAAATTCGCGTCCTTGGAAGTGATTGGCTTGCGGCATTTCTGCCACGCCCGATCCCCGCCGTCGCGCCGTCCGGTGTAATGTTGTCGAACTTTACAAGTTTTGCGTGTACAGTTGTAAACTCGAGACACGGAGGGATGTAAACTTGGCCGCAAAAACGCTCTACCTCGGGCCGCGCCTCAAGAAATTGCGGCGCGAGCTGGGCCTTACGCAGGCCAATATGGCCACCGATCTGGATATCTCCGCCAGCTATATCGCGCTGATGGAGCGTAACCAGCGGCCCGTGACGGCAGAGATGCTGCTGAAGCTGGCCACCACATATCGCATCAACGTTGCAGATCTGGCGGATGAGGATGCGGATGAAACCGTCGCCCGCCTGCAATCGGCGCTGCGTGATCCCATGTTCTCCGACATCGCCATAGAGCCGCTGGATATCGATGATATCGCCACCAGCTACCCCGGCATGGCAGAGGCGCTGCTGCGCCTGCACACCGCCTTTGGCGAGGAACAGCTGGCGCTGGCGGAAAAGCGGGAGGTACAGCAGGGCGGGGCAGGCGATGCGGCGCCCGATCCCGTGGCAGAGGCGCGCGCATTTCTGGCGGCCCGGCGCAACTGCTTCCCCGCACTGGACGACAGCGCCAGCGCAGCGGCCCGCACGCTGTCGTCTTTTGACCAGATGAAGGCCCATATCGCCGCCGAGCACGGGCTGGACCTGCGCCTGTCCGACGATGGCCTGCTGCGTGGAGGATTGCGCTGGCACGATTACCACCGCCGCCGCGTGCATATTGCAGAACGGCTGGATCAGGCCGGGCGGCGCTTTCAGGCAGCCTTGCAGATCGCCATCATGGAGCAGGACGTCACGATAGACGCGCTGCTGGCGGAGGGGCGTTTTTCCGGGGAGGATAGCGAGCGGCTGGTGCGCCGCGCGCTGCAATCATACTGGGCCGCCGCGCTGCTGATGCCGTACCACGCATTTCGCAAAGCTGCGGAGGATCTCCATTACGATGTGGAGGCGCTGACGGCGCGCTTCTCCGTCAGTTTCGAACAGGTGGCCCACCGCCTCACCACATTGCAGCGCCCCGGCGAGGAAGGCGTGCCCTTCTTTTTCCTGCGGGTGGACCGTGCTGGCAATGTGTCAAAGCGCTTGGACGGGGCGGGCTTCCCACTGGCGCGCCACGGCGGGGCCTGCCCGCTGTGGAATATTCACGAGGTTTTTGCATCACCGGGTAAGGTGGACGCGCAGCTTATCGAATTGCCCGATGGGGAACGCTATGTCTCCATCGCGCGCACCGTGCGGGCAGGGGGCGGGCGCTTTGGAGAGCGCAGCATATTACGCGCCGTGGCATTAACCTGTTCCGCACAGCATCTGGACCGGCTTGCCTACGCGCGCGCCATCAAGGGCGCGGAGCCGACGCCGATTGGCGTGGCCTGCCGCCTGTGCCATCGCCCGCGCTGCATCGCGCGCTCCGCCCCGCCGATGGGCCGCGAACTCATCCCCAGCCGATTTCGCGACAGCGGCGTTCCGTTCGATTTCTCTGCCGATTAGGTGGAAGTCGCGGAGGACGTCGCGGCCAGCTTCGCCTCTGCCATCGCGCGCACATCCACGCGCGCTTTCAACCGTGCCGCCAGCAGGGCGGTGCCGCTGATCTTGCGCTGTACGAACAGGATTTCCGCCGGTGGAAGATGCCACGTGGCGCGATCCTGCGCCATCGCCATGCCTTCTTCCCTGATGGTGTGCACGAAAGCCCTGTCCCCAAAATCGAACGGGCCGGGCTTGGCCAGTTCTGCCAGGATCACGCGGATGATGGTGTTGAAGCTGTCCGCATGCGCCGTGGCGGCATGGTGCGAGATAAAGCCTGCCTCTATGGCGGCAGCGGCGATAGCGTCCTGATCCTCTGCCAGACCGGCGAGGAATAAACGCCTGTAATTGTCTGATATGGCAGGAGACACAGGCCGCGCGGCGCCGAAATCCAGCAGCACCAGCCGCTTGCCATCCTCGGCAACGCGGTAATTGGCGAAGTTGGGATCGGTCTGCATCAGGCGGAATTCGAACAATTCGCGCAGCACAAGGTCGATCAGCCGTTCCATCATGGCGTCACGCACGTCCTGCGGCTCTTCCTCCAGCGATTCGATGGGGCGACCCGGTACGAAATCCATCGCCAGCACATTGGTCGTCGTCAGGTCTTCGTGCAGGCCCGGCACGATGTAATCATCGTTTCCTTGCAGCAGCTTGGCATAGGCAGACAATTGCTGCGCCTCTCGCTGGTAATCCGCTTCCTCCCGCAACTGATCCTTCGCGGCGCTCAGCAGGGGGGTGATATCCAGCTGCTGAGGTAGCAGGCCAGATACGCGCAGCAGGGTGGCGACATTGTCTACATCGGCATTGATGGATTCGCGCACGCCGGGATATTGTACCTTGATCGCAAGATCGCGCCCGTCGCGCGTGGTGGCGCGGTGAACCTGGCCGATGGATGCCGCGGCCAGCGGACGCGGGTTGAAATAGCGGAAATTGCGCCGCCATCCCTGTCCCCAGTCCTGCGCCAGAACCGCCTCCAGCTGCTTTGGCGGCATGGCGTGCGCGTTCTCTCGCAGGCGGGCCATGATCTGGGAAAGTTCCGGCGGCAGGATATCGCCCGCATCCATCGACACCATCTGCCCCAGTTTCATGGCCGCACCGCGAAGGTGGGACAGCCGGTCTGCCACGCGGCCGATATTGGCAGGCGTCAGTAGTAGCTCCTGCATGCGCGGGCGCTCTCCGCCTGCCAATCGCCGCGCCCCTTCGGACAGCATGCCGCCCGCCAGCCCACCTGCAAGTCGCCCGAATTGGCCCAGCCTTCCGCGGCGTGTGCCGGGAACCACGCGCGAGTTCTTTTCATCGTCGTTCTGTGACATATGCAACCAGATGGGGTGCGCCCTGCGATAAGGCCAGCGCGAACAAAGGTCTGTATTGCTTGTCGCCAAGGCTGCGAACGAATAGGGAAGCGCGATGTCCGGAGAACTTAGAGACAATCGTGGTCGCGGTGATGCGGAATGGGGGCTTCCCCCGATCCATCCCGAAGGCCGCAAATACGGCATTATCGCGGTGGCTATCGCCCTGGTGGTGCTGCTGATTTTCGATTGGGAATTGCTGGGCTGGCCCCTGCTGGCCCTTTCCGCTGGCGTGTTTGCCTTCTTCCGCGATCCCGAACGCGTCGTGCCGCAGGGCGATCGCCTGCTGGTGTCACCTGCCGATGGGCTTGTATCCTTGATCGCGCTGGTGCCGCCGCCCGCCGAAATGCAGCATGCGACGGAAGATGGCGGCCCTGGCCTGGGGACAGAGCCGGTGATGCGCATCTCCATTTTCATGTCGGTGTTCGATGTCCATATCAATCGCTCTCCGATTGCCGGAACGATCCGGCGCATCGTCTATATGCCCGGCCGTTTCATGAATGCGGATCTGGACAAGGCGAGTGAAGAAAACGAGCGGCAGCATGTGCTGATCCAAAGTACTGATGGCAAAACCATCGGCTTCACCCAGATCGCCGGCCTTGTTGCGCGGCGCATCGTGCCATTCATCAAGCCGGGCGATATCGTGGCCGCCGGACAGCGGGTGGGCCTGATCCGCTTTGGCAGCCGGGTGGATGTGTATTTGCCCGTCGGAACAGAACCCAAGGTGCTGCTGGGGCAGCGCGTGATTGCAGGCGAAACCGTGCTGGCCGAAATTGGAACGGCTGGCCTGCTCGAAGGAGTGAGCCAATGAGGCCAGGTGAAGACGACACGCAGGATTTCGACAGCAACCAGACGGCCCCGGCTGGGCCTGCATGGCTTGGCCCGAAAGCCAGCGAGGATGAACATGTAACTCGCTCCCGCGCGGGGAAGGGGCTTTCGCTGCGTGCGGTGCTGCCCAACGCCATCACCGCTGCGGCGCTGTGTTCCGGCCTCACCAGCATCCTGTTCGCCATTGGCGGGCATTGGGAGCAATCGGTGTTCGCCATGATCCTGGCGGGCATTCTGGATATGATGGACGGGCGCATTGCGCGGCTGCTGAAGGCGCAATCGCGCTTTGGAGCGGAGTTGGACAGCCTTTCCGATTCGGCCAGCTTCGGCATCGCTCCGGCGCTGGTATTGTATATCTGGTCTTTGGAGGAACTGCCGCGCTTTGGTTGGCTGGCGGCTTTGGCCTACGCCATCTGCTGCGCGCTGCGCCTGGCGCGCTTCAACGCGCAGATCGATGTGGAGGATCAACCGCACAAGTCTGCCGGTTATCTCACCGGCGTTCCTGCCCCCATGGGCGCAGGCTTTGCCTTCATGCCGATGTATCTGTGGCTGGCAACGGGAGAGCAATTGTTCCGCGATCCGTGGCTGGTGGGGCCGTGGGTTATCGCCATTGCCGTGCTGATGGTGTCCAATCTTGCCACGCCAAGCTGGAAATCGGTCAGCCCGTCCGGCGATTTCAAGCTGGCCTTCATCGCGCTGGCAGGTTTGCTGGTGGGCGGTTTGCTGATCGAAACGTGGTGGACGCTGGTGCTGATCGGCGTCGTCTATATGGGGCTGATCGCCTGGTCTGTGGCCGGCTATTCCAAGGTGAAGCGGGCGAAAAATGCCTCTGCTTCAACCGATGGGGATGCGGAGATCACGCGGCCAGCAGAGAGAAAGCCTCTTGCGGTTGACGAAGTGGACGAGGCGCTGTCTCGACCACGCGATCAATAACGGCCAGTTCGCGGCGTATCTCGCGCCAGCGCAGCAGGCCGTAGCGGATGGAAGCATGGCAGGATAGCAGCGACACCGCTGCTACAAGGCCGAAGAACACCGAAATGGCGATTGCTATTGTCATAGTATCAAGCCCAACTCTCTGAATGCGGGTTTTGTTCCTGTTGCGTTCTTTGTTCCACTTTCGTTCCGCTGGGTCAAGCAGTTTGTTCTGCATGTGTTCCGCTTGTGTCTACCTGTGGGCGGTCCAGATAATTTGAGACTGGATTTCCCCGTCCACCTCGGCTAGTGGCGCGACCGTCTGTACGGCAGAAGCGATTCCCGTTTCCGCCCGCCCAGGCAAATCCACATGGAAGGCACTGACATACCGGTGCCGCCCGCGGGCCAAAGTCGCAAGACATCTCCCAAGGGCCGGTTCCCCGTCTTCCAGAGGCTCAACCGGAAAGGAATTTACTTATGGCGGCTCCTACCGTCACGATGCAGGAATTGATCGAGGCCGGCGCACACTTCGGCCACCAGACCCACCGCTGGAACCCGCGCATGAAGCCGTATATCTTCGGCAGCCGCAACGGTGTTCACATCATCGACCTGTCGCAGACTGTGCCCCTGATGGCGCGCGCTCTGGACTTCGTCTCCTCCACCGTGCGTGCAGGCGGCAAGGTTCTGTTCGTCGGCACCAAGCGCCAGGCGCAGGAGCCGATTGCACAGGCAGCGCGTTCGTGCGGCCAGCACTTCGTCAACCACCGCTGGCTGGGCGGCATGCTCACCAACTGGAAGACGATTTCGCAGTCGATCAAGCGCCTGAAGGCTCTGGAAGAGCAGCTGGCCGGCGACACTTCGCTGATCACCAAGAAGGAAGTCCTTCAGCTGACGCGTGAGCGTGACAAGCTGGAACTCTCGCTTGGTGGCATCCGCGACATGGGCGGCATTCCGGACGTGATGTTCGTGATCGACGCCAACAAGGAAGACCTTGCCATCAAGGAAGCCGGCGTTCTCGGCATCCCCGTGATCGGCGTGCTCGACACCAATGTCGATCCTTCCGGCATCGCTTTCCCGATCCCCGGCAATGACGACGCCAGCCGCGCTGTGCGCCTTTATTGCGATGCAGTGGCCAAGGCCGCCAGCACCGGTTCGACCGAAGGCGTTGTGGACTCCGGCGCTGACATCGGCGCGATGGATGCCCCTCCGGCTGAAGCCGCTGTTGCCGAGGCTGCTCCTGCTGCCGAAGCTCCGGCTGCAGAAGCCAAGGCCGAAGCCTGATCATTCGTGTGATCGCGCGGCGAAATCTGCACGTCACATTCTAAACTTACCAGGCCGGTTCGTCATTCGCTTGATGGACCGGCCTCCAAATTCAATCTGAAGGAAACCCACATGGCTGCATTTTCCGCATCCGACGTGAAAGCCCTGCGCGAGAAGACCGGCGCGGGCATGATGGACGCCAAGAAGGCGCTTGAAGCTGCCGATGGCGATATCGAAGCTGCAATCGACGCACTGCGCGCCAAGGGCCTGGCCACCGCGCAGAAGAAGTCCAGCCGCACCGCGGCAGAGGGCCTTGTCGGCGTGGCCGTTGAAGGCACCAAGGGCGTTGCCGTCGAAGTGAACTCCGAAACCGACTTCGTCGCCAAGAACGAGCAGTTCCAGGATTTCGTGCGCAAGACCACGCAGGTCGCGCTCGGCATGGACAGCGATGACGTGGACGCGCTGAAGGCCGCGTCCTACCCCGACGGCGGCACCGTTTCTGACAAGCTGACCGACAATGTCGCCACCATCGGTGAGAACCAGCAGGTTCGCCGCATGAAGAGCGTTTCTGTGTCAAACGGCGTGGTCGTTCCCTACATGCACAACGCACAGGCTCCCAACCTCGGCAAGATCGGCGTGCTGGTCGCTCTGGAATCCGAAGCTGGTGCTGACGTTCTGGAGCCCCTGGGCAAGCAGCTGGCCATGCACATCGCCGCCGCTTTCCCGCTGGCGCTGACCGCAGAAGGCCTGGACGCCGAAGTGATCGAGCGTGAGCGCAAGATCGCCGCGGAAAAGGCTGCAGAAAGCGGCAAGCCTGAGAACGTGCAGGAAAAGATGGTCGACGGTGCGATCAAAAAATACGCCAAGGAGAACGCTCTCCTCAGCCAGCTGTTCGTGATGGACAACAAGACGCCCATCGCTGACGTCGTGGCTGCTGCCGGCAAGGAAGCCGGCAAGGAAATCACCCTGACGGACTATGTCCGCTTCCAGCTGGGTGAAGGCATCGAAAAGGAAGAAAGCGACTTCGCAGCAGAAGTTGCGGCTGCCGTTGGCGGCTGATCGCTTTCACCAATGCAATGCAATCAGCCGTCGGACTTCGCGTTCGGCGGCTGATTTCGTTTCCGGCATTGGTCGCTTGCCAGTGCTTTCGATCCGGGGGCAATCAATGATGCGTCAAATGCCTAGCTCAATCCGTGGAAGGCTCCTGCTCATCCTTCGCGCAGGAATCGCTGCCGGATGTGCCTTCACGCTGTCGGCATGCATCTCCACGCAATCGACGCGGTTCGATGAATTCGAGAATGTCCTCGCAAGCCATGACAGCGCCACGCGCGCGCTGGCAGAGTGGTGCGATCGTCGTGATATGGCCGACCCTGCCGTGATCCGCGTTTCGCACGCTGGCGGGGAGGCTGCGCAACCCACTGCCGAAATTCGCCGTTTGCTTGAAGTCGGTCCCGACGATCCGCTTGGCTATCGCCATGTGGAGTTGCTTTGCGGCGGCGTGGTTATGTCAGTCGCGCATAACTTCTATGTTCCGGCCCGGCTGACCCCTGCCATGAACGCGCAGTTGGACACCACCGATACGCCGTTCGGCAAGGTCGTCGAAGAGTTGAATTTTACGCGCGAACGCCTGGCGGCTGTGGTCGGTGCTTCCGAAAGCTGTCCTCCTGATACGGTGCTGTCGCATCGCGCTGTGCTGAGGCGAGCGGACTCGCTCCCGATCAGCCTTGTGATCGAATGCTATACGCCAGCCAATCTGGTGGACTAAGCCGGGGCAGGGCGCTTTGAAATCCGCGGCCACAAGGCTCCATGGGCCACGGCGCCGCTCCCCTTCGCGCAAAAGCGCATCGGAACCCTTGGCAGTTTCACCCGCTCGCTCTAGGAAGCCTGCCAACCCCGCTTCCAGAGGAAACTATCCCACCATGCTGCTGCCCGACTCCAAGCGTATCCTGCTGAAACTTTCAGGAGAGGTGCTGATGGGCAACGAGGGCTTCGGGATTGACCCTGAATATGTCGCGCGCCTTGCGGAGGAAGTGAAGCAGGCGAAGGACAGCGGGCTGGAAGTCTGCCTGGTGATCGGCGGCGGCAATATCTTCCGCGGCATAGCCGGCGCGGCCAAGGGGCTGGAGCGGACCACGGGCGATTACATGGGCATGCTGGCTACCGTGATGAACGCGCTGGCCATGCAGTCCGCATTGGAAAAGATCGGCGTTGCCACCCGCGTGCAGAGCGCCATCCCGATGAACGCCGTGTGCGAGCCCTACATTCGCCGCCGGGCGGAGCGTCACCTGGAAAAGGGCCGCATCGTCATTTTTGCGGCCGGAACCGGCAACCCCTTCTTCACCACCGACACCGGCGCCGCGCTGCGTGCTGCGGAAATGAAGTGCGACGCGCTGCTGAAAGGCACCAGCGTCGACGGGGTTTATAACAAGGACCCCAAGCGTTTCGATGATGCAGAGCGTCACGAAACAATTACCTATTCCAAGGTCTTGAGTGATAACCTCAAGGTCATGGATGCCGCCGCAGTCTCGCTGTGCCGCGAAAACGATATTCCCATCGTGGTCTTCTCGATCCGCGAAAAGGGCAATGTCGCGCGCGTGCTGGCGGGCGAGGGCGTGCAGACGATCGTCAGGAAGGATGACTGAACATGAAGTATGACAAGGCCGATGTGGAACGCCGCATGCAGGGCGCAATCGAAAGCCTGAAGGGTGATCTTTCGGGCCTGCGCACAGGGCGCGCCAACACCGCGCTGCTGGATCCCGTGGTGGTGGAAGTCTATGGCTCCATGATGCCGCTGAACCAGGTGGCCACCGTTTCTGCACCAGAGCCGCGCATGCTGAGCGTGCAGGTGTGGGACAAGGCCAATGTCAGCGCCGTGGAAAAGGGTATTTCCAAGGCCAATCTGGGTCTCAACCCCATGAGCGATGGCCAGAACGTGCGCCTGCCCATGCCGGACCTGAACGAGGAACGCCGCAAGGAACTGGCGAAGCTGGCGGGCACCTATGCCGAGAAAGCCAAGATCGCCATCCGCAATGTGCGCCGCGACGCGAACGAGGCGTTGAAGGAAGACGAGAAGAAAAAGGAAATCTCCGAGGACGATCGCAAGCGTCTGGAAGATGAAGTCCAGAAGATGACCGACAAGGCTGTTGCGGATGCGGATACGGCAGCAGATGCCAAGGAAAAGGAAATCATGACGCAGTAGGTGCGCGGGCGGGACATGCGCCCGCCTGGCACAGACGGATCTTGACCGTGACATCTGATTCCAACCTTCCCCGCCACGTAGCGATCATCATGGACGGCAATGGCCGCTGGGCGAAGAAGCGCGGGTTTCCGCGCGCGCTTGGTCATAAACAGGGCGGGGAAGCGGTGCGCCGCACGGTGGAGGCGGCGAAGACCCTGGGGCTGGAATGCCTTACGCTCTACGCCTTCTCATCCGAGAACTGGAAGCGTGACGAGAGTGAGATATCCGACCTTATGAACCTGATGCGCAGGTTTATCGAGAAGGAACTGGACGCTTTCATCAGGAACGGCCTGACGCTGAAAATCATCGGCGATTACAAGGCCTTTGCGCCCGATATTGTCGAAAAGCTGGAAGATGCGCTGGAGCGCACGAAGCATGGCGAGCGCACGCTGGCCGTCGCTCTGAATTACGGTGCGCAGCAGGAAATCGCCCGCGCCGCGCGGCTTGCGGCAGAAGAGGGCGAAGTAACGCCGGAGGCGATGGATCGCCATCTCTACACCAGCGATCTGCCCCCGCTCGATCTGCTGATCCGCACCAGCGGAGAGGTGCGCCTGTCAAACTTCCTGCTGTGGCAATCAGCCTATGCCGAAATGCTCTTCATGGACGTGCTATGGCCAGATTTTGGCGAAGATCATTTGCGCCAGGCCTGCGAGGAATTTGCCCGACGGGAGCGCCGCTTTGGAGGACGTTGACAACCTCACCCCAGAGCGACGCCGCGACAAGATAAGGGCATTGGCGAAACGCTATGCCACCGTGCCACTGTCGGTACGGACCAGCGATTTGCCCAAGCGCGCAGCCAGCGGTCTGGTGATGCTGGTGGTGGCGGGATCGGCGATTTTTGCGGGCGGATTGATCCGCGATCTGTTTTTTGCGGCTATCGGGCTCATCTGCTTTGCCGAACTGGTGCGGCTGATCTGGCGCGGAACGCGCAATGCGCTGGGCAGGATCGTCGGCATCACCCTTGGCGCGGTGTATATCGGATATGCCGTGTGGCTGCTGATGCAGATCAATTCCATGCCGGTATTGCTGCTGCTGATCGGCGTGGTCATCATGGTCGATACATTCGCCTATTTCTTCGGCAGAAGCATCGGCGGCCCAAAGATTGCGCCGCGCATCAGTCCTTCAAAAACCTGGGCCGGATTGTTTGGCGGTGCCGTGGGCGCCACGCTGGCTGTCGGCCTTCCGCTCGCGCTGAACTGGCCGCCGTTTGCCGGGCCGGACGCCATGCCCTCGCTCCTCCTTTTTGCCCCGCTGCTGGCGGTGGTGGCGCAGGCTGGCGATTTCTTTGAAAGCTGGCTGAAGCGCAAGGCCGCGATGAAGGATTCGTCCAATCTCATCCCCGGCCATGGCGGCGTTTTTGACAGGATAGACGGCTTGATTCCCGTGGTTATCGTTGTGGGCAGTTTGATGGTATTCTCCCTTTGATGACCCGCACCATTTCCCTCCTCGGCGCCACCGGCTCCATCGGCGATTCCACGCTCGACCTGATCCGTAACGATCGCGCCAATTGGCAAGTCGTCGCGCTGACGGCGAATTGCTCGGCAGAAAAGCTGGCAAAGCTGGCCATCGAATTCGATGCGCAAATCGCGGTTGTTGGCGAGGAAGCCTGCCTGCCCGAATTGCGGCAGCATTTGTCCGGCACGTCGATAGAGGCCGCTGGCGGCGCGCAGGCGCTGTGCGATGCAGCATCGCGCCCGGCGGACATTACCGTCGCCGCCATCGTTGGCTGCGCGGGCCTTGCACCCACCATGGCAGCGATAGAGCAGGGCAACACTGTCGCGCTCGCCAATAAGGAAGCGCTGGTTTCTGCAGGCGATGTGATGACGCGCCTTGTCGAGAAACACGGCACGGTTCTGCTGCCGGTCGATTCCGAACACAACGCGATTTTCCAGTGTCTGGAAGGCGGCAAGCTGGATGATGTGCGCTGGATCACGCTGACGGCCAGCGGCGGGCCGTTCCGCACCAAGACCATGGCAGAACTGGACGCTGCCACCCCTTCCCAGGCCGTTGCCCACCCCAATTGGGACATGGGTGCCAAGATCAGCGTCGATTCGGCCACGATGATGAACAAGGGGCTGGAATTTATCGAGGCATTCCACCTCTTCCCCGTTCGGCTGGATCGTCTGCGCATCATCGTCCATCCGCAAAGCGTCATTCACTCCATGGTGGAATACCGCGACGGCTCCACGCTGGCGCAGCTTGGCCCCAGTGACATGCGCGTGCCCATTGCTTCCACTCTGGCATACCCTGCGCGGATGGATACCAATTGCAAGCCACTGGACCTTGCAACCATCGGAAACTTAAGCTTTTTCGCACCTGATGAGGAGCGCTTCCCCGCCACGAAACTGGCGCGCGAGGCGGCCCATGCAGGGGGCGGGGCGCCCGCCGTTCTCAACGCCGCGAACGAGGTGGCGGTAGCCGCTTTTCTCGCCGGTCAGCTAAAGTTCACGCAAATTTCGGCAATTGTTGCCAGAACCCTCGATAATTACGCGCCGCCTGCGCCCAACTCGCTCGACGAAGTGCTAGCCGTTGATGCAGAGGCGAGGGTGCGCGCCGGAGAGATGCTGGAGATCGCCTGACCCATGTTCGAAACGCTGCCATTCTGGGTTTACCCCCTTGGCTTTCTGCTGATGCTTGGCCCCCTGGTGGTTCTGCACGAGCTTGGCCATTATCTGGTCGGCCGCATGTTCGGCGTCGGGGCGGAGGCTTTCTCGGTTGGTTTCGGCAAGGAAATCGCCGGTTTTACGGATAAGCGCGGCACCCGCTGGAAGCTGTCGGCGCTCCCGCTGGGTGGCTATGTGCAGTTCCAGGGCGATATGAACCCCGCCAGCCAGCCCAATGCAGAGGCGCCCGTGCGCAAGGGTGACTTCCAGGCTGCAACGCTGTGGCAGCGCGCCCTGATCGTGGCGGCAGGTCCGGCGGCCAACGTGTTGATCGCCATCGGTATTTTTGCCGCTTTCTTCATGATCTTCGGCAATCCCGTTGCCGCAGACCCCGCAGAAGAAACCGTTGTTGCGGCATTTGCCGAGGATTCGCCCGCGAGAGAGGCTGGCGTGCAACTGGGTGACCGGATCGTTGCCGTTGAGGGCGAGGAAACTCGTGACTTCCGCGACATATCCCAGTCCATCATGCTGTATCCGGGGCGCGAACTGGATATCACCATCGAACGCGATGGCTCCACCTTCACCGTTCCCGTGGTGGCAGACCGTGTGGAAGTGAGCGACCAGTTCGGCAACAAGACCGTGATTGGCCGGATCGGCGTTCAGGGAAATCTGGGCGAACGCGTTTTTGAACCGGTTGGTCCCATCGCAGCCATCGGCATGGCGTGGCAGGAATGCATCGAAACGGTGGACCTGATGGTGACGGGAATCAGCCAGATTTTCACCGGCGAACGCTCCGTAAAAGAGCTGGGCGGGCCGATCACCATTGCCAAGGTCTCTGGCGAGCAGTTGAGCCTGGGCTGGCTGGAATTCACCAGCTTCGCCGCGCTCATCTCGCTTAATTTGGCATTCATTAACCTGCTGCCAATCCCCGCGCTCGACGGTGGGCATCTGGCTTTCTATGCGGTCGAAGCGATCCGTCGCAAGCCAGCCAGCCCGCGCAGTCAGGAATGGGCGTTTCGCACCGGCATGGCCCTCGTGCTGGCACTGATGCTGTTCGTGACTGTGATCGATTTAGCCAAACTGCCGTTTTTCGGCAGCTAGGCTGAACAGTTTTAGGTGGGGAAAGGACGACCTTAATCACGCGTAACGGGGCAACTTCGCTTGATTGCCAGACTGGCATCGGGCAAGGGCGCGTTTCGCGTGAGAGATGGTTAAGCTGATACCCGCCCAAGGCGGAAACGCGGCTTGCAATTTCGCCAGTGCGCTAATGTCGACAAAGAGTGGACGGATAATGGGTTCCAAAGCCAGGACGATAATTTCCCAGCATTATGTGGCCACCCTTCTGGGTTGCACCATGCTTGCCGGATTGCCAGCCCACGCGCTGGCGCAGGATGGCGACGTTACGCCGCAGGAAGAGCAGGCTCTTGAAGATGCGATGGAGACGCTGGACAGCGATCCGGCGCCTACTTCTCAGGCACCGGCGCAGCAGCGGGTCGATGTCAGTCAGCAGACGCCTGCACCCGCGCCGCAGGAACAGGGCGATGTCATCCGCTCCATCGCCGTGTCAGGTGCGCAGCGGCTGGAGCCGGAGACGATCGTTTCCTACATCCAGCTTCGCCCCGGCATGGTCTATACGCCTGCCGCAGCCGACCAGGCGCTGATCGATCTGGCCAACACGGAACTCTTCTCCGATTTCTCCATCGCCAACAACAACGGCAATGTGGTGATCGCGGTAGAGGAAAACCCGATCATCAACCGTATCATCCTGGAGGGCAACCGCCGGATCGATAACGAGAAGATCATCCCCGAGATCAACCTCTCGCCGCGCCAGATCTTCACCCGCAGCCGCGTGCGTGCCGACGTGGCCCGCATTATCGAGCTGTACAAGCGCCAGGGCCGCTTTGCCGCCACGGTAGAACCGCAGATGGTGATGCTGGATCAGAACCGCGTGGACGTGATCTTCGAGATTTCCGAAGGTCCCAAGTCCAAGGTTCGCCGCATCAACATCATCGGTAACGAGGTGTTCTCCGACGGTGACCTGCGTGACGAGATGGTCACGCGCGAAGACAGCCTGTTCGCGCTGTTCAGCTCCAACACCAGCTATGACCCCGATCGCCTGGCGTTCGACCAGCAGAAGCTGCGCCAGTTCTATCTGACGGAAGGCTATGCCGATTTCCGCGTCGTATCCGCCGTGGCAGAACTGACGCCGGACAAGCGCGACTTCATCATCACCTATGTGGTGGAAGAGGGCGACCGCTACGAATTCGGCGATGTCGAAGTCGTCAGCCAGCTGCGCGATTTCTCCTCCGAACGCCTGTCGGCCGGCCTCTCCATGAAGACGGGCGACTGGTACAATGCAGAGCAGGTCGACCAGACGATTGAACGTCTGACCGAAACTGCCGGTGCCTTCGGCTATGCCTTTGCCGATGTGCGCCCGCGCATCCAGCGCAACCCCGAAACCCGCACGATGGACGTGACCTTCACGGTTTCGGACGCTCCGCGCGTTTACGTGGAAGCCATCGAGATCAACGGCAACACGCTGACGCAGGACAAGGTGATCCGTCGCGAATTCCGCATCGCGGAAGGCGACGCCTTCAGCACGCTGCAAGTGGCGCGTTCATCAGCTCGCATCAATTCGCTGGGCTATTTCCAGGAGAATTTCGAGGTTGAGCAGGTGGAGGGCAGCAGCCCCGATCGCATCATCCTGCAGGCCAATGTGCAGGAAGAGCCGACCGGCCAGCTGTCGCTTTCGGCAGGCTTCTCCTCGCTGGAGAGCTTCATCTTCAACGGGTCCATCCAGCAGAACAACTTCCGCGGGCGTGGCCAGACCATCGGCCTTGGCATCAACTATTCGCGTTATTCGCGCTCCGCCAATATCAGCTTCACCGAGCCGAAGGTGTTCGACCGCGATATTGCTCTTGGCTTTGACATCTATCGCCAGGATTACAACAACGGCTATTTCGACCGCGATAATGCCACCTATGAACAAACCACGACGGGTATTTCCCTGCGCGTGGGCGTTCCGCTGACCGAGTATATGAGCCTGCTGGGCAGCTATACGCTGAACTACCAGGAAGTGACCGTGGCAGAGCGACAGTTCTTTGCCGATTTCGACGGTGACGGGGTTAGCCAGTGTGAGCCATTGCTGGCTGGCCGCTATCTTTGTGATGCCCTTGGCAATCGCCTGCAATCCATCCTTGGCCTGACGCTGAATTACAGCACGCTCAACAGCAATATCCGCCCGACGAGTGGTGAGCGGGTTGTCACCACCGTGCAGTTTGCCGGTGCAGGTGGCGATACGCGATACGTTCGCGCCCGTGTGAACGCGTCGAAATACTGGTCGCTTGGTGCAGGCTTCATCGGCTCGCTCTCAGTGGAAGGCGGTTATATCAACGGCCTTGGTGACGATGTGTTGCTGACGGACCGGTTCTTCCTTGGTGAAGGCCAGATCCGCGGATTTGATATTCGCGGCGTTGGCCCCCGCGTCGTCCGCCGCTTTTATCAGCCGGATGAGGACGGTAATCAGATTCTCGTTCCGCTTGGCGATGACCGTAACCAGGATGACGCGCTGGGCGGCGAGGCATTCTACCTCGCCCGCGCCGAAGTGGAAATTCCGCTGGGTTCCGGCGCGCGCGAGCTCGGCCTGCGTCCCTCGATCTTCGTCGATGTAGGCTCGGTGTTCGGTGTCGATACGCCGCAGCTGACGCAAAGCCCGCTTCCCGATGGCCTGTTCATCGCGCAGCGTGACGGCGACGGTAATCCCCTATTCCTTCAGGAAAGCTTGAACGCTGACGGTCAGCCCGTCGTGGTCCAGACCGTCAACCCTCTGGCACCTGATGGTTCGGCCAATCAGCCGATCGGGCAGCGCCTGCCTCCCTTCACCGAGGAATTCCTCGGCGACACGCCCAAGCCGCGCGTTACCGCCGGTATCGGCGTGAACTGGAACTCCCCATTCGGTCCGTTCAGGATTGATGTCGCTTACGATCTGCTATCGGAGCGCGGGGACGAAACCAAAACATTCTCCTTCAACGTAGGAACGCAATTCTAATGAACATTTTCGCAAAGTCGGCGCTGGGCGCCGCATGTGCCGTTGCCGGTGCCAGCTTCGCCATTCCCGCCGTCGCTCAGGTGAACGGCATTGCCACCGCCGATATCGGCTTCGCAGTGGCCAATTCGCAGGCATTCCAGACCGGGTACCAGCAGATTGCCACGCAGTATCAGGCGCAGCGCACCACCATCGAGCAGCGCACGCAGCAGCGCCAGCAACTGGTCTTGACGTTCGACACCAATGGTGACGGTCAGCTGGATCAGGCCGAGCAGGCCGCCACGCAGGATCCGAACAACACCAGCGTTCAGCAGATCCAGGCGATCGACCAAGAAATCGCCACTCTGCAGCAGCCGATCAACCGTGCCCGCGTTTACGTGGTGCAGCAGGTGGCGCAGCAGTATTCCGCCGCTTTGCAGCAGGTGATCAGCGATCAGAACATCCAGTTCGTGCTGACGCCCGAATCGATCGTCTACGCGCCAGAGGCGGCCGACGTGACCAACAGCATCGTGACCGCGCTGAACACCCGCGTGCCCAGCGTGCAGGTTACCCCGCCAGCTGACTGGCAGCCCAGCGAAGCCGCAGTGGGCCTGTTCCAGCAGATTCAGCAGATCCTGATGATCGCTGCACGCCAGCAGCAGGCAACCGCGGCTCAGGGCACGGCTGCTCCTGCATCCACCGGGCGCTAAGACACAAAACGAAGGGGCAGGGCCATGAGTGAAACGCAAGACTACGACGTCGTCCGTATCCTTGAGGCTCTGCCGCATCGTTATCCACTCCTGCTGGTGGACCGCGTCAGCGAGCTGGTGAAGGGCGATCGGATCACGGCCATCAAGGGCGTGACCATGAACGAACAGTTCTTCCAGGGCCATTTCCCCGGCCGTCCGATCATGCCGGGCGTCCTGCAGATAGAGGCGCTGGCACAGGCCAGCGGCATTTTGGGGATCGAGACGCTGGAACTGGCAGGCACCGGCAAGCTGGTTTACTTCATGGCTATCGAGAACGCGAAGTTCCGCGCGCCTGTAACGCCCGGCTGCCTGCTCACGCTGGAAAGCACGTTCACGCAGCAGCGCAGCAAGGTTTGCAAGTTCGATTGCAAGGCGAGCGTAGATGGCAAGGTGACTTGCGAAACCAGCATCACGGCGATGATTGCCTGATTTAAGTTCCTGTCCGGCGCAGGCGGGATCGGAAGAACAAACAGGTTGCAACCTGCGCCAATCCCCACTATCCGGCGCGCTTTCCCACCCAACAGCTGGATCGGTCGGAACCGTTCCGAAGCTATGGAGACCAAGGCCATGAAGGCAGATATTCACCCCGAATACCACATGATCACCGTCAAGATGACGGATGGTACCGAATTCCAGACGCGCTCCACCTGGGGTTCGGAAGGCGATACGATGAACCTCGAGATCGACCCCACCAGCCACCCGGCATGGACCGGCGGCCCGCAGCGCCTGCAGGATGGCGGCCGCGTTGCTCAGTTCAACAAGCGTTTCGGTGGTCTCTCGCTCAAGAAGAAGTAAGCGCGCCCTCGCAACTTGCCTTGAAGTCAGGGCATGAAATCAGGGAAGGGCGGTCCGATCGGGCCGCCCTTTTCGCGTCAGGGTCAGATCACGCCTTTGGGCCATACCTTGCCCGGCGTTGCCTCAAAACGCAGCCACCCGGCCTGCGTTCGCTCTCCGCCGAAATCATCGACATGCCTCTGCCCGTTGAACACGGGCACCTCGGCAAAGTCTTCGTAAGGCAACACGCCTTCAAGTGTCGCTGCGTTAATAGCGAATTTGTCCGGGTCCGATCGGGCCTGGTGGAAGCAGTGGATGCCGCATTTCGCGCAGAAGTGATGCTTCGCCGCCATGGTGTTGAAGCTGTAGCAGGATAGCGATTCCTCGCCCGCGGTCACCGTCAGCGCGGCAGTAGGGACATAGACGGCAACCGAACCCTTCATCGCGCAGATGGAGCAATTGCAGCGGGAGGGGACAAGCCGATCGTCCGGGAAATCCGCTTCGAACCTCACAGTGCCGCAATGGCAGCTTCCCTTGCGCTTCACACTCATCCCCACGGCCTTTCGCGATACCATTTCGTGATGACGTATTTCACGCCCTTGCGCACTTTCATACCGTGGTGAAGCGTGGCGGCATTGCAGCTGCCATCGGGCCGCTTGTTGTCCCAACACACCAATTTGCCGGTTTCGGGCTGAAAGGTTTTTCCGATCACCTTGAACCGCGTGCCGCCGCCTGCCTCCACCGCGTTCAGATAAACCATGAAGGTCCAGGTGCGATTCCCGGCGACGCTGCAGAATTTGTCGAAGTCCGCTCCGTTCGGCTCGAAATAATCGGTGTGCGGCTTGAACTCCTGCCCCACGTCGTATCGCTGCCCTTGCACGGGCTCCCCGTGATCGCGATCGATACCGTTCAGCTCGTACAGCAGATCCTCCAGAGTCTGCACCGCCCGCTCACTCGCATCCAGATCGCAGGTTTCGCTGGTGCGGAAATAATCATCGCCATTGGCATCGGCGATAGTGGAGGGGCGGCGGTCCTTGTCGATCAGGCCGATCAGGTCGGCGCATAATTCAGGCGACAGGAAGCGCGGGCAATCCAGCAGGGAGAGGCGAGGGGTGGGAACGCGGCGAACCCGCTGGTCCTGAAGGAGGATTTCTGGAGTGGTCTCGCCCGGAGTCGTCATGATTTCCTGTTTAACCGCGCATGGCCCCCATTCAACCTGCGAAATTTTCTTGCGTCTGGGCGATTTTGAAGCACTTTTCACTTTGCTTGGACGATGAGTTGTGCAACAGGCTCGCGCCCGCGCCGAATGCGGCTTGACCGACCGGCGCATACCCCTAACAGGCCGCCTTTCGGCATGTGTGCCTGGTTGTTGTGGCGATCGTAGCTCAGTTGGTTAGAGCGCCGGTTTGTGGTACCGGAGGTCGCGGGTTCAAACCCCGTCGATCGCCCCATTTTTCTCCAGCATCCCTGCCACTTGTGGATTGAGAGAGGGGACGGCCAATGCCGGCATTCTGGAGTGAACCCGACTGGGACGAGCACGAGCGAGTTGAGGTCGTGCATGATCGCGCATCGGGCCTTACCGCCATCATCGCTCTGCATTCCACCCACCTTGGCCCGGCAGCGGGCGGCACGCGTTTCTGGCATTACGAAGATCCCGCCGATGCGATGCGCGATGCGCTGCGCCTGTCCCGCGGCATGAGTTACAAGAACGCCATGGCCGGATTGCCGATGGGCGGTGGCAAGGCCGTTGTCCTCCTCGACAAGAACGGCAAGAAAACCGAAGCCATGCTGCACGCCTTTGGCGCAGCGGTGGAGGCACTGGATGGCCGCTATGTCACCGCAGAAGACGTTGGCGCGACGGAGGCCGACATGGTCACCATCGCCACGCGCACGCAGCATGTCTGCGGCCTGCCCGCCGAAGAAGGTGATGCAGGCGGCGATCCCGGCCCGTTCACCGCCATGGGCATCTATCACGGCATCAAGGCCGCCGTTGCGCACAAGATGGGCAAGGATTCGATGCAGGGCGTGCGCGTTGCCGTGCAGGGCTGCGGCTCTGTTGGCGGCGGCGTGGCGCGATTGCTGGCCAAGGACGGCGCAAGGCTCACCCTGTCCGACATCGACGACAAGCGGGCCGAGACCATGGCGCATGAGCTGGGCGGAAAGGCCGTGGCTGCCGATCAGGTGATGGGCGTGGAATGCGATGTGTTCAGCCCCAATGCCCTTGGCGCCATCCTTGATGATGAAGGCATTGCGCGACTCGATTGCGCCATCGTTGCAGGCGGCGCGAACAATCAGCTCGCCCGGCCAGAGCATGGCCAGCAATTGCATGACCGCGGCATCCTGTATGCGCCGGATTATGTGATCAACGCGGGCGGCATCATCAACGTCAGCTATGAATATCTTTGCCGGCGCGAGGGCACCCCTTGTGACATCAATGAGGTGCGCAAGCGCATCGCGCAGATCCCCGCACGTCTGGCCGAGATCTGGAACGAGAGCGACAGCACTGGCAGACCGTCAAATGAAGTGGCCGATGCCATGGCGCAAAGATTGATCGGTCGCGCCTGAGGATAGCTGAAGGGAAGCGGGCGAAAAGGTCCGGTTTTCCTTGTCCGTGTGAGCGAGGGCTGTAAAAGGCCGCGCAAGAGAGTGACTTTGTCCACAACATGCACGGTTTTGCCAATCCCGCCCGTTTCCTGAGAATCGCCAAGTGGCTTACCGCGCCGCTTCTGGTGAGTGGCCTGCTGCTGTCGTTCGGGGCCGTCGCCTGGGGGCTGACGCAGGTTCCGCCCGATCGGCTGATGGGCGATACGGTGCGTATCCTGTTCGTGCATGTTCCCGCCGCATGGCTGGGCATGGGCGGATGGTCTGCCATTGCCATTGCCAGCCTGATGGAACTGGTGTGGCGGCATCCGCTGGCCGCCATTGCCGCGCGCGCTGCTGCGGTGCCCGGCGCAGCCTTTACTGCATTGTGCCTCATCACCGGCTCCATCTGGGGTCGCCCTACCTGGGGCACGTGGTGGGTGTGGGACGGGCGACTCACTTCCATGCTGGTGCTATTGTTCCTGTATTTTGGTTATATCGCCCTGTCGTCCTCGCTGGCGCGGGAAGGGCAATCCAGCCGCATTGCCGCCATCTTCGGCCTGGTGGGCGCGATCAATATTCCGATCATCAATCGTTCAGTCGTGTGGTGGAACAGTCTGCACCAGCCACCCAGCATCACCATGGGCGAAAGTTCGATCGATCCGGTATTTCTCTGGCCGCTGTTGATTGCCACCCTGGGCTTCTCTCTGTTGTTTGGCGGCGTGGTGCTGACCCGGATGCGTGCCATTCTTGCCGATATGCAGGCAGAGGCGCGGCTGCGCCGGAAGGCGTTGCAGGCAGAGGATATAGTGCGTTGAGAGAAGCGCTGGACCAATGGCTGTTCGTCTATGCGGCGGTGGGCGTCACCCTGGTGGGCACGCTGGTGCTGGTGGCCTCCAGCCTTCTGGCCATGCGCCGGGCGGAAAAACGGCGCGAGGAGTCACGCAGGAAATGAATGCCAAGACGGATCGCGGGCTGAAGCCCAAGCATCAGAGGCTGGTGCTGGTGATTGTCGCACTGGTGGCACTGGTGGGCGCCGGCCTGCTGGCGGCCTATGCCCTGCGCAACCAGGCCAGCTATTTCTATGTGCCCGCCGATATCGCCGCCAGTCCGCCCGCGCCGGGGCAGGCCATCCGCCTTGGCGGCATGGTGGAAAACGGCTCCATCACAACGGCGGCAGATGGTGTGACGGTGGAATTCGTGGTGCAGGACGGCGTGGCCCGCGTGCCCGTGACATACGCCGGTATCGTGCCCGCCCTGTTCGTGGAAGGATCGGGCGTGGTTGCCGAAGGCAGCATGGGCGCAGACGGCACCTTCGTGGCCGATAATTTGCTGGCCAAGCATGACGAGAATTACATGCCGCGAGAGCTGGAGGGCATGAGCACTGCGGAACTTCGCGAAGAGCTGCAGGAAAGCGTGGCGGGCGCCGGCGAATGATTGCCGAGATCGGTCTTGCTGCCCTGTGGCTTGGTGCTGCCCTTGCCGTGCTGCAATTGCTGGGCGGTTTTCTTGGCGCGCGGGAGCAGGGCAGTGAGCTGACGCCGCTGGTGCGCCCCGCTGCCATGCTGCAGGCGCTGCTGTGCGCGGTATCTTTCGGCGCGCTGGTATATGCCTTTGCCGTTACCGACCTTTCCGTGGAACTGGTTGCCACCCACTCACATTCGATGAAGCCGCTGGCGTTCAAGCTGTCTGGCGCATGGGCCAATCACGAAGGGTCCATGCTGTTGTGGATTACCGTGATGGCACTGGCAGGCGGCCTGATCGCGCTGATCGAACATCGCTTGCCCAGCCGCATGATGATGGCAACGCTGGGCGCGCAGGCCTTTGTGGCCGTGGGTTTCTACCTGTTCATCCTGCTGTCCTCCAACCCGTTCAAGCGGCTTTCGCCCGTGCCCGCCGATGGCAATGGGTTGAACCCGCTGTTGCAGGATATGGGCGTATCGTTCCATCCGCCCACGCTCTATATCGGCTATGTCGGCCTGTCGGTGGCCTTCAGCTTTGCGGTGGGTGCGCTGCTGACGCGCAATGTGACGCCGGAATTTGCCCGCGTGATGCGCCCGTGGGTGCTGGGCTCCTGGATTTTCCTGACCATTGGCATCGCGGCCGGGTCCTACTGGGCTTATTACGAGCTGGGCTGGGGCGGCTGGTGGTTCTGGGATCCGGTGGAGAATGCCAGCCTGATGCCATGGCTGGCGGCAACCGCGCTGCTGCATTCAGCCAGCGTGCTGGCCGCGCGCGATGCCTTGCGTACCTGGACGATCATGCTGGGCGTGATCGCCTTTTCCATGAGTATGCTGGGCACCTTCCTTGTACGGTCCGGCATCCTTACCTCGGTTCACGCCTTTGCCGTCGATCCTGAGCGCGGAAGCTTCATCCTGATCCTGTTGGCGCTGTATATCGGCGGCGCACTGGTGCTATTTGCCTTGCGCGCCAGCACGATTGCGGAAGGGGAGCGGTTTGCGCTGTTCAGCCGTGAGGGCGCGCTGG
Organism: Aurantiacibacter rhizosphaerae; assembly: GCF_009807005.1. GTDB lineage: Bacteria > Pseudomonadota > Alphaproteobacteria > Sphingomonadales > Sphingomonadaceae > Alteraurantiacibacter > Alteraurantiacibacter rhizosphaerae. The sequence continues at coordinate 72,817 of NZ_WUBR01000004.1, read as the reverse complement.
TGGTGAACAACGTGGCGCTGTCCTCCATCCTGGGAATCGTGCTGCTGGGCACGCTGTATCCCTTGTTGACGGAGGCTTTTGACGTGCGGGTTTCCGTGGGTCCTCCTTATTTCAATCCTGTCAGCGCGATATTCTTCCTGCCGATGCTGGCTATTCTCGCCGTCGGGCCGCTGCTGCGCTGGCGCACGGATTCGTTTCGCCGCATCCGGTTGCCGGTCATCATCATCGCCGTGGTGACGATCGCAGTGCTGGCATTGGTGCTGGCGCTGACAGAGATCGGCATTCTGCCCTTGTTAGGCCTAGCGATGTCCGTGGGCATAGCGATTGCCAGCTTCATGCCTCTGCGCGGGCGCAACATCCTGCGCACGCCATTGCCGATCTGGGGCATGTGCGTTGCCCATTTCGGTGTGGCAGTGGCGCTGTTCGGAGTGGCGGCAGACACGGCTTTCCAGCAGGAGCGACTGGTGGCCGCATCGCCCGGTGACGTGATCGAGATTGGTCCGTGGGAAGCAAGGATGACGTCAGTCAGCCCCGTCGCCGGTCCTAACTGGACCGCTATGCAGGGCGATCTGCTGGTTTCCTATGAAGGCGGCCCCGTGCGCGATGCGCATCCGCAAGCGCGCAGCTTCTGGGCGCCGCAGGGCGAGACGAGCGAGGTGGCGCTGCTCACCCGCTGGAATGGGCAGCTGTATGTCGCGCTTGGCAATATGGCCGATGATGGGCGCTGGCAGCTGCGCCTGTGGTGGAAGCCGTTTGTCACTTACATCTGGTATGGCGGATTGCTGATTGCATTTGGCGGTATGCTGGCTCTGCTGGGCCGCGTGATCGGCGATGTGCGCCGCCGCTCTGCCGAACTACGTGAAGATCGACGCCGCGCCGATGAGGCGGAGTTGGCAGCATCATGAAACGCCTGCGTTACACGCTCTGGATCGTCGTGGGCTTTGCCGCCGCGTTGTTTGGCCTGTTTGCCTACCAGCTGTCGCAACCCAAGGACGATTTCGTCGAGTCGGCAATGGTGGGACAGCCGATGCCCGCTTTCGATCTGCCGCCCGCCGTGGAAAGCCGACCTGGTCTTTCGCGCGCCGATCTGGCCGATGGTGAGCCAAAGCTGCTGAATGTTTTTGCCAGCTGGTGCATCCCTTGCGCGGCAGAAGCGCCGCAGCTGGATGCGCTGGAAAGGGCAGGCGCCAATATCGTCGCCGTCGCCATTCGTGACCGGACGGAAGACGTTGACCGGTTCCTTGCCGCCTATGGCAATCCTTTCACCCGCATTGGGAAGGATGACATTTCCGAAGTGCAGCTGGCCATCGGATCCTCCGGCGTGCCGGAAACCTTCGTGATCGATGGCAATGGCGTGATCACCTATCAGCATATCGGAGACATTCGTGCAGACGATGTGCCGATGCTGCTGGAAGAATTGCGAAAGGCGGGATCATGATTCGCTGGCTGATACCCATGCTGGCAGCGCTGGCGTTCATCCAACCTGTCTCCGCGCAGGATCGCATGCCGCCCGCGCCCTACGCCTATACCCAGCTGGACGATCCCGCGCTGGAAGAACAGGCGCGAGAGCTGATGCACACGTTGCGCTGTCTGAAATGCCAGAGCCAGTCCATCGCGGACAGTGACGCCCCCATGGCAGGCGATATGCGCCACCAGGTGCGTACGCGCATCGCGGCGGGTGAAAGCCCGGACCAGGTGCGCGAATGGCTGATTTCCCGCTATGGCGATTACGTTAGCTACGAACCGCAGGTGAGCGCCACCACGTGGCCGCTGTTCGTCTTGCCCATCGTGCTGCTGGTGCTGGCAGGAACGGTGCTGATGCGGCGCATTGGCAGGCGCAAGGGCGATGATGCCGTGGATGATGCCGCATGACGTGGATTGCCGTTATCGTTCTGGCGCTGATCGCCTTTGCCATCGCAGCCTTTGGCTTTGGCCTTGCGCGCGGATTGTGGACCAGCCTTGCCGCCGCGCTGGGGTTTGGGCTGGCAGGATATGCCCTGCAGGCCAGCCCCGATATGCCATCCTCCCCCACGTCGGCATCAAACACGGCGCAATCGCAGGAAATCAACGTGGTTGATGCCCGGCAGGAATTTGTCAGCCAGGCGGACAAGTCCGGCAGCAACATCCTGATTACCGCCGATGCCTGGGCGCGGCGCGGTCGTTATGCAGAAGCGGCGCAGATGCTGGCCGGTATAACCCGCGCAGATCCCAAGGATTTCGAGGCCTGGCTGGCGCAAGGTATCGCGTTGGCGGAGCATGCCGATGGAGCCCTGACGCCTGCGTCGGTTTACGCCTTTCAGCAGGCATCGAACCTGAAGCCTGCCAATCTTGCCCCGGGCTATTTCCTGGGCGTATCGCTGGTGCGGCAAGGGCGGCTGCTGGAGGCGCGGCAGGTGTGGCTGGAGACATTGCAGAACGGTGCAGAGGATGCGGAGGGGCGCGAAGGGCTGGAGAACCGCCTTGCCCGACTCGATTCGCTGCTGGTGGCATTGCAGGCAGGGCAGCAACCCATTCCTGCACCCGCCGCGCCGGAACAAGTTTCTGTTCCGCCACAAGACGCGCAATAATGCTGCGCTGCATCATGTTGCAGCCTGCCCGCACTGCTGCTAACGCGCCCGCTTTGCCGTACACCATTGGTCGGATGGGTTGAAAAATCAGATGAGCGCCACCGGACAAGACCGGGATACTGCCAAGCTGAAACTCGCCGCCGGTGCAATCGGCATCGTTTTCGGCGATATTGGTACATCTCCACTTTACGCTTTCCGCGAAACCTTTCGCGGGGCGCATGATCTGCCGATTGACGATCTGCACATATTCGGCGTGGTCAGCCTGATTTTCTGGTCGATGACGCTGGTCGTGGCGATCCAGTACGTCACCATCCTGATGCGCGCCGATAACAACGGGCAGGGCGGCAGCCTGGCCCTGGTGGCGCTGCTTTCCCGCAGCGTCGGCAAATCCAGTTACAGCTGGCTGGTCGTGCTTCTGGGCGTGTTCGCCACTGCGCTGTTTTATGGCGACTCGATGATTACGCCTGCGATTTCGGTGCTCTCCTCTGTGGAGGGTTTGACCGTGGTGGATCATCGCCTCGATCAATTCGTGATACCCATCGCGCTGGTGCTGCTGGTGGGGCTGTTCGTCCTGCAAAAACGCGGGACGGAAAAGGTGGGGGCGCTGTTTGCGCCGGTGATGATCATCTATTTCACCACCATCGCGGTTCTCGGCATTGTGCAGATCTTCGGGTCACCGGAAATTCTGGCCGCCCTGAACCCGTATTACGCGATACAGTTCTTCATCACCGACAAGTGGTTTGCCTTCCTCGCGCTCGGCTCAGTCGTGCTGGCCGTTACGGGTGCAGAGGCGCTGTATTCGGATATGGGCCATTTCGGCCGCGGCCCGATGAAGCTTTCGTGGTTCGGCTTTGTCATGCCGTGCCTGCTGCTCAATTATTTTGGGCAGGGTGCGATGATCATCGGCCTGCCCGATGCGGCGGCGGAGGAGGCTATTCTGAACCCGTTCTTCTTCCTGGCGCCGGAGGCATATCGCCTCCCGCTGGTTATCCTGGCAACCTGTGCCACCTTCATCGCCAGCCAGGCAGTGATTTCGGGCGCGTTTTCCATCACCCACCAGGCCATCCAGCTGGGCTTCATTCCGCGCCTTTCGATCCGCCATACGAGTGACGAGCATTCCGGCCAGATCTACATTCCGGTGATCAACTGGGCGCTGATGTGCGCCGTGATCCTGCTGGTTTTGACGTTCCAGAACTCTTCCAATCTCGCCAGCGCATATGGCATCGCGGTGACGGGTGCGGTGACGATCGATACGCTGTTGATGGGCGTGCTGTTCATCGGCGTGTGGAAATGGAAGAAATGGATCGCGATACCCGTGGTGCTGCTGTTCCTGATCGTTGACGGTGCCTACTTCGCCGCGAACTTGACCAAGGTGCCCGATGGTGGCTGGTTCCCGCTGCTGGTGGGGGCCATTGCCTTCACCTTGCTGACCACGTGGGCCAAGGGCCGCCAGTTGATGCGCCAACGCATGACGGAGGCCGGGCTGCCGCTGGATATCTTTGCCAAGTCCGCCCGCGGCAGCACGGCGCGCGTGCCGGGTACGGCGATCTTCATGAATTCCGGCAGCAAGGGCACCCCGTCCGCGCTGCTGCACAATATCAAGCACAACAAGGTGCTGCATGAACGCGTCGTCGTGCTGACCGTCAACATCGCGGACGTGCCTTACGTCGGCGAAGATGAGCGATGCCATATAGAGGAGCTGGGCGACGGTTTCTTCCGCGTGGTTCTGAACTATGGCTTCATGCAGGAAACCGATGTTCCCGCCGCGTTACAGCGGCACGAGATGTGCGGCGGACCCTTCGATATGATGAAGACCAGCTTCTTCCTCAGCCGCCAAACACTGCTGACAGCGGAAAATCCCGGTATGTTGGTTTGGAGAGAGAAGCTGTTTGCATGGATGATGCGCAACGCGGCCACGCCGATGGAATTTTTCCGCCTGCCCACAAACCGCGTGGTTGAGCTGGGCAGCCAGGTCGAGATTTGACCGAAGCCTCTCGTTAACATAGCCTCCCTGCGTCCGGTGCGTTTTCCAACGCCCGGCATGGGGGGCATCGATGGAAACAGGCAAAGCGCAAAGGCCGCTTGGGCTGATGATGAGCATATCGCTTGTCATCGGCACGATGATCGGCAGTGGTATCTATTTCCAGCCATCGGCCTTGGCCCCGCTGGGCTGGAACATGGTGATAGGCTGGTTGATCAGTGGCCTGGGCGCGCTGTGCCTTGCAATCACTTTCCGTTTCCTAATGGATGGCACGGGTGAGGGCATCCAGCATAATATCGAAAGGATCACGGGCGAAGTGCCCGGGTTCCTTGCCATGTTTTCCTACTGGGCGGCGGGCTTTGCCTCCATCGCCGCACTGGTGATCGCAGGCGGTTCAATCCTGGCAGACTTCCTGTTTGAGGAGCCTTCGACCAGTTCTGGCGTGGTGATGGCCTTCATCCTGCTCGGCCTCATCACCGCAATCAACCTCATCGGCACGCGTTCCGCCGGCCGGATGCAGGTGCTGTCCGTGGCGATCAAGATCATTCCGCTGCTGTTGGTGATAGGCGCGCTGACGTGGTTCATGCTGGGATCGAAGCCGGTGCAGCCAATGGCACCTGCACCTGTAGAGATTGACGGAATTTCCGGTGCTGTGGCGCTGACGTTGTTCGCCTTTCTGGGATTTGAGACAGCCAGTGTACCGGTCAACAAGATCCGCAATCCAGAACGGAACATTCCCATCGCGCTGATCGGGGGGACATCGCTGGTGCTGGTGCTTTATCTGCTGGTGAGCCTGGGCTTGATGCTGTTGATACCCTGGCAGGATATTGCCAGCTCAACCTCGCCCGTCTCCGATGCGCTGGCCACCGTGCTTGGCCCGGTTGCGGGCGGACTGGTGGCTCTGTGCATCCTCGTCAGCGTGACGGGCTGCGCCAATGGCCTGGTGCTGATCGGCGCGGACTGCACATATTCAATGGCCTTGCGCAACGAGATGCCGCAGCTTTTCGCCCGCACCAGCAGGGATGGCGTGCGTTACTGGGGCGTGATCGTGCAAAGCGTGATCGTGGCGCTCTTCATCATCGGCAACACCTCGCGCGGGCTATCGGCGATGTTCACCTTTCTCGCGCTTTTGACCACGGGGGGCATTCTTGTCTTCTATTTTCTCGCGATTGTCGCGGCGATAAAGGAGAACAGGACAGTTGCCCGTTGGCCGGTCATGGCGATCGGCATCGCCTTCACCGGACTGGCGATCTACGGATCGGGCCTTGAGGTCGGGCTGTGGGTATTTGCCCTCTTGGCCATCGGCCTCGCGTTGCGCTGGTACTGCAGGCGCTCTGCCGTGCGCGTGCCGGCAGAGGGGATAGCCTGACCGGCTATTCCGTGCGCGGCGGATCTTTCACCACCTCGTCCTTGTCATCCACGCTCAGCCCGTGCCGCAGCAGCATGGGCACCTGCGTGAAGGTGAAGACGAAGGTCAAAGGCAGGAACAGCCAGAGCTTTGCCGCCAGCCATGTCTCAAAGCTGACGGCATAGGCCAGCACGAGGTTGAGCACGGCCAGCACCTGGAAGAAAATGCCCCAGTTGCGCGAGAGTTTCAGCCAGCCTTCATCGGAAAGCCCTTCAAATGCAGCTTCCAGCAGGATTTTCAGCATGGATTTGCCCTTGGCATATCCGATCAGCAGGACGATGCTGAAAAGCTCATAGACCAGCGTCGGCTTCCACTGGATGAAACGTTCATCCTGGAAATAGATGGTCAGCGCGCCGAAACCCACGATCATCGCCGTCGACAGCCACAGCATCGGGCTGATTTTGCCGAGGCGCCACTTGCTGATGGCCAGCGCGGCGATGGCTGCGATGATGAAGGCGCCGGTGCCCCGGATCACAGCGAAGATCTCGCCGCCCGTGTCCTCTCCAGCGTTTGCCGGAGAATAATATTTGTACACCAGGAAGAAGACGAGCAGCGGGCCGTAATCCACGGCGACATTCAGCCAGCCTGATTTGGGCTTGCTGCTGGTGGTCGCTTGCTTGGGGGCTTCGGTGGTCATCAGGCAACTCCGGCGATTACGCGCGCCACAAGGTCTGGATCGAAGGGGCGCAGATCGTCCAGCGTTTCGCCCACGCCGATGGCATGGATTGGCAGTCCATATTGTTCTGCCGCTGCCACCAGCACGCCGCCGCGCGCCGTACCGTCCAGCTTCGTCATGATAAGGCCGGTGACGCCTGCCACCTCCTTGAAAATCTCGATCTGGCCCAAGGCGTTCTGCCCATTGGTGGCATCCAGCACCAGGATCACGTCATGCGGGGCCTCTGGATTCAAGCGGCCCAGCACCTTTCGGATCTTGGCCAGTTCATCCATCAATTCGCGCTTGTTCTGCAATCGGCCCGCGGTGTCCACGATCAGCGCATCGGTGCCGATATCGGTGGCCTTCTTCACCGCGTCGAACACGATGCTGGCAGGATCGCCGCCTTCCGGGCCCGTCACGATTGGCGCGCCGATCCGTTCTGCCCACACTTTCAGCTGACCGATCGCGGCCGCGCGGAAGGTGTCGCCTGCGGCCAGCATCACTTCGTAATCGTCTTCCTGCAGCCAATGGCCCAGCTTGGCGATCGTGGTGGTCTTGCCGCTGCCGTTCACGCCGATCACCAGGATCACTTGCGGGCGCGGAAATGCGGTGACTTCCAGCGGCACGGCCACGGGGCGCAGGATGGCGGCGATTTCTTCGGCCACCGCTTCCTTCAGCTCACGCTCCGTGATGGAGAGGCCGAAGCGCTTCTCTGCCAGCTTTGCACGAATGCGAGCCGCAGCGCTGGGGCCAAGATCCGTCATGATCAGCGCATCTTCGACATCGTCCAGCGTGGCATCGTCCAGCTTTGCCGTGCCGACAACGCCCGTCAGGTTTTCGGACAGACGATCCGAGGTTTTGCGAAAACCTCCGAACAGTTTTTCAGACCAGCTGGTTTCGCTCACTTTAGCAGGCCTTCCTCATGTGATTGCGGGGTGACGGAAAGGATCGTCCCTCTTGCCGTGCCATTGGGCAGGGCCACCCGTGCGAAGTTTTCGGCATAGCCCGTTCCGTCGCTTTCCGTAAGCACGCGCTGCGTTTGGCCCACAAGACTATCCAGCCATGCGGCACGCACCTTCGCCACGGCGCTGCGCAATTGGGCGGCGCGGGCCTTGATAACGGCCTTGTCCAGCTGCGGCATGCGCGCTGCGGGCGTGTTGGGGCGGGGCGAGTAGGGAAAGATATGGCCGTGCACGATGGGAAGCTCTGCGATGATGGAGCAATTGTCGGCATGATGCGCCTCGCTCTCCGTCGGGAAACCGGCGATCAGGTCTGCTCCGACGGTGAGATCGGGACGTCGCGCTTTCAGCCGCTGCACAAGGTCCACTGCATCGCGGCGCAGATGGCGGCGCTTCATGCGTTTCAGGATCAGGTCTGCCCCGTGCTGCATCGACAGGTGCAGGTGCGGCATTATCCGTGCCTCGCCCGCGAACAGTTCGAACAGCAGCGGATCGATTTCCGCCCCGTCCAGCGAAGACATGCGCAGCCGCTGCAATTGCGGAAATTCATCGAGGATGGCCAGCACCAGATCGCCCAGCGGCGGTTTTCCGGGCAGGTCATGCCCCCAGCTGGTGACATCCACCCCCGTCAGCACGATTTCGGGTGCGCCCTTATCGAGATGACGCTCAACCTCGTGCAGAACCTGCGGCACGCTTAGCGAACGGCTTGGCCCGCGGCCTTGTGGGATTACGCAGAAGGTGCAGGCATGATCGCAGCCGTTTTGCACGGCGATGAAGGCGCGGGTGTGGCTGATGGGGGCGGGCTGTGCAGTCTCGCCCACATTCCACGCGCGAGCATCCAGTTTCTGCGTGTTCGGCACCAGCCCATCCACTTCGGGCATGGCGGCAAGCTGATCCCGCTCTATATCCGCGGCGCATCCGGTGACTAGCAATCGCGCATCCGGCCTTGCGCGGCGGGCGCGGCGGATGGCCTGGCGCGTCTGACGCACCGCCTCTGTCGTCACGGCACAGCTGTTCACCACCACGACGTCACCCTCGGCGGCGATCAGGTTGCGGATACGCTCACTCTCGGCGATATTCAGGCGGCAGCCTAGCGAGATTACTTCTGGCGTCACGACGTCAGTCTGGCTCACGCGTAATCGCCCCAATCGAAACTTCCGCGAAATGCCTCTGTCGCGGGGCCTGTCATGGTGATGCGGTTGTCTTCACCCCAGGTGATGAAAAGCGGGCCGCCGGGCAGATGTACGGTCACCTCGCGCTCTGTCAGCCCGCTCCGCATGGCAGCAACCGCCGTTGCGCAGGCACCGGTGCCGCAGGCTCTGGTCAGGCCGACGCCGCGTTCCCACACGCGCAGGTGAAGCGTTTGACGGTCAGCTACGCTGGCGACATTTACATTGATCCGATCGGGAAACAGAGGATCGGTTTCGATCTGCGCGCCCAGCGTTTCCAGCGGCACGGCATCGGCATCGTCCACGAAGAATATCACATGCGGATTGCCCACGTTCACCGCCAGTGGCCGCTCCAGCACATCCCAGCCCACGGGCATGGCTGCGGTATCCATCGGGTAGGCGAGGGGAATGGCGTCCCAATCGAAGCGAGGCTCTCCCATATCGACAGCGATGCCCTTTGCATCGGGCTGGGTGGCGATCAGGCCGCCTGCGGTGGCGATGGTGGCGCGTTCTTTCAGCAGCAGGCCAATGGCGCGCGCGGCATTGCCGCAAGCCTCCACTTCGCCTCCATCGGCATTGTAGATGCGCATGCGCACGGTGGCCTGCGCATCATTCTCCAGCACGATCAACTGATCGCAACCGATGCCACGCGTGCGATCGGCCAGTGCGCGCACCGTGTCGGCGCCCATGGCAGGCATGGCATTTTCGCGCGTGTCGAGCACGACGAAATCGTTGCCGAGACCGTGCATCTTGGTGAAAGCAATACGCATCAGCGCCACCTAGGGCGGGTTGTCCCAGTTCGCAATGGTGCGAGGAAGGGGATCAGCCTGCCTGGCGTCGATCCGAGGATAAAGTGGCCTTGTCCGAGAGTGGGCCGGAAAGCGGGGCGGAAAGCGGTGCGGGAAAATCCTTGTTGAGCATGTTGATCGCGGCCAGCCGTCTGCGCGTGGCGGCGGCGTTTTCGGGCTTGCCGTACAGATAGCCTTGCCCCGTCATATCTCCCATGCCCTGCAACTGGTTCAGCACTTCGCTGTTCTCCACCCCTTCGGCGGTGACCGGCAACGAGAGGCCTTTGCCCAAGGAGACGATCGCCTCCACCAAGGCTTTCCCATCGCCCTCACCGGCAAGTTCGGACACGAAGCTGCGATCGATCTTCAGCCGATCGAATGGGAGGGATTGCAATTGCGACAGGCTGGAATGGCCGGTGCCGAAATCATCCAGGCTGATGTGAATGCCCTGGTTCTTCAGGCTGGTGACGATCGATCGCACCGCGCCCATGTTTTCATGCAGGCATCTTTCGGTGATCTCTATTTCCATGCGCGTGGGCGGAAAACCACTTTCCACCAGCAGGTGCAGCAGTTTTTGTGCAAACCAAGGATCGCGCAGCTGGATGGGAGAGATATTCACCGAAAGCGTGAGGCTGGGATCCCAGTCCTTCGCATCTTCCAGCGCCTGCCGGATCAGCATTTCGGACATTTCGCCGATCAGTTCGATCTCTTCGGCGATGGGGATGAAAATTTCAGGGCTGACGGTGCCGTACCGCGGGCTTTCCCAGCGCGCCAGCATCTCGAAACCCGAAAGCTTGCCCGTCGCAAGATCGATCTGCTGTTCGTAATAAGGCACGAATTCACCGGCAGGAATGCCCTGGCGAATGCCTGCTTCCAGTTCGTTGCGGAACCGCAGTTCGTCCTCCATCTGCGGTTCGAACCAGTAGTAGCGATTTCGGCCACGTTTCTTTGCGTGATACATGGCGATATCGGCGCGGTGGATCAGCGCCTCTGCATTCATATTGCCGCCACGGGCATATTGTCCGCCCGATTCTGCGATGCCGATGGAAACTGTGGCCTCCACGGACATGTGATTGGATTCAATCGGGGCAGACGTGCTGCGGATCATATTGGCGACCAGATTGTCCACCTTGTCACGCGCCGTGCTTTCAAAAGGAATGCCGCAGACGAATTCGTCTCCGCCGATGCGGGCCATCACGCCCTCCCTGGGCAGCGAATCGGCAATGCGGCGGGCTATCGTGGTCAACACACGGTCACCCAACTGGTGGCCGTTCAGATCGTTGATCTGCTTGAAGTTGTCGAGATCGATCATCATCACCGCGATCTCTCGATGAGTGCCTGCCAGTTCTGTGCGCAGCGCCTCAAGCGCGGGCGGGCCGCTGCGCCGGTTCAAGCTGCCCGTCAGCGGATCGCGTTCTGCCAGTTCACGCGCGCGCTCTTCAGCCTCGCGGCGCACCTGTACTTCTGCGTGAAGATCCTTGTAGCGACGCCAGCCGAAAATCAGCAGGGCAATGTTGAGGAGCACGGCATTGGTCAGCAGCAGATCGGGGCTCTTGCCGCCAAAGAACCAGGCTTTCACGATTTGCGGCATAAGGGAGCCGCCAGTTCCAACGAACAGGATGATAGCCGCAATGGCGATGCCAAGCGCGATCATGTCGCGCTCGGCATTGCGAATCTTCTTGTCGGCGGGCGTGGCCCTGTTGTCTGGCGCCTTTTTCAAACGCGATAGTCCCTGTCTCAGCTAGGGCGTTTATTGCGCAACATATTCAATATCGGGTTAATTGCTCCGCTGGCTGCGTATCGCTAGGACGCAGCTTCACCGCACACAGGAGAGAACATTGCTCAATCACTGGCTCATGAAATCGGAACCCTTCAAATATTCGTGGGATCAGCTGGTGGAGGATGGCGAAACCACCTGGGATGGCGTGCGAAATCATCGCGCGGCCAACAATATGAAGGCGATGAAGGTGGGAGACCCTGTGTTCTTCTACCATTCGAACAAGGGGCTGGAGATCGTCGGCATTGCCAAAGTGAGCGAGGCGGGCCTCATCGATCCCACCGATCCGGAAGGCAAATGGCCAACCGTGAAAATAAAGCCGGTGCGCCCGCTGAAGCATTTTGTGACGCTGAAAGCGATCAAGGCCGAACCAACGCTTGAAGGTATAGAATTGGTCCGCCTGTCGCGCCTGTCCGTTGCTGAAATACGGCCAGAAGAGTGGGATATTATTCTTGAGATGTCAGAAGGTTAAGCGGGAACGATTAACTGAGTCCACCCGTTGTATGGTCAAAGGGCAAGCGATGGTGCGAAGCCCGACCAGACAAAGGAGATCATCATGGGTGAATTCACCGAAAAGGTTAAGGGCAACGTCAACGAAGCCGTCGGTAACGTAAAGCAGGAATCGGGCAATCCCGAAACTCGCGCCGAAGGCCGTGCCCAGGAAAAGAAGGGCGAAGCCCAACAGTTCAAGGGCGAAATCGAAGGCAAGCTTGGCAACGACATCTGATCCGAGGATCAGCGCTTATACGAAAAAGGCCGCTCCGTTTGGGGCGGCCTTTTTCTTTGGCGTCAGTTCCTGCGAAGGGAGCTGACGGTCGCACCCGCGGCGTTGAGTTGTTCAATATCGGTAAGGCAGTGCAGCAGGCGAATGCCTTTGCGTGACATGGCCTGTTCCAGCGCGGCATCAAATTCCGCATTGTCGCGCACGGTTACGCCCCATCCGCCGAAGCTTTCCGCCATCTTGGCAAAATCAGGATTGGCCAGATGAGTAGACGCCTCACGGCCGGGATATTCCCGCTCCTGATGCATGCGGATCGTGCCGTAGGTGGAATTGTCGAAAATGATCACCAGCAGATCCAGGCCATATTGCGCTGCGGTGGCAAGCTCCTGCCCGTTCATCAGGAAATCACCATCGCCCGCCGCCGCAACCACGCAGCGTTCCGGACAGCGCAAGGCGGCGGCCACTGCGGCGGGCACGCCATATCCCATCGCCCCTGCCGTGGGGGCAAGCTGGGACGGGAAGCCAGCGTAAGGCCAGTAACGATGCCACCAGCCGGCAAAGTTTCCGGCGCCGTTACAGATAATCGCATCATTGGGCAGCAGACGTCGGCAGCTTGCCATGACGAGGGCAAGATCCAGATCGAACTTGGCTTCATCGCGCGGCGTGTTCCATTCCAGCCAATCGGCATGTGCCTGCGCACCGCAATCGAAATCGATCACGTCGCTATCGTCCCACAGGGCGGCGCTTTCGGCGAATTCCGCAGTATCGGCACAGATGGCAAGGTCTGCGCGATACACTCTGTTCAGTTCGTTCGGGTCAGGGTGGACGTGGATCATCTGCTGATCGGGATGATCGGGCGTGATGAGGCTGTAGCCATCGGTGGTCGCTTCACCCAGGCGCGCGCCCACCACCAACACTAGGTCGGCATCCCTGATTCGCGCTGTCAGCTTGGGGTTGGGCCCATAGCCCAAATTGCCTGCATAAACCTTCGATTCGGGCGGCAAGGCATCCTGTCGGCGGAACGCGGTGGCCACAGGCAGGCCGATACGTTCTGCAAACCCGGTGAAGTAATGGCGCGTACGCGCGTTCCATCCCGCGCCGCCCACGATGGCTATCGGGGCTGCGGCATCGCCGATCATCTGCATCATGGTTGCCATAACATCGGGGCAGGGCGCCTGTGCGGGGCGCACTAGGGCGGGGCGAACAGGCGCCTCGATACCTTCCTCGTGCAGCATATCTTCCGGTAGGGCGAGGACCACGGGGCCGGGACGGCCCGATATGGCGGTGGACCATGCGCGCGCGATATATTCCGGAATGCGGCTGGCATCGTCTATGCGGGCAGACCATTTGGCGATCGGTGCAAAAAAGGCGGGAAAGTCTATTTCCTGAAACCCCTCCCGGTCGCGCATGGCACGATCGACATCGCCGATGAACAGGATCATCGGCTGGCTGTCCTGCATGGCCACATGCACACCGATGCTGGCGTTGGTGGCACCGGGGCCGCGGGTGACGAAGGCGATGCCGGGCTGCATTGTGCTTGCGGCGCTCATCGCGCCATCGGCGCAGGCCATGAAGGCAACGCCGCCTTCCTGTCTGCAGGTAATGGTTTGGATCGCGTCACAATCGGAAAGCGCATCCAGAACCGGAAGGAAACTCTCGCCCGGAACTGTGAAGGCGCGGCTGGCGCCCTGTTCGACAAGGCAATCGACAAGCAGGCGTGCAGCGGTCTTGGTCATAGCTGCTGCGGTAGCCCCCGGCCGTTTGCGCCGCAACCAGTTGCCGAAGTTACCAACCGTCCCGTGCAGGCACATGTCCACAGGGTGGGGAGCCAAATAGTTACCATATCGTTAAGACGGCATCATGAGACGCTCCCTTGTTCTAACGACCGAGTCGGCCCGCCACCCTTTCCGGGCCTCCCTGCCGCCACATGCACTGGCGCGCGCCAATGAGGTTGAACCGATGGCGCCATGGCGCAAACGGATTGCGCTGGGCCTTTCCCGGCATGATCTGGAGAGCGTCGCGGCAACCTATGCGGCGGGCTTTATCGCCACCATCACCTTTTTCGCCTGATCACATAGTGGCGGCGGGCTCGCTCGCCATCAATGCCGCGTCCTTTTCTGCCTTGTAAAGGCGCGCGCCCAGCCACACCGATACAAGGCACATGCCGGCACTCAGCAGAACCTGCTCTGCCAATGGCACGCCCACCGCGCTGAGGCCCAGCGCCAGCAGCGACCCGAACACCATCGCGCCAGAATTCACGATATTGTTCGCCGCCACCGCGCGGCTGGCCTGCGAAGGCGCAACCTTGGTGGTGAGAAAGGCGTAGAGCGGCACCACGAACATGCCGCCGAAAATTGCGATCAGCAGCAGGCTGCCCAGCACGGCCCATGCCATGGGGTAGGACAGGAACGTGGCGACATCCATCAGCTGCGTATCGCGGAGGCCCGCGTTCCACGCCTTGCACACGAAATAGAATATCGCGACCATCACGGCCATCAACAGAACCGAGATCGGCGAATAGCGCGCAGAAACCACGCCCTTCAGCAGCAGGTTTACCGCCACCGAACCCAGCGCCACGCCAATGGAAAAGAACACCAGGAACAGGCTGGCCACCGTGGGGTCTGCCAGCAGAACGTTCTTTGCCAACGGCGGAAACTGGATGAACAGCACGCTGCCGATGGTCCAGAAAAAGCTGATGGCCAGGATGGCGTAAAACACCTCCCGATTGGCGGTGCATTCGCGGATCATCTTCCACGATGAAGTGAACGGGTTGTAGTCGATCTTCTCCGGCTCCCCCGTAGGCGGGGCGGGGGGCACCTGGCGGCTGGTGAAATAGCCGATGACGGCAAAACCCATGATGGCGATCGCCGCGATCTCCACGTGGTCGGCCAAGAAGCCTGCCAGGATCGTGCCTGTCATGATGGCGATATAGGTGCCTGCCTCCACAAGCCCGGTGCCAGCAAGCACCTCTTCCTTTTTCAGATGCTGTGGCAGGATTGCGTATTTGATGGGGCCAAAGAAGGTGGAATGCACGCCCATGGCAAACAGTGCCAGCATCAGCAGCGGGATAGCCACCGCCTCCACCGCTATGCCTTCCCAGGTGAGATACAGGCCGAATGCACCCACGGCCATGATGCCGATTTCCGCGGCCTTCACCTTGCGAATGATTGCGGCCTTGTCGCGCAAATCTGCCAATTGGCCGGCAATGGCGGAAAGCAGGAAGAACGGCAGGATGAACACGGCCGATGCCACGCCGGAGAACACCGTCTCGCTATCGGCGGAGTTATATACGCTGTAGACGACGAACAGCACCATCGTCGTCTTGTAGAGATTATCGTTGAAAGCATTCAGCAGCTGGGTGCAGAACAGCGGGACGAACCGGCGTTGCTTGAGCAGGTGGGTGGAGGTGAACATAAGGCCTTCGTGCGGCGCCGATCGGGCTGGTGGGCAGGGGCTTAACCACTTTTCCGTCGAATAGCAGCACCAAGCCTACTTTTTCCTGAAGCGAATAGCGGCTAGGGGCAGTTCCACCATGTGGACCTTGCCCAATATCCTCACCCTTAGCCGCATCTGCGCCTTGCCGCTGCTTGGCTTCCTGCTGTGGTGGCCGGGGTGGGAGCTTGGCTTCCTGCTCGCCTTCGCGCTCTACACCGCGATGGGCATTACCGACTATTTCGATGGCATGCTGGCAAGATCCAGCGGCGCGGTCAGCAAGCTGGGCATCTTTCTTGATCCCATTGCGGACAAGATCATGGTGGCCACCGTCATCCTGGTGCTGGCGGCACAGGGCATATTGCGCGGCCCCTATGTGGGCGATGCGCACGTGATTGCAGGCCTCATCATCCTGATCCGCGAGATCGCCGTATCGGGCTTGCGGGAATTTCTTGGCGGATTGCAGGTCAGCATGCCGGTGAGCAAGCTGGCGAAATGGAAGACGACATTTCAGCTGATCGCATTGGGATCACTGATACTGGGGCAGGGCCTGCCGGGCTGGACTGTGGATGTGGGCGCAATCGATGCCAACGTGCCGCACACCGTGGGCCTTATCACCCTGTGGGGCGCTGCTATCCTGACGGTCATTACCGGCTGGGATTACCTGCGCGTTGGCCTGAAACACATGGACTGAAGGCAGGGCAGGCTCTTAACTGTCGTCCGTCTCTGAGCCGCTCTTAACCTCGCTCGCAGCCGCAAGTGCCTCGTGAAAGGCGATGACTGCGCGCGTTACCGATTGCATCATGTCCATACGCTGGATCGTCGGGCGCTCCGTCACGCCGATCATCACGGCCACGGCATAGGCAGACGAGTCCGGCGCAAATAGCACGCCAACGTCGTTATATCCTGATTGCTGGCCGTTCCAGAATTGCCCCGTGCCCGTCTTGTGCGAAATGACCCAGCCATCGGCGCGGCCGCCCTTCAGGCGACGCGGGCCGCTGCTGGTGTTGGACATGATGGTGAGGAATTCTTCGGCCCTCTTTTCAGACAGGACCTCGCCGCGCTCTATCCTGGCCAGCGCGCGCGCGATGCCGATAGGGGTGGCACCGTCCACCGGATCGGCCAGATAGTTTTCAAACGCGAGCCTGCGCTTTGCATCGGGCACCTTGTCCCGCGCATCGAAGAAGTTGTTTTCGTATGAATAGCTGTCTCGCCATTCCAGCCCGGCGATGGCACTTTGCATCGGCTTTTCGCCCGGTCCGAAGCGAATGCCCTCCAGCCCGTTGCGGGCCAGCATTGCGCGCACGGCGGCGGGGCCGCCAACGCGTTGCAGGATGGCGTTATTCGCCGTGTTGTCACTTTTCTGGATCGCGCGCTCGATCAGTTCGCCGATGGTTGTTTCCACAGCGCCCATTCGCAAGATCTCCTTGCGGATCGGCTGGTGAAACAAGGTCAGATCTTCGCGGCTGACGCGGATCGGACTGTCCAGATCAAGCTGACCCTTCTCGGCCATTTCGAGTGCTGTCAGCGTGACCCATGTCTTGCTGACGCTTTGCTGCGGCAGAAGGGCATTCTGATTGAACCCGGTGCTCCAGCCGGTATCCACATCCACCACGGCAATACCCAAGGAACCGCCAAATTCCTGCCCGATGCGATCAAACGTGGCAGACAACGCATCGCGCGCCTCCACCACTTGCGGATCGGGTGTTGGCGTTGGGGTGGGGGTGGGCGTTGCGGCCACCGCGGTTTTCACCTTCGCCTCGCGAATCTCGTCACCCCATTCCACGCCATAGGGCGGCTGCGGGTCATCGGCAGTGCCGCATGCGGTAAGGAGGATGGTGGAGGATAATAGCGCGGCTGTGGTTCTGATCATGCTCATGCAACGATTCAGCACGCCGATATTTCCGCCGGTTTGCGCAGTCTTTTTGGGAACTTGCGCACAGGATCAGCCAGCGCGCAACTCCTCTGCCAGCAGGCGAAACTCATCGCTACGCGGACTGTTGGCGCGCCACACCAGCGCAATTTCGCGGCTGGTGTGCGAACCTTTGAGGGGGCGCGCGACGACGTCCGTCTCGTGCAGGATGCCCGCATCGATGGCCATCTTGGGAAGCATCGTAAGTCCCAGACCATTGTCCACCATCTGCACCAGCGTGTGCAGGCTGGTGCCGATCATCGTGGCACTGGCGCGCAGTTCCGGGCGGTTGCAGGCGGCCAGCGCGTGCTCTTTCAGGCAATGCCCGTCTTCCAGCATCAGCAGCCGACCTTCGTCGATCATGGCAGGCGCGATTTCTGCCGGGGGATCGCGGGGATCGTTCTTAGGGAAGGCGACGAACAATTCGTCTTCGCAGATCTTCGCGCTGTCCACCTCGCCAGTGGCATAGGGCAGGGCCAGCAGCACGCAATCGGCACGCCCATGGTGCAGCGATTCCAGTGCTTGGTCGCTTGTCTCCTCACGCAGGAACAGCTTCAACTGCGGGCGTTCCTGGCGCAGCCGTGGCAGTATGCGCGGCAGCAGGAATGGGGCGATCGTGGGGATCACGCTCATGCGCAATTCGCCCGACAGAGGCTTTCCGGCGGCCTGCACGATCTCTGCCAGCTCTTCTGTCTCTCGCAGCACGCGGTGCGCCTTGGCCACCACCGCATTGCCCAGCGGGGTGAACCGCACGACACGGCGGCTACGCTCCACCAGCGTTACGCCCAGCAGCGATTCCAGCTCGCGAATACCGGCAGACAGGGTGGACTGCGAAACGAAGCTCGCCTCCGCCGCGCGGCCGAAATGCTGCTGCTCGTGCAGCGCGACGAGATATTGCAGCTGCTTGATCGTGGGGAGGTAAGTGCTCACTCGGCGGCTGTATCTGCGCTGGTTTCTGTTTGCTCAGCATCGCCAGTCGCGGCCGATGCTGGCACATCATCGATATGGGTCATCTTCAGGCGACCCTTCTCGACAGCGAAGGCCAGCTTGCCCTCCACCAGATCCAGCGCATCCTTGCCGAATACCTCGTAGCGCCAGCCTTCAAGGATGGGCAGATTGCGCAGACCAGCGGCCAGTGCTTCCATCTCGTCAGACCGGGTGAGCAGGCGCGATGCCACGTCAATTTCGCGAGAGCGGATTTTCAGCAGCAGCTTCAAAAGGTCGGCAACCAATGCGCCTTCCTTGCCCAGCGGAGCACCGCGCTTGGCCTTTTCCGGCATCTCGCTCTTGTCCATCGGTTCGGCAGTTTCGAGGACGCGCATCAGGCGCTTGCCGATGTCATTCTCTTTCCAGGCGTTGGAAAGGCCGCGGACCTTGGCAAGGTCTGCCTGCTTCTTCGGCGGATGGCTGGCGAGATCGGCCAGCGTTTCGTCGCGGATAATGCGGCCGCGCGGAATATCCTTGTCCTGCGCCTCTTTCTCGCGCCACGCGGCAAGGGCTTTCAGACGGCCCAGCACAGCGGGATTGCGACCGGGAGAGCGGATGCGTTTCCACGCAACGTCCAGATCATTGGCGTAATTGGACGGATCGGCCAGCTTTTCCATCTCCGCATTCAGCCAGTGGCCGCGATCCGTTTTTACCAGGCGGTTCAGGATCTTGGGGAAAATCTTGGCGAGGTATGTCACATCGCCGATGGCGTATTCGATCTGCCGTTCGGTCAGCGGGCGGCGGCTCCAGTCGGTGAAGCGGGCGCCCTTGTCGATCGTCTTGTTCAACCAGCTTTCAACAAGGTTGGCATAGCCGATCTGTTCGGACTGGCTGATCGCCATCATCGCAATCTGCGTGTCGAAGATGGGGTGGGGCGTCTTGCCGGTGAGGTTGTAGATGATTTCCACGTCCTGCCCGCCAGCGTGGAAGATCTTCAGCACGTCCTCATTATCGCACATCAGGTCCAGCAACGGGGTCATGTCCATGCCCTTGGCCAGCGGATCGATGGCGGCGGCCTCTTCCTCGTTGCCGATCTGGATCAGGCATAGCAGCGGGTAATAGGTGTTTTCGCGCATGAATTCGGTGTCGACGCACACGAAATCGTGTTTTGCCAGCCTCTCGCAAAGTTCGGCCAGCTCTTCGGTCTTGGTAATCAGGGGATGGATTTGCATTCGTCTTCTTTTCTGTCTGGGCGGTTCACCGCCCTGCGGCGTTGCCGGATTGCCCGTGCAAGGTGGTGTCACCTTGACAAAAGGCCCTGCTTCGCCTGTTAGCGCGCGCATACAAAGTGGCGTATGTCAGCGCATCGTCCGCGCGCCTTTAGCGCCATAACCTGCCAAATGAAAAGAGTCCCCATGCACGCCTATCGTACCCACAACTGCGCACAGCTGACGAAAGAAAATGTCGGCGATACCGTTCGCCTGTCCGGCTGGATCCACCGCAAGCGCGATCATGGCGGCGTTTTGTTCGTCGATCTGCGCGATCATTACGGCATCACGCAGGTGGTGGCAGACGAGGATTCGCCCGCCCTGCAACTGCTGGATTCGCTGAAGCTGGAAAGCGTCATCACCATCGATGGCGAGGTGAAGGCCCGCGATGCGGAGGCGGTGAACAAGAACCTGCCGACTGGTGAGATCGAGGTGTTTGCCCGCTCTGTCACCGTGCAGAGCCACGCCAACGAATTGCCGCTGATCGTGAATTCGGGCGAAGATTATCCCGAAGATACGCGCCTGAAATATCGCTTTATCGACCTTCGCCGGGAGCGGGTGCACAACAATATCATGCTGCGCAACCAGGTGATTACCTCGCTGCGCCGCCGCATGACGGACCAGGGCTTCTCTGAATTCCAGACGCCGATCCTTGGCGCATCCAGCCCGGAAGGCGCGCGCGATTATCTGGTGCCCAGCCGCCTGCATCCGGGCCGCTTCTACGCGCTGCCGCAGGCGCCGCAGATGTTCAAGCAGCTGCTGATGGTGGCTGGCTTCGATCGGTATTTCCAGATTGCGCCGTGCTTCCGCGACGAAGACCTTCGCGCTGATCGCTCACCCGAATTCTACCAGCTCGATTTCGAAATGAGCTTTGTGACGCAGGAAGACGTGTTCCAGGCGATCGAGCCCGTGCTGGCCGGTGTGTTCGAAGAATTCTCCGGCGGCAAGAGCGTGACGCCAGCGGGCGAATTTCCGCGCATTCCCTATGCCGAATCGATGCTGAAATACGGCACGGACAAGCCCGACCTGCGCAACCCAATCATCATCTCTGATGTCAGCCATCACTTCGAAAAGTCGGGCTTCGGCATCTTTGAAAAGATCGTGGGCGGCGGCGGCGTGGTGCGGGCTATCCCTGCGCCAAACACCAATGAAAAAAGCCGTAAGTTCTTCGACGAGATGAACGACTGGGCGCGCAAGGAAGGCTTCTCCGGCCTTGGCTATGTTACTCGCAAGGGCGGCGAATTTGGCGGCCCCATCGCCAAGAACCACGGCCCGGAAGAAATGGCCAAGCTGTATGACGAGCTTGGCCTCGGCGAGAATGACGGCCTGTTCTTTGCCGCCGGCAAGGAAAAAGACGCGGTAAAGCTGGCCGGTGCTGCCCGCACACGCACGGGTGAGAAGCTGGAGATCATAGAGCAGGGCTGCTTCAAGTTCTGCTGGATCGTGGATTTCCCCATGTTCGAATATGATGAGGAGCTGAAAAAGGTCGATTTCAGCCACAACCCGTTCTCCATGCCGCAGGGCGAGATGGAGGCGCTGGAAACGCAGGACCCGCTGGATATCAAGGCGTGGCAGTATGACATCGTCTGCAACGGTTACGAGCTTTCCAGTGGCGCGATCCGTAACCATCGCCCGGATATCATGTACAAGGCGTTCGAGATTGCCGGATACTCGCAGGAAGAGGTGGACGCCAACTTCTCCGGCATGATCGAGGCATTCAAGCTGGGCGCACCGCCGCATGGTGGCTCGGCACCGGGGATTGACCGGATCGTGATGCTGCTGGCGGATGAGCCGAATATTCGCGAAGTGATCGCCTTCCCGCTCAACCAGCGCGCGCAGGACCTGATGATGGGAGCACCATCGGCCGTTAGCGCGCGGCAGTTGCGCGATGTCCACATTCGTCTGTCGGGTGAAGCCGTGGAGGCCAGCAAGGCTGCCTCTGCTGCGGAGAAAACCGATATGAATAGCAATGCAGCCAACAACGACGTGACGCCGAAAGACAGCTGATCGCATGAGAAAGGGCGCGATTCCCGATTGGAAATCGCGCCCTACTCAAGGTTGTTATGTCAGTCCGGCTTAGTCGAACTGTTTGTCAATCATATCGCCAAAGCGCTCGCCTTCGCTGATCTCGGCATAGCACTGCTGGATCACGGCGCGTGACTGCGGATCGAGATCGTCGTCTTCCAGCGCGCTTTCGAATTTACCCTTCAGGTAATCTTCACCTTCTTCAACGCGCTCTGCGGCGGCTTCGTCACCGTTTTCAAAGGCGTCGGCGATGCTCATCCAGGTGCGATGCGCTGCACCGGTGACGGTGCCCTTGGTGATAAGCTCACCACCCTGGCGCGAGATTTCAGCATTCAACTTGCCGACGGTCTGTTCGCGCTGTTCAAGGCGACGGTTCAGAGCCTGTTTGAGCTGAGGGCTGTTGGCCTTTTCTGCAGCCTTGCGATAGCCCTCGACCGAATCGAAAGCGGTGTCGGTAAGGGTCTTGAGCACGGAATTGGCAGACATAAAAAATCTCCTTTGATCAGTTTCTTACCTAACCAACGGAGCAGGCGGCGATAGGTTCACGCGGTTGTCGTACAAAAGAAACACGTCGTCGCTTTGTGAAGGGCGCAAGGCACTATCCGCTCAACCTTGATTGGCATTCCAAGCGCCCATCGAACCCAGATATACATCAACATTGGCAAACCCCTTGCTGGACAGCCAGCTGGCGGCAACGGTGGCGCGCATGCCGCTGGCGCACATCAGCGTATAGGAAGCCAGCGGATCGAGATCCTGCCATTTCTCGTTCAGATGACCGGCATAGATGTGGGTCGAGCCATCGATCTTCGCTTGTTCCCGTTCATCTGCGGCGCGCACGTCGATCAGGGTCCAGCCATTGTCTGCGGCTTCGATCCTGCGCTTTACCTCTTGCGTCTTGATCATCGGAACCTGTCCAAGATCACGGCCCTGTGCGGCTGCGGGGATCACTCCGGTGTAAGCACCAACGATATTGTCGAGCCCGATACGAGCGAGATGGGTCTTCGCGGTTTCGAGCGCGTCCTCGTCTGCCGCCACCAACGCCACGCTTTCCCCTTCGCCGACGAACCACCCGGCAAAGGCGGGGATCATTGACACAGGGATGCAATAGCTGCCCAGCAGATGTGCTGCGCACCACGCGCCGGGTTCGCGCACGTCGATAAGGTGATCTGCGCCGCAATCTTCAAGCTGTTTCAGGCTCAGCATGCGCGGGCGCATCACCCTCGGTGGGGCATTACCGCCCTCGACATTCAGCCGTTCCATCAGGCGGAAATAGGGCGGCTGCTAATGCACTTCGGCCAGCTTGGCCTCGATAAACTCGTCCCGGCTCTTGATCTGGAGGCGCGGATTGTTTCGCCGTTCATGGCCAATCGTGGAAAACTCCCGCTCCGCCATGCCGGATCCGCAAACGGAGCCTGCGCCATGCGCGGGATAAAGCAGCGTCTGATCGCCCAGCTCCAGGAGCTTTTGCAGGCTATCATAAAGGGCGCCGGCCACCTCACGCGCGCGGTCGGGATAGAAATCCGTCCGGCCCACATCGCCAACGAACAGGGCATCGCCTGTGAACACGCCCACCGGTCCATCGGGATAGGCGGTGTCATGCAGCACGAAGGAAAGGCTGTCGTCCGTGTGGCCGGGTGTTTCCAGCACCTCGATCTTCAACTGGCCGATCTCTACCGTGTCGCCTTCGCGTGCGGTTTTGGCGAAGGCCACATCGCCGCCGGCGTTTGGCCCGTGGAGAACCGTTGCGCCCGTCCATTCGGCGAGGACGGGAGAGCCCGACACCAGATCCTCGTTCCGATGGGTCTCCAGAATATGGGTAATCGTCAGCCCTTCGGCGCGCGCTTTTTCGACGTAGATCTCGCAATCGCGCCGCGGATCGATCACGGCAGCCTTGCCGCCGGAGCCCACGATGTAGGACAGGTGCGAGAGGCCGGGCGTCTTTATCTTTTCCAGTATCATACGGGCTAAATGGACGAGGGCGGGTGGCGGTTTCCGCGCGCCGCCGGAAAATACCTGCCGCACGGGAGATTTCCGGCACTTGCTTTGCTAGCCAGCGTTCATTAGGGCGAATGCATTATTCAAAACCCTAAGTGAGAGAGCATACATGAGCGATATCGCTGCACGCGTTAAAAAGATCGTTGTCGAGCATCTCGGCGTTGAAGAAGAGAAGGTGACTCCGGAAGCCAGCTTCATCGACGACCTGGGCGCCGACAGCCTCGACATCGTCGAGCTGGTCATGGCGTTCGAAGAAGAGTTCGGCGTGGAAATCCCGGACGATGCTGCCGAAAAGATCAACACGGTCGGCGACGCTAACAAGTACATTGAAGAGCACGTCTCTTAAACGACCACTGGCCTCGTTCGCGAATGGTCTCCCCGGACGCGGACGGGGTTGGAAGGCTCGGCCGTTGAGGCTGGGCCTTTCTTGATTGGAGAAGATTTATGCGGCGTGTCGTCGTTACGGGACTGGGCCTTGTCACCCCCTTGGGAGCCGATGTCGAAACGGTCTGGAAAAACCTTATCGCGGGCGAAAGCGGAATCGGCACGATCACCCGCTTCGATACCGAGGGGCAGAAATGTCTGATCGCGGGCGAGGTAAAGCCCGCCGATCATGAATGGGGTTTCGATCCGAACAAGCGCGTGGACAGCAAGATCCAGCGCCAGGTCGATCCGTTCATCGTCTATGGCATCGACGCCGCTGGCCAAGCGCTGGAAGATGCCGGCCTCACCGAATTGGATGAAGAGACGAAGCTACGCGCTGGCTGCTCGATCGGTTCGGGCATTGGCGGGCTGCCGGGCATAGAGCTGGAATCGGTCAATCTGCACAAGCGCGGGCCGGGCCGGGTTTCTCCCCACTTCGTTCACGGCCGCCTGATCAATCTCATCTCCGGACAGGTATCGATTGCCTATGGCCTGATGGGTCCGAACCACGCTGTCGTTACCGCATGCTCCACCGGCGCCCACTCCATTGGTGATGCAGCGCGCATGATCAGGGATGACGATGCTGACATCATGCTGGCAGGCGGTGCGGAAAGCACAATCAACCCGCTGGGCGTTGCCGGTTTTGCGCAGGCACGCGCGCTCAATTGCAGCATGAACGACCGCCCCACCGAAGCCAGCCGCCCTTACGACAAGGACCGCGACGGTTTCGTGATGGGCGAAGGCGCAGGCGTCGTTGTGCTGGAAGAATACGAACACGCCAAGGCACGCGGCGCGAAGATCTACGCCGAAGTGGTGGGCTATGGCCTGTCCGGCGATGCCTATCACGTCACCGCGCCGCACCCTGAAGGCAAGGGCGCGGAAAACGCGATGCGCATGGCCATTCGAAAATCCGGGCTCGACGCATCGGATATCGATTATGTCAACGCGCACGGCACATCCACCATGGCGGACACCATCGAGCTGGCAGCGGTGAAGCGCGTGCTGGGCGATGATCTTGGCGGTGCTTCGATGAGCAGCACCAAATCGGCCATCGGTCACCTTCTGGGCGGCGCAGGCGCGGTGGAGAGCATTTTCTGCATCCTCGCCATGCGCGATCAGATCGTGCCTCCCACGCTCAACCTGCATAACCCCGATGAGGGGACAGAGGACGTTGACTTGGTGCCGCTGACCGCGAAAAAGCGGGAAGTGAACGCAGTGCTCAACAACAGCTTTGGCTTTGGTGGCACCAATGCCTCGCTGGTGATGAAGCGCGTCGAGGACTGACATGAAAAAACTGCTCGCGGTCGTGGTGGCGCTGGGAATCCTGGCGGTGGCGGCCGTGGGTGGCTGGTTTGCGCTGGGTTGGTACGGCGGATCGCAGGTGGACGAGGAGACGGCTTTCATCGTCCCCTCCGGCGCTTCGCTAACCTCCGTTGCGGCCAAGCTGGAGGAGGAGGGGCACATCGCCTCTGCCGACGGCTTCCTGCTGCGCGCAAAGGTGCTGGGCAGCGGCGATCCCATCAAGGCAGGTGAGTTCTTGCTGGCTGAGGGCATCAGCAATGCCGGCATTCTGGATCACCTTCAGCACGGAGACGTAATCCGCCGGTTCGTCACCATTCCCGAAGGAACGCCGTCCGCCATCGTGCATGATCTGCTGATGGCAGAAGAATTGCTGGTGGGCGACATTCCGGTGCCGGAAGAGGGCAGCGTCCTCCCCGAAAGCTATGATTTCGAACGCGGGGAGGAGCGCGTGGCCGTGCTGGCCCGGATGCAGCGCGCCATGGACGATACCATTGCCGAACTCTGGCCGCAGCGCAGCGATCGCACAGTGGCGAAGACCCCGGAAGAAGCCGTGACGCTGGCCTCTATTGTCGAAAAAGAAACCGGCGTTCCGGAAGAACGGCGCATGGTGGCGGGCCTTTATTCCAACCGCGTGCGGCAGGGCATTTTCCTGCAGGCCGATCCGACCATCATCTATCCGATCACGAAGGGTCGCCCGCTGGGCCGCCGTATCCGCCAGTCCGAAATCGCGGATATCAACGATTACAACACCTATCAGATGGCGGGGCTGCCTGCCGGTCCGATCACCAATCCGGGCCGCGCCAGTATAGAGGCCGTGCTCAATCCTGCCGAGACGGATGCGATCTTCATGGTTGCCGATGGCTCGGGCGGGCACGAGTTCAACGACACGCTGGCAGAGCATAATGAAGCCGTTGAACGGTGGTTCGCGCTGCGCCGCGAGCGGGGAGAAATGTGACAGGTGAGGGTGGACCGGCGCCGCTGATCGTCACGGCGGAAATGCCGCCGGACCTGTTCAGTTGGGCGAACCAGCTTCGCGTCGATCACTTCCCGCCTGAGCGCAATTACCTGAAGGCGCATGTCACGCTGTTCCACGCCCTGCCGCCCAGTTGCGAAGGCGAATTGCGCGATTGCCTGAAGGATCTTGCGCGCGATAACCCGCCGGTCCCGGCGCGCCTTGTCGGTATCATGAAGCTGGGGAAGGGCACGGCCCTGAAGCTGGAGAGCGAGGCGATGATCGCCATCTGGCAGGATCTGGCGGATCGCTTCCACGGCATGCTGACCCCGCAGGACGAGCACAAGCCGCGCCTGCATGTCACCGTGCAGAACAAGGTGAGCATTGAGGCTGCCAAGGCCTTGCAGGCCGATCTGGCGCCGCGCGTGGAGCCGCGCGATTTCGCTTTCACGGGGCTGCAATTGCACGCCTATCGCGGCGGCCCGTGGGAAGAATTGGGGCGTTTTGCTTTCCGCGGAAACGGGGCCAGGCGACGCTAGGTAGGCGCGAAGTGAGCGACCAATTCGTGCGGCATTAGCTGGCCGGAATCCGCGCGGTGAGAGAACGCCAAGGGCTTGCGCCGAAAGCATCAAAGAACGCGGGCGCGCAGGCGTAATCAAATTGATTCCGGTAAGTGCAAAATGGCAGGTTGACCGCATCGCAAAGCCCACCTAAATGGCGCGCCTCGCCTCCGCCCATGTGGCCGGTTGGCGATGCCGGATGGCGGAGTAGCTCAGGTGGTTAGAGCACGGGAATCATAATCCTGGTGTCGGGGGTTCGAGTCCCTCCTCCGCTACCATCCTCAAAATTTCAGTCTTGTTGAGTCGGTGCAGCCCAGCGGGCGCTCCCGCAACTCCGTCACTGATCGGGCATCAACGCGTCCTTACTGCCGCGCACGCAATTGACCAGCCATCGGCGCACCAGCTTCACCTTGGCAAGATTATGCGTATCGCGATGTGTCACGATCCAGAAGCGGCGGATGATCGATTGTTCCGGTACGATGCGCACAAGTTCCGGCTTGGTTTCCGCCATGAAGCAAGGCAGCACGCCAATGCCCACGCCTTCCGACAGCAGGCGCTGCTGCGCCACGATGCTGGGTGAGCGAATGCTGGCTGTCAGGCCGGGCTGGATCTCGTCCAGGTAATTCAGTTCCGGGGCGTAGATTAGATCGGGCACATATCCCACCAGCACGTGATGCTGCGCCAATTGGGTGGCGGATGTGGGCGTGCCGTACCGTTCCAGATAATCGCCGCTGGCAAACAGGCCTAGCCGGTAATCGGCAAGCTGCTGGCATATCACCGGCCCGCTGCGCGGCCTGGACAGCATTACAGAGATATCGGCCTCGCGCCGGGACGGGCTTAGAAAGCCACTGTTGGCAATAAGGTCTATCGTCAAATTGGGGTGGGCATTGCTGAGTTGAGACAGGTGCCGCGTCAGGAACTGGCTGCCGAATCCTTCGGAAACGCTGATCCTCAAGCTGCCCGAGATGCCCTTGGATGGATCGGTCGTCTCCTCGATCCGGCGGACCGCGGCCGCCATGGATTCCGCTTTTGCCAGCAAGGCTTCCCCGGCCTCGGTAATGACCTGCCCGTTGCGGGTGCGTTCGAAGGCGATGATGCCGAGATCGTTTTCAAGCCGCTTAATCCGCCGACCTACAGTGGTGGGATCGGTGCCCATCACGCGCCCCGCGTTGGCCAGGCTGCCCGATTGGGCCACCGCGATAAAGGCCCTGAGATCGTTCCAGTCCATATGCTGCATAATTGCAGGTTATAGCTGCATTCTTTGCTGTTGTGTGTAAAAAAATCAGTTCTAACCTCTCCCCCAAACAATGGAGAGGCCATAGTGCGACAGATCAATCATTTCATCGCCACCGGTGTTGATGCGGGTAAGCCCGCGCGTACCCACAAAATCTGGAACCCTTCGACGGGTGAGATTCAGGCCGAAGTGGGGCTGGGCGACAGCGCCCTGCTGGATCGCGCAGTTCAGGCAGCCAAGAAGGTGCAGCCGGAATGGGCGGCCACCAATCCGCAGCGCCGCGCCCGCGTGATGTTCAAGTTCAAGGAACTGATCGAGGCGAATATGCAGAGCCTCGCTGAGCTGCTTTCGAGCGAGCATGGCAAGGTGATCGACGATGCCAAGGGCGATGTGCAGCGCGGCCTTGAAGTCATCGAATTCGCATGCAGCATTCCGCAGGCGCTGAAGGGCGAATATACGCAGGGCGCGGGCCCCGGTATCGACGTCTATTCCATGCGCCAACCGCTTGGCGTGTGCGCGGGCATCACCCCGTTCAACTTTCCTGCGATGATCCCGATGTGGATGTTCGGCATGGCCATCGCGGCGGGCAATGCCTTCATCCTGAAGCCCAGCGAGCGCGATCCCTCCGTCCCCATTCGCCTTGCCGAACTGTTCGTGGAGGCCGGCGCGCCAGAGGGACTGCTGCAGGTTATCCATGGCGACAAGGAGATGGTGGACGCCATTCTCGACCATCCCGAAATCCCCGCGATCAGCTTCGTCGGATCATCCGACATCGCGCAATATATCTATTCACGCGGCACCGCGAATGCGAAGCGCGTGCAGGCGTTTGGCGGCGCGAAGAACCACGGCATCGTGATGCCTGACGCTGATCTGGATCAGGTGGTGAACGATCTTGCCGGCGCAGCCTTCGGCTCTGCGGGCGAACGCTGCATGGCGCTGCCCGTGGTGGTGCCAGTGGGCGAGGACACGGCGGACAGGCTGCGCGAGAAGCTGATCCCGGCGATCAATGCGCTGCGCGTCGGCGTGTCCAACGATCCCGATGCTCATTACGGCCCCGTAGTGACGCCAGAGCACAAGGCACGGGTTGAGGAATGGATCACCACGGCAGAGGACGAGGGCGGCGAAATCGTGATCGACGGTCGCGGCTTCACCCTGCAAGGTCATGAGAACGGCTTCTTTGTAGGCCCGACCCTGATCGACCGCGTCACGCCGGAAATGAAAAGCTATCAGGAAGAAATCTTCGGGCCCGTGCTGCAAATCGTGCGCGCCAAGGATTTCGAGGATGCCGTGCGGCTTCCCAGCGAACACCAGTATGGCAATGGCGTGGCAATCTTCACCCGCAACGGGCACGCCGCGCGCGAATTCGCCAACCGCGTGAACGTGGGCATGGTGGGTATCAACGTGCCGATCCCCGTGCCGGTCAGCTACCACAGCTTTGGCGGATGGAAGCGTTCCGGCTTTGGCGATATTGATCAGTACGGCATGGAAGGCCTGCGGTTCTGGACGAAGAACAAGAAGGTAACCCAGCGCTGGCCCGATGGTGGTGGAGACGGCTCCAACGCCTTCGTCATCCCCACTATGGGCTAAGGCGATGGACAGCCAGTTTGCCCTCACCGAAGACCAGCTCGCCATCCAGGAGATGGCGCGGCGCTTCACTGCGGACAACATCACGCCGCACGCAGCCGAGTGGGATGAGAAGCACCACTTCCCGGTGGACGTGATAAAGCAGACCGGAGAGCTGGGCTTCGGCGCGATTTACGTGTCGGAGGCTTCGGGCGGCATTGCGCTGGGCAGGCTGGAGGCTGCGCTGATCATGGAGGCGATGGCCTATGGCTGTCCCACCACCAGCGCCTTTATTTCCATCCACAATATGGCCGCCTGGATGATCGACACTTACGGCGGTCAGGATCTGAAGGATCGCTACCTTCCCGATTTGGTCACCATGGAAAAGCTCGCCAGCTATGCGCTGACCGAGCCGGGCTCCGGCTCCGATGCGGCAGCGCTGAAGACCTCGGCAAAGCTGGACGGCGATCACTATGTGCTGAGCGGCACCAAGCAGTTCATCTCCGGCGGCGGGGTGAACGATGTCTATGTGGTGATGGTGCGCACGGGCGAGCACAAGAGCCGGGGCATCTCTGCCATCGTGGTGGACAAGGATACCCCCGGCCTCAGCTTCGGCGCGCCGGAAAAGAAGCTGGGCTGGAACGCCAGCCCGACAGCGCAGCTGATCTTCGAGGATGCGCGCGTGCCAGTGGCCAATCGCATCGGTGACGAGGGCGACGGTTTCAAGTTCGCCATGGCCGGGCTGGACGGCGGACGGCTGAACATCGGGGCCTGTTCACTTGGCGGGGCGCAGCGATGCCTGGACGAAGCGGTGGCCTACACCAAGGATCGCCAGCAGTTCGGCCAGCCTATTGCCGAGTTCCAGAACACGCAGTTCATGCTAGCCGACATGGCCACAGAGCTGGAGGCAGCGCGCGCGCTGCTGTACCTCGCCGCCGCCAAGGTAACGGGCGGCGCGCCTGACAAGAGCAAGTTCTCCGCCATGGCCAAGCGCCTTGCCACCGACAGCGGTAGCAATGTTGTAAACAACGCGCTGCAGCTGCTGGGCGGCTATGGCTATCTGAAAGACTACCCCATCGAACGCTTCTGGCGCGATCTGCGCGTGCACTCCATTCTGGAGGGCACCAACCAGGTGATGCGCATGATTATCGGGCGGGAGATGCTGCGGCCATGACGGACGATGTGCTGATTCACACACACGGTGCCGTGGGGCATTTGTCGCTTAACCGGCCCAAGGCAATTCACGCGCTGACGATCGATATGTGTCACGCGATGAGCGCGGCTCTCACTCAATGGTCAGCAGACAATGCCGTGGAAGCGGTAATCCTTGATCATGCGGAGGGGCGCGGGTTCTGCGCCGGTGGTGATATCAATCTGCTGCGCCATTCGGCACTGAACGATGGCGGCGTGTCGGGCCGAAAGTTCTTTTATGACGAGTATCGGCTGAACCACCAGATGTTCACCTATGAAAAGCCCGTGGTGGCCTTCATGGACGGCATCACCATGGGCGGCGGCGTTGGCATTGCCATGCCCGCAAAGTTCCGCATCGCTACTGAAAACACGCGTTTTGCCATGCCTGAAACGGGCATTGGCCTGTTCCCGGATGTGGGCGGTGGCTGGTATCTGGCGCGGCTTGGCAGCCGCCTTGGCCAGTTTATCGCACTTACCGGGGCGCGGCTCGATGGGGCGGAATGTGTCTGGGCCGGGATCGCGACGCATTACCTGCCGAGTGACAAGCTTGCCGAGGCAAAGGCGCGGATTATCGAAAACCCGGCGCGGGCTGGCGGCATCCTCTCCGAACTGTCCGCCACACCGCCCGAAGCGCGCATCGCAGCAAATGCGGATCGCATTGCCAGGCATTTCGCCTCCGATCGATTTGAAGATATTCTCGCCAGCCTGGAAGCGGATGAGAGCGATTGGGCGGCAAAGGAACTGGCCACGCTGAGAAGCAAGAGCCCGCAGGCGTGCAAGGTTTCTCTGCATGAACTTGCCGCGGCCGAGGGCTTCACCGATTTTGCGCAGGAAATGCGCAATGAATATCGCGCCGCGTCTCGCGTGCTCACCCGTCCGGATTTTGCCGAGGGGGTGCGCGCCGTGATCGTCGACAAATCCAATGACCCGGCCTGGAACCCGGCCACGCCAGAAGGCGTGACGGACGAAATGCTGGACGCAATTTTCGCGCCGCTGCCCGCTGATGAAGAATGGAAACCGCTATGAGCTATGACACCATCACCGTAGAAAGCCGCGACAAGGTTACGCTGGTCACCATCAATCGCCCGCAGGCGCTGAATGCGCTCAACACGCAGGTGCTGGAAGATCTGATCGCCGCATTTGCCGCTTTCGAAAAGGACGATACGCAAGGCTGCCTCGTCCTCACCGGCTCAGGCGACAAGGCATTTGCTGCCGGCGCCGATATCAAGGAGATGGCCGACAAGCCCGCTGCCGAGTTTTACAACGAGGATTTCTTTGCCCGCTGGACCAGCAACCTGGTGCGCACGACGCGCAAACCCTGGATCGCGGCGGTCAATGGTTTCGCGTTGGGAGGCGGGTGTGAAGTGGCGATGATGGCGGACTTCATCCTTGCTTCCGAAAAGGCGAAGTTCGGCCAGCCGGAGATCAAGCTGGGCGTTGCGCCGGGCATGGGCGGATCGCAGCGCCTGACGCGCGCGGTGGGCAAGGCGAAGGCCATGGAAATGTGCCTGACGGGCCGGATGATGGACGCCGAAGAGGCCGAGCGCAGCGGGCTGGTGGCCCGCGTGGTGCCGCATGACCAACTGCTGGAAGATGCGGTGAAAACCGCTGCAGCAATCGCCGCGATGCCTCCGATGGCAGCCAAGGTGAACAAGGAAATGGTCAACGCGGCTTTCGAGACATTTCTCGATCAGGGCATTTTGCACGAACGGCGCCTGTTCCAGATCCTGGCGGCAACGGAAGACAAGGCCGAAGGAATGGCCGCGTTCATCGAGAAACGCGATGGCGAATGGAAGGGACGTTAATATGAAAATCGCATTCATCGGCCTTGGCAATATGGGCGGCGGCATGGCCGCAAACCTCGTAAAGGCGGGGCATGATGTGCGCGCATTCGATCTTTCCGAAGATGCGCTGAATGCGGCCAAGGAAAGTGGCTGCACCGTTTTTGGCACCGCGAAGGAAGCGGTGGAAGGGGTGGAGGCTGTCGTCTCCATGTTGCCCAATGGCGCCATCGTGAAGTCGGTCTATTCCGATGACGTGATCGGTGGTGCGCCAGCGGGCGCGGTGCTGCTCGATTGCTCCACCATCGATGTTGCCACCGCAAGAGAGGTGATCGCGATGGCGCAGGATGCGGGTTATGACATGGTGGATGCGCCGGTATCCGGCGGGATCGCCGCGGCTGCTGGCGGCACGCTCACCTTCATGGTTGGCGGCTCGCAAACGGCATTCTCGCGTGCGCAACCTATCCTGGATGCGATGGGCAAGAACGTGATCCATGCAGGCGACGCGGGCAATGGGCAAGCCGCCAAGATCTGCAACAACATGCTGCTGGGCATTCACATGATCGGCACTTGCGAGGCATTTGCCACGGCGAAGAAGCTGGGGCTGGACCCGCAAACCTTCTATGACATTTCCAGCGTCTCATCCGGCCAGTGCTGGTCCATGACAAGCTATTGCCCGCTGCCGGGGGTAGGTCCGCAATCGCCTGCGGACAATGATTACAAGGGCGGCTTTGCCACCGGCCTGATGCTGAAGGATCTGAAGCTGGCGATGGCCGCGGCTGAGACTGCCGGTGTCGACACGCAGATGGGGCAGCGCGCCCGCGAACTGTACGAAGCCTTTGCCGAGGATCACGGCGATCTGGATTTCTCCGCGATTATCCTCGAACTTTCGAAATAGCATGAATAGCTGCGCCGGTGCTGTCGCAAGTGCCAGGGCCGGCGGGGACCCATGCGGATGACTCGCTGCGATCTGTGACGGCGGGGCAGTTCCACTGTGCAGTGCCTGCGGTTTCGGCATAGCACTGACGCGGCCGCTTCAACTCATTTCTCAGCAATACCTTTGGTGCCGGACTGTGCGATGTCCGGCGCCTTTTTTACGTGGTCGAACGCCCGGTCGCCGCAAGGCGTGTGAATGCCGCGGCGGACTGTTCAAACCGGCGGCGAATTTTTATTTCACTATTGTTGCGTAGTAGATAGTATGCTAGCAGACGATATGCTGCATTATACAATAGGCGATGCGGCATGTGTGTGGGGATACGCAGGGTCTGAAGAGGAAGGTATCGACGAAACGATCTGAAATATCGCTTTGATCGCGACAGCGTTGCTCTTGGCAATTGATCGGCGCGATGAAGCAGCAGTGCGGCGAGTTGCTTTAATTGGCCCGCCATGACTGCCGATTTTATAAGTACTGCAAAAAGTAATCAGAAAAAATTCTGAGAGGATGGGAGGGCAGAAATGTCTAAGTGCAAGGTTTTACATAAATTGCATCGTGCCGCGTTGGCATGTTTTCTCACTACGGTCAGTGGGACTGCCTATGCGCAGGCTTCCACGGATACGGCGGCGCAGCCCGCCGATCAGCAGGCCACGCAGAGCGGCGGTGCAATCCAGGATATCATCGTGACGGCGCAGCGTCGTTCCGAGCGTCTGCAGGATGTTCCGATCGCTGTGACCGCTATCACAGGTGAGGCGCTGAGCGAAAAGCAGGTCATCACGACGCAGGACCTGCAATTGAGCATTCCCTCGCTGAACTACGGCAACCAGTCCGGCTTCGCGACCCCATATCTGCGCGGCATCGGTAGTGACATCGCCTCGATCAACTCCGATCCCAGCGTCGCGACCTATATCGACGGCGTCTATCTTGCGAACAACGCCAGTACAGTGGTTTCGCTGCTGGGTGTGGAGCGCATCGAAGTTCTGCTTGGCCCGCAAGGCACGCTGTACGGCAAGAACGCGCTGGGCGGCGCAATTAACGTGGTAACCCGCACGCCGACGTCAGAGCTGGAGGGGCAGGTTCAGCTGACCGCCGGCAATTATGACCGGTTGGAGGGCAATGCCTATGTCTCCGGGCCCATCACCGATAATCTGTATGCCGGTGTTTACGCAGTCGGCCAGCGGCGCGATCATTATTATGATTTCCTGATCCCTGAAGATCAGCGGCAGTTGAACGGCACGCCGGAGGACGAATGGCTGTGGGGTGTACGCGGCAAGCTGGTGCTGGATCTGGACACGGTGAGGCTGGAAGCTTCGCTGGAACATTCCGAGCTGGCGCAGGCCGATGGCAACGTGTTCCGCAACATCCAGGACCCTGTGACGCTGCAGCCCAATTTCGATCCGGATGACAAGTTCTTCGATTCCTCAGACGGCAGGGGAGCCGCGCGGCCCAAGGCAACGCTTGGTATCCTGCGTGCTGACGTGGATCTGGACTTCGCCCGCTTCGTCAGCATCAGCAGCTATCGCCGTGTGGATTTCCAGGGCGGTACGGATATCGATGGTGGCCCGGTGCCGATCTTCAGCGTGTTCGCTGACAGCCAGACGGACGATTACTCGCAGGAATTCCAGCTGCAATCGCCCAGCAGCAGCGACATCACCTGGACCGTGGGCGTTTACGGCTTCTACGAAGATGGAGCGTTTGACCCCACCGGCCTTGCCGTGTTCGGCACACCCATCCTGAGCTATACCGATATCAAGACCACGTCCTGGGCCGTGTTCGGTCAGGCTACGGTTCCGATCACCGATGCCCTGAACCTGACGGTTGGTGCGCGTTACAGCAAGGACAAGAAGGAATTCTCTGCCTACGATGCCACCCGCATGATTGCGAATGGCGAACTGACAGGGCCGATCACCGTCATTGCGCAATATCCGGATTCGGAGGAAAGCTGGGACGCTTTCACGCCGAAGGTAACGCTGGATTACGATCTTGGATCGACGCTGCTGTATGCCACCTATTCCAAGGGGTATAAGCCCGGCGTTTACAACGCGGCAGGGCCAAGCAATCCCGGCCCGATCGATCCGGAAAAGCTGACGTCTTACGAAGTGGGCAGCAAGTCAGACTTCCTGAATGGCGACCTGCGAGTGAACACCAGCTTCTTCTACTATGACTTCACCGATATCCAGGTGCAGTCGCTGGCTCCTGGGCAGGGTGGCGCCACGATCCTTCAGAACGGTGCTTCGGCAACGTCCTATGGTGCAGAAGTCAGCGCGATTGCGCAGGTAACGCCTGCGTTCAGCGTGAATGCCAATGTGGCCTATCTGCATACCGAGTTCGATTCCTTCCCGGCTTTCGCTGCGAATATCATCGGGGAGCCTACCGCTGGCCCGCCGCCCGCGGTGAACCGTCCGGTCAACCTCGATGTAACCGGCAATGAACTGGCTCGCTCGCCTGAGTTCGTCGTTTCTGCCGGGGCGCAGTATGTGGCCGAACTGTCTGTTGATCATACGCTGCGGTTCAACGCAGACTGGTATTATAACGATGGCTTCTTCTGGGATCCCTCAAACCAGACGCGGCAGGAAAGCTACAACCTGGTGAACTTCGCCGTTACCTATGTAAATGAACCGGGCGACTGGTCCGTTCGGGCATGGATGAAGAACGCGTTTGACGAGTACTACTTCAACACGATCACCACGACATCGCTTGCGGTATCGGCCAATGAAGCAGCACCGCAAACCTTCGGCGTGACAGTGACGAAGAATTTCTAAATTCTCGTCTTTTGCCAATGATTGAAGGAGCGCGCCCGGCCATTGTCGGGAGCGCTTTTTCTTTGGATCGCGCGATGCACTCATTCGTCCCGTTGGCACGCGCAATTGCCTGCCAACGGGGCAATAATCCTTGCGCAAGCATATTCGTACGCTTGCAAACTAATTGGTTCTTGGGCTATGCTTCGCTCAAGAAAATAACTGGTGAGATGCATGACGATTGATGTGATCGTGGTAGGTGCGGGCAGCAATTCGCTTGCGACCGCGTGCTACCTTGCAAAGGCGGGCATGTCCGTCGTTGCGCTGGAGCGGAACGCGGTGGCGGGCGGCGGTGTAGTCTCTGTCGAGATCGCGCCAGGCTTCGTCCATGATACCCACGCGATGGGTTACATGACCTGTCTTGCCAACCCCATCGTGCGGCATGACGAGCTGGAGCTGGAGAAACGTTTCGGCCTGCGCTGGGCCTATACCCGCGCGCCCTTCGCCTCCATCTTCGATGATGGCACGGGACTCATCTCGTATCGCGATATCGACAAGACGATCGATGCCATTCGACAGTTCAGCGAACGCGATGCCATTGCCTATGCGCAGCTGGTGGAAGAAGCGTTTGAGTTGCTGCCGGTACTCACCACCGCATTCTACGCCCCGCCAATGCCGGCGGCAGGATTCAACAAGCTGCTCGCATCCAGCGAAAAGGGCAGGGGCATCGCTGCGGCCATGGGCGGCAGCGTGCTGGACTTCCTGAACGCTCGCTTTGAATCGCCGCAGGTGAAAATTCACTTCGCCAAATGGGCGGGTGAGATGATGACCGGGCCGGATACTCCCGGCACCGGCCTTGCCATGTATATGTTGCTGGGCCTGTCCCACACGTTCGAGATGGGCACGGTGGTGGGCGGCTCCAAAAACCTGACGAAGGCTCTGGTGGATTGCCTCTATCACCACGGCGGCCAGCTTGAGCTGAACCGCACGGTGGACAAGCTGATCGTAGAGGGCGGGCGCTGTGTCGGCGTGCGCCTGGAAGATGGCGAGGAGATGCGCGCAAGCAAGGCAGTGGTGGCCAATATCCACCCGTGGGACCTGGGTGATATGGTGCCCGAAGTGCCTACCGATGTGGCGGCGCGCGCGAAGGCGGTAAAGCTGAGCGAATTCGGCGCCCTCAATCAGCAGATCGCCCTGACCGAGGCACCGAAATGGAAGCAGGGTGACGAATTTGCCGAGCCTACGCTGGTGGAATGCCTTTCGGCGGACTGGGAATCCTTCATCAAGCCGTTTGAAGATTTCCGTAACAATTTGATGCCGCTGGATCATCTGGGGCCGCTGGTGAACGTGCAAAGCAACATTGATCCCAGCCGCGCACCGGCGGGCCAGGCCGCGATGTATCTTTACCAGTTTGCGCCATTCGAAGTGCAGGGTGGCTGGGACGCGATGAAGCAGGAAGCGGCCGATGCGGTGTTCGACTGGTTCGCATCCTTCACCACCAATATCGATCAATCCAGCATCACCGCGCGCCTTATCGAATCTCCGGCGGATCACGATCGGCACAGCCGCATCATGCGCAAGGGAGACATCATGGGCATCGCGATGACATCCGATCAATTGCTGGGCGCGCGGCCCACGCCGGAACTTTCGAACTACCGCGTGCCGGGTGTGGACGGACTGTATCTGGCGGGCTGCACCATGCATCCGGGCGGCACGGTGACGCTGGGCGGCCGCGCAACCGCGATCCGCATGTTCGATGATTTCGATATCCCGTTGTCCGTGGGCTTTTCCCATTGGTGACGACTATGCAATTCCTGAAAGAGACACGATCATGACCTTGCAATTGCCGCTCTCCGAAGAGCAGACGATGCTGCATGAAATGCTGAGCCGGTTCGTTTCGGAACGCTGCGATATAGAGGCGCGGGCGGCCAATTTGCACGCCAACCCGCCCCGGCGCATGGCACTGTGGGAAGAGCTCTGCGAGTTGGGCGTGCCATCCGCGCTGCTCTCTCCAGAGGCGGGCGGCTTTGGTGGCGCGCCAGAAGACCTAGCCGTGGTGCAATATGCACTGGCACCCGGCCTGCTGGTGGAACCGATCTTGGTGAGCGTCGGCCTGTGCGGACGTATGCTGGATGCCGCGGGGCGCTCGGTAGAGGCAGTGGCTGCGGGTGAAGTGGTTTATGCATTTGCCCATCAGGAAGGCTTCGATCCCTTCAACGCGCCGCAGATGAAGGCGGATGCAGACGGTGATGTTTTTGTCCTCAACGGGCTGAAGCCTGCGGTGCGCCATGCCGATGTTGCCGATCGTCTGATTGTGTCGGCGAATGGGCCGGATGGAACCATTCTGTTTGACTTGGCGAAAGATGCGGCAGGCCTGACTGTCACCCCCTCCCGGCAGATTGACGCCGCAGGCTCTGCAGATCTGCACTTCGAGGGAGTGCGGGTGGCAAAGAAAGATCACCTCGATTGTGACGCGGAGGCGGTGATTGAAGATGCGCTGCTCCACGGCCTTGTCGCAATTGCCGCAGAGGCAGCCTCGCTGGCGCGTGCGACGAACCGCGATACGTTCGAGTATCTAGGCTTGCGCGAACAGTTCGGCACGAAGTTGGCCCAGTTCCAGGCGCTGCAGCACATGGCCGCCGACATGGCCATCGCGGCGGAGGAAGTGGCGGCGCAGGCCCACACCGCGGTTGTCGCGCTGGGTCGCAAGGCATCAGCAGAACGTAATCGCGCCATCCTCGTCGCCAGCCTTGCCTGCGATGCGGGTGGCCGGGCGGTCGGCCACGCGGCGGTGCAATTGTTCGGCGGCATGGGGGTGAGCGATGAGACGCCCGTCAGCCATTATGCACGCCGTTTTGCCGCGATGAGGGCACAATTCGGAACAACGGATGCGCGCGCCGCGCGCCTCGCACAGATTGAGGGTTTTGGTCATGAGTGATGACAGCATCGCCGAATTTCGCGCAGAAGTACGCAACTTCATCGCGCAGTCGCTGCCCGATGACATTCGCGAAAAAGTGCGCCGGTATCGCGACCTTGAGAAAAGCGATTACGTGCGCTGGCAGAAGATCCTGCAGGATCGTGGCTGGTTCCTCGGTTCATGGTCGAAAGACTGGGGCGGGGAGGGGTGGGACCCCGTGCAGCAGCTGGCATTCCTGCAGGAGAGCGGTGAGGCAGGCGCGCCGATGGTCATCCCGTATGGCGTGTCCATGATCGGTCCGGTGCTGAACAAGTTCGGCACCGATGCGCAGAAGGAACGGCATCTGCCCGGCATCATCTCTTCCGATGTATGGTGGTGCCAGGGCTATTCCGAACCGGGCGCCGGATCGGACCTTGCCAGCCTGAAGACGATGGCGGTGCGCGAGGGCGATCATTACCGCGTCAACGGATCGAAGATGTGGACGACAGAGGCGCATTGGGCGGACTGGATGCATTGCCTTGTCCGCACCGATTCCTCTGGCCGAAAACAGGACGGGATCAGCTTCCTGCTGATCGACATGGAAACGCCCGGTATCACCATCCGCCCGATCGTGACGATCGATGGCCAGCATCACACGAACCAGGTGTTTTTCGATGACGTGATGGTCCCGGCAGAGAACCTCGTCGGAGAAGAAGGTGCCGGTTGGTCAATCGCCAAGTTCCTGCTGTCACACGAACGCCTTTCCATCTCCGACACCGGGCCAAAGCTGCGCCTGATGGGCCGCCTGCGCGCCATGAACGCGAAGGTGCAGAAGGATCCCTCAGTGAGCGCGGGACTGAAAGCTATTCTGGCGCAGCGCATGGTGGATGCCAGCGTGCAGATCGAGACGCTGCGCGCGCTGGAACATTACTTCGTGGAAGGATGGGCCAAGGGCCGTCCGGCAGGGGCGGATGCATCCATCCTGAAGGTGCGCGGCACGGAAATCCTCCAGGCGCTGAGCGAATTGGCCGTCGATCTGCAAGGCCCCTACGCCGCCACGCATGATCCTGTTGACCTGCACGCGGATGTGACGGGTGAGGGTGAGGATAGCGCGGCCGAGATGGCCAGCGCCATGGCGCATCAATATCTTTACGGTCGGTGCTGGACGATCTTTGGCGGCACGAACGAGATTCAGCGCAACATCATCGCCAAGGTGGCCTTCGCCTCGGCAGGCTGAGGGAGGGGGCGCTGCGAAAGCGGCGCCGTTTCAGCGCGTCATGCGGAAGAACAGCTTGTCCAGCGCGCTGTCGGACATCCAGCTGGCAAGACGCACAAGCAGCTTTGCGTCCGCACCCACCAGGTAGCGGGTGCGTGGCTTTTTCGCATCGAGCACCTCGATCACGCGGTCCACGCACTGGTCTGCGGTAATCGCCGTCTTCGCGCTCTGCTCAAACAGTTTCAGATAGCTTTGATAAAGCGGCAGGTAGTGCTCTCTCTCGTCCTCGCTCAGATCTACGATCTTGTTGAGGATCTCGGCGGTCTGATTGGTGAACATCTTCGTCTTGATCACGCCCGGCTCCACAACCGAGATGCGGATGCCGGACGATTCCGTTTCGCGCCGAAGGGAGTCCACGATGGCTTCGAGCGCGTGCTTTGATGCCGCATAGTTCGAGACGAGCGGCCCGGACAGCCGGCCCCAAAGCGAACTCAGCAGGATCAGCCGCTTGTCACCGCCCTGCCGCATGCGTGCGAAGGACGCCTGCGACACGCGCAACGCGCCCAGCGTGTTGACGTTGTGCACATGGGCGTAATCATCTGGCGAAGTGAATTCCACCGTGCCCAGCGGCGCCATCGCGGCGCAGTGCACAACGGCATCCAGCGCAGCATCGCCGATGCGATGATCCAGCGTGGCAAAGCCTTGCTCAACGGACTTGGTGTCAGACACATCCATGGCGATGGCCGTGATGCGATCACTCTCCAGCTCGGCAATCTGCGCGGTGGAGCGCGCGCAGGCGAACACCCTGTCACCGCGCGCGGCCAGGCGTACCGCCAGCGCGCGGCCTACACCGCCTGCAGCACCGGTTACGAGGATCGATCTCATGTCTGGCATCACTATCAGAAGGCGACCTGATCGGCACCCTTGGTGGCCATCATCTCGCGCGCTTCCTGCGGCGTTGCGATCTCCAGGCTCAACTCCTCCAGAATGCGGCGGATTTTCGCCACCTGCTCCGCATTGGAAGCAGCCAGCTTGCCCTTTCCTGCGTAAAGGCTGTCCTCCAGGCCCACGCGGACAGACCCGCCCAGCAGGGCCGACAGCGTTACCATGGACATCTGGTGGCGGCCTGCCGCCAGGGCGGAGAAGTGGTAATCATTGCCGAACAGACGATCTGCCGTGGACTTCATGTGCATCAGGTTTTCCGGCTCTGCACCGATGCCGCCCAAGATGCCGAACACGCCCTGGATGAAGAAGGGCGGCTCTATGATCTTGCGGTCTGCGAAATGGGCAAGATTGTAGAGATGGGCGATATCATAACATTCGAATTCGAACCGCGTGCCTTGCGCGCTTAGTTCTGAAATGCCGCGCTCGATCTGGGCGAAGGTGTTGGACAGGATGAAGTCCTTCGTCATGTCCAGATAGGGTTTTTCCCAGTCATGCTGCCACTGGTCTATCTTCGCGCCCGCGGCGGAGATGTTGAAGTTGACGGACCCCATGTTCATCGAAGCGATTTCAGGCTGCGCCCATTTCGCGGCTGCCAACCTGTCATCCAGAGACATGCCGAGGCCGCCGCCGGTGGTGATGTTGATGATTGCATCGGTCGACTGTTTGATGCGCGGCAGGAATTGCTTGAAGAGTTCCGGGTTCTGATCCGGCTGACCCGTTTCCGGGTTGCGGGCATGCAGGTGCAGCATGGCGGCCCCGGCCTCTGCCGCAGCGATGGCCTGTTCCGCGATCTGATCCGGCGTGATCGGCAGCGCATCGGACATGGATGGCGTGTGGATGGAGCCTGTCACCGCGCAGGTGATGATGACCTTGTTGGATTGCTTCATGTTTCTCTCCTCAATTCGATGTTCAGGGGGCCGCTTCCAGCGCGGCACGATGTTCGGGGGCGGCAATCGCGATCAGCGCCTTGCGTCTTGCTGGCGTGTCGAGCCCGCGCAGATCGGCCAGGCCGTGCTCCGTCACCACGACATCCACATCGCTGCGACCAAGGGAGGCGACGCCCGACGAAAGGCGCGGCACGATACGCGAGGCATCTTTTACGGAGGCGGGAAGGGCGATGATGCTGCATCCCCCTTCGCTGAGCGCCGCGGAGCGGGCGAAATCGGGCGCGCCGCCGGGTCCGCTGATGGCGCGGCCGCCTGCGTGTTCAAGATCGCACTGCCCGTTAAGGTCCACTTCCAGTGCGGAGTTGATTGCCACCAGTCGCTCATACCCGCCCAGAATGCGGGCGCTGTGAATTTCATCGCAGCCAGCGATGCGGATTTCTGGCTGCTCCTGCGCCCATTCGTAAAACCCGTCAGACCCCAGCAGAGCCGTGGTGCTATGCGTTGCGCCGGGCAGAAGCGCGCCAGCATTCTGCAATTGCATGATCCCATCCGACAACATGCCGGAATGAAAGGTGAGGTCGCGCAATGTGGAGAGGCCCTGGGTCAGCGCATTGGGTATTTTGCCCAGGCCAAGCTGGATGGTGGGGCGGGGCGGGATGATGTCCAGCACCAGGTTTGCAATCCGGCGGGCCACATCATCCGGCTCCACTGCGTAATTGGGCAGCGCCGTGTCTGCCTCCACCACCTCGTTCAGATCGCTGGCCCAAAGGGTGGGCGTGCCTGGCAGGCGGGGTGTGCGATTGTTGAGCACGCCGATCACGCGGTTTGCATTGCGCGCGGCCAGCAGCGCAAATTCGACCATCGGGCCAAGCGAGCACCGCCCGTCTGCATCGGGAGGGGATAGCTGCACCACGGCTGTATCAATCGGGAAACTATCGCGCAGCAGGCGCGTGAATTGGCCATAGCTGATCGGCAAACGCTTAAATTGCTGCGGCCGCGCGCGCATGACTTGGGGATGTGCGAAGAGGGCGGAAACCTGCGTTTTGTCCGCCATCACATCGGGATCGATGCGATTGATACCGGGCACGAAGCTGGTAATCAGGTGAACCCCTGCGGAAAGGGCATTGTCCACCAAACAGGTCGGTTCGCCGGCGGCACCCACCATAAACACGCGCTCGCCTTCGCGGAACATCAGCCTCTCCAATCGGGTCAGTGCATAGTGCAACTGGAAACTTGTACGCTAGCAAAAAATATGCTTAGTGCCAAATAACAAGGCGGGCCGAGAACCGAGCCGGCGTTACACACCGAGAGAGGACTGATGAGCAATTATCCCATCCCGGATTCGGCGACACTTGTACGCATGTACGAGAAGATGGAACTGATCCGCCTGAATGACGAACGAGCCCACAAGGTCGTGAAGACCGGTCGGATCGTGATGCCCTATTATAGTCCGCGCGGGCAGGAGGTGATCCCCTCTGCGATCTCCGTCAATCTGACGGAGGAGGACTACATTTGCACCATCTATCGCGGCACGCATGACATGCTGGCCAAGGGTGTGCCGC
The DNA here is from genome assembly GCF_009807005.1 of Aurantiacibacter rhizosphaerae. Taxonomy (GTDB): domain Bacteria; phylum Pseudomonadota; class Alphaproteobacteria; order Sphingomonadales; family Sphingomonadaceae; genus Alteraurantiacibacter; species Alteraurantiacibacter rhizosphaerae. The sequence goes on along the minus strand of NZ_WUBR01000004.1, from coordinate 29,049 downwards.
CCAAGCTTTTGTGGGCGGAACTCGCTGGCCGTGTAACCGGCACGTGCAAGGGAAAGGGCGGGCCGATGCATATCACCCACCCGGAAACAGGCGTGATGGTTACCACCGGCGTGGTGGGCAGCAGCATGCCGATTGCCAATGGCCTTGCATGGGCTTCCCAATTGTCCGGGGATGACCGCGTTACCATCGCCAATTTCGGTGATGGCGCGGCCAATATCGGCGCATTCCATGAATCGCTGAACCTGGCGGCATTGTGGAAATTGCCCGTGGTGTTCGTGTGTCAGAACAACCGCTATGCCGAACATACCACCTTTGCCAACAGCACGGCGGTGGATCGCATCGGGGACCGCGCGGCAAGCTATGCCATGCCTGGCATCACCGTTGACGGTAACGATCCCGAAGCCATGTACGGCGCGGCCAAGATCGCCATCGATCGCGCCAAGGCGGGTGAGGGGCCGACGCTGATCGAGGCGATGACCTACCGCTTCAACGGCCACCTTCTGGGTGATGACGGCCATTACATGGACAAGGAAGAGCGGCAGAAGGCCATTGATGCCGATCCGGTCGCTCGCCTGCGTGCCCGCCTGATTTCCGATGGCGTGCTGAGTGAAGCGGACGCCGACAAGATCAGCGCCGACATCACTGCGCAGCTGGACGAGGCGATTGCTTTCGCGCTCGATTCCGATTTCCCGACGCTGGACGAACTCCGGCGCGATGTCTTTGCCACCGAACTGGCGTGAGGGTCCGATGACTGAGAAGATGACGATTGCGCAGGCTCTGAACCTGGCGCTGGACGATGCAATGGCGGAGGACCCCAAGGTCGTGATGCTGGGTGAAGACCTGGCCGACAATGAAGAGGGCGGCGTGATGGGCGTCACCAAGGGGCTGTCCACCAAATATGGAAAACGCGTGCGCTCCACCCCGATCTCCGAGCAGGCGATCATGGGCGCAGCGATCGGTGCCTCGCTGGTGGGTTACAAACCCGTGGCAGAGATCATGCTGATGAACTTCACCACCGTGGCGATGGACATGATCGTGAATCACGCGGCAAAGCTGCGCTTCATGTCAGGCGGGCAGACGCATGTGCCCATCGTGATCCGCACGATGACGGGCGCGGGCTTTTCCGTTGGCGGCCAGCACAGCGATTATCTGGAGGCCTGGTTCGCCCACACCGCCGGCATCAAGGTGGTGGCACCGGCCAATGCGGCAGAGGCTTACGGCCTGCTCCTTTCCTCCATCGACGATCCCGATCCCGTGCTGTTTATCGAAAACATGCCGAGTTACTGGACGCCGGGCCCTGCCCCGACCCGTGGGGAGCGTATCCCTCTGGGCAAGGCCCGGATCGCGCGGGAGGGCAAGGACCTCACCATCGTCAGCTATTCCCGCATGGCAAACGAGGCCCTGGCCGCTGCGGAAGCCTTGGCAGAGGACGGGGTGGACACGGAGGTGATCGACCTGCGCACCATTGCGCCCTGGGATCAGGACACGGTGATCGCCTCTGTGAAGAAAACCGGCCGACTGCTCACCGTGCATGAGGCGACGAAGCCCTTCGGCGTTGGCAGCGAGATTGCCGCCGTCGTGAACGAAGCGCTTTTTGGTGATCTGAAGGCGCCTGTAAAACGGCTCGGCGGGGCGTTTTGCGCCGTGCCATTTTCAAAACCGCTGGAAGATGCCTTTGCGCCCAATGCGCAGGGCATCGCGGCGGAAGTACGATCGATGCTGTCGCTCGATCCGGTGGACTAAGGAGACAAGTCGATGGCTTATGAAATTCTGTTACCCAAGATCGGTTTTTCCATGAACGAGGCGGTTTTTGCCGAATGGCTTTGTGCCGATGGCGCCACCGTGAAAGAGGGCGAGCCGCTTTATTCGATCGAGAGCGACAAATCGACGCAGGAAGTAGAAAGCCCCGCATCGGGCACGCTGCACATCAAGGCAGAGCCCGGCGAAACCTATCAGGTCGGTGATGTGCTGGGCACTATCGACTGATTGATCAATCGGCGGCGGGCCGGGGCACGGCAACTTCTATCCACCCTTCCACGATGCGGGTGGGATAGACCGCCAGGCGATCCACGGCCGGGCCCGTCAAGGCTCGGCCGTTGCTCGTATCGAAACGCGCGCCGTGCTTTCGGCAGATGATTTCGCACCCCATCTGCCGTCCGCCCTCCAGCGGAAAATCCAGATGGGTGCAGCGATTGCGCACCGCGTGAAATTCGCGGTTCACCCGCAGGATCAGCACGGAAATGTCCCCCACATCGAAGGCGCGATGGCTGCCATTGGGTATCTCGCCTGTTTCGCAGACGCGCACGTAATCGGTCATCTCAACTTCTCGAATAGCTGGGCGGAAAGCGTCCAGGGATCGGATCGCCTTTCCAGCACGGCCTGCCATGCCTCTGGCGTCGCATCCCCTGCAACCAGCCTCTTCGTCAAGCTGCGAACCTCCACATCGGCCAGCGCCGTCAGGTGTGCGGCCACCTGCCGCCGCCGCGTTACGGAAACGCGATCCTGCGTGGAATTGTGATAGAAGCGCTGCACCAGCGTATCGGTAAGCTTGTCGATGCCGATATCTTCCGATGCCTCTGTCAGCAGAACCGGAACATCCCAGCCATCGGCGCGCATGGGGCGATCATGCAGGCTTTCGCGCAGGAAGCGCGCCATCTTGTCCGATCCTGATGTCGATTTCTTGTTGACCACGATCAGGTCGGCAATTTCCAGAACGCCGGCCTTGATCGCCTGAACACCGTCCCCGCCCAATGCCGTCTGCAGCAGGATCACCGCTTCGCTATGGCCGACGATATCGGTCTCGCTCTGGCCCACGCCGACTGTCTCGATAATGATGATGTCAAAGCCCATAGCATCGAAAACAGTGATCGCGTCGCCCGTGGCAGCGGAGAGGCCGCCCAGCGCGCCGCGCGTTGCCATTGATCGCACCAGCACGCCTTCATCATCGCAATGGCGCATCATGCGCACCCTGTCTCCCAATACGGCGCCACTGGAAATGGGGCTGCTGGGATCGACGGCGATGATGGCAACGGTCTGGCCAAGCTTGCGGAAGCGCGTGATCAGCGCATCTGCCACCGTGCTTTTCCCAGCGCCCGGCGGGCCGGTGATGCCGATGGTGCGGGCATGCCCGCCATGCCGGTAAAGGATGCCAAGGTCTTCCACCGCCTGCGGATCCCGGCGCTCTGCCTGGGAGATCAGCCTGCCGGCTGCCCTGCGATCACCTGCGAGAATACTGTCTGCCAGCTCGCCCATGCCGGGCTACTGGCTCCTGCCCATGGATCGCACGAATTCCACGATTTCTTCGGTGGTGGACCCAGCGCCAAAAATGCCGCGCACGCCCATTTCGCGCAGTTCAGCATGATCATCCGGGTGGATGATGCCGCCCAGCATGATGGGGATATCCTGCGCGCCGATACGCTTCATCTCTTCCACCAATTGGCGGGTGTAGGTGACATATGCGGCGGAAGAAAAACTCAGGCCAACAAGGTCTGCATCCTCGTCCACCGCGGCGCTGGCCATGCCTTTCACGCTGTTGTGTTCGCCCAGATAGATCACCTCGATCCCGGCATCGCGCAGCAATTGCGCAATGGTTCGGATGCCCTTGGAATGGACATCGGTGCCCAGCATCCCCAGCAGGCAGCGAACGGGCTGGCCCCCGCCGGATTGGATTTCTGTTTCAGTCTGCATAATCGAGTGGTGCTTCCAGTGTATCGTATGGATCGTAGGAGAGGCCATGGGCGACCCGGATGGAGCCCCAGACTTCGCCAACACTGGCATCGGCCACAAAGGCATCAATCATCGGGCCGATCGGATTGCCGCCCGATTTGGCGACGCTGTGAACGGTGCGCAGCGCATCGCGCCAACGATCCTGATCGCGTGATCCCTTCAGCGCGATAAAGCGGCGGATGTGATTTTCGGTGTTCGTCCTGTCGAAAGTGAAGCGCTGCGGGGCAGGCTCCTCCTCCGGCATGAAGCGGTTGCCGCCCACCACGATCCGCTCTCCGTCATCCAATTCTCGCTGAATTTTCAGATTGTGATCGTCCATCATCTGTTCGATCGTGCCGTCAGAAATTGCCTTCAGCAGCCCGATCTTCTCGATCTGGTCCAGCATGGCCTTGGCCTCTGTTTCCACCGCATCGGTCAACGCCTCGACATACCAGCTGCCGCCCAGCGGATCGGCCACGCGGGCCGCGCCCACTTCATTGGCAAGGATCTGCTGCTGACGAATGGCAAGGTCGCGCGCCTCGTGCGTTGGCACGCCCACCGGTTCGTCAAACGTGCACACTTCCAATGACTGGACCCCGCCGCACAGGGCGGCAAAACCTTCTATCGCCGTGCGGGTGAGGTTGTTCAGCGGCTGCTTGTACACCAGCGATTTGCCGGAGGTGTGGCACGCCACGCGGAGCCGCATCGATCGCACGTCCTGGGCACCGAAGCGGTCTTTCATGGTGGTCGCCCAGAAACGCCTGAGCGCACGGAATTTCGCCACCTCTTCGAAGAAATCGATGTCTGATGTGGAGACCCACGCCAGCGATGGCGCGATCTGATCAACATGCAGGCCGCGTTCCACCAGGTCTTCCAGCGTCTTGTTTATGAACGCCATGCCCAGCGCAATTTCGCCCGCAGGCGTCAGGCCGCGTTCGCGCAAGTCGTAGGCCTGCGGCATGCCCAGCGCCCAGCGCGGGCTGTTTTGCACGCTGTATTCAATCTCATCCACGGTGGTCTTGTGGCCCAGCACCGTGGGCACCAGCCGTTCGCCCCAGCCAGAAAGGGTTTCCTGCAGCATATCGGGCATGCTGGAGCCCTGAAGAGTTTCAAGCGGTTGCCCGCGCTTTACATGGACTGCCGCCACCATCGGATATGCCATCGCGGCCCAGTGCCAGGCGGTGTCAATCTTGCTGAGGTCCACCCCGTCCAGCAGCCGATCAATGTCATTCGCCGTCGGCAGAGAGCATCCTTCCAAGCCAACTTCCGGGCCGAAGGATGGGTGATCGGGATCGATGCTTTGCGTGGTGAGCGGATCAACCACGATGTTGATGCCCGTGCCGCCGGACGCCAGCACCTTTTCCAGCCCGTCGCGCGTATCTTCCGGCGCGCCGTAGCCAACGATGTTGCGCAGGGTCCACATCCGGCTGCGATACATCTTGGGGTAGGCGCCGCGAGTGAAGGGGAAGGTGCCCGGATCGCCCAGCTTCTCCGCATAGTCGGCATCGCTGGTATCGGCGGGGCCATAGCTGTTCTCGGTCTCGATACCGCCCCAGCTTTTGGTGCGCGATAGCTTGACCTCCAGCTCCTCAAGATTGCCGAAGATGTTCTCGGATTGGTCGGTCATGAAATCCTCAACGCTCGCCCGAAAGGCGCTTTTTCATCGCGCTCATCATCTCGCGCAGTTCCTTGCCGCCGATCAGGGCGCTCACCGCCAGACGCTCCACATTGCGCGCCTGCGCCTTGTCGAGATCGGCGGACAGTTCGATGGCCAGCTTGCCCGCGGCAAAGGCTTCGGGCGGGATGGCGGCCATGGCATCGCAGAAGCTATCCACCTCTGCGGTGAAATTTTCGGGATCGTAGATGTCGTGCACAATGCCGATGGTGCGCGCCAGCTCTGCATCCACCTGCTTGTTGGCCAGGTTCAACCAGCGCGCCCAGTGCGGCCCGGCAAGGCGTACAAGGCGGCTTGTGCCGCCAGATCCCGGAATGCCGCCAAAGGCGATTTCAGGCAGGCCATAGCGGGCATCGCGCGATGCGAGGCGAAAGTCCGCGCACAGTGAAAGCTCAAGCGCACCGCCAAGGCATGGGCCCTGGTGCGCGACGACGATAGGCTTGCCGATGGCTTCCCATTCATCGCCCAGCGCGTGCAGGCTGCCGGTGCCCGCGCGATACCACTGCCGGAATTTGGAAGGGTCGGTAAGGTCTGCCGCGGGCGCCAGTTCGCTGGTAAGATCGATGCCGGAGGAGAAATATTTGCCTTCCGCCTTCACCAGCAGGACCTGGACAGAATCGTCCGATGCCAATTGCCGCGTGGCCGCCCACAGGCCTTCCCAGATCTCGAGATCGAAGGCATTGAGCTTCTCCGGCCGGTTGATCGTGGCAATCAGGATGGCGTCCCGCTGCTCTATTTCGAATTTGCCTTGAGCCATCCCTCTTCCCTTTTTCGTTCGCAGGCGTACTATAACTGCTTATACGCTTCCGGCAACCCCGGTTGTGGTTGATTACGCAAGACATGCAAAGGGAAGCAGGATGACGAAGAAGACAGTTGGCGCCACCTTGATCGCAGGGGGGGCAGGGGGCATTGGCCGCGAAATTTGCAAGGTGCTGGCGGCAGAGGGGCGGCCCGTAGCCTTCACCTATCGGTCCAAGGGGGATGTTGCCCAGGCGCTGAAAGAAGAGCTTGAGGGGCTGGGCGTCAGCGCCAGCTGCCATCAGATGGATCACTCAGACGCCGATGCCGTGAAGGATTTTGTCGATACGGCGGCAGCAACGCACGGCGGGATCGATTCGCTGGTTTATGCCGCGGGGCCGCATCTGCCCCTGAAATTTATCAGCGCCATCACGCCGCAGGAGTGGAAATCGGTATTTGATGCCGATGTGAACGGGGCCTTCAACCTCGTGTGGGCCACGCTGCCGCACTTGCGTGACAAGGGCGGCTCCATGGTCGCAGTGATCACTGCGGCTGTTGAGCGCGTGCCATCGCGCGATATCTGTTCCGCAGCACCGAAGGCGGCGATCGAGATGCTGTTCAGAGGCGTTGCGCTGGAAGAAGGGCGCTTTGGCATTCGCGCCAATTGCGTTGGTCCCGGCTTTATTGACGCAGGGCTGGGGGCAGAGTTGCTGGGCAAGCCGGGCCTGGAGAAATTCGTCGACGGCCTGCGTAATGGCCTGCCGCTGAAACGCTTTGGCGAGGCGGAGGATATTGCGAATGCCATATCCTTCCTGCTGTCGGACAAGGCGCGTTATGTGACCGGCCAATCCCTCGCCGTGGATGGCGGGATGCAGCTTTAAGACTTGAGAATCAAACGGCCTGCGCGTCATGAAAACGCGCAGGCCGTTGAGTTTCAGATGAAGGCGCGGCGCACAGCGTGCAACCGCAGCCCGGTTATTCCTTCTCCAGCAGAATGTCTTCCGACGTGCCGCTGTCAGCGCCATCGGATGACAGGGCAGCGCGCAGATTATCCTTCATGGATTGCATCACGTCTTCCGCGATGTGAATATTGTCCAGCGTGATGCCGCGCATGATAACACTGTTCAGCTTCCGCCCGACTTCAGCCATGCGCTCAATCACCTCATCACCAAGTTCGGTGATGAAGATGCGCTTGATCCGGCGATCATGCTCATCGGCCTGGCGCACGACATGGCCGCTGTCTTCCAGGCGATCAATCAAACCGCCGACAGTCACCTTGCCGACATCCAGCAGGCGAGCCAGATCGCTCTGGATCATGCCTTCCTGTTCGTGACGGGAAAGGTTGGCCAGCGCCCACCACTGCGCCCTAGTAATACCAAGTTGTTTCACTTCCTGATCGAACAGAGTTCGTCGCATGCGGGAAACATCATGGACCAGAAAGCCAATGCGAAGATTAGGAGCAGTGGCGCGAACGCGTTTCGAGGCAGATTTCTCGGTTTCAGTAGCAGTCATATCAATTCCGATCAGTGGGAATTACACCCAATAGCGAATGATAACTATGCATACAATGCGTTCGCGCCAATATCTCCTGTTACCAGAAGCGGGGGAAGAAGCCTCCCCGCTTGGACATCAGTTCCTTGTACTCCGGGCGATCGCCCATGAACTTGTCCTGGAAGGCCGTGCCAAGGATCTTGGTCAACATCAGCGTGTTGAAGGCAGGGCCGGCCACGGTCCACCACAGATCGGGATGATATGCATAGCACGTCAGCCACAGGCCCCACCAAACGGTGGTGTTGCCGAAATAGTTGGGGTGGCGCGTCAAGGCCCATACGCCGGTTTCCAGATAGCGCTTGCCCGTTCCGGCATTGGTGCCGACATCGGCGGGCGTGCCGGAGATGATCCAGCGTCCTTCGGAATCGAAGCGACCCTTGTTGATCTTGTCAGCCTTGAACGCCTGCAACTGGCCATCGGCAAGCCATTCGTAATACAGGCCGATGCCGAAGATCGCCATGCCCACGAAGCCCAGGATCGGCATGGTTTTCGACTGATCGGGATCGGTGGTGATGCCATAGATCGTGGGCAGCGAGATCACCATGATCACGATGGTCTGCGGGTGCATCACCAGAAGAAAGCTCTTCCACCAATAGCCCGGCTGAAGCTGCTTGTAGAAACCTGCATAGCGCGCATCGCCAGTGCCAATGGCACGATAGCCAACCCAGCGTCTGGACAGGTAATAGCCCAACCTTGCGCCATGCAGTGACGACATGATCAACAGCAACGCCGCAATTGCCGAAGTCGGCTGCGCCGCCAGATAGGCGATCCAGCCGACCGAGGCATAGCCCCAGCCATAATAGCCATCCATCATGGAATGGTTCTTCTGGAACAGCCCGATCACCCAGATTATGGTGACGACTGTGAAGACGTAGAGGCTGCAAAAAATGAATACGGCGGTGGGGAAGCTTACATCCCACCCCCAGCTGCTCAATATCTCGACCATAGCTTGTTCCTAGTCAGACGATACACACTTGGGCGGATCAGTTGGCTTCGGCCTGACGATAGTCTGGCATCCAGCGCATCTGCGGCAGGGTGACCGGCAGGATACCGGGCTTGGCATTGGCCACAACCGGCAATGCCTGCAGGCAGGGCGCGATGGTTGCGTGATAGCCGGGTTCGGAATTCATATCCCCGATCGGGATGAAGCGAGAGCGTGTTTCCAGCGAGGCCTTGATATCGACTGTCGTCTTGATCGACGGACGGCCTTCGATGTCGATAACCCAGTACTGATCAGGCTCCGTGCCTTCGGGCAGCATGTCGGCGCCGGAATGCCAGTTCACCTCAACCTCGAAGAACGGTTCGGTCGCATCGCCGACATAGCCCTTGCAACGGTGCGTTACGCGGCCCACCGTTCCGGCGGGGATGTTCATGCTTTCCTGCACGATTTCCTTGTCGGTGGTGATGTAATCATTGGTGTTCTCCACCCGCGAATATTCCACGCCAAGGGAGTGGCCGACACCGCGGCATACCTGGGTAAGGAAGTTGTCCGCGATGATTGCCGCCACAGGCATCGCGCGTGCCTCTTCCGGGGTCTTGGCAAAGCCGCACAGGGCCATGGTTTCTGGCGGGGTGAACTGGAAATCCCAGTTTTCCTGCAGTTTGATGCGGGTTATGTCGTTGCAGAACCCTGTCAGCCCGGCCAGCACGCGATCGCTGATCACATCGGGATCGACGCCGGTCGCATGGAAAACGGAGCCGCCTTCCTCGCATGCTGCCTCCAGCTGTTTGACGAAATCCTCGTCACGGGTGAGGCGCACATGCTGATAGGGCAGCACGGTGATGATGTTGCGGCCCGAACGCAGCAGCCACAGCAATTCTTCATCATTGTTGTAATTGCCAAGATCGCGCGGAGTGAAGATGATGGCATCGCACTCGATGGCGGCAACCGCTTCCTTATCGTCAGAGGCGGTGACGCCCATGGGATCGATACCGATCAGCGTTCCTGCATCCGTGCCGGATTTTTCAGGATTGAAGCAGCGAACACCGACCAGTTCGATATCCTCGCGCTGCGCGATTTCATAGATGCAGGCAGTGCCCAAACCACCCGGACCCCAAACAACTACCTTATATGGATCGCGCATATTCATTCCTCTCAACCAGATCGATTTTTGATCGGGCCAACAGCTTGACCCCTCGAATCTTCAGTACAATGCTAACACAAGGTATGCAAGTGTACTATTAGTTTAAAGATGTAAAACGGGCGGCGTTGCAGCGTCCCGGTGTGCGGGCTGCAAGAAGGGCTGGGCTTAAAAAACCCGTGTAATCAGAATGGTTTAACGCGGTTCGGCGCGAGATAGTCTCGCAGCCCCATAGCTGCGATCCGCGTTTCGCTAGCTGAAATCGGGCCGTCGTTTTTCCAGGAAAGCGGTGACGCCTTCTGCGAAATCGGGATGGCCAACGGCCTCGACAATGCCCTGCGTTTCAGCCGCCAGATGCGCTTGGAGATTGTCTGCGGAAGAAGAATAGATCAGCCGCTTTGCCGTGCGCATGGCCAGTTGCGGCGCCCCGGCCAATTCCCCTGCAAGGCGGAAGACAGTTTCGTCCAGCGCATCGGCGGCAACCAGTTCCGTCACCAGGCCCAGCTCCTTCGCGCGGTCCGCTTTCACCAGCTGGCCGCCAAGGATCAGCTGCGCCGCAGTGCGCTCCCCCACGATGCGCGGCAGGAAATAGCTCACGCCGCCATCGGGGCTAAGCCCGGCGCGGCGATGGGCGAACATGAATGTCGCGCTGTCGTCTGCTATCACCCAGTCCGAAGTGAGTGCGAACATCAGCCCGGCGCCGGCAACCACGCCGCGACACCGCGCGATGACGGGCCTGTCCAGCGCCACCAGCGCCATGATCAGATCGGACACATTGTCCAGCCGCTGTTTGAAGCTGCGCTGCAACGCCTCCGGTCCGTCCGCCAGCTCTTGCGAATAGGCGCGCAGGTCTCCGCCCGTGCAGAAGTGCTTGCCAACGCCCTGCAGGACGACGCAGCGCACTTCCGGGGACTGCCCAGCAGAGCGGATCATGCGCACCACGTCCGGCACGGTATTCGCAGGTATCGAATTGCCGTGATCGGGGCGATTAAGCGAGATGGTGAGAACGCCATTGACCAGCTCGGTCAGCGTTCCCTCTGCTGGTTGCACGGTCATAAGCGTCTCAGAACGGATCCCAGGTGAACACGTCGGACGAACGATCAAGCGGGTAGAAACTGGGTCGCATCGCCGGGATTGCATGGCTTACCACGCTCTCCGGCGTCCATCCATCGCTCGTCTGCGCGGTGCGGATGGGGCGGTTGAGGCTAAACAGCATCACCTCGTTCATGCGCGAGGCGAAGACCTGGCCGGTGACGTCCTTCGCATCGTCCAGCATAAGGCCCACGGCCAGCGGTGCGATCTTGTCCGGCGTCATGCGCTTGGCGATTTCCAGGCGTTCGCGGTTGCGTTCGTCATTCGCGGGAATGGTGCCCACCATGCGGGTGAAGGCGAACGGCGCGATGCAGTTGGAACGCACGTTGAAACGCTGCATATCAAGCGCGATGCTTTTCGACAGGCCCACGACGCCCATCTTTGCGGCGGAATAGTTGGCCTGCGCCAGATTGCCGATCAGGCCGCTGGTGGAGGTAAGATGCACGAAGCAGCCGCTTTCCTGCGCCTTGAAATGCGGGGCAGCCGCGCGGGACATGAAGAACGGGCCGTCCAGGTTGACCTGGCATACAATGTCCCAGTCTTCCTTCGACATCTTGTGAAAGATCACATCGCGCAAGACGCCGGCATTGTTGACGACACAATCGAGACGGCCGAATTCATCGATGGCGGACTGCACGATTTCATGCGCGCTGTCCCACTCGGCCACGGATTGCGTGTTCGCAATGGCACTGCCGCCGTCGGCCTTGATCTCGTCGGCCACGCGCTGCGCGGGTCCGGCATCGGCGCCTTCGCCCGTGGGGCTGCCGCCAAGATCGTTCACCACCACGTGTGCCCCGCGCGATGCGGCCAGCTTGGCGATGCCTTCACCCACGCCCCCACCGGCACCGGTGACGATGACGACTCTACCTTCCAACGACTTATCCATTGCTTTTCCTCTATATTCTAATTGTTGAGCACTGCGGTGCCGCGGTCGAGGACAACGAGGTCCCGCTCCATGGCACGTGCTGAGAAGCGGTAATCCGCGCCATCCCGAAAGATGGAAATCTGCAGGGTTTCACCGGGGTAGACCGGCTTGCTGAAGCGCAGTGAAAGCGCCTTCAGGCGATCGGGGTCGCCGTCGGCCACGGCATCGATAATGGCGCGTGTGGCGATGCCCATGCTGCACAATCCGTGCAGGATCGGGCGATCGAAACCGGCCTTCCTGGCGGCTTCCGGATCGGCGTGAATGGGATTGCGATCGCCGGACAGGCGATAGATCAGCGCAGACTGCGGCAGCGTGGAGATCTCCACCGTCATATCCGGATCACGGTCCGGCAACGGCTGGGGAGGGGTGGGCACGGTGCCGTAATCGCCGCATCCGCCATCGCCGCGCAGCATGTAAACGCTGGTGACTTCGGAAAGCAGGGCGTCGCTCTCATCATCGTAAAGCCGTTTGGTGACGTGCATCACGGCGCCCTTCGGCCCCTTGTCCTCCACCGCCACAACATCATACTCGCCGCGCACCACGCCTTCGGCGGGCAGGGGGCTGTGAAGCGTAAAGGCCTGTTCGCCATGCAACACCTTGACCCAGTCAATCTCAAGATTGGGGGTGTTGATCCAGAAACCAGGATGGGCGAGCACGACGCAGATCGAGGGAACCGATTTCAGCCCCTGCTCATACACGAACTGCACCTGCCGGGGATCGGTAGGATCGTCGCCATATCCCAGGCCCAGCGCGTACAGCATGCTGTCCTTCGCGTCATACCGGTGGACGATTGGTTTCAGACGAAAATCTTTAAGTTCAGCCAGATTCACCAGAACCCCTCCCTCGAATCACATAAAGCATACATAAGAACAGTATGCTAGCATATGGTATATTTACACATTTCGAGACTTCAGCGTAAAACGCCTTGTTTTCTTATTGTTTTTTGAAAATATCGCGCCCGATGATCTGCTTCATCACTTCGCTCGCCCCTCCGGCGATGCGGGTGATGCGGGCATCGGTGTAAGCCCGCGCAATCGGGTATTCGAGCATGTAGCCATAGCCGCCGAAGAACTGCAGGCAATGGTCCACGACCTTGCAGTGCAGATCGGTGACAAGCAATTTTGCCTTTGCCGCTTCAACCGGCGTCAGATCGCCGTCCATGAAGCGCGTGATGCACCAGTCCGTGAATACGCGCAGCGCGGTGGTCTCTGCATCCAGCTGCGCCAGCACGAATTGCGTATTCTGAAAATCGGCCACGGTCTTTCCGAACATCTGCCGTTCGGAGGTGTATTCCACCGTCTGCTCAAGAGAGACTTCCGCCACGCAGATGCTGCGCACGGCCTGTGACAATCGCTCCTGCGCCAGTTTTGACATCATCATGCCGAAACCGCCGCCTTCAGGGCCAAGCCTGTTGGCCACCGGCACGCGCACATCGTTGAAGAAAATTTCCGACGTGTCCTGCGCCTTCAGCCCAATCTTCTTGAGGTTGCGGCCACGCTCCAGCCCCGGCGCATTGCCATCCACCAGCACCAGCGAAACGCCCTTGGCGCCTGCATCGGGATCGGTCTTGCAGGCAACGATAAACAGATCGGCGTTCTGCCCGTTGGAAATATAGGTTTTCTGGCCGCTGATGACGTAATCATCGCCATCGCGCACCGCGCGGGTGCGAATGGCCTTGGCATCGCTGCCCGCGCCGGGCTCCGTAATCGCAAGTGCGCCAATCGCTTTGCCCTCGATCATGCGGGGCAGCCACTTGGCTTTCAACTCGTCCGATCCGCCAGCCAGGATGTAGGGCGCGGCCATTTCGGAATGGACCATGAAGCCCGATCCCGGCCCCGATGCGCCAGCTCGTGCCATCTCTTCGATGATCACGACATTGAACAGCCAGTCCACGCCCATGCCGCCATATTCCTCAGGCGCATTGGGGCACAGCAGGCCCATCTCGCCCGCCTTCAGCCACAGCTCTCGCGGTACGATCTGCGCTTCTTCCCACGCTTCGTGGTGGGGAAGGATCTCTTCCTCAATAAAGCGCCGCACAGTTTCGCGAAACGCCTCGTGCTCTTCGGTGAAGAAGGGACGGGAAATAGTCATGGCAGATCCTTATCCGCATTGGCCAACAGTCGCCGCGCCTGCTCCAGATGGGGCAGATCCAGCATCTTGCCGTCCAGCCCCACGGTGCCGGTGTCTCCGGCTGTGGCAAAGGCCTGGACGACCCGGCGGGCCTCCTCTATTTGCGACGCGCTGGGCGTGAAACTTTCATTGATGCCCGCCACTTGCGCAGGGTGAATGGCGATGCGGCCATCGAACCCTTCGGCATAGGCTGACAGGCTGGTGCTGCGCAGGCCATCATCATTGCGATAGTCGACATATAAAGTCTCGATCGCGGCAACCCCTGCGGCGCGCGCTGCCATCAGCGTTAGCGAGCGCACAAGCCGGAAGGTCAGCGCCCATTGCCCGTCCGCACCAAGATTGGTTGTCGCGCCCAGCGCTGTAGAAAGATCTTCCGCTCCCCAGGTCAGCGCGGCCAGCCGTTCCAACCCCGCACCGGCATAATCGCCAAGGGTGAAGGGCGCGGCGGCCGTCTCTGTCGCGACGGGGATGATACCCGCTTTCACACCGTCGCCACCACGCGCCGCTTCCAGCGCATCGAGATAGTTTGACAGGCGAGCGACATCCAGTGGGCCATTGGCCTTGGGCAGCATGATGAGATCGGGCTGAAACGGCACGACTGCCGCCAGATCCTGCAACGCAGCGGCGCTATCCAGCGCATTGATCCGCACGCAGTAGCGGCACTGGCGATTACCGGGCGCGTGCGCCTGCAAAAACGCTGCGGTGATTTCGCGGCCTTCTGCCTTGCGACCGGGCGCGACCGAATCCTCCAGATCCAGAATCATCACATCGGCGCCTGCCTCGGCAGCCTTTGCCAGCTTCTTCTCGCTGTCGCCGGGCGCGAAAAGGAGCGATCGGAAGGTGCCGCCGGTCATGTGTCTTTCGGCTTCTTGCGTTGCAGGCCGCTGCGCTTGCATTGCGCGACGAGATCGTCGTGCTGGTTATAGCCGCGGTGCATGAAGGTGACGATGCCCTGATCCGGGCGGGACTTGCTTTCGCGCAGTTCCAGCACCTCTGTCTCCACACGCAAAGTGTCTCCATGAAACAGCGGTTTGGGAAAGCGCACTTCGTCCCAGCCAAGATTGGCTACGGCCGTGCCGAGAGTGGTGTCACCCACAGAAATGCCCACCATCAGGCCCAGCGTGAAGGCGCTGTTGACGATGCGCTGGCCAAACTCGGTATGTTCCCGGCAATATTCCTCGTCCAGATGGAGCAGGGCGGGATTGTGCGTCATCGCGGTGAACAGCACATTGTCCGTTTCCGTCAGCGTGCGCCGGATCGGGTGGTGAAACGTCTGCCCCACCGTCAATTCATCAAACCATACCCCGGCCATTATGCCAGCCCCAGGATGGAGATGGCCGCAATGCCAAGATAGGGCACGCCGCCCAGATTATGCGACAGGCCAATGGACGGTGATTCCAGCTGGCGTGGACCGGCACGGCCCAGCAGTTGCAGGTAATTCTCATACGCCATGCGCAGGCCCGATGCGGCGATGGGATGGCCAAAGCATTTCAGGCCGCCATCGATCTGGCACGGCACCGGCCCGTCACGATCATAAAACCCGTCGAGGTAATCCTTCACCGCACCGCCATCTTCGGAAATGCCGAGGTCTTCCATCGTCACCAGTTCCGTGATGGAGAAGCAATCATGCACCTCCGCCAGGCTGATCTGACTGCGCGGATCGGTGATGCCCGCTTCCTCGTAAGCGCGTTTTGCCGCGTTGCGGGTGTTGCGCACATGGCTGCCATCCCAGTCGGACATGGTGGATTCAACGCCCGAAC
This sequence comes from Aurantiacibacter rhizosphaerae, assembly GCF_009807005.1. Lineage (GTDB taxonomy): Bacteria > Pseudomonadota > Alphaproteobacteria > Sphingomonadales > Sphingomonadaceae > Alteraurantiacibacter > Alteraurantiacibacter rhizosphaerae. The sequence continues at coordinate 13,392 of NZ_WUBR01000004.1, read as the reverse complement.
TGATCGAAAGCTGGATCGCCTTGATCGTCACCAGATCTTTCTTGCCCAGCGCGCGGGCGATTTCCGGTGTTGTCACGATGGCGCAGGCCGAACCGTCGGACACGCCGCTGCAATCGAAGATGCCAAGCGGATCGGCGATCATCGGCGCGTTGAGGATCTTCTCCATCGGCACTTCCTTGCGGAAATGCGCCTTGGGGCTGTGCACGCCGTTGACGTGACTTTTCCAGGAAACGTGGGCGATGGCCTTCTTCAGGTCTTCCTTTGAAGTGCCATAGCGATGGCGATATCCGCCCGCCAGCTGGGCAAAGCCTGCAGGAGCAGAGCCAAGTGGCAGCCACAGATCGTTGAACGTGCCCTTGAACGGGGCGGGCAGGCCGCCATAGCCCGTGTCCTTCAGTTTTTCCGCACCGATGGCCAGCGCGATATCCACGGCGCCCGATGCCACGGCATAGGCCGCACCGCGCAGGGCTTCGGTGCCGGTGGCGCACATGTTCTCCAGCCGCGTGACCGGAATGCCATCCAGCCGCAGCGCGGTGGAGGCGGGAATGGCGGAGTTGCCGACATTCACATTGTCGAGCGCAGAGCCATACCATGCAGCGTCGATCTGATCGCGTTCGATGCCCGCGTCGGCCAATGCTTCCTCAAACGCTTCGGACATCAGGTCTTCTGTGCCCTTGTCCCAATGTTCACCGAATTTTGAGCAACCCATGCCCAGAATGGCGACCTTGTCCTTGATACCCTTGGCCATGTCAGGCTCCCGTCGCGACCGGGGTCGCTTTCCAGAAATAGCGGTTAAAGCCGCGCTGCGTGTCCGGCTCCTTGATGCGATAGGCCATGCGCAGCGGCGTTCCCTCGTCCAGCCCATCGGGGCCGACATCCACGATCTCCATCAGCAGACGCGCGCCGATGTCGAACTGCACAAAGCCGACGTAGAGCGGGGGTGATGGATAGTAAGAAAGCCAGTCCGGCGTGAAGGTCAGCACCTTGGCCGGCTCATCGCTCAGCGACACTTGCGTGAAACCCGCAGCGGGCGCCTTGCATTCCGGGTTCACACAATAGGCAAGCTGCGGAAACTGCACAGTGCCGCATGATCCGCATTTGCCCGCGACAAATGCCGAAAGCTGATCGGCCTCGCGATAAAGATTGGTGAGCGCGGCCTTGCCGGTCTTCTCGGACCGCATGCCCCACTCGGCATCCAGCTCTCCGTAGAAGGACAGCATGCGCAGGTAATCGGTGGTAGAAACCTTGTCCGCAACCGCGCCTGAAAAACCGCGCTGCGGTTTGAAGTCTGCAATCGCGTCCGTCACTTCCAGGATCAGCGCCTCGGCACCCTGGCCGAAGGCGATCACCAGAATGCGGTCACCCGGCTTTGCCTGTTCCAGCTCGCTCGCCAGCATTAGCAGGGGGTGGGCGGTGCCGGCGTAGCCGACATCGTCATTCAGCGAATCCGACACCTTGCCGTCAAAGCCGATCTTGCGCGCAATCATCTCGGCACTGCCCTTCAGGGGGGAGGCCATGACGAGCGTGGAGAGATCGCCTGCCGCAATGCCCGCCTGATCCAGCGCGGCGCTGACGACGCGCGGGATGATCTTGGCGTAGCCCTCGTCACGGATCCAACGCTCTTCCCAGAAATAATCGTGGTCATGATCGGCAGAGCGGAAGTGATCGATGAATTGCTCTGCAATTGTGGCGCTGCCGATCTTGCGGGCGATTACGCCCTCGCTGCCCAGGCGAAACGCCGCTGCGCCAGCGCCGTATGCCATTTCCAGCGTGCCAGCGGGTTTCGCACGGGGACGGTCCGCCGCCAGCATCAGCTGGTTCGATCCGCTCATTTCCATCGCGCGGGCAAGGCCGGAAAGCCCGGCGCGCTGCGATCCGGCAACATCGGTGCCGCTGACAAGGTGGCCAAGGGCCAGCGCGCCGATGGCGATCACGCTGTTCTGCAAATCGGCGTAGGGCAGGGTGGTGGATGCCAGCGTCAGCGCGCCGATGCCTTCGCGCGAATCCGTGCCCAGCGCATCCCTTGCGGCTTCCACCGCCATGGTGATGCTGTCTTCATCCCATGAACAGAAGGCGCGCTCTCCCTTCGCCAGCCCCCGCAGATTGGGCGCCATCCACTTGTGCGCGGCTGCGATTGCGGCGCGTTCCAGGCGCAGGCGGGGAACATAGGCGCCGTAGCCGGTGATACCATATTCGGTCATATGTCTCTCTTCAGTAAGACTTCGGAAGGTCGAGTACCTTTTCCGCGATGAAGGACAAAATCAGCTGCTCCGTAATCGGGGCGATGCGAAGGAGGATGGATTCGCGGAACAGGCGCTCCACCTGATATTCCGTGGAATAGCCCATGCCGCCAAAAGTCATCACGGCGCGCGTGCAGGAATCGAATGCAGCACGCCCGCCAAGGAACTTGCCCGCATTGGCCTCCGCCCCGCACGGCTTGCCCTGATCATAGAGGCTGGCGGCGCGCATGATCATCCAATAGGCCGATTCCAGCTGCGCCCAGCTTTCCGCCAGCGGATGCTGAATGCCCTGATTGGCACCGATGTAACGGCCAAAGACCTTGCGTTCGCGGGCATATTGCGCGGCACGCTCCAGCGCGCCCTGGCCCAGGCCAACCGCTTCGATCCCCACAAGGATGCGTTCCGGGTTGAGGCTGTGCAGGATGTAATGGAAACCCTTGCCTTCTTCTCCGATCCGATCCTCGTCCGGGATGAAGTAATCATCGATGAAGGTGGCGTTCGAATCCACCGCATTGCGGCCCATCTTGGGGATGCGGCGCACCTCGATCTGCGACTTGTCGAGATCGGTGTAGAACAGTGTCATGCCGTCGGTCGGCTTCTTGCACTGATCCTTTGGCGTGGTGCGCGTGAGCAGCACGATCTTGTTGGCCACTTGCCCGGAGGAGGTCCAGATCTTGCGGCCGGTCACGCGGTAACCGCCGGGCACCTTGGTTGCAAAGGTGGTGATGCTGGTGGTGTCTAGCCCGGCATCAGGCTCCGTCACGCCGAAACAGGCGCGGTCCGTGCCCGCGATAAGCGGCTCGAGCATCCGCTCCTTCTGCTCGTCATTACCGAACACGACCACGGCGTGCGGACCGAACAGGTTGAGGTGGATGGTGCTTGCCGCGGAATAGCCGCCCGCGCTGCGCGAGACGGTGTTCATCATGATCGCGGCCTCGGTCACGCCCAGATTGGCGCCGCCCAGTTCCTCCGGCATGGTGATGCCCAGCCACCCGCCATCGGCCATGGCCTTGTGAAACTCGGTCGGGAACGTCTTTTCCTGATCGCACCGACTCCAGTATTCATCGTCGAAGGAATCGGTGACCCGCTTCACTCCGTCGCGGATTGCCTCTTGTTCTTCACTAAGGGAGAAATCCATCCCGCTCCACCGTTCTCAACCATATTGTGTGCTAGCGTATTATATGGATTGAGAGAATTTACAAGGGGCGAAAATGCGCAGTTTTTCACAGCGTCCCGGTCTTCACATATCCGAAAACCGCGCGGTGTGTGGGTGCGTCAGCGCTGCTGCCACTCTCACTTGGCGGCTTAGCACCTGCTCCGCATGTTCTAATTTGACCATCACTGCATCGCTTGTTAGTTTGCAAGCGTACTATAAAGGCGGCGCATCAAATTGCCGCTGCAACATTGGGTATGGGCGGAGAGGTATGGAATCCTTCATTACGGCCGACGAAAGTCTGGACCTTCACGATTGGACCGTTGGCAATCTTCTGGAGCACGCGGCAGAACAGGCACCGGAAAGGGTCGCCATCCTCCAACCTGCGCAGTCGGAAGGCGAAGAAGACCTCAGCTGGACCTATGCGCAATTGCTGCATGATAGCCACCAGCTCGCCAATTACCTGCTCACCATTTTCAGCCCCGGCGATCACGTGGCGATCTGGGGGGCGAACAGCGCGCAATGGGCCATCTATCAACTGGCGGCTGCGCAGGCCGGGCTGATCCTCGTCACGGCCAATCCTGCGCTTCGATCGACAGAAATTTCCTACCTGCTTTCCCACTCGAAAGCAGTGGGCGTCATCATGGACAAGGAACATCGCGGCGTAGACCTGATTGCCATTGTGGACGAGCTTCGCCCGGACCTCCCGCATTTGCAGCACGTGCTGCCGATCAGCGATTTCGAATCGCATTTGCAAGCGGGGCAGGGGGGCGATGAACCGCTGAACCATGCGCGGCCCGATGATGTTGCGCTGATCCTTTACACTTCCGGCACGACGGGCAAGCCAAAGGCCGTTCGCCTGCGCCACAGGGGCATCGTTAACAACGCGGCGCTTGGCTCCCAGCGGTATGAACTGTCGGAAGGTTCAGCTTGGCTGCACACGCTGCCGATGTTCCATGTTGGCGGGTCTGTCACCATGACGCTGGGCTGCATCGCCATGGTCAGCACATCGGTGATCCTGCGTGCATTCGATGGCGGCATCACGCTGAAGCTGTGCCAGGAGAACCGCATCGCAATGCTGCCAGTGGTGCCGACCATGCTGATCGCGATGATAGAGCATGAGGATTTTGCGAAAACGGATCTCTCCGCGCTGGAACTGCTGCTGACCGGCGGCACCGTGATCGCGCCCGATTTCGTGCGCATGGCAAAGCAGAAGCTGGGCGCCGATGTGCAGGTGATGTTCGGGCAGACAGAGGCGGGCGGGGCCATGTGCAAGACCTTCCGCAGCGATCCTGAGCAGCGCATCGCCGAAACCGTGGGCAGGCCCTATCCGCACACCGCGCTGAAAATCGCCGCGCTGGACGGGGCGGGTCTGTGTGAGACGGGCGATATCGGTGAGATCCGGATCAAGAGCCCCTTCATGATGGCCGGCTATTTCGACAACGTCGAAGCGGATCAGAGCGCGTTTGACGAGGACGGCTTCCTGCGCACGGGCGATCTGGGGCGCGTGGATGACGATGGCTATGTCCGCGTCACCGGCAGGCTCAAGGAAATGGTCATCCGCGGCGGGGAAAACATCTACCCGCGCGAGGTCGAGGATGCGCTGAACGAATTTGCCGAGGTGGCGGAGTGTGCCGTGCTGGGCGTTCCCGATCCGAAATGGGGAGAGGAACTGGTCGCCGTGCTGCGCCCTGCCGCCGGTGCCGATCTCGACATTGATCGGATTACCGATGAACTGCGGGAGACGATTGCTCGCCACAAGGTGCCGAAGAAATGGCGCGTGGTGAAAGACTTTCCGCGCACGCCATCCGGCAAGATCCAGAAGTTCGAATTGATCTCGCTTTTCGCCGAAGACCAGGATTAGGCGGCTAGGCCTGCTGCCGCGCCTCGCGATCCAGCCCGCCTTCTATAGCGGTGCCGCCCAGGCGGACGAGGCAATCGCGCAGGTCCGCAGCACATTGATCTAGCTGTTCTGGATCAAGGCTCTCCAGCACGATGTTCGTGCCGCTCTGGCCCTTGCGCCAGAGCGGATAGGAGGCGAGGGCGCAATCGGCAAAGCGATCCTGGATATTCGCCAGATCATCGGCAAAGGCCTCTTCCGCAAGATCGGTGCCCAGCACCAGCTGCCTTGTGATCGGGCCACCGGATGTGTGTGATCGCATCAATTCCAGCATGGCATCGGCCATGTCCGGTATGCCGGCCAGCATTACGACGTGGCCCACGCGGATCACACCCATCGAGCGATCTTCGGCCATGAAAATTTCTGCCCCGCTGGGAAGAAATGCCAGCTTCAGATGCGCCTCCCGAAGGCGATCTCCGTAATGTTCGCGCATGCGCGCTTCGACCTCGGCGTTGTGGACGATGGGCCGGTCCAGCGCTTCGGCAACGGCGTGCACGGTGATATCATCATGGGTGGCGCCAAGGCCGCCTGCGGTGAAGATATGATCATGCGTGTCGCGCACCCCGCGTATGGCGGCAACGATCTCCTGCCGATCGTCCGGGACGACGCATGCATGGCGCAGCGCAATACCCAGTTCCCGCGTCCACTTGGCGAGCCGGGCGATGTGGCTGTCCGTCGTTCGGCCGGATAGAACTTCGCTGGCGATCACGATCAGCGCCGCGCTGGGCTGGGTGGTGTCAGGCATGGCGAAAGGTCATCCGCATTGTTGGGGTGGGGAGGGGCGCCGGATGAAATTCAGGCGGCCTCGACACAAAGCCAAGACCGCCTAAAATTCATTCGCATCGAGCCTCTCGGTCAGCGCGAAGGCCGCCCGATATAGCGGTCAATCTCTGCCAGGTAATGGCGGATGCGCACTTCTGATTCGGACAGCACGTACCCGTCGAAAGAGCGTGAGCGCAGGCCCTTCTGCACTTCCGGAACGCGCCGTGCATCCTGCGACAGGACCGATCCAAAATCCTCGATATCGGTGGGCGTTTCAATCGGCGGACGAACCGCGCCGTCCCAACCCGGCTCCGAAATCGCTTCGGGACCGAAGGAGCCTGCGTCCATCACCATTTCCTCCGTCCCGGCCACGGGAAGGTTCATGGAAATCGCGCGGTACATGCTCTTTTCCGGATCGGTGGGATGCGGGCGGAAAACCTGGATCAGGATTGCATCGCTGAACACGTTGAGCGTGATGTTGGGGAACACGAAATAGTTCCAGTCATCGGTCACCTGCTCGTCCGAGAGGTTGTCAAAATGATCGTAACCGTGGCGCTTGGCCCAGTCACGCTTCACCTTGGCCAGTGCCTGGTCATACTCCTTGCCCGAAAGCCCTTCGAAATCGGCGGGATTGCCGCCGAAGAAGGCGAGGAACATCTTCAATCCCTCCGGCACCGTTTCCCGGTCTTCGAAGCGACTCGTGACATAGCCCAGCGGGATGACCATCCGGCTGAGGCCCTGGTCATAAAGGTCATACTGGCACTCCAGCGTTTCAGAGAACGGCAGGACCTGCGGATGCACATCGTCGGCGTGGTAGAATTCCACGAAGGCATCCAGCGCGGTTTTCCAGTTGGCATCCCAGCACACCTGGATGTCTCGCAGCACGCGGTACTTATCGAAGGGATAGTTCTTCAGATGCTCCGGCATCACGTCCAGCTGTTCCAGCAGCGAGGGGCCATCCTCGGCCATGCTGATGAACACCAGGCTGTTCCATACGCCGCAGCGCACCGATTTCAGGCCGGGGCGATGGGCGATGACCTCTGGCCGGAAAATGATCTCGTCACGGATTTCCTTGTTCGATCCATCGATGCCGAACCGCCAGCCATGGAAATCACAGCGGAAGCATCCGTCGTCTGATACCGATCCGAAATCGCTGTGCGCAATGCGGTTTCCGCGGTGCGGGCAGACGTTGTAATGCGCGGCAATATCATCCGGGCCTTCGCCAGTTCGAACGACGATGAACGATTCGCGCCCGTGATCGACCTTGAAATAATCGCCCACTTCCGGAATGTCGTGAGCCAGGCCGGCAAACCACCAGGCCTTGGTCCACATATTGTCCCATTCCAGATCCGCCTCTTCCTTCGTCCAGTAGCGTGAGGGATCGATGGGTCCGGTGCCCATGTCGACGAAGTCGGCCTTTGCCGCGGGGCTGCCGGGCTCTGCATCGGGATAGGCCACGAAGCCGGTGCGATAATCGTATTCCATCGGACGTCCTCATTATTGTTCTCAAGCAGGGTGCTACCATAACACCCTGGGATTGATAAGGTACACATTAATAAAGTATGGCAGCATACATAATTTTCAATTAGTTTCTTTGAGAGACGTTTCTGTCGCCCGGAATTGCTGATTTGGCTGATGCACTCCGGCGGTATATCTGCCGCTGCCATCGCAACTGTCGCACCATACGTTCAGGAGAGTGACCCGCTGCTATGACAGATTATCACCCCGCGACGGTCGCGCAGCACACGCCCCGCAAGCGTGCGATGGTAATGGCGGATCTTGGCCAGGCCACCGATTACCGGCAGCTGGTGGACCAATCCAATCGCCTCGCCCACGCATTCGCCGATGCGGGGTTGAGGGAGGGGGACACCGTCGCCTTCTTGCTGGAAAACAGCTGTGCCTATCCGGAACTGATGTGGGCCGCGAAGAACAGCGGCATGCGCTATGTCTGCATTTCAACGCATCTGACTGCGGATGACGCCGCCTATATCGTGCGCGATAGCGGTGCGCGGATGCTTGTCGCCAGCTTCGGCCTGCGCGATCTTGCCGGCCAAGCCGCCGCCTTGCTCGATAACGGCCCTGCGCTGTTCATGATCGGCGGGAGTGAGCCCCCATTTCGCGATCTTGACGCAATCGCGCGCGAGTGCTCGGCGCAGCCTTTGCAGGGCCAGCGGCGACGCGGGCCGTCCATGCTCTATTCCTCCGGCACCACGGGCAGACCGAAGGGCGTTCGCACCAGCATTCCCGATGCGCCGCCACACGAACCGCCGCAACGCTTTGCGATGCTGCAAAAGCAGTACGGCCTTGGCCCGGATACCGTCTTCCTCAACCCCGGCCCCTTCTATCACGCGGGCCCAAACCGCTTCATGATGTCCGTTCTGCGCGCCGGCGGCACGGTGATCGGCCTCAGCCGATTTTCACCTGAAGCGACGTTACGCGCGATAGAGGAACACGGTGTGACCCACGGCTTCTTCGTGCCCACCATGTTCAGCCGAATGCTCGCCCTGCCGGATGACATCAGGAATGCGGTCGACACGAAGTCTCTGCGCCACGCCATCCATGCAGCAGCGCCGTGCCCCGTTCCCTTAAAGCAGGCCATGATCGATTGGTGGGGCCCGGTGATTGACGAACTTTATGCCGGGACCGAGGCTTTCGGCCACACCTTCATCACCTCTGCCGAATGGCTGGATCATGTCGGATCGGTGGGAAGACCGGCAAAGGGATGTCGGCTGAAGATCGTGGATGAAGACGGGCGCACTTTGCCGCAGGGGCAGGCGGGGCGCATCATGATGACCAATGGGCTGAAAATCGCCTATCATGGTGACGCCGCGAAATCGGCCGCGCTTTATGATGAGGATGGCTACGCCTCTCTGGGCGATATCGGCTATCTGGACGAGGACGGCTATCTCTACCTGACGGACCGTGAAAGCCACATGATCATCGTGGGCGGTGTGAACGTCTATCCGCAGGAAATAGAAAACGCGCTGCTGCGCCATCCCGCAGTGGAAGATGCCGCGGTCATCGGTGTGCCTGACGAAGATTTGGGCGAACGGATCAAGGCCGTCATCCAGCTCCACCCTCATGTCACCCGCGATGCCGCGGTGGCGGATGAGATCATGGAATTCTGCCGCCACAACCTGTCTGCCTATAACCGCCCGCATTCGATCGATTTCGGGGACAGCCTCCCGCGCAGCCCGATGGGAAAACTGCTGAAAAAGCAGCTGCGCGAACGATACTGGTCAGGGCTGGACCGGATGATCTGATCCGGCGCAAGGGCCATGATGTTTCAGCACGATTTGCACCGTGCAAATGGAATATCCAAGCCAGCCAACTACCCCAGGCCTTATGCATCCCGGTGCAAGATCCCTCCGTCTGAGGAGGGACACCTATGGCATGTAATCGGGAGAAAAATGGTGCTGCTGGGCGATGTGGATTCGAATGTTGATCAGCTCTTGGCGAAGCAGGAGATTACCGAGGGGATCTATCGCTGGGCGCGCGGTGCGGACCGGGTTGATCTCGCCACGATGCAATCGGCCTTCCATGCCGATGCCACAATCAATTACGGCCCCGGTGAAGTGCCCTGCGGCGATTTCCTGCAAGGCATTGCGACGCAGCATGCCGCCGATTTCGAGAGCACGCGGCACATCATCTTCAACGTGCTGATCGATATCGACGGCGACCGCGCCACCAGCGAGGCGGGCGTGGATTGCCGGGTCCGCTTTACCGATGCGGATGGCCCGCGAGAGATGCTGGTGCTTGGCCGGTATTTCGATCGGTGGGAACGCCGTGATGGGCGCTGGAAGATCGGCCATCGCTTCTCCGTGCTGGATAGCTACCGCGTGCCGGACGTGCTGACCAATGCCCAGGTGGATGAATGGACTGCCGGGATCGCGCGCGGAAGCCGGGACGAGACGGACCCGTCCTACAATTACATCCAGCTGCCATAACCGCAGAACGCCAGGGGCGCGCCAAGAAGTTTTTCAGATAGAGATCAGGAGTGGATATGCGACGCTGGGTGCTAAAGCAGGGAGTCACGGGAATGGACGGTCTCGTAGAGGAGACCGTGGATATACCTGAACCGCAGCAGGGCGAAGTTCGCATGCGGGTTCGCGCCGTGTCGCTGAACCGGCGTGATCAGCTGGTGATGGCGGGTGCGCTTGGCCGCCTGCCCGATCGCGATGTGGTGCCATTGTCCGATGGTGCGGGAGAAATCGATGCCGTCGGCCCCGGTGTCACTGATTGGCAGGTGGGGGACCGCGTGGCTTCGCTATTCTTCGCCAATTGGGTCAGCGGCCCGGCCAATCCGGAAATCGGCGCTGGGCTTGGCGCGTTTCATGAGGACGGCATGCTGGCCGAATATGTCGTGCTGCCCGCCGAACGCGTGGTGGCCATGCCCGAAGGCTATGATTTTGAGGAAGCCGCGACATTGCCTTGCGCCGGGGTGACGGCGTGGAACGCGGTCCGCAGCGGCCACCCGATTGACGAGACGAGTAAGGTGCTGGTGATGGGCAGCGGCGGCGTATCGTTGTTCTCCCTGCTTTTCGCGCGCACCGCCGGGGCGCAGGTGATCGCCACCACGGGGCATGACGCCAAGGCGGATGACATCAGGAAACTGGGCGCAAGCGAGGTGATCAATTACCGCGAGAATGCCGAATGGGGCGCACAGGTTCTGCAAGCCACGGGCGGGGTGGACAAGATCGTCGAGCTGGGCGGCCTTGGCACCATGGCGCAATCGCTGATGGCTGTTGGGTTCGGCGGCGAGATCGCTCTTGTCGGCATGCTGGCAGGCCCGGCGGAAGGCCTCGATGTCATGCTGCTGCACGGCAAGGGCGCAAACATCCGCGGCGTGGCCGTGGGCAGCCTGGACATGTACCGCGACATGAAGGCTGCGATCGAAGCGAATGATATTCGCCCGCCGATCTACAAGCGGTTTGGTGTGGACGATATCAAGTCAGCTTACGAAACCCTGGATGCGCCCGACCTGTTCGGGAAGATCGTCGTCACGCTCTGAGCCACGGGCGCGGGCAGGGTTCCCCGCGAATTTGAACCTTTTTGATCTTTGCAGCCGAATGTTCCTGTCCACAGCGTGATTGTTCAAGCCACATAGGGTTGCCAAGAGTAACGTACGCTTGCTAACTATGTTGCAGAATACGACGATGAACTATACCGTAAGGCAATGAGGTTCTGGTGCTGGCGGAGAACACTCCGCAGGGCCGACGAGAAAATTGCGATTATGGGCCTCACGTAAAAAACAGTGGAGATGTTATGCCGACGTTACTGAGACTTGATACCAGCCCCCGCTCTAAGGGATCGCATTCCCGCGACGTTGGTGACCATCTGGAACAGCAGTGGCTGAAGAAATTCCCCGATTACACGGTGGTTCGCCGTGACCTGGGCGTGAATCCGCCGCCAATCCCGAAGGATGATCTGATCAAGGCCCACTTCGCTGCCGCGAAAGGTGAGCTTACCGAAGATCAGCACGAGACCCTGGAATTTGCAGAAGAGCTGACGCAGGAATATATCGATTCCGATGTCCTGTTGGTGACTGTGCCGATGTACAACTTCGGCCCGCCTGCCAGCTACAAGTCCTGGATGGACAGCATCGTGCGCAAGGAAGTGTTCTTCGGCCAGGATGACCACGGTGAAATCGTGCCTCTGCTCTCGCCAGAGAAACGCATCTTCATCACCGCCGCCTATGGCATCCCGTTCACGGGCTCCCCGCTGGCGCACCTCGACACGATGAAAACCAACATGACGGCGGTTTTCGAAATCTGCGGCATCCCCGCAGACCGCATCCACTACATTTCTGCAGAAGGAACATCGTTCCTTGAGCTGAAGCAGGCTTGTAAGGATGCAGCCAAGAAAGAGATCGACGAGCTTCTCGCAACGATCAACTAAATCCGCGGCATGGGCGACCGCTGCCGATGCGGCGGTCGCCATCCACGTTAGCGGCGATCTTCGCCCGCACTCCTGTATTTTTGGCCAATATTTTGGCTTAATCACGGATGCTTGGCGGCATGGCTGCCGAGCAGGCCGAGGGGTGTCTCCCAAAGGACCGAAATATGCGACTTGCTGTGCTCAAGGAACATGCGCCTGGGGAAACCCGCGTTGCGGCGACCCCGGAAACGGTGAAGAAGTTCATTGGTCTGGGCGCTTCACTGGCAGTGGAGAGTGGCGCCGGGGCCAATGCCTCCATCGATGATGAAGCCTATCGGGAGGCAGGCGCTGAAGTGGGCGACCGCGCGTCCGTAGTGAAAGGTGCCGACATTCTGCTGGGCATTCAGGCGCCTGACGTGGCCGATCTGGCCGGGGCGAAACCGGGGGCATGGGTGGCTGCGCTGTTCGATCCCTTCATGGCGAAGGACAGGGTCGATGCCTATGCCAAGGCCGGGTTCGAGGCCCTGTCCATGGAGTTCATGCCCCGCATCACCCGCGCGCAGAGCATGGATGTGCTTTCCAGCCAGTCCAACCTCGCCGGATACAAGGCGGTTGTTTCCGCCGCCAATGTCTTTGGCAAGGCATTTCCCATGATGATGACCGCCGCCGGCACGGTGCAGGCGGCAAAAGCCTTCGTCATGGGCGTGGGCGTGGCGGGCCTGCAGGCGATTGCCACGGCAAAGCGCGTGGGCGCGCAGGTTTCCGCAACCGACGTGCGCAGCGCCACGAAGGAACAGATCAAGTCGCTTGGCGCAAAGCCGATCTTCGTGGAAAGCGTTGCCGGGATCGAGGGCGAGGGCAGTGGCGGCTATGCCACCGAAATGAGCGAGGAATACCAGAAAGCCCAGGCAGAGCTGGTTTCCGCGCATATCGCCAAGCAGGATATCGTCATTACCACGGCGCTGATCCCTGGCCGCGCAGCACCGCGCCTGATCAGCGACGCGCAGATCGCCACGATGAAACCGGGCAGCGTGATCTTCGATTTGGCGGTGGCGCAGGGCGGCAATGTGGAAGGGTCCGTGGCCGATCAGATCGTGGAGAAACACGGCGTGAAGATCATGGGCTTTTCCAACACGCCGGCACATCTGGCGGCAGACGCATCAGCGCTGTTCAGCCGCAATCACTTCAACTTTCTTTCCGCGTTCTGGGACAAGGAGGCCGGCAGGCCCATTCTTGACGATGAAATCGGCAATGCCGTGCGACTGACGCAAGGTGGCAAGGTCGTCAACGAACGCCTGACGGGAGAGGCATAATGGACTTCATCTCAATCCTGTCAGTCTTCGTGCTGGCATGTTTCGTCGGCTATTACGTGGTGTGGTCTGTCACGCCTGCGCTGCACACGCCGCTGATGGCGGTGACGAACGCTATTTCATCGGTGATCATCGTGGGTGGCCTGATCG
>NZ_WUBR01000003.1 GCF_009807005.1 Aurantiacibacter rhizosphaerae | reverse complement strand
ATCTCGTCAAACGGGTTCATGCTCATCTTGACGTTCGCCAGATCAACACCCGAACCATCGCTCTTCACGCGCGGCTTCACATTGTAATCTATCACCCGCTTAACGGGCACGAGGATTTTCATGGGTCTCTCCTATTCAAGCTCTAGGATCACTGCGTCGACGACGAGCGTATCGCCCTCTGCGAAATTGATCGTGGCAACGGTGCCCGATTTTTCGGCGCGCAGGATGTTTTCCATCTTCATGGCTTCTACCGTGGCGAGCGGTTGGCCGGCTTCCACCGCGTCACCCTCCGCCACGTGCAGTTTCACCAGCAGGCCCGGCATCGGGCACAGCAGCATTTTCGATGTATCGGGCGGCACTTTTTCGATCATGTGATCGGCCAGCGCAGCGATCTTGGCGGGCAGAGCACGCGCGGTGTAGCTGCGCCCGTGCGTGTTGATCTGCCAGTTGGGCCGGTTGCGCGTTACCGTCAGCCCCAGCGTCGGCCCATCGGCCTGCGTGGCGGTGGCGGTGCGATCGCCCGGCTTCCAATCACAGGTGCCCTCCACCTTGTGGCCGTTCACCATCGCGTGCCCGTCTCCCAGAGTAACGGTGTGATCCACACCATCGACGCGCACGATCCAAGCGGCGGACACGGGTTGAGGACCATTAAGCTGGCCGCTGATCTGCCGCTGGCGCGACTGGTGCGTAAATTCGATACCTGCCGCAATGGCCGCGATCACGCGCAGGCGTTCTTCGCTGGTGGCTGCGCCTTCAAAGCCTTCGGGATATTCCTCCGCAATGAAGCCGGTGGTGATATTGCCGCTGCGAAAACGCGGGTGCTGCATCAGTGCGGACAGGAAATCCACGTTGTGGCCAAGGCCCTGCAATTCCACCCCGTCCAGCGCCGCGATCTGCAAATCCGCCGCCGCATCGCGCGTTTCGCCCCAGGTCACGAGCTTGGCGATCATCGGATCGTAGAAGATCGACACCTCGCCGCCTTCCTGAACGCCTGAATCGAGCCGTACACCGCCGCCATTTTCCTGTGCCACGCCGCGCAAATCCCCCGCCCAAGGCTCCACCGGCGTGCCATAGCGCACCAGTCGCCCGGTGCTGGGCAGGAAACCGCGATAGGGATCTTCTGCATAGATGCGGGTTTCGATGGACCAGCCGTCGATGCCGATATCGTCCTGCGTCATCGGCAGCTTTTCGCCCGCAGCCACGCGGATCATCTGCTCGACAAGGTCGATGCCCGTGATCGCCTCCGTCACCGGATGCTCCACCTGCAGGCGGGTGTTCATTTCCAGGAAGTAGAAGCTTTCGCCGGTCGGGTCCGCGCCCGATACGATCAATTCCACCGTGCCTGCGGAGTGGTATCCCACCGCCTGCGACAGCGCGACGGCCTGCTCACCCATCTTGCGGCGCATTTCCGGGGTGACGAACGGCGATGGCGCTTCTTCCACCACCTTTTGATGGCGGCGCTGGATGCTGCATTCACGCTCGTTGAGGTAGAGGACGTTGCCGTGCTTGTCGCCCAGCACCTGAATCTCGATATGGCGCGGGTCTTCGATGAACTTCTCGATGAAGACGCGATCGTCGCCAAAGCTGTTCAGTCCCTCGCGCTTGGTGGCCTCGAAACCTTCCTCAACGTCCTTGTCGTTCCACGCCAGCCGCATGCCCTTGCCGCCGCCGCCCGCGCTGGCCTTCATCATCACCGGATAGCCGATGTCGTTGGAGACCTTCAGCGCCTCCTCGGTCGTGTCGATGGCGTCTTCCGATCCGGGCACAGTGTTGACGCCTGCGGCCTTGGCCAGTTTCTTGCTCTCGATCTTGTCGCCCATCGCCGCAATGGCCTTTGCGGGCGGGCCGATGAAGGCGATGTTCTCTTTTTCCAGCGCCTCAACAAAGCTGGCGCGTTCCGACAGGAAGCCATAGCCGGGATGCACGGCCTCGGCGCCGGTCTGCTTGCAGGCGTCGATAATCTTGTCGGCCAACAGATAGGATTCTGCTGCCGGTGCCGGGCCGATATGCACCGCCTCGTCTGCCATCTGCACGAAGGGCGCGCGCGCATCGGCATCGGAATAGACCGCGACGGTGGCAATACCCATGCCCTGTGCCGACTTGATCACACGGCACGCAATCTCGCCCCGATTGGCGATGAGGATTTTCTTGAACATATTTACTCCGCGGCCTCCAGTTCTTCTCCCGCAGGCGGCATGTTGTGCCCCAGCAGCCGCAGCAGGTCCGCCGCGCATTCGACCACGTTGCTGCCCGGCCCATAGATGCCTTGAACCCCGGCATCGCGAAGGAAGTCATAATCCTTCTGCGGGATCACGCCGCCTGCCACCACCTTGATGTCAGACCGGCCGGCATCTTTCAGCAGTCGGATCAGGTCGGGGATCAGTGTCTTGTGGCCTGCGGCAAGGCTGCTGGCGCCGATGGCGTCCACATCCTTTTCCAAAGCCATGTCACGCGTTTCTGCGGGCGTCTGGAACAAGGGGCCGGAAATCACCTCGAAACCCATGTCGGCAAAGGCGGAGGCGATCACGTTCGCCCCGCGATCATGCCCATCCTGCCCCATCTTGGCGACCATCAGCTTCGGCGCGCGGCCAAGGCGGCGTTCCACCGCCTTCACCCCGTCCACCACCTGGCGGTAGCGCGCATCACCGGCGTAGGCAGAGGTGTAAACGCCGCGCACGGGCGTGGGCACGGTGTCATAACGGCCGAACACATCCTCCATTGCAGAGGATATTTCGCCCAGCGTCGCATCCTGGCGCGCGGCGGCAACGGCCAGTTCCAGCACGTTGTCGGTCTCTGCCGCACCTTCGGAAAGAGCCTTCAAGGCTGCCTGGCAGGCTGCCTCGTCGCGGCCCTCGCGCACCTTTTCGATGCGTTCGATCTGGCTCTGGCGCACGGCGTGGTTGTCGATATCCAGCGTGTCGATCTCGGCCTCTTCATCGAGGCGGTACTTGTTCACGCCGACGATCACCGTCTCACCCTTGTCGACGCTCGCCTGCTTGGCAGCGGCGGCTTCCTCGATCTGGGCCTTGGGCTTTCCGCTGGCGACATATTCGGTCATGCCGCCTGCCGCCTCTACCTCGTCCAGCATGGCCTTGGCCTTTTCCACCAGTGCGGCGGTCAGGCTTTCGATGTAATAGCTGCCGCCCAGCGGATCGGCGACATTGGTAATGCCGGCTTCCTCCTGGATCACCAATTGGGTGTTGCGGGCGATGCGGGCGGAGAAGTCCGTCGGCAGTGCAATCGCCTCGTCCAGCGCATTGGTGTGGAGCGACTGCGTGCCGCCCAGCACGGCGGCCATCGCCTCTATCGTGGTGCGGATCACGTTGTTGTAGGGATCCTGCTCCTGCAAGCTGACGCCGCTGGTCTGGCAATGGGTGCGCAGCATCTTGGACTTGGGGTTCTGCGCGCCAAGGTCATCCATCACATCGTGCCACAGGGCGCGCGCCGCGCGCATCTTGGCGATTTCCATGAAGAAGTTCATGCCGATGCCCCAGAAGAAGGACAGGCGCGGCGCGAAGGCATCGATATCCAGCCCGGCTTCCATCGCGCGCCTGGCGTATTCCTTGCCATCGGCAATGGTGAAGGCCAGCTCCTGCACGGCGGTCGCCCCGGCTTCGTGCATGTGATAGCCGCTGATGGAGATGCTGTTGAAGCGCGGCATGTGCTGCGAAGTGTAGGCGATGATATCCGACACGATCCGCATCGATGGCTCTGGCGGATAGATGTATGTGTTGCGGACCATGAACTCCTTCAGGATGTCGTTCTGAATGGTGCCGCTCAGCTTTTCGGCGCTCACGCCCTGACGTTCGCCCGCCACGATGTAGAAGGCGAGGATGGGGATCACAGCGCCGTTCATCGTCATCGACACGCTCATGGTCTCAAGCGGGATCTGGTCGAACAGGATCTCCATGTCGCGCACGGTGTCAATAGCCACGCCCGCCTTGCCGACGTCACCCACAACGCGCGGATGATCGCTGTCATAGCCGCGGTGAGTGGCAAGGTCGAAGGCAACCGACAGCCCCTTTTGCCCGGCGGCCAGGTTGCGGCGGTAGAATGCGTTCGATTCCTCGGCGGTGGAGAACCCTGCATATTGGCGGATCGTCCACGGGCGGCCCGTGTACATGCTGGCGTAGGGACCGCGGGTGAAGGGTTCGAAACCGGGAAGGCCGGGGTCCAGCCCCTGAGTATCATCGGCGGTGTACAGGGGCTGCACGGCGATACCTTCCGGCGTATGCCAGGTCAGATCGCGGCCCTTGACTTCCTTGTCGGCCCTGGCTTGCCAGTCGCTTTTGGTGTTCTGATCTTTCATAGCGGCAGATTATCGTGCTTTTTCCAGGGGTTTTCGAGCTGCTTCGTGGCCAGCTTGCGCAAGCCCAGCGCGATGCGGCGGCGGGTGGAACGCGGGTAGATCACCTCGTCGATATAACCGCGCGATGCCGCCACGAAGGGGTTGGCGAAGCGGTCTTCATATTCCTTAGTTTTCTCGGCGATCTTGTCCGGATTGTCGCGATCCTGCCGGAAGATGATCTCCACCGCGCCCTTCGCGCCCATCACCGCGATCTCGGCGGTGGGCCAGGCATAGTTGAGATCGCCGCGCAGATGCTTTGATGCCATCACGTCATACGCGCCGCCATATGCCTTGCGCGTGATCACGGTGATCTTGGGCACGGTCGCCTCGGCATAAGCGAACAGCAGCTTTGCGCCGTGCTTGATGATGCCGTTGTGTTCCTGGCTGGTGCCGGGAAGGAAGCCGGGCACGTCCACGAAGGTGATGATGGGAATGCTGAAGGCATCGCAGAACCGCACGAAGCGCGCGGCCTTGCGGCTGGCATCGATATCCAGCACGCCCGCCAGTACCATCGGCTGGTTGGCGACAATGCCGATGGGCTTGCCTTCTATCCGGCCAAAGCCGGTGATGATGTTGCCGCCGTGCTTCGGCTGGATTTCAAAGAAATTGCCATCATCCACCACTTTGCCGATCAGCTCATGCATGTCGTAAGGCATGTTGGAGCTGGCCGGGATCAGCGTGTCCAGGCTGTCTTCGATGCGATCCCACGGGTCGTCCGTCGGCACGGTGGGCAGTTCGGCGCGGTTGTTGGCCGGTACAAAGCCGATCATCTCGCGCGCGGCCAGCAGCGCCTCGATATCGTTTTCCAGCGCAAGGTCGGCCACGCTGGTTTTCGTGGTGTGCACCACCGCACCGCCAAGGTCTTCCTGCGTCACCTCTTCATTGGTGACCGTCTTCACCACTTCCGGACCGGTCACGAACATGTAGGAGCTGTCCTTCACCATGAAGATGAAGTCCGTCATGGCGGGCGAATACACCGCCCCGCCCGCGCATGGCCCCATGATCAGGCTGAGCTGCGGCACCACGCCCGATGCCAGCACGTTGCGCTGAAACACCTCGGCATAGCCGCCAAGGCTGGCCACGCCTTCCTGGATGCGCGCGCCGCCGCTGTCGTTCAATCCGATAACGGGCGCGCCCATTTTCATGGCGTTGTCCATCACCTTGCAGATCTTCTCCGCATGACGCTTGGACAATGAACCGCCAAAGACGGTGAAATCCTGGCTGAAGACATAGACAAGCCGGCCATTGATCGTGCCGCTGCCGGTGACCACGCCATCGCCGGGGATCTTCTGGTCCTGCATACCGAAATCCACGCAGTCATGCTCGACATAGGTGTCCAGCTCTTCGAAGCTGCCCTCGTCCAACAGCACGTCCAGCCGCTCTCGCGCGGTTAGCTTACCCTTGCCATGCTGCGCATCGATACGCTTCTGGCCGCCACCCATGCGGGCGGCTTCTCGGCGACGTTCCATCTCGGCAATATTGGCTGACATTTCAAACCTGAGTGACCTTGGACAAGGCTGGGGGAATGTCGCCTAAAAAGCGAGGCGTCCAATGTTAATTTGCAAATTTGCAAAACCCGAATTTGCAAAATATGCTTGAGCCATGACAAAACGCCCGAGAATCTTCGCTGGTCCGCAGCTCAGGAAGCTGCGAACAGCCAGGGGATTGCAGCAGAACGATCTGGCGCAATCGCTGGGTATCAGCTCCTCCTACCTCAGCCAGCTGGAGCATGACGACCGCCCGCTTACCCCCAATCTTTCAGAGCGGCTGGCCACCCTGTTTCCGATCGACTGGCAGGATTTCGCCGTCGATGAAACGGAGCGGCTGGCCCATGCCCTGAGGGAGGCGGTGGGCGATCCCGTGTTCGGGGACCAGATGCCGCCAGACAGGCTGGTGAAGCTGGCCGAACAACAGCCCGAATTTGCCCGCCGCTTCATCGATCTGCACGAGATTTATCGCCGCACCAGCCAGCGGCTGGAAGTGGTGGACGAGGCGATATCGGTCGACAGTTCGATTGGCGCGCGGCTGCCGTGGGAAGAGGTGCGGGACTGGTTTCACATATCGAACAACTATGTCGATCTGCTGGACAAGTCGGCAGAAAAGCTGGCGGAATCGATGCTGGACGAGCACGATCACGTTAGCGGAGCCGCGATGCGCGGGCATCTGAAGGACCGCTACGGCGTGGATGTGGTGCTGGAACAGAGCGAGACGCTGCGCCGCTTCGATAATGAGCAGAAGCGGCTGCACATCAATGCCGGACAATCGCCCTCAGGGATACGGTTTCAGGTGGCCTATCACCTGGTCACCTGTTCGCTGAGCGACGCGATCACGGATATCGCGTCTGCCGCGCAGTTGCGCACGGACACTGCACGCGAACTGCTGAAGGTGGGCTTGGCAAATTACGCCGCTGGCGCTTTCCTGATGCCTTACGAACGGTTTCGGAAAGCCGCGCGGGAATTCCGGCACGATATCGACCGGATCAGCCTGATCTTCCGCACCAGTTTCGAACAGACATGCCATCGCCTCTCCAGCCTGCAGCGCGAAACATCGAGCGGGCTGCCGGTGTTCTTCTGCCGGGTGGATATGGCGGGCAACATCACCAAGCGGCACAGCGCCACGCAATTGCAGTTCGCCCGCTATGGCGGCGCCTGTCCGCTGTGGATTGTCCACGAGGCCGTGGCCATTCCCGATCGCATATTGGTGCAGCTGGCAGAGATGCCCGATGGCATGCGCTATGTTTCCATGGCGAAGGGTCTGGTGAAAACATCGGGCCGGTTCGACAAGAACCCCAGGCGCTATGCCGTGGCGCTGGGGTGCGAAGCCAAGCATAGCGACGATTTCGTCTATGCCGATTCAATCGGCACCGGCTCCGATGACGAGACGACCCCCATTGGCGTATCCTGCCGCATCTGCCCCCGGATCAGCTGCGATCAGCGCGCATATCCGCCCAGCGACCAGGTGATCAGCATCGATCACTACAAGAGAAGCGTAGTCCCTTACGACCTCGAAGAACCGCCCCGCCCGATCTGAACGGCCTCATCATCGATGACGCAAATTCAGGCCGAGGCTGCGCTCTCCAATTGGGGAAGCGCGCGCTCGGCCCCCTTTGCATAGCGTTCGATAGCCTCATCCAGTTCGGCATCGGCGATCACCAGCGGCGGTGACAGCGAGGTTACCGGCATCCACGGCAAGGCGCGCGACAGCACGCCTTCCTCCCGCACATGGGCGGCCACGATCTTGTGGCCAGCCATGCCGGCAAAGTCCCGTTTCGTGGCGGGATCGGCAAGATATTCGATCGCCACCATCAGGCCCGCGCCACGAATATCGCCCACGAAGGGATGATCTTTCAATCGCTGCTTGAGGCTAGCCAGCAGCCGCTCCCCCTTCGCGGCGACCGGATCGACGATGCTCTCGCTCTCCATGATATCCAGCACCGCCAGTGCCGCCGCGCAGCACACCGGGTGGCCGGAATAGGTGAAGCCATGCATGAAGGCACCGTGCTGCGCCGATGCGCCCTCCAGCACATCCCAGATCCGGTCCCCCACAATCGTGGCAGACAGCGGCTGATAGGCACTGGTCAGCCCCTTGGCGAGATTGACGATATCGGGTTTCAGATCATAGCGGCCGGTGCCGAACCATTCGCCGGTCCGGCCAAATCCGGTGATCACCTCGTCCGCCACGAACAGAATATCGTGCTGTGCCAGCAATTGCTGCACACCTTCGAAATACCCCTGCGGCGGCGGGATCACGCCGCCTGTGCCCATCACCGGCTCTGCCCAGAATGCGGCAATCGTTTCCGGCCCCTCGCGCTCTATCGTGTCGCGCAATTGCGCCACCATGCGCGCGGCAAAATCCGCCTCGCTCTCTCCTGCCATGGCGCCGCGATAATAATGCGGCGCATCTACGTGCAGCACGCCGTGGGCAGGCATGTCGAACGCCTTGTGATAGGCGGGGATGCCGGTCAGGCTGCCGGCAGCATAGGTCAATCCATGATAGGCGCCGTGGCGGGAAATCACCTTCTTCTTCTGCGGCTTGCCGATCAGGTTATGGTAGTGCAGCACCATCTTGTACGCGGTGTCATTCGCGTCTGATCCCGATGATCCAAAGAACACGCGGGCCATGTGCGGCGCATTTGCACGCTCCCGAAACAGGGTGAGCAATCGGTCCGCCAGTTCGATGGCCGGGGCAGACGCGGCCCCGCCGAACAGGTGCTGAAAACTCAGCTGGCGCGTCGCCTGCGCCACGGCATCGGCCACCTCGTCACGGCCATAGCCGATGTTCACGCACCACAGCCCTGCCCCCATGTCGATATAGTCACGCCCATGCTCATCCGTCACCGTGCTGCCCTTGCCGTGGCTCAGCACGAAGGGGCCGGAGCTGGCAGTATCGGCGATGGACGAGACCGCGTGAAACAGGCTGCGCTTATCCTTGGCGGAAAGATTATCGGTCATGGCGTGATCCATTCACATGGTGGCATCGGTGCAGACCTTGCACATCAACGCCGCCAATCTTCTTGTCCTTACTGGCCAGCCGCGGCTGCGGCGATGGCGTGGCATGCCGCAAAATGCAGTGCGTCCACCCGATCTTCATCATCGTGATCCTGCCCGAATTCGGGATAGGCAGTGGTCTTGGCGATCACGACATCGCGATCCTGATCGACCCAGATCATCTGGTGATAGACGCCCAATGCGGTGAAGACGCCGGTCTCATCCGGGATCCACCATTGGTAGCCATAGCCCCAGGGATAGCTGGCATTAGGCCGTTTACCGGGCATCAGATGAGGTTTGCTGGCCGTTGCACAGTGGGCGATCCAGCCATCGGGCAACAGCTTTGCACCATCTGGAGAAATCCCGCCGCGCAGCATCAGCTGGCCCAGCTTTGCCATATCCCGCAAGGTGACCTGCAGGCCCATGCCTGCCGCTTCCACGCCTTCTCCATCAACCAGAATGAAGGAGTCATCCTCCATGCCCAGCACATCCCACACCTGCTGTTGCAGGTAATCGGTTAGCGACATGCCAACCGCGCGGCTGACTATCATGCCCAGAACATGCGTGTCACAGGTGTTATAGCGATTGTAGGTGCCCGGCTCATGCTCTCGCGGCAGGGATGCGCACACCGCGTCAAAGGATGCAGGCTCAAGATACGCGGCGGCGAAACGCGCGATATCGGAGTTGGGATCGCCATAATCCTCGTTCCAGCGCACTCCGGAGGACATTTGCAGGATATCCTCTATCCGCACGCCTTCGTAGCCGGAGCCCTTGAGTTCGGGCGCGTATGTGTCTGCCGTATCGTCCACGCTGGCGATATGCCCATCGCGCAAGGCGCAGGCGACCAGGGTGGAGACGAAGCTTTTCGTGCAACTGAAGATGGC
Organism: Aurantiacibacter rhizosphaerae; assembly: GCF_009807005.1. GTDB lineage: Bacteria > Pseudomonadota > Alphaproteobacteria > Sphingomonadales > Sphingomonadaceae > Alteraurantiacibacter > Alteraurantiacibacter rhizosphaerae. Next base: position 604,574 of record NZ_WUBR01000003.1, on the reverse strand, counting down.
AACCTGCGTATCGGCGCGGTTGCCGTGCCAGTAGTTCTCGTAAACCTTCTCTCCCTTGTGCAGCACCATCAGGCCGGTGGTGGTCACATCGTCAAGGAAGGCCGCCATGTCATGCGTCTTGCCCAGGGCATCGAAGGCGGACGGCAGGCTGAATGCGGTGTCATTCTCCGGTATGGGAAAGGCATTCGTGGCGCGGTTGATGCGTCGGCACGGGGTTACGCTGGCCATGTGGCGGAAATTTTCAACCTGCGGCACACCTCTGAAAAGGCCAATGTCGCGCGTAGTCCAAACCATCTGTTCTGCCCTTCTTTAAGCGGTACGTCGTATACGGTCAGCCGAATTGGCCGCCAGGGCGAAAGCGCCCACGGCCAGCATCGCCAAGGTAAAGCCAACCCAATAGGCAGGTTTCACCGTCTCACTCGATACGAAAAGCGAAGAGATCAGCGGCCCCAGGCTCATCCCCAGAAGCTGTGCTGCGGCGGTGAGATACAGGGCGTGGTGATTGCGCTCGATCTCGCAAACCAGCTTGATCGAAAGCGGCAGCAGCGCCAGCCAGAAGGCGCCCATCACCACATTCGGCAGGATAAAGGTCAGCGCGCTGCTGGGATGGCCGAGCCACAGGATCGCCCCGGCCAGTGCCGTGCCGCCGATCACCAGCGCCTTGCCCGCTGGCAGTCGATAGCCGATCAGCGCCACCGTGGACGCGCCGGCCACCTGTGCCAGCAGTCCCAGCGAAGCCGACAGCGCCAGAGGCTGCGCCCCAAGGTCCGCCGCGCGTGCCGTCGATTCCAAGAACACCCAGCCCGATACGACGCCCGCATTCTGCAAGACGATGCCCACCAGCACCAGCCAGGTGGCAAACGGCCAGCTGCGCCATGTGCTGACAGGTGCGGGCATGGGTTCAGGCTTATGACCGATCGCAAACACGGCAATCAGCGCAGCCAGCGCCAGCCCCGCCAGCACGGAAAACGGGCCGGAAGTGCCGAATTGCGGCAGGATCACGGTCGGCACGAGATAGGATATCAGCGCGATGACGATGTTAGACACCGCCAGGAACAGCGCGTTCATCCGGTCAGGCTTTCCGGAATGGAACAGCACGACGAAGGCACCCGCCAGAACGCCGCCTTCGGCAAGTCCGCAAAGCAGGCGGGTCAGCCACAGCCCGGTTGAATAGCCGACATGGGGCGTAAGCAAATTGCACACCAGCACGACGACAGCCAGCAACGCCAGCTTGGGCCGGATATTCTTGCCGCTGATCCAGCCGGGCAGAACGGCGGAGGACAGCGCCAGTCCGGCAGTTTCCAGCCCGGCAATCGCACCAAGGTTGCTCTCGCTCAGCCGCCCCGCTTCAACCAATGGGCCGAATGCGAGGGGCTGCAGCGAAAGGATGGCGACACCGCATATTCCGTACCCGATCGCTGCGGCAATATCGATGCGCCGTTGAGCAGTATCGGGCGCAGGTGCGTTCACCAGCGGAAGCCCAGCGCCACGCCGATGGATCGCGGTTCGCCATAGGTGCGGTAGTAACTGCCAACACCATCATTGCTGGCATCGGTGATATAGGCCTTGTCCAGCAGGTTCTTCGACCACAGGACGACAGACCAGCCGGCATCATCCTCCAGCGCGATCCGGCCATTGGCCACGCCGTAGCCGGGCACGGCGCGAAGCGCTTCGTCAACCAGCGTCTGGCCATAGCGCAGGCGCGATCGGAAGTTGTAATCTGCCGCCAGTGTCAGCTCCTTCGTTTCGCTTACGTCGGTGGTGTATGTGGCGAACAGATTGCCGCTCCATGTCGGGGCGTAATCCAGTCGCTGGCCTTCCCACGGGATGGCCTGGTTATCGAAGGAGAAGAAGACCTTGTCACTATCGGTAATCTTTGTCTTCAGATAGCCGACCGACGCGCCCAGGCGCAGGCCCCACACGGGCCGTGCCACCACTTCCAGCTCTCCGCCGAAATTATAGCCATCGCCGATGTTGGTGAGGCGGAAGGCGAACTGCCCCGGCGTAAGGGTGCTGGGCACGGTGGAGAATGCCTGGATATCGTCATGGTCGTAATGAAAGATCGACCCGTTGATCTGCAGCGCGCGATCCAGCCACTGCGTGCGGAAACCGGCTTCGTAGTTGAGGACGAATTCCTCCTCATACGGCAGCGTGTCTTCCGTGGTTTGCGGGAAACCGCCCGGAACGCCGCCGGATTTATAGCCGCGCGCAATCGTGGCGTAGACCATGGATTCAGCCGTGGGGCGATATGATAGCGTTGCCGATCCGGTGAAATGATCGCCCAGCGAATAATCACGATCGATGGCGCCCACCGGGATCAGGTCAATACCGTCCGGCGCAGGGAAGCTGGTGATCGACTGGAAGCCGGTGCGGCCATCGCGATATGTCGTCTTCTCATCGGAATAGCGCAGGGAACCGCTGAAAGTGAGATCGGGCGTCAGATCGTAATCGAACTGGCCGTAAACGCCCCAATAGCGCGTCTTTTGGCGATAGGTCACATCCAAGAACAGATCCTGGTAACCGACGCCGAAAATCGGGTTGAACGTATCGAACAGCAGGGGGTTATCGGTCCAGTTGAATTCCTTGAATTCATCGAACCTGTAATTGGTGTAAAGCACGCCCGCCTGCCAGCGCAAAGCGCCCGATGATGGGGAGGCGATGCGCAGTTCCTGGTTGAAATTGCGCAGGCCCGCCTGTTCGGTCCAGCCGCCAAGATTAAGCTGGCTGGCATCGTAATCGAAATCGAAGCCGAAATCGAAATCCGTATAGCCGCTGATCGATGTGATGGTGAGATCGCCCACATCGACGGACAGGTTCAGCGTGGCGCTCAGCTCTTCATTGTCCAGGTGGTTGATCGGCTGCGACAGCACACGCTTGCCATCATCGCTTTGCGCGCCGGCACCCGCCAGTGATGGATCGATCAGCTGTGCCAGCGTCAAGCAATTGTCCTGATCAAGATTACCGGCAAGAACAGCGTCGCAGAAATCGAAGGTGGGTGAATAGGGGGCCGCGGCAGTCGCCAGCACGGTGTCGCTCTTGTCGCGGGCATAATACAGCTTCAGCTTCGCCGTCAGCGCGCCCACTTCGGAACGCAGGATGCCGCGCACGGCCAGCCGGTCCGGCTCTCCCCAATCGCGGCCACCGGCCAGGCTTTCCTGCCAGCCGCCGCCAAAGCTGCCATCATTGAGAACTGCCAGACGCAGCGCGGTGTTATCGCCCAGCGTGACAGACTGGGCCGCCTCCAGGCGATAGCGGTTCCAGGAACCGTAATCGACATTGATATAGCCATCATTGTCACCGGGGCGGGCTTCGCGCGAGATGATCTGCACCGCGCCGCCAACCGAGTTGCGACCATACAGGCCGGATTGCGGACCACGCAGCACTTCCACCCGTTCCAGATCGAAAATGCCGCCTGAACCCATCACCGATGACGGCTGGTAAACCTCGTCAATGAAGATCGAGGTGGAAGGGCTGTTGTTGACATTGAAATCGAACAGCGACACGCCGCGAATGGTCCAGTTGGGCTGGCTGCCGCCCTTGTCCTGATAGATCTGCGTATTGCTGACCTGCTGGCCGATCTCGTCGATCGTGCGGATGCGTCCGTCCTGCAGGGAATCGCCGGAGACGACACTGATGGCAATCGGCACGTCCTGCACGTTCTGCTCACGCCGCTGCGCCGTGACAACGATGGCGCCATCCTGCGCGGCGGGACTGCGCTGCGTGTCCGCTGCCTCCTGCGCCACCACCGGATTGGCGGACAATGCAACAATAGAAGCGCCAATAACTAGACCAACCCGCATATGATTACTCCCTCGATACTTTGATGTCGTTGTAATGGTGGCGATCAGACGCCCAATTTGTCGCGAAGACCGTAATACCAGGAGCCGACAAAGCAGTACGGCACCCTGAAATGCTTTCCGCCCACGAAGGGGATGTATGGAACCCTGGCGAACACATCGAATTTGGTGAGCTGGCCGTCGATCGCCTCGGCCAGCCGTCGGCCCAGCATTTGCGTGGTGGTTACGCCGTGGCCGCTGTCGCCTTGTGAATAATAGACACTGTCAGACACGCGCCCCACCTGCGGGTAGCGCGTCATCGTCAGCGCGAAATTGCCGGACCAGACATGATCGATCTTCACGTTCTGAAGCTGCGGGAAGGTTTGCAGCATCTGCGGCAGGATCTTGGCCTTGATGTTGGCGGGATCGACGCCGCCATACACCGAACCACCGCCATAGATGATGCGATGGTCGGCCGTGCGGCGATAGTAATCGGGGATGTAGCGCGCATCTTCCATCGCGGCATTTGCGGGCAGCAGTTCGTCGACCAGATCCTTGCCCAGCACTTCTGTACTGATGATCTGGCTGGAAACAGGCAGGATACGGCTGGAAAGATCGGGCGCGGCATCGCCGAGATAGGCGTTGCCGCATACCAGCACCTTGTTCGCGCGGACCTGGCCCTGCGCGGTATGCACCACCGGGTTTGCCGAGCGATCAACGTTGGTCACGCGCGATTTTTCGAAGATCCGTCCACCCAGATTTTCAAAAGCCGCAGCTTCACCCAGAACATAATTCAGCGGATGCATGTGCCCGCCGCGCGGATCGTAATATCCGCCAACATAGCGGTCTGAATTGATGATGCTACGAAGCTCGTCACCCTCCAGCAGTTCAACATCGGTGCAACCGTGGCGGTGCCATTCGTCCACACGGTCGCTCAGGAAGCGCATGTGCGCCTTGTGCATGCCCACGATGCTGTTGCCATCGCGCAGATCGCATTCGATGCCATACTTGGCCACGCGTTCGCGGATGATATCGGAACCCTCGCGCGCCATTTCGCCGAATTGACGCTCCGCCTCGGCCCCATAATGCTTGCGCACTTCGGCCAGCTGGCGGCTGTATCCGTTGACCAATTGCCCGCCGTTGCGGCCCGATGCGCCCCAGCCGACACGCTCACCTTCCACCACGATGACCCTGAACCCGCGCTCCGCCAGTTCCAGCGCCGCGGACATTCCGGTGAAGCCAGCCCCGACCACGGCGATGTCGCAAGTCTCTTCGCCCAGCAGTTGCGGGCGCGGCGCTGCTGCGTTGGCCGTGGCAGCGTAATAGCTAGGCAGGCCGGCATAGGGTTCCTGGATGGGTGCGTATTCCAATGTCAAACCGTCTCCAGATGCGCGCCAACACCGTTTTGATGAAGCGCGGGAGCTGGCGAAAAGCAGCGAACCACCGCCCCCGCCAATCCAATAATGTGATCACATATTTCCGAATCGCCGCATTGTCAACGCCGGTGTCGTTCAGCTATAATGCCGGAATTGGAATCACATTCCGGTATCCGGAACAGCTTATTGAGGTGTCGCAATTGTCTAATGTGATCGGAAAAGCCGATCCCGATACAGCAAATCCGGCGGACGGCGTGACCGTACAGCAGCGGGTCTACAACCAGTTGCGGACTGACATCCTGCTCGGAAGAATTGCCCCTGGCGAACCGCTGACCATTCGCGGCCTGGCGCAGCGCCTGGACGTAAGCGCCATGCCTATTCGCGAGGCGCTGCGCCAGTTGGCGACGGAGCGCGCGGTGGAGCTTCTCGGCAATCGGCGGATCCGCATTCCGATCATGTCGCCGCAGCGTTTCGATGATCTGGTGGTGGCCCGGATCGCGCTGGAGACAGAGGCTGCATCAAGCTGCCTCGACTATGTCGATGACGCGTTGATCGAAAAGCTGGTGGCCTATGATGCGGAGGTCGACAAGGGCATTGCCGCGCGCGATTACGATCACTGGCTGGCCAGCAATTTCGCCTTCCACCGCACCTTGTATTCAGCGCAGCCGGAATCGGTTTTCCTGCCGTTGATCGAATCCATATGGCTGCAGATCGGCCCGTTCCTGCGCCTGGCGCTGATGCACTTCGGGCCGGAGCTGAGCATAGACCGTCACGCAGAGGCGCTGGACGCCATGCGCAACCGCAACCGCCCCGGCCTTCGTATTGCGATCGAGGCGGATATTAGGGACGGAATTAGCCATATTGGCAAGGAGTTAATCAAGTTCAACGCCGCCGCGAAGGCGGAAGAAACGGCAGAAAAAAGCGCCTGAACCCGGCCCGTGCTCAAGAACCCTATGCAGGGTTCAGGAGCCGGAAGATCGAGATTTTCACCGCCGGATTTTCCTCCGTTCCAGCAGGGCCGACAGTGCCAGTAAAGATGTAGCGGTTGAGCCAGTCATAAGGGCCATCGGGCGCCTCCAACTGCGGGGTGGTGACGGAATAGGTGGCCGGCCAGCCGCCCGTGGGGCTGAACCATAATCCGCGGTTCAACACGTGGATCTGCACCCCGTCATCGGTTTCCATGAAATAGTCCGCAGACAATTCCCAGAAGCCATCCTTGCGCACCAATTGCCAGTCGTAACCTCCGGGCACAACCCCCCCCTTGAACCCCGGACCGGCGAAGGTGCCACCAATGATGGCGACGCGATAACGATCTCCGCGGATGGTCGTGCCGTGCGCCACCTCAGGCTCCAGTTCCACCGTCGCATCATAGACCCATTCCGGCCTTGGCGCAGGGGGCGTACCGTTCTGGAGCGCTGCATCGGCAGGCGCCGCCCTCGCGCCCGCGGCCAGCAGGGAGACACTTCCTGCGCCCGCTACTGCCAGCATGCCGCGCCTGGAAAGTTCGCTCATCTCAATCTCCTTGTGATCACTATCCTCGCATTTGCAATTGCAAATGGACTCGAACGCAGGCAGATTAATGTGATCACACAAAGAGGTCCAGAGTGAAAAGACTATTGCTCATGGAGGGCAGCAGCCTCCCCGCTCTCGAACGCGCAGAACAGCTTGGCCACGAGACAACGGCGCAGGTCTATGCGCGCGCCCTGCTGGCCGAGAATCCGAGCCTTGATATCGACGTGCTGTATGGCGCGCTGGAAGGTGGGGTGCCGCCGCAGCAGCTGGATTGGTATGATGGTTTCGTCATCTCCGGATCGGCGCTGCACGCGTATGACGATCTGCCGGAGGTGACTCGCCAGATCGACTGGGTGCAGCAAGTGGCCGATCAAGGCTTGCCGATATTCGGCAGCTGCTGGGGCCTGCAAATTTGCGCCGTGGCAGGCGGCGGCGTGGTGGAACGCAGCATCGCCCATGCGGAAATGGGCATCGCCCGTAAGATCGTGGCGACCGAGGCCGGGCGCGATCATCCGCTGCTGGCGGATCGGCCCGCCACTTTCGATGCGCCTTGCATTCATTATGACCACGTGGCGCAACTGCCAAAGGGCAGCGTGCTGCTGGCCACCAATGCGCGCTGCCGCGTGCAGGCCGCACTGATACCCATCGGCAAGAGCCTGGCTTGGGGCGTTCAGTATCATCCCGAATTCGATCTGCCGCACCTTGCGGAAATCTACGAAGGCTATGGAGATGAAATGGTCGGCACCGGCTTTTTCGAAAGCAGGGCCGCGCTGGATGATCACATCGCGGATCTGCGCAAAGCGGACAGTGCGATGCCGGATGATCCGGTGGCATGGCGCCTGGGCATCGATGCAGATATTCTGGACGGGCCAACCCGGCGAACCGAACTGCGCAACTGGCTGCGTCACCTGGGCTAGACGACACTGGGCGGCGGCTAAACGCTGCCCAGTGCCCGGTCGATCTTCTGCATCAGTTGCGGCATCCATTGTGCCTTGTCGAGATTCTCCGGGTTTTCGGGCCGCGCGTCACGCCAGCCGACCAGTTGCAATTCGCGGATCAGCAGGAACAGGTCGATCTGCTGAATGATGTCGGGCGGCACATCCTGTTGCAGCTGGTAAACCGCCAGGAAGTGGTCGCGAATTTCAGCAAAGTCCGGATGGCTGCTGCTGCCTTGCAGGGCCACGGCCATGTCAAAAGCGTGCCAGCCAAAGGCGCAGTCATCGAAATCGATCAGGCCAAGCCGCTCTCCGCTGATCAGCACGTTATCAAGGTGCGCATCGGCGTGGATCAGGCCGAATGCCGCGCCCTGCCGCTCCAGTTCCTGCAGCCGCGAGCGCACCATTTTGCGAACTTCTGAAAGCAGCGACCGCTCGTCATTATCGAGCGTTCCGGCCTGCCAGAACCGGCCCCAGAAGGGTGTGTCCCCCACCAGTCCATCACGATCCAGCCGATGCCGTGCAAAACCCGCCGGGATCGCCCAGCTTGCCGTGTGCCGATGCATTTCGCCCAGAAGAGAGCCCAGCTTTTCGAACCACGGCAGACATTCCGGCCCGCGCCGCGACCCCAGCACGCTGCCCAGCACCTGCCCTTCGTGCCACACCGTCAGGCCAGCATAGCGCATTCCTGCTGCATCCGGTGTTCGAACCAGTTCATACCAATTGCCACTCGCCGAGCGGCGACCGGTAGGCACGATCATCCCCTTCGCAGCCAGGGCGGATGTCCAGCTGCGCTCCGATTCCAGCGTGTCGAGCGCATGGTATCCGGGACGGTGCAGGCGCAGGGCGTAGAGCTGTCCTGTTCCGGCCTCCCGCAAACGGAAGACAACATTCTCGCTGATGGAAATCGGATCAAGCGCAGCAACTTCCACGCCGAAGGCTTCGGCGGCCGCATGGGCCGCGCCTGTATAGCTTTCGATGGCCAGGCCATCAGCCATGCAGGCTCTCCATCTCTGCTTCGAATGCATCGAGGAAGCCTTGCGCCTCCTGCATCGGCAGCGGCAGCGGCGGGCGCATTTTCACCATGTTGTTGAACGCGCCATCGATCGAGGTGAGAAAGCCCCGCTCCCGCAACCCGCGCACCATTGCGGAGGCTAGCGCGGTATCCGGCCTGCCGTCAGCATCGACAAATTCCGCGCCCAGAAAAAGGCCCTTCCCGCGCACATCGGCCAGCGCATTCCAGTGCGCCTGATGCTGAGCCAGCCCGGCGTGCAGGAAAGCGCCCACATCGCGCGCATTCTCGATCATACCTTCGGTTTCCAGCACGTCGATAACCGCCAACCCCACCGCGCCTTGCAGCGGACTGGCGGCGAAGGTGTTGAAATAGCGGGTCTCCGCCCGAAACCCCTCCACCAGATCGCGCCGTCCGGTGGTGGCGGCCAGCGGCAGTCCGGCGCCCATCGGCTTTCCGGTTACCACGATATCGGGAACAAAACCCACGGCATCATAGCCCCACCATTGCCCGGTGCGGCCATAGCCCGCCTGCACTTCATCCGCGATGATCAGGCCACCGGCGGCCCTCACCATGCGCGCGGCCTTTTGCATGAAGCTTTCGGGAATATCGGGCAGCCCCTCATTGGCGAGGATGGGGCACAGGATCAGTGCGGCAAAGCCCGATGCGTTGGCTTTCAGCTCTTCAATCGCGGTGGCAAGGCGCGCGATATAGGCATCGGCCAACTCGGTCTGCGACAGGCCTGCTTCGACAGGGCGCAGCGTTTCGGGGAACGGAATGGCGCGCAGGGCGGGATTGGTGCGATCATCCGTGGCAAGATTGGTGAGCGCGCCCACCATCGCATTGTTGCCGTGATAGGTGTGGTTCGTGCAGATGATGCCGTGCGCGCTGGTTGCGATTTGCGCCATCCGCATCGCCACTTCCACCGCCTCGGTCCCGCTGCAGCTGAAGATTGCGCAGTCGGTTACCCGTTGCAATGCAGTCAGCCGCTCTGCCAGGGCAATCGCGCTTTCGTGCAGATAACGGCTATGGGTGTTGAGCGTGGCCTGCTGCGTGGCCATCGCTTCCACAATGCGCGGGTGGGCGTGGCCTACGCAGGGCACGTTGTTGTACATGTCCACATAACGCCGGCCCGCGCTGTCAAACACGTAGGCGCCCTCCCCCTTCACCAGGTGGAGCGGCGTATCGTAAAACAGCTTCGCGCCGCGCCCGAAGGCCGCATCGCGCCGCTTAACAAGGGCTTCGATCGCCGGATCGTTTTTGGCGTCAGGCACGCGCTGGCTCCTTTGCGGTCCGACCGGATCAGACGGTTTTCAGATACCAGTCGTAATCGAGCGAAGTCACCTCGCTGAAGAAGCGATCCTGCTCGGTACGCTTTACAGAGCAGTACATGTCGACAAAGTTCGCGCCGAGATAATCCCGCATCACCTGCGACTTATCCAGCGCCTCAATCGCTGCATACCAGTTGCCCGGCACCTGGTGCGTTGAACTTGCCGCCGCCTTGTAGCCATCGCCTTCCACTGGCGGGCCGGGATCGATTTCGTTCACGATGCCGTGGTGGACACCCGCCAGCATGGCGGCCAGCGCCAGATAGGGGTTTGCGTCGGCCCCGGCAAAGCGATGCTCCACATGCCGCGTTTTTGGCGGACCGGCGGGCACGCGCAGGGATACAGAGCGATTGTTCACGCCCCAGATCGGCGCGGTGGGCGCGTAGGAATTGGCGCGGTAGCGGCGATAGGAATTGGCGTTGGGCGCAAAGATGCCGAAGGCTTCTGCCTGGGTTTCGCGCAGGCCGCCAATGGCGTGCCGCATCACCGGCGTGCCCTGCGGGTCTTCACTGGCGAAGATGTTTTCGCCGGAGGCATTGTTCACGCTGAAATGCAGGTGCATTGAACTGCCCGCGGAATGGGTGAAGGGCTTGGCCATGAAGGTAGCCTCCATCCCGTGCGTGGAGGCCAGCCCGCGTGCCAGCCGCTTGTACATCAGCGCCTCGTCACCGGCGCGCAGGGCATCGGGGCCGTGGTGCAGGGTCAGTTCCACCTGACCGGCGGCATATTCCGAAATGCCTGCCTCCAGCGGGATGCCCTGGACATCCGCCATGCGCCACAGTTCCTTGAAGAAGGGGGCGAAGTCCTGCATCTCGCGCAGGCTGAAGACATCGACCTGTTGCGGTGCAGCCTGCTGCCCCGGCGCGACCGCTGGCCGCAATTCTCCGCGCGGGCCGCGCTGCTGATCGACGAGATAGTACTCCATCTCGCACGCGACGACGGGGGTGAGGCCGATATCGGCAAACCGATCCAGCACCCGCTGCAAGGCGTGGCGCGGATCCAGATCATTGGGCGATCCGTCCAGATTATACATGGATGTGATCACTTGTGCCACATCATCGCCCAGCCACGGCGCCTTCACCAATGTGCCGGGCACCGGGCGCAGCAACATGTCGGGATCGCCATTGCCCCACACCAGTCCGGTATCCTCGCAATCCTGTCCGGTCACGTCGATCACCAGCATGGACCCTGGGAAAAACCGCCCGTTCTCGTAGATTGGCAGCAGTTCAGACCGCCGAACCCGCTTACCGCGCGGCACGCCTGCCATCGAGGTGAAGATCACCTCGACATATTCGATCTGCGGATTGGCAGCCAGAAAGTCAGCCGCCTCGGAGGGTTCGGCGATGCGCGGAGCACTGGGCATCATGGTTCCTAAACGTGAATCTTGCCGAACATCCGGCGATAAGCTGTAAATTAGTGATCACATTATTTTGCAGGCCTGATTATGTCAAGCACGCGGCGCGGGGCCCAGCATAGGGCGCTAATGCGAAGGGATACAGGATGATCGCTATCGCCCGCTTGGCACAGCAGGCCGATCAGCATTGTCGAGCCGCTTCAGGCAGTGCCGCGGATCACCAGCCTTGGCGGCAGGACGAGGCTTTCGGTGTCCTCTTTATCCAGACGCCGCAGCAGCAGATCCACCATGCCATGTGCACCGGCCGATATGTCCTGATGAATGGTTGTGAGCGGCGGGATGGTTTGCGCGGCGATCGGCAGGTCGTCAAAACCGATCAGCTTCATCTGCTGGGGAACGGGCACGTTCATTCGCTGCAATTCACGCAGGCAGGCAAAGGCGATGGTGTCGCTTGCGGCGAAGATGCCATCTATTTCATCGCGGCGCTCGGCAAGGAAGGTGGCAATTTCCCGGCCTGTCTGATCGGGTGAAAGATGGACCGACACCGGTTCGATTCCAACACCCATACGATCCGCCACATCGCGCGCACCGGCAAAGCGGGCGGCAAATTCGAAAGGTCCGGTGTCCCCCAGGAATGCGAGCCGTTTGGCCCCGGCGGTAATCAGCCGCTCTGCCGCCATCCGCCCGCCCAGACGGTTATCGGCACCCACCACGCAGTGGCGCTGGCCCTCCTGGTGGTTACCCCACACCACCATCGGCAGATAGCCGTCGGCGATCTCCTCTATCCGGTCGAACTGGTTTGACTGGCCGATGACCAGCACACCGTCGATCATGCCGGACCGGATGAAGCGATCCAGCCAATCCTCGTCCTGCTGCGGGATGACCCGCCGCAGCATCAGGTCATAGCCCTTCTCCGTCAGCTCATCTGCCAGATGGCCCAGCAGGGTCATGAAGAAGGTGTCGGATATCTGCTGGTGCCGATCATGCCCAAGCGGGATGATAACGCCGATCACGCCGGTCTTCTGGCGGCGCAGCTTGCTGGCCATCTGGTTTGGGCGGAAATCATGCTCGCGCGCCAGCTGCTCTATCTTCTTGCGCGTCTTGGCATTCACCAGGCTGTTGCCCGCAAGCGCGCGGGACACCGTTCCGGCAGAGACACCGGCGATCTTTGCCAGATCGGCAATCGTGCGAACGGGCTTTTGCAAATCCGACATTTCCCGATCTTCCCGTTCCATCATCCTGCGCCTCTAGCCGATGATGGGCTTTTGTTCACGCGGAACGCGATGGCCGGCGTCGACAAACAACGTGGCGATGGCCCCTGCAATCATCAGCAGGCCGCCCAGCATCAGCACATTGCGCGGATCACCGCCCAGCACCGGATTGTAGATCAGCGGCATGGTGAGAGTCTGGATCAGCATCGGGATCACGATGAACATGTTGAAGATGCCCATGTAAATGCCGTTCCGCTCTGCCGGGATGGAATCTGCCAGCATCACATAGGTGTTGCCCATCATGCCTGCCCAGCCAACGCCGATGCCCAGCATCAGCACGAACAGGCCCGCAGGCGTCTCCACCCCCGGCAGCAGCAGCATGGCAATGCCCGATGCCGTCAGGCAAGCCGCATGCACCATCCGCGCGCCCAGTCGCGCAACGATGGGGATCAGCACCAGTGCAGAAAGAAAGGCGATGAAATTATACAGCGCGCCCGCCTGCTGCGTGGTCAAGGTCGCCTCCCGAAAGGCCGCGCTGGAAGGATCGCTGGTATCATACAGCGCCCGGCCCACGGCGAAGGTGACATACTGCCAATAGGCAAACATAGCATACCACTGGCACAGCATGGCCACGGCCAGCTGGCGCATGGGTTTTGGCATGTCGCGGATCGCGTCGAGGATCTCGGCAAGGGTCGCCTTCACGGTAAGCGGCTTCTTTTCCAGAACGGCCACTTCATCATCAGTCATCGGCAGTTCTGGCACTCGCAATACGGACCAGACGATGGTGGAGATCGAAAGAATCGCACCGATAATAAAGGCGATGCGCACGATCACCGGGATGCCGTTGTCATCCAGCACATCCTGCGCGACGAAAGCGGTCAGCAAGGTGGGCGCCAGATAGGATAGTGTCTGCGCAAGGCCGGTAAAGGCGCTTTGCGTAAGAAAACCGATGGATCGCTGTTCCGGCACTAGCCGATCCGCCACATAGGCGCGATAGGGCTCCATCGTGATGTTGTTGCCTGCATCTAGGATCCACAGCAGCGACGCTGCCATCCACAGCGCGCTGGAATATGGCATCAGGAACAGGCTGATCGTGCAGATGATGGCGCCGATCAGGAAGTACGGCGTGCGCCTGCCGAAACGCGAATTGGTCCGATCGCTCATCGCGCCGATGATCGGCTGGATGATCAGCCCCGTCATCGGTCCGGCCAGCCACAACAGCGGCATTGTCGCTTCGTCTGCGCCAAGGAAGCCGTAGATCGGGCCCATGTTGGCTTGTTGCAGGCCAAAGCTGAATTGCAGGCCGAAAAAGCCGATGTTCATTTCGATGATTCGCAGCAGCGAAAGCCGCGGTTTTCGGGCAATTTCCATGATCAGCCATCCTCTAATGCTCCGCCTTTCCGACGGTTCGCAAGTGCTGTGGTGACACATGCGCCACGTTTTTGCAATCGATTGAAATTCTCTATTGCAATCGATTTAAACCGGGCTATCCATAAATGCGAATCGCACATCAAAGTGCGAGCGTTCCAGGAGAGCTTGTCATGAAATTTCGTCACGCCCTTGCCTTTGGCGTTGCCCTTTCGGCCATTTCCACCCCCGCCTTTGCGCAGGACAACACCGCCGGTGAAGACCCCGTAACGCAGGACAACACCATCTTCGTGACGGCCGTTGCACGCGGCGGAAACGAGCTGGAAACTTCGGTTTCATTGAGCGTGATCGATGCTGAAACCATCACCGCCACCAACCCGCGCTCTGCCGCTGACCTGGTGCGCCAGATCCCCGGCATCCGTGCAGAGGCATCAGGCGGTGAAGGCAATGCCAACATCGCTGTGCGCGGCATTCCGGTATCGACCGGCGGCGCGCGCTATATCCAGTTGCAGGAAGATGGCCTGCCGGTGCTGGAATTTGGTGACATCGTCTTCGGCAATGCCGACAACTTCGTGCGCGCAGACCGCAACGTGGGCCGCGTAGAAGCGGTTCGCGGCGGTTCGGCCTCCACCTTCGCTTCCAACTCCCCTGGTGGCGTGATCAACTTCATTTCCAAGACCGGACAGCAGGAAGGCGGCGCCGTCGCTGGCACCGTGGGCCTGGACTATGAAACATATCGCCTGGATTTCGATTATGGCGCCAGCCTGACGGACGACAGCTACTTCCACATCGGCGGCTTCTATCGCACTGGCGAGGGCAACCGCGATATCGGCTACACCGGCAGCAACGGTGGCCAGATCCGCGCGAACTTCACGCAGGAATTCGATGGCGGCTACATCCGCGTATACGGCAAATATCTGGACGACAGCACGCCCACGATCCTGCCGCAGCCGGTGTTCGTTGGCGGCACCAATGCCGATCCCGATTATCAGGCAATCGACAATTTTGATCCGCGCACGGACTCGCTTTACAGCCAGTATATCACCACGGCCGTGACGCTGGATGGTGGCAACAACCCTACCACCTATGACATTCACGATGGCCTGTCGGTCAAGTCCGCGGCGCTGGGTCTTGAAGCCGAAGTGGAATTTGCCGATGGCTGGGTGCTGACAGAGCGTTTCCGCTTTGCCGACAATTCCGGCAGCTTCGTATCGCCCTTCCCCGCCAGCGCCGGATCGGCGCAGTCGATTGCCGATGGCATTGGCGGCCCCGGCTCCACCATCGAATTCGCCTCCGGCCCCGATTCCGGCCAGGTTGCGAACGCTGGCAATATTGGGGGCAATGGGTTGCTGACGAACATCGTGCTATTCAACGTCCGCCTCAACAATCTCGACAATATCTCCAACGACCTGCGCATTTCGCGGGAGTTCGAAGCGGGCAGCGCGCGCATCAACTTCACCGGCGGCTTCTACGCTTCGCGCCAGGAAGTCGACACCGACTGGCTGTGGACCTCCTTCGTGCAGACGGTGGAAGGTGATGGCGAATCCGTGCTGGTGGATGTTCGCAATGCCAATGGAGATCTGGTCACGCAGAACGGCGTGGTCGGCTACAGTGCCAGCTTCTTCGGCAATTGCTGCCGCCGCAATTACGATGTCAGCTATGACACCTACGCGCCCTTCGCCGCCCTTTCAGCAGAGCTTGGCAGCCTGACGCTGGACGCCAGCGTTCGCTATGATTTTGGCTCAGCTGATGGCACCATCACCGGTAGCGACACCGGCTTTGGCAGCGGCATCACGTCCTTCGATTTCAACAATGATGGCGTGATCTCTCCGGCTGAATCGCAGACGGCAGTTCTCCCGCTTACCAATGCCCGCCCGGTCAATTACGACTACAATTACTTCTCCTTCTCGCTGGGCGCGAACTATCTGCTGACCGATGACCTGTCCGTTTTTGCGCGCTACAGTCAGGGTGGTCGGCACACTGCGGATCGCAGCCTGTTCTCGCCAGCGGTCAGCACCGTGGATGGCAGCCTTCCCGGCGGCGACAGCGGCGTGATTGCAGAAGTGAACCAGCTTGAAGGCGGCCTGAAGTACCAGGGTGATGGCCTGCGCCTCTACGCCACGGCCTTCTATGCAGAGACTGCGGAAACCAATGTCGAAATCGCTCCGCTGCTGCTGACCGATAATGAGTACGAGGCTTATGGCGTCGAACTGGAAGGCAGCTACTCGGTTGGCCCGTTCTCGCTTTCCGCCGGTGCTACATGGACCGATTCAGAAATCGTGGACGCCAATAACGCGGCCGTCATCGGCAACACGCCGCGCCGCCAGGCGGACCTCGTGTATCAAGGCACCGCGCAGTACGAAGATGATTTCTTCACCGCTGGCCTGAACCTGATCGGCACCACCGAAAGCTTCACGCAGGATAATAACGAGCTGGTGCTGCCTGCCTATACGCAGGTGAATGCCTACCTCGCAGTGCGTCCGCTGGATCGGCTGGAAGTTGGCCTCAATGCCAACAACCTCTTCAATGCCTATGGTTATACCGAGGCTGAAGAAGGTTCGATCCCCGGCAACGGCATCGTTCGCGCCCGCTCGATTGCCGGTCGGACTATCTCTGCCTCGGTAAGGGTTGAATTCTGATCCTCCCCGATCAGACAAATGTGGCCGGCGGTTGCTCCTCCCTCCGTCCGTCGGCCACACATTTTCATAAACCGGCGCCGTTTAACCAAACCGGGTTTGGGCGACAAGCTGCGCCGATCAAGCTAGAGCAGGTATGATGAACGCGAGCGCGGCCACGGCAAACTCCAAGAGCGTTGCAACAAAGGCATGGACCGCCAGCGCTTTGCAAGACTTGCAGCTGGACGAAACCAATCAGGCCCCTGCCATAGAAGCCGATCTGGCCCAGCCCATGTCGCCAGAGCTTGATGTGTGGGATTCCTGGCCGCTGGCGGACCGCGAGGGAAATCCCGTGGCATGGCGCGGGGGCGAGCTTTGGTTCGCGCTGGCTGTGCCCCGTGCCGGAGATCCTGAGGCGCGTCATCACCTGGCGCGCATCCATCACTTCCACCGGCTTGGCGATCATTTCCACCATGTGGCGCAGACGCTGCCGGAAGCGATAAGCCCCGGCGCACGGCAATGGTCTGGCTCGGCAAAGCTGGAGGACGGCGTCGTCACACTGTATTTCACAGCGGCGGGCCGGAAGGGCGACGAGACGCTGACCTATCATCAGCGCATCTATTCCACCCAGACGACCCTGAATGCTGAGGGCGAGTTTGGCGATTGGTCGAACCCGATAGAGATCATCAAGGCCGACGGTAAATTCTATCGCCCGGCGGACGAGAATGAAGGTGAGCCCGGCAGGATAAAGGCCTTTCGCGATCCCAGCTTTTATCACGATGATGACAATGGCAGCTATCTGCTCTTCACAGGCTCCTCCGCCAGCAATCCCGGCACGCATGATGGCGTTATCGGCCTGGCGGCAGAGAATGATGGCGGTGAGTTTCATCTCCTGCCGCCTCTGCTGGCAGCTACGGGCGTGAATAATGAGCTGGAACGCCCGCATGTGGTGAAACATTCAGGCGCGCTCTACCTGTTCTGGTCCACGCAGCGCGGAGTCTTCGCGCCGGGTATTGCGGCGCCGACCGGTCTTTACGGTGCGGTGGCGAAATCCATCCTTGGCCCATGGACGCTGCTGAATGGTCACGGGCTCGTTATTGCCAATCCGGCCGAACGGCCTACACAGGCCTATAGCTGGTGGGTTCTTCCCGATCTCAGCGTCACCAGCTTTGTCGATTACTGGGGGCCGGAAATGACGGACAGGCCGGAAATCGAGACACGCCGCGCGCGCTTTGGCGGCACCTTCGCGCCCTTCCTGCAGATTGCTTTGGAGGGTGAACGATCCTGGCTGGTGCACGATTGATGGCGCAGCCTGCCAACACGGATCGGCTGCTGGGCGCCATAGAAGCAGGCGGCACGAAGTTCGTGCTGGCCACCGGCACGGCCGACGGAACAATCCACGCCCGGCACAGCATCGCCACCACCGATCCCGAGGCTACGCTGGCCATGGCTCGCGACTGGTTTTTCACGCAGCCTGCCGTTGCAGCCATGGGCATCGCATCCTTCGGCCCGGTTGAGCTGGATCGCAATTCCCCGAATTGGGGCCACATTACCGATACGCCGAAACCCGGCTGGAGCGATTGCGACCTTGCAGGCTTTTTCGCGCGCGAACTTGGTGTGCCGATTGGCTTCGATACGGACGTCAACGGTGCGGCACTGGGGGAATTTCGCTTCGGTGCCGGTCGCGGTGCACAGGGCATGGCCTATATCACCGTGGGTACCGGCATCGGTGGCGGCCTGATCGTGGGCGATAGCGTTGTGCATGGCGCAGGCCATCCGGAGATGGGCCATTTCTATCCGCGCCGTCCTTTGCAGGACATCGATTTTGCAGGCAATTGCCCATTTCATGGCGATTGCCTGGAAGGCCTCGCCAGCGGACCGTCGATATTGGCGCGCTGGGGCAAGACCCTGTCGCAACTGCCGCAGGATCACGAGGCGCATGATCTTGTCGCCGGATATCTGGCGCAGGCCTGCCACACGCTGTTCGCCTGCTGCGCTATCGAGCGCGTAGTGATGGGTGGCGGCGTGATGAAAACGCCGGGCCTTGCACAGAGAGTTCAGGACTTAACGCAGAAGGCAGGCGGCAACTACTTGCCGGGCCGTGATCGCCAGAGTGTCGTAACGCCGCAATTGGGCGATGATTCCGGAATTATTGGTGCCTTGCTTCTTGCCGAGAAGGCTCTTGGCTAGCCGCCCTTGCGCATCACAGCGCGCTTGATCGTTCCACCAGGCGAACGGGCACGCGGTGCGGCGCCCCGGCATCTGCCTCTCCCAGCGCAGCCGCAACCAGCATTTTGCCTGCAAGGCTGAAATCGGGCTCTATCGTCGTCAGTGGCGGATTGCTGTGAACGCCGCTTCCCAACCCGTCAAAGCCGACCACGCCCACCTGCTGTGGCACGCTTACCCCGCTGCGCACCAGTTCCTCTATAGCGCCCAGCGCGGTTGCATCGCAGCAGCAGAATAGCGCATCGAATGCCTCGTCTCCCGCGATCAGCGCCTGCGCCGATTTGCGCCCCTGTTCGAACCGCGTATCGGCGGGCGAATTCATCGCGCGGCCCGCGCCCAGCCCCTGCTTTTCCAGCGCATCCTGATACCCTTCGAAGCGTTCACGAAACTGTGCCTGCCTGTCATCCAGATCGCCCACGAAAACGATGTTGCGATAGCCGCCCTTGATCAGCCGCTCGGTTGCCAGCAGGCCGCCAGCGCGATTGTCCGAAGCGATGCGCCGGTGATCTGCAAAGGGCGATCCCCAGCAGGCAACATCACTGCGGCCCAGCATGTGGCGATGAAATTCCCATGCCGTGTCATTCGTGCTGGTGCCCAGCAGAACCACGGCATCTGCCTGCCTGCTTTCGATGAAATCCGAATAGAGGTCGGCGCGCTCCGCCTGAAAGGACACCAGCGACTGATATCCCCGCGCCGCCGCCGCTGCGCACACATTGCCCAGCAGCGAATAGTGGAAAGGATTGATCTCGGTAACGCTCAACCCCGCCCGCGCTATCACCACCACGGCGATTGTCGCGGTGAGCCCTGTGCGCAGGCGCGCCGCGCGGCTATCCACGCGATAGCCAAGCTTGCGTGCAGCCTCTTCGATGCGGGTCCGGGTGCCGTCGGTGATAGAGGGATCGCCATTGAGCGCGCGTGAAACCGTGGACTGGTTCACGCCGGCAAGTTCGGCCACGTCGAACGATGTCACGCGTGTGGTAATGCGCTTTTCGGTCACTTGCACTCCATCGTTAACATGATTCACCCTGGCTCCCGACCATGGCCGAAAGCATGGGCGCGCTATATTCTATCGCTTCTCGCATAACCATTGAAGAGCGCCCGATTTCAGGCACTGGCCTTGGCAAGATTAACTTTTTGTCATGTTTGCGCCAGCATCCAGCGTTCCCTCTACGTGTTATATCTTTGCCATGAAAACGCCCCTGTCCCCTCGGCAACCGCCTGCGCGTGCTTCCGCGCGCGAGCGCGGTGCGTCTCGGCATCGGGGCGTGATGCTTGCGATAGGGGCGATATTACTGGCCATGGTGCCCATCGGCATCGCGATCACCATGCCCGAATGGTTCGATCACGAGGGCGACAATGCCCCCCGATACCATCCCTTCCCCGCCATCGGCATGTCGATCATACACGCAGACAAGGGCTTCTTCGTCGGGCGGATTGAAAAGGGCAGCCCTGCAGCGCAAACCGATCTTGCCGTCGGCGACCAGATTATCGCGATCGATCACGTGGAAATCGGGACAGCCTTATCCCGCAGCACAAGACAGTTTGGCTGCCAGACGCATATCGATTACGTCACCCATGGAGAGCGGCGCTCAACCCAGTTCGATCAATGCGAAAGATAGCACGATGCCTGACAACAAGATCCTGGTGGTGGAGGATGACAAGACCACCGCCGATTTTATCGTCCGGGGCCTGAGCGAAGAGGGCTTCACGGTCGATCACGTCAGCGACGGGCGCGATGGCCTGTTTCATGCGACAGATGGCAGCTACGGCGCAATCGTGCTGGATCGGATGCTGCCGGGAATGGACGGCATGGCGATGCTGGCCGCATTGCGCGCAGCGGATGTGAAAACCCCGGTGCTGATCCTCTCGGCGCTCGGCTCTGCAGAGGATCGCGTGGCCGGATTGACGAAGGGGTCTGACGATTATCTGGTCAAACCATTCGTCTTTGCAGAACTGCTGGCGCGCCTGAAGCTGCTGATCCGCAGGGGCAGCCAGGACAGTGCCGAGGAAACGCGGCTGACCTGCGGCGATCTCTCCATCGAACTGCTGAAACGCGAAGTGCGCCGGGGAGACCGGCTGATCGAATTGCAACCGCGCGAATACAGGCTGCTGGAATTCATGATGCGCCAGGCCGGGCAGGTCATCACGCGCACCATGCTGCTGGAAGGCGTATGGGACTATCATTTCGATCCCGGCACCAATGTTATCGACGTGCATATCAGCCGCTTGCGCAAGAAGATCGATTCCGATGGCGAAGAGCCGTTGATCCATACAGTCCGCGGGGCTGGATACCGGCTGGGCGACTGATCTTGCCAAGCTGGACCAAGTCGTTTTTCTTCCGTGGCATGCTGCTGGTGCTGGCACTGGAAATGCTGGTTGCAGGCGCAATCGGCCTGGCGACCGTGCAACTGGCAAGATCGGAAATTCTGAAAGCGAACGAGCATACCGCCGAAACCCTTCTGGAAGATACGCTGGCCGTGGCCCGGACAGAGGGGCCGGAGGGCTTGCGTGAATTTCTGACGCTGCGCGGCGCGGAAACGGACGATGTCTTCCTGCTGACCGATGGTAGCGGACGCTCGTTGGTGGGCAGCCTTGAAAGCTGGCCGAAAGCGGCAAAGCCTGACGGGGTTTATCGCCCGCTGTTTCTGAAAGCGACCAATGGCAAGGCCAGCGTTGAATTCGGCACCTACGCCACGCGCCTGTCAGGAGGCCAGCAACTGCTTGTCGGCCATAGCCTTACGCGCAGCAACCAGGCGATGGATGCACTGCTGGATGCATTTCTGCTGGCGGCCCTGCTTGGCCTTCCCCTGGCACTGGTCGCGGCGTGGCTGGTGGTGCAACTGGTGGACGCAAGGCTCCGCAATTTTGAGGATGTGCTGGGCAATTTCGGTGTGGGAGAAATGGATGATCGCATCGCCGATCACGGAACCGATGATTCCTTCGATCGGCTTGCCAAGATCGAAAACGTGATGATGGACCGGATGTCCGGCCTGATTGCCGAATTGCGGCTGGTGACCGATAGCCTTGCGCATGATCTGCGCTCTCCCCTCACGCGTATTCAGGCGCAGCTGGCCACCGTTGCAGAGAGTGAGGATGTGGAGGATCACAAGACGGCGAACGAGGCTGTGGCGAATGATCTGGAGCATCTGTTGTTCGTCCTCAACCAGATGCTGCAGATCGGCCGGGCGGAAGGCGGCGTGGGCCGCGAAGCTTTCGTACCTGTCGATCTGCAGGAGATCCTCGCCGATCTGGCGGAGATTTACGGCCCCGTTGCAGAAGATGCCGAGCGGGATATCACGCTGGACGCCGCCATTGCCGCTCCGCTGCAAGGGCAGCCGGACCTGCTTGCCAGAGCCTTCGCCAATCTCATCGAGAATGCGCTGCACCACGGTGCCGGGAATATAAGGCTGCGCCTGACCGAAACGGCCACAGGCTATGCGATACAGTTTGCTGACGAGGGTGCGGGCATCGCGCCTGAAGACGAAGCCGCCGCGCTGCGCCGGTTTGGCCGGCTAGATCCCGCCCGCAGAACTCCTGGCAGCGGGCTTGGGCTGGCGCTGGTCAATGCCATTGCGCATCTGCACGATGGGCAATTGCAGTTTGAACGCGATGAGAACAGCTTCGCCGTCGTGATGACGCTGCCAAAACCGGCGCCCAGAACTAAAGCTTGAGGGCGGCCCGGTTGCGCCGTGCCGCCCCCACATGCGGGCTTGCAATCAGCCGCGATGCTTTTTCAGGGACCACATTTCCTTGAGGCTCATCTGGTCGGTGTAGTGATGGATCAGCGCCATTGCAGCATGGCCGATCAGATAGACCCAGACGAGGTTCGAAAAGATCTCGTGCACTTCCATCGCCACATCCGTGATCTGGCTGCCGGGCACGCCGAACTTGCCGCCCGCCCACCAGAGCGCCCCGGTGCTGGCCATCAAAGCCATCAGCAGCAGGCCAAGCCCATGAACCGCCGATGCGATGGGACTTTCGGAGTGATAGGGCGGCAGGCGAAATTTGGCCGCGCTCTTCAGGAATTGCGAGATATCCGCGCCCAGTGCCCGCAAACGTGCGCCGCTGAACCAAGGGAACAGCAGGCCTGCTTCGGTGCCGCGGTTGCGGAAGGCGATATTGAGGAAGAACAGGGTGGCCAGCACAAGCGCCGTCAGCCCTGAATATTCGTGAATTTCGAAAAACACATTTTCCGGCCGGCCCGCCTTTGGCGTGACCATGAATTGACTGGTCGCCAACTGGGTAATGATCGACAGGGCCAGTGCTGCGTGAAATAGCCTCGTGGGCCAGCTGTGCTTATATCTGTTGATTGTCATTCTTTCCTGCTCCGCGTGCGTGCGTCTTTCCGGTTTCTTCCGCCCGATTAGCAATGCCGGTTGATCCGGCGGGTGGATCACGCATTACAGTTTGGTAATACGCGCAACCAAACGGTAAGCTCCCGCATGCAAATCCGCAGGCGTCGTTCACCCCACAACGCCGTTGAAGAGGTGTCCGGTCAGCCAGGTAATGCCCATCGCGGCAAGGCCCCAGAACACGACGCGCGCTATACCGCGCAGCGTAACCTGAGAGCCCGCTTTTCCGGCAAGATATCCCAGCAAGACCAAGGCAAGCAGGCAACTGGCCAGGATGATCGGCTGGATCATGCCTGCGGGGGAAAGATAGGCTGCCGAAAGGGGCAGGATCGCCCCTGCGGTGAAGCTGGTGGCAGATGCAATGGCGGCAGAGATCGGCCTCGCCTTCAACTGGTCCGATATGCCCAGTTCATCACGCGCATGGGCGCCCAGCGGATCAGCGTCCATCAATTGCCGCGCCACTTGTGCTGCCAAATCCTTCGACAAGCCGCGGCCCTCGTAGATTGCGGCCAGCTCCTTCTCCTCCGCTACGGGATCGTCTTCCAGTTCGCGCCGTTCGGTGTTAAGTTCGGCTTGCTCAAGATCCCGCTGCGCGCTGACGGAGATATATTCGCCCGCCGCCATCGACATCGCACCGCCCACCAGCGCGGCAACGCCGCCGATCAGGATGTGCGTGCGATCACCGGAAGCCGCCGCGATGCCCAGCAGCAGGCTGGAAACAGAAACGATGCCGTCATTCGCTCCCAGCGCCGCCGCCCTCAGCGAACCGCCGATTTCCAGCCGGTGCCGCTCTTTATGGATCGGGCTTCTGCTCATGGCGTCTTGTCCGATGCAGCATCTTGGCCGTCCATGTCGGATTGAAAACGCTCGACCAGCATTTTCTCGATCCGGTCCAACCGCGCCAGAACCGATTCATCCAGCTTGCGATGTAGCTGCATGATTTCCAGCTCCGCCCTCAAATTCACTTCGTAATCAAGACCGGCGCTTGTTCGGTCGCGATTGTCCTTGCGGTTCTGGCTCATCATGATGACGGGCGCCTGGATCGCAGCGATGGTGGACAGCATCAGGTTCAGGAAGATGTAGGGATAGGGATCGAACGCCGCCTTGAACTGTGGCAGAATATCGCTGTTGAGGACCATCCAGGTAATCAGCACGATGGTGAAGCCGATAATGAAGCCCCACGATCCACCTATCGCGGCAACCCGATCGGCAAGCCGCTCTCCATAGGTTTCGCGCGCGTCGGCAATTTCAGCCGCATCCTGCGAAATCGGCTTGCGGTTGAGAATGGAGTGAAGCGCGCGCCGCTCCTCCGGCTCCAGCTCCTGTTCGTTCTTTTGCAGCAGCCGGTGCGACAGCTCTTCAAGTGTGACCATTCTTCACTTCCCTACCATGCAATCGCGGTGGCCCCACTTGGCCAACGCGCCAATCTGCGCGGCTTTATAATTATCGGCCCTACGCCGCACCATGGTGGCTTCATTAAATCGCCGTCATTTGCGGCTTTCACGCCGGTGGCGCGATGGCCCGCCCCGAACGGCCCTTCAATCATTACGTGGAGTTCATCTACCCGCCAGACCTGCGCAACGGAGCGGGCGCTAAAGTCGGGTCCTGCATTGAAGGGTCACAGATTTCCCCCCTCCTGTTGGCCCCAATGCAGCAGATAAAGAGCGGCACCTACCCTCGGTGGCCGTGATTTGCCGGGAGGTGGCCCCACCGCCGCCTCCCGGATTTTGCCCCGATTGCGATTGGAATGAATGATGACGCAAACCAGACCCTTCTCTCCCAGCCGCTGGCTTCTTGCCTATGGAATACTCTGCCTTGCCGTCGGCGTGCTTGCGCTGATCTGGCCTGCCCCGGCCAGTCTTGCCGCGGTTACCTTTGCAGCGTTCCTGCTCCTCATCTCCGGCGTTGGCGCGCTGGGCATTGCGATTGGCAGGCACACCAGCCATCCCTTTTATGACGCCATGCTGGGCATGCTTTCCATCGCGGTTGGCATCTGGATGCTGGTGCAGCCGGTGGAAGGGGCGGTTTCGCTCACCATCCTGCTGGCAATCTGGTTTGCCGGGCGCGGCTTGCTTGAACTCTATTCCGCCGTGAAGTGGCCATTCCGCAGGGTGTGGATGGTGGTGATGGGTGTGCTAAATCTCGCACTCGCCGTGCTCTGCGTCACGCTGCTTCCCGGCTCCGCCCTGATCGTTCCCGGCACGCTCCTCGCGGTCAGCTTCTTCGTTTCGGGGATGGGAGCCTTGCTGTTCTATTCCTCGGCGAAATCCAGCACCTCTTCGATGCAATCGGCTGTCTGAAGCCAGGAAGAATGATGGAGAAAACCATGCAAAAGCAAATCCGCGCAGTGGCGCTCACGATGTTGGCAGGAGCTGCGATTGCCGCAGCCCCTGCCCCGGCGAAGGCTGAGGAAAGCAAGGCTTCCGATCCGATCCTGGGCGTATGGCAAAACCCTGCCGGCACTATCGAGGTGAAGACGCAATATTGCGGCAGAAACCTGTGCGGTGTCGTTACAGAGGCATCGCCAGCGGCGCAGGCAGACGCCCGGCGTGCGGGCACCGATCCGCTGGTCGGCGTTCACCTTCTCCAGAATTTCGTCCGCGTCGATACGAATGCTTGGTCTGGAACCGCCTTCGTGCCCGATATGAACGTGCATGTTGCCGCGCATATTTCCATGATCGACGCAGATCATCTGAAGATATCGGGCTGCGAGCTGGGCGGCCTGATCTGCAAATCGCAGGATTGGACCAAGGTCCGATAAGCGGCATGCCCCCGCCTGCTGCTGATCGCTGGCAGGCGGGAGACTGCACCAATCAGAAGCGGCCGCTGAGCGTTACGCCATATGTCCTTGGCGGAGCATAGGTGTAGGTATCGCCGATGCCGCCGCCCTGGCTGAACTGCGACAGATATTCCTCATCGGTCAAATTCTCTCCCCATACGCGAATGGTGTAGCGGTCAGAGGGATCGGTCCAGGATACGGACGCGCCAAACAGATCGTAGCCAGGCGCCTTGATCCGATTGTCGGGATCGAAGAAATAACCCGAATTATGGGCAAAGCTTCCGGTAAGGCCGAACTCTCCGATTGAGGTCTGCCTGGTGTAGGTAGCCAGCAGATTGGCCGTAAAACGCGGTGTGCGGCCAGTGGTATTGCCGTCTGCATTGGGCAGGACAACCGGGACACCGAATTCATCGAATACAGATGGAGTGGGGAAGTCGCCAAATTCACCGCGCAGCACTGCGAAACCGCCGCTTAGGCGGAAATCATCCGTCACCGCTGCCTCAAAATCCCCTTCGAAACCCTTTATCGTGGCTTCTGCCGCGTTCGTCGTCAGGATGGTGGTGCCGGGGTTGGAGGATACCTGGATGTCCTGATAATCGTAATAGAATGCCGCCAGGTTCAGGCGCAGCCGCCGGTTCAGCAATTCCGATTTGATGCCGAATTCATAGGCATCCAGAATTTCCGGCTTGTATGGCGGGCTGAATGGGGAAAGCACTTCAAAACCGCCGCTCTTGATGCCGCGGTTGTACGATACGTAGGCATGCACATCGCTGACGAATTCGTAATCCAGCGCCAGCCGCCAGGTCGGCTTTTCGAAGCTTGTCTTGTCGCCTGTCGAGAACAGGAAAACCCCGTCTGCCGATACATCATAATCGATGCGGATCTTCTCTGACGTGTAGCGGATGCCGCCGGTTGCCTGAAGCTCTGGAAGAATTTCGTAGGTGGCTTGCGCATAGACCGAAACGGACTCGTTGTTCTGCACGCCCCTGATGAAGGTGCTGGAATCCGGCGTGGGGCCGACGGCAAGCCCGATGAGACGCGCGGGCACATAACCGCCTTCCATATCATAATAGAATGCGCCAACCGTCCAGCTGAGCGGTCCGTTGCCGGTAGAGATGAGCTGCACCTCCTGGCTCCATGTCTTGTTCGACAATGGCGTGTCGAAACTCAGGATCGGCAAAGGCGTGCTGTCACGGTCAAACCGGAACAGCCCCTTCATAATCCGGCGCGCCGACAGGCTCACCAGCTCTGCAAAGCCGAGATCCTGGCTGATTGTCAACGATGCGCCATAGGTCTCCACCTCGACCCTGGAAGGAAGGTTGGTGCTGGTGGCGTACCGCCCGGCATAAACCTGACCCGGATTGAGCGGCACGACGCCACCTTCAGCAAAGACGTAATTGGCGGAATGATCGACCAGATCGTTGTAATCACCCGCAAGGGTGATGCTCGTTGTCGCAGATGGCTCCCACAGGATCTTGGACCGGGCGCCAAATTCCTTGCCCTTGTAGGTGTCTTCGCCATTGATAAGGTCCTGGCCGAAGCCGTCCCCCTGGTTGCGGTATTGCACGGCCAGATCGGCGGCTATCGTGTTCGACAATCCGCCTGTGACATAAACACCGGCATTGACGGTGTCGTAATTGCCGTAGCCCACCTCGAAATCGCCGGAGAGCGTGTGTTCCGGGGTTCGCGTGATGATCTGGATGACACCGCCTGTGGCGTTGCGGCCGAACAGGGTGCCCTGCGGCCCCTTCAACACCTCGATCCGGTCAATATTGTTGAATGCGGTCAACCCGCCGCTTGGCGACGCGATGTAGATACCGTCGATATAGGTGGCGACCGAGTTTTCCTGGTTTGGGGAACCAGCCAGCGCGCCAACGCCGCGCAGATATGGCGTGACGGTGGAGCCATAGCGGTTGACCTGCAGTCCGGGCACGGCATTGGTCAGGCTCTCAGACGTGGAGATGCCGCGCGCATCCAGATTTTCGGATGTCACCGCGATAACAGAGATGGGAACTTCCTGCAGCCGCTGGTCCGTGCGCTGGGCCGTGACGATAATATCCTCAAGCTGCGGCCCGTTGGCTTCCGCCGTATCCTGATCCGGCGTTGACGTCTGCGCCATCGCCGCCCCGCTTGAGGTCGCCACGATTACTGCAGACAGCATAAGACAAGACTTGAAAGACATAATCCCCTCTCCTCCAACATCGGGCCGCTAGACGGCTCCTGATGTTATTAACTTGTTTATGGTTAGGAGGCATACGATGTAGAGGCTTATTATATTCGTCCAGTGGAAAATTGGGGTCGGACGCCTGCGACAGCACGACTGTTGCAAATATAGCCCGCTGCCCTGCCGCGCGATCGAGGCGATGCGGGATCAGCGGCGCCAAGACTCTGGGCGGCATGGCGCCTGGGTACGGGCAGCCTGATTTTGCTGGCCGAGGCCTGACTAATCCTTCGGCAGATCAAAGGCGGAGGGGAGGAGCGCGCCAATCGTCGTCGTCACTTGCTGCTGGCCAGATTGGTCACAGCATATGACGGCAATATCGCGGCCTGACAGCGTGGCAGCTTCCATGATGGCCTGTCGGCAACCGCCGCATGGCATCACGGGGTCACCAACACCGCCATGGCGCGGCCCGCCCACGACAGCCAGCCGGACGACGTTCTCAAGACCAAAGGCAATCTGCGCCGCCGCAAGCGCCGATTGCTCTGCACACACGCCAAGCCGATAACAGGCATTCTCCATATTCGCGCCGCGCGCGATGGCGCCATCGGTGCTTTCCACTGCGCAGCCGACAAGGAAATGCGAATAGGGCGCGTGTGCCTGTGCCCGCGCAGCCAGCGCGGCGTTTATCAGTGCGTCATCATCGGTCATAGAGCGAGGTGACTATCGATTCGGCAGGGCGATTGCGGTCCATACCGGTTCGCTATTCAACACCCAGCCCAATTGGAAGGGGTGGGCCCAGCATTTTGCCGGCGCTCGCCCGATTGGTGCTACCCATGTAAGGAACGCCGTCATCGATACGATCGCCACCATATCGCTTGCCCGCCCGCGTGAGGAAATTGCCGGCGAACTGGGCCGCAGCTTCGCCGAATACGGCTTTGCCATCGTGCGCGATCACACGATTTCGCAAGAGCTGATCGAGAAGGCAGATACGCTGGCCCGCCAGTTTTTCGCCCTGTCGCCTGAAGCAAAGCACGAATACCGGATAGAGGGCGGCGGCGGCGCGCGCGGGTACACCCCGTTCGGCACGGAGATCGCGAAAGACGCCGCAGTGCACGACCTCAAGGAATTCTGGCACGTCGGTCGCACCCTAGCCGAAGGGCATCCGCTGTCCGCTTACATGCAGCCCAATATCTGGCCCCGCGAAATTGACGGGTTTCGCGAAACCTTCGAACAGCTTTTCCGCGCCTTTGAAGAAACAGGCGCACTGATCCTGTCCGCCATCGCCCTGCACCTCGGGCTGGATGCCGACTGGTTCGAGGACAGCGTGAAGGACGGCAATTCAGTCATGCGGTTGCTGCATTACCCTCCCCTTCCCCATGATGCGCCCGACGGGGCCATTCGCGCCGCCGCACATGGCGATATCAACACAATCACCCTGCTGCTGGGGGCAGAGGAGGCAGGTCTTGAACTGCAGGACAGACAGGGCAACTGGGTGCCCGTCTCACCCCCGCCCGGTGCGCTGGCCGTGAATGTGGGCGATATGCTGGATCGGCTGACCAACGGCAGGCTGCGTTCCACGACGCACCGCGTGGTGAACCCCAGTGGCGAGGCAGCGAAGCGGTCCCGCTATTCGATGCCGTTCTTTCTGCATTTCCGGCCCGACTTCCTGATAGAGCCGCTGCCGAATTGCACCAAGCCCGGCGAACCGGCCCCGGAGCCGATACTTGCGCATGATTTCCTGATGCAGCGGCTCCGCGAAATCGGCCTCGCCTGACGAAGCCCCTCTGATCCCAAGGGCCCTAGATACCCGCCAGCCTTTCGATCATCCAGAAACTCGCCAAGGAGCCGACAGTATATCCGGCAATGCGGGTCGGCTGTATCTTGCCCTGAAGGCGCGTGCCGATCCTGCGCAGCAGCGCAAAACCGGCGAAGATTGCGGCCGCGAACACGATCTGGCCGATCTCGATCCCGATGTTGAAACCAAGAAGGGCCTCGATCAGTCCGCTTTCAGGCAGCCCCACTTCGCGCAGGACGGCGGCAAAGCCGAAACCGTGCAGCAGGCCGAATGCTGTCGCCACGACCACGGGTTTGCGCCAGGTGAGAGTGTCGCGCGGACCCTTCACGATCTCGACTGCAAGAAAAACGATGGAGAGCGCGATCACGGCCTCGATGGCGGCAATCGGCAGGCGCACAAGGTCCTGAGCGGAAAGCGCCAGCGTGATGGAATGGGCAACCGTGAAACCGGTTATCGTCACCAGTATGCGGCGCGGCGTTCCGGCGATCAGCACCAGTCCTGCCAAGAACAGGAGGTGGTCGAAACCGATCCAGATATGTTCGATCCCCAGGATCACGAACTGGCCGAACCCGCGCTCCGCTTCCGTCGCATCGCGCGCGATTGCAAAACGTTTCTCCTGCGGCTGCAGCAGGATGGTGCGTGGCTGATCTTCGCCCCGCGGGAAGAAGCGGACGATGGTGGCAAGGCCGGGGTTTGCCGCCGGATAATCGATGGCGATTTGCCGCCCGTAGATATCAGCGTCGCAAGCCCAGCTTTCTTCCCGCCACAATCCCAGTGAATCTGCCCAGTTGCGGGCACGGCCACTCGTCTCGCACCCCGCCGCCGTGACACGCGGCATGTGGCGCTGATCGACATTTACGGGCAGTTTCCAGGTCACGCGCGCGCTGTCTGGCCCTTCCTGTTCCAGCTTCACGGAAAGCGGGCGGTTGTCGTCCGCCAGCGCCGTTCCCGGCAGGAGAAACACGGCCATGACGAGGACAAGCAAATATCGCAGCATCGGCGTCAAAGGTCGCCGGCCAGCTCAATATTATAGCTGGCAAGCCGCTCTGCAATAGCCGTGTCGAGGATTTCGCGGCGACGCTCCGCAAGCGCGTCTTCACGAACCTGGTCCGCCACATCTGCCAGTTCGGGCGTCCTCGCGCCCAGCTTTTCCAGCGGCAGGACAAGGTGCCAGCCGTGTTGCGATTTCACCGGCCCCTGCCAGCGCCCCGGCTCCAGCGCGGAGGCCGTGTGCGCAAATTCGCTGCCGAAGTGGCTTTCCAGCACGCCCTTGTCCGCCTCGACATAATTCTGTTGGTAGAGGAAGCGCTGGCTATATTGCCCTGCGCTATCCGCCGAAACATTGTCTGCCCGCAGGCGAGCCAGCAGCTCAGCTGCGTCTGCACGGGTTGCAGGATCGCGCAGAAAGACATGGGTGAAGGAAAGCGACGGAGCAGTCGCATATCGATCCTTGTTGGCATCGAAATAGGCAGCGACATCGGCGTCATCCAGTTCAAGGCCGGAGGTGGCTTCCTCAACAAGGATCAGCCGCATCTGTTGCACCACGCGCTGACGGACCAGCGGATCGGCTTCTGCAAGCCCGAGCGCCTGGCCTTCCCGATACAGCATTTCCTGCTGCGCCGCATCGCGGATCAGCGCGTCCCGCTCCTCTGCGGGCATCTTCGCCAGCAAGGCATCGAACGTGGGTGCATCGTAAACTTGCGCCCGGCCCTGCATGAAGTTCAGCAGGTCTTCTTCTTCAAGGCGGATGGTGTTGGCATCTTCGCTGCCCCCTTCCCACCAGCTGGCCACCACGAACATGGCGACACCGGCCAGCAGGAAATGGACCAGCGGTTCGCGCCGCCATTTCGCAAATGTCACGGCATGTACCAGAGCGGAGAGGACCAGGCGCGTTCGCGGATCGTCGGCGGCAGGTCGATCGTCAACGGGTCGATACCCATGGCCAGCGCATCGAACACGTGCTGGCGCGGCGTCGGGATCTGCAGCACGCGAACATAGTAGAACGCAGGCTGCGCGGGGTCGAATTCAGGGTCACGCCACAGCGTCGAAAGCTCTGCCGCGCCGATCGTGTTCGTATAGCGCGCGGTGGCCAGGTCCACCGTGTTGCCAACGTCGGCCAAAGTGCCATCGCCGCGCAGGCTTCGCTCGCCCGACCATGCGACGTTGAAGACCTTTTCTCGCGCCACGCCATTGGCATCGATCCACCCCTTCACGACCTGGACCCGGTCAAGATTGGCGGCTGCGGGGTCCTTTACCGCGACAATCGCAAACTGCGGCGCCTGTCCGGTTCGCATCGGCAAAAGAGTGCCGCCCATCGGCACCCCCTTGGCATAGCCGATACGGCCGAATTGCGGGGACAACAGGTCTGACCGGGTGAAGTTCTGCCCTGCGAACATGCGCAGGCCAATGCGTGGCCCGGTGGTGGCAAACACCTCCCGGCGGCGGAAGGCATCGAAGATCGACTGGCGATCATTGGCATCGGACCATATGCCGGTGAGGCCGCCAGCCGACATCTCGACATTGGGGAAGATGCTGGCGACACGGTCCGGGCCGAGGCGCTCTGCCGGAGAATGATCCTCCGCCATCTTTCCTTCGAACCTGTTCTCGCGCTGGGAAGAAAGGCCGGTGTGGCTGTCGCTTGCCCCGCCGATGCCGAAGGCGAACGGGTTCACGCCAAGCCGCTGCTGTTCTTTCATGCCGTTCAGCAGCGCGCTGCGTAAATACGATCCCTCGCTGACGGCAGTTGCTTGCCCCGTCAGCAGCATGTTGCGCAGTTCGAAATCGGCGAATTCATCTGTCGGGGAAAGCTGCGGATGGGTTTCGCTGGTGCCCTTGTACTGGGTGATTTCCGCCACCGGTTCCCACCGGCTGCGACGCCGGGCGTAATCGACGGTGAAATCATCCCCGTCGCTGTCCGTGGTCGCAAACATGCGTCCGTCGGAAAGGTTGGAATTGTGCGGCATGCCGACGAAATCGGCGCCCGTGCGGGCATGGGTCTGTTCGAAGAACGACCACAGGTCTTCGGGCCTGTCGGAGATATAGTAGCTGAAGGGCAGGAACTGGCGCGCCACATCGCCATTCACATTGGTCATCACCACGCGGTGCAGATTGCGCATGTTGGGCGTGGAGCTCCATTCCCAGCCGATCATGGCCGTGAATTCGCCGGGCCTGTTGTGCCGCTCTGCCGCCGCGATCTGCTCGTCCCAGCTCGTCTGCCGGATCGCGTCCGTCAGGACAGGTGCCAGGTAATCGTTTCGCTCTTCTTCCGATATGCTGAGGCCCATGATCGCACGGGTCATGGCCTGCGCGCCGTCCGTTTGCAGGATATCCCACCAGCTTTTGCCAAGGCTGGTGGACAGCACCTGCTCGTCCCCGCGTTCGACCCGCGCGTTGATGCCCAGGTTCTCGGCATGGTCGGCCATCACGATGAAATCGAGCGGGCTGTCGATCTGCACACGCTCGCCGGTCTTCCGGAAGACCACGGGAATGCCACGTGCGAAGCGATAGGCCGTGTCGATATCCACGCTGCCGACACCGCTGGCAAAAGCGTCGGTGGAGTTACGCGAATGGACGTGCGTGTCACCCCACAGCAATTGCCGGTCGCCATCGGCGGGCGCCGGATCGAGGGTGACTGCCGCCACCTCCCCATCGTTCATCGGCGCAGGCTCCGCCTGGGAACAGGCGGCCAGGGCCAGAGCCAGCGATATGGACAGGCCAAACCGCAGT
This sequence comes from Aurantiacibacter rhizosphaerae, assembly GCF_009807005.1. GTDB lineage: Bacteria > Pseudomonadota > Alphaproteobacteria > Sphingomonadales > Sphingomonadaceae > Alteraurantiacibacter > Alteraurantiacibacter rhizosphaerae. The sequence continues at coordinate 571,048 of NZ_WUBR01000003.1, read as the reverse complement.
GTCATAGGCGATAATACACCGGCGAAGTCCATGCGCGTTCCTGTAGAAATGGCTCGGTTCCTTTCGATAACGGGATGCCGGATGCGACGGAGAAATATGTCGCCCAGCGCTCCTTCATGATCGCATTCCTCAGCATCACGGCCTGAGCTTGAGTTGATCTCGAGGATATCGAGGCGGCGACCCCCAAAGGGAGGTATAAGAGCCGCCGCCTCGATGCAGGAAAGGCCTAGAACTCCTTCCTGACCGTTACAGACCATTCGCGCGGGCGACCCACGGAAGCGGTGATGAAGCCTGCCCCCGCGCCGGTGAGGTCGAACTTGTTGGGCTGGTAATACTTGTCCAGCAGGTTCGTCACCGCGAGAGCGATCGAGAGATCCTCTTGCGGATTGCGCCACGTCAGGCGGGCATTGGCGAGGGTGTAGGCTTCGATCGTGCCGAACTGGTCTGACGGAGAACCGGGAGCCGGCACGGTGGCGCCCGACACCAGCTCTCCCTGATAGCTCACATCAAGGCGCGGGGTCAGCGATCCCGCATCGCCCAGGTCTGCGCGATATTGCGCACCGACTGACCATTGCCAGTTTGCCACACCGCGCGGCGGGGTAGCCAGCAGATCGACCACGGCCGGATCGCTGGAACACGGGGCAGACGGGTCAGCCGTGCGATCGACAACCGTTGGCACCACGCAGTCCCACTCGAAATCGAGGTAGGAGAGCGAGGCGTTGATGTCGAAATCGTCGACCGGTTCTGCGCTCAGTTCGACCTCGATCCCCTTCACCGTGGCATCGCCCGCGTTCTGCGGCAGGGCGCAGGGGCCGGGGCCGCCGAATTGGGGGCAGGCAAGCAGGGTCAGCTGGGCATCGGTGAAGTCGTTGTAGAAACCTGCAAGGTTCAACCGCACGCGATTGTCGAAGAAGTCTGTCTTCAGGCCGAGTTCGTATGCCGTTAACTCCTCCGGCCCGAACGGCTGCACCTGTGCCGCGTTGAACGGCCGCGGCGCGATGCCGCCGCCCTTGAAGCCGGTGGAGATCGTCGCATAGGCGAGCAGGGCATCGCTGAAGCGATAGTCTACCGAGACGCGGTAATCGAAGCGATCGCCCTCGTAAGTGCCGACGAAGCCCGTCAGCGCGGTCACGACTTCCGAAGTGTTGCCGTTGTTGTTGAAGTCCGCCGTGTCTGGGCCATTGTAGCCAGCGCCATAGAATGCGCCGACAGGATCTACGAAGCGGTTGATCGTGGTGTTATCGTAATTGAACCGGCCGAACAGCGTGGACTTGCTTTCATCGGTGTAACGACCGCCGAGGGTGAGCGTCAGCCTTTCCGTCAGATCGAGGATGGCTGTCGCGAAAACCGCCTTGCTATCCGTTTCAACAGGGTTCGATCCAAGGAACTGGAGCGGATAGATTGGGTTCGGCCCGGCCGAGACATAGCGCAGATCCTGCAGCGTATCGTAGGTCGTATTTTCTTCGGAGTAATATCCACCCACGGTCAGCACAGCCCAATCTGCCAGATCGACGTTGAGGCGCAGTTCCTGGCTGAAGAAATCGCTGTCGACATCGTTCACGCCGAAGTTGAGGCGTGTGGGGGCCATGTCGGCATCGCTCACGAAGTAGTTGGTGAATTCGCGGTAGGCGGTGATGGAGGTCAGGCGCAAACGCTCTGAAATGTCGATCTCGACATTGGCTGAGACACCCCAGCTTTCGTAGCGCTGCTGATCATCATAGCCGCGGGTATCCAGCAATTCCACGCCATCGGCATCGGGACGAATGAAGCTGCCGACGAAAGTGCCGCCGGACTGGCCATAGCTCGCATAGTTGCAGAAATCACCGCAGACGAAGCGTGAATCGCCCGGAATGCCGTTCTCTGTCAGGACGTTGGGATTGGAATTGTCGAGATACAGCAGGACTTCGGCACCGTTGTTCCCGGTGTCCTTCACGTAATCGCCGCTGATGGTGATATCGATAGAGTCGGTGGGCACGTAACGCAGCATGCCGCGCGCAGCCTTGTAATCGGTTTCGCCCAGCTTCTCCACCACGCAGTCATTATCCAGCGTGCTGGAAGGAATGCCGCTGCTTGGGAATGCGCAGCCGTAATCGATCCGGTCGACATAGCCGTCCTGCGTTTTGAAAGAGCCGGATACGCGGGCAAAAAGATTGTCCGTCAGAGAGAAATCGGCACCTGCACGAACGCCGACTTTCTGCCGGCTGCCATATGTCCCCTCGACATAGCCGGTGTTTGACCCGTCGGGACGGCGGCTGACGAAACGGATGGCGCCGCCTTCGGAGTTGCGGCCCGTAAGCGTACCTTGCGGACCACGCAGGATTTCCACCCGCTCGACATCCAACAGATCGAAGTTGGCGCCTGTCAGGCGCGGATAGTACACATCGTCGATATAGATGCCGACGCCCGGCTCCAACTGCGGGTTGAAGTCGATCTGGCCAAGGCCGCGGATCGATGCAGAGATGGAGTTGCCAAAGGCGCTGGTGGAGTTGCGCAAGACGACGCTTGGCGCTTGCTGTGCCACTTCCACAAGCTCGGTCTGGCTGCGGGCCTCCAGCAGTTCCGAAGTCACCGCCGTAATGGCGATTGGCGTATCCTGCAGGGCCTGCTCGCGGAACTGCGCGGTCACCACGATGACATTGCGCTGTTCCTCTTCGCGCACTTCGCTGTCCCCAGCGTCCTGTGCATGGGCGGTGGTGGCAATACATGCGGCTGCCAGAGCAAAGGACGCAGTGGTGCTGAAATAGGCTGTTCGTTTCAAAATTCTTCCTCCCCAATCGGCCCCGTTTAAGGGCTCGAACCATCGTCGAAAGTCACCCATGGAGTGACCCCAAGTCGCATTATAGTTGAGCAATCAAAGATTGGAAGGCAACGCAGGTAAGGGCTATCAAAGTGATAGCCAAATGGTAATAGCAGGTCATGACAACCACCCGCCAGATCGAGATTTTCGTCACGGTTGCCGAGCTTGAGAGCGTGCGGCTGGCTGCTGAACACCTGGATGTCAGCCAGCCGACGGTCAGCAAGCACCTGAAGGCGCTGGAAGCCAATATCGGCGGACGGCTTTTTGAACGCAATCGCGGACAGCGCGTGAAGCTGTCGCCGCTGGGGCGACAGCTGCTCGACGATGCGCAATTCAGCCTGGCGGCACGGCATCGTATCGAGAACGCGACGCGGCTGGCCGTTCAGTCAAACAACCCGGTAATCTATGTGCGCGGGTTCATGAGCGACTGGGTAAAGCAGCAATACGAGGGGCTGCAACTGGCGGGACTGCCGGCGGGCACCAGGTTCAAGCTGATCGACGACAGCGAGGACCCGATCGATATGGTACGCAAAACCCCCGGGAGCATGAGCCTGTATCGCAGCGCTCGCGGCAGCCGCGTAGACGGCTTGCGATCGTCAATCCTGCGGACAGAGACGCTCTCGCTATTCGCTGCGCCGTCAGTCGCCTCTGCTTTGAAAAGCGGCGGAATGCTTCCATCCGAAGTCAGGTTCCTGGATTACTCCAAACGCGCCAATACCGACTTTTCCGATGGCAGGCTGCTGGCATCTGCAGGGTTGGAGCAGGCCAAGCGGGTGGAAGCGCCGCAGTTCATCGAACTGGTGACGAAGCAGGTCCTGCAAGGAAACGGCGCTGCCGTGTTCTTCGACTGGCATCAGCGCGCTGCCGTGGAAGCGGGAGAACTGGTGCGGCTATCGAAAGATTGCGAACTCGCACACCTGTGCCTGATAGCGCACAAGTCCGTGGACAAGGCGAGCTTCGATCGCGTGGCCCAATCCTTCGTCACGCGCCTCGAACTTGTCTGACAGCGCAGCTGACCTGCCTGCCGATCAGCCGATGATTTGCGGCAGCCAGAGCGAAAGCCCCGGAACGCAGATCACCAGCAGCAGCGCAACCAGCAGGGCGATATAGAACGGCCAAATCGTTTTCAGCGCCTGGCCGATCTGGATGCCCTGCGCCGCGCAACCCACGAACAGCACCGAACCGACTGGCGGGGTCAGGAGTCCGATGCCCAGTGCCAGCATCAGCATCACGCCGAACTGCACCGGGTCCATGCCCACCTCCATGGCGATGGGCAGGAAGATGGGCGTGGTGATCAGGATCAGCGGGGCCATGTCCATGAATGTGCCAAGCACCAGCAGCATGGCCGCGATCAGGATCAGGGTGAGCAAGGGGCTGGCCATTGCAGGGGCTAGCAGCTCTGCAAGCTGTGTGGGGGCCTGCAGCACCGCCAGAACCCAGCCGAACAGCGATGCGGTGGCGATGATGAACATCACCATGATCGTGGTGCGCGCGCTGTTCACAAATGCGGCGCGCAGGCCCGCAAGATCGAGATCGCGATAGACCACGATGCCGATCACCAAGGTGTAGGCGCAGGCGATTGCCGCGCTTTCGGTGGGCGTGAATATCCCGGCAAGAATGCCGACGAGGATAATCACGGCAGTCAGGATACCGGGCATCGCCGTCACCGCTGCGCGCAGCAATGGCCGCACGCCGGGGAAGCTGCCGCGCGGATAGCCGCGCTTTATGGCCACGATGCCTGCCACCACCATCAGCGCCAGGCCCGTCAGTATGCCCGGCACCACGCCGCCCAGGAAAAGATCACCGATGGAGATGCCGGTGCCCGCAGCCGTGGCATAGATGATCATGTTGTGGGAGGGCGGTATCAGCAGGCCCGTGATGGATGCGGTGGTGGAAACATTCACCGTGTAATCAGCGTCAAAACCCCGCTTGCGCATTTCAGGCCCGATGGCGGAGCCCATGGCGGAGGCGCTTGCGAGAGCGGAACCGGACACAGCGCCGAACAGCATGGAAGAGAGGATCGTCACCTGCCCCAACCCGCCCGGCGCGGAACCGAGGGTGGATTCCGAGAGGTTCACCAGCCGGCGGGCGATGCCGGCCTGCGTCATCAACTCGCCTGCCAGGATGAACAGCGGGATAGCCATCAGCGTAAAGACGTTCACACCCGCGGACATGCGCTGCGCCGCGACAACCAGCGGAATGTCGAGCGCCAGCAGGATCGCGCCCGCCGAAAGGAACAGCGAGATCGCCACCGGTACGCCAAGATAGAGCATTGCCGCCAGCAGGATCAGGAGGAGCAGGATCAGTGTCATGCGCTGCCTGCACTTCCGGCGATTTCCTCACCCTTCAGCAGTTTTTGCAAGGCAAACAGCGCCATGAGCGCGCCCGAAGCGGGAATGACGAGATAGACCATCCCGCGCGTCAGCGGCAGCGTGGGCACCGCATTGTTCCATGTCGCGCCGACGAGCTGCGCCCCCAGTACAAGGAACAGGATACCCGCAATGATGATCAGCACATTGGCCAATCCGATCGCACGTGCCCGCCATGGCTGAGCAAGGCTGTTCACCCCTTCCACGATGCGGATGTGAAACCCTTCGGCAATGCCGGATGCGGTGCCGAGAAAGGTCATCCAGATCATCAGCACCAGCGCCGACTGCTCTGCCCATGCAGGACTGCTGTCCAGCACATAGCGGGAGAACACTTGCCAGGTGAGGATGCCCACCATCAGCGCCAGCGAAAGCGCGGATGCCCAAAGCAGCACCCGGCTGACGATGCGGCTCACGCGATCAAGCATCGGTTTCACCCATGTTGCGAATATCGTCCACCAGCCTGCCCAGTGCGGGCGTATCGGCGTAGGTGGACCACACAGCCTGCATGCGCTCGCTGAACGCAGCCCGGTCGACATCCTCGATAATCTGGACACCGGCAGCAGTAATGATCTGGCGCGATTCGATCACGCGCTCGTCCCAGATTTCGCGCATGACCGGAACGGAGGCGCGCGCTGCCTGCAACACGGCCTCGCGATTATCGGGCGAAAGCTTGTCCCAACTCCGCTTCGACATGGCGAATATCTCTGGCGCCATCACGTGCCGCGTCAGGCTGTAGACGGGGGCAACCTCGAAATGGCGCGAACTTTCGTAGGACGGGAAGTTGTTTTCCGCCCCGTCGATCACGCCCTGCACCATGCCCTGATAGACTTCGCCATAGGCCATGGGCGTCGCGTTGCCGCCCATCGCCTCGATCATGGAGACGAACAGGTCAGAGGTCTGCACCCTGATCTTCAGGCCCGCCATATCCTGCGGTTCGCGAACCGGGCGATCGACCGTGTAGATGGAGCGCGCCCCGCTTTCATAAAAGGCGAGACCGATCAGCCCGTGGGTCTCCAGCGCGGCAAGGATAGCGCGGCCGGGTTCGCCGTCCATGGCGCTGCGCATGTGCGCAATGGAGCGGAACAGGAACGGCAGCGAGGGCACCAGCGTCTCTGGCACCAGCACGTTGAGAGGCGCGGAATTGATCCGCACGAGATCGATACCGCCTAGCTGGGCCAGTTCCAGCGTGTCGTTCTGGCTGCCAAGCTGTTCGGACGGGTAGACATCGACTTTGAGCCTGCCGCCTGTGAGCCGCGCCAGTTCGCTAGCGAAAAAGCGCAAGGCCGCGACGGTGGGGTAGTTTTCCGGCTGGCTATCCGCCGCCAGCAAGGCGCGGCTTCCCTGTGCGCAGCCGCCCAGCGAAGCGGACAGGCAGGAAGCCCCAGCCGCCAGCATGGCCGCGCGCCGGTTCAGGCGGAGCATGAGGGTGCGTCCGGCATGGGGAGTCCGCCGAGACAACTCATCGAAGGGCCGTCAATCTATCGTCGATGAAGGCGACTTCGGTTTCGCTCGGCGTCCAATCCGATTGCAGAGGACCGCCTTCACCAAACACCGCGAGCACAACGCCGTCCGCGCCAGCCTGCTGCCAGATTGCGCGCAAGCTATCCGCCTGCGGATCTTCCACCTGTCGCACATCGCCGCTGACATGGTTCAGCCAATGGGCGATGCCGGTCAGGATGGCTTCGCAGGACTTGCCCTGCGACTGCTGGATCGCAAGTGTTTCAAGCCAGCGCTGGCCAACTTTCTGGCTGCCGTCCATCGCGATCTGCGCCAGCCTGTGGTTCAGCGCCGGATTTTCAAACCGCGCGACAAGCTCGTCAGCATAAGAATCGAGATCCTGGCCATCGCCCGCCGCAATGGTGGGGGCTGCTTCCTCGGTCATCAATTGCTTCACAAGGCTGCGCAGCGCCGCATCGGCAATGGCTTCGTGAACAAAGGTATGCCCGTGGTCCAACCCGGCATAGGCGAGCAGGGAATGGGCGCCGTTCAGCATTCGCAGCTTGGCGGTTTCGAAGGGTGCAACATCGGAAACGATCTGCGCGCCGTGATCCTCCCACGAAGGACGCGGGCCAGCGAAATCATCCTCGATCACCCACTGGGTAAAGGCCTCGGTGAATACCGCGCCCTCGTCTCGCATGCCGATGCGCTGTTCCAGACTGTCCAGATCCTCATCGGATGACGCGGGCACGATCCGGTCCACCATCATATCGGGCGTGGTGCAGTTTTCGATGAACCAGTCGCGCAGATCAGGCGCCCTGGCTTCGATCCATTCCAGCATCAGGCGGCGCAGCTGCTTGCCATTGCCGGAGAGGTTGTCACAGCTGAGCAGCGAGAGGCCCGCCACGCCCGCATCGCGCCGCAGCGCCAGCGCGTCGCAGAGGATTGGGTAGAACCCGTCTTCCGCCTTCGGGAAGTCCAGCGATCCGTCCGACTTGCGGCAATAACCCTTCTCGGTGACGGTAAAAGTCGCGACATGGCAATCGGGAGAAGCAAGTAGCTCGACGATCCGATCGCGATCAGGCCCGGCGACAAGCACCTCTGCAACCGAACCGATCAGGCGCGTTTCGCTCTCACCGGCAGATCGCACCGTCAGCGTGTACAGCTCGTCCTGCGGGTTTAGCTGATCGGCCACGCTGGCAGAGCGCATTGATACACCGGCTATCATCCAGCCGCTTTCGCCCGCCCCCATACACGCATCGGTATAGGCGGCCTGATGCGCGCGGTGGAATGCGCCGATGCCGAAATGCACGATGCCGCAGGGCTGTGCGCGGTCGTAACCGGGACGCGCAACAGCGTCTGGCAACCGGCTGACAATTTCGCTGGAAAGCCTCACAGCTTGTAGGCCGCTTTGGCGAAATTATAGGCGAGGTCCTGCGCCAGCTCGGCAGCTTCCCATTCCTCCAGCCGATGCTCCACCACCAGTTCTGCTAGGAAACCGCAGTCGATGCGGCGGGCGAGATCATGCCGCGCGGGAATGGACAGGAACGCCCGCGTGTCATCGTTGAAGCCCACAGTGTTGTAGAAACCGGCCGTCTCGGTAACCATGCGGCGATAGCGGCGCATGCCTTCGGGGCTATCGTGGAACCACCACGCCGGGCCCAGCTTCAGCGCCGGATAATGGCCCGCCAGCGGCGCCAGTTCGCGCGCATATGTCGTCTCATCCAGTGTGAAGACGATCAGCGACAGGCGCGGATCATTGCCGTGCTTCGCCAGCAACGGCTGGAGCGCATGAACATATTCGGTTTGGACGGGAATGTCTGCTCCCTTGTCCCTGCCGAAACGATCGAACAACGCCGGGTTGTGGTTACGGAATGATCCGGGGTGGATCTGCATCACCAGCCCGTCATCAAGGCTCATCGTCGCCATTTCCGTCAGCATCTGCGCGCGGAAAAGTTCCGCATCTGCCGGGTCCACCGTGTCGGACTGTACTTTACGGAACAGATCTTCGCACTCGGCCTCAGACAGGTCCGCCGTCGCTGGCGTAGGGTGGCCGTGATCGGTGGAGGTCGCCCCCATTTCGCGGAAGAAATCGCGGCGCTGGCGGTGCGCGGCAAGATAGCCCTTCCAGCTTGTGCAATCCTCGTCCGTCAGTTTGCTGAGAGCATCCAGGTTAAAGCGGAAGCCCTCGAACTCAGGGTCGATCACCGGATCGGGGCGATAGGCGGTGATCACCCGCCCGTTCCAGTCGCAATCCCTGATCGTGGCATGGCTTTCCAGCGTATCGAGAGGGTTCTCAGTCGTCGCGATCACCTCGATCCCGAAACGGTCGAACAGCGCGCGCGGGCGAAATTCCTCGCGTTGGAGGGCATTGGTTATCGTGTCAAAATAGGTGTCTGCCGTCTCGCCTGACAGCAGCACGTCCAGATCGAATACCTCGCTGAACACCCAGTCCAGCCAGATGCGCGACGGCGTTCCGCGGAATAGGTGATAATTGGCGGCAAACAGACGCCATGCCTCGCGCGGATCGGCGCTGGTCGCGCCCGATGCGTCGGGCACGCCCAGCGATTCCAGCGGGATACCTTGCGAATAGAGCATGCGCAGCAGGTAGTGATCCGGCACCAGCAGCAGATCGGTCGCGTTGGTGAAATTCTCGTTCTTGGCGAACCACGATGGATCGGTATGTCCGTGCGGACTGATGATCGGCAGATCGCGCACGCTTTCGTACAGCTTGCGCGCAATCGAACGCGTGGCATCGTGCGCCGGGAAGAGCCGGTCGGGGTGGAGACTGAGCTTGTGCATGGTGGTGAAAACTTTTCTCGGTCTTCTCAGGCCGTCAGTTGGGAGTAGCGTTCGCGCTTGGCCTGCACGGTGCGGCGCGCTTCGTCGACCGCGCGTTGCTCTGTCGCGAAAAGCAGGCTGTCGAGAACTTGCAGCAGGTGGGTGCGCATCGCGTTGCGCGCGGCGGCGGGATCTCTTTCCTGCATGGCGCGAAGGATGGCGGTATGCTCGTCCACCACGGGCTTAATGTTCGCGTGGCGCGCCTTTTCATGCAAAAGCGCCGCCTCTCTGGAGGTATTGCGCAGTTCCCACAGGCGCTCCACGTTTTCCACCAGCGCGCTGTTCTTGGTGGCCCTTGCTATGGCGAGATGGAAGGCGGCGTCCGCCTCCTCCTTGCCGCCGACGGTCTTGTTCTCCTGCTCGATCTGGACGACGAGGGATTCCAGTTCGGCCAGCTCCTCGTCCGTGATCTGCGAAGCTGCCAGCGCGGCCACTTCGGCTTCGATAAGCAGGCGCGCTTCGGTAAGCTCGATAGCGGAGACGTTGCCAGCCGGTGTGCTTGTCTGCCCCGTGGTGGAGTGGACATACACGCCGGAGCCGACGCGCACGTCGACCAGGCCCTGCACCTCCAGCGCGATGATGGCCTCGCGAATTACCGGTCGGCTGACGTCGTATTTAACGGCCAGATCACGTTCCGCGGGGAGGCGCGCGCCGATGGCGTAATTGCCCGACTGGATTTCATGCAACAGCTTTGCTGCCACTTCCTTGTAGAGACGGGGTGTTGCCTGCGCCTTCATATGTCTCTCTCTGCCTTTTTGGACTTACCGATTTTCGAAACTTGACAGACCAAAATGGCGGCGTCAAGGACTGCATATTGCCAGTCGTATAAATCCGGGGTCTCGCATGAAAATCCAGTCAGCAAAAGTTATTGTCACCTGCCCGGGACGAAACTTCGTTACCCTCAAGATCGAAACCGATCAGGGCGTCTACGGGATCGGCGATGCGACGATGAACGGACGCGAACTGGCGGTTGTCTCCTATCTGGAAGATCACGTGATCCCCTGCCTGATCGGCATGGATCCGCGCAATATCGAGGATATCTGGCAATATCTCTATCGCGGTGCCTACTGGCGGCGCGGGCCTGTTACCATGCGGGCCATTGCGGCGGTGGACATGGCCCTGTGGGACATCAAGGGCAAGATGGCCGGAATGCCGGTTTATCAGTTGCTGGGCGGTCGCAGCCGGGATCGGGTGATGGTGTATGGCCACGCCAATGGCTCCGATATCGAGGCGACGGTGGATGCAGTCGGCAAATATATCGACATGGGTTACAAGGCCATCCGCGCGCAAAGCGGCGTGCCGGGCGTTAAGGATGCCTATGGCGTTGGCCGCGGCACCCTGCATTATGAGCCCGCCGATGCCGAACTTCCCTCCGTCACCGGATGGGATACGCGCAAGGCGCTGAACTACGTGCCCAAGCTGTTTGAAAAGCTGCGCGATACCTACGGTTTCGATCATCACCTGCTGCATGACGGCCACCACCGCTACACCCCGCAGGAAGCGGCGAACCTCGGCAAGATGCTGGAGCCTTATCAGCTGTTCTGGTTCGAGGACTGCACACCGGCAGAGAACCAGGAAGCCTTCAAGCTGGTGCGCCAGCACACCTCCACCCCGCTTGCGGTGGGCGAGATCTTCAACACGATCTGGGACTGCAAGCACTTGATCGAGAACCAGCTGATCGACTATATCCGCGCAACAGTCGTGAGCGCAGGCGGCCTTACGCACCTGCGCCGCATCGCGGACTTTGCCAGCCTTTACCAGGTTCGCACCGGCTGCCACGGCGCGACCGATCTCTCCCCTGTCACCATGGGCTGCGCGCTCCATTTCGATACCTGGGTGCCCAATTTCGGCATTCAGGAATACATGCGCCATACCGAGGAGACGGACGCGGTCTTCCCGCATGACTACACCTTCGCCGATGGTCACCTGCATTGCGGCGAGACGCCAGGTCACGGGGTGGACATAGACGAGGAGCTGGCCGCGAAATATCCCTACAAGCCCGCCTATCTGCCGGTCGCCCGGTTGGAAGATGGCAGCATGTGGAACTGGTGATTTGGCCAATGCCCGCATAATTTTCGTTGGCGAAGGCATGGTCGAACTGCGGCAGGCCGGGGGCAGCGATTACCGGCTCGGCTACGGCGGCGACACTCTGAATACGGCCATCCACATGGCACGATCCGGCTGCGACGTGGGTTTTGCCACCGCTCTGGGCGCCGATACCTTCAGCGAACGGCTGCGATCCGCATGGGAAACGCAAGGTCTGGATTGCTCCACCATCCTGACCGATCCGCGCCGCGGCGCGGGACTTTACGCGATCTCGCTGGATGCGGCGGGGGAACGCAGCTTTACCTACTGGCGAAACGACAGCGCAGCGCGCCAGCTTTTCGCCCTCCCCGGCAGCGCCGATCTGATTGAGCAGATGGCGCAGGCCGAAATGCTGGCCTTTTCGCTGATTTCCCTCGCTATCCTGCCGGATGCGGGGAAGGATGCCTTGCTCTCGCTCGCCGCGCGGATGCGGGAGGACGGGCGCAAGGTGGCCTTCGACGCCAATTACCGGCCCAACCTGTGGGATAGCGCGCAGTCCGCCGCACTGTGGCGTGACAAGGCGATTGCGGTGGCGACCCATGGCCTGCCTACACTTGATGACGAGAAGCTTATCGGCGGCCCAATCGATGCGCAGGGCGTGGCCGACCATTGGCATGGCTTGGGCTGCGCCGAGGTCGTGGTGAAGCTTGGCGGCGAAGGTTGCCGCCTGCCGGACGGAGAGATCCTTGCGCCGGAAACGGTCCTGAACCCGGTGGACACCAGCGGCGCAGGCGATGCGTTCAACGCCGGATATCTCTCAGCGCGCCTGAATGGTACCGATCCCCGCAAGGCTGCCCAACAGGGCAACGCTCTGGCTGCGTGGACCATCATGCGCGCAGGCGCCATCCCGCCAGCGGATGCCGCTGCCCCCTATCCAACCAAGGACTGACGCCGAAGACCCGTCAGCTAATTGGAGGTAAGGTTGCGCGCGGCACTGGCCGCTGCCTGCATGCCATCCACCGGGTCGTCCACTTCAACATAGCCGATCGCATCGGTTATGCGCCGGATACGGGGGATGAGTTGCGAGTAGCCAAGGTCGCCCTCACCCGGCGCGACGAAGCGTCTGCAATCATCGCCGGCGCAGCCACGATCCAGATCCTTGAGATGGAGCGAAAGCACGCGGGGGCCGAGATTTTCCAGCAGCGCCACAGGGCCGACACCGGCTACCGCTGCCCATCCCAGATCGATCTCAAAATCGACTTCGCCGGGTGCAAACCGCTCTGCAATCAGTTCCAGCGGCGTCTTGCCGTCCAGCGGCACGTGATCCCAGTCATGGTTGTGATAGACGAGGCGAACGCCTTCGTCCTGCGCCGCCCTTGCCATCGTTTCGAGGCGGAGCAACCATTCCTCGAAAGCGGCGCGGGTCGTCTCGCCGGGGGTCGGTCCTGTGAAAAAAACGTCCGCTGCGGATTGGGCAACAATGGTCGCGCCGATGCTGCGGGCGATCTGCATCTGCCGCTGATAGTCGTCGGTGTAGGCCAGGCGCACGGTTCCGACCAAAAGCCCGGCCTGCTGGCACAGGGCAGCCACCTCGACAGGATCGCGCTGCGCAATGTGGCGCGGCGATTGGGCACCCAATGGGAAGCCGAAACGCGTGTATCCCAGCGCCCTCACGCGGCGCAGCGTCCCAAGGTAATCGCCCGCCAGTTCGCGCGCGACGGTGAGGTGGGTAAGGCCGAGCGGCGCGCGCGAGGCTGGCGCGCGCAGCGCGTGGGGAGTGCACCCAGCCGCCGCCAGTCCCGCGATACCGGCGATGACTTCGCGTCTGCCAGCCACCGGCGGTATCACGCGCGGTCCTAGCTCTGCGGCACGATTTCGATGGCCGAGACAAGGGCCTGCCCCGCAGTGGGCGAGAAGGTCAGGTCGATGCCGCCGTTCTGGGCCACAACGTCGAACGTCTCGGTCACCGTCTTCAACGTGCCACCGGCGCGCTGGGCGATGTCATACGAAGACAATACGGTCTCGCCATTTGCCGCCACGTTGAACACCCGCGCACCGGCTGGCTGGTCCAGCTCCACGAAGGTGAGCGTGACCTGGTAACGCCCTGCCTTGGCAGGAATGCGATAGCTGAAATCGCCCTGGCGGAAGCTGGAGACGATATCGCGCCTGTCGGTTCCTGCAATCTCTGCAAACACGGCCTGCCTGCCGCGCCCCCCGCGCTGATCCGTGCTGCCGGCGCTGCCGCCGACGAAGAAATCGTCCGATCCGAACTGCACCTCGGCATTGGCGGCAACCACTGCGCCGCTATCGATGCGGAAGGCATTGGCCTGCTCCTCATCCACCTGCCAGACGATGGCATCCTCGACCGGATCGCCATCAAAATTGCCGCGCGCCACGATGTTATTCTCGCCGGTCGATAGCGTGACGTCGCTCCAGACGCACACGTTCTGGTCGCAATCGCTCTTGGTATCGAGTTGCGCCCCATTGACGATCAGCGTGGTGGACGGCGCATTGGAATTCACGCGCACATCGGTCACCGGATAGGCGCGATCGACATAGCGGCGGCCCTGCACGTGCACCGTGGGTTCGTCAGACCAATTGGCGCGGTAGAAATAGAAGGCATCCTTACGGATATCGCGGTCGTAGGTGATGATGCCCTTGGTGTTGATATCCTGCGCGTCACCTTCGGCACGAACGGTGGTGCCGAAGTCGAAGGCGTTCCACAGCCACACGCCCCACAGGTAATCGCGGTCCGCCATCTGGCGCCAGTTTTCCTCGTGATACCACGTCAGGAATTCCTCGGGCTGGGTGCGACCGGCCATGTCGATCGGTCCGCCCAGCGGATCATCGGTGTGCATGTTCGGCGCGCCGCCTGCGCCATATTCGCTGACCGACACAGGGATGTCGGGATGCTTTTTGCGCAAGTCATCCAGATGCGCGCCAAGCTGGTTCGGCTGTCCGTAATACCATCCAAAATATCGGTTTGCGCCCACGGCATCCACCGCCTCTGCCACCACCGGCACGTCTTCCATGCCGCGATCCTCGCAGCAATTGGCGAGGACGACGGCGCGGCGCGGATCGAGTTCGCGCGACAATGCTGCCAGATTGTTGAGCAGCGGCATGGGATCGGCCACCTCTTCGGGCGGACGGCCGAGGAAATCCGGGCGACCGGGTCCGAAATCCACCTCGTTGGCGATGCCCCACACGGCGACGGAGGCGTGGTTGTAATTCTGGTGCACAAGGTCGCGCAGCTGCTGGCGCGCGTTCTCCACTATGCCCTCAGGTGCCTCCACCTGATCGCGTGCGTTCGTCCATGCGGTGACAAGGCCGATCTCGTCCCAAAGCACGATGCCATAGCGATCGGCAAGATCGTGAACCGGCGTGCCGTGCTGGTAATGCGCAAGCCGGATGGAGTTTGCCCCCATGTCCAGCAGGATGCGCAGGCTTTCGTCCACCTGCTCTGGCGAGACGGCCCAGTCGGTGGCTTCCGTGTCCTGGTGGAAACCGGCGCCAAGCAGCCTGTAGGGGCGGCCGTTCAGCAGGAACCCGCGTTCGGGATCGAGTTCCATCTGGCGGATGCCGAAGGATTGGTCGACGGTGTCGAGAACCGTGCCGTCAGCAGCGCGCAGCTCGAAACTGAGCGTGTGCAGATAGGGATCGTTCAGACCATCCCACAGGCGCGGAGAGGTAACCTTCAGGGCTCCCTCCACTTCCAGCGTTTCTCCCGCCGGAATGACGACATCGTCCTGCCAGGACGCGAGCTGCGCCCCGGAGGCGTCACGCAGGCTGGCGACCACAGTGACCGGAGCCTGCGACGCGGAAGAGTTCGTGACCCGGCCATTCAGCGCAATTTCGGCGGCGTTGTCGGACAGACTGGTGGTGGCCGCGTAAACGCCCGGCCCGCCATGATCTAGCATGTCGAAATGTACAGGCTCGGTCACCACCAGGGTTACCGGGCGATAGATGCCGCCGCGCACGAAGAAATCGCCCGTCATGGGCAGAACGTCAGCCGTGCTGTTTCCTTCGGCGGGCTGCGTGTTGTCCGCTTTCACGTAAAGTTCGTTAGCGGCGCCGGGACGGATCAGGTCAGTCGCATCCAGGCGGAACCTGCCGAACGGGTTGCGATGGCCGCCAAGGTATTGGCCATTCAGCCATACCTCTGCCGTGCGGCTGACAGCGTCGAATTCGAGGAAGACACGCTCTCCATCGGAGAGTTCGGGTGCCTCGAAACGGGTGAAATAATATCCGACGCCCTGCGTCTTTTCGATGTTCTCAGGCGTGTTGATATGCGTTTCGGGGTCCGAAAGGTAATAGCCCACCCGGTTCCACGTGTGCGGCACGGAAACCGTTTCCCACTCGCTCGCTTCGGGCGCAGCAAACTCGCCCTGCTCGCCATAGGGACCGACGAGGTTGAACTGCCAGCCATCCTTCAGCTCGATCCGCTGGCGCGGTGTCGAATGGTCCTGCTGGGCCGTGGCGGATTGCGCGCCAGCCTGCCCCTCCTGCGCGACGGCTAATGATGGCATCGTCAGCCCAAGGAGGGATATTCCGACGAGCGCTCGGCGCGCAGTTGTGCAGACCATTTAGAATTTCCTGTTGTGCGAATTTTCTTCAAATGCCGGCGCGCTGGCCGGTCTAAAGGAAACCCCCGCACCCGCAAGGCGGGGCGGGGGTGAGGAGAGATTAGAACCCGAACCGGAGACGTGCACCGAAGTAGCGTTCATAGTTGCGCGGCAACTGCTGGGTAAGAACGAAGGGATCGTTGCGCGGGTTGGTATCGTCGATAATCCGCGAGGCGTAGGCCTTGTCGAACAAATTGTTGACGAAGACCGACAATGCCCAGCTGTCTTCAGGTCCTTCGATGCCAACTGCGAGGTTGGCGATGCCGTAGGAGACCTGAGTTGTGCGGGGGTTCTGCGACAGCGAGAAGTTCACCGCGCTCTGCCAGGTGTAGTTACCCCTGGTGAAAAGCGAGATGCTCTGGCTGATCGGCTGCGAGTAATCGAAGCCCATGTTGAACTTGAAGTCCGGCGAGTTGCCGAGCTGTTCGCCAGCAAGATCCTGCACCGGCTGGTTGATCGTGGGATCGAACACACAGCCCTCTGCTGCGGTCTGGCCGAAATAGCACTGCGCATCGGGGAATTCCCGGATCTGCGCATCGACATAGGCCGCCGAGCCGAAAAGCGTGAGGGTGTCGGTAGGCGAGTAATAGGTCTCGAACTCGATACCGCGCGTGCGCAGCTTACCCACGTTCGTCAGCTCGAACTGCGGAGCCAGCAGCTGGGCGTTCACGCCCTGGGCCTGGAAATTGTCGTAATCGGTCCAGAAGCCAACAAGCTGGAACTGCGCGTCACCACCCAGGGCACGACCGGACAGACCAATCTCGTAATTGATGCTGTCTTCGGATGCGATGGGATTGTCAGCGCGGCGCTGATCGAAGCCAGAGGAAACGTCGTAGGCCTGTCCCTTGTAGCCGGTTGCAATCGAGGCAAAGGCCATCAGCCCGTTGTCGAAGAACTGCTGCAGGGCGATCTTGCCGGTAACAGCGGTTTCGGAATCGCTTCCGGAATACTGGATCGGCGTTGCAGGCCGGTTATCCTGGAAGAACACGCCGATTTTTTCATGGTTCACGCGGCCACCCACGGTGAGCATCGTGGTATCCGAGATATCGAAACCAAGCTGTGCGAATGCGGCATAGCTGGTGGTGTCGGCCGCAGAATCCCAGTTCTGCTTGAGCGGCGGAATGGGGGACGTACGGATGAAGGAGCGATCCGTCGTGCCATCGGAATAATACAGACCGACGATGTAATCGAAGAACCCATCGGTGGGCGATGTCAGGCGGATTTCCTGCGCGAACTGCTCTGCATTATAGGTGGTGTCGTGGCGGATCACCGCGTCTGCCGTGCCATCCTGATCGTTGATCGAATCATAGCGCCAGTCCTGGTAGCTGGTGATCGAGGACAGCGTGGCAAAGCCAAGGTCGATATCGGCCTTGAAGGAGGCGATCAGCTGGTCGCTATCGCCAAACCGGTCAACATTGTTGCGCACCACATTGTTATCCTTGCCGGGCGTGATGCCGGTAAGGTCGTAATCCGCATTGGCGCCATTGGCACGGTCAACGCGCAGGTATGTGTCGGGCAGAAGGCTGTCAGTGGCTTCGCCATAGTCTGCCGTCAGGGTGAAGGTGACAGCGCCATATTCCTGCTGCAGCTTGCCGCGCACGCCCCAGGTGTTCTCGCCGCCAAGCGTGGAGCCGGTGGTGAGATTGTCGAGATAGCCGTCATAGTCGGACCAGTAGCCGCTGACGCGGAAACCGCCAGCATCGTTGATCGGGCCGGAGAGCGCGGCCTCGGCGCGATACTGCTCGTCATCGGTGACAGAGACCTGTCCATAGCCGGTGAAGTAGTCGGTGGGGTCGCGGGTGACGATGTTTACCACACCGGCAGACGCGTTCTTGCCGAACAGCGTGCCCTGCGGACCGCGCAGGATTTCCACGCGCTGCGGGTCGCTGATGCTGGAGAATGCCTGCCCGGCCTGCAGCAGGGCAACGTCGTCCACCACCACGAGGACCGAGGATTCAACGGCGGTGGAGAATGCCACCGTGCCGACGCCGCGCAGGGCGATCGAATGGCCCGCCTGGCTGCCACCGGCAGTGATCGTCAGGGAAGGAGAGACGCTGGTAAGGTCTTCAAATTCATTCACCTGCGCTGCTTCGAGCACGTTATCGCCAATCGCCGTCACAGCGACCGGAACTTCCAGAACGTTCTGTTCGCGCTTCTGGGCGGTCACGACGATGGTGTTGCCCAGTTCCTCGCTCACCTGTTCCTGCGCGTGGGCCGGAACAGCCGTTGCCGCCAGAGCGAGAACGCCCGCAGTTGCAATAGCCGAGCCAGTGCCCTTCAAAATTGGACGAGCCGTTCGAGTCATTAATCCACTCCCTTGCAGTAAACGCATTTGTGTTTGCACAAATTTGCAACGCATTTGCCATAATATTGGCCTTACCACAACGGCAAATTGGACTTGCCGCGATGTTTCTAAAGGCGCGGGATAAACCGCGGTAACCATCGGTAAACCGGGGTAGAAGGCATCCTCAATACGGTAGCCAGAACGAGATCAAGTCAGACCTGTTGCCAGAAAGCAACGTTTTGGTCTTACCAGCTAGGCCTGATTGATCATGGAAGCAGCTATTATCCGCCGCCGTTCAGGCTGCGGAAGAATTCCAGCCGCTGCTGCGATGGCCAAGGGGCTAGACCGATATCGCCCGACTTCAGTAGAACCAGCCGCGCATCGCCTTCGTCAAACTTCGGCCAGTTCATCGCGCCGGACGCGGGATCTCCGCTTTTTGCAAAGGACACCAGCGCCGCCTGCATAGCCGTGCTGAGCGCCCTGTCGTCCTCATTCCAGGCACGCGTCGGCCTGAAAATGTTGAAACTTTCCAAAGTGCCGAGCCAGAATGGCACTTCCGACGTGTGATAGGCGCCGGCGTTCTGAACATCATGGCCCGCAATCATCACGCCTTCGGGATAATGGTGCGCCTGCGCAAATTCATAGCTGAAGACGGGGGCCGATCCATTGGCCTGCTGCAGGCTAGCCCATTCATACATGCCCAGCGCCATCGTGCTGTCACGGTCCGCCAGGGCGGCTTGGGCACTGGCTTCTGCATCGGTAGATGCGGGATACAGCGCGAGAAAATCCTGCGCCCTGTCACCAAAACGATCCTGCGCCTTGGTACGATATTCCGCCAGACCGGCCACGCGGCCAAACCCGCCGAATGATTCATCCCGCGTGAAGCCGACGATCAGAGGAACGTCGATCTGCTTGCCTTGGGAAAGCGTCTGCTGGATCGTCTGCGGCAGAAAATAGCCATCGGTGTTCGGCCCCACACGCGGAGAACCGGGAGAGCGCGGCAGATCGAGCATGCGATCAGCCGCCAGCCCGCGCATCTCTTTGATCGAGGAGGTGTTCCAGATTTCTTGGATACGCACGCCGTCGGCCTCTGCCTTGGGAAGCGAGGGCATCGCCATCGGGCCCATATCGCCGATCAGCGCCCCGCTCATCCCCACGGCACGATGAAACAGCCCATCCGCCAGCGGGCTGGCCTGCAGGGCAAGAACCGACATCGAACCTGCCGATTGCCCCACGATCGTCACGTTGTCGGGATTACCGCCAAACGCGGCGATATTGTCTCTCACCCATTCCAGCGCCGCAAGCTGATCGAGAAGGCCATAGTTACCCGATGCGCCCTGTTCTGATTCCGCCGTCAATTCAGGGTGGGCAAGAAAGCCAAGAGCGCCAAGCCTGTAGTTCAGATTGACGACGACAGCGTCATGCTCGGCCAGATGCTGCCCGCTATACAGCGGCATGCTGGCAGCACCCACGAAAAAGGCCCCGCCGTGAATATAGACGATCACCGGAGCATCGCTCAGCCCAGGCTTGGCCCAGACATTGAGATAGAGGCAATCCTCGCTCATCACCTCGGCGCCGGAATACTGATTGGTCATCGGACCGCGCAGCGGCTGCATGCATTGCGGGCCGAACCGATCGGCGTGGCGCACATCGGTCCAGCTCTCCACGGGGGCAGGAGGGCGCCAGCGCAATTCTCGCACCGGGGGCGCGGCGTATGGAATGCCGAGATAGGCCTCCACACCTGTATCCAGCATCACGCCATCGACAGGCCCGTTCTTCGTTTCCAAGACGTCTGGCGTCTCTGGCGAATGGTCTTGCGCGGCTGCGGGCGAGGCAATCGATAGGGCCATCGTCAGGGCAGGGGCTGCGGCGGGCAGCATGCGATACAGGTGTTTCACTCTCAACTCTCCCAAGCCGTCCAAATACCAATCGGCATCAATCGGACTGACCAATTATCGGTAGCGATCATCGGTCACAAGGGCAAATGAGGCAGTTTAAGTGGAGAGCTCATCCCAAGATCGAGACGAGGCGCGAAAAAACTCACTCGCCCTGCCCGTCTCAAGAAATGAATCGACAACCTCGCGACATCAAAAATCATCATAGCGCACCGGCCGGACCAGACGTGCAACACCAGGAAATTTCGAGCGCATGAAACGCGGTATCCAGTCAGCGAATGACTGTGCCGCTACGCCAATGGTCTTTTCAAAACCCGCCTGCGCGGTGCCCAAGTAATCGCGGGATAGTCTTGGGGTAAGTGGCGGAGCGGGTGGGATTCGAACCCACGATACGGGGTTACCGTATACACACTTTCCAGGCGTGCGCCTTCGACCACTCGGCCACCGCTCCGCATGCCTGTCTTGGCAGAAGGCGGGCACCTAGCGAAGCTCTGCGGGAAAGACAAGCAGCGTAATGACATCGCGTTTCAGTGGCCCTATTCCGGGCACCATGAAACGTGACATCGGACTTGCTCCCTCCATTCAGGACATGGAAGCCGCAGCGCAGGCAGCATTGCGAAAACTGCCCGCTGAATTCGCCGCGCACCTGGGCAATGTCGTTATCCAGGTGCAGGATTTTGCCGAGGATGAACTGCTGGCAGAAATGGGCATAGAACATCCGTTTGAACTGACCGGTGTTTATGAAGGCCTGCCGCTGACAGAGCGCAGTATCGAGCATTCCGGCACCATGCCCGATCGCATCCGCCTGTTCCGCCTGCCGATCTTGCTGGAGTGGTGCGAGCGCGGGGACGAGACGTTCGAGCATCTTGTGGGCCACGTGCTGATCCACGAAATCGGGCATCACTTCGGCCTGTTCGACGATGATATGCACGCGCTGGAAGAACAGGTGCGCTAGGGCAATTCGGACCTATCCACGCCGCGGCGCGTAATATCAGGCAGGATGGATCGGATATTTCACAAGCTCGCCGGGGTACTTGCCCTGTTCTTCACGCTGTTATCGGCCCCGCTGGCCGCGCAGCAGGATGCGCAGGTGCCGAGCGGCTCCGAGCCCTATGTTTACGAGGTTGACGCGCTGAACCCCGGCCTTGCCGCACAGGGTGAGCCGCTGGAACTCGATACGCCGCAGGCCTTGCTGGAAAGCTTCTTCGCCGCGGCAGAGGCAGGAGAATGGGAGCGCGCGGCAACCGCGCTCGACATGTCGAACCTTCCTCCGCAGGAACAGGCCACGCAGGCGGAAGACCTTGCGGCGATGATGTATGAAATCGCCAACCGCTCCATAGCGGTAAACTGGGCCAGCCTGCCGGACAGGCCTGATGCGGTGGATACCGCCGCCAGCAACAAGGATCCGATGGCCGGTGCCCAGCGCCGCCATATCACCCTCGCCAGCCTTGAACTGACACGCCGCAGCGTACCTGTCAGCATTGCCCGCCTGCAGGAACCGGGCGGGGAGCCGGTGTGGATGTTCAGCCGTCAGACGGTGGGCAATCTGCCAGCGCTTTACGAACGTTTCGGCCCTACAGATTTTGAAGTCAGCCTGCCCACCCCGCTGCGCCAGCAGGCCTTCTGGACACTGGCATGGTGGGAAGTGATCGCCATTCCGCTGGTGATGCTGCTGGCGTTCCTAGCCGCCATCCTGACGTACAAGGCCGTTGGCATGGCGAAAAAGCGCAATGACGATGACAATATGATCGGCAGGATCCTGCGCGCTGTGCAGGTGCCGGTCACGCTGTTCGCGCTGGCCGGCAGCTTTGCCATCATGCGCAATTTCCTGTTCACCTTCTCCGGCCCGGTGGAGGATCTGCTCGGCCCGCTGCAACTCACGCTGATCGTAATCGCCATTGGGGCGATCATCGTCACCGTGGTGGAGGCGATGCTGGACTTTGCCACCGATCGCAATGCTCACAAGATTGAGCAGCCGGAGAACGAGGAAAGCCGCGATTTCTATACCCAGGCTTCCGCCGTGCGCCGCCTTGTCATCGTGTTGGTGATGCTGGCGGGAATTGGCATCGTGCTGGTGCAGAGCAATATCACGCAAACGCTCGGCTTCTCGCTGTTGGCCGGTGCAGGTGCCATCGGCCTGGTGATCGCCTTTGCCGCGCGAAAGGTGCTGGGCGATATCATGGCCAGCCTGCAGATCGCCTTTGCGAAAACCGCGCGCATTGGCGATGCGGTCTATTATGAAGACCAGTGGTGCTATGTCGAAAAGATCGGCTTCACCCATCTGCGCCTGCGCACCTGGGACGATCGCCGAGTGATGGCACCTGTCGCCGAATTCGTCGGCTCCAGCTTTGAAAACTGGACCAAGCAGGACCCGGCCATCATCAAGCGCGTGCCCATCTTCCTCGATCACCGGGCTGACATTGATGCATTGCGCGAGAAGTTCGATGAATTCGTCGCCGGTGATGACGAGATCATCAAGAAGGACGAAGCCAAGATCGAGGTTATCGAGCATAACGCACAAGGCCAGGTCGCCCGCGCCTGCGTATGGGCGAAGGATCCGAAGATCGGCTGGACCATGCATTGCCGCCTGCGCGAATTCTTGATCCGCAGCGCGATGGAAATGGATGCCGCATCGGGACAGGAACCGGCGCCTGCATTCATGCCGCGCGCGCGTGAAGTGCAGGTGGATATTCCGCTCAACCGCGATCGGGATTGACCACGGGCGATGGCATGGCACAGTGCCGTGCATGAAACGCTTCCTGGCCCTTGCCGCCCTTTCCCTGCCCCTTGCCGCCACCGCGCAGGAATCTGAGCCATCGGCAACGCCGTCCTCGGTAGTGGCCGCTGCCAAGGCCGAAGAATGGGTGGCGATATCGCCCGAAGATCTGCTGGTGATGGAACTGACGCCGGATGCGCGGGGCAATCCGCGCACGGTGGTCATCCAGCTTGCGCCAGAACCCTTCAGCCAGCCATGGGTGGACAATATCCGCACCCTCGCCAGCGCGCATTGGTGGGACTCTGCGAGCGTCTACCGCGTACAGGATAATTACGTCACGCAATGGGGCGACGTGACGGAAGAGAAGCAATTGCCGGAGGGGGTGGTTTCGCCTGATGCCGGATACGCATCTGTATTACCGCCCGCGCCGATAATGAACGAACCGGTTTTCCCGCTTACCGGCGTGCTGCGCAATGCGTGGCTGGAGCAATATGCCCGCGACGGCATGATACTTGACGAAGATACGATACGCGAAGCTATCGCCCGGCAGAAAGGGGACAGCTATGCATCGGAGACTGCCATAATTGCAGGATGGCCGGTGGGTATCGGCCCGGACGAGGCACAGCGCACAATCGCCTGGCCCATCCACTGCTACAGCTACATCGGCGTGGCCCGCGGCTATGCGCCCGACACCGGCACCGGGGCCGAACTCTATACGATCATCGGCCAGCCGCAGCGGCACATGGATCGCAACCTTGCCGTGGTGGGCCGCGTGATCATGGGGATGGAGCACCTTTCCAGCCTGCCGCGCGGCTCTGGCGAATTGGGCTTTTACACCGAGGAAGAGGCCGATCTGCGTACGCCCATCTTGTCAGTCCGGCTGGCAAAGGAAATGGACGCGCCGCCCGCTTTTCAATACCTCGATACGAGCAGCGAAAGCTTCGCCCGCTATGTCGGAGTGGGCGCCAATCGCGACGACGCCTTCTACACCCAGCCTGCTGGCGGGGTCGACGTGTGCAGTGTGCAGGTGCCGGTGCGGATGATCGGGGAGTAGCGCCATCGAAACGCTCAGCCTGGACGCCAAGCTGTGGCGCTGGGCGCAGGACGGGTCGCCTGCCGGGGGCTGGTATTCATTACCATCGCGGGCGATGCTGCCGACGAAATAAGGGCACATGCCGCGCTAAGGCGTATGGAAACAGGCAAGAGCCGCGGGTTCGGCTCTGTTCGGGTGGAGGTGACGCTGGGGGACAGCTGCTGGACGACATCCGTCTTTCCCAGGACATCGCACGAAGGATACTTGCTGCCGGTCAAGGCTACCGTGCGCAAAGCGGAGGGGCTTGGCGAAGATGACGGGGTGCAGGTGACGCTCAGCCTGCTCTAGATCCGCTCCGCCTGTGCCACAGCATCGGTCGCCCGCAGGGCACTCAAGATGCGGGTGAGATGGGCCAGATCCTGCACTTCCAGATCCAGCACATAGGTGTGAAACGGATCGTCGCGCTGGGTCAGTTCAAGGTGCATCACATTGGCATTGTTGCGCGCAAAAACGCCTGCCATTTCCGCCAGCGTGCCGGGCCGATTATACAGCACGACGTGCAGCCGCCCGACTGCGCCGCTCGATCTTTCACCCCATGAAAGGTCTACCCAGTCGGCATCCACGCCATTGGCCAGTTCAAGGCAATCGATGGCGTGAACCTCCACCGTTTCATGCGGACGGCGCAGGCCCACGATGCGATCGCCGGGCACGGGGTGGCAGCAATCGGCAAGGTCAAAACCGACGCCGGGCGTCAGCCCCTTGATCGAAATTGCGCGTTCCTGCTGCGCTTCTTCGGGCATGTCCGCCGTGCTGCCGGGGATCAGCGCTTCCATTACTTCGCGATCGGAAAGCTTGGCCGCACCGATGGAAAACATCAGGTCGTCCACGTCGATCAGGTTCAGCCGCTCCACGGCCTGTTTCATGGCCTTTTTGCCCACCTTTGCAGGCAGGCGTTCGGTAATCTCGTCATACAGCTTTGCACCGATTTCGGCGATTTCGGCGCGCTCCTTTGCGCGCACCGCGCGGCGGATGGATGCGCGCGCCTTGCCGGTGACGACGAAGCCCAGCCACGACAATTGCGGCTCTGCATTCTTGCCCTTGATGATCTCCACCACGTCGCCATTGCCCAGCGGCGTGCGCAGCGGCATGTGGCGGCCATTGATCTTCGCGCCCACGGTTTGCGCGCCAAGATCCGTATGCACGGCAAAGGCGAAATCCACCGCGGTTGCGCCCTTGGGCAATTGGAACAGCGCGCCCTTTGGCGTGAAGGCAAAGATGCGATCCTGGTAAATCGCCAGCTTGGTGTGTTCCAGCAGCTCTTCTGCATCGTGGCTGGCATCGACGATTTCTATCAGATCGCGCAGCCAGGCCACCTGCCCATCATGCTTGCCGCCCTGCTTGTAGGCCCAGTGTGCGGCAAGGCCGAAGCCGTTGGTGCGGTGCATCTCTCGCGTACGCAGTTGCACTTCTGCGCGCATGGACTTGTCATAAAACAGCGTGGTGTGAAGCGAGCGATAGCCGTTGTTCTTGGGGGTGGAGATATAATCCTTGAACCGCCCCGGCACGAACTGGAACGTGGTGTGCAGCACGCCCAGCGCGGCATAGCAATCCTCCACGCTGTCTGTCAGCACGCGGAAGGCCATGATGTCTGTCACCTGTTCGAACGGCAGGTGACGCTCCGCCATCTTGCGCCAGATGGAATAGGGATGCTTCTCGCGGCCCCACACCTCCACCTCCAGCCCTGCTGCGGCCAGCGCCTGCTTGATATCCAGCGCGATGCGATCCACCTGTCCGCCATCGGACTGGCGCAATTGCTCCAGCCGCCTGGTGATCGTGGCATAGGCCTCGGGCTCCAACTGCTCGAACGCAAGCAGCTCCATCTCGCGCATGTATTCATACATGCCCACGCGCTCTGCCAGCGGGGCATAGATATCCATCGTTTCGCGCGCGATGCGGCGGCGCTTCTCCGGGTTCTTGATATGGTGCAGCGTGCGCATGTTGTGCAGGCGATCCGCCAGCTTTACCAGCAGGACGCGCAAGTCCTCGCTCATGGCCAGCAGGAACTTGCGCAGGTTCTCCGCCGCGCGCTCATTCTCCGCCATCTGCTCTATCTTGGACAGCTTGGTGACGCCGTCCACCAGCCGCGCCACGTCGGGGCCGAAATTGGTTTCGATATCCTCGATGGTGGCCAGCGTATCCTCCACCGTATCGTGGAGCAGCGCGGTCATGATGGTTTCCTGATCCAGTTTCAGGTCCGTCATCAGGCCAGCAACTTCTACCGGATGGCTGAAATAGGGATCGCCGCTGGCGCGCTTCTGGCTGCCGTGTTTCTGCACGGTGTAGACATAGGCGCGGTTAAGCAGCGCCTCATCGGCGGTGGGGTCATATTGCTTGACCCGTTCAACAAGTTCATATTGGCGCAGCATCGTTTCATGAATGTGCGGCGCGCCGTGCCTTTCGGCAAGGGGAAACACGGCAGAGAAAGTTTTTCTGTCCGAACATGCCGAGAGCGGCCGCTATATGGGCCTGTCAGGACGCGCGCGAACCCACCCTGGGACCCGGTGCGGGCAAGGTGATGGTGGCCACCAGCCCGCGTTCCAGCCAATCGTGATCCATCGTTGCGCCCAGCTGCCGAACCGTGGCCGTTACCAGCCGCGTTCCGAAGCTGGACGTTTCCGGACTGTCCGCCTGCGGGCCGCCGCTTTCCGTCCACACGATCTGCATGCCATCGGGGCGCTTGTCCCACTCGATCACCACCTTGCCATCGGGTTCGGTAAGTGCGCCATACTTGGTGGCGTTGGTGGCCAGTTCGTGAAAGATCATCGCCAGGCCGGACAGGGTTTCGGCAGCGACCTCCTCATCCTCCCCACGCAGCACGATGCGTTCTTCCTTGTCGCCATAGCCAAGCGGGCCAAGGATCGTGGCGAGCAGTTTGCGCAGCGATGTCATCTCATCCGAGCGGCCATCGGGTTTGCGCACGATGATCAGATCCTGCGCGGATGCGATGGCGCGCAGCTTGCCATTCACCATATCTGCCAGGTCCCGTGCGCTGACCGCAGCCGGCACGTTGAGGCTGATAAGGCTCTGCGCCAATGCGAAAGCGTTCTTCACCCGGTGCTGCAATTCTTCCAGCACCAGCGATTTCGCTTCCTCGGCACGTTCATGCATGCGCTCCAGCCGCATTCGCTCCACCGCGATGGAGGTGGTGAGCGCAATCGCCTCGATAATCTCGCGGTCAAGCCGAGAGGGTTTGCGCGGTTCGCGGTAGTAATTGGCAAAAGTGCCCAGCACGCTGCCATCGCCCGCCTTGATCGGCACGGACCAGCAGGCCGCAAGGCCATGCGACAGAGCGAGTTCGCGAAAGTCCTTCCACAGGGGATCATTGGCGATATCGTCCACGAACACCGCCTGCCCGCTTTGCGCCGCCGTGCCGCAGGAGCCCTCGCCCACACCGATTTCCATGCCCTCGATCGCTTCGTTATAGGCATCGGGCAATGTTGGCGCGCCGCCCAGGTGAAGGGTTCTGCCATCTTCGGACAATAGCAGGATGGAGGCTAGCATGCCGTCGCCGGTCTGCTCCTCTGCAAGCTTCACGATATCGCTGAGAACATCCTGACGCACACCGCCCAGCGCCACGCGTCCCAGGATCTGCTGCTGGCGCCGCCAGATTTCCTGCGCATCATCATTCGATGCGCGGGCTTGATCGTCTGCGGATGTCACAGGGGTATCGTCAGGGCGGCGATCCGCGTCAGCAGTCATCGGTAATCAGCCCCTTGAATGTTCGCTGCAATCCATAATGCAGATGAGTGGCGCAACAAAACGAAAGTTATGCATGCAGGCGGCGGGCCAACACGAAGGGCGGCCCGCCCGCAGTCAGCTATCCTGCCCGGATGCACCCACGATGGCATCCACCTTGCCGCGGGTATAGCTGTGATAGCCGCTGCGGGTCTTGTCATAGATGCCGCGCGCAATCGGCTGGCCCCAGCTGCCGGTTTCCCACAATGCGGCAAACAGAGGCTCCACAAACTTGTTGCGCCCCACCTGCCCAAGGAAAGTTTCCGCCTGAGAGACGGCAGGCTCATACTGATTGCGCAGCGCCGCTTCCAGCCACAGAAACAGCACCTCGTTATTGCCAGTGGTGGAGAGTGAAAGCCTGCGGTTCAGCGCGGCCAGCTGATCGGCGGACAGTTGATCGGGCAGCTCCTGCAGGAAGCGCTGCTGCTCTGCCCCGGTCCAGCCATTCCACACCTGCGCCGTGGGCAAGGTGCCATCCGCGCCGTAAGCCTGCGCCGCGTTATCGACCTCGGCAAAAGCCTGCGGATCGGGGGCCACTGCATTCTTCGGCAGACCGGTGCCATAGACCCATTCATTCAGCATCAGCTGGTTTTCCAGATCCTCGTCCCCCCTGATCACGTATTCGCGCAGTTCGGAAAGAAACATTTCGGATGTTGCCGGCTGAAACGCGTGGCGATCGAACCAGCCGCGCATAAATTCATCGAAGCGTTCGCGCCCAAGGATGGTTTCTACCGTGCGCAGAAACACGGTGCCCTTGTCGTAAATCGCCTCTCCCACCGTATCGAACGGGCTGATGCCTTGGGGCGTGCGCATGGCGGTGTTGGGATTGTCCGCGCCGTTTTCTTCGATAGCGTCCACCAGGCTGGCATAGCTCAACGCATATTCCTGGTTGGCGCGCTCCTCTCCGAACACGGCCTCCGAAATGCGGCTTTCGAAATAAGAAGTGACGCCTTCGTTCAGCCAGCCGTCGCGCCAGCTTGAATAGGTGACCAGATTGCCAGACCAGCTATGCGCCAGTTCATGCGCGATCAGCCCGGTGTTGGACCGGTCGCCCGCGATGAAGGTGGGGGTGAGAAAGGTCATCACCGGGTTTTCCATCCCGCCGTAGGGGAAGGACGGCGGCAGCACGATCATGTCATACCGACCCCAACGATAGTCGCCGTAAATCTCCGAGGCGGCATCGATCATCGCCTCGGTGTCGGTCAGTTCAGCGGCCGCTTCTTCCAGCACCTCCGGCTCTGCCCAGACGCCCGAACGCGGACCCAGTTCGGCAAATTCGATATTCCCGGCCGCAATCGCGATCAGATACGGCGGAACGGAGTTTTCCATCACGAATTCAAAGGCGCGATTGTTCTCGCCAATATCTTCCGGATCACCGCGGCTGATACCGCTCATCACAACGTTCAGCGGTTTTGGCGCGGTAATGCGCGCTTCCCATGTCTGGCGGATGCCCGGGCTATCCTGCGTGGGGATCCACGTACGGTTGAGGATCGCCTGGCCCTGGCTGAAAACGAAGGGATATTGGCCGCCCGCGGTCTGCTCTGGCGAAAGCCACTGCAATGCCTCCGCATCAGGCCCGCTGGCATAGGAAACCACGATCTGCTGCAGGCCCGGCCCGGTCAGTTCGCCCAGTTTGACGGTTATCGGCTCGCCCTTATCAGGATCGCTTTCTCCGATCGTGTAATCCAGTTCGTTGCCATTGCCATCGGTGATGCCGCCGATAATCAGCCCGTCGGAATCGAGAACGATCTCGCTGGCATCCTCTGCCGCATCCACATCCAGCGTGGCCACGCCTTCCACCCGCTTGCCTTCAAAATCCAGATCGAGGTCCAGCGCCACATGCGTAACGCGCGCTTTCTGCGGGCGGGCATAGGTGAATTCATCCAGTGCCTCTTCACTGGTGAGAACGGGTGCGACCACGCGTTTTTCCTCCGGCAAGTCGTCAGATGTGCAGGCTGCCATCAGGAACGGCAGGATCAAAGCAGGTGAGAAAGATAGGATACGCATGGATTCTCCGGGGGGTTTGCGACCGATTTGCAACCTATGTAGCAAATTGTCGGACTGAGTCAGCATTTCGTCGGCAAAGACGTGCCAAATCTGTTATTTCAGCGATAACTCACCGTGCGCTCATGCTTTTTCCGGTCAGCAGCGCCAATGATCAGGTCGCGCCAGATCGGCACTAACAGGCAGAAGGAGCACAGTTCATGAACATTCGCGCCCGCCACGCCATCGCAGCCGCGCTATGCAGCGCCGCAATGGCCATCGCCGCCCCGCTCGCCGCGCAGGATCAAGCGCCAAAAGAGCCGGATAACGAGATCGTTGTGGAAGGAGAGATCGACGTGGATCGCGGCGATGCCAGGGACCAGACGCGCGACATCACCCCGCGCCCCACATCCGCGCAGGAGCCGCTGGCCCGCTTCAACAAGGAGATCTGCCCCGGCGTTTGGGGACTTGCCCCGGAAAATGCGCAGATCGTGATAGACCGCATTTACGACAACGCGGAAAAAATAGGCGTGCCAGTGAACGACGCGCCGGATTGCGGTGCCAATGTCTGGGTGATCGTGGTCGACGATCCGCATGAGACGTTCAAGCAGCTGCGCGACAAGAATGATTTCCTGGTGCGCGGCATGGGCTATTGGGAGCGTGAACGGATCGAAAAACAGGATGGCGCGGCGCTCAGCTGGAACCTTGTCAGCACGCGCAGTCGCGGCGGGCTGGAGGCTGTTCAGGGCGCCAATTCCGACGCGGTGAACGAAACCACGCTGATGTCGCGCACCAACACCGCGATCCGGCAGGATATAGAGCTTTCGGTGGTACTGGTGCGCCGGTCCGAACTGGCCACCGTGGATGCGCTGACACTGGCCGATTATGCCACCATGCGCGGGCTGGCGAAGACGGAGGAGCCGAACGAGAGCCTGGCTTTCGACACGGTCCTGGGCGCATTCGGCCCCGCCCGCGATGTAACCCGCCTCAGCGTGTTTGACCTTTCATACCTTCGCGCACTGTACCGCAGTTCCCCCACCCGCGATGCGCGGCTGGCGCTGACCGATGTGGAAAGGCTGATGGAAGAGGAATACGCACGGATGGAAGCGGAGCGCACAGAGCAGCGCTGATCGCGGTGCGGCGTGACTTGTGGCGCGCGGCGCGTTAGGTTGTCCGTCATGAGAACGTTTCCAAAACCGCTCGCCCTTGCTGCACTTGCCCTCACCCTCTCCGCCTGTGGCGATGGGGCCGAGACCGGCCCACCGACCGAAGCCGATGTGGATGCCGCCCAGGCGCAGGCAGCCGGTGCCAGCGATGCGACCGAAGCGCGCAAGCTGATCTTCTCTGACGAGTTTTCCGGCGATAAACTCGATCCCACCCGCTGGAACGTGGTGGGCATGGATTTCTGGGTGAACGAAGAGGAACAGGCCTACGTCGATTCGCCTGACACGATCCAGTTTGCGCAAGGGGTGGAAGGGGCCGATGGCGGCGTGCTGGTGCTGCGCCCGGTCTATCGGCCCGGACAGGACACCAATGAAGAACGCGCGGCGGATATCATTTCCGGCAGGATCAACACCAAGGGCAATTTCGAATTTACCCATGGCCGTGCAGAGGCGCGCATTCGCATGCCCGATGCCGTGGGCGTCTGGCCCGCTTTCTGGCTGCTGGCCGATGCCGAATGGCCCAGCGAAGGCGAGATCGACATCATGGAATATGTCGGCCAGGCCGACTGGACCGGCGTTGCCGTGCATGGCCCCGGCTATTCGGGCGATGCCGGGATCGCGGATCGGCAGTATTTCCCCGAAGGTACGGACGTTACCGACTGGCACGTCTACGCCGCTGAATGGACACCCGATGGCATCGAGTTCTTCGTGGATGACCGGCTGACCTTCCGCGTGCCGAAAACCAACGTGGAATTCTTTGGCGACTGGGTGTTCGACAACCCGCAATTCGTGGTGCTGAACTTCGCCGTGGGCGGCATTTACCCAAAGAAGATCAACGGCATTGAAGAGCCATACGTCGGCATGCCGCAGGACACGGCGGACCGCATCAAGAACGGCGAACTGGCAATGGAAGTGGACTGGGTGCGGGTTTACGGGGCGCAAGAGTAGTTAAAGCTCGTGCCTCTATCGATTGGAGTATGTCGGGCTTGGCAGCAATCCAATTAAAATCGATGAAGAAGATCGCCAAAAGTAAATCTGAGTTCTTTATTGTCAGTGACGCGAACATCCGACACGGACCAAATTCCGATGTAGCTTTTTCGGCGCCAATTCCCGTCAGCATCTTGCGGGTGGCTGGTCGTTAGGATTGCCCTGCCCTTCTCCTGAAGGGCCTCGATAAACGGACCCCATTCGGGCCGATCATCAAACCCCTTATCGGCATACTCTGGCCAAATCCCCTCTGTCCAAAATTTGTGAACACACGGCAAGTTCTCGCCATCCCACTCGGCAAACCATGAGCCAGCACGTCCTTTCGGTTTCTTCATCCCCAAGTCACCTCTGGCGGCAGGCTCATCAGGATCGCATCGATATTGCCGCCGGTTTTCAGGCCGAACAGCGTTCCCCGATCATACACCAGGTTAAATTCGACGTAGCGCCCGCGCCATTCCAGTTGCTGGGCCTTTTCCTCCGGCGACCATTCCTGATCCATGCGCCTGCGCACGATAGCAGGGAAGGCATCCAGAAACGCTTCGCCCACGTCCTTGGTAAAGGCAAGATTGCGTTCGAACGCGGGCAGGTCCTCGCACTCCAGGTGATCATAAAAAATCCCGCCAACGCCGCGATGCACATTGCGATGGGGGATGAAGAAATACTCTTCCGCCCACTTCTTGTACTTGTCGTAATAAAGGGGATTATGCGCCGCGCAGGCCGCGCGCAGGCGGGCGTGAAAAGCTTCTGTATCCTCCACATATTCGATGGGCGGATTCAGATCCGCGCCGCCGCCAAACCATGCCGCCTGCGTGTGCAGGAAGCGGGTGTTCATATGCACGGCGGGAACATGAGGATTGGCCATGTGGGCCACCAGGCTGATGCCCGTGGCGGTGAATTGCGGATGTTCTTTGCTGGCACCGTTGATCGTATCGGCAAATTGCGGGGCGAATTCGCCGGTGACGGTGGAGACGTTGACGCCAACCTTCTCGAACACCTTGCCCTTCATCACGCCGCGCACGCCGCCGCCGCCGTCTGACCCATCATCGGTCTCCCGGTCCCAGGGCGTGTAGTCAAAACTTGCATCCGATCCTGCCTCCCGCTCGATCGCCTCGAATTCGGCGCAGATGCGGTCTCTCAGGGATTCGAACCAGTTGCGGGCTATTTCGGTTTGGTCGTTCCAGTTCATGCAAAGGCTCTTGCCAAAGCGTGTCGCGGGCGGCAAGTGGAACCCATGGTTCCCGTTTCGTTCGCCTTCCCCTTTTGCGGAGACGAGTTCGTGCTGACAAAGTCGCGCGCACTCTTCTGGCCGCGCGAAAATGCGCTGCTGGTGGCGGATCTGCATCTGGAAAAAGCCAGCTTCTTCGCGCGCCACGGGCAGTTGCTACCGCCTTACGACAGCCGCGAAACGCTGGAACGGCTGGCGGAGGCTATACGCGAAACCGGCGCACGGCGGGTTTACACGCTGGGAGACAATTTCCACGATTCGCATGGATCGCAGACGCTGGGCGATCACGAAACCGGCATGCTGGCCGCCCTCACCCGCGCCACCGACTGGGTGTGGATCACCGGCAATCACGATCCTTCGATGGAAGCCAAAAGCGGCGGCACCATCGCGGTGGAGCTGGAAGTGGCGGGCATGGTCCTGCGGCACATGGCCAAGCGGGGCGAAACCCGGCCAGAGCTTTCCGGCCACTTCCATCCGCGCGTGCAGGTGAAGATCCACCATCGCCACATCCGCCGCCCCTGCGCGGTGGTGAGCCATAATGGCCCGGATGCTACAGGGGCGATATGCGGGCGGATGATCCTGCCCGCATTCGGATCGCTGACAGGCGGAATGGACGCAGCAGACCCTGCTATTCTAAAGGCGATGCAGCCTGCCAGTGCCATCGATGCCTTTGTTCCGGCAGGCAAACGGCTGGCGCGGTTTCCACTTTGGCGCAGCGCGGCGTGAACCTCTGGCGTTCGGGTGCGTTACGCACTACATAGAGCCCGATACGACAACCATTTCAGGAGTGATTCCATAGCCCGTCCACCCCGCCGCAGTATGGCACCGCCGGTAAAGTCCGGCCCGAAATACGACAATTTCATTCAGTCCGAGAAAGTTCGCGTCATCGATGGCGAAGGCGAGAACCTCGGCGTTATGTACACCAATGAGGCGATCGAACAGGCGGCCGAAGCAGGCCTGAACCTGGTCGAGGTATCGCCCAATGCGAACCCGCCGGTGTGCAAGTTCCTCGATGTTGGCAAATACCGCTACGAAGCCCAGAAAAAGGCGAATGCGGCGCGCAAGACGCAGAAAACGCAAGACATCAAGGAAGTGAAGATGCGCCCCAACATCGACACGCATGATTATGACGTGAAGATGCGCAACGTGAACAAGTTCATCGACAATGGTGACAAGGTGAAGGTTACCCTTCGCTTCCGTGGCCGTGAAATGGCGCACCAGCACCTGGGCATGGACCTGC
Organism: Aurantiacibacter rhizosphaerae; assembly: GCF_009807005.1. Lineage (GTDB taxonomy): Bacteria > Pseudomonadota > Alphaproteobacteria > Sphingomonadales > Sphingomonadaceae > Alteraurantiacibacter > Alteraurantiacibacter rhizosphaerae. The sequence goes on along the minus strand of NZ_WUBR01000003.1, from coordinate 536,636 downwards.
TGAAAAGGGTGCAGGACGATATGGCGGAAACCGCCAAGATCGAAGCCTATCCCCGCCTCGAAGGTCGGCAGATGCTGATGGTGCTTTCGCCCAAGTAGGCTGCATCAATCACGAATAATAAAAAGGGCGGGCTTGCAATGGGCGCGCCCTTTTTGTTTGCGCCCTGCCCCCTACTGTTGGCGCGGCGTAAACTGCAGCTTTATGAAGGATCGCAGCAGCAGGATCTGCTGCGCGGTGATGGCCGGATCCTGCAGCCCGCGTGACATGATCAGCCCGCCTTCGATGATTGCACTCACCATGTCGGCCAGATGATCCAGATCGACCTCGTCCTGCATGGGATATGTGGCCGCGATATCATCGAACATGGCGCGAAAACGCGTGCGCCAGCCCAGCACCGCCTTGCGATTGGCCTCCCGCACCTGGGCATCGAAAAGCCGATCCTGATATGCTGCCGTGGCCACCAGGCATCCGGGGTGCCCACCTGGCATATCGTCCAGCAATTCCGCCAGCAGCTTCAATCCGATCAGCATCGTTGTAAGCGGGTCTTCGCCCAGTTCGCGCGCGCGGGCGAACAGCGTATCGAACAGCTCGTCCTCCACAGCGATGTGCCGTTCGATCAGGGCCAGCGCGAGCGCATTCTTGTCCTGAAAGTGATAGAAAAAGCCGCCCTTCGTGATGCCCACGCTGGCAACAATCTCCTCTATCGAGGTTGCATCGAAACCCTTTGCCAGCACAGCATCCTGCGCCACATCAAGGATCCGGGTACGGGTCTGGCTGCCACGCGCCATCGTTTCATCCTGCACAAGTGAATCGAACGCGCTTACTATACCGCAAGTACACTCTGCGGCGAAATTGGCTCAATTGCAGAACAGAACCGCGCAATTCTGCGGTATGACGGGTTTACCACGGGTCGACTATCCAAATTGGGTGATCGCGCGCCATAAAGCGGCATCCGGTTTTGTGACGAGGAGATGTGATATGCGTGAATTTGAGAAAATGTTGAGCGCCCCGCGCCCATATCTGACCGATGGCGGCATGGAGACCTGGCTATTCTTCCAGCAAGGTTTCGAAGCACCGGAATTTGCCGCCATTACTCTGGCTAATGATCCACCGGCCCGAAAAGCCCTGCGGCGATATTTCGATGATTTCCTGGCGATGGCCGAGGATGCCGTAACAGGCTTCGTGCTGGATACAATCACCTGGCGAGGATGCACCGAGTGGGCGCCGGCCTTGCAAATGGCGCCAGACGAACTGCTGAAGCTTTCAGCCGATGCGGCGCAGTTTGCCGCCGCGATCCGCGATGATTGGGCAGACCGCGTCCACGGCATCGTGCTGAACGGCGTGGTTGGCCCCGCGGGCGATGGCTATGCGCCCGAAAGCCTGCCCAGCATCGATGCGGCATACAGGATGCACCAACCCCAGATAAGGGTTCTTGCCGAAAACGGCGTGGACTGCATCAGCGCCATCACAATGACGAACACGGCAGAAGCCATCGGCATCGTACAGGCGGCAAAGGAAGTTGGCCTGCCCGTCGTCATATCATTCACGGTGGAAACCGACGGCCGCCTGCCCACGGGGCAAACACTGGGCGAGGCCATTGCAACCGTGGATGAGGCCACGGGATCTGCTCCTGCGTATTACATGGTGAACTGCGCCCATCCAGACCATTTCCGCGACGCGCTGCGCGATGGCGCTGGGTGGGTGTCTCGCATAGGCGGGGTGCGCGCCAATGCGTCGCGGCTGAGCCATGCAGAGCTGGACGAGGCCGAGGAACTGGATCAGGGCGATCCGGCTGAATTCGGGCAGTTGCATGAGGAACTGGCCCGGCTGCTGCCATCGTTGCACGTCGTTGGCGGATGCTGCGGCACCGATCATCGCCATGTCGAATGCGCTGCAAGGCACCTGCTGGAAGCGCCCTGAACCGCAAGCACGGCCCAACTGCGTAATCCGGGAACGCCCGCGCTGCGTCCCGGATTGTTGCGGCATGACCAAATTGCCACGCCGCATCGCGCTAATCGCCGCCCTAACCCTTTCCGGCTGCGGATCGCCCGTTGAGGAGAATCCCGATCAGGCATTGCCGCCCGTTATGGCGACGCCAGGCCCCTCGGCGACGGCGGAGAGCGCCTCTCCCGATGTATCGCCCGCCGAACTGACGCCGGAGGCCGAACGGGGAGAGAAAGGCGCACGAAACGCGCTTATCTCCTTTGCCCGCGCCATCGAATTGCGCGAAACGGATCAGGCCTTTGGCCTGCTATCTCCGCACGCGAAAGAGACCTGGAGTGGAGGCAAGTTCGCCAGCCTATTCGAAGGGTTGCAGGATATCACTGTCGCAGTTCCCGGCGGACAGATGGAGGGCGCGGCGGGCACCAGCTATTACACCAGCCAGGCGACGGTCACCGCCAGCGATGCCGACGGGCGTCCGGTGCGGCTTGAAGGCCCCATCGTGCTGAGCCGCGTGAACGACGTGCCCGGCTCCACCGCTGAGCAAAGGCGCTGGTCCATCCGCAGTATCGACCTCACCCAGACGCACTAGGCAGGCTCCCACAGCTCCAGCGGATTCCCTTCGGGATCGTGGATGCGGGCAAATCTGCCAACGCCTTCCATCTCGTCCCGGTGGCTGACAGTGATGTCTGCCATTTGCAATCGGGCCAACAGCGCGTCCAGCCCCTCCACGCGAAGGTTCAGCATGGCCTGACGATCTTCGGGCCAATAATCGGTGTCTGCCTTGAATCCGGCGAACACGGTTGGCCCTGCTTCCTGCATCCACACCCATTCGCCATCGGGCGTTGGCTGACCGCTTTGCGTGGCCGCAATTCCCAGGTGCGTGCGATACCATTCTGCCAGCTTTGCCGGATTGGCAGAGCGAATGAAATATCCGCCAATCCCCAGCACCTTGCCATCTGCCACTGCCACTCTCCCTTGCCGTATCTGCGCGAATCCCTACGGTCGATACCGTAAGGGACGGGAGGGAAATCGCCTAATATGACGGCCAAGGGCATCGGCTTCTGGATTGGACCGGCGCTGTTCGCGCTCACCGTGCTGCTGCCTGCTCCCGCTGACATGCAGGCGGAAGCATGGCGCGTGGCGGGCCTGGTGGGATGGATGGCAAGCTGGTGGATGACGCAGGCTGTGCCGCTCACCGTCACCGGACTGCTGCCCTTCGTCGTGCTGCCTTTCAGCGGAGGCGGCACGGCGGGCGAGGTGGCGGAGGACTATTATTCTCCCATCATATTCCTGCTTCTGGGCGGCGCGTTTCTCGCCCTCGCCATCGAGCGGACCGGCCTGCACAAGCGGCTGGCGACCTATATCCTCGATAGGATCGGCGGGCGCGGTGGCACCTTCGGGCTGCTGCTGGGCTTCATGATTGCAGCTGCGATCCTGTCCAACATCATCTCCAACACCTCCACCGCATTGATCATGATGCCCATGGCGCTGGCCATCCTTGACGGTGGCCGCGTGACGCAGGGTGATGGCAGCGTGTCGCAGGATGGCATTTACGGCGCGCTGCCCATGGGCCTGGCCTTTGCCGCCAGCGTGGGCGGGCTTGGCACGATCATCGGATCGCCCACAAACGCCATCGGCGTGGCGCTGCTCCGCGATATATCTGGAGTTGAGATCACCTTCGCCATGTGGGCCGCATTCGGGGTGCCCATCGTGATGCTGGGCATTCCGCTGGCGGCATGGATCATCGCACGAGTGCAAAAGGTGTCGGACCATCCTTTCGACATTGCCGCCGCGCGCGAATCCATCGATCCGCATGGAGCATGGGCGCAAGCCGAGCGGCGGCTGGTGCCGGTGATCGCCGTCACCTTCATCGCGTGGATGCTGCGCGGCTGGATCGCGCCTTTTCTGCCGGAGGGATCGCTGACCGATGGAACAATCGCCATCGCCGCCAGCCTTGCCCTGTTCGTGCTACCCGATGGCACGGGCCGCCGCCTGCTGGAATGGGACGAGGCGGACAAGGCGCCGTGGGGCGTGCTGCTGATGTTCGGCGGCGGGCTGGCGCTGGCGGGCGGCATGATGCGCACCGGCCTGACAGACTGGCTGGGCGAGGCACTGCTGCCGCTTTCCGCCGTGCCGGTGATTGTGGTGGCACTGGCGCTGGTGGCGATGGTGATCCTGATTACAGAATTCGCCAGCAACGTGGCGACGGCCAGTGGGATCATGCCGGTGGTGGCCGCGCTGGCCGTGGCACTGGGCGGCGATCCGCTGCTGCTGGCGATGCCGGTGGCGCTGGCGGCAAGCTGGGGCTTCATCCTGCCTGCCGGCACCGGACCAAACGCCATCGCCTGGGCCACGGGCCGCATTGCCCTGCCCCGCCTGATAAAGGCCGGTTTCGTGCTGGATGTGGCGGGGATATTCCTGATCGTGGGCGTGGTGTTCGCGCTGGCGCCCATCATCACCTAACCGGCTGGCTCAAGTCCCGGATTGAGGATGACCACCGCATCCGCCTGCATTGCTTCGCGGCAGCGCGTGGGCACTCGCTGTTGCAAGACATTGCGCCGCTCAAGCTGCGAGACGGTTTCGCCCGCTGAACCGCCGCCGCCATTAATCCGTGCCCGATGCCGGAATGTCTCGCCAGAGACAGGATCATGCAGCCAGGCCCCCGTGCTGTCCGCTCCAGCCGTGGTTCCTGCCTCAAACACGGGCAGAACCAGCATTCCATCCATTCGCCTGAGCAGCACGCAATCATCTTCGAAAACCAGAGTGCCCGGTATCGCGGCCAGCAGATAAATGCGGCTCTCTCCTTCGGGAACGGGTTTCATCACAGCGGCGTAGGGTGCCAGCAACTCACCTTCGCGCAGTGTGTGGCTGCATCCCGCCAGGGCGAGAGCGGTAATCAGGAATGTGTGGCGCCAGATCATTGCTTGTAAACCGACAAAGCAGAAGAAATTTCCTGCGCCGCGATGACTTGCGCAAAGTCGCCCGTCCATATAATTACAGATGAAACCGGATAACGGGCAGAGGCGTTCCTGCGGAGGTTAGGAGCGGGCGGCCCGGAACTTCCCAGCGTCCCCCTGCCTTCCTAGGGGTAAGACACCCAAGGAGCCTCCCCTATGGCCGATAAGCCCGACGATAACGCAGCCGACCCAATGGGCGCCGTGGACACCCCCACCCCGCGCCGCAAGCCCAAGCCGGAGGTGACCACCATCGGCGGCCGGGAATTGAAGCCTTCCACATTGATGATGGGCCACGGCTTCGATCCGTCGCTGTCCGAAGGCTCCCTGAAACCGCCCATCTTTCTCACCAGCACCTTTGCCTTTGAAAGCGCCTCTGCCGGCAAGCGTCATTTCGAAGGTATCACCGGCAAGCGTGAAGGCGGGGCCGAGGGCCTCGTCTATTCGCGCTTCAACGGGCCGAACCAGGAGATCCTCGAAGACCGCCTCGCAATCTGGGACGGGGCGGAAGATGCACTATGCTTCTCCAGCGGGATGACGGCGATTGCCGTGCTGATCCTGGCCGCCTGCAATTCCGGCGATGTGATCGTACATTCCGGCCCGCTTTACGCCGCGTCGGAAGGCTTTGTTGCCAAGGTAATGGCGAAATACGGCGTCACCTATATCGCCTTTCCCGCAGGGGCCAGCCGCGAAAAGCTGGACGAGGTGATGCGCGAGGCCAAGGCCAAGGCGGAAGAACAGGGCGGCGAAGTGCCGCTGATCTATCTGGAAAGCCCCGGCAACCCCACCAATGCGCTGGTGGATATCGAAGCGGTGAAGGAAGCGCGCGACGCGCATTTCGACCCGGAGCGTTGCCCCATCGCCATCGACAACACCTTCCTCGGCCCGCTGTGGCAGCGTCCGCTGGACCAGGGCGCGGACCTTGTGGTCTACTCGCTCACCAAATATGTGGGCGGCCATTCAGACTTGGTGGCGGGCAGCGTGTCGGGCCGGAAAAAATGGATCGACGCCATTCGCGCCCTGCGCAACACCATGGGCGGCATTGCCGATCCCAACACCGCGTGGATGCTGCTGCGATCGCTTGAAACCGTGGAACTGCGCATGCAGCGCGCAGGCGAGAACGCCGCCAAGGTTTGTGCCATGCTGAAAAAGCATCCCAAGGTGAAGGGCCTGGGCTATCTCGGCATGATCGAGGACGAGCGGCAGCAGGACATCTACAACCGCCATTGCCTTGGCGCAGGCTCCACCTTCTCCGTATTCATCAAGGGCGGAGAGGCGGAATGCTTCCGCTTCCTCGATGCGCTGAAGGTGGCGAAGCTGGCCGTTAGCCTTGGCGGCACGGAAACGCTTGCCAGCCACCCTGCCAGCATGACGCATCTCTCGGTGGCCGAAGGGCGCCGTGCGGAGCTGGGTATCTCAGACAATCTGGTGCGCATCTCCATCGGTATCGAGGATGCGGACGACCTGATTGCCGACTTCGAACAGGCGCTGGACGAAGTTTAGGGTAACTGCCCGGCGTCCTGCCCTGCCGCTCCTCCCGTCAGGGGCGACGGCGGAGCAGGCGCGGGTGGCGGCGGAATGGCGGTGCGGGCGGGCTGTGGCGGCTGCGCCGTGATAACTTTCTGCATGGCACGTTCGTCAGCCGCATGCTCGGCCTCTGCCAGATCGTGCGTCCAGCGAATGAACTCGCCGCTTGCCCCGTTTTAGCTGACCAGTAGCCTGTTTTCGGAAAGCAGTTCGATCTCCGCCCGGTAATGCCCGATGCTATCGTAAGCCTGGATGGCGGGTGTCTGGTCGCAGGCGGCAAGCGTGCTTTCCATCATGCGTTCGCCGGTCTCGGGGTCGGGCTCTCCCACATAGCCCCAGTAATTGCATCCATCGCGGCCACCCCGGACCTCGCCGTCAGCTATCACGATACTCATTCGCTGGTCCGCTACGTCGAGCTCATCGATTTCCACGGCGCGCTAGGTGCCGCGCTCCGGCCCATCGAACCATGCACGCCAGTGAGTATCACTAGCTCTTTTGATAAAATTACACCTCAAAAATACATTGACTCCGCATGTCGTGATATTGGAATTAAGAATTTCAATCTTGATGATGGCGGACACTTTCCATTTGCTGATAATTGGAGCGAGTTTTCCCTCGCAATGAGGCGATTCATTTCAATATCTTAGAGAAATCTATAATAACAATTACCCAAAGTTTTACACTCAACGATTCGATTAATTAAAAAGGTTTAATCAATTTATATATATTTACAGGAAACAAGAATGAATAAACTGATTGGTTTTCTAGTATTTAGTATTTCAACGTATGCGTTTGGAACGGCAACCGATTCAGATTGTGACTGTACTCCACCTGGTTTACCTCAAGAAGATGGGGTGAAGTTTGTCCAAAATCTCACCTCAGAATTATCTCAAATCGACGTTCGGGTCATGTCAGCAGAGTTATGCTTAATATTGACAAAAGAAAGTAGCTTGGATAAATATTCAGCAGCAGAGAATCTTGAAGAAACTCTACTTCGATTCAGTAGTATCAGTAGAATTTCTCCAAACTATAAACTTCAACTCGCCAATTTTTGGAACAAACACAGCGAAAGTATTATATGTGAAGCTAATAGCGGCCTATTCCCTAGACAGCATCTTTTTAAAAGAGCGATACAAATGAATGTACAAGATAAAGTTTTAGTTGACTATTTTTTAAGCGACGAAAACAAATTCCCAATAAACATGAATGTTATCGAGGTTTTAAACGATGGTGAGAAATCAACGATCCTTGACTATATTGATAAAGTGATTGCTGAACCAGATGCAAATCAAATTTACAACATCGGCCAAGTTATCGGTATCAAAAACATCATTGAAAAACTTTATAATGGTAAAAGAGCTAAAGAACTTTGAAAACAGTATTAATACTCATACTCTCAATATGCTTTGAAACTCTCATATTCAATACTTGAACTGGCGACCCAGAGCATGCTCATGGCCAGCGCCAGCCCAAGTGCCGGCAACAGCAGTCGCACCGTCCATTTTTCGAAAGCGCCACCGCGATTGGGCGCAGGGGAAGGGCTTACCCCTTCCATTCCCGCCGTTCTTCGGCAGCTTTCAGCACTTCATAGGCGAGTTGCAGCTTCTGAAATTCCTCCGCAGCCTCGGCATCGCCGGGCTTCACGTCGGGATGCACCTTCTTCGCCCGTGCGCGCCATTCTCGCTTGATCGCCTGGAAATCGGCGTCAGCCTCCAGCTCCAATACCTCCAGCGCGCGCATTTCATCTGCGCTGCGCGATCCGTCTCCGCTGCCGGTCCAGCCGTAATGCTGCGATTCGGCATAGCCTGCACTCTCGGCCTGTTCGGCCTTGGCGCGCTGGGCGGCTTCTTCCTTGTCCAGGCCCTGAAAATAGTCCCAGCCCTTGTTGTATTCCGCAGCGTGTTTCTCGCAGAAATACCAGCGGTCCGGGCTGTTGGGGCTTTTTGGCGCAGGGCAATTGCCCGCCTGATCGCAGCCGTGCCTGTCGCAGATGCGCACCTCAACGGCTTCACGGCCATCTTCATAGCCGCGCCAGCGGGGAAAGCCCCAGTCGTTCGATCGGCCAGAACGGGCCATCAGCGTGTTATCCTGCAGGAAAGCATCTGCACCATATAGGGGGCAAAACCGCTTACGTGAACCGACTGCGTCAATTCATGTTTTTGCGCAACGGATTGAGACAATTGATACACTTTCGTGCAATTTGCTGCGTTGCAACATCAGCCGGACTGGCTATGTGGAAACCGAATGAAAAATCGAAGCAGGACTCTCATGAGCAAGCCGCTCGCCATTTCCGCCGCCCTCAGCGTTTTCGCGATGGCAGCTTTCACGCTGCTTGCCACGCCAGCCGCCGATTACACGGCCGTTGCAACGCAAACGGGCGCGATGACCAAGGTCATCGCGCCCGCTGTTGATCGGTTCGTACCGATCCTGTCTGGCCTGATCCGCTAGATCAGTTCTCGATCATTACCGTCACGGCGCGGCGATTGCGCGCCCATGCGGATTCGTTCGAACCGGTGGCAACCGGGCGTTCCTCACCATAGCTCACCATGCGCAGGCGCGTTTCCGGCACGCCAAGGCTGACGAGGTAGTTCTTCGCGGAATTGGCACGGCGTTCGCCCAAGGCGAGGTTGTAATCACGCGTGCCGCGCTCGTCGGCATGGCCTTCCACGGTGGCGCGCGCATTGGGGTATTGCAGCAGGTATTCGGCCTGGCGGCGCAGCGCGGCCTGATCTTCTGCATCGATGTTATAGCTGTCGGTATCGAAATAGATCGTGTCCGCCCCGGACATGGCCGTTGCGAAGTGCGACTGCGAACCCGGCTGCGGTGCCATCGGCGTTTGTGCCGGCGTTGGCGTGGGTGCAGGCGTGGTGTTCTGCGGCGGAGGCGGCGCCATTTCGGGCGGCTCCTTCTTACAGGCACCAAGTGCCAGTGCGCTGGACAGAGTGACGGCGATAATCAGACGATTCATTGCTTGGCTCTCCTTGAACCCTTTTGACGTACGGTATGCTATCTTGCAGCCATTTTTCGGCTCCCGTGGGGAACTAACGCACTTAAGGCAAAACCGGTCCCCAAGCAGGGTCTGACGCGCCTACCGGCGTGCGCAGTCGGCGTTCGTTATCGCCGGTAAGGTCCACCTGCCAGATCGACGTATCGCCGGAACCGCGCTCTGTACGGAAGAACTGGATGATGCGGCCATTGGGCGCCCATGTCGGAGCCTCATCATGCCAGGCATTTGTCAGAACACGCACGTTGCGGCCCTGCGGGCTCATCACGGCGATATTGAAATCCCCGGCGATGCGGGTGAAGGCGATCTGGTCGCCGCGCGGGCTCCATTCCGGGGTAGCGCAGCGTCCGCCGCCGAAGCTGATGCGGCGCTGGTTGGAACCGTCTGCATCCATCACATAGCATTGCTGCGCGCCGGACTGATCGCTTTCGAACACGATCCGGCTGCCATCGGGAGAATAGGAACCGCCCACTTCAATGGCCGGGCTGGTGGTGAGGCGTTGGGGCGTGCCGCCGCCGCTGGATGATACGCGATAGATATCGGTGTTGCCGCCGATTGCCATGGAATAGAGGATCCAGCGGCCATCCGGGCTCCAGCGCGGGGCAAAGGTGGGATTGCTGCTTTGCGTCACCAGGGTCTGCCGCCCGGTGCCGATGTCATAAACATAGATGCGCGGATTGCCGTCCACATAGGAGAGATAGGCAATCTTGGAATAGTCGGGTGAATAGCGCGGGGTAAGCGCGGTGGACTGGCCATTGGTGATGAAGCGATGGTTTGCGCCGTCGCTATCCATGATGGCCAGCCGCTTGATGCGGTTATCCTTGGGGCCGGTTTCCGCGATATAGGCGATGCGGCTGTCGAAGAAGGGATCTTCGCCCGACAGGCGCGAATAGACAAGGTCTGCACATTTATGCGCGGCGCGGCGCCATTCGGAGGGGTTCACCACCCAGCCTTCCCGCACCAATTCGCTCTGCAATGCGACATCGTAGAGATAGCAGCCAACCGTCAGGCGGCCATCAGCATTGTTGCGCACATAGCCATGCACCAGCATCTCTGCCGAACGGCCGCGCCATGTGGGCCATGCCGGGGCCGTAATCTCACCATAGCTGGGGCGCGGCAGGGCATCGGGGCCAACCGGGCGGAAGAGGCCATTGAAACGCAGATCGCTGAATACGACACGCGCCAGTTCATGGCCCAGCGCGGCGGTGCCCTGCGCATTGGCAGGCGTGGGCTCATCCCGATTGGTGGCGAAGCTGGCGATGGCGATGCCAAGATCCTGCCAGGCATCGGCAGTAACGGTGACGGAAATCCCTTCACCGCTATCTTCCACATCTACCTGCTGCACGCTGTTGGCGCCTATCGCTGCCGGATCGATATCGGTTGCAAGGTCGCTATCCTGCGCGATGGCAGGGGTGGCGAAGCATGCGATTGCAGCGGTGGAAAGCGCGGCGAAAATACGGGTTCGGATCATTGGGCAAGCCTATTGTCGAAGTTGGACGTGATGGTACGCCATCCTGAGTAATATTGTTCGGGCAAATCGAACGGGGCGGCAAGTCTAACCGCACGAATGGCCTGTTCCTGATGACGGCTGACCTGCGTACGGTTGCCATCGGTCACGCCATTGGTGCGCAGCACCTCTGGCGAGCCTGACAGCGAACCATCGCGGTTGAGCCGGAACCGCACGACCGTCACCAGCTGCTCGATATCGACACCGGATGGCGGCTGCCAGTGTGGGCGAAGCTGCCGGATGATGGCCTGCGCTATCGAGGCTTGCTGTGCTGGCCCCACCGTCTGAGCAGGCGAACCGCGATCTCCGCTTGCATCGCTGGTGCCTTGCAGGAAATCTTCGCTCAGCCGACTGCCCTGCGCGCGCTGCGTGGCGGTGGCCGTTGGGCGCGGGGCGGGCGTGGGCTCTGCACGGCGGGTGGGCCGCGGCGTTGGCGCTGGTGCAGGCGTGCTGCGTTCCGGTGATCGTCGCGGCGGCGTGGTGACGGAACGCTCCACCGGTTCTGTCACCGGCACTTCAAGCGGATCCTGTGCCGCCTGCGGCATATCGGCAACTTCAGGGGCGAGCGACGCAGCAGGCTGCGCGCTGGGATCGGGCGCGGTGGATCGCAGGCTGACCTCGCTTGCCAGGTTCACGTCGATCCGTTCCGGCACGGTAAAGGCAGGCGGTTCGCGCGTGGCGTGGTAGGCCAGCGCCGCCGCCAGCGCCACATGTGCCACCGCGGCCAGGCCGAAGCCCACACGCTCTTCACGGGAAAGATCGGCAAACATGGCCATCAGGTCACAGGGCTATGGCGCTTCGGCTGAACCGGTGGTGACCAGCGAGATGGAATTGAAACCGGCGTTGTTCAATTCGCCCATCACCGCCATCACCCGGCCGTAATCCAGCGAGGTGTCTGCGCGCAGATTGATAAGCGGCTTTTCAGAGCCTTGCGGCCCGGAAATCGCATCCAGTGCCTGTGGCAGCGCGCCATCCTCCACCAAGGTATCGTCGACGTAGATAAACCCTTCGCGGTCCAGCGCGATGGTGAATTGCTCCGGATCCTGATCCAGCGGATTGGCGCGGCTTTCGGGCAGTTCCACGGGTACGCCGCTGGCCAGCAATGGCGCTGTAACCATGAAGATGATCAGCAGCACCAGCATCACGTCCACAAATGGCGTGACATTGATCTCCGCCATGGGCGCGCGGCGGCTGGAGCGGCCTCGACGGCTGGAGGACATGACGCCCATGCCCATCGCCTAGCGCTCCATCTCGCGGCTGACGGCGGCATGCACACGGTCACCAAAGCGGTGCAGGCGCGCCTCGAAGCCGTTCACCGAATTGGACAGCCGGTTGTAAGCGATAACGGCAGGGATGGCCGCGAACAGGCCGATAGCGGTGGCAAACAGCGCCTCTGCAATGCCGGGCGCCACCACGGCCAGCGAACTGTTCTGCTGCATGCCGATCTGGAAGAAGCTGTTCATGATGCCCCACACGGTGCCGAACAGGCCCACGAAGGGCGCGACGGAGCCGGTTGTGGCAAGGAAGTTGAGCCGATTGGCCAGTGTGTCCGATTCATGCGCCACCTGCCCCTCTATCGCCTGCGCCACGCGGCCACGCGCGGCAACGGGATCTTTCAGGCCTGCCTTGTGGCTGCGGCGAAATTCGGCAATCCCGGCAGCGGCAACGCGGGCGGACGGGTTATCCTTGCGGCGGCGCGAGTCCAGAACACCGTCGGTATCCTCATTGGTCCAGAAATCTTCCTCGAACGTGTCGCAGGCGCGGCGCGTCTTGCCCATGCGCATGGAAAAACCGATGATGATCGCCCAGGTCCAGATGGACGCCATGATCAGGCCCAGGATCACCAGCTGCACGACGATATCGGCATCGAGAAACAGCTCGATCGGGTCGAGCCTGGTAGGGGCGGAAACGGCAAGCAGGTCCAGCACGGTCATTCAGGATCTTTCGTGGCAAATTCTTCGAATGCGCGGCGCCAGTCATCGGGCTGGCGGCGCGGGCGGCCTTGGGGAGTAACGAATGCGGCAACGATGTCCACTTCGGCAAGCAGTTCCTCTCCGCGCAATACCCGCTGTTCCATACGCGCACTGGCAGCCCGCAGTTCCACGGCGCGGGTGGTGACGATCAATTCATCGTCCAGCTTTGCCGGGCGGCGCCACTTTATCTGCGCTTCGGAAACGGCATAAACCCCCTCGCCCGCCTCGAAAGCGGCGCGCTGGTCTATGCCCAGCACACGCAGCAGATCGCTGCGGGCGCGTTCGCACCATTTCAGGTAATTGGCGTGATAGGCGATGCCGGACAGATCGGTATCCTCGAAAAACACCCGCACCGGATAATGGTGGCGAGACCCTTCGATAATGCCAGAGGGTGGCTGCAATTGGCTCTCCTTATATGAACGGCGACTTACAGCCTGACTGCCGCAAGAATATTAGCGTTTGGCGGCGAAGCGAGTCGCCCATAAGGTCTGCCGAGTGTGCGGCCTACCGAGCCAGCATCGGTCCCAGCGGCCCGCCGCCAAACAGGTGCACGTGCAGATGCGGCACTTCCTGCCCGCCATTGCGCCCCACATTGCCCAGCAGGCGATAACCGCGCACCACCAGCCCCTGTTCACGCGCAACATGGCCCGCCGCGCGCACGAAACCGGCAATTTCCTCTGCCGATGCCTTTGCGGAAAAATCGTCCCAGCTGACGTAAGCACCCTTCGGGATCACCAGGATATGCACATCGGCCTGCGGGTTGATATCGTGGAAGGCCAGCGACCACTCGTCTTCATAAACCTTGCTGCACGGCACTTCACCGCGCAGCATCTTTGCAAAGATATTTTCGGAATTGTAGGGCTTGGTGGGATCGACAGCCATCAGTCTGGTGTCCTTGCAGCTTTTTCATCGAGGCCGGATACGCCTTCGCGCCGATCCAGCTCTGCCAGCACATCGTGCAGCGGAATGTCCTTTGCGCCCAGCAGCACCAGCAGGTGAAACAGCAGGTCTGCGGCTTCTCCGGTCAGCTCCGCATCCGTGCCCGCCAGCGCGGCGATCACGGTTTCGGTGGCTTCCTCCCCCACCTTCTCGCAAATTTTCGGCAGCCCCTTGGCATTGAGCTTTGCGACATAGCTATCGTCGGGCGAGGCCTTGCGACGCTGCGCAATGGTGGCTTCCAGGCGGGTGAGTGTATCCATCGCCAATGGCAATGCGCGATGCAGTGGCTTGCGGTCAAGCCAAGAGGTGCGTCAGTCCTCGTCCTTGCGGCGCATGGAAAGGCTGCGACCGATCAGCACGCCTGCCACGCCCATCGCCAGCAAGGTGAGGCTGCTGGCCTCCGACACTTGCGCAACGTCACGCGCCGCGGCGGGTGTGGCGGCAAAAAGCATGGTGGTGGCGATTGCGATTCGGGAGGGCATGGCCCTCGCAAAGCCCATCGCGCATGGTGCCGCAACGGCGCCCCCTGCAGTGTCCCGTTTCCGGACCTTTATCCCCGCGCCGGCAAGCCCGCTTCACGCAAGGCACGGTGCGCATCGGCAATGGTGTAGGTGCCGAAGTGGAAGATGCTGGCCGCCAGCACCGCGCTGGCGTGGCCCTTCGTCACGCCATCGACCAGATGCTGCAAATTGCCCACGCCGCCGCTCGCCACCACGGGCACGGACACGGCATCGGCAATGGCGCGGGTGAGTTCGAGATCGTAGCCTGCCTGCGTGCCATCGCCATCCATGCTGGTGACGAGCAGTTCGCCCGCGCCCAGTTCCGCAAGTTTCACCGCGTGTTCCACCGCATCGATTCCGGTTTCGCGCCGTCCGCCGTGGGTGAAAATTTCCCAGCGTCCCGGCTCGCCCGGAGCGGAAACGCGGCGCGCATCGACGCTGGCGACGGCGCATTGGCTACCCATGCGATCGGCAATGTCGGCCATGATTTCGGGGCGCTTCACGGCGGCAGAGTTTACCGCCACCTTGTCCGCACCTGCCAGCAGCAGCGCGCGCGCATCCTCCACGCTGGAAACGCCGCCGCCCACGGTCAGCGGCATGAAGCACACCTCCGCCGTTCGCTTTACGATATCGAGCAACGTGCCGCGCCCTTCGTGACTGGCGGAAATGTCGAGGAAGCACAGCTCGTCCGCGCCTGCCGCATCGTAGGCCTGCGCCTGCTCCACCGGATCGCCGGCGTCTTTCAGATCGACGAAGTTGACGCCTTTCACCACGCGGCCATCGGCCACGTCGAGACAGGGGATGACGCGAATGCGGACGGTCATTTGAGCAAAATGCCAAGTGCAGCTGCAAAATAGAGAGAAGCCAGCATAAGCGCGGCTATCTCAATGCCCAGCACGATCCAAAAGCCAATCGGCGATTCTTCGCGCGGAAAGGTGAAGCGCCCCATTCCCGCGACTCTTTGCTGAAGTGCCCGACGTACGACCTTGAACTGGCCGAAAAACAAGGCGCCAATCACGGCAGCATAGATTAGACCGAAGAGAATAATCACCGGTTCGCCATCGCAATCGCGGTAGCCAGGTCCAGCCGTCCTTCATACAACGCGCGGCCCGTGATCACGCCCTCGATCCCTTGATCCGCCTGCAGCGCGAGCATGTGAATGTCGTCCAGCCCCTTCACCCCGCCGCTGGCGATTACGGGAATGTCCACCGCTCGCGCAAGGTCGACCGTGGCCTGCACGTTGCAGCCTTTCAGCATTCCGTCGCGGCCGATGTCAGTGAACAGCAGGCTGGCGACACCTGCATCCTCGAAGCGCCTTGCAAGATCTTCCACGCGCACGTCGGACACCTCTGCCCAGCCTTCGGTAGCGACCATGCCGTCCTTCGCGTCCACGGCGACGACAATGCCGCTTTCCCACTCGCGCGCCATTTCCTTCACGAAGTCGGGGTCTTTCAAAGCGGCAGAGCCCATCACCACGCGCGCTACGCCGAGGTTGAACCAGCCTTCCACGGCCTTTGCATCGCGGATACCGCCGCCAAGCTGCACATAGCCCGGAAAAGCCTCGACAATCGCCTCCACCGCCTCGCGGTTCTCGGCGCGGCCTGCGAAGCTGCCGTCCAGATCGACGACGTGCAGATGCTCTGCGCCAGCTTCGGCAAACAGCATCGCTTGGGCTGCGGGATTGTCACCATAAACGGTGGCGCGATCCATATCGCCTTCGGCAAGGCGCACCACTTCGCCGCCCTTCAGGTCGATTGCGGGAAATACGATCATGGTTTCCACTCCAGAAATCGCTTCAGCAGGTCTATACCATAGGCCTGGCTCTTTTCGGGGTGGAACTGCACCCCCACGATATTGTCGCGCGCCACGGCCGCAACGATGCCGCCGCCGTGATCGGTCATCGCGGCAACATCCGCCCCGTCTTGGGCGGCGAAATGATAGGAGTGGAGGAAGTAGGCCTCGCCCTCCTCGATCAAATCATGGTCATCATGATGGGCGGTCAGCGCCACGTCGTTCCAGCCCATGTGCGGCACGCGGATATTGGGATCGGTGCGCTCTATCTTGTGCACCTCCCCCGGTATCCAGCCGAGGCCTTCATGCGTGCCGTGCTCCAGTCCGCGATCGGCCAGCAATTGCATGCCCACGCAGATGCCGAGGAAGGGCACGCGGCGCTCTATCACGCTGTCCTGCAATGCTTCGATCATGCCGGGGATGGACCACAGGCCTTCGCGGCAGGCTCCAAACGCGCCGACGCCCGGCAGCACGATACGTTTTGCGCCACGCACCAGCCTCGGGTCGGCGGTTACGGTGACATGCTCTGCCCCGGCGGCGTTCAGCGCGTTGTAAACGGAATGCAGATTGCCTGCGCCGTAATCGATAAGAGCAATCGCCTCAGCCATGGTCCCGATCCACGGGCACGAAGCGACCGCAAGGGCGACTGCCCGCCCGCAGCGGGTCCGCAGCACAGCGAAGGCTGTCTAGCGAGGACGAACGCCCGGATGGGCGTGCGGACTTCGAACAATCAGCCACCAAGCTGCCCCTTGGTGGAGGGCACGGCCCCGCCCTTGCGCGTATCAAGCTCCACCGCCTGACGCATGGCGCGGGCGAAGCCCTTGTACAGCGCCTCGCAAATATGGTGGTTGTTGCTGCCGTAGAGAACCTGGCAATGCAGCGTCAGCCCGGCGGATTGCGACACGGAATGGAACCAGTGTTCGATCAGCTCGGTGTCCCATTCGCCCAGCTTTTCCTGCGTGAAGCGAGCCTTCCAGACAAGGTAAGGCCGCCCGGAAATATCCACCACCACGCGGGCCATCGTCTCGTCCATCGGGGAATGCGCTTCGCCATAGCGGCCGATACCGGCCTTGTCGGCCAGGGCATCGGACAGCGCCTGCCCCAGCGCGATGGCGGAATCTTCCGTCGTGTGATGCTGATCGATATGCAGATCACCATCCACCTTCATGGTGACATCGATCAGGGAATGGCGGCTGAACTGCTCCACCATGTGATCCAGAAAGCCGATTCCGGTGGATATGTCATATTGGCCCGATCCATCGAGGTTCACCTCGACGAAGATGTCGGTTTCCTTGGTTTTTCGCTCTGTTCGCCCTGTACGCATGGGGCCGAGCCTATAGGGCGATGATTGCGTCACGCAAGCGCATAGGCGGTGATAGCCTACCGATTCCGGCTTGATTTTGCCCCGATCCGGCTTCACCAAGCGCCACATGACCGATAACACACCCGACAGCCTGATCCCGTATGACGAGATCGTGCAGGAGGCGCTTCGCGCCGTAGTAGGGCGTGTGCTCGGCACGGTGCAGCAGGAGGGCGGCACGCTGCCCGGCAATCACCACTTCTACATCACCTTCAAAACCAGCGCCCCCGGCGTGGATATTCCCAAGGCGCTGACAGAGCGTTTCCCGGACGAGATGACCATCGTCCTGCAGAACAAGTTCTGGGATCTGGACGTAACCGATGAAGGATTTTCCGTCGGGCTGAGCTTCAACCAGATCCCGTCGAAGCTGGTGGTGCCCTTCTCCGCCATTACGGCATTCGTCGATCCAGCGGTCGATTTCGGGCTGCAATTCCAAGCCGCCGTCGATGATGACGAACCGGCCGAGCATGACGATGCGGAAAATGATGCACCCGCTGGCGAGGAACGCCGTTCGGTTGAAGACGTTGCAAAGACTGAGGACGGCTCGAATGTCGTCACGGTCGATTTCGGCCGCAAGAAATAGCAGCGCCTGCCTCCGGCCGCGCTTGCAATGCGTGAAAGGGAGCAAATCACCATGGAACTGAGCCGCGAAGAGATCCGTCGCCGTGTAAGAGAACGCCGCGGAAAAGGGTCCAAGCCCAGCCATGTGACCGATGTGGCGTCTGATGGTCTGGCCAAGATCGGTGACGGCGACGACGTCCCCGGCCCCAGCAGCAACCCTGCCACAAACCTGATCATGAGCGATATCCTGATTCGCAGCATCGGCAGGCTGACGCGGCAGACCATTGAAAAGGCGATGCTGGGCAAGCGTTACGGCAGCCAGTTTGCGAAGGAGGCGGTGGAAAACCGCTCCATGCTGCACTCCCTCACAGCATATGGTGTCACCAAATACGCCACCAAGTCTGTACCCGGTGCGCTATTGGTAAGTGGCGGCATTGTTGCGAAGGTTCTGTTTGATCTGGGCAAATCGCGCCGCCAGTCCCGCAAGGATGGCGAGAAAATGCTGAGAAAGCAGTCGGACCCCGACGCGCTGATCTAGGCGCATCGCCCACGGGGGTTGATCCCCCTGACGCTGCACCGCATTAGCGTTGCATGATCGAATCCTCGCCAGTTTCCTCGCAGCCGCTCGCCCGCCGCGGCCTGATGTTCATCCTGTCCTCCCCTTCGGGAACCGGGAAGACGACGATTGCGCGCCAATTGCTGAAGCAGGTCAATGGCATCGGAATGTCAGTTTCCGTCACTACGCGGGCGATGCGTCCCGGAGAGGTCGAGGGACGCGATTATCACTTCGTCGATCAGCAAACCTTCGATTCCATGGTGGAAAACGAGGAATTCCTCGAGTGGGCAAAGGTCTTCGGCAATTGCTACGGAACGCCCAAGGCGCAGATCAAGGCCGGGCTCAAGGCCGGGCAGGATTTCCTATTCGACATCGACTGGCAGGGCACACAGCAGCTGTACCAGCGCATGGAAACGGACGTGGTGCGCGTCTTCCTGCTGCCGCCCAGCATTTCAGAGCTTGAGCACAGGCTGCGTTCCCGCGGGACCGACAGCGACGAAGTTATCGCCGCACGGATGGATCGCGCCCGGTTCGAGATCAGCCACTGGGACGGCTATGATTACGTCGTCGTCAACGACGATATCGATGCGTGTTACGACAAGGTGCTCACCATCCTTGAGGCGGAGCGGATGAGCCGTGCGCGCCAGACGGGGCTTGTGGATTTCACCCGCCGCCTGATGAGCTGACGCCTCAGAACTTGCGCGACCATCGCAGGGCTGCGCCCACATCTTCGGGCATATCGGCATAATGGCCCGGCTCGCGCCGCATATAGAGGCTGGCCGCTGCGCTGCCGCCCCACAGATTGCCAACCCACGCCAGTTCCCCGGTCAGCTCCCGGCCCTCTGGCGAAAGGGAAAGCTGGCGGGTGCCATAGGTGGGCGTAAGCGAACGATAGTCGAAATCCACCGGCAGGCTCAGGTTCAGCCAGCCCGACGCAACGCGCAAGGGCTGGGAAAAGCGCATCGCCAGCCTATCGTTTGCCGCAAACACGCCGCTGCGCTGCACGTCTATCGACCATGCATTGCTGGCGACGTGCGAACCATCGGCCAGCAGCGGAGCGGCGCGAAGGCGCGTGAAACCCTGCCGATATGCCGCCCCCAGCCGCCATTCCGGCGCGAACCGCCAGCCAAGATCGGCGTCAAGGAACAACGTATCGCTGCCCGCAAGGCCAAAGCCATCGTGGAAACGCGCTCCCAGAACGGTCTGGTCCTCTGCCGTCCAGGTAATTCCGGCGGCAGCATCCAGCGCGCCAAAGCGGCGATCAAGCGCCGCGCCCATGCTGGAGGTGGCATCCTTCGTCCGGTGCCCGCGCAATTCGGCAGCGCGGCGTACATCGGCGGCAGTAAAGGTGGAACCGCTCTGCGCGCTGACAGTCAGGCCCCACGAACCAAGCTGGCGACGCAGGGCAATCGCGCTGTCTGCCTGTGACAGCATTCCCGCATCGCCAATGCCACTGCCTGCAATCATGAAGGCGGGCCGCTCTCTATCCTGCAATCCGGCAACAAGGCCATCTGCCGATTGCCGGTAAGCAAAACCGATCTGCGTATCGGGCGATATGCGCAAGGCCACGCGGGCTGCCAGCACGCGCGCCTGTTCTGCATCTTCGGCATCCAGTCGCAATTCCTGCGCGCGCGGCGAATAGCGGCCGCTTGCATCGATGGAGAAGGCGACGCTGGCCTTGTCCGATCCGGCGGAAAGGTGCCGCGCACCCTGCCCCACCGCACCGCGCAGCCGCTGCGGCACATCCGCACCGCGCAGGCCTGCGGCGATATCGGCAGAGAAGGCGCGCTGATATTTGTCCGTCACCAGTGTTGGCAGGCTTGCCGTGCCAAAGGCATCGCCCATGGCGGGGGATCCTGTCGCGATCGTATCGGCCAGCGCCATGGCGGTCTGCTGGCCCGCCAGTTGCGTGGTGCCGGCGGGCTGGAATGCCGCGGCGATGTTCAAAATGCCGCGGCCATAGACGGCATCGTCTCCGGCATCGCCTGCATCAAATGCGCTGTCGAGCAGGATGCTGGCAATCTGCCTGCCCGTCAGCTGCGGGAAGGCCTGCGCCAGCAGCGCCGCCGCGCCTGCCACTTGCGGCGTGGCGAAACTCGTGCCGGAGAATAGGTAGATGAACCCTTCGTCATCGACATATAATTCGCCATCTTCATAGACGCAGCAGATCACCTCTCCGCGTGCGGAAAGGTAGAACTCGGTATTCTCGCCCGCCCGATTGCTGAAATCGGAAATCTGGTAATCGTCATCGACGGAACCGACCACGATCACGCCGCCATCGCCGGCATTTCCGGCCATCTGCGCAAATTGCGACAGCTCGGTGCGTCCGTCATTGCCTGCCGCCACTACCACCAGCACGCCAGACGACACGGCATTGGCAATCGCGTTCTGCAAACCTTGCGTCAGGCCGCCTGGCCCGCCCAGCGAGATGTTTATTACCTTCGCATCATTGCTGACCGCATAGGCGATGGAATCGGAAATAGCGCTGTCGGTAAAGGCGCATTCGGTGCTGGGGTCTTCAGGGTTGTCCGCCCCGCACGATCCCGGCTCGTCTGCGCGGATTGCCAATATGGTGGATTGCCAGGCCATACCCAGCACGCCCGATCCATTGCGCGCCGCCCCTGCCACCAGCGACACGGAATTGCCGTGGTCATCTCCTCCCTCGATCCCGCGACTGCCAAAGATGTCCTTTGAAGCAGGAGAGATGCGCCCGGCAAATTCCGGGCTGTCGGGGTCGATCCCTGTGTCGATAACGGCGATGGTCACGCCTTCGCCTGTAAAGCCATCAGCCCAGGCAGTGGCCGCATTGTGCTGCCCCGGCCCGTCCGAACGGCGAAATTCCGTGGTGTTGAATTGCGATGGCACTACGGCCACGGGGAAGCCGCCCGACGCAGGCGGGGTCGGCGTGGGTGTCGGTGTTGGCGTCGGAGTTGGCGTGGGCGTCGGAGTTGGCGTGGGCGTCGGAGTTGGCGTGGGTGTCGGCGCGGGCGCGGGTGGCGGCGCGCTTATCACGGGCGATCCGCCGCCCCCTCCACCGCCGCAGGCAGACAGCAGGGCCACTGCTGCAACCATCAATCCCCGGTCGCGCCAGACGCGCTGCTTTCGTGATGTGCTGACCTGTCCCAAACCAAATCCCAAGCTGATGTTGTTGTTACTTCAGCCCCTTTTACCCCAAACCTCGTAACCTTTTCTGAACGCATGTGTCGGGAGGCACCGCAGGTGTTTTAACGGACTGGGCCATGATCCGTGGCCGCTTGCGCAATATATGCAAACGCCGCGCCCTGTCCGCGCTTGTATCAGGAACGCCAACGGGCTAGCCGCGCATGCGAACCTGAACATTGTACCGGAGCCAGCAGACATGTCCGACGAACTCGTCACCGCCATCGAACAGGCGTGGGAAAACCGCGCCGAAGTCAACGCCGCCAGCAGCGATGTGCGCGGGCCGGTGGACGAAGCCCTGGCGATGCTGGATGCAGGCGAGGCGCGCGTGGCGCAGCCCGATGGCAACGGCGGCTGGCAGGTGAACCAGTGGCTGAAGAAGGCCGTGCTGCTGTCCTTCCGCCTGTATGACAATCGCGTGATCGAAAACGGCTGCGCCGGTGCCGCCGCCTATGACAAGGTGCCCAGCAAATTTGCCGGATGGGGCAAGGATCGCTTTGCGGAGGCAGGTTTTCGCGCCGTGCCCGGCGCCATCGTGCGGCGCGGCAGCTATATTGCGCCGGGCACCGTGCTGATGCCCAGCTTCGTGAATATCGGAGCCTTCGTGGATGAAGGCACCATGGTGGATACCTGGGCCACGGTCGGCTCCTGTGCGCAGATCGGCAAGAATGTGCACATCTCCGGCGGCGCAGGCATCGGCGGCGTGCTGGAGCCTTTGCAGGCAGACCCCGTGATCATCGGCGATGGTGCATTCATCGGCGCCCGATCCGAAGTGGCAGAGGGCGTGCGCGTGGGCGAAGGCGCGGTGCTTTCGATGGGCGTATACCTTGGAGCATCCACCAAGATCGTGAACCGCGAAACCGGCGAAGTGCACCGCGGCGAAGTGCCGCCCTATTCTGTCGTGGTGCCTGGCGCGCTGCCGGGCAAGCCGCTGGCCGACGGCACGCCCGGCCCGAGCCTGTATTGCGCCGTGATCGTAAAGACGGTGGACGCGCAAACCCGCTCCAAAACCGGGATCAACGAACTTTTGCGAGACTGATCGGGAGCCCGGATATGCGGCACCTGCTTTGGTCTGTAACACCCGCTGCGGCGGAACTTTAGCATTGTCAGACCGTAACTTGGTTTCAGGGTCTGACTGGAGGAAGAGATAATCCTATGAGCAAGATTAAAGACGGCGAAGTCCATATCGATGAAGAAGATGCATCGGGTGGTTCAAAAGAAGGCGTTGTACGCTGGGTCCTGCTGATCAGCCTGCTTGCAGCAATCCTCATCCTGTCGATCATCTGGATCGTGGGCGCCATGGGTGAAAGCGAAGTCGAGCAATCGAACACCGTCACTTATGAAGAGCAAGTACAATAGCGCGGAAGAAATAGCGGTTTTCGGGATCATGGTCGCAGGCTGATGCGTTTAATAGCGGAAAATTAGGAGACCGAGATCATGAGCAATTCCAACAGTTTCCAAACCGGCCAGTATGTGAAATGGGACTGGGGCAACGGCACCGCCTGTGGCCAGATCGAAGACCGTTTCGAACGCGAGGTGACCCGCACGCTGAAGGGCAGCGAGGTTACGAAGAAGGGTGATAGCGACAACCCCGCCTACCTGATCAAGCAGGAAGACGGAGACAAGGTTCTCAAACGCGGCTCAGAGATTGAGGCGCAGGACTGATGAAAGCGAAATCCAAGGCCCAGCAGAAAGCAGCAGGTGCGGCTCTCTCCGCCAAGCGTGGTGAAACCAAGGTGGGCGATCTGCAGGGCGCGTCGAAACAGATGTACGAAAGCATGTCGGAAGACGAGCTGGATGACATGGCCTCCACCGATCGCGAAGACTTGCCGGAAAAAGCGGACGGCGACGATTGATGGACGCCGACGAGAATCAGGAAACCTATTCCGATTTCATGGACTGCGTGAACATGCAGCCGCAGGAACTGGAAGACTGGCTAGATACCGAGAAATCGAAATCGGTTGGCGATAGCGACGGCGGCGAAAGCACCGGCCACAGGTCTGGCAGGCGCATCGTCACGATAAAGCGCACGAAGAAGGATGACCTGACCAATGATCAGTATGATCATATGAAAAAGGTCATCGGTTACATCCATCGCCATCTCGCGCAGCGCCCCGACGGTGACATCGAAGACAGCGACTGGCGATATTCACTGAAGAACTGGGGCCATGATCCGGTGAAGAGTGACTGATACGGCGCGACTGGATCGGTTCGTTCGCGCCCAGGCTGGCAAATATGATGCCGTGCTGGCCGAACTGCGCGCTGGCAATAAGCAAACCCACTGGATGTGGTTCATTTTCCCTCAGATCTTGGGCCTCGGCCTGAGTGCGAATGCCCGCACTTACGCCATTCGCGGGCGGGAAGAGGCCAAGGCCTATCTCGATCACGAGTTGCTAGGCCCGCGCCTTCTGGAATGTACGCGCGCCATGCTGGATCACGCCGGTTCAGCCACTCCGCTCACTATTCTTGGCCCTATCGATTCCCTGAAATTTCGCAGCTCCATGACATTGTTCGAGGCAGTTGCCGATGATCCGACGCCCTTCGCCAGCGCGCTCGACAACTTGTGCGATGGTGGCCGGGACAAGGCGACGCTGGAAAAGCTCGACTAGACAAAGTTGAGCCTTCCGGGGCAAGGCGCAGTGCATGACCAATGCACGCGACCTTATCGAGAAACTGAAACTGGAGCAGCATCCCGAAGGTGGGTGGTATAGAGAAACCTGGCGCGCCGATGCGCCCGATGGTGAACGCGGCAGCGCTACCGCTATCCTGTTCCTGCTGGAACAGGGGCAAAGCTCCCACTGGCATAGCGTCGATGCGACCGAGATCTGGCTGTGGCATAGCGGAAATCCGCTGCAGCTTTCCCTTTCCGATCCTACTGGCACTGCGCTGGCCGAAATCCGCCTTGGCCCGGATGTGGCGGGCGGCGATATCGTGCAGCAGGTGATCCGCCCCGGTGAATGGCAGGCCGCGCAGCCCCTTACGGGGGAGCATGATTATACGCTGGTATCCTGCATCGTATCGCCGGCTTTCGAATTTTCCGGCTTCACCCTCGCGCCGGAGGGATGGCAGCCGGGCGAATAGGGCGGAACGCTCTGGCAAATCAATCGCTTGATAGCTGACCCGTCAGCGCAAGGAGCGAACGAATGGCCAAGTCCCTTAAAGAAGTATCCGACATGATGCAGCAGATCGATTTCTGCATGCTGGTAAGCCGCGCAAAGGACGGCTCCCTCGCGGGTCGCCCGATGAGCAATAACCACCAGGTCGAATACGAAGGCACCAGCTACTATTTCACCAGCGACGATACCCGCATGACGGACGATATCGGCAGGGATGCCTCCATCGGCCTCACCTACCGCACGCCCACCGGCCCCGATGGCCGCCCCGGCACATTCATCCACGTGGAAGCAGAAGCAAAGCTGATCCGCGACAAGGAGGTGTTCAAGGAGCACTGGGTGGAAGACCTTGAGCGTTGGTTCAAACAAGGCGTGGACACCACCGGCCTGGTGCTGATCGAAGCATCTGCCAAGCGCATCCATTACTGGGCAGGCGAGGATGAGGGCGAAGTGAAGCTGCCCGATTGATAGGGTGACACCGCAAGCGGCAATCAGGCACTGGCTGGCTAAGCGCGGGGCCGGCAAGACAATCTGCCCCAGCGAAGCCGCGCGCCTGTTGGCCTCCCATGAAAACAAGACTGATGGCGAGGAATGGCGCGGCCACATGGCCGATGTGCATGCGGCGGCGCAGGCCTTGGCTGATGCGGGCGAGGTCCGGCTCAGCTGGAAGGGGCAAAGCCGATTGACAGCGCAGGGCCCCTATCGCATCGCCATCGCGTGATCCGCACCATCCTCACCTATCTGCTGGCAATCTTCTATGCCTATGCCGGATATCGACACATCGTCGGGCCGGAACCCTTCCTGTCTATCACGCCCGGCTGGGTGCCTGCGCCCGAAGCGGTGATCCTGCTGACGGGTATTGCAGAGATTGCAGGCGCCATCGCCCTTGCCCAGCCATGGTCTTGCAAGTTGCGACAGGCGGGCGGCGTCGGTCTGGCGCTTTACGCCCTCTGCGTCTGGCCAGCTAACATCAATCACATGATGATGGACATGGCTTCGGCCGATGGCGGCTTTGGCATGGGCTACCACGTGCCGCGCATGATCGCGCAGCCTATCATCATCTGGCTGGCGCTGTGGTGCGGGCGCGTGACAGACTGGCCCTTCCGCAAGCACGGCTGACGCCAGCCGGGCTCAGTCTTCCTTGCCCGCCACGCCGTAATTGATCTGCGCATTCCGGGTTTTCTGGAACTCCGGCACAGTCATGCCCTTCATCGCGGCATAGATATCGATATTGCCGATGCCCGTCACCGCGCCCAGCTTTTCCAGCATGAAGAAGATCACGCCGTAATGGATCATGCCGATCCAGTCGCGATCCCGCACAAGGCGCTTTTCGTCATCCGTCAGCCCGGCTTCCTCCATCGCCGCTTCCTCGTCCGTGCGGAACTTGCCGCGCGCGGTGGGATCGGTGAGCGAATGCAGGAAGTGATTGAGGCGGAACCCTCTCACCGACCGTTCTATGGTGAAGGGATAGGTGCCCGCCATCTCCTCTGTACCTTCGTAATCATGATCGGCGCGTTCGCGGGTCTTCGCCGGGTCCTCCACCGGCTGCGTGCCAGCCTTCTCTTCCAGTATCATCGTGGCGATGGGGCACATGCTGGGCAGGAAATAGGTCTTGTGCGTGCACTCCACCTCCGCTGCCAGTGCGCCGCGCATCATCAGCCACATTACGACCTCTGCACCTTCCCAGCCGCCCAGTTTCGCCAGATCGGCAATGGTCATGTCCAGCAGGCTTTCGGGGTCCTTCTCCAGCCGATCCATGAACTCGGCATCCCATTCCGGGTTGTTAAAGCCACATGCTTCGCCGTGCACCTGGTGCGAGAGGCCGCCCGTGCCCGCAATGGCCACCTTGATATCTTCGGGATAGGACAGGATTGCCTGGCGCAGGCTCTTGCCGAATTTGTAAAACCGCCGCGCACTGGGCAGCGGCACGGTCAACACGCCGCACACCACGGGCAGCAATTTGCAGGCCCAGCCGTCCTCGTCGTAATCCACCATCACGGACAGGGGAGAGAAGGCGCCGTGGTCCAGCCCCTTGCCCTGAAAATAGGACAGGTCGAATTCATTGGCCACCATCACGCGGGCCACGTGTTCGGCGAACTTGGGATCGCCCTTGATCGCCGGGATATCGCGCGGGCCGCCACCCTCGTCCGCCGCCTTGAATTCCTCGCCCACACCCAGCGCAAAATGGCTGTAATGGTCGAAGAAGGACGTCATGTGATCATTGTAGATATACACCAGCACATCGGGCTTCTTTTCCTGAAACCACTGCTGAACAGGCTCATACCCTTCGAAGATGGGTTTCCACACGGGATCGTCGAATTTCTTCGCGTCCTTTGCAAAAGCGATGGTGGGAGTGTGCGATGTGGCAACGCCGCCGACGATCTGGGCCATGTCCGAAACAACCTTTCCTGAAAGGCAGGCCATCAACAGCAGCCCGCTCTTAATTGCCCGGCACAATGCCATGGGTGCGCGCTTTGCAGCAAGTCAATTCACCGGAAATGCGAAAGCTTCGGATATGCGAAGCAGGCGACAGGGTGGCTGCTCCGTTTGGCGCGCATAAAAAACGGGCGGGAAGCTTGCACCTCCCGCCCGTTCAATTGTCTTTATGACAGTGGCGTCAATCAGCTCATGTGCTTGGAGACGGCACCGGTCATCTTGAACATGGAAATCTGTTCCTTGCCGATGACAGCGCCCAGCTTGTCATCAGGGTTGATCATGCGCTTGTCCTTGGAATCCTGCAGATCGTTGGCCTTGATGTGGTCCCAAACCTTCTTGGTCACCTCAGCGCGGGTCATCGGACCCTTGCCGACTACCGCCTCCAGTTCCGAAGACAGGGTAACAGGCTTGTTCAGCGCATTGTTCTTGGCAGCCATTTCCTTGGTATCCTTTCAGTCAAAAATTTGCCGACCGGGTCTAGCACCCTTCATTCGGCTTCGTCTTCATCATCCCAGTCGTAATCCCCGCCTTCTTCGCGGGCATAAGTTCCGGTAAGAATTGCTACGGCAGTCACGTGGCCTTTCATCGCTTCGATCAGGTCATCCCTGCTTGCACCCGGCATCAGCACCAGCGGCAAGTCCAGGGCAAACAACTGAAACACATAATCATGCGCTTCGTGCCCGGTTGGCGGATCGGGCAGCAACCATTCCGAATTGCCGAAGGAGTTCTTGCCCACGCGCTGCGGTGTTTCGCCTTCCAGCAGCTTGCCCTTCTGGCCCGGCAGACCCCACACCAGCCAGTGACAGAAAGGCTCCGGCGCGGGCGCATCGGGATCTTCCACGACAAGCACGATTTCCTGCGTGCCGGCGGGCGGCGCAGTCCATTCCAGCGGCGGCGCGACGGCGTCTTCCTCGTCTGCGGTGAAGCACGGGTCCAGCTTGCCGCCGTTTTCAAACGCGGCGGATGTCAGCGTGAAGCCGGACTTGCCGATCATCCCCTCCTCACCCAGTTTCGCGACGGCGAGCTTGCCGTGACCCGCGCGAACGTTGCGGAGGGCCTTGCCGAGCCAGGCGGGGACGTGTTCGAGCATTGTGTGTTCCTTGTTGCGTGCGGCGCATCATGCATGCCGATCACTCACGAGGCCGCGATGTGCAGAATGCATGCCCGCTTTTCAAGGGGTTCATTTCCCCATCGAACTTGACGCCACCTCGCCATTCATCAACGGTACTGGTTGCAATCGTTACCAGCAGGCGAGATTTGCCGGTTCTGCGGCAGGTGCTGAGCACGGGGCAGCTTGCTATCGGGTGATGCCCCGGTTAGCTTTTGAAGATCAGGACACATCAGCGCCAATTGGTTCAAATTCGGGGACAATTTCATGCACACGTCGAAGATTGCACTCTCCCTAGCTTGCCTTTCAATGGCGGTATCCTGCGGTGGCGGCGGCTCTTCCACGCCCACGCCCTCCCCGGTGGCGACGACGCCTGCCCCTACCCCCACGCCCAGCAGCGCAACCTGTTCGCTGGAAAACCGGCAGCAATTCGCGTTTGACGTGCTGGACGAATGGTATCTTTTCCCCAGCCTGCTCGACAGATCGGTGAATGCGAGCAATTACAACAATGTGCAGGATTACATCGATGCGCTGGTGGCCCCGGCACGGGCGCAGAACAAGGATCGCTTCTTCAGCTACATCACCTCTATCGAGGAGGAGAATGCCTTCTTTAACGAAGGCTCCAGCGCAGGTTTCGGTTTCCGCCTGGGCTATGACCTGACGAACCGGCGGGTTGTCGTGCTGGAAACCTTTGACGACACCCCGGCCCTTGGCGCGAATATTGAGCGCGGATCGGAAATCCTGGGCATCGGCACCACCGGCAACAATATTGTGACCGTGAACAGCCTGCTCGCCAATGATGGGGTGGACGGCGTGATAGAGGCGCTGGGCCCGTCCGATCCCGGCGTAACGCGCGTGCTGCGCATCAGGGATGCCAGCGGCGTGGAGCGTGAGGTGAGCATTACCAAGGCAGACTTCGAGCTCGACCCCGTGCCCCGCTATGGATCTCAGATCATCAACGATAACGGCAAGCAGGTGGGCTATATCCGGCTGACGAATTTCATCAATCCGGCCATCGAAGATCTGCGCCGGGCCTTTGCCGATTTCCGCGCCGCTGGCGTCACCGAACTGGTGATCGATCTGCGCTACAATGGCGGGGGCGGCATCAATGTGAACGAATATTTTGGCGATCTGCTGGGCCGCGATCTGGACGGTGAAGTTTTTGAAACGATTGCTTTTCGTGACAGCAAATCGTCCAATAATGAAACCTATCGCTTCAATGCGCGGCCAGAATCCATTGCGCCGACGCGCATCGCCTTCATCACCACCCGCGGCTCAGCCTCCGCCAGTGAGGCGTTGATCAACGGCATGCAGCCCTATCTCGGCAATAATCTGGCGATCGTGGGTGAGAACACCTTCGGCAAACCCGTGGGCCAATCGGCATTCGACCTTTCGGCGTGCGATGATCGCCTGCGGATCGTGACGCTGAAGCTGGAAAATGCGAACGGCCAGGGCGAATATTTCAACGGGCTGGCTGACACGGTGCCCAACACCTGCCGCGCCGATGACGATTTCACGCGTAATTTCGGTGACCCGCAGGAGGAAATGCTGGCCACCGCGCTGGATTTCCTGGCGGGGCGCAGTTGTACGCCAATCGCCGGCGGCCCGGCCACCACGCAATCGGTCAATTCTCGCAAGCTGCTGAAGCCCGACAGGCCTACCAGCGTGATCGAGCGTGAGGCGCCCGGCGTTTATTGATGCCAGGACTTATCGGGGCGCCGCCTGGGGCTCCCCGATATCGTCCCCCTCAAGCCATGCGCATCCCTCGCGCAGGTCGCGGCCGATTTGCAGGGTCGCGACGTAGGGATAGCTGCGGTCGCTCATCCCGTCGGAGCATTGCGCGGGCGTGATCGCAAGATCGAGGTCGCGCCCATCAAGCATGCCGTTGAACGCCAGCCCGCCACGCCCCGCAAAGCGCGCTACCGGCACCCGCAGCCCATCCATGTTCTCCGGCGTGCGGTAGAGCATTGTCTTGCCCTCTATACGCGCATTCCAGAACGGTTCCGTCCCGGTAAGGTTGATCACCTCCCCCTCCGCAATCCCGGAATATGCGCTTTCATCAGAGGTATCGCCCGGCACATTGCCAACCCCGCCCTGCCCGCAGGACGCCAGCAGCAATGCCATGATCGGCGCGAGTTGTTTTGACGGCATTGCTCGTGTCACTTTCGTTTATGCATCTGTGTGTCAGCCCGGCACCATGCGGCATGCTCAGGAACATCCGGCCCGGCCAAGGCGTTGATAGGTCAAACAAGTTTAAAGCCGGAGTTCCAAAATGAAAGTCTCACCCTGGATTATAGGCGCCGCCGCGCTTGTTCCCATAGCTGGGGGTGTCATCGGCTCTCAAATGAGCACGGACCCGATTGGCGTTAACGGCGGATTGTCGACCATTTTGCCGCACAGCCCGGTGATCGCCCGCACCAACACCTCTGCACAAACGCAGCCGCGCCTTCCCGATCACTATGCCATGGAAACGCCCGAAGGGGTGGTTGAGGTGCACGAACTGGCCCTTAGAGGCCGGTTGAAGGACCGATACGGCGCAGACGTGAACTATGATTACTCCTACGAAGATGACATTGCGAGCATGGAAGCAAAGTGGGACGAAACAAAGCTTGATGCCCGTGCCGAACGCGCATTGGCGCAGGAAAGCCCCGCCTCGGCATCCGCACCCACCCAGCAAGCGGCGGCCCTGACAACGGTGCCGCATTATTCTGCGACGCAGCAGGCGCGGACCGGTGAGAATGTCGCCAACGGCGCTGTAGAAATCGCTGACGGTGTGATCGAGATCGAAAGCCCGAAGGCGACGATTGGCAACGCCAAGATGATCAATGTCGCAGGCGAGCTCGCCGCGCTCAATTAAACCAGCAGGCCTTTAAGCGGCCAGCGCCAGCAGGATTGTCGCGCCGCCAAGGCCAAGCGATAGTGGTATGCGCAAAGCCATCCACCACACCGGCCTGACCGTCACCAGCCGCGCATCTATTAGCAGGCTGAGCGCTATGGCCGCCCCCAGTATGTATAGCGATGGCCCGGGCCAATCTTGGCCGAACACCCACGGCAGAAATGTCACCAGCGCCAGCAGGCTGGGTGCGACGGATGCGACCCACAGCCAGTTGGGTGCCCTGCGTCCCCTGTCAGGCGCTGCTGCTGCCAGCCCCCACCGCAATCCACCCAGAAAACTCAGGATCAGCGCGGCATAGCCCCAACCGATTGCCAGCGCGCTCCAGCGCCATTCGGGTGGGCCAAGCCATGCAGCAGCAACACATGCCAGTTGCGGCAAGAGGCTGCGTAACCAAGGAAACGGGCTGCGGGAGGAGTGGGCTTCATGGTCGGCCAGCCTTACACAACTGCACCGCTCCACGAAAGCATAGCAAAAGGGCGAGCCCGCGAAGGCCCGCCCTTTGTTCGTTGTACAGATTTGAACCTGTTACGGCATCAGCACGGTGTCGATGACGTGGATCACACCGTTCGAAGCATCGACATCGGTCGAAGCCACGGTGGCGGTGTTGCCCTGCGCATCCTGCAGCACGACATTACCGTCCTGCATCATCGCGGTCAGCGTGCCACCATTCACGGTCTCGATGGTGTAGCCTTCTTCGCCCGCAGCTGCGATGGCTGCCATCAGATCGGCTGCCATCACTTCACCCGATACAACGTGGTAGTTGAGGATATTGCCCAGCTGTTCGGTGTCTTCGGTGGTTAGCGTTTCCAGCGTGCCATCGGGAAGCGCATCGAATGCGGCATTCGTTGGGGCAAACACGGTGAACGGGCCATCACCCGAAAGAGTCTCGCCCAGATCTGCAGCTGTTACAGCGCTGACCAGGGTCGAGAAATCGGGATTGCCCTGCGCAACTTCCACGATGGTGCCGGGCATGGAAGCCTCGGTATTGGCCATTTCATCGGCCATCATCGTATCGTCATTCATCGTCGTATCTTCGGCAGGCTCGCCACAGGCGGCAAGCGCAAGTGCAGCGGCAGATGCGGTGAGGATATGGAGGGTCTTCATAATTGAATTCCTTGCAAAGTTTTGAAGCGGGTGAGGGTCCGAGTTTCGGCCTCTGTTTACCCGTCGTTCAACATTGCAATGGCTCGATCGCCTGCTTGTTCCAATTATGGCAGAAACATGGCCGAAAGCACGTAGTGGCTGGTCATTATGTGCTTATTCAACGTTGTGAGGCACCTGTTCCAGCGCAGCTTCGGCCTCGGCTTCCGCCTCTTGCCGTTCCTTGCGCACCTGAACTGCCTTGGCCCGGTCGCTTTCAACCTTTTGCGCCTGGTGGGCGAGGCCGCGCCAGGTTTTTTCCGATCTCAGCGCGCGATCACGCACATTGTCGAGCGTGGCCTTGGACGCTTCCGCTGCAGCTTCATCGGCGCGTGCGTTGTAAAATGCATAAGTCTGGGCGATTTGGTCTCTCCCATTTAACGACCGGATAGGATTGGCCCCTCCCGCCGCATGATGCACGCAGCGGGAGGATGCCGATTGGAACGCTTAGTCAGCGGCCGACAGGTTCACGGCGCTTTCCTTGCCGTTACGACCCATTTCAACGTCGTAGTTCAGACGCTGTTCTTTATCGAGAGACTGCATGCCAGCTGCCTGAACGGCAGTGATGTGCACGAAGCTGTCGTTGGAGCCATCGTCAGGCTGGATGAAGCCATAGCCCTTGTCGGTGTTGAAGAATTTGACTGTGCCGGTCTTCGACATGATTGAGTTCCTTTCAAGAACGTACTTATTGCCCCCGGACGAGAGTGCCCGAGGGTCGTGCGTCAAATCGTCCGATGAAAGGAAAACGTCGTCTGGTTTACGCCGGGGCCTGCATTGAAAGGCAGTCGGCGGTAGGCAAATTTCGAAGTCCGTCGCAAATTTCGACGTCAGCAGCAGCGCATGTAGCACGGGCTTTGCCGAACACCTAACGATTGCTGCTTTCACCGATGCCTGCCATGGCCGCCCAAAGGAGATTGCCGCAATGGCCAGCGATGACGAAGATTATGTCTATGACGAGGAAAGTGGCGAATGGATGCCTGCCTCGCAGCTTGCAGAAAAGCAGGCGGCAGCCGATGCCGTGGAAGTTCGCGATGCTGTAGGCAACCGGCTGAGCGATGGCGATCAGGTCACGCTGATCAAGGATCTGGAAGTAAAGGGCGCGGGTAAGACGCTGAAGCAGGGCACCCTGATCAAATCGATCCGCCTGACCGGCGATGCGCAGGAAATCGACTGCAAATATCCCGGTATCAAGGGCCTGGTCCTGAGAGCCGAGTTCGTGAAAAAACGCTAGTCCTGCGTCACGTCGCCCATAACCCGGCCCAGCACGCGCACCGGGCAGCGATTGATGTCTCCGCGAAAGCTTGAGGGAACCAGCAGCGTCTCCCAATCGCCCGTGCACACACTGCCAGTGCCGCGCACATCCAGCGCCACGCGCAGATTGGCATCCAGTTCCGGGCACGGGCCGGTGGTTTCCAGCAGCCAGCTTTCGTTCGGGCCGGCATCTATCAGAATGCGCTCATGCCGGCTCGATCCTGCAGGAGCGTTGGAATAGCCCTGGATCTCCCGCGTGGAGAAGCAGGCCCGCTGCGTGTCCAGCGCGGCCAGCACCGGATCATATTCGTCAACTTCGGCGCGATCCGCCTGTGCGCAGGCCGAAAGGCCCAGCGCTGCGGCAATGCCCACCATGGCGGAAAACTCGCGACCCATTACCACTCTCCTTTTTCACCCCAACCGCCAAGCCTTGTTGGCGGTTCCTATTCGCCCAATGCGTTCCGGCATTCTGCCGCAATCCCCACACATCCTGCACCAGGGCGCTGGACATGGTTAACGCGCGGGCGCAATCTTTGAACTGCCCAAGCAATGCAACGGACCGGTTGCCACCCATCGACCGGTCCTCGAGCCCGCCGGACAGCGGGTTACGCCAGGCATGGCGGTAGATCGCACCAGCACCTATGCGGAGTTGGTGCGATCCTCGTTTCGGGCGACCCGATCTGCAACCCCTTCACGCGCTACCTGCATCTCCTGCACCGCCTGCAATCCTGCGATGTTCATCCACGCTGCGACGCATCTCGCGCGCCTGCAGGTGCAGGGCCTTGTTGCTGAGGCGGATTTCCCGGCTTTGCTGGAAGAAACCCAGCACCAGCCACAGGAATGCCAGCGGGCTGGATACGCCGCCCAGGAAATCGCCCAGCTCGTTCAGCCGCAGATCGGCAGGGTTCTGCCCTTGCAGCACGAGGTAGATCGCCACCCCCGCTACGTATATCGCAGACAGCGCCAACCCGATAATCGGCAGTCGGCGCCTTTCGCGGCGATCATCGAGTATCTCGTCAGTATCGGTCATGCTGCGCGCCCCTTACTATCTAAGGGCTGAGCGTAGCGCAGGCGGCGTGCTGTGCAAGGCGGCGGCCTGAACACTCCGTGTCGAGTGTAGGCAAGTCGCCCGCTGCCATTCCGGCCAAGGCGATTAAGCGCGCTTTGTCTTCGCAACGGGCGTATGCTGACTATCGGGGCATGCCGCCCTTATTGGAACACACCATGGCCAAGGGCCAACAGAAGAAGAGTCGCGAACACCGCAAGCCGAAGGCGGACAAGGGGCCGAAGCAGAATGCCAGCCAGCCCAGCCTGAAACCCGGCGGGATCAAGGGGCTGGAGAATATGAAGAACGGCTGAGGCCGCTGACCCTGAATGGCGGGGCCGGAAGTGCAAGGCAGATCGCCAACCCATCCGGCCCCTCCCGGTAATTACCTCGAAAGGCGGCGACGGTTGGCGCTGACGGGCTTCTGGTAATGCGCGATGGCGCGGCCCGTGGCGGATTCTGCCGACTGGTTCAGCCCGCCTGCCATGATCGCGGGCAGCAGGGTCATCCCGGCAGACACCTTCTCGGATATCATCCGCTGCGCCTCCCGCTCGGCCAGCTTGCCGCCCTGCATCATGCGGATGGAGCGCAGCCAGATCACCGCACCCATCTGCGCGCTGAGCATCCAGCCTTCGAATGCGATTTCGGGCCAGGACTTCGTGGTGGACTTGGACATGATACTATACTCCGCCAGCATGATGCTGCACTGCAACAATAGCGGA
The DNA here is from genome assembly GCF_009807005.1 of Aurantiacibacter rhizosphaerae. Lineage (GTDB taxonomy): Bacteria > Pseudomonadota > Alphaproteobacteria > Sphingomonadales > Sphingomonadaceae > Alteraurantiacibacter > Alteraurantiacibacter rhizosphaerae. Next base: position 501,150 of record NZ_WUBR01000003.1, on the reverse strand, counting down.
CCAGCGCAAAAGTGCCAGCAAATGCGACCAAGCGAGTTTGCGCGCGTCTTTTCCCAGCCTGCCCCAACGGCCTGAGAGAGGACTGGCGACAGGCGCGCGGGGCCGCTACCCCCGCACGCATGCCTGAAACCGTGCCAGAAACCGTGCCTGCAACCGCGCCCCAACCCGTTACCATCCTCGTCGATGCCGATGCCTGCCCGGTGAAGGAAGAGGTGTACCGCGTGGCAGAGCGCTTCGGCGCCCATGTCCGCATCGTCAGCAACGCCCCCTTCCGCGTGCCCGTCAGCGATCGGGTGAAGCGCGTGGTGGTGTCCGACGGGTTTGACGCCGCCGACGACTGGATCGCGGACAACGCAAGCCCACGCACCGTAGTGATCACGGCGGACATCCTGCTGGCCGAACGCTGCCTGAAAGCGGGCGCGAGTGTGCTGGCCCACAATGGCAAGCCGTTCGACGCTGCCAGCATCGGCAGCGCCATCGCCACGCGGGCCCTGATGGCAGACCTGCGCAGCGGCATGGACGGCATCACCGGCGGCCCGCCGCCGTTCAGCAAGGCAGACCGCTCCCGCTTCCTGCAAGCGCTGGACCGCGTGCTGACGCGCCAATGTGGAACACCTGGAACACAGTCCTGAGGGGAAAAACCCCGTTGTGTGACCTTGCGGCGCAAAACCGTAACCCCGCCCGCCAAAGGCGTGACCATCGGGGCTGAATCTGTCACCCCGCGCCCCCGAAACTGTCACCCGCACCGCCCGCCGTATCGCGCGCGAGCAGGGGATGCACGGCGCGGCGCGCGGCAAGTGCCTCCGCCCGCCGATCCGCCGCCTCCCGCATGGCCCAATCCCACATCTGCGCAAACTTCGGCGCGCGAGACCGCAGCCGATACGCCGCCTGCCGGCTCATCCCCACCTCCCGCGCCGCCTTCGCCACCTTGCCATGTTGGGCGAGCGCCTTGAGAAAGATCGCGGCCTTGGGGCCGGTCCAGCGGGTGGTGTCCGTGTCGGTCGGTGTGGCGGTGCTCATGCGCGGGAGCGGAGCATGATGGTGGGGGTGTAGGGAAGCGGGAAAGTCGAAATGGCGATTTCGCGGATTATCAAAGGATTAGAGTCACTTACATTTGTTGACTAACCGCCTGTTTCTGATAGTTTTCTAAGGTCACTAGCACCAAGGGGAGGCATCGATGAAACCTGTCGAATATGTCTTCCGTATCGATGTTTTCACGCCTGATAACTTACCAATGGGCCGATTGGCTGAGTATTTGGCTGCACTAGCCAAACTTATCGGTCATCGCGACAACACCCACTTCGTCAAGATTGAGAAGGGCAGCGCGAAGCTGGTGCACATGGTTGAACCAGTTGATGCACCAAAGGTTGAGAAGCGCCTTGGCCGGGTTCGGTCCGGCGAGGCGCCAAAAGAGGCGATGCAAGCACGCGCTGAACTTGATGACCTCTTAGCAAACGATAATGCGGTTGGAACGCTTTCGGAGGTGGGGACTGGTCGTGTTGTAATTCCATTTGAAGGACGGAATCGCCCCAAGCCCCTGACTTTCCCTGCTTTTCGGGAAGATGCAACAATCCAAGGCCAGGTTGTGCGTGTTGGAGGCACTGACAGCACTGCGCATGCAATAATCCAAGATGGTGACACTTCTCACACCAATCTGAGCATGTCTCGAGACACGGCGAAGCGTTTGGCCCAGTTACTCTACGGTCCAATTGTACGGCTTCACGGGAATGGTCGATTTGAGCGCTTACGAGACGGCGAATGGAAAATGCTCGACTTCAAGGTGGAGCGTTTCGAAGTGCTTGATGATGCCACGATCGGCGAGAGCATTGCGGCGCTGAGAAGCGTCCAAAACAATGGGCTAATGTCCAGCAACGCGTACTTGGAAGCACGTAGCCTTGCTGAGGACGACGAGGAGGCCGAAAATTGATTGTCACTCTCGACAATTCTGCCTTCACTTTGCTGATCAATCCTGATGCAGGGCCGCCAATTGATCCAAACACCGGCATCGAGCTAACGCATACAAAAGAACGTGTGCAGGGCCTACTCGACGATCTCGGCGCAAAAGATAGGCTCATCATTCCTGCTCCGGTGTTAGCCGAGACTCTCGTCATCGCAGAGAATGCTGCGCCCGAGGTGACCGAGAAACTACAGACTATGGCACGCATCCTCATAGCTTCGTTCGACCAGCGCGCGGCTATTGAGCTTGCTATGATGCATCGCGAAGCACTCCAAGCAACCAGTTCAAAGAAAGGAACATCCACCGAGCCGTGGCAAAAGGTAAAATTTGATCGGCAAATTATAGCCATTGCGCGAGTGCATAGATCGGATGCGATCTATAGCGATGACAAGGCGCTATGTGATTTTGCTAATTCCGTAGGTATGTCTGCGCAAAGCACTTGGGACCTTCCCGTCCCTGAAAAAACACCCGACCTCTTTGCCCAAGACTAATCGAAATATCGATAGTCGCTCAGGCGCTTTCTGGCTCTCGCCATTTCTTCCTCAGTGAATAGGCTATGCCATTTGGCATTGTCCCAAACTACGGCTTCGACAGTCAAATCCAGCCGACCGAGTTCCCAAAGCGCCGTATAGCCCTCGGACTCCTTTGGGGCGCTTATCAACCGTCTGGCTGTCTCAAGACCTCCATAGTCATTCAACATCCTGAAGAACACAGTCGCATGATAGCCAGCTTCTGATTTGGCTCTCAGATAGGCTTCCATCAGCGCCGCAGTGAACTGCTTCTCAAGCAGGCTTTCGCTCATGTCCGTGTTACCCCCTCATCTCCGCGTCGCAGCGTTGATCTCCACCAGCGGCGTCGGCTCATACAGCTCGGCCACTCTCACCGCCGTCCACGCGAAAAGGACGCGCTGATGTTCGATTGTTGATCTTCCGATCTAGCCAATTTGTCATCTCGGATGGCCCCGTTGCAGGGGCTTTCCCTCAATCATGCTCCCGATCACCAGCGCCGATATACAGCTCGCGACCGGTTTCGTTATACACCCGGCTCATCTCCTCCATACCCCTCAGCGCGGCCTGGCGGCTGGCTTCGGCGGTGTCGGCGCCGGACTTGGTGGACTCAAGGAAGCTGTCGGGGTCTGAATTCTGCTTCGAGGCGAAGTCGCGCACTTCCTGGCTGATCTTCATCGAGCAGAACTTCGGCCCGCACATGGAGCAGAAGTGGGCGGTTTTTGCGCCTTCTGCGGGCAGGGTCTGGTCGTGGTATTGTTCGGCGGTGTCGGGGTCCAGCGACAGGTTGAACTGGTCGCGCCAGCGGAATTCGAAGCGGGCTTTTGACAGGGCATCGTCACGCACCTTGGCGGCCGGGTGGCCTTTTGCCAGGTCCGCCGCGTGGGCGGCCAGCTTGTAGGTGACGACGCCCACTTTCACATCGTCCCGATCCGGCAGTCCAAGGTGTTCCTTGGGCGTGACGTAGCAGAGCATCGCCGTGCCGTACCAGCCGATCTGCGCTGCGCCGATGCCGCTGGTGATATGGTCATACCCCGGCGCGATATCGGTGACGAGCGGCCCAAGCGTGTAGAAGGGCGCTTCGCCGCACACTTCCAGCTGCTTCTCCATGTTCTCCTTGATCTTGTGCATGGGCACGTGGCCCGGCCCTTCGATCATTACCTGCACGTCTTCCTTCCACGCGCGGTGGGTGAGTTCGCCCAGCGTATACAGCTCGGCAAACTGCGCCTCGTCATTGGCGTCCGCGATGCTGCCGGGGCGCAGGCCGTCACCCAGCGAATAGGCGACGTCGTAGGCCTTCATGATCTCGGTGATCTCGTCAAAGCGTTCGTAAAGGAAGCTTTCCTTGTGATGCGCCAGGCACCATTTCGCCATGATGGAGCCGCCGCGCGACACGATGCCGGTCACGCGCTTGGCGGCCATCGGCACATAGGGCAGGCGCACGCCGGCGTGGATGGTGAAATAGTCGACGCCCTGCTCCGCCTGCTCGATCAGCGTGTCGCGGAAGACTTCCCACGTCAGGTCCTCTGCCACGCCGCCGACCTTTTCCAGCGCCTGGTAGATGGGCACGGTGCCGATGGGCACGGGGCTGTTGCGGATGATCCATTCGCGGGTGTCGTGGATGTTGCGGCCCGTGGACAGGTCCATCACCGTATCCGCGCCCCAGCGGATGGACCAGACCATCTTGTCCACCTCGTTCGCCACGTCGGATGCAACGGCGGAGTTGCCGATATTGGCGTTGATCTTCACCAGGAAGTTGCGCCCGATGGCCATGGGCTCGGCCTCCGGGTGGTTGACGTTGGATGGGATGATGGCGCGGCCACGGGCGACCTCGTCCCGCACGAATTCGGGCGTTACGTAGTCGGGGATCTCGGCGCCCCAGCTCTCGCCGCCGTCACGGTCGACGTTCTTCAGCGCGGCACGGCCCAGGTTCTCGCGCTCTGCCACATATTCCATTTCCGGCGTGATGATGCCGCGGCGGGCGTAGTGCATTTGGCTGAGGTTCTTGCCGGGCTTCGCGCGGTACACTGTCTTGGAGACATTGGGGAAAGCGGGCACGCCGCCGCTGCGATCGGGGCCGAGTTGGCCGTTATCTTCGGGCTTTACCTCGCGCGCCGCATACTCCTCGATATCGCCGCGATCCAGCTGCCACTGGCGGCGCAGCTGCGCCAGGCCGGTGGCAATGTCGATCTTAACATTCGGATCGGTGTAGGGGCCGGAGGTGTCATAGACGCGGATCGGCGGTTCGCCGCTGGAGGGTTCCAGATCGATCTCGCGCATGGCCACCTTGATCTCAGGGTTGCCGTTCGCCTCGACATGCACCTTGCGGCTGCCGCGAATGGGGCCGGTGGTGACGCCGATTTCGAATTGGGAATTGATGTCGGCCATAACGAAGTCTCTCCTCAAGAGCGGGAAAAGGACTTCGGGCAAAAGTGCCGGCCCTTCCCTCCGCCCGTGCTAACGGGTTCAGGTTCAACGGGTCGGACGGCGCTTACCCGTCCCTCTCAGCGCAAAGCTGCGCTCCCCGGGGATGTGCGCGGGTCTATAGGCTTTTGCAGCCGAGGTCCAGAAATGCCGGATACCAAGCGTTAGGATTGTGCCCCTAGAAGCCTGATGCACATCGAGTCTGGACGGGGTCGCTCTTAATGTCTTTCAAATTCAGCCCTCTCCTCGTAGTCCCGCTCGCGCTCAGCGGGTGCAACAGCCTGCCCGAGCCGGGCTACGACCCGCCCGATGAGAAGGAAGCTATCACCGCCTTCAAGGCCGCAAACACCCTCGACGCGGAAATCCTGACAGGGCTCGAGATCGGCGAGCTTACCGACCTGCCGATTGCAATCGAGCTGGTGGCGCCCGAATGGTCGGCAGGGTGGGACACAATGCAGCGGAGCGGCTCGATCGCCGCGCTGCGCAATTCCAACAAGGCCTATGACCGCGTGCTCCCGTCGAACTGCGAATGGGGCTGGGTCGATCCTGAGGAAGTGCGCCGGGTGTCGGAGCCGCGGGTTGCGGGCGATCCCTTCCCTGCTTGGCGCTGCGATGTCGAGGTGTTCCTGACCCAGCAGCACAACATCAAGGCAAAGGGAACCGCGCGCGGCTATTTCTATCAGACCCAAGGCGCCTGGATGTATGTCGGGCACAGCACCGAAAACATCGTGCGCGATCACGACCGGATGGCTCAAGCCGCCGCGTTGCGCAGCCAGAGCCGACGCGCGGACGCAAACGAAAGCGATTGGGGAAACTGACGCCTGCCGGGTCTGCCCGCTACTTCACCCCGCCCGAGGCCTGCCATTCGGCGATGGCTTCGATCGGAAACAGCAGCATGATCACGTTCAAGGTCAGATTGTCGCGCACCACGTAGGCCGCGACCAACTCTCCGATCAATGCAAGCGCAATCGTCCACTTCACCGGCAGGCGCAATGCCAGCCAGAAGCCGAACGCCATCCAGCCGATATCGGCGGCAGAATTGAGCACGCTGTCTCCCGAATAGCCGACATTGGCGGTCGCCTCGCGGAAGCGGTTGATGACGAAGGGGGTGTTCTCGACCACCTCCCATGCGGCCTCGAGAAACACCGCAAGCGCCAATCCCCAGCGCGCGGCATTCTTGCCGCCAATCCCGCGCTTCACGAACAGCCACCAGCCGAGCGCGTAGAACAGCATGCCGTGGATGATGTGGCTAGGCGTGTACCAGTCCGCGATATGCTGGCTGTTGCCGCTATCGTTGATCTGCCCGTGCCACAATTTCACATACCCGCATTCGCAAATGGGCGGCCGACCCATCGCCAGCAGGATGACGATGGCCAGCACCGCAATAACTGCCGAGACGATGAGGGCAAGGCGGTTGGGAGCAAGTCGGGCCATTGCGCCGGGACGCTAATCAAATCGGCCCGCGTGGCAAGTGGCGAGTCAGCTTAGGGCAAGGGGAAGGTCTTGAGAAAGCCACCAAAGCCCGTAGGCAAAGCAATAACAATCCCTTCCGACCTTTCGACGAGGCCGCTTCATGACAGAATTTCCCACGCCCACCGCCCAGCACGAAAAAGGCAAGCGCAATGCCTTCACCCGGTTCCTGGACGGAGTGGAATGGCTGGGCAATCTGCTGCCGCACCCGGTCACGCTATTTGCCCTGCTGGCGCTGGGCATCGTGCTGTTGTCCGGCCTGATGGGATGGATGGGCGTGGCGGTGCAAGACCCGCGCCCGGCCGGATCGCCCAATGTGGCAGAGGATGGCATGATCCGCGCCGTCAGCCTTGTGAATGGCGATGGGGTGCGGCGCATTTTCACCGGGCTGGTGGACAATTTCACCAGTTTTGCCCCGCTTGGCGTGGTGCTGGTGGCGATGCTGGGCGTGGGTGTGGCGGAGAAATCGGGGCTGCTATCCGCCGCCGTGCGCTCCATGGTGCTGGGCGCGCCGCCAAAGCTGGTGACGGTGGCCATCGTGTTTGCCGGCATCATTTCGAACACCGCGAGCGAGGTGGGCTATGTCGTTCTTATCCCGCTGGGCGGCGCGATCTATTACGCGCTGGGCCGCCATCCGCTGGCAGGCATGGCGGCGGCCTTTGCCGGGGTTTCGGGCGGCTACAGCGCCAATCTGCTGATCGGCACGATTGACCCGCTTCTGGCCGGTATCACGCAGGAAGCGGCGCAGCTTATCGACCCGGAATACACCGTGCTGGCGACCGCCAACTGGTATTTCATGTTTGTCTCCACCTTCCTTGTTGCAGGGATCGGCTCTCTCGTTTCGATCTATATCGTGGAGCCAAAGCTGGGGCCGTATGACGCCAGCAAAGCCGATCCCGACGTGCTGGACGAAGGCATGATGCAGCCGCTGACCGATACGGAACGCAAGGGCCTTCGCTGGGCAGGCGTGGCCTTGGTGGGCGTGCTGGCCCTGATGGCGCTGACGCTGGTTCCCGAATGGGGCGTGCTGCGGAACGCCGAAACGGGCGACCGGATGGATTCGCCCTTCTTCGATGGCTTCGTGGTGTGGATCCTCATCTTCTTCATCGCCATCGGCTATGCCTATGGCCGCGCCACGGGTTCGATGAAGACGGACCGCGACGTGATCGATGCGATGTCCGCCGCGCTGTCCGCGCTTGGCCTCTATATCGTGCTCGTGTTCTTCGCCGCGCAGTTCGTGGCGTTCTTCGGCTGGACCAATCTTGGCGCGATCACCGCCGTTACGGGCGCCAATTTCCTGGTGGAAAGCGGGATGACGGGGCCGGTGGTGTTCTTCGCCTTCATCGCCATCTGCGCCGTCATCAACCTGTCGCTGGGCTCTGCATCGGCGCAATGGGCGGTGACGGCCCCCATCTTCGTACCCATGCTGATGCTGATCGGCTATTCGCCCGAAGTCATCCAGGCGGCTTACCGCATCGGGGATTCCACCACCAATATCATCACCCCGATGATGAGCTATTTCGGGCTGATCCTGGCTTGGGCCACGCGTTATCAGAAGGATCTGGGCGTCGGCACTCTGATCGCGATGATGCTGCCCTACACCATCTTCTTCATCACGGCGTGGAGCGTGTTTTTCTACCTGTGGACCTTCGTGTTCGGCCTGCCGGTGGGACCGGGCTCGCCCACGCTTTATAACCCTTAGCAGGCTGGCGTCGGCACGCGGGCGAGACAATCGGTTGCAGTGATGGTAATATCCATCCCAACGGGGGAAGAAGGAGAGAACCATGCGCTTTTCTGCAACGCGTTTGACGGTCGCCCTCGCGGCCCTTGCCTTGCCCGCCGCCGCATTTGCCCATCACGGCTGGGGCTGGACACAGGACGAGGAAAGCCGCCTCGACGGAAAGATCGTGACGATCAGTTTCGGCAATCCGCATATGCACCTGCAACTGGAGCGGGAGCGCAGCGGCTTTGGTGGTAGCGAGATCTGGGAAGTCGACCTGTCGCCGCCCATCGTGGCCAGCCGATCCGGCTTTGCTGCAGAACATGCCGGGCCGGGCGACATGGTTATCCTGACCGGCCACCGTGCCCGCGACGAAGATACGCTTGGCTTCAAGGCAGAGACGATCACGGTGAGGGGCCGCACCTTCAACGTCTATCCGCAGCGCGAGAAATCGCTCCAGCCAGAATAGACGCAAGGCCCCTCCCATTCCCTGATGCAGCGGGCTAGGGAGCGCGGGCCATGACCATGCTCTACCGTCTGGATGCCGATGCCGCGGCACTTGGTCGCGCGTTCGGCGTGGATACGGGCGGCGATCCGTGGGCGGGTGGCCATGTCGCTCCGCAAGGCTTTGCGCCCATCATCACCGCGGGGCGCGAATTCATCGCCGGGCCGGGCAAACCCAGCCAGCCGTGGCGCATGGTGCCGCGCTTGTGGGGCGTGCCGCCTCCGCCATCCGCACATGACGCCGCGCGTGCCGTGTTGAGCGTGCGCAATCTCGATAGTCCGTTCTGGATCGGAAATTTGCGCAATCCCGAATTTCGCTGTCTGGTACCTGCCACCGCCTTCATGGAATGGGGCCGCATCGGACCCGATGGCAAGCGCCGCCAGCACTGGTTCGCCTGTGCAGACCAGCCGGTGTTCGCGTTTGCTGGCGTGTGGAAGGATAGCGAAGTGCCGGGCATGGCGCTCGTCACCTGTGCGCCCAACGCCGTGCTGAAACAGGCTGGCCGCGATGCCATGCCGGCCATCCTGCCGCCTGACAGGGGCGCATGGGCCACTTGGCTGCACGGCGGTTGGGACAAGGCTGCCAAGCTGCTCCAGCCCTATTCCTCCTCCCTGATGCAGGAGGCGTTACGTTGATCTAAAACCGCAGCATCCCGCGCGCCAGTTATGCCGAGGCCGATGGGTTTCACGGGCACTATCAGCGCCTTAATGTGTTCACCTTTGTAGCGACCATTCCTTCACCGGTTCAGTCGCCACATTTCCGGGTCGCGAGAATTCCCGGACAAAAGCCGGCATTTGCGCCGAGAATTTCAGCCGCTATATGCGGTTGCTATTGTAACTATAAAACGGGACGCTCCATAGATATGACCAGCCTACGCTTTGCTTTGCTTGCATCCGTTCTGACCCTTCCCGCCACCCCCGCCCTCGCCCGTGACATGACGGCAGAGGATGTGGCCCGCATCGAATACACCGGCACCGTCGCCGTTTCGCAGGATGGTAGCCATGTCGCCTATACCCGCGTGCACTATCCCGATGTCACGAAGGGGGAGAAGAACGGCTCTGCCAAGCAGCAGCTGTTCCTGGCCGATGGCGCGATGGATGTGCGCGCCTATCTGCCCGAGGATATGAGCGTATCCTCCATCGGCTTCACCCCCGATGGATCGATGGCCACCTTCCTGTGGACGGACGAGGATGACGATCGCGCCGTGTGGGGCATACCCATCAATGGCGGGTCCTACCGCAAGCTGGCGGGCGTAACCGATGCCTCCGTGCGCGACTATGCCTTCTCTCCCGATGGCAGCCGGGTCTACATGCTCACCTCTGCCGCGCCCGATGATGATCGGGAGGCTGAGGCCGACGATGGCTTCGATTCCATCGTTTACGAGGAAGAGTTCAAGTTCAACCGCATGTTCGTAGCCGATGTGACGGGCAGCATGGCCGGCGGTGACGTGGATGCAGAGCCGGCCGAGATCGAGGTGCCCGGATATGTGAGCGGCATCGAGATCGCGCCCGATGGGCAAACCGTTGCAGTAATGTCCGCGCCCAGCCCGCTGGTTGACGATTCGCTGACGTCACAGCGGGTGAACCTGCTGAACCTGGCCAATGGCGAACTGGTAACAGTGGCCACGCCGGGCAAGATCGGCGATGCGGAGTTCTCTCCCGATGGCAGGCAGCTTTCGCTGATCGCCGGCGTGGACGAGAACGATCCCGCCGCCACCACGCTGCACCTGGTAGACGTGAGCACAGGCGAATATCGCGCGTTGAACGAAGGCGCTGCCGAAGCTGCTGTGGATGCAGAGTGGATGGCTGACGGGCGCCTCGCCGCCGTGATCCACGTGGGCGCGCAAAGCCTGCTGCGCTTCTATTCCGACACCGGCGATGTGCAGCGTGAGTTCAATCCGGGGGATCTGATCCTCACCAGCCTGGAACAGGGCGGCAATCGTCTGGTGGTGGAGGCCAATTCGCCGCAGCACCCCAATGAACTGTTCTCGTTCAACCGCGGCGAATTCACCCGCTGGACCAACCACAATCCCTGGCTGTCCGAGATCGATTTCGGCGAACAGCGCACCGTCACCTATCAGGCGCGTGACGGGCAGCAGGTTGAAGGCATCCTGATCCTGCCGGTGGACGGTGTGCCCGCAGGAGGCGCGCCCACCATTTTCGATGTGCACGGCGGGCCGGAAGCGCATGAGAGCAATGGCTGGAACACCAATTACAGCGGTCCGGGCCAAGTTGCCGCCGGGCAAGGCTATGCCGTATTCCTGCCCAACTATCGCGGCTCCACCGCCTATGGCACCGCGTTTTCAAAGCAGCATTCGGGCAATTACACCGATCCTGAATTCACCGATCTGGTGGATGCGAAGAACTTCTTGGTGGAAACGGGCGTGGCCGATCCTGACCGGGTGGGCATGACCGGCGGATCATACGGCGGATATGCCACGGCATGGTCATCCACCTTCAATTCGCAGGAATTTGCCGCGGGAGTGATGTTCGTGGGCATTTCCAACCAAATCAGCAAGGTGGGCACGGGCGACATTCCGAACGAGATGTACCTCGTCCACGCGCGCCAGTGGCCGTGGGAGGATTGGCAGCACTTCCTTGAAGTCAGCCCCATCTACTACACCGACCGCGCCGAAACACCGCTGCTGATCATGGGCGGCACCGCCGATACCCGCGTCGATCCGGGGCAGAGCCTGGAGCTGTATCGCTATATCAAGCTGCGCCAGCCAGACACACCGCTGCGTCTGGTGCAATATCCGGGCGAAGGCCACGGCAATTCTTCCGCCGCGTCCCGCTATGATTACAACCTGCGGATGATGCGCTGGTTCGACACCTATCTGAAAACCGGGGATCGCAGCGCGCCGCTGCCGCCTAGCCGCCCGGACCTGATGATCGACGACGAATAGGATCATCCGCCATCAACGAAAAAAGAGGAGCAGCCCTGCATGGGTTGCTCCTCTTTTTTATGCGTATTGCAGTTCTGGCCCCCACCATTGGAGGGGCGCAAGATACTGTCTAGAACGTGTAGCCGACGCCCACGGCGCCCAGGAACTGATCCTTCGAACCGCGAACGGTGGTGAAAGGCGTCTTGGCAGCATCGCCCAGCACGCGGGAATATCCGCCCACCACGATGATGCCAAATCCGCCGTTGGTGACATCGCCATCCAGGTCATAACCCAGCAGCAGGTTTACGCCTGCCTTGGTAAAGCCGCCGCCATCGGGTTCGAACTCTGCCAGCGGCGCGATGCCGGGGCCGATGTAATCGGCATCGTCCACGCCGAAGTAGTAATCCTGGAAATCCTCGTTCGCCCATTCGGCAGAGACGGAAAGGCTGGCGATCATCGCGCGCGACAGCGGCGTGAAATATGTGATGGATGGCGAAACCACCATCCCATCATGCGCGCCTTTTACATCCCACATCACGGCCGTGCTGATGGACAGGCTGTCATAAGGGTTCAGCACCTGCGGGAATTTTACGCCCGCGCTGGGGCCGACTTCGATGGCGCGGTCCAGCTCTCCGTAATTCTTGACGACTTCATCCTTGATCTGCTGCGCGCGATCGGAGCGAAGACGCGCTGCAACGCCAAGATCGAAGGCAACGCCCTCTGCCGCGTCCGGAATGAAATCCAGCGTGATGCCGCCAGCGCGCGGATTGATATCCACCCCGCCAAGCGAACCCTGCACGATGGGCAGAACGTTAAATACGTAGTCATCCGAACCGGTATAGGACGGGCTGATCGCCACGCCCGCACCTATTGAAATGAAATCGCCAGAGAACACCGTATCGTCCATATCGATCACCGGCGGACCAACCTCTGCCTCGCCAATATCCTGGGCGAGCGCGGGTTGCGCCATGAAAGCGGCGATAATCGCGGCAAAAGCAGCGGTGGTGGTGGTGTTTGGCTTGATCTGCATGAATATTCCCGTCCTGTTTTGCGCTAGAACGTGCCTTGGCCCAGCCGGTTCCACGCACGCGTTGCAATTCAATACCGGACCAAGGGCCGTGATTGCGCCGCAGTGTCAATAGGCTAAGGCCGACAGCATGAGTGGACGCGACTGCGACATTGCCATTATCGGAGGCGGTCTTTCCGGCGGATTGATCGCGCTGGCGCTGGCGCGGCATCGCCCGGAGCTCACCGTAAGGCTGGTGGAGGCTGGCGCGCAGCTTGGCGGAAATCACCGGTGGAGCTGGTTTGCCAGCGATCTTTCACCGGCGGGCACGGCACTGATGGCCGATTTCCGCAGGGCCGAGTGGAACGATGGCTATCACGTGTGCTTCCCCGGCCACCAGCGCAAGCTGGACACGGCCTACAGATCGCTGGCCAGCGCGGATTTTGCCGCCTGCCTGCACAGGGAACTGCCGGGCGATACCATCATGACAGGGCAGGAAGTGGCCGCCGTGGATGCAGACGGGGTGGACCTTGCCGATGGCAGGCGCATCACGGCACGCGCGGTGATCGATTGCCGCGGCTTTGCCCCCACCTCTCATCTTGAAGGCGGGTGGCAGGTGTTCATGGGCCGCCACCTGCGCACGCCGCAGCCGCATGGCGTGGCCGATCCCATCATCATGGATGCCACGGTCGATCAGCATGCGCCGCACGGCAATGGCGGGGCCTATCGCTTCGTCTACGTCCTCCCGCTGGGCGCGCATGACCTGTTTATCGAAGACACCTATTATGCCGATAAGCCGGATATCGATCGCTCCATGCTGTCTTCCCGCATTGATCAGTATCAGCAGCAGATGGGCTGGCATGGAGAGCCTGTGGGCTTTGAAACCGGTGTTCTTCCCGTCATCACTGGCGGCGATTTTCGCGCCTTTCAGGATGAGCACCACATAGCGGGCGTGGCCGTGGCGGGCGCGCGGGGCGGCTTTGTCCACCCGCTCACCAGCTATACCTTGCCCATTGCAGTAGAGGTGGCGCTGGCCGTGGCGCAAGATGCGGACCCGCCGGGCGATCAGATGGCCGCAAAGCTGGATGCCATGGCCCGCCGCCACTGGTCTGCCATGGGCTATTACCGCTTCCTTGGCTCCATGCTGTTCGGTGCTGCCCGGCCGGAGGAACGATACAAGGTGTTCGAGCGCTTCTATCGCTTGTCGCCCGACCTGATCGAACGCTTCTACGCCGGGCGATCCACCATCGCGCAGAAACTGCGCGTGCTGGTAGGCAAGCCGCCCGTTCCCGTCCACCGCGCCATTCCGGCGCTGCTATCCTCCTCCCCTCCCCTCAGCAATTCCCCCCGGAAGGACATTCCATGAGCACTCCCGAAGGCAAGACCGCCTGCGTCATCGGCGCCGGTTTCGGCGGCATGGCGCTGGCCATTCGCCTGCAAAGCGCGGGCATCGCCACCACCGTCGTCGAAAGCCGCGACAAGCCCGGTGGCCGCGCCTATTACTGGGAGAAGGACGGCTTCACCTTCGACGCCGGGCCAACCGTGGTGACAGACCCTGATTGCCTGCGCGAACTGTGGGCCATCAGCGGCCACGACATGGATGACGATTTGGAGCTGATGAACGTCATGCCGTTCTATCGGCTGAACTGGCCCGACGGCACCAATTTCGATTATTCGAACGATGAAAAGAACCTGCGCAACGAGATCATGAAGCTGGAGCCGCAGGATGTGGAGGGGTACGATCGCTTCTCCGAATATGCGGCAGAGGTTTACGAGGAAGGCTACGTCAAGCTGGGCACCGTGCCGTTCCTTGATTTCAAGAGCATGATCAAGGCCGCCCCCGCGCTGGCGAAAAAGCAGGCGTGGCGCAGCGTGTATTCGATGGTGTCGAAATACATCAAGAACGAGAAGCTGCGCGAGGCTTTGAGCTTTCACACCCTGCTGGTGGGCGGCAGCCCGATGAAAACCTCCAGCATCTATGCCCTGATCCACAAGCTGGAGAAGGATGGCGGCGTGTGGTGGACGCGCGGCGGCACCAATCGCCTGATCGCCGGAATGGTGCGCCATTTTGAACGGCTGGGCGGCACGATGCGCGTGGGCGATCCCGTCACTCGCGTGGAGACGGAGGGCAAGCGCGCCAGGGCCGTGCACACCAAGAGCGGGTGGACCCAGCGCTTTGATGCCGTGGCCAGCAATGCCGATATCATGCATTCCTACAAGGATTTGCTGGGCGATAGCCACCGCGGCAAGACGGAGGCCAAGGCCTTGCAGAAAAAGAGCTTTTCGCCGTCGCTCTTCGTCGTGCATTTCGGCATAGAGGGCACCTGGCCCGGCATCCCGCACCACATGATCCTGTTCGGCCCGCGCTATCACGGCCTGCTGGACGATATCTATTCCAAGGGCATACTGCCCGCCGACTTCTCCATCTACCTGCATCATCCCACGGTGACAGACCCGAGCATGGCGCCGGAGGGCATGAGCACCTTTTACGCGCTGGTGCCCGTGGCGCATCTGGGCAAGATGCCGATCGACTGGGACACGGTTGGCCCGCAACTGGAAAAGCGCATTCTGGACGAGGTGGGCCGCCGCCTCATCCCCGATATTCATGATCGCATCGTGACCAAGTTCAGCTATTCCCCGCTGGATTTCGCGGTAGACCTGAACGCCCACCACGGCAGCGCCTTCAGCCTGGAGCCGGTGCTGTGGCAAAGCGCCTTCTTCCGCGGGCACAACCGGGATGACGTGATCGACAATTTCTACCTCGTCGGCGCAGGCACGCATCCAGGCGCTGGCATCCCCGGCGTTGTCGGCAGCGCCAAGGCGACAGCGGGCCTGATGATCGATGACTTGTCATCCTGATTGGCCTCACTAGGGCTGACTGCCATGTCTGACAGCTTCAATCGCCTCGCCGTTTATTGCGGCTCTGCCACACCGGCAGACCCGCGCTATATCGACCTTGCCCGCGAGGTGGGCACCACGCTGGCGCAGCTTGGCATCGGGGTCGTCTACGGCGGCGGCAAGGCGGGGCTGATGGGGGCGCTGGCCAATGCCGCGCTGGAAGCGGACGGCGAAGTGATCGGCATAATCCCGCAGGCGCTGATGGATATGGAGGTGGCAAATCGGGATTGCACGCAGCTGCACGTGGTCAACACCATGCATCAGCGCAAACAGGCGTTTACCAATCTTTCGGATGGTTTCGTTACCCTGCCCGGCGGCGTTGGAACGATGGATGAATTGTGGGAAGCGGTAAGCTGGGCGCAGCTTGGCTACCACGCAAAACCCGTCGGACTTCTCAATGCCTTGGGATATTATGACGGACTTGTGGCTTTTAACCGGCATATGGCCGATACAGGCTTCGTCAGGGAAGCGCACCGCGGCATCGTGATCGTGGGCGACAATATTAGGGACTTGCTCGAGAAAATGGCAGCTTACGAGCCCATCGAAACAATCGTGCAAATGCGCGGCGAAGACCTGTGAAACGCGTAAAGCCCCGTCCGCTGGTGGCCAGCCAGCTGGTGAAGAACACACCCCGGCAGGCCGGTGGCGGACGCTCGCGAAAGGCTCTGGTCTCCCGATCGCGCGAAAGCATCGCCAGGGGTTCCAAAAGCTTCATGGCGGCCAGCCTGCTGTTCGACAAGCCGACTCGCGAACGCGCGCACCTGCTGTATGCGTGGTGCCGCCGGTGTGACGATATTGCCGACGGGCAGGATCACGGCGGAACGCTGAACCTGTCCAACGCCAATTCGAAAGACCGGGTGGAGGCCGTGCGCATCCTCACCCACCGCGCGCTGGATGGCCAGCCGACGGCGGACATTGCCTTCGATGCGCTGGGTCTGGTGGCCGCCGAAACAGGCATCACCCGCGACATGGCTGACGATGTGATCGACGGTTTCGAGCTCGACGCCAGGGGATGGCGCCCGCGTACCGAGGGCGATCTGATGCGCTATTGCTATCACGTGGCAGGCGCCGTTGGCGTGATGATGGCAAAGGTGATGGGCGTGCCCGGCGATGCGCAGGATACGCTGGATCGTGCCTGCGATCTTGGCCTTGCCTTCCAGCTCAACAATATTGCCCGCGATATCTCTGAAGATGATGCCGCGGGCCGCTGTTACCTGCCCACGGAATGGCTGGCCGAATATGATATTCCGCCGGGCGAGGTGATGAGGCCGCAATACCGTCCCCAATTGGTGAAGCTGGCGCAGCGCCTGGTGAGCATGGCAGAATTGCACGATGCCCGCGCGCGCATCGGTGCAGGCCGGCTGAATTTCCGGCAGCGCTGGGCCGTGCTGTCCGCCGCCAATATCTATGGCGCAATCGGGGAAGAGGTGGTTCAGCAGGCCGAACTGGCGTGGGATCACCGCATCCACACAGGCTTCTTCGACAAGATCGGCCATGTCTTCTCCGCCCTGAAGGAAACGATCTCCGGTTCGTGGGAGCCGGGTAAGGATCCCAAATGGGATCGTGGCAAGCTGATGGTGATGGCGCGCATGGATGGCCCCGTGGCAGGCGTTCCCAACACGCCCATTCGTGACGAAAGCGTCAGGCGCAAGGAAGACTGACGGCGCTACTCCGGTTGCATTTGTGACGAAATTCGCGAAAGCACAGGATTATGATCGCAAAACTTCTCATCGCCAATCGCGGCGAAATCGCCTGCCGCATCATCCGCACAGCCCGTGATATGGGCGTTGCCACCGTGGCGGTATATTCCGATGCCGATGCCAAGGCGCTGCATGTGCGAGCCGCTGACGAGGCCGTGCATATCGGCCCCTCCCCCGCTGCCGAAAGCTATTTGCTGGGCGAGAAGATCATCGCCGCCGCGAAACAGACCGGGGCCGAAGCGATCCATCCCGGCTATGGCTTCCTGTCCGAAAATGCGGGCTTTGCGCAGGCCGTGATCGATGCAGGGCTGATCTGGGTCGGCCCCAAGCCTTCCAGCATAGAGGCGATGGGCCTGAAGGATTCGGCCAAGCAGTTGATGATGAATGCAGGCGTGCCCGTCACCCCCGGCTATCTGGGGGAAGACCAGTCGGTAGATCGGCTGAAAGCCGAGGCCGATGCCATCGGCTATCCCGTGCTGATCAAGGCCGTGGCAGGCGGCGGCGGCAAGGGCATGCGCAAGGTGGAGAAGGCCGCAGATTTCGAGGCGGACCTTCAATCGTGCAAGCGAGAGGCCAAGGCCAGCTTCTCCAACGATGAAGTGCTGCTGGAAAAATGGATCACCTCGCCCCGCCATATCGAGGTGCAGGTTTTTGGCGATAGTCATGGCAATGTCGTCCACCTGTTCGAACGCGATTGCTCTCTGCAACGCCGCCACCAGAAGGTGATCGAGGAAGCGCCCGCTCCGGGCATGGACGATGCCACGCGCGAGGAAATCTGCGCCGCTGCCGTCCGCGCCGCCAAGGCGGTGGATTACGAAGGCGCGGGCACGATCGAATTCATTGCCGACGCCAGCGAAGGCCTGCGCGCGGATCGCATCTTCTTCATGGAAATGAACACCCGCCTGCAGGTGGAGCATCCGGTGACCGAGGAAATCACCGGCGTCGATCTGGTGGAATGGCAATTGCGCGTGGCGAGCGGTGAGCCGATCCCGCTGAAGCAGGAAGAGCTTTCCATCAACGGTCACGCCATCGAGGCGCGGCTTTATGCGGAAGATCCATCCAGCGGATTTCTGCCCAGCACCGGACCGCTCGACCATTTTGACCTCGGCATCGTGGGCCGCATCGAAACCGGCGTTGCAGAGGGCGATGTCATCTCCCCGCATTACGACCCGATGGTGGCCAAGCTGGTGGCCTGGGGCGAAACGCGCGATGATGCCATCGATGAACTGGCCGAGATCGCGGGCAGCGTGGAAATCTGGCCGGTGAAGACCAACGCCGCCTTCCTGACAAACGCCCTGCTGGACGATGATTTTGGCGATGCCGTCTTGGACACCAGCTTCATCGAACGAAAGCTGGACAGCCTCGTCCCCGCTGACGATGCCGATGACGCGATCTGGCAGTCAGCTGCCGATTTCACGCTGATGGCAGATCTGGATCAGGATGTGCCCAGCGCCTTGGGCTTTCGCCTGAACGCGGCCCCGCGCATTGCCACCACGCTGACGCACCGCGGCGAAACGCGCACGGTTTCTGCGTCCGGCAGCGAGATGGCAGCCCATGTCACGGGCTTTGTGGAAGAAGCGCGAACCCTCGTCTTCGCAGACGGCCAGAGCTTCGAATTCGCCCGCGATGCGCGCGGCACCGGCGCAGCCGCAGCGGGCGACGGTGCGATCCTTGCGCCGATGCCGGGCAAGGTCATCGCCGTCGATGTGGCCGAGGGCGATGCCGTGACGGCAGGCCAGCGTCTAATGGTACTGGAAGCAATGAAGATGGAGCACGCGCTCACCGCGCCGTTCGACGGGACCGTGACGCAGCTTTCCGCCAGCGAAGGCGGGCAGGTTCAGGTAGAAGCGGTGCTGGCGGTGGTGGAGCCAGCCGGAGATTAACCGCCGAGATACTCGGTCAGCGCGGCCCCTTCAGCATCGCTCATCTGCAATCCCTGCTTGGTGCGCCGCCAGAGGATATCCTCGGCCGTCTGCGCCCATTCCCTGTCCCGCAGGTAGGTGACTTCGGCCTCTGACAGGCCCGCGCCGAAGCTGCGACCCAGATCGTCCCACGATTTCGCTTCGCCCAGCCAGTCCACCGCGCGGGTGCCATAGGCGCGGCCGATGCGGACAACGTCTTCTGCGGAGAGGAAGGGATAATCCTCGCCCAGCACTTCGAAAAGATAGGGCTGCGCGTGCTTGTCAAAATCACCGCCGGGCAGCGGAGTGTTGGCTGTCCAGCCCTTGCCCTTTAGCACCGGCAGCCGCTCGGCCAGCTTCTCCATCGCGTCCTGAGCTACGTGCCGATAGGAGGTGATCTTGCCGCCATAAATGGCGAGGATCGGCGCACCACGCCCCGCATCGCTCAGCGCCAGCTCGTATCCGCGAGAGGCTGCTTCGGGACGGCCGGAGCCATCATCCACCAGCGCGCGAACCCCTGCATAGGTGTGCACGACATCGTCCGGTGTCACGTCTTGCTCGAAATAGCGGTTGGCGGCGTCGCACAGATAGCGGATCTCGCCCTCGCTGGCCTCCACATCGTCCAGCGATCCAGGATGGTCTGCATCGGTCGTGCCGATCAGGGTGAAATCATTCTCCCACGGTATGGCAAAGCAAATGCGCGTGTCGGGCTGCTGCAGGATATAGGCGCAATCGTGATCGAACAGCTTTGGCACCACGATATGCGATCCGCGCACGCGGCGAATGCCATAGGCGGGGTTCTCTCCCACCAGCCGCGCAACATCGTCCGCCCCCGGCCCCGCGGCATTTACCAAGGCGCGCGCGGTGAAGCTCTCAGCCCCTGCCTCGACATGCCACAAATCGCCTTCGCGCCTTGCGGCGGTGACGGCGGTGCGCGTGCGGATTTCCGCGCCGCATTCGGCGGCATCCAGCGCGTTCAGCACCACCAGCCGTGCATCGTCCACCCAGCCGTCTGAATATTCGAAACCGTGGCGATACTGCTTTTCCAGCGGCACGCCCGCCGGATGCCTGCGCATGTCCACGCTGCGGGTTTTCTTCAGGGATCCCCTGCCGCCGATATGATCATACAGGAACAGGCCGGCACGCAGCATCCAGCGCGGGCGCATGTTCTTCGTCACCGGCAGGATGAAGCGCATGGGATGGATGATGTGCGGGGCGATGTTCCACAGCATTTCCCGCTCACCCAGCGCTTCGCGAACCAGGGCAAATTCGTAATATTCGAGGTAACGCAGCCCGCCATGCACCAGCTTGGTGCTCTTGCTGGAGGTGCCGCTGGCCAGATCGCCCTTTTCCAGCAGCAGGACCTTTGCCCCGCGACCCGCCGCATCGCGGGCAACGCCTGCGCCATTCACGCCGCCGCCGATCACGATCAGATCGAACGTGGCATCCATCAATGCGGGCTTTCCCCGATATAGCGTGGCTGGCGCGGACGGGTCCACAGCTTGCCCTTTTCACTGAACAATACGAGGCAGAGGGACAGCACGCTGCTGATCAGCAGCGCCATCGCCAGTGGCAGCGCCGTGCCATCGTAAAGCTGGCCGATCGCGATGCCCATGGCTGCGCCCAGCAGCATGCGAATTGCCGATTGCACCGAGCTGGCCGCGCCCGCGCTGTTAAAGAAAGGCTGCATCGCGATGGAGCCGAAATTGGCACCGAGGAACCCCAGCAGGCACAGGTTGATGCTGATCAGCGGGAAGAACCACGCCAGCGAATCGGCTTTCTCGATCGCCGCAAACACCTGCACCGCGCTGACGAGGAAGAACGCGATCAGTGCCGTATGCGATACGCGGCGGGCGCCGAAACGTTCGACGATGCGAGAATTCGCCCAGCTGGAAAATGCCAGTGTTGCGGCCGATGCACCGAAGATCAGCGGGAATTGTTCCGCCGCGCCGAAATGCTCTCCGATCAACTGCTGGGCCGAATTGATATAGCCGAACATGCCGCCAAAGGTTAGGCCTGCGGCCAGCACATAGCCCACCGCCGCGCGGGTGCGCAGGGTGAGTGGCAGATTGCGAACAACGGTGCGTGGATCGATCTTCTGGCGGTGATCCGGGTCCAGCGTTTCGGGCAGGCGCAGGGCCGCCCATGTGCATGCGGCAATGGCAAACAGGGCCAGCGTGAAGAAGATCCATTCCCAGCTGGCAAACACCAGCACGGCCTGCCCCACGCTGGGCGCCAGCACGGGTACGGCCATGAAAACGATGAAGATCATAGAGATGAGCCGCGCCATCTTGTCGCCTTCAAAGCGATCACGGATGATCGCGGCGGGCAGCACCATCAGGCCCGCCGTGCCGAAACCCTGCAACGCGCGCAGGCCCAGCAACACCTCGAACGTGGGTGCGATCATGCACAGCAGGGAGGTGACGATATAGATCGCCATGCTGATAAACAGCACGGGCCGCCTGCCGTAACGATCGGCAAACAGGCCGGGCACCAGGCTACCAAAGCCGGTGGCCAGCAGATAGATGCCCACGACATATTGC
Organism: Aurantiacibacter rhizosphaerae; assembly: GCF_009807005.1. GTDB lineage: Bacteria > Pseudomonadota > Alphaproteobacteria > Sphingomonadales > Sphingomonadaceae > Alteraurantiacibacter > Alteraurantiacibacter rhizosphaerae. Next base: position 479,636 of record NZ_WUBR01000003.1, on the reverse strand, counting down.
CGTTTGTTGGGATCGGCGATCTGAAAGCTGCTGGCGATATCGTCCAACGCAGGCAGCATTGCATCGATGGCGAGCGCGTTCAGGCTCATCAAGGCGGCCATCAAGGTGATGAACTCGCGTTGACCGACCTTTCGGCCCGAGCCGTCGGCGGCAGAGATAGTCAGGGTGGTCACCCGGCCCCTTTGGCCAAGATTTGCTGGCGAGAAAAGGATTAAGTCAAGCAAGCGCCAAAAGGCTATAGCGATGCGATGACGAATCCCGAGCCTTTCGGACCCGAAGATACGGACGCAGACGGTGATGCACTGCCGCATGAGGCGGCAGGCCTGCGCAAGATCATCCATGTTGATATGGATGCCTTTTTCGCCAGCGTGGAACAGCGCGATAACCCTGAATTACGAGGAAAACCCGTGGCCGTGGGCGGGTCCAGCGGGCGCGGCGTGGTGGCCGCCGCCAGTTATGAGGCGCGCAAGTTCGGAGTGCGCAGCGCCATGCCTTCCGTCACCGCAAAGCGCAAATGCCCGGACCTGATCTTCTGCAAAAGCCGGTTTGATGTTTATCGCGAAGTGTCCGAGCAGATTCGCGCGACTTTCAACCATTATACCCCGCATGTCGAACCGCTGAGCCTGGACGAAGCCTATCTGGACGTGACCGAAGACCTGCACGGCCTCGGCTCTGCCACCGCCATTGCGGAGGCCATTCGCAGGGATATTCGCACGAAAACGCAGCTGACGGCCAGCGCCGGCGTTTCCTACAACAAGTTCCTGGCGAAGCTCGCCAGCGATCAGAACAAGCCGGACGGTTTGTGTGTGATCCGGCCCGGCATGGGTGCGGCCTTTGTGCAGAGCCTGCCGATCCGGCGCTTTCACGGCGTCGGCCCCAAGGGCGCGGAGAAGATGGCGCGGCTGGGCATAGAAACAGGCGCGGACCTGGCGCAGAAGGATCGCGAATGGCTGGCAGCGAATTTCGGCAGTTTCGGCGATTACCTGTACCGGGCGGCGCGCGGGATTGATCTTCGCCCCGTGCGCACCAATCGCATCCGCAAGAGTATTGGCGGGGAGCGCACCTTCAGCGAGGATATCTCTGCCGAGGATGAACTGCGCGAAACGCTGGAGCGGATTATCGACATTGTGTGGGATCGCATCGCCGCCAAACAGGCGACGGGCCGCACCGTTACGTTGAAGCTGAAATTCAACGATTTCCAGATTGCCACACGCTCTCGCAGCCAGACGCAGGGCGTGGCGGACAAGGCGCGGTTTTCGCAAATTGCGCGGCAGATACTGGAGGACGAGATGCCGCTGCCCATGCCGATCCGCCTGATGGGGCTGACGCTCAGCAATCTTGATCGTGACGATGGGGATACGGCCCGCCGCGAGAATGGTGCGCAGCTCCCGCTGCTCTAGTCCGCGCTGTCCTGCAGCAGTTTCAGCCGCATGTTGATCGTCGCGCTGCGTTTTTGCGGCAGGTCATCCAGCGCGAAGAAGCGGCACTCCACCACTTCGCGCATATCCGGCGTCGGTTCGCCCACCACCACGCCTGTAAATATCTGCACATGATTGGTGGAGCCGAGGAATTCATTGCTCTGCATGCCGAGGTGAATGGGCTCTGCAAGGCCGCAGTCCAGCTCTTCGCGCAATTCGCGCAAGGCGGCGGTTTGCGGGTCCTCGTCCCGGTGCATACCCCCGCCCGGCAAGGCCCACACCGGCGGGCCGTAGGAATGGCGCACCAGCAGCACCCTGCCCTGATCGTCCCGCCCGATGATACAGCAGCCGTGCACTTCGCCCGCGATATGGCGCAGGAACAGCCGCCGCAGCCCGTGGCCAAACCGGTATAGCGCGCGGTGCAGCGGCGCGGGTATCAGGTGAAGCATGTCACCTTCTGGCGCGCCGCCTTCAGCAGGCGCGCAACCGGCAGATCGGATTCGCCAGCGGCCGCAGCGTCAAACACGGGGCGCTTGTCATCACCGCGGATCACGAACATCAGTGCATCGCTGTTCAGCAGCGAAGGCATGGTCAGCGTCACCCGGTCAAACGGAGCCTCCGGCGGCAGGGGATCGGGCGTCAGGCGGCGGATCGGGGCGGGATCGTCCGCCTTGGGATCGGTGTTGGGAAACAGGCTGGCGATATGGCCATCTGCGCCCATGCCCAGCCACACCAGCGCGAAATGCGGCACCTGTTCCATCACCGTCAACGTGGCAACATGCGCGCCAACGGGTTCGAACAGCGCGCGGATCTTGCCGGTATTGCTGGCCTCGTGATCTTCCGGAACCACGCGATCATCGCCCGGCCACACGGTAACGCGAGACCATTCCAGATCGGCCTTCACCAGCTCTTCCATCATCGGGAACGGGGTTGAGCCGCCCGGCACGCTGATCGCCACCGGATCATCATTTGCCGACAGCGCATTGCGTAGCGCGGTCTCGATGAATTGGGCGATCTGCGTGACGCTGGCGTTCTCTACGATTTCGATATCGGTCATGCCGCGATACCTAGACGCAAAACCGCCACGGTGCGAGGGGCAACGTGGCGGATTTGACTACAGGTTTTGAGGCGCTTATTTCAGCGTGGAAGTGAGGAACCACACGCGCTGTTCGGCCATGTCGGTCCAATCGTCCAGCAGGCCATCGGTGGCATTGTCGCCCGCCTTTTCGGCCAGTTCCTTCATTCCTTTGAGCCTGTCGACCACCTTCTGGTTATCGTCGCGCAGCTCTCGCACCATTTCTTCGGCTTCAAGATTGGTGTCATCCTGATCCTTGATCTGCGTATGCTTGGCGACGGAGGCGATGGAGGTAAGAGTGGCGGCGCCGTTCTTGCGCACCCGTTCCCCGATCACGTCAATCTGGTCACGAAGTTCAACGGCCTGCTCGTCAAAAAGCAGGTGCAGATCGCGAAAGCGCGGCCCCGTGACATGCCAGTGGAAGTTCTTGGTCTTGAAATACAAGGCCGTGTGATCTGCCAGCAAGCCGTTCAGCTCCTCGATCAGCGCGGTCTTCGAATTGTCTCCGGTGGTAGCCATTATATGTATCTGTCCTCGTTTATCGGTTCATCAAACCAACGGACGAGGCGGCTTCGCGTTTCATGCAATAGACCGGCCACGGTGATCGCCTTACGCGATCACTCGGCGCGCTAAAGCGCGCTAAATACGATCACGGCTGTCGTCACCAGCAGGGCCGCGCCCACGAAGATGCGGATCGGCTTCAAGGGCAGCGCGTGCCAGTCCTCCCCCGCCACGATCGCGGCCCCCAGCACCACGATGGCACCCAGCGCGCCGCCCGCGCCTGCCAGCATCGGCTCCCCCGTTGCGATGGCCAGCGACAGGATGATGAAGCCGCTGGCATCGGTCACCATGCCCAGCAGCAATACCAGCGTGATCGCGCCCATGGACCGCGTTGGCTCTTTCGGGGTAGCAGGCGATGATCGCAGCAACACCTCGCCAGCCGCAAGCGCCAGCGCCAACCCCACGACCAGCGGCTTCACATGCGGGCGGATCAGCGGTGAAAGCTCCTGCGCGATCCATGCCGCCAGTCCGGCCCCTGCCAGCGCGGCCAGAAGCACAGTCACCAGCAGCGGCCCTATCCAGCCAAGCCCGGCCCGTAACCGCGCAACACGCACAGCATCGCGCCCCGCCAGCATGGCAGCCGCAACGGCGATGAAGGTAAGGAAAAAGGCAGGCATGCCCGCCCCTATAACAGCGCCCGGTTAAGGCGCTATTCCTTCGATGCGGGCGGTTGGTCGAGAGATTGAGGGGATGGCGATGAACAAGACTGGCGATTGCGTTTCTATGTCGCGTTTTCCCGATCGGACGCGTGTGGGTTGATCAGCCGATCGACCAAACTTTGATCCGACACTTCCTCACCGGTCAATGCCATGGCCAGCAGCTCCCCGCCCAGAATGGTGGGTGCGATCACCATGTCGGGCTGCACCCGTTGCACCTTGGCCAGGTTCTTCGTGTTGTTGACTGCCACCACCGTCTGCGCGGATCCTTGCAATTCCTTGGCCGCCAGAACGACGAAGGCATTGGTGGCATCGTCCTCGCCCAGCGCCATAATGGCTCTCGCCGTCTTGCCCGATGCGTGTTTTAGCGTTTCGATATCGGTAGGATTGCCGGTAACCACCTGCGCATCGTCGGGGAGGTCATCCCCCGGCGTTTCCACGATGAACATCACGCTCTCTCCGCGCTCCTGCAGTTCGCGGCATGTGTTGAGCGCCAGGTTCGACCTGCTCGTAATCACATAATGGCCAGACATTTTCATGGCTCTTTCCTTTCCGGCGAGGAAATTTTGAAGGCGCTTCTGCAAAAAGGGAAGCAGCACCGTACTGATTGCGGCGGTAAAGACCGTCAGACCCAGCAGAATGAGTGAAATGACATAGAGCCGGGCATCGGGCGTCGTCGGGTAGATATCGCCATACCCCACCGTCGACATGGTAACGATGGTGAAATAGAAAGCCGTACCCAGATCATTGATCGGGGTGGAAAACTGGCTGCCCATGAAAAGGCTACCCAGCACGCCATAGGCCACCACCAGAAACAGGCTCCCGGTGGAGAAGATCGAGGCTGCTGCAATGCTCGTATGGCTGAATTGCGCGCGAAACAGGTAGAGCGCTGCCAGCAACGCAATCTGAAGAGCGCCGAAGACGAAATGCGTGTGGGAGACCGATAGCCAGAGCGCGATGTCAATGATCGTCAGCAGGGTCACCACCACCCACGCAAGACGTGAACGCATGGCAAGGCCAGGGGCCATGATCACCATGAACACGCCCGACACCATCCTGTTGCCGCCCGATATCAGACTGGTCTCGATCAGCTGGGGGAGCTTTTGCAGCGTGTCGACGGTAAAGCCGCCGGTTCGCAATTCGGCCCACAGGCTGCCCAATTGCACAAGACCCATCACCAACACGCCTGCGGCGATGAACAAATGGGAAAACTCGCGAATGCGGGCGAAGGCCGTCATCGGCTTGAGTTTCACAAGGTGCATGTGTCGGTTCTCATATCGGCGCGCACAAGGTCCTTCGCTTCATCGGGCATCCCCGTGGGAAAGGTTCCTTGACGAGAAAAGGGCATAGCCTCACGAAGGGACGCTTCAAATGCGGATCCGGATTCGCGTCAAGCCGAGGGGCTCGCCGTGGCGCCTATGGAAGCGGAATTCTTCTCCGCATCCTTGTCGCGATGCCGCATCCAGCGAATGTTTCCCTGGCTGAACTGCCAATACAGCATCACGCTGATGATAGCCGCATAGAGGCACCAGACGGATGAAAACGCGTACTGCTTCACCAAAGCCACCACGCTCAGGCCGATCAGGTTGAGGATGCCGAACCAGCGAACGACCTTGTGCCCGGACAGGATCAGCGCGCCGCAGGTCACGAATATATAGAGGCCGCCTGTCACAAGGCTTTCGGTCTCTGCATTGCGATAGGCGATGGAGTGATGCTCTGCCGCGACCTGTGTCTGGAAGCCCATCACCCCATAGGTCATGTAGATCATCAGTCCGAAGGCAATGGCGACGATCACGCTTATGACAGTGCGCCTCCAGCCCGGCTGTTCGATCAGAAGGACGCTGAGAGGCATGAGGAATGGCAGGATCGCCTGTGCGTATAATATGAAAAGTAACGACGAGTTCTGCAGCGCCAGATCGCCGATCGTACCGCCAAGCCCCAGCCAGACGAAGCCTTCGATGAACTGGTGAAGCGCGAACAGCAGCGGCATCGAGGCAAGCAGCACTTCGCGCGGATGCTTTGCATGTCGCAATGTCGCAATGCCTACTGTGCCGATGATCGCTGCAGCAGCAAAATTCACTTCCGCCGAAATACACACGTGATCCGCCCCATCTTCTCGTCGCAGGCGAGACCTCCGCCCGCCGACCTCAGTTAGAACCTCTTGCAAAAGCCATTGCAACAGGCCGCGGGCAAGATTTCCGCGGCAAGCCTGCCTTCCCATGCCCGGTGCACCGCCAATCGGTGGTCACATCCTCCAACTAGCGTTGCTGCAAGGCTCTCAACGCTTCCTTGTCGGAAACATAGAGCAACGCCACGCCGCATGCCGCCAGCAAGGCGGCCAGACCCGCTCCGGCAGCGAAGTCCACCAATCGCGCAACGGCAAGCTGTTTGAGCGGAGAGTGTTCGCTGACGATGAGGATGATCGCCAAGGTGATCGAGGCAGACCCGAAGATCTGGGTTTTCGGGATGTATCTTTGCGTGAAGACAAACGCGGTGACAGCGATCGCTGCCACCAGCATGGGCGGCAGGGCCAGGCTGCCGACTATGTAAGCCAGCCCGCAACCAAGGGCCGTTCCGATGACGCGCTTGGCTGCGCGGGTGAAATATCGCGTGTGCGGCGGCAGGCTCAGGATCGCGAGGCACAGGGGAAACCAGAAGCCATGGCCGCCCAGCAGATTTTGCCCGACCCAGGTGGAAAAGGCGATGCCGACCGCGAACAGTGCGCCGAAGATCAGCGCATAGGCGCGCGACGGCTTTGAATCGGTGTGGTCCCCGCCCCCTCCGAACAGCTTGATGATCGCAAGGCTCCACGCCAATCCGCCGACCTGGGCAGCGGCAATCACCAGATCCTTTTCAACAGGCAGGATCGAACCTGTGTAGATCGTCCAGGTCACCATCGCGATAATCGCAGGCATGGATACCCCGCGGCGGCCTGCCAGCCCGGCAACCATCGCCAGGGCCGCACCAATAGCCGGTGCCCACGCCTCGTGATGCAGGGTGAAATATCCTGCAATGATCGCCAGGAGAACAAAGGGCGCGGTGTAGAGGACACCGGTCCGCCGCGCGCCCATCGTTCCGGGGAACGCCCCCATGAATGCACCGATGCCCGCGATCATTCCAAAGGATAGGCCAAGCACCAGCGGAAGCGCCAGGATAGCAAGGCAATTCACCGCGACGGATTTCCAGGGCGTTGCATCGCCATCAATCAGCCAGAACTCAAGCGCAGTCAAATCCTGCCGCGGCACGGAATCGCCGAGCTCCTGTTGAAACTCGCTATTGTTCTGCGGATTGCTCATGCCGTAGCAATCCTGACAGATTGCCAACCGCTTTCGCCCGTTCTGAGAGTCAAGGCAGGGGCCGGTCTGCTGATCGTAGTAATCCTGCTCATTTCCCACCCCGGACCGGGTTAAAACTCCGCAAAACCGATCGCGGCCGTCGATGCATTTAGCGATCTGCAGGAGGGTGACAAGACGCGCTTGACGCTGGGGCGGTCATGCCGGGCGCCGTAACCGACGGGGCGGTGCTGGAGCGGGTGAAGGGAATCGAACCCTCGTCGTCAGCTTGGGAAGCTGCTGCTCTACCATTGAGCTACACCCGCTTAGCGCAGTTGGGCACGCTTGAACGCGCTGCCGCTATGCGCGGCTCTCTGCTGTATTCCGCCGATCCGGTCAATGGACTTCGCCGGGACAGGGATCCATTAGGACCGATGCAGGCGCGGGGCCGGTGATCGCCCAAAGCGCCGCAAGAAATCGGCTCTGCTGCCGACCCTGCCAGCAGACAGCAGGCGCGCATGCGAATTTCGGACATATTCAATCTCGCGCCTGTAAAAAGGCGCAAAGACGGGTGGTTTACCGCCTGTTCTCTCGCTATGGACTTGATTCGAATTGACCGGACACAATCACCGGACCAACCGTTTCACGGCGGCTATTCGTAGGGAGCACGAGATGCCACTTGTTAATATGAAACCACTGCTGCGGCACGCCATGGACAATGGCTATGCCGTGGCTGCCTTCAACCTTGTCGATTACAACACCACCAAGGGCATGGTGCAGGCGGCAGAGGAGCTGAACGCTCCGGTGATCTGCCAGACCTCTTCCAAGACAATCGATTATTACAGCCACGAGGAAATCGTGTCCTGGGTGCGCACGGCAGCGGCGGATTCCAGCGTGCCGGTGGTGCTGCATCTGGATCACTGCAAGGATCTTGCCATGATCGAGAAATGCGCGGCCACGGGCTGGACCTCGATCATGATCGATGCCTCCGAATATCCTTTCGAGGAGAACCTGGAAATGTCCAAGCGGGTGCGTGACATCGCCGAGAAATACGGCGTTGGCATGGAGGCCGAGCTGGGCCAGATCATGGGCGTGGAAGACGACATGGTGGTGGCAGAGGAAGACAGCGTCCTCACCGACCCGGAAGATGCTCGCAAGTTCTGTGACGCGCTGGACCTTTCCGCCTTCGCCTGCGCCGTTGGCACCGCGCACGGATTCTACAAGGGCGAGCCCAAGGTCGATTTCGAACGGATCAAGGCGATCAACGAGGCCACCAAAACGCCCATGGCGCTGCACGGCGGCACGGGCCTTTCTGACGAGACATTCGCCAAGGCCATCGCCCGCGGCAGTGCCAAGGTGAACATCTCCACCAATCTGAAGCACGTCTTCGTCGAAAGTTTCGAGGCCTATCGCAAGGCCAACCCCGACGATTACGAACCGCTGCGCGTGATCGATGCACAATATCAGGCCTGCAAGACCTTGTTCTCCGACTTCATCGAGAAGTTCGGCGGCAAGGGACAGGGCAGCCAGTTCCTCGCCATGCAAAAAGAGAGCGCCTGATGCTGAAGGCGCTGATTTTCGATTGTGACGGCGTGCTCGTGGATACGGAGCGGGATGCGCATCGCGTTGGCTTCAACCAGGCGTTCACCCACTTCGATATCGATGCAAAATGGAGCGTGGAGCGTTATGCCGAGCTGCTGAAAGTGGCAGGCGGCAAGGAACGGATGCGCGCCTATTTCGATGATGATGGCTGGCCCGATGCGCTGGTTGAGGAATACGGCGGCGGCGATACGGGCAAGGATGCGCTGATCAAGGCGCTGCACAAGTACAAGACCGATCAGGTCAGCCAGATCGTGACGGACCTGCCGCTGCGCCCCGGCGTGCTGCGCATCGTCGATGAAGCGATTGCCAATGATGTGCGGCTTGGCGTCTGCACCACGTCCAATCCCAAATTCATCGATGCCGTGCTGGATCTGATGGGGCCGGAGCGCAAGGCAAAGTTCGAATTCGTGCATGCGGGCGACGTGGTCAGCAAGAAGAAGCCCGATCCGGAGATTTACATGCTCGCCCAGGAATCGCTGGGCCTGCCGCAATCGGAATGCGTGGTGATAGAGGACAGCCGCAACGGTCTGCTGGCAGCAACCGGCGCGGGCTATCCCACGCTGATCACCACCAGCACATACACGATCGACGAGGATTTCAGCGAAGCCGCGCGCGTCGTGCCGGAACTGGGCGATGCGCCGAACGCGATTATCACGCTGGCGGATCTTTCCGCCCTGACGGACGCGGGTTCCAACCACTAAACGGGCAAACACGGGAGAGACAACGATAATGGCGACCATATCGCTAGACACCATAGAGAAGGGTATCGACACCACCGCCGATACGGTGATCCGCAACGAACACTATTTCTCCGACCTCGACGGATTGGCCGGAGACGGTGATTTCGGCACATCGCTGGCCACCGGATTCAAGGTGATCAAGAAGGACCTGCCCGATCTCGACAAGCCCGATATCGGTGCCATGCTGCTGAAGATCTCCATGCTTGTTTCAAAGCATATCGGCGGTTCGTCCGGCCCCATCTGGGGCACCGGTTTCATGAAGGCTGCCCTTCCCTCCAAGGGCAAATCAGAGGTTTCGCTGACCGAATTTGCCGCCATGATCGGCAATTCGGTGGATGGCATCATGGCGCGCGGCGGCGCGCAACTGGGTGACAAGACGTTGCTGGATGCGCTGATCCCGGTTTCGGACAAGCTGAAGGATCACGCCGCCACCGGCACGAAGGATCTAGGCGCGGTGCTGCGCGACTGCGCCGAAATCGCTGACAATGCCGTGGATGAAACACGCACCCTCGTCGCCCATCGCGGACGGGCCAGCCAGGTGGGTGAACGCAGCGCCAATACGCCCGATCCCGGCATCGTGGCCATCGCCACCATCCTGGCAGACTGGTGCACCGCGAACGGCGTGGATTTCACGCCCAAGGCCGCCGAAGTAAACAAGGCCAAGGCCTGATATCGATACATATACGGAGAGGAAATCCATGAAGAAGTTCGTCAACAAAGCCGAAGATTTCGTGCCGGAATTCATGTCTGGCGTGCTGGCCGCCAACCCCGATCTGCTGGAAGGCGATCTGGAATTCCAGATGGTGAAGCGCAAGGATCGTCCGGTCGACAACAAGGTGTCCATCGTGCAGGGCTCCGGCTCCGGTCACGAGCCTGCGCATGTCATGGCCGTTGGCCCCGGCATGCTGGACGGTGCCTGCCAGGGCCCCGTGTTCGCCGCACCGCCAGTGGATGCCTGCTATGAAACGATCAAGGCGCTGGCGACCCCTGCGGGCGTGCTGGTGCTGGTGAACAACTACCAGGGCGACCGCATGGCGTGGGACACCGCCGTGGAACTGGCCCAGGCGGAAGACATCAAGGTCGAACAGTTCTGGATCAATGACGATGTGGCGGTGAAGGATTCGCTCTACACCGTGGGTCGCCGCGGCGTGGCCGGCAACTTCTTCGTGATGAAGGCCTGCGGTGCCGCTGCCGAGGAAGGCAAGTCGCTGGAAGAGGTGATGGCCGTTGCGGAAAAGGTGAACAACAACGTGCGCACGATGGGCGTGGCGCTCACCAGCTGCATTCCGCCCGCCAAGGGCACGCCGATCTTCGAGATTGCTGACGACGAGATGGAAGTGGGCGTGGGCATCCATGGCGAGCCGGGCCGCGAACGCACCAAGATCACCAGCGCGGACGAGATCACCAAGACGCTGTTCGATGCCGTTGCCGATGATCTGCCGTTCAACGATGGTGACCGCGTGGCGCTGATGGTGAACGGCCTTGGTGGCACCCCGCCTGCCGAGCTTTACGTGCTTTACAACAAGGCCGCACAGCTTTGCGAAGAGCGCGGGCTGACCGTGGCGCGCAACTACGTGGGCGAATATTGCACCTCGCTGGAAATGGCCGGTGCGAGCATCACCATGCTGAAACTGGACGATGAGCTGGAGGCATATCTGGCCGCTCCTGCGCAAACGGCGACACGTATCTTCTGATTGATTGCAACATCCTCACGCAAGATTCGCCCGGCTTCCCTTGGGAGTCGGGCGTTTTGTTGCGAAGCTGTCTTTCTCGGAACATCCACCCCCTCCCATCCCTTGATTTGGTATGGAACATAACAATCAGGCGACCCCGCATACCCCTCATCTGCCCAGCCGGAGGGAGCGCCTGCGCGCCTTCATGCGCCTGAAATCACAGCGTCAGATGGCGCTGGCGGGCACCGGCATTTTCGCCGCGCTTTCGCTGGCACTTGGTGCAGGGCTGATGCAGGACCGTGCTCAGCCTGACGTGGTGAAACTTGGCAAGGGCGTGGCCAGTGTGGAAACCATGCCGGTCTCGGACATTGAGCCTGTGATGAAGACGCCCACACCGCGCGAAAGCGCCATGGGTGATGGGCATGCCAGCTATTACGGCACAGAACTGGCGGGCAACCGCACGGCGAATGGAGAGATTTTCGATCCCCACCAGCTTACCGCCGCGCATCGCACCCTGCCGCTCGGCAGTGAAGTGCGGGTGACAAATCCGCGCAATGACCAGAGCGTTATCGTTCGCATCAATGATCGCGGGCCATACCATGGCAACCGCGTAATCGATCTCAGCTATGCCGCAGCGCAGGAAATCGGGCTTATCCGCAGCGGCACAGGCCGCGTAAGCCTGGCGCTGATCACCTGACCATTCTTATCGGCCCGCATCCCGCGCGGTATTGATGTCCACCGCCTTCGGGCTTTTGGAAAACAGCGCAGTGTAGGGATCGTCGCCTGTTTCCATGGTGTGCGGCTCTGTTCCTTCACGCACCGTCGTGCGGCGCATGTCCCGCTTGTAGGTGGTGTAATCATATTCACCGCCGCGATGCATGCTGCACAGATTGTCCCAAATTACCATGTCACCCGGCTGCCACTGCCATTTGAACGTGTATTTGTCCTGCGTGGTGTGGGCGATCAGGTCTTCGATCAGCTGGCGACCCTCCGCCTTGTCCATGCCTTTCACATCCATCGTGTGCGCCGCGATGAACAGGCTCTTGCGACCTGATCCGCGATGGGTGTGGACCAGCGGATGATGGGCCAGCGGACGTTCGTAAACTTCTGCTTCCTCGATCTCTGCCCCCGCCTTCTTGCGGCTCCACCACAATGAATTGACGCCGATCTTGTCCTCGATCAGGTCCTTCGTTTCCTGCGGCAGATCGTCATAGGCGGTACGCGCATCGGCGAACCAGGTCTCTCCGCCAGCCTCGGCAGGCGGCGTGATATGAGCCAGCAGGATGGAATAGCTGGTGCGCTTGTCCAGGAATGCGCTGTCCGTATGCCACAGCCTGTCGCCCTTGCGATATTCAACGGCGGCAGGATCATGGGTGATCTCCCCATCGATGTTGAGGTTGGAAGCATCGAACAGCTCGCGATAGGGCAGCCGTGTGCGGGCACCTTCGGCGCGCTTGGGCACCCGTTCAAGATAGCCGAAATTGCGGCTGAAATTCACGTGGTCCTCGTCACTCATGCCGGTATCGCGCCACACGGTGACACCGTATTTGTCCATCGCATCGGTAATCTGCCGCACCTCGTTCGCGTTCAGTTCACGCGTCAGGTCCAGCCCGGAACACACCGCCCCGAAATTGGGTAGAATAGGTTCACACTTAAGGGCCATCGTTCGCTCTCCAATCTTGCTCTGTCGGCATTGGCCTGGTGCGGCGCGGGCGCATGTTTGCGCGCGCCTTTGGCCTTCCCCACTTGTATACGCCACTTTCGGCAAATTGACTATGCCCAAAACATCAGTCCCGTCTGGTCTCTCGCCCGGCTTGGCGTTAAGATGCGCGGTATGAGAAACATCATCCTGTGCCTTTCGCCATTGGTGCTGGCCGCCTGCGCCACGGCAACGCCCCCACCATTCGACGAGGATGGCAATCCCAGGGCTCGTGAATCCGCCGGCCAATGCGATGCGGACGCTGTGCAGGGTCATCTCGGCCAGCGTGCCAGCGCCGAAGTGGGCGCCAGCCTGCTGAGCCAAAGCGGCGTACGCAGCCTTCGCTGGGTGCCGCCACGCACCGCGGTGACCATGGATTTCCGGCCCGATCGGCTGACGGTTTCCTATGATGACGACATGATCATCGAAAGGATCACGTGTGGCTGACCCCGAGGACGGCCGCCAGCGCATCCCGCCGCTTGCCCCGTTTGAGGAAGCGGCCGGTTTCACCCGCGCCATCCGCGTGGGAGATCGCATCATCGTGTCGGGAAATGTCGGCGTGGAGGAAGACGGCAGCGTCAGCTCCGATGCTGGCCGACAGGCGGATCGCTGTTTCGAACAGATACTGGCCTATATCGAACAGCTTGGCGGATATTCGGGCGATGTGGTGCGCGTGCGCATGTTCGTAACCGATATGGCCGATGCCGATGCGGTAACCGCCGCCTTCACCCGCGCCGTCGGCCATGCCCGCCCGGCCGCTACGCTGGTGGCGATATCGGCGCTTTATGATGTGCAATGGAAATGCGAGATCGAGGCAGAAGCCGTGATAGGAAGCCTGCAATGACAACACGCCTGCTTATCGGTCTCGCCGCAATAGCCGCGCTGGCAGGCTGCGGGGATGATCTTGAAAGCCGCCAGTCGGCTGTGCAGGAACGCACGCCGGGGCGCGACCTTTCCGGTCAGCAGCCCCAGCCCCGCGAAACGCGGCTTACGGTACAGCCTGCCCCCGCGACCAAGGCAGAAGGCTTCGCGGATGATGACGCGCTTTCCGATGATGGCGAGGTCATTGAAGACGCCACGCCCGATGCGCTGATCGACAGTGCGCAAGGCTTCTCCACCGATCCGATTGACGATACGTCGGGCCTCAACCCCTCCCCAGAAGCACCGCAGGGTTTCGCGCCGGAGTCGATAGAGCCTGAATCCTTCGCAGAGTAATTTCAGGCGCGCAAAGCGGGCCGCGAATTGCCTAAAGTTACGCAAGCAACCGGTTGTAACGCATCGCAGTTTTTGACATTGCGGCCGGGCATTCACCCCATGCGCCAATGCCGCGCAGGAGACCCGCATGACCGGACAATTCCAGCTTTCAGAAGACCAGTTCGCCATCCAGGAGATGGCGCGGCGCTTCACGGCGGACAACATCACGCCGCACGCAGCCCAGTGGGATGAGAAGCACCACTTCCCGGTGGACGTGATCAAGCAGACCGGAGAGCTTGGCTTCGGCGCAATCTACGTGTCGGAAGAGTCTGGCGGCATTGCGCTCGGCAGGCTGGAGGCTGCGCTGATCATGGAGGCGATGGCCTATGGCTGTCCCACCACCAGCGCCTTTATTTCCATCCACAATATGGCCGCCTGGATGATCGACACTTACGGCGGTCAGGATCTGAAGGATCGCTACCTTCCCGATTTGGTCACCATGGAAAAGCTCGCCAGCTATGCGCTGACCGAGCCGGGCTCCGGCTCCGATGCGGCAGCGCTGAAGACCTCGGCAAAGCTGGACGGCGATCACTATGTGCTGAGCGGCACCAAGCAGTTTATCTCCGGCGGCGGGGTGAACGATGTCTACGTGGTGATGGTGCGCACGGGCGAGCACAAGAGCCGCGGCATCTCTGCCATCGTGGTGGACAAGGATACCCCCGGCCTCAGCTTCGGCGCGCCGGAGAAGAAGCTGGGCTGGAACGCGAGCCCGACTGCGCAGCTGATCTTCGAGGATGCCCGCGTGCCCGTGGCCAATCGCATCGGTGACGAGGGCGACGGTTTCAAGTTCGCCATGGCGGGTCTGGACGGTGGACGGCTGAACATCGGCGCCTGCTCGCTGGGCGGGGCGCAGCGCTGCCTGGACGAGGCGGTAGCCTACACCAAGGATCGCCAGCAGTTCGGCCAGCCGATCGCCGAATTTCAGAACACCCAGTTCATGCTGGCCGACATGGCCACAGAACTGGAGGCAGCGCGCGCGCTGCTGTACCTCGCTGCCGCCAAGGTCACCGACGGCGCGCCTGACAAGAGCAAGTTCTCCGCCATGGCAAAGCGGCTTGCCACCGACACCGGCAGCAAGGTGGTGAACGATGCACTGCAACTGCTGGGCGGCTATGGCTATCTGAAAGATTACCCGATCGAACGCTTCTGGCGCGATCTGCGCGTGCATTCCATCCTGGAGGGCACTAACCAGGTGATGCGCATGATCGTGGGCCGCGACCTTCTGAAAGACTGACCCCCCCGATGACCGAACAACTGAACATTCACAGCCACGCCAGCGTGGCGCATATATCCCTGAACCGTCCAAAGGCGATCCACGCGCTGACGCTGGACATGTGCCAGAGCATGAGCGAGGCATTGCTGTGCTGGCTTGCTGACGATGCCATTGAGGCGGTGATGATCGATCATGCCGAGGGGCGCGGATTTTGCGCCGGCGGCGACGTGGCACTGCTGCGCAATTCGGCAATGGAAGACGGCGGCGCGCGCGGGCGCGAGTTCTTCCATGCGGAGTACAGGCTGAACCACCTGCTGTTCACCTATCCCAAGCCCGTTGTGGCCTTCATGGACGGGGTGACGATGGGCGGCGGCGTGGGCATCAGCCAGCCGGCAAAGTTCCGCATCGCCACGGAGAATACCAAGTTCGCCATGCCCGAAGGCGCAATTGGCCTGTTCCCCGATGTGGGCGCCGGGCATTACCTGCCGCGCCTGCCGGGGCAGACGGGCAAGTTCCTGGCGCTGACAGGTGCGCGGCTGGACGGGGCGGAATGTCTGTGGGCGGGCCTTGCCACGCATTATATCGAAAGCGAAAAGCTGGCCGAGGTGAAGGCACGCATCATCGCGGAACCTGCCGCAATCGGGCGCATTCTCGACGAATTTTCCAGCGAAGCGCCCCAGGCGCGCATCGCCGAAAACAAGCGCAAGATCGATACGCTGTTCGCGCCCGGCACGCTGGAAGGCATCATCGCCGCCCTGCAGAATGATGACAGCGCCTGGGCGGCCAAGGAACTGGCCGCAGTGCAAGCGAAATGCCCGATGACGGCAAAGGTGGCGCTGTGCCAGTTTGCAGAGAATGCCGACTGCCGGGATTTCGCCGCGAACATGGCCATGGAATATCGCATCGCCAGCAGGATGATCATGCGGCCAGACTTTGCAGAGGGCGTGCGCGCCGTGCTGGTGGACAAGGACAACAATCCGCAATGGCAACCGTCCGATCCGGCAGACATCGATGACGATATGGTGAGCGCGATATTCGAAGATATGCCCGAAGGCGAGGAGTGGACGCCCTTCCCTGAGGCGGCAAGCGCCTGATTTACACGCCGCAGGCTGACAGCAATCTCTCTACCCGGCTGCGATAGGCACTGCCGAACAGGCGCAGGTGCACCAGCATCGGCCAGAGCTGATAGACCGGCACGCGGTCCTGCCACCCCGGCGCAAGATCGCTTGCCTCGAAGACGGCGTCGGGCGGATTGTCGAACACCTGCAGCATAGCGAAATCCACCTCGCGATCGCCATAATAGCTGGCGGGATCGATCAATCCTGCCAGACATCCGTCGTTGAACAGGAAATTACCTCCCCACAGATCGCCATGAAGCAAAGCTGCGGGCGGCGATGCTGGCAGCATTTGCGGGAGCCGAGCAGACAGCGCCTCTATCCGAACGGCGATTGAGGCGTCCACGTGATCGCAAAAGGGCAAGAGCCGCCGCTGCGCCCAGAACTGGGCCCAATCATTCAGCGGAGAATTGAGAATAGCCACTTCACCAAAGGCATAGTCTGCATGCCAGCCGTAGGGGCGATCCTGCGGCGCATGCAGAGCGTGCAAATTTTCCGTCAGCGACTGCCAGCCTGCGCGGCCATCGCTTTCGATAAATTCCATCACCAGCAATTCGGGCTCGCAATGTAGCACCGATGGTGAGGCGGCGCCCGTGGCAGAGATTGCGCGCAGCATTGCGCCCTCCTTCGCCACCAGCGCGCCGGTTTTGGCCACTACGCGCCGCCCGTCAGCCAGCGTCGCCAGTGATGCACCGCCCAGATCGCCGCCCGGCAATTGCCGGATCTCGCGCACCGCCAATCCCAGTGCCGCGCCGATCCGATCTGCCAACATCACGAGAAGCGCGACACCAGCGCCTCTGCCGCGGCCGATACATCGCGCCAGGTTTCCATGAACCCGTCATCACCGCCGTAATAGGGATCGGCCACGGCCTGCCCCCCGCGCCCTGGCACTGCATCCATCAACAGCGCCACCTCGGCAGTTGCGCTGCCTGGCGCCAACGCACGAAGGTTCCGCAAATTATCGGCATCCAGCGCAAAGATATGGGTGAAGCGCGTGAAATCCTCTGCCGTAACCTGCCGCGCGCGCTGATCCGCAATGTCCACGCCGTTGCGGCGCGCGGTTTCGATGGCGCGCGGGTCTGGCGGATTGCCCACGTGCCAGTGGCCCGTTCCGGCGCTGTCAATTTGCAGGTCCAGCCCGGCGCGGCTGATCGCGGCGCGCATGGCCCCTTCCGCCATGGGAGAGCGGCAGATATTGCCGAGGCAGACGAACAGAATGGCAGGCGGGTCTTCAGCAGACGACATCAGGCCGCGGGCCACGGGCCGGTGATGGCGAAGGTCATCGTGGGGCTGTAGGCATTGACGAACATCGTCTTGCCATCTGGAGAGAAACACGCCCCGGCGAGCTCCGTCTGCATGGTCAGCAGACCAAGTGCATATGCAGCGCCCTGAGGCGTAATCCCGCGCAGGTGATTGTGCACCACGTCATTGTAGGAATCCTCGCACACCACCAAATGGCCCGAAGGCGCAACGGTGATATTGTCGCCAAAGCTGTATTCGCTTTCTTCCGGGCTCTCGTAAAAGAGATCCAGCATATCGGCCTCGTGGATGGCTGGCTTCAGGCGAAATATCTGCCCCTGCCGCGCAACGCCTCCGCTGGTGCAGGTGAAATACATTTCGCCATCGCCCATCCAGATGCCTTCTCCGCGTGCGAACAGGGCAGCACCTTGCGCCGCCGCACGCTCACGCAGATCGTCATCGGGGGCCTCCACATTATCCAGCGTGATCCAGGATCCGCGTATTTGCTGCCCCACGGCCACGCTGCGATTCGACCAGTTGCGCGTATCGGCGACGTTCTCCAGCACCAGCGCCTGCAAGGTGCCACCTTGCGCCAATTGTCCGGGGCGCAGGGGCAGGAAACGGTAGAGCACGGAATCGTCACGGTCTTCGGTCAGATAGACGATGCCGCTGGCCGGATCGACGCAGGCCGCCTCGTGATTGAAGCGACCCATAGCGGTGAGCGGCACGGGATCGACAAGTCCGGGTGCGCTGGCCGGCACTTCGAAAACCCAGCCGTGATCCTTGTTGATACGACCGTCCGCGCGCGCGGTGTTCTCCTCGCAAGTCAACCAGCTGCCCCAGGGCGTGATGCCGCCGGCGCAATTGCGGATCGTGCCGGCAAGGCTGCGATATTCGCGTTCAACCTCCAGCGTGGCGGCGTCCAGCACTAGCGTGGTGGTGCCACCGGGCAGCGGGCGCAGCGATCGCGCGACTGTATCGAAGGCCGGGCCGGCGGGGATGCTTCCGCCATCATGCTGCGGCTGCAATTCATGGTTGCGCACCAGTGCCAGCTTGCCATTGCCCAGATCGAAACAGCCCATGCCATCGGCGCGATCGGGCACGGTGCCGCCATCGCTCATCGCTGTGTCATGGCGGGAGATCACGCGATAGGAGAAGCCTTGCGGCAGATCCAGGATACCCGCCGGATCGCGAACCAGCGGGCCGACTGGGCTATCCGCGCCCGATAGCGCAGGGCTGCTGGAAACGCGCGCCCCGGTCGCCGTGCAGGAATTGAGGAAAAGCCCGGCAAAAGCCGTACCCGTTGCGGCCAGGAACTTGCGGCGGTCTGCTGCCATCATAACTAATGCGTGCCTATTAAGGAGTTTCGATTCGAGACGGCGCAATACATGCCAAATGCGCCAAGGTTATGACAGCCCGTGCCGGTGCGTGCCCTATTCGACGAAGGTAAAATCCTCCGGGATATTCTTTGGCCACCCCATCCCTGCCGCCTTTCGATCCTCCACCGCGCGATGGATACTGGCGCCCGTTGGAATATGGCGCCGTTCAAACCATGGAATGGACCACCCGAAGATGGAAGGACGCCTGGAGCAGACCGCCTTGCGGCGCGGCAGCATCTCAAGGATGCTCCAGGCCAGATTCATTGAATCATGGGTTTCACCCAGCCTGTTTGGCGGAACATATTTGGAAGCGGGATCGGACCCCAGCACCAGGCTGTTGACGCTGCGCGTGGTAAATTGAAGTCCCGCGGTGCGCGCCTGCTCTATCATCCAGACCAGTGGCACCTTGCATAAACCGCTTTCTTCTTCTGCATGGCCGCCCCCGACATCGGCGTGATAGCCGGGAAACCATACTTCCTTCAGCTGCTGCGGTCTGGCCCCTTTCGCATTGAAGGGATTGCCGCGATATTCCTGGTCCTTCTCCCACAGAACGGGCCTGAACATCGTTCGCCGTTCCTCTATCGCAACGGCATGAAACACGCTTTCGACAGACGGGTTACGGCTGGTGAAAGCGTGGGATTTCAGGCGCAGGCCATATCGGCCATGCTCGATCACAGAGGCCACAGTATCGAACAGGCCAAGCATGCGCACCGGAGCACGGTCGGGCCGCAGGATGCGTTCGAACAGGCGCATCTCGGCAAAGGCGGTCGCCTCGTCCTGCCCCTCCTCCCCAATCCGCTTGTAGGCGCGATAGGCATAGTCCAGCAGGTTGAGGTTGCGCTTCTCCATCAATCCGAACGCGTTCAGAAATCCCGCCAGGACACGCGCAGTATACGCGCCGCGGCTGAAACCGATGATGTAGATGCGGTCGCGCTCCTCGTCAGCGCCCCGGCTTCCGTAATTCTCGACGAGGAAGCGATAAGCCTCCTTCACATTGTCATCCAGGCCGTATCCTGTCGCCAGGCCCAGCAGTTCAACCATCTTGGTACGATAGTGCGAGAAGCGGCTGCCCGTTCCCAATGTGCCGACGCCCGGATCGTAATAGACGACCTGCTCATCGCTCTTGGCAAGGATACCGTAAAACCGCAGCACATTGGATCGGTTGCTGCTGATCTGGTTCGACGTTCCATCAAGCAGAATGACGATATTCTTCGCCAAAGCGCATCCCCTTCCCCCGCGAAAACAGCTCCAAACGTAAGTGGCTACCCATGCGGGACAGCCTGACTAGCATAAAGCGGCAAACTATTGAAAACCGACGCTTGCGGGAGAAGTATTCGCACCAAGCTGCTTGTGTGAAGGGCGCAAAAGGCACGGCCTGCGGTTAGCCGGCAGGAGCGATGGACAACGTTGTCACAAGCGGCTAGATCATGAATCCACTGCTGGCAAAGCAGGCATATGGTTGAGATCTGACATGAAACTTTTCGCATCACTATGGCTCATTCTCTCAGCCGCCTTGCTGACATCGTGCGTCAGCAATCCGCAGCCGTCTGCCGCTGCAACATCCGCGAAAAGGCCGAACGTCCTCTTCATCGTTTCGGACGATCTCAATGCCCGCCTGGGAACATACGGCGCGCAAGTGCTGACCCCGCATATCGATGAACTGGCCAGCAAGGGCGTGCGGTTCGACCGTGCCTATTCCCAATATCCGTGGTGCGCGCCCAGCCGCGCCTCTTTTATGACCGGACTTCGGCCCGATACCGTGGGCGTCACCAATCTATCCACGCCCCTTCGCGCAAAACGCCCGGACCTCGTGACGATCCCGGAACTGTTCCGGCAGAATGGGTACTTTACCGGGCGCGTGGGGAAAATCTTCCACCAGGGCGTTCCCGGCGGTGTGGGCCGCCCCGGCCCCGACGATCCGCAAAGCTGGGACATCGCTATCGATCCTGCAGGTCATGACCTGGAGGTTCTCGATCGCCTTCAGAACATGACGCCCGGCAATCATATCGGCTCCGCCCTCGCGTTCTATCGGGACGAGGTGGGAGATCTTGAGCAGACCGACGGAATGGTTGCGACCAAGGCCATCGACCTGATTACGCAGCACCGGGACGAACCGTTTTTTATCGCGGCAGGTTTCTACCGTCCGCATGTGCCAGAGGTTGCCCCAGCAGCCTATTTCGATCTTTACGATCTGGCTGACATACCGGCCTGGGCTGCTGCCGATCAGACAGCGCCGCCGGAAGCCGCCGCCCTGTTCATTCCGGATGACATGGGCATGACCGAACTTGAGCAGCGCCGCTTTATCCAGTCATACTACGCCGCCACCAGCTTCGTGGATGCACAGGTTGGCCGACTGCTCGCCGCGCTGGATGAAAACGGTCTTGCCGATAACACCATCGTCGTGTTCGTCAGCGATCACGGTTTCCTTCTGGGTGAACATGATCAGTGGGCAAAGCGCCTTTTGTGGGAGCCTTCGGCCCTCGTTCCACTGGTGATCTATGCACCTGATGCGATGGGCAATGGCGCTGCTTCATCGCGCCTTGTCGAATTGATCGATCTCTTCCCAACGCTTGCCCAACTGGCTGGCTTATCTGTGCCGGACGCCGTAGAGGGCCGCAGCCTGATGCCGCTGCTGTCCGAACCGGCACTGGAAGGCTGGGATCGACCCGTCTACACGCAGATCGCAGGCGGGCGCAGCGTGCGCACCGCGCGGTGGCACTACGCCGAATTCGAGGCGGGCCGCAAAGGCAGGCAGCTTTTTGATCACTCGGTAGACCCCGATGAAACCCGCAATTTGGCGGACGATCCCCGCTATGCAGATGTCGTGAAACGCCTGGGCGCACTCCTACCCGACGAGGTGGAAGATCGCCCCGCTCCGCTGCGTTACGACCCGGAGCGCGATTGCCTTCACCAGCCGGAACGGGCCACGATCACGCTGGGCACGCCATGCGCCAGGTATATCGATCCGTAAGAGAGCCGAGACAAACCGCAGCTTCCTCGCTAGTGCCCGATGAAACCGGGAAGGTGTACGGGCGAGGGAAAGCAAGCAATGTTGTCTGCGGGCTGGAAAGCAGTTGCCTTGCTGGCGTCGGTGCAGACGCTCGCCTTTTTCCACCGCACCCTCGCCACGCTGTTGGCAGAGCCGATCCGGCTTGAATTCGGCGTCAGCGATACGCTGATCGGGCTGTTTATCGGCGCTGCGTTCTCCATCAGCTACGTTATTGCCGCACTGCCCCTGGGGCACGTGGCGGATCATGAGGATCGGTTCCGCCTGCTCGGCATTCTCGTCACGGTCTGGAGCCTGCTCACCAGTTTTGCGGCAGCTGCGTCCAGCTTTGCCGCTCTGCTGTTGCTGAGAGTGGGTTCGGCGGCCGCGATGTCGGGCATCACGCCCGCAGCCGGTTCGCTGATTGCCGAACGCTACGCTGGCCCGAAAATCGCAAAGCCCATGGGCGTCTACGCCAGTGGCATCTATTTCGGCGTGGGGAGTTCCATGCTGATCGGCGGCGCGCTGGCCGCCTGGTTCGATCCATTCGGCATTTTCGCGATCGGTCCCCTGCCAGCGATCAGCGGGTGGAAAATCATCTACCTGATCGCAGGGCTGCCCGGCCTTGTCCTCGCCGCCGTACTTTTTGGACAGGCGGACCATGGCCGCAGCAAAACGAGCTCCGCACCTCGCAAACCTTTAGGGCCGGTGTTCACCTTCCTGTTTGCGCCCCCATCGAACTATCTGCGGGTCATGCTCACCTTGACCATGCTGGTGTTCGTGGCGACCGCTGTCGGCGCATGGCTGCCTGCGCTGTTCCTGCGCAAGCATGGCTGGGCCATCGAGGATATCGGGTTCTGGGCAGGCGCGATCACGATTGCAGCCGGGTTGCTGGGCACCCTTGGCAGCGGCTATCTCGTCGAACTGCTGCAGCGGATCACGCGCACCCGCAAGCCACAAGTGCTGCTGTTGATCATGGCGGCGTCGGTCTCGGCACCGCTCGCCATCGGCCTGCCTTTGGTCGCCTCTCCCTATGCGTGCCTGGCCTTATTCTTTTGCCGTTCGCTGCTGGGCGGGATCATTGTCTCGCTCGGCTACGCCATCATGCTCAATCTCGCGCCGACGGCCCAAAGGGCGCGCCTGCTGGCGGTGGCGGGCATCACGCTCAACCTGATTGGCGGCGCGCTGGCTCCGGTGGCGGTGGCGCTGACAACGGATTTCGTCTTCGCAGACCCGCAGAGGCTGGCGGACTCGCTGGCTATCGTGACCGCTGTTGGATCGGTGGCTGCGCTGGCCATCCTGCTGACAGGCATCCGCAGCCTCTTTGCGCCAGCCAGCGTGCCTGCCACGGTCACTTCATAGGCATTCGGCTAGCTGGCCCTGTCAGTCAGCCCTGTTGCCCGGAGCCGTACCGCATCCGACGAGCACGGGGTCACCACCCTCGACACTCGGTTCAAGACCTGCACACCAGGGGTAGCGTTCCTGATCGAGCGGGGCTGTATCGGCATCAAGAATGGCCTGGAACCGCGCCAGTTGCTCACTATCCTTAGCGGTAAGGGATTGCCGATCCAGCTCGGTTTCCTCTCCCAGCGAAAGGTCCAGCGCGACAAAGCGGCCATCTTCGTAAAGCTTCCTCTGAAGGTCGAACACGAAGCGGGTCGACGGCCATCTCCACACAGGGGCGTAATGCTGGAAAATCGTCTCGCGCGCGGAGCGTGATCTGCCTTGCGCCACGGACAATTGGCTCACGCCGTCTACATCTGCGGCAACAGGCAGGCTGGCGGCCTCTGCAATGGTGGGCAGGACATCGGTAAAGTCGAACAGGCCACTGCGCCTTTCGCCCGCCGGGATGGTGCCCGGCCATCGCATCATCAGCGGTACGTGGGTTCCTGTCAGCGTGGGCAAACCCTTGCCGCCCCTGATCCGCTGCCCGTTACGCTGCGAATAGATGCGCCGGTTGGTGCCATTGTCCGCCGTGAACACCACCAGCGTATCGTCTGTCAGCTCCAGCGCATCCAGCCGGTCTAGCAGGCGGCCCACCATGCGATCCATATATTGCATCAGCAGGCCGAAATTGTGCTGTTCATCACCGCCCACGCGCTCTGCCGGGGTGGCGACGAAGGGATCGTGCACCAGCACCATAGGGTAATAGAGGAAGAACGGACTGTCCGCGTGCTCGTCCAGGAAGGACAATGCATAATCACTCAGATAATCGGGGCCGAACCCCTCTTCCGGGATCAGCCAGCCGCCGTCCCGCCACAGGGTCGGCCCCCAATAGCGGGAGCCTTTCTGCGGACCGGGCTCCAGTTGCCAGAGCAGGGACTGACCAAAGCCCGCCTGCGCGGGGCTGATGCCGGTGCGCCCGTCGAACCCGTTGCCGCTCAGCTGCCACTTGCCCACGATACCGGTGACGTATCCTGCATCGCTGAAGAGATTGCCGAAAGTCCGCTCGTCCGGCCCCAGATATCCGAAAGCCTCGTAATTGCGTGCATTTTCCTTGCCCGTCATCAGGCGCGTCCGGCTGGGCGAACACAGGGGAGTGGAAAAGGCATGGTCGAAAGTCACACCTTCGCGAACCAGGCGATCGATGTTGGGCGTATCGTGCTCTCCGCCATAGGCCCGGAATGCTTCCACGCCGACATCGTCAGCCAGGATCACGATGACATTGGGCCGTTCGCGGGGCGAATTATCCTGCGCCAGCCCAGCCGCGGATGACAGGGCCACGGTTGCCAGGGCCGCGACTAAGGCGATGAGGCAAAGAGCTCCTGTGCGCAATTTTGCACCGCCAGTCATCATTATTCCAGCCCCTTGCTGGCCTGCTCCACGCTGTTGCTGCCGGTGCCCAGAACGGGGAATTCGGACATGGCCTCTCCGCGTTCGTGCGCTGCTTCCTTGGCTGGACTGTCAGCGAAAATATCGTCCAGCCGGTCCAGGCGGTTGGGCTCAACATACCAGCGATCGGGAAAATCGGCAGCGCGCGTGCCGCCTTCCATGCGCCGCACGCTGCCGCGAGAGTGCCGCTTGGTGTAGGGAATGACATGGCGACCGTCCTGGTCAGCCAGTTGCTCAAACAGCGCCTGGCGCAGTTCGATCTTGGCATCCAGATAGTCCGGATCGTCGATGAGGTTGTTCATCTCTTCCGGGTCTTGCGAAAGGTCGTACAATTCCTCGATATCGTAGACGCCGTAGTACTGGATGTACTTCAGATTGTCGCGCACGATGGCGAACGTCCCCGGCGTCATTGGGAAGGTCCATTCCCAGTAATATTCGTAGATGAAATCATCGGGCTGCCAATCGGCGGTTGTCATCGTGCCGGTCATCAGCGGCCAGGCGTTGTGCCCTTCGAACTGCGCCGGCAATGCCACGCCTGCCAGCGACAGGAACGTGGGCGCAAAGTCGAGATTGCGGATGCGACCGGGGTTTACCACCCCTGCCGGCACCGCCCCCGGCGCATAGACCAGCATCGGCACCTGCACAGACGGCTGGTAGGCATTGCGCTTGTCGATCAGCCCATGATCGCCAATCAGATAGCCATTATCCGATGTGAAGACGATCAGCGTATCATCCTCCAGATCGTTGGCTTCCAGATAGGCGAGGATGCGGGCTACGCTGTCATCAACCGAGGACAGCGTTGAATAATAATAGCGCAGATATTCCTGCATCGACATGTCTGAATTGTAGAAGAAATCGAGGCCGTGCCACGTGTTGCGCTGGTTATAGACCCACAGGGGCTTGCCCTCGTAATTCTCCGGCGTGTTTGCCGAACTGGCGGGCAGATCGAACACCACGTCGTCATACTGGCCCGCATGGCGCGGTGCGGGCAGAGGATCGGAATGGACTGCCTTGTGGCTGAGATAGAGCATGAAAGGCTGATCGGGATCGCGCTCGCTTTCCAGCCAGTTCATCGCATAATCGGTCAGCTCATCGGTGATATAGCCGCGCTGCGGAACAACTTTGCCGTCGACATTGTAGGTCGTTTCGCGTCCCTGCGGGGCATCGGGATTGGGGTAGTAGCTGCCCTGCCCCTTGAAGCTGACCCATTTGTCAAACCCGGCACGCGGTTCATCAGAGGCTGCGCCCATGTGCCACTTGCCGATGAAGGCCGTGTCGTAGCCCGCCTGCTGCAAGTAGGCCGGGAAAAAGGTCAGGCCATCCTCGCTGGAATCATTGTTGTCCACGATACCGTGATTGCGCGCTGTCATGCCTGTAAGGATCGTGGCGCGGCTGGGGCTGCACAGTGATGATGTGACCAGCGTATTGGGCATATAGGTGCCGCCGCGTGCCAGCCTGTCCAGCGCCGGGGTTTGCAATTCGGGCTGTAAAAATCCCATGCCATCGAACCGCAGATCGTCAACGAGGATGAAGATGATGTTGCGCGGCTGGTTCTCGGCAACGGAGCCGTCTGCCGGGCCCGTCTGCTCTGCAGAAAGCGGGTGGGCGCACGCGCCTGTCAGCAGTGCCAGCCCTGTGAGAAGAGCCTTGGCTCTCGGTGCGAATTTCATGACGACCTCTGGTATATTTGTCTGTTTACCGCTGCGTTCAGATCGCGGCGAAGGAAGCGCGTTCAACGAAGCGGTAGGGATGGTTCACGACTTTCCCTTCAGCCATATCGCGCATGGCCACCGCATTGATCAGTTCCGTCGCCGCATCCCGGCTGATCTCGATGGTCGGTTGCCGAACGGTGGTGAGGCGCGGGAAGCACTGCGATGCGACGGCAAGATCGCCGAAGCCGATCACGCTGATATCTCCCGGAACATCCAGGCCGATGCTCTTGGCATAGGCGATGACACCGGCGCCCATCTCGTCATTGGCGGCGAAAATGGCGGTTGGCCGCCAGTCGGAGCTTTCGTTCAGGAACTGCTCTGCAGCGGCCCAACCGCTGTCAAAGGTGAAGTTTCCGCCAAGGTCACGCAGTTCGACGTCACTCTCCTCGCAAAGCGTGCGCGAGAAGCCCTGCCAGCGAAGGTGGTGCGATCCGTGGTTGGGCGGCCCCGAAATATACCCCACCTTGCGATGGTTGTGCCGCAGGACGTAACTGGCGACTTCGGCCCCCGCCGCCTCGTTATCGAAGCCGATAGAGATCGTCCGCTCGTGCCCCTTGCCCGGATTGATGCGCACGCAGGGCATGCCCTTGTTTATCAGGTGGTCCACCAGCCAGAGACGGTCACACAACGGGGGGACAAGCACGAGGCCGTCCAGCGTCATATCCTCCAGCAGAGCATCGATCGCCTCTGCTCCGGCCTCGATCTGATCATTGGTGATGGGCTCTATCAGCAGGTGATAGCCCGCCCGCCCGCATGATTGCAGCAGGCCGGTAATAATGTCCGTGATGTAGGTTGGAATAGACCGATCCGAACCCGGCTCGATATATCCCGTCAGCGGGCCCAGGATCAGGCCGATGGTGTAGGACTTGCCCCCGCGAAGAAGACTGGCGGCACGGTTGGGACGGTATCCCAGCGCCGTCATCGACACCTCTACCTTTTCGCGCAAGTCCTCCCCCACACTGGGGTTCTTGTTGATGACGCGTGATACGGTCTTGAACGAAACGCCTGCGTGCTTCGCAATATCCTTGATCGTGACTCTTGCCATCAGCTAGCCTCTCCCGCTCAGACCAATAGTTCTTGCCGGAGTTTGTATTGACGGAAGACAACGTTGTCTATAGCGAAGTGTCAAAAGTTGCCGCCATGAAGGGCGAGTGACATGGCGCGTGGGATGATGGAATGACCGGTTCGGCTAAAATTTCGGGGCTATCGGCGTTCGGCAGGTTCGCCTTCGCCGCTGTGATCGCGTCACTGCTCTGGAGCCCTCCGGCGTCTGCGCAAACCAGCGACAACGCGCCGCGCCCGAATTTCGTCGTAATCTTCGTAGATGATATGGGATGGGGCGACCTGTCCTCTTCAGGCGCCGAATATATCGAAACGCCGCATATCGATTCTATCGGCACGGACGGCCTCGTCATGTCGCAATTCTATGCCGGATCGAACGTGTGTTCCCCCAGCCGCGCGGCCCTGTTGACGGGCCGCTATGCCCCGCGCTCCGGCATGCAGTTCGTCACCAGGCCGCATTCCGACTGGGGCCTTCCGAGTGAGGAAATCACCATTGCCGAGATGCTGCGCAATGCGGGCTATGCCACGGGCATGATCGGCAAATGGCATCTTGGCCATCGCCTGGAATACTGGCCGACCCAGCAGGGTTTCGAAAGCTTCCTCGGCGTTCCCTATTCCAACGATCAGGAGCCGTTCAACCTTTACCGGGGCACCCGGATGGTGGAGCGCGAAATCGACCAGACCACTCTTGAGGACACCTATGCAACGGAGGCCGAGCGCTTCATCGCGGACCATGCGGCTGAGCCGTTCTTCCTCTACTACGCCACCAATTTTCCCCATCGCCCGCTCTTCTTCCCGCCAGAGAACACGGGCCGCAGCGGACCGGCGGGCGATTATGGCGACACGATCGAGACACTGGATGACGCCGTTGGGCGCATTCTCGCCGCACTGGATGAAAACGGCCTGCGGGAAAACACTCTGGTGATCTTCACCAGCGACAATGGCCCGTGGTTTCAGGGCAGTAGCGGCCCGTTCAAGGGGCACAAAGGCGATACCAATGAAGGCGGCTACCGCGTGCCGTTCCTGCTGCGCTGGCCTGCGGGCGTGGCGGCCGGAACCCATAATGACGCGATGAGCATGAGCATCGACATGCTGCCCACCTTCGCGCAGCTGGCCGGGGCGCAGGTGCCGCAGGACCGCACTATCGATGGCCGCGACGTTACCGCGATGTGGACGAGAGGCGCGCCCAGCCCGCACGAAATCCTCTACTTCATCAACAACAACGGGCTCGCCGCCGTGCGCAGCCCACGCTTTAAATTGCTGTTGAGCGAATATTATCGCGCCTCGCATATAGATTTCCGTCGCTACACCGCACCCAAGCTGTTCGACATGCTGGCCGACCCGCAGGAGCGTTATGACATCGCCAACAGGTATCCGGGCGAATACGAGCGGCTGCTGGCGCTGGCGGAAGAGATGAGCGCAGAGATTGCACCCATGGCGGTGGATCGCGGCGGGATTTATCCGGATGATCCCACGGCACCGCTGGGGCCGATCCTTGACGGTGACAGGTGAATTTCATGGCTTTTGACAAGACCATCGGCCTGGCTGCTGTGGCCATCTGCCTGGCAGCCGCCGGTTGCAGCGCAGAGTCGGAAGCCCCCGCCGCGTCGCAGGAGCAGGTCGCCCGCGCCTGCTCTGCAATCGAGGATACGCCGGTGCAGCTTGAGGGCGGCACCTTCGCGATGGGACAGGCCGAGGTTTATCCCGAGGAAGGCCCGGTCCGGCAGACCACCGTCGATGCTTTCTGGATCGATCCGCACGAGGTGACGAACAGGCAGTTCGCCCAATTCGTGGACGCCACCGACTATGTCACCCTGGCTGAAAAGCCCGTCGATCCGGCGGCCTTCGGTGTGCCTGAAGCGCAGATACCGCCAGAACTGCTGCTGCCAGGCTCGGCAGTCTTCACCCCGCCCGAACGGCCATCCAACAGCTATTCCGACTGGTGGAAATACGTGCCCGGCGCGAACTGGAAGCGGCCCTATGGCCCAAATGGTCCTGAAGCCAAGGGCGATGAACCGGTGGTTCATCTGGGATGGGACGACATGCAGGCCTATGCGCGCTGGAAAGGCGGGCGCATGCCAACGGAGGCAGAATGGGAATATGCCGCCTCCGCCGGGCAGCCTGCCACGACCGATCAGCCCGAAGAAGCCAACAGCTGGCAAGGCGTGTTTCCTGCCGTCAATCAGGAGACTGACGGTTTCAAGGGCATCGCTCCTGTCGGCTGCTATGCGCCCAATTCCAATGGCCTTTACGACATGGTCGGCAATGTCTGGGAAGTGACGGCGGACCTGTTCCGCCCCGGACACGATCCGGCAGATACCGATAATCCGCGCGGGCCAAGCGAGAACCAGGCCTATGACCCGCTCAATCCCGGTTACCCCAGCCGCGTGATGAAGGGCGGCAGTTACCTGTGCGCCCCCAATTACTGCCAGCGCTATCGCCCCGCAGCCCGGCAAGGCCGCGATCCGGGAATGGGGGCGAGCAATGTGGGCTTCCGCCTCGCTTACGATACGCCGCCAGCCTGACGCTGACCCAGCTTTTGAAGATACAGGAACCTGACATGAAAACCGCAAAGCTAATGGCAACCTCGATGCTGGTGCTGAGCGCCGTCTCACTGGGCGGCTGCGTTCACTCCGGCGCGGAGCCGATGCAACCCGTGCAATCCACCCAGCGCGATCTCGGCCTGCGGGTGAAGAGCGCTATTACAGTCGACGGTTTGCAGTTCCGCGATGCCGATGGCGATGGCCAGCTTGCTCCTTACGAGGACTGGCGCCTGTCGGCAGAAGAGCGCGCAACTGACCTTGCGGCGCGCATGATGCAGGCCGAAAAAGTCGGCACGCTGATGCATTCGACGATGCCGGGGCTTGGCGGTGAACTTGGCCGCGCAGCTACCTACGACCTTGAGTCGCTTGGCGCGCTGGTGGGTAACAAGCACGTCACCAGCTATATCACTCGCCTCACGCTCGACCCGGCCGACCTGGCAGAGCAGAACAACCTCGCGCAGGAAGTCGCCGCCGCTGGCAGGCTGGGCATTCCGCTGACGATCAGCACCGATCCGCGCAACCATTTCAGCTATGTCCTTGGCGCGGCGGAGGCTGGCAGCGGCACGAGCCAGTGGCCCGAACTGCTCGGCTTTGCGGCGCTTCGCGATCCGCAACTCGTGCGCGAGTTCGGCGAAATTGCCCGCCGCGAATATCGTGCGCTGGGCATCCACATGGCGCTTTCCCCGCAGCTTGATCTGCTGACAGAGCCGCGCTGGCCGCGCGGCAGCGGCACATTCGGCAGCCAGGCCGAACTCAGCAGCGAACTGGGCGGTGCCTATGTGGAATCCTTCCAGGGTAGCGGTGATGGACTGCAGGCCGACGGGGTCATGACCGTGGTGAAGCACTGGGTGGGCTATGGCGCGCAGCCGGAAGGGTTCGAAGCGCACAATTACTACGGTCGCTTTGCCGATCCAGGCGATTATTTCGCGCAGCATATCGCTGCCTTCAATGGCGCGCTGGCTGCGAAAAGCGCCGGGATCATGCCCGCCTATCCAATCCTTCGCGACGCAACGCTGGATGGCGAAGCGATCGAGGCGGTCAGCCCCGGTTATAGTGCGCAATTGCTGGATGGCCTGCTGCGCCAGCGACTGGGTTACGAAGGCATCATCCTGTCCGATTGGGGCATCACCCGCGATTGCAACGAAAGGTGCCTGAACCCGACCGACGAAGCGCCGCAGCGTGCGCAGGATATCGCCACGTCATGGGGGGTGGAGGACCTCACCGTCCAACAACGCTACGTCAAAGGCTTGCAGGCCGGGATCGACCAGTTCGGCGGCACGGACGATGTCGCTCCCCTGCTCGAAGCCCTTGATGCAGGCGAACTCGACGAGGCGCGCGTAGACCAGTCGGTGATCCGCGTGATGGTGCCCAAGTTCCAGCTCGGCCTGTTTGATAATCCCTATGTCAGCCCTGCTGCGGCAACGGCTGCGATCGGCGGCGCGGACGATATCGCCAAGGCCGACAGGCTGCAGCGTGAAGCGCAGGTCCTGCTGCGCAATGAAGGCAGCGCCCTGCCCTTCGCGTCCGGCGCAAAAGTCTGGCTGCACGGCATGTCACCCGAAGCCGCCCAGGCAGCAGGGTTGCAAGTAGTCGAGGAAATTGCCGACGCTGATTTCGCCATCGTGCGTGCCGATACGCCGTCGGAGATGCTTCACCCCAACCATTTCTTTGGCAGCCGTTACAAGGAAGGAAGGCTGAATTTCCAGCCCGGCGATCCTGCCTATGAAGCGCTGGCGCAGGCCAGTGCGGCTGATGTGCCGACGATGCTGGCAATCTTTCTCGACCGGCCAGCCGTGCTGACGCAGGTGCTGCCGCTGACTGACGTTATATTGGCCAACTTCGGAGCGAGCGACGCCGCCGTGCTGGACGTGGCGCTGGGCCGGGCGAAGGCGCGCGGACGGCTGCCGTTCGAACTTCCGCGTTCGATGGAAGCGGTGGAGGCGCAGGATCCTGCGGCACCCGATGACAGCACCGATCCGCTCTATCCGTTCGGCGCCGGACTGTAATCTACGCCCGCCACGGGCGCAGCCTGTCTCTCAGTCGCCAACAGCTTGGGTCACCGGGCTTTCGGCAAAGCCATAGCGCACGGCCTTTGCTTCCAGTGTTTTGCCAACCCCCAGATCGAGCGGTTCGACGTAGACTTTCCAGGGGCCGCCATCGATCCGATAGCCGATTGAGGCTCCGGGCGTTTGCGAGGTCAGCCTTACAAGGCCTGCCCGCGTTTCGCTCATGACAGGGGCGGAAGTTTCCGGCTGCTCAAGCCCCGGCCACATGCGCTCAACCATGGCCAGTTCACCGCCGACGGAGAGGTCTTCAAACCTTTCGCGATGGCGATGCAATGCGCCGCGCATCCTGTCCAGCATGCGGATGTAGCGCTCGTCCTCTGCGAGGTTGGTCATCTCATACGGATCGGCCCAGGTGTCGTACAACTCCTCCTCTGGCCGGGGCGCGGTGAAATACTGCTGGATGCGCGGCGGCAATTCGCCTGCCTCGTGCAGGCGCCACAATTCCTGCATGGATCGCTGCATGTCGCGGAACCTCAGATGGCGGAAGAACGGCCTTTCAGGCTCGTAATTGCGGATGTATTTCCACCTGTCGTCCCGCACCGCGCGGGCGAAATCCTGCTGCGCGTCATGCCGGTCCATGGCAGCGTAGATATAACCGCGCTCCGGCCCGGTTTCGGGGCCTAGGAACACCCGCCCCGCCAGCCATTCCGGCACGTCCTCACCTGCAAGTTCTAGGATGGTGGGCGCCATGTCCACGAAGCTGACGAGCTGTCCGTCGCGCGTTCCTGCGCCCTGCCCATCCGGCCAGCGCACCATCAGCGGCACATGCAGGCCGGCGTCGTACAAGGATCGCTTCGCGCGCGGAATGCCATCACCATGATCGGTCGTGACGATCACAATCGTGTTGTCGGCCAGACCGTCTTCTGCAAGCTCTGCCAGCAGGCGCGCCACCGTCTGTTCGTAATAGTGAATATTGTCGAGCATCTGCGCGAGCTCTTGCCGGACAAGCGGGGTATCGGGAAGGAAAGGCGGAACGATCACCTGCGCGGGATCATGCACCTGCGCACGGCCCGTCAGCGCTTCGCGCAACCGGGCACCCAGCCGCTCTGCCATCGGGTGGGCATCGGGCTTGAGATCAAGCGGGAAAGTCCAGCTTTCGTGGGTCTCCATGATGTTGACCATGGCGAAGAACGGCTGCCCCTGCGCCCTCCCGCGCCACGGATGCGCGGCATCGCTATCGTCCCAGATTGTAAACGGACCGCCGCGATAACTGTCCACGGCCAGCTGGTAATCGGTCTTGCCGTTATTGGTGGTGTAATAGCCAGCGCGGCGCAGCAGTTCGGGATAGGCCTTCACATAGGACGGCGGCACCGCGGCATACGGCAGGCGGGACCCATCTTCGAGTTCCACGCCCGTGGCGACCCGCATCTGCTGCGCGCCGATCGACTGCTGCGGAACGCCCATGGCGAGCGCCGCGCGGCTGGGTGCGCACACTCCCGCCGTCGTAAATGCTCGCTCATAAAGCACCGCCTCTTCGGCAAAGGCATTCAGCACCGGGGTTTGCGCCACCGGATCGCCATAGGCACCGATATGCGGGCTCATGTCTTCGAACACGATCAGCAGGAAATTGGGCCGCTCCTCGCTCTCCCCCTTCGCGAGAGAGGACAACGGCGCGATGCCTGCCACAAGAGCAGCCCAGATTGCGATGCGCCTAAAAACCACTGCCATTCTCCCGCTTCAAAGCAATATGGCGGCAGCGACTGGAAATGTCGCTGCCGCCATTGAACAGGGGCGATCCAGAAAGGAGGAGCGACCGCCCTGAACGGCCCGATCAGAAGCTGAAGCTTCCCTGCACGCCGAAATACCGTTCCTGGTTTCGCCACACCTGAGCCAGCGAGCGGCCACCGGCCGTCGTCGAATAGCTGAGGGATGCAGGCTGCTGCTGATCGAAGATATTGCGCACGAACACGCTGAGGGAATAGCGCCCGTCGCGATCCTCAACGCCGATGGCTCCGTTCACAACGGCATAGCCATCCTGCAGGGTGCGCGGATCCTGGTTGAGGCTCCACTGCACTTCCGACTGATACACCGCATTGCTCTGCACATAGAGGTCCACGGGCGAGGAATCGCCCAGCGGCACATACTGCCTGACGAATGCGGTCAGGCGCAGGTCCGGGGCATTTGGCAAAGGCGCACCGGCAAGGTTCTGTGAACCGCCGACGCAACCCTGCGCTGCCGTCTGGCCGGGATAGCAGGGGCCGCCGGGGAAGCTGTCGATCTTTGCGTCCATCAGCGTGGCACCGAACCGGATCGAGGTCAGTTCCGTGGGATTAATGCTGGTTTCCAGCTCAATTCCCTTGGTGGAGATTGCACCGGCGTTTGCAAGTTCGAACGTGATGTCGTTGGGGCGTTGCGCCTGCGCCTGATAATTGTCGTACTTGGTGTAGAAGGCAGCGGCATTGACCGCGAATACGCCATCATAGGTTTCCAGCTTCAGGCCCGCTTCGAAGGCATCGACAGATTCAGCATCGATGGGCTCGCTGCCCTCCTGCGAGGCGAAAGCGACGTTGAAGCCCTGCCCCTTGTAGCCGCGCGAATAGCGGACATAGGCGTTCGCCGGGCCGAAATCATAGCGCAGACCGATCGTGCCCGTAACGGCTGTGTCGCTGGTCGATCCGGTGAAGTCTGCCGGCCGGCCTGCTGCGCCCGGCAGCGGCTCGTCACCAGGCACCAGAACGTTGGCAGGGTCACGAACAACCTCCCACTCCAGCTCTTCACGGATGACGCGCACGCCGCCAAACAGGTTGAAGTCACCGAAATAGGCGTTGCCGCTGACGAAGGCCGCCAGATTGGTGGTGTCCGTCGTGCTGTTGAACGTGCCGCTACGCGGGCGCGGGCCGGAGAAGACCCAGCGACGCTGGAAATAGCGATCAAGCTTGAGCTTGTAGGCGAAGGCACCGACAAGGAAATCGAAGCCGCCAAGGTCGGGCGATGCCAGACGGATTTCCTGGCTGTACTGATCGAGGTTGGTGCGCCCCGCATTGGAATCCCATGCAAACGGCAGCACCGGCGGCTGGCCCACGGAGAGCGGCGTACCGTCGACATCCAGCTCGTTCTCGAACTTCCAGTTACGGATCGCCGAGATCGAGGTCAGCGTCATTTCATTGGCGAAGACATATTCCACGTTCAGCTGCCCACCGCCCTGGGTGGAAAGGCTGAGCGGATTGAGATTGACTTTCACGTCCATGTTGCTGATCGACGGATCGAGCGGAGCGACAAGATCGCGCGCGGCGGGATTATCGAAATCGCGCAGCACGAAGGTGGGAGTAGCTTCGTAATCGCGGTAGTCACCGATCAGCTTGACGGTGAGGTCTGGCGTCGGCTCGAACTGCAGCTTTCCGCGCAGGCCCCAGGCCTCGTATCCGTTGACATCCGAACCGTCGAAAAGGTTGGTGGAAAGCCCATCGAAAGAGCGGTGAAACGCACTGATGCGCATGCCCACGGTATCGGATAGCGGGCCCGAAACGGTGCCGCGGATCTGATACTCATTGCCCTCGGCATACATCGCATCGAATTTGCCGGAGAAATAGTCGGTCGGATCCTGCGTCGTCACCGACACCACGCCCGCAGACGCATTCTTGCCGAACAGTGTCGACTGCGGACCGCGCAGCACTTCAACACGCTCGACATCGATGAAATCCTGAAAGCTCTGACCAGAGCGCGCCATGACCACGCCATCGAAGACCACCGAAACGGACGGCTCCACCGCGGGGGAGAAAACGTTGGTCCCAATCCCGCGAATGCTCAGCGAGCTGTTGGATTCGTTATTGCCCTTCGTGAAGGTGATGCTGGGCACAGCTTCGGTGATCTGGCTGATCCCTGAAACGCCGGTGCTGTCCAGCAGATCGCCGGAAACGACAGAAACCGCGACGGGCACTTCCTGCAACGTCTGCTCACGCAGGGTTGCCGTCACCACGATGGCATTGGAACTGATCGCATCTGCTTCAGCCGCGTTGTCAACCGGCTGATTGTCCTGCGCGATGGCAGGAGTTGCTACCCCAAACGCCATAAATGACGCGGACAGCATTAGACCCGTGGTGATTTTCATAACTCTCTCCCTGTGCGTTTCGCGATTCAGCGCGCGATTTGAGCCTCCGATAGAGACAACGTTGCCTCAGGTCAATACAACGTTGTCTCTATCGGAGGTTTTGGAGCGCTGTAGGGCAACCACGGGCCACCGCACTCCGGGACCACTGTTAGCGCAGTGTAATATCGCACCGTCTAAAGCAGAAGCGGCATATCGAATGGCAAATCCTGACGTGTAAGATCAAGGTTGTGCATCGATTTCGCGGTAATTGGATTGTGGAGTACTGCCACATTGTCAGTATCGACCAAAAAAATACCTGACTATGATGGCTTGATAAACAGCCTGCTCTCTTGCAAGGTTCAAGCACTGCCCCGGTAGGGTCAGACTGGCAGTAACCTGCCGGGAACTTTCAACAAAGCGTTTCAGAACAGTCTCATTTCCGGTCGATCCTGTGCGGGAGATCAAAGTTGGTTTCGTTTTCGGACCGGTGTGCTCCATTCCCCTATGCAGATAAGGAACCACGTCCACGGCGCGGCCCATGGACACCAGGCCGGACAGCTCTTCCCGTAGCGGTTCTCGCGGTTGCTTTTTTACCTTCCCCTGCGCGCGCCGATTGTGTGCTTTCCGAAAGCGAGCCCGACATCGTCTGGACCTGCGCCAGCCCGGGGTCGGGTATTTCCGATGAAAGCCTCTCCGGCGCCACGATCAACAATTCTGGCCCGACCGCCAGTTCCGGCCCCGCCTTCGTATTCGGCAGCACTGTCTTGCTCGCCAACACCGGCAGTATCGAGAGCCTGCTCGATCACGCCGTCAAAGGCGGTTGCGATGTCCGGATCGACAATGCGGCCGGATCCATCATCCGGGGCGCTCGCGATGCGCTGAACCTCGGGAA
Organism: Aurantiacibacter rhizosphaerae; assembly: GCF_009807005.1. Classification (GTDB taxonomy): domain Bacteria; phylum Pseudomonadota; class Alphaproteobacteria; order Sphingomonadales; family Sphingomonadaceae; genus Alteraurantiacibacter; species Alteraurantiacibacter rhizosphaerae. Next base: position 442,620 of record NZ_WUBR01000003.1, on the reverse strand, counting down.
CCGGGCCGCGGTGGAAAACCGGGGTACGATAACCGGCGGCGATGAGGGCGTTCAGGCGGACGACGCCTCGACCCTTCTCAACGCCGCCGGCGCCACGATCACGGGAGGGTCGGACGGCGTCAAACTTGGCGATTTTTCCACTGTGGACAATTACGGGACCATTCTGGGCCTCGGGGATGACGGCGTGCAAGCAGGGGCGGGCAGCAGCATCACCAACCGGGCCGGAGCGACAATCAGGGCGGAAGACGAAGGCATCAACGCGAATGCGGATGATGTCACCATCGTCAATCACGGCGTGATCGTTTCGAAGGACGATGGCATCAACGTCGCCGAGCGCGCCCGGATCGTGAATACCGGCCTCATCCAGGCAACCGAACAGCAGGACGGGATCGATCTGGATAGCGGCGTGATCATCAATTCGGGCACCATCATCGGCCATGGTCATGATGTAGGGATCAATTTCGATCCGGCGCTGAACGATTCCTACGTGAAAAATACCGGCCTCATCGAAGGCAACATCGCCATCGCCGTTTGGAGGAGCGACGAGCGGAGCCAGACCGTGGTGAATGCCGGTACGCTGCGGGGCATGAGCGGCGTTGCCCTCAGCCTCCGAGAGGGCAACGACACGCTGATTATCAGGCCTGGAAGCATGATCGAAGGCACTGCACATCTGGGCAATGGCAATGATCTGCTTGAAGTCGAGTCAGGCGGTCAGGTTGCAACACCCATCCTGCTCGAAGATGGCGATGATACGGTCAGGCTGCGCGCGGGAAGCATATTCACGGGCACGCTCGATCTCGGGGCCGGAGATGACACACTGGACGTGGAGGACAACGTCAACTTCGCCGGCAGCGTGACATTCGGGGATGGCACCGACACCCTGATCTGGGGCTTGCAGGACCGCGGGGCATTCTTCTTTGACGACGCACCGGAGCAGCTGATCCTGACAGGCCCCGGAACCCTTGTCGGCAACGCGCTCCTCACGATCGACCTTTCCGCCTTCTCGCTTGGTGAGCACGCTGCGACGCACCTCGGTCTCGCGGTAGCATCCGCCGTGCAAAACTCGTTCCGAAGCAACAAGACCTGGGCTGGCGCCTTCGCCTCAAACTCCGGCTTCCGCAGCGACACCGGCCTGAGGCAGAGAAACACGCAGGCAGGCTTGGTCATCGGGCGGAGATTAGGCGAGAGCCCGGTTTCGGGATTTCTCACCTACGGCCGAGGCAGTGCGTCGAGGAAGGCAGCCGATCCGTCTGCAACGCAGACCGCATTCGCTTTGGGCCTTGCCTTCGATGAGCGGTTTGGCGGGCTCGATGCATCCGCCCTCGCCTTTGCAGGCCCGACCTGGGCGAGCCTTGCACATCTTTCCGGGACCGGATCGGGTGCAACAGTGCGCGGCTCTCTCATTGGGCTAGAGGCCAGGCTCCACGGGCAGGTCTTTGTGCCGACAGAACGCACCCCCGGCTTCGATCTGGCGCTTTCCGTCACTGGGATCTGGCATGAAACGGACGCCTATGACGTACCGGGCATAGCTGGCGTGCGTGTCGCCGAGAGAAGCGCCTCTGCCCAAGCGATCCGCCTGGAGGCGGGCATGCCCTTCGGGTTCAGTGGCTTGCGCTTGCGCCCGTTCGCCGCCATCGAAAGCCGAAACCAGGATCATCAGGCGCTCACTTTTCAGACAGACGAGAGCGCAGCGCAGTTTCGGGGCGAAATGTCACAAGATCACACCCGCCAATCGCTCGGCCTGACCCTTGACGGACAAGCAGCAAAATTCCCGGTGGGCTTGCGCGCCGAGGCCTCGCGGACGTCGTTCGGCGGCCCAGTGGAGCTGTCCTTCCAGATCCACGCCGCGTTCTAGCGGTCTTCCGCTTCCAGAAACTGCCTCAGATCGTGGTGCAGTGGACAGGTCCAACATGCAGCAGGCCAAAGGCAAGCGATGTGGCGCCCGTCGCAACAAACTTTTCTACCATGCAGAAGCACGAATGGCCGAGTTTGGGTCGCGAGGTCTAGGTTCAAACAGTCTTGGACGAAGTCTGCTTCCTATTTGCGCGCAGAACCAAACGCAAAAAAGCCCCGCCGAAACCGGCGAGGCTGTTTTTGATTCAATTCAATGTGTCGGTGGTTGCGGGAGTTGGATTTGAACCAACGACCTTCAGGTTATGAGCCTGACGAGCTACCGGACTGCTCCATCCCGCGGCACCATTCTCTGGCGTCGATCAAAGACGCCAAAAGGGCTGCCCTTTGTGGGGTCAGCCCTTTGACTTGTGAATGGGTTATTTCCTCGCATGCCCGCCGGCTACAATGCCTGGCGACGTCCTACTCTTCCAGTGCTTAAGCACTAGTACCATCGGCGCTGTCTGGTTTCACGGCCGAGTTCGAGATGGGATCGGGTGGGTCACAGACGCTATGATCACCAAGCAATGAAGCCGGCGTGCGTGCAAGGTTTTAAATCGATGTATCAATCAGGGTTGTGTTGCTTTTGAAGGCGTCATTATCCGGCTGGACAAATCCCCCACAACATTAAGCCAATTCAGGCCTGACGTTGATGGTGCAGATTCACCAAGCGCGAACAGAACTATTAGGACCGGTTAGCTACATGCATTACTGCACTTCCACACCCGGCCTATCAACGTGATGGTCTATCACGGTTCGATGATTGTTTATCTTGAGGGAGGCTTCCCGCTTAGATGCTTTCAGCGGTTATCCCGTCCATACATAGCTACCCTGCTGCACCGCTGGCGCGATGACAGGTACACCAGAGGTATGTTCACCCCGGTCCTCTCGTACTAGGGGCAACTCCTCTCAACAATCGACGCCCACGGCAGATAGGGACCAAACTGTCTCGCGACGTTCTGAACCCAGCTCACGTACCACTTTAATTGGCGAACAGCCAAACCCTTGGGACCTGCTCCAGCCCCAGGATGTGATGAGCCGACATCGAGGTGCCAAACACTGCCGTCGATATGAGCTCTTGGGCAGTATCAGCCTGTTATCCCCGGCGTACCTTTTATCCGTTGAGCGATGGCCCTTCCACGAGGGACCACCGGATCACTATGACCGACTTTCGTCTCTGCTCGACTCGTCAGTCTCGCAGTCAGGCAGGCTTATGCCATTGCACTCTCGCAGCTGGTTTCCAACCAGCCTGAGCCTACCATCGCGCGCCTCCGTTACTCTTTAGGAGGCGACCGCCCCAGTCAAACTACCCGTCACAGAGGGTCCCTGTACCGGATAACGGTACGAGGTTAGACATCAGAAAACAGCAGGGTGGTATTTCACCTATGGCTCCACTCGGACTGGCGCCCAAGTTTCAAAGCCTCCCACCTATGCTACACAGCTCTTTCCTAATGCCACTCTGAAACTGCAGTAAAGGTGCACGGGGTCTTTCCGTCTAACCGCGGGTATCCCGCATCTTCACGGGAACTTCAATTTCGCTGAGCATATCCTGGAGACAGTGGGGAAGTCGTTACGCCATTCGTGCAGGTCGGAACTTACCCGACAAGGAATTTCGCTACCTTAGGACCGTTATAGTTACGGCCGCCGTTTACTGGGGCTTCAATTCGGAGCTTGCACTCCTCCTCTTAACCTTCCAGCACCGGGCAGGCGTCAGACCCTATACGTCGTCTTGAAGCCGACTTAGCAGAGTCCTGTGTTTTTGATAAACAGTCGCTACCCCCTGGCCTGTGCCCCCTGATAAGAGTTGCCTCAAATCAGGGCCTCCTTCTTCCGAAGGTACGGAGGCAATTTGCCGAGTTCCTTCAGGATACTTCACTCAAGCGCCTTGGTATACTCTACCTGACCACCTGTGTCGGTTTCGGGTACGGTCTATATGAAGAGGCTATTTCCCGGGACAACTTGGCAGCCCAACCAATCCGATAAGGTTGAACTACTTCCGCCATCCGTCACACATCTTCAGGCCCACGAATATTAACGTGGTTCCCATCGACTACCCCCTTCGGGCTCGTCTTAGGGGCCGGCTAACCCAGCGCCGATTAGCGTTGCGCTGGAACCCTTGGTCTTTCGGCGAGAGGGCATCTCACCCTCTTTATCGCTACTCATGTCAGCATTCGCACTTCCGATACGTCCACCGTCGGTTACCCTTCGGCTTCACTCGCTTACGGAACGCTCCGCTACCGCTCAGAATAAATTCTGAACCCTAAGCTTCGGTGCATATCTTTAGCCCCGTTACATCTTCGCCGCAGGAACCCTTATTTAGACCAGTGAGCTGTTACGCTTTCTTTAAAGGATGGCTGCTTCTAAGCCAACCTCCTGGTTGTTTTGGGATTCCCACATGCTTTCCCACTTAGATATGACTTGGGGACCTTAGCTGTAGGTTAGGGCTGTTTCCCTTTTGACGACGGACCTTAGCACCCGCCGTCTGTCTGCCAGACAAGACTCGATGGTATTCGGAGTTTGGTTAGGCTTGGTACGGCTCGCGCCGCCCGCACCCATCCAGTGCTCTACCCCCATCGGCATACATCTGACGCTCTACCTCAATAGATTTCGCGGAGAACCAGCTATTTCCCGGCTTGATTGGCCTTTCACCCCTAAACACAACTCATCCGATAATTTTTCAACATTAAACGGTTCGGCCCTCCAATGCGTTTTACCGCACCTTCAGCCTGGTCATGCCTAGATCGCCGGGGTTCGGGTCTAATCCAACATACTCTGTCGCCCTATTCAGACTCGCTTTCGCTGCGCCTACACCTAACGGCTTAAGCTCGCATGTTAGATTAAGTCACTGACCCATTATGCAAGAGGTACGCTGTCACCCCCCAAAGGGGCTCCAACTGATTGTAAGCATTCGGTTTCAGGTACTGTTTCACTCCCCTAATCGGGGTGCTTTTCACCTTTCCCTCACGGTACTTGTTCGCTATCGGTCATGTACGAGTATTTAGGCTTGGAGGGTGGTCCCCCCATGTTCAGACAGGATTTCACGTGTCCCGCCCTACTCAAGTCCTTCATCATCACTTTTGCATACGGGGCTGTCACCCGCTGCGGCCACTCTTTCCAAAGTGTTCTGCTAGTTGAAATGAAGGCACTGGCCTGGTCCGCGTTCGCTCGCCACTACTAACGGAATCTCGGTTGATGTCTTTTCCTCCAGGTACTGAGATGTTTCAGTTCCCCGGGTTTGCTTCACCAAGCCTATATATTCAGCTCGGTGATACCTTATCCACCTCTCCACCATTACCCGAAGGTAACAGAGAAGAAATGGTGAAGGTGGGTTTCCCCATTCGGAAATCGCCGGATCAAAGATTGCTCACATCTCCCCGACGCTTATCGCAGCGTGCCACGTCCTTCTTCGCCTGTACATGCCAAGGCATCCACCAAATGCTCTTACCTCACGCTTGAGAATCCACACCATCAACGACAAGCCTGCATAAAGCCTGTTCGCTTAAAGATGGCGCGGAGGATATTATCTCAGCCAGATAATCAAAATTGATTGATTTGTGATGATATCGATCGCGCAGATCTCTGACCCGAAGGTCAGAACCTTTACGACGATACCGCCACGGCATCGATTTAAAAACCCATTCACAATGTCAAAGACAGCGGTCGAAACCGCCTACCCGCCAAACGCGGGATCCGTTTTCTTTTCATCCTGGAGAATGCTGATGGCTGGTGGAGCCTATCGGGATCGAACCGATGACCCCCTGCTTGCAAAGCAGGTGCTCTCCCAGCTGAGCTAAGGCCCCGTAGCCATGCGCAAGAATAATGGTGGGCCTGGGTGGATTCGAACCACCGACCTCACCCTTATCAGGGGTGCGCTCTAACCAACTGAGCTACAGGCCCACATGCCAAACGCCGGCCAAATGGCCGCGAGGGGCGTGAGCCAGCTCAGGCATAAACAGCACAGGTTTGACCCTGTGTGTTTCTCCAGTGATGAAAGGACATGAGGACGACGGCAATGTTCTTTGGAAACGGAGGAAGCACTTCCGACCGCGAGGGCCGGCGCTTTCCGCCAATATCCTTAGAAAGGAGGTGATCCAGCCGCAGGTTCCCCTACGGCTACCTTGTTACGACTTCACCCCAGTCGCTGATCCCACCGTGGTTGGCTGCCTCCGGTAAACCGGTTAGCGCACCACCTTCGGGTGAAACCAACTCCCATGGCGTGACGGGCGGTGTGTACAAGGCCTGGGAACGTATTCACCGCGGCATGCTGATCCGCGATTACTAGCGATTCCGCCTTCATGCTCTCGAGTTGCAGAGAACAATCCGAACTGAGACATCTTTTGGAGATTAGCTAACCCTCGCGGGATCGCTGCTCACTGTAGATGCCATTGTAGCACGTGTGTAGCCCAGCCTGTAAGGGCCATGAGGACTTGACGTCATCCCCACCTTCCTCCGGCTTATCACCGGCAGTTTCCTTAAAGTGCCCAACTAAATGATGGCAACTAAGGATGAGGGTTGCGCTCGTTGCGGGACTTAACCCAACATCTCACGACACGAGCTGACGACAGCCATGCAGCACCTGTCACTTCGTCCCGAAGGAAGGAATCTGTCTCCAGAAACCGTCGAAGGATGTCAAAGGCTGGTAAGGTTCTGCGCGTTGCTTCGAATTAAACCACATGCTCCACCGCTTGTGCAGGCCCCCGTCAATTCCTTTGAGTTTTAATCTTGCGACCGTACTCCCCAGGCGGATAACTTAATGCGTTAGCTGCGCCACCCAAGCTCTATGAGCCCGGACAGCTAGTTATCATCGTTTACGGCGTGGACTACCAGGGTATCTAATCCTGTTTGCTCCCCACGCTTTCGAACCTCAGCGTCAATACCTGTCCAGTCAGTCGCCTTCGCCACTGGTGTTCTTCCGAATATCTACGAATTTCACCTCTACACTCGGAATTCCACTGACCTCTCCAGGATTCTAGTCTAGCAGTTTCAAGGGCAGTTCCGGAGTTGAGCTCCGGGATTTCACCCCTGACTTAATAGACCGCCTACGTTCGCTTTACGCCCAGTATTTCCGAACAACGCTAGCTCCCTCCGTATTACCGCGGCTGCTGGCACGGAGTTAGCCGGAGCTTATTCTCCAGGTACTGTCATTATCATCCCTGGTAAAAGAGCTTTACAACCCTAAGGCCTTCATCACTCACGCGGCATTGCTGGATCAGGCTTTCGCCCATTGTCCAATATTCCCCACTGCTGCCTCCCGTAGGAGTCTGGGCCGTGTCTCAGTCCCAGTGTGGCTGATCATCCTCTAAGACCAGCTATGGATCGTCGCCTTGGTGAGCCTTTACCCCACCAACTAGCTAATCCAACGCGGGCCCATCTAAAGGCGATAAATCTTTGGTCCGAAGACATTATTTGGTATTAGCAGCGATTTCTCACTGTTATTCCAAACCTAAAGGCAGGTTCCCACGCGTTACGCACCCGTGCGCCACTCACCCCGAAGGGTTCGTTCGACTTGCATGTGTTAGGCATGCCGCCAGCGTTCGTTCTGAGCCAGGATCAAACTCTCAAGTTTGTGTCATACACCAAGCCGGCACAGTAAACTGCAGACCGGCAAGGCATAAGCTTCAAGGAGCCGATACCTGCACTGTCAAACGTAATGGATACGAATGAACATGCATCATCACAGACCGAACGTGGAGTTCGATCAGGATGTGGCGTCGGCTTAATTTAACAGGTATCCGGAGCCTTAAAACCCCCGGACCTGGCGCCGTCGCCCACATGTCCCTTCATCAAAAACTAACAATGTCAAAGAGCCACTCAACAATATCAAAGCGGACAGCTAAGGGTTCCCCGATTTGCACCGGGGGATCCGGCTATCCGTTCGTGTTGGCGACCGTTGCAGTGTAGAGCGGCGAGGCCGTCTGCTCTGCGTCGGTGGAGCCCATCTAGGCGGGCATCGGGATTCGGTCAACGGGGTTTTTTCAAATTTCTTTCAAAAATTACATTTTCGGGCGTTACCCATTGAAATAGCGTAGGTTTTTTCGTGAAATTTCTGACGCATTTGAAGCCTGCTGGAGGGGCTCGAGGAGGTCGCCCTGGGCATCTTGCCGATTCAGCCGGATGAATCAGGCGATTCAGCCCCCTTTCCAGCTTTCGGCAGCGGGTGAATCGCCTTTTCAGTCTTTGCCTTAATGCTCGAATCGCGAATCTCACGCTCATTGAGGCAATCTTTACGTCCCCGCGGTTAATGCGCGCAGGTGATGAGCAGCCAGTGCCCCCCTGTTTCCAACTCCACTCTTACGCGTGCGCCCGCGCGCGTGGCGGTGATCGTGCCTGCATATGGTGTGGCGCACCTGTTGGGCGCAGCGCTTGAGTCCCTGCTGGCGCAGACAATGACGCAATGGGAATGCGTGGTGGTGGATGATGGCGCGCCCGATGATGTGGCCAGCGCCGTTGCCCCCTTCCTGTCAGATACGCGCATCACCTTCCTGCAAACGGAGAATGGCGGCGTGTCCACCGCGCGCAATCGCGCGATTGCCGAAACAAGCGCCCCCCTTATCGCCCTGCTGGATGGAGACGACATGCTGCGCCCCGAATATCTGGCGCGCACGTGCCAGGCGCTGGAGGCGGACCCCGCAGCGCGCCTTGTCACCGTGAATGCGCGCATCTTCGGCGCTGTCCCGCAGGAGCGCCAATGCTTTACCGGGCCACAAGGCAGCGGGGATGGCATTCGCGGCTCTCTGGGCGACGTGCTGGATCGCAGTTTCGGCGTATATATAGGGTCCACCTTCCGCCGCGCCGATTTTGACGCGATCGGTGGATTCGATCCGGCCATGACGCATGCCGAAGATTTCGATCTGTGGGTGCGGCTGATGCTGTTGGGCGGCCACGCGCTATATATAGATGAGGTGCTGGCGGATTACCGCGTTCGTGGCCAGTCTGCCTCCGCCTCCGAACTGAAGATGCTGAAAGGCAATATCCAGACCTTCGAGAAGGCGCTGGGTGCGCTGGGTGCCGATGCGCCTGAAGCGGAGATTGCGCGGGTCATGATGGAAGATAACCGCCGCCAGCTGCGCTTTACGCTGGCAGCGGACCGGATCATCGATGGGGAACGCGGTGCCCTGCACGATCTGAAAGCCAGCGCCGGGCCGGAACTGGGCGCGGTGTGGCAATTCTACTTTGCCTTGTGGAGCGCGGTGCCATCACTGGCCGCGCCGATGCTGGCCTTCCGCCGCCGTCGCAATGCGCGCGGAGCCGGAGCGAGCGAGCCGGAAGCGCCGACATCGCGGCAGGCGGTTTCCGCATGAGCGCGGGCAATATGAGTGTGAGGGGTGCGGCCCTGCTGGCGATGGCCAGCCAGATGGGCGCCTTCGTGATCCAGTTTGCCGCTAGTGTCATACTGGCGCGCTGGTTCATCGACCCGGATGAGCTGGGCCTGTTCACCATCGCCTTCTCCTTTGTATCCCTGCTGGCCGTGCTGCAGGAGTTTGGCATCAACCGTTATGTGGCGGGCGAAGCCAGTCTGGATGAGGACGGCATCCGCACCGCCTTTACAGTGTCGTTGGCCATCAGCTGGACGATTGCCGCGGCGTGCGTGTTGCTGAGCTGGCCCGCCGCGGCCTTTTACAGCCTTCCCGGATTATTGCCGCTGCTGCTGGTGGTGGCTGCCAGCTATTTCTTCGTACCGCTGGCCACGGTGCCCATGGCGTTGTTGCAGCGGAAGATGGATTTCAAATCCAACACCATGATCGAGATCGGCGTGGTGCTGACGAATGCTGCCGTCGCCATCTCTTTGGCGTGGCACGGATATGGCGCGATTGCGCTGGCCTGGGGTGCCTTTGCCCAGCAGGTGGCGCGCGCTGCAATCGCGCAATGGCGGGTGGGCGGCCGATTGCCGATACCCCCGCGCCTTGAAGGGGCAATGCCCGTCTTGCGGTTCGGCGGCTTCTCAACCGTCCTCAATGGCCTGTCGCAATTGGGATCGCGGCTGCCGGAATTGCTGATCGGCCGATTGCTGGATGCCGTGGCGGTGGGCCTGTTTGCCCGCGCCTATGGGCTGGCCTGGCAATTACGCTGGCTGGTGTCTGGCGGGATGACCACCGTATTCTATCCCGCATTCGCCCGTTTCCGCGATCGCGGCGATGCCCTTGGCCCGCATTATGAGCGGGTGACGGCCAGCTTCACCGCGCTGACTTGGCCCACGATGGCCGGCCTTGCCGCCTGCGCGGTGCCGGTGATCAATATATTGTATGGAGAGCGCTGGCTTGGCTCGGCACGGCCGCTGGAATGGATCGCCATGTCGCAGATCCTCATGATCGCCCTGCCCCTGCATGTGGAACTGCCCATTCTGCTCAACCGGATGCGCCCGCTGCTGTGGCGCTTCGGCCTTGATACCGTCGTCTCCGTTGTCCTGCTGGCAATCGGGGCGTGGTTCTCTCTGGAGGCAGCGGCGGCCAGCCGCGTGGCTTATGGCTTTGCCTGGCTGCTGATCCATGCGCCGTTCCTGCAAACGGTGGTCGGCTTCACCTGGCGCGGACTGTTTCGCATATGGATGCAATCCGCACTGGTGACGGGCGTGGCGGTTCTGCCGGTATGGCTTTCCTATGTATATATCGCGCCGGCCAGGGATGCAGGCTTCATCCAGGTGTTCTGCGCTGCGATGGTGGGCATCGCCCTGTGGCTGATTACCCTGCGGCAGATCCGCCACCCGGCCTATTCCGAGATCCACCACTTCGCCACCCACGCGCTGGATCGTTTTGGCTGCAGCGCGCTTGTCCCCGCGCCGCGCGCATCGCGGGACCCCGCACCGCAATAGCGCGATTTGGGCCGCCGGCCCGCGCGTGGTATATGTGGGGAAGCCCGCCGCCGCCGGGACAAAGCAGGCGGGTGGGAGAGAGAACATGCGAACCATCGTCTCGCCAATAGCGCTGGCCATGCTGTGTGCGGCGGCGCTTCCTGCGTCACTGAGCGCGCAGCCCACAAACGCGTCGCAGCAAGGCCCAGCGAAGTCACCTCTGCAAACCGCGACGGCTGCGGAAATCGCCGACAGCCCGATTTTCACCGACACCATCGGCATGGAAATCGACCGCTATCGCCGGATGACGGTGCCCGTCACCATAAAGGGGCAAGGCCCGTTCGATTTCATGGTGGATACAGGGGCGCAGGCCACCGTGCTTTCACATGCCTTGGCGCAACAACTGGACCTTACGGATCGCCAACCCGCCACGCTGGTGGGCATGGCCAGCAGCCGCGCGGTGGAAACGACCATGGTGCCGGAATTCATTCTGGGTGAGCGCAGCCTGACAATCCGCACGGCTCCGCTGGTGGAGCAGGCCCATATCGGCGGGGCCGACGGCATTCTTGGACTGGATACCTTGCAGGATCAGCGCGTGTTGCTGGATTTTGCCGATGGCGAGATGCACATCTCCGATTCCCTCGGCACCGGCGGATCGGGCAGTTACGATATCATCGTGCGCGCGCGCGAGAGGCTGGGCCAGTTGATCATCCATCGCGCCAAGATCGACGGGGTCAGCGTGGATGTGATCGTCGATACAGGGGCGCAAGGCTCCATCGGCAATTTCGCGCTGGCTGAAAGGCTGCGCCGCCGCCAGCAATTGAACGATGCCGTGATGACGGATGTCAACGGCGTGCAGATCAGCGGCGTCACCCGCATTGCGCGCAAGATGGAGGTGGGATCGGCCCGGCTGAACAACATCGTCATCACCTTTGCCGATGCGCCAACATTCCATGCGCTGGATCTGGTGGATCGCCCCGCCCTGATCCTTGGCATGAGCGAGCTGCGCCTGTTCAAGCGGGTGGCCATCGATTTCCGCTCCCGCCGGGTGCTGTTCGATTTGCCGGGCGATATCTCCACCGATCAGAACTGGAACTTCGGATCACGCGCCACGCGGCTGCGCGAATAAGCCTTCGGGCGGACGCGCGCGCCAACACGCTCAATTACGGCACGCCTAGTTGCAGCAGGCCTTGTTACGACAGGTCCAAGGCCCCACCTTGCGCGCATTGTGAGAGATTTCGGTGATCAAACTGCCAGCAAGGCAACTGGCGTCAATACCGATTGGGCGACCATGCGTCGCTTCCTGCCATATCTATGGCCAGAGGGCCGCCCCGATCTGAAGCGCCGCATCATCGGTGCCAGCATATTGGTGGTGCTGGCGAAGGGCGTGGTGCTGGCCATGCCGCTGGCCTATGCCCGCGCCGTGGACACCATGGCCGCCGATGGCGATCCCGCCGTGATGGTGGCGATGGCCATGGTGATCGCCTATGCCGCAGGGCGGTTTGGCAGCGTCCTGTTCGATCAGCTGCGCAACATCATCTTCAACCGCGTAGGGCAGGAATCCGTCTTCGGCCTGGCGGAGGATGTGTTCGCGCGCCTGCACCAGCTTTCCCTGCGTTTCCACCTCTCTCGCCGCACGGGCGAGGTAACGCGCGTGGTGGAACGCGGCACGAAATCCATCAATCTGATGCTGTATTTCCTGCTGTTCAACATCGCCCCCACCGCGATCGAACTGGTGGTGGTGAGCGCGATTTTCTGGACGCTGTTCGGCTGGGAGATGGTGGCAGCCGTTGCCGTCACCGTGGTCAGCTTCATCTGGATCACGCAGGCGATTACGGAATGGCGGGTGAAGCTGCGCAAGGAGATGAACGACCTTGACGGGCAGGCCATGGCCCGCGCGGTGGACAGCCTGCTGAACTTTGAAACGGTGAAGTATTTCGGCGCCGAAGAACGCGAGCGGGATCGCTATTCCCGCAGCGCCGGCGCCTATGCCGAGGCCGCGATCAAGACCGAGAATTCCTTGGGCGTGCTCAATATCGTGCAGGCCGTCATCCTCAACCTAATGATGGGCGGCGCGATGGCGTGGACCGTTTGGGGATGGTCACAAGGCTGGCTGACCCCGGGCGATCTGGTGCTGGTGAACACCTATCTGATGCAGCTTTTCCGCCCGCTGGACATGCTGGGCTGGGTCTATCGCACCATCCGCCAGGGCATGATCGACATGGCAGACATGTTCCGCCTGCTGGATAAGCCTGTCGAAGTGGACGACAAGCCCGGCGCGCCTGCGCTGATCACCAGGCGCCCCGGCGTGACGTTCGAGAACGTCAGCTTCGGCTATGACAAGGACCGGCAAATCCTGCACGGCCTCAGTTTCGAAGCGCCGGCTGGCAGTACCGTGGCGCTTGTCGGCCCATCGGGCGCGGGCAAGAGCACCATCGGCCGCCTGCTGTTCCGCTTCTACGATCCATGGGAAGGCCGCATCTGCGTGGATGGGCAGGATATCGCCCTGGTTACGCAGCACAGCCTGCGCCAGCAGATCGGCATCGTTCCGCAGGATACCGTGCTGTTCAACGATACGGTGCGCTACAACATCGCCTATGGCAGGGATGATCCATCGGATGATCAGGTGCGCCAGGCGGCAGAAGATGCCTCCATCCTGCCGTTCATCCAGGAACTGCCCAAGGGTTTCGATACCGAGGTTGGCGAACGCGGGCTGAAGCTTTCGGGCGGGGAGAAACAGCGCGTGGCCATTGCCCGCACCCTGCTGAAAGACCCGCCGATCCTGCTGCTGGACGAAGCGACCAGCGCGCTAGACAGCCGGACGGAGCAGGACATCATGTCCACGCTGAAGCGCGTGAGCGCAGACCGCACCACCATCGCCATTGCCCACAGGCTGTCGACGATTGCCGATGCGGATTTGATAAATGTCATGGAAAGCGGGCGCATCGTGGAGCAGGGTAGCCACGTCGAACTGCTGCGCCGCGATGGCCTTTACGCCGAAATGTGGAACCGGCAGCAGAACGAAGATGCCGATCCCGAAGAGGAAAGGGACGCGGCGGAATAGGGAGGCAGGACATGCGCTGGATACCCATTGCCGCAATCGCACTGGCAGGCTGCGTGGCCGCACCCGCCATCATTCCGGATACCTATTACGTGCGCGAAGGCATGGTCCACGCCATAAACCCGCCGACAGAGGCGATCTGGAACCTGCAGGTTGAGGCGATGGACGATTACGGCAATTTCGATCCCGCCCTGATGACGCAGGCGCGCTGGGATGCGCTGGACGCGGCAAGCGCGCAGTTGCTGTCCGCATCGCAGGATATGGCTGCGGCTGGCAGCTATGCGTCCCACGATCCCGCAGGCAATCTGGGCGACGCGCCGGAAGGGACGGACCTCGCCGCCATCGAGGCGCGGCTGAAGGCGAACCCGCAGAGTTACAACGCCTTTGCCGTGGCGCTGGCCAACCATGCACAGCAGCTTTCCGCCGCCGTGGACGCGCGCGACCCTGAATGGATAACCCGCATGGCCAACGATCTGCAGCCCGTTTGCAAGGCATGCCATGACGTGTTCTGGTATCCGGAGGAATATCGCTAGCGCACTTCGCCCTTGCATTGTGCGATGCAACATATAAAAGTTCCCGCCTGTATCTCGGGCGCGCCACCTTAGCTGCGTGCCAAAAACAAGCGGACTTTTTGCCATGATCGACACAGCCGCGCTGAAGCGCGACTGGCTCGCCCAACCGCGTGCCGACATCCTTGCCGGTATCGTGGTTGCGCTGGCCCTTATCCCCGAAGCCATCGGCTTTTCCATCATCGCGGGCGTGGATCCGCGCGTGGGCCTGTATGCCTCCATCACCATTGCCATGGTGATCGCCTTTACCGGCGGCAGGCCCGGCATGATCTCTGCCGCGACGGCAGCCGTTGCCGTGGTGGTGGTGCCGCTGGTGCGCGATCACGGCGTGGAATATCTGCTTGCCGCCACCATCCTGATGGGCATTTTCCAGGCCATCGCCGCGTTCCTGCGGCTGGACCTGCTGATGCAGTTCGTATCGCGCAGCGTGATCACAGGCTTCGTCAACGCGCTGGCGATCCTGATTTTCATGGCGCAGCTGCCGCAGCTGAACCTGGCGAATGACGGCGTCAGCTGGCTCACCTATGCCATGGTGGCAGGGGGCCTGGCGATCATCTACCTGCTGCCCCGGCTGACCACCGCCGTGCCTTCGCCACTGGTAGCGATCATCGTGCTGGGCGCGCTCTCCATCGGGCTGAACTGGGATGTGAACACCGTGGCCGATATGGGCGAACTGCCCGAAGGCCTGCCCTATTTCATCATTCCCGATGTGCCGCTGACGGTGGAAACCTTCCAGATCATCGCTCCCTATGCCTTGACGATGGCCGCCGTAGGCCTGCTGGAAAGCCTGCTGACCGCGCAGATCGTGGACGACATGACCCACACCGAATCCAACAAGCAGCGTGAATGCGGCGGACAGGGCGCGGCCAATATCGTGGCGGCGTTTTTCGGCGGCATGGGCGGCTGCGCGATGATCGGCCAGTCGGTGATCAACGTCACCAGCGGCGGGCGTGGGCGACTGTCCAGCTTTACCGCCGGTCTCACCCTGCTGATCCTGCTAGCGCTGCTCGGCCCCATCGTGGGCGCCATTCCCATGGCGGCGCTGGTTGCCGTGATGATTATGGTGAGCATCGGCACCTTCAGCTGGAACTCCATCCCCAACGTCCGCCACCACCCATGGCCATCATCCGTGGTGATGCTGGCGACCGTGGTGATCGTGGTGTGGACGCATAATCTGGCGCTGGGCGTACTGGCAGGCGTACTGCTGTCGGGCATCTTCTTTACCGGCAAGGTGCAGCAGATGTTCAAGGTGCAGCGTGTGCGCGAGGGCGATACGGCCACCTATCACATCACCGGCCAGATCTTCTTCGCCAGCGTGGATCGCTTCTTTTATGCTATCGGCCCGGAAAGCCGGATGGACGACCCTGCCGACAATGTGGTGGTGGACGTTACCAAGGCGCATTTCTGGGATATTTCCGGCGTCGGCGCGCTGGACAAGGTGGTGGACCGGATGCGCCGCAATGGCCGCAGTGTGCAGGTGGTCGGCCTGAACGAAGCCAGTGCAGACCTGGTCGACAAATTCGCGCTGACCGACAAGACCGGCGTGGAAATCGGGCTGGCGCCGCACCCGTAGGGTTATCCAGCGCTGAAAAAGGGCGGAGTGCGAAGGGGTGCCCCCACCCCTTCGCGGCCCCCCGGCCCTGTTGCGATATTGCGCTTACATATTGCCGCGGCAGAACATTCCCGCGTTGAAGTAACGCCCGGCATCGATGCCAAGAAACCGCAGGAACGCTGCGAAGCTCTGCGTGAAGCCTTGCCCGTCATCATCGTCATTCAGGCCGGAATAGCTACACGCCGAAGCGCCCGTGTCCCCGCCCGGCACATATTTGCCGTTGCCGGCATATTCGCCTGCCATCGCTGGCGTGCTTGCCAGAAGGGCTGCAGCTGCAAGGATTTTCAAAGTCGTTTTCATGTCATTCCCCTGTTGGTGCGAAGTGAATGCGACCCGGTTTCGGTGACGAATTATTTATGCGCGCGTCTGCAATAGGGCGCGCCCATCTCCATCATCCAATCTGCCAATTCTCGTGAACGATCTCCTGTGCGATTTTGCCGTCACGCATGTGAAAAACATGCACCAGCCGCAGGATCACTTTGTTGCCGACGGGAATCGGACAATTGTCCATCCCTTCCCTCACCATGTTGAAGCGCACTATCATGTCGTCCACCACGCGGTCCTGCGTGGCGAAACGGTCCAGCGTCTCCATCTCGACATTTTCGATGGCCGCGAACATGCGGCGGTAATTCGCCTCTATCGCGGGCTTGGTGTCAAAGCGCAGGCCGCGCGTCGGAAATTCCTGCACAACATCGTCCGTATACAGCGCCAGCACCGCCGCGGGATCGCGGGCTTCGTTCTCGATATGCTCGGCCACTACGGCCAGGTTCTGTTCAATCGACACATCAATATCCGTCAGCTTGTCTGTCTATTATAGACAGACTGTTTGACTATTGGCAATAGGGTGTCATGGCAAAAAATAATGATCGGCTGGGACGGATGTTTGGCGACGCCTACGAGCTGTGGCAGCGCGAAACCTACGGCGGACTGGCGGCAGATGGCATGTCCGATATTCGCCCGGCGCATTCGCCGGTGTTCCGCCATATCAGCGCGCGCGGATCGCGCGTTGTCGATCTTGCGCAATTGGCCGGGATGACAAAGCAATCCATGGCCTATCTCGTCAATTCACTGGCGGAAGCGGGATATGTGCAGGTCGAAAGCGATCCGCAGGACGGGCGCGCCCGGCTGGTGCGGCTTACCGCCAAGGGGGAACAGGCGGACAAGACACTGGCATCGCGCAGCCGCGCGTTCGAGGCGCGCGTTCAGCACAGCATTGGTGCGGAAAGAATGGAAGATCTGAAATCCCTCGTCGCCGCCGTGCTGGATGCGCATGGCGGCGACCTGGATCGCTAGGTCAAGCTAGGCCGGGTTACAGAACGTATTTGGAAAGGTCGGTGTCCGCGGCCAGGTCGCTCAGCTTTTCGCGCACGTAATTGGCATCCACCGTCACGCTCTGGCCGGACATTTCCTCTGCTTCGAAGCTCAATTCCTCGAACAGCTTTTCCATCACCGTCTGCAGGCGACGCGCACCGATATTCTCGACGCCTTCGTTCACCTGCGCGGCCAGCCGGGCAACCTCTGCCACGGCATCGTCCGTCATTTCAACATCCAGCTTCTCCGTGCCCAACAGCGCCTTGTACTGGCTGACCAGATTAGCGCGGGTTTCGCTCAGGATGCGCACGAAATCCTCCTCGGTCAGGCTGCGTAGCTCCACCCGGATCGGCAGGCGGCCCTGCAATTCAGGCAGCATGTCGGATGGCTTGGCCACGTGGAACGCGCCGCTGGCGATGAAGAGGACGTGGTCCGTCTTCATCGGGCCGTATTTCGTGGCGACGGTGGTGCCTTCGATCAGCGGTAGCAGATCGCGCTGCACGCCTTCGCGCGAAACGGAGCCGCCGCGCACGTCGGACACGGCGATCTTGTCCACCTCGTCCAGGAAGACGATGCCGTTGGTCTCGGCATTCTGCAGCGCGACGCGGGCCACGTCGTCCTGGTCCATGCGCTTTTCCGCTTCCTCGTCCACCAGCTTGTCCCACGCTTCGGGCACTTTCAGCTTGCGCTTCTTCTTGGGCGCGCCGCCAAAGGCCTTGCCCATCATGTCGCTGAGATTGATCATGGTGGCGCCCCCGCCCATGCCGGGGATGTCCATGTTCATGTTGGGCGCATCTTCCACCTCGATTTCCACCTCGGTGTCGTTCATCGAATTTTCGACGATCCGCTGGCGAAAACTTTCGCGCGTCGCCTCGCTCGCGCCGTTGCCCACCAGCGCATCCAGCAGACGGTTCATCGCCGCTTCGCTGGCCGCTTCACGCACGGCCTCTCGGCGGCGATCCTTCTCCAGTCGGATGGCCTCTTCCACCAGATCGCGGGCAATCTGCTCCACATCGCGGCCGACATAGCCGACCTCTGTAAACTTGGTGGCTTCCACCTTCACGAAAGGCGCCTCTGCCAATTTTGCCAGGCGGCGGCTGATTTCCGTCTTGCCGCAGCCGGTGGGGCCGATCATCAGGATGTTCTTGGGGGTCACCTCATCACGCAGATCGGGCGACAGGCGCTGGCGCCGCCAGCGATTGCGCAGGGCCACAGCCACGGCGCGCTTTGCCTCTTTCTGGCCGATGATATGTTCGTCGAGAGCGGCGACAATCGCCTTGGGAGTAAGATTATCCATCGCCGCCCATTTGGCGTATTTTTCGGCGGCTTCAACCCCGCCGCCGTTCAAGCCTGTCAGTGTCACACGCCGGTGCGTTGCAGAACAGCGTCGTCATGCGCGGCCGCGCCAAGGCGACGGTTGAGCCAGCGTGTTAAGGGTCGCTCCACTGCGAGGAAAAACAGCCAGCTTGCAATCACGGTTCCTGTCAGCAGCGTGACGAGAAATGCCCATGCCCCGCCGGGCAGACCCAGCGTGCCCCACACCCAGGTCCAGAAATGGGCGGCGGGAACATGCAGGAGATAGAGCGCATAGCTGGCATCGCCCATCCGGTTCACGACGGCTGGCGCGGGTAGCGTTAGTTGACCTCCCAACACCGCGACTGCCAGCAGAACGGCAGGGGCACCGGCCCACGCAAGATAGTGGAAACCCAGCGATTCCGGGTTCTGCGGCACGGGCACGAGAATGAGGTAGGCAATGCAAAGTAGCAGGGCCAACACTCGCAACCAGGTCGGCAGCACGATGCCATGTTCCCTGATCAGTGCCAGCGCCATGCCAGCAGCAAAAATCAGCAACACGGGCTGGGACGCAAAGGAGAGGATGAAACTGGCAGGTTGAAACGCCTTCCCCGCCAGCACGATTGCAAACAGCGCGGCGGCCACCAGGAAAACTGCGCGCCCGCGTGAGAACATCACGAACAGCGCGAATACGAGGTAGAAAACCATCTCGTAAAAAAGCGTCCAACCAACCCAGAGGACCGGCAGGAAGCGCGCAGCCCCAAAGGCATTGGGATAGGGCCACAGCAACAGGGAGCGGACGAGGTCGCCGCCATCCGTACCCTGCCCGCGCAGCACCAGCAGGATCGCCACCAGCAGCAGCGTTGCTATCCAGTAAGGTGGCAGGATGCGCACCAGACGCCGGATCAGGAAAATTCGCGCACCCCGCAGGCTGCCAAACAGCCGGCGGGAAGAGATTACCATGATGTAACCGGAGATAACGAAGAACAGCGAGACAGCGATCTGGCCGATGGGCCAGACGGGCGCAGCGATGCCCAGCCCGCCGCCAATATAGACCGCGAAGGCGAAAGCCTGGTGGGTGAACGCCACCCCCATCGCGGCCACAAACCGCAACGCCTGGATGGCAACCAGTTTTTCTTCGTGCTGCTGGATCGTCGCCCCCCGGAATAAGGGGCGATGCGTAGTCCCCTTAGACGGTCTCTACCGTCACATTGCCATTGGTGAAAACGCAAATATCGGCGGCCACCTGCATCGCCTTGGTGGCGATGGTTTCGGCGTTCTCCTCGTAATCCGCGATCGCGCGGGCGGCGGCCAAGGCGTAATTCCCGCCCGAACCGATGGCGGTGATGCCGCCTTCAGGCTCCAGCACGTCGCCATTGCCGGTCAGCACCAGCAGCACTTCCTTGTCCGCCACGATCATCAGTGCTTCCAGATTGCGCAGATATTTGTCGGTGCGCCAGTCCTTAGCCAGCTCAACCGCGGCACGCAGCAATTGCCCGCCGTGCTGTTCCAGCTTGCGCTCCAGCCGCTCGAACAGGGTGAAGGCATCGGCGGTGGCACCGGCAAAGCCAGCTACGACCTTGCCACCATCGCCAATGCGGCGAACCTTGCGGGCATTGGGCTTCATCACCGTGTTGCCCATCGACACCTGGCCATCGCCGGCAATCACGGTGTCATCACCGCGTTTCACACCGATAATGGTGGTTCCGTGCCACTGTGTCAGGCCGTGGCTCGCGCTGTTATCGCTCATACCTGCGCATATGGGCGGGGGTATGCGCGGCTTCAAGCAATGCCGCGCAAGTTCAGCCTGCGCGGACTGAGATCAGGGCCTGCCCTGCCCGCCCGGTGCGCCTGTGCCGACCGTGCCGATATTGCCGAACAGGTCTTCCAGGAAGCCGCGTTCACGGCCCAGCGTCGGTGTTTCATCGCCATCGGGGCTGATGCGTGCCACCTGCTCCATCCCCGTGCGATTGGTGGAGACGACATTGCCCGCCTCGTCAAAATACACGGCTAGCACGTTATGATCCTCGATCTTGGGCTGGCGGAAGGGCGATTGCTCCGTCCGGCTGGAGATATAATACCAGACAGGCTGGCCAAACTGGCTGACCAGCGTGGGCTGGCCCAGCGTGCCGCGCACGGATTGCTGGTTGTCCAGCCCCGGCTGCACGGCGGCGATCAGCGTCTCGTCATCGATATAGCCGCGGTGATTGGTAATCGAGGAACACCCCGATATCGCCAGCGTCACGCCTGCAAGGGCGGTGCCCATAGCCAGTTTCCCGGCGAACAGTTTCTTGGGCACATTGAAACCCATGGTGTAATCCTTCTCGCAATCCGTGCATGGACCAAGGTGCGCTTTGCGCGGCGCAGCCATCATCCTATATGTGGGGCAAGCCTTAGGGCAGCCCGCGCGCCTGTGCAACGCAAGAGCCGCATTGCTGCGAGGGCTTTGAACAACCGCTTAATGAAAGGTGCGCCTGCCCCATGTCCTTCATCACCCGTTTCCTTGGCATCGGCGCCGATCCGCGCGAGGAATTACGCGGCCTGTGGCACGGTATCGTGGCCACCAGCAGAGAGCCGGAATGGTATGCCACATGCGGCGTGGCAGACACGGTGGAAGGCCGGTTCGACATGATTGCGCTGATCCTTTCACTCACCCTGTTGCGCATGGAAAACAGCGAGGAACTGGCCCCGAAAACCGGCCTGCTGACCGAACTGTTCGTGGAGGACATGGATCGGCAATTGCGCGACAGCGGGGTGGGAGACCTGATGGTGGGCAAGAAGATGGGCAAGCTGATGAGCGCGCTGGGCGGGCGCATGGGCGCCTTGCGCGAAAGCATGACGGAAAGCGATGCGGCATTGGCGGTGATCCTGCAACGCAACGTCACCCTGATTGACGAGGAGAAGAAGCCCTTCGCCCTTGCCGTGCGCACCCGCGCGCTGAACAATGCCCTTGCCGCGCAGGACGATGCTGCCCTGCTGGGCGGAGAATTGCGCGCATGAGCGACGATTACGAATTTTCCCGCCCGTTCGATCTGCGCGGCATCACCGCACAGCCCGTAACGGTGGAGGCCGACGCGCAGGAGCGCAGCGCGCTGGCGCAGCGATTCGGCCTGGTCTCGATTGCAAGGCTATCCGCCACGCTGATGCTGGAGGCCGAGGAAGAGGAGGTTTCCGCCAAGGGAACCATGACAGCCGAATTCGTGCAGAGCTGCGCCGTATCAGGCGATGACCTGCCGATGGGAATCGAGGATGAAATCACCCTGCGCTTCGTGCCTGCCGCCACGCTGGAAGCCAGCGAGGAGGACGAGGAAATTGAGTTGGCGGAGGATGAGCTTGACGAGATCGGCTATGAAGGCACCAGTTTCGACCTTGGTGAAGCCGTGGCCCAGAGCCTGGCGCTGGCGATCGATCCCTACGCCGAGGGGCCAGAGGCCGAAGAGGCCCGCCGCCGCCATGGCCTGGTGGAAGAAGGCGAGACAGACGGCCCGCTGGCGGATGCCTTGCGAGGATTGAAGGGCAGCTAGTCGCCGGAACCCGTTTCATTGCCAGCGTAGAACGGCAGATCGACGACCTTGGCCGTCACGCGGGTTTCACCCATCGCCACTTCCACGGTGTTGCCCGTGTCCGCGTGGTCCACTGCCAAAAGAGCAAGTGCGATATTCTGCTCCAGCCGCGGTGAGTAAATGGCGGAAGTCACCATGCCAACTCTCTGCCCGTTGGCGATCACATCCCAGTAATCGGTGTTGGCACCTTCCAGCGGCGCGCCTTCCATCTGTAGCCCAACCTGCTTTCGCTGCGGGCCTTCCTTCGCGATGCGTCGCAATGCCGCCTTGCCGATGAAATCTGCATCCTGATCAAGATCCACCAGCCGCCCCAGGTTCAGCTCATAGGGATTGGTGCCGATGTTCGCATCTGCGCGGTAGGATAGCAGCGCGCCCTCTATCCGCCGGATGGTGGAGGTGTGGCCGGGCGTCAGCCCAAGCGGCTGCCCAACGGCCATGATAGCCTCCCACAGATCATCGCCGCGCGTGTGATCCAGCAGGAAAAGCTCATATCCATATTCCTTCGACCAGCCGGTACGCGACACGATCAGGGGGATGCCATCCAGCTCCATTCTGCGGTGATGGAAGTATTTCAGATCGTCCAGCGCATCTCCGAACAGGGCGTGCATCACGGGTTTGGACTTCGGCCCCTGCAATTGCAGCGGAGAGGCATCGGGCTCTGCTATGGAGACATCCATGCCGGAATGGACGGCAACGCCCTTGGCCCACAGCAGGATGTCACTATCCGAAAGCGAAATCCAGAAACGGTCTTCCGCCAGTTTCAGCAGGATGGGATCGTTTAGGATGCCGCCATCAGTATCAGTGAGCAGCACGTATTTGCATTGCCCCGGCTCCATCCCGGAAAGATCGCGCGGGGTCAGCATCTGCATGAAGCGCGCGGCATCGGGGCCGGTGATCTCCACCTGCCGCTCCGCCCCCACGTCACACAGGATGGCGTGATCGACCAGATTATGGAAATTCTCCACCTCGCTGCCAAAGCTGCGGGGCAGGTACATGTGATTGTACACGGAGAAGGATTCGACGCCCCAACGCATCGTCGCATCGAAAAAGGGCGATTTGCGCACCTGCGTGCCGATCACGTAATCTTTGGCCTTGGTCATCTTCGCTCAATGCGCGGGGCGTCGCGATGGTTTCATCGCGGTCTTGCCAAAGAGAGAACTTGCCTCTTAATTTGCATCCGGGGTCGCACCGTTCCGGGGGGAGATTGGCCATGGCCAGATATACGCGTGCGGAGGCATTTTTCCCGATCATGACGCTGGTCGTGCTCGGCTTCATCATTCTTGGGTTCGGCTCCGCCATGGCGGCGCGGGGCAGCGGATATGTGCCCACGCCTGCCCTGATCCTGCACGGCGTGGTGACGCTGGCATGGTTCACGTTGACGCTGGTGCAGGCCCTGCTGATCCGGCGCGCGAATTTCACCCTGCACAGGGCGCTGGGCAGTGTCAGCATCACATTGGTGCTGGGAATCGTGGTGCTGGGTTACCTGACGACGGCGCGGGCTGTGACCAATCTCGAATGGTCCATCGCGGGCTTCGACAACATTGGCTCTGCCATCTTCCCCTTCTTCGACATCCTCACCTTCGCCATCGTTTACGCGGTGGGGGTCGCAACCCGCCGGGACGCTGCGGCGCACAAGCGATTGATGACGCTGGCAGGCGTGATGATGATGGACCCGGCCGTGGCACGCGTGGCGATATTCGTCCTCGGCGCGCCGCCACTGGCGCTGGTGCTGGAAGTGGCGATCCTGCTGGCATTCCCGATCTACGACTGGCGCACAAGGGGCCGCCCGCACTGGGCCAGCGTGTTCGGCATAGTGTTGTTCTTGGCGTGCTTTGCCCTGCGCATGGCGCTGGGCGGGACGGACGCCTGGGCGGGCTTTGTGGCCGCGGTGTTCTAGACAAATCTGGGAACCGCGGCCCTCGCCCTAATCCCGATCAGAACGGGATATCGTCGTCCAGATCATCGTAATTGGCATTGCCGCCGGATGGGCCGCCGGAGGACTGGCCGCCGCCGCCCTGATTACCGCCGCCGTAACCGCCGCCAGCCGCGCCGCCGCCGTAGCTGCCGCCACCACCGCCGCCGCCACGCTGACCGCCGCCGAAGCCGCCGCCACCACCACCGCCGCCGCCTTCACCGCGACCGTCCAGCATCACCAGAGTGCCGCCGAAACCCCGCAGCACGACTTCGGTGGAATAGCGATCCTGGCCGTTCTGGTCCTGCCACTTGCGGGTCTGCAGGCTGCCTTCGATGTAAACCTTGGAGCCTTTTTTGAGGTAGTTCTCGCAAACGCGGACCAGACCTTCGGAGAAAATCGCGACGGTGTGCCACTCTGTGCGTTCCTGCCGCTGGCCTTCCTTGTCCTTCCAGGTTTCGCTGGTGGCGATGCGCAGGTTGCACACCTTGCCACCGTTCTGGAAACTGCGGACTTCCGGGTCCTGCCCCAGATTGCCGATCAGCATGACCTTGTTGAGACTACCCGCCATTTAACTGTCCTTCGCTAAAAACCGAACGCGCCTACAATCCTAGGGCCAGCGCGCTCCAATATGTGATTCCCGCAAAGACGTAAGCGAGTCCGAACAGATAGGCCACCATGAAGGCAGGCCATTTCCACCCATTCGTTTCTCGCTTGGCAACGGCGATGGTGGAAATGCACTGCGGCGCGAAGACGAACCACGCCAGGAAGGCCAGCGCCATGGGCAAAGTCCAGCCTGCCTGCAGGCGCGGGATCAGCCCTTCGGCTTCCTCCTCCTCATTCGCGCCTTCAACCGCATAGGTGGTGGCGAGCGCCGATACGGCCACCTCGCGCGCGGCCATGGCGGGGATCAGCGCAAGGCTGATTTCGCGGTTGAAGCCTATGGGCGCCATGACGACATGCAGCCCGTCTGCCACCTTGCCCGCAATGCTGGCGTCCAGCTGGCTTTCGCCCGGTTCTGCCTTGGGGAAGCTGAGCAGGATCCACAGCGCGATCGTGGCGGCAAAGATGATGGTGCCCGCGCGGCGCAGGAACACCCAGGCGCGCTGCCACAGGCCGATAGCCAGATCGCGCAGCGGCGGCATCTGATATCGCGGCAATTCCATGATGAAACCGCTCGCCCCGCCCTTTGCCACCGTGCGGCGCAGCACCAGCGCCACCACCATCGCGCCGATGATACCCGCGACATACAGGGCGAAAAGGACAAGGCCCTGCAGGCCGATGCCCGGCCCCACAGTGGTGGACGGGATAAAGGCCGCAATGATCACGGCGTAGACCGGCAGCCGCGCCGAACACGTCATCAGCGGGGCAACCAGAATGGTGGTGAGCCTGTCCTTCGGATCGGCAATCGCGCGTGTCGCCATGATGCCCGGAATGGCGCAGGCAAAGCTGGACAGCAGCGGGATGAAGCTGCGCCCCGAAAGGCCGACATAGGCCATCAGCCTGTCCATGATGAAGGCGGCGCGGGCCATGTAGCCCGATTGCTCCATCGCCAGGATAAAGGCGAACAGGATCACGATCTGCGGCAGGAACACGACGACGGAGCCGACGCCGGTCAGCACGCCCTGCGTAATGAAATCCCTCAGCACCCCCTCGGGCAGCGCGCCTTCCACAAAGGTGATAAGAGCGGTGATCACGCCCTCCAGCGCATCGGCAAACGGGGTGGCCCAGGCGAACACCGCCTGGAAGATGACGAACAGCAGCGCGAAGAGGATCGGCGGGCCAAGCCAGGGGTGCAGCAGCACCTTGTCGAGGCTGGCGTGCAGGCGATGCGTGCCGCTTTGCGAAAGAATGGCGCCCTTGGCGATATTGCGCGCGGCCAGCCGCCGTTCGGGCAGGGTTTGTCCCGCAACCTCGTGCCGGGTGGACATGTCCTGCCCGTCGGCAGAGCCCATCGCTTCCACCAGCGCATCCAGCCCGCGCTTGCGCACGGCCACGGTGGAGACAACCGGGACGCCCAGAGCATCTGACAAGGCTTCAGGGTCGAGGGCCAGCCCGTCCCGCTCTGCCAGGTCCACCATGTTGAGCGCGATGACGGTGGGCTTGCCCAGCGCGATCAGTTCCTGCGCGAAGACAAGGTGCTGCTCTAGATTGGCCGCATCCAGCACCACGATCAGCACATCGGGCGTGGCCTCGCCGGGAAATTCGCCCTGCACCACCTTGCGCGTCACTTCCTCGTCCGGGCTGGCGGCATCGAGGGAGTAGGAGCCGGGCAGGTCAATCAATTCGACAGGCTCGCCAGAGGACAGGAACATCCGGCCCGCCTTGCGCTCCACCGTCACGCCGGGATAATTGGCGATCTTCTGGCGCGCGCCGGTCAGCGCGTTGAACAGCGCGCTCTTGCCCGCATTGGGGTTGCCCACCAGCGCGGCGGTGCGAAGCCGGGTCATACCAGTTTCACCGTCATCGCGCGGGCATGGACGCGGCGAATCGCCACCGTCATGCGGCCCACCATCAGGGCGATGGGATCGCGTCCCACGAAGATGCCGCGATGGGCAATGGCTACACGCGCGCCCTCGTCAATGCCCATGGCGCGCAATCGCTTGCCCTCATCAGGTGCAAGCGCGCTCCAGTCGACAGAGGTGATTTCGGCGCGTTCCCTGGGCGCAAGCGTATCGAGAGTGAGTTGCTGTTCCACGCCAAGGCCGGTGCCAGATCAGCGCGCTAATTGCAACTGATTATCAATAGAGAAAGCGGGTAGCCCGGCGCCTATTTCTGCGGATAGCGCAGCCGCCCAAGGAAGCGGGCGAAATCGAAATGTTCGCGATCCTTGCCCAGCAGTTGCGCCTTGGCCTTTTCGAACTTCATCACGCCTTCGATCCGGCGATCCAGGAAGGCGGCAGTATCGGCCTTGCCCTCGCTTTCGTCATCCACGAAAACCGCCAGCGTGGCGCCGTAGATGGAGCCGAGAATGGCCCTCTTGGTATAGTGATTGTAATCCGTGGCCGTATCGCCAGCCAGCCGCCACATCTTGTCCGCGCTGGACCAGCCCTGCTTCAGCGCCTTCGGCACGTTTTGCGGCATGGCCTGCACGGCAGTGGCGCGGCGCAGCGATTCTTCCAGACCCATGATGGCCTCCAGCCGGAACCACACGAGGGAGCGGATTTTCTCGCGGATCGGCATGTTGTCCAGCCGCCCGTCGGCAAATGCGGCTTCCATCTTTTCATCGACGGAGGCGACCCAGGCATCGATCATGCCCATCGCGCCGTCCTTGAAAGCCAACCGCGCCACCGATGGCTCAACGCCCGCCATTTCGGCAGCGGAGACCAGCGCCGCATCGGTCCAGCCATCGAACATGGCGGCCACGGCAATTTCAGGGGCCAGCGCGATGCGCAATTCGTCCAGCGTGGCGTCTGCCAGATCGGGAGTGGTGCCGGCAGTCGCCATCAGAAAACCGGCCCGTAAACACGCTCTGCGCTGTTATCGCTCGCCTTTTCGCTCGCCTCGATCGCGGTGATCACGCGGCCCGATACACCGGGCATGGTGGCGTAATCGCGCGCCGTGCGGCCTGCATTGTCGGCCCTGTCCGGGTCTGCCCCTGCGGACACCAGCACCTGGATCAGTTCGATATTGCGGGCATGGACGGCAGCGATCAGCGGCGTTTCACCGGTTTCATTGCCGATATCCAGCCGCGCGCCCGCATCCACCAGCGCTTCCACGCCTTCCACGAAGCCGATCTGGGCAGCCGCGATCAGCGGGGTGCGCCCGCGATTATCTGCGATGTTGGGATTGGCACCCTGCTGCAGCAGGAATTTCGTCCACGTCAGGTCACGGCGATCCACGGTAAGATGCAGGCCCGTTTCGCCGGTTGAGATATCGCGCGAATTCACCACGGTGGAACCCGGATCGTTCAGCATCTCGGTCGCCTCTTCGCCCTTGCGGTCTTTCACCGCCTGAAGGAACTTGTACCCTTCGGAATAAAGCTGGGCGCTGGCCGGAACTGCCAGGTTCAACGCGGCAAGTGCTGCCGCAAACAATGTGAAGCGTCGAAAGGGGGCGCGAGCCACGGCCTTTTCTCCTGTCTAAATTTTTTCGCAAAAGCCCCAGTGGATTGCGGGACTCTGCTTGCCTGTCGCGCGTTAGCAGAGCATGAACGCCGCGTCATGTCAGCACGTAAATCAGTCGCATCCGCGATCCTCCTCGCCCTTTGTCTGGCTGCCTGCGATGGCGCCGCCGATCAGCCCGCAATCACGGACGCGCCGCTCTATGGCAGTTCGCTGACGGGGGAGTTTGACCTGGTGGATTCCACCGGCGCGCAGGTTACCAACCGGGATTTCGCCGGTGAGTACCAGCTCATTTATTTCGGCTATGCCTACTGCCCCGATGTCTGCCCGTTCGACATGACGCGCATGATGCGCGGCTATGATCGCTTTGCGGCGGATAATCCCGAACTCGCCACCGATGTGCAGCCTATTTTCATCACCATCGATCCCGCGCGCGATACGCCGGAAAAGGTGGGCGAATATGTCGAGGCTTTTTCCGATAAATTGATCGGCCTCACCGGATCTCCTGAACAGATAGAGGCCGCGGCTGCCGCGTTCTTCGCCCATTATCAGAAGCTGGATGAGGACGCGCAGGACGGTTACCTGATGGACCATTCGCGCGCAGGCTATCTCGTCAATCGGGAGGGGGAGCCGATGGCCCTGATCCCGGTGGAGCAATCGGCAGAGGCCGTGGCGGCAGAGCTGGAAAAATGGGTGCGGCCTGCAAATGGCTGAGATGCGGGAGCGTTTCTGGGAGCTTGATCTGGACGAGCTTTCCCGCCCCGAATGGGAAGCGCTGTGCGATGGCTGTGGCCGCTGCTGCCTGCACAAGCTGGAAGACGAAGACACCGGCGAAATCGTGGAAACCAACGTCGCGTGCAAGCTGCTGGACACCGGCACCGCGCAGTGCCGCGATTATCGCCATCGCAAGGCGTTTGTGCCCGATTGCCTGCGCCTGACGCCGAAGCTGGTGAAGGATGTGCCATGGTTGCCATCAACCTGCGCCTATGTGCGCCGGGCGGAAGGCAAACCATTGCCCGATTGGCATCACCTCCTCACCGGCAGCCGCGACGCCATGATGGAGGCAGGGGCCAGCGTCGCCGGGCGCTGCATCAGCGAAACCGTGGCAGGGCCGCTGGAACATCACGTTATCGATTGGGACGATGATACGGAAGAGGAGGAGGCGCGCGCATGATCAACTGGCTGCGCGACGATCACCAGAACCCGGCCATTTGCGTGGGCGACACCTCCCTTCCCATCAATATCCGCCGCCACGCCCGTGCAAAACGACTGACGATGCGGCTGGCGCCGGATGGCAGCGAAGTGCGCGTAACCCTGCCGACATGGGGCCGCACGGCAGATGCGCTGTCCTTTGCCAAGGCCCGCACGCAGTGGCTCGCCACGCAACTGGCCAAGGTGCCGCAGCGCGTCGCCATCGTGGATGGTCAGCAGATAAGCTATCGCGGCAATTCGCTGCGGATCGAATGGGATGCCAGCCTGGGCCGCAAGCCTGTGTTGCAGGCTGCGGTGCTGCGGATCGGCGGCCCGGCAGAAGGGCTGGAAGGCCGCGTGCGCCGCTGGCTGGAGGCTGAGGCCCTGCGCCTGTGCAGCCAGGACCTGGCCTATTATTGCGACCGTGCAGACCTGCCCTGCCCTAGCCTGCGCCTGTCCCGCGCGCAGCGGCGCTGGGGGTCATGCTCTGGCGACAGGCGCACCGGGCGCTGCATCCGCATCAACTGGCGGCTGGTGATGGCACCCGATCACGTGCGCCGTTCCGTGGTGGCGCATGAAGTGGCGCATCTCGTGCATTTCGATCACTCGCCCGCCTTCCATGCCTTGTTGGAGGATTTGTTCGAAGGCCCGCTGACGGCGGCAGACGGCTGGCTGAAACGTGACGGGCGCACGCTTTACGCTGCCTTTGGCTAGCATGGTCATGCAGTTCACCACTGGCGAAACCCGCGTGCCGTCACTATTCTTGTCTGCATGAAGGGATTCTTCCGCCGTATTTCGCCGCGCCGCGCGGTTTCGGACTTTCGCGATGAGTGGAAGAAACCGACGCCGCATCGCTGGCAGATCCTTGGCGTGGCCATGGCCGCCACCTTCTGCGTGTTCATGCTGATGATTCCGTCAGGCCAGAAAGGCCCGCCCGCCCGGCCAGAGGTCATGCTGATCAACACCTTCGATGGGGACCGTACCGAGGGCGAGATTATCGCCACCAATTGCGCGAACCAGGAATTGAAGGATGCGCTGCAGGCCCGGCTTGAGGAAAATGCAGAGCGCAAGCGGGAAGTATACAAGGCGCTGGGCCGCGCAACCTTTATCGATGTGGACGCCATAGAGGCCGAAGCCGAGGCAGAGCGCGCTGCCGAGGGGGGCGATACCGGCCCCACGCCTGAAGAAATCGCCCTGTCCGTCGAAGAATATTGCGCGCGTGCCACAGCAGGCTGATGATGCGCGCTGGCTGGCCGCTGCAACCGCCCTGGCGGAGCGTGCCCGCCCCCTTGCCAGCCCCAACCCTGGTGCCGGCGCGCTAATTGTGCGCAATGGCCGCGTCATCGGGCGCGGCTGGACGATGCCCGGCGGCCGCCCGCATGCAGAGGCTGCGGCGCTGGATGCCGCTGGAGATGCAGCAACAGGTGCCACCCTCTACGTCACGCTGGAGCCTTGCGCCCACCAGTCCACGCGCGGCCCCGCCTGCGCCGACCTTGTTTCGAAAGCCAGTCTTGCCCGCGTGGTGATCGGCATGCGCGACCCCGATGCCCGTACGGCCGGCAAGGGCATCGCCCGGCTGGAAAGCGCCGGGATCGCAGTAACTGTGCTGGACCTGGATGCGGCAACCCTCGGCCTGTCGGCCCATGCCTGCGCGCTGGAGCATGGCCGCCCGCATGTGACGCTGAAACTCGCGATGTCGCTCGACGGATGCATCGCCACCTCCAGCGGGGAAAGCCAGTGGATCACCGGAGAAATCGCCCGCGCACACACCCACCGCGAACGCGCCCGCGCCGATGCCATCCTAGTGGGCGGGGGAACCCTGCGCGCCGATAATCCAAGCCTAAACGTGCGCCTGCCGGGGCTGGAAGCCCGTTCCCCCCGGCGCATCGCGCTGACATCCGGCGATGCGCCCCACGGCTGGCAGGCCATTCGCTCTCCCGCAGAGATCGCCAATCTCAAAGGCGTGCGATATCTGATGGTGGAGGGCGGCGCGCAGACCGCCTCCGCCTTTCTGGCCGCAAAGCTGGTGGATCGGTTGATCATCTACCGCGCGCCCGTGCTGCTGGGCGGCGGCACGCCTGCCATCAAAGAAATCGGCCATGATACGCTGGACGCTGCCTTTGCCGATGGGCTGGTGCTGAAATCCCGCCGACAGCTTGGCAGCGACACGCTGGAAGTCTATCAGCGCGGCTGACCAGCAGAAGGGGCCAGAATGTTCACCGGCATTGTTACCGCGATCGGCACGATCGACAGCATCGAAAAGCGCGGCGATCTGCGCGTGCGCATATCCTGCCCGCTAGACCCCGCCACCATCGATATCGGCGCATCCATCGCGTGTTCCGGCGTGTGCCTGACCGTGGTGGATCGCGGCGGCACGAAGGGTGATGCGCATTTCATCGTCGATGTCTCCGCCGAAACGACGAGTTGCACTGCGAAAGACATGTGGCGTGAGGGCGCGCAGCTGAACCTTGAGCCTTCCCTGCGATTGGGAGACGAGCTGGGCGGCCATATCGTCACCGGCCATGTCGATGCCGTGGGCCGCGTGGAGGACTGGCAACCAGAGGGCGATTCCGAACGCGTCACCATCGCCGCCCCGGCAAGCCTCGCCCCCTTCATCGCAGCAAAGGGCTCCATCACCGTGAACGGCGTCTCGCTGACGGTGAATTCCGTGCAGGACCGGGATGATGGCAGCGTGCACTTCGGCCTCAACATCATTCCCCACACCGCCGATGTCACCACCCTGGGCGAACTGGGCCAAGGCAGCGAGGTGAACCTAGAGGTAGACACCATCGCGCGCTATCTGCACCGCATGCAGGCGCTGCGGGCTGGGTGATACCATTCACCACCCCGGCCAGACAAAGCCTGCGCCGGTCAGACCAGCGCACTGCCTTGCCGCTCGCAGGTGAATGAAATACAGCGTATTTCCATGAAAACCCTCCTGATCTTCGGCCACCCGGTCCCCGGCACATATCCGTTCGCCGTTCTCGAAGCTGCAACCCGAACGCTACAGGATCAAGGCGATGATGTTGAGGTGCTGGACCTGTATGAGGACGGGTTCGATCCACGTTTCACGAAGGGGGATCATGCGCATTTCTGGGGCGGCCCAAAACCACACGATGTGGCGCGGTATCACGACATGGTCGACCGGGCCGACAGGCTGGTTTTCGTCTACCCCGTCTATTGGTGGGGAATGCCCGCAATCATGAAGGGCTGGATTGAGCGCGTCTTCACCGGCGACTGGGCATATGTCTATGGCGGCGGCGTGTCCGATCGGGGGCAGGCCGGCCTCAAGGGACTCCTGCAGAACCGCCCCACCCTTCTTCTGGCTATCGGCGGAAGCACGCAAGGAACATACACGCGCTATGGCTATGACGAGGCCATGCGCACGAATATCGATGTGGGCGTGTTTTCATACTGCGGCATCAGGGATGTGACTTCCCACATCCTGTTCAATGTGGAGGGTGATGCAAACGCCCAGCGCCGCGCCGATTATCTTGGTGAGGTTCGTGATGTCGTGAGCGAATTCGTGGACCCTGATCGAGAGCCCCGCGACGCCAAGGAATGGCATTTTCGCGAAAGCGAGTGAGCCGCTCGCAAGGCGCGGAAATCGTCAGCCGAACAGCCTCGCCAGCAATCCGCGCTTCTTGCGTTCGGGCTTCGTCTGGCCGGTGATCTTGAAAAGGTCGTTACCCAGTTGCACGGCCTGATTTTCATCCATCACCAGGACGACCGACAACACATCCTCAGGCCGGTGTGGCGGCGACTTGTCGACCGATTGCAGGCGCAGGGTCACGCGGTTGTCGTTGCGGCTGGATGTCCAGCCCACCAATACGCCGTATTCCTCTCTTCTCTGGACAGCCACGTTCTTTCTCTTCTCCCGCTTCGCTTTTGCAAAGCTGATACAGCTTTCAACGCGAGATGCGACCCCCGCACTTCCCCTATCCTACACCATCGGCGCGTCCGCATGTTGTACCCATGTCCGTTGCCTCCACCACCAGGCGCCGCCGCCGTCCGCCGTTCTTCCACCCCGTGCCGCTGCGCGCGCGGCGTGATGGCTGGAGCGTGGAGCGGCAATGCGCCTTCCTTGGCCATCTTTACCTCACCGGATGCGTCACCACTGCCGCACGGGCCGTGGGCATGAGCCGCGAAAGCGCGCACCGCCTGCGACTGCGCAGGGGCGCGGCAGGTTTTCGCCCTTGCGTGGGATTGCGTGCTCACGCCGCCCGGCCGCATTGCGCGCCCGAAAACCGATTGGCGAAAAGTCACAGATGAGGAACTGTTCCGCCGGATCGACTGCGGCCTGGTCGCACCCGTAATCCACCGTGGCCGCGTTAAAGGGATTCGCCGAAAACCCGACAACTCCGCGCTATTGAGGCTTATCCGCCGCCTCGACAACGCAGCATCATGCGGCGAGCCCGAAGGCCCGCCGCGATGAGTGCGGGGTTTTTCAAAACACCCCCGATGCGCGTTCCAGGATCGGCGTTCCAGCCGCCAGCTCACTCAGCCGGTGACGGCAGCCAGTGCATCGGTGAAGGCGTCGATATTGCCCATGGTCAGGCCAGCCACGTTGATGCGTCCGGAGCCTGCCATGTAAACGCCGTGATCCTCTCGCAACTGCTGCACCTGTTCCTTGGAAACGGGCAGCATGGCGAACATGCCCTTCTGCTCGCCCAGCGGCGTCAGGTCGACAGCGCCGGCGGTGCCCGATGCGGCAAGCTTTGCGCGCACCTGGCCGATGCGCTGGCGCATCTCTTCCACTTCGGAAAGCCATTGCGCGGTAAGATCTTCGTCCTCCAGAATCATGCGCACAGACGCGCCGCCGTGATCGGGCGGCATGGACCAGTTGGCGCGGGCCAGCGATGCACCGTTGGACATGATCCGCGCGGTATCATCCGCCGAAGCGCCCATGGCATACAGCGCACCGACGCGATCGCGGTAAAGGCCAAAGTTCTTGTCGCAGCTGTACGCCACCAGCGCTTCGGGCACGGCGGCCAGCACGGCGCGCACGCCATAGGCATCTTCTTCCATGCCATCGCCAAGGCCCTGATAGGCAAGATCGATGATCGGCAGCAGGCCCTTGTCGGCCAACAGCCCGGCAATCTCGTCCCACTCTTCATTGGTGTAATCGACGCCGGTGGGGTTGTGACAGGCACCATGCAGCAGCACCGCGTCATTTTTGCCCGCCTTGGCGATCACATCGCGCAAGCCGTCCATATCGGCAGAGCCATCGGCATTGGCGTGGTTGAACGTGGCGGCCTTCATGCCGCAATCGGCCAGGATTTGTGCGTGGTTGGGCCAGCTGGGCGTGCCCATCCACACCTGCTCCACTCCGGCCTTGCCGGCCAGCGCAATGGCGAGGCGCACGGCGCCCGTGCCGCCCGGCGTCTGCATGCCTTCGATGCGGCCATCGCGGTTGCCCGTCTTGCCGAAAATATGCGGCACCAGCGCGCGCACGAAACCCATGTCGCCTTCGGGTCCGAGGTAGGCCTTCGTCGGCTGCGTATCCACCAGCTGCTTTTCCGCGGCCTTGATGGCGCGGAAAACCGGCGTTGCGCCGTCGGCGGTGCGATAAACGCCTACGCCAAGGTCGATTTTGGTATCACGCGGGTCCGCCTCATACAGCTTGATGAGGGCGAGAAGAGCGTCGGGCGATTGTTGTTCGAGTCTATCCAGCATGGCGGCTCAATGCCGCCGAGTTTCGCCCTAGGCAAGCCTGCTGTTCACGCTATTCGCCAACTATCAGAACGGCAGCCAGCGCTGCTTGCGCGAAAAGCGCATATATCCGGCGTTCACGCCAAGGCGAAGGCCCGCACCCACGCGGATGGGAATCAGCACGATATCCCCTTTGCGCACATAGCTGGCGGTAAAGCCGCCCACGAAATAGGCCTGCCCCTCGCCCGCGGGAAACCGTTCGTAAAGCTCATCGGTGTCGTACAGATTGTAAACCAGCACAAAGGTGTTGCCGGCATTCGCACCTGCATCGAAACCGATGGAGGGGCCGGTCCAGTAAACCGGCATATTGCCTTCTACCGCATGGTGCAGCGTGCCCGATCCATAACGCACGCCCAGTACGAAAGCGCCGCCGCCTTCGCGGCCCACGATATAGCCGTTTGGCTCACCCTGGTCCGACAGGACATCCTGTATAACCCGCGCCAGGCCTTCCGCCCCGCGGCCGAACAGGCCTTCGGCAGCGCCGATCAGATCATCCTCTGCATAGGTCTTGCCATCGTGCGCGGCGGGCTGTGCCTGCGCGGTTTCCACGCCTGTTCCCTGCGCCGGAATCTCTTCGGGCGGCAAATCCAGCGAAGGATTCGCATCATAGCGCGAACTGGGCGGCGCCACATCATAGGCGCCTTCATAGGCAGAACCCTGCGCCTGCGATGTGCCGTCCGTGTTCTGCCACGGGTCCGCCCCGGTGGTGGCGGGCGGATTGTTGAGATCGGCGTCGATCATGGCATCGGGATCGACCGTCTCTATCTGCTGGGCGGTGGCCGGCAGCGAAAACGCAGCCAGCGCGCAAAAGGCTGCTGCGGCAAAGGCTTTACGGATCGGTCGCATGGTTTCCTCCGGGATCGGTTCACCCCTGCGGCAGGCGAACCTCGTCAGCGTCCCGTTTGAGTCCTGCGCGCCTGAAGCGGCAATGAATAGGCGGCGAATCGAATCCGAATTGCGATGAACCGAATCCTTCGCCCGCCAGATCAAAGCTTTCCCAACAAAGGCGAATGCGCACTTGAAGGCCCCGCCCGCCCTCGTTATAGGGCGCGACTTGCTGCTTGGGTCCGGAGACGTGGGTGAGTGGCTGAAACCAGTTCCCTGCTAAGGAACCATACCTCTATCGGGGTATCGAGGGTTCGAATCCCTCCGTCTCCGCCACCGGCTCTTTCCTACAAATGCCGATGCGCCGCACAGCCGCCGCTGTTGTAACAGCGAAGGCAGCGCGGCCATGCATGTGCGGTATTTCTCAGGGGCGCATCAGGACGGACTGGCTGGGAAAATCGCTGGCCCAACCTTCCGCCAAGGGTGCGATGAAGACATTCTCCGTGCGGGTGCGCGTGATTTTCCAGCTGCCATCGGCCTCTCTGCGAAAGGCATTGTTCAGGCGCGAGGAGCGTAGCAGGGCCTTCCCGTCGGAGAAGATCCACGGCTGCATATGCACCCATTGGCCATCGGCGGTGTCGCCATGCACATGGATCTGCTCGGATGTCAGGTAATGGCAATTCAGCAGCAGTTCGGGGTCCTTCTTTTCGCCCCAGAAGCCTTCGAAATGTGCGCGGATAGCGGCCTTGCCTTCTGCCCTGCCGAACTGGCCATCGTAATATTCGCCAACGCCTTCCCACACGGCGTCTTCAGTATACAGCTCAAGGATCAGCTCTATCCGCTGCGCATCATCGGCAACGCCGAATTCGGGGAGCGGCGTGTCGCACAGGAACATATAGCGCGCCTGGATGCGCCTGATCTCGGCCTCGGCTTCCAGATCGAGAACACGGGCTTTCAGCTCGTCAAGCTGATGCTGAACAGTCTGGGTCATGATGGGTTTTGGCCTTCCTTTGTTGCGAGAGCCTGGGTGCGACATTGCAGATTGCCGCCGGGAGAAAACAGGGCGCGGCAATCCTGATCGGGTGCCACCGGATGAACACCGGTGATGGCGCCAGTGGAGATCAGCGTTCCGGCAGGCACGCGATGGCCCAGTGCGCGCAGCTTCTTGAGAGCAAAGGCAACCGCCTCATGCGGGCCGCCCGGCAGTGCGCCGGCGCTTTGCGGGCCGTGCTCTTTGCCAGCGATGGACACCGTGCAGTTTACCGAATCGATATCGGTATCTGCCCGAAGCTCCGGGCCGAGTAGCAGCCCAATATTGTTGCCGAATGCCGCGATGGATACCAGCGGCCCAAGGTCGCCGATGTTCGCCAGCGGGCTTCCGGCAACTTCGATGCCGATGTGCCAGCTGCGTATGATCGACGGGATGCAAGCGCCCGTCCATTCGCGCTGCAAATCGCCATCGGGCACTTCTATGCACGCGATCAGTTCCGCCTCCAGCGCAGCGGAGCCGTCACGGATCACCGGAAAAGCCGCAGGATCGTCAAGGCCAATGGACCAGACGCTGGGAGAATAGATCGGGCCGATGAAGCGATTCTCGCCATGCACCCGCTCCTGATCGCCGGAGATCCGGCCGACCTTCCAACCCGCAACCGGCTCAGCCCAAAGGGACATGGCAGCACTTTGAACGGCATAGGCATCTGCAAGGTTGGCGGGTGTTTCTCCGGGATAGGAGGGCAGGCCCACGCAGGATCGGCGGGCAGTAGCAATAGTCTCAGCAGCTTTTGTGATTGCTTGATTGTTCATCGAAAATCTCCGCCTCCTGTCACCGCAGATTCTCCGCAAGATCGGTCAGCATTTCTCGCAAGAGCACCACGCGTTCAACAGACATATCCATGAACGCCCGGCGATACACATGGGCGGCGGCCTGCGTGGCATCGGCCATCTTGTTATGCCCGACGCGGGTGAGACAAACCTCTGTCACGCGGCGATCACGCAGCCCTTCGCGCAAGGTGACAAGCCCTTCCCTCTCCATCCGCTTGACCGCCTTCGTCATGGTGGAAAGCTTGGTGTTTCCCTGGCTCGCCAGTTCGGACACTGAAATCCACTGGTCTTCCTGCAAAACCATGATCACCCGCCACTCGGTCGGGTCCAGACGGCTGTCCTCCAGCGCGGAATTCAGGGCATCGATATAGCGTCCGTGCGCGCGCGTGAGCCAGTAGAAGGGCCAATCCTTGTAAGACAGCTGATCGCTTTTCCCGCTGAGCATCCTGTCGATCGCAGAATTCATCGCGCTGCTCCATATTAGTTGACTATTCCCGTGATTGGTCACATAAAGCGGATATGTCAAGTTTTCCCGGCCCTTTGGACGATTCGGCAGTTCTCATCACCTCGCTCGATCTGGGTGAGCGGGGCGGCCCTCGCGTTGCGGTGAAGGATTGCCTGGATATCGCCGGCCATGTGACGAGCTGCGGCAGCCGCGCGCTTGCCGATGCAGCACCGGCGCAGAACCATGCTGATGTGGTGCAGGCACTGATCGATGCAGGCTGCCATATTATCGGCAAGGCCAACATGCATGAGCTGGCCTATGGTGTGACCGGCCAGAACGAATTTACCGGCACCCCGCCCAACCCTGAATTCCCGGATCGGATCGTTGGTGGTTCCTCCAGCGGTTCTGCCGCAGCGGTTGCCGCGGGGCTGGCCGATTTCGCGATCGGCACCGACACCGGCGGCTCTATCCGCATGCCTGCTGCTTGTTGCGGCATCATCGGCCTGAAGCCCACCTTCGGCTCGGTTTCGCGCACAGGTGCCATTCCGGCTTCAAGCTCCCTCGATTGCATCGGCCCTTTCGCCGCAACGATGGATCAGCTTATCGCGGCGATGGAAGCGATCTATCCCGGCTTCACCCTTCCCGCTGCACCAGATTCTCTGCGGTTGAAGCGCGTGACGGTGGAGGCCGACCTTGCGGTGACGCAGGCTCTCGATGCCGCTCTTGCCCGTGTTGATGCGCAGATCACGCAGATCGAGCTGCCGCATTTTGCTGATGCCCATGCCGCCGGGATGACGATTATCGCGGGCGAAATGGCGGCAGAGCTTGGCCACCTGGTCGGATCTGGCAAGCTGGGCGCTGATATCGATGCACGGCTGGCAGCGGCGGGCAAGATCACCGCTGCACAAATGGAAGAGGCGGAGAGCATTCGCTCCTGCTTCACCGCCAAGGTGGATGCAGCGCTTGCCGATTGCGATGCGCTGGTGCTGCCCACCCTTCCCAGCGAGCCGATATTGGTAAGCGAAGCGTCGGATGCTGCGGCTGCCGTGAAGCTGACGCGGCTGGTTCGGCCATTCAACCTTTCCGGCCACCCGGCAATCACCCTGCCGGTGATGACGCAAAACCGGCTGCCAGCCGGCGTGCAACTGGTGGGCCGAAAGGGCGAGGATGCGGCGCTTTGCGCGCTTGCCAGAGAATTAGAGAAACAGATTTCCCTTCCCGCCGCGGCCCATCGGCCCGGCAATGCCTAGCGCGCCCCTGAGTGCAACAAGGAGACGAAAATGAACGATCAGCAGGCTGAAGCGATCGACTTTGGCGAACTCGTCCAGTCAGACCGTGTGCATACCTCGCTCTACCGCGATCCCGCCATTTTTGACGAGGAGATGGAGCGGATCTTCAAGAACACCTGGGTGTGGGTGGGCCACACCAGCGAAATTCCGATCAAGAACAGCTTCGTCAAAAGCTGGGTGGGCGACAAGCCGGTGATCGTGACCCGCGACAAGGAGATGAAGGTCCACGTCCTGCTCAATCGCTGCCGCCATCGCGCGGCATCGATCTGCGAACAGAAGAGCGGCAAGACCAGCGTGTTCGTGTGCCCCTATCACGGCTGGAGCTATGCGCTGGATGGCAAGCTGCGCGCCGTGCCCCATTCCAAGGTCTACGGCGAGGATTTCGACAAGGAAGAGTTTCCGCTGATTTCGCTGCGCACAGAAATCTACAACGGCATGATCTTCGCCACTTTCCGCGACGATATAGAGCCGTTGGACGATTTTCTCGGCCCGGCGAAAAAGTGGATCGACCTGTTCATGAAACAGGGCGCCGGATACCCGGTGAAGGTGCTGGGCGAACACCAGTTCACCTTCGATGGCAACTGGAAGATCCAACTGGAAAACACCACTGACGCCTATCACTTCCCCATCGTCCACAAGACCTTCCTCGATTCCCTCGATTCAGAGACGACCAACATATTCGATGTGCTGGGCCAGGGCGGCTGGCTGGAAGATCTGGGCAATGGCCATTCAGTAATGGTGATGATCCCCGATCTGGTCGATCTGGATGAAAACCTGGACGCGCCGATCCCCGAACGTTTCGAAGCACTGGCGCAGGAATTGCGAGAAGAAGGCCATGATGAAGACAAGGTGCGCAGGATGGTGCGCGCCGTGGGTGGTGGCGGGTTCAATCTGAACCTGTTCCCCAATGTCGCCTGTTCCATGGCATTCTTCCGCGTGCTGCGGCCCGTGAAGGTGGATCAGACCGAGATCCGCCACATCGCCATCGGCATGGATGGCGGCCCCGATGCCGCCAATCGTGTGCGCCTGCGTCTGCATGAACATTTCCAGGGCCCGATGGGTTTCGGCTCCCCCGATGATGCGGAGGGGTGGGAACGCGTGCAGCGCGGCTCTGCTGCGGGCGATGATTTGTGGATCTTGGTCAATCGCGGAGAGCAGCCGCTGGAAGGCCACGCGGCCGGCGAACACGTGACCGATGTGAGCGCGGAAACCGGCATGCGCGCTGCCTATGACATGTGGAAGAAAGTGATGACGGCATGAGCGATGTTATGGAAAAGACCGCCACGAACGCGATCTCCCTGGATGAGGCAATCCGCTTCATCTGGCGTGAAGCTGAACTGCTGGACACGCAAGATTATGCCCAGTGGCTGGACCTGTGGACGCCCGAAGGCCTTTACATCATCCCCATCGATCGGGACGGAGACGCGCGGATCGATCAGCTCAACGTGGCCTATGACGATGCGGAAATGCGCGCCGCGCGCACGAAACGCCTGAAAAGCGGATTTTCCATGTCCTCCGCGCCATCTGCCCGCACCGTGCGGCTGGTATCCCGCTTTGTGGAGGAGGCCGGTGACGATGGCTCGCTGACAGTGCGCGCCGCGCAGCAGGTGGTTGAATACAAGTTCAACCGTACCCGGCTGCTGGGCGCGGATGTAACCTATCGGCTGGTGCGTGACGGTGATCGCCTGCGCCTCGATCACAAGGAAATCCGCCTCCTGAATTCCGACGATTCCCTCTGGGGAATTGGCTACCTGCTTTAGGCGCCGACGGTGGTTGAACAGCCCGCCACTATTGCCCGGATAGAGACCATGCTGGTCGATGTGCCGACTATCCGTCCGCACAAGCTGGCCATGGCCGTGATGCATTGCCAGGTGCTTTGCCTGGTAAAGATCACGTGCAGCGATGGCGTGGTTGGCTGGGGTGAAGGCACGACTATCGGCGGGCTGGCCTATGGGCCGGAATCGCCGGAATCGATCAAGGTCAATATCGATAGCTACCTGGCTCCGCTGTTGATCGGGCAAAGCGCGGACCCCTTCGCCGCTTCTGCCCGCATGGCCGCGCATATCGCGGGCAATAATTTTGCCCGATGTGCGGTGGAAACCGCGCTGTTCGATGCGCAGGGAAAGCGGCAGGGCGTGCCCGTAAGCGATCTTCTGGGCACCCGTGTGCGCGATGCGGTGCCCGTGCTGTGGGTGCTGGCCAGCGGCGATACCGCGGCGGATATTGCCGAGGCTGAGGACATGATCGCGCGCCGCAGGCACAATGTCTTCAAACTGAAGATCGGCCGCCGCGAACTGGCGGAAGATGTTGCCCATGTCGCCCGGATTAAGCGCGCCCTGGGTGATGCGATATCGATCCGCGTGGATGTGAACATGGCGTGGGACAGGCACACCGCCATGCGCGGCATCGCCATGCTTGCCGATGTAGGCTGCGATCTGGTGGAGCAGCCGCTGGTAAATCATGATGTGGCGGGCATGGCCGAACTGAAGGCGCAGGGTAAGATCGCCATCATGGCCGATGAAAGCCTGACCGGGCCCGTCAGCGCACAAGCCTTTATCGATGCCGATGCAGCCGATGTTTTCGCGGTAAAGATCGAACAATCCGCCGGGCTGATCGCAGCCGGGCGCGTTGGCGCGATGGCGGATGCGGCTGGCACCGCGCTGTATGGCGGCACCATGCTGGAATCCGCCATTGGCTCCATCGCCGCAGCGCAGTTGTTTTGCACCTTCCCCAATCTGCAATGGGGCACCGAATTGTTCGCCCCGCTGCTGTTGACGCAGGAAATTCTGACAACGCCCCTCACCTATCGGGATTTCGCCCTCGAAGTTCCGCAGGCGCCGGGCCTTGGCATCACGCCGGACGAGGTGGCCATCGCGCGCCTTGCCCGCGGCGCGCCCACACGCACGATCACGCACGGATAAGCCAGGAGAATTCACCATGCTTTTCAAGGTGGAAATGGACGTCAACGTCCCCATCGATTTCGACAAGGACAAGTTCGAGGAGCTGAAGGCGGCAGAGAAAGCCCGTTTTCAGGAGCTGCAGAAGGCCGGAACCTGGCGCCATATCTGGCGCGTCGTCGGCCAGTATTCCAACGTCTCCATCTTCGATGTTCGCGACAATTCGCAGCTGCACGACATCATGATGTCGCTGCCGCTTTATCCATTCATGGATGTGCGGGTCACGGCGCTGTGCCGCCATCCATCATCCCTGCATGACGACGACAGATAAACACGCATCCCGGAGAGAGAGATCTGAAATGACCGAAGATTTTGTACAGACAGAGGCAGTCCAGACCCTTTTGGACAAGGCCAGCGGCATCAGCGAAGATGGCGGAAACGACCGCCTGCAAACGATCACGCGAGACCTTGTCGAAGGAATCATGAAAATCATCGTTCGCCACGACATCAACGAGAGCGAATTCTGGCAGGCTATCGGCTTCCTGCAGGGCGGCGCAGACGAATACGGCCTGATCGTTCCTGCCGTGGGTCTTGAACACTTCATGGACCTGGTGATGGACGCGCGCGATGCAGAGGCCGGTAAAAGCGGCGGCACCCCGCGCACCATCGAAGGGCCGCTGTATGTAGAGGGCGCGCCAATCGTTGAAGGCGATGCCAATCTCACCAGCGATCCCGACGACACCGATACGCTGTATATGACCGGCCAGGTCACCGGCCCCGATGGAGAGCCGGTGAAAGGCGCGCTGCTGCATGTCTGGCACGCCAATTCGAAGGGGTTCTACTCCCACTTCGATCCCACGGGAGAACAGACGCCGTTCAACAATCGCCGCCGCCTCAAGCTGGGCGACGATGGCCGCTATCAGTTCCATTCCAAGATGCCCGCCGGCTACGCCTGCCCGCCCGACGGGCCGACCGATCAGCTGATGAAAATGCTGGGCCGCCACGGCAATCGCCCGGCCCATGTGCATTTCTTCGTGGAGGCTCCCGGCTATCGCACGCTGACCACACAGATCAATTTCGGCGACGATCCCTTTGCCAAGGATGATTTTGCTTTTGGCACGCGTGAAGGCCTGTTGCCCATGCCCAACCGGCAGGGCGACAGCGCGATGATCGCGTTCGATTTCCAGTTGCAGCGCGCCGCAGCGCCATCCGAAACGGATTTCTCCGCCCGTCAGCGGGCGCATGCCTGAAACGGGCCTGATGCAAGGCCTGAAACAAGGCCTGAAACGAGGGAAGTTGATGAGCCATGGATAAGACCTTTGCGAGCCCCGCAGCGGCGCTCGAAGGCCTGTTGTTTGACGGCATGACGATCATGTCCGGCGGTTTCGGGCTCTCCGGCAATCCGGAGAGCCTGATCCCCGAGGTGCGCAAAGCGGGCGTCGGCAATCTGACGGTGATCTCCAACAATGCAGGCGCCGATGGCTTCGGGCTCTGGATGCTGCTGGAAAGCCGCCAGATCACCAAGATGATCAGTTCCTACGTGGGGGAGAACAAGCTGTTCGAGCAGCAATATCTGTCTGGCGAACTGGAGCTTGAACTCAACCCGCAAGGCACGCTGGCGGAACGCATCCGCGCAGGCGGCGCGGGTATCCCTGCCTTCTACACCAAGACCGGCGTCGGCACCGTGGTGGCAGAGGGCAAGCCCGTAGAGACCTTCGAGGGCGAGGATTATGTGCGCGAAACCTGGCTGCGCGCAGACCTTGCCATCATCAAGGCATGGCGCGCCGATCACGCGGGCAACCTGATGTTCCGCAAGACGGCCCGCAACTTCAACCCCAACATGGCCACCGCTGCCAAGGTGACGGTGGCGGAGGTGGAGGAGATCGTGCCCAACGGCACCTTCGATCCCGATTGCGTGCACACGCCGGGAATTTACGTCGACAGGGTCGTGATCTCCACCATCAACGAAAAGCGGATCGAGAAGCGCACCACCCGCCCGCGGGAGAACGTGTAATGGCCTGGACACGTGATGACATGGCCGCGCGC
Source organism: Aurantiacibacter rhizosphaerae (assembly GCF_009807005.1). Lineage (GTDB taxonomy): Bacteria > Pseudomonadota > Alphaproteobacteria > Sphingomonadales > Sphingomonadaceae > Alteraurantiacibacter > Alteraurantiacibacter rhizosphaerae. The sequence goes on along the minus strand of NZ_WUBR01000003.1, from coordinate 398,331 downwards.
GCTGCCCGCGAATTGCAGGATGGCTTTTACGTCAACCTTGGCATCGGCATCCCCACGCTGGTGGCGAATTTCGTGCCAGATGACATTGAGGTGACATTGCAATCGGAAAACGGGATGCTGGGCATCGGCCCCTTCCCGCATGATGATGATGTCGATCCCGATCTGATCAATGCGGGAAAGCAGACGGTAAGCGCGTTGCCCACCTCCAGCTTCTTTTCCTCTGCAGACAGCTTTGCGATGATCCGCGGCGGACATATCGACGTGGCCATTCTGGGCGCGATGGAAGTCAGCGAAACCGGCGATCTCGCCAACTGGATGATTCCGGGCAAGATGGTGAAGGGCATGGGCGGCGCCATGGATCTGGTCGCGGGCGTGAAGAAAATCATCGTGGTGATGGATCTGACCGCAAAGGATGGCAGCCCCAAGTTCGTTTCCCAATGCGCCCTGCCACTGACGGGAAAGGGCGTGGTGGATATGATCATCACCGAGAAATGCGTGTTCAGCCGCGCAGACAAAACCGCGCGGTTCGAACTGGTGGATCTGGCGCCCGGCGTCACACTGGAGGACGTGCGATCCTGCGTCAGCGCGCCGTTCGAAACCTGTATTGAAGAGGCCGCGGCATGAGCCAGGCCTTCATCTGCGATGCCGTGCGCACCCCGATTGGCCGATTGGGCGGCGCGCTTGCATCGATCCGCGCAGACGATCTGGCCGCCCTGCCCTTGCGCGAACTGGCGGCGCGAAACCCGTCGGTCGACTGGGACCGGGTGGACGATGTGGTTCTGGGCTGTGCCAACCAGTCTGGCGAGGATAATCGCAATGTCGCGCGCATGGCGGCGTTGCTGGCCGGTCTGCCGGAAACGGTGCCGGGCATCACCGTCAATCGCCTGTGTGCATCGGGCCTCTCCGCAATCGGCATGGCATCCCAGGCCATCCGCGCGGGCGATGCGGGCCTGATGATCGCGGGCGGCGCGGAAAGCATGACGCGCGCGCCCTATGTGATGGGCAAGGCACAAAGCGCCTTTGGCCGCGCGCAGCAGATAGAGGACACCACGCTTGGCTGGCGCTTCGTAAACCCCGCGATGAAGGCGCAATATGGCGTCGACACCATGCCCACCACGGCCGAGAACGTGGCCGCGCAATGGCAGGTTTCGCGCGAAGAGCAGGATGCCTTTGCCCTCGCCAGCCAGCAAAAGGCGGCACGCGCGCAAAGCTCTGGCCGGTTCGCCCAGGAGATAGCGCCTGTAACCGTGGCGCAGCGCAAGGCAGAGCCGATCTTCTTCCAACATGACGAGCATTTACGCGCCACCAGCCTGGAAAAGCTTGCCGCGCTGAAACCCGTGGTGAAGGCCGACGGCACCGTCACGGCGGGCAACGCATCGGGCCTGAACGATGGCGCGGCGGCGATGTTCATCGCTTCCGAAGCCGCCGCCAAGGCCAATGGGTTGACGCCGCGCGCGCGCATCCTTGCCATCGCGGCCAGCGGCATCGCGCCTTCGATCATGGGTGTCGGCCCCGTGGCGGCGGCGCAAAAGGCGCTGGGGCTGGCCGGGCTTTCGCTGGGCGATCTGGATGTGCTGGAACTGAATGAAGCCTTTGCCGCACAGGCCATCGCGGTGCTGCGCGACCTTGGCCTGCAAGCCGATGATCCGCGGGTCAATCCCAATGGCGGCGCGATTGCGCTGGGCCATCCGCTTGGCATGTCCGGCGCGCGCATCGCGATGAGCGCGGCACAGGAATTGCATGTTTCGGGCGGACGTTACGCCATGGCCTTCCTGTGCGTGGGCGTGGGGCAAGGCGTGGCCATGGTGATCGAGAAAGCATGATGGACCAGTCATTCATAACCTGCGGCGATGGCTGCCAGATCCACTTTCGCCTGGATGGCGCCAATGGCGCGCCCATCCTTGTGCTGTCCAATTCGCTGGGCACGGCCATGTCCATGTGGGAACCGCAGATGGCGCGCCTGCGCCAGCATTTTCGCGTGCTGCGATATGACCAGCGTGGTCACGGCCTCAGCGATTGTCCGCGCGGCGCCTATTCGATGGACAGGTTGGGCCGGGACGTGATCGAATTGCTCGATACGCTTGAACTGGATCGCGTCAATTTCTGCGGCCTGTCGCTGGGTGGGATGACCGGCCAGTGGCTTGGCATCCGCACGCCAGAGCGGTTTGAGCGGCTGATCCTTGCCAACACCAGCCCATATATGGGGCCGCCGTCGGCCTGGGATGCGCGTATCACGCTGGTCTATCGCGAAGGGCTGGCCATGCTGGCACAGGCCTCTGCCGAGCGGTGGTTCACGCCCGATTTCTGCAAGGAGCGCCCCGATAAGGTGGCGCTTTTCCAGGCGCGGCTGGCTGGCGGCAGCCAGACCGGATACGCCGGCTGCTGCGCGGCGATCCGCGACATGGACATGCGCCCCAGCCTCGGTCTCGTGAAGGTGCCCTGCCTGGTGATCGGGGGAGAAAGCGATCCAGCCACGCCGCGCGAACATTCAGAGGCGCTGCATGAAGGTATCCCGGACGCGGCGCTAAAAATGCTCCCCGCCGCGCATCTTTCCAATGTGGAACAGCCCCACGCATTCACCGATGCGGTGATCGATTTCATCCGCGACTGATTTGCATTTCCGGAGCGCAGCAGAATGAAACAAACAGATGTGCTGATCGTGGGCGCCGGGCATGGCGGTGCATCTGCCGCGCTGGCCCTGCGCAGGCATGGTTTTGCAGGATCGGTCCTGATGGTGGGGCGGGAAGACCTGCCTCCCTATGAGCGGCCGCCACTGTCGAAAGAATATCTTGCGCGGGAAAAGCCTTTCGAACGCCTGCTGATCCGGCCGACAGACCATTGGGCAGAGCTGGATATCGATCTGCTGCTGGGCCAGGAAATCACGGCAATCGATGCGCAGGCGAAACGCGCCACGCTGACCAGCGGCGAAGATATCGCCTTCCAGCACATGATCTGGTCCGCAGGCGGTGATGCGCGCAAGCTTGCCTGCCCCGGCGCGGATCTGGCGGGCATCCACACCATCCGCTGCCGCGCGGATGTCGATGCGCTGATGGCGCAGGTGGATGCGGGCGCGAAGCATGCCGTCGTGGTGGGCGGCGGATATATCGGCCTTGAAGGTGCGGCTGTCCTGCGCAAGCTGGGCCTTGAAGTAACGTTGCTGGAAATGGCTGACCGGTTGCTGTCGCGCGTGGCGGGCGAAGATATCTCCCACTTCATTGCCGATGCCCATCGCGGGCGCGGCGTGGATATCCGCTTTGGCACCGGCGTTCATCGCATCAACGGCAAGGATGGTGCGATCTGCGGTGTGGAATTGACCGACCAAAGCAGATTGGAGGCTGACACGATGATCGTGGGCATCGGTATCGACCCTGTCATCGCCCCGCTGCAGGCGGCGGGCGCATCATGCGGCAATGGCGTGCTGGTAGACCGGTTTTGCCAAACCAGCCTGCCCGGCATCTATGCCATTGGCGATTGCGCGCTGCATGAAAATGCCTTCGCGGATGGCGCACAGATACGCCTTGAATCAGTTCAGAACGCCAGTGACATGGCAAATACCGCTGCCCGCGCGATTTGTGGCGATGCAGCGCCCTATGCGGTGGTGCCGTGGTTCTGGTCCAACCAGTATGACATCAAGCTGCAGACCGTGGGCCTGTCCACCGGCCATGATCAGGCAGTGCTGCGGGGCGATCCGCAAACCGGCAAGTTCTCTGTCGTCTATCTGAAGCAGGGCCGCGTGCTGGCGCTGGATAGCGTGAACCGGCCCGCCGATTTCGTGCAGGGCAAGAAGCTGGTGGAGACAAGGCAGCCGATCGACCCTGCCCTGCTGGCCGATGAGACGGTGAAGCTGAAGGCGCTGCTGGCAACTCCGGCCTAATATTCCTGCAGGGAGCCTGACAGTTTCTGCAACAGGCTGACCAGGATCTGGGTTTCCACATCGGTAAAGTCTGAGAATACGCGATCGGAAATACGCTGGCACTCGCGCCATGCATCGCGCCCGCGGCGCTCCCCTTCCTCGGTGATGGTCACGATGGTGACGCGGCGATCTTCCTCGCTTGGCCCGCTGGTTACCAGACCTTCCACCTGCATTCGCTGGATGATCTTCGTCATGGTCGACAGCTTGACGATCGCATGTTCCGAAATTTCGCTGACGCTGGCGGTCTGTTGCCCGTGCAATATCATCAACACGCGCCAGCTGGGCACGTCCAGGCCAACGCGCGCCAACGCCTTTTCGATCAGTGTCAGATAGGTCCGGTCAGCACGTGCAAGCCAATAGAACGGCCATTTAGAAAAATCGAATTCGTAGTTATTTTCCACGTTGTCCCACCGCATCTGATTGGCGATCTGTTCGTTCGCTATTTTTATAACTGCGCACAACCGCCTGCTGCGGCCCGCCATGCATCCTCATCAGCACAAGCCAACACCGGTTGCAATCGGCCGAGTAAACTCTGCTGCAAAAATATAGTTGCACATTCACGTGATATGTATAATCAGTGTTCAACGGATGAATTTGCGACGGAGAGTGTCGATGCGTGATTTGGCTAGCAATCAAGAAAACCTGGCAGGGGTTTCGCAGGCTCGGATCGACGCCTTGCTGGCAGAACTGCCCGCTCGCCGAGACGAGATTACCACCGCGGGCCGGCTGCCCGCCGATATCGTGGAGAAGCTGCGCGGCGCGGGCATCTATCGCGCCATGGTTGCAAAGCGTTTCGGCGGGGAGGAAATCAGCCCCGCACAGTTCATGCAGGTGATCGAGAAGATCGCTGCCGTCGATGCCTCCGTCGCCTGGGTTGCCAGCTTCGGTTTCTCCGCCACATACCTTTCCGCATTGCCCATCTCCACGCTGGAAAAAATGTATGCAGAAGGCCCCGATGTCATCTTTGCAGGCGGCATCTTCCCGCCCCAGCCCGCACCCCGCGTGGATGGCGGCTATCTGGTGTCCGGCCGGTGGAGCTGGGGCAGCGGATCGACCGGCGCGGATCTTGTGGGCGTTGGCATCAAGGGCGAAGCTGCAAACGATACAGGCGGCCTTCCGCTGATCGCCGTAATGCCGGCCAGCAAGATCACCATCGAAGAGAACTGGGACGTGGACGGGCTGAAAGGCACCGGCAGTCACGACATGGTGGCAAGCGAGGTCGTCGTGCCAGAAGAATGGACCTTTGTGCGTGGCGGAAAATCCAGCCTCGACGAACCGCTTTATCGCTATCCCTCCATGGCCCTTGCCGCGCAGGTTCTTGCCGTTGTTGCGCTGGGCGCGGCGCGCGGATCGATCGATCACCTGATGGACATGGCAGCGGGGCGCGGCTCCATCACCGGCGCGCCCACCCTTGCAAAGCGGGCATTTGTGCAGGCCGATCTCGCCAAGGCAGAAGCCAAGCTGCGTTCTGCGCGCTGCTATTTCTTCGACAGCACGGAGCGGTCTTACGCCAGGCTGGAGACGGGCGATGATCTGTCGCGCGAAGAGATCATGTCGATCCGCCTTGCCGCCACGCACGCCGCCCGCACCGGGGCGGAGGTATGCCACGATATTTACCGCATCAGCGGCACCACCGGAATTTTCACCGCCAGCACGATCGGTCGCCAACTGCAGGATGCGCTGATCGTGCCGCAGCATGCCTTCCTTTCCGAAGGCACCTTCACCAGCGCCGGGCAAGTGCTGCTCGGCCAGGAAACCACCCCCGGCTATCCTTGAGCCGGGCCTGACGGAGAACAAGACAATGTCATCCGAAACCAAACCTATCCGCGCACTCTTCTGCGGCGCAGTGCTGCAGAACTTCTTCGATCTTCCGGGCGCGGATATCCCCACCGTGCTGAAGGCCACGGGCCAGATGCTGAAGACCATCCACGAAATGCCCGGCGTTACCGTGCTGGGCACGTTCGACGATGATGAAACCATGGTTGGCACATCGCCCAACGGCTGGCCCTGGACATTCTATATCCTGGCCGACGTGGCGGACCGCGATACGGCCATCGCGATCTGCAACCTGTTCCGCACCACGGAGGTGGGGGAATTCCGGCTGTGGAAATATATGCGCGTCGAAGCGCGCCTTGGCCGTGAACTGGTGATGCCGGAATAGCATTCCCACACCCCTTAAAAGGAGAGGCATAATGGCGATCGATCAAACGCTGTTTCGTGAGGCGATGAGCACGCTGGCCGCTTCGGTCACCATCATCACAACCGATGGACCTGGCGGTCGCCACGGCATGACAGCCACGGCCGTGTGCAGCGTAAGCGATGAGCCCGCTACCGTGCTGGCCTGCATCAACCGCACCTCCACCATGAATGCGCGGGTAAAGCAGAACGGGGTGATGTGCCTGAACGTGCTGGGCGGCCATCACCAGGATCTCTCGATGCTGTTCGCCAATCCGCGCATTTGCGTAGAGGACCGCTTCGCAAAGGCCGAGTGGGACCGCTCGATCACCGGCTCTCCGGTGCTCAGCAACGCGCTGATCGCGCTTGATTGCGAGGTGTCGGAGATTACCGAAGTGGGCACTCACTCCGTCTTTTTTGGCAGGCTGACGGATCTGGCGATAGCAACAGAGCATGCGCCGCTTTTGTATTTCGGTCGCGGCTTCCACACACTGAAACCGCAGGGCACCGCCGCCTAGCCAGCGCCCATTCGCCTGTCAGCGGACGTACAGCCCGCCGTTCGCATCAAGGGTGGCGCCTGTCATCGAAGAGGCTTCGCGCGATGCCAGCATCACCGCAAGTTTACCGATAAAGGCAGGGTCACCCAGGTGGCCCACAGGGATCATGTCCGGCATCTTGTCCCGCGCGCCTTCGGGCAGGATCTCGCTCAGCAGCGGCACATCCAGCGGCCCCGGCGCAATTGCATTCACCGTCACGCCATCCTTGGCCAGTTCACGCGCGAACACCTTCGTCAGCGTCACGATACCGCCCTTGGACGCGGCGTAATGCCCGCCCGTGGCTGTGCCGCCATTTTGCGCGGCGAGAGAGGCGATGTTGATGATCCGGCCATAACCCTGGCTGCGCATGTAATCGCCGAACACCTGGCTGCCCAGGAACACGCTGCGCAGGTTGATATCCATCACCGCGCTGAATTCCTCCGGCGAGATATCGAACAGCGGCGTCGTCTTCGTCACCGCCGCGCAGTTCACCAGCACCTCGACAGAGCCGAGCGTGTCACACGCTTCTTCCAGCACGCGCGCGAATGCCGTCTTCTGTGTGACGTCCAGAATAGCGGTGGTGCAGCGATCGGTATCGGGGGCGTGGGCTGCCCGGAAGCCGTCCAGCGCATCCTGCGACAGATCGGTGGCAACGACATGCAGGCCCGAAGCGATAAGCCGCGCCGCAATGGCACCGCCCAATCCGCCGCCGGCCCCTGTTACTATTGCTACGTCTGCGCGCTGCGCCATCGTCATTCTCCTGCTGGTTTCCCGTCATCGGGACTGCGATCAGATAGAATGATTTAACGTGAATATGCAAGTATTCGTCAATTGGAAAACTGGAATATTCCCACTGGGCTGGACAATGTCATCCTTACAAGGTCCGACTGGCGCCGCGCATTCATCTTGGCCATCAGGTTCTTCAGCTGGGATCGCGCGGTGTGGATCGATATGCCTTCCTGGCTGGCATAGCTGGCAGGATCCAGGCCATTGCACAGCCCGACCAGCAAATCCGCCTCTCGCGGGGTGATGGAGAAATAGCGCCGTACCTGCTCTGTCTGCATGATGGGCGTCACACCCTCTGCCCCGAAGGCCAGCAGCACGCGCGGCGCGCAAGCTGCCGGTTCGTCCAGCGCCGGGCCGTGATCACCAAGATGCATGGCATGCACCAGAATCCTGCGCTGCTGTACCGGCAGCTCCATCGGCCCGCTGTTATCGACGCCTGCCTGCAGGATATGCCGCAGCTTTCCAGATGCCATCTGCCCGAAAAACATCTGCCGCGCACTGTCCTGCGGCAACATGCCGACATCCTGAAGCAACTGCCTGCCAGCCGTGTTCACATGCATGATGCGGCCATCAGCATCGCCGATCAGCAGCGGACAGTTCAGCCTGTCTATCGCGCTGCTGACCGCACCCGCCTGATGATTGTTCCGCTCCACCTGTTCCAGCAGCCGCATCGATTCGCGCACATGCGGCATAAGCTCAAACAGCAGATTGCGCGCATCACCATCAAAGCCGCCGCCGCCAACGCGCGCATGCAGCGCCAGGCCAAGTTCGTGCTGCGGCCCGCAGGCAATACGCGCGCCCAGAAATGTGCCCATCTGCACCTTTGCAAGGATAGCCTGCCAGCGCTGGATGTGATCCTGCAACTGGGCCGGAATTGCACTGTCTTCCAGCCATTGAACCTGCGTATCATAGGGGTTCACCACCGAAAGCAGGCGGGGATTTTCAAAGGCATGGTGGCGCGCACTTTCCAGCGGGCGCGGAGTGTTGGAACACCCTTCCTGCCGCGTGATCTGAAGGCCGTCATTCGTGCGGCGAAACCAGTACAGGGTAGCGCAGAAGGCATCGGTCCTGTCCCGTATGCCATCCAGCGCCTCTGCCAGCCGGGAGGGCGCATAACCCGCGCCATATAGGCCGGACAGTATGAGCGGAGTATCAATCACTCCAGAAATGACCTCCGTCGCGTTACAGACTCGTCGTTGGTGCGCAGACAGATTAGGTGAATATTCACGTATGTAAACCGTTTTTGCACCCATTTGGGCGATGCGGGCCGTCGGCTGAGGCCACAGATTGGATGCAGACGCATTTCTGCAAGGAGCCGCAATGTCCTTTCCCCTTACCGTTCAGAACCTTGCCCGTTTCTGCGGGCTGCTTTCCAACCCGGCCCTGCCTTGCCGATTACAGCGGCGCATTGGAACAGCGGCGGCGCTTTTGGCCGCGTCCGGCGTACTGGCAGGTGCGGCACAGGCATCAACGCAGGCGCCAGAACCCGCGCCAGCCGATCTCGTTTTCGTGAACGGCACGGTGCTGACGCCCGATGGCACGGCAGAGGCGGTGGCCGTGCGCAACGGGGTGATCCTTGCCGTAGGGTCCGATGAAGACGTGCTGTCGCTTCCGCACGATGCGGATGGTGTCGTCGACATGGATGGCGCAACGCTGATGCCCGGATTGCACGACGTGCACATTCACCCGCTGATGGGCGGGCTAAGCCTCATCTCCTGCCGGTTCGAGCAGGGTTCACCGCTGGAGGTGGTGCTTTCCACCGTGGCCAATTGCGCAAGCGAGGCCGAGCCTGGCGAATGGATCAGAGGTGGGCAATGGATCGCCGCCGCATTGGGAGACACCGCCCCAGATCGCAGCCTGCTGGACGCGGTATCGCCCGATAATCCCGTTATGCTGAACGACATGTCGATGCATGCATTGTGGGTGAATTCCGCCGCGCTGGAAGCCGCGGGCATCACTGCCGATACGCCCGATCCGGCGGGCGGATTGATCGAACGCGATGGCGACGGCAATCCCACCGGCGTGCTGCGCGAAACGGCGACGAGCCTGGTGGAGCGGATCGCGCCGCCCATCACGCGAGAGATCAATGCAGAAGCGATGCGCGGCGCGATGAACCTGCTGCTGTCCTACGGCGTAACCTCTATCACCGATGCCGTGGCCGCGCCCGATTCGGTGCAGGCCTATCTTGATCTGGCCGATGCCGGTCAATTGCAGATGCGTGTTCGCGGATGCTTTCCCTGGGGGGTGGAGGCCGAAGATCACGCCCTGTTCGACAGCTATATGAACCGCCGCCACGAATTTGACCGCGCGCGTTTCCGGCTGGATTGCGCCAAGACCTTCCTCGATGGCGTGCCCACCGAAGGGCACACGGCGGCGATGCTGCAGCCTTATGAACCGGGACCGGATGGCACGGTGAAAGAGCCAGCGCGTGGCCTCCTGATCCTAGACCCGGCGGAGCTGAATGATTTCACCGCGCGCATGGATGCGATGGGCGTGACGGTGAAGTATCATGCCACGGGAGACTGGGCTGCGCGCGTTGCCTTCGATGCGATCGAACACGCCCGGCTGGCCAATGGGCCGGGTGGCCCAACTCACGATGTGGCGCATCTGACCTATGTCGATAATGCGGACCTTCAGCGGGCCGTGGGGCTTAGGGCGACGCTGGAATATTCGCCTTATCTGTGGTTCCCCACGCCTGTCCTTTCCGATGTGCGAAACGCCATCGGCATGGAAAGGGCGGACCGTACATGGCCCGTGCGCGAAGGGCTGGATACAGGCGCGCTGGTGGTGGCGGGATCGGACTGGGCGGTAATCCCCTCTGCCAATCCGTGGATCGCCATGGAAACGCTGGTGACCCGAAGCATTCCGGGAGAAAGCGATCCGCAGGATGTGAACGGCGCGGCAGAGGCAATCGACATTGCAGAAGCGCTGGAGATCTTCACCATCAACGGCGCGCGCCAGCACGGGTCGGGCGAACTGGTGGGCACGATAGAACCGGGCAAGATCGCCGACCTGATCCTGATCGATCGCAATCCGCTGACGGCGCCGATCACCACCGTGCATGCCACATCGGTGCTGCGCACATATATCGAGGGCGAGCTGGTTTATCAGGCACAAGCCGTTGATAAATAACGCGTAAAAGGCCCGTTGCGACACGTGCAGCAACGTTACAACACAATAGTTGACTTTTCACGTTAATGTGGCAAGTTTTGTTGCGGGAGCCGCCCGCGGTGCAAACCAGTGTTTGTCAGGGCATCGTAGCGTTCAAGGATAAGACCAAATGACTGACCTTCCTGCAATCGACTTCATCTACCTCAACGAAGCCGATATGATTGAAGCCGGTGTCACCGACATGGCCGACTGTGTCGATACCATCGAAGATATGTTCGTGCTGCTGCACACGGGCGATTATCGCATGGCCGGGCCCAACAGCGACAGCCACGGGGCGATGATTACATTCCCCGAATTCTCCCCCTTTCCGACCATGCCTAAGCCAACGGCAGACCGGCGCTTCATGGCCATGCCCGCCTATCTGGGCGGCGATTACGGCACGGCGGGCGTCAAATGGTACGGCTCCAACATTGCCAATCGGGAGAAGGGGCTGCCCCGCTCAATCCTGATGTTCACCCTCAACGATGCCGACACCAGCGCACCGCTGGCCTATATGTCGGCCAATCTGCTGTCCGCCTATCGCACGGGCGCCGTTCCCGGAGTGGGCGCGCGCCACCTTGCGCGCAAGGATTCCCGCGTCGTCGGCCTGCAGGGGCCCGGCGTGATGGGCAAGACGTCCCTGGCCGCGTTCATGGCAACCTGCCCCGCGATCGATACGCTGAAAATCCTGGGCCGCAGCCAGAAGAGCATCGATGGCTTCATCGCCTGGACGCGCGAGGAATATCCGCAGATCACCGAAATCGAAATGGTCGACGATCTGGAAACGCTGTGCCGCGATGCGGATATCGTCACCTATTGCTCGTCCGGAGAGACGGGCGACCCGAAGAAATATCCCCTCGTCAAACGCGAATGGCTGAAAGCTGGCTGCTTCCTGTCCATGCCTGCCTATTGCGAGATCGACGCAGGCATGGAGCAGGCCGATGTCCGCAAGGTGATGGACAATATCGGTCTCTACAAGGCCTGGTTCGAGGAGGTTCCCCGCCCTGCCCACAACCATATCCCCGTGATCGGCGTGCGCTTCATGGACATGATCGAGCAGGGCAAGATGACGGAAGACCAACTGGAAGATCTCGGCGCGATCTGCGCCGGAGACTCGCCGGGCCGCAACAATGACGAGGAAATCATCATCCTGTCCGTCGGCGGCATGCCGGTGGAGGACGTGGCCTGGGGCACCAAGATTTATCGCAATGCAATCGCTCGCGGCATCGGCACCAAGCTGAAGCTGTGGGACGAACCCGTCCTGCGTTGAGCGCGGCGACGAGACAGGAGCCAATGGCCATGACCAAGATCACCAGGGTAAAATCCGGCAGCAAGCTGGAAGAGTTTTCCAGCTATTCACGCGCCGTGGCAGTGGGTGACTGGATCTTGTTATCCAACACCGCCGGGCGCAATCCTGACACGCAGGAAATTCCCGAAGACCTGCTGGAGCAGACGCACCAGGTTTTCACCAATATAGAGCGCGCGCTGGAAGCCGTAGGTTCGGGCCTGGCGGATGTGGTGCAGACGCGGGTGTATCTGAAATCCGCAGACGATGCCTATGCGGTGATGGAAGTGCACGGCGCGAAATTTCGCGGCATCGATCCTGTCACCACCGTCACCTGCCCGCCGATGGCATCCGATGCCTACAAGGTGGAAATCGAGGTGACGGCCTGGCGCGGCGCGGCGGATTTGCCAGCCGAAACCGTCTCGCTGGCGCGCTGAGGGATGCCCATGATCACCCCCAGGCAAGGATAGGCCCCATGCCGGCCCCAGCCATATCCCCCGTCACCACGTCGCAGGAAATGCCGCGCTCCACCAGCGTGGCGATCATCGGCGGCGGGATCGTGGGGCTGACGGCGGCGCTCACCTTGGCAGAGCGGGGGATACCCGCCGTGGTGCTGGAAAAGGGCCGGATTGCCGCAGAACAATCGTCCCGCAATTTGGGCTGGATCCGCAAGACCAACCGCGCCGTGGCCGATGTGCCAATCGCCGCCGCGGCGGACACTCTGTGGGCAAAAATGCCGGAACGCGTCGGCTCCGATCTTGGCTATCGCCGCAACGGCATCATGTTCGTTGCTGGCAGCGACGCTGAGATGGCAATGTACAGCAACTGGGTCGAGGCGGCGCGCGAAGTCTCCCCCGACAGCCGCCTGCTGACCGCAGACGAGGTGGACGCGCTGGTTCCGGGCGGAACGGTGCGCTGGCAGGGCGGCGTCTACACCCCCAGCGATGGCTATGCCGAGCCGACGCTGGCCAGTTCCATGATCGCCCGCGCCGCCATGGAAAAAGGCGCACAAATTATCGAGAACTGCGCGGTGCGCACCCTTTCCACCAGTGGCGGGCAGGTGCGCGGCGTGGTGACGGAGCGGGGCGAGATCGCGGCCGATCACGTTATCCTGGCAGGCGGCATGGGATCGCGGCGGTTCCTGGACAATCTGGGCGTGGCGTACCCCACGCTGCCGCTGATCTGCTACGCCCTGCGCACAGCCCCGATGGACGGGCCGACCGATATCGCCGTGGGCGCGCCGGACTTCTCATTCCGCAAGCATGCCGATGGCGGCTTCGTCATCACCCACCGCGCCGCTCTGGGCGCGCCGATCACGCTGGATCACCTGCTGATCGGGACGAAATACTGGGGTATGCTGAAGCACGCGGCAGGCATGCTGCGCTATCAACTGGGTAAGCCGTTTCTGGATGACTGGAACAGCCCGCGGCGCTGGACCGGGGACAGCACATCCCCCTTTGAACTGACACGCATCACCGATCCCGACGCCAATGCGGATATCGCGCGAGAGGCTTTGGCCAATTGCGCTGCCGCCTGGCCCGCCTTCGCCAAGGCCGAAATCGCGCAAAGCTGGGCCGGAACGATGGATATAACGCCGGACAACAATCCGGTGATTGACGAGGTTGCCGCGAAGCCCGGCCTAACCCTTGCCACAGGGTTTTCGGGCCACGGCTTTGGCACCGGGCCAGCCGCAGGCCAGCTCGCCGCCGATATTGCCACCGGTCACGCCCCGCTAGTCGATCCCGCCCCCTACCGTCTTTCGCGCTTCACCGCCCGATCTGCCGGCGCTGACAGCAAGGAACCCTGATGTCCCACGATACGCCCCACGCAAGCGATGGCGCTGGAAAGCTCGCCAGGAACTCCATCAGCCTTACCCACATCGTGTTCTTCGTGATTGCCGCGGCCGCGCCGCTGGCAGCGGTGATCGGGGCCACGCCTGCCGGCTTTGCCTTCGGCAATGGCGCCGGGGTGCCCGGTGCCTTTGTGCTGGTTGGCGTATTGTATCTGGTGTTCATATCCGGCTTCACCGCCATGACCCGCTATGTCGGCGATTCAGGGGCCTTTTACGTCTATATCGCCAAGGGGCTGGGATGGCCCGCTGGCGTTGGCGGGGCGATGATCGCCATCGTCACCTACACCGCTATCCAGATCGCCATCTATGCGCTGTTCGGCGTCTTCCTTGGCGGCACCCTTGCCCGCTTCGGGCTGGATCTGCCGTGGTGGGCCTGCGCGCTTGGTGCCGTTGTGCTGGTGTTCGCCCTTGGCCAGCGCAACGTCGCGCTGAGCGGGCGGGTTCTGGGCCTGTGCCTTGTGGCAGAGGTTGCCGTGCTGATGGTGCTCAACATTTCCATCGTGCTGTCGGGCGGCGGGCCGGAAGGGCTGGGCTTCACCTCCTTCGCGCCCGACACCGTACTGGTGCCAAGCCTGGGCGTGACGCTGGTGTTCGTGGTGGGGTCCTTCATCGGGTTCGAGGCGGCGACCATCTTTGCAGGAGAGGCTGAAAACCCGGAACGCACAATCCCGCGCGCCACCTATATCGCCGTCTCCCTGATCGCGCTGTTCTACGCCTTTTCCACCTGGTCCGTGGTGCAGTTCTACGGGCCGACGCAGGTTTCCGCCGCCGCGCTGGGGGATCTAGATAATTTCTACTTCAACGCCGTTGCCGAAAAGCTGGGCGGCTGGGCGGTAGAGCTTACCAATGTGCTGCTGATCACCAGCCTGTTTGCCTGCGTTCTTTCCATCCACAGCACCATCGCCCGCTATCTGCACGCCATGGGCAGCGAAGGCATTCTGCCCCGCGCCCTTACCCGCGTGCATCCCCGCCACGGCTCTCCCTATATCGCTGGCGCCGTTCAAAGCGGCATGGCTGCGCTGATCGTGCTGGCCTTCATGCTGGGCGGGCAGGACCCCTATAGCGTGGTGTTCGCCTGGATGGCGGCGCTGGGCGTGATCGGCATTCTTGCTGTGCAGGTGCTGGTATCGCTGGCGGTGATCGTGTTCTTCCGCGGGCCGGAGCATTCGGGCGGGTTGTGGGCCACCGTGCTTGCCCCTGCCCTTTCGATCATCGGCCTGATTGCGCTGCTGTGGCTGGTGGTGACCAACCTTACCCAGCTGGCCGGATCGGACAGCCCCGTGGTCAACGCCTTCCCCTATGTGATTGTTACCGTCGGCCTGGTTGGCGCGGCTCTTGCCATGCGGCGCAAATCGACGCGCCATCCGGCCACCCCCCTCACCCAAGAAGCGAGCTGATCGCTGGAGATTGCTATGGAAAATCAGGAATACGCCATGTTCATCGACGGAGCAAAGCATCCGGTAAGCGAGACTTTCAGCGTATATAATCCGGCAACCGGCGAGATCGTGGGCGAGGCGCCGCAAGCCAGCGCAGCCGATCTGGAAACAGCAGTGGCGGCAGCCAAGGCCGCCTTCCCCGCATGGGCCGCCACGCCCGATGCCGATCGCGCGGCGGCCTGCCTCGCCATTGCGGACAAGGTGGATGAGCATGCCGAGGAACTGGCCCGGCTGATCACCATGGAGCAGGGAAAGCCGCTGGGCGGTGTCGGCTCCCGCTTCGAAGCTGGCGGAATTGCCGCCTGGGCGCGCTACACCTCCAGCATCGCGGCAGGGGAGCAGACGCTGGCAGAGGGGGACGGCGGCAATGTAGCCGTCCATCGCAAGCCTATTGGCGTGGTGGGATCGATAACGCCGTGGAACTGGCCTGCGCTGATTGCCACCTGGCACATCCTGCCTGCCATCCGCACCGGCAATACGGTGGTCGTGAAGCCTTCTCCCTACACGCCGCTTTCCACGCTGCTGCTGGTGGAACTGATGAACCAGGTGCTGCCCGCAGGCGTGGTGAACGTGGTGACAGGGGATGACAAGGCCGCCAATCTCGGCGCGCTGATGTCTGCGCACAAGGATGTGCGCAAGATCATATTCACCGGCTCTACCGCCACGGGCAGCAAGATTGCCGCCACCGCCGCCCCGATGATGAAGCGCCTGACGCTGGAACTGGGCGGGAACGATGCAGGCATCGTGCTGCCCGATGTCGATCCCGCCGCCATTGCCGAAGGGCTGTTCTGGGCAGGTTTTATCAACATGGGCCAGACCTGCGCCGCGATGAAGCGGCTGTATGTGCATGAGGATGTGTATGACGCGGTGTGCGATGCGCTGGTCAGCTATGCCGCCAATATTCCCATGGGCAACGGGCTGGACGAAGGTTCGGTCATGGGGCCGATCGCCAACCGGATGCAGTATGACAAGGTGAAGGCTCTGGCAGATGCCGGTGCGAAGGAAGGCCGCGTGTTGCTGGGCGGCGGGGAACACGATGGATTGTTCTTCCCCCTCACCATCATCGCCGATCTCGACAATGGCAACCCGCTGGTGGACGAGGAGCAGTTCGGCCCGGTGCTGCCCATCATCAAATATTCCGACGTCGAGGATGCCATAGCCAAGGCAAATGCGCTGGAAACCGGCCTGGGCGGCTCCGTCTGGTCCAGCGATACAGAGGCTGCCAAGGCGGTGGCGCAGCGCCTGGAATGCGGCACCGTGTGGATCAACCAGCACGGCATGATCCGCCCCGATGCGCCATTCGGCGGAACGAAGATGTCCGGCATCGGCGTGGAGTTCGGGCAGGAGGGCCTGCACGCCTACACCGATATCCAGACCATGATTTCCTGATCCACAACGAAAGAGGCGAGCAATGGCGAGAACAGGCTTCTTCACCGACGAAAAGACATTCTGGCACACCGGCGGCATGCATGCGCTGGTGATGCCGGTGGGCGGATGGGTGCAGCCCCCATCGGGCGCGGCCTTTGCTGAATCGCCCGATTCAAAACGTCGCCTGCTGTCGCTGATCCAGGTGTCGGGCCTGGCGGCAAAGCTGGACATGCGCTCTGCAGAACCGGTGACGCGGGAGGACATGGCGCGCATCCATCCCGCCACCTATCTGGATGCATTCCAGCAGTTGAGCGATACGACCGGCGGCGATCTTGGCGTGACCGCGCCCTTCGGCGCCGGATCGTTCGAGATTGCCGCGCTTTCGGCCGGGCTTGCGAAAGGCGCGATGGACGCGGTGCTGCGTGGCGAGATTGAGAACGCCTATTCCCTCTCCCGACCGCCGGGCCACCATTGCCTGCCCGATACGCCGATGGGCTTCTGCCTGCTGGCCAACATCCCTATCGCGGTGGAGGCGATGCGCGCCAGGCATCAGCTGGGCCGGGTCGCGATTATCGATTGGGACGTGCATCACGGCAATGGCACGCAGACGATCTATTACGAAGATCCCGATACGCTCACCATTTCCCTGCATCAGGATCGCTGCTTCCCGCCCGGCTATTCCGGCACGGACGAACGCGGCAGCGGCAAGGGCGAGGGTGCCAATATCAATATCCCGCTGCTGCCGGGCGGCGGCCATGCCTCCTACATGGCGGCGATGGAGCGGATCGTGGTCCCCGCGCTTGAACGTTTTCGCCCTGAATTGATCGTGATCGCCAGCGGCCTCGATGGCTCTGCGGTTGATCCGCTGGCGCGCATGCAACTGCACAGCGAAAGCTATCGTGCCATGACGCGCGCGATGGTGGAGGCCGCGCAAACCCTGTGCGGAGGCCGATTGGTGGGCGTGCATGAAGGCGGTTATGCTGAAGCCTATGTGCCGTTTTGCGGCCATGCGCTGGTGGAGGCGCTGGCGGATGAAAGCTGCGGCGTGGAAGATCCTTTCCTGGAGCTGGCCCTGCAATGGCAGCCAGAGCCGCGCTTTGACGCGCTGCAATCGCAGATCATTGACGAGATAGCCGCCGCTCACGGCCTTTAGGCCGAGCCTGAACCAGTTCCCCCCAGGCCGGGTGGAGATAACCCTCCCCCGGCCACCCCACCATTTGCGGCCACTTTTGCGCGACAGAACAGCGCCTGTGCCAAATTTGCCACATTACGTGATATATCACGTTAAATTGATCACATACCGCAAATAGGTGTTGTCACGTTCTCCACCGCGATTAGCCTGTTTTACGGTTTAATGACATTCAGATGTCCAAAAATATTGCCGCTCAAACATGAGGAATTAAATCCAATGTTCACGCAAATGCCCAAGCCAAAGCTCGCCGCCCTTCTCGCCAGCACAGCGTCTGTCGCAATGCTCGCCACCCCTGCCCTTGCGCAGGACACGGCACCTGAGGACGAACCCGCAACCGCACCGGCCCGGACAAATTCGCTCGATACCATCGTGGTGACAGCCCAGAAGCGGCAGCAGAGCGCGAATGACGTGGGCATCACCCTTTCGGCATTCTCTGGCGATTCGCTGGTGGATCGCGGCGTGCAGGATGCAGGGGATCTGGCGCTGATCACACCCGGCCTCACCGTGTCGGACACAGGGCCAACGGGCCTGCCGGTCTACACGCTGCGCGGCGTCGGCTTCCAGGATTACTCCACCGCCGCCGCTTCCACCGTGGGCCTGTATTTCGATGGCATTTCGGTGCCTTACACCGTGATGAGCCGGGGCGCGGTGTTCGATCTTCAGCGGGTGGAGGTGTTGAAAGGGCCACAGGGTGATCTTTATGGCCGCAACACGACTGCCGGCCAGATCAACTATATCAGCAACCAGCCGACCGAAACGCTCGACGCCAATATCAGCCTCGGCCTCTCCAGCTTTGAAACGCTGGATGTAAACGGCCATGTGAGCGGAGCGATCGCCGATGGCGTGCGCGGACGCCTGGCCTTCACCACCACCCAATCCGGCAAGGGCTGGCAGAAAAGCCTGACACGCGATGGTGACACGCTGGGTCGGCAGAATGTCTATGCGGTGCGTGGATTGCTCAGCATCGATGTGGGCGAAGGCCAGCTGGATCTGAAGGCGCAGTATCTGCGCGATCAATCCGAAAACAAGGCGAACACCACCTATAACGGCACGCTTGTGGGCGATGAGGAATTCGCCCTGCCCTATGTCCAGCTGTTTCCCTATCTCGTGGCTGGCGAAGATCCGCCGTGGTATTCCACCGGAGATAACCAGGCCGCCGACTGGAGCACGACCTGGACCGATGGCCTAGGCGTCACCCGCAATGTGACCCCGCGCCGCGATAACGAGCTTATCAACCTTGCCGCGCAGTTCGAATATCCGCTCAGCGACGATATCTCGATCACCTCGCTCACCGGGTACGACAAGTTCGATCGCGTCGAATATGGCGATGCCGACGGTGCCCCTTCGGTTGACAGCAACACCTATCAGGAAAGCGCCATCGAGGTGTTCTCGCAGGAATTGCGCCTGAACGGTGAATTTGGCCGGCTCAACTGGGTGGCGGGCCTCTATTATTCGTGGGACAGCGTGGATGAGTATTACAAGCTCATCATGCCGGATTCCTTCTATGGCAATGCCGCCTTCGTCTTCGGCGCGGTGGATGCGCCGTTCTACAACACGCCGGTGCTGGCGCTGGATACCGATTATTACCAGGAAACCACGTCCAAGGCGGCCTTCGTCCATTTGGAATACGAAGTGCTGGACGGGCTGCGCCTGATCGGCGGGCTGCGTTACACCGATGAAAAGCGCACCTGGACCGGCTGCACCGATGATACCGGCGATGGATCGCTGGCAGCCTTCATCAACGGCCAGTTCGGTGCCACGCTGAGCGCGGGCGATTGCGCCACCATCGACGATATCCCCACGTCCGACACCTATATCTTCGATCTGCTGGGCACGCCTGACGTCAACCAGGCCTTCCACGATTACACGCAGACGATCCGCATGAAGCGCTGGATGTACAAGCTGGGCATGGATTACCGCATCACGCCCGATGTCCTCACCTATGCCACCTTCAGCCACGGCGTGAAATCCGGCGGTTTCAACGGTGCTGCATCCAACACCACCTCGCAGCTGGAAGCATATGAGCCAGAGACGCTGGATAGCTATGAAGTGGGGCTGAAATCCACGCTGCTAAATGATTCCATGCAGCTCAACCTCTCGGCCTTCTACTATGATTACCGCAACAAGCAGGAGCCGGGTCTGGCCGTCAGCTTCGTGGGCAATATCAGCGGTATCGACAACGTGCCCAAGTCAGAGATCATCGGTGCCGAAATCGACATGCAATGGTCCCCCACCTACGGCCTCAACCTGTTCCTTGGCGCAACCTATCTGCATACCGAGATCAAGGAATGGGATGCGGTATCCAACGCCAGCGTATGGCCAAACGTGGTGACTTTCGATGCATCCGGCCTGCCGCTGGCGCAGGCACCGCAATGGCAGCTTAACGGCGGGGTCGACTATAATTTCGAAGTCAGCAATTCGCTGCTTCTGGGCTTCGGCTTCGATGCGAATTACAAGGACGATACCAGCGGCAACGTGGCACGCGGGGTTTACGCCGATACCGAAGCCTACACGGTGGTGAACGCGCGCCTTTACCTTGGCGATATCGACGAAGCCTGGAAGGTCACGCTGTGGAGCAAGAACCTGTTCGACGAATATTACTATCCCGCCGCACTCTATGCCGGAAACGGCCCCTATGTGCGTAGCGTGGGCAAGCCCCGGACAGTTGGCGTAACCGCCTCGTTCGACTTCTAGACGCGATCGCAAGCGACATGGCCGGAAGCCACCGGCTGTAGCTGGGCCCGGAAGCGCAACTGTCGCTTCCGGGCCCAATTGCATTTGGTCTGATAAACCATCGTTTCGCGATTGACCGGGCCCGTTCATTGCACCAAAGGGGACTCGCTTGTCGATTCGCATATGTGAAAATATATGCAGGTCGGCTGGACGCGCGGGAGAGTGTCTTGGCATCTTCCCGTCAAGGACGCCGAAGGAGCAACCGCCCCGGAAACTCTCAGGCGAAATGGACCGCGCGATCAGTTCAGGCACTCTGGAAAGCGCTTGCCGATAACAAAGCACGGCAAGCCACCGAAGGGGTAAGCGCAGGCCTTGTTTTGCAGGGCCGGTGTCAAGTCTCTCAGGTTTCCCGACAGAGGGGGCGTGGTGAAAGGTCCCGCATTTCGGGAACTGCCAAGCCGCGTCCGGAACCTGTACGATGAGCGAAACACAAGATTTTGAAGACCTGCCGCCGGAAAAGCTGCCACTGGACCAGTGGCACCGCGATCACGGCGCACGCATGGTGCCCTTTGCCGGGTATGAGATGCCGATCCAATATGAAGGCATCAAGGCAGAGCACGAGTGGACGCGCAGCAAGGCCGGCCTGTTCGATGTCAGCCACATGGGCCAGCTGATCGTCAGCGGCGATGGTGCGGGTGCGGCGCTGGAAGCCATCCTGCCTGCCAGCCTTGCCTCCCTGAAACCCGGCCACATCCGCTATTCCCTGCTGCTGAACGAAAGCGGCGGCATTCTGGACGATCTGATGGTGACCAACTCCAGCCGGGACGGCGTGGAGGCATTCACGCTGGTGGTGAACGGCGCGATGAAGTGGGACGATATCGGCTGGCTGCGCGAACACTTGCCGGACGACATCACGATGAACCACCTTGCCGACAGCGCCCTGCTCGCCCTGCAAGGCCCCGAAGCTGCCGCAGCGCTGGAGCGTGTTATTCCCGGCTGCACCGATGATCTGTATTTCATGCAGAGCACGCAGGCAGAATGGAACGGCGTAGAGGTCGGCATCGCGCGATCGGGCTATACCGGGGAGGACGGCTTTGAAATCAGCCTGCCCGCCAGCCACGCGGCAAAGCTTGCCGATGCCCTCTTGGAAATAGATAGCGTAAAGCCCGCCGGACTCGGCGCGCGCGACAGTCTGCGGCTGGAGGCGGGGCTGCCTCTTTACGGCCATGACCTTACCGAGGAAACCGATCCCGTCAGCGCGGGGCTGGGCTTTGCTCTTACCAAATCGCGTCGGGAGAGCGGCGGCTTCATCGGCCACGATGCCTGCATGGCGCGGCTGGCGATGGATGGCAGCGCGCAGGTCCGCGTCGGCCTGACACTGGAAGGCCGGCTGCCAGCACGCGAAGGCGCGACGGTGCATTGCGGCGATGCCATGATCGGCACCGTCACCAGCGGCGGGTTCTCGCCCACGCTCGGCCACCCGATCGCCATGGCCTACATCGACAGCGAACACGCCGAAATCGGCACGCAGCTTTCCATCGAGGTTCGCGGGCGATCCCTGCCCGCGACTGTCACTTCCCTGCCCTTCGTCCCCCACAATTATGCCCGCAAAGGAGCCTGAGATGCCACGCTATTTCACCGAAGAACACGAATGGATCGACATCGAAGGCGACACCGCCACCATCGGGATCACCGATTACGCGCAGGCCCAGCTGGGTGACATCGTCTTTGTCGAAACGCCGCAATCCGGCACCGAACTTGCCAAGAGCAAGGAAGCCGCCGTCGTCGAAAGCGTGAAGGCGGCAAGCGACGTCTACGCGCCGATTTCCGGCACCGTGACCGAAGGCAATGCCGCGCTGGAGGAAGAGCCGGAACTGGTGAACTCTAGCCCCGAAGACGAGGGCTGGTTCTTCCGCATGAGCATCTCGGACACAGCAGAGCTGGAGGGATTGATGGACGAAGCTGCCTACAAGGCATTCTGCGAAGGGCTGGACTGACCCGATGCGTTACCTCCCCCTCACCGATATTGACCGCGGGGCCATGCTGGAAAAGATCGGCGCCCCGTCCATCGATGCGCTGTTCGATGATGTTCCCGCAGAGCATTACCTGGATGGCCCCATCGAAGGCCTGCCCGCCCATGCGGGCGAGATGGCGGTTGAAAAGCACATGCGGCGGCTTTCGAAGCAGAACCTGGCAGCTGCAGATGCGGCGTTTTTCTGCGGCGCGGGGGCCTATCGCCACCATGTGCCCGCCACCGTGGATCACATCATCCAGCGCGGCGAGTTCCTGACAGCCTACACGCCCTACCAGCCCGAAATCGCGCAGGGCACACTGCAGATGCTGTTTGAATTCCAGACGCAGGTTGCACGCCTTTATGGCGGCGCGATTGCCAATGCATCGATGTATGATGGCTCCACCGCGTGCTGGGAAGCGATCGTGATGGCCGCGCGGCTCACGAAGCGGCACCGCATCCTGATGAGCGGCGGCGTGCATCCGCACTACGTATCTGTCGCGCAGACGATGGCGCGCTTCACGCCGGGCCATGTCGAATATGACCTGCCCGTGCCCAACGCCAACCCCGGCGATGACGATATCATCGCGCGCATCGATGACGAGACGAGCTGCGTCGTGGTGCAATATCCTGACATATTGGGCCGCATCCCCGATCTTCAGAAAATCGCCGATGCCGCGCATGAAAAGGGCGCGCTGCTGATCGTGGTGAATACAGAACCTGTCGCCCTTGGCGCGCTGGAGGCTCCCGGCAATCTGGGCGCGGATATCGTGGTGGGTGAAGGCCAGTCCATCGGCGTGGGCCTGCAATTTGGCGGTCCATATCTTGGCCTGTTCGCCATCACCAATCCCAAGCATGTGCGGCAGATGCCCGGCAGGCTTTGCGGCGAAACGGTGGACGCGGATGGCAAGCGAGGCTTCGTGCTCACCCTCTCCACCCGTGAACAGCATATCCGGCGCGAGAAGGCGACGAGTAACATCTGCACCAACAGCGGATTGTGTGCGCTAGCCTTTTCCGTTCACATGACCTTGCTGGGCGAGAAGGGATTGAGGGCACTGGCGGCGGAGAACCACCGCCTTGCCTGCCGCGCTGCCGATCGATTGGCGCAGGTGCCCGGCGTGAAAGTGATGAACGATACGTTCTTCAATGAATTCACGCTGATGCTGGATACTGAAACCCGCCCACTGGTGCGCGATCTGGCGACGAAGGGCGTGCTGGCCGGCGTATCGCTGGGCCGCCTTTTCCCCGATGGCGACGGACGCGAGAACGGTCTGCTCGTCACCGTGACGGAAACCAACACGGACGATGATATCGAGGCTTTGGCCACCGCCCTGGAGCAGGCGATCGGCGCGGAGAAAGCGGCATGAACACGATGAACCAGAGCGGCTGGAAACCCGGCACCCCCGTCGCCGCGACAGGCGATGCGGACTACCCCACCGTCACCGGCAACAAGGCGCTGATGCTGGAAGAACGGCTGATCTTCGAGCTGGGCACGCCAGATACCTGCGGGGTTGATCTGCCCGAACCTGACACCGATGCGCCAAACCGGCTGGGCAAATTTGCCCGCAAGCAGCCGATGGATCTGCCCGGCCTTTCCGAGCCGGAAACCGTGCGCCATTACACGCGCCTCAGCCGCCAGAACTATGCCATCGATCTTGGCCTGTTCCCGCTGGGCAGCTGCACCATGAAGCACAACCCGCGCCTGAACGAGAAGGTGGCGCGCATGCCCGGCTTTGCCGATGTGCATCCGCTGCAACCCGTGGACACGATCAAGGGCGCGCTGGGCGTGATTGATGAGCTGTCGCACTGGCTGATCGAGCTGACCGGGATGAGCGCCGTTGCCATGAGCCCCAAGGCAGGCGCGCATGGCGAATTGTGCGGCATATTGTGCATCCGTGCCGCGCTGGAAGCACGCGGCGATGCACGCAAGGTGGTGCTGGTGCCTGAAAGCGCCCACGGCACTAATCCCGCCACCGCGGCCTTCGCCGGTTACGAGGTGGAGAATATCCCCGCTGGCAAGGATGGCCGGGTGGATCTGGCGGCGCTGAAGGCGCGGCTTGGCCCCGATGTGGCGGGCGTGATGATCACCAACCCCAACACCTGCGGCCTGTTCGAACGCGACATGAAAGCCATTTCGGACGCGGTGCATGATGCGGGCGGACTGGTGTATTGTGACGGCGCGAATTTCAACGCCATCATGGGCCGTGTGCGTCCTGGCGATCTTGGCGTGGATGCCATGCACATCAATCTGCACAAGACGTTCTCCACCCCGCATGGCGGCGGTGGCCCCGGCTCCGGCCCGGTGGTGCTGTCAGAAGCGCTGGCTCCGTTTGCACCCCTGCCCTTCGTGACGAAGGATGCGGGCACTGGCGAGATCCACCTCGTGGAAGAGGAAAACGTGGGCGATGAGTTCCCCGGCAGCTTTGGCCGGATGACGGCGTTTCACGGCCAGATGGGCATGTTCACCCGCGCGCTGACCTACATCCTCAGCCACGGCGCGGATGGTCTGCGGCAAGCCTCCGGCGATGCGGTACTGAATGCGAACTACCTGCTGCGCAGCCTGGATGATGTGCTGGATGCACCCTTCGGCGATGCCGGGCACTGCATGCACGAGGCATTGTTTAGCGATCATGGCTTCGCCGAGGGGACGTCCACGCTCGATCTGGCGAAGGGCCTGATCGATGAGGGTTTCCACCCGATGACGATGTACTTCCCGCTGGTGGTGCACGGCGCGATGCTGGTGGAGCCGACAGAGACGGAGAGCAAGGCCGTGCTGGACCAGTTCGCCACGGCCATGCGTTCCCTGGCGGAACGCGCAAAGGCCGGTGACGAGACGTTGCAAACCGCGCCGCACCACGCCCCGCGCGCAAGGCTGGACGAGGCGCAGGCTGCGCGCAAGCCCGTGCTGGCGTGGCAGAGGCCGGAAGGCGAATAAGCCCTCCTCACAATGCCCATAATAAAAGGGCGGCAGATCCTTACCGATCTGCCGCCCTTTTCGCTTTCCGGCTTTCTTTTTGATTATGCCGGGCGACGCGCGAAGAGGCCGAAGCCTGCGATTATGGCGTAGCAGACGATGGGAATTGTCATCGCCAGCGCCAGGTTTCCTCCGGTGGCATCGGCCACCACACCGTACAGCAGCGGCACCACCGCGCCACCGAAGATGGCGACGTTGATGATCCCCGATCCGTCCGCCGCCTGCGGCCCCAGCTTCTCACATGCGAGCGAGAAGATGGTGGGGAACATGATGGAGTTCATCAGGCCCACGGCCAGCAAAGTGAAGCCGGCAAGCTCGCCAGATGTGTTGGTCGAGATCAGTATTAATGTTATCGCGCCGATGGCATTGAAGGCCAGTATCTTGCCGGGGCTGAATACCCGCAAGGCGGCAGAGCCGATGAAACGGCCCACCATCGCGCCGCCCCAGTACAGGCCGATCATCCATTCAACTGCGTCAGGTTCAGCGCCGAAAAAGTCATTCAGCCATGCCGTGATCGGACCGCCATCGGCCATGACCCGTTCGAGCATGAGGTAGTTGATGACGATGGACCCGATGGAAACCTCGGCACCCACATAGAGAAAGATGCACAGCGCGCCGTAGCTGAAGCGTGTGCGCCTCAACAGCGGGTTGTCGTAAAGCCAATAGGCCGGTGCGAGCAGAATGATGAGGACGCCCAACCACCCGCTGACCTGGATGGCGACGAATACGCCAATGGCAGCCAGCGCCAATCCGATCAGATAACGTTTCGATGAAACAAGATCGCCCTCGCCCATCAGCGCCGCATCATGCGGCAGGCGGTTGCGGAACATCCATACGGCCGCTGCCACCACCGCGATTAGCGCGGCAACACCCAGATAGCCCTGCCAGATCGCCTCACTCTCCGCAGCGCGGTATGCCTGCAAGGCAGCGCCTTCCAACTGATCTGCTGACATTTCCGCCAGGCTGCCCAGGATTACGGCTGCGCCCACGATCGGGAAGACGGTGGTGCCCAGAGAGTTGAACGCCTGCGCAAAGGTAAGGCGGCTGTGAGACGTGGATGGCGGGCCGAGCAGGCTGATCAGCGGGTTGGCCACAACCTGCACGATCACCACGCCGCTGGCGAGGATGAACAAGGCGCCAAGGAAGATGGCATAGGTTGCCGTCTGGCTGGCGGGAATGAACAGCAGGCAGCCCACGATCATGGTACAAAGGCCCGCCACCGCGCCGCGCATATAGCCGATCTTCTTCACCAGCTTCGCGCCGGGAATGCCGATCAGCAGATAGGCCGCGAAGAAGCAGAACTGCACCAGCATCGCCTCTGTATAGGAGAGGGTGAACAGCTCGCGCAGCTTCGGGATCAGTACGTCGTTCAGCGAGGTGATCCCGCCGAAGATAAAGAACAGGCCAAAGACGAAATACTGCAGGCCCGGCGCGTTTACCGGGGGCGTATCGTCATCCACCGCCGGGCGCGGATCAGTGCTGCTGGAAACATCGGGCGCTAGGGCCATTTCATTCTCCCTGGTTGCAGCCCGCCTTGTAAAAACGGGTCCGCGCGAATCAATGTATGATCGTCAAATCAAATCCCTGCCACACTCGGCGGCATTGGGGAAAGACAACGATGTCAGAAAGAGCATTCAGTGTCTTCTGGCAAATCGGTGCGCGATACCTCGGCAATGCGGAACGCGATGTCCGCTTCCGTCGCAAAGGTGATGCTCTCGCCCAGCGATCCGGCACAAGCTTCGGTAATCACCATCTCGCGCCAGCCCTTTTCGAAGGCGTGGGCGAAATGCGAGGTCAGGTCGATCACGCCATCGCCGGTCGTCAGTGTGACGGGGCCGGAAGGGCGTGCCATTACTTCGTAGGTAATGCGGTAGGCACCGCCGCTGTCCTCGTCCTGCATCAGCGTCAGTTCGGAACCGGCGGCCATGGCGATCTCGCGCGAATCTTCCTGGGCATTGCGGTCGTACCCGCGTGCGGTCACGCCGCCTCCGCTGCCCAGCAGGTTCGGCAGGGTGCTAGCCCCGACATTGGCGGTTACGCCCTCGCCTAGACGACCCGAAGCAAAGAGTTCGCGCGCCGGGCCAACAAGCAGGGCAGCGCAATCTTCACGCAGGGTGCCGATCGAGGAGGTGTCGGAAAGCGCGCGGCCATAGCCGAAGGGGAATTGCGCACCTTCGGCATTGTTCAGCGGCTCTCCCTCACATTCGGCAGGCCAGTTGAAAGAGAGGCGACCCGTCGCCTGGCGCGCGCCGGTGAGAATGTCGGCCACACCCGCGCCTTCGCTGCCCGGCAGCCATGATGCCACGAAAGCATCGGAGGCGTTGATTTCGCGGTTCATCCACATCGGGCGACCTGAAAGGAACACGGCCACGGTGGGAATGTCCTGCGCCTGGAAGCTGCGCAACAGTTCCAGCCCTTCCTCGTCGCGGAATACAAGATCGGGGCGGTCTCCGGCAAATTCGGCATAGGGGCGTTCACCGAACACCACCACGGCCACATCCGGGCGCTGCGTGAAGCTGCCGTCTGCGGAAAGCGTGGCCGTGCCTCCATTGCCCGTGATTGCGGTTTCCAGCCCTTCCCAGATGGAGGTAGCATTGGGGAACAGATCGCGATCCAGTTCGCGCCCGCCCTGCCATGTCAGCGTCCAGCCGCCAGCAGCCTGCCCGATATTGTCAGCCGCGCTGCCCGCCACCAGCACATTTGCACCGGCAGCCAGCGGTAGCACGCCATCGTTTTTCAGGATGACCTGCGAACGGGCCACGGCTTCGCGCGCGATGGCGCGATGTTCGGGGGAGCCGAGCATGTCGAACCGACCGGCAACGCCGCGTTCGGAGGGAAGTTGCGCATCATCGCCCAGCAATCCGGCACGGTATTTCACGCGCAATACGCGCTCTGCCGCCTCGTCCACGCGGGACATGGGAATGGTGCCATCGCCAACCTGCGCGATCAGCGTTTCCATCAGGCCCTTCCAGTCGTCAGGCACCATGTAGATATCGAGGCCCGCCAGCAGCGATTGCGCACAATCGGTAACGGTGCATCCTGCCACCTGCCCGTGGCCGTTCCAGTCGCCCACAACCAGCCCGTCAAAACCCATCTGCCCGCGCAGCACGTCTGTCAGCAATTGCTCGTTGCCGTGCATCTTGCGGCCATTGATGGAGTTGAAACTGGCCATGATCGCCTCCACCCCGGCATCGATCGTGGCAGGGTAAGGATAGGCGTGGATTTCCATGAGTTCGCCAAGGTCGCCGGTGACTTCGCCTTGGTCCACGCCGTTATCCGTGCCACCATCGCCGAAGAAATGCTTCGCCGTGGCGATAACGCGGCCCGTGCCGAGATAGTCGGCATTGGCGGGATTGCCCTGCAACCCTTCAACCAAAGCTGCCCCCAGCGCGGCCACCAGTTCCTTGTTCTCGGAGTAGCTTTCGTAGGTCCGGCCCCAGCGATCATCCTGCGCAACGGCGACGGTGGGGGAGAAATTCCAGTCGATGCCGGTAACCTCGATCTCCACCGCGGTGGCATGGCCGATGCGGCGCACAAGATCTGCATCGCCTGCCGCGCCCAGCGCGATATTGTGCGGGAAGATCGTGGCTCCCACCACATTGGTGTGGCCATGCACGGCATCCGTGCCCCACATCGTGGGAATGGCCGGCTCTCCATTGGCAAGCGGCTGCACGGATGCATCATACATCTCGTCCGCATAGCGAAGCCATTCGGAAGCCGGCGCGTATTCATCGCCATAGGGTCCGCCATTGCCGCCGTTCAGATAGCTGCCGAAGCGGTAACGCTCCATATCCTGAGGCGTGAAGCTGTTGATCTGCGGCTGGATCAGCTGGGCGATCTTGCGCTCCAGCGACATGCGGGACAGGAGGTCGGCAACCACCGCATCCTCTGTACTGGCGGCTGCTGTGGCTTCCACTTCGGAACCCTGCTGCACGCCTGTATCCGTGGGCACGGTGGCACAGGCCCCCAGCCCCAGGCTTACAGCGGCAAGGGCCACTCCGGCACGCAATCCAAAACCCAGTCGCATCACAATCCTCGGCAAATTGTTAACGTTCTCAAAAAAGGTTCTGACATGCCTTTCCGCTTGTGGCAAGCGCCTATTGAGGTCGGGGAACGGTGGCGAGCAGCAGGGCGGCCAGCACCACCAGCACGGCCAGCAGCACAAACAGGCCGGAAAAGCCGAACACCGGCACCATCGCCAGTGTCAATCCGGGCATCACCAGCGATGGCACGGTGTTGGTGAGATTGAAGAATCCAAGGTCACGCCCGCGATGCTGGGGCCGTGGCAACACGCGCAATGTCTGCGCCGAATGCAAGGCCAGGAAGATGGACGATGCAAAACCAAAGAGGCCATAGCCGATCATCGCCAGCGGCAGCGCCGTGGCCGTTGCCATCACGCCCAGCGCAGCAGCCGTCACGGCGGCGCAGATCACCAGCGGCAATATCGGCCGATTGTTGCGATCAGCCCATCGGCCAACGATCAGGGTTGCCGGCACCGCCACGAACAGGGTGACGGTGAACACCTGCGCTGCGTCATCGTCCTGTATGGTGCCAGATATGCTGCGCAGCCAGATATAGAGATAGGCGAACAGGGCAGCCTCCGCGATCTGCACCAGCAGCCTGCCAAACCACATCCGCACCACCAGCCTGCGCGGCAGGGGATCGCGCGCGCCCCTCTGCTGCTGCACCGGCTCCATCAATTCGGGAAAGGCCCTTGGCCGGGCGAACAGCAGCACGGGCAATACGCATATCGCCACCAGCACGGCCACGATGGCCAGCCGCGAATCTGCATCGGCCAATCCGGGTATCGTCACCAATGCGCCCGATGCAGCGCCTATGGCGGGCGAAAATGCCAGCAGGCCGCCCAGCAGCCCCTTCTGCCGATCGGGCACGAAATCGCCCGCCATCGCCGCCAAAGGGGCCAGCATCATGTTGAGCGAGATCTGCCAGGCCACCAGCACCGCCAGCAGCGTGGAAAGATCGCTTGCCGTCGTCATGGCAAATAGCATCGAGCAGCTCAGCACCAGCCCGGCAGCAATCCACCCACCCCGGTTTTGCGTGCGGTCGGACAGCCAGCCAAACAGGATATGTGCAAGGCTGGCGGCCACCGCGCCAACGAAGGCGCAATAGGCCAGCCAGCTGATATGCGCGCCGCCCGCCATCGCCTCCACCCGCACGGGCAAAAGGATGGTGAGGAATGGGATATAGGCCATCGCCCCACCGGCGGAGGCGAGCGCATAAAGCAGCATGAAACGCATGCTCTGGCGGTCGGCCGATGTCGGCGCGCCCACCTGCTGCGTCATTTCGATTTCGGCGGCGCGGCAACCGAATTGCGTTCAACCAGGCTGCCCTCCACGATCAGGGGCAATGGGGGAAGCTCCTCCCCGCGCTGCGACTTGATCAGCAGTTCCACGGCGCGCGATACGGTTTCCGCAATCGGTTGGTCTATTGCCGTCAGGGGCGGCTGCACGAAGCGCACCACGGGGGTGTTGTCAAAGCTGATCAGGGATAGGTCGCCCGGCACTTTCAGGCCCAGTTCGTGTGCCACCTTGTTGGTGGCCATCGTCATCTGATCGTTGCTGGCGATGATCGCCGTGGGCCGCGCCCGGCTTTCCAGCAGGATGCGCGCTGCCTGCTCTCCCGAAGCGAAACTGAAATCGCCGCGTTCGCACAGGCCGTCTGTCGCCAAGCCATTATCGCGCATCGTCTCCAGCCAGCCTTCCTTGCGCCACTGGCTGACGGCATATTCGCGCGCCCCTGCGATAAAGCCGATGCGCATATGCCCCTTGTCTATCAGGTGCTGCGTGGCCATCCGCGCCAGCGCATCATCGCCCATGGAGATCGACAACGCGCCGCCATTGGCGCGCGAACCGATGCGCACATAGGGTATCTTGTGCTTGTCCAGCAGGCCGGTGATCAGCGCGTTGTCACCATGCGGCGGGGTCAGGATCACACCATCGGGCTGCAACGCGGCAATCGCGCCCTTCAGTTCGCGCTCGATATGATCGCTGTGCGTATCCACCAGTTCGAAAATCAGGCGGTATCCGTATTCGGCGCATTTCAGCATGCCGCCCAGCAACATTTGGTCGATCCAGTCGCTGCCCTCACGGGCGCGCCAGTCCTCTATCGTGCGCTGCCGATCGTTGAGGGCAAGGATCAGGTAGGATCGCGATCCGCTCATCCTCTGCGCGGCGATGGAGGGGACATAGCCAAGCTTGTCGATGGAGGCCTGCACCCGCGCCTTCATCTCCGGGCGGACGTTTGCCTCGTTATTGATGACGCGGCTGACGGTTTGCAGCGAAACGCCTGCATCTGCAGCTACATGCTTGATCGTTACCGATTGTCGGCGACGCGCCATGGAATCAATTCCCCGTACAGGCCCGCGTGCTAGACGCGTCTGCGCCGCATTGCCAGACTCGAACCCAGTCCACCTCCATCCGCTTGGGAAAATCCGCGGCAGACACGCCGCCAAGTCCGCGGCTCTCCGGCAGGCCGCCGCCCACGGCAAGGTTGATGATCAGGTGGAATGGTTTGTCGAATGGCGCATCGGGGTTGCTGGTGGCGGTGGTGAACCAGTCGCTTGCCTGCGCGGTGGCATAGGGCTCTCCGTCGAAGGTCCAGGTAAACCGCCCTTCTTCCCAGTTCACGCCATAGGTGTGAAAGCCATTGTCCAGAATGGCAGGCATGGAAACCTCCGTGCCGAAAAAGTCGTTATCCGGCCATTGGCCGCCGAAATGCAGCGTGTCCAGCAGGCTGTTCTCGCCGCCGGTTTCGCATTTCTCACATTCCACGCCCAGGTTCACCGCCTCCAGAATGTCAATCTCGCCCGATGCGGCCCAGCTGCCATATGCGCTGCCTTCGGGCAGCATCCAGAAGGCGGGCCACACGCCCTGCCCCTGCGGCAGGCGAGCGCGCATTTCAAAGCGGCCATAGGTCCATGCGGAATGGCTTTGCGTTGTCAGCTTGGCGGAGGTGAAGGGCTTTGTCGCAGTCTCGGCAGGATCGGCATCGGCGGGGCCGAAACTTGCGGGCCACGCAGGGCCGGTGAATGCTTCTTCACGCGCGGTGATGATCAGCATTCCATCATTCACCGCCACGTTCTGCGGCCGCGCGGTGTAGCATTGCCGCTCCTCATTTCCGCCGCCCCAGCAGTCTTCAACCACGGTCCAGCGGTCTTTATCGACAGCGGCGCCATCAAATTCGTCGGCCCACATCAATTGCCACTCTTCCGATTGCGCAGCCTCCACGGCGGAGGGGAGCCTCGCGCCATCGGTGCCGCAGCCGCCCAGCGGAAGGAGCATGGCAAGACATGCCGCACCGGCCTGTAACGCAGAGGCATTCCTGATCATGAGATGCTGCTTCCTTCCCGCAAGATTCTAGACAGGCAGAAAATCGCCCAAGCTGCAACGCCGATACGAAAATGGGCCCCTGCGGTTTGGATACGCAGGGGCCCATCTGGTTCTCTCGTCCGGAGGAGCTCCGACTTTAGAAGTCGAAACGAACGAGGAAGGTAAAGCGGCGGTCGTTGCGGAATGCAGAGCGCGTTACGCGGGTGCCGTCATAATCGATGACCTGCGATGTCTCGGTCACTTCATCCAGCAGGTTCACCGCCTGGACGCCAACCTTGATGCTCTCCGTCAGGTCATAGAAGATGGAGGCATCGAGCTGGCCCGTGGCTTCCTGATAAATCGGCGAGAACGGGAAAATGTCATCGCGCGGTGTAATGAGGAAGGCGGAGCGCCAGTTGTAGGCGGTGCGCAGCGAGATCGGACCCTTTTCGTAGAACAGCGTCGCGTTGACGGTATGCTCAGAGATGCCCTGCAGCGGCTGCTGGTTTACAAACGGGCTGCCGTTAAGCGGCGCGCCAGCGCTGGCCACCGAAGGCGAGCCGATGCCGGAGATCAGCGGGTTGGGGAAATCGTCGCCATTCACATAGGTATAGGTGAGCTGGCTGCCCAGTCCGCTGAGCAGGCCCGGCAGGAAGTCGTAAACCTGCTGATAGGCCAGTTCCACACCGTACAGCGTGCCGTCGATATCGTTGGCGGGGCCATTGATGATCACGTCCTGCGATACGCCCGTCGGGCTGGTGTAATTGACGACACCCGTACCCCGGCTGACGATGCCGCTGATGTCTTTCACGAAACCTGCCGCAGTGATGGAGCCGACCGAGTCGAAATACCATTCAACCGAGAGATCGTAATTCCACGCTTCAACAGGCAGCAGGTTGCGGTTGCCGGTATCCAGGCTGAGCAGCGGACCGGAGTCCACCCGGCCACTGAAGCCCAGCACGCCGCCTGCGTTGAACAATTGTAGATCAGGCCGCGAGATACCCTTAGAAACGGCACCGCGGAACACCCAGCCATCGCCGCTGTCCAAGCGCACGTTGAAGGATGGCAGCCAGTGATCGAAGGTGATGTCGCGATCGTCAGGGATAGCTTCGCCGGTGAACAGCGATGCAAATTCGGCCAGGCGAGCGCCGGTCAGCTGGCAATAGAGCCGCTGCTGGCCAGCCGGTACCGGGCTTTGGCACAGGTTCTGGATCTCGGCCACCTGCACCACGCCATCGCCGTTCCCGCCGATGGAGGGATCGTCGAACTGGTTCGCCTGCGGGAAGCCGACCAGCGCGTCGGAGCTAACTGCGGTTTCAACGTAACGCACGCCGATGTTGCCGCCCAGCGACCAGCCGCTGTCGAAATCATGGCCGAAGTCGAGGCGGGCATAGGCAGCCTTGGTGACTTCGGTAACGTTGGAGATGTCCGGCGGGCAGAAGATGTCGCAGGCGGTTGTCTCTCCGGTAACCGGGTTGAAGTAGGACCGGCCGTTTACGCCAAGGTTGAAACGCTCTGGCGAGATGGAGAAATCTGTGATCGCCTGCCATTCCTGATCGGTCTTGCCGGCAAGGTAATCCGCCAGGAAATCGTCCCCGCCATAGAAATAGGCTTCGCCATTGGGGATCGGCGTACCCGCCTCGCCACGCTGGAAGTTGTCACCAAAGGGATTGCGCAGCTGGGACGCATCGGGGAAATCATCCGTGAATGCGCCGCCTGCAATGGCAAATTCCTGACCGGGAAGGCCGGTGTAGAAACGGCCCGGAATAAAGCCGTTGCCGAATGGGCCGGGGCCCTCGGAGAAACAGCCCGCGCCTTCACCCCAGGGCGCACAGCCGCCACGGCCCGTCCACGGTGCCGAAAGGTTGCCCCAGGTGCTGAAATTGGTGTTGCGGGTGGTGCGATCGCGGTCCGCCCAGCGCGCACCGAAGGATGCCTTGCGCAGGAAACCTTCGCCGATGTCATATTCAACATCGCCGCTCAGAGTGTACATCTCGCCATCGTTGCGCTCACGGCTGTCCAGGCCGAACCAGTAATAGGTGTAGAAGCCGCTGGAGAAGTAATCCGCAGGCGCACCCGGAGGGGCGAGGAACTGCACGTTGGGCGTCTTGCCCGTCAGGTCCAGATCGATATCCGCCCAGGTGCTGAGCGCGCCGAACACGGAATCACGCTGCAGATCGGACTGCACGATCTGGCCTTCGAATTTCACACGAAGGCGATCGGTCAATTCCATGAAGACATCGACGGAATAGTCTTCCGTCACCGTTTCGGTGTCGCGCAGGAAGCGCAGGGAATCCACCGGAATGCCGCCAAGGCCGAACGGCGTTGCATAGGCATTGCCCACATTGTCGGTCAGAATGCCGGTCTGGAACAGGCCGTTTTCATCGAAGGTAAAATCGGTGCCGGGGCGCGGATCGGGCGCAGACACGCCATCGTCGATACGGCCCAGCAGCGCATACTCTTCGGTGAAGAACTGCGCCTTGGAACGCAGATATTCCGCTGTGACGAGGAAACGCCCGTCGCTGCTCTCGAACTGGCCGATGGCCGAAATCGCCTCGCGATCACGATCAAGATCGGTGGTGCGCACGCCTGCATATTGCGGCACGATGACGGAACCTGCAGGCGGGAAGTTATCCTGCGTGAAATTCTGCACATCGCCGAAACCGCCGGAGTTCACATCGAACACGCGCAGACAGCCGCCCGAAAGATCGGCATTGCGATAGCAGGGATCGGCAACCTGCGAAGCGTCGGTACGGCTCTTCAGTTCGGAATAGGAATAGGACAGCTGCAGGCCGAAGGTGCCGATGCCAGTGTCAAACGTGTTGGAGCCCAGGATGTTGAAGGTGGGAGACCATTCTTCACGCAGATCGCCATAATTGGCCTCGATCGAACCGGCGAGATGCAGGCCGCGATTGTCCAGCGGCTTGCGCGTGACAAGGTTTACCAGGCCGGCAATCTGGCCCTCGATCATGTCAGCTGTGGTGTTCTTGTACACCTCCACGCGGCCCACCAGTTCGGGAGAAACATCCTCGAAGCTCAGGCTGCGGCCGCCGGTGGCGGAAAAGATATCGCGGCCATTCAGTTCGCTGCGCACATAGGGCAGGCCGCGGATGATAACGCCGGTGCCCTCGACGGAGAAGCGATCGGGGTCGGACGTTTTCTCGAAACGACCGATGTTGACGCCGGGAACGCGCTGCAAGGCTTCGGTAACGGAGCGATCCGGCAGCGCGCCGACATCTTCTGCCGTGATCACGTCAACGACGGTGTCGGCATTTTCCTTGAAGTCCTGCGCGGAACGCAGCGAGGCGCGAAATCCGCTCACCACGATGGTGTTGACGTCCGCTTCACCGGCTTCCTGCTCTTGCTGTTCTTCAAGAGTTTCCTGCGCGAACGCAACGTTGCTGGCGGCCATGCACAAGGCAACGCCCGATACGCCGGCAAGCGCACGAGCGCGGTTGCCGAAGGATGAAATGCGGCTTTCGATTCGAGCTGACACTGTCTGCCTCCCCTTTGATCCACCTGAATTTTTTCAGGTGATATCGTCAAAAATCATGGCGCCCATACGGCGCGATGTGCTTTTCATATCATTATTGTGAGCGTTCACAACTGCAAAAATGAACGTTCACATTTTGCCTTGGGTAGTGTAACTTTTTTGCATTAGTGGTTGGCCGGGGCCAAGACATTACGGACCTTCGTACCGTTTTGTGCAGCGCCCCGAACATGGCTAGACCATTGGCGAGAGGATTTAGCGAGCAACACCATGGCAATCGATAAAATCGTTATCGTTGGCGGCGGCACTGCCGGATGGATGGCCGCCGCCACGCTTTCACGGCTGAAGAAGGGGCGGGAGCTTTCCATCACGCTGGTGGAATCGGAAGCCATCGGCACCGTGGGCGTGGGCGAAGCAACGATCCCGCCCTTCGTCGATTTCAACCAGCTGCTGGAGATCGACGAGCGAGAGATGCTGGCCGCCTCGCAAGGCAGTTTCAAGCTGGGCATCCAGTTCGTGAACTGGGGCGCGGTGGGCGACAGCTACATCCACCCTTTCGGCAATTACGGCTATCAGATCGGCGCCATGTCGTTCCACCACGTGTGGCATTACATGAAGACGCGCGGCGACAATCGCCCGATCCAGGTCTTCAATGCAGAAACGATGGCCGCATATTTCGGCAAGTTCGCGCGCACGGCGGATACCAAGCGAGAGGATCTGCCGCCCATCAATTACGCCTATCATCTCGACGCCGGACGCTACGCCGCATTCCTACGCAAATATGCAGAGGGGCGCGGCGTTGTGCGGCAGGAGGGCAAGGTGTCCGACGTCACCCAGCATGCGGAAACGGGCGATATCGCCTCCGTCACGCTGGAGGATGGGCAAGTGATAGGGGGCGACCTGTTCATCGACTGCTCCGGCTTTCGCGGCTTGCTGATCGAGCAGACGCTGAAGACAGGTTACGAGGAATGGACCCACTGGCTGCCGTGCAATCGCGCCGTCGCCCTGCCCTGCAATCGCGACGATGGCAGTCCGCCCGCACCCTTCACGCGCGCCACGGCGCACAGCGCGGGCTGGCAATGGCAGGTGCCGCTGCAACATCGCAACGGCAACGGCCATGTCTATTGCGATGCTTTCATGGAGGCTGACGAGGCGACCGATATTCTGGTGGGCAACCTTGCCGGAAAGCCCACCGCCGATCCGAACCACCTGCGCTTCGTCACCGGGCGGCGCAAGAAGTTCTGGAACCGCAATGTGGTGGCGCTGGGCCTTTCGGCAGGCTTTATGGAGCCGCTGGAATCAACCTCAATTCACCTCATCAACACAGGGCTGACAAAGCTGATCGCGGTGCTGTCGCTGGACGGCATCACCGATGCGCAGCGCGAAACCTTCAATCGCTTGACCGGCACCGAATACCGCCGCATCCGCGATTTCCTGATCCTGCATTACAACACCACGACGCGCGACGATTCCGAGTTCTGGAATTACTGCCGCAACATGAGCGTGCCCGACAGCCTGACCGAACGCGTCGCGCTGTTTCAGGAGACGGGCCAGATCTTCCGGGAGGAGGACGAGCTGTTCACCGAAACCAGCTGGGCGGCGGTCATGATGGGCCAGGGAATAGACATGAAGGGCCATAACGCGATGGCCGAAACGCTGGATATGGCCGCCACCAAGAGCGAGCTGGACGAGATCGAGAAATCCATCCGGTTCCTGGTTCAGCACATGCCCGCCCATCGTGATTATCTGAGCAAGTACTGCCCCGCTCCGCCCATCGCCTGATCGCGCTGGTGCCACTGTCTGAATTGGTGCGAATTGCCGCGCCTTTGTCACAGACCGGTCATGCTGGCTTGCCAATTGTCAGGCTGAAACAACCGGGCAGTGGCGAATGGACCGCATCAGCATTTTCACGACCAATAGCGAAGCGGCGCGCTTTGCGGATTTCGAGCATGGCAGCGCCGTGTTCCGCTTCGCCGCGCTGACGCCGGACGGGCCATTGTCGCTGGCGAACGGCAATGCCTGGGTGTTCGTGGACTGGGTGATGGATAGGCTGTCCGGCCTGGAAATGATCCGCCGCCTGCGCGCCGATCCGCGGATGAGCGAGGCGCATATCACGATGGTGCTAGAGGAGGACGATCCCGAAGATCGCCGCCGTGCGTTGAAGGCCGGTGCCGATGATTACGCAGTTGGACCGCTGGGCCGACAAGGCATGCTGGACAGGGTGCTGGCGCTGTTTGCGCAGCGTCATTGCGTCAACCAGCCGCAGATGCTGGAATTTGGCGATCTGCAGATCAATGTCGCGGGTGAACAGGCGCGCTGGGATGGCGATCTGATCGATCTGCGGCCCAATGAATTTCGCGTGCTGCGCTTCATGGCCGAAAATCCCAATCGCGTGTTGTCGCGCCAGGAACTGGTGGATGCGCTAGGCAAGGATGGTGACCCCGATTACCTGCGCACCGTGGATGTGTGGATCAAGCGCCTGCGCCAGGGGCTGCGCGATGTGGGGGCGGAGCAATTGCTGCGCACCGTGCATGGCAAGGGCTATGTGCTCGACCTGATCTGATTTGCTCCATCGCCAGACGCGAAAACGGCCCCTCACCCAAGGTGAGAGGCCGCTTTTCTCGCGCCGTTAGTTGCCGTCAGAATGTGAAGGAGAGCGATGCGGACAGCTTCGTTCCGCGTTCGTAGCTGTTGATCTCTGCCCTGTTTGTCCCGTCCGTCTGATATTCCTCGTTCGGCCGGCCAAAAATGTTGCGCGCTTCCAGCTTAAGCTCAACCTCATTGCTCATCAGATCAAAGCCATGCCGCGCCACCAGATCCACGGTGAGGCCGGGGTCTTCGAGGATATCCGGCAGGCCGGACGTACCGCGACTGGTCACACGCTCGCTGGCGTAATTCAACAGCACGCTGAACTGTTGAAGGCGCTCTGTATCTTCAAAGCTCAGCTGGAAATTCACCAGGTGATCGGATTGCCCGGTCAGCGGCACACCGTCCACGAACAGGTTGGATGCCGGCGTATCACCGCCGGGGAACAGGCGCGTGATATCGCCGTCCACCACCGATATTTCGGAATTGGTGTAGGTGTAGTTGCTGATCAGCAGCAGCTCTTTCGTTTCGAAAAAGCCGCCCAGATTGTAGAGATCGAAGGTGTATTGCAGATCCGCTTCCACACCCCACAGCACGGCACTGGGCGCGTTGGCAAAGCTGGTGAGCTGCGCATTGTCGGAGAAGCTGGAGAATGCCTCGATCGGCTTGTCGATTTCCTTGTAGAAACCGGCCAGCGAAACCCTGTCTCCGCCGCCGAAGTAATATTCCCCGCGCAGTTCGAAATTGGTCAGCTCGCTGTCGACCAGGAAGGGGTTGCCGTTGAACTGGCGGTTCGTTTCGGGGTCATAATAGGTCTGGAAAATCAGTTCACGAAATTGCGGGCGCGCCAATGTCGTGGAGGCGTTGGCACGCAATTGCAGGTTCTCCATCGGCTCCACCGTCAGCGTGGCGGCGGGCAGCCAGTACTCATTGCTGAGCGCGGTGCTGCTGCCAGAACCGATGGGCGTGTTGAACACATCCACCGGGTCCACCGTCTGATCGGCAGTTTCATACCGCACGCCCAGATCCAGGATCACGCCCAGCACAGGCTCCCAGTTGATCTTGCCGTAAGCGGCATGCACCGTCAGTGCGGAGGCGAAGGCGGGATCGTTCTGCGTGGATTCGATCAGCCCCACATCGAAGGCGTCCAGAATGGCATCGCCCAGCAGCAGATCGGGTCGCAACAGGCCCACGGCATCGGGGAAGCTGGTGGGCGCGTTGAACAGGAATTCGCGCCGTTCGGAATAGCGATCCGTATCGGAATAGGCATAGCCCACCGTCAGCCCCAGATTGTCGAACACCGGATAGCTCAGATCGATGCCGCCTGCGTAAAGCTCTTCCTGAAGATCGGAGAACACCACGGAAGCATCGCCCGTCTGCCGGTCCAGCACGTTGATGAACTGGTCGCTCAGGGCCCCTTGCGCATTATCGCGCACATAGGTGAAGGTGTATTCATACGGCGCTTCGCGATCCGTGCGGGCATAGCCGCCGCGCAGGTCCACGCCCAGATCGCCAAACTCCATTTCGGCCACCAGCTGCGTATCGATCAGCTGGCGTTCGAAAAATGCGGTCTGCTGCTGCTGAATACTGTCGTTATCCTGGAAATCCTCACCCCGCGAAAGGCGCGCAAGTTTCGAACTGTCGCGGATGAACAGATTGGTCCAGCGGAACTTATGATCGCCCACCTCCAGGCCAAAGCCCAGCAGCGCATTCACCAGCACGCGGTTATCCGTCACCAGATCGTTGAAATCGCTATCCAGCGTGAAATCGGCGAGGATGGATTGCTTGGTAATGTCGCGCGTGCGCCAGCTGTTGCTGACAGAGGCGGTGGCCACGATGCCCAACAGGCCGTCACCAAAAACATCCAGCGAATGGCCCGCGGTAATACCGGCAGACCAGTTGACCGGAATATCCCCGATCTTCTGCAGCAGGATCAGGTTGGGATTGCCCAGCTGCTTGCCAATGTCGAGCTGGGTGAATGGCGCATCGTTGAAGTTCTGCGAGGCGTCCAGCGGAATATCGCTCAGCCTGATGCCGCTATCGAAATAGTTCTGCAGGGCGGGCGGTACATCGCGCGTGCCATCGTCGAAACCGAACCAGTCAAAGTCGGACCCATAATAGGCAAGGCCATTGTGGAACGTGGTTTCGGTATTGCCGCTGATGCCGCCGCTGACTTCCAAAAAGCTTTCATCGGGAATGGCGCGGGTGGTGAGATTGATCACGCCGCCGCCGAATTCACCGGGGAAATTGGCGGAATAGGTTTTCTGCACCAGGCTGGATGACACCACGCTGGTGGGGAAGATATCCAGCGGCACCACGCGGCTGAGCGGCTGCGGCGATGGCAGCGGCAGGCCGTTCAGCAGCGCCAGCGAATAGCGATCGCCAAGGCCGCGCACATAGACAAAGCCCTGCCCCTGTACCGAAAGCCCCGTTACGCGGTTCAGTGCACCGGCGATATCCCCCTCACCCGTACGCGCGATCTGTTCTGTCGAAAGCACGCTGACGACTTGGGAGGAATTGCGCGTGGGGTCACGATTGATACGCCCGGTCACGATGATGGAGCCACCCGGAACCGAGATATCGGTTTCTTCGATCTCTTCCGGCATCTGCTCCGGATTTTCATCCAGCAGATCATCGCGCTCCACATCCTCCTCAGTAGGAGACAGCGCGCTGCCGGATGTTGCCTGGGCAAATGCCGCGCCCGGAATGGAGAGCGCGGTGGTGAGCAAGAGCAGCCCCGCCAGCCGCTTGCCAGTTGTCATTGGTATGACCCCCTCATGAGTCGATTAACAGATTGAAGGCGGGCAGCACGGCCCGCAGTGTGAAGCGGGGAGGAGGCGATGTGCCCCCTCCCCGCCATCACCGTTACAAAGCCGGAATTTCGGTGCAGGCACCGGTGTTGTTGCCGAAGGAGACCGCCGCGGAATCGCAGGTCCAGCCCTGCGTCCAGTCGTCCGAAGCCGAAACCGCACCGATGTAGGTGACGGTATCGAAGAAGCTCGACAGCGCGGTTGCATCGAAGATCGGCGTGTAGCCATCTTCATTGGCACCGTTCAGGTAACCGTTCGCAATCGTGTGGGTGTAGGCCTTGTCATTGCCCGTTCCGCTATCGAAGATTGCTTCGGCTTCTGCTGCGGTCACGCCGCTGCCGTCGCGGAAATCGGTGGCGCAATCGAGGGCTACCGAGTTGAATTCCGGTGGGCCGACATCGTCGAGGCCGGCATTGGCTGCGCGAACGGCTTCGGGTGTGTCGATGCGGATACACGGCGTGGCGCCGGTGGCATCGAAGATCACGCCGTTCGAAAGGCTGTAATCCGCGCCGCCACGGATCCGCACCACCTGGTCATCCGCCTTGCGCTGGATGAAGGTGAAGTTGCTGACCCTGGTGTTCTGGCGCGGGGTCTGGTCTTCCAGTCCGTTGTTGGAATCGGCCTCGATAATCGCGTCGCCAATGCCGTCGCGCTGCGCGGCCAGGACGTACTGCATATTGGCCTTCACGCCCGTATCGGTGTCGAGCGAATCGTCTTCCGCACCGGCCACGATCAGGTTGCTGATGTTCACGATGCCGCCGAAGAATTCCACGCCATCGTCGGAGGAGTTGACCGACTGGATGTGGTGGAGCGTGGTGCCCGATCCGGTGCCACCCGTGGTGAGCGACTGCAGTTCATTGTCGCCCGAAAGGACGAAGCCCGAATAGCGGATCTGCACATAGCTGAGCGAGCCGGAGGAATCGGAAGGATCGTTGCCGCCGAAGAAGCTGGGGTCGGACGCGCCTTCCACCTGGCGTTCGCAATCCACCGTGCCGG
The DNA here is from genome assembly GCF_009807005.1 of Aurantiacibacter rhizosphaerae. Lineage (GTDB taxonomy): Bacteria > Pseudomonadota > Alphaproteobacteria > Sphingomonadales > Sphingomonadaceae > Alteraurantiacibacter > Alteraurantiacibacter rhizosphaerae. The sequence continues at coordinate 355,770 of NZ_WUBR01000003.1, read as the reverse complement.
GCGTTGCCAGCGCTTCGAAACAGTCGGTTATCGGCGCGCGGCCCGAAAGCACCACACCGCCCCACTGGCCGGAGGAGTTGGCGTTGTTGAGGCCAACGATATTGTCGCGGCTGGTGAAGATGATCGGCTTGTCTGCCGTGCCGTTGGCATCGATGGAGTTGCCGCGCGTCACGTTCAGGAAGGAAGAACCGGCGGCGTAGATGATCACGCCCGGCTCGATGGTCAGTTCGACATTGGTATCGGAAAGGCCGTCGCTATTGTCTGCAGCGGGGCCGCCATCGGTGCCCACGTTAACCTGGCCGGGCAGGCGATACAGCAGGCCGTCTATCTGCGGCAGGGTGGAGGAGGCGTTGAAGCGCAGCGGCGTTGCGCACACGCGCCACTCGTCCCCGGCAGAGTTGCTGATGGTGCCCTCGTCCGTCAGGCCCTGGGAATCGGCAATCGTGGGGCAGCCACCCGCTGGCGTGATCAGGGATGTGGTGGGCGTGGGCGTTGCGGTGGGCGATGGTGTCGGCGTGCCGTTGTTGATCGTCACATTGCCGCCGGTGCCGGGCGAAGCGATCTCATCGGGTCCGCAGGCGGCCAGCGCCAGAACGGAACAACCAAGGATCAAAGAGCGAGAAAAAGTAGTCACAGCGAGCGGTCCCCTCAAAAACCGAGAATCAGAAAATGCGAATGCGATGTCGCAAGGGGACGGCTAGGCTTGGCAAATGACACTTTGGCGACCGTGTTACGGTTTCGTGTGACCGATTGTCACATTGCGATTATCCGATTGATTTAACGTGCAAAAACTTTTGCCATGGCCGAATATTGCGCTTTTGTGACAAGATGACGATTTTGTTGCGATAGGGCCGTGATGCGCGCAAATTGCATTCAACGAACTTTGGGAGAAGACGATGTTTGCAACCGCTACCCTGGCATTTCTCATGCTGGCGCAGGCCGGCCCCACGGCCGCCACCACCACGCCTGATATCGAAACCCGCGATGTTGAGTATGATGCGCTGGTTTCGGGCAAAGCGCGCACGGCCATCGCCCAGCTGGAGCAGGCACGGGCGGAAAACCCCAGCGATCCCGCGCTGCTGATCAACCTTGGCGCAGCCTATGCTGCGGTGGGAGAATACCAGTTGGCGCAGCAGGCTTACCGCGATGCCATCAACAGCGAGGACCGGTACGAACTGGAACTGGCGAATGGCGACTGGATCGATTCCCGCCGCGCCGCGCGGCTGGCGCTGTCGTCGCTGGATAGCTCAGCGGAATAATCGCCGGTTCAGCTACTTCTATTTAGGGGCCTGTGGATGCCCCGGCGCGAATAACGTGACAACAGCCCGGAAGGCATCGGCTTTCCGGGCTTTTTGCTGCGCGCCTTAGAAAGGGTTCGCACAGCGACTGCACAATGGTGAGGTTTAGCCCGGACTGTCATGCCGTTGTCATTTGTTGTACGCATTGGGGCGGCCTTGGAGGGTTTGATGATTCTGCGTTTTGGCACATCCACATTTGCGCTGGCTTTGGCCGGCCTCTGCGCGCAGCCCGCGCAGGCGGATGTGCTGGAGGTATCCGCCGCTGGCGATGCCCAGTGGATCGCAGGTCCAGTGGAACGCGTTGGAATGAATGCAATCCTCCCGCCTACCCCCATTACCGAAATTCCCGAGCACGCCATGGCGCTGGTGCCGGAAGGCGCGGTGGCCGACACCTTGCGCCATTCATCCGCCATACCCGCAGCCTACGCCGCCTATGTTGCCGATCTGGCGCATCGGTTTGACCTGTCGCCCGCCCTGCTGGAAGCGGTGGTGTGGCAGGAAAGCCGCTGGCGCGCAGATGCCGTTTCCCCCGCCGGTGCGCGGGGCCTGGCGCAGCTTATGCCGGGCACCGCCCGCGATCTTGGCGTCGATCCCGACGATCCGCTTGCCAATCTTGAAGGGGGCGCACGCTACCTGAGAGAGCAGCTGGACCGGTTCGACGGCGATCTGGAAAAGGCGCTGGCCGCCTACAACGCCGGCCCCGGTCGGGTGATCCGATCCGGCGGTATCCCGCGTATTAGAGAAACACAGGTCTATGTCGCTGCGATCATGGGCCGCCTGTCCGACCATTCCCGGAGTTCCGACTGACAATGCTTGCTTTCTACCGCCTTGCCGCCGCTGTTGCAGTGCTGATCGCGCCTTCGGCTGCCTATGCGCAGGATCCCGCAGGGTCCGGCCCGATCAACAACGCCCTTGGCTGGATGCAGAACACCCTGCTGGGCAGCGTGGCCACCGCCGTTGCGGTGATGGCCGTGGCGGCCGTGGGCTTCATGATGCTGACGGGGCGAATGAACTGGCGCTTTGGCGCGACGGTGATCCTGGGCTGTTTCATCATCTTTGGCGCTGCCTCCATCGTGGCGGGCATCCAGGGCGCGGCAGGGTAAGGGCCCCGCAATGCAACTGATCCGCCACCCCGTTCATCGCGCGCTGACCCGCCCGCAGATGTTTGCGGGCGTGACGTTCAACTATTTCATCATCAATGCGCTGGTGACGACAGAGGCGTTTCTGATCCTGAAGAGCCTGTGGATCCTGCCGATCCCCATCATCATGCACGTGATCGGCTATTTCGCCTGCCTGCGGGAACCGCGCATTTTCGATCTGTGGCTGACCAAGGTCAGCAAATGCCCGCGAGTGAAGAATTACAGCCGCTGGGGCTGCAACAGCTACACCGCCTGACCTTGTAAAACGGTCCGGGCGAAAGCGAACCGCCGCCTGCAAATGGGTGGCATGGAGTAAAGACATGAAAACCAAGTGGCCCAAATGGCGACTGGGAGCCGCAGCCTGGAGCGCCAAGGAAGCGCACGCCGGTGAGCGCCTGTCCTATGCGCGACTGGTTGATCAGAATGTCATGCTGCTGCGCGATGGTTCGCTGATGGCCGCACTGCAGGTGCCTGGCCTGCTGTTCGAAACCGAAGATACCGATGCCCTGAATGCCCATGCGCAAACGCGCGAAGTGATGCTGCGCAGCAATCTGGATGCGCGGTTCGTCATGTATCACCACGTGATCCGCCGCCGTGTGAGCGTGGAGCTGGAAGCCGGATTTGAAGATCCGCTGTCCGCCCATATTGATGCGCGCTGGAGAGAGAAGCTTTCCTCCGGTTCCCTGTTCGTGAACGATCAGTTCGTCACGCTGGTGCGCCGCCCTGCACGGGGCAAGGCGGGCCTTGCCGAAAAGGCCAGCAAGATGCTGCGCCGCAAGGATACAGAGCACGAGGTCGATCCCAAGGATCTGCGATCGCTGCGCGCGGCCTTGCAGGCGCTTTCCGCCAGCCTTGGCGATTACGGGGCGCAGCCGCTGGGCGATTATGTCGGCCCATCGGGCAACACGAACAATGAAGTGCTGGAACTGCTCAGCGCGCTGTATAATGGCGAGATGCGCCCGGTGCGCCGCCCGGAAGAGGACACCGATATCGGCCTGATGCTGCCCTATCGCCGTGCCAGCTTCGGCCTGGATGCCATGGAGCTGCGTGGATCGGGCGGGGCGGATTTCGCCTCCATCCTCAGCCTGAAGGATTATCCCGACGCCACCAGCCCCGGCCTGCTGGATGGCATGCTGCGCCTGCCTTACGAAATGATCGTGACGGAAAGCTTTGCGCCCGAAGAACGGCAGACCGCGCGGGAGAAGATCGACCTCGCCATTCGCCGCCTGAAAAGCGCGGACGAGGAAGCCCAGTCAGAGCGCGCCGAGATGATGGCCGCGCGGGACGAGCTTGGCGCGGGCTCCGTCGCATTCGGCGATCACCACCTCACCGTGCTGGTACGCGAACGCAATCTGGAACGGCTGGACGATGCCACCGCCTCTGTCGCTGCCAGCCTGGCCGATACCGGCGCGATTGCCGTGCGCGAGGATACCAATCTGGAGCCTGCCTTCTGGGGCCAGTTCCCCGGTAACGAGCACTACGTCGTGCGCCGCGCCATGATCAGCACAGCCAATATGGCCAGCTTCGGTTCGCTACATGGCTTTGCGCTGGGACAGGCCGATGGCAACCACTGGGGCGAGGCGGTGACCCTGCTGCAAACCACCAGTTCGACGCCGTTCTTCTTCAATTTTCACCACGGCGACCTGGGCAATTTCTCCGTCATCGGGCCGTCGGGTTCAGGCAAGACCGTGGTGATGAATTTCCTCGCCGCGCAGGCGCAGAAGTTCAATCCGCGCACCATCCTGTTCGACAAGGATCGCGGCGCAGAGCTGTTCATTCGCGGCATCGGCGGCACCTATGATCGCATCCGTTCGGGAGAGCCGACCGGGTTCAACCCGCTGGCCCTGCCCGATACGCCTGCCAACCGCGGTTTCCTGCGCGATTGGCTGACTGTCGTGTTGAAGGCGGAGGGGCCGGAGGAAAGCGCCACCATCGCGGCGGCGGTAGACGCGGCCTATGCCAATGATCCATCGCTGCGGCGCCTGCGCTATTTCAAGGAGCTGGTATCGGGCGCGAAACGTCCCCAGCCCGGCGATCTGGCAGACCGCCTGTCTGCCTGGATCGAGGATGGCGAGCACGGCTGGCTGTTCGATAACGATGTCGACAAGCTGGACCTGTCCACCCGCGTGATGGGTTTCGACATGACCGCGCTGCTGGAAAATCCCAAGCTGCGCACGCCTGTGATGATGTACCTGTTCCACCGCATTGACGAACGGCTGGACGGCCAGCCCACGATGGTGCTGATCGACGAAGGGTGGAAGGCGCTGGATGACGAGGTGTTTGCAGCCCGCATCCGGGATTGGCTGAAGACACTGCGTAAGCGCAATGCGCTGGTCGGCTTTGCCACGCAATCGGCGCGCGATGCGCTGGACAGCAAGATTTCCACCGCGCTGGTGGAGCAGACGGCGACGATGGTCTTCATGCCCAACGCCCGCGCACGGGCAGAGGATTACTGCGACGGCTTCGGCCTGACAGAGCATGAGCTGGCGCTGATCAAGTCGCTGCCCGCACACAGCCGCTGTTTCCTTGTCCGCCAGCCCGATGCCAGCGTCGTCGTGCGGCTGGATCTTTCCGGCGCGCCGGAGGTCCTCACCATGCTCTCCGGCCGTGAAAGCAGCGTGCGCCGGCTGGACCTGCTGCGCGAAGCGGTAGGCGATGATCCTGCGCAATGGTATCCCGCGCTCACCAACAGGCCATGGCCTGGCAGCGCGCAGCCCTTGGAAGACGATGATTTCAACTGGCAGGCCGCCGAATGAGCGCCGCGTCTGCCCAATGCATGCGCGCCATGGAGGGCGTGGGTGCCGGTATCGGCGCGTCCCTGCGCGGGGTGGATTGCGCTGCGTCGGAAATGGCGCAGGCCGCGTTCAATCGCCTGTTCAGCGCGGAAGGCAGCTTTGGCCCCGCGCTCACCATATTGCTGACGCTGTGGATCGCGTTCCTCGGCTTTGGCATGATCACCGGGCGCACGCGGCTGGGCCTGTCATCGCTGACGCCGCGCATGGTTACGCTGGTGCTGGTGATCACCTTTGCCACCAGCTGGGTGGCGTTTCAAAGCGTGTTCTGGAACCTTGCCGTGGGCGCGCCCGATCAGATCGCCACCGTGCTGATGGGTACGGACGGGTCCGCCACCATCATTTTTGCAGACAAGCTGGACGTGGTGATGCTGTCGCTGATGGAGGCATCGGGCGGCGATGCCATGGCCAATGACACTTCCCTCTTCTCCCCGCCGGGCCTGCTATGGTCGGGCGGCACCATGCTGCTGCTGGGCACGGTTGGCGTGCTGGCCACGTGCAAGATCGCACTGGCCATCCTGATGGGCCTTGGTCCCATCTTCATCCTGCTGGCGCTGTTCGATGGCACGCGCGGCCTGTTCGTCGGCTGGCTGAAGGGCGTGGTGCTGATGGCGCTGGCCCCGCTGTTCGCGGTGCTGGGCGGATCGCTGATGCTGGAACTGGCGATACCGGTCCTCTCCAGCCTGATGAGCACGCCGGGCCAGATCGACGTGCGCCCCGCGATGGCATTCTTCATGATCGGTGCGGTGCATCTGGCGCTGATGTTCATGGTGCTGAAAGTCGCCACGACGATGGTGGCCGGGTGGAGCGTGTTCGGCCTGTCGCAAAGCGCGCGTGCGGATGAACGCGGCGGCGCCAACACCGCCTATTCCGCGCCCGCTGCTGCGCCGCCTTCACAAGCACTCACCGCCACCAGCGCCCGCGACCGCGCGGCCCAGTCCACCCCGCCGCCCGCACGCGATATCCGCGTTACGGCAAACACGCCCGCCGCCGCCAATGATACCGGCAGCACAAGCGGTGGCCGCGATACCCGCATCGTGCAGGGCGGCCACAGTGATCAATCGCGCAGCGGCACCGCTGCCCCTTCCCGCGCCCGCGGCATTGGCAGCCGCTTCAAATCTGCGCCCGTTCGAACTTCGGAGAAATTGTCATGATCCGCGCCAGCCTTGCTGCGCTCCTCCTTGCTTCCACCCTGATTGCCGCACCTGCCACAGCGCAGGACCCGCGCCTTCAGGAACGGCTCTATGATTCCACCCAGGTGGTGCGGATCGAGGGCAAGGTGAATGTGCAATCCACCATCCAGTTCGGCGATGGGGAAGCGATCGAAAACGTTGCCATCGGCGATTCCACCAGCTGGCAGGTCACGCCCAATCGCCGCGCCAACCTGTTGTTCGTAAAGCCGCTGGAGCCGCGCGCTGCCACCAATATGACGGTGGTGACCAATCGCCACACCTATCTGTTCGATCTGGTGGCCAACCCGGCCAATCGCACCCCGCTGTATGTGCTCACCTTCACCTATCCAGTGGAGGTGGAACCGGTGGAGGATACCGCCCTCGCCTCGGCTGATCCCGGTGGGCGCGCCAATGCCGTGGAACTGGCCGCTGCGAATGATGATTACGCCGTGCTGGATCCCACCACGCTGAATTTCGATTGGGCCACCAGCGGTGATCGTGCGCTGCTGCCGGAACGGATTTACGACGATGGCACAGCCACATTCCTGGCATGGCCATCTGGCCAGCCCATGCCTGCCATATTGGTGAAAGATCACGAGGGTAGCGAAGGCCCTGTAAACTTCGCCGTGCGCGGGGATACGATCGTGCTGGATATCGTGCCCAGCGAGATCATCCTGCGTTCCGGCGATGATGCCGCCATGCTGGTGAACCAAGGCCCCGTCGGCGCAGTGAATGCCGATGGCACCGCCCAGCAGGGCGCCTGAACGGCGAATTGGAGATACGCATATGAAACTTGCCATGCGACTGCCCGAAAAGAACGCCGCCCACGCCAATGACGTGGACCCGCGCGATGACGAGACGACCGAGGTTATCGACCTTGCCAGCCGTACGTCCTACCCCGCTGTGGCCAATCGCAAGGGCAGCCGCGATACGCTGGGCCTGCTGGCAGGTGTCGGCTTCGTCGCCTTGCTGGGCGCGGCCACATTGTGGGGGCTGAACGCCAGCCGCACGGATGATCAGCAGGCCGCGGCGGAGGCCGCAGCACCCGCGCCGCCGCCCGCGCCAGTGGCAATGGCGCCGATGCCCGCCGATGGCCTGCCCAGCGCCAATGCCGGGGTGCAGCCCATGTCTGACCCTGCGCCCAGCCCCGTGCTGTCTCGCGCACCGAATACCAACGCCGCCTATGGCCCGGCCACCAATCCCTATTCCTCGCCCACCCTCGTTTTCGATGGCGGGGTCGCGCCACGCGCCGCTGCGGCCAATGCCGCGGCTGCAGAGGCATCCACCCCCGGCGGTGCAGTCACCCCCGGCAGCGGAGCGGCCAATGAATTTGCCGCCCGCATCGGCGGTGTCGGCGGCGGCCCCGCTGTCGCAACGCAGGATGTGAACCCGGCCACCACGGTAACGCAGGGCACCATGATCCCGGCGATCCTGGAAACCGCCATCAACACCGATGTGCCCGGCTTCGTGCGCGCCGTGGTGAGCCAGGATGTCCGATCCTTCGATGGCAGCAGCGTGCTGATCCCGCGTTCCAGCCGCCTTGTCGGGCAATACCAGTCCGGCCTGCAGGCGGGCCAGCGCCGTGCCTATGTCATCTGGCAGCGGGTGATCCGCCCCGATGGCGTGACGGTATCGCTGCAAAGCCCGGCCACCAGCTTCGATGGCACCGCCGGCCTTGCTGGAGAAGTGGACAACCACTTCTTCAGCCGCTTCGGTTCGGCCATGCTGCTGTCCGTGATTGGCGGGCTGACCACCGTTGCCAGCGGCGGCGCATCCATCGTGCTGGGCGGCGGGCAGAATGCCGCCAACACCGCATTGCAGCAGGATGGCCAGCGGCCGCCCACCGTGCGCGTGCGCATGGGTGAACCGATCCGCGTCTATACCGCGCGCGATCTGGATTTCAGCCAGGCCCCGAAGGTTAATTGAGCGGCCCGCATGTCAGCCGAGATCCATCACCTTGGGGAAGACCCTGCCGGTAAGACAACCGCCAGCAAGGCCGCAGCCCCGCCTATGGCTGGGCCGCCAGCGGACGCGCCCAAGGTGGCCAGCGGATCGGTGTATCTCGATGCCTATCTCGCGCCGTTTCGGGAATGGCTGGAGCGCGACACCGTAACCGAGATACTGGTGAACAAGCCGGGGGAAATGTGGGTGGAGGATGCCGCCACTCCCGGCATGCAACGCATCGCGCTTGATACGATAGACGACAAGCTGGTGCAGCGCCTGGCCGAACAGGTGGCGCGCATCAGCCACCAGGGCATCAATCGCGAACATCCGCTGCTGGGCGCAACCCTGCCCGATGGCGCGCGCATCCAGTTCTGCGGCCCGCCCGCCACGCGCAAGCACTGGGCCATGGCCATCCGCCGCCACCGCCGGCTGGATCTGCCACTGGATGCCTATGACACCGGGCCATTGTTGCAGGATAGCGAGGCCGACATGCCCGATCCGCAGGTGCAGCCCATCGATTTCCTGCGCGCCGCGATCCGCGCCAAGAAGACCATCCTGATTTCCGGCGGCACCAGCACCGGCAAGACCACCTTCCTCAATGCCATGCTGGGCGAAATCCCGCGGGACGAGCGCGTGGTTCTGGTGGAAGATACGCCGGAACTGAAATTTCCCGGCGCCAATGCCGTGGGCCTGGTGGCGGTGAAGGGTGAACTGGGGGAGGCCAAGGTCACCTCCAACGAATTGCTGCAATCGGCGCTGCGCCTGCGCCCCGATCGCATCGTGCTGGGTGAATTGCGCGGGGCGGAAAGCGTCTCCTTCCTGCGGGCGATCAACACCGGCCATCCGGGCAGTTTCTCCACCATCCATGCCAACAGCCTGCGCGGCGCGCTGGAACAGTTGAGCCTGATGGTCATGCAGACGGGCATCGGCCTCTCCCGCTCAGACACCATATCCTATGCCGCCAGCGTGATTGACGTGATCGTTCAGCTGAAGCGCGCGGAGGGGAAGCGCGGAATTGCCGCGATTACCCGTGCCAGCGATCTGGTGGAGACGTGGAACTGATTGCCGCCATCCGGCGCTATTTCCATGACAACCCATCGCCGTTCGCACACCAGTATCACAGACAGGCCAGCAGGAGCGTTTGAGGCGCAATGAGCACCGCCCCGACAACCCCGGACACACAGGCAGACGCCGGGATCGACCTCGAAAGCTTCGCGCCCGAAGAGCGCTATTTCAACCGCGAGATGTCGTGGCTGTCATTCAACGAGCGCGTTCTGGCGGAGGCTGCGCGCAGTTCCTACCCCCTGCTGGAACGGCTGCGGTTCCTGTCTATTTCCGGCAGCAATCTTGATGAATTCATGATGATCCGTGTCGCCGGCCTTGTGGGGCAGGTGCGCAGCGGGGTTGCCGAAATGTCGCTGGACGGGCGCACGCCAAAGCAGCAGCTCGTCGCCACGCGAGATAAATACCGCGAGCTGGAAGAACGCCAGCAAGCCATCCTGAAACAGCTGCATCCGCTGCTGGCCGAACAGGGCATCCATATCAAGGGTGAGGACAGGCTGGATGCCGAGGCCGAGGAATGGCTGCGGCAATATTTCCTCGATCACATCATGCCGGTGATCACGCCGCAGGCGATCGACCCGGCGCATCCCTTCCCCTTCGTTGCCAATCGCGGCCTTGGCGCATTGTTCAATCTGAAGCGCAAGGAAGACGGCAGCCAGCTGGTGGAGATGGTGCTGATCCCCAGCGCCCTGCCGCGTTTCGTGCGCATTCCGGGCGATCAGGCGATCTATGTGGCGGTGGAGCGGCTGGTATGCCGCTATGCCACGCTGATGTTTCCCGGTTTCGATATCACCGGCGATGGCGTGTTCCGCGTGCTGCGCGACAGCGATATTGAAATCGAGGAAGATGCGGAGGATCTTGTCCGCTATTTCCGCAGCGCCATCCAGCGCCGCCGCCGCGGCCAGGTCATCATGCTGGAGATCGACGAAAGCTTCGATCCCAACGCGGAAGATATGCTGCGCGACAAGCTGGAGCTAGAGCAGGCCTTCATCACCAAGACCGAGGGCATGCTGGGCATCGCCGGGCTGGAGGAGGTGGTGAAAGAGGATAGGCCAGACCTGAAGTTCACGCCTTATTCGCCGCGCTATCCGGAACGGGTGATGGAGCATGATGGCGATGTGTTCGCCGCCGTGCAGGAAAAGGACATCGTGATCCATCACCCCTACGAAAGTTTCGAGGTGGTGGTGGATTTCCTGCGGCAAGCGGCCAATGATCCCAACGTCATTTCCATAAAGCAGGCGCTGTATCGTGCGGGCCAGCAATCGCAGGTGGTCAACGCGCTGACCCAGGCGGCGGAAAACGGCAAATCCGTCACCGCCGTGGTGGAGCTGAAAGCCCGTTTCGACGAAGAGCAAAACCTGAAATGGGCGGGCGAACTGGAGCGCGCCGGGGTGCAGGTGATCTACGGCTTTATCGACTGGAAAACCCACGCCAAGATCAGCATGGTCGTGCGGCAGGAGGAAGGCGGTTATCGCACCTACTGCCATTTCGGCACCGGGAATTACCACCCCGTCACCACCAAGATCTATACCGATCTCAGCTACTTCACCGCCGATCCCGCCATCGGGCGCGATGCGTCGAAACTGTTCAACTTCATCACCGGCTATGTGGAGCCGCAGGCGATGGAGAAGCTGGCCATATCCCCGCTCAACCTGCTGGACACGCTGCTGGCGGATATCGAGCGGGAGATTGAACTGGCAAGAGCGGGTCAGCCCGCCACGATCTGGTGGAAGGTGAACCAGATCACCGAAAAGCGCGTGATCGATAAATTGTACGAGGCCAGCCAGGCCGGTGTGCAGGTGGTGCTGGTGTGCCGGGGCATCTGCTGCCTGCGGCCCGGCGTTCCCGGCCTGTCCGACAATATCACCGTCAAATCGATCATCGGGCGCTTCCTGGAACACAGCCGCATCTACGCCTTCGGCAATGGCGAGATCCTGCCCAGCGACAAGGCGAAGGTCTATATCTCCAGCGCCGACATGATGGACCGTAACCTCTATCGCCGAGTCGAGGCGCTGGTGCCCATCACGAATGAGACGGTGCACGACCAGATCCTGGAACAAGTGCTGCTCGCCAACCTGCTGGATACGGAGCAAAGCTGGCTGCTGGACGGCGAAACGGGGGAATACGAGCGGGTGGAAAGCGATCCGGGGGTTGAGGGCGATGGCTTCAACTGCCACGATTACTTCATGACAAATCCCTCCCTATCCGGTCGCGGCGGCGCGCTGAAGGATGATCGCATTCCAAAACTTGCCCTGCGCAAGGGAGCGGTATGACCGCACCCGCGGCAAAGCGCGGCAATGCGCACATCGAAGTGCCCGATCGCGGCGTCATCGATATTGGCTCCAATACCGTTCGCCTGGTGGTGTATTCCGGGCCGAAGCGCGCGCCCAATGTATGGCTGAACGAGAAAGTCACCGCGCGGCTTGGCCGCGATCTGGCTGAAACCGGTGCCATTCCCAAGGAAGCGGAGAATATGGCGCTGGCAGGGCTGGCCCGCTTTGCCGCGATCCTGCGCGATCTGGGCATCAGCGATATCACCACCGTCGCCACCGCCGCCGCACGCGATGCCAGCAACGGGGCGAAATTCATCAAGAAGGTGCGCGCGCTGGGGCTGGAGCCGAGGGTGCTGAGCGGCGTGGAAGAGGCGACGATTTCAGCCTTTGGCGTCATCGGCGCATTTCCCGGCGCAAAGGGCGTGGTGGCCGATCTGGGTGGTGGCAGCCTTGAACTTGTCGCCATTGAAAAGGGCGATTGCCACGACGGGATCAGCCTGCCGCTTGGCACGCTGCGCCTGCCCGCCATTCGCGAAAGCGGCGATGAGAAATTCGCCAAGGCTATCAGGAAGCAGCTGCAGCCCGCAGGCTTTGCCAGCCAGCAGGAAGGCCCGCTGTACCTTGTCGGCGGCACGTGGCGGGCGCTGGCCAATTATGCCATGCACAATGCCCAATATCCGATACAGGATCCGCAAGCCTTCTGCCTAACGGCGGGGGAGGCGGACAAGGTCGCCAAGAAGCTGGCCAAGGCCGATCCCGATGCGCTGTCCTCCATTCCCGGCATATCGTCCAACCGCGCCGCCGGATTGCCGGATGCGGCGGCCATGCTGCGCGTGATGCTGCGTGAATTTAAGCCCGAAGCTATCGTGATCTCGGCATGGGGCCTGCGCGAAGGCGTGCTGTTTTCCGCCCTCAGCACGATTGCCCGCGATCAGGACCCGTTGCTGACCGCCGTCACCCATTTCGCCACGCCGCGCGGTGCGGATATCACCAATGCCACGCTGGAGGCGGCGTGGACGGCGGAAGCTGTGGACGGACGCAACAGGGGTAGCGAGCGCATTCGCCTGGCTGCCACCATGCTGGCAGCGGCAACCGCGCGGATAGAGCCCAACATGCGCATCCAGCACTCCACGGACTGGGCGCTGGAAAAACGCTGGGTCGGCCTAGATCACACGGGCCGGGCCATGATCGCGCAATGCCTGCGGGCAAGCTGCGCCCAGCCCAAGATCGTGCCGGAATATCTGCGTATGGCCGATGAAGACCAGTTGCACCGCGCCTCCGCCTGGGGGCTGGCCAACAGGCTGTGCCGCCGGATCGGGGCAGGCACGCGGATTTCCCTGCTCAGCAGCACATTGCGGCGCGAGGGCGATACACTGGTCCTGCGCTTCGATGAAAGCCGCGCGCATATGATGGCGGACACGGTGGAAACCGAACTTGCCAATCTGGCCGACTGGCTTGGCCTGAAGCATGAGATGACCGTGGGCGATGTAAACGGCCATTCCGCCTAGGCGGCTGCCGCCCTATTTCCCGTCGTCAAACGCATCATGCGTCTGTTCGTCAAACGGGCGCGTATCGGCAGGATCGCTGCGATAGGGCGGGCGCTGCGGCAGCTTGCGCTCTCCCTTCCACGGCACCTGGTCCACCTCCGTCCAGGCGTTCACCGTCAGGCGCCAGAATTTCCAGCGCCCGTCTTCCCTGATCAGCCGATCGTCGCGCGTGCCGATGCCGAACACGAAATTGGTGCGATAGTCGGCATTCCATTGCAGGATCTGGAAGAAGCAGCGCACGCGGGCACCCTCTGGCCGCGGGTCCATGATGAACTGGTTCATGATGTGCTGGCGGCCATACCACCAGTGCTGGCGATCGTACCACAGGCTGCGCAGGTTCTCGCGAATGGCATCGTGGCCCTTCACCCGCCCCTGCCACAGGTGATCGAATTCCGCATCGCGGGCGAAGGTGGCTATCGCCTGTTCCTCGTCCGCCAGGTCTATCCCCCATGCATATCTGGCGAACAATTCTTCTATTTCCGCGCGATCCTGCGCGGGCATTATCTGCGGCACGCCATCCGGCCAACATTCACTCATCATTGTCCCCTTGCACTTTTGCGTAGCTTCGCGTTGACTATGTCCTACACAGGAGAGAGCAATGCCGGAAGTATTTCACACCTTTGCCAGCTTTGGCCTGCAGGAACGCAAGCCCATGCGTTTCGAGGCGGATGTCTTCGAATGCGAGGTGGAGGGAGAGATCCCGCCCGAACTGCAAGGCTCCTATTATCGCAGCGGCGGGGACCGGCAATATCCCAGCCTCGAGGATGACATTATCCTGAATGGCGATGGCATGATCAGCGCCTTCCATTTCGAGGAGGGCCATGTCTCCTTCCGCAGCCGCTATGTGCAGACCGAGCGGCTGAAGGCAGAGCGCAACGCACGGCGACGGCTGTACGGCCATTATCGCAACAGGCATACGGACGATCCCAGCGTATCCAACCTGCCGCAGCGCGATAACACCGGCAACACCTTCGCCTTCGAGCATCACGGAAAGCTGTTCGCCCTGCGCGAGGATTCGCATCCCTACGAGATCGATCTTGAAACGCTGGAAACGGTGGGCGTCGGCGATTTCGGCGCGCTTCAATCCACCGCGCTGACCGCCCATCCCAAGATCGACCCGGTGACGGGCGAATGGTGGAGCTACGGCGTTTTTGCAGAGGGGGAGCCGGATACGAGGGCCAGCCTGCATGTCTTCGACAAGGACGGAAAGCTGATCCGCGAACAGATGTTCGACACGCCCTATCCCGGGCTGAGCCACGACTGGGGCGTAACGCGCGAGCATCTGGTTTTTCCGATCATGCCGCTGGTGGCGGACGATGCGCGCCTGCGCGATGGCGGGCCATATTACCAATACGATCCCGACCTGCCCGGCAAGTGGGGCGTGGTGCCGCGCGATGGCGATCCCGCGCGTGACATGCGCTGGTTCGACATTCCCGGCTTGGTGATGGGCCATGTGATGAATGCCTATACCGATGGCGACAAGGTGATCATCGACACCCCCGCCTCCCCCGGAAACTGCTTCAGCTTTTTCGCGGACAAGAGCGGGCGCTTCCCCGCCATGCCTGAAACGATCACGCAGATCACGCGCATCATCTTTGACCTGTCAAAGCCGGATGACGAGGCTGTCAGCCTGCAACCCGTGGAAGGCGCACTAGGCGATATGCCGAGGATCGATGACCGCTTCGCCATGCAAAAACACACCACAGGCTATTTCGCGCTGCGCGATTTTCCGCAGATGGGCGTGGGCCAGATCATGTGGGACACAGGCGAATTGCGGGTGCACGAACTTGTCGGTGCCGCCTCGCAGGAACCAGTCTTCGTGCCACGCAGCGTCGATGCTCCGGAAGGTGACGGCTTCATCCTCACCGTGGTCGACCGGTTCGAGGAAAAGCGCGCGGACCTGCTGGTGCTGGACGGCAATGATGTAAGCCGCCCGCCGATCGCCACGATCAAGCTGCCCTTTGCAATGCCGATGGCTTTTCACGGCTGCTGGGTGCCGCGATAGGGATTTCGCCCTAGCCCGTCACGCGCTGAACGAAGCCTGCCACCATCCGCTCCGTTTCCTGCTGGCTGCTGCCGATGGAGAGGCCCGGCGTCAGGTGGTTGTGGCCTGAAAGGTAATGCATTTCGGGCAGGCGGCCTTTGCTGGCCATCCATTGCTCCACCAGCTGCGCGGCCTGTTTCTGGAAATCATCGGGATCGAACTCGGCGACGCTGAACTGCATCGGCACTTCGGAGGTCAGCAAGCCTGCGAGCGCGGATGCCGCGCCCCAGCCTGAGGTTTCCTCTCCGTAATAGGCCTTGTTGAAATCATTGTGCGCGCAGGTGCCAACGTCGTAGATGCCGCTGAGGAATGCGGCGCCCGCCATGCCTTTCGCATGGTCGCTTGCATGCGCCAGGTAGTTGGCGATGTGGCTGGCCCCGGCGCTCTGGCCCATCAGCACGATCTTCGCGGGATCGCCGCCATGCTGGCCGATGTTGTCACGCAGCCAGTCGACGAATAGCGTCATGTCCTCCACGCCGCTGGGGAAGCGGTGAGCGGGAGCCAGGCGATAGGTCATGGTCACGCCCACCCAGCCCATCCGCGCGGCAAAATCGCCGATGTTGGAATAGAAGGCAGAACCCTCGGTGTGCTTGTCCCCCATCACAAAACCACCACCGTGGACATAGACCAGCACCGGCGCGCCAGCGGGAGAGCCTTGGGTAAAAACGTCCAGCCGGTGGCGCTCGTCTGGCCCGTAGGCTAGATCGCGCGTCACATCGGTGCCTGCCGCCATGCCGTTATTGATCGCAGACATCATGGCCTGCGTTCCGCCCAGCATTTCCGACGAGAGATCATTGCCGAGCGCTTCGATTTTCGCGCGCAGGTCAGGCGTCATCATGGTTCTCCATCAGCAGGACGGGCTTGATCGCAGCGCCGCTGGCGGCATCGGCCCATGCGGTTTCGATCTGGCTAAAGGGATAGAATTTCAGCATCCGGTCAAACGGCAGATCGCCCTGTCGCCAATATTCGGCAAGCTGCGGCAGGAAGGTGCGCGGATTGGCATCGCCGCCCAAGATGCCGCGAAGCTGGCGCCCCCCTGCCAGCATGCCGAACATCTGCGGCGCCCATTCCCCGCGCGGCGCGGCCACGAAACCGGCGGTGCCGTTCATCGCCAGCACCTCCAGCGCCAGCGTGTGGACGGCGGGCGTGTTCGTGGTGTTGAAGGTGAAATTCACGCCGCGCCCCGTCACCGTGCGGATCGCGTCGGCCAGATCATCCTGATCGCCGCGAAAACAATCGGTCGCGCCGAATTCGCGGGCCAATTCCAAACGCTCGTCAGACAGGTCTACCGCCACGATCCTTTTCGCGCCCACCAGGCGCGCCGCCATGACCGCGGACAGGCCCACGCCGCCCGTTCCCAGCACCGCAATGGTATCGCCAAAGCCAACCTTCAGCGCCTCGATCACGCCGCCCGCGCCCGTCACCACGCCGCAGCCCAGCGGGCCGAGCATTTCCAGCGGCAGGTCCTTCGCCATCTTCACCGCCGTGCGCTGCGGCACGATGGCGTGGGTGGCAAAGCTGGACTGGCCGAAGAAATGAGAATGGATGCTTGCATCGCCTTCGCAAAGAGCGGTGGATCCATCCAGCCGCTTGCCGCCGAAGCACAGCGGCATGGCAAGGTCGCAATAGGTGGGCCGCCCGGCAAGGCAGGACGGACAATTGCCGCAGCTGCTGCCGGACAGGATCACGTGATCGCCCACGGCAAAGCCGCTCACGCCCTCGCCCAGTTCCTCCACCACGCCTGCGCCTTCGTGGCCCAGCACGATGGGTTGCGGGGAATGCCTGCCGGGGTGCTCGTGCAAATCGGTGTGGCAGATGCCGGTGGCGACAAGCCTGATCCGCATCTCGCCAGCGCGCGGGGCTTCCTGTTCCAGTTCCACCAACTGCGGCGCGTCCCCGCCCCGGCCTGAAAGTGCTGCGGTGATCTTCATGACGCGTTCCCCAGGTGATGATCATCCTGAATATCAGCCACCTCGCCCGTCTGCGTCAGCAGGCTCTTGCGGCGCAGGAAACGGCGCAGGCTTTCAGGCCCGATGCGCGGGGAGCCGTGGCCGGACCAGCCGAAGCTGTCGCTGCCGAATGTGCGGGATTTGGCAAAGGTGAGGAAGGTATCCTGCAAAAAGATACCGCCCGCATTCAGCCGCCGCCCGATAGCCTCTGCCTCCTCCTCGCTGCCTGCGATCACGCTGGCGGTGAGGCCGAAGTGCGTATCATTGGCAAGGCGAACAGCCTCATCAGTATCGGCAAATGCCATCACCGGGATGCAGGGGCCGAAGGTTTCTTGCCGCATGATTGCCATGTCATGCGTAACGCCCGTCAGCACGGTTGGCCGCAGGTAGCGTCCGCCGCCAATCTCCTCGATCTCTCCGCCGCATTCCACCTTCGCGCCCTTGGCTACGGCCTCGGCAATATGCGCTGCAACGATGTCTGCCTGCGGGCCATGGGTGAAGGGGCCGATATGGCCGGCGCGCGGATTGTCGGCGTTGAGGCGGACGTCCTGCGCTTTCTCAACCAGCCGCGCGACGAAATCATCGTGGATGGCACGGTGCACATACACCCGCTCCACCGAATAGCAGACCTGCCCCGTGGCATAGACCGCGCCGCGCAGCACGGCCGTGACGGCACGCTCCAGATCGGCGCTTTCGGTAACGATGCACGGGTCTTTCCCGCCCAGTTCCAAGTGGCAGGGAATCAGCCGCTCGGCACAGGCCACCGCCACCTTGCGACCCGTAGGAACGGAGCCTGTGAAGCAGATGGTGTCCGCCTGATCTATCACCGCCTGGCCCACATCGCCCGCACCGGCCACGTAGTCGAACACCGCCGCAAGTTCCGGCACCTCGCGCACTGTTTCGAACAATGTTTCGATCACGCGCGGCGTGACTTCGGAGGGTTTGAGCAACACCGAGCAACCTGCAAAAAGCGCGGGCACGGCATCCAGCAGGGCCAGCATCAGCGGCGCATTCCAGGGCGAGATCACGCCCACCAGCGGATAGGCCACCACCTGCGATTGCACGCGCACGGATGGCATGGATGGGCTCAATGCATCGTAATCCAGCGCGGCAAAGGCCTTTGGCGCATCCTCCAGCCAGCCGCCGATATTGCCCATGGTGATGAAGCCCTGCAGATAGCTGGTGTGGCAGCCGCCCGTGTCATGCGCATCGGCCTCCCCGATGTCGGCGGCGCGCGCCTTTACCGCGCCCAGCCAGCGCGCCATCACGCCGCAGCGGGCCTCAACGCCCATCGCCTCCCACGCAGGCTGCGCCGCGCGCAAGGCGGCGGCCTTCCCGGCAATCTCTTCGCGCGTGGCGGGCGTGATCGCGTGATCCGCCTCGCCCGTGCGCGGGTTGATGACGTCCAGCTTGCCCATCTATCTCTCCCCTTCGATGGTCAGCCTAGGTCGGGGTTTCGGCCTTGGCTATCAGAACCCGTAACGCAGCCCTATCCAGAACGTCTGCGGCGCGCCGATATCGATGGCACCGCCGCTGTTGCGGGTGACGACTGTTTCATCCAGCAGGTTTTCCACCCGCGCCACGCCCGACAACTGACCAAACAGCGGCACCTGCGCGAACAGGTCCACCGTGGTGGTAGCGGGCAATGGCTCTGTTTCCTGATCGCTTTCGAACTGCTTGCCGACATGGCGCAAAGTGGCGGCCAGCACCGCACCGTCCACCGGCTGCCAGCTGGCCGTTGCGCTGGCGGCGAAGGTGGGCGTTTGCGGCGGCAGATTGCCGTCCAGCACGCTGGCGGGGCCGGTGCCTTCGATCTCCGGCGCGGTGAACACCAGTGTGCCGGTAAAATCGAACTGGCCGAAGTCCAGCGCGGTGGCCACTTCCAGCCCTTGCGCATCGATCGCATCCAGATTGCGGCGCTGGCGCAAATTGGGCTGCAGCGTCACATTGGCGATGGCGTTCTCCACCTTGTTGTCAAAGAAGGTGGCAGACAGCGTCATGAAATCGGCGGCCTGCCAGTCCATGCCCAGCTCCCAGCCTTCCAGCCGCTCCGGCTCCAAGGCGGCATTTGCCTGCGTTACCACGGGGAAAACCACGAAGGGGCGGTAAAGCTCGTTGATGGTGGGCAGGCGAAACCCGCTGTAGGCCGCGGCGCGCATGGTGAGGGCGCGGTCGAT
The DNA here is from genome assembly GCF_009807005.1 of Aurantiacibacter rhizosphaerae. GTDB lineage: Bacteria > Pseudomonadota > Alphaproteobacteria > Sphingomonadales > Sphingomonadaceae > Alteraurantiacibacter > Alteraurantiacibacter rhizosphaerae. The sequence continues at coordinate 336,373 of NZ_WUBR01000003.1, read as the reverse complement.
CTGCACCCTCGCGCCTGCACGCCAGGTGATTTCCCAATCGGAACGGTCGGCATAGGTGTCGTCCGTAATCACCGCGCCATCGGCGGCAAGGGCGCGATAGAAACCGTCCTTTATGGTGTAGCGATCGGCGCGCAGCCCGCCTGTCAGCGTGATCGGGCCGTAGGTCCAGTCATGATCGATGAAGAACCCAAGGTCCGTGTTCGTGCCGCCTGCAAAGCGGTTCTCGGTCAAATTCCCGGAAAAGGCGGAAAAGCTGTCTTCGAAAAGATCGCCGTCGCTGCGGCGGTAATCGGCACCGATGCGCAGCGTGTGGTTATCTCCAACAGGCGGGCGCACCTCTATCTTGCCGCCAAGGCCCGTGGCGGGCGTATCCTTCTGGTCCAACACCTTCACAAAGCGGGTGGACGAGATCACCACGTTGCTGAAATTGCGCCACTGGGCATAGGCCAGCGCGTCCACCTGCCAGTCCCCGCGCGACACCACGCGCAGCGATACGTCCTCACCGCGAATGCGGCTGTCTGCGCCCTCGAAGCGCAGCGTGCGATTGTCCTCGAACGCAAGGCCGCGAAGCTGGACTTCGAGATCCTCACCCAGTTGCTGCACGATGCGCCCGCTGGCAGACCAACTGTCGTAGGCGGCGCGCGCGGTGGCGGGCACGCGGTCCGCCTCCGGCGTGGTGAAGAAGCCCTTGCCCCTGTCCCAGCGCCCGCTGGCCACGGCATAGCCCCCGTCCCATGAAGGCGCAGCAGTCAGCGAGGCCTGCGTGCCGCCGCGATCGTTCACCAGCGCCTGTGCATTCACCAGCCCCAGTTCCTGCGCATTGGCGCTCTGAACCTCGACCACGCCAGCCAGCGCGCCCGAACCGAACGGGCCTGAGCCGCCGCCACGCGTTACGCGGATGGAAGAAAGCCGTTCAGGCGCGATGGCATTGAAGGGTACATAGCCGAAGAACGGATCGGTCATCGGCACGCCGTCCAGCAGCACCAGCGCCCGGCTGGAGGCATTGCCGCCCAATGCGCGCAAGGTGGCGCCCTGCGCCGTGGGGTTGGAGCTGCGGCTGTCGGAACGGCGGAATTGCTGGAAGCCCGCCACATTCGCCAGTGCATCCTCAAACGTGCCGGAGCCGGTGTTGACGATCTGCTCCCGCTCCAGCTCCACCACGGAATAGGCGGGCACGCCGGGCGTATCGGGCAGCCCTTCGCCCAGCACGACGATCACGTTTTCATCTTCTCTGTCCTGCGCGGCCGCAGGTGAGGTGAGAAGCGCGGTGGCAGCGCTGGCAAGCAGGAGATATTTCATGGGTAACAGTATCCGAATTGATTTTGTCCGGCGCCTTAACGGGGAAAGCTTGTCGCGTCACCCCGGCTTTGGCATCACTGGTGCCAGAGGGAGGGTTTTATGCGTTCGATTATCACTGTCACGGCTGCCATCTTGCTGACAGGCTGCAGCAGCATGGCGACGGCACAAGCCGCCGCAACCGCACCTGCAGATGCGACGCCGCCCGAACTGCCAGCCGATCACGAGGTTTTGCTGGCCAGCGACGATCCCGCGCTGGAGGCGAACAAACGGCTGGTTTACGACATGTATCGCATCGTGCTGCAAGCTGGCCTTGCAGACCGCGCGGGCGAATTTATCGCAGCCGACTACATCCAGCACAATCCCAACGCCGAACAGGGCCTTGCGGGCCTACAGGATTACGTGCGCCGCACCCGGCCGGAACGCGCCATCGAGGATCGGCTGGAACTGCCGATGGTGCATATCATGGCAGAGGGCAATTACGTGACCATCGCCTTCCTGCGCGCGCAGGATGATGACAGCGGCAGCACCTATTACTCCACGTGGTTCGATCTTTTTCGCATAGAAGACGGGCTGATTGCCGAACATTGGGATCCGATGCTGAAAACAGATGCACAGATTGATCCCAATGATCAGCGCGTGGAGAACTGAGATGGCGCGGATGGGAAAGCTTGCACTTGGCACCGCGCTGACGGCGCTGGTTATCACCGCCGCATCTGCGCAGGGCGTGCCGGATTTCGTCCCGGTTACCGATGCGGAAATTCAGAACCCCGATCCTGCCGACTGGCTCAGCTGGCGGCGCACGCTGGATAGCTGGGGCTATTCCCCGCTGGACCAGATCAACACGGGCAACGTGCAAAACCTGCGCATGGTGTGGGCCATGCCGCTCAATCCCGGTCACCAGGAAGGCACGCCGCTGGTGCATGACGGGATCATGTATTTCCCCGGCCCCGCCGACACCATCCACGCCATCGATGCAGCATCTGGCCAGCTGCTGTGGCGCTATGCCCGCGACCTGCCCGAAGATATCGGCCAGATCCTGCCGGTGTATGACACCACGCGCAACGTGGCGCTTTACGGCAATCTCATCATCGGCAACGGCGCTGACGATTATCTTTATGCGCTGGATGCCCGCACCGGCGAACTGGTGTGGGAAACGCAGATCCTGGATTATCACAAGGGGGCCAAGCAGAGCAGCGGACCGATCATCGCCAACGGTCTCGCCATCACCGGGCGCTCCTGCCAGCCAGAGGGAGGTCCGCAGGCCTGCATCATCACCGCGCACAACGCCGAGACGGGAGAGGAGGTGTGGCGCACCAGCCCCATCGCGCAAGGTGACGATCCCAATGATGCGACATGGGGCGATGTGCCGCTGGAGGACAGGCAGCAGGTGGGCGCATGGATGATCCCCAGCTTCGATCCGGAACTGGGCCTTGTCTACATGGGCACATCCGTCAGCGCGCCGACGCCGAAAATCCGCTTGGCGGGCAATGACGAGACCTATCTCTATCACAATTCCACGCTGGCGCTGGACGTGGCGACGGGCGAGATCGTCTGGCATTACCAGCATCTGGTGGACCAGTGGGACATGGACCACACCTTCCCGCGCATGCTGATAGATCAGCAGGTGGCGCCCGATCCGGCAGACGTTGAATGGATGGCGCCCGATATCCAGCCGGGCCGCACGTATCGCACCCTCTCCGGCGTGCCGGGCAAGACCGGGGTGATCTACACGCTGGACCGCGAAACGGGCAAATTCCTGTGGGCGCGGCCCTCCTTGCGGCAGAATATCGTGGCCAGCATCGATGGCGAGAGCGGGCGCGTGACGGTGAACCCCGAAACGATCCCCACCGCCTATGGCGAAAGCATCACCATCTGTCCCGGCCCCACGGGCGGCGCAAATTACTACGCGCCGGCCTACAGCCCGTTGACGCAGACCATGTATTTCCCGCTGACCAACACCTGTGCGGAAATGTCGGCCCTCGATCCGGGCGAAGGCGATACCGGCGTCTATGGCATCGCCAGCCGCACTTATGCGGACCCGGAAGCAGGCGGCATGATCGGCGCGATCCACGCGGTGAACGCGGTGACGGGGGCAAGCGAGTGGACCTATCAGCAGCGCGCGGGCACGCAATCGCTGCTCACCACGGGTGGCGGATTGCTGTTCGCGGGCGATGCGGAGGGCTTTGTGCTGGCGATGGACCAGCGCAGCGGCGAGGTGTTGTGGTCCATGAACGTGGGCAGTTCGGTCACCGGATATCCCGCCACCTTCGCCGTGGACGGGCAGCAATATGTCGCTGTCTCCACCGGCTTCTGGCTCAGCGACAATTTTACGCCCGAAATCCAGCACGGGCGGCAGAACACGCTGTTCGTTTTCGCTCTACCCGAAGCCGGCATCGGCCACCGCGGACCGAAGCGGGAGCAGGTGAACCCGCAAGGCGCGATGGGCTCTGCCGATGCACCGCCACCGGGCGGCAATATCGGCGGTTTCAGCCGTGCTGCGTCGGACGGCGTGTTCTCCGCCGCGCAAGCCCAGGCAGGCCTCGCGGTCTACCAGACCAACTGCGCCGCCTGCCACGGAGCAGACCTGCAAGGCGCAGGCGGCACGGCCCCGATCCGCGGCGTCGCCTTCATGAACAAATGGCGCGGTCGCAGCGTGGCGGAACTGTTCGCCTACACCCGCGACGCCATGCCGATGGGCTCACCCGGCTCACTCAGCGATCCGGATTACCTGGCGGTGACAGCCTATATGCTGGAGCAGAACGGCTTCCCGGCGGGTGATACGGCGCTGGATTTGGACGAGGCACTGTTGGCGGCGATCGGGATTGATTAGATGCTTCATAACCCGGTAGCACCCAAGGCGAACAGCGCCAGTGCTGCTGCGCCGAGCGCGCCTCTGACAGCATGCTGCCTGCCCCATTGGGTCAGCAAAGCCCGGCTCTCAGCGCCAGCCTGATTTTGCGCCATGGCCATCAGCCGCTTGTTTGCGGGCATCATCACGATCAAGGTGTACGGCCAGTTTGCGAGAATGGCGATACTTCCGGCAAGCCATCGCCAATCGCTGGAGATGTACCACACGATCAGCCCCGTCAAACCGCCGGCAATAGCCAATCCGGACTGGATCGGTAACGCCCGCCTATAGCTCGGTTGCCACTGCGCTAACAATGGATCGTCCGGCAGAACAAGCCGCGCGGGATGTTCGACCAGAGAGATATAGAGCGCTGCCCCTGTAAAAAGCGCGACAAAGATCAGAGCGGCCAGTGATAGTTCGAACATGGTATTTCCTCGGCATCAGCCGGGAAGGCGCGAAACCCACAGCAGCGCCTTCCCAAACAATTGGGTTGACGCCGTGGCAGGGAAGAACCCGATGGACGGGCGCAGGAACTACCAACCTGCAACTCTATTTTCGGCACACCGGAAATGACTCAATGCACTTGCGATTGCAAGGGGTCAGATCTCCGAACCAGTTCGCCAGTTGGTACTAAACCTCAACCCCGGCATCCGTCAGGATCGTCTTCGTCTCGACATAGGCGTGGATGCCCTCGTCGCCGCCTTCGCGGCCAATGCCGGATTGCTTGAAGCCGCCGAAGGGTGCGGTCCACTCCATGCGCATGCCGTTCTGGCCGACCACGCCAGTGCGCACGCGGCGGGCGATGTCGTAGGCGGCTTGCGCGTCATTGGTGAAGACACTGCCGTTGAGGCCGAAGTCGCTTTCGTTGGCGATGCGGATGGCATCTTCCTCGTCCTCCGCCGGGATCAGGCACAGCACGGGGCCGAAGATTTCCTGTTGCGCTATTCGTGACGTGTTATCGACATTGGCGAACAGCGTGGGCTCCATGTAATAGCCCTTGTTCATGTGGGCAGGCCGCTTGCCGCCGGTCACAAGGTCCGCGCCGCTCGCCTTGCCTGCCTCGATATACATCTCGATACGCTCAAGCTGGCGGTGCATGGCAACGGGGCCAAGCTGGGTATCCTCGTCATCGGGGTGCCCGATTTTGACGCCCTTCATCACGCCTGCAATGGCCTCGGCCAGTTCGTCATGCCGAGCCTTCGGCACGATGGCGCGGCTCAGCATGGCGCAGACCTGCCCGCTCATCACGGTGATGGTGTTGCCAAGAATTCCCGCCGCCGCCTCGATGGGAAAGTCGTCGCGGATGATCGCCGCGCTCTTGCCGCCCAGTTCGAACGTCGCGCGCACCATGTTGCCGCCTGCTACGCTGGCGATGTGCTTGCCCGCCGCGGTGGAGCCGGTGAAGGTGATCTTGTCGATATCGGTGGAGTGAATCAGGTGGTCCGCCGCCTCCCGATCAGAAGGAACGAGGTTCACCGTGCCCGCTGGCATTCCCACGGCCTCTGCCGCTTCGGCGATGATATAGGCTTCCAGCGGGGTTTCGGGCGAAGGCTTCATCACCACGGTGCAGCCAGCAATCAGGGCGTAGAACACCTTGTTGGCCATGATGGCGAACGGCCCGTTCCACGGCGCGATGGCGACGACGACGCCAACAGGTTCGCGAACCACGGTAACCGTGTCCACCGCCATGCCGGGGCGCTGCTCCACCCAGGCGAAGCGTTCACCCAGAGAGGCAATGCCGCGCAGGCCCGCCACACCGCCAGCATGCATCGGCCCCGCCGTGCTGGCGAGGCCGCCGATCTGGGCAGACCATGCGGCCGCCAGTTCGGGCACGCGGGTTTCCAGGTGATCGACCATCTCCATCAGCTTGGCCATCCGCTCCATCGGTGAAAGGCGCGGCCACGGGCCGTTGTCAAACGCATCGCGCGCGGCGGCGACGGCGGCATCCATGTCGCGGTTTCCGGCGGCAGCAGTGCGGGCCACCACCTCCTCGCTGGCCGGGTTCACCACCTCGATGCTTTCATTGGAGGCAGGGGTGACCCATTCGCCGCCGATGAAAAGCTTGTCCGGGTGTTTCACGTTCACGCCATTGGGGGTCATCGTCGGATCTCCTGCGATCAATAGTTGGAGAGAATGGTCAGCGATTGCGTGTCGAGCGGCAGGCCTTTTTCCTGCAGCTCCAGCTCCCGCTCACGCAAGGGGCCCTGCACGCTGATCAGCCATGCGTGGATGGCATGCACATCCTCCTCGCTCAGCAAATCCTCGAACTGCGGCATCCCGCGGCTGACGAACAGCCCGCCGCGCACGATCTGCTGGAAGCCGCCATGTATGCCGCGGTTCATGCGGCGCAGGTCCGGCAGCCCGGCGCGGGGCTGGTTGGAATGGCACATGGTGCAATTCTCGGTGAACATGGCTGCGCCGCGCGCGATCATCTCTGGCGTTGCATCTGCAAACTGTTCCGGCGGTTCGGGCGCGGGTTGCAGCGGCGGCAGGTCTTCGGGGATTGCCACCTGCCCGCCGTCCAGTCGGAAAACGAGAATGCGGTTGGCGTTCCCCTTGGAATAGGCTGCGGAATAGCGGGGCACGAAGCCCCAGCCGCCGCCGCCCCAGCCGGTTTGCACGGCCACATATTGCACGCCGTCCACCATGTAGGTCATCGGGGCGGCCATAATGGTGGAGCCTGTCTCGATGCTCCACAGCGCCTCTCCGGTATCGGCGTCGCGCGCAAACACGGTGCCTGCCACATTGCCGTGGAACACCAGGCCGCTTTGCGTGGCCAGCACGCCGTTGCGATCCTGCCAGCCCAGCTGCTCCACCGCCCATTTCGTTTCACCGGTCATCGGATCGATGGCGCGCAGCTGGCTTTCAAAGGGTTTCTGCTTCACCCATTCCCACGCGGCCTGCGCCTGCACTGCGGCACGCAGCGGCGGCGGCAGAGTGGCGGCGGCAGCCTCCAGATCGGGGGTGAAGATGATGGCAGCGCCCGCGTTCAGCGCCTTTTCCTTGCGCTCCACATTGTCGACAGGTCCGGGCAGGAACAGCAGGTTCCCCATATCCAGCACATGCGCGAAATAGGTGTCACGCGTGGGATCATAGGCCGCCGGATACCAATTGCGCGCACCAGGAGAGCCGGGAAACACGATCTTGGGCCCATTGGAATAATCGGCATCTTCCATGGTGATGTTAGGACGCTGCGCTTCCATGTCGAAGCCGTCCGCCCAATTGGTGCGCACGATCGGATTGGCCGCGTGGGCATATCCGTTCTCGCGATCCACCACGAAGAAGAAGCCGTTCTTCGGCGTGTGGAGAATGACGGGACGCTGCTCTCCATCGATATCCAGCGAGGTGAGGATCATCGGCTGCGTGGCGGTGAGATCCCAATTGTCCTGCGGCGTTTCCTGAAAATGCCAGTTCATCCGGCCCGTCTCGCGGTCCAGCGCCACCAGCGAATTGAGGTACAGGTTGTCACCCCCGCCGGGCGAACGGACTGCCTGCGGATAGGGGCCGCCATTGCCAGTGCCCACGATCACCTGGTCAAATTTCGGGTCGTAGACAATGGCATCCCATGCCGTCCCGCCGCCGCCGATATCCCAGCGGGTTTCTTCGGACCATGTTTCCAGCGCAGGCACCAGTTCGGGGTTTTCCTGCGGGCCTTCGGCGGGATCGTGGGGAATCGTGAAGAACCGCCACGCCTGCGAGCCATCGGCGATATTATATGCCGTCACATAGCCGCGCGCATCATATTCAGAGCCGCCATTGCCGATCACCACCAGATCGCCTGCCACTTCGGGCGCGCCTGTGGAGGTGTATCCGCGCGTGTGATCCACCACGGTGTCCACGCTCCACACCGGCTCGCCCGTCGCCCTGTCCAGTGCCCACAGCCTGCCGTCCAGCGCGGCCACCATCACCTTGTCACCGCTCACGGCAACGCCGCGATTGGCCTGATCGCAGCAGGCGAAGCGGTTCACCTGCATGTCCAGCTCAGGCGTGAAGGTCCACAATTCCTCGCCCGTCGCGGCATTCAGCGCGTACACGCGGCCAAGGTTGCCGGAGGTGTACATCACCCCGTCGATCACTACAGGCGTCGCCTCCTGCACGCGGGAGGTGCCAAGGTCGTATTCCCAGGCCAGGCCCATGCGGCTGACATTGCCGGGATTGATCGTTTCCAGCCGCGAGAAATGACTTTCGCCCCAGTCGCCTCCGGGATTGTCCCAGTTCTCGCCCGCGCCAAGCGGCATGTCCTGGAACGCCAGCGGGGTTGCGGTTTCTGGCTCTGATACAGCCGCTGCGGTGCATGCGGAAAGCCCGATGACAGCGGCGATTGCGAGGATGCGGTTCATGCGGGCCATGCCCCCTTGTATTGTTCAAAAACGGATCGCAGGGTGCGCGGCTTCTGGCCGGTGATGCGCTCCACCGCGTCGGATTTTACGTCGAAATAGCCTTCGCGAATGGCCTGGCCGAATGTCACCATGCCTTCGCTGGCCCAAGGGATCGGGCCGTTCACGTCAACGTCCGCGGCCTTGCGCGCGACGCCCAGCGTATCGAAATATTCGTACATTTCCTCATCCGTGACAGGGATGATCTCGATCGGCTTGCCCGCCATTTCGGATGCCAGTTCCATCGCCTTCGGCACGCTCAGCAATTCCGGCCCGGTCACGTTGATCGTGGTGTTCTCGTGCCCTTCCTGCGTCAGCACGGCAACGGCGGTGCGCACGCAATCGTCGCGGCTGACGAAGGCGATCTTGCCGTCGCCGCAATTGTCGGGCTTCGATCCGGCGGTCAGCGCGGGGATGGCCATCGCCGTGGCCACCGCCTCCGCATACTGGCTGTTGTAGAGGATGGTGTAGGCAACGCCCGAATTGCGCAGCAGCTTTTCCGTTGCGCAGTGATCGTGCTGTTCCACCGCCGGATGATCGGGATTACCGCCATCGACGATGGAGGTGTAGACGATGTGCTTCACACCGGCAGCCTTGGCCGCATCGATCGCATTGCCATGCTGGCGCGGGCGCTCCCCCACCATGGTGGTGGAAATCAGCAGCAGTTTTTCACCGCCGGCCATCGCTTCTTCCAAACCGTCAGGGCTTTCGAAATCGGCGGATCGCACATCTGCGCCGCGCTCTGCCAGATCGGCCAGCTTGTCGGTGTTGCGCGACAGGGCGATCACATCCTCACCCATGTCCAGCAATTGCGAGGCGGCGGCGTGGCCAAACTGGCCGGACGCGCCGGATACGATGATTCTTGCCACAAAACTCTCCCTTTTGCGGCCCATTCTGGCTGCTGGCCGCTTGCGATCATCATAACGACTGTTACGATTGGTGCAATATGAGGGAGAGATCATGACGACCATTTCGATTGAAGACCGCCTTGGCCTGCAAGACCTGATCGCCGCCTATAGCTGGGCGCTGGATACAGGCGATGCCGATGGGCTGGTGGAATGTTTTACCGAAGACTGCCTGATGAGCGAGGAGGTGTTCGAAGACCCGGACATCTGGCGCGGTCACGAGGGGATTCGCGGCCTGATGGCGCATTATGCGGGTGCCCCCGGCTTCCCCGGCCGCCAGCACCACGTCACGCAGGTGCAGTATTTCCCGCAAGATGATGGCAGCGTGAAAATGCGCGGTTTCGCTTTCGTCACCGAATGCCATGACGAGCCGCCATACGAACTGCGCTTCTGCGGCTGGTATGACGATCACGCGGTGAAAGGCGAGGACGGCAAATGGCGCTTCCAGACCCGCATCGTGCGTTTGTGGGATGGCAAGGTGCTGGAACGCTTCCCCGGCCACGGCGAATGGAAACCGCGCAAGCGGCCCGATTCGCTGATCATTCGCAAATAGGAATCAGGCGCGGCGCACCAGCAGCCAGGCCGTCGACATCGCCTCGTCACCCGCGCCGCCATCCATCGGCACGGGGGATGAGGGATTGGCGACGAAGCCCGCAAAGGCGCCCAGCCAATCCGGCCCTGCGCCCACCATCTGGCGGCTGAGCGGATTCCATTCCGCGTAGCAGCTGTTGCCGGAGCAGCCGTGGCGGTTGCCGCGCAGTTCCAGCTTCAGGTCATAGCCTTCTTCCGCCCCCACTTCGGCAAACAGCAGCGCATCGGCAGATCGCGTTACGCCCGCCAACAGCGGGGGCTTTTCGGCAAACAATTCGCGGGCCAGCCGGATACGGTCCCCCTCCACCGCGCGCGCGCCGCGGCCCGCATCGCGCAGCATGCTGGCGAGGCGCTTTCCGGCAGGGAGGCCAGGATCGTAGACTCCGGCCAGCGGCCCGCCGTTACCCTGCGAAAGCGCAAAACTGCCCAGCCCCGCGATGGCGGGAATAGTTATGGCACCGGCGATCACGGCTCTGCGGGTTACTTTCATGGCGTCACCTCATGCGGACCGGCGGCAAGATATTCGCCAATTGCCTGCAGGTCAGCGTCCGAAACCTCGCCGCGCGGGATGGCGGGCATATTGCCGATGCCGTTGCGCGCGGCCACCACCACGAAGGCCGCGGCCAGATCGCCGCGCTCTTCCAGCAAGGCATCGTCGCGGCGGCGGGCAAGAAGGCCCGTGCCCATGCCGTTGGCCGTGTGGCACATGGCGCAATATTCGACATACAGCGCCTCTCCGCCCGTCGCGTTGGGCCGCTGTGCCATGGTGACAGGTTGCGGCATGGGCAGCGGGCCGCCTTGCCTTTCGGCGGCGGCTTCCGTCTCGTCGTCAATGCCGGCCGCGCTCTGGGCCAGTGCTACCCCTGCGCATCCGGCCAGGGCCATGGCGCCTGCGATCAATCCGATGCGTTTCATGCCGATCTCTCTCACGCTTGCCGCTCCTGCCTGTAGGCGCTGCCCCAGATACCGCTCTTGCCCGGCGCGATAATGCCGTTGGGGTCGAGCGCGTCCTTCACCGCCTCGTTCATCCGGTTCAGCGATCCGCCGTTAAAGTCATAGCTGTCTGCCACGAGGTCCATGTAATCCAGATGGGTGCGATATTCGCCGTAACCATGCTCCTTCGCATCGGCCACCAAGGTGCGGAAGAACGGATCGACCTTTGCCATCATCTGCGGATCGTCCTTGTTGAAGATCATCGCGTTCACATTGGTCATGTGCCGCTCGCCGAACGCGAAGCTGCCCTGATAATCCATCCCGTATTCCTGATAGCGCGCATAGGTGCGGCGGAACTGCGCCAGCGCCTTGTCGCCATCCTGCGGGATGATGGGCGAGAAACCGATGTGCCCGCCGCGCCCGCCATACCAGTTCACGTTCTGCATCGGGAAGGTCATCGGCGTGCCTGTCCAGCCGGTATATTCCAGCGGCTCGCCCTTGCGCCAGCTGGTGGGCTTGATCGCCATCGGCCCGGCATTGCCCATGGCCTCCTCCAGCACCTTGTAAGCCGCCTTGTTCACGTCCTCCCGCCCGTAAAGGCGCAGGGATACGCCCCACCAGCCGATGTTGAACTGCTTGCGGATCGCGTCGATCACCGAATCCGAAATCGCTCCCGGCTCGTCGGTCCACTGGTCGCGCGTGGTCAGCACGGCGGCGGCGCGCATCCAGTTGCCGATGCTAGGTGACTGGGTCAGCAGGCGTTCGCGGCGCAGCGGGGCGATGGTATCGATCATCACCTTCAGATCTTCGGGCCGGTCAAACTCGACATCCATGCCCATCAGGCTTTCCGGCTCCGGCATCAGCCACATGCCCATCTTGGTGACGATGCCGAAGTTGGACTGTACGAACATCTGGTCCCAACCCGGACCAAAGCCGAAGGGATAGGCCTGCCATGTCGGCGCATCGGTGAAAGCGCCCATGCCGGTGCGCACCACCTCACCATTGGCCAGCACCACCTCCAGCCCGCAGATGTTCTTCGTGTGCTCGCCATAGGGCGTGTAGCCAACGCCGCGATCCAGCGCGTTGCCCATCACGCTGCCCCAGCTGTTGCCGGGGGTGGATAGCCAGTAGGGCAGGTTGTTGCGCTGGATGTAATCGTAGAGGTCGTAGAAACCCACGCCCGGCTCCAGCAGCACGGTGCCCATTTCCTCGTCGAACTCGATCTTCTTCATGCGCGACAGATCGAGCACCACGCTGCCAGCCAGCACGGGCGCAGTGCCGCCGTATCCCAGGTTCTTTCCGCGCGCGATGGGGAAGATCGGCAGGCGGTATTCATTGGCGATCTGCACCACCGCCTGAATTTCCTCCACCGTATCGGGCGCAACGGCACCGGCGGGATGGTGCGCGGCATCGTCCACCGCGAACTTGTCCTGATAGGATCGCTGATCCAGAAGCTTGAAGAAAACCTTCGATGCCCCCAATGCCTGCTCCAGCGCAACGCGCGCGGCATCCAGCCGCATGGCCGATAATCCCGGTGGTAGCGGTGTTTCCGCCATAGTCTATACTTCCTCTCCCACGCGCCGCGAGCAAGGGTTCTGCCTCCTTGCCTGCCAACGCGACTTTAACGATCGTTACTTTTCAGCTAGCAGGGCCTTGAGTCAAGAGACCCCTGTTATAACAGTGGCATTGAGGGTGAGGGAGAAGGCCGTGGCGTCTCGTAGTGATCTTTATACCGTGCTGGACGCTTATCTGGCAGCGCTGTCGACGAAGGATCCCTCGCTCGCGCCAATAGCGCCGCATGCGTTCAACACCGAGAATAACGTGGCGCTATCGGTGGGCGATGGGCTGTGGAACACGATCACTGCGAAACATGATTACGATCTTCGCTTTGCCGAAGCCGCGCGCGGACAGGTGGCCGTGTTCACCGCGGTGGAGGAGACAGATGCGCTGAACCCGGCCTGCATCCGGCTGGAAATATCGGGCGATCAGATCGTCGGTATCGAAACCGTGGTGGCGCGCAACAAGGACGAGGGTTTCCCCTTCGGACCGCAGCGATTTGATCGAAAGCGCGTGATGGAGGCGCTGGTGGCGGACGAGGCGCGTTCCAGCCGGGAAGAACTGGTGCGCGTGGCCGATGGCTATTTCGAAACGATCGAGCGCAACGACGGCACGATCAACACGAAGTTCTGGCCGCATTGCAACCGCGTGGAAAACGGCGTGCAGACCACCAATAACGAAGACTTCCCCCTGCCCGTGGCGCGTCTTGGCTGCGAGGAGCAGTTCGCGCTGGGCTGGTATCGCTATGATGACGATCTGCGCGCCCGCCGCTTTCCACTGGTGGATACCGAACGCGGCATCGTGCTGGCCTATGGCTTCATCGATCATTCGGGCAGGCTGGGAGAGTACGAGCTGACCGACGGCACCAAAGCCAGCAGCCCGGTGCGCCGCCCGCATAGCTATTACCTGGCCGAAGCCTTCCGCATCCGCGACGGTGCGATTGAACAGGTGGAGGCCAATTTCCTCACCGTGCCCTATCGCATGCCAAGCCCGTGGGACGGGCGGGACGAGGCATTGTCGGGCGGGGAAGGATTGCACCGTGTTGCCTGATCGGATTGCGGAGGACCGCACATGAACGGCCGCAGCATTGTCTCGCTCGTCCTGCTGGGCGGTATTTTCGTCATGGAAGGCTTTGATATCGCCGCCATGGCGCTGGCCGTACCCCGGCTGGAGGGGGCGTTGGGCCTCGATCCTGCCGGATTCGGTTGGGTCTTTACTGCCCTGCTGATCGGGCTTGGCGCAGGCGGCGCGCTGATCGCACCTTTGGGTGATCGTTTCGGGCGGCGCACACTTATCGTGCTTGGTTGCCTCGTCACGGGGTTGTCCACGCTTGGCACGGCCAGCGCTACCAGCATTACCGGCTTCCTTGTCTGGCGATTGCTGACCGGTCTAGCGCTGGGCGCATGCCTGCCCAATGTCAGCGCCTTGTCCGCCGAGCTTGCGCCACCGCGCCTGCGCGCAACCATCATGGCGGTGGTTTCCGCCGGCATTCCCATCGGCCTTGCGCTGGCCGGTCTGCTGGCCCCCGAAATCGTGGACCTGCTGGGCTGGGAGGGGCTGTTCCTTGTGCCCGGTGCCTTCGCCATTATTCTCGCCATTGCACTCTGGCCGATCCTCCATCCGGGCATACCCGGCTTCGGCGATACCGAAGGTACTGAGGAGAAAGCGGCGAAGGAGCCGCTGCCGCAACTCGCCTTGTTCAAATCGCCGTGGGTCTTTCCCTTTGCCGTGTTCGCCGCGCTGCTCGCCTTCAATGCGTGCAATCTCTACCTGCTGAACAGCTGGCTGCCCACGGTGCTGCCGGGTGCCGGCATGACCTTGGACGCCGCGGCGCGCGTTACAGGGGTCGCCAATCTGGCGGGCCTTGGCATTGGCATTGCCGCCAGCCTGCTGCTGGACCGTTGGCACAAGCGACTGACGCTAGTGCTGCTGTTCGGATCGATGGCAGCAAGCTTCGCGGCGATCTGGCTGACGGCGCCAGACCAGACCCGCTGGACGCTGCTGCTGATGGTGGGCGTTGGCGGGGCCAATGCAGGCGGCATGGTGCTGCCGGGCCTGGCTGCATATCTGTTCCCCGCCCGCATGCTTTCAAGCGCCGTGGGCGTAGGCGTGCTGGTGGCACGGCTTGGGGCATTTGCCGGTCCGCCACTGGGGGGATGGATGCTCGCAACCTCTGTCGCGCCTAAAGACTTCCTAGGCGTCGCCGCGATACCGGCCCTTGCCTGCGTTGCAATTGCCCTGCTGGTGCCTGCTGCGCTGAAACGGCGCGAAGTGGTGGAAGCGCAGGCGGATAGGCCTGTCGGCTAAGGCCGGAAATCCAGCCCGCCGGTCCGCTCCGCAAAGCGCCAGCCATCGCCTGTCAGCACGCAGCGATCCTCAAACGTGCCGATCAGCGGAGACTTGGCATCCTGCACCGGCAGGCCATCATCGCTGGCATCGCCCATGTAGAGCACGATCACCGATTTCGCCCTCGCCTCGCTCTCGCTCACCAGGTCAACCAGCGTATTGGCCATCACGTGCCGCTGAGCACGGGGCGCACGCGCGGTGAAGCTGGCGAGGATCGCATCGCGCCCCAGCACGGGATCACCGCCGCTGGGCCGCCGGAACACGGCATCTTCGGTGTAGAGCGCTGCGCACCGCTGCCAATCCTGCGCGTCATTCGCCCAAACATATTCATGGATCAGGCGCGTTACATCGGCCTCGATCGCGCGGCGCTGTTCCTCGGTCATGCTCACTCCGCCGGTTTCGTGCGTTCGAGGAAGACGGAATTGCCATCCTCGTCCTCTGCATCCAGCCGCTCTATAAGGCGTTCCACGATACTGGCGAAGCCTTCCAGTTCGGTAGGCTCCAGCTTGCCGAACAGGTAATGCGCCACGGTTTCCGATTGCGGGCGCATGATCTCGTACAGGCGCTTTCCCTCGTCGGTCAGGCTCAGCCACTTGCGGCGCTTGTTGCTCTCGTCCCGCTCCACCACGATGCGCCCGTGCTTTTGCAGGGTGGCCACCGCGCGGCTGATGCTCATCGCGTTCACACCCGTCAGATCGGCCACCTCGTGACTGGCGGTGCGGCCCAGCGCGCCCACCGTCATCAACAGGCGAAATTCGTTCACGCTGATCTTGTATCGGTGGGCAAGATGGGTGGAGAATGGCGCCATCAGCCTATTCGTCAGCTTCAGCAGGCGGTGCAGCAGCACCACCTCGCCGGTTTCGCTTCCGTGAAGGCTGGCTTTTCCACTCATCCGCATACTCCCACTTCGATCCTCAAACCCTGGATGCGGTCTTGCACTCATTGTAACAAACGTTAGCGTTACCGCAAGAATCACGGGAAGAGGTAAAAATCATGGGCGCGTTTCCGCAGACCATCCATTTCATCGGCACGAATACTCCGCGGCAGCAAGAATACAAGTTGCAGGACCTGGAAGTTCACGGAGAAATCCCTGCCGCAATTGACGGCACCTTCTTCCGCGCCGTGCCCGATAACGCGCAAGATCCCATGTTCGAAGATGATATCGCGCTGAACCACGATGGCATGATCTCGGCCTTCAGCTTTGCCGGTGGAAAGGTGGATTTCAGCATCAAATATGTCGAAACCCAGCGCTATCTGGCGGAGAAGGAGGCGGGCCGCGCGCTGTTTGGCCGTTATCGCAACCCCTTCACCGATGATCCGGCGGCGGAAGGCATGGATCGCACGCTCGCCAACACCACCCCCGTCTGGCACGCAGGCCGCCTGTTCATGACCAAGGAGGACGGGCGCGGATACGAGGTGAACCCGCACACGCTGGCGACAGAGGGGCGCTGGGATTATGAGGGCAAGCTGAAATCGGAGACTTTCACCGCCCATCCACGCATCGACCCGGAGACGGGAGAGATGTTCTTCTTCGGTTACCAGGCCGCCGGATTGTGCAGCCTGGATGTCGCCTATTGCATCGCGGACAAGGACGGCAATCTGGTGAAGGAGCAATGGTTCGATCAACCCTATTGCTCCACCATCCATGATTTCGTGATCACGGAGAATTACGCGATTTTCCCGATCTTCCCCACGCTGGCCGATCTGGACCGGCTGAAGGAAGGTGGCGCGCATTGGGCTCATCACCAGGACAAGCCCAGCTATCTTGGCATCATGCCCCGATATGGCGACGTATCGGAAATGGTGTGGATAGAGGGGCCTAAGGGCGTATCCTGCTTTCACGAGGTAAACGCCTTCGAGGATGGCGACACGGTGCATGTGGACCTGTGCCTCAGCGATACCAACGCCTTTGGCTTCATGCGCGAGGCGGGCGGCATCGATATCCCGCAGCAGGAAATCGGCGGCGCGCTGACCCGGTGGAGCGTGGACATGAGCGCGGATGAGCTGGCCATCGCGCAGCAGCCGCTTGGCCCTCCGGGTGATTTGTGCCGGGTTGAGGATGCAGCGCAGGGCCGCCCTTATGGCCGAGCGTGGTATCTCAGCATGAACCCGCAGGCGAAAGGTCCGCCGATGCTGGGAGGTCCGGTGGGCGCCAATTTCAACGCGCTGCTGCGGATCGATCCCACCACTGGCCAGCTGGCGATGATGGAAACGCCGCCGGGTGCCGCCATCAGCGAACCCGCGCATGTGCCATCGCCGGATGCAGGCCACGGCGGCTGGTTGCTGTGCATGATAGACCTGCCCAACGGCCCTCCTGGCGCAGGCGACCCGTCCGACTATTCTAGCGAGCTGTGGGTGGTGGAAGCAGACAATATCGAGGCCGGTGCCATCGCCACGATAAAAACCGGCAGGCCGCTGCGCAGCCAGGTTCATGGTACATGGGTAAGCCGCGCTAAATTGGAGAACAGCTGCCGCAAGGGGTGATCGCGGCACCGCACGGTGCCGATAGATCTGGTGCGCCTTAGTTCAGTCCCTGGCTGGCAAGCCGGAGAGAGCGCCCGCTGGGTGTGGCTTCCACGTGGTATTGCGCGCCTGCCTGCTGGGCGAAGGCGGCAAACAGGCGTTCCCCGATACCGGTTGATTCCGCGCTGACCCCGGCGGTGCCGATGCCATCATCATCGATTGCAAGGGACCAGTTATCGCTGGCGCCGGTGAACTTTACCTTCACATTCCCGTCGCGCCCATTCGGGAACGCGTATTTGGCGCAATTGGTCAGCGCCTCATTCGTGAAGAGGCCAATGGCAACGGCAACTTCGCGGGGCATGTGATGCGTATCGCTATCGATCTCCACCTCTACCCTGACATTGTCCATGAACGCTCCCCGCGTAACACGGTCAACGACGTCGGCCAGATAATCCTGCATGGCCACCATCGCCCCCTCACCCTGCGTCAGCGCCAGATTCGAATAGGCGGAGGAGAAGGAATGGATGCGGGCAATGGCCTGCTCCAGCGCAGAGATTACTTCGGGAAGCTGTTCGCGGCGCTTCTGCATTTCCAGCAGACTGGCAGCCAATGCGAAATTGTTCTTCGTGCGATGCTCCAGTTCCTGCTGCAGCATGGTGGCACGTGCAATCTGCTCGTCGCGCTGGTCGATCGCCGTCACCACCGCGCGGCGGAAGCTTTCGGCAAACAGCATGACCACCAGCACCGCGGCGCCATTTATCACCACGCGCGAAGGATCGGTCGCAACTTCGAAGGTAAAGCCGTGGACGGTCGGCAGCACGAAATACCAGGCCCACAGGAAACTGGTGACATAGGTCACGATGCCGGCCTTCAGATGGCCATACAACGTGGCGATCAGAACGGTGGGATAAACCAGCGCGAAAGGACCCGCCGTTGCCGCCCACACATCCAGGAAACTGCGAAAGCCGATCATCGCCAGCGTGCAACCAAGGCCGAACAGACATTGCACAAGCACGCGGACAATCGGCGCGTCAAAGCGCCGGGGCACATCGAAACCAGCCAGTCTGTACATGCTGCAGCACCCCAGTCTGCGGCCAAAAGCGAATGGTCGCGGTGGCCCCTTATACAGACCAAATGCCGTATTCTCTAATACTTTCCAGCTAAGTGTCGGGCACGGCTGGGAAAATGCAATGGAATCAGGTCAGCGCGTAGTACCTCAGGCAATTGCCGTCGCTCTTGCGCTCGCCCACGCCGATGAAAACATGCTTGGTCAGCCAGTCATGCTTGCCCACCGCGCATTCGAAGGTGGGGTTTCCGCGTAGATAGTATTCGGGATGGGGCACCGGCTCACCATCGGCAAAGGCCCAGTCGCGCAGGCGCTGCATGGTGTCAGGCTGGCGGCCCCAGAGAAAACCCTTGTTGTGGAGCAGGATGATGGTGCCATCATCTTCCTCCAGCAGATAACGCGCATCGAACACAGCCACATCGTCAGGCCGGAAATAGGCGTAATCGCCCCCTGATCCGGGAACGGCGTGGCCTTTCAGATGCGGTCCTTCGAACGTGCCGCCCTTCACCAGCACCGCGCTGCGCATGCCGCCATTGGGATGCGGAGTGATGGAATAAACCTCCGGAAAGGTCAGCCGCACCTCCATCACGAACTCCATGCGTGGATTGTCCAGTTCGCTGAAAGGTGCGGTAAACGGCGTTGTGTCGCTGAAGTCGGTCATGTCTATCCCAGTTCGATAAGTCCGCCATCGACGAACAGGTTGGCGCCCGAAATGAAGCTGGCATCATCGCTGGCAAGGAACAGCACGGCTTTCGCCACCTCGTCCGCCTCGCCCATGCGCTTCATCGGGATGTTGGCAATCATCATGTCCTTCAGGCCCGCCACCTGATCATCGGTCATGCCAGGATTGCGATAGAGCAGCGGGGTATCGATGGGGCCGGGGCTGACGACGTTGACGCGTATACCCTCTGCCACCAGTTCCTTTGCAAACACCTTCATCGCCATGAACAGGCCCGCCTTGGCCGCAGCATAGGCGCCATTGCCTTCCAGCGCGCCATGCGCACCAATGCTGCCGGTGACGACGACAGAGCCGCCCTTCCCCATGATGCGCACGGCCTTTTGCAATGCGAACACGCAGCCGCGCAGATTGATGGCATGGGTGTGATCCCACGCATCCTCGGTGATATCGCGCAAGGGGGCAAAGCCGCCAACGCCGGCGTTGATATAGAGCACGTCGATGCGGCCATCGGCCTCCTCGATCGCCTGCACCACCGCCTGCGTGGCGGCAGGATCGGCAATGTCGGACTGGTACCCCGTCGCGCCGTCGATACTGGCAACGGCGCTGTCGATGGTTCGCTGATCGCGGCCCGTCAGGTGGACCTTTGCGCCTTCCGCAGCAAAGCTTTGCGCCGCTGCCAGCCCCATACCGGAATTGCCGCCAAGGACGAGGACGATCTTGTTCTGAAATCTCATGGCCAGACCCTCAGAATGGAGACAGCGGGTTGAGGCGATCGGGATTGATGTCTTGCATCACGTCCCAATGCTCGGCGATCTTGCCGTTCTCGACACGGAAGATGTCCATCACCGCGAAGCCGGGATCACCGTCATGCCGGATCACGTGATAATGCAGCGTAACGTGATCGCCGTCCACGAAGGCGCGGTGCAAAATCTGCTCGGCCTCTCCGGGCTGGCTTGCAGCCCAATCCAGAAAGCCTTTCAGCGCCTCTCGTCCCGGCTCCACGTTCTGGTGATGCTGGATGTAATCCTCTGCGATGTATTCATCCACGCGGGCGCTATTGAGCGGCACCAACACGTTTTCGAACATCGCCACCACCAGCGCCAGGTTCGCCTCTTCTTGCGGCGTGCGGCTCATACCCTCTCCTCTTCCTGTTGCAGGAATTCTAACGATCGTTAAGGTGAGAGGCAATGGAGGGATTTGCATGAACCGCGAAGATTACGATCGTTACGCCGCCGCCTTCAACGCGCGCGATTATGATGCGGTGTTCGATTTCTATGCCGAAAATCCGCAGATGGCCTTTTTCGGCATCGAAATCCGCACGCGAGAGCAGCTGCGCGAATTCTACAGCTTCCTGCACAAATATGTGCGCGAAACCGTGACGGTGGAGAAATTCGCCTCCTCGCCAGAGCTGGTCGCGGTGGAGGGCCTGATCCGCCTCGAAGGGATCAAGGACTTGACGCGAGAGGAGCTGGATTCGCGCGGCATGCAGCAGTTTTTCCCGGTTACCGCCGGAGAGGTGCAGGAAATGCGCCAGTACATTCACTACCACATGAAAGACGGAAAGATCGCCAGCGTCGGCTGCGCCATCGTTCCCTAGGGAGAATTCCAGGTGATCAAGACAAGCCACGTCGGCAGCCTGCCGCGCGCACGCAATCTCGTCCCCCTGCTGCTGGCACGTGACAAGGGCGAACCATACGACGCGGAAGAATTTGACCGTGTGGTGCAGGATGCCGTGACGCAGGCCGTGCGCCAGCAGGTGGCAGCGGGCGTATCCGTGGTAAGCGATGGCGAACTGGGCAAGGTTGGCTATTCCACCTACATCATAGAACGTCTGTCCGGCTTTGGCGGGCACACCCCGCGCAAGCCTGCGAAGGATCTGGCAGAGGTGCCGGAACTGGCAAAGAAGCTGTCTCACATCATGGGCAGCCAGGAATTCACCCGCGCCAGCGCCATCGACAAGGTGGAACTGGTGAACCTGCAGCCGCTGCATGACGATATCCGCCGGTTCAAAACCGCGCTGGAGGCTGAGGGCAATGGTGTGGGCGCATTCCTGAACTCCGCATCGCCCGGTCTGATTACGGCGTTCCAGCCGAACCAGTATTATCCCACGCATGAGGCATATCTGGCCGATCTGGCTGCCGCGATGCGGCCTGAATACGAGACGATCGTGGATGCCGGTTTGCAATTGCAGCTGGATTGCCCCGACCTCGCGATGAGCCGCCACACGGGCTATCAGGATATGAGCGAGGCTGAATTCCTCTCCGCGATCCGCGCCAATGTTGATGCCCTGAACGAAGCGACCGCCAACATCGCGCCGGAGATGATGCGTATGCACGTGTGCTGGGGCAATTACGAAGGCCCGCACACGCACGACATTCCGCTGGAAACCATCCTCGATGTCGTGCTGTCCGCGCGGCCAGCCACGATCCTGTTCGAAGCCGCCAATCCGCGTCACGAGCATGAATGGGCCGTGTGGGCCAAGGCTGATCTGCCCGCAGAGAAGGTGCTGGCACCCGGACTGGTGGATACCTGTTCCAACTATGTTGAAACGCCGCAGCTGATCGCGCAGCGTATCGAACGCTTTGCCAATATCGTGGGCAAGGACCGGGTGATCGCCAGCACGGATTGCGGTTTCGGCACCTTTGCGGGATATGGCAAGATCGATCCGAAGGTGGCCTGGGCGAAGCTGCAGGCCCTGCGAGACGGCGCAGATATTGCGGACGAAAACCTACGCTGAGGCCCCGCATTTTCACTCTTGCGTAATTTTCGTATATATGAAATAGCTTGGGTATGGCCGAGGCTACCACGAAGAACCCAGCGCAGAACAGCCAGGTAAAATCGGCAACGCGGACGCTCGACATCATCGAATATGTCGTGGCGCATGATCGCCCGCTGGTAGCGCAGGAAATCGCCACCGCGCTGGCCATCCCCGTGTCCAGCCTATCATACCTGCTGTCCACCCTGGTGGAACGTGATTACCTGGAACGGCAGGGCAGGCGCTATTCCGCCGGGCCGGGTCTGGCGCGTTTGCAGACAACGGGCGGCAATTACACGTTGAGAGATCGCGCCGCCCCGCTGGTGCGAACGCTGCGCATGCAGTTGGATGAAACCACTAGTTTCTTTATCCGCGAAGGGTGGGAGATAGAGGCTATCGTCACCGAGAGCAGCGAACAGGCGCTGCGCTATTCCGTGCCCAGCGGGCAACGCCTGCCGATGCATGCGCTGGCGGCGGGCAAGGTGCTGCTGGCCGCGCTGCCGGAAGAGGATCTGGACCGCTATTTTGCCGAAACCGTGCGGGAAAACTTCACCCCCGACACGGTGACGGACGAGGCCACGCTGCGCGCGCAGATCGCCCAGTCGCGCGAAACCGGCTTTGCCACCACGAACGAGGAATTCTCCCGCGGGATCGAAGGGATTGCGCGCGTCGTGATGATAGACGGCAATCCCGTGGGATCGATCTCCGTCGCCATGCCAAAAGTGCGGGCGGATGCCGCCACCGAAGCGCGCGTGCGCGACCTATTGAAGAAATCTGCCGCGCTGCTTGAAGGCGGCTAGGCCCTTCGCCTAACGCCCATCCCTAGATACCGTCGAGAAAATCGGCGCCTATACGCGGGCTTTCCGGAGCCGCTTCAGCCTCGCCTTCGGAATCCACCTCTGCCATCATCTCGGCCTCGCTCTCCAGAACAGGAGCGGCAACAATCTCCGGCTCGGCCTCCGCAACCGGCTCTGGCTCCACTGCCTGCGCAACATATTCCGCCTGCGTGATCGCATTGTCACGGTCATAGATTCGCGCTTCATCGAACGGCCCCAGCCCCGTGTCCGCTTGCACCCGGATCAGCGGATAGGGATCGCCCGGTATGCCGTAATAGCTTAGCTGCGCCTCGTTCTCGCCCGTCTGGCGGAACTGCAGGATATCGCGCCGCCCATCGGCCTTGGGCCCCGCAAACGTCAGCTGCACCGCATTGCGCCGCAGTGCGGTTTCAATTGGAGCGACAATTTCCTGCCCGCTCATATCGCGGAACACCGTGCCATTGCTGGTGATGGTTTCGGGCCGGGTCCAGCTGCCTTCCCAGCCGCCTGCCTCCTGCTCGTCCAGCGCGAAGACGAAGATCGTCGCCTCGTCGATACGGAAGGCCCAGTGCCCCTCCAGCGTGGCATCACTATCTTCGGCCAGCAGCGGGGCAGGAAGCAGCAGGGCGGAAAGGGCTATCAGCAATCGGATCGGCATGCGGCACACATGGCGCAAGATACGTCCTCCCCGCAAGCAAAAGGGCGACCCGCTTGCGCGAGCCGCCCTTTCTCCTCTCCCAAGGAACCTCGTGTCAGGCGTTAGCACCAACGCCCGTTGCACGCCAGCTGTCGGCATAGCCGGTGCGGGCGACATTGGAATAGGGAACAGGGCTGATGATGGCCTTGATCTCAGTCTGCTCATGCGGCTCCACGGTGGGCTTGGAGGTGCCGCCGTCGGGCTCACCCCACACCAGCGTGACTTCCTTGCCCATTTCGACCTCATCGGGATCGATCATGGCGAGGCTGAGCATCTTGCCCTCGTTAGACGAATAGCCAATCCAGGTGGATACGCCGATTTCCTTGCCATCGGCGTTCTTCACCGTGTCGAAGGGGTGCATGGCATAAACCGCGCTGGGGAATTCGAAGTACTTGGCACGGCCACCCTCGGCAAACATGGAGGACATGGTACGGCTGACGCTTTCATCGTCCAGTGCCAGCGTGACCTTCTGCTTGTGCTTCTGGTCCTTCATCTTCTCCAGCGCTTCACGGCCCACGAAGTCATGATCGAACTTCACGATGTGGCCATAGCCGATGTCCCACGGCGTGAGGTAATAGCCCTCGATGCTGTCGGGAACGTGGCTGCCGCCGATGGAGCACATGCCGGCGTAGGACTTGCCCGAAGCCCAGGCGCGGTAGTCCTTCATCATCTGGCTGTCGCCGGTGTAGAATGCCGGCAGCGGCGAAGGCAGCCAGCCGGATTCCAGGGTGTTGGAGGAATAGGCGCGGCCGCCCACCAGTTCCAGGCCGAAGTCCTTGCCAGCTTCCACCAGTGCGGAATGCACGGCCTTGTAATCTTCCCATGGGCCAAACAGTTCGTAACCCGGCTGGCCGGCCATGCCGTGGCGAAGGGCGATCACATCCTTACCGGCAATGTCGATATGGGCCATGTTGAAGAACTTGAGGTCAGGCGGGGTCTGGCCCATCGCCTTTCCCAGCGTCTTCATGGCGTTGGGGCCCTGCAGCTGGAAGCGGTAGTTCTTGCGAACACCGTCGCTGCGCATCGCGGTACGCTCGTCACGTTCGACGGTTACGTCCCACTTGCTGCCATCGGGCTTGGGATATTGTGCGTGGAATTCCACCCACTCGATTGCCGGGGCGCGACCCACCAGGCTGAATTCGTTTTCGTCGAGGTAGAACAGGATCACGTCGCCGATCACATAGCCATCGGGCGTGACGGGCACGTATTGCTTCGCCTTGTTGACGGCAAAGTTCTTGAAGCTGTTGATTGCGGTATATTCCAGCAGCGCCATGGCATCAGGGCCGCGGACATACAGTTCCACCATGTGATAGCTCTGGTTGAACAGAACGCAGGTATCGGCCCAGCCCTTCTGTTCCTTGCGCCAGTTGGAATATTCGGCCGGAACGCCGGGATAGGCATTGGGGCCAACCTGCTGGTTGCGCAGGAATTCGACAACGTCGCCTTGTGCGTCCAGCTTTTGCTGAAGGTTCTGGTCACTCATATTTCAGGTCCTCTCCTAAGGAAGTTTGTTCAAACAGAATTCTTGGTGAAATCAGCCATCGGCGGGCATTGCCAGCCAGTCCGACACGGCCCTGTTCACGGCATCGGGCGCTTCCAGCTGGATCATGTGCCCGGCACCCGGCACGATCACCAGGTGCGAATTGGCAAGCTTGCTGGCGATGGTTTCATGCTGTGATGGCGGCGCCCAGGCATCCAGTTCGCCCGTCATCACCAGCGTGGGGCATGTCAGCCGGGCCAGCAGATCATCGAACGGCGGACGGCCCAGCAGCGCCTTGATCTGCGCGTCGAACATGGCCTGCCCCTTGGACAGGCACATCTCGCGCATCACCGCATATTCGGGCGTGTCACGATTGGCATCAGCCACCATCGGCGGCAGCCAGGTGTCCACCAGGGTTTCAAAGCCATTGTCATAGCCGATCTTCTGCAGCTCTGCCCGCTTGGCAGGTTCGTTCTCTCCAACCGGATGGATGCCGGTGGATACCAGCGCCAGCCTGCGCACGCGGTGCGGAGCCAGCCGTACGACTTCCATCGCCACGCGGCCGCCCATGGAATGGCCGAACACATCCAGCTTTTCAGCGCCGCGCTCATCCGCCTGCGCCAGCGCGATGCGCGCCATCTCTGCCAGCGAATCCGCCATGCCATAGCCATCCACCACGATTGCATCGGGGAAGGCGGACTGTTGCGGCGCATACATGCGCGAATCGCAGATCAGGCCTGGCAGGAACATCAGCATTTCGGCGGCATCCACTCAATTTCTTCGCGTTCTTGAAAATTTCGTCTATACGAATTTATCGTCATGCGCTAGGGGGTTTGTCAATCAACACGCATTGCCGACAGTGGACCCCGTGCAAGTAAGGTCCCGCGGCCAGAGAGGAGAGCAGACAATGTCCTACGCAGCGATCCATCCCAATTGGGAAAAGCCGATGGGCAACATGGTCGACGGCTATTCGCTTGAAATGACCGCCAAGGAAATCGATGGCCTGCGCGAAGCCGCGCCGCTGATCCGCCCGGATACGCAGATCGCCGTCACCTTCCTGCCCGGTGAAGAGATAGAGCAGCGTATCGAGGCATCATGCGTGGTGCGCGAACTGGGCTTCGAACCCATTGCCCACGTCTCTGCGCGCCGCATCAAGTCGCATGAGGAACTGGACTACTACCTTCGCGAAACCGCCCAGCGCGCCCAGGCGAAACGCATCTTCGTGATCGCAGGTGACCCGCCGGAGCCGGAAGGCCCGTTCGAGGATTCGCTGCAGATCATCGAGACCGGCCTGCTGGAAAAATACGGATATGAAGTGATCGGCGTGGGCGGCCATCCCGAAGGCCACCCCAATGTCTCTCGTGATGATCTGTGGGTATGGATGCAGCGCAAGCTGGATGCCATCACCGCCCATGGCATGGTGCCGCTGGTCGTGACGCAGTTCGCTTTCGACGATGATGCCATCGTGGAATGGCTGGCCGATATGCGCGAACGCGGCATCGATGTGCCCGTGCGCCTTGGCGTGCCCGGCCCCGCCGGTATCAAGCGGCTGCTGGGCTTTGCCAAGCGTTGCGGCGTGGGTGCCAGCGCCAGCGTGATGAAGAAATACGGCGTTTCGATCACCAATCTGGTGGGCAAGGCCGGTCCGGACAAACTTGTCGGCAACCTTGAAGAAAAGCTGACCGAGCGGCATGGCCGCGTTCGTCTGCATTTCTATCCCTTCGGCGCGCTGACCGCGTCTGCCGAATGGATCAATGATTACGACGCCCGGCATCAGTAAGAGGCATATCAGCAAGGAACCCGTCATGAGCACCGCGACCCTCCGCCTTTCCTGCCCGATCCGCACCGGTATTTCCGCGCGGGTGACGGCGTTCACGGCGGATCGCGATTGCATTATCGAGGAAGCGCAGCAGTTCTCGGATCGCCGCACCGGCCGCTTTTTCATGCGGCTGGTGTTCGATCCGCAGGCCAATGATATCGGTTCCTTGCGCGAAGCCTTCGCCTCCATCGCCGAGAATTTCGAGATGGAGTGGGATCTGCGCGAACCCGGCTGGGTGCCCAAGGTCGTGCTGATGGTGAGCGCGTTCGATCACTGCCTGGGTGACCTTTTGTATCGCATGCGCATCGGCGAAATTAACATGGAGGTGCCCGCGATCATCTCCAACCACCCGCGCGAAAAGCTCACCACGTCGCTGATTGGCGATATCCCCTATCACCACCTGCCCATCACCAAGGACACGAAGCCCAAGCAAGAGGCCGAAGTGCGCCGCATCGTGAAGGAAACGGGTGCCGATCTGGTGGTGCTGGCGCGGTATATGCAGATCTTTTCGGACGAGATGTCGAAACATCTTTCCGGCATGTGCATCAATATCCACCACTCCTTCCTGCCGGGCTTCAAGGGCGCCAAACCCTATCACCAGGCCTACAAGCGCGGGGTGAAGATGATTGGCGCCACCAGCCATTACGTGACGGACGATCTGGACGAGGGGCCGATCATCGCGCAGGACGTGGAAAACGTCAGCCACACCGAAAGCCCGGACGATCTCGTGGCCAAGGGGCGCGACGTGGAACGCCGCGTGCTGGCCAAGGCCGTGCGCGCGCATCTGGAAGACAGGGTATTCCTGAACGGCGACCGCACGGTCGTATTCGAATAACATAAGCAGGAGTTTTGCCGGGTTATGGCAGAGATTATCGATGGCCGCGCAATCGCGCGCCAGCTGGACGAGACGACCAAGGCCGAAGTCGACGCATTGGTGGAGGCAGGGCACCCTGCCCCCGGCCTGACCGTGATCCTGGTGGGAGAAGATCCCGCCAGCGAGGTTTACGTCCGGCGAAAGATCAAGGCCTGCGAAAAGGTTGGCATCAAGTCCACCGAGCATCGCCTGCCCGCCGACACTTCGCAGGACGATCTGCTGGCGCTGATCGATACGCTGAACAAGGATAGCGCCGTGCACGGCATCCTGTGCCAGGTGCCGCTGCCCGACCATATCGATACGCGGCTGGTGCTGCGCTCCATCTCTCCTGAAAAGGACGTGGATGGCTTTCACCCTGTCAACGTGGGCCGATTGTCCACCGGCACGGGCGGCATCGTGCCCTGCACCCCGCTGGGCGTGATGATGCTGATCCATTCGGTGATCCCCGATCTTACCGGCAAGGACGTGGTGGTGATCGGCAAGTCCAATATCGTGGGCAAGCCCGTGGCCAATTTGCTGCTGGATGCAGAGGCGACCGTCACCGTCACCCATATCTACACCCACGGCCTGCCCGAAATCTGCCGCAAGGCCGACGTGATCGTTGCCGCGGCAGGCGCGCCGGAACTGGTGAAGGGCCACTGGGTAAAGGATGGAGCCGTGCTGATCGACGTGGGCATCACCCGTCAGGAAACAGAGGACGGCAAGACCAAGCTGGTGGGCGACATCAAGTTTGACGAGGTGCAGCACGCTGCCGCCGTCACCCCCGTGCCCGGCGGCGTTGGCCCGATGACGATCGCCTGCCTGCTGGCCAACACGGTGCAGGCCGCGCGCGCAGCCATGGTGGGAAACAGTTCATCGGACAGTGACTATGCCGATGCGCCTTCACGCACTATGTTCACAGGTTCAGGAAATAATCCGAACTAGAAAGCGTGCCTCATGAACCCACCCGATATCGACGTCTGCATTATCGGAGCGGGTATCTCTGGCATTTCCATGGCCGCGCATCTGGGCATGATGTGCCCCGATCGAAGCTATACGATCCTGGAGCGGCGCGGCCAGGTCGGCGGCACCTGGGACCTGTTCCGATATCCCGGCGTGCGTTCGGATTCAGATATGCACACGCTGGGCTTCAGCTTCCAGCCGTGGAAGCATGAGGATTCCATTGCCGATGGGCAGAACATCCTCGAATATCTCAATCGCACCGTGGATGAGCGCAGCATTCGCGAACACATCCGCTTTGACCAGGAAGTGCTGTCTGCCGACTGGGATACGCTGACCGCGCGATGGACGATCACCGCGCGGGGCAGCGATGGCGGGCAAACTGTCACCACGGCGCGCTGGCTCTATTTTGCCAGCGGGTATTACGATTATGACAATCCGCACGATGCGCAGATCACCGGCATCGATCAGTTTGCAGGCGAAGTGATCCATCCGCAGTTCTGGCCAGAGGAATTCGATCACGCGGGAAAACGCGTGGTGGTCATCGGATCGGGCGCCACCGCCGTAACGCTGGTGCCTGCCATGGCTAACGATGCGAAAAGCGTCACCATGTTGCAGCGCACGCCCACGTGGATGGGCGCAGGCCCTCGGCAGGACAAGTGGAACAAGCGTTTCCAGCGCTGGTTTCCCGAAGCCCTCGCCTATCGCCTGACCCGGTGGAAAAACATCGCATTGCGCAGCTTTTTCTTCAGCCTGTCTCGCCACAGACCGGAAAAACTGTCCCAGATGCTGCGCAACATGACACAAGAGCATCTTGGCGAAAAATACGATCCCAAGCATTTCGAGCCGCCCTATACCCCATGGAAACAGCGCCTGTGCCTGGTGCCCGATGGCGATCTGTTCGAGGCGCTCAAATCGGAAAAGGCGCAGGTCGTCACCGATCACATCGCCGGTTTCGATGCGGGCGGTGTGAAGCTGCAATCGGGCGAATATCTGCCTGCCGACGTGGTGATCACGGCCACAGGCCTGCGGCTGACGCTGGCCGGCAAGGTGGAGGTTTCGAAGGACGGGGCGCCGGTGGAATGGTCCGATCACTATTTCTATCGCGGCACCATGTTCTCCAACCTGCCCAACCTCAGCTTCGTGTTCGGCTATCTCAATGCCAGCTGGACCTTGCGGGCAGATTGCAACGCGCAATATGCGTGCGAGGTGCTGAACACGATGAGCCAGCGCGGTGCCGATATTGCCGAGCCTGTGCTGTTGCCGTCAGAAGAGCCCGAACCCGTGGAGCCGTGGGATTATACATCAGGCTATCTCAACCGCGCGAAGAGCATGATGCCCAAGGTTGCGGCGGAAAGGCCGTGGACGCTGGCGCACAACTATCTTCAGGACCGCTTCGATTTCCGCCAGCGCCCCGTGGCCGATGGCGTTCTGCAGATGCGCAAGGCTCCCCCGGCAACGCAGGACACCTTTGCCTCCTCTCATGAGAAGATCGCAGCCGAATGAGCATGAACAATGAAAAGGTCTGGACCGCCGGTCTGGTGGTGATCGGTGACGAGATCCTGTCTGGCCGCACCGCCGACAAGAACATCGCGCAGATCGCCAGCTGGCTGCAGGTGCAGGGTATCCGCCTGGCAGAGGTGCGCGTGGTGGCCGATGACATGGATGCCATCGCCGGGGCGGTAAACGCCCTGCGGACCGCATATGATTACCTGTTCACCACTGGCGGTATCGGCCCCACGCATGACGATATCACCGTGGACGCCATTGCCGCTGCTCTGGGAGTGGACGTGGTGATCCATCCGCAGGCCCGCGCCATGCTGGAGGATTATTACAAGGACAAGCCCGGCGGCCTGAACGATGCGCGCCTGCGCATGGCGCGCGTGCCGGACGGGGCGGACCTTATTCCCAATGCCATGTCGGGCGCGCCCGGCATTCGCCACGGCAATATCTTCCTGATGGCAGGAGTGCCCGCAATCACCGCGCAAATGCTGCACGGGTTGACCGGGCAGCTGGAAGGCGGCGCGCCGCTGATGGTGGAGACGGTGGGCTGCTGGACCGCCGAAAGCGAAGTGGCAGAGATCCTGCGCGAAGTCGAAAAGGCGCACGAGGGGTGCCAGATCGGCAGCTATCCCTTCTTCCGCGAAGGGCGCACCGGCGCGAATTTCGTGATCCGTTCCACCAGCAGGGATGTGCTGGAAAGCGCGGTGGATACCTTGTGCGAAGCGCTGGCCGAAACGGGCCGCGATTTCACGCCCGGCGGCATCTGATCGTCAGCCCATAAAAAAGGGGAGCAGGTTTCCCCGCCCCCCTTTCGTAGTGGCCATTGCTGGCTGCAGCGTCAGAAATTGAAGCTGAAGTTCACCACCGCGCGATCGTCGCGATAATATTCCTGTGCCATGCGCGCCTCCACGGCGGCACCGATGGACACCGCGCCGTTGGTGAAATTCACCCCGCCGCGCAGTTCACCATATGATGCATCGTGCAGGTTCACCGGCAGGTTCAGGTTCACATTGGTTGCCTCCAGGAAATGCAGATCGATATTGGTGCTGTTGCCGCTGAGACGGTGCACGTAATCGGCCTGGATCTCAGGCTGGATGGTCCAGTCGCTGGCAAAGCCCAGGCCTTCTTCCCCGCTCAGCTTCAGGCCGGTGCGCCAGTCCACGCCTGCGCGCGAAACACCGTCGATTGCCATGGCGAACTGCGCCCGCCGATCCTGGAACCCGTCGACAGAGTAGCTGGAATAACCGATGCGCGTGCGCGGCGTTACGGTGACGCCGCCCATCTGGTGGTTGTAGCCCAGCTCGATATCGGCCGCGTAGGATGCGGTGTTGCTGTCGACCGCGAAATTGGCTCCTACTCCATCCATTCGGCTGCTGGCGTCCAGCTTCGTGAAGGCAAACGATGCCTGCCCGCCAACATAGATGCCGCCGCCAAGCTGGTGGCTGCCGTAAAGGGCCAGCTGGTTGGTATCCAGCGAAGCCAGCGTGCCGGCCATCTGGCGTTGCCCGCGAGAATAGCCCAGCGCAGAGCCTACCACCGTCTTGCCGTCCACGGCCATTTCCAGGCCCATCGCCATGTTCCACGTGCCGCTGGAATCCAGCTGCGCATCTCCGCCAAGCTCGTTCTTGCGATCATATCCCACGGACATGAAGCCGCTGATGTTGTCGGGCAGCACCAGGCCCTGCAGACTGCCGCCGCGATAATTGCTGGCGAAGGACATTTGCGATGCGGCAGCGGGCGAAAGATCGTCGCTGTTGGTAAAGCCCCTGGTGGAGCCGGACAGGTGGATGCGGCCTGCGTTCTGCCGCTGGCCCAGCATCGACAGACGATCCCCCACCAGATTGCGAACATAGCTGCCCTGCCGTTCATCAGACACGGAAAGATCGCCCGTGGCAGACACCGAATTGGCGCTGAAGGTGGCGGTCAGATCGCTCACCGCCATAACGTCTATCGCGCCGAACACGCCGGAAAGATCGGCATAGTTGGACAGGCGCAAGCTGTCGAAAGCACTGCCGAAAGCCAGCGCATATTGATCGCTGACGCCGCTGTTCGACAGGTAATTGACGAAGGAGCCTGCCTTGATTTCCGCGACCACATCGAAATCGCCATAGGTCAGTTCGGGATAAAGAATGCCGGAACCCGTGGCCGCGATATCGTCAAAACCGCGATCCACGCCGCCCTCGGCGGTGACGACGGTAAAGCTGTCTCCCCAACGCGGAGCCTGCCCACCCGTGCCAATGTTGAACACGGCCAGGCCGCCAAGCGATGCGATGCCGGAATTGTCGGCATCGCCGATGATGGCCAGGCTATCGGCCTTGTTCTTGAACACGTCGAAGATGGTCACGGCCGCGCTGGAGAGGATGACATCGCCGGCAATCGTCAAAGTGCCCGCTTTGCCCAGATCGCCGGGGGCGATGATGCCCTGTGCCACGGTGAGATAGGTGGGATCGAAAGTGCCCGATCCGCTGAGGAAGCCTGCGTTGATGAAGGCTTCTCCGGTACGCAGATTGCCATCGACATTCAGCAGCCCGCCGGTTTGCGTGTAATCGCCCCACACGAACAAATCGCCGTTGTTGCGGATCAGCAGCGCGGCCTGTCCGCCGATGTTGAGTCGATCGATCGTGCGATCATTCGAAAGGATCGTGGTGCCGGGCGCATCCAGCGTGACTTCGTAATAGCGCGCCTTGATCCCGCGCGACGGGTCTCCCACCACGTTATCGGGCACAAAGCCCGTGGTGCCGGGGCCGCCGGGCACATAAACGCTGTTGGGGCCGCTGCTGTCCAGCGGCACGCTTTCATCCGCCAGATCGGTGCAATCCGTAAGGAAGCAGATTTCGCCGAACTGCGGCGTCTCTCCTGTTACGCCGGGTTCTTCGAAGCCGGGCAGCGCGTTCTCCAGCTCTCCATTCACCGCGATGGCATAGTTGGGGTCCATGGTCTGCACCCAGTGGTTCGGGTTGCTCCAGTTGGCCGTGCCCGCCTTGGCGCTGACATAGGCATAGCTGTTGTTGGCAACGATGGATTCCCAGAACATGAACAGCGGCTGGTAAAAGCTGTGCGTGCCATAGCTGGAAGAGGGCTGCGCGCCGAAAAAGCGGGAGCCGCCAGACAATACACCCAGGATCACCGGCTTATCGAACAGCTCGTCCGCAATCAGCGGCCCGCCCGAATCGCCGCCCGCGGTAGAGCCTTCGCGCGGCAGGGCGCCGCCGTTGAACACATCGAAGTCGAAATTGCCGGTGGCGGGGTCGTAGGTGATCTCTCCGCCGGGGCTGTCGAAATCGGTCATGTAAAGGTTTTGCGGCAGGCCGTAATCGCCTTCGCCAAACAGCCAGTCGTTGCGATCCTCCAGTGATCCGAGGACCGAGACGACATTCTCCGCGATGCGGCGGCGGAAATCCACGCCATTGGCAGAGCCGGTGATACCGGTGCCGTTGCGGCCATAGCCATTGATCAGGACATGCGTTTCCTCGGTAAGGGGAGAGAACAACATGGTCCAGGTGGGGATACCATCGGCATGGGTATCCAGCGTTGCCAGCGCCACGTCCGCTTCCAGGAAGCCCAGTTCGAGGGAGCGTTCATCGTACCAGATCTGCTCCACATTGAAGATGTTGAGATCGGTGTTGGTCTGGAACGGCTCGGACGCGCCAAGGCCGATCCACTCGATCAAGCCGGGGCGGTTGTTGGCGCTGAAGCCAAAGCTGATGGGCGTGCCGCCACTGGCCGCGCCATAGCTTTCGGCCGGGTTATCGTTGACGCAGTGCGCGGCGAAAATCACGGTGCGCGGGTTGATCAGCGTGCCGGTGCAAAGGCCGATGGCAAAGGAATTGGGGTCTGGCTTGGTCACCATCTGGCCAACGCCGGTGACATCCACCGTACTATCATACGCGCCATCGGGCGGGGGCAGCAAAAGGTCTATCCCATCCGTCACCACAACGCCGGATTCGTCCACCACGCGCAAGTCTCCCGCCGATGTCACCACC
The DNA here is from genome assembly GCF_009807005.1 of Aurantiacibacter rhizosphaerae. Lineage (GTDB taxonomy): Bacteria > Pseudomonadota > Alphaproteobacteria > Sphingomonadales > Sphingomonadaceae > Alteraurantiacibacter > Alteraurantiacibacter rhizosphaerae. The sequence goes on along the minus strand of NZ_WUBR01000003.1, from coordinate 302,445 downwards.
TGTGCCTGGGCGGAATGGGCAAGAGCGACCGAAGCGGCGGTTATCGAGATGGAGCCAGCAAGTCTTGCGATGAAAGCGCGGTTCATGATCAACGTCCCCTTTGTTGAAGCGGTCGCGTGAACCATCGGTGGCCACGCCGACTCGACAAGTGATGTGAACAGAAGTTTCAGATGATTACAATAGATACTGCCTTTACTTCCAACAGGATCAGTAATTCTGCGGATTTTGGAAAAGGCGGAAAAGAAAGCGCCTGATAGCAATAGCTTGGCCGCGCGGGCCCTCCCGGCACTAAGAAGCACTGAACCTGCTTCCTGAACGCCAATCCACGCCAGCGGCGCGTGCAAAAAGGGCCGGAGAATTGCTTCCCCGGCCCCTCGAAATTCGCGTTTAAAGGCTAGCCCTGGATCAGGCGCCTTCAACCTCGGCAAGGTCGATCTTCAGGCCGGGCCCCATGGTGGAGGTCAAGGAGACCTTCTTCACATACTTGCCCTTGGCACCCGTCGGCTTCGCCTTCACGATTGCCTGGGTCATCGCTTCGAAGTTTTCCTTCAGCTTGTCGTCGGAGAACGACAGCTTGCCGATGCCGGAGTGGATGATGCCCATCTTCTCGACGCGGAATTCGATCTGGCCGCCCTTGGCGTCCTTCACGGCCTGTTCCACGTTGGGAGTGACGGTGCCCAGCTTGGGGTTCGGCATCAGGCCCTTGGGACCCAGCACCTTACCCAGACGGCCAACAACGCCCATCATGTCCGGCGTGGCGATCACGCGGTCATAATCCAGATTGCCGTTCTGCATGTCTTCCATCAGGTCTTCGGCGCCAACCTTGTCGGCACCGGCGGCAGTGGCCTTCTCAGCATTGTCGCCACGTGCGAACACGGCAACCTTCACGTCCTTGCCCGTGCCACCCGGCAGCGACACCATGCCGCGCACCATCTGGTCTGCGTGACGCGGGTCAACGCCCAGGTTCATGGCAACTTCGACGGTTTCGTCGAACTTGGCCTTGTGCTCGCGCAGCGTGGCGATGGCTTCATCAACGGTGTACAGCTTCTCGTTATCGAGCTGTGCGACCTGCTTCTGCTTCTTGGTCTGCTTTGCCATGGTCTTAGCCCTCCACCACTTCGATGCCCATCGAACGGGCGGAACCGGCGATGATCTTCACGGCCTGGTCAACGTCGTTCGCGTTAAGGTCAGCCATCTTGGTTTCAGCGATCTCGGCCAGCTGCGACTTCTTGATGGAGCCGATGATGTCCTTGCCCGGTTCCTTGGAGCCGGATTTGATCTTCATCGCCTTCTTGATCAGGAAGCTTGCAGGCGGCGTCTTCGTCACGAAGGTGAACGAACGGTCTGCGTAGACGGTGATCTTGGTGGGGATCGGGGCGTTCTTTTCCATGTCCTGCGTGGCGGCGTTGAAGGCCTTGCAGAATTCCATGATATTCACGCCGCGCTGACCCAGCGCAGGGCCGATCGGGGGGGACGGGTTGGCGGCGCCGGCTGGCACCTGAAGGTTGATGTAACCTTCGATCTTCTTGGCCATGGTGGCCTCCTGTTCTCACTATCGCCCCGGTGCAGGCACCAAGGGCTCATGTTAAGCGGTAAAGCGCCGATCCGAAGACCGGCTCCCGCGCGGATTTCCAAGCTGAAGCTGGGAAGGCGCGCACATAGCTGCTTTGCGGCGAAAAGCAAGCCTTCAGCGCGCGGTTCGCATGTCCCTACATCAGCATACGACATCGAGGGGAAGACACCCCGATGTACCGCATCAATACACCGCTGTCGGAAACTGGCGCGTCCCGCTTGCATCGCGGCCCGCTGCGCGACACATCTTTGCAACGCAGCGGGGAAAGACAATGGAAAAGCAGGCCAGCATCTTCAGTGACGATCCCCCGCCCCCATTCTCAGGGGTGAAGGCGCCGATCAGCTGGTTCCGCTTCGTCATGCAGTTCTTCTCCGTGGCGGCGGCCTATATCGTGGCCAGCATCCTGCCCGCGATACCGGCCATTATCGACATGGTGATGACCGCGGCCCAGAACCCCGGCGCCGGGGCGCCCCAGCCACAGCTCGGCTCCGCCCTTGTCGCGTCCACTGTGATCGCCAGCGCCATCGTCGGCATATTCGTTGCCTGGCTATGGCTGCGGCGTGAAGGCCGCGTGGCGGAGGCTTTTCGGCTGGAGGCGCCCGTAAACTGGCGCGCCACGCTTGGCTGGGCGGCGCTGGGCACGGGCGGCACCATCGCCATCTTCACCCTGGGCGCATGGGTGACGGAAGCCATCGGCCTTGGCGCGCCGGACCCGACTTTTGTCCTTGAGCTTGTTACCGAAAGCCCCGCGCTGTTCGCGCTATGGGTTGTGGGCGTCGCCATCTTCGCCGCCGGGTTTGGAGAGGAAGTGCTGTATCGCGGCTTCCTGATGGATCGGCTGGAACGCCTGCCCGGCCTGCGCGGGCGCAGCGGGGCGGTGCTGGTGGTACAGGCGCTGATGTTCGGCCTGCCTCACGCCTATCAGGGCATGGGCGGCATGGCGGTAACGGCCTGCGTGGGCCTATTGTTCGGCTGGATACGCAATCGCTGCGGCGGAAACCTTTGGGCCGTCATCATCGCACATGCCGCAGTCGATACGATCATGATGAGCCTCGCCTATGCCAGCAAGCTGGGCCTGTACGGGGGGTAGGGGCCTGACCGGCACTATTCCTTAAGACCTGTATGCCATTGGCAAGGCACGGTAATAATGGAGCAGTGCAGATGTTCGGACAGGTAAGGCGCGCAGGCCAGTTGCTCAGCAGCAATGTGGAAAGCATGCTCGACAAGGCGACCGACCCGCGCAAATTGATGCTGCTCCTGCGGAGCGAGATCGAGGACGAACTCGTTGCCCTGCAAGGTGAACGCACGAAAACCCACCGCGATGCAGACCGGTTGGAAGCTGCCGCGAAGGCCAAGGCTGACGTGGCCGAAGAAAGGACCGGCAAGGCGAAACTGGCCGTGGACAAGGGGCGTCAGGATTTGGCGCGTTCTGCCCTGCTGACGCGCGAAAGCGAGCGCAAGCTGGCCGCCGAACTGCAAGCCGAGGCCGAAGAAACGCGCGCCGAAGTTGCCCGGATCGACAGCGCCATCGCAGAGCTTGAGGCCAAGCGGGAAGACACGTTGGCTCGGCTGGACGCAATGCCAGCGCCAAGTGCGAAAGCTTGCACCGCGCCGTCGAGGCCCACCCGTGCAGACGGGAGGCTGGACCGCGTAGAGGCAATGGAACAGCGAATCGACTTCACCACATCACGTGCGGCCGATCCTGTGCCTGCCAATGTCGATGAGGAAATCGCGCGGCTGGAACAGGAAAGCGCCATCGAGGCCGAACTTGCCGCGATGCAGGGCAAAGGCATGGGCAAGGGCAAGGGCAAGTCTAAGAAATAGTCCTGCCAATGCTTGGGCAGACACCCAACTGGGTGCATGCCAGCTAAATGCAGGTCCGCAGAATGCGGCGGCGCAGCGCCGCCTGCGCTTTACTTGACCAGTTCGACCTGCTCGAAATCCAGTTCCACGGGCGTTGCGCGGCCGAAAATGGATACGGAAACCTTGACCTTGGCCTTGTCGAAATCCAGCTCTTCCACCACGCCGTTGAAGCTGGCGAAGGGGCCTTCCAGAACCTTGACCTGATCGCCGATTTCGTAATCGACCTGGATATCTTTCTTGGGTGCGGACTTGGCTTCTTCCACGCCGCCGAAATAGCGCGCGGCTTCCTTTTCGGAAATGGCCTGCGGCTTGTTGTTGTTACCCAAAAAGCCCGTCACCTTCGGGGTGTTTTTCACTAGGTGATAGACATCGTCCGTCATGTTCAGCTTGGCCAGCACATAGCCGGGCATGAACTTGCGTTCTGTCTGAACCTTCTTGCCGCGCTTGATCTCGGTCACGGTTTCGGTGGGCACTTCCACCTCTTCCACGCCTTCGGACAGGCCAAGGCGTTCGGCTTCGGAAAGGATCGCGTCGCGCACCTTGTTCTCGAAACCGGAATAAGCATGGATGATGTACCAGCGGGCTGCCATGAAACTTCTCTTTTCTAACCTGAACCTTGGGGCTTGCGGAGCGCTTTTTACAGCAGCGTCAGCAACCAGCGAACGACCGCGCCGAACAGCGAATCGACGCCGAGGAAGAACAGCGACAGGATAAGCACCAGGATGAAGACGAAGATCGCGGTGCGCACCGTCTCCTCGCGGCTGGGCCACACCACCTTGGATGTTTCCGAACGCACCTGGCGAATGAATTCGCCAGGCGAAGTCTTGGACTTCGTTGCTTTGGTTTCCTTGGGTGTCTGTTCGGCCATGGTGGTCCGTCGCTCTTTTAACAATGAAACTCGTAACGTCTCTTCCGGGTAGGGCTTCTCGCCGCCCCGGGCTGTGTGTCCGGGAGGGGCTGCGAAGTTTCCAATGTCGGAAGACGGTTGGCTATTTAGGGCGCAGCTTCCGGATTGGCAAGACTTGCCTCACTTTGTTGCCAGGCGCCCCCTTCCGGCACCCTGCCCCGCATCAGCCAAAGGCCATCGGATCGGTTACAAATGCAACATAAGGGCTTTGCAGCAGGCCCTGCGCGCATTAGCACTTGGCCTTCAAGGGAAAGCATTCATGCAAGGGGTCGCCACGTGGCAGCACAAGACGGATCGTTCAGCCTGATCGACAGGGTAACGAATATTTCGGATTTCATCTGGGGCGGCACGTGGAATGGAGAACCGCTTGCCTGGCTTTCCATCGGCGGCCAGCCAATCCCGCCGATGACGTTGATTCTGCTGGGTATCGGCATGTGGATCATGATCGGCCTGCGCTTCTATCCCATCGTCAAACTGGGCAGCGCCTTCAAGGGGCTGTTTGCCGGTCGCAAGGGTTCTGGCAGCGGCGAGATTTCGCCTTTCGCTGCGCTTTCCACCGCACTTTCCGGGCAGGTGGGCACGGGCAATCTTGCCGGCGTTGCAACCGCCATCGCACTGGGCGGACCGGGCGCGATCTTCTGGATGTGGATCACCGCGCTCATTGGCATGGCGCTGGCCTTTGCCGAGGGTTCGCTGGCGATCCGGTATCGTGAAACGACATCGGACGGCGTCTATCGCGGCGGCCCGATGACCTACATCATGATGGGCCTGGGCAAGAAATGGACCTGGCTCGCCATCCTGTTCTGCATCGGCACGCTGTTCAGCGCGCTGGTGACGGGCAATTCCATCCAGGCCAACGCCATTGCCGATGGCATGAACGAACTGTTCGGTATCGAGGAATGGGTTGGCGGCGCGGTGACCGCGATCCTCGTGTTCATCGTGATCATCGGCGGCATCAAGTCTATCGGCAGCGTGGCGGAGAAGGTTATCCCCTTCATGGCCGCTGCATACATCCTGATGGCCGTGATCGCGCTTATCCTGAACTTCGGTGACCTGCCGGAAACCTTCGCCCTGATCTTTGATGGCGCGTTCAACCCGCAGGCAGCCACCGGCGGCTTTGCCGGTGCGGCGATCATGCTGGCCATCCGCGCCGGCGTGGCACGCGGCCTGTTCTCGAACGAGGCTGGGCAAGGTTCCACCCCGATCGCGCATGCCGTGGCACAAACCAACGATCCGCAGCAGCAGGGCCGCATGGCGATGCTGGGCACTTTCATCGATACCATCGTGATCTGCACCATGACGGCGCTGGTGATGCTGACGGTGGAAGGCAATTTTACAGCTGGCGACGAAGTGGTGCGCCATGCGTGGAATTCTGACCTTCAAGGCTTCGCCATGACCAGCGGCGCCTTTGCCGCGGCGTTTCCTTTCCAGATCATCGGCGTTCCCCTTGGCACGCTGATCGCCAGTATCGCGCTGATCCTGTTCGTGTTCACCACCCTGCTGACGTGGAGCTATTACGGAGAGCGCGCGATCACCTTCATCTATGATCGCACGCCGGGCTCCTCCCGCGCAGGGGAAAAGGTGCTGCACATGATCTGGCGCGTATTGTGGTGCGTGGTGATCTATCTGGGCTCCACGCTGGACCTGACGCTGGTATGGCGCATGGGCGATATTTCCAACGCGGCCATGGCCCTGCCCAACTTGCTGGCGCTTGCCCTGCTGTCCGGCGTGGTGTTCAAGCTGGCACGCGGAGAGCGCGACGCTGGCCCAACTCACACAGCGGAAACCCCGGAAGAGCCGGAGGAATACTGATAGGAACAGGCCTCAGCTTCGCTGCACCAATCGCTGGTGCTGCGGAGACCGGGCAACAAAAAGGGGCCGGAAAGCATATGCTCTCCGGCCCCTTTTTGTGTCTGATCCGCCCCAGTAGCGGTGGGCCAGTAGCAGTAAGCTAGTAGCGGTTGAACAGCTTGGCGAAGAAGCCCGGCTCTTCCATTGGCAGGATCTTGCCGTGCGACATCGCGCGATAGGTCGCGTCCGAATAGGATCGCGGACTGCTCCAGCTGTCGGGGCGGCTGCTGCGGAATAATCTTGCCATGTCCAACTCCTGAAAAATGCCTAGTTGGGGGTTTAAACCTTCGAAACGGTGAACCGGTTCCCCATCAAGTTCAGTCGAGAGGCATTTTGACGGTTAATACCGCCTTCCACCCAGGCAAAGATTCTTGCTGAAAGCACAGCAACTTGGCCGCAAGGCGTGATAGTGCGACGATGGAAGAAAAATGGCAGGGGTGCACGGACTCGAACCGTGGGCCCTCGGTTTTGGAGACCGATGCTCTACCAACTGAGCTACACCCCTGCAGGAAACGCGCCCTCTATATCGAAGCTTTGGCGATGGCAAGACGCACAATCGCAAGCGACGCAATCATGCAGCTTTGCTATGCCCGCGATATGCACGCGCCCTCCCCGAAGCTGATTCCGCCCGAAGTGCTGTTGCTGGCCTATCGCACAGGGATCTTCCCGATGGCCGATTCGCGCGATGATGATGAGGTTTTCTGGGTGGAGCCCCGGCGCAGGGCAATTTTGCCGCTGGATGGCTTTCACTGCTCCCGATCGCTGGCAAAGCTGATGAAGCAGGATCGTTACCGTATTACGATGGACGCCGATTTCCCGGCAGTGGTGGAAGCCTGCGCCCAGCCGCGACCAGACCCGGATGAAGGCACCAGCGGCACGTGGATCAGCCATGCCATCGCCGCCAGCTATCACAATCTTCACGCGCAGGGGCACGCCCATTCCGTGGAATGCTGGCTGGATGATCGGCTGGTGGGCGGCCTTTACGGCGTTTCGTTCGAGCGGGTTTTCTGCGGAGAAAGCATGTTCAGCAGGGCGGATAATGCCAGCAAGGTGGCGCTGGCGTGGCTGGTGGCGCTGATGCGGCGGGCGGGCTTCATGCTGCTGGATTGCCAGTTCATGACAGGGCACCTCGCCTCCCTGGGCGCGGTGGAGATTACGCGCGATGATTATCAGGAAATGCTGGCGCGGGCCTGCGCGGCGCAGCCGCTGTGCAGCCTGCCGCAAGCCATCGACCTGGTGAATCAGGCGGCGTCTTCTTCCTCACCAGGGAAGCTCATCGCGCAATCCTTCACCCATACATCGTAGATCGGGTGTTCCACCACGTTGAGGCTGGGCGAGTTCTTGAACAGCCAGCCTGAAAATACGCGCAGGAATTCCGGGTCCTGATCGGGATTGCGCACATCGTTGACAAACACCTGCACGAAAGCGCCGGTTTCCGCCGGGCTTTCCCACGGCGCGGTGCGCTCACAGGCGGACAGGCGCACGATCACATCGTCCACACGCCGCGATTCGCCGGGGCTGATCTCGATATCGCGCGAGATATTGTTGCGCTTGTTGATGAGGCCAAGGGTGGCCACGCGTTCTTCCATCGGCGTGCCGATCACCTCGATATCGCCGAGGTCGGGCATCGGTTCGCTCACCAGTTCTTCCGGCACCTCGGTAGACTGCGCTTCAGGCTCCGGCGCGGATTTGTCGCAGCCTGCCAGCGACCCCGTAAGCACCAGCGCCGTCAGGGCGGCTACGGCCAGCCTCACGCGTCCGGCGTCCAGGCTTCGTAATCGCCGGTGGCGGCCGCGCGCTTTCCGCCGCGCTCCAGCGCGCCTGCGGGAAGGTATCGCGTGTCGCTGCCTGTGGCGTTGGGGGTGTAATCCACTTCCCAGATCTTCGACGGGGGAAGGTGGCTTTCCGGCAGGGCATCGTAAGATCCGTGCAGCCAGCCATGCCATTCGGATGGCACGCGGCTGGCATCATTGGCGCCTTCGTAGATCACCCAGCGACGTTCACGCTGGCCGTCTTTCACGTTCTTGGAACGGAAATAGGTGTTGCCCTGCGCATCGGTGCCCACGTGCTCACCATTGCGCGCGGACCACAGCGAGGTGCCGATGGTGGCACCGTTCCACCAGGTGAAGATCTTGCCAAGAAAACTCATGCCCGCGCCATTAGCGCCTCCGAAGCGGATCGCCAATAGGCTTGGATTGATTCGCTTGCTGTTTGCAGTGCGCAGCGTAGGGGCGGGCTGCGCTGCCTACCACTCCACCAGATCGCCGGCCCCGATGCCCAGTTCTTCGGCCCTGCCCCAGTGCAGTTCCAGCACGGCGATGGCCAGCCCGTCCGAGGTGACGCTGGTTTCGTTATACGGCACGCCTTCTGCGATATTCAGGATGCGCTTATCCGGGCCGATGAAGATGATATCCAGCGGCAGCACGGTGTTGCGCATCCAGAAGCCGAGGTTGTCAGGCGTGTCATAGGGGAAGATCATCCCCTCGTTCGCGCCCATTTCGGTGCGGAACATCAGGCCGCGGCGCTGCGCCTCTGCGGTATCTGCCATTTCGGCCATGAAGGTGTGGGTCGCATCATCGGTCGTCACGGTCACTGGAACCACTTCCAGCCCTGATTCGGGATGCGTGGAGAATGTGCCGCCGGTGGGTTCGGGCACCTGCTCTGCGGCTTGCGGCGAACATGCGGCCAGCGCCCCTGCCAGAACAGCGCCCAATGCCATCATCCATTTGCGCGAAGTGATCATGCGTCCCAGTCTCCGGTTTTCTCGCGGGCTTCCTCTACCCACTCAATTACGCTGTTCTCATCATTCGCATCCAGCACGGCGCGAACATGATCGAACGTGTGGCCTGCCCGCAGCATCGCGGCAATCTGTTTCTCGCGCTTTTCCCTGTCAGTGGGATCGACAGCAAATGGGCCAAAGCGGCGCTTTCGCGCAAGATGCGCTGCGGCGGTGCGGGCCGTGTGTTCGGCGGGGGCGACATCATCTGCCACGCTTTCGCCGATGCCGGCCTCTCCCAGCGCCTGCTTCACCCGCCGTCCGCCATAGCCGCGCCGCAGCAGGTCACCCGCCTTGGCACGGGCATAGACGGCATCGTCCACATATCCGCGTTCGACATAGCGATTGACCATGGCGGGAATGTCCGGCTCCTCCACGCCTTCCTGCCAGCCGCGCTCTCGTAATTTTCGCTGCAAATACCGCTCCAGCTTGGCGGCGCTGGTAGCGAAACGCGCCACGTAGGCGAGCGCCATCTCCTCGAACCGTTCTGCGTCGAGTGGTTTTTTCTGCCGGTTCGGGCGTTTTCGCGCTTGTGAATTGCGGTCCATCGGCCTTATTCGTGCCACACTTCCTGTCAAATGGGAAAGATTGACGCGGTGTCGATGCAATTGTCGGCGCCGCGATTGCTATTCGGGAGGCGCCACAAGCGCGCGCGATAAGGGGTAACCCAAAGCACTTATGACTGACCTCACACCTACGCCCAATGACTGTTCACTGCCCCGGCGCAGATCCGATTTCGCCACGTTTAACGAGGCGATCGATTATGCCGCGCGCAGTGAAAAGGGCCTGAACTTCCACGATATGCGCGGCGCATTGCAGCGCGTCTATCCCTATTCCGAAATGCGTAAAGATGCGGTTGACGATGCCTATCGCCTTGTCGCGATGGGCATTGGAAAGGACGATCGCGTGGCACTGGTGGCTGAAACCGGCCCCGAGTTCGCTGCCCTGTTCTGCGCCTGCATCTATGCCGGGGCCTGGCCCGTCCCGCTGCCCCTGCCCACCACATTTGGCGGCAAGGAAAGCTATATCGACCAGCTTTCGGTGCAGCTGCAAAGCTCCGACCCCAAGGTTCTGCTTTATCCGCCGGAGATCGCCGAAATGGCATCCGCCGCGGCAGAGCGGCAGGGCTGCAAGGGCATCGACTGGGCCACATTTGCTGAAATGGACGCGGCAGAAGTCACCCTGCCCGAAGCCAGCCCGGACGATATCTGCTATCTGCAATATTCCAGCGGCTCCACCCGTTTCCCCACCGGGGTGGCGGTGACGCACAAGGCTTTGCTGCACAACCTGTTCGGCCATGCAGACAGCATGGACATCGGCTATAACGACCGCGTGGTAAGCTGGCTGCCGTGGTATCACGACATGGGCCTGGTGGGCTGCTTCCTGTCGCTTATCGCCAACCAGGTAAGCGTGGATTACCTCAAGACAGAGCATTTTGCCCGCCGTCCGCTGGCATGGCTCGATCTGATCAGCCGGAACAAGGGTGAGACGCTCAGCTATTCACCCACCTTTGGCTATGACATTTGCGCGCGCCGCGTTTCCAGCCAGACCAACGTGGCCGAACGTTTCGACCTGTCGCGCTGGCGCCTCGCCGGCAATGGCGCGGACATGATCCGGCCCGATGTGATGCAGAACTTCGTCAACGCCTTTGCCGATGCCGGGTTCGAGGCGAGCGCCTTCACCCCCAGCTATGGCCTGGCAGAGGCGACGCTGGCCGTCACCGTGATGCCGCCGGGTGAAGGCATTCGCGTAGAACTGGTCGAGGAGGAGCGCCTTTCCGGTACCCGCCGCGATCTTTCGCGCCCCGCCCGCTATCGCGCCATCGTGAACTGCGGGAAGCCGTTGCAGGACATGGAAGTGGAAATCCGCGGCGAAAACGGCGCGGCCAAGGGCGATCACCAGATCGGCAAGGTCTGGTGCCGCGGCCCCAGCGTCATGCATTCCTATTTCCGTAACGAGGAAGCGACGAAGGAATGCCTGGTGCCCAGCGATGATGGCAAGGGCGATTGGCTGGACACCGGTGACATGGGCTATCTGGCCGATGATTACCTGTTCATCGTGGGCCGCGCCAAGGACATGATCATCATCAACGGCAAGAACCATTGGCCGCAGGATATCGAATGGGCGGTGGAACAGCTGGCAGGCTTCAACCACGGCGATATCGCCGCCTTCTCTGTCGAGACGGAGAATGGCGAGGAAGCGCCCGCCGTGCTGGTGCATTGCCGCGTGTCTGACCCCGATGAGCGGGTGAAGCTGCGCGATCAGATCGCCGATAAGGTTCGGTCTGTCACCGGCATGAACTGCGTAGTGGAACTGGTGCCTCCACGCACCCTGCCGCGCACGTCATCGGGCAAGCTGAGCAGGGCCAAGGCAAAGAAGCTGTATCTATCGGGCGAGATCGAACCGATCGACGTTGCTGCGTGACGTTCAGCTAGGGCCTAGGCCTCAGCCCAGCAGCAACACGCCCAGCACGAACAGCAGTGCCAGCAGGCTGACGGCTCAGACATAGGTCCGTACCTTTGGCACGCCTACCCAGTACAGCGGCAGATATACCAATCGCGCGCCCAGCCACACCCATGCGGCGGTGGCGGTAAGGTCGCTCGCCTTGCCGGCCAGCACCACGCCGCCCAGCGCGATGACTGCCAGCGGCAGGGTTTCCAGGAAGTTGCCGCGGGCCCGGTCAAGCCGGCCGGCGATTTCGTTCAGGGGCTGCGTGTTTTCATCACGCGCGCCCATGTTCCATTCGATGCCGTATTGCTTGGTCTTGAAATGGGTGGCGGTGAAGATGTGCACCAGCAGCAATATGCCCGCCAGCGCCAGGACGGTGAGTTCGGCAGGCATGTCAGTCATGGATCAGTCGCTCCCTTGTGGTGACCAGCTAACCGTTACCGGCGCATAGCCGTTCCCGCTCTCCCGCGTGGTGACGGAGAGGTTGTGGTGGGAGAAGGCATTGCGCACGATGGCAACGGCTTCGGCAGAACCGCTGACCGTGATCGGCAGGCCAAGGCGGTTTTGCGCCCATGCGGCCAGCGCCACTGCCCGTGCGCCCTGCGCGGTCATCGCCCAGCGTGCAGGCTCATCCCCCTCGGCCGGCACCTGTTCGAAGGTGATTGGCGGCAGAGGCCGCACCGGCGGGGTCAGGCGGATGTCCCATTCAGGCTCCGTCGCATCGATACGGCGCTCCAGTTCGGCATAGGCATCCATCGTGGCGCCATCCAGCGGCTTTGCCGTCACCAGGGCGCGGCGCCGATCACGATCCACGGTAACCTCTTCCACCGGCACGCCTGCCAGCAGAGAGAGCCTGTCCGCGATATTGCGTGCCTGTTCCAGCGCATCGCGTTCCTGCGCGCGGGCCCGCGCCAATTGCGCTTCTTCCGCGGCTTGTGCGCTGGTGCCGACGCGCAGCTGGGTAAGCGAAACCTCAACGGGTCGATCGAGCTGGCGGCTGAGCAAGGCCTGCGCCCTGCTTTCCGCATCACCGATGATTTCCGGCGTCAGCACGGTGGCGGTTACCTGCATCGGGTCCGTTTCGAAGCTCGGCTCCAATTGAGAGACGGTGGCGCGCCCGCCGAAAACTTCCATCACCACATTGCTTGCCTGCCGGGTCGCCTGCGATTCCCACACGATCTGCCGCAGGGAAAGGAACAGCGGAATGGCGAGAGCCACGAAAGCGGCAAAGATCAGGATCGCCTGCCACTGCGTCTGCTTTTCGGAAAGGCTGGTGGAAAAGCCATAGATGCGCGCCATCGCCGTTGCCGTCAGCGCGATGGCGGTAAGGTTGGTGATGAACAGGAACAGGCTGCCCCAGAACACCGTGCCATTCAAGGTCGCAAGGCCAAAGCCCACCACGGCCAGCGGCGGCATCAAGGCGGTGGCGATGGCCACGCCCACGATCGTGCCCTCTCGCCCGCGGATCATGGCATAGGCGCCCGCCACGGCCGAAAAGAAGGCCACCGCCAGATCAAACAGGTTGGGCCGGGTGCGCGCGGCAATCTCGCTGGTGACGGTCTGCAGCGGAGAGATCACCACGATCAGGGCGCAGAACACGATGGCGAACAGCGTGCCGATCGCCAGCGATTTGCCCGATTGCCGCAGCCATTTGAAATCGCCCGTCGCAAGCGCGAAACCCACGCCCATGATCGGGTCCATCAGCGGCGACAGCAGCATGGCGCCGATCACCACCGCAGGAGAGGATAACAGCAGGCCAAGGATGGCAATCCCTGCCGACATCGACACCATCAGCAGGTATCGCGCGGAAAGCTGCCCCTCGCTGCGCCGCTTTTCGATTACCGCGATCTGATCCACAGTGCCGGTAACATCATGGCCCCACCAGCCGCGAAAAGTGGCCAGAACCTCGGCAAATCCCCTCGTGGGTCGGGCGGAAGTCGTGGAAGAATTATCTGGCTGGGCGGTAGAGGCAGATACCGCAGCGTCCGAAGTGGGTTCTGATTGCATTGCGCATCATTATCGCGGAAACTCGCCAGCGTAAAACGAGATTGGCGGCAAAACTTGAAACGCGTGTCTTGCATGCCTAATACAGTAATATGTGCCGAGACAGGCAAAGAGGGAATTGAAGGCAAATGGCCAGCACGAACGAAACCACAACCAAGACAGCGAATGCTCTTGATCTGACGCCGCCCGATCCGGTGCCAACCGTGGCGCCTGCGCAGGCAGCCGGGCTGGTGCCCGTCAGCGAGGAGAAGAAGAGCGCGCTGCAGGAAAAGGTCGATGGCTTCGTGAACGAGCTGGTGGCGCTGGATGCGAAATCGCCCGATTTCGGCAAGAAGGTGGACCAGATCACCAATATGGGCCGCAAGGAAATCATGGCCGCCAGCCAGATGTCCAACCGTTTTCTGGATCGCCCGGTGCGCGCGATGGATCAGGAAAGCGGCGTGGGTGCCGACCTGACCGAGCTTCGCCGCACGGTTGAGGATCTGGATCCCGGCCGCAAGGGCAAGATGACGGGCCGCAAGTTCCTCGGCATCATTCCCTTCGGCAATAAGCTGAAGAACTATTTCGACAGCTACACATCCGCCCAGGGGCACATCCAGTCAATTCTGGCGCGCCTATCCAGCGGCAAGGACGAGTTGCTGATGGACAATGCCGCCATCGATGTGGAGCGGCAGAAGCTGTGGGAAGCGATGGGCAATCTGGAGCAGATGATCCACATCGCCAAGACGCTGGATTCCGAACTGGAGGAGAAGGCGGTAGAACTGGACGCCACCGATCCTGAAAAGGCCAAGGCCATTCGCGAAACCGCGCTGTTCTACGTTCGCCAGCGCACGCAGGATCTGCTGACGCAGATGGCGGTCAGCGTGCAGGGCTATCTGGCGCTGGACCTGGTGAAGAAGAACAATGTGGAACTGGTGAAGGGCGTGGACCGCGCAAGCACCACCACCGTGGGCGCATTGCGCACTGCCGTAACCGTGGCGCAGGCGATGACCAACCAGAAGCTGGTGCTGGGCCAGATCACCGCGCTGAACCAGACGACGGCGGGCATCATTGATTCCACCGGCCAGATGCTGCGCGATAACACCGCGCAGATCCACGAACAGGCCGCCAGCAGCACCATCCCCATGGAAACGCTGCAACGCGCCTTCCAGAATATCTACGACACCATGGACGAAGTGGACAGCTTCAAGCTGCGCGCGCTCGATTCCATGAAGCAGACGGTCGACACGCTCTCCTCCGAAGTGGAGAAATCGCGCGGCTATATCGCCCGTGCCGAAGGGCAGGCACAGGCCGCAACGCAGGTGAACAACACAGGCCTGCTGAGCCTGGAAGGTTGAGTGGGAAGGTTGAGCGGGAAGGGCTGATGGCCGAAGACCTCACACGCCAGAGCGACCGCATCCTGTCTGAAAGCCGCGCCCTGCTGCGTGACAATCAGAATGGCGGGCGGCACCGGTTGTCCGGCAATTCCATCGGCCGCGGATCGAAGCAGGTGAAGACGAAAAACCTGCTGAAGCGCGCGGGCTATTTCGGTGCCGCGGTGCTGGCCATCTTCATGGCGGCCAGCGTTGCCGGCATGATCCTGAACGGGATCGGCTTTGCCGGCGTAATGGTGGCTTTCTTCGCCATAATCGCCGCCGCCTTCATCTTTGCCAATTATCCCAAGGTCCGCATCCCGGACCGCGCCTCGCTCTCGCGCACGCAGGATGCAAAGCAGCTGGTGCAGCGCACGGAGCTGTGGCTGGAAGGCCAGCGCCCCGCCCTGCCCCCACCCGCCGTGCGGCTGGTGGACGATCTGGGCGTCCAGCTGGATGCGCTGGGCAAGCAGTTGGAGCATGTCGATCCTGCACATCCCGCAGCGGCCGAAACACGCAAGCTGGTGGGCGAATATCTGCCCGAAACCATTGATTCCTATCGCAAGATACCCGACAACCTACGCCGGGAAGAACGCGCCGGTTCGTCTCCCGATGCGCAGCTTGTCGACAGCCTAGGCAAGATCAGCAAGGAAATAGACCACGTTACCCGTCAATTGGCGGAAGGTTCGCTGGATGATCTGGCGATCAAGAACCGCTACCTCGATTACAAATATGGCGGAGAGGATGCTTCACTTCCTCCACCGCACGAAAAGGACAATTGATGGATATCGAAATCCCGCACAACCTTGGCCGCGAGGAAGTGCGCCGTCGTCTTGCTGAAAACAGCCACAAGATCGGTGACAATATTCCCGGTGGTATGGCCGATATCCAGACCAACTGGCCCAGCGAAGATCGCATGACCATGTCGATCAACGCGATGGGTCAGCTGATTACCGGGCATATCGATGTGGAGGATGACAAGGTGATCTTCCACATGCTGCTGCCGCCCGCGCTGGGCTTTCTGCAGCCGATGATCGATGCTGCCATCCGGGAGCAGGGGCAGCGGATGCTGGCACCGCCGGCGGATTAAAGCTGACGATCCTTTTCCAGGTACATTTCGGGGATGCGCAGCACCCGTGTTGCCTCGCGCGTTTCGCGCAGGAACATCAGCAGGGCCCACATCAACAGCGACACCGCGATGATGAATGCCCCGGCGGCGACCCCGGTCAGCCCGATACCGGCGAATTCTTCCAGAAACAGCAGAACCACCGTCAAACCGATAAACAGGCCGGACGTTACCAGCAGCAGGAACGCGTGGCCGATGATGGCGATGCGCTGGTCCAGTGATCTTGCCTCTCGCACGATATTGTCGTGCTCCTCGCCCTCCGTTTCCGGATGCAGGCGTTGCAATTCGCGGCTGCGATCCACCACCCGGCCCAGGCGCACGGATAGCGGGTTCATGATGCTGGCGATTGCCACCAGCACGAAAACCGGCGCCAGCGCCAGCTGAATGGTTTGTGCGATCATGCCGTCCATCAAACCTGCTCCTATTGCTCTGCCGCGCCGGTCACCAGCGGCAGATACTGCTCTAACCTGGCCTTGCGGCTGCGTGGCCAGAGGCGTGCGCCGCTGCCCCCGCAGTGTGAAATTCAGCCGCCCAGCGCAAGCTTATTGCTAGCCCCGGGCCCTGAAATCGACGCGGTAGCCATAGCGCGCCTCCACCGCAGTGCCATCGCGCGTGGTTGCGGGGTTGAAGCGGATGCGCTCCATCACCAGCGGGCAGACGCGCGCCGTGGTGGCGGCATCCACGCCCGAACTGGCGACGCTGCAATTGCGCGCGCGGCCATCGGTGGTGACGATGAAATGCACGGTCACCGATTTGCCAAGGCGCGTTCCCCTGCCGCCTTCGGGAATGGGGAAGTCGCGTGCCTCGTTCAACTCGCCCGATGCCACGGATGGGCCGACGGCCACTGCACCGCCCTGCCCCGATCCGCTGCGCCCGCTGCCGGTGCCATCGCCCGCGCCGCCTGCGCCGGTCCCCTCCCCGCTGTCTGCAGCGCCAGAGGTATTGGCCGTGCCGGTGGATGATGCGCGCGGCGCGGGGCTGGGACGTGGAAGAGGCTGCGGCGGGGCCACCACTTCTCTTGCAACGGCCTCCTTCCCGGCCTCCGCCGCTGCGCCCTCGTCCGGCTGCGGCGGGGCGATGCTCGGCTCCACCTCCGGCGGTTCTACCTCGTAAGTAGAGACAGTAACCGTGACGATGGAGGTGGCCTGTTCCATGACGCTGGCCGTAAATTCGGGCGCCAGCAGGCGCGCCAGGGCATAAAGCCCGGCGAGGTGGAACAGGAGGATCAGCACGATCAGCTTCCAGTTCAGGCGCTTTTTCGTGCCATAGGCGGTTGCGGCCATCGGACTTCCCTTTCACCGCCCCCCTAGCGTGGCAGGCCGATTGCGCCAATCCGCCATGCGCTGTTTTGACGCGCAAAAAACCCCGCAGGCCGCAGCGGCTTACGGGGTTTTTCCTTAGCATTGAAGCAGGCTCTCTGGCCTCAGCCGTCCCAGCCGAAATGGTCTGCCAGTTCGCGCGGGGTGAAGCGATAGGTCCGGGCGTCGGGCGAGCTCAACATTCCGGAGTTCCAGTCGTTGAAGGCCGATTTCAGCTCCGCGAATTTTTCTGGCATGCGGCCGCGCAAATTGGCGCGTTCGCGCGGGTCTTCGATCACGTTGAAGAGATATTCCTCGCCGTTGATGGAGAGATATTTGTATTCCCCGCGGCGGGCCGCCTTCTGATCCTTTGCGACGAAGCGCCAGTACAGCGTGCGTTCCGGCAAGGTGCCGCCCGCCAGCACGGGGCGCAGGTCCTTCCCGTCTGCGGGATAGGCAGGATCCGGCGCACCGCCTGCGGCCGCCAGGAAGGTGGGCAGGAAATCCATCGACAGTGCGGGCACGTCCGTCTCGGTTCCGGGAAGGGTCAGTCCGGGCCACTTCACGATCAGGGGCACGCGCATGCCGCCCTCCAGCAGCTCTGTCTTGATGCCGGTGAAAGGCCAGTTGTAGCTGAAGCGTTCGCCGCCATTGTCAGAGGTGAAAACCACCACCGTATCCTGTTCCATGCCCAGCTGCGCAATGCGCGCCAGAACCCGGCCGATATTGGCATCGAGGCTGGTCACCATCTCGGCATAGGTTTCCAGGCTGCCGCCATCGTAATGGTAGATGTCGAGATGGTCGTCATCCAAGGTGCTGCCCTCTCTTGCGATGCGGGCGCTTTCGGCGCGGCCTTCGGCATTGTTGCCTTCCCACGGCCAGTGCGGCGCGGTGAAGTGGAGCGACAACAGCCATGGGGTGTCCGGCTCTTTCGCGCGCGCATCGAGAAATTCGATGGAGCGATCGGCCAGCATATCGGTGTAATAGCCGACCTCCTCGATCAGCACGTCGCCATCCCACAGGTCTTCCTGGCCCGCCACGCGGTGGGTGAAATAATCCACCCCGCCGCCGCGATTGCCCCAGAATTCGTCATAGCCGCTTTTCAGCGGGCCATAATCGGGCAGCAGGCCAAGGTGCCACTTCCCCACCAGCGCGGTGTGATAGCCCTGCGCCTTCAGCAGCGATGGCAGCGTGGGATGATCCGGCTCCAGCCCGACACCCGCCGTCTGCAGCGGTTCGTCCAGCCCAACACGCACGCGGTACTGGTAGCGCCCGGTTATCAGGCCGACGCGGGTGGCAGAGCACACGGCAGAATTGGCATAGCCGTGGTTGAACTTCAGTCCTTGCGCCGCCAGCCCGTCCAGCACCGGCGTCTCATACTCTTGCCTGCCGTAACACGACAGGTCTGCCCAGCCCAGGTCGTCTGCCATGATGAACAGGAAGTTGGGCTTGCGACCCGGCGTGTGCGCCAATCCCGGCACCGTTACCGCCAGCGTTGCAGCCCCTGCCACGCCCATGGCGCCGCGCCGCGTCAGTTTATTGAAATCCAGTGTATCAGCCACGTTTGCACCCTTTTCAATTCGATCCTAATTTAAAGCTGCGGGGCCGTTCGCCAGGGAGGTAAGCCGGCCCCGCAACCCGGTGGTGAGCCGCCTACATCTTCAGTTTGACGCCCACCGTATAGCGACGGCCAAGAATGTCATAGATGGCCGGGTTTTGCTGCGTCGAATAGCCGAGGAACGGGCTGTAGGACGGCGTCAGCGGCGGATCCTGATCGAACAGGTTGGTAACCGTGCCGAACACTTCCAGCTCGCTATCGCCCAGTTCGAAATCGTAACCCAGTCGAAGGTCGACATAGGTCACCGCATCCACCTTGTTGTCTTCGATGAAGACCTGCTGGCCCGCCGGGCAATAGGCATCGTCCTGCAATCCGCACACGTCCTGGATGCCTTCACCAAGGTGGCGCACGCCAACCCGCGTGGAGAGGCCGCCGTTGCGATAGCCAAGGCTGGCCGTCACGCGGAAGTCCGGCAGGCTTTCATAAGTGCCGGAAATCTGCCGTGCACCGGTCTGCCCAGCAAGATCGAAGGTCTGCCCGCCATTGGTTTCGGTGCGTTCGAACAGCCATGCGGAGAACAGCCGCGCATTGAGCGATTCGTCCCCGCCGAACAGCGATACATCGGTGTCGTAGCTGCCTTCGAAATCCAGGCCGCGCGCCGTGGCAGTATCGATATTGATGAAGATATCGCCCACCAGCACCAGCGCATCGGTGTTCGGGTTCACAGTGATCAGATCACAGAAGGACTGCACATTGTCGTTGAAGCAGCCGCTGACGATGCCCTGCGTGCCCACCTGGCCGATGGCCCCATCGATGGTGATGTCGTAATAATCCAGCGACAGTGACAGGCCGGGCACGAAGCTGGGCTGGTACACCGCGCCGATGGTGTAGGTATCGGCCTCCTCAGGTTGCACCGCCGGGTTACCGCCGGAGAAGATGGTGACCGTTACCGTCTGGCCATCGCGCACGTCGGTAATCGTGGCAGAGCCGCCGGTGCGATCGAACCGCTCCGACAGGTTACCCGCGCGAACGTCCCGCGAATAGGTGCCGCGCAGGCGGAAATCGCCGAACTCGGCTTCCAGGCCGCCCTTGTAGGCCCAGACCCCACCCGATCCCGAATAATCCGCGTATCGCACGGCGGCGTTGGCGAAGAGGCCGAAGTTATCGCTGTCGTACAGCGGCAGCAGCACCTCGCCAAAACCCTCCCACACGGTGGAGGAGCCCTTGATGTTGGAAACCTTGGAATATTGCACGCCGACCGTGTTCAGACAGTCCGGCACGCTCACCCCGCGAAGGCCCGGCGCGGCGCCGGAACACAGGACCGGGCGCGGATCTGGATTGCTGAAATTGGATGCCGGATTGGTCACGTCCTGCACGATCTGCAGCACCTCATCCCGACGGTAGGATGCACCGAATGCACCGGCGATCGGCCCGGCCCACAGGTCCACGATATCACCCGCGGCGGAAATTTCGGCAAATTGCTGTTCGAAGGTGGTGATGTTCAGCTTGCGATCGGAAGTGGTGTAGTCATAGCTGCGCCCGCTGGCGAAGCCATCGTCGGCAAAGAACAGCGGCGTGCTGATGTTCTGGCCCGCCTCGAACCCGGTGACGTAATCCACCGCCTCTGCCGAGGCATTGCCCTCGCCAAACAGGTTGAGCGGCTGACACCCCGGAAAGGCATCGCCAAACAGCGAGGTGCGGCACACGATGTTGCCAGTGCCATCATCCACCGCATCGATCGCGGCGAACACGCGGTCCACCCGCAGGCCGAACTGGCCCCACTCGCGCTCCGTCTGGCCATATTGGTAGAACCCGTCGACGGACCAGCCATCCATGAAACCGCCCGTATCCAGATCCCACTCAAAACCGACCGTGCCGATATGCTGGGTGAAGGTATCGTCCAGGCTGTTGCCGCCCACATCGTTCAGCGTGCCGCGACGGCGCAGCGAGAAGCTGTCGATATTGTTGGCGATCATCGTCTGCCGCAGGTCATCCGGCAGGAAAGCGTTATCCTGGAAGATGGTAAGAGCGGTTGGCGTGCCGCCAAAGCTGGACTGGATGACATTGTACTGGAACAGCTCGGTACGACCGAAGATGTACTGGCCGAAAACCTTGAAGCTGTCGCTGATTTCGAAATCGCCATAGACGAAGGCCGAGTACCGCTCCAGATCGGGATAGATCGTGGGCAGTTCCGCGCCCAGGTCATCATTGCCGCCGCCTGCGGTGCGTGCAGGCGGAATGCCGAAGGGGAACTGGCTTTCCGATCCGGGTTGATAAGGGCCAACGCTGCCATCGGGATTGAATTCCAGCCCGTTGATCGCGGTGCCGGGCGCGAAGATGCGCCCGTCGAAGCTGGCATTGGCGGAAACGGTGTTCGGCACGAAGCGGTAGGGGTTGTCGCTGGTGCCGCTGCCGAAAGTGCCGACGGCCTGATACCAGTCACGGTCTTCGTAGGTGGAGATACCCTCGTGCTTGAAATAGCCGCCTGATACGATCAGCTGGCCACGCCCATCGGCAAAATCGGTGCCGAAAGATCCGGAAATCTCGTAATTCTCGCCATCGCCGCGATCGGTGATGCCGGCCTGTGCGCTCAGTTCCAGCCCGGTGAAGTTGGTGTCGATGGTGAAGTTGACCACGCCTGCCACGGCGTCCGACCCATAGGCCGCGGATGCGCCGCCGGTGGTGGTTTCGACAGAGCTGATCACAGCTTCGGGGAAGAGGTTGATATCCACCCCGCCAAAGGCGCTGCTGGACGGCACGCGGCGGCCATTCAGCAAGGTCAGCGTGCGGTTGATGCCAAGGCCGCGCAGGTTCAGCGTGCCAAAGCCGGAGCGGGAGAAATAGGCGCCGCCGCTGTTGGGCGTCTCATTACCCAGGAACTGCGGCAGCTCGGAAACGCCGCTGATCAGCGCGCCGGGGGCCAGCGCCTCCAGCTCTTCCGCTCCGACGACGGTGACGGGAACGGGGGCCTGCATACCATCGGACTGGATGCGCGAACCTGTAACGATGATCGGCTGGTCATCTTGCTGATCGGCGCCATCCTGCGCCAGTGTGGCGGTTGCCGAAAGCGCCAGAGCCAGCGCGCTGGCTCCGCTTGCCAGGGTGTACTTCACGATACGCGCACGAGCGCCATCATTGCCCAAAACCATATATCCTCCCTCAAGGTTTTTATTTTTGTGCAGCGATTTTCTGCCCCGGCGCGCGCAAAAGCAACGCATCGCAATGTGATAGCTTGCCATAACCTGCCGATTATGGCTTTAGTTGCGAGTGATTATTTCAGGTCTACCTTTCACACTGCGCCAGCTGGAGATTTTCGCGCATCTGGCGGAGACCAGCAGCTTTCGCACAAGTGCAGAACAGCTGGGCATCTCGCAGGCATCCGTCAGCAACCAGCTGAAAGTGCTGGAGGAACAGCTTGGCCTCACCCTGTTCGAAAGGAAATCGGGCCGCAAACCCGTGCTGACGCCGGAGGGGCGCGCGTTCGAAACGGATCTGGAGGACTTTGCCCACGCCGCGCAGGTTCTGGCCGCGCACAAGAGCAGCGGCGGAGACATCGAGAGGCCGATCACCCTGCGCCTGCTGGTGGGCCAGGGCATGTTCGACTTCTATATCCGCCAGAAGCTGGATCGGTTCTTTTCATCCTACCCGCAGATAGAACTGGATTTCGAAACCCATCCCCCCACGCCCGATATTGCGCGCATCCTGCGCAAAGGCGGGTTCGACTTTGCGCTGATCAACCTTCGCGACGGGTATGAGGAACCGGCCGAGTTGAAATCGCTCGCGCTGGTGGATGGCGGGATCTACGGCCACCGCGATCTCGCAAAGGGCAAGACTCTTCCGCTTACCGCCGAGGAAGTGAGCGAACTGCCATTCGTGCTGCCGCCAGCGGGCAGCAAGCATGAGCGGGATTCGCGTTCCTGGCTGGCAAGCAGCGGTATTCGCCCGCGAAAGATCGTGGGGCATTCGCAATATTATGATGTGATGAGCGCCATGCTGGAACGCGGCGTTGCCGTGGCGCCGTTCTCCAACACCATGCTGCGTCCCGAAGCGCGCAAATATGTGGTGGAGCTGATGCCGCTGGTGATGTGGAGGATGATGCTGTTTCGCCGCCCCGCCGCAGCCGATCCCCGCCGCGATATCGTGGAGCAGTTCCTGATTGACTGCACGATCCGCAATCCCGATTTCCCCGTCGTCACCATTTATGACGAGGCCTTGCGAGATGGATGACGTTTGCTTGCGGGCGCAGCGCGCCTAGATAGGCTGGCATGAACGCATCCTATCGCTTCGCCATTGATCGCGGCGGCACTTTCACCGATGTCGTGGCGCAGACGCCCGCCGGTGAAATCGTCACCGCAAAGCTGCTGTCCAGCAATCCCGAACAATATCCCGATGCGGCGAGCGAGGCCGTGCGGCGGCTGATGGCGCAGCATGGCGCGGGGCCGATAGCCGAACTGCGCATCGGCACCACCATTGCCACCAATGCCCTGCTGGAACGGCAGGGGGAACGCGTGGCGCTGGCCATCACCGCGGGCCATGCAGACGCGCTGAAGATCGGCAATCAGGCGCGGCCCGATATCTTCGCCCGCCACATCGTGAAGCCCGAACGGCTGGAGAGCCGCACCATCGAAATCGCAGAGCGCGTGGGCGCCGATGGCACGGTGCTGCTGCCGCTGGACGAGGATGCAGCGCGGGCCGATCTTCAGGCGCTGCGCGACGACGGTTTCGAAGCGCTGGCCATCGTGCTGATGCACGGCTGGCAATATCAGGAACACGAGGCAAAGCTGGCCGCAATTGCCCGCGATATCGGCTTCACCCAGGTCAGCGTCAGTCACGAGGTGTCCCCCCTTATCAAGCTGGTGCCGCGCGGGGATACCAGCGTGGCGGATGCCTATCTGTCGCCGGTAATCCGCCAATATGTCGATCAACTCGCTGCGCGCCTGCCCGATCATGGCTCGCTGCGCTTCATGCAGTCGAACGGCGGGCTGGCCGATGCCCGCGTTTTTCGCGGCAAGGATGCCGTGCTGTCCGGCCCGGCAGGCGGCGTGGTGGGCATGGTGGAGACGGCGCAGGCGCTGGGGTATGACCGGCTCATCGGCTTCGACATGGGCGGCACCAGCACCGATGTGTGCCACTATGCGGGCGAGTACGAGCGTACCGGAGACAGCGTGGTGGCAGGCATCCGCATCGCCGCACCCATGATGCAGGTTCACACCGTGGCGGCGGGCGGCGGTTCTGTATGCCGGTTTGACGGGCAATCCCTGCGCGTTGGCCCGGCCAGCGCGGGCGCCGATCCCGGCCCCGCCTGCTATCGCAAGGGCGGCCCGCTGACGGTGACCGATTGCAACCTGGTGCTGGGCCGGATCGACCCCGCGCAGTTTCCCAAGGTCTTCGGCCCCGAAGGCGATCAACCGCTGGACCCCGCGGCATCGCGCGCGCGAATTGACGCAATCATCGCGCAGCTTCCCGAACCGATGAGCGCAGAGGAACTGGCCGAAGGCTTCCTCACCCTTGCCGTGGACGAGATGGCCAACGCCATCCGCACCATCTCCACCGCACGCGGCCATGACGTTACCACCCATGCGCTGGCCTGCTTTGGCGGCGCGGGCGGACAATTCGCCTGCCGCGTGGCGGACGAACTGGGCATCGAAACCGTGCTGGTTCACCCGCTGGCCGGCATGCTGAGCGCCTATGGCATCGGCCTTGCCCCGGTGGTTTCCATGCGAGAGGCAGGCGTGGTGCGCCCGCTGACGCAGGATTATTCGCAAGCGCTGACGAGCCTGCAAGACACGGTGAGGCAAGATCTTATCGCGCAGGGCATTGCGGAGGACCATGTCGATCTCATCCCCCGCATGCGCCTGCGTTTCGAGGGCAGCGACACCACGCTGGACCTGCCATTGGGCGATGATGCCGACGCGCGTTTCCGCGAAGAACACCGCCGCCGCTTCGGCTGGTCTGACGAGGATGCACCCATCGTGCTGGAAGCGCTGAGCGTGGAGGGGCGCGGCACCAGCGGCGGGCTGGCGACGCAGAGCGCTGTGCAGCAGCGCGGATCGCTGACACCCGGAGACCATCTGGATGGCCCGGCGATGATCCCCGATACAGGTTCCACCACCATCGTGGAGGCGGGCTGGCGTGCCACGCTGGCCGAGGAAGGATCGCTGATCCTCACCCGCATCGCGCCGCGCGAACATGCGCAGGCTGCGGGAACTGATGTCGACCCCATCCGCCTCGCCATCTTCAACAACATGTTCATGGCCGTGGCGGAGGAGATGGGCGTGGTGCTGGAAAGCACGGCCAGCAGCGTGAACATCAAGGAGCGGCTGGATTTCTCCTGCGCGCTATTCGATGGCGAAGGTGCGCTGATCGCCAATGCGCCGCACATCCCGGTGCATCTGGGCTCCATGTCCGCCAGCATCCGCCGCATCGTGGACAATCGCGCTGGCAGCGAGCGCGGCATAAGGCGCGGCGATGCTTACTGTCTCAACGATCCCTACGCCGGGGGCACCCACCTGCCCGATGTGACGGTGATCGTGCCGACATTCCTTTCTGCCGAAAGCGCGCAGCCCGATGCCTTCGTCGCGGCGCGCGGGCACCATGCCGATATCGGCGGCACCGCACCCGGCTCCATGCCGCCGGACAGCACCAGTATAGAGCAGGAAGGCATTCGCCTCGACGATGTGCTGCTGGTGGACGAGGGGCGCTTTTGCGAGGCGGAACTGCGCGCGGCCCTGACCGCTGGCGCATACCCGGCCCGCAACCCCGATCGCAATATTTCGGACCTGAAGGCGCAACTGGCCGCCTGTGCCCGCGGGTCAGACCTGCTGGGCGATGCGGCAGAGGAGCATGGGCGCGACGTTCTGAACGCCTATATGGGCCACGCGCTGGATCATGGGGAGGCCGCCGTGCGGACGCTAGTGCAATGCTTGAAGCCGGGTAGCTTCACCTATGCGATGGACAATGGCGCGGAGGTTTCCGTGTCAGTCGACATTGATGCAGAGGCGCAAACGGCGCGCTTCGATTTCACCGGCACGAGTGACCAGCTTGGCAATAATTTCAACGCGCCCGCCGCGATCACGCGCGCCGCGGTGCTGTATTGCCTGCGTTGCCTGATCGACGACGATATTCCGCTAAACGATGGCTGTTTGCGCCCGGTAGAGATCGTGGTGCCCGAAGGCTCCATGCTGGCACCCCAGCCGCCTGCCGCAGTGGTGGCGGGCAATGTGGAGACGAGCCAGGTCGTGACCGATGCCATTTTCGCCGCGCTGGGCGCGCTGGCCCCGGCGCAAGGCACGATGAACAACTTCACTTTCGGTGACGAGACGCGGCAATATTACGAGACGATCGCCGGTGGCTCCGGTGCGGGAGACGGCCACCACGGCACTGATGCTGTTCAAACCAACATGACCAATTCTCGCCTCACCGATCCAGAGGTGCTGGAAACCCGCCTGCCCGTGCAGGTGGAGCGGTTCGCCATTCGCAGCGGCTCTGGCGGGAAAGGAAAATGGCATGGCGGCGAAGGGGTGGAGCGGGTCATCCGTTTCCTGCAACCGATGCAGGCGCAAATTCTCGCCAATCGCCGCACAGTGGCACCGCGCGGCATTGCAGGCGGCGGCGATGCCCTGCCCGGTGAAACGCTGGTGATGCGCGAGGATGGCTCGCAGCTGAACCTTGGCGCCACGGGCGCTGCCGACATGAAACCGGGCGACGTGATCGTGATCCGCACGCCGGGTGGCGGCGCCTATGGCAGCGCGTCATGAGGCATCTGGACGAGGCAGCCGCCCGCCGCTTTGCCCGCACCGCGCTGGGCCATGTGGGGCAGGAATATCCCAACAAGCTGGATCACGTAATGGCCAGCGATGGCGATGCGCAGACGCCGCGCGAACTGCACCCCGCCTTTTACGGCAGTTTCGACTGGCACAGCTGCGTGCATAGCTGGTGGACGCTGCTGACCCTGCGCCGCCTTCACCCCGATATGCCGGAAGCTGCGCAAATCGATGCGCTGGCAAATGAGACTTTCACGGCTGACAAGCTGGCTGCCGAACTCGCCTATGCGCAGCGCCCGGAATCGCGCGGGTTTGAGCGGCCCTATGGCTGGGCCTGGCTGCTCTATCTCCATTTGGAGGCCAGCCGCCATGAAGCCCGCGAATGGGCCAGCATGCTGGAGCCGCTGGCCCGCCATTTCGCCGCCGGTTTTCACGATTACCTGCCGCGCCTGGCCCATCCGATCACCACCGGCACGCATTTCAACACCGCCTTCGCGCTCACCCTGTCGCGGGAATGGGCGGGCGTTTTCGATCCTGACCTGCGCGAGCTGATCACGGATTACGCCATCGCCCATTTCCGTGATCTGCCGGAATATAGCGGGTGGGACATTGGCGGGGACTCGTTCCTCTCGCCGATATTGTCGGTCAGCCTGCTGATGCAGCGCATATTGCCGCTGCACGATTTCGTGGCATGGTTTGGCCGCGTGCTGCCCGAAGGCGGCTGGCTGGACGATGCCTGCAACCCTGTGCGCGTAACCGATCCCAGCGACGGCAAGATGGCGCATCTGGACGGGCTCAACCTTAGCCGCGCATGGGCATTACGCGCCATCGCCAGCGCCCTTGGCGATGATGCCCGCGCGGCGCGGCTGCGCGCATCCGCCGAAAGGCATTTTGCGTCTTCGATAGAGGCGGTGGATGGTGACTACATGGGCTCTCACTGGCTGGCCAGTTTCGCCCTGCTGGCGATGGTGACGCCTGCCGAATAGGGCGAAGTCGCTTCGGGCTGGCTGCGAACGACATCAGTCGTAATGCGGTATCGACATAGATGTCCGTCAGGGATACGATTTCGCCATTACATACACGCGCTGGCGCCATTATTTTGCACTCGGCGGATTTTTTCAGCGGAACTTTGCGGAACTTTGCTGACCTTGCCCTGCTTTAACTTGCATCAGGCAGCTTTTTAGGACGTTTATGAGCGAATCCGACGAAGACGCGAACCTCGGGCTTCCCATCGTCGGCATAGGCGCATCTGCCGGCGGGCTGGAGGCTTTGAACGAGCTGGTGGGCGCGATTCCGTCGAACAGCGGCATCGCCTATGTCATCGTGCAGCATCTCTCGCCCGATCACGTCTCCATGATGGATCAGCTGCTGGCCAATCATACCCAGCTGCCGATCAAGAAAATCGAAGATGGCATGAGGGCGCAGGCAGACACCATCTATGTGCTGCCGTCCGGCCCGTGGGTAACGACCCAGCACGACATACTGTACCTGCATGATCGCGATCCGTCACAGGCCCTGCGCACCCCGATAGACAAGTTCCTGGAATCGCTGGCGGAAGACAAGGGCGCGCAGGCCTTTGCCGTTATCCTGTCCGGCACCGGCACCGACGGCACGCTGGGCGTTCGTGCGGTGAAGGCGGCGGGCGGATTTGCCATCGTGCAGAAAAGCGACAGCGCGCAATTCCCCGGAATGCCGGATAGTGCGGCGGCCACGGGCCTCGTTGATTTCACCCTGCCGCCGCGCCGCATTCCCGAACGCCTGATCGATATCGTGCGCCACCGCGATCAGGTGCTGACGGTGGATGGCACTGCCAAGCTTCGGGAGGATATTGCGGACAGTCTGCCCGAAATCCTGGAAGCGATGGATGATGAGGACGGGCTGGATTTCAGCGAATACAAGCCCGGCACGCTGATCCGCCGCATAGAACGCCGCATGATGGTGACACGCGATGTCAGCGTGAGTGATTTCAAGAAGCGGCTGCGCGACGATCCGCAGGAGCGCGGCCTGCTGCTGCAGGATTTCCTGATCGGGGTCACCCGCTTCTTCCGCGATGAAGAGGCTTTTGCAAAGCTGAACCAGGAGGCGATCCTGCCGCTGCTGGACGGGGACCAGGATGCCTTCCGCATCTGGGTTCCCGGCTGTTCAACGGGGGAGGAAGCCTATACGATCGCGATGCTGCTGTCCGAAGCGATGGAAGCCACTGGCGACAATCGGCAGTGGCAGATCTTCGGCACGGATATCGATGCATCCGCGCTGCGCCATGCGCGGGAGGGGATATATCCCGCAAGCCAGGTGGCGGAAATTTCGCCAGAGCGGCGCGACCGCTTTTTTACAGGGGAAGACGGCGCATTCCAGGTGAAGCCGCTGCTTCGCGAACGCTGCATCTTTGCCCCGCATAATTTGCTGCAGGATCCGCCGTTCTCCCGACTGGACCTGATATCCTGTCGCAACCTGCTGATCTATCTGAACGCCGATGTGCAGCAAACGATCTTCCCGCGCTTCCACTATGCGCTGAAACAGGGCGGCTTCCTGTTCATCGGCCCATCGGAATCGCTGGGAAAACAGGAACGCTTCTTCCACACCATCGATCGCGAAGCGCGGCTCTTCAAACGCAACGATGCGGAGCCCGCGGCGTTTTCTTCGCTGCCGATGTCGGCCATGGGCGGCACGCGGCGCGAACGGCGACTGGGAAGGGCCGCAACCCCTTCGCCAACCCAGCCCGTGACGCTGGATCACAGTTTTGAAAACCAGGTGCTGACCTTTTTCGCACGGCAAAGCGCGGCACCCTTTGCCGTGATCAACTCCAGTGACGAGATCAGCTATCTGTCCGAACCGATGAGCCGGTACATCAGCCCCAATCAGGGCCAGCCATCATCCGCGATCGAACAGTTCCTGATGCGCGACCTGCGCTTGCCGGTTCGCAACACGATTACAGAGGCGCGGCAGCTGGGCCGGGTTTGCTGCACCCCCAACGTCGTTCTGTCAGCCGATGGCGACCCGGAAGTGGTGGATGTAGAGGCGCGGCCCCTGCCCTTTGCGGAAGGAAGCCTGCTGGTCACGCTGCAACCTGTGCGCATGCAGGATGCGTCCAAACTGACAGGATCGAGCGCGGATCGCAGTGACGAGGAGCGCGACTGGATCGAACGCGAATTGACCACGGTGCGACAGCAATTGTCCAGCACCATGGCCAGTTACGAGACGACCGAACAGGAACTGAAAAGCTCCAACGAAGAGCTGTTGTCGATGAACGAGGAGCTGCAAAGCTCGAACGAGGAGCTGGAAACCTCGCGCGAGGAATTGCAATCGATCAACGAGGAACTGGAAACCGTCAACGCCGAGTTGAGCGAAAATAACCGGCAGTTGCTGGCCGTCAATTCGGATTTGAAAAACCTTTTCGACAGCACCGATATCGCAACGGTTTTCCTTGATCAGCACCTGAAGCTGCGCCGCTATACCCCGGCATCGCGGCGGCTGTTCGGCGTGCGGGAGCGGGATATCGGCCGTAATATCAACGAATTGAAATGGCAGGTCAGCTATGATGACCTGGAGGCAGACGCCGCACGGGTTACCGAAACCCTGCAACCGTTGGAACGCGAAGTGCGGATAGAGGCGACCGAGGAAACATTCCTCATGCGCATCCGCCCCTATCGTCGTACCGACGACCGGATCGATGGCTGCGTACTGACCTTTTTCGACATTACCGAACGCAAGCGGTTCGAAAGGCAGATCGCCGAGAATGCCGAGATGCTGGCCAAGCAATATGCAGAGCTGGAAACCCTTTACCGCACGACGCCCGTGGGCCTGTGCCTGGTGGACAGGGATCTGCGCTGGCTGCGCATCAATGATCGGCTGGCACAGATCAACGGTTTCCCGGTCGCCGATCATATCGGCAAGAAGCAGGGCGAACTCCTCCCCGAAATCGACGAGGATATTCGCGATATCCAGAAGCAGGTGCTCGCCACTGGCAAGCCGGCGCTGGGTATTCAATTGCATGGCACCACACCTGCGCAACCCGATATAGAGCGGGATTGGGTGGTCGACTATTTCCCCGTCCTGAGCGCAGAGGGCGAGGTTTTCGCCGTGGGCTGCTGCGTTACAGAAGTCACCGAGCAGAAGACCCTGCAGCGCGATCTGGAGGAAAGCGAAGCCAGGCTGAACTTCGCGCTGGAAACCAGCGAACTGGGCGCGTGGGAGCTGTGCCTCGATGATAAGAACGCGGAAACCTCGCTCCTGCATGACAGGATCTTCGGATATGACAAAAAGATCGAGGAATGGAACCTGCATATCTTCCTGGATCATGTTCTGGACGATGATCGCGCCTTGGTGCGGGATGCCTTCGACAAGGCGGCCAGCGCGCGGGAGGACTGGGAATTCGAATGCCGCGTCTGCCGCGCCGATGGCGAGATGCGCTGGATAGCCGCTCACGGCCGCCCGCGCATGGACGATGTTGGAAAGGTGATCTCCTTCCTCGGTACGGTGCAGGATATCACCACGCGCAAGGAGGCGCAGGAACAGCAATATCTGTTGTTGCACGAACTGCAGCACCGCGTGAAAAACTCAATGGCAACCACATTGGCCATCGTGCAGTTTTCATCCCGGCGGGCCACCGATCTGGAAGGCTTCATCGCCACCCTGCGCGATCGCCTGCAGGCCATTTCACGTACGCATGATCTATTGACTGCAGAAGACTGGAAGGGCGCGCGCGTCAGCCAGATGCTGAAGTCGGAAATAGAGCCCTATATTGAAGACGAATCCAGCCGCATAAGGCTGGAAGGCGATGATCCGCTTCTGACATCCAAGCAAATGCTTTCACTCACGCTGGCCTTCCACGAACTTGCCACCAATGCCGCAAAGCACGGTGCGCTGACGAACGAGAAGGGCACGGTCACGCTGACAACGCAGGTCGAGGATGGCAGCACCGTCGTGATGACATGGAAGGAACACGGTGGCCCGCCGGTAAGCGAGCCGGAGCGGAACCAGACCGGTTTTGGATCATTGTTGTTGGAGAAGATTATCGGTCCGGATCTTCAAGGGGGGGCAAACTTGGCATTCAACGAAGATGGCATTGAATGGACGGTATCTTTCCCGCTCCAGTCGCGCAGTGATGCCGGACCCTCGGCATAATGACCGCAAGCCCCACCATATTATTGCTTGATGACGAGTTCATGGTCGCCTTGGCCCTGGCAGAGCATCTGGAATCGGAAGGGTTTGCGATTGCAGGCCCGTTCTGCACTGTTGAGGAAGCTGACGCGCATGTCGCGCTAAACCGCCCCGATGCAGCTTTCCTTGATATCAACCTGGGCAATGGCACGAATTCCTATGACTTTGCCGCCCGTCTGAAACGCGATGGCGTGCCCTTCTGCTTTCTGACCGGATACAGCGATCTGCAGGCCAGCCATCCGGATTTGAAGGATTCCTGCTTCCTCGGAAAACCGGTTCGCCCGGAAAAGGTGGCGCAAACTGCGCAGAAGATGGTGGCCTAGCCCGCTCCACTTTGGTCGCCCTCTAAACCGAGGATTGGCCCGCCATAATTAATCCCGCGGCTTGATCGCCCCATCATCATCTGCTTGAGTCTGGCGCAAGATCACCGGGCACGGCGCAGTCCTTGCGCCCTGGCCTGGGTATTGGCGGGACTTACGATGGGATTCAAAGCGCTGCTGACCTATGCGCGGCCCTATCGAGGGTCGCTTCTGCTGGTCGCATTCCTGTCGCTGGCCTGCGCCGCCGCCTTACTGTCCCTGCCGTGGATCACTGGCCAGTTGCTCGGTGAACTGCTGGGCGCGGCGCAGGCAGGAGACGGCAGCAATGCCCTGTCCAGCGCACTGCTTCTGACCGGGGGACTATGCGTTCTTGCCATCATGCAAATGGCCTGCGCGATAACCAGCGCCGCCGTTGGCACTAGAATAGAAGCTGCGTTCAAGGGCGATATCTTTGCCCATGTGCAGCGCCTGCCCATGGCCTATCTCGACCGTAAGCAGCAGGGTGATCTGCTGGCCCTGCTAACCTCGGAATTCTCTCTTTTCGGCATCTTGCTGACGCGCTTTCTCGCCGCCACGCCCACCGCGCTGCTGGCGGGCATCGGTGCTGCGGTGGCATTGTTCCAGATCGATCAGGCGATGGCATTGCTGGCGATGGTGCTGCTGCCCATGTGCTTTATGCTGCAAAGGCTGATCGGGCGTGAGCTTAGGGGGCTTTCCATCAAGATCCAGATCGCCGAGGCGGAGGTGTTCGCCGCAGCCGAGAGCAATCTGGAAATGCTTCCCGCGGCCAAGGCTTTCGCCAGTGAAGACAGCGCCCTTGTCGGCTATCGCCAGGTGATCGAGAAGCTGCGCCGCCTGAAGCTGCGCCGGCGCAAGGTCATCGCCGTCCTGACCCCTGCAATCATGCTGATCGCCGGGCTGGGCAGCCTGTTCCTCCTGCTGTTGGCGCATCAGCGGCTGGGCATTGGGCAGGCGAACCCGGCTGCGTTCTTTACCTTCGTGCTGTATGTCGGGCTGCTGGTTTATGCGATGCATACATCATCGCGCTTCATGGGCCGGGTCAGCATGGCCAGGGGATCGCTGGAGCGGCTGAACCACGTTCTGGCCAAGGCAGCGGAGCCGGGATATGCCATGCCTTTGCTGGAAACTTCGTGCGCCGGCTGGATCAGTTTCAGCAATGTGTGGTTCGGCTATCCCGGTCAGCAAGAGGTGCTGCGCGGGGCGCAATTCGATATAGAGGCTGGCGAAACCGTGGTGCTGGCGGGCGAGAATGGAGCCGGGAAAAGCACGATCCTTGCCCTGCTGCTGGCACTGTATCAGCCGCGTAATGGCCGCATCAAGATCGACGGATGCGACATCGCGCAGATGAATTTGCAGCAATTGCGGCGTCAGATCGGCTATGTGCCGCAGCATCCCCTGCTTCAGGACGGCACTGTCCTCGATAATCTGACGATGCGGCAGTCCGGCTTTTCCCAAGCGGATGTGCAGCGTGCCTGCAAGCTGGCGCAGGCGCATGACTTTATCATGCAGCTTCCCAACGGATACCGCACGCAGATCGGGAATCGCGGCGTAGCCCTGTCCGGCAGTCAGCGCCAGCGTCTGGCAATCGCCCGCGCGCTGCTGGCAGAGCCATCCATACTGGTGCTGGATGAAGCGACATCGCATTTCACACCGGAGGACGAGGCCGCCTTCGTTGAGGCGCATCGCCTGGGCCAGATCGGCTGCACCACCATCATCGTATCGCATCGGCGCGCGATGCTGGCACTGGCGGACCGGGTGCTGACGATCAAAGATGGCAAGGTGAGCGAAATCGGGCGTCGCGGCACCATGCGCGATCCAAAAGCAGCCAGCGCCACGATCATCATCGACCAGCCGGGCTAGGTTTGCGCCCAGCCTTTGGGTTGGGAGTTACAGGTCGGCCACAGAGATCGGCCCTAGAGGTCAGCCTTGTGCCAATCACCGTCCGGATCGTCGCGATCGGACAGCGCCTCTATCAGCGCGCGGCGCGGATTGTTGTCCGCCACCGCCTGTCGGTAATAACGATAGCTGTAGCTGTATTCCTCGGCTGAAACCGCCGCCTTCGTCAGCACCGCGCCCAGCAGCCGTACACCGGACATTTGTAACTGATTGACCGCCGTCAGCGCGGCGCGCGTCCGCGTCTTGCCGCTTTCCACGGCGAACAGCGTGCCTTCGCAAACCGAACCCAGCAGCATTGCATCGGCAAAGCCAAGCGTAGGCGGTGCATCGATCACGATCATGTCGAAATGCGGCGCCAGATCCGTCAGTATCCCCTTCAGCCGGGATGGCACGAGAATGTCTGCCGGATTGGCCGGATGCGGCCCGCTTGGCATCAGGAACAGGCCGGGCTGTGATGTTTGCAGAATATGGTCGCGGGGCACGCCGCTGATCGTCAGCAGGCTGGAAAGGCCGATATCGGGGTACTGATCGACCGAGAATGTGGGTTTGCGCATGTCCGCATCGATCAGCAGCACGCGCTTGCCCACCGTCGCCAGTTGCACGGCCAGGCTGTAACTGGTGGTGGACTTGCCCTCTTCGGGGTTCGCGCTGGTTACAAGCAGCGTCTTGGGGAAGCCGCCAATCGTTGAAAGCTGCAAGGTCGATCGCAGGTGGGCATAGGCTTCGTAGATCTCTGAATGCGGATCGGCCAGCTCGTCGCTCAGCTCCACCTTCTTGTCCTTCTTCGGGATCGCCCCGAAAGCCGTCAGCTTCAGCTTCTGCTTTACGTCTTCCTTGGTCTTGATGGTGTTGGTGAAGCGATCCCACACGATGGCCGCGATGGCGCCCAGCAGCAGGCCCGCCAACATGCCAATGATCGCGTTGAGGATGGTGTTGGGGGAATAGGGCTGCGCGGAAACCTGCCCGCTATCCACGATCGCCGCCTGCGCGGCACCCACACCTGCGGCAACGCTCATCTCGTTGTATCGGCCCATCAGCGCATCGTACAAGGCCCGCTTGGTATCGAATTCGCGTTGCAGGATATTATATTGAATGGATTCCCCGCGCTCGCTCAGCGCGGCAGAGCTGAGCTGATTGACGCGGGTACGCAGCGATTTTTCCTCTGCCAGCGCGGCTTCATATTCCGCGCGCAGGGCCGCGACAGAGCGACCGGCTTCGGAAGATATCTGCCGGTTCAGCTCATCGATGCGGGATTTGAGGCGCACCATTTCAGGAAAGCTTTCCTGCAGCTAGGTGGACTTTTCCTCGTATTCCGCCTTCACGCTGGCCAGTTCCTGCCGCAGGGCCGCGGTGCTGGTGTTGGTTTCACCGATTGAGCTTGCCTGGCGAAAGCGCTGCTCTGCCGTGATGCGTTTCTGCTGCGCCTCGGCCAGTGCTGCGTTGATGGATGTCAGCGTATTGCCGGTCAGGCTGTTGCCGCTGCCGGCGCTTTCCCCGCCCTCGCCGCCCAGCAGGATGATGCCGTTTGCCTGCGCATATCGCACCAGGTCCCGCTCTGCCCCGTTCATCTCTTCACGAACGGTATCTATCCGCTTTTCCAGAAAGTCGCGCGCGGCGACAGTGGCATCATACTTCCGGTCCAGCGCCAGCTGGATGTAGGAATTGGCAAACCCGTTCACGAGGTGCGCCGCCCGACCCGCATCGGGCGAGACGTAGCTTAGTTCGATGATCCGGCTGTTTTCGGTCGTGTCGACAGAAAGGCCGTCCGCAATCTCGCTGGCAATGGCTGCAACGGTGCGCGGCTGGCCATCTGCAGCAGGCGGAACCAGTTCAAGATCCTGCACCACGCGTTCCGCCAGCGCGCGGCTGCGCAATATGCCAACCTGCGTATCCAGATATTCCTCATCCGTCGGCGGCGGCGCAGCTGTCTCGTTCACGCCGGAGCCGCTG
The DNA here is from genome assembly GCF_009807005.1 of Aurantiacibacter rhizosphaerae. Lineage (GTDB taxonomy): Bacteria > Pseudomonadota > Alphaproteobacteria > Sphingomonadales > Sphingomonadaceae > Alteraurantiacibacter > Alteraurantiacibacter rhizosphaerae. Next base: position 266,579 of record NZ_WUBR01000003.1, on the reverse strand, counting down.
GCCGTAACCGGCGCGGTGGGGGCATTGAGCTCTATCGTGCTGGTGGAACGGTACAGCGGTGTTTGCAGGAAGGAATAGCCCAGCGCCAGCAGAAGGCCGATAATCGCCGCGCCCAGCAGCCACAGCTTGCGCGCCCAGATGATCGACCAGATGCTGCTGGTCGGGATGGGTGAAAACTCGTTCCTGGGATCGCGCGGTTCATTGCCAAGGTCACGCGCTTCGGAAAGGTCGGAAAACTCCCGCCGCGCCGGTAGATTGCCGGAACGGCCATCTTCGAGTGACTGGTGCTGCGTCAAATTTCGTTACCTTAGATTGGCCGGACCATGCGCGAAGAATGGTTTTCGCAAGGTGTTGATTGGTTTAGGTAGTTGCACCTAGCAGACTTCGCATGGCGAAGCATTCGCGCAAGTGAACAACGCTCGCAAGTGCAAAATAGTCCGAGGGCGCTTAGGCAGAAATGCTCAATTCGCATCCTCATATCGGCTGCGCCGATCAGCAGTCTTTCTGCGCGACCCACACCTTCGTGGTCAGCGCATCGCCCTCCAGTGCGGAATGGAGGGCATAGGAAAGGCCATTTTCCGCCAGAAAGCCTTTCATCTGTTCCTCCGCAAAGCCAAGGCGAACATGGGCGTGGCGTTTGCGCAGATCATCGTTCTCATGCGCGGCCAGATCCACGATCACCAGCCGCCCACCCTTGCGGCAAACGCGCGCGGCCTCCCTGATGGCGTAGGCGGGTTCCTGCGCATAATGCAGCACCTGGTGCAGGATGACGGTGTCGAAAGTCTCGTCCACAAAGCCCAGCGCATAGAAATCCCCCTGCACCAATTCCCACCGCGCGGCGGAAAGATGCTGCAGCCGCGCTCTTGCCAGACGCAGCATTTCGGGGCTTCGATCCAGCCCCACCACGTGCTCTGCACGATCTGACAGCAGTTCCGCGATGCGGCCCGTGCCCGTGCCGATATCCAGCAGGCGACCCAGCGGCGCATCACCCAGCGCATCCAGCATGGCCGCTTCCACATTCTCCGACGGGCTGAGTAGCGCGCGCAGCTGGTCCCATTCATTCGCATGGCTGGCGAAGAATGCTTTCGCGCTTTCTTCCCGCATGGATCGGATCGCGGCGAGGCGGCGGCGATCCTCTGCGCACTGCGCGGCAAATTCTGCATCCTCTGCCTCCGCCCCGTCCAGCAGATGCGCTACGGCGGCGTTTATCGCATTGTCAGATTGCAGGAACACGGCCTTGCGGACAAAGGCCCAGCTGCCTTCGCGGCGACGCTGCGCCAGCCCGCTGTCAGACAGGATCGCAACATGGCGCGATACGCGCGGCTGGCTTTGCCCCAGCACGTGGGCAAGCTCTCCCACGGCCAGTTCCAGCTGTTCCAGCAGGCGCATGATGCGCAGCCTTGTGCTGTCCGCAAGGGCGTTGACGACAGGTTCGATCCTCATCGCACCACGCCTATGCGCGTTTCATTATATGTGCAATCGTAACCAGAACCTCTTTGCCATGCTGATATAAAGATATCTTGATATCTGTAATCTTGCAGTGCACAAAGCGCGCGAACTTGCAGGAAGACTTCGCGTAATGAACAGTTTCACGCCCTCGACCAATGCGGCTGACACACCGGGATCGATTGCCGCCATGCCGGGCGATATCGCCGTATCGTTCGAATATTTTCCGCCTGCCACCAGCAAGGCGGAAAACCTGCTGGCGCGCACGTCGCAGCGGCTTTCGGCCTTTGCGCCATCCTTCGTTTCGATGACCTATGGCGCAGGCGGCTCCACCCGCGAACGCAGCCTTGCCGCCATCCGCAAGCTGGTGGACGAAGGCTCTGCGCCCGTCGCCGCGCATCTTACCTGCGTGGATGCCAGCCGGGACCAGGTGGATGACATGGCCATGCAGTTCCACGCCTCAGGTATCCGCCATATTGTGGCCCTGCGCGGCGATGGAGGCGAACCGGGCCAGCCGTTCACCGCGCATCCGCAAGGCTATGCCAATGCGGCGGAGCTTGTGGCGGGCCTGCGCAAACTTGCCGATTTCGAGATTTCCGTGGCCGCCTATCCCGAAGTGCATCCCGACGCGCAAAGCGCGCAGCACGATCTCGACAATCTGAAGCGGAAGCTGGATGCAGGCGCAACGCGCGCGATCACGCAGTTCTTCTTCTCTGCCGATGCCTGCCTGCGGTTTCGGGACCGCGCCGTGGCCGCCGGCATCGATGCTCCGATCGTGCCCGGCATCCTGCCGATCACCAATTTCGCGCAAACCTGCAAATTCGCCGGCGCATGCGGCGCGCAGATCCCCGCGCCGATGAAGGCGGTTTTCGAAGGGCTGGACGATCACCCTGAAACGCGAAAAGCGGTGTCCATCGCGACGACCGCCGAACTGTGCCGCAAGCTTTACGAAGGCGGCATGCGTGAATTTCACTTCTACACGCTAAACCGCGCCGAACAGATCGAGGCGATCTGCCACCTCATGGGCCTGCGCGTTCCGGCCCGGGTGGAGGCCGCGGCATGAGCATTCGCGAAACATTGCTGGCGCAGGCCGCCAAACGCATCCTGTTGTTCGACGGCGCCTTTGGCACCATGATCCAGCAGGAAAAGCTGGGCGAGGCCGATTTTGCAGGCGATCTTGGCCTCTCCGCATCGCAGGCGGGCAACAATGATATTCTGGCCCTGACCCGGCCCGATATCATCCGTACGATCACCACTGCATATCTGGATGCGGGATCGGACATCGTATCCACCAATACCTTCTCCGCCAATCGCATCAGCCAAGCCGATTACGCAGCGCAGGACATGGTGCAACAGATCAACCTCGCCTCTGCCCGCATCGCCCGGCAGGCGGCGGACGAGGCGGAAGAGAAAGACGGCAACCCGCGCTTCGTGGCCGGCGCCATCGGGCCAACCAACAAGACACTGACCCTGTCCCCCAATGTGGAGGACCCCGGATATCGCGAAATCGGCTTTGACTTCCTGGCCGATGTCTACCGCGATCAGGCCGCCGCCCTGATAGAAGGCGGCGCGGATCTGATCCTGGTGGAGACGATATTCGACACGCTGAACGCCAAGGCCGCGATCTTCGCCGTGCGCGCGCTGGAACGCGAGCTGGGCCGGGAAATTCCTATTGCCCTTTCGATGACGTTGACGGACCTTTCAGGCCGCAATCTCTCCGGCCATACGGTGGAGGCGTTCTGGTATTCCGTCCGCCATGCAAAGCCGCTGGCGGTGGGGCTGAACTGTTCCTTTGGCGCGGAACAATTGCGCCCCTATGTGCAGGAACTGGGCAAGATCAGCGAAAGCCTGGTGCTGGCCTACCCCAACGCCGGCCTGCCCAATGAACTTGGCGAGTATGACGAGCCTCCTGAAACAACGGCGCAGAAACTGTCCGGCTGGGCCACGGGCGGACATGCGAATATCCTTGGCGGCTGCTGCGGCTCCACCCCCGAACATATCGCCGCCATCGCCGATGCCGTGCGCGGCGTGGCCCCCCGCACCATTCCGGACGTGCAACCTGCCACCCGGCTGGCAGGGCTTGAACCCTTCACGGTAGCTGCCTGACATGAGCAATCTCGATCAAGACACCGCGACCATTGGTGCGCCAACGGCGCGTTTCGTCAATATTGGCGAGCGGACCAATGTCACCGGATCCGCCCGCTTCAAGAAACTGATCCTGGAAGGCGATTACCCCGCGGCAGTGGAGGTTGCGCGGCAGCAGGTGGAAAACGGCGCGCAGATCATCGATGTGAACATGGATGAAGGGCTGCTGGATTCCGAGGAGGCAATGACCACCTTCCTGCGCCTGCTGGCCGCAGAACCCGATATCGCCCGCGTGCCCACGATGATCGACAGTTCCAAGTGGGACGTGATCGAAGCCGGGCTGAAATGCGTGTCGGGCAAGCCCATCGTCAATTCCATCAGCCTGAAGGAAGGTGAGGAGCAATTCCTGGAGCAGGCGACGAAATGCATGGATTACGGCGCTTCCGTCGTCGTGATGGCTTTCGACGAAACCGGCCAGGCCGATACGAAGGAGCGCAAGGTCGAAATCTGTTCCCGCGCCTATCGCATCCTGACGGAGGCCGGATTTCCCGCTGAAGACATCATCTTCGATCCCAATATCTTCGCCGTTGCCACGGGCATGGAAGAGCATGATCGCTATGCCCTGGATTTTATCGAGGCGGTGGCGGAAATCCGCGAAGCGTGCCCGCATGTGCATTGCTCTGGCGGATTGTCTAATCTCTCCTTCAGCTTTCGCGGCAATGAAACGGTGCGCCGCGCCATGCACTCTGTCTTCCTGTTCCACGCCATTCCCGCCGGGCTGGATATGGCCATCGTCAACGCCGGACAGCTGGACGTGTATGACATGCTGGACCCGCAACTGCGCGAGGCGTGCGAGGATGTGATCCTGTGCCGCCGCCCCGATGCAACAGAGCGGCTGATCGCTCTGGCTGAAAGCTATCGCGGCAAATCGCGAGAGGATGAGAAGCAGGAGGCGGAATGGCGCGGCTGGCCCGTAACGCGGCGGCTGGAACATGCGCTGGTGAAGGGGATCGACACGCATGTCGTCGCCGATACCGAGGAAGCGCGGCTGGAAATCGCCGCGCGCGAGGGGCGCACGATCGAGGTGATCGAAGGCCCGCTGATGGACGGCATGAACGTGGTTGGCGACCTGTTCGGATCGGGCAAGATGTTCCTGCCGCAGGTGGTGAAATCGGCGCGCGTGATGAAAAAGGCCGTGGCCCATCTCATCCCGTTTATCGAGGAAGAGAAGACCGCGAATTCGCGCAGCGCGGGCAAGATCGTGATGGCCACGGTGAAGGGCGACGTGCACGATATCGGCAAGAACATCGTGGGCGTGGTGCTGCAGTGCAATGGTTACGAGGTGATCGACCTTGGCGTGATGACGCCGTGGACGAAGATCATCGAAACCGCGAAGGCGGAAGGCGCGGATATCATAGGCCTGTCCGGCCTCATCACCCCGTCACTGGATGAGATGGTGACGGTAGCGCAGGAAATGCAGCGGGCCGAGATGGATCTGCCATTGCTGATCGGCGGGGCCACCACCAGCAAGGTGCACACTGCGCTGCGCATCGATCCTGCCTATGATGGGCCGGTGATCCACGTGCTGGATGCCAGCCGCGCCGTGGGCGTGGCCAGCAATTTGCTGTCTGACACGCAGAAGGATGCCTTTGTCGAAAAGACCGCGGCGGAACATGAAAAGGTACGCGTCAGCCGTGCGGGCAAGACAGGTTCCGCCCTGCACCCGCTGGCCGATGCGCGCGCCAATCGCTTCATGGCCGATTTCAGTCAGAAGCCCGCGGCGCCCGCAAAGCCGGGCGTGCATGTGTTTGACGCGTGGGACCTGGCGGACCTTCGCGAAACCATCGACTGGACGCCGTTCTTCAGCGCGTGGGAACTGGCCGGCACATATCCGGCCATCCTTCAGGACCCGGTGGTGGGCGAAAGCGCGCGCAGCCTGTTTGCCGATGCGCAGGATATGCTGGATCGCATCATCGATGAAAACTGGCTGACGGCGCGCGCCGTCTGCGGCTTCTGGCCGTGCAAGGCAGTGGAGGATGACGTGGTACTGGACGATGACACGCTGCTGCCGTTCCTGCGCCAGCAGGTGAAGAAAAGCCGCGACCGCGCCAATTTCTGCCTTTCTGACTTCATCGATCCGCAAGGCGACTGGATCGGCGGTTTCGCCGTCGGCATCCACGGCATTGAACGCCACCTTGCCCGCTTTGCAATGGATACGGACGACTATTCCGACATCCTGTTGAAGGCACTGGCAGACCGTTTCGCGGAAGCCCTGGCAGAGCGAGTGCATCAGCACGTGCGCACCGATCTGTGGGGCTATGCCCCGCAAGAAGCGCTGTCGAACGAGGATTTGATCCGGGAGAATTACAAAGGCATCCGCCCCGCCCCCGGCTATCCCGCATGCCCCGATCACACGCTGAAGCCCGTGCTGTTCGATCTGCTGGATGCAAATGCCAATGCGGGGCTTACACTGACGGAAAGCCAGGCCATGCTTCCCACGGCAGCGGTGAGCGGCTTTTACTTTGGCCATCCCGACAGCCAGTATTTCGGCGTGGCGCGGATTGGGGAAGACCAGCTAGCCGATTACGCGGCGCGCCGCTCCATGGATGTGGAAACCGCCGAACGCTGGCTGCGCCCGAACCTGCATTAAAGGGAAGACTACGCGGCGGCGCTTACACGAAAGCGGTCACGATGGCGCCGGTTGCTATGGCCACGCCATAGGGGATTTCCTTGCGCCAACCCTTCTTCTTCATCGCGGTTGAAATCAGCCCGGTGGCGATGACGACGATTGCGCCTGCTGCCGCTGTCACGATCAGGAAGGTCAGTGCCTTGCCGAGGCTGAACCAAATTGCCGTGGCGGCATAAAACTTCGCATCGCCACCGCCCCAGAGACCCAGCGCGAAAAGCAGCATTGCTCCTGCCAGCGCCAGGCCAAAATGCATGAGGTGGGATAGCGGTTCAGCCGTGGACCAGTTGACCGCGATCATGATGATACCGCCCACCAGAACACACAGGTTCAGCCAGTTGGGTATCCTGCGGCTGCGAATGTCCCAGATTGCCGCCACGCACGCGAACGCGGCGAGGACCAGAGCGCCAATAAGCTCCACGATGCCTTATCCGCGCGGGGATGAAATGCGGATCGTGGTGGTGCGCCCGTTCGGCGGCCCGCGCCGATCTTCCAGTTTCACGCTTGTACGGCCAGAGTTCTTGCCGATCTGCACCCGCACCGGATATTCGGCGGGCGCCTCTGCAATATGCACCCTGACAGGGTAGCCAGCCCGCTCCTCGACATTGGCCTGCGCAGTCTGTGTGGCCGGAGCAGCGCGCCCCACATGCACCACGGCAGGCCTTTCTTTCCTGACAGACGCCGCTGCCATTGTCGCCACCGGAGCAGTGGAATCAGCCACGCCCAGTACGATGCCGCCATCGCGTGCTCGCACTAGGCCATGCGTGCGCGCTGTCGCGCCATCTGTCGCAATCGATCCTGCCTGATCGAATGAATCCGCCTTTGGCGCAGCCTGCTGCGCGGCGAGCACGGCCATCTCTACCTCATCGGTATTCACTGCGGAGGAATCGAAACGGGCAACGTTGCGCGCGATCATCGCGTCATCGGGGGCCAGCGCCATGGCGGAGGCGAAATAATGTTCAGCCAGATCGCGTCGGCCCAGCTTGTCGAACGCGATTGCCAGCCCGTTATGCGCGCGGGCAGTGTGATCCGCGCTGTAGGATGCCTGCCGGTACGCGGTGATCGCATGGGACAGCCGCCCGGCCTGCAGGTGCCGCCTGCCATCGGCAAGGCGCTGATCGAAATAGCTGGCCATGTCCGGCTGGGTCTGCGTGGCCTGCAAGGAATTGCCGTGCCCCGGTGAAAACAGCTGGCATCCGCTCAGCGACATTGTCGCTGCCGCCACCACAAGGATGAGTGATCCCTTACGCATTTTCTATCCCCCTATCTTTTTCAGCCGGTCATCATCGGGAAGATGTCCCGCATCATTCGGATCGCAGCAGGCAGCATCACGACCCCGATCATCGTCGGCAGCATGAACACCACCAGCGGTATGGATATCAAAACGGGCAGCCTGTGCGCTTTCTCTTCCGCACGCATGCGGCGTTTCTCTCGCATTTCCTCGGCATAAACCCGCAGTGTGGAGGATACCGAGGTGCCCAGCTTGTCCGACTGCACCAGAAGCGTGGTGAAGCTGCGGATTTCATCCACGCCTGCGGCATCGGCCATGCGGCGAAACGCCTCCTGCCGGGTTGCGCCAGCGCGAAGTTGCAGAACCGCCGTGCCCAGCAATGTGGCAACCAGCGGATGGGAGGAGGCCATCTCACGCGCAACGCGATCAATCGCGGCCTCCACACCCAGCCCTGCTTCCATGCACACCAGCATCAGGTCCAGCGCATCGGGAAAACCGTTCACGATCGTCTCACGCCGGCGGTCTGCCTTGGCCTGCACGAAAAGCGACGGGAGAAAGAGACCCATCAGCCCCAGTAGGGAGCCGAAGATATACAGCGCCAGAAAACCGGGAGGCTCCGGCCTCGTCAGCGCGACCAGCAGATACAGCCCCGGCAGAACGAAGATGAGCGCCAGCCGCACCAGAGTATAGACGCGGGGCGCGGAAGGCGAGGTATAGCCCGCAGCCACCAGCCGCTCTCTCAGGCGTTGATCCTTGCTATCACCAAGGTGCAGCCCGGCCCGCTCCACCGCATCGACAATGTTAGACCACGCCGACGCATTTTCTTCCTTGTGGGATGGCGGCTTACGCTCTTCAAACACCACATCGTCGCGGATTTTCAGCAAGCCTCCGCGAATGGCGCTGCGCCTGTTGTAATAGGCCATGGCGGAAAAGCTGGCGACCACCACGAGGACGAAAAGCCCGATCAGCAGGGCGGAACGCAGGATGGCGCTGGCGAGGATCTGTTCCAGCATATCAGACCTTTATGTCGATCATTTTGCGGATCATGATGAAGCCCAGCAGGTACATCACCATCAGCCCGACGAAGCCGATTATGAAGGACTGTTCTTCCGCGACACTGAAATAGAATTCAGGGTTCACGCTGAACATGCCGACAAAGGCGAAAATCGGCAGGGCGGTAAGCAGCCAGCCGGTCATCCGGCCTTCCGAACTCAGCGCCCGCACCTTCAGGAACAGCGAAGCGCGCGCACGGATGACGGTGGAAAGATTTTCCAGGATCTCTGCCAGATTGCCGCCCGTTTCGTTCTGCACGGTAAGCGACACCACGAACATGCGGATATCATCAAGGTCCCAGCGTTCCGCCATCTCGGTAAGGGCATCGGTCAGGTCGGCGCCATAGGAAATTTCATCCGACACCAGGCCAAATTCGCTGCCGATGGGATCTTCCATCTCCTGCGTCAGAATGGTGAGCGCGGAGGCGATGGGATGGCCGGCTTTGAGCGCCCGAACGAACACGTCCAGCGCAATGGGAAACTGCTGTTCCACCCGCCGCCTGCGCCGCGTTGCCATCATCGACAATATCATCACCGGCAGCAGAATGCCGATGCAGCAGGACATCACGACTGCCATCAGCAGAACGCCAGCTGATGCCACAACGTCGCTGGTGGCGATCAACAGCAGCAGCAGGGCGAAGATGCCCAGCACTGCCGTGGCCATGGCCATCTGCACCTGCATGATTGTAAACGGCACGCCGGAACTGGCGATGGTTCGTTGCAGCGAAAGAACTGGCCGCCGGATGATGCCGGGCAGGTTTTCCATCTCCTGCGGCTGGTTTTTGCGCAGCATGGCGACGACCTGGTCCCGCTCCATACCGGTCTTGATCATGGAGAGGCGCTTGTTCACCGCCCGCTTGTGCGAGTTCTGTTTCCAGAAGAAATTCAGCGCCAGCTGGCTGACCAGAAAGATCGAAGCGAAAATCGCCAGCAGCAGTGCAATCCTGATGAATGTGTCGAGCATCTCTACGAAATCCTCAAATCGGGGCGGAAAAGCTCTGCCGGCAGATTGATGCCTGCGGATTTCGCGTGTTCGAGGAATTTGGGCCTGATGCCGGTGGCCTCGTGATCTCCGATGACCTTGCCGTCTTCGGTGCGGTCGCGAATGCGGAACTGGAAGATATCCTGCATGGTGACGACATCGCCTTCCATGCCGGTGATTTCCGACAGGCTGAGAACCTTGCGCCGCCCGTCCGACAGGCGGCCCACCTGCAGCACCACATTGATGGCAGAGGCGATCTGCGCACGGCTGGACTTGGATGTGATATCGATGCCGCTCATGCCGATCATCTGTTCCAGCCGCGACAGGGAATCGCGTGCGGTGTTGGCGTGGATGGTGGTCATCGATCCATCGTGGCCGGTGTTCATCGCCTGCAGCATGTCAAAGGCTTCACCGGCGCGCACTTCGCCCACGATGATGCGATCAGGCCGCATGCGCAGTGCGTTCTTCACCAGATCGCGCTGCGTCACCTCGCCGCGCCCCTCGATATTGGCGGGCCGTGTTTCCAGCCGCGCGACATGGTCCTGCTGCAATTGCAACTCCGCACTGTCCTCGATCGTCACGATGCGGTGATCCTTGTCGATATAGGAGGACAAGGCATTCAGCATGGTCGTCTTGCCGGAGCCGGTGCCGCCCGAGATCAGGACGTTGCGCCGGGATTTCACCACGGCGGACAGCACCTCTGCCATGGGTTCAGGCATGGAACCCAGCTCCACCAGCCGCTCTATACCGATCTTCTTCTTCGCGAATTTGCGGATGGACAGCAGCGAGCCATCGATTGCCAGCGGCGCCACGATTGCGTTCACACGCGATCCGTCTGCCAGGCGCGCATCGACGAAGGGAGAGCTTTCATCCACCCGGCGACCCACCGCGCTAACGATTTTCTGGATGATGCGCATCAGATGCCGCTCATCCTTGAATTCGGTCCGCACCTTTTCCAGCATGCCGAACCGTTCGACGAAGACGTTCTTCGGCCCGTTCACCAGGATATCGGTAACATCCTCGTCCTGCAGCAGCGGCTCAAGCGGGCCGAGGCCGAACAATTCGTCCAGCACATCGTTGACCAGTGCCTCGCGCTCGTTGCGGTTGAGGATCTCGTCCTTTTCGATCAGCAGTTCGGCAACGATCTCACCAATGCCGCTACGCAGTTCCTCGCGCGAAATCTTGTCGAGCGAGCTGAGGTTGATGCGATCAAGCAGGGCGTGGTGAATACCCACCTTGATATCCAGCATGCGGTTGGCACTGCGGCCCGTGGCCACTTGCGCATGGGCGGTCTTCTTCGCTGGTGCTGGCGGGGGTGCTGTTTCCCCTGGCTCCTCCACCACCGGCGGCAGATCTTCCGCCGGGGCTGGCGCTGATGCGGAATTAGAATTCTTCAGTGACCACTTCATCGCCCGCCATCCCCTGTTGCCTGTTCAAAGCGCGCGGCAATGGCATCGATGTCCTGCGCGAATACATTGCGGCGCGAAATCGCTGTCACCAGCTTGCCCTCGTCAATGGCGTGCGACAGTTCGCCGCGATCTTCCCTGATCGCCGCCATGACTTCAAAACCCACGGTATCGGCCACGTCCTGCAGCGAAATGCTCTTGAACATGCCCTTTGTCGCGCGATTGACGATCACCTTCACCTTGTTGTTTGGGATGCCGACTTCGCGGAACAGGCCGAAACACCGTTTTGCCTGCCGCAGGTGATCAAGATCCTGCCGCACCACCATTATCGTGCTGTCCGATTCCGCCGCGACGGAAAGAGACCAGCTTGTCCATGCAGACGGCAGATCAATGAAAACCAGATCGAACTCTGCCCGCGCCAGCTCCACGATGCGCAGCAGCTGATCGGTGTCGACCTGTTCGATCGGGAGAATTTCCGGGGGTGAGGGGATGACGTAGATGCCATCCTTGCTCTTGGTGGCGACGTTGCGGATCATGTCCTGATCCACCCGCTCCTCCGCATCCAGAAGGCCCAGGATGGAACGGTTGGTGTCCACATTGGTGTGGCCCGCAAGATGCCCCGATTGCAGATCAAGATCGATCAGGCAGCAGCGAATGGGATGCTCGCTGCGCGCCACAAGGGCGTTTGCCAGATGCACCATGATGGCGGTGGTGCCCGAACGGCCCAGCGCGCCCACGAAGGAAACGGAAGGCGCCAGCGGCACCTGCGTATTTTCCGCCAGCCGCGCACCGATATTGATGATTTCGGAGGTCAGCTCCTCACTGTCGAACGGCAGGGCAACCGCATCCGAAACGCCATGGCGCAGCAAGGTGCGCATCAGCGGCATATCGGCATTCTGCACCGCCGCCATGATGGCCAGATCGGGCCGCATGCGCTTGATCGCGGCCAGCCGATCCAGCGAGGCGTGATAATTTGCGTCCACCTCCACGATCAGCAGTTCGCAATCGCGCAGCTCCTCCCGGCTCACCTCCTCTTCGGGGCCAAGCGCGTGGATCTTCAGATCGCGGACCAGTGCGGACGAGACAGGGGCAGCCCCATCGACCCACATCGGGCTTGCGATGATGGTGGTTCTCGGCGCCTTGCCGACGGCCTTTGTGGCAGAGAGGTTCAATATATCCTTCATCACGTTATCCGCCCTAGTTCCCCAGCGATCCCTGACCGTCTTCCATAGTCAACGAATGGCTGGTGCCTGGCAGCCCCAAATTCTGGAGTGTGCCAAGCGTGAGCGGTTTGAATTGTTGATTGCTGACCCTGACGGTGACGATAGGATCGACGTCGGAGCCATTGGGATCGCCCGAATAGCCTAGGCCGGACCATGTATAGTCCACCGTCACATCGCCTGGCGTAATCCCGCGATAGAGCACGGCCATCCGGTCCACGATTCTGTTAAAGGCTGTCGCATCCGCCGTCGTGCCGAAGGCGCAGGTTCCACCGGAAAGGCACGTGCAGCTGACGGCTGTGCCGTTGGACGAACAGCTGATGCCCGGAAAGCTTGATTGCGGCACCACTGTGCCTTGTTCGATATTGCCGCTGGTGGCGAAGCTGTAATCGAACAGGTCGCTGGCAACCATATCCGTCACCACGGCATAGCGCGTGCCCATCTGCGTGGCTTTTTCAAGCTGGCCGACGTTCCACATGTATCGGCCAACGTCGATCGTACCCAGAAGCAGCAGCAGGAATACAGGCAGCACCAGCGCGAATTCCGCGGCAGAGCTTGCCCGCTGATTGCGGCAAAGGCGCAGCAGCGCGATCATATCCCGGCCACCGATGCTTCTGCCTGGGCGACCACGTCGATATTCCTGATGTCAAAGCCCAGCATGCCCAGGATCGGCGTGTAATCGAACCGGGTGGACACCAGCACCACCGGCGCCTTTACATCGGGCGTTCCTGCATACAGGCCGGTGCCATAACCGGCATCGCAGGTGACGATGATGTTCACATCGCTGGTTTGCCAATCGGCAATGCGGGCGCGCGGCGGGGTTTCGTTTGCCCCCAGCGGACGGCCATAAACCGTAACCTGCTGCACGGCTGATTGCATGTTTGCCGATCCTGTGGCCAATGCACCGCCACCGGAACAATCATAATTGGAAAAGTTCTGACGCGCGGCGTAGCGCGCGCCTTCGCGCACATATTTGATCGCCTTGTGCTCTGTCTGAAAGTAATAGCCGCCTTCCATCGTGGTGAAGATCAGCACGAAAGCCATGGGCAGGATCAGCGCCATCTCCGCAGCGGCAGCGGCACGGGTATCGCCAAGAAGATTGCGAAGCACTGCCATCATTCGACCAGGTAGGGCTTGTCTCGACGCACGGATTGCAGCGCGCCACCACCGCCACCACCGCCGCCACCGATCAGGGTGCGTCCGATAACCTCGACATAGACATCGCTGTTGCGCGTGTATTGAGTGCTGTTGAAGCTGCGGCGTGCGGTCGGCTCCACCAGGAAGACATCCACGAACTCACCGATGTCGGCATCGGTGGTGCTGGCACCGACTTCTTCTGCGTTGCAATTGATCACAGCAATGCTGAGCACGCGGCGATCGGGCGAACTGCCCGGCGCAATGCCCGCCGGCGGCGTGCAAAGCGGCGTGCCCTGTTGCCGGTATCCCGGAACCGTGCGCGCGGCCAGCATCGTTGCACGGTTTTCATACTCATAGCGGTACTGCTGATACCGCGTTGGCAAAGTGCGATTAAGCAATTCGGGATAGCCGTAGTTCGACCATGTTCCCGGTATCGCGCCGTAACCGTTGGAGCGGTAATAGGCATTGCGATCCCAATTGCCGTCACCCACGCGGGCGTTGCCATTGCCGGTGCACACGCCATCCTGGCTTACGGCATGGCACTTGTCGCGCGGATAACCCATCGGATCGAGTGGAACGCTGGCGTCAAGGTCCGCTGTTGGCGAGATGGGGCGATAGGGATTATCGCCGACGGTAAAGCCGTTATTCTGAATGGCGCAGTTCGGTGCCGGGCCACCGCCACCACCACCACCACCACCGCCGCCGCCGCCACCGCCACCGCCACCGCCACCGCCACCGCTACCACCGGGAATGGCATTGAGAAGGTCGATACGTGCATTGTCGGATGGCGGGCACAGTTCATTATTCGTACCGCAGGCGTTGTTCAGGCCATTGGCGTAAATGCCGAACCTGGTGTTCAGGGCATCTAGCACGCTGACCTGCTGACCCGGTTTCACATCGGCGCCTTCGATAGACACGCAATCGCCGGGCAACGCCGCACGGCCAAGAGTCTTGGCAGTATTTATCGCCCCGCTTCCGGCGCCCGTCTCAAGGTAACCGAACACGCCGGGGCCATAAGATCCTGCCTCTTCATCCGCCGTGACCCCGCCGCCGCCATTGACATTGGCAACCAGGCGAATGCCCTTGCCCACGTAATTGGCCACGTTGAAATCAGGGTCCGTCGACTCGTTCGGATTGCACATCATCAGGGGCGGCACCTTGCAGATGGCCGAACCGATCCCTGCCATCGCCCTGCCCCCGGCATCGGCACCCAGCAATCCGCCAATCGCGGTAAAGGCAAAGCGCGCTGCGCGCACATCCACATTCACCTCGACGAACTTGGCCTCCGCATCCGTCGTGGCGACGTTGACCTTGTTCTCGTCCTGATAGAAGGTGATGCCGGTAAAATCCGTGCAGGCGTCATCACTAATGCCGATGGTGGTGCCGCCGTTTACCGTGATGGTATTGCCGGTATCGGTGTTGGAAAGCAGGGTGATATTGCTCAGCAGTTCTACCGCCGCATTTCCGGCGCGGGCGCAGGCACCGTTCTTCTTGTCCAGCTGCGTAACAGCGCCCAGCGCCGCATGGTCTGCCGCTGTCTGAAGCTCTGAATCGAGCGCCATCACGCGGTTGTAATCAAAGGCCGCACCAGCAACGATGATCAGTCCGGTAATGGCAATCGCATAAGTTGCTGCAACAGCGCCACGTTCGTCGGATAGAAAGGCAGATCGTCGGGGCATGGTTCGTTCTCGCTTAACGACCTCCGCCGCCACCGCCGCCGCCGCTGATCGAGGTGGTATCCTCGGCAGTGGTCACGATGACCTCGCGCTCACGCACGCGCTCCACCGCATCAGCGGCGGATTGCGCGCTTGTTTCCATCGGTTCGGTGTAAACAGGATCTGGGTTCACGATCATCGCGGCATAGGTCTGCCGGTTGGCTTCCCCGAAATCCTCCGGATCCAGAATGCCCGACTGCGCGCTGTAGGTGCTTGCGCAACCGGCCAGCAGACTGGCTGACAGGGTGAGCGTGGCGAGTGGCTTAATATTCATAATCCGCGCCTTCCGATCCATTGCTTTCGAGTGTTGGCGAAGCTGCCGGCAGCTCTCTTGGCTGATAGACATCGCCGTTCAGCAGCACGTCCACCACATCGGGCGACGGCACGCGATCCGTGGGCAGGCGCACCTGATCCGGGCGGATCGGCTGCACCAGTCGCGGCGTGACCACGATCAGCAATTCGGTTTCACCACGTTGATAGCTGGTGGAGCGGAACAGCGATCCGATGATCGGCAAGGAGCCAAGCAGCGGCAGCTGGTTCGTGGTTGCCTGCGTTTCGTCACGCAGCAGCCCGGCAATGGCAAAGCTTTCGCCATCGCGCACTTCCAGCGTGGTTCGCGCCCGGCGCGTCTGCAGACCCGGAACGGTCAGCCCGTTGATGGTGACAGAGGCGCTGGGATCGATCGAGCTGACCTCCGGCTCTACCACCAGGTTGATCACGCCGTTGCCAAGAACGGTGGGCGTGAAGGCCAGGCTGACGCCGAAGGGCTTGAACAGAACGGTGATGGCATTGCCGCCGTCGCCGGTGCCATTGCTTTGCGAGACGGGGACAGGAAATTCTCCGCCCGCCAGGAAGGATGCACTTTCGCCGGACAGGGCAACCAGCGTCGGTTCCGCCAGCGTGCGCGACATGCCGTTGCGCTCCAGCGTATCGAGATACGCCTCCACGCTGACATCGCCCAGTTCAAACAGTGCGCCAAACACGCCGAATGCATCGGTGATTGAACCGAGTTGCAAGGACTCAAGGCTGGAAGTGGCCCCTTCGTTGATGGGGAAGGCTCCGGCGCCATTGCCCACGGCTGCGCCAAATTTGCCACCATCGCTGAGTCCAAAACCGCTGACGCCCAAGGATTCGCCAATATTGCGGCTGACCTCGGCAAAGCGGACTTCCAGCATGATCTGCTGGCTGCTGCCCATGCCCAGAAGATTGATGACATTGTCACCGGCAAAGGCACTGGCAAGGCGCATGGCACGGTCCGCCGCGCCGGCATCGTTGACGGAACCCGAAAGCACCAGCGAACCGTTGGACAGGCCAACCTCGATCGCCTGGCCAGGCATCAATTCGTCCAGCTGGCGCCGCATGCCGTCGACATCTGGCCCGACGGAGATATCCATCACCGCAATCACGCGGTTGTTCCGGTCGTACAAAGTCAGGCTGGTGGTGCCGAGCGATTTGCCCAGCACATAGATCGAACGATCCGAAATCGGCAGCACATCGGCGATTTCGGCGTTACCGATCATCGCCCGCTCGATGCGATCGTTCGCGGTGACGACCTGGCTCTTGTTCACCGGAACCACCAGTTCACCGGCATGCAGCCCGCCATCGTCGGTATATTGCGCCAGTGCCGGAGTGGCGGAGAATGTCGCCGTCATCATGGCGAAGGCGAGCAGGGCTTTCAAATTGCGCATCTCACTGCCCTCCCAGGCGGCCAACGGGATATTCTGTGGAGTCGGTGCCACGAATGACCGACATGCTCGGTCCGGAAGGACGCGGCGGGGCCGCAGGCCGCGCTGCCGCCGGAGCGGGAGCCGGAGCTTGCGCATAAACGATCTGCGGTGCGGGACGGCTGTCGGCGGGTGGCGGCGTCTGGCGTCCGGCCAGGTAAATGCTGGGATCACCCAGATCGCGCGACGTTACCGTCAGCATCGGGCCGGGCTCCTGGTTCTCGACATTGCGCAAGACCAGGCTCAGCTGTCCGACGCGGTTTGCCAGCACCAGTTTCTGGGCACCGAACTGATCCACCTGCACCACGGCCGTGTTGCCAACCTGCGGCGCTTCGGACCCTTCGGCCTGCGTGGCCATCTGGTCGATAGCGAGGACCTGTACGCCCTCCATAACGATATCCACCATCTGGTCTTGCTGGGTTGCCCCAAGGCCCGGAATTTGCCGCGTCAACAGGATGTCGACGATGTCGCCCGGCCTCACAAAGCCGGAAACACCGGTGACCGCGGAAACGGGAATGGAGACGGCGCGCATGCCATCGGGCAACAGGGTGGAAAGAACCGCCCGGCCGCCTGAACCGCTGACCTTGTCTGCCAGCACCGGTTCTCCCGGAACGATCGGGCGAAGCGCCACGCGGCCGCCCTGCATGGCAGCCTCAATGGAATTGAAAGCGCCTGCGGGAACCGATCCGGCAGGAAAATTCTGCATCCGCAAATTTTCAGGTGTCAGCGCAGAACCGAATTCAAGTGGCTGCGTTGCCACCACGATCCGCGTTAACTGCTGTTCTTCTGCAACGCGTTCCTGACGTTCTTCAACGCCGGAAAACCAGGCATTGGCCATTATTACGGCAAAAACGCCAAGTACGATTGCAATCGCCAGAATGGCGAAATTTCGCGCCCCCATGACTTTCCCCCCAGAAAGTGGATAGTCTTAAAACTATAGCATTAAAGCGGCCCCTGCGAGTCAAATTATCACAGGGGCCGCTTTTAACTCGACATTAGCAAGTCGAAGCAGTGGACCACGTACCAGCAGCACCAGAAGCATTGTTACATTCGTTAACGTCGTTTGCAGCGTTACCAATGGCCTCTTCAACGTTGGCGCCCAGAATAAGGGCCGCAGCACCGATACCAACGCCGACGACGGCGATGATCAGGGCATATTCGGCAGCAGATGCGCCAGCTTCGTCAGCAATGAAGTTTTTCAGGAAAGTTTTCATCAGTCATCTCACTTTTCAGTTGTTCTATCCGGCGGCCCAGCATCTATTTCCGGTTACCGTCGACGCCCGAGGTAGAACCCCTGCGACCAGCCCCCTGTGCTAATGGTTTCAATTAAAACCTCAGCTCAGTTCTGGTCCGGAGTGCTTGCCCCCTCTGACCACACAATCGTCGTGAGAATCGGTTTCCAAAGCAAGGAAACTTAATTCGGTTAAAAAATATCTCCAATTTGCAATTAGTTATTCTGGCAAAGAACTAACGCCGTTGGTTAACGGCGCGGTAACCATGATTTATTGTGTTCCAGCCTGGAGCAGTTCTGGGTGGGCAAAAGCGAATCGTGATTCGGCTTTTCACTGCCGTGATCGAATCGCGAATCGCAGCCAGTTTTTGCAGGGTTGGATGCCGCCACTTGCGCCGGTCGAACGGCGCTATGATTTGCGGCGAATAATCAGGTCGAGGCCGGTTGCAGCTTCGCCTCTATCTTCTTGAGCGCGAACATCGGGATTATCACCGAGAGCGCAATGCCAAGAAGGGATGAAATCCCAAGCCAGATCGCCATCAGCGAACCGCCCGCTTCATACATTGCGTAAAAAACCGGCGCTGCCAGCACCAGCCCGCGGATTTCGTTCAGCGCCAGCAATACAGCAGCGGATCGCAGGATCAGTCGGATGAAGTTCAGTCGCTTGAAAGTCATGCCGTAACTATTGGCACTATTGGTAAAGATCAGGTTAGAAGGCATGAATTATCAGAGCAGACCTTGCATCAAATCGCACTGTGTCAGTCTGTTAAACCAGCCATCCCCCTGTTGTTTCCAGCAGCCAGCCGACCGTGTCACTCGTCACACCGCATCGCTCCTTGTCGACCGATACGAATATCCGGCCGCGGCGCAGCTGCTCTTCCAGGTGGTTTGCGGCCACATCCTCCACATCATCGTCGCTGAGCATGGTGGCCATGGCGGCGCCTGTTGCACCGATAATCCCGCTGGCGGTGGCGACAGAGCTGAGGGCGGAAGCCACGGCGGCACCGGCAACCGCCACAGGGCCGATGCCCGGCACGATGAGTATCGCCGTCCCCAGTGCGGCAGCGGCCAGACCACCGGCTGAAACATTGCCGATCACCCTGCCCTTGCTGTGCCCTGCCGGCAGGGCGAGATCTGGGTCCATATACCGGTTCGCGTTCCACAGCATGGCGATCGCATCCTGATCCACGCCCGCATTCACCAAGGCATCCACGGCCTGCTGTGCGTCGGCAATTGCGGGATAGATGGCTGTCAGGAACCGCTGCCGGTCCGCCTCCTGCCGCGCGCAGGCATCTGCAAAGGCACGCGCGAACAGGTTTCTTTCGTGCTCGATGCCAAAGATGGCGCGGATTCCTGCGGTTTCGCGCAGCCTGAGGACGCTGGGGGATGGATCCTTGCGATGGTAGGTGCGCAGCAATTGCTCCACCCGCGATGGCGACAGGTTGCGGTCCGTGCCGCGGTCTATCCACTCCGCTGACACGGGCACAGGACACACATCTGGCAGATAATTGAGCGCAATAAGCTGGTCAGACTTGATTACGAAAAACGTAGCTGTTGCCATACTTTATTTGCCCCCAAGCAACTGATAGACAACTTGAAAGCAAAATACAAAGATCGCGTAATCGGGCACCCCTGCAACAGCATCACACAGGATTGATTATGGGTCTGTTCGAATGATTTTTTTACGATTGCAGAACTATCTTTCAGTCGATCTTGCAAGTTTGAAGAAATAGACCCTTCAGCCATCCAAACTTCTGCAATTTCATAGTTTTAGATATTCTGAATACTTACCGCTACCTGGCCGCCAATGCATCCGCAGTTCCGCTGGATGGCGCAGGCGACAGGCGCGCCAGCCACGCGAGATACAGGCTCGTCATCTTCCAGATAAATATGACGCCCACTGCCGAAACAATGCCGTCAGTCGCGTAGTGGTAGCCAAGGTGGATCGATCCGAAATACATGATCGCGGCAAAGACCCAGCCGATCCATTGCAAGGACGGCAGGCGCTCTTTCAGGAAAAGCGCAACCAGCACTGCGATGGCAACATGCATGGATGGCATCGCAGAAATGCCTCCGGCAAACGCATTCGTGCCCTGCGCTTCCAGCAGATATCTGGCGGAAGAGATTGCGACTGGCATTACCTTCATGCAATTGCGCAATCAGCGGCGCGAAATCATCGCGGCCCCAGAAGTGGGAGAAGAATACCGGCCCAACCGAGGAAAGCGAAACGGCCGTCAAATTCCCCAGCAGCAGCCAGGACAGTTGGAAACTCAACACCGCCTGGAGCTGTAGCCGCCTGTCGAAAGAGAGGATCATGGCCATGCAGAATGCCACTTTCACGGGGTGCCAGATGGCATAAAGCCAATCGATCACCTGCGTGCCGCCGGATGGGAGCACGGCGTGGGTCGCCTGCCAGGCATCGTGACCGAAAAACAGGATTCGGTCGATCCGTATCAGGGCAGCATCCGCCCAGAAGGGGTTGAGGTAGGGAATGGCCTGCTTGATCGACAGCGCCCCCTCCACCGTTTCGGCTATGGCCAGAAGGGTAATGCCGGAGGTGAGGAGCCAGGGCGCATAGTTGAGAAGATCCCTGCCCAGTTGCCGAATGGGCTCGGGATGCAGGCGTGCCACAAGCCATAGCGGGCGAAGGACGATCAGGACCACGGCAATCGCAATCGCAAACACCGCATATGGCGGCGTACCGACATCGACAATTGGCACGTTTGCAATTGCCAGAACAACAAACGGAACCAGCGACAGAAGCACGACGCTTGCGTAGCCTATAAGCAGGCCTTTTCTTGAAAAATCCCCCATGCACCAAATGATGCCGATAACAGTCGGGATTGCAAGCAGGTGCCGAATTGTCTTCCATTTTGGAACATTCCGGCGGTGATCAGCCCGCAAAGGCGAGCAAGACCGCGCGCTTTACTCTGCAGAGGAGGCGCTGCCCGAAGTATCCCTGCCCGCGCTGGCGAATTCCGGCGGGAACTTGATGGAAGTGCGGAAGCCCTTTTCACCGCTTGTGGTAATCTTGCCAGCATGGCGCGTGGCCATCGCCCGGACCATACGCCAGCCCAGCGAATCCGATCGTTCCGGCTTCATGTCCTCTGGAATGCCGCCACCGTCGTCCTGCACGGAAAGCTCCCAATATTCATCATCGGGGCCGCGCTCGAACGCGATCTGCACCTTGCCCTGCTGCCGCCCTGCAAAGGCATGCTTGTAGGAATTGGTGACCAGTTCGTTCACGATCAGGCCAAGATCAATGGCGGCTGCACCAACGACATTGGCATTGTCTCCAAACACGGAGATGCTGATGTCGAATTCCGGGTTGGAAAAGGCATCCTGCGCGTGGCGCGCGACATTTTCCAGCAGGGGCAACAGCGAAATCCGTTCGCCCAGATGGGCGCGCTGCAATTCCTGATGGACCTTGGCGACGGAATGAACGCGGGCCTCAAGCTGGGCCATGGCCTCCCGCGTTTCCTCTTCCTTGGCATTGCGCTTGCTCAGCTGGATGAAGCTGATGATGAGCGACAGATTGTTGCCCGTGCGATGATGCACCTCGTCAATCAACAGTTCGCGTTCCGCCATGGCCTCGGCCAGTTCACGGTTCTGGCGCGAAAGTTCTGCAACGGGATCGGTCGCGCTCAGGTCGCCCAGTTTCTCTCGTACATCCTCAACCCGGCTTTCCAGCTCTCTGGCAGGCACCGATGTCTGGAATGCCAGCTCGGCCGTAGTGCCTTCCTTGGAGGATCTAAGATCAAAGCTGTCGGCCAGGCTTTGCACGCCTGTGAGGCCCAGCCCCATGCCGCGCGATTGGGAAAGGTTAGCCCGGAAAGGCCGCCTGCTTTTTACAAAGACGCTGTCGTCCGGAAGCCCGTCTCCCTGGTCTTCCACCACCACTTTCAGCCAGGTATGTTCGGCCTTGCGCTCTGCCTGGAAATACGCCCTGCCGCCCCTGCCATGCTGCAAGGCGTTGCGGGTGATTTCCAGGATGGCGGTGATCATGCGGGTTCGGGCAAAATTTTCAAAAGAGAAGCTGCGCGCGATCACATCGCTTACCTGCCGGACCCGCGGAATATCCGCCTCTACCCCGATCCTTACGCTGACGATTTCCATCCTAGAATGTCCTTCCAGCATGCAATCGGGCCACAATGATGGAGGCATCGTCACGCTTGCGTTCGGTATCGCTCAACAATCGGGCGGCGATCACAGGTGCGCTGCGGTCCAGCAGGGCTACCCTTTCCGCAAGGCCGCGCATGGTGGCCAATCCATCGGAGTGCATCACGATCACGGCATCATCGGACAGGGTGATAGTCTCGCAATGCGGGGTGGTGACCCGCCCGCCCAAAAGGCCGTCACGCACGGACAGCCGCTGCACCTTGCGATCCTGCCAGACGAGTGTGCTGATATTTCCGACAGCGGCGTAATCCATGCGCTTTTCGGTGTGGTTCACCGCCACCACTGCGGCCACCGCGCCGCGCGTTCCGGCCAGCCCTTCGCCCACTTCCATCAGCAAACGCGATGGATCGCTGCCCTTAGCGGCCATGAAGGCCCGCTTCGCTGCATCTGCCGCAGTGGCCGCATTCGGGCCGTGGCCCAGCCCATCGCATAGCAGATACAGGCACACGCCATCGCCCGATCTTACGGCAATGGCATCGCCGCAGCGCCGTTCGCCGGGATAGGCAATGCGCAGCCCCGCGTGGTCAGCCGCGCTTTTCGGCGGCATGGGTGTTCTTAAGAATTCGGCAGCGACAACCGTGCCCGCCGGGGAAGTGTCTATATCAATGCGGTCGCTCAATCGCTTGATCGCGCCAAGGCCAGTGCCCATGGATCGCTTCGTCGTCTCGCCATCTTTCAGCATGCGATCGACGCGCGTGATGCCGGGGCCAGTGTCTACGCCCAGCAGGTGCAACCGCTCCAGCGAAGGCGCGCCAAACACTTGCACCAGCAACAGGCCGCCGCCCCCATGGCGAAGGACGTTCTGTGCAATCTCGGAAGCGACGATAGCGACATGCTCTACCTTGGTCGAATTGAACCCAAGGGCACTGGCCGTGCGCCGCGCACGACGGCGGGCTTCTGCAACCGCGCTCGATTCTTCAATTTTCAGCCAGCCGATCATCGCGTGGTGCACATTCCTATCATGCGCACGACAGTCCCCTTGCCGGGCGCGCTTGTGATAGTGAAAGTCTTGGCGAGCCGTTTGGCTCCCCCCAATCCGCGCCCCAGGCTGTTCTTGCGGGTGGAATAACCATCGCCCAGCGCCAGTTCGATGTCGTCGATGCCCTGCCCCTCGTCCACGCATTCCACGCCGATCAGGCGTGCATCGGGCAATTCGAAAACGGACATGCGCCCGCCTTGGCCATGGATGATGGCGTTGCGCGCAATCTCGCTGACGGCGGTAACGAACCGGGTGATCATCAGATCGCGGCTGCCCTTGGATTTCATGATATCGCTGACACGCGAACGTGCGCGGGAAACATCCCGGTCCGTTCGCAATTCTATGGTCGCGATTTTACGCCCGCCGGGAAATGCCATTGGCCGACCTTGCGCTGCGAATCTTTTCCAGCGCGTGATCCAGCGTAAGGGCCGTGTGATTGTCAGGCAGGTACATGCCCAGCTCGACAAGAGTCATGGCCACGGCAGGCCGCATTCCCACCACATAGGTTTCCGCATCCAGCAGGCGCGCAATCGCCGTCAGCTGCGCAAGGATGCGGCCAACGAAGGTATCGACGATTTCCAGCGCGGAGATATCCACCACCACGCCGCGCGTCTCGCTTTCGGCGATGCGATTGGAAAGGTGTTCCTGCAGCTCGATAATGTCACTGTCCGTGATATCGGATGTTATCGAGACAAGGAGAACGCCTTCGACCGCATAGATTGCGGCCGCGTTCATGCGCCGGACCGCTGGTTACGCTCGATAGGCCGGATCGCCACGCCGACAGACGTCAGCGCATCGGTCAGCGCGTTCTTGATGGAAGAGCGCGTGCGCACTTCACCAACATCAACGCCCAGTTCCACCATGGTCTGCGCGATCTTGGGGCTGATACCGCTGATGATGCAGCGCGCGCCCATCAGGCGCACCGCGGCTGCCGTACGCAGCAGGTGCTGCGCAACTTGCGTATCAACCGTCTTAACGCCGGTGATATCCACGATTACAACCTCGGCCTGCCGCTCCACGATGGCTTGCAGCAGGCTTTCCATCACCTCCTGCGCGCGCATGCTGTCCAGCGTGCCGATCAGCGGCAGGGTGAGAACCTTGTCCCACAGTTCCACCACCGGGGTGGAAAGCTCCAGCATCTCGTCACGCTGGCGCTCGATAATCTGCTCACGCTCTGCGATGAACACTTCGTTGGTGTAGAGGGCGAAGGCATCAATCGCTTTAGACACGATCAGCACTTCTTCGATCAACCGATCCGGCTGGCCTACCAGCTTATCCGTCAAACGTCCGAACAGCGGGGTTTTCAGCGCAAGGACAAGCGCGGCCATCTCGCCCGGAAGAACGCCGCGCTCCACCCGCTCATGCGTGATTTCCGAAAGGATGCCACGCAGATCGGCCCAGTGTTCGTCACGCAGGTCAAAATCGCCCTCGCGAGAGGTGTCCCGCACGCCCAGCCGGAATGCGCGCAGCATGCTGGCAGCCTGATCGCGCTCTTCTCTTTCGGAGAAAAGATCGCTGCGCTTGGCACCGTCTTCGTCCGCCTGATCGATCCATTCCATCAGGAGGCCTTCGGCGTCCTCCTTCAGAACTTCGAGTGTGGTTTCCAGGACTTTCTCGGTCATGTCTTCTCCAGAGAGCGGCACCGTTGTTGCCCTGTAAAAGGGACGAGCGCTCCAAAATTTCCAGCAACAGGCGAAATCAATTGCACCGGGGTGCTAGCGAATTGCTTCGCAGGCACAAGCCCTTGATGCAAATGCAGTATTACCGCGCAAAAGATTATAAAGTGTTTTCAACGAACGAAGCAGACGCCGCGCGTGAAAAGAGCGGATTTTTGTCGGAGCGCCCATGTAAGGCCGCTGGATCAGAACAATGCGCTAAAGATGCGCGCGCACCTTGGCATCCTGACCGCGCTCCAGCACCTCCCCCCGCCACAATCGGTGCAGGCGATTGCCGAGAATATCGCCGGGGCCGGAGGTGAATTGCGGATTTCCAAAGCGCGTAATCACGCCGTGCTGCAGCGCCAGCGCCCGGCGATCCTGCGCCACCACGGGGGCAAGAAACATGCGGATCGCGGCCTGTTTCAGCCAGCCGGGAGCAAGCCCCCTGGGCGTGGAAAAGCGCGCAAAGGGCGTGAAGGTGGTCTGCGTTGCAGGCGTGAAGATCGCCGTCACGCACAGGGTCAGCCGCGTCTGCCCTTCCCAGCGGGCCTGCACCGTGGTGGGCGGGTAATATCGGGAAACGCTGCGCTGCCGGTCCCGTTCAAGGAAGCGCGACATCAGGCCGAGGTCGGGCTGGGTCTGCTCTATCGCCATGTCGATCCCGTCGCCGTGGCTCGTCACCACAAGATCAACCGGCAATCGCCTGTCCCGGCGGCGGATGAAGCCGTGGTGCAGATGGTTGGTGTGGAACGGGTCCATCACGTTCTCGATGGCATCGAACGCGCGGCCTTCCCAGGTGCCCTGCTGCCACCAGAAATGATCGAGATCGGGGTTGCCGAAATCGGGCGGCAGAGGCGGTTCTGCAGGCGCGGTGTCGGACAGTGTCACGAAGATCGCACCATGCCTCTCCGCCACTCGCAGCGCATCGGCCCTGAGGCGCGTGTCATCCGCCGTTTCAACCGCGCAGCCGGGCACTGCGGCACACGCGCCGTCCGGGGCAAAGCGCCAGCCGTGGTACGGGCATTCCAGCGCGCCGCGATGAACGCGCCCCTCCGATAGTGGGTAATTGCGATGGGGGCAGCGGTCGATCAGGGCGCCGAGGTCACGATCATTGCGGAACAGCGCGATGGGCGTGTCGCACAGTGTCACCTTGCGCACTGTGCCTGCACCCACGTCGCGGGACAGGGCAACCATGTGCCAGGCATCGCGCACTGCGGAAGGAAAGCTCATCAGTCCAGGTCCTCTCCGTTCCAGGCGATGTCGCGGGTGGTGGCCGCGGTGGTGGAGATAGAATGCTTGCGGCCATCACGGAAGAACCCGGCGGCATCTGCCACCGCACCAAGCATTGGCAAGCGGTCGCCCGCGCGGCCAATCGCATCGCGTCCATTGCGAAGCAGCCTGAACCACTCCCCCAACCGCGCCCGACGCAGCGCATGGGGCAGGCCATAGGCCAGCATTGCCGGGCCAAGATAGGCCGGGCAGCAGTTTTGCGCAGGGCAGCTGACACCTTCACCGATAGCGCGGGCCAGCGCGCCATCGCCGGCCAGCAGGTGAACCCCGCTGGTGGCGCGGGGATTGCACTCGATCAGGAACGGCTGCCCCGCGGCATCGAAAATAGCATCGCAGGCGAATTGGCCGTGAATATCCGCGCGCAGCGCCAGCCGCTCGGCAATATCGCGCAAGGCCTGCTGGCGAGAACCGCAAAGCGGTTCAAAGGCATAGCTTGCCCCGCCATCCAGTCGCCAGCCGGATTTGTAGGCGGCAAAGGCCACGAGTTTTCCGCGATGCGCGACGGCATAGAAACACGCTTCATCGCCCGATACGCGCCGCTGCGCCAGCCACGGCACATCCGGCGTGGGTGCAATTTGCGCAAGCATCTGCGAGGTGGGGCCGATCAGCGCGGCATTGCCGAAGCGGGTGAAGCATGGCTTGAACACCCAGTCCTGCGCCGCAGGGGCAAAACGCGCGACATCGGTAGCGTGTGTCAGCAGGTGACTTTCGGGAATTGGCAGGCCCCATTCCCGGCAGGCACTGGCGAAGGCGAACTTGTCATGCAGCTGTCGCAGCCTCGCCAGATCAGTTGCGAACAACCGCGCGCCAAGCTGCGCGTGGAGCGAAGGGGCGGCCAGATGGAACACCTCCTCACAGGTGGGCACGACAAGGTCGATTACTTCTCTTTCCATCAGTGCAAGAATGCTGGCGCGAAAGGCCTCACGCTGTTCTATTGGTGGCGGGTATTCGTGATGATGCAACGCAAGGCATGACCAGCGGGCCATGCGCACCGGCCGACTGTCTGCCAAGTGCACCTGCCAACCCGCAGCATTGAAGTCGCGCGCCAGATCCAGCGCGGCGGCTGCGCGTGCGCCGGTGATGAGAACGCGCCTATGCATCGGCCCACATCACCTTGCGCCGCTTCGGTCCGCTCCATTCAGGCAAATCCTGTTGCACAGTGACAGGCCTTGCCACGCAGGCAGACAGCGCATCCGCGGCATCACTTGCCAGCGCGGGCGGGCATTCCGGCGCAACCCGCAGCACTGCTTTCGCCGTCCGGCCCACCGCCTGCCAGCGGTGCCCTGCGCCCAGCAGGCGCTCCACCGCAGCGACGATCTGCGGCGGGGTGACTGGTCCTGCCTCGCCCGGCCAGATATCGGCGATCCGCCCCTCAACAGGCGCGATTACTCTGCCCGCAAAGCCGCAGGGGCAGACACGCGGATCAAGCTCCAGATAATCGTCTCCACGCAGGCGCACGACGGGCTGACTGGTGCGCTTCAAATCCGTGATGATCGGGCGAACTCCCGGCGTGCCTGCCACCGGCTCCAGCTCAATCGCCAGCACATGATCGTTGAGATGCAGCCGCCCCTGCGCGCATTCCGCGCCAAGAAAACCCTCGGTCGCCTGATAGATCGCGCGCGGGGCATGTCCCAGCCGGTCTGCAATAAAGGCGCGCTCCGCCGCGCTGATCGGCTCGCTGCCGCAGAAGAGGTGGCGCAAGGCTGGCAGGCGCACCCCTGCCTCGGCAAGCGCGATAAGGCGGTGAGGCGGCGCGATCAGGATGGTGGACGCAAAGGCCTGAAGTTCGTCAATCGTCTCTGCCAGCGGCGCGCCCAACGGCAGGTGACGAAAGGCAAACCGCCCGCGCCCAGCATCGCTGTAAAGCGCGTTGCCCGCCCTCAGGTAAAGGGCAATTCGCTGGCGGCGCAACATCGCGCGCGCGGGAAGCAGACGGGCAAGGCTCTGGCCGATATATTCGGCGCGCTCTGCCGGGCTTGCCACGAAAAGCCCGCGCGCCCCGCCGCTGCTACCGGTTGACCACCCTGCCGAAAGAGCGGTCGGCGAAGCAGCCGCCCCGTCCTCGGCAGCATTGGCCATGGCGCGCAGTGTGGCATCTGACAGGCCAAGGCTGTTCCACAGGCCATAGTCACGGCGCACATCGGCGATGTCGGTGATGGGAAAGTCCTCTATCTCGCCACCTGTAAAACTCGCCAACGCAGGTGTGCGGGCCAGCGCAGGTTGCAGCGCCGCCCACGCCCTTGCGCGGCCCGCAGCCAGCGCCGCCGGAGACCGACGCATCGCGCGGCGCGTGCGCCACCATGCTGCGATGATCCGGCTAACCTGCGTCATTGTCACCGGTTGCGCTGAATTTTCTTGCGCTGGCCGCACAATGAGAGGGCAGGATTGCCAGCTCTCCATTATTCTTCGACGCGCGGCTGAGAAGGTCGAGAGTCTGGCGATAGCGTCGGGTATCGCCCAGCAGCGCGGTGGTGATGCGCGGCGGGGGCCGATGCTGCGTGATTGACTGGCCAGACCATACCGCGTCCGCCGCCAGCAGCACAGGCTGCCCCGCCTCTGTAATCAGGGCGAGGCCCCAATGGCCCGCGCAATGGCCGGGCAGCTCCACCGCCAGCAGAGAGCCATCGCCAAGAATGTCGCGCGCTTCCCTGAATGGCGCAAAGGCGGATGGAAGCTGGCACGCGGGCGCATCTTCGAAAAAGCGCGCCTGCGTATCCACCTCAGGCGGCACCAGCGCCGCCAGCAGCCCGCGCCTCACCCTTGCAAACCGTCCCGAACTGCGCAGCTGGGAAAGACCCGCGCGCGCGCAGTACACAGGCACATGCGCAAGGTTCCCCAGCCCTGCCACGTGATCGCCGTGGAAGTGCGAGATGATTGTGCCCGCGATCTCGCTCTCAGCAATGTCATGTGCAGCAAGCCAGGTCTGCCATTCTGCATCCTCACCGATGCGCACGGGCGTGGTCCAGCGGTAAAGCCGTTCAGGAAATGGCCGGGTCGCGGCGATGAAGGCGGGGTCATAGCCCGTATCGAACAGGAACATCCCGCGGGTGGGATGGCGGATCACGCCGACCATGGCCGGAAATTCCACGGCGCACAGACTGCCGCCGCTGATTGTCATCACCTCTGGGTGAGTGCACGCGCCGCGCGCAATCCATTGCAGGCCGACACGGATCATGCCGCGCCTCCCACTGACGCCATCCGCCGCGCTTCGCCAAGCAGGGTTTCAACCGCATCATGCTGCGGCTGATAACCCAGCCGCCGCTGCGCGGGCGCAAGATCGAAGGTTTGTGAATAGGCGAGCGTCGCCAGGGTATAGCGGGTCAGCACAGGCTCCTGCTGCGCGCCCGTGATACTGGCGACAGTCTGCGCAACATGCGCCAATTGCCGCGCCAGCAGCAGCGGAACGGGAACGAGGCGCGGACTTTTCCCCAGTGCGGCGGCCAGACGCAGCGCCAGATCGCGCACCGCAATCGGCTTGCCGCCGGAGATGTTGAGTGCCCGTCCGCCAAGCGCAGGCGTGCGCGCCTCTGCCTCGCAGATCGCCCAGGCCGCATCGCGCAGGTCAGTCAGCTCGATCAGCGCAGCCCCGCCGCGCGGCAAGGGCATGCGATTGCGGCTGGCAAGCTGTGCAAGACGCGGAAGGATCACCCTGTCGCCCTGCCCCACAAGCGCGCGGGGGCGGATCGCGCAGGTCGCCATCCTTTCGTCACAAGCGGCCAGCACCATGCGTTCTGCAGCAAGCTTCGTGCGGGCATAGGCATTCAGCGGGCGGGCGGCAGGCGGATGATATTCGCCGATCTGAACCTGATCGGCCAGTTGTGCGAATATGCTGGGGGAGGATACGAAGACGAAGCGCGTCACCCTCGCCACGCGGGCCGCATCCAGCAGCCGCCGCGTGGCCGTGATATTGGCGGCGATGAAGTCCGCCTCCCGCCCCCAGCTGGCAGACAGCGCAGCGGCGTGGATCACGCTGTCACAGCCGGATAGCAGCGCAGCAAGATCCGCATCAGGCGCAGTTAGATCGCATCGCACGAATTGGGCGCCAAGCGCGGACAGCCCCGCGCCCACACCTGTCTGGCGTCCGGTAGCGCGCACCACGGCGCCGCGGCCCATGGCCTCTTGCACCAGCGCATGGCCCAAGCCGCCGGTCGCCCCGGTGATGAGAATGCGCCGCGCCGTCACAGGCGGATCACCACGGCCGTGGCGCTGATGCCCGCCGCCGTGCCCAGCAGCAGGATCGCGTCACCCGGCCCGGCTTTGCCGCTTTCCAGCGCATGGGCCAGCACGGTGGGGATGGAGGCAGCGATCTGATTGCCGTGGGTAGAGAACAGGTTGATCACCCGGTCTCCAATCGGCGCAAACAGGCGCTGCACATGCTCCACCCCCGGCGCGCTTGCCTGATGGCAGATGACGCAGGCCAGCTCATCCCGCGTCACCCCGGCATCCGCCAGTGCGCGGTCTATCACACCGGGCAGCGCCTTGGCCGCCGCCTTGAATATTCCAAAGGCGTCCATCTCGAAGCGCGATCCGGCGACCAGCGCATCATAGCCTTCGCTGACGCGCAACCTTGTGCCGCCTGCGCGCAATTGGGCAAGCGAGTGATGCGCGCCGTGAGTGACAGTGGCGCAGCTCAACATGCCGCGCGCGCCATCCGTTGCGGCCTCAATCGCAACAGCCGCTGCCCCGTCTCCGAAGATGGAACGGGTTTTCGGAACCGCCGGATCAAGCCCTGCCGAAGCGATATCGCTGGCGAACACCAGCGCACGCTGCCAGCGACCCGCCGAGATTCCGGTTGCCGCCACATCCAGCGCAGCAACGAAGGACAGGCAGGTCTGGTTGACGTCGAAACAGGGCACGCCCGAACGGCCAAGCCCAAGCTGATCCTGCACCAGCACCGCGGTGGAGGGGATCGGCTGTTCCATGACGCCGCAGCCACCGATGATCACATCGGGCAGTGCATCGCCCCACCCCGCGCAGTCCAGCGCCGCGCGGCAGGCGCTTGCGGCCATCATCGATGTCGTCTCGTCAGCGGCGGCAACGTGGCGCGATGCGATGCCGAATTCGCCTTCGGTCCAGCCTGCAACATGGCCATGCCGAAGATCAAGCTGCGCCGATGTGACCACTCCGCGCGGACGATACGCGCCCCAGCCAGAGATTGCGAAATTGCTGAACACCACAGTCCTTCCCTTATCGAATCGAATACACAGTCCCATACAATTAAACGATGTTCAATTAAAAATTAGACAACGTTCAATTTGTCGGTTAACAGACGTGTATGGGACGGCGATCCGATCACACTCCTGATGAGCTTCACGACCTGCTGGTTTCGCGCGGGCATGAAGTGATGGCCGAACGCGGCTTCGCCAAATTCTCTGCAAGGGAGGCCGCGCGGCGCGCAGGCTATTCCGTGGGAACCATCTATAATGTGTTCGGCGGGCTGGATGGCTATCTGATCGCGATCAACAGCCACACCTTCCGCAAATGGAGCGCCTGTCTGCAAAGCGCCCTTGCCGATGAAACCGGCGATGGCGACGCGCGGATCGCGGCCCTGGTGCGCGCCTATTTCGCCTTTGCCGACAGCAACCGCAACGCGTGGATGGCGATTTACGACCACCGTATTGACCGCACCAACGCGGTTGCCAAGGCGGATGAGACAGCGCGCGAAGAGCTGACCGGTATCGTCGATGCAGAGGTTACGCGCTGGCTGGGGCAGCCCGAAGACGCCTCCACCCGCCGCCTCGTGCGGTCCCTGATTGCCACGGTGCATGGCCACTGCGCGCTGTGGCTTACGGGTAGCTACGCCCTGCTGCAGGAAGAAGACCCTGCCGGACAGGCTCTGGCCCGCGTGATGGAAGCGCTTGCCGCACAACGAAGCTGACCGCCGGCGTCAGCCCGCCCTGATTGCGCAAGGGCGGCATTTGTGGAAGAAAGCTTTACGCAAAACACCGGATGGAAATGTCGCGGAGCAGGACGAACCTGTCCCGGCAATAAAATTTGCAGCATGGGGCGCTTTTTCAATCATCAGTGAATGTATCGGGGGAGAGACATTCTTTGAAAGCCGAAGTCAGTAAATACACTGATTCCGCTCGCGGGGGCGGGGATTGGATGGTCGGCGCGTTCAACGTCGACCCCGATCGCAATTGTATTTGGCGCGATGGTAAGCCGCATCAGATCGAGCCGCTGATCATGGACGTCCTGATGTTCCTGATCGAGCATGCAGGCAAGGTCGTGACCCGTGATCAGCTGATCGAACATGTCTGGTTCTTCAATCCGGGTGCGGATGAAAGTCTGACCCGCGCGATCTCGATACTGCGCGCAATCTTCAATGCCGATAAAACGAACGCGCCCTACATCACCACAATCTGGAAACGCGGCTATGCGCTGGTGGCCGAAACCCGGCGATCCGAGGCTGGGCAAGAGCGCCGGGCCGAGGACAGTGAAGCGCTTCCCCGCTATCAATGCTCTGGCGATTTCTCGGTAGGGGTGCTGCCGTTTCAGAACATGTCGGGCATGCCGGAAGATGCCTTTCTGGCCGACGGTATCACCCGCGATCTCACCATGCTGCTGTCACGCGTGCCGCGGCTGCACGTGGCCGCCTACAGTTCGGCGCTCGCGATTGACGAGGGCAGCGCATCCCTGCCCGACATCGCCGCCAGCCTTGGGGTGCGCTATGTGGTGAGTGGATCGCTGCAACGGCGCGGCGATGAATTTCAGCTGCGCACGGCACTGATGGACGGGGTGGGCAATACGCAGGTCTGGGCGGAGCGGATTGAAAGCACGCTCGATCAATTTTTCGAAGTGCAGGACAAGATCGTCCTCGACGTATCGACATCTACGGCAAGTGCACTGGTCGTGTCCCACGCCCGGGAATTGCAGAGCCGCCGCCAGTTCCAGCTCAACGCCTATCAACTGGTGCAAAGGGCGGAGAACCTGCGGCTTAACTACAACCGGTCCACGGCGCAGGAGATTGTCCAGCTGCTGGACCGTGCCGTGACCTTGCAGCCCGATGATGCCGCCGTGCACGCGGCGCTGGCCGTGCAATTGACGCAGAACGTCACCAGCAAGTTCGACGATAATCCTTCGCAGGCCTTTGCCCAGGCGAAGCGGCACGTGGAAACCGCCATATCCTTCGCGCCGGACGATCCTGATGTGCTGGCCGCGGCGGGGATCACCGCCACCATGATGGGCAATGCTCGTCTTGCGGTGCGCAATCTTACCCGCGCGGTGGAGCGCGATCCCAACAACCCTCACACGCTGGCCGTGCTTGGCTGGCAGCACTGCTGGCTGCATGGCAATCGCGAAGGTCTCGCGATGATCGAAACGGCAGAGGCGCGCGCGCCGCATCATCCGCGCTATGCCGTGTGGGCGCATTATCGCGGGCATTGCGAAATACGGTTGGGCAATGTCGATGCGGCTATCGCGGCCTATCGTGAATGTGACGAGCGCAATCCCGATTACAGCCTCAATCTGGTGACGCTGGCCGCCGCGCTGGCCTTTGCCGGACGGGATGACGAGGCGAGGCGCGTGATCGACCGGATCAGGCTCATTGCCCCCGATTACACGATGGCGGACTTCCGGTTTTTGGTCGACCGGATGATCTACTGGTTCGGCAGCGATCCTTCCGGGGATGACATGGTTAGCGCGCTGGGCGCCATATGGGACAGCCAGGCAGGTTGATCACGCGCCGCGTGACGCCAATTTGCAGAAATTCTCCTGCACTCTCAAACACCTCATATTTCCATCAGGATTCTTTAAGGACAGCCGGTGCGAAGGTGAACGATACCGCTGGCAGGCCGGCTTCAACATCGTGTGAACGATCTCAAGCCAGCCCTGAAACAGGGGGACTGCAACCATGAAGAATTTCGCAAAAATCGTCACGACAATCGCACTGGCCGGCTTCGCCACACCGGCAATGGCGCAGCTTGAGCCGTACACCGATTACACGGTGAGCGACTCGGTTTCATCCGTCACGACCGTGAAGGTCAACGCCAATATGATGGACCATTACCTGGAGGGCCTGCGCAAGACCTGGGTCACCACGAATGAGATGAGCAAGGAGATGGGGCACATTGAAAGCTACGCCATCTACGTCAGCGACCTTCCCGCGAGTGGCGATTTCAACCTGCTACTGGTCGTCCGCTTTGCCAACACGGCCGATCTTGCCCCGAACAAGGCGCGCTACGAAGCTTTCATGCGCGAATGGGGCGAGGCCAACAAGCTGGAAAACGAGGAAATTACCGCCACGGTCTATCCCGACCTGCGGGAAATCACCGGAGAATATTTGCTGCGCGAGCTTAGGATGAAGCCAGAATAATCCGGCTCCGATAGCCGTGCGGACCGGTGATCGCGGCGGAAGCGGGGGCATGCGCCCCGATCACCAGGCTCGTGACTGGGCCCGTCACTGGGCCCGTTACTGGGCCCGGCTATCGCACATCAACGAAGTTGGGGGGACTTCCAGATGAAAAACGCAGCAATGACCATCGATGGCCGGGCGCAGCGCGCATGGCCATCGATGGTCGAAAACAAGCCACTTCGCTTTGCCGCCACGATGATCCTGTATTTCATGCAGGGCGTGCCGGTCGGCCTGTCCATGATCGTCCTGCCGCCATGGTTTGCGGCCAACGGAGCCAGCGCGCTGGAAGTGGGCGCTTTTATCGGCTTCGCAACGCTGCCCTGGGCGATGAAGCCCTTGGCCGGCCTGTTCATGGACCGCTATGCCTATCGCCCGATGGGACGGCGGCGGGCATGGATCCTGCTCGCACAGGCCGCCATGGTCGCCGTGCTGATCATGCTTGCCATATCGGCCCCCGATGCCAGCGAAATTGCCCTGCTTGGCAGCTTCTGTTTCGCGCTGAACGTTTGCGCGATCTTCAACGATGTTGCCGTAGACGGCATGACCATCGATCTCGTGCCAATAGAGGAACGCGGTGCGATCAACGGATGCATGATGGGCTCGCAAGGCGTCGGCTTCGCGGTGACCGGCTATATCGGTGGGCAGCTTGTCCTGAGCGGCGGCATGGCGGCGACTGCATTCGCCTTTGCGATCCTTGTGGCAGTGCCGTCCATCATCGTAGGCCTGTTTCGAGAGCGTCCGGGCGAACGGCTGATGCCGTGGACCAGCGGATCCCCCTCCGCCGAATGTGAGGCCTTGCGGCAGGACGGGTGGTGGCCGATGCTCAAGGCGGTTGTCGGCTCGCTGGCGAAGGTGCGGATCGTCGTCTATCTCCTCGCTTTCTTCCTGATGATGGTAACATGGGTACAGATCGAAAGCGTCGGCCCCACCCTGGCGGTGAAGGAGCTGGGCTGGTCCAGCGACGGTTACAGCACCTTTGGTTCGGCGGTCATGCTAGGCGCCGGGTTGTTGGGGATCGTGTTTACGGGCCTGCTCATCAAATGGTGCGGCATCGTTCGACTGACCGTTGTCGCCAGCCTCGTCCTGATCGTGGCCGCATTGATAGCTGGCACAACCTTTTCCGCATGGGAAGGCAATACGATTTTCATGACGATCTTCATCGTGCAGACCGTCACCGTCACCCTGATAACCATCCTGATGATCGCGTGGGGAATGATGCTGAGCAATCCGGCGGTCGCGGCCAGCCAGTTCGCTGTTATGATGGCGATCCCGAATTTCGGAAGATCGACCATGGCCGGGGCATCGGGCCAGGTTATCGAAAGCTTCGGCTACGGCGCGACATTCTTCGTTACCGCCGCCATCACAACGCTGGGGCTGGCGGTGTTCCTGTTTGCCGCAAAAGGGCAGGATGGCGGGAAATAAGGTGGTGAGCCCTGCTGGGTTCGAACCAGCGACCTACTGATTAAAAGTCAGTTGCTCTACCGACTGAGCTAAGGGCCCCCACGGGGTGACAGCGCGAATGGCTGCGGGCGCTCACCTAGGGGCGGGGCGGTTGCGGGTCAAGCGGGCATGGAGTTGTTTTAGCGTGCGCCCCGTCAACGGGTCCCGCCAATCGGGGGCGATGGCCGCTGCAGGGCCGAGGACGAAGTCCCTTTCGCGAAACAGTGTGTGGGGGATTTTCAGCTCTGGCGCATCGAATACGCCGCCGCTCCACAGCACGATATCGAGGTCCAGCGGGCGCGCGCGCCAGCGCTGGCCGCGGCGCTGCCTGCCGCAATCCCTCTCGATCTTCTGAAGGGCTGCCAGCGCCTGCTCCGGCACAAGATCGGTGGTCGCCACCAATGCACCATTGGCATAGGTCCTTTGCGAAGGGCCAACGGGTCGGCTGGCGATGATGGGCGCGACCGCATCGATGACAAAGCCTGCCTTCTCCATCAGGGCGATGGCGTGATGCAGCACGGCGCGCGGTCCGCCCACGCCGGCCATGCGCTGGTTACTGCCCAGCGCGATCAGATAGTGATGCGGCCCGGTCAAATGTCCTCTGCAATGCGACCGTAAAGCTGCGGGCGGCGATCGCGGAAGAAGCCCCAGCTGGCGCGATGCTGGCGCGCGGCGGCCAGATCCAGCTTTGCCGTCAGCACGCCCGTTTCCGCTGCGCCATATTCGGCCAGCAGGTCGCCCCATTCATCGGCAATGAAGCTGTGGCCGTAAAAGCTGGTGCCTTCCTCCTGGCTGCCTTCATGGCCAATGCGGTTGGCGGCGACCACGGGCATGCAGTTGGACACCGCATGGCCGATCATCGCGCGGCGCCACATGCGGCTGGTGTCCATCTCCGCATCCTTGGGTTCAGAACCGATGGCGGTGGGGTAGAACAGCACCTGCGCGCCCTTCAGCGCCAGGCAACGCGCGGTTTCGGGATACCACTGATCCCAGCAGATGCCGATGCCGATGCGCGCGCCAAACACGTCCCACACCTTGAACCCGTCATTGCCGGGGCGGAAATAGAATTTCTCCTCATACCCCGGCCCATCCGGGATGTGGCTTTTGCGGTATGTGCCCATGATCTCGCCATCGGCGTCAATCATCGCCAGCGTGTTGTAATAGTGGTGCTCGTCCCGCTCGAAAAAGCTGGTGGGGATGGCCACGCCCAGCTTCTTTGCCAGCGCCTGCATGGCGATGACGGAAGGGTGCTCGGCCGTGGGGCGGGCAAGGGCGAAAAACTCGTCCTTCTCCTCCCGGCAGAAATAGGGGCCGGAGAACAGTTCGGGCGGCAGGATCACCTGCGCGCCCTGCCCTGCGGCCTCGGCCACCAGATCGGAAACGGCGGCGATATTCTCGCTCTCGTCTTCGCGGGAAAGGGCCAGTTGCAGCGCGGCGACAGTCAGTGTGCTCATGCTGCTGGCGTTACTGGCCTGCCGATTTCTCTACAAGAGGACTATTTCTCCACCAGCGCGAAATCCACCTGCACGGTGACGGAGCTGGTGGTCTGGCCGGGCATGATCGTGGCCGACTCGTTCTGCGGCGCTGTCGCTGCCTGCGTGCGGACCACCGGCGCCACGCTGACCGGCGGGGCAGGCATGGCCGCATCCATCGCGGTGGCCTGCGCGCCTGCCAGCCAGCGATTGCCCTGCTGTCCGCCCGCATCGCGAATGTAGAGAACGCGGCTGACCTCCATGCCCGCGGCATCGGCATAGGCCTCTGCGCGAGACATCGCCGCGGCATAGGCATTGGCATAGGCGGTGTTGGCGGCGGCTTCGGGATCGGACATGCGCAGA
Source organism: Aurantiacibacter rhizosphaerae (assembly GCF_009807005.1). Lineage (GTDB taxonomy): Bacteria > Pseudomonadota > Alphaproteobacteria > Sphingomonadales > Sphingomonadaceae > Alteraurantiacibacter > Alteraurantiacibacter rhizosphaerae. Next base: position 228,930 of record NZ_WUBR01000003.1, on the reverse strand, counting down.
TCCGGGCCGGATACGATATTAGCACCCACGCCCGTCACGGCGGTAACGGCAGCGCCGGCCTTTTCGATATCGCGCACGCGGACGGAGAGGGTGTTGGATGCCTGGAACTGGCCGCGCCTGTCTCCCCAGTCGATCCGCTGGACGTTCACGGCGCTGGTTTGAATGTCATCCTCTGCAATGCCCAATTCGCGCAGGGCGGCGACTATTTCGGCGATGTCTTCCTGCGTTTCGGACGATGCGGCCTCCGCATTGCTGGCCCAATTCTGCACGCCTGCGCTGAATTGTGCTTCGTCAGGGCGGGTATCGGCCTGTCCGCTGGCGCTGACCGACAACAGAGTTTCGGCCTTTTCCACGCCGCGCGGATCGTACACGGTATCCCCGCAGGCGGAGAGCGCGAGGGCGCTGGTCAGCAGGCAAATCGGCAATATCTTCATCGGCTTATTCCCCATGTTATAATATATCACATGGGGAATAAGCCGTTCGTGGCTGAACGCCGGATTTACGAGCTATGGTCTGCCACGATCTTCCATCCGCCCGGTTCGCGCGCGAAAACTAGGCTGGTGAAGCCCGTTGCCGGTTCGCGGCCATCGGGATAGGTTAGGATGTACCGCCCGATGTAAAGGGCGTGGCGTTCACCAAGGGCGCGGATGTCTTCGGTTTCGAATGTCAGCACACCCCGCTCGGCCGGGCCCGGCTGAGACCAGTCGTAGGCTTCGCGGTAGCGATCTTCCATCGCATCCTTGCCGCGCATCAGGCCGCCCGAACCTACGAAACTGGTGTCCGGCGCATCGGAATAGATCGCCAGAAAGCGATCCATGTCGCCCTCGTTCCAGCCGGTCGCGCTATCCTGCATAACCGATTCGATTTCGACGACTGGCAGCGGCATAGTCGACGCCGTCTCCGTTGCGGCAGGCTCGACCGGCTGAGCCTCAGGCGTGCAGGCGGCGAGGACCAGCGCGCTGGCCGTAACCAGTGCCGCCCGCATCAATTCACCTTGCGGAACAGCAACGTCATCCTGTCACTCTCGCCGATTTCAGCCCGGCGGGCACGCTCTGCGCTGCCTTCATCCGCGCCGCGATAGCTGGGCGGCAGGCTCCACACGCCGCCGTTCCAATTGGCCGGATCGCGCGGGTTGGCGTTGATCTCCGCAGCGGAAACCAGTTCAAAGCCATAGGCGGCAAACAGGCGGATCACGTCCTCCTGCCGCTGATAGCCATTGTCGCCAAGGGTGTATTCGACAGGTGCGTTCTGGCTGGCGCGGTGTTGCACCACGCCGACAAGGCCATCGTCCTTCAGCAGCGTGCGGATGGCCATCATCGAATCGTGAAACCAGCCGAAACGGCGCATGTTGTGCACTTCGCGGAAGATCAGCACACGGTCTGCACTGCCGGCAAAGCTGGCCATATCGTCATCGGTGTTGAGGCCGTAGACCCGCGCGCCGTCCATCCCCACCCACTGCCGCGCATCGGCGGGAATGCGGGAGGAGGCATTGCGGTACATATCCCAATACCCCGTCAATTCGGGATGCAATTCAGGGTTGAGGCCGATGTAATTGCCCTCCCTCCCCAGATAGGGGATCAGCACGCGCGAGTACCAGCCGCCAGCGGGCATATAATCCACCACGGTCATGCCCGGTTCCACGCGGAAGAAGTTCAGCGTCTGCGCCGGATTGCGATAGGCGTCGCGCGCACGGTCTTCCGCGCGGCGGGGATGCTGCAACACGCTGTCGATGCTGGAGGTCTGCCCTTGCACGGGCAAGGTTTGCGGCTGGGCCTGCGGCTGGTTCTGTTGCTGGCCGCCGCCCAGAACATTCAGCACGCCGCGCAAGATCTGCTGGCCGGTGGATTCCTCCTCCTGCTGTTGCTGTTGCTGCTGGGCATAAGCGGGAGCGGAGGCCGCGATCGCGATGGCGGCAAGGGAGGTGAGAATACGCATCAGTCGGCCTTTTTGAACAATAGGGTCATACGGTCACTTTCACCGATGGCATCATAGCGCGCGCGATCGTCTTCGCCGTACCGCAGCACCGGCGGCAGCGTCCACACGCCGCCATCCCAATTGGCGGGATCGTCCGGGTTGGCGTTTACTTCCGAACTGTCGACCAGCTCGAACCCGTTCAGCGCGAACAGCGCCACCACATCGTCCTGCTTCAGATAGCCGTTGGAGCCATTGGCATAGGACCACGGCGCATCTGCTTTTGCGCGGTGCTGCACAACGCCCACCATGCCATCATCGGCCAGCAGGCTGCGCATGTTGCGCAGTTCGCTGTCCGCGCGATTGCCGTTCAGCAATCCATGCAGTGCGCGGAACACCAGTATGCGGTCCACCGTCCCTGCCACGCCCTCTGGCGCTTCGTCGCTTTCAAAGGCCACGATCTTGTCAGCATCCACGCCCGTCCATCCGGCGGCCACGCCAGGGAAGGTTTCGGGCCAGCTTTTCGTGCGACCTTCAGCGGCCCGGCTGGAAAAGCTGCGCTGGTCGCTATCGCCATCAACAGCGTAATAGGTGCCGTGCGCTGCGATCCACGGGGCCAGCACGCGGGTGTACCAGCCGCCGCCGGGGCCGTATTCCACCACCGTCATGCCAGGTTCCACCTGGAAGAATTCCAGCGTCTCAACCGGATGGCGATATGCGTCACGCGGCGCATCGTCGGCGCGCATGTCCATCGCCAGCACGTCCTCCAGCGATGGCGCCATGTGATGCTCGGCCAGCGCAGGCGCGGAAACCGCGAAGGCTGCAACGGCGAAAAGAGGGGCCAAATGACTGGTAAGACGCACTGATATTTCTCCCGGAATGAAATCTTTGCGGCACTTTAGGATGCATGGGGGAGATGACAAGCGGACTTAGGGCCCCCATCTCGCCTGCAAGCCGTTAGAGGCAAGAAGGAGTTTTGAATATGAGCGAGACAGTAATTGTCGCAGGCGGGTGCTTCTGGTGCACCGAAGCGGTTTTCAAGGATGTGATCGGCGTGGAAAGCGTCGAAAGCGGATATATCGGCGGCACCACCGAGAACCCGACCTACAAGGAAATCTGCACCGGCAACACCGGCCATGCAGAGGGCGTGAAGGTCACCTTCGATACAGACACGGTAACCTTGCCCGAAATCCTCGACATGTTCATGGGCACGCATGATCCCAGCCAGCTGAACCGGCAGGGCAACGACGTGGGCACGCAATATCGCAGCGCGATCTTCCCGATGTCAGACGAACAGAAGGCAGAGGCCGAAGCCGCCATCGCGCGCTGGAACGAAAGCCACGATGGCAAGGCCGTGACCACGATCGAAAGCGGCACATGGTATCCGGCAGAGGATTACCACCAGGAATATTGGGAGGGCGAAGGCCAGCGAAACCCCTATTGCATGGCCGTGATCCCGCCCAAGCTGATGAAGCTGCGCAAGAGCTTTGCCGACAAGGTGAAGAGCTAGGCTGTTCGATTTATAGCAGTCCGGGGCGCTCAGAACTGCGCGCCCCGGACCTGTATAGTCAGATCGTCCTGTCCGTCAGCCTTCCGGGGCAACGACAAGACGATTGTTGAAATGGTACGGGCGGGTCACTTTTTCGCAACCGTGAAAATTAGATGGCGCGCCCGGTCTTGAGCCAGAGCTTGCAAACCTAAAGCAAGGTTGAGTTAACCCGCCACCTTGACGGTGAAAGCGCGCCTGACCGGAATGCGGGCCATGCAAGACCGCCGGCTGTTAACCATATCCGCAAAGCAGCTTGTGGCGAGAGAGCGACCCTCTCAGGCCGTGAAGCGAGCGATGAAAAACCCGTCCAGCCCATCTGCATCGGGCAGCATTCCGGGATCGGTGCGCAGCCAGCCATCGCCGCGCGGCTGCAGGCCTGCGGGAAGCTCCTCTGCCCTGATCGGTGCAGGCGTCAGCGTGCAACTTGCGGCAATATCCTCACCCTCGCCCTGCTCCATGGAGCAGACGGCGTAGACCAGCGTGCCGCCCGGTTTCAGCCAGCCGGATGCGCGCTTTAGCACGGCGGATTGCAGCGTGGCCATCTCGGCAATCTGGCGTTCCGAGATACGGTGGATCACTTCGGGATGGCGGCGGCAGGTGCCCGTGGCCGTGCAGGGCGCATCCAGCAGGATCGCGTCGAATTTCTCCTCCGGCTCCCACTCCAGCGCATCAGCAATCACGGTGTTTGCGGAAAGGCCCACGCGCGCAAGGTTTTCCCGCAGGCGCAGCATGCGCTTGGGATGGACATCGAGTGCGGTAACGTCCCAGCCCGCAGCGGCCAGTTGCATCGTCTTGCCACCCGGCGCAGCGGCGATGTCCAGCACGCGCATCTGTCCCTCTGGCCCGTCGCCAGTGCCCAGCAGGCTGGCCGGGATCGTGGCGGCCAGATCCTGCACCCACCAGCTGCCCTCGTCATATCCTGGAAGATCGGAGACAGACGCACCGCGCGCCAGGCGCAGATGGCCTGGTGCCAGGCTGGTTGCCTGCAGACGCTCGGCAATTTCCGCCGTCAGTTCGGGCGATTTCAGCCGCAGGTCCAGCGGCGGCGGCGCGGCGATACCGGCAGCAATCGCGCCAAGATCGTAGTTTGTGCCTTCGCCCCAGCGCAGCGTCACAGCCTCCGGCAAGGTGGGCACATCGGGCAGGGTCGCCTCCCCCCGCGTCAGCGTGGCGAACACGCCATGCGCCAGCCGCTTTGGCCCTCCCACCAGCAATGGCAGCGCGGTGGCAACCACGGCATGCGGCGGGGTTTCCAGCCGCAGCCAGCCCGCCAGCATGATGCGCAGAACCATGCGCGCCTTGGCATCATCGGGCAGCGGGTTTTTCGTGGCGCCGTCGATCAGCGCATCCAGATCCACCAGCCAGCGCAGCACTTCGCTCGCCAGCGCCTTTGCCAGTGCGCGGTCGGAAAAGCTGGAGAGGCCATTGGCCGCCCCGCCCGCCTGTTCCAGCGTATCGCCACGGCGCAGCACGGCATCGAGCATTTTGAGCGCAGCGCGGCGCGGGAGTAATCCGGGGGTCTTGGCCATGACATGCCCCTAGGGCCAGTTGCACCTTCGCGCCAGAGCGCCCATGTTACACGGCACTATGAAAAGAGCGACCAAGCGACCCGAAAGCTTTGAAAAGCCCGCCTACTGGAGCAACAATCCACCGCCCAAGCCGGAGGCGAACGTAGTGGAAGAAAAGCTCAGCCCCACGCGTTACGGCGATTGGGTGAAGGACGGCATCGCCATCGATTTCTAGATCCAGCCACCCAGTTCGCGCCGGATGATCGCCTCCAGCATGGTCATCCCCGCATCGCTGGTGTTGAGGCAGGATAAGGTGGCAAATTGTTCGCCCCCTGCTTCCATGAATTGCTCCTTGCCGCGAATCGCCAGCTCTTCCAGCGTTTCCAGGCAATCGGCAGAGAAGCCCGGCGCCGCGATGGCCAGCCGCTTCGTGCCTTTCGCCGCCTCTTCCTCCAGCGTGGTGTCCGTCGCAGGCGTCAACCATTTTGCCGGGCCAAAGCGGCTTTGGAAGGTGGTGACCATGCGCAGATCACTGCGCGCCATTTTCTCTTCCAGCAGGCGCGCCGTCTTGCGGCAGTGGCAGTGATAGGGATCGCCCAGTTCAAGCGTGCGCTTCGGCATGCCGTGGAAGGACAGCAGCAGCACTTCTGGCGTGAAATCCAGCGCATCCAGCTGCCGGCTGATATCGGCGGCCAGCGCATCGATATAGGCAGGATCGTCATGATATGGCGGCAGCGTGCGCAGGCTGGCCTGCCAGCGTTTCTCGCCCAGCCATTCCGCCGCCTTGTCCACCACGGTGGCCGTGGTGGCGGCGCAATATTGCGGATAGAGCGGGGCCAGCAGAATACGCTCGCACCCGGCATCCATCAGTTTCTGCAACTGCCGGGGGATCGAAGGCTCCCCATAGCGCATGCCCCATTCCACCATCGCGCTCTCGCCCAGTCGATCCTGCAGGCCAGCGGCCTGATCGGCGGTGATGGCGGCCAGCGGCGATCCCTTGTCCGTCCACACCTCCCGATAGGCAGCCGCGCTTTTCTTTGGCCGCGTATTCAGGATGATGCCGCGCAGGATCGGTTGCCAGGCAATCGCCGGAATTTCGATCACGCGCCGGTCTGACAGGAATTCTCCCAGGTAACGGCGCACCGCGCCAGTCTCTGCCGCCTCCGGCGTGCCGAGATTGACGATCAGCACACCGATCTTGCCGCTGTTGACGGGCGGGTGGTCTGCGGGAAGCTGCTGGGGCTGCCAGGTCATGGCCTATTCCTGTTCATGGTAGCGCCGATAGCAGGGGAAGGCGGCGCAGGCGAACCCCTGTTGCACTGGCAAAGGCATTGGCCAGCGCGGGTGCCACGGGCGGCACGCCGATCTCGCCCGGATCGAATGGTTCGGCATCGCTTTGCACCAGCTCGATATTGATCTGCGGACAATCGGCCAAAGTGGGCATGGCCAGCGCGGAAAGGCGCTGATGCGTGGGCAGTCCGTCGGAATAATCGGTGGAGCAGCCCAGCGCCATGGCGAGGCCGAAAACCAGCCCGCCCTCAATCTGTTGCAGGGCAATGTCGCGATTGACGATGCGGCCAATGTCGACGCAAGCGAACAGCCGCCGGGCGCGCACGCCGCCTTCGCCCGCGCCGGCCTCTGCCACCAGCGCGATGCGTCCGGTTGCCGTGCCAAGATGCATGCGATGGCAGGCGATACCCTGCCCGCTGCCGGGCCTGCCGCCATCCCAGGATGCCAGACGCGCGGCGCGTTGCAGGCATTCGGCCATGCCCGGATCCTGCCCCAGCATCGCGATGCGATAGCTCATCGGTTCGCGAAAATACCTTTCCGCCAATTCATCGATAAAGCTTTCGCGCATGAAACAAGTGTAGCCATCGGCCTGCCCGCGCATGGGCGCGGTGGGCAGCATGGCGGTGACGGGCGCATGCTCCACGGAAAGATTGGGCACGCCATATGGCCCGGCAAGGCCCGACACCGCGAAGGGATCCGCCTCCCCCTCCAGCCCGTCGATAGCGGCCCAGCTCACCTCGTTATCGAACAGGCGGCGGCCGAATTCACGCATGGTGGGCGGGCTGGCCACGCGGGCGCGCAGGGTGCGGATATTGCCTTCGTTATCGGTTTCTGCCGCCATCAATCCGGCGGCGGGCGGGCGCGGGAAGCTGGCGACCTGTTCCTGCCAGCGTGACCATGTCAGCTGCACCGGACGCCCCGCCTCTCTTGCCAGCAAGGCGACCTGAATGGCGATCTCGCTTTGCAGCCGCCTGTCGAAACTGCCGCCAGCGGACACGGGATAAAGCACCACCTTGCCCACGCTGATACCCAGCGCCTTAGCCGCCGCCCTGCGCGCGAATTCGGGCGCCTGGGTCGGCAGCCACAGTTCCAGCGTGCCGTCCAGCAGGCGCGCAGTGGCGGTGGCGGTCTCGATGGTGGCATGGACGCCGGGTGAGACATCATATTTGCGCGCCATGGTGGGCGTGTACCCATCGATCCCTGTGCCGCGCGTTTCGAATACCGTGCCCGGCCCATCGTCCAGGTGGCGGGCCAGCGCCTCTGCAATGGCAGGGCTGTTCACCGGCCGCTCCACCGCAAAGCGCGGGGCGATGGCCTGCAGCGCCTGCTCGGCAGACCACCAGTTATCGGCAATTGCCGCCAGCCAGCGCTTGCCCCGCACCAGCTGGATCAGCCCGCGTTGCCCGCGCGCCAGGCCGGCATCGAATTCCAGCAATTCGGATTTGTTCTGCGGGCCATGCCGGATGGCGGCGTAGACCATGCCCGGCAATCGCACATCGCCTGCAAACACGTGGCTGCCGTCCACCTTGGATGGCAGGTCCAGCCGGGGATAGGCGGGTGCTATATCGGTGCCCTCAATGCCCGCGATCGGCGCAGGTTCGAACGGGGCTTCGGGTTTCAGCGGCGGCGGGTCGGGCGGATCGAACCGCGCTGCATCCATCGCCAGTTCGGCAAAGCTGGCCGCGTGTTCATCGTGGTAGATCACGCCGTTTTCCGCGCGGCACTGATCCCACGGCACGTCCCACCGCTCTCCTGCTGCCATGGCCAGCATGGCCCGCGCCGCGGCCCCGGCATCGCGGCAGGGCTGTTCATAGGCAGCCAGCGTGGTGCCATCCGCCGTGACGGTAAAGCGTTTGTCCTGCGCCCAGTTGCGCAGCAGCAGATCGTCTGGTTCATCGGACAGTTCAGGGATCAGCGGGCCCCACAGCGGCGCCCAATGGGCGGCCAGCGGGACATTGGCATAGGCACCGCTTACGGGCGCAGGCTCCACCGCCACCTGCCGCCAGTCCGCCCCCATCTCCATCGCCACGATCTGCGGCAGCACTGTGGTGACGCCCTGCCCCATCTCCAGCTGCGGCACGGCCACGGTGATCACGCCGTCGCTGGCAATCTTCAGCCAGGCATCGACGACGATCTCTCCCTCGCCCGCCGCCAGCGGGTTGGCAAAGCTGCGCGGAGACAGGTTCCAGGCGATCAACAGCCCGCCGCCAATCGCGGCCCCGGCCAGCAATCCGCGCCGCGAAACCTGCATGCCGCTCAGCCCTTTACCGTGCCGAGAAATTCGCCAAGCTGCGCAGCGATCCCGGCGAAATAGGGGCCGTGCTGCGTATCATTGGCAGCAGGCGGCTGGCCGGTATCGCTGGCCACGCGGATCTCTATGGCAAGTGGCACACGGCCCATGAAAGGCACGCCCATGGCCTGCGCTGCGGCCTCCGTCCCGCCCTGGCCGAACGGATTGCTGACAGCGCCGCATTCGGGGCAGAGATAGCCGGCCATATTCTCCACCAGCCCCACAACTGGCACCTGCGCCTGCCTGAACAGGTCTATCGCCCGCGTTGCATCGATCAGGGCCAGGTCCTGCGGGGTGGAGACGATCACCGCGCCATCCGGCTTGAACTTCTGCAGCATCGTCAACTGCACATCGCCCGTGCCCGGCGGCAGGTCCACGATCAGAAGCTCTGTATCGCCCCAGTCCGCTTCCATCAGCTGCGCCAACGCCTGCCCCACCATCGGGCCGCGCCAGGCAATCGCCTTGCCCTGCTCTATCAACTGGCCCATCGACAGCACCTTCACGCCAAATTCGCTTTGCGTGGGGATCAGCACCTTGTCCTCTGCCCGGACCTTTTCATTCGCGGTGCCCAGCAACAATGGCTGCGAAGGGCCGTAGATATCGGCGTCCACCACGCCCACCTTCATACCCTGGTTCGCCAGCGCCACCGCGATATTGGTGGTGAGCGTGGATTTGCCCACGCCGCCCTTGCCAGAGCCGACGGCGATGATCTTGCGCGATACCTTGTCCGCCATCAGCGCCACGCGAACCTCGTTCACGCCTTCCACCGCGCCCACGGCCTGTTCCAGCTCCCCCTGCAATTGCGTGGCCGCGCTGCGGCCAAGGCCGCTGGCATCGGCCACGATCGTGGCGACCCCGTCCACAAGTTTGACGGACCGCACCATGCCGGAAAGTTCGGCCGGGATGGCGGATTTGACTGCTGCTTCACTGCTCATGGATGCGACTGCTAGCCGCTCTTGCGCACAAGGTCAGCAATATTGGCTGCAAACCCCCTGTTTTTTGCGCAAAGCGTTCCTATAGATAATGGCATGACATTTATGGGTGGGTTTTTCGAAAGGTTCGGCCTGGCAATGGCTGGTAAGCGCAATCCCTGGGGCAAGCCCTCAGGCGGCTCCGATGGCGGGGACGACGGCGGATCGGGTTCTGGCGGCGATGTTCCGGGCAGCGATGGCAGTGGCGATGATGCGCCGCCGCCGCGCGGTCCGCGCAATCCCTGGCTGCCGGGTGGTGGATCGGGCGGCGGTTCTGATCGTCCGCGCCGCAGCGCCAATATAGAAGACATCTTCAAGAACCGCGGTCCCGAAGGCCCGCGGCGCAGCGGCGGTGGCCCCGGCGGGCCGAACTTCCGCATTCCTCAGCGTCCCGGCGGGGGCAGCTGGTTCCCGATTGCGCTGGTCGCGATCCTTGCCATCTGGATTTTCGCCACCTCGATCCATTTCGTGCAGCCGCGCGAACAGGGCGTGGTGACGTGGCTGGGCGGCAAATATTACCGCACGCTCAACCCCGGTACAGAGTTTACCGCACCATGGCCGCTGCAAACCGTTGATATCGAGAACGTCAGCCAGATCCGCCGTGAAACGATTGGCGATGGCGCTGAAAACCTGATCCTGACAGGGGACCAGAGCCTGGTCGACCTGTCCTATCTGGTGCGCTGGAACATCAAGGATCTGGTGCAGTACAAGTTCGAGCTGGAAGACCCCAACGAGACGTTGCGCGAAGTGGCAGAGGCGGCGATGCGTGCCGCCGTGGCAGAGAACGATCTCGACACAGTGCTGTCAGGTGCCGGACGTGAAACGGTGCAGATCCGCGTGCGCGCTCGCATGCAGACCATCCTCGATGCCTATCAGGCCGGTATCAATGTGCAGGGCGTTGACATCGCGCGTACAGAAGCGCCGCAGCAGGTGATCGATGCCTTTAACGATGTGCTTGCCGCGCGTCAGGATAGGGAGCGCAGCCTGAACGAAGCACGCCGGTACGAGCAGCAATTGCTGGCCTCTGCCCAAGGTAGTGCCGCCGAGTTCAACGAGATCTACTCACAATATCGCCTCGCCCCCGAAGTGACACGGCGCAGGCTTTATTACGAGACAATGGAGGGCGTCCTGCGCGACACCGACAAGACCATTATCGAAACCGATGGCGTAACGCCGTATCTGCCGCTTCCCGAAGTGCAGCGCCGTTCGCGCGCCAGCCAGGGCCCGACCTTGACCGTCGGCCCTGCCCAGCCGGAGGGCCAGTAACATGTGGGAGCGCTATAAAGCTGTTTTCATCGCCCTGATCGTGCTGCTGGTTGTGATCGTCAGCTCTGTCGTCATCGTTCCGGAAACGCAGCAGGCCGTCGTGGTCCGCACAGGTGAACCGGTGCGCGTGATCAACCGCTTCGATCCGGCTGCCGATTTTACCGATACAGGGGCCGGCGTCAGCTGGCGCATCCCGATCATCGAACGGGTGCAGATGGTGGATCGCCGCATCCTGTCGCTGGACATGGAGGACGAGACCGTTCTCTCAAATGATCAGCAGCGTCTGCAGGTGAATGCCTATGCCCGCTATCGCATCTTCGATCCGGTATTGTTCGTCCAGCGCGCCGGTAGTGAAGATCAGCTGCGCAACCAGCTTGAACCGATCCTGACATCGGAACTGCGGCAGGAACTGGGCCGGCGCACATTCGCCAGCCTGCTGACCCCTGAACGCGGCAATGCGATGACCAACATCCGTGACACGCTGGATGACGAGGCCCGCAATTACGGGGCGCAGGTATTGGACGTGCGGATCAAGCAGGCTGACCTGCCCGTGGGCACGCCGCTTCAGGCTGCTTTCAACCGCATGCGTTCAGACCGTGAGGAAGAGGCCGAGACGATCCGTGCAGGCGGCCGCCGCGATGCGCAGATCATCCGCGCCGAATCCGAGGCGGAAGCCGCGCAGATCTATGCCGAGGCCTATAACCAGGACCCCGGCTTCTACGATTTCTTCCGGGCCATGCAGTCGTACCGCACCACCTTCTCATCAGGAGACGGTGAAAGCGCGATCATCATGAGCCCCGACAACGAATATCTGCGGCAGTTCCGCGGGGGTGGTAACTGATCCGCCGCCGGCGGGTCGATTACAGTTGTCGTTAAACGCGTGTTCAGCCGCTCTACGCTGGATATTGCGAATGGGGTGGAACCAAATCGGGCCCTCGTGCGAACAGCATGAGAGGGGCCTCGAAAAGACAAAGGATAAAAGGACGTGAAGCCAGTGCGCTATTCCTACGGTATCACTTCGGCCCTGCTTGTAGGCGGGGCCGCAATCTCGCTGATGACCGGCTACCCCGCCGGTGCGCAAGTCGCGCAGAACGATCGTATCCAGATCCAGAACACCGTGCCCGTGGCCGGTGCCCCCGCCAGCTTTGCTGACCTGACAGCAGCCCTGCAACCGGCGGTGGTGAACATCTCCACCCGCCAGTCCATCACCATTCCGCAGGCGCAGAACCCGTTCGAAGGCACGCCCTTCGGCCAGTTCTTCAACCGTCGCCGCGGCGGCGGTGGCCCGCAAACGCGGGAGGCGACTTCGCTGGGTTCGGGCTTCATCGTTTCTGCCGATGGCTACGTGGTCACCAACAATCACGTTGTCTCGCCAGATCAGCGTGCGCAGCTTGAAGAGGTGACGGTAACCCTGCCCAACGGCACGGAATATCTCGCCGAGGTTGTCGGCACGGACCCAAGCTCGGATCTCGCCGTGCTGAAAATCCAGCGCGCAGAGCCGTTCCCCTTCGTCAACTTCGGTGACAGCGCGCAGGCGCGCGTGGGTGACTGGGTGATCGCCATCGGCAACCCCTTCGGCCTTGGCGGCACGGTAACCAGCGGCATCGTTTCCGCCGTATCCCGCTCCACCGGGCAGGGCGGCGCGTTTGACCGTTTCATCCAGACCGACGCCGCGATCAACCGCGGCAACTCCGGCGGCCCGCTGTTCGATATGCAGGGCAATGTTATCGGCATCAACAATGCCATCCTCTCACCCTCCGGCGGCAGCGTGGGCATCGGCCTTGCCATTCCGGCAGAAGATGCTGCCCCCATCGTGCAGGCACTGATCAATGGCGAGGAGATCATGCGCGGCTATCTGGGCGTGCAGATCCAGCCGGTGGATGAGGATATTGCCGAGGCGCTGGGCATCGAGGATGGCATTGGCGAGCTGGTGCAGGGCGTTCAGCCCGGCGAAGCTGCCGAGGATGCCGGCCTTCAGGCGGGCGATGTGGTGATCTCGGTCAATGGTCAGGACGTTACGCCCGACAACACCCTGTCGCGCATCGTCGCCAATATCGAGCCGGGCACCACCGTGCCCCTCACCTACATCCGCAATGGCTCGCGCAGCCGCGTGAACCTGACCGTGGGCCGCCGCCCCAGCGATGAAGAGCTGATGCAGCAGAATATGTTCCAGGGCGATGAAGAAGACGCGCCAACGCCGCCCGTGCCCGATGCGGGCAACGGGGTGATGGAAAGCCTGCTGGGCATCCAGGCCGTGGAAATCACGCCGCAGATCGCTCGGCAGCTGGGCCAGCCCGCCGATACGAAGGGCCTGGCTATCCTGGCCGTTGCGCCCACATCGGATGCGGCGCGTCGCGGCCTGTCGCGCGGCGTGATGATCCTTTCCGCCAATGGCCGCGCAATCAGCAGCGTGGAGGATCTGGAATCCGTGCTGCAGGATGTGCAGGACGATGGCCGCGAAGCCGTGCTACTGCGCGTGCGTTCACGCCAGGGTGCGACACAGTCGCTGCCCGTCCGCTTCATGGACAACTAAAACTGATCCGGCCTCTTCGTCCTATGGATGGAGAGGCCGGTTTCATTTGCGGTGATGGTGCAAGGGCTACGGCCTGAGAGCCAATCCTGCCGGGGGGTCCCAACCTTGGCCGCCAAAGCCTGACAGCAGGCCCATCCCTAATCTGATTATCGCTGTTCGTTCAGCACGCCCTGTGCGGGGCGGTTGTTCTGCCGCCTATCGTCGCGCGGCAGGTCCCTGCCGGTCGCCTGCTCCAGGAAATCGTCGCTGGCCGCCTGCGGAGGTTCAGCCCTTCGCGCAGTAGGCCGCGGGGTGGGAGACGGTGCTGGCTGCGACTGCGACTGCGATTGCGACTGCGGCTGCATCCCGCGCGGATCAAGCGGATCGCGCACCACGTTCGGCCCTTCTCCTTCAACATCGAAGCCTTCGCCATAGCGGCCCTGATCGCCGCTGGGGTCCACAAGATTGCCCTGCTCGTCGATGTAGAAATAATAATCGTCATTATCGCCGTAATAATACTCGTCATCCGGCTCCAACTGCCATTCCGGCAGCTTCAGATCGGTATCGAATTCCTCCACCGGCCTGTCTTTCACGGCATAGCGCATATAGGCGGCGAAAGCCTGCGCAGGCGCACGTCCGCCCTGCAAGGCGGCAACGCGGCCATTATCGTCCCGGCCCATCCACACGCCCGTGGTGATGCCGCTGGAAAAGCCCACGAAATAGCCATCGCGGTTGGAACTGGTGGTGCCCGTCTTGCCCGCCACGGGCCGGCCGATCTGCGCCGCGCGCCCGGTGCCGGTGGCAACCGCCGTCTGCAACAGGTCCGTAATGCCAGCCGCCACGTAATCGGGCACGAGAGTGTAGGCGCGGCCTTCGCGGTGGCGGTAAAGCTCGCTGCCATCAGCGGTGGTCACGCGCAAAATGCCATAGGGCTCAATCGATCGCCCGCCTGCGGAAACCGCGGCAAAGGCGCGCACCATGTCTATGAGCCGCACTTCGGAGGAGCCCAGCACCATGGCAGGATAGGTGCTGATCGGCGTGGTGATGCCGAAACGGCGCGCCATGCTGGCAACATTCGAGAAGCCCACTTCGTTACCCAGCTGCGCAGCCACGGTGTTCTTGGAATAGGCGAAGGCGGACCGCACGTCGATTTCGCCAGCATAGGTGCCGCCGGAATTGCGCGGGCTCCAGTCGTTGATCGTAACCGGCACGTCCTGCACGCGGTCATCCGGCGTATAGCCAGCCTCCAGCGCGGCAAGATAAACGAACAGCTTCCACGATGAACCGGGCTGCCGCATCGCATCGGTGGCGCGGTTATAGTTGGATGTCACGTAATCGGTGCCGCCCACCAGCGCCAGAATCGCCCCGTCCCGGTCCAGGCTGACCAGCGCACCCTGCGCCTCGCCCGGTACGTTGGACTTTATGGCCGTGGTGGCCGCGCGCTGCATGCCCACGTCCAGCGTGGTCCACACCTCAATCGGTTCGAACGTGCCGTTGGGCAGCAGCAGGTCCAGCTGGGGCAAGGCCCAATCGGTGAAATAGCGGATGGAGTTCTGCCCCTCCGTCTGGGCCAGCTTCACCGCGTCCACATTCACCTGCCGCGCCACTGCCGGGTCAAGCCCGCCGTATTTCACCATCTGCGCCACCACCACATTCGCGCGGCTGACCGCGGCATCGACATCGGCAGTAGGGGAGTAGCGGCTGGGCGCCTTCACCAGCCCGGCAATAATCGCGGCTTCTTCCAGGCTGAGATCGCGGGCCGAATGGCTGAAGAACTTGCGGCTGGCAGAATCGATGCCATAGGCGCCGCCGCCGAAATACACCTTGTTGAGATAAAGCTCGAGGATCTGCTCTTTCGAGAAGCGCCATTCCAGCGCCATCGCCAGGATCGCTTCGCGCACCTTGCGATCCAGCGTGCGATTGGAATTGAGGAAGACGTTGCGCGCCAGCTGCTGCGTAATGGTGGATGTGGCGCTGACCTGCCGATCTTCCGACAGGGCGTTGAACACGGCGCGGGCAAGGCCCATCGGGTCGACGCCGAAATGCGAATTGAAGCGGTGGTCCTCAACAGAAACCATAGCCTGTTTCATCACCGCGGGGATTTCATCCGCCGATAGCCATTGCCCGTAACTGGGGCCGAGCTCCACGATCTGCGTGCCATCGCGGGCGCGCACAAGAATGGTCTGGCCGGTCTGGCTTTCGCGCAGGCTGGCATAGGAAGGGAGGGATCGCGAGGCAAAGAATACCGCCGTGCCCACGCCGATAACGGCCAGCACCGCCACCAGCACGCCAGTGAGAGCCAGACGCTTGGTCCAGCGCCAGAGAAAGCCCTGCCAGCCGCCCGATCCATAGCCGCGACCGCGCGCCTGCGATGCGGCGCGGGCCGACCGGGTTCCTCTTTTGTTGGAGCCGTTGCCCCCGCGTCTGGCCATGAACCGTCAGATTCCTGCGTTAGCGCGCCAGTTAATGCGCGTCATTCAATCCGGAAGCTGAATGCATAGGGCATTCATAATCCAGCGTGAACGGGCAACACGCTCAATCGCCCGCTTTATCCTCCGGTTCGAACTGCAGCGCGGCAGAATTGATGCAATATCGCAGGCCTTCCGGGCCGGGACCGTCCGGGAAAACGTGGCCCAGATGGCCCGCGCAATTGCTGCACACCACTTCGGTGCGCACCATGCCGTGGCTTTCATCCTTGTTCACTTCAACAGCCTGCTGGTCTGCCGGCGCGGTGAAGCTGGGCCAGCCAGAACCGCTGTCATACTTGGCATCGCTTTCAAACAGGGGCTGTCCGCAACCGGCGCATTTATATTCGCCTTCCGCCTTGTTCTTTTCATACTTGCCGGTGAAAGCACGTTCCGTCCCGGCTTCGCGCAGCACGCGATATTGCTCCGGCGTCAGCTTCTCGCGCCATTCGGCTTCGGTAAGGTTGGTCTTGTCTGGCATTTCTTTCCTTTCGCTCGCGCCTCCGCACGAGCGTCCTCGGTGCTGTTCGCTCCGCTACGCTGCGCGGCACCTGCGGGCGGGCGATTGCCCTTGCGATCACCATGTGATCGATCTTTCGCGCAGGATTGGCTTTCCGTAACTATATCGGTTCGCAAGCCTCGAACCGCAAGGCCGGGCACTGGGGGTTTGAATGTATGTTTTTTGAAGCCGCCTCCGCGGCTTCGTCCTCGGTGCTAATCGCTCCGCTTCGCTGCGCGGCACCTGCGGGCGGCCGGTCGGCCTTGCAGTCCGCTAGGCGCGGACCGTTTCTTGGCCATCCTTCAAGGCAACGCGAGATGATCGGTCGCGATAAGCGACCGCAAGCGCGGCTGCGCGTCCGAGCTTATGCGAGGAAAGCCAAGCAGGCCGCACGGCCTGCGCCCGGTGCTTGAGGGCCCAACAAACTACGCATTTACGTCGGAATAATGTCTTGGCGCGGGCAGGCCCACCATCTTCTGGCTCAACAGCGGGGCAAAGCTGGGGCGGCTTTTCATCACGCGATACCAGCCGTGCGACTGATCATGGCCGGACCAGTCTATGCCGCCCAGATAATCGATCACGGAAAGCTGCGCTGCGGCGGTGAAATCCGCCAGGCTCAACTGCGCACCGCCCAGCCAGCGGCGATTGTCGATCAGCCAGTCCAGATAATCGAGATGTTCATGCGTCAGCCGCATGGCAGCCCGCAAAGTGCCACTGTCCGGCGATTGCCGCAGGATCAGGCGCTTCTTCATCTTCTCGTAGATCAGCGGTTCGGTAACATCGCCATACAGCCCGCCGTCGAACAGCGCGGTGAGGCGGCGGATTTCTGCGCGAGCAGCGGCAGAGCCGGGCATCATCGGGCTCTTGCTCTCGGTTTCCTCGAAATACTCGCAGATTGCCTGGCTATCCATCAGCACCAGGCTTTTCTCCGGGTTATGCAGAACCGGGGTCTTGCCCGCCGGGTTCAGCGCATGGAACTGGTCGTCATTTTCCCACGGGTACGCAAGCTGCAGGGTGAAGGGCACTTTCTTCTCGGAAAGCACCAGCTGCACCTTGCGGCTGAAGGGGCACAGGGGGAAGTGATAGAGTTGCCACATGCTTACCTGTTGCTAATGCCGCAAGCAGGCATCGGGGTCCAGCATCGCTGGCGCGTGGCGAAAATTATTCTGCGGGCAAAAGTGTGAGGCAGGCTGGCATCACCTCTTCCAAGGTGTTGGTGTCCACCAGATCCTGCGCCTCTGCAGAAAGCGCCGCCTCGATCTGGCTGCGATCCAGCCCGGCCTCGTCCATCACCCTGGCAGAGGCCCGCACGAAGAATTCGCGCCCGCGCTTTTCCATCGTCGGATATTGCATGGCCTCGGCATTGCCGTTCTCCTGCCCGAAGCTGATCATGGCGAACGCCGCCGAACAGCGCAGCAGCATGCGCTGATCCAGGTTGAGCTGGGGCGGCGGGGTTTGCGCGGCGGCGATGGCGGGAATGGCCATCACGGGGGCGGCCAGCAGGGCGAGAGCGGTTGCAAGACGGATCATGCCGCCACCCATAAACGCCGTTTCCTTAACCTGCGCCTTCCGCCTTGCGATCCATCACCGCGACGGGATTTTCCTTTGACGATTCACGGCCGCCGAGAAATTCATTGCGGATGTTGCGCCGGGAAAATTTCCATTCCCCATCCACGCGCACCAACTCATCCTCATAAGTGCCGAAAGTGCCGACGGTGGGCGTCAGCCGTCCGCCATCGTCCATTCTCGGGCCGTCATTGGCCATCTCGAACCACATGCCGGTGTGCCAGGCGCGGTCGCCCTCGATGCGGATCACGCTTTGCGTCAGCAGGTGGCGCAACACGGCGGGATTGCCGTCGACATCCTTGTAGATGGTGCCCACCCGTTCCTTGAACTCGCGGGCTTCCTCGCGGATATTCTCACGCCCGACCGTGGTGCCCTTGGCGTAATCGAGGACGCCATCGGGCGTGAAGCAATCGGCGTAAGTGTCAAAATCATTCCAGTCCATGGCGAACAGATAGCGCGCCATCAGGTCTTCGATTTCGGCGCGGTCCTGCGCATAGCTTGCGTTATATACAGGCAAAATCATCTCCCTCATCTCAATCTCGTTGACTCTATCCGCGTGCCTCCGCAATTGTAAGCATAACATACGAATTGGGAGAGTCGTAATGTCCGAAGCACCCCCTGTCGCCACCATGGCAAGGCTGGGGAGCTGACGTAAAAAGCGCATTTGCGCCGCGAAATGGCAAAGCGGCTGATGTCCGGCATCAGCCAGCAACGGACGGATTTTCCCAGCAAACCCAAACCACCCCCCGGCCCGCGCCGGGGTGACGGAGCGATAGAATGACCCAATATCCCGCCCTCCACATGGTTATCGATGGCGAACAGGTGTCTGGCGGTGGCCGGCGCACCTTCGATGTCGTCAATCCCGTAACCGGCGAAACGCTGGCCGAATTGCCGCTGGCCGATGCCAGCGATCTGGACCGCGCGCTGGAAACGGCGCAGCGCGGCTACAATATCTGGCGCTACACCCCGGCAACGCAGCGCGCCGCCGTGCTGCACAAGGCAGCGTCCCTGATCAGAGAACGCGCAGACGATCTGGCCCGCATCGCCACGATGGAAGAGGGTAAGCCGGTGGCCGAAACGAAGATCGAATGCATGGCATCTGCCGGATGGTTCGATTTTGCCGCGGGCGAGTGCCAGCGCCTGTATGGCCGTGAACTGGTGCGCCCCGTTGGCCAGCGCAGCGTGGTGCGGTGGGAACCAGTTGGCCCCATCGCCGCCTTCGCGCCGTGGAACTTCCCCATTGGCAATCCCAGCCGCAAGCTGGCCGCTGCCGTTGCGGCGGGCTGTTCCATCATCCTGAAAAGCGCCGAGGAAACGCCCGCATCGGCGCTGGGCATCCTGCAATGCCTGTATGATGCAGGGCTGCCAAAGGAAGTGGCGCAGGCCGTGTTCGGTGTGCCGGACGAGGTGAGCCGCCACCTGCTATCAAGCCCGATCATCCGTAAACTGTCCTTCACTGGCTCCACCGTGGTGGGCAAGCATCTGGCCAAGCTGGCGGCGGACAACATGATCCGCACGACGATGGAACTGGGCGGCCACGGTCCGGTGCTGGTGTTCGACGATGCCGATATGGAAAAGGCACTGGCCACCGCCTCCATGGGCAAGACGCGCAATGCCGGGCAGGTGTGCGTTTCGCCCACCCGCTTCATCGTGCAGGAAAATGTGTTCGAGAAATTCCGTGATGGCATGGCCGAACGCATGGGCGCCATCAAGGTGGGCAACGGACTGGAAGATGGCACGCAGATGGGCCCGATGGCCAATGCGCGCCGCCCGGATGCGATGGAGAAATTCGTCGCCAATGCAAAGGCCAAGGGCGCCACGCTGAACACCGGCGGTGAACGCATCGGCAACCAGGGCTATTTCTTCCAGCCCACCGTGCTTTCTGAAATCCCGCTGGATGCAGAGGTTATGAACGAGGAACCCTTCGGCCCGCTGGCGCTGATCAATCCGTACAAGAACGAAGACGACATGATCGCCGAGGCGAACCGCCTGCCCTACGGCCTGGCGGGTTATGCATGGACCAATGATGCCCAGCGCCAGCGCCGCCTGGCGGACGAGGTGGAAGTGGGCATGATGGGCATCAACAGCCACATGATTGCAGGGCCCGATGCACCGTTCCAGGGCGTGCAATGGTCTGGCCACGGCAGCGAAGACGGGCCGGAAGGCGTGAAAGCCTGCATGGTCGTGAAGACCGTGCACGAAGGATAGATATCCGCGCCTGACGGGAGAGGAAAAGCGCATGACGAAAGAACTGAAGACCGGCGGCCAGCATGGCTATTTGCGGATCGCGACAGAGGAAGCCTTCGCCACGCAGGAGCAGATGGAAGCCATCCTGCGGCTGGTGAAGGAAGGCCGCGCCGACAAGGGCACCGTTTCGCTATGGGGCTTCTACGGAACCTCCCCCAGCGAACGCACCACATTCATTCGCGAGCGGTTGCTGGACCTTGGCGAGCTTCGTCTTGCCGCGATGGACGATGCCGGTATCGACAAGGCAGTGCTGGCGCTGACCAGTCCCGGCGTGCAATCGCTGCATGATGTGGAGGAAGCGCGCGGCATCGCTGCCCGTGCCAATGATCACCTGGCCGCGGCGTGCGAGAAGTATCCTGACCGCTTCATCGGCATGACGGCGATCTGCCCGCAGGACCCGGAATGGTCGGCCGCAGAACTGAAGCGCGGCAAGGAAGAGCTGGGCTTTGCCGGTGTGCAGGTGAACAGCCACACGCACGGCCATTACCTGGATGAAGAGCAATTCGATCCCATCCTGCGCACCTGCGCAGAGATGGACATCCCGCTGTATATCCATCCCCAAGGCCCGCCCGATGAAATGGTGGGCACCATGGTGGATGCAGGCCTTGAAGGGGCGATCTTCGGCTTTGCGATGGAAACGAGTTTCCACGCGCTGCGCCTGCTGACCACGGGCGTGTTCGATCGCTACCCCTCGCTCCAGCTTGTGCTGGGCCATGGCGCGGAAGGCCTGCCCTTCTGGATCGACCGGCTGAATTACATGTTCAACGCCGGTGTACGTTCGCAGCGGTATGAACGGCTCAAACCCCTGCAGCACAGCCTGCATCATTACCTGCGCAACAATGTGTGGGGCACCAACAGCGGCCTGCCCTCCCCCGCCAGCATCAAGCTGATGATGGAGGTGATGGGCGAAGACCGCGTGCTGTATGCCATGGACTATCCCTACCAATACGTGCCCGACGAGGTGCGCCTGCTGGACGCGATGGACATCAGCGACACGGCAAAGCGCAAGTTCTTCCAGACCAATGCAGAGGTATTGTTCAGCCTGTGAGCGATACTCCCCAATCCGCGCCGCCCGCCGCAGGCAATGCCGCTGGCGCGCCGGTCGCGCCTGCAGCGCCGCCATCCAGCGGTAGTGGCAGTGACCGCATCAGTAAATATGGCTGGCATGCCATTGTCCTGATGTCATCGGCGCAGATGATGAGCCTGCTGGATCGGCAGATCCTTTCCATTCTGGCGCATGATATCCGCACCGATCTGGGCATTGGCGATGCAGAGATGGGCCTGCTGTATGGCACGGTGTTCGCGTTGTTCTATGCGCTGTTCTCCCTACCGCTGGGCCGGTTGGTGGATGGCTGGGTGCGCACCAGGCTGCTGGCAATCTGCCTTGCGGCGTGGTCCTTCTTTGCGGGCCTTGCTGCCTTCGCATCAGGTTTCACCCTGCTGGCAATCTCTCGCATCGGCGTGGGCATTGGCGAAGGCGCAACGCAGCCCGCTGCCAATTCCATCCTGTTCGACAGCCTGCCCAAAAGCCGCCGTGGCCTGGCCATGGGCGGCCTTGGCGTTGGCCTTGCGCTGGGACTGGGCCTTTCCATGGCGCTGGGCGGGATCGTGGCGGAGTGGTGGGATCTGCGCTATCCATCCGGTACCGCCGCGCCGCTGGGCTTTTCCGGCTGGCAATTCGCCTTCCTCGTCGCCTCCCTTCCCGGCTTTCCACTGGCTTACCTGATCTACAAGCTGCGCGAGCCGGAGCGCGGCGCTATGGAGGGCATCACCAGCAAGAAAGACCCCGCCCCGTTCAAGGCCAGTGCTGGCGTGCTGGGCGCGGTGACGCCGGGCAGCAATTGGTTCTTCCTGTGGCGCAGGGATGCAGGCGCCCGCCAATGGCTCATCAATCTTGGCGGGCTGGCGGTGATCCTGACCTTCTGCACCTTCATGGTAACGGTCACCGGCGTCTTCTCGCCGCGGCCCATGCTTGATTTCGGCAGCTTCTCGCTCAATCCGCATGTGTTGCAGTGGGGTGTGTTCGGCTTTGGCGCGTTCGTGGTGCTCAACCTGTTTCAAAGCTTCAAGCTGACGGACAAGCCCACCTTCCACGTGGCGCTGAACCCGTCGCTGATCATGCTGATGGTGGCAGGCGGACTGCAGACCGCCATCAATTACGGTATCATGGGTTTCACCCCGTCCCTGCTGATCCGCCATTTCGGCCTGACGACGGCAGAGGCTGGCGTACAGTTCGGCCTGCTGTCGGCATTGCTGGCAACGATCGGCGCATTGCTGGCCGGGCCGCTGACGGATTTTCTGGGCAAGAAGCTGGGCGGGCGGGGGATGATCGTGCTGGTATTGTTGTCGCTCGGCATCTCGCCGTTCTTCGGCATCTGGACCTTCAGCGCAGAGACCACCACCGATTTCTATCTGCGCTATGCCGTTTACAGCATCATCCTGACCTTGTGGCTGCCGCCGCTCTACACCCTGCTGCTGGGGCTGGTGCTGCCGCGCATGCGTGGGATCATCTTTTCCACCTACCTCGTCATCATGACGCTGCTGGGCCAGGGCCTTGGCCCCTATGTCGTAGGCATCGTGTCTGATCGCAATGGCGGCGATCTGGCCAGCGCCATCATCACCATCAACTGGGTCGCCCCGATCATCGTTGTGCTGTTGGTTATCGTGCTGCTGCGCTATCGCCGTGACGAAGACAGCGTGCTGGATCGTGCCCGGCGCGGCGGTGAGGAGGTTTGAAGCGATGGTAACGGTGCGTGAGGCTGCGTTTGCAGTGTTCGAACATTTCGGCGTGGATCGATTGTTCGGCAATCCCGGATCCACCGAACTGCCGATGCTGAAGGGCCTGCCCTTCCCCTATGTGATGGGATTGAACGAGGCGGTGGTGGTGGGCATGGCCGATGGCTACGCCCGCGCCGGCCGCAAGCCCGCACTGGTAAACCTGCACAGCGCAGCGGGCACCGGACATTCGCTGGGCAATCTGTTCACCGCGTGGAAGAATAACGCCCCCGTCGTGGTGACGGCAGGGCAGCAGGCGCGATCCATCCTGCCGTTCGACCCGTTCCTCTACGCCGAAAGGCCCAGCGAATTTCCGCGCCCTTACGTGAAATACTCGGTGGAGCCTGCCCGCGCGCAGGATGTGCCGCTGGCCCTGATCCGCGCCTTCATCACCGCGCTTACCCCGCCGATGGGGCCGGTGTTCGTATCCATCCCCGTGGATGACTGGGACAGGGAATGCGAGATGCCGGGCCTGCCCGATATCGATGCGCTCACCATCCCCTCCGCCACCGGGATCGAACGGCTCGCCACCCTTCTGGACGAGGCGGAGCGCCCGGCGCTGGTGCTGGGAACGGGCGTCGCCAATTGCGATGGATGGCATTGCGCCATCGCGCTGGCAGAGAAAGCGGGCTGCGCCGTGTTTGCCGCGCCCTATGCCGCGCGCGAAACCTTCCCGGAAGATCATCCGCAATTCGCCGGCTTCCTGAATGCCTGGCGCGATCAGATCCGCGACGCGCTTGACCCATTCGATGCGATCCTCGTCGCCGGGGCGCCGGTGTTCACCTATCACGTGGAGGGCGAAGGTCCGCACTGGCCGACGCACGCAAAGCTGATGGCGCTGTCCGACGATCCGCAGCACCTCGCCAATCTGCCAGGCGGCGGCGGCGTGCTGGGCGATGTGAATGAAGGGCTGGCGCAGCTGGCAGAGCGGACCAACCAGCGCGATTATACCGGCCCCACGCACAAATTGCTGACGCCAGAGGCGGAGATGTCTGCCGCCTACGTGCTCACCCGGATTGCAGCGCTTCGCCCCGAAAGCTCTGTTATCGTGGAAGAATCCCCAACTTCGCGCGGCTCGCAGCACGGGACGCTGCCCATTACCCGCCAGGGCGGGTTTTATACATGCGCCAGCGGCGGGCTGGGTTACTCCCTCCCCGGCGCGCTGGGTGTTGCCATGGCGCAGTATGACAAGGTGATCGCCATACTGGGCGATGGGGCATCGATGTACACGATCCAGGGATTGTTCACCGCGTTTCAGGAAAATCTGCCGGTCAGCTTTCTGGTGATGAACAATGCGGCCTATGCTGCATTGACCGGGTTTTCAGGCGAGTTCGGCATGAACCACGTTCCCGGCTGCGATCTTACAGGGCTGGATTTCGTGAAGTTGGCGAGCGGCCAGGGTGTCTCTGCCCGCATGGTTGATTCGATTGACGATCTGGATGCGGCGCTTCGCTGGAGCTTCGATTGCGATGGGCCGACATTGGTTGACTTGCGTATCAATTGATATCGTTCACCCGAATGTAACCATCCTTTCACCGCCATTAACCGGACATTTTCGCTATCTCATACCCCCGTATACCACACTTTTTCTGTGGTTTTCTTCATTTAAGGCATGCAAAATTCTAAAAATCCACTAGCAAGGCATCTGCCCAGAATCGGGCAACCGCTGCGATCGGGGGATCAAGGCGTGCAATTGGGGAGCCTGTCTGCAGGACAATCGAACCCCTTCTGCTCGTCTTAATCCCAGGATTTCGGCCCGGTTCTATCAACAGGAGGAATTAATGAGTAATTCGCGAACCCAGGGTTCAGACAATACATTCGGCAAGGCAACCATGATGGCCCTCGGCGCTTCGGGCCTTGCCATCGCTACGGTTGCAATGGTCGGCGCGACGCCGAACGCTGCCTCTGCAGAAGAGTGCCTGCTCGACACGAACGATGATGGCACCGCCACCACTGGTGTGGACACCACCGGCGGCGCAACCAGCGGCGGCACCGATACGCTTGCTTGCGGTACGAACGCCACGGCAACGGGTTTAAGCTCCACCGCAGTTGGCACCGATGCCTCTGCCACGGGTGATTTCGCCACAGCCGTTGGTAATGGCGCCACGGCATCTGGCAGCTCCTCCAACGCATTCGGTATCAACGCGACTGCTACAAATTTTGCGTCGAATGCTTTCGGCGATAATTCCTCCGCAACTGGAAGTGGTGCAAACGCATTCGGCGGCGCAGCAAGTGCTACCGGCGATGCTTCGTCCGCTTTCGGCGAAACTGCATCGGCAAGTGCAAACAATGCCTCTGCTTTCGGTGCGGGCTCTATCGCTAGTGCTGTCGGCGCGACCGCAACGGGCGTCAACGCCAACGCTTCCGGCGTAGACAGCGTAGCAAGCGGTAACAATGCGCAGGCACTTGATGAAGATGCTGTGGCCATCGGTCAGAGCGCCGTTGCTTCGGGCTTCCACTCCACCTCCGTGGGTGCAGAATCCATCGCTTCCGGCGTTGGTGCACAGGCATTCGGTTGGCAGGCTTCTGCAACCGGTGACCAGTCGACCGCAACGGGCCGTCAGGCTTCCGCCAGCGGCTTCCAGTCCAGTGCATATGGCCAGTCATCTGACGCTTCAGGCGATCAGTCGTTCGCAGGCGGCTTCCAGGCAAGCGCAAGCGGCCTCGACTCCGTTGCAATCGGCCGCGATGCCGTTGCATCCGATGAAGATGCCGTAGCAATCGGCCAGACTGCTGTTGCTTCGGGCTTCCACTCCACCTCCGTGGGTGCAGAATCCGTCGCTTCCGGCGTTGGTGCACAGGCATTCGGCTGGCAGGCTTCTGCAACCGGTGACCAGTCGACCGCAACGGGCCGTCAGGCTTCCGCCAGCGGCTTCCAGTCCAGTGCATACGGCCAGTCGGCCACTGCAACTGCTCTGACTTCGACTGCTGTCGGCTTCAACGCTCAGGCAACTGACGAAGATGCAACGGCAATCGGCGAAAGCGCCGTTTCCTCTGGCTTCCACTCCACCGCCGTGGGTGCAGAATCCAACGCATCGGGCCTCGGCTCGCAGGCTTTCGGCTGGCAGTCGGACGCCTCTGCTGATTTCTCGACTGCAGTTGGTCGCGTCTCCGAAGCTTCCGGCACCGGTTCGGTTGCTGTGGGTGATGGCGCAATCGCCAACGGCGCGTTCACCTCTGCCCTTGGTCGCAACGCAGAAGCAACGTCTGCTGCAGCGACTGCGCTCGGCTATGAATCGAGCGCAACCGGCGATCGTGCAACCGCTCTTGGTTACTTCGCTGTGGCTTCGGGCGACCGTTCCACCGGTCTTGGCGAAAACGTCGATGCAACTGGCCAGGGTTCGCTGGCAGCCGGTAACGACGCGCAGGCAACCGACGTGTTCACCACGGCTCTTGGCGCCAGCGCCGAAGCCACTGGCGGCGCTTCAACCGCAGTTGGTTACCAGTCCAGCTCCACCGGCGAACGTGCAACCTCGCTTGGCTACTTCGCTGTAGCTTCGGGCGAGCTGGCTACGGCTGTCGGTGAGAATGTCGATGCATCCGGCGTCTTCTCCACGGCACTTGGTGCCCGTTCGGAAGCGACCATGGCTGCAACCACCGCAGTTGGCTATCAGTCCAGCTCCACCGGCGAACGCTCAACCTCGCTTGGCTACTTCGCAGTGGCTTCGGGCGAACGTTCCACGGCTATCGGTGAGAATGTCGATGCATCCGGCGTCTTCTCCACGGCACTTGGTGCTCGTGCAGAGGCAACCATGGCTGCAACCACCGCAATCGGCTATCAGTCGAGTGCAACCGGCGAACGCGCCACGGCTCTGGGTTACTTCGCAGTAGCTGGCGGTGCTGAATCGACCGCACTTGGTGAAAACACCGATGCATCCGGCTCCAGCTCCATCGCCATCGGTAACGATGCACAGGCTTCCGGTGCGCGTTCCGTTACCACGGGTGCGCAGTCGGTCGCTTCGGCAGCTGCTGCCTCGGCATACGGCTACGGCGCAACCGCAAGCGGCGCTCGTTCGGCTGCCTTCGGTCACTTTGCTGTTGCCACGGCACAGGGTGCAACGGCCATCGGTGAAAACACCGATGCAACCGGCGTAAACTCCACCGCACTGGGTAACGCTGCTGTGGCTTCGGGTGCAAACTCGGTAGCAATCGGCGCAGGCGCCGTGGCCGCCAATGACGGCCAGGTCGTTGTTGCAAGCCTCGATGCCAGCACCGCTTCGCAGGCAGGTCCGATCACTTTCGTGACCTCTGACGCTAACGGCACTCTGGGTCTCTCCACCACGGCTGGCACTGCCGGCCTGGCGCTGAACTCGGATGTTCTGGCCAACACTGCGGCTATCGGTGTCAACTCTGGCAACATCGCTGCCAACGCTTCGGCAATCGGCGCACTGCAGGGCCAGACGGCAACGCTGTTCGACCTCGCATCGCAGAATGCGCAGGGCGTTCGTGAAGCCAACGAAGGTGTCGCCATGGCACTGTCGATGGAATCGCCTGTCCTGATGCCGACCGACAGCTTCGGCCTGGCCGGTGGCTTTGGCTACTACAATGACCGCGTTGCCGGTTCGGCCAGCTTTGCTGCCCGCATCAGCGACAATGCCGCCTTCACCGGCGGTGTCGGCATCGGCTTCGACGAAGGCGAAGTCGGCGCGCGCGCTGGTTTCCAGGTTACCTGGTAATACACTCCGGCCTCGCGCCGGACTTTCCGAACGGAAAAGAAGGGGGCGGCTCGAAAGGGCCGCCCTTTTTCTATGCCCAAAACAAAACGGGGCGGGAAGTTTGCCCTCCCGCGCCGTTTTTGTTCGAACTGCTCCTTCAGGCGATCAGGTTACACGCCACACCCACAGTCTGATGGAATTGGCATATCGCGCGCCGGAGCAGACGAAGATCGACCGGTTGAGCCATTCATAGTCGCCAACAGGCGCGATGAATTCCGGCACGGTGCGAAAATAATATTCCGAGGGATCGACATCTTCGCCCGCAACCAGCCGCTGCATCACCTCGGGCGGGCCGTGCCTCAGACCCCGGTTGCGGATCTGGATCAGCACGCCATCGTCCGTCTCTATCGCATAAAGGGCATCTGCGACGGTTACGCCATCACTACGGGTCTGCTGCCAATCGGCGGAGTTGCCCACCAGTCTGCCTGAAATTTTCGGGCCTTCCACCCGCCCGCCGCCGATGATGGGAATGATGCGGCGGCTGCCGTCATAGGTTTCCCCAATCTGCCGTGGCGGCTCCAGATCTCCATGCGCTTCGTAGACAAATTCCAATCCAGGCTGGATCATCGCAGCTCTCCTCTCTCTTGATGCGAAGAGACGCCATACACAGGATAAAACGTCAACCAGTTGGTGCTATGGTGGCGCGATGACTGATCTGATGTTGCCACCCGGGATTGCCATCAATGATCCGCGCCCGATTGCAGCGGCCAGCCCCTACACCTTCTTCCTGCCTCATGCCGATGAACTGGCAGCGGTGCAGCAGGGGGACGGGATAAAGCTGATCTTCCGGCAGACCGAGGGCGATCCCGAATATTCGGCGGAGCGTATGTGGGTCCTGATCGAATCCGTGCAGGATGGGATGGTTACCGGCACGCTGGACAATCAGCCGGCCAGCATGGCCCTGATCCGCGAGGGTGACCGCGTTACGGTGCCGCTATCCCACGCCATCGGCACGGCCTTCCGCAAGGACAGGCCCCGCGTCACCGTTCCGGCAGTTCGCACATATTGGGACAGGTGCTTTGTCGATCAGTGCGTGCTGGATGGCCGCAGCCATATCGACTACCTCTATCGCGAGGAGCCCGACATGACGTGCGAGGGTGATGCCTACCCTGACAGCGGCTGGCGTATTCGCGGCACGCAGGATGCCATTGATGCGGATGCGCAAGCTGATGCGCATCCGCAATACATTGCCCTCGGCAAGGTGCTCAATTCAAACAACGGCTGGCTTTACCTGATCGATTCCCCACCCGGCTGCGCATTCGCGTGGGATGCCGATAGCGGCACCTTCGTGGAACTGGATTAGCAGCCGGTCCCAGCGCGATATTGCAGGCAATTGCCTGCAGGTCAGGGCGCGCTGCTCTCCATTGGGGTGTTAGCCACCATGGCGAAATAATCGGCCACTTCGCCTGCCAGATCGGCCGCCGGCGGGTAATGGCTCAGCTTCACGATTACCGTGCGGGTTTGCGGGTGGACATAGATATACTGCCCGGCAAGGCCCACGGCGGAATACGCATCGGGCTCATCACCCAGTTTCCAGGTCTGGTAGGCGTAGCCGGGAAACGGGGTTTCCGGATCGAGCGGGCGCATCGTCGTCATCTGCTTTACCCATCCTTCGGGCAGCACCTGCACACCGTCCGCCACGCCATTGTCCAGCAACAGCTGACCCAGCAGGCCGAAATCGCGCAATGTGGCGTTGAAGCCCATGCCGGCCAATGCACGTCCGGTGCCGGGCGGTCCATCGGCCAGCCAGAAAGCCTCTCGCTGCGCGCCGACAGGCTGCCACAAACGCTCCTGCGTAATCTGCTCCAGTGGCTTGCCGCTCACCTCTTCCAGAATCCGCCCGAGGACGGCGGTATCCAGAGTGGCGTAGTTGAATTCGGCACCCGGTGCGCTGCGGCGTCCCACATCGATGGCGAAATCGGCAAAGCGCGCGCGGTTCAGCACAATGGCGGTATCGTGGATGCAGCCCGCCAGGCTGGGGTTATCCCCGAAATCGTAGCGTTCCTCGATATCCGCGCCGGATCGCATTTCCAGCAGGTTGCGGATCGTCACGCCATCATAGCCGCCGCCTTTCAGCGCAGGCCAGTAGTCCGTGGCCAGATCGTCGATGGAGGCGATCTCGCCCCGGTCCAGCGCCTGGCCCACCAGCATGGCGATGATGGTCTTCGACATGGAGAAGCCGGTGTGCCGCTGTTCGGGATCGAAGCGGTTGCGGTAATCCTCGAACAGGATCTTGCCATCGCGCACCACCATCAGCGCATCGGTGTGGGTATCGTAGGCGAACTTCTGATAATCGCCGGGCATGGTGAAGCCTTCCGCTTCGGTCCAGGTGCGCGGCGCATCGGCAGCGGGAACGGGGCGGTTTGCAAATACCTCGTCAGCCTCCCGGAAGGTGAAGGAATTCACCTGCGGGTTCAGCAACTGGCGCCGCATGGCGACGGTGGCGGGCGAAGGAACGCGATAGTTCAGCGCCTCACCCTGCGGCGCATCGTCCAGTGGAGCAAGGCCGCGGCAGCCTTCGGCCACGTCCCATTCCTGCCAGGCCTCCTTTGGCGCGGCCTGAGTATCGGCCACGCTGGCCGCATCCTGCGCTGTTGCGGGAGAGGCCATGCCAAGCACGGCTGCTGCGGACAGCGCCGTCAAAGTCATGCGGATCATACTGCTTCTTTCTCTTTTACAAGGCCCACATCTTCACTGCGGGCGAAATTTCCATGCAGGCCGAAACGCAAACGAAACGGCAGATGCACCGTCGCAATCGGGCCTTTCTCGATATCCAGGGCATCGAACACCAGCAGATCGCTGCGGTGCTCGGTAATGCGATTGCAGACCTGCACAACCCAGCCATCGCCTTCGGGCGCATCGGCAGAGCGCGGGATGAAGCAAGGTTCCTGCAGCGTGCTGCTTGGCCCCGCCCACCAATGCTGCTCCGCCCCTGTCTCCATGTCTCGCAGGAACAGGCAGTTCATGGGCGCACCGCCAGCCGATCGCGCTTCGCCGTCCATCGGGCGGCTCATGTCCATTTCCAAGCCCCAGGTGTAGCGGTTCTGCTGCCCGATGAAGCGCTCATCGATGCGCGGAAATTCGCTGACGGTATCGGTCAGGACTTCAACGGAATCGAAATCTTCCCCATTGCTGGCCATGTCCACGGTCCACTGCGTCAGCTTCGTCATGGCTTCGGCAGGGTTGAACTCGGCCCCGTGCATATCGGGGAAGAAGGGGAAGAAATTGTTCTTCGATTCCGGCGTCACGAAATGGATCTTCGTGCCATCCTGCCAGGCATTCATCACGTGGCTGGCAAAGCAGTTATCACGCTTGAACCAGCGGATATCCTCGTTACGCAATCCGTCGCGGCGGGGGATGATACCCAGGTAAACTTCTCGCGTGGTGTCGAACATGAAGGCGGGCTTGCCCTGTTCCAGCTGGTCCCAGCTGCCGGTGCTGGGCACGATATGGAGCACCAGGTAATCGGGCGTGATCGCGAAATCATGCATCATGCAATAGTATGGCACCTTGAACCATTCCTCGCGCACCAGTTCGCCATCGGGATTGATCTCGTAATAGGTCACATCATCGGTGTGCAGGCCGCTGGCGGCATAGCCTATGGCCACCATGTTGCCGGTTTCGGGATCCACCTTGGGATGCGCGGTGAAAGTCTCGCCGGTCATCTTGCCGTCGAAGGTTTCGTAACCCTGCGTTTCCATCGTGGCCGGGTCCATCACCAGCGCGGGGCTATCTTCCTTCAGCGCCCATAGCTTCCCACCATAGAGAAAGGCGTTGGTGTTGGCGGTGCCGCGCACCTTGCCCTTCACGCTTTCATCATCGGTGAGGGGGTTGCGATAGGCGCCGAACAGCGCCTTGCCCGCCGCGTTTTCCAGCTTCCATTTGTCCGTCTGCGCCCAGCGCTGGCGAAAGTCGCACTGGCCATCGTGAAAGTGAAAACGCGTGATCATCCCGTCGCCGTTGAAGGAAATGTCATCCTGCATGCGCGGAGGAAACTGCGGATCGGGCTGCACGCGAAAGAATGCGCCATCCAGTTCCGCAGGGATTTCTCCCTCGTGCTGAAGATCGGCGATGTCGGCCTCGATCCGGCTCGGCTTGTTGAACCCCGTGAAACTTGGGGTATCTGGAAACTGTGCCATTTTTGTCCTCTCCTTGCGGATAATTGTATGCTCTACTAACAAATTCGCAAGCCAAACCAGAGCGCCACATTGGACCAGTCCGTATTGATGAGTGAAAAAGCCAGAAACGACGCAGACGACACGCCGGAGTTCGGGCAGCTTGATGGCATTGTGGGCTTCCACATCCGCCTGGCGCACGGCGCGGTCTACCGCCATTTCACGGAAACCTTCACGGGGCTGGACCTGACGCAGAAACAGGTCAGCGTGTTGTGGCTGGTGGGAGAAAACCCCGGCGTCGCGCAGATCGAGCTGGGTGGTCGGCTGCGGATGGACCGGGCCACGACGATGACGATTATCAATCGCCTGCAAGCGCGCGGCTATCTGCGGCGAGAGCGATCCAGCAGCGATGGGCGCAAGCAGGCGCTTCATCTTACGCCCGAAGGCGAGGCAGCGCTGGAGCAGGCGAAAAATAGCATTGCGGAGCATGAGGCATGGCTAAAAGGCCGCTTCACACCGCAAGAAGTCGAGAAACTGGTGGAAATGCTTGAAAGAATCCACGAATAGGGGCTTTCCGAGGAGAGGACAAAGTCAATATGGCCGGACCAGCAGGTGGGGGCGCGAACCCCATTAACGTGATCAACAATACCGAAATGAACTGGCGTCAATGGGCGGTTGTCGTCCTCATGGTGCTGCTCAATGCGCTCGACGGGTTCGATGTGCTTTCCAGCGCCTTTGCCGCGCCGGGCATTTCGGCTGAATGGGGAATTGAGCGTGCGGCGCTGGGCGTCGTGCTGTCGGCAGAGCTGGTTGGCATGGGCTTTGGCTCTGTGCTGCTGGGCGGCGCGGCGGACAAGTTCGGTCGCAAGAACACCATGATCGCCTGCCTTTTGCTGATGGCTGGCGGCATGTGGATGGCTGGCCATGCCAATGGCGTGACCCCGTTGATCATCTTTCGCTTCATCACCGGCATCGGCATCGGCGGCATGCTGGCCGCCACCAATGCCGTGACTGCGGAAAGCACGAACAGCAAATGGCGCAAGGCCGCGATTGCAATCTACGTCGCAGGCTATCCGCTGGGCGCTATCCTGGGCGGCATCGCCGCGTCGGAATGGCTGCTGGATACCTATGGCTGGCGCGGCGTGTTTGATTTTGGCGCCATCGTAACGGCGGCGCTGATCCCCGTGGTGATGCTGGTGGTGCCGGAAACGGCTGCATACCAGGCCGGCAAGGGCAATCTTGAAGGCACCAACAAGACGCTGGCGGCATTCGGCAAGCCGCCGATCGAGGCGCTGCCGCCGATGTCGACGGACGAGAACAAGCCCAAGGTAACGGACATCCTGTCCAACCCGCAGCTTCGCCCGGTCACGCTGCTGCTGGCGTTCGGCTACATGTTCCACACCATCACTTTCTATTATATCCTGAAATTCGCCGTGCAGATCGTGGCCGACTACCCGCCCGGCTATGCCCCCAGCACGGCCGCAACGGTGCTGACCTTCGCCAATGTCGGCGGTTTCCTCGGCAGTGCGCTGTTCGGCTTCGTGATGGCGCGCTTTGGCATCAGGTGGCCGACTGCGCTGATGCTGCTGATCGGTTCCGTCATGGTGGTCTCATTCGGCTTTGGCCGCGATAGCCTCAGCGGCTGGCAGTGGGCGACGGTGCTGACCGGCTTCTTCACCAATGCCGCGATCAGCGGCTACTACGCCGCCTTTGCGCGCGGTTTCCCCGCCTATGCCCGCGCCACGGGCACCGGCTTCGTGCTGGGCATCGGTCGCTTCGGCGCAGCTGGCAGTCCGCTTATCGCAGGCGCCCTGTTCGCGTGGCTGGGGAATGACGAGTTGCTGGTGGTATCAACGATCATGGCGATGGGATCGATTGTCTCGCTCGTGCTGTTCCTGATGCTGCCAGAGCGTGAAGGTGACGATCTTGTTGCCGCGCCTGTAACCACTGATTCCATCCCGACGAAGGACAATGCCTGATGAAGACCCGTGCCGCCGTTGCATTCGAAGCCAAGAAGCCGCTCGAAATTGTCGAGCTTGACCTCGAAGGCCCGAAAGAGGGTGAAGTGCTGGTGGAAATCATGGCCACCGGCATTTGCCACACGGATGCCTACACGCTGGACGGCCTGGATTCCGAGGGACTGTTCCCTTCGGTGCTGGGCCACGAAGGCGCCGGCATCGTGCGGGAGGTTGGGTCCGGCGTCACCAGCGTGAAGCCGGACGATCACGTGATCCCGCTCTACACGCCGGAATGTCGCCAGTGTAAGATGTGTCTGTCGGGCAAAACCAACCTGTGCAGCGCCATTCGCGAAACGCAGGGCAGGGGCCTGATGCCGGACGGCACCAGCCGTTTCTCGTACAAGGGAGAGACGATCTACCACTACATGGGCTGCTCCACCTTCTCCAACTTCACGGTACTGCCCGAAATCGCCGTGGCCAAGATCCGGACTGATGCACCGTTTGAAACCAGCTGCTATATCGGCTGCGGCGTGACGACGGGCGTGGGCGCTGTCACCAACACGGCAAAGGTTCAGCCGGGTGATAACGTGGTGGTGTTCGGCCTTGGCGGTATTGGCCTGAACGTGATCCAGGGCGCGAAGATGGCAGGCGCGGATCGCATCGTTGGCGTCGACATCAACAATTCCAAGAAGGAATGGGGCGAGAAGTTCGGCATGACCGATTTCGTCAACCCGAAAGAGGTCGGCGATGTGGTGGCGCACCTGGTGGAAATGCTGGATGGCGGGGCGGACTACACCTTCGACTGCACCGGCAATACCGATGTGATGCGTCAGGCGCTGGAATCCTGCCACAAGGGATGGGGTACCAGCATCATCATCGGCGTGGCGGAAGCCGGCAAGACGATCGAGACGCGCCCCTTCCAGCTTGTGACGGGCCGCAACTGGCGCGGCACCGCGTTCGGCGGGGCCAAGGGCCGCACCGATGTGCCAAAGATCGTGGACTGGTACATGAACGGCAAGATCGACATCGATCCCATGATCACCCACCAGCTTACCCTGGAAGAGATCAACAAGGGCTTTGACCTGATGCATTCGGGCGAAAGCATCCGCTCCGTGGTCGTCTACTGACGGGCACATTCCATATTTCCCGAAGGCTGGCCCAAGCTAAAACCGGCCTTCGGGACATTCACTCTTTCACAAGACCGAAAAATTCGGCTATGTGATGAAACAGAAGAATCGCGCAATGCGGTCTGCGATGTTGCGCGCCCATAAGAGAGAGGACTTTCACCATGCTCAATCACGTATTTCTCGGCACCAATGATGTCGAAAAATCACGCCAGTTCTACAACGCCACGATGGGCGCCATCGGCGTGAACCCGGTGAACGAACTGCCGCACGCCACCATCTACGCCAACGAAGGCGGCGCCGTTGCCGTGGGCAAACCCGCCAATGGCGAAACCGCCAACCCTTCCAACGGCGCGACGCTGGGCCTGAAAGCCAAGAGCTATGACGAGGTGAATGCCTGGCACGCTGCTGGTCTGGCCAATGGCGGCACGGATGAAGGTGCTCCCGGAATTCGCGAGAACAGCCCCGGCCAGATGTATGGCGCCTATCTGCGCGATCCCGATGGCAACAAGATTTGCGCATTCGCTCCTAACGAAAACGCCTGATCGCTCAGGCATGAGCATGTTCACCCATATCGTGGTCGGCACTGACGATCCCGCGGCTTCGGCACACTTCTACGATGCCACCTTCGCGGCCATCGGCATCGAGGGCGGCAGGTCGGGTGAGGCGTCCTATTACGGATCGTACCAGTCGGGCTTCTTCTCCGTCCAGCCACCCCGCAATGGTGAGCCTGCGACCTTTGCCAACGGTGGCACGATCGGCCTTTCCGCCGATACGCAGGATCAGGTGAATAGCTGGCACGCAGCGGGCCTTGCCAATGGCGGCAGTGACGAAGGCGCGCCGGGCCGCCGCGATATGGGCGAAAACAAGCTATACGGAGCTTATCTGCGCGATCCCGTAGGCAACAAGCTTTGCGCCTTCACAACGAATGTTGAGGACTGAACACAATGTACAGCCACATGATGGTCGGATCGAACGACCTTGAGAAATCGAAGACCTTCTATGACGCGCTGTTCACGGCGATCGGGGGTGAGCCTGGCCGTATCGATCCCAAGGGTCGTGTTCATTACGTCCACAACGGTGCATCCTTCCTGGTGACGAAGCCGATCGACGGAGATGCGGCCAGCGTGGCGAATGGATCCACCATCGGTTTTGCCATGGAGAGTGAAGAGCAGGCCGACGCCTGGCACGCGGCCGGCGTGAAGGCTGGTGGCACCGCAATCGAAGACCCGCCGGGCCTGCGCCAGATGGGCGATGTGAAGCTGTACCTCGCCTACCTTCGCGATCCCGACGGTCACAAGCTGTGCGCTCTCAAGCGCGTGGCATGACGGGAGCGGAAGCATGACTATCGAAACCGTCAGCGAAACGAAGTGCTTCGGCGGCAATCAGGGCGTCTACAAGCATGAGAGCACGTCCACCGGCACGCCGATGACCTTCGCGGTTTATCAACCGGAGCATCGCGAGGGCGAGAAGCTGCCCGTGCTGTGGTGGCTCTCCGGCCTTACCTGCACGCATGAAAACGCGATGATCAAATGCCATTATCACAAGGCATGTGCCGAACATGGCGTGATCTTCATCTGTCCCGACACCTCCCCGCGCGGAGAAGGTGTGCCCGATGACGAAGCCTATGATTTCGGCCAAGGCGCGGGCTTCTATGTCAACGCTACGCAGGCCCCCTGGTCCCAGCATTTCCAGATGCGCCGCTATATCGAGGAAGAACTGCCCGCTCTCGTGGCGGAGAACTTCGATGTCGACATGGATCGCCAGTCCATCTCCGGCCATTCCATGGGCGGGCACGGCGCGCTGACGGTATCGTTGCGCAACCCGGATCGTTTCCGCTCCACCAGTGCGTTCTCCCCCATCGTCAGCCCGATGAATTGCCCGTGGGGCGAAAAGGCGCTGTCGAACTATCTGGGCGATGATCGTGATGCGTGGCGCGAATATGATGCCTGCGCCCTTATCGAGGATGGCGCGCGGATCGATCACCTGCTGGTGGAACAGGGCCGCGCAGACAATTTCCTCGACGATGAACTGAAGACCTGGCTGCTGGAAGACGCGGTGCGCGAAGCCGGCATGAACGCGAAGATCGTGATGCAGGAAGGGTATGATCACTCCTACTTCTTCGTCAGCACCTTCATCGCAGAGCATGTGAAATGGCACGCTGAAAGGCTGAAAGCATGAGCGACAATAGCGAAATCCTGGGCGAAATCATCGCCCGCCATCACCACCGCGAAGGCCCGCTGCTGCCGATCCTGAACGATGTGCAGGAAGAGCTTGGCTGCGTGGATGCAGAAAGCGAGGCGCTGATCGCCAAGGGGCTGAACCTCAGCCGCGCGGACGTGCACGGCGTTGTCACCTTCTATCACGATTACCTGCCCACCCCTGATGCGCGGCCGCACGTGCAGATCTGCCGGGCGGAGGCGTGCAAGGCGCGCGGCGTGGAAAAGCTGATCGACACGGCCAGCAGCGCCGCCGGAGAGCGCGTGCGCATCTCCACCGTCTATTGCCTTGGCCTGTGCAGCGCCGGCCCCGCCGCGCGCACGGGCGATGACCTTCATATCCGCCTGGATGAACAGGCGATCACCAACCTGGTAGAAAACGCATGACGCTGGTTCGCATTTCCGACGATGCCCTTGCCCGCGCAGGCGGCGCAGACAGGCTGGCAGACGCTTTCGCGAAGAAGGGCTGCGAAGTCCATCGTACCTCCAGCTGGGGCATGCACTGGCTGGAGCCCATGGTGGAAATCGACGGAAAAGGCTTCGGCCCTGCCACGCTGGACGACGTCGATGCCATTCTGGACGGCACAAGCGACAAGTCCATCGGCGTTATCGAGGATCATCCCTTCATCGCCACGCAAACGCGCATCACCTTCAAGCGCGCTGGCAAGACCCGCCCCCTCAGCCTTGAGGATTACGAGGCGACCGGCGGCTGGGCGGGCCTGAAGCGTGCCCGCCAGATCGGACCTGAAAAGATCGTGGAAGAGGTCAAGCACTCCGGCCTGCGCGGCCGCGGCGGCGCAGGTTTTCCCACGGGCATCAAGTGGGACACGGTGATGAAAGCCGAAGGCCCGCAGAAATACATCGTGTGCAATGCCGACGAAGGCGACAGCGGCACCTTTGCCGATCGCATGGCGATGGAAGGCGATCCCTTCGCGCTTATCGAAGGCATGGCCATCGCTGGCGAGGCGGTGGGCGCGACACAGGGCTATATCTACCTGCGCAGCGAATATCCCGATGCCATCCGCAAGCTGAACGCCGCACTGGAACTGTGCACAGACATCATCGCGCCGTTCAAATGCGAAGTGCGCGTGGGTGCCGGCGCTTATGTCTGCGGCGAGGAAACCTCGCTGCTCAACAGCCTGGAAGGCAAGCGCGGCGAAGTGCGCGCCAAGCCGCCGCTGCCTGCGCTGGAAGGCTTCCTTGGCAAGCCCACCGTGGTGAACAACGTGCTCAGCCTGCAGGCCGTGCCGCATATCCTGAACGAAGGCGGGGCGGACGAATACAAGGATGCAGGCTTTGGCCGTTCGCGCGGCACCATGCCGATCCAGTTGGCCGGCAATATCAAGCACGGCGGCCTTTACGAAGTCGGCTTCGGCGTGACGCTGGACGATCTGGTCAACCAGATCGGCGGCGGCACGGCATCGGGTCGCCCGGTAAAGGCCGTGCAGGTTGGCGGCCCGCTGGGTGCCTACATTCACCCAGACCAGTTCGACATCCAGTTCGACTATGAAGAGTTCACTGCATCCGAAGCCCTGATCGGCCACGGCGGCATCACCGTGTTCGACGATACGGCAGACATGCTGGAGATGGCGCGCTTTGCGATGGAGTTCTGCTCTGTCGAAAGCTGCGGCAAGTGCACGCCCTGCCGCATCGGCGCGGTGCGCGGCGTGGAAATTCTCGATCGTATTCGCGAAGGCGGGCGCAAGCGTGACCGGATCGAGCTGGCCCCGCAAATGCACAACGCGCCAAAGG
This sequence comes from Aurantiacibacter rhizosphaerae, assembly GCF_009807005.1. GTDB lineage: Bacteria > Pseudomonadota > Alphaproteobacteria > Sphingomonadales > Sphingomonadaceae > Alteraurantiacibacter > Alteraurantiacibacter rhizosphaerae. The sequence goes on along the minus strand of NZ_WUBR01000003.1, from coordinate 190,198 downwards.
ACAAGGGCCGCGATGCAGGCGATGAAATCGGCCTGCTGACAGACCTTTGCGAAACGATGAAGTTCGGCTCGCTTTGCGCACTGGGCGGCTTCACGCCCTACCCCGTGATGAGCGCGCTGCGCCAATGGCCCGAAGATTTCACCCGCAACCCCGAACTGGTTGAACAAGCCCTGCCGGAAAACGCGGGATGATTTTGGGCGCGGTCCTTGCAGGCGGCAAGTCCTCTCGTTTCGGCACCGACAAGGCGCTGGCCGAGCTCGACGGTCGCACGCTGATCGCGCGCGCGGTGGAGACGCTTTCGGGCTTTTGCGACGATGTGATCGTGGTGGGGCGAGAGACCGCACCCGCCCCTACCGTTCCCGACTGGCCAAGGTCTGACATGGGCCCACTCGGCGGCATTGCCGGTGCACTGCGCCATGCCGAGGCCGAGGGTTATGACAGCGTGCTGACCTGCGGGGTCGATTCTGTCGCTCTGCCCGCAACGCTCTTATCGGATCTTTCGCCGGCCCCGGCTTATCTTGAAACGCAGCCCGTTATCGGGCATTGGAAAAGCAACAACGCATCCGTCGTTTCGGCCATCCTCCAGAGTGAAGGACGCCATTCGATGCTCGCATTCGCAAAGGCCGCCAGGGCGCGGGCCGTGAAGAGCGATGATGCGCCAGCAAACATCAACACACCCGCAGATCTTGCGGCGATGGAGCGATAGTAATGGGATATGAAGCCCCTAAGGATTTCGGCACTCCGGCAGTGGAGTCGAAACAGCAGGTCACGCTGACCATCGATGGTCGCAAAACCACCGTGCCCGCAGGCACCAGCGTGATGCGCGCCGCTACCGAAACAGGCGGCCACATCCCCAAGCTGTGCGCCACCGACAATGTGAAATCCTTCGGTTCCTGCCGCCTGTGCCTGGTAGAGATCGAGGGCGCGCGTGGCACGCCTGCCAGCTGCACCACGCCGGTAAGCGAAGGCATGGTGGTAAAAACGCAGACCCCGCGGCTGGAAAAGCTGCGCAAGGGCGTGATGGAGCTGTATATCTCCGATCACCCGCTGGACTGCCTCACCTGCTCCGCCAATGGCGACTGCGAATTGCAGGACGAGGCCGCAGCCGTGGGCCTGCGCGATGTGCGCTACGGCTACGAAGGTGCAAACCACCTGGAAGTGCCGACGGACACGTCCAACCCCTATTTCAGCTTCGATGCCAGCAAGTGCATCGTCTGCTCGCGCTGTGTGCGCGCCTGTAACGAAGTGCAGGGCACCTTTGCCCTCACCATCGACGGGCGCGGTTTTGCCAGCATGGTTTCCGCCGGGCAGGAGGAAGACAACTTCCTCTCCAGCGAATGCGTAAGCTGCGGCGCCTGCGTGCAGGCCTGCCCCACGGCCACCCTGCAGGAAAAGAGCGTCAAGGAAATCGGACTGCCCGAACGCAGCGTCGTTACCACCTGCGCCTATTGCGGCGTGGGCTGCACCTTCCGCGCCGAACTGCGCGGAGAGCAGCTGGTGCGCATGGTGCCCTACAAGGATGGCAAGGCCAATCGCGGCCACAGCTGTGTGAAGGGCCGCTTCGCCTATGGCTATGCCAACCACCAGGATCGCATCACATCGCCCATGGTACGCGACAGCATCGATCAGCCCTGGCGTGAAGTGACCTGGGAAGAGGCACTGGAATTCACCAGCAACAAGATCAAGGGCATCAAGGAACAGCACGGCGCAGGCGCGCTGGGCGGCATTACCTCCAGCCGTTGCACGAACGAGGAAACCTTCCTCGTGCAGAAGCTGATCCGCTCCGTTTTCGGCGCAAACAATGTCGATACCTGCGCGCGCGTTTGTCACTCGCCCACAGGCTATGGCCTGAAGACGACGTTCGGCACCAGTGCCGGCACGCAGGATTTCGACAGCGTGCAGCACACCGATGTGGCGCTGGTTATCGGCGCCAACCCGACAGACGGCCACCCCGTGTTCGCCAGCCGCCTGAAAAAGCGCCTGCGTGAAGGTGCCAAGCTGATCGTGATCGATCCGCGCCGGATTGATCTTGTGCGCACCCCGCATGTGGAAGCCGCGCATCACCTGCCCTTGCAGCCCGGCACCAATGTCGCCGTGCTCACCGCGATGGCGCATGTCATCGTTACGGAGGGGCTGGAGAACCGCAAGTTCATCGAGGAACGCTGCGAAGTCGATGCCTATGAGGAATGGGCGCGCTTCGTTTCCGACGAACGCCACAGCCCCGAAACGCTGGAGCCTGTAACCCGCGTTCCTGCCGACGATCTGCGCGCCGCCGCGCGGCTTTATGCCACCGGCGGCAATGGCGCGATCTATTACGGCCTTGGCGTGACAGAGCATTCGCAAGGTTCATCCACCGTGATGGCGATTGCCAATCTGGCGATGGTCACCGGCAATATCGGCCGCAAGGGTGTGGGCGTGAACCCGCTGCGCGGCCAGAACAACGTGCAGGGCGCCTGCGACATGGGCAGCTTCCCGCACGAACTGCCCGGCTATCGACACCTGTCCGATAGCGTGACGCGTGAAATGTTCGAGAAGGACTGGGGCGTTTCGCTCGATCCCAACCCCGGCCTGCGCATCAACAACATGCTGGATGCCGCCGTGGATGGCACCTTCAAGGCGATCTACATCCAGGGCGAGGATATCCTGCAATCCGATCCCAACACGCAGCACGTGGCCGATGGCCTTTCCGCGATGGACTGCGTGATCGTGCACGATCTCTTCCTGAACGAGACGGCGAATTACGCCCACGTCTTCCTGCCCGGCTCCACCTTCCTGGAGAAGAACGGCACCTTCACCAATGCCGAGCGCCGCATCCAGCCGGTGCGCAAGGTGATGGAACCGGCCAATGGCTATGAGGACTGGGAAGTCACGCAGTTGCTGGCCAACGCGCTGGGCGCGGAGTGGCAGTACGAGCATCCGAGCGAAATCCTGGACGAAATCGCGCGCCTTACCGGCAGCTTTGCCGGCGTAAGCTGGGACATGCTGCAGGAACGCGGCAGCGTGCAATGGCCGGTGAACGAGACGCATCCGGATGGATCGCCCGTGATGCACATGGAAGGCTTCGTGCGCGGCAAGGGCCTGTTCGTGGTGACGGATTACGTCCCCACCGATGAGAAAACCGGCCCGCGCTTCCCGCTGCTGCTGACCACGGGCCGCATCCTCAGCCAGTATAACGTCGGCGCGCAGACGCGGCGCACGGCCAACACCGTGTGGCATGAGGAGGACCTGCTGGAAATGCACCCCGCAGATGCCGAAAACCGCGGCCTGAAGGATGGCGACTGGACGAAGCTTGCCAGCCGCACAGGCGAAACGACCCTGCGTGTGAAGGTAACCGATCGCGTGGCACCCGGCGTTGTCTACACCACCTTCCACCACCCTGCGACGCAGGCCAACGTCGTCACCACCGATTACTCCGACTGGGCCACCAACTGCCCGGAATACAAGGTGACGGCGGTGCAGGTGATGCCCAGCAACGGGCCGACGGACTGGCAGGAAGACTACCAGGAACTCAGCGAACGCAGCCGCCGCATTGCGGGTGAAGACACGATGGAGCCGGCGGAATGAGCAAGAGCCAGCTCGAAACGCTGACGCGCTTTGCCAACCAGATCGCCAAGAACTTCGTCGCCATCGGGCACGACAAGGCGGTGCTGGCCACGGCAGACCATATCGAAAGCTTCTGGGATCCGCGGATGAAGCAATGCATATTCACCGGCGATCGCAGCGGGCTGGACCCGATTGCCGCCCAAGCCATCGAGCAGCTGGCCCAAGGCGCGCACCCCGGTTCGCAAACCCGCGCCACCGATTTTTCCAAGGCGGGCGGGCTGCACAATTCGGATGCCGGATAAGCCGCTACAGTTCGGGGCGGACGGAACCACGCGCTCTTTGGAGCGGGCATGGGTTCCTGAAGTGCCTGTTGCCCTGGAATATAACGGCCTCTCCTATGCTGTGATGATGGCCAGCCCGCACGATCTGGAAGATTTCGCGCGCGGCTTTGCGCTGACCGAAGGGCTGGCGAAAACTCCCGCCGATATCGACGACATCGCCGTGGTGGAGGTGGAGCATGGCTGGATCGCGCGAGCGCAATTGACCGGGCTGGGCATAGAAAAACTGACCGATCGCGTTCGCACGCGAGTGGCGGAATCAAGCTGCGGCTTGTGCGGGATCGAGAACCTTGAAGCGGTCAGCAAGCCCCTGCCGCCGGTTGCACGGCATCACACGCTGGACCCGCAAGCGATTTTCGCCGCGCTGGGCACCTTGCGCGATCACCAGCCTTTGACCCGTGAGACAGGCGCTGCCCATGCCGCCGCCTTCTGCACGCTGGACGGCACCATCCTGCACGCCCGCGAAGATGTTGGCCGGCATAACGCGATGGACAAGCTGGTGGGCGCCATGGCGCATGCATCCCAGGATGCGGCCGAAGGCTACATCCTCTCCAGCGCGCGGTGTTCTTACGAGATCGTGGAGAAGGCCGTGCGCGCGGGCGCGACGCGGCTTGTCACCATATCATTGCCCACCAGCATGGCGGTGGACCGTGCACGTGCGGCGGGCCTAAGCCTGTGGTGCCTGGCGCGTGAAGACAGCGTGCTGTGCGTCAACGATGGGTCAGACACGCGCTGACAAGTGTTGCAACGGCGCAACGCTTTTGCGCAACATCCGGTCGCATCGGGAACCCGAACCATGAACCTGCGTCAGTTCTATGTGGACGCGCTGATTTCATCGATCTTTCCGATGGCCATGCTGGATAGCCTGGCAGCAATGCCGGCTGGCCCGTTCGCACTCCCCGCAATCCTCGCAGCGGTCACCGCCTCACTGGTTGCCATGTCGGTTCCCGGCGCGGTGAACACCATGTCGTTCCTCAGCGGTCTGGTGCTTGGCATTGCCGGAATATTGGTGGTGGCACTTGGCGTCACCATCGGCACGCATTTGCTGTTCCTCGCCTCCCGCCGCTGGTTGGGGCCGCGCCTGCGCCGTCGGTTTGGCGCGCGCATGGATGGCATTCAGGATCATCTTGGACGCCGCGGCCCGCTGTATGTGGTGGGCGCAAGGATCGGCGGACTTCCCAACGTGATCGTCACCGCTGGCTGCGCGGCCACGCCGATCGGCGCCCGCGCATTTCTTTCGGCCAGCCTGCTGGGGATGTTGCCGGCAATATCACTTTCCGCACTGGCGGGATCAGGTCTCGCGGCGTTCTAAAAGAAATATTGCAATAGATTTTTAGAATTTAACGAGTTTTTACCTCGCGTCTCTATGGCTGTGGGCCATGCAACTGCCAGGCCGCCCCTAATCATGACCGTGAGCGCAATCTTCGCGATGACTGCACTTGTGGCAGGACTGTGCGTATTCTGCGCCGTAATCTGTGCATCATTACAACGACATGCGGCGCTGATCTGGATGGGCGTAGCGCTGTTGTTCGGCATTATAGAAAGCCTGGCGCTGAAGGATAACAGCATCACCCAGCTAGACCTGTGGGTGACCACGGCGACAGTTGTGCTGTCCTATGTCTGCGTCGGCGAGTCGGTGCGTATCGCCTACGGCCAGAGGCGCTCCAGCCGCACATTTTTCGCCATTTGCGGCGCTGCGATCCTTACCTCATTGGCGCTGCTGCAGCTGCCGGTGCCGCATGTGCTGCAATTCTTGCCGTCCCAGCTTGCAGGTGCCGCAGCGATGATGAGGGCCGTCATCGCCGTGCAGCGGGCAGGCAGGCGCGGGGACCAGATTGATACCGCCTTGATCTGCGCCCTTACGTTGGTAAGTGCGATCTATATCCTGCGCATTCCTGTATTTCCGGTGCTGGTGGGACGGGATGTGCCATTTGCCGATTTTTCGCGTCAGGATCTGCAGGACATTCTCGTCTTCCTGTTCGCGATTTTAGTGCCCGCGGTCGTGCTGCTGACAATCACCCGCCTGGTGACCGATTCCCTGCACCTTTATCGCATGCGGGCGGAGCATGATTTCCTCACGAACCTGCCCAATCGCCGCGCCTTTGAGACAATGGCAAACCAGCCCGATCGTGGCAGTGGCTCACTGGTGATCTGCGATATCGACAATTTCAAGCGCATCAACGATCAGTACGGCCATGCGGCAGGCGACGCGGTGATCCGCGCGGTTGCCAGCCTGCTGGATTGCATGGGCCAGCCTGCCCGCATCGGCGGGGAGGAGTTTGCCATCTGGCTGCCGGGCGCAGACGTAGAGATGGCGCGCCGCCACGCAGAGCAATTGCGCCGCGAATTGATGACGCTGCGCCTGGTAGAACTGACGGACGATCACGTGATCACCGCCAGTTTCGGCATCGCTGCATACGGCAGGTTCACCCCGCTGCGCGTTGCCCTGCAAACGGCTGACATGGCGCTTTACCTGGCGAAGAATTCCGGCCGCAATCGCGTTTGCGTGGATGGGGATCCATCGGCAGGCCGCGAAGCCGCGCGGCAGGCAGAACGCGAACGGGAGCGCGCACGCGCCGCCGCTTAACGACAGGGGCTAACGACTCAACTGGAAGACTGCGTGTTCGGCGCGCCAGTTTGCGTTGCGTCCGCCTATTTCCCGGCCATCGGCAAAAAACCAGCTGCCACTGATGTTCACCCCGCGCTGCGACAGGAATTCGCGGAAATCGGCAATGGTCAGATGGTGGATATTGGCGGTTTCATACCAGCTGCCCGGCAGGTGCCGAGAGATCGGCATACGGCCATTGCGCAGCAGCGACAGGCGCATGCGCCAATAGGCGAAATTGGGGAAGCTGACAAAAGCCTCCCGCCCAACGCGCAAAAGCTGTTCCAGCAGCCAGTCGGGGCGCTGCGCGGTCTGCAGGGTCTGGCTCAGCACGGCAACGTCGAACGCGCCATTGGGATAATCTGCAAGATCGCGATTGGCATCACCCTGCACCACGGAAAGCCCGCGCGAAACGGCCTTTGCCACCTGTTCGGCATCGATTTCCATCCCGCGCGCATCGCATTGTTTTTGCAGTTGCAGGACTTCCATCAGGTCCCCTTCCCCGCAGCCGACATCCAGCACGCGGGAACTTGCGGGCACCATATAGGCGATTTTGGCAAGATCGGGGCGCAGCGCGCTCATACCAGGAACCCCTTCACCACCCGGTCCAGCGCTGGCACATCCAGCAGGAAGCTGTCGTGGCCATATGGTGCGCTGAGTTCCACAAAGCTGACAGGTGCCGCAACGGCATTCAGCGCGTGCACCACTTCGCGCATATCGGCAGTGGTATAAAGCCAGTCTGTGTCGAAGCTGACGAGGCAGAAACGCGTGTCCTTCGCGCCGCGAAATGCATCGGCCAGCAATCCGCCATGCTCCTCCGCCAGATCGAAATAATCCATTGCGCGGGTGATGTAGAGATAGCTGTTGGCATCGAAGCGATCGGTGAAGCTGAGGCCCTGATAGCGCAGATAGCTTTCCACCTGGAAATCGGCATCGAAGCCGAAGCTCTTGGCGTCCCTGTCCTGCAGGCGGCGGCCGAATTTCTCGGTCAGCCCTTCTTCGGATAGGTAGGTGATGTGCGCGGCCATGCGCGCCACGGCCAGCCCCTTTGCAGGCGTTTCGCCAGCGTAATAATTGCCGCCCTGCCAGTTAGGGTCCGCCATGATGGCCTGTCGCCCCATCTCGTGAAAGGCGATGTTCTGCGCGGAATGGCGCGCGGTGGTGGCAATGGCCAGCACACGGTCCGTGCGTTCCGGGAAGTTGGCCGCGCAGGACAAGGCCTGCATCCCGCCCATCGATCCGCCCACCACGGCGTGCAGCCGCCCGATGCCCAGCGCATCCAGCATGGCCATCTGCGCGCGCACCATGTCGCGAATGGTGATGACCGGGAATTCCATTGCATAGGGCTGCCCGTCCGGACCCGCGCTGGCAGGGCCGGTGGAGCCAAGGCAACTGCCGATCACATTGGCGCAGATCACGTGGAAGCGATCCGTGTCGATCGGCTTGCCCGGGCCGACCATGCGTTCCCACCAGCCGGGCTTGCCGGTAACGGGGTTGGTGCCCGCCACGAACTGGTCCCCCGTCAACGCATGGCACACCAGCACGGCGTTGGACTTGTCCGCCGCCAGTTCACCATAGGTTTCATACGCCATTTCCACACCCGCCAGCGCGCGCCCGCTGTCCAGTGGCAACGGCGCGTCCAGCGTGAGGGTGCGGAAGTCTATTGCGGTTGTTGTGGCCATGATCTCGGCCTGCGGACTTGGGCGTCGCTTGCGCGCGTGTCAATCGCGGGCTGTCAATCGCTGCAAAGGGCAGCTATGCGCGCTTTCGCAACTGACGAGACTTCGACCATGCCCCCAAGCTCCCGCCCGCAGATGAAGCCCTATATCGAGGCGATCCACGCCTATGTGCCGGGCAAGAGCGCGGGAGACGACGGCAAGCCGCTGGTCAAGCTTTCCGCCAACGAGAACCCGCTGGGTTGCTCGCCCAAGGCGATGGACGCGCTAGCCGAGGTGGCCTCGCCCGCAGGCTATCCCGATCCCGATGCCACGCTGCTGCGTGAAACCATCGGCAAGGTGCACGGCATTGACCCTGCGCGCATCGTATGCGGCACAGGCTCCGGCGAATTGCTGAACTGCGCGGTGCAGGCCTTTGCCGGCGTCGGTGACGAGATCCTGTTCTCGCGCTTCGCCTTCTCGCTTTACCCGCTGCTGGCGCAAAAGGTGGGGGCGGATCACGTTCTGGCCGAGGATCACGATTACGCTGCATCGGTGGATGCCATGCTGGCCAGCGTCACCCCGCGCACGAAAGTGGTGCTGCTGGACAATCCCAACAACCCAACGGGCACATTCCTGCCCCGCGCAGAAGTCGCGCGCCTGCATGCCGGGCTGGCACCCGATGTGCTGTTGGTGGTGGATCAGGCCTATGCCGAATATGTCGATGCCGCGGATGACGATGGCGGGCTGGAACTTGCCGCCACGCAAGATAACGTGCTGGTAACGCGCACCTTTTCGAAGGCTTATGGGCTTGCGGGGGAACGGATTGGCTGGGGCACCGGCGCGCCGCATCTGGTGGATGCCCTGAACCGCCTGCGCGGACCGTTCAACGTCACCACCAGCGGCCAACGCACGGCCATCGCGGCGCTGGAAGACCAGTCTTTCGTAGACAGCAGCCGCACGCATAACGCCGCCGCCCGCGCCCGCTTTGCCACGGCGATAGAGGCGCTAGGCAATCACGGCCTGCGCGCATTGCCGAGCGAAGCGAATTTCCTGCTGGTGCTTTTCGAAGGCGCGCTGACTGCCGATGCCGCGCTGCGCGGGATTGCGCAGGCGGGATATGCGGTGCGGCACCTCCCTAGTCAGGGCCTGCCCCATGCGCTGCGCATCACCATCGGAACGGACCGGCAGATGGCCGAAATTGCAGAGACACTGCGCCAACTGTGTGAGGCCGCACGATGAGCTTCCAGCATGTTGCCATCATCGGCCTCGGGCTGCTGGGCGGGTCCATCGGCTTGGCCGTGGAAGCGCACCTGCCCGATGTGAAAACCACAGGTTACGATGCCGATCCTGCGGTTCGTGAGCGGGCGCGGGCGCGCAATCTGTGCGGCACCATCGCGGATGACCCGGTGGAGGCTGTGCGCGATGCCGATCTCGTCATCCTGTGCGTGCCCGTGGGCGCGATGGATGCCGCGGCAAAGGCTTTTGCCCCCGGCCTTTTACCAGAAGCGGTTATCAGCGACGTCGGTTCTTCCAAGCTGAGTGTCTCACAAAGCCTGGCAAAGGCCCTGCCCGATCACACGATCATCCCCGCGCACCCCGTTGCGGGCACGGAGGAATCCGGGCCGGACGCAGGCTTTTCCAGCCTGTTTCATCAGCGCTGGTGCATCATCACCCCGCCCGATGGCGCGGCAGAAGGCCAGATCGCCAATCTGAAGTCGTTCTGGCAGGGTCTGGGATCGACGGTAGAGATCATGGATGCGAAGCATCACGATCTGGTGCTGGCCGTAACCAGCCACATCCCCCACCTCATCGCCTACACCATCGTGGGCACCGCCAGCGATCTGGAAGAGGTGACGCGGGGCGAGGTGATCAAATATTCCGCCGGTGGTTTCCGCGATTTCACCCGCATTGCCGCCAGTGACCCTGTGATGTGGCGCGATGTTTTCCTGAACAACCGCGACGCGGTGCTCGACATGCTTGATCGCTTTCTGGGCGATCTGGCATTGATGCGAGAGGCGATCAGGGCCGGCGACGGCGAGATGATGTTCGACCAATTCTCGAAAACCCGTGCTATCCGGCGGCGGATCGTGGAACAGGGGCAGGACGATGCACGGCCCGATTTCGGGCGGCACGATCACGAATAGGAGACGGGCATGAGCGGCACTGTAGATATCACGCAGGATGGCGGCGTGCTGACGCTGCTGATGAACCGGCCGGACAAGAAGAATGCCCTCACCGATGCAATGTATGGCGCGCTGGCCGATGCCATGGAGAGCGCCGAACGAGACGCTGCCGTTCGGGCAGTCGTCATCCGCGGTGCGGGCGACCTGTTCTGCGCGGGCAACGACATCGGCGATTTTCTGAAATCATCGGGAAATGTCGGAGAGGCGAATGTCTTCCGCTTTATCCGCCTGCTCGGCAGTTTTACAAAGCCGCTGCTGGCAGGGGTGCAAGGTCATGCCGTGGGCATCGGCACCACCATGCTGCTGCATTGCGATTACGTGGTGTTGGCGCAGGACGCGAAGCTGAGCACGCCTTTCACCACGCTGGGCCTGGTGCCAGAGGCTGCCTCCAGCCTGCTGCTGCCCGTTGCCATTGGCCACCAGCGCGCCTTCGCGATGTTGGCGATGGGAGAGCGGATGGAAGCCAGCGATGCGCTTGCGTGCGGGCTGGCCAATGAGGTTGTGGCAAACGCCGATCTTGAAGGAAGCGTCGCAAAGGCTGCGGCCCGCATCGCGGCGCTACCACCGGGCGCGGTTCAGGCCAGCAAGACGTTGATGCGTGATCCCGGCCTCGTGGCCGCCAAGATGGAAGCGGAGATCGAGATTTTCGCGCAGCGCCTGCAAAGTGCAGAGGCGCGCGAGGCCTTCACAGCCTTCATGGAAAAGCGCGCGCCCGACTTTTCCCAGTTCTAACCGACGTTCTAGCCGCGGGTTTTCGCTGCGGAATTATTCCGCCGCTTCGGCTTCCTTTTCGGCAAACTCCAGCGTGGCGAGGAAGCGTTCGGCATCAAGCGCGGCCATGCAGCCGGTGCCAGCCGCCGTCACCGCCTGGCGATAGGTGTGATCCATCACGTCGCCGCAGGCAAACACGCCGGGAATCTCTGTTTTTGGCGTGCCCGGTTCCACCAGCAGATAGCCGCCATCGTCCATCGGCAGCTTGCCCTTGAACAGCTCTGTCGAAGGGGCGTGGCCGATGGCAACGAATGCGCCGTCCACTTCCAGCTCGCTCTTTTCGCCGGTCACCGTGTCCACCAGTTCCAGCTTGCCAAGCGCGCCGTTTTCACCCGCCACAAACCGCTCCACCGACTTGTTCCAGAGGGTGGAGATCTTGTCGGACTTGAACAGGCGTTCCTGCAGGATCTTCTCGCTGCGCAATTCATCACGGCGGTGGATCAACGTCACATCGTCGGAATGGTTGGTGAGGTACAGCGCCTCTTCCACGGCGGTGTTGCCGCCGCCGATCACGGCCACCTTCTTGCCGCGATAGAAGAACCCGTCACACGTGGCGCAGGCGGACACGCCCTTGCCGCCCAGTTCCTGCTCCCCCGGAACGCCAAGCCATTTTGCCTGCGCGCCGGTGGCGATCACCAGCACATCGCCCACATATTGATCGCCGCTGTCACCGGTTGCGGTGAACGGCGATCCGCCTTCCATGTCCACGTCCACGATGGTGTCCCACATCATGCGGGTCCCAACATGCTCTGCCTGCTTCTGCATCTGCTCCATCAGCCACGGGCCCTGGATCACGTCGGCAAAGCCGGGATAGTTCTCCACGTCGGTGGTGATGGTCAGCTGGCCGCCGGGCTGCAGGCCCTGCACGACGATCGGCTCCATCCCCGCACGCGCGCCGTAAATGGCAGCGGAATAGCCTGCGGGGCCTGAGCCGATGATGAGCATGCGGGTGCGATGGGTGGTCATGGATTGTCTCGATTCGCTGATTGAGGAACCGACGTAGGAACAGGGGGCGCGGCGTGCAAGCGAGAGCCTCCGCTTCTCAACGGGCCGATGCCGCGCCGCGCAGTATTGCCGCACATATGAAAAGGGCGGCCACACGGACCGCCCTTCTCGAAATCAATGGTGTTTTATCAGACCGCTGGGGTCGTCGGCGTCGTCGGCGCAGCGGGCGCCGTGGACTTGTCCGCCAAGCGCTTTGCCAGATAGCCGCCGCCGGCCAGTGCCAGCAGTGCCGGAATGCGCAGGCGGGTTACCAATGGAACGGCGACCGCGCCAAGAATTGCGCCGGTCGGGCCACCGATCTTGCGGGTTTCCTTGCCGAGTGCTGCGCCAACGCCGGCGCCAATAAGCTTACCAATCATGTGAATCTCCTTTGCCCGAATAACGGATAAGCAGGCGCGATGTTCCGGTACTGCCACGGTCATTTTGCCGTGGAGCGCGAAACGAAATGCGGCGATAAACGCTGATTGTCCAAACGGAGGTGAGAAATGGCGGCACGTGCATATTGGCAGGGTCAGATCAGGCTTGCCCTCGTATCGATCCCGGTGGAGGTTTTTTCTGCATCCAAATCGGGTGCGAAAATCCGTTTCAACCAGATCCACGAACCCAGCGGAAAGCGGGTTTCATACGAGAAGGTGGTGGAAGGCATCGGCCCCATCGATCGCGATGAGATCATCAAGGGATACGAGATTTCCAAGGGTGAATACGTGCTTCTGGAAGAAGAAGAGATCGAAGCCGTAAAGATCGAGAGCAAGAAGACGCTCGAGCTGGTGCAGTTCGTCGACACTTGCGAGATTGACCCGCTCTACTTCGAAAAACCCTATTACATCGCGCCCAAGGACGACCTGGCCGAGGAGGCCTTCGTCGTGTTGCGAGAGGCGCTGCGAAAGTCGAAAAAGGTGGCGCTGGGGCAATTGTCGATGCGCGGCAGCGAGAAACTGGTGGCGATCCGGCCGTGCGGGAAAGGCCTGCTGATGGAAACGCTGCGCTACGCCGACGAGGTTCGCAAGGGGCAGGAGTTCTTCAGCGAAATCGACGAGAGCAAGCCGAAGAAGGAACTGCTCGACCTTGCCACAACGCTGATCGACGACCGGAGCGCCCCCTTCGATGCCAGCGAGTTTGAGGATCGCTATGCCGATGCGTTGCGCAAGCTGATCGACAAAAAAGCGAAGTCCAAGAGCAAGAAAGCCATTATCGAGGATGTCGACGATCCTGACAGCGCTTCGGGCGGCAACGTGATTGACCTGATGGCCGCGCTGAAGAAATCCGTCGGCGAGAAGAAGCCGGCGAAGAAAACCGCAGCTAAGCGCAAGAAATCCGCCTGACATGGCCAGCAAGCGCAAGGCCGACGATCCGCTTGCAACCTATAACGCCAAGCGCGATTTCAAAAAGACGCCCGAACCATCGGGCAAGGCGCAAAGCAGCAAGAGCGGCGACCTTTTCATCGTCCAGAAACACGATGCAACGCGGCTGCACTGGGACTTGCGGCTGGAGATAGACGGGGTGCTGAAAAGCTGGACCGTCACCAAGGGACCCTCCCCCGATCCCGATATAAAGCGGCTGGCGGTGCGCACCGAAGACCACCCCATGTCCTATGCCGAATTCGAGGGGACCATCCCCAAGGGCGAATATGGTGGTGGCACCATCATGCTATGGGATCGCGGGCGCTGGGCTCCGATCAAGGGCAAGAGCGCCAGCGATATCGACAAGGGCCATCTGCATTTCATCCTCGAAGGGGAGCGAATGAAGGGCGAATGGCTGCTGATCCGTCTGAAGAAGAAGCCCGGCGAAAAGCGCGAGAACTGGCTGCTGCGCAAATTGCAGGATGAGCATGCCGAAGGGGGTGACGCGCTGGTCGAGCGCGAACTCACCAGCGTGCTGACCGGTCGATCCATGGCCGAAATCGCGGCTGATAAGGACGGCGAATATCCGCTGGCAGGCAAGAAGGACGATGCCTTCCTTGCGCAGATGGAAAAGGCATCTGCCCGCAATGCCACCAAGGCTAAACCGGCCCGCAGAAGCAAATCGGCGGCGCTGCCCAAATTCCGCAAGCCGCAGCTCGCCACGCTGGTGGATGATGTGCCCACCGGCAATGGCTGGATGCACGAGATAAAGTTCGACGGATACCGCGCCATGATCGCGGTCAGCGGTGACAAGGTGCGCGTCTACACCCGCAGCGGGAAGGACTGGACGGAGAAATTCGCACCGCTGGTAGACGCTATCGCCGCGATGGACCTGCCCGCCTGCCTGATAGATGGCGAGATCATCGCCTATGATGCGAAGGGCAATCCCGATTTCTCCACCCTGCAACAGGTGCTGAAACGCGGCCACGGCAGCCAGTCCAAATCCGACAAGCTGGCCTTCCACGCCTTCGATCTGCTGGAGCTTGCAAGGGACGATCTGGCCAAGGTTACGAATATAGAGCGCAAGGAGAGGTTGGAGGCACTGCTGGCAAACGCAGAGCCGCCTGTTCATCTGGCGGATCACGTTATCGGCGCAGGCGAGAAGCTGTTCGACGCCATGTGCAGCGCGGGACAGGAGGGCATCATCTCGAAAAAGATGGACGCACCCTATCGCCATTCCCGATCAAAAAGCTGGGTGAAGGTGAAATGCACCCGGCGGCAGGAATTCGTGATCGTCGGCTTGAAGGATAGCTCCGCCAAGGGCCGTCCCTTCGCCTCCCTGCTGATGGCGCAGCACGAGGGCGACGAGCTGGTTTACAAAGGCCGCGTGGGCACCGGCTTTACCGAGGAGGAAATGGATTCGCTGGCCGCCAAGATGCGGCGCCTTGAGCGCAAGACTGCTCCCGTCGAGGTGACAAAAGCCGATGCGCGCGGCGTAACATGGCTGACGCCCAAGCTGGTGGCCGAAGTGGGCTTTGCCGAATTTACAGCAGACGGAAACATCCGTCACGGCAGCTATCTAGGCCTGCGCGCGGACAAGCCTGCCAGCGCCGTGAAGCCGGAGAAACCGTCCAGCACCCCGAAGGCGGAAGCGGAGGTTAAGATCTCCAGCCGGGACCGAGTCGTCTTTCCTGATAGCGGTCAGACCAAGGGGCAGCTGGCCGATTATTACGAGGCCGTCGCGCCGATCATGCTGCCGTTCGCCGCGCGCCGTCCTGCCAGCTTGGTGCGCTGTCCGCAGGGAAGAGCGAAGAAATGCTTCTTTCAGAAACACGATAGCGGCGCGTTCGGCGATGGCGTGCACAGCGTGCCGATCAAGGAGAAGGACGGCGGGACCGAGGACTACCTCTATATCGAGGATGCGCGCGGCATCCTGCAATGCGTGCAGATGGGCACGATCGAATTTCACGGCTGGGGATCGAGAACCGATGACGTGGAACTGCCGGATCGCATGGTGTTCGATCTGGACCCGGACGAGGGGCTGGACTTCGACGATGTGAAATCGGCCGCGCGCGACATCAGGGCGCGGCTTTCCGATATCGGGCTGGTCAGCTTTGCCATGCTGTCTGGCGGCAAGGGCGTGCACGTGGTGGTGCCGCTTGTCCCGGGCCATTCATGGGAGGCGCACAAGGATTTTTCCCGCCGCTTTGCCGAGGCGATGAGCCTTGCAGAGCCGGATCGCTTCACCGCCACCATGAGCAAGGCGAAGCGCAAGGGTAAGATCTTCATCGACTGGCTGCGCAACCAGCGCGGCAGCACCGCCGTACTGCCCTATTCCGCCCGCGCCCGCTCCGGCGCGCCCGTGGCGGTGCCGATCGGCTGGAACGAGTTGAAGAAGATGGACAACACGCAGCCCTTCTCCATCGACGATGCGAAACGCCTGCAGGACCGCGCCAGCAGCAAGACGTTGTCCGGCTGGGGCTTTGCAGAGCAATCGCTGCCGGACATATAGCGGCACATAGAGAATTCGGGCGTGCTTGCCCGCGCAAACTGATACATCGCCACGCCATGCCCTCTCGCATGGAAGATGCGCAAGGATTGTGCGACAAGGGGCGCAAATCGAGAAAACACCCCGATGCAACACGGCCATCTGAAGGACGCGATTCATTCGTAAGATAAAGCCCAAACCCGTCGTCGGCTGGCGCGAGCTTGTCGGCCTGCCAGAGCTGGGACTGTCCGGCATCCCGGCCAAGATCGATACCGGCGCGCGCACATCGTCGCTCCATGCCCATGTGCTGGATGAATTTGAGCGGGACGGGCAGCGTTTCGTCCAGTTCGCCGTCGATTGGGATGGCGTTCGTCATCAATGCGAAGCCGTTCACGTCGATATTCGCGGCATCACCAGTTCAAACGGAGAGACGCAAAGCCGCTATGTCATCAAGACGCAGCTGCAAATCGGTGACACGCAGATCCGCACCGACATCAGCCTTGCCGACCGGTCCGAGATGAAATTTCCGATGCTGATCGGTCGCACCTCTTTACGGCGCCGTTTCCTTGTCGATAGCGGCCACTCATGGCTGCAGACGCCGGACGCCCACAAAATCAAAAGCCGCCAGGCTTGAACCAGGAGTAATTCGAATGAAGATCGCAATGCTTGCACGCAACCCGAATCTCTATTCGCACAAGCGGATGAAAGAAGCCGCAGAGGCCCGTGGGCACGAGCTGGATATTCTCAACACCACGCGCTGCACCGTGAATATCGCCAGCCATCGCCCCACCGTGATGTACAAGGGAGAAACGCTGAGCGGATATGACGCGGTGATCCCGCGCATCGGTGCCTCCATCACGGCCTATGGTCTTGCCGTGCTGCGCCAGTTTGAAATGGGCGGCGTGTGGCCCCTCAATGAAAGCGTGGCCATCGGGCGCAGTAGGGACAAGCTGCGATCCACGCAGATCATGGCGAAATACGGGCTGGGACTGCCGCTGACATCCTATGCCAACGATCCCAAGGCGGCGGAGGAAATCATCAAGGCGGTAAATGGACCGCCCGTGGTGATCAAGCTGCTGGAAGGCACGCAGGGCATCGGCGTGGTGCTGGCCGAAACGCTGAAAGGCGGGGCGTCGATTATCGAGGCTTTCCGCGGCGCGAATATCGCCATCATGGTGCAGGAGTTCATCAAGGAAGCGGGCGGGTCAGACATCCGTTGCCTGGTGGTGGGCGGCAAGGTTGTGGCGGCGATGAAACGCCAAGGCGCCGAGGGTGAATTTCGCAGCAATCTGCATCGCGGCGGCACCGCGCAACTTATCAAGATCACGCCGGAAGAACGTTCCACCGCGGTACGTGCGGCCAAGGCGATGGGGCTGAACGTCTGCGGCGTGGACCTGCTGCGATCCAATCACGGGCCGGTGATCATGGAGGTGAATTCGTCACCTGGCCTTGAGGGTATCGAGAACGCCACGGACAAGGACATCGCCAGCATGATCATCAAGTTCATCGAGGAAAACGCTGTGCCCGGAAAGACGAAGACCCGTGGGAAGGGATAACACAACTTCTGCAGGTGCCGGGCAGGAAGCGCGCGATCCCTTTATCCTGGCCGATCGATCCATTCCGCGCGGCAAGATGGCGACCGTGGAACTGCCGATCAGCAGGCTGTCCACCCATACGGAAATATCGCTTCCGATCCGCGTGCTGCACGGGGCAAAGCCCGGCCCCACGCTGTTCGTCAGCGCTGGCGTGCACGGGGATGAGATCGTGGGGGTGGAAATCATCCGCCGATTGCTGGGCAAGGTGCGCGCACGATCCCTGTCAGGAACGTTGATCTGCATCCCGGTGGTGAACGTATTCGGATTTGTGCAGCACCAGCGTTACCTGCCTGATCGCCGCGATCTCAATCGCTCTTTCCCCGGATCGGCATCGGGATCGCTGGCCGCGCAACTGGCCAGCGTGTTCACCAGGGAAATCATCTGCCGCAGCGATTACGGCATCGATTTGCACTCTGCCGCCGTTCACCGCACCAATCTGCCGCAAATCCGCATCTGCAAGGATCGGCCCAAGGCAGAGGAATTGGCCATGGCCTTTGGCGCGCCCGCGATATTGACCGCGCCCCTCAGGCCAAGCACGCTGCGCGAAACCGCCCTGAAGGAAGGCACCGATGTCCTCCTTTACGAAGCAGGCGAGGCCTTGCGGTTTGACGAGTTTGCCATCCGCGTGGGCGTGAAGGGCATCATGCGCGTGATGGCGCATCTGGGCATGAGCGCGCCTGCCGCAGGTATGAAGCCTGCCGCCGATCCCGTGCGATCCAGCCGGTCTAGCTGGCTGCGCGCACCCGAAGGCGGCATCTTCCGCACCCGCAAGAAGGCCGGCGATCTGGTGATGGCTGATGAAATTGTGGGCATGGTGTCAGACCCGTTCGGCGATGTGGATTTCAAGGTACGCGCGCAGATGGATGGCGTGATCATCGGCAAGACCAACCTGCCCGTCGTCAACCAGGGTGACGCGCTGATGCATGTGGCAGAGGTGCGTAGGGTGGAAACCGCCGCGCGCAGGCTGAACCAGTTTGAAGAGGCCGCCTTTGCCGACCCCATGCTGGATGAAGACGAGGTGCTGTAAACTCCCCCGCCGATTGAGCGCCGCTTCCCATGCGAGTTGATCGCTTGAGCGAAATGGTTCATTAGCGTACGACTACGCCTGATACTTGCAGGCTTGGATGGGGAATGCGGCAATGACTTTTCACATTATGGCCTGGGTGATGACGGTGGCCGGCAGCCTTCTGGGCCTGCGCTTCATCTTCGGCGGCGCAGGCATGTTGCGCGAATGGGGTATCGAGGTCAGCGATGGCGCGGTGATCCTGTTTCGCCGTCTCGGAGTGGTCTACCTCGCCCTTGGGCTGGTGTTTTTCTTGGCGCGCGATGCAGCGCCTTCGGATTTCCGCTCGGCCGTATGTCTGGTAATGGCGGGCGCGATCGCGATATTGGGTTTCCTGGGCCTGTTCGAATATCTCGCGCGCCGGGCCGGTCGCGGCATTCTGATTGCCGCTGTTGGCGAATGGGTGCTGGCAGCACTGTTCATCTGGGTGTGGTGGGGCGGCCAGTAACCGCCACATATTTGCGCTTCGCCATCTGCGAAGCCGGGCGGCCCTACGCGTCCCTGGAAAACAAATCTCCGATAGAGCGCGCGAAATGCGCCTCCATCGCCTGTCTTGCCTTGTCGGGCTGCTGATCCGCGATCGCTTCGGCAACTGCCATGTGCAGCCTCAGAGTTTCGCTGTGCTCTTCCTCGGTCTTGCGGCCCGCCCAGGCTTTCGGGATCGCCACTTCCATCATCTGTTCGAAAGAACGCACGATCTGGTAGTAAAGCTGGTTGCCGCTCGCCAGTGCGATAGCCTGGTGAAACTGGGTGTCGGATGCGGTGCGTGATCGGTCGTCCCGGCTGAGCGAAAGCGCGTGTGCAGAGGACAGGATCGTATCGGCCTGTTCCTCGCTGCGGCGATTTGCCGCCAATTCGGCGGTGCGCAATTCCAGCGTGCGGCGCACTTCCCAGACGTCTGAAAGTTTAACCTGCGACGTGCTGATCGCGTGGCTGATGGAAGACCCCATCACCGAGCCATCAATGGCCGCCACGCGTGCCCGACGGCCATTGCCAACATCGATCACCTTCAGTGCCGACAGCGCGTGGAACGCCTCTCGCATCACGGGTCTGCTGACGCCCACCTCGCTTGCGAAACTGCCTTCGCTGGGCAGATTATCGCCCACCTTCAGGCCATGTTCGCTGATGTACTCGCGAACGGCAGCGGTGGCGGAGGCGACAAGGCCGCCCTTTTCGGCGCGGATCTGCGGATTGTTCATGCCGCGATCCCCTGATGGCGCAATGCTGTTGGCGCAAGCCCGAAACGGCGGCTGAAAGCACGGGTGAAACTGGCGTTACTCATGTAGGAGCATCGATGCGCCACGCTGGATACGGGCAGATCGCTCGATAGCAGCAGCGTTCGCGCTTCATCCAGGCGCCGTTCGCTCAGCGCATTGTGAATGGTCTCTCCATAAACCTCGCGGAAGCGGCGGACCAGCTTGTCGCGGTTCACGCCCACTTCGCGCGCCAACAGGGGGATGGTCAGCTTTTCGCGCCAGCGTTGATCGATGATGCGGCGCGCGCGCACGATGCTTTCAATCTCCCGCGCCGTGATATCGGTATCGCAATCGACAGTCACCAGATCGCCAGCATCCAGATGCGCATGCAATTGGCACAGCAATTCGATGCTGCGCGCAAGGCGAAGGGTCTTTCTCGCTTCGCCCTGCCCCTCGCAATCGGTGATCGACAGCGCGACGCGGTGCAGTGCTTCGGGCAAGTGCCAGTTCGCCGACGGGCCGCGCGAACGGGAGAAGACCCGCTGGCAAGCCTCGGCGCGAACCATGAAGACGAGCTGGCTGCCTTCCAGACCATCCAGATCCGGCGCATCGCGATAGGCGACCCAGGGCAATCCCTGCTGCCCGGTGACAAAGAATGCGAATACAACCGTGTCCTTCATGGGCTCACCATCGGGGAACGGCCCCTGGCCGATATAGCTGACCATATCTTCAGACACACGAATCTCGATCTTCATTGCCGATCTCTCCTCCGAACGGAGAGCTATCACCTATAAGATAGGTCGGCAATACCTATCTTATAGGCTGCGGCGCCGTGCGATAGGCGATGATGAAGCCGGCGCAACCCAAGGTGCTGACGACGCCGCCCACCAACGCCAGCGCCATCGGCAGCTGGTCCTCCCCGCCAAGCCATCCGCTGACCAGTGTCACCAGCGTAGGCGCCGCGCCAAAGGCGATCAGTCCGCCAACGGCAAGGAAAGTCCCGATCGAAAGCCCGCGAAGCTCGTTCGGCAAAAGCACCGCCAGCGCAGTTGCCGTTACCAGTCCGGTAACAGTGCCGCCCGCCAGCAATACGAACAGGGCGATTGCGAACATGGTCGTGTCGGGCGCGAGGGGAAACAGCACGGCAGGCAGCGCAATGATCGAGCCGATGATGGCCGCGATGAGAATGCCCCCGCGCTTGCCCGTCCGATGGCCGGCGTCCGCCGCGATACCTCCGATTATCGCGCCCAGGATGCCTGCCCCGAATATGACCGCACCCATCCATCCGGCAAATTCCTGCGGCGTAACGTTATAGGACCGCGCCAGCACGGGTGCCGCCCACACTGTTGCCGCGGCATCCGCCATCAGCACGCCGATCTGCCCCATGAACAGCGGCACGAGGAAGCGCCAGTAGCTGAGCAATTCGCGGAACACCTCGCGCAGCGGTGCCTGCGGCCCGACGCGCGTTTCCATGCGCTTCGGCTCTCGCAGGAATGCAAGCACGGCTACGATCCCAAGACTGGCTAGGCCCAGCACAAGATGGATGCTGCGCCACGGAGCCAGTCCGATCAGACCGCCGCTCTCGATGAAATAACCCAGCAGCCACCCGCCAAGCGCGAAGGCTAGGCCAGCGCCTGCATATTTGCCAATGGTCAGCAACAGCAGTGATCGGCCTCGCTTTTCCGGCAGGCACAGGTCTGCGGCAAGCGAGATAGCAATCGTGGTGGAAATATTCGCGCCCACGCTGCCCAGCATGCGCGCGAAGAACAGCAATGGCATGCTGTAGGCAAAGGCGGTCAGCAGCGTGCCGATGGTCCAGGCGACCGCAGTCCAGAACAGCAGACGCACGCGCACGCTGCGATCGACCAGCAGACCAACCGGGATAGCAAATGCAGCCAGCGGAATGGATACCGCAAGGCCATTCAGCAGGCTCATCTGAAAATCGCTGAAGCCGAGTTCGGCCTTCGCCTGCTCCTGCACCGCGCTGAAAACGCCGAGCAGTATATTGCCCACCGCCATCGCAACAGCGAGGACGAGAAGGATCAGCAACGCCTTCCACGGCGCGGGCGGTGTGTCCTCGCCTGCCGCAGATTGCCGCGCATCCACCGCCGTAACGGTGGTCACAGCGCGAAGATCTTTCCCGGATTGAGAATGTTCTGCGGGTCAAAAACCCGCTTGATCATCCGCATCTGTTCAACCGCGTCACCAAGTTCGGCAACCAGCGAGTTCTGCTTGCCCAGACCCACGCCATGTTCGCCCGTGCAGGTGCCGTCCATTGCCAGCGCACGCTCCACCATCTTCTGGTTGATCGCGGCGACCTCGTCCATTTCCTCCGGCGCATCGGGGTCGATGGAGAAAACGACGTGAAAGTTTCCATCGCCCACATGCCCCAGGATCGTGGCGGGTATCGCGCTCTTCTCCAGTTCGGCATGCGTTTCGCGAATGCATTCGGCAAGCCGGCTCATCGGAACGCAGACATCGGTGGCCCATCCGATCGCACCCTTGCGCAGATTGACCGCCGCATAATAGGCCTCGTGCCGCGCGCGCCACAGTCTGTTGCGCTCTTCCGGCAGGTTCGACCAGGCGAATTCACCGCCACCATTGTCCTGCGCCAAGGATTTTACCGTCTCCACCTGCTCGGCGACGAAGCTTTCGCTGCCGTGAAATTCGAAGAACAGCGTCGGCGCTTCGCGGTAATCCATCTTGGACCATGCGTTGACCGCCTTCATCTGCAACGCGTCGAGGATTTCGACCCGCGCCAGCGGAACGCCGCATTGGATGGACTGGACGACGGTATCCACCGCTCCGTCCAGCGTTTCGAAGCTGCACACCGCGGCGGAAATCGCTTCGGGAATGGGATACAGGCGAAGCGTGATCTCGACGATGATGCCAAGCGTGCCTTCCGATCCGACGTATAGCCGTGTCAGATCGTAGCCCGCAGCCGATTTGCGCGCCCTTCTTGCCGTTCGAATGACCTTGCCCTGCGGCGTCACCACTTTCAGGCTGAGCACCGCATCGCGCATAGTGCCATAGCGCACGGCATTGGTGCCGCTGGCCCGTGTCGACGCCATTCCGCCGATCGTGGCATTTGCGCCCGGATCGATGGGGAAGAACAACCCTTGATCACGCAGGTGCAGGTTCAGTTCCTCGCGCCGCACGCCCGGCTGCACCACACAATCGAAATCTTCGGCATGAACCGCGACGATCTTGTCCATGCGCGTCATATTAAGTGACACGCCTCCCCGCACCGCCGCCGCATTGCCTTCGATGGAAGTGCCCGCACCGAAGGGGATTAGCGGCACACCGTGTTCGACACACAGGTTCATCAGCGCCACGACATCGTCGGTGTCCTCGGCAAAGACGACAGCATCAGGCAACATCGATTTGTAATGTGCTTCGCTCGAACCGTGCTCCTCGCGGATCGCCTGCCCGCTTTCCACCTTGTCACCAAACTGGCTGCGCAAGGTTTCCAGGAAGCCTTGGGGTAGCGGGGGCGGACTAGCCCCAGCGCTATCTGTTGCGTGCTCCTGCGGCATCGGATCAGTACCGGAAGCTGGCGCGAATGCCGTAGCGGCGCGCATCGCCCATGATGCCAAGATCGGTCCCCGGAAGTCCGGCGAGAAGCAGCGTGGTCTTTTCGATATAGCTTTCCCAGTAATCTTCCTGGAATGCGTTACGCACGAAGGCGGCAATTTCGAACGGCCCGTTGCGATAGGTGGCAGACGCGCCGACGAGCCAGTAGCTGTCGAGGAACGTTGGCGTTGTTTCGTTCAGCGTGGCGGCCAGCCGCTTCCCCTTGCCCGTCACATTCGCGCTCAGCACGAACTCGCTGTCACCCGAAAGTTCGAAAACATAGTCAGTCGCGAGATTGGCCATCCAGTCGGGCTGGAAGGTCAGCCGGTCGGAGGAGAGCGTGCGGCCGGTGGTCTGCGTGTAGGCGTCCGAATTGGTGAGGCGAGCATGCAGCAGCGTCAGACCGCCGGAGATCGACCAGGCCGGGGTGGGCCTGAAAAGCCCCTCCAGCTCCAGGCCATAGGATTCGACATCGCCGCTGTTCAGATCGACCGTCACCAGCCCGCCACCAGCGGCAGGGGCAATCGAGTTGAGGCCAATATAGTCGGAGTAGTCATTGTAGAAGATGGCCGCCGCCAGGTTGAAGTCGTTCGAAGGGGACGCGACTTTGGCACCCACTTCATATGTCCATGCGCTGTCACCCTGGTATGTGCGGAAAGGCGCGGTGGGCGCGTTGAAGCCGCCGCCGCGATAACCGCGCGCGACCGAGGCATAGGTCATGAAATCGGGCGACCAGTTTCGCGTGACGGTCAGCTTGGGCTGGAATTCGTCCGACTTGATCTGCGCTTCGGGCAATGGACCACCTGATGCGCCGAGCGGACCCAGGACCGTGATGACCGTTCCATTGGCTGTGCGGTTTTCATGGTCGTAACGAAGGCCCAGGGCCACTTCCAGGTCGGGCGTCGGCTCCCAGAAGATTGTCCCGAACACCGCATAGGTGTTGGCGCGCGTTTCGCTTGTGGAGGTCCGCTCGATATCGAACGGCAGGCCTGTAAAAGCCCCCTTGATCAGTGAGACATCGCGGGCCGAGACTTTCTCGTTGCTGTAGAACAGACCAATGAGGGTGGAAATATTGTCGCTGATCTGGCTGTCGAGGCGCAGTTCGGCGGTGCGGGTGCGCAGATCATCTCCGCCGGTGGAGCGGACGAAATCGCCGGACCCGAAGTCTGCATCGGCATCCGGGCTGTCACTGTCGCGCGCATCCAGCGCTCCGATCAGCGTCAGCGTGCTGTCGAGGCCATCGATGGGCGCCTCCAGCTTCGCATTTATGCCGCGATATTTGTATTCGACGCGGCCCGGCGCGTTGAACCGGATCTCGCGGGAATAGTCGTCCGGATTGGCGACTGATGAATAGGGCGTATTCACCGTGTCGATCCAGTCGTAATAGCCGTTCACCGTCAGCGTTAACGGGTCCGGCGTGAAGCGAATCGACGCGTTCACGGAATCGGATTTCAGCGGATTGCCGTCAATGTCCAGCAGCGTGTTACGGATGAATCCATCCTGCTCCAGATGGGATGCGGCAACGCGCACCGCGAGAAGATCGTCCACCAGCGGCGCGGAAACCGAACCGGCGAGGACAAGCTGATCGTCGGGTCCGGCGTAGCTGGCGCTCGCGCGCGCTTCAAAGCTGTTGCCGGGCTGGCGCGTGATGACATTGATCGCGCCGCCAAGCGTATTCTTGCCGTAAAGCGTCCCCTGCGGCCCGCGCAGAACCTCGATGCGTTCGACATCCAGCAGCGGGTTGTTGAGATAGCCGGTGTTGGGCCGATAGATGCCATCGACAAACAGGCCGACGCCCGGCTGAACCGATTGCACCAGCGTGACACCCACGCCGCGAATGGCCACGAACGCACGCCCGCCGCCGTCGCTGTTTATGTTGAGACCGGGCGCCAGTGAAGCTGCCTCTCGCACCGAATTGATGCCACGCGCCGACAGCACATCGCCATCGATTGCGGTGGCTGCAATCGGCACATCCTGCAGCGTTTCTTCACGCTTGCGAGCGGTTACCACGATGGTATTGCCGCCCATGTCCTGCGCCAT
Organism: Aurantiacibacter rhizosphaerae; assembly: GCF_009807005.1. Lineage (GTDB taxonomy): Bacteria > Pseudomonadota > Alphaproteobacteria > Sphingomonadales > Sphingomonadaceae > Alteraurantiacibacter > Alteraurantiacibacter rhizosphaerae. The sequence continues at coordinate 164,800 of NZ_WUBR01000003.1, read as the reverse complement.
CACGGGGTTATCAGTCACCTCGCCCGAGGCATTCGCATCGTCACCAAGCGAGGTTTGCGCAACCGCGCAAACGGGTGAAATGGCAAGTACGGCTGCGCTGGCGAACAGCATGTGGCAGGGTGTCAGTTTCATTGGCCTCTCCAAAGGTCATCTTATAGTTCTTAGACGACCTATCTTACAGCTTTTCAACCTATCTGAAAGGTTGGAGAGTTTGCCGAATGTCAGGAACCCTGTGCCGATTGGCTTACCAGCAGGTGTATCCGCCATCTGCCAGGACGATGCTGCCCGTCATCAGGGATGCCATGTCGGATGCAAGGAACAGCGCAATCGACGCGACCTCCTCCGGCTCTCCCAGCCGGCCCTGCGGCGTTCCGTCGATCCAGCGCCGGTACATTTCGCTGTCCTTGTCGGCAAAGGCATTGAGCGGCGTGGCAATATAGGTCGGGGCAATGGCGTTGACGCGCACTCCGCGATCCGCCCACTCTGCGGCAAGACTCTTTGTCAACTGGTGCACCGCCGCCTTTGATGCGTTATAATAGCTCTGGGCCTGCGGCCGGTTGACGATGAAACCGCTCATCGATCCGACGTTGACGATGGCGCCCTGTCCCGCGGCCAGCATGTGCCTGCCAAATGCGCGTGCGCACCAGAAGCTGCCGTTGAGATTGACGTCGAGCACATTCAGCCACAGCTCGTCGCCCACATCCTCCGCAGCGGTATCGCTGCGCGCGATGCCGGCATTGTTGACGAGAATATCGATGCGGCCCTCCTGCTGCATCATGGCATCGGCAGCTTCAGTGACTGCCGCCGGATCGGTGACATCGAGCAGCTGGCCACAACAGGACACATCCTTTCCGCGCAGGTGCATGACGGCCCGCTCCAGCCCATCCGCATCGCGATCCGCGATCACCACTTGCGCGCCCGCTTCTCCCAAGGCTTCCGCACAGGCGAGGCCGATGCCCTGCGCGCCACCGGTCACGAAGGCCGTCCGCCCGTCCAGGCGCAATTTTTCAAGGTACATGTCTTATCCTTCAGTCCGGGAGGAAAGCCGCGGCGGGCATCGCCGGTTCGGTGATCGCCTTGCCTGCTGCCAGTTGGTAAACCAGCTTCTCGCCATTCCACCTGGGCCAAGGGAGCGTTCCATCGCGCCCGAAGTCTGCCCAAATCTTATGGACGCGGCGCGCCAGCGCATGAGGTGGATCTTCCCCCGCCAGACCGCGCGGCCCGGTTACCGTGTCGAGTGTGTCGAACACGAATGGCATTTCGATGCCGTGACACGCGCCGAGTCGGCCGCCGCAAGCGGGCGATTGCCATTCCATTTCGTACATCCAGGTGTTGCCCTGATGCGCCTCGGCAAACTGCCGGGCCGGAGAGCGGAAAACCAGATCGGTCGTCGCTTCGGTAAATGCTTCGCCAGCGCGCTTTCCTATCTGGCCCAGGCCATACGCTTTGAGCGCCTTGCGCGCGTCGGGCAGCGATCTGGAAAGAAGCCACCATGCCATCAGGTGTGGCAGTTTCGATCGCACGCCCGTGGGCACGAAATAGAGGTTCATCTCGTCCGCATTGGTTCCGATCAGCAGGTCGATCTCGGAGCCTGCCCCCTGCCGCAAGGCGTCGATGGGCTTTTGCGGAAGGACGTCGTCTCCATAGACGGGGATGAACCGGCTGATGCCGAACACAGGTTCGAAGCCATCGGCATCGCGAAGGTCAATCGCATTGGGTTTTGCCAGCGCATCGATAGCGTCCGCCGCAGCATCATGGCCTACCGTTCGAAAACCCTCGGCGTCCGGCGTCACTCTCAGCTTGGCGGCGAGTTTCGTGACAAGTTTTTGCGCTACACCAATGTCGCGCACCATCGCACCGTGCCCGCTTTGCACAATGGCCCTGCGGAATAGCCCTTTTGTCAGGGGAGACGTCATCAGGTCAGCAATTGCCATCGCCCCCGCGCTCTCTCCGAATATGGTGACGTTATCGGCATCGCCGCCGAAAGCGGCGACATTGTCCTGCACCCATTGCAGCGCGAACAGGATATCTCGCAGTCCCAGGTTTGTGGGCGCACCCGGCACGGGCAGAAAGCCGTCGATGCCCATGCGGTAATTGATCGCGATGCAGATAACGCCGCTTTTCGCGAATGCGCTTCCATCGCTGATCGCGGCGTCCTTGCTGCCAACCACGAAACCCCCGCCATGCACCCATACCATGACCGGTGCGTTCTCGGCCTCGCGCGGGGCCCAGATGTTCAGCCTGAGATAGTCGCCGTCGCTGCCATCGCTTCCCGTCCCCACCAACGGGGCAACATTGATGGCAGGAAACGGCCTGATCCGATGCGGCGCGCTGGGCCCGGGATCGGTTGCGTCAAACACATCCTGCCACGGGGTGCGGGGTTCTGGAAGTTCGAACCGCTGCGGCGGATTGGCGTAGGGCACGCCAAGGAAGGTCCTGATGGTGCCAGAGCACTGTCCCCGCACCTTTCCGCCGGAGATCGTAACCGTGTCGGTGGGCAAATCTGTATCCATGCCTCGTTATGACGTGCCGAGCGCGGCAACGCAGTATCAAAGCGTATGCCAATCCGCACTAAGGCTTTGCCGATTGTACAGGCCGTTCAATTCGATCCCGTCGTGCATCACTGCATTGCCGAATCAGTCGGCGCGCCTGCAAAAGCCTGAATCAGCCGCCAGCTGCGGTTCGCCCGAAGGCGAAAATTGTTCTTTTGTCGAATTGGATGGTGCGGTCGAGAAGACTCGAACTTCCACGGCCTTTCGGCCACAACGACCTCAACGTTGCGCGTCTACCAGTTCCGCCACGACCGCACATCGATACAGAGGCGAGCCGCAGCCCGCCGTGGTAGGAGCGCGCCACTAGCAAGAAGGTTATCCCGCTGCAAGCAATCAAATGAGGCCAATTGCCCGGTGGGCGAATTTCGCGTGGCTTACTCTGGATTCCAGCCGAATTCGGCATAGGCCGCGCGCTTGGGAATATCGGTGACCGCTTCGTTGATCGTCACCGTCTCTCCCGGCGCCAGTTCACGTTTCGGCGGATACACCTCGTAACTGTAGACGATGGCATCGCGGGCATCGCGCAGCACGATCAGGATCGTGGGTACGTTGCGCGTCTGTGTGCCGATATTGGTGATACGGCCACTGGCACCGAAAAATTCCGTGCCGTTCGGCAAGGTCCGGCGTTCCTGCTCCTCCTGCGGGAAATCCAGTTGCAGATCCGGCTGGGCGGCGGCGAAGGTTGGCCGTTCCACCGGCACCCATGCGGGCAGCCCCCAATAGCTTACGGCAAAGATCGTACCGGCCACCACGATGGCAAAGATCGCCGCGGCCCAGGTCCACATCTTCAGCGGATTGCGGCGCGCGCGGAAGGGCGGCTCTGAATCGAAGGGAGAATAGTCTTCCCCGTCATCGGCCAGCGCGGCGTAGCCCAGCGGTTCCTCCACACGGTCCGTAGCGGGATCATATTCATCCAGCGCTTCGGAGTGATCGGCAGCTGGTTCTACCTCGGCTTCGTATCCCCGATTATCATCGGCCTCGTCAGGGTGCTCGACCCCGGCCTGTTCTTCGGCCTGCTCATCAGTGTGTTCCTCGGCTTCGTGCGCCACTGCGGCGGCGGAAGGAATGGAACTGGCAACGCCCGGACTGATGACCTTGGGGCTGTCCACATTGTATGAAATGTCGACCTTGTGCGACGGGTTATGCAGGCTGGCCGTTCTGCCGCCGTCCACCGCATCCAGCATGTCCTGCCCAGGCGCAGAGGGCCGCGCTGGCGGGGGCGGGGGCGGTGGTGGGGGCGGAGGAGGAGGAGGAGGAGGAGGTGGTGGTGGTGGCGCCGGAGTGGGCGCGGGTTTGGCCTTGGCTGGCGTAGGCAGGGATGGCCCTTCCTGAAACCAGCTGTGCCTGCATTTGGCACAGCGCACGGTGCGGCCTTCCACGCCAACGGCGGTATCGGGCACGACATAACGCGTCGAGCAGGCGGGGCATTGTAAAATCATCTGACTTCCCTGTCCCTACGCCCAGGGGATATGCGTGGGCAAGCATACCTGACCCCAACAAGCGTGCGGTTCCACCTTTTTTCCACAAGCACCAGCGTCTATAGCGCCCCCAAATGCCCGCAAAGCCCTTCCCCGCGCCGTTCACAGGCACTAGCACACGGCCATGAGCGGAAGCGAAGATTCCATTGTCCAGTTCGATAATGTCGGACTTCGCTACGGCACCGATCGTGAGGTGTTGAGCGATATCTCCTTCACGCTGTACCCCGGCAGCTTCTATTTCCTCACCGGCGCCAGCGGCGCGGGCAAGACATCCATGCTGAAGCTGCTGTACCTGGCCCAGCGGCCCACGCGCGGCGCCATTCGCATGTTCGGGCATGACCTAATTACCCAGCCGCGCCATGCCCTGCCCGAATTCCGGCGGCGCATCGGCACGGTGTTTCAGGACTTCCGCCTGATCCCGCACCTCTCTGCCTTCGACAACGTCGCCCTGCCCCTGCGGGTGAGCGGCATTAGCGAAAGCGATATCCAGAAACCCGTTTCAGACATGCTGGATTGGGTGGGGCTGGATCATCGGCGCGATGCGCGTCCTGCCACGCTTTCTGGCGGAGAGCAGCAGCGCGTGGCCATCGCCCGCGCCGTGATCGCCCGGCCCGAAATCCTGGTAGCGGACGAGCCGACGGGCAACGTCGATCCAGACATGGCCGTGAAACTGCTGCGCCTGTTTGAAGCCCTCAATCGGCTGGGCACGACAGTGGTGGTGGCCACGCATGATGTGCAATTGCTGCGCAAGGTGCCGGATTCGCTGATCATGCGGCTGGACAAGGGCGCGCTGTCCGATCCCACCGGCGCATTGCGCTATCCCCCCAGGCGCGGGATGTAGGCTGATGGCGCTTGATCCCCTTGTCCGTCGCACGGCGCCGCGCTTCGGCAGCGAGAGCGCGCGCATGTTGCCGCAAACGCGCATTGCCGGGCCAATGCCGTGGGTGATGGCGATCATGATCGCACTCACCGTGATGGCAGCTGGTGCCGGGCTGGCCCTGAACAATGTCGCGACCAACGCGAGGGACGAGATTTCGGGCGGCATCACCGTGCAGGTGGTGGAAGGTGCGCCTGCTTCCAGAGAGCGTCAGGCCCGCGCCGCTGTATCGCTGCTGCGCGCGCGCGACGATGTCGCCTCCGTCCGCCGCGTTCCTGACGAGGAGCTGGCAGACCTGCTGGAACCCTGGCTGGGGGAGGCCGCCAATGATGCAGACGCAGTGCCCACGCCCGCCCTTATCGATGTGCGCCTGTCCGGCCCTGTCACCGCGCCGCGGCTGCGCGAATTGCGCGCCCAATTGCTGGCGCAGGTGCCTGCTGCCCGGCTGGATGCGCAGGCAGGCTGGCTCGCCCCGGTGTTCGAGGCGCTGCGATCCCTGCAATACCTCGCCATCGGGCTGGTTCTGCTGCTGGCAGCCACCAGCGTGGCGGCAGTATGGCTGGCTGCCCGCAGCGCGCTGGGCACCAATCGCGATACGATAGAGGTGATCCATCATCTGGGTGGCACGGATGGCCAGATCGCGCGGATTTTTCAGCGGTCCATCGGCATTGATGCGGCGCTGGGCGGCCTGGCAGGCCTGATGCTGGGCATCGGTGCGATCTTCGTGCTGGGGCAGCAGTTCGCGGCGCTGGGATCCGGCCTTGTGGCGGGCGGCACGCTGGACTGGCGCGATTGGCTGGCTATTGCCGCTGTCCCAGTGGCGGGCATCGTGCTTGCCGTATTGACGGCGCGCTTCACCGTGATTGCAGCGCTCAGGAGGATGTTATGACCGTGCGCCGCCTCCTTGCCCTGCCGCTTGTGGCGTGGGCGCTGGGCTTTATCTGGTTTGCCATCGCCCTGCCCCAACCTCTGCCGCTGTCCCAAACCGATGCCATCGTTGTGCCCACGGGCAGCGGCGGGCGCATCCAGCGCGGGCTGGAAATGCTGCAAACGGGCGCAGCGCAGCAGATGCTGGTGACGGGCGTCGATGCCGCCGTGCAGCCGGATGAATTCGTGAAGGAATTCGAAGTGCCGCAGCGGGTGATGGATTGCTGCGTTACGCTGGGATTTTCCGCGCTGGATACGCGCGGCAATGCGCGCGAAACGGCGCAGTGGCTGGAAGAGCGTGAGTATAACTCGCTGCGCCTTGTCACCGCAGACTGGCACATGCGCCGTGCCGCACTGGAATTGCAGGACCAGTTGCCCGATGATATATCCGTCATCCACGATGCAGTGCGCTCGCAACCCAGCCTTGGCACGCTGTTCGTGGAATATCACAAGCTGATAGCAGTCTGGTTATTGCAGGCCCTGGGGTGATCTACCTTCGCAACATCGCCTTTTATCTGACCTTCTACGGCAGCTCCATCTTCCTGGTGCTGGCTGCCTTGCTGGGCGGATATGTTTCTCCCCTGTGGGTGCGCCGGGTGTGCGATGTGTGGTCTGGCCTGCATCACTGGTGTGTTGAGAACATGCTGGGCATCCGCATCGTGGAGACCGGGCAGCGCCCCGATTTCCAAGCCTTTTACGCGATCAAGCATGAAAGCTTTTTCGAAGCGATCGGCCTGCCCCACCTGTTCGATTATCCTGCGCTGTTCGCCAAGCAGGAGCTGTTCGACATTCCCGGCTGGGGCCGTGCCGCGCGCCAATATGGCGTGATCCCGGTTGCGCGGGAGGAAGGGGCAAAGGCGCTGCGCACGATGATCCGCGAAGCCCGGCCCCATGTAGATGCGGGCAGGCCGATCATCATCTTTCCCGAAGGCACGCGCGTGCCGCATGGCCAGCGGCCCCCGCTGGGCGCGGGCTTTGCCGCCCTGTACAAGCTGGTAGGCCTGCCGGTGGTGCCGGTGGCGGTGAACAGCGCGCCCAACTATCACAAACTATGGAAAACGCCCGGCACGATCACCATTCACTTCGGCGAAGTGATAGAGCCCGGCCTGCCGCGCCCGGAGATCGAGGCACGCGTCCATTCGGCCATGAATGCACTTAACAATGGCGGCGGCGTGCAGCGCGTGCCGCAAGGGCAACCTGGCTAGCCCGCAATCTCTGCAATAACGCCTGCCAGCCAGTCGCGCGCATCCTTGCGCTTCCCGGCGTCGGCCACGAATTCCTGCCCCCGCGCCACGCTTTGCAAGCGATTGTCATCTCGCCAGCGATCCGCACGGTGGTGATAGGACAAGCCTATTCCAAACAGCCATTGCGGCACCTGCCACAGGCTGGGCGGCCCCTCCGGCACGGTGAGGCGCAGGCTGTCGCTGGCCCGCTGTGCCACCTGCCCCGTGCCGATATAGGCGGTGTCATTCGCTGCGTGCAGGCCGATGGCGTGCGGCATGCCCACCTTGGCCAGCTCCGCCAGCCGGGCAGGCGGCGCATCGGTAAGTGGCAATACCTCTTCAATTTGCAGGTAAGCGAAGATGCGATGGTGCGGCCTTTCGCCCTGCTGTTGAAACAGGCCGAAGAATACGAAGCAGTCGCCCACGCCAACGCCTTGGCGTTCAAGATGCGTCTGCGCCGCGCCGCACTGGCCCAGCACGGCCCGCTTGCCGGGAAGAAACATCGGATCGTGGTGACACAGATCCGCCGCGCCCAGCTTCCCCCGGCTGGCCGCCGCAGCATGTTCGGCCAATCCAAGTTCGCCATAGCTGGTGCGCGAAAGCCCCGCGCTGGCAGGAATTGGCAGGCTGATCGGGCGGCCATCGACAATGGGCGAAGGCCCGCCGCCAGCGGAAGAATCGAAACCTTTGCGGCTGAAAACCATTCTCATGACTCGTCCCCTAGCGCCCCCAGCCCGCTAGCCCCAACCCCCGACTTCGCTTGATAACAGGCGAAACGATGTGCATGTGAGCCCCCAATGGCATTAGACAGAACCGCGCTCAGAAACGCTTATCGCCTTGATGAAGACACCTGCCTGGCTGAACGGATGGAGCAAGCTTCCGCCGTCAACCAGCTGCATGAAAAATCGGCAGATCTTGCGGCAAAACTGATATTGGAGGCCCGCAAGCGAGAGAGCAGCGGCCTTGACGCATTCCTGCATTCATACGGCCTGAACACCGATGAAGGCATCGCCCTGATGTGCCTGGCAGAAGCGCTGCTGCGCGTGCCGGACGAGGCGACGCGAGACGCGCTGATCCGCGACAAGGTGGCATCGCAGGACTGGGCCGAACATATCGGCGAAAGCGGCAGCGTGTTCGTGAACGCGGCCACCTTCTCCCTGATGCTGACAGGCGAGGTTATCAAGGGCGGCAAGACCAAGGAAAAGGGCCTTGCCAGCGCACTGCGCCGCGCCACGGGGCGCGTTGGTGAACCGGTTATCCGTAACGCCACCGGGCAGGCCATGCGCATCATCGGCGGGCAATTCGTCTATGCCCGCACGATCGAGGAAGCGATGGGCCGCGCCAAGCCGGAGAAGAAGCGCGGCCTGACCCACAGTTTCGACATGCTGGGCGAAGCGGCGATGACTTTCGACGATGCCGATCGCTACGCCCGCGCCTATTGGGACGCGATTGAGCGGCTGGCGCAGGAACCGGGCGACGTTCACAGCGGCCCCGGCATCTCGGTAAAACTGTCCGCGCTTTACCCCAAGTATGATTTCTTCCATGCCGAAGCTGCGCGAAAGACCATCGTGCCCATCGTGCGCGAACTGGCGATGAAGGCGCGCGAGGCGAATATCCATTTCACCGTCGACGCCGAAGAGGCGGAGCGGCTTGAGCTGAGCCTCGACATCATCGAAGAACTGATGGCCGATGACGAGCTGTTCGACGATGGCACCGAAGAGGGCTGGCAGGGCTTTGGCCTCGCCATCCAGGCCTATCAGAAGCGCGGCGTGCCGCTGTGCCGCTGGATCGCCAAGCTGGCCCGCCGGCATGAGCGCAAGCTGTTCGTGCGGTTGGTGAAAGGCGCCTATTGGGATGCCGAGATCAAGCTTAGCCAGATTGGCGGATACAAGGATTTCCCGGTCTTCACCCGCAAGGTGGGCACCGATGTTTCCTTCCTCGCCTGCGCGGCAGAGCTGCTAAAGGCGGAGGATTCGATCTACCCCGCCTTTGCCACGCACAACGCCTATACCATCGGCGCCATCAAGGCGATGGCGGGCGATACCCCGTTCGAATTCCAGCGCCTGCACGGCATGGGGGAGGATATTTACGGCGCCCTCAGCAAGCTGGAAGGCCAGAAGAAAACGCCTGTGCGCATCTATGCGCCGGTGGGCGGGCACAAGGAACTTCTGGCCTATCTGGTGCGCCGCCTGCTGGAAAACGGGGCCAACAGCTCCTTCGTCAACCGCATGGCCGATGCCGATGTGCCCGTGGGGGAGCTGGTGACCAATCCGGTCAGCGATCTTGCCGCCTGCGTACCCTATCGCAACCCCACCATCCCCTTGCCTATCGACATCTATCCCAACCGCCGCAATTCCATGGGCGTTGACCTTGCGCACCCGCCCGAAATGGCGGAATTGCGAGAGAAGCTGGCCTATTGGCGGCAGGATCATCCCGTTGCGCGGCCCACGCTGATGGCGGATCTGGAGGGCGAGAAGATCGAAGTCCACGCCCCGCAATCGGGCAAGGTGGTGGGCCACCAGATCATGGCGACAGAGCGCGATCTCGATCTTGCCATGTCACGCGCCGTTGCCGCGCAGCCGATGTGGGATGCGCTGGGCGGCCAAGAACGCGCCGCGCTGCTGATCAAGGCATCGGACCTGCTTGAAGAAAACATGCCCCGCTTCATGGATTTGTGCCGCCGCGAGGCGGGCAAGACCATGATGGACGGCGTGCTGGAAGTGCGCGAAGCGGTGGACTTCCTGCGCTATTACGCGTGCGAGGCCCGCATGCTGTTCGGCGCGCCGCAGCCGCTGCCCGGCCCAACGGGCGAACAGAACCTGCTGCGCCTGCACGGGCGCGGCGTGTTCGCCACGATCAGCCCGTGGAACTTCCCGCTGGCGATCTTCATGGGCCCTGCCGCCGCAGCGCTGGCCGCGGGCAACACCGTACTGGCCAAGCCTGCCGAACAAACGCCGCTGATCGCCGCGCTGGCGATTGACCTGTGTCACGAGGCGGGCATCCCCAAGGATGTGCTGCAACTGGTACCGGGAGACGGCAAGGTGGGCGCCGCGCTCACCTCCGACCCGCGCATTACCGGCGTGGCCTTCACCGGCTCCACCAATACGGCGCATGCCATCAACCGCTCGCTCGCCGCGCGCGACGGTGCCATCGGCACGCTGATCGCAGAAACCGGCGGCATGAACGCCATGATCGTGGATTCCAGCGCCCTGCCCGAACAGGTGACGCGCGATGTGGTTGCCTCCGCCTTCCAGAGCGCGGGCCAGCGTTGCTCTGCCCTGCGCGTGCTTTATCTGCAGGAAGACGTGGCGGACGAAATGCTGGAAATGATCAAGGGCGCGTTCAAGGCGCTGGTGATCGGCGATCCGGCAAACCTGGAAACCGACGTCGGCCCAGTGATCGATGCCGAGGCGCGCGAGAAATTGCAGGATCACGTGGCCGAGATGATCGAGGACGGTTTCCCCGTCTGGCGCCGATCCATGCCCACAGAATGCGAGCACGGCAATTTCTTCTCTCCCACCATCGTGGAGATCGGATCGATCCTCGATCTGGATGAAGAACAGTTCGGACCCATCCTGCACATCTGCCGCTTCCCCGCGGGCAGCATGGGCAAGGTGCTGGATGACATCAACGCGACGGGTTACGGCCTGACGCTGGGCTTGCACAGCCGCATCGACGAGACACGCCATTTCGTGGAAGCACGCGCCAAGGTCGGCAATTTCTACGTCAATCGCAACCAGATCGGCGCCGTGGTCGGCAGCCAGCCGTTCGGCGGCGAAGGCCTGTCGGGCACTGGCCCCAAGGCCGGCGGCCCGCATTACGTAACGCGATTTGCCACGGAACGTGTGACCACGATCGACACCACGGCAGCGGGCGGCAACGCCTCGCTACTGGCTGCCGGCTGAGCCAGCGCCTGGCATCGGCCGGGCGCTGGCATTGCAGCGTTTAGTTGTCGGCAGCGCCGCCAACTACGTAGGAGCGATCCGGCACGCCATCGTTATTGAGATCTTCCGTGATCACCATGGCAAAGCCAGCTTCGTCGCCCTGTGGCCCGTAGAGACCACCTGTCAGTTCTGCGACGTAAGAGGCGTTGGCATCGCTCCTCCCCAGGAAGCCGATCGCATCGGATCCGACATCGGCTGAGCCGGCAACCCGGAATGGGCCGCGCGTATACTCCGTGCCGCTTTGCTCGCGCAGGGTCAGCGTCACCTCAACAGTAAAATCGCCGGTTGCCGTGTCGCCGCTGATCGTGCCCGATCCGCCGGCAATGCTGGCTGTCAGCGTCGGTGCGGCTCCGCCTCCCGGCCATTCCGCATATGATCCGCCCAGTACAAGATTGCTGAAGGTGAGAGTTCCCGCTGAAGGCAGATCATCCGGGACAGTCGGCACTCCGAAAGTGCACAGGGCGTTCTGTCCGCCAAGAAAATAGGCCGCCGCGCGCGTATAACCGGCTCTTTGTCCATCAATCTCCAGCTGGATGAATTGGAATGAATTTGGCGGGCTGGTGGTGGTGTTCCGATAGATGTTCACAGTGCCCGACAGCTCTACGAACTCGGCAGGGCCGAAGCTGTCCGAAGCGCTGCCGTCGATTGTCGCGACCGTCCAGGTCTCGCTCCCCTCGACATAGCTGATCTGCCTGAACTGCCCCAGGCTGCTGACAAGCATGGCCTGGAACGCGCCACCATTGGCCGGGGCAAATTCGACACAACCCGTGGCGAACTGCTGGTCACCGCTCAGTTCATCGAACTTATCGTAAGAAAACGTGGGCGTTGGTGTCGGAGTGGGAGTTGGGCTTGGGGAAGGCGTTGGCGTGGCTGTTGCCGTCGGTGTGGGCGAACTGGAACCGCCACCGCAGGATGTAAGCAATGCAGCAGCGACCAGCGCCGCGAATGACGTCTCGACTTTCCCCATGAGGTTCTTCTCCCTATCCTTTGTTCAGGATTACCGTCGCGATTCCGCTTTTCAAGATGTAATTGCAGGCAGGCAAAGCACCCCCGATCCACGCTGCGCCACATGGCAGACAGTGCGGCCTTCACCGTGGCTATCATGCAACGTCATGCAATTGTCATCGCGGCGTAACCCAGAGGTCACCGCCAAGACCAAAGCCTGTCATACGTCGCCCCTAGCGGGACCTTCAATTCTTGGATTTGGAGGTCCTTTTTATGAAACCTGTTCGCCTGCTCGGCTCTGCCAGCATTACCGCCCTCGCACTTGTCGCCTCGCCCGCATTGGCCGGAGACGTCACCGGCGTCGTCATCGATGAAACCGATACCGTTGCCCTGCAATCGGCTGTGGTTCGCATCCCCGAGCTGGGGCGCTCTGTAACCACCGAACGCGACGGCTCCTTCCGCATCGCGGACCTGCCCGAAGGCACATACACGATCGAGGCGCGCTATATCGGCGTACCCACCGAAACGCAGACCCTGATCGTGCCTGCGCAGGGAACGGTCGCCGCCAACTTCATGCTAGGCGGCGAGAATGCATCGAACATCCTTGTCTACGGTCAGCGCGCCAACCAGGCGAACGCCCTGTCCCGCAAATACGGCAGCGACACCATCGTGGACGTGCTGACGCGCGATGCCATCGGCCAGTTCCCCGATCAGAACGTGGCGGAAAGCCTGCGCCGCCTGCCGGGCATCAACGTGCTGAACGACCAGGGTGAAGGCCGCTTCGTGGCGGTGCGCGGGCTTGATCCCAGCCTCAACGCAACCTCGATCAACGGCGTTCGCCTGCCTTCTCCCGAAGGCGACATTCGCGCCGTGGCGCTGGACGTGGTGGCCAGCGACATCATCGAGAGCATCGAGGTGAAAAAGTCTCTGACGCCCGACATGGATGGTGACACCATCGGCGCCAGCATCGAGATCAACACCGTTTCCGCCTTCGACCGGCGCGGCAATTTCGTCACCATCTCTGCCGAGGGCAGCTACAATGAGTACGCCGAGGAAGTGAACCCCAAGGCGAGCGTCAACTTCGCCTATCGCCTGGCCGACAACCTCGGCGTCTCGGGCGGCCTGAGCTATTACAACCGCTTCTTCGAAACCGACAATATCGAGGCTGACGACTGGGAAGAGGACAATGGCCTCATCTATGCCGAGGAGGTCCAGTATCGCGACTACGACGTGGAGCGTGAGCGGATCAGCGCCTCGCTCGGCTTCGATGTTCGCGCATCCGACACCACGGACCTTTACGTCCGCGGGCTCTACAGCCGATTTGACGATCAGGAATATCGCCGCCGCACCACCTTCGACCTTGGCGATGCCTTCGTCACCGGCAGCGGGCTGACCGCCAGCTTTGCCGATGCCGATCCGTCCGATCCGGGCGAGGAATATGCCATCACGGTGGAGCGTGATGTGAAGGACCGGTTCGAGCGGCAGGAAATCTACTCGTTCAGCTTGGGCGGCGAGACCGTGACCGGGCCCTGGACCATCGAATACATGGGCAGCTGGGCACAATCGAGTGAGAAGGAAGACAACAGCGTCGATCCCACGCAGTTTGAGCGCGAGTTCGAAGGCGAAGGCCTTGTCGCAACCGTCGATTATTCCAACCCGCGCATCCCGCTCTATTCCATCAGCGGCGTGGGCGACTTCTCGGATGCCTCCACCTACGGGCTGAAGGACATCGAGCTGACGCAGCTTTCCGATGCCGAGGACACCGAATACTCCGCCCGCTTCGACGTGGCGCGCGAGTTTGCATCGGACAGCGGCGTGTTCTCCCTGCAAACCGGTTTCAAGGGCCGGTGGCGCGAGAAAAGGTATGACGGCGAAATTCGCTTCTACGAGCTGGACGGGCTGACGCTGGCCGATGTGGTGGGGGAGCAGACCTATCGCATCACCGATATCGGCCCCGTCGCCAGCTACACCGGCGCATCCGATTTCTTCTTCGACAATTTTGCCAGTTTCGAGCTGCAGGAGGCCGACAGCCTGTTCGACAGCGCGGCGCAGGATTACACCATTGAGGAAGACATCTACGCCGGCTACCTGCTGGGCCGCTGGGAAAATGACAGCCTGACCGTGATCGGCGGCGTGCGTTACGAGCACACGCAGACCGACATCATCGGCAATTTCACCCTGCTGGTGGAAGAGGACGGCACCCTGCCCGATGGCACCACCGCCACCGATGACACGGTGATTGTTACCCCGCAGACAACGCCTTCCAATTACGGCTTCTGGCTCCCCAGCCTGAACGTGCGTTTCGAGCCTGTGGACGATCTGGTTTTCCGCGCAGCAGGCTATCGCAGCCTGGTGCGGCCGGGCTTTTCCCAGCTCGCCCCGCGCTTCATCACCGAACGCAATGATGATGACGAGGTGGAGGGCGAATTCGGCAACCCCAATCTCCAGCCCTACAAGGCATGGAACCTGGATGCAGGCGTGGAATATTACTTTGGCGGCAATGGCGCGCTGAGCGCCGGGGTCTTCTACAAGGATATCTCCGATTACATCGTGACAGTCGCCTATGAAGCGGAAGACCTGAACGGCGATGACGCGATCACTGCCGATGAACTGCTGGCCTTCAACGGCATCCCCTTCAACGAGGCGGAAATCCCGGTGAACGGTGACAGTGCGGAAGTCTGGGGCGTGGAGCTTGGCTTCGCCATGCAGTGGGACATGCTGCCCGCACCGTTCGACGGCTTCATCACGCAGGCCAACTACACCTACACCGATGCCAGCGCCACAATCTCTGACAATGCGATTGACCTGTTCGGGCAGGGTTTTGCAGGCGGCACGCGGGAAATTCCGCTGCCCGCCAGCAGCAAGCACACGCTGAACGGCGTGCTGGGTTATGAGAAGGGTCCGGTAAGCCTGCGTTTGGCGGGAACGTACCGCGACGATTATCTGGATGAACTGGGCGGCGATCCGGCGGAGTACCGCTTTGTCGACAGCCACTTCCAGCTGGACGCCAGCGCACGCTTCACCGTGACCGAGGGCGTCCAGCTCTACGTCGAAGCGGTCAATCTCACCGATGCCGAATATTTCGCCTACAACACCGTGGGTGGGCGGCAGAACAACTATCAGTACGAAGTCTATGGCCGCACCTTCAAGGGCGGCGTCAAGGTGACATTCTGATGCGCTGCAAGACACTTACCATCGGCATCTCCGCGCTTTTGGCCGGCTGTGCCACCACGCCCACCGGACTGCCGCCCGTCTCTGTCGTCGCCATTGGCGAGACGGAGCCGGTGGGCACCGCCAACGAGGATGCGGCAGACGATCCGGCCATCTGGCACAATGCGGATGACCCGTCACAAAGCCTGATCGTAGCCACAGACAAAAAGGTCGGCCTCTATGTCTATGGGCTGGACGGGCAGGTGCGCAGCTTCAGCGACGCTGGCGCGGTGAACAATGTGGATCTGGTGACGCTGGCGGATGGCACGGTATTCGTGGCCGCCAGTGATCGGATCGACCTTGCCAATTCTCACATCTCCACCTTCACCCTCGATACTGCCAGCGGTGAACTCTCACCCCTGGGCCGCATCGCCAGCGGGCCGGGCGAAGGGTATGGCTTCTGCCTTGGCCAGCACGGCGGGCTGAAGGCGCTTGCCGTCATCAAGGACGGTCGCCTGCGCGAGTATGAGATTGCGGTGGTCACTCCCGGCCAGACTCCGCGTGCGACCCTGGTGCGGGAAATGTCCGTCCCCACCCAGCCGGAAGGCTGCGTCTACGACGATCGCGATGGCACGCTTTACGTGGGCGAGGAAGTGGCCGGCATCTGGCGGTTCCGCGATGGGCAGACCCAGGGCGAACTGGTCGCGCCGATCGACAAGCAGTACCTTGTTGCCGATGTGGAAGGACTGGCGATTGCGCCGCAGGGTGCCAGCGGGGGCTATCTGATCGCGTCCAGCCAAGGCGACAATGCCTATGCCGTCTATTCGCTTCCCGACATGGCGCCGCTTGGCCGCTTCGGCATCGCGGCGGGCACATTCGGCGCTACCGAGGAGACGGACGGTATTGCGCTGAGCACGCAAGGCTTCGGCCCCGAATATCCGCAGGGCCTGTTCGTGGCGCAGGACGGCATCAACCCGCCCGCGGCGCAGAACTTCAAGCTGGCAAGCTGGGCCGATATCCTGGGTGCGCTCAACCTGGATTAAGGCCGAGTCGCAGCCAGCATTTGGGAAAGTCCCGAAATTCGAGTGCGTCGCAGCGAATGTTGCGGCGCACTTTTTTCATGCATGGGCATCTGCGCAAGACACTGATTTACAATGTCTTCCCACATATTTTCAAGCGATAAACGATAAAAGCCACATCGTTTTTCGATATTATTGTTTGACAATAAACCTCGCCACAGACATATCGATTATCAACAAACCCAATCAAGGAGATCGATAAATGTCCACCTTCCTCAACAACAGCCTCGCCGCCGTGGCCGCCGTACTGATCGCGCTCACCTCGCTGTCTGCCATCGTCACCGTTCCCGACCATAGCGATGCGGTTACCGCTGCGCCGCTGCTGGCCTGATCGCATTGAATGACAGGAGAGTTCCCATGAACCACGACACCCGCCCGAACGATCTGCTGCTATTGGCCGGAAAGGTCCTGTGCGTAATCATGCAGGCCATCATGGCGATTGGCGCCGTTGCGCTGATCGTTGCGGCAGCCGCGCTCTTGATCTGGCAAGGTACGATCATTGCCGAATACGCCGCCGAAATCGGCGATCCCGATGCCGTGTTCCCGGTCTATACATTGCTGGGCGTAATGCTGATCGGGCTGGCGATTGTCGCGATGCTGTTCCTGTTCTTCGGAATTCTGCGCAAGATCATCCGCACTGTGGGTGATCGAGACCCCTTCGCCCCTGCCAACGCGGATCGCCTTTCGCGCATGGGATGGCTGATGCTCGGCGTGCAACTGGCCATGATCCCTGCCGTCGCTCTGGGTGTCCACCTTGCGCAATTTGCGGATGAGCTGGAAGACGTGAACGTGACGGTCGACGGGGGAACGGATGTTACCGGCATCCTGCTCGTCATCATCCTGTTCATCCTCGCCCGCGTGTTCCGCCACGGGGCCGCGATGCGCGAAGACCTGGAAGGGACGGTGTAATGCCGATCAGTGTGAAACTTGACGATCTGCTGCACGAACGGCGCATGACACTCACCGAACTGGCAGACCGCGTGGGCCTGACGCTGGCCAACCTTTCGATCCTGAAAACCGGCAAGGCCAAGGCCATTCGATTCTCCACGCTGGAGGCGATCTGCCGCGAACTCGATTGCCAGCCGGGTGACCTGCTGGGCTATGAAGACGAGTAAAACATTTGGAATTGTGGCAAGACTGTGGCAAAGATGCCGCGGCCCCGGTTTCGCGGGCGCAAATTACAGGACTTTAAAATGAAGAAAATCATGCTTGTCGCCGCTCCTTTGATCTTCGGTCTGGCCGCTTGTGACAGCCCGGCAGAAGAAGCAGCAGAAGATGCTGGTGACGTTGCCGAAGCTGAAGCTGAAGTGATGGACGCCCAGGCCGGTGTTGCCGAAGCAGAAGCTGACCTGGCTGACGAGATGGGCGACGAAGCTGCAGAAGCAGCGGCTGAAGCCGAAGCTGAGCAGCTGGAACAGACTGCCGACGAAATCTAATTCGCTTTCGGCATCTGCCGAATAGAGATACGGCCGCGCGCTCCACCGGAACGCGCGGCCGCTTTGCATCCAGCCTTGACCATCCAGCCTTGACTCTGCGGGCACAAAAGCTATTGGCCCGCCCTGACGGCTTACAGGTCGTCATCCGTCCGAGACAGTTGGTGACCGGGATTTGCCGGTCTTAATTTCCAGCCTAGGCGGGGAAAAGAGTTTTCGCAGGCCGATTTTTCGTCCTGCCTTCAGCGTGATGTTCACGCACCTCCTTCCCCATCAACGGACTTTGTCTCGTCGCATGAGCGGCGAGATGATTTTGAGCCGGTTGCGGCCAGTCTGCCAGCGTTTGGCAGGCCATCCGCAGCCATAGTGAAGGAGTACGGCATGGATCGTTCGCAGAAAACCGAAGCGGTCGCCCAGCTCAGCGAAGTGTTCAACGAAGTTGGCGTGGTGGTTGTCACCCGCAACCTCGGCCTGACGGTGGATCAGTCCACCGACTTGCGGAACAAGATGCGTGAAGCCGGTGCGTCCTACAAGGTTGCGAAGAACCGTCTCGCCAAGCTCGCCCTGAAAGACACCGATTATGTCGGGATCGATGAATACCTCACCGGTCCCACAGCACTGGCCTGGTCTGTAGACCCGGTTGCAGCCGCCAAGGTTGCTGTCGATTTCGCGAAAACGAACGACAAGCTGGAAATCGTCGGTGGATCGATGGGCGCGCAGGTGCTCGACGAAGCAGGTATCCGGTCTTTGGCCTCGATGCCCAGCCTCGACGAACTGCGCGGCACGATTGTTGGCCTCGTCAACGCACCGGCGACGAAAATCGCCCGCGTTGTCAACGAGCCGGCAGCCAAGCTTGCTCGTGTCTTCGGTGCCTATGGCGCCAAGGATGCCGCATAAGAGACGCATTCTCGCATTCGAGACGAAACATTCAGGGGCAATTTTACCGCCCCGCCCAATTTGGAGTGAAACATCATGGCTGATATTGCCAAGCTTGTAGAAGAACTGTCGTCGCTTACCGTTATGGAAGCCGCTGAACTCGCCAAGGCCCTGGAAGAAGAGTGGGGCGTTAGCGCCGCTGCTGCCGTGGCTGTTGCCGGTCCTGCCGGTGGTGGCGATGCCCCCGCAGCCGAAGAGAAGGACGAATTCGACGTCATCCTGACCGGCGACGGTGGCAAGAAGATCCAGGTCATCAAGGAAGTCCGTGGCATCACGGGTCTCGGCCTGACCGAAGCCAAGGCTCTCGTCGAAGGCGCGCCCAAGGCCGTCAAGGAAGGCGTGAACAAGGCTGAAGCCGAAGAAATCAAGGGCAAGATCGAAGCTGCCGGCGGCACCGTCGAGCTGAAGTAAGCCTTTATGCAAATTTCGTGGGTGTCTTGAAGCGCCTGCGGATAGGAGGGCGGTGCCGCAAGGTGCCGCCCTTTTTGCATCTGCCAACGGTGGCCCGGATGGCGCCGGTAACCGCTTGATAACATCGCGCCACCTAGAGGCTGCCAATGCTGCAATATGCCCTCTGCGCCCTGCTGATGATCAACATCTGGACGGTGTACAGGTTCTGGGATGACAAGGCGCGCGCGGTGAATGGCAGGCGCCGGATCCCCGAAGCGGACCTGCTGGGGCTGGCCGTGATGGGCGGATCGCCCGGCGCATTTCTGGCTAGGCACCTGTTTCGCCACAAGACCCGCAAGGAGCCATTCTCAACCTATCTGCAGGTGATCTTCACGCTGCAAATCGGGGCTCTGGTTGGCTATTTCCTGCTGTAGGCTACTGGCAACACGGCAAGCTGCCGGTTTACAGCTTCCAGTTCGCCCTCACCCCGATCATGTCGATACCGGGGTTCTGGTTACTGTCGAAGATCTGGCCCTGGCTGATGTGCATCCAGTGCGCCTCCACCGATGCCCGCTCGCTGACCCGATAGCCCACGCCGATTTCGGGTTCGAACAGCACCCTGCTGCCAAGATCCGTGCGAATGCCGGTGGCAGGATTTACCCGCAGTTCCGGCCCGTCATGCACCACCAGGCCAATGCCGGGCCGCACGTAGAAGGGCCCCTTGCCGATCGTCCATGAGAGGCCCGCCCCGGCAAAGGACGTATCGCCCGACGTGTTGAGAGAGCCCACGATGTAGGGTTCGGGAGAGCCGATGAAATCCAGCGCCTCTATCCCGCCAAAGCGCACGCCCGCGGCAATATCGATAGAGCCGCTTTCCGTGGTTTCCAGAGTGAAAGGCGTGTCCACGGCATGCGCATAGACGCCGCCGAACACTTCCTGCGCGCTGGCAGAAGCGGGAATTGCGCACAGCGAAATGGCTGCCGCAGCGATGGCAAATGGTTTGAACATGCAAACCCTTTGCCAGGTCCCGGCTTTCCGCAAGCTGACCGAAAATTCGGCCCGCTTGCGGCTGTAGGATCAAAGCGTCTTGAGGTAGTTCACGATAGCCTGCGTCTGTGCAGCATCCAGGCCGGGGTTCGGCATGGTGCCACCGGGCACAACGGCACCGGGATCACGCAAGTAACGGCGCAGGTTCGCCTCGTTCCAGGTGAGGTTCGCGGATTTCATTGCCGGGCTGTAATTCGCGCCGGACACGGTGCCCGCCTTGCGGCCGACAACGCCCGCCAGCGACGGGCCGATCATGTTCTTGCCGGGTTCAACCGCATGGCACACGCCGCAGGTGGTGAATGCAGCAGGCGGTTCCATGCTGGCAACCTGCGTGGGCGTAGCGCGCGGCGTGGGTGTGGGTTTGGGCGTTGCAGAAGCGCTGGCGACAGGCTCCGGCGCTGAATCTTCCGCATCATCCGCATCTGCATCCTCGGCTGCGTCCGCCTGTTCCTCGGTCATTTCGGCTGCTTCCGTGTCGCCAGTTACAGCCGCTTCATCAGCAGGCTCGGCTGTCACGACTTCATCGATGGGCGATATTTCGGGTGCATCGTCATCCGCGCCGCCGCAGGCTGAAAGCATCATGGCCAGGGCAGTGGTGGTGGCAAGGGCAAGCTGATTACGCATAAGGTCCTTCCGCTGAAACTTTGACAATATCCTTTAGGCGCGCAGTGCCATGATCGGCAAGTGCTGTTACCACAGCGCCGCACAGCTTCGCTTTTGGGGGAGAGTGGCGGCGAAAAGCTTTCGCCGCGTGGCAGCCACGCCTATCCGCGCTGCTGTCATCTCTGGATGGCAAAAGCCGATGAGACCCGTTGCACATCCTTCAACGCCCGGCTGGAAAGCCGAAGGTATAGAGACCTTCCGCCTCGCGGGGCCGCTGGCGCTTGCCAATATTCTGCAGATGGCGATCTATTCGATCGACGTGATCTTCATCGCGCGACTGGGGGCAGACGAACTCGCCGCATCCTCTCTCGCGGTGTCGGTCTTCGGGCTGCTGATCTTGTCACTCAGCGGGCTGACGGGCGCCGTTGCCCCCATCATGGCGGCAGAGCTGGGCGCACGTGGCCCGGCGCTGCGGCCTGTTCGCCGCGCGGTGCGCATGGCGCTGTGGCTGTCTGTTGGAACAGGGCTGGTGGCGATGGCGATGTGTGCCTTTGCCGAACAGCTAATGCTGGCAGCAGGGCAGCAACCGCGCATCGCCGCGCTGGCGGGCGAATATTCAAACCTGCTGCTGTTTTCCGTCATCCCGATGATCGCGGCTGGCGTGCTGCGCAATTTCGTATCCACCCTGGGTCGGCCGATATTTGCCACGGCAATCACTGCGCTGGGCATCGTGGTGAATGGCTTGTGCAATTATGCCTTCGTTTTCGGAAACTGGGGCGCGCCCGCACTTGGTCTGCAGGGCGCGGCGATTGCCACGATCATCACCACCGTGGCGATGCTGCTGGCTTATGTGATTGCCATCAGGCGCGATGCGCGGCTCCATCGCTATCACGTGTTTGGCTTCTTCTGGCGGCCGGACTGGGCGCGGTTGGCAGAAATCGTGCGCATCGGCACGCCCATCGGGCTTACCATCGTGGCAGAGGCAGGCATCTTCGCCACTGCGCCGTTCCTGCTGGGCCTGCTGGGGGCAGATCAGCTTGCCGCCCATGCCATCGCCCTGCAAATCGTGGCCACCATGTTCCAGGTGCCGTTCGGCGTCAGCCAGGCTGCCACCATCCGCGTCGGCTATTTCTTTGGCGCGCAGGACAAGGAAGGCATTCGCCGGGCGGGTGCGGTTTCCATCGTGATGGGTGGAGGCTTCATGACGATGACGGCGCTGCTGCTGCTGTTTGCGCCCTCTTACATGCTGGCGATCTATATCGATCCGTGGAACCCGGAGAACCCGCGCGTGGTGGAATACGCGCTGTCCTTCCTCGCCGTGGGAGCGTTTTTCCAGCTGTTCGACGGGCTGCAGGTGGTGGCTGCGGGTGCCCTGCGCGGGCTGAAGGATACGCGCATGCCGATGTGGATCGCGATCTTTTCCTACTGGGTGCCGGGCATGGGCGTGGCGGTGCTGCTGGGCTTCTACACTCCGCTGGAAGGGTTTGGCGTGTGGCTGGGTCTTGCCACAGGCCTTGTAGTTGCCGCAGCGCTCCTCACATGGCGCTGGCACCGGCGAGAGGAATTGGGGCTGACGCAGGCAGGCGTGGTGTAAGCCCTGGCCCCGGGTGTGGCCTGACGCACGCGGCTCTCGCCTCGCCGAACAGGCGCAAACTTTTCTCCGCCCTGGCCATTGACTCCACATGTACGGCGCACCAAATGCGCCTCGCTGGCACTCTCGGTCGGAGAGTGCCAAAACTGTAACAACACTCATTATGGAAGAGGTCATACATATGGCATTCCGTCCGCTGCACGACCGCGTACTGGTCCGCCGCCTCGAGGCCGAAGAAAAGACGGCCGGTGGCATCATCATCCCCGATAGCGCCAAGGAAAAGCCGAGCGAAGGCGAAATCGTCTCCGTTGGCGAAGGTACTCGCGACGATTCCGGCAACCGCGTCACTCTCGACGTCAAGGCCGGCGACCGCGTACTGTTCGGCAAATGGTCCGGCACCGAGGTAAAGATCGACGGTGAAGACCTGATCATCATGAAGGAAAGCGACATCATGGGTGTGCTGGGCTGATCTGCCCGCGCACGACCTGATTACGCTTACCTCACACAAACAAATCTCCAGGAGAAACAATTATGGCTGCCAAGGACGTACAGTTCGGCCGCGATGCGCGTGAGCGCATCCTGAAGGGCGTAGACACGCTCGCCAATGCCGTGAAAGTCACGCTCGGTCCCAAGGGCCGCAACGTGGTGATCGACAAGAGCTTCGGTGCCCCGCGCATCACCAAGGACGGCGTAACCGTCGCCAAGGACATCGAGCTCAAGGACAAGTTCGAGAACATGGGCGCGCAGATGCTGCGCGAAGTCGCCAGCAAGGCGAATGATTCTGCCGGTGACGGCACCACCACCGCCACCGTGCTGGCCCAGGCCATCGTTCGCGAAGGCATGAAGTCGGTTTCCGCCGGCATGAACCCGATGGATCTGAAGCGCGGCATCGATCTTGCCGTGACCAAGGTCGTTGCAGACCTGCAGAACCGTTCGCAGGATGTGAAGGGTTCCGAAGAGATTGCCCAGGTCGGCATCATCTCTGCCAATGGCGACCGCGTGGTTGGCGAGAAGATCGCCGAAGCCATGGAAAAGGTCGGCAAGGAAGGCGTGATCACCGTCGACGAGAGCAAGGGCCTCGAATTCGAGCTCGAGACCGTCGAAGGCATGCAGTTCGATCGCGGCTACCTCTCGCCCTACTTCGTCACCAATCCTGAGAAGATGACGGTAGAGCTGGAAAACCCCTACATCCTGATCCACGAAAAGAAGCTTTCCAACCTGCAGGCCATGCTGCCTGTGCTGGAAGCCGTGGTGCAGGCCGGGCGTCCACTGCTGATCATCGCTGAAGACATCGAAGGCGAAGCGCTGGCCACCCTCGTGGTGAACAAGCTGCGCGGCGGCCTGAAGGTTGCAGCCGTGAAGGCACCGGGCTTCGGCGATCGCCGCAAGGCCATGCTGCAGGATATCGCTATCCTGACCAATGGCGAGATGATCTCCGAAGATCTGGGCATCAAGCTGGAAAACGTCGGCCTCTCCATGCTGGGCGAAGCCAAGACCGTAACCATCGACAAGGACAACACCACCATCGTCGACGGTTCGGGCGACGGCGAAGCCATCAAGGCCCGCGTCGAACAGATCCGCTCGCAGATCGACAACACCTCGTCCGATTACGACAAGGAAAAGCTGCAGGAACGCCTGGCAAAGCTTGCTGGCGGTGTTGCCGTGATCAAGGTTGGCGGTGCTACCGAAGTGGAAGTGAAGGAGCGCAAGGATCGCGTCGACGATGCTCTGCACGCTACCCGCGCTGCCGTTGAAGAAGGCATCGTTCCCGGCGGCGGTACGGCCCTGCTGTACGCCACCAAGGCCCTTTCCGGCCTGAGCGGCGTAAACGACGACCAGACCCGCGGCATCGACATCGTTCGCCGTGCACTGCAGGCCCCGATCCGTCAGATCGCCGAAAACGCTGGCCACGATGGCGCAGTTGTCGCCGGCAAGCTGATCGACGGCAATGACGACACCATGGGCTTCAACGCCTCCACCGACGTTTACGAAAACCTCGTGAGCGCCGGCGTGATCGACCCGACCAAGGTTGTTCGCACGGCCCTGCAGGACGCGGCATCCGTTGCCGGCCTGCTGATCACCACCGAAGCGGCCATCGCCGAAATCCCCGAGGACAAGTCCTCCGGCGGCGGCATGCCCGATATGGGCGGCATGGGCGGCATGGGCGGCGGCATGGGCTTCTAAGCCCGCGCTACCGAACTACCGACACGAGAAACAGGGTCGGGAGGAGCAATCCTTCCGGCCCTTTTCTTTTGCCCGCACTCCACTAGGCTGCGCATCACCAATCTTCAGGAGAAGTTCCAGACCATGAAACGCCTCGCCGCGCTCTTGCTTGCCTCCGCCGCGCTCACCGGTTGCGCCACCGCCAACATCGACAGCGCGCCTGCAAACGTCGCCACCACACAATGCGCACAGACGCAGACGGAGTGCATCAACGCGTGGTTTGCGGACAAGTGGGAGAAAGAACTCGCCTTCAGTCCGATGCGCCAGACCGGCCTTGGCCTCAAGACCAACTATGGCGAGATCGATGATCTCAGCGCCGAAGCAGAGCGCGCACGGTACGACTGGTGGCAGAACGCCGCGGCCGAATTGCAGGCCAGCTTCGATTACGACGCGCTGGATGAGGACGCGCAGCTTTCCTACGACATGTTCCTGTGGCGCGCAGAACAGGCCGCAGCGCAGGGCGAATTCATGGACCAGGCCTATATCCTGCACCAGATGGGCGGCACGCATGCCTATCTGCCCAGCTTCCTGCTTGGTCAGCACAAGGTGGAGAGCGATGCGGACATGGTCGCTTTCATCTCTCGCATCAGCGGCATCGGCACAGCGATGGATCAGTTGCTGGTGCGCGCGCAGGCGAATGCCGCAAAGGGCGTACGCCCGCCGCGCTTCTCCTACGACGCTGTCATCCGCGAATCGCAGGGCCTGATTTCCGGCGCGCCATTCGACAATGGCGATCCGTCGGACCTGATGGCCGGAGCGGAAGAGCGGATCGCCGCCCTCGTGGCAGCGGGCACCATCACGGAAGCCCGCGCCGATGAACTGCGTGCAGCCACCCGTACCGCGCTGGTCGAGAACATGGCGCCTGCCTATCAGCGCGTGATCGACTGGTTCACCGCAGACCTGCCCAATACAGATGCCGTCGCCAAGGGCGTGACCACCCTGCCCAATGGGGAGGCTTTCTACGCCCACAGTCTTGAGCAGATGACCACCACCGACATGACCGCGGACGAGATCCACGAGCTCGGCCTTGCCGAAGTCGCAAGGATCCGCGCCGAGATGGAACAGGTGATCGAGGAAGTCGGCTTCGACGGGACGCTGGAGGAGTTCTTTGTCTTCACCCGCGAAGACCCGCAGTTCTTCTTCTCTAACGACGAGGCAGGCGCGCAGGATTATATCGACCGCGCCACCATGCATATCGAGGCGCTTAACGCGCGGCTGCCCGAATTCTTCGGCACCCTGCCGCGCGCACCGCTGGAGGTGCGCCGGGTGGAGCCGTTCCGCGAACAGCCGGGCGCCGCGCAGCACTATTATCCCGGCACGCCCGACGGATCGCGTCCCGGCATCTATTACGCGCATCTCTCTGACATGACGGCAATGCCGATCCCGCCGCTGGAGGCGATTGCCTATCACGAAGGCAATCCCGGCCACCACATGCAGATCAGCATCGCGCAGGAATTGCAGGGCGTTCCGCAATTCCGCGCGCAGGGCGAGTTCATTTCGGCCTTTGGCGAGGGCTGGGCGCTCTATGCAGAATCGCTGGCGGACGAGATGGGCGGTTATGAAGATCCCTATTCCCGTTTCGGCATGTTGCAGAGCGAGATGTGGCGGGCCATCCGCCTGGTGGTCGACACCGGCATTCATGCCAAGGGGTGGACCGAGGATGAGGCGGTGCAATACGCCCTTGAAAACTCTCCCAACCCGGAAACTGTCGCCCGCAGCGAGGTGCAGCGCTATTTCGTGCTGCCGGGGCAGGCGACCAGCTACAAGATCGGCCAGATCCGCATCCAGCAGCTGCGCGCCCGCGCTGAAGAGGAGCTGGGCGACGATTTTGACATTCGCGGCTTCCACGATGTGGTGCTGGGTGGCGGTCTGATGCCTCTCAACATCCTGGAATCGCGCGTGGATGCCTGGATTGCCAGTGTAAAGGCAGGCTAGGCGCCCCACCCGTCCTGAAAATCGAGAGGCCCGGCGGGAGCGATTCTGCCGGGCCTTTTTCGTGATAACGCACGGCGATAGCGTTTGACTTGTCTCCCGGCTTGCCCAAGCCTTGCTGCCGGGGGAAATACTATGACCGCAGATCGCAAGCCGCCGCGTGTTATCGGGCTGCCAGGTGCCGTGCTGCTCAACCTCAATGGCGTGGTGGGCGCAGGCATATTCGCCCTGCCCGCGCTGCTTTATGCGGGGGCAGGCAGCTATGCCCCGCTGGCAATATTCGCGTTCGCAGCCTTGGTGGCCGCTGACCTTTCCATCGTCGCCAAGATCAGCACGAAGTTCAACCAGTCGGGCGGTCCGCAGCTGTATATCGAGCAAGCCTTCGGGCGGTTTGCAGGCTTTCTGGCGGGCTGGTGCATCCTTGGCGCGAACCTTGCGGCGCGGGCAGCCAATTTCCACGTCATGGTGTCATATCTGGCGGCGATTTTTCCGATATTCGATCAACCGGTTATACGCATGGCCACGATATTGGCGTTGATCGTCCTGTTCACCCTGCTCGCCATTTCCGGCACCCGCCGATCCATCGGCGCGCTGTGGGTGGGCACGGCGCTGAAAATCGGGCCTATCCTGCTGCTCTGCGTAGTGGGACTGGCGGTGAACGGCCTGCCCGGAGAATTCGCGCCTCCGCAATTCAGCGAGATAGAGGCAACCGCCCTGCTGCTGGCCTATGCCTTTTCCGGCGGAGCGGTTTCCTCGATTTCCGCCGGGGAAACGCGCAATGCCCAGCGCACCGTTCTGTGGTCCATGTATATCAACATTGCCATCATCGCGGCGCTTTATACGCTGGTGCAACTGGCTTTCGTCGCCATCGCACCCGATGCCGCGAATGTTGACCGGCCGCTGGCTTCGGCGGCAGATACGGTGTTCGGCCCATGGGGCGGCGTGATGATTGCGCTGGCGGCGATCTTCTCCATCGGCTCCGGCCAGCTCACCTATTTCGTGGCGATGCCGCGGCTGATTTACGCGATGGGGCGGCGTGGGCTGCTGCCGGCAAAGTGCGCCAGCCTCTCCCGCTTTGAAACGCCGTGGTTTGCCATTTCCGTTTACGGCCTTGTTGCCGCGGCGCTGGCGATCAGCGGTACGTTCCAGACGCTGGCCAATATGCTGGTGGCGGCAGAATCGCTGGTGAGTCTGGGGGTCTTTGCCACCTTCATAGCCATGTGGCGGCGCAGTACCGGCGGCATTGCCAAGGAACTCGGGTTCGGCTGGGGCGTGATCACCGTGATCGCCGGGGCATTCACACTGTGGATGATGGCGCAGCTTCCCCTGAACGCCGCCCTCCCCACGCTGGGCATGCTGCTGGTGGGCGGCGCGGTATTCCTGATCGCCCATCGCAACGGACGGGACATCGAAGCCGTAGAGGTACGGCCTGCCTGATCGCTGCAAAAGGATAAGCCCGGCGAGATCGCTCCCGCCGGGCCTACCCCATGATGACGGTGCCGTCAGAACGCCTTTTGCACGCCCAGCGTCATGGACCAGTCATTCGGCATCTGCGGTCCGTTCAGATCCTGCACCAGCGGCAGGCCTGCCTCCACACCGATGCGCCATCCGGCCAGCCCCCCGTGGGTGAACACGGTGTTCGCGCCGATGAAGCCCGTCACGCTTTCTCCGCCCGAAAAATCGGGATTGGCGGTTTGCACCGGCCCCATGATGGCAGGGTCGATCCCGTCGATCCGGCCCGTGGTTTTTGCTTCCACGCGGGCAGACAGGGCCAGCGCCTGATCCAGCGAATAGGCCAGCCACGCCGTGGCCGCCGCCGAATCGCCCAGCGCATAGCCTGCATCATTCCGGCCCATGCGCACCACGCCCTTCACCTGCGCGCCCCAGCCTAGCTGTTCGGACTGGCCACGCCAGGTGATGCCCGGTTCCAGATCCCAGGTGCCGGATCCCAGTTGCATCGGGTAAGGCAGGCGCACGGGCATGGTCATGCCCATCGGCATCAGCGCCTCTCCCGTCTCCTCGATCGATCCGGTGGGGATGGAGATACCCACGTTGAGGTGCACATTGTCCGTCAGGCCCACCAGTGCCGCCAGCTTCGTATCGCCAAAGCCATCGGGCGCGGTGCGAAATTCGCCCAGCACGTTGGTGCCCATGCCGCCCTGGTAGGTGATGTGGTCCATTTCCTTGGCGGCGTAATTGGCCATCGCCATCAGCGTGATATCGTCCGAAACGCCGTACATCAGGCCCAGCATGTGCATATCCATGCGCATGGTGTCGGGCACGATCCGCAGGCTAAGGGGCTGCATCGGCATTCCGGCAAAGCGGTTCGGAACGGTGGTCACGACAGTGTCGGGATCGACATCGTCGGTGCCGATCTGCACCCCGCCCATCTCCATGTGCATCAGCCGATAGCTTACCATCCATTCACCCTGCGCATGGCGGTGATCGCCCATCACGCCGATGGGTGCATGGTCGAGTGCGTTTACATCATGCGCGTGGACGGTGCCCGGCGCGCAGGCGAGCATAGTGGCGACGCAAAGCGCCGCACGAAAACGTGTCATTGAAATTCTCCATTGTCTGAATGCTGTTGCGATCAGACGTGGAGAGGTGGTCCGGTTGCCTCATAAAGGCGCAGCAGGTCACGCTGCGGCAGGTCATCCAGCGTGAAGACAAGCGGCACCGGCGGGGCAAGTGCAGCCGTCAGGACGGGGGGATTGCCACTGGCCAGTATCGGTCCGCAGGCAGAGCAGCATGGCCCGGCGGTGTTGTCGCCATCATCGTGGCCATCATCGTGGCCATCATCGTGGCCATCATGGCCGACATCGGTATCACCGCCATGGTCGGCTATGTCGTGCTGCATGCCTGCCATCGCATGGTGCACCGGCTCGGCTTCGACCTGCTCGATATCCGAAGACCAGCAGCACGGCGCACCCACCGCCAGCCGCACGGCCAATGAGGCGAGCAGCATGACTTGCAGGAAGATCGGCAATTGGCGGGGCATGATCGGCCCCGCCTCTAGTCCGCGTGTTTCAGAGAGGCAATTGCCATATCGCTGCAATTTCAATGATCATCCGCCGACGCGGCTATCCTCGACTGCGTTCAGCGTTTCCTGGCTGAAGGTGACCGGATATTGCGTTTGCGGGTTGAACACATCGCCCTGATAGCTGGCGGCCTCTGCCGCGGCGATTTCCGCTGCGGACAGGTGCTCGCTCGGCTCCAGCGCGAAGACATCGATCCCGCGCGCGATCTCGGTGGCGTAGATGCGGCCATTGTACCAATAGGCAGACCAGTATCCGGCGGTCACCAGCTGATCGGCATCCACCGGACCACGGTCGAAATAGGCGATCTCGAACGGGTTGGCAGGATCGGTAAAGTCGATCACCGACACGCCGCCCTGATACCACGCCTGCACGAAGATATTGCGCCCCGGCACAGGAATGATGGAGCCGTTGTGCGCCACGCAGTTCTCGGTATCGCCCTGCGGTGCGGGCAGTTTGAAGGTGCCGCGATATTCCAGCTGGCCATCCTCGATGGCGTAGAAGGCGTTGGCGCCCCATTCGCGCGGATCGGTGGCCTGGCATCGCGGGCGACCGCCGCCGCCCCATTCATCGGTAAACAGAACGATGTCGCCGGTATTGTTGAACGTGGCGGAGTGCCAATAGGCGAAGCCGGGGTCCACCACCTCGTCCTTGCGAACAGGGTTCAGCGGGTCCGAAATATCGAAGATGATGCCATTGCCCGAACATGCGCCCGCCGCCAGGTTCAGACTGGGGAACACGGTGATGTCATGGCACTGGTCCGTCCGGCGGGTATCCTGCGTGTTGTCACCATGATCGCCGCCCTGCCAGAGGCCAGCCAGCCGCCCGGTTTCCGGATCGGCGAAGACGGCGGGGCTTGATACGATGCGCGCCAGCGATGGATCGGCGAGCGGAATTTCCACCACGTCGATACGGAACAGCGCAGTGCGATCATCGCCCGGCACATCGCCGATGCAGATTTCCAGCTCGTCCGTCTCGCGAACCGAGCCGGTGCCGGAATTGTAGACGATCAGGCTGTCATCGGTTTGCGTCACGATGGAGTGGGTGTGACTGCCCCGGCAGGTCTGCACCTGGCCCACCTGAACGGGGCGCGTAATGTCGGAGATGTCGAAGATGCGCAGGCCGCGGAAACGGTCCTCGCTCACGCGGTCGGTCACGCCTTCAAGCCCGCAATCGGTGCGGCCGCGCGTTTCCTCCACGCTCATGATCAGCAGATCGCCCGCAATGGAGACGTCCCCCTGCCCTCCGGGACACACGACCGAACTGACCAGACGCGGCACGCCGTCCTCACCCAGGCGATAGGCGTTGAAGCCGTGATAATTGCCCGCCACCATCAGGTCGCCCGCAAAGGCAAGATCGGTGTTGGAGAAGCTGAGCATACCGCCGCGCTGGGCATAGCGGCGTTCCTCTTCCTCCACTTCGGGATCGCGTATTGCGGCACTGGGCATTTCGGCATGATCAGCGTGATTGGCATGGCCCGCATGCTCGTCCGCCTGCGCGTCCTCGGCT
This sequence comes from Aurantiacibacter rhizosphaerae, assembly GCF_009807005.1. GTDB lineage: Bacteria > Pseudomonadota > Alphaproteobacteria > Sphingomonadales > Sphingomonadaceae > Alteraurantiacibacter > Alteraurantiacibacter rhizosphaerae. Next base: position 133,923 of record NZ_WUBR01000003.1, on the reverse strand, counting down.
TTATCGTCGGCAGGTATTTCCGGGCGCAGGCCAGCCGGGTTTTCAGGATCGAAGAAACCCGCAGGCTTGCGCAGGAAGGCCACGTGGCGAAGGTTGCTGATGGCCTCCTCCGCATCGAAAATGCCGGCACGCAAGGTGGCGCGCGGATCGTCGGAAAGGCTGGCGAGAAATGCGTTCATTCGCTCGATCTCGGCGTTCTGGTCGTTCACCACTTCGCTGGTGAATTCATACATCACCGGATCGGCGGCGGTGCCGCGCTGTTTGTGCAATTCCTCCACCATCGTCACCGCGCCCTGGTGATGGCGCACCATCAGTTCCAGGAACAGGCGATCGAAATTGGTGCCGCGCGCGGCGGCCAGCGCCTCCATCTGCTCTGGCGTTGCCATGCCCTCCATGCCGGAATGCGCGGCGTGGCCCATGCCCGCCATTTCAACGGGCTCGCTGCGATCGGACAGCCAGCCGCGCATGAATGCAATCTCGTCTTCCTGCGAGGCGTCGATCCGGCCCGCTACCGCCATGATTTCTTCTGTATTGGTGCGGTCTCCCACCAGCGCCGCCATGTCCACGGCCTGCTGGTGGTGCACAATCATGCCTTGCATGAAGGCAACGTCCGCCGGTGAGTAGGCATTGCGCGCCAATCGCGTCGCCTCGTCCTCGCTCAGGGTGCGCGGTGTCTGGCCCACCGCACCGGGCTGCACGATGGTAACGTCCTGCGCCGATGCAGTGGCCGCGCTGGCGAAGAGGATGGCCGCGAGCGAAGCGCCCGAAAACAGGCGGAGACGATAAATCATGGAGGTGCGATCCCGGTTTTGATTTCCTGTGTTACCTCATTGGTGGCAGAAATTGCTGCCCGGTCAAGCCGCTTGCACGGCCCCGCCTCTTGGGCGTAGCCTCCTACGCCAGAGGATCGAGGGGAGAACTGAAATGCGCAATGCCATCATCGCAGGCGCCCTGCTGCTGGCCCTGCCAGCATGCGGAGCAGAGCCGCAGGAAGCCGAAACCGAAACCGCCGCATACTCGCCGCGCCAATATATGCAGGCCGTCAACGATATCGCCCGCATGGATGATCGCCAGTATGACGAGACCCGCAAGCCGGGGGAATTGCTGGCCTTCGCCCAGATCGACAAGGGCGAGAAGGTGGGCGACTATATCATGGGCGGCGGTTATCTCACCCGGCTGCTGGCCACGGCAGTGGGCGCCAATGGCAAGGTCTATGCCTTCCAGCCCGAAGAATTCATCGCCTTCAGGCCGGAATATGCCGAGGAGCAGGACGCCGCCGTCGCGCCCTATTCCGATGATCAGGGCAATCCGGTGGGCGTTATCCCCCTGCGCGGTCCGATTGCAGCGCCGGGATGGCCAGAACCGCTGGACACCATCATCACCGTGATGAATTTCCATGATCTTTTCATCTCGCAAATGCCCGATGGCACCGCGAATACGGCCGTTCAGATGCTGTATGATGCGCTGAAACCCGGCGGCACGCTGGTGGTGGTGGATCACCTGGCGGCAGAGGACGGCGGGCTGGACGCAGCGGATGAACTGCACCGGATGGACCGCCAGCTTGCGCTCGATGCGCTGACCGGCGTGGGCTTCGTGCTGGAGGAGGAAGCAGACCTCTATTCCCGCCCCGACGATCCGCGCGATGCCAATGTGTTCGACGATTCCATTCGCGGGAACTCCGATCAATTCGCATGGCGCTTGCGAAAGCCCGAATAAGGCCGAAACAGCGGCTTTTTCCGGCACCATTCCACTGCCTGCCCGTTGGTGATGAAACACTTCAATTGCAGGAGAGCAAAGAATGAAAATCCCGCACAAGGCCCATGTCGCACTCGTAGATGGAGAGCGTTTCCTGTTCCTGCGGAACGACGGCCAGATTTTCGATCCCAAGCTTTCAAAGGTGGAAGAACCCGATCTGGAAGCCACCAATTTCAGCGCCGGTGTGAAGCACCAGGATCAGGGCGGGCAAATTTCCGGCAGCACCGATCTTAACGAACTGGCTCATGCAGCGGCAGCCGCCGAATGGCTGAATGCAAAGGCGCTGGCCAATGCGTTCGATGAACTGGTGGTCGTCGCCGATCCCAAAACATTGGGGGAGATGCGCCGACACTATCACAAGGAGCTGGAAAAACGGCTGGTTGGTGAAGTTGACAAGGCGCTGACCCACGAACCGCTTGAGAAGATCGGGGAGGTTCTCGCCAACGCGTAAGCCGCGCTGGTTCCTCCAAATCGGCCCTTTTTACTCGACACACCGTCAATTCCGCGCGATTCGTCGCGCGGAATTGCTTTTTCCTATGCGATTAAGCAATTGCTAAGCACGTTTCATGCAACTTCGCTTCATGGAAAAATCGGTGATCGCACGAATTATTGCACTACTCGCCCTGATGCTCGCCCCGCTGGCGGCGGCAACACCGGCGAGTGCCCAACAGCTTGAATCCGCATTCGACAGTGCCTTTGGTACGGAATTGCGCGAACCACCCGAAATCATCGCCCGGCCCAGCACCCCGCTGGAACGGCGCATTGCGCAGATTGCCGATGGCAGCGATGGCCGGATCGGTGTCGCCGCGATTGACCTTGTCAGCGGCGAAGAGGTTTCCGTTCTGGGGGACCAGCGCTTCCCCATGGCATCCACCAGCAAGATCGCCATTGCCGCCACATTCCTGGAAGGCGTGGACAAGGGCCGCTGGAGCCTGACCAGCGAATTTCCGCTGATGCTGGCAGTTCGATCCCCGCGTTTTTCCACCCGTGTAGCGCCGGTGCGTGCCGGGCAGCACATGCCCGCGCACCAGCTGATCGATCTGATGATCACCCGCAGCTCCAATTCTGCAACCGATGCCTTGCTGGCTGCAGTGGGTGGCCCCTCTGCCGTGAATGACTGGGCACGGCGCGCAGGCCTGAAGGATTTCAGCCTAGACCGGGATATTGCCACGCTTGTTCGCGATGATGGCGAGTTTGATCCCACCTACCATATCGACGGGCGTGACAGCGCAACCCCGCAGGCGATGGTTCGCCTGCTGGCAGGCATCTATCAGGGTGAGTGGCTAAGCCCGCAGAGCCGCGAGGTCATCCTTGATGCCATGGAACGCTGCCGCACCGGTCGCCGCCGTATTCCGGCGATGATCCCGGCGGGTGCAACCGTTGCCCACAAGACCGGCACGCTTAACCGCATGGCTGGCGATATCGGCATTGTCGAAATGCCCGACGGCCGCGCGATTGCGCTAGCCATCTTTGTGACCGGGCAGAGCGCGTCTCAGGCTGATGAGAACCGCAACAAGGCAGAAGCCCGCCGCCGCCGCGATGCCCGCATCGCTTCGATCGCGCGCGCCTTGTACGATGGCTTTGCAGAGCAGGCCGAGGCGCGCCGCTTTGCCAATGCGCGATATTCAACCGGCGGGGCAGCAAACGCCCGCTAGACAGTCGGCGCTTCACCAACCCTCCGGTCAGGCAAAGAAAAAGGGCGCTGCCATTGCTGGCAGCGCCCTTCTTTGTTCAGGCTCGAAAGCTTGGACGATTAGTCGTTAGCTTCAGCTTCGACTTCGGCGCCAGCTTCCTGCATTTCCTGGCCAGCTTCGGCCATGCCTTCGTCCAGGGTAGCTTCAGCTTCAGCAGTAGCTTCTTCAGCGTTCTGCTCCATGGCTTCCATGTTGGCTTCGGTGTCGGCAGCTGCGGATTCAGCAGTTGCGTCTGCAGCGTCCTGGGTGCCTTCCGAGCAAGCGGCCAGGGTGAGGGCGCCAGCAGCTGCGGCAGCGACGAGAACGATCTTACGCATAGGTTTAAATCCTTGAATTACTTTGTTTGTAGGTCCGGCTATTGCCTTTCCCGAAGCCAACCTCTCCGTCGGCTCTGATGCCTAAATAAGGCCACAATTGCCCATGCGCAAGCAGAATGTGGCACAAATGCGGCGAACCGAGGGCAGGAATAAGGCAGAATCATCCGTATAATCATTCGTGCTTACAGGCGCGCGATGCCGTGCTAGCAGGCGCAAATGGCCGACAAACAGCATCTCTACCTGGTCGATGGTTCGGCCTATATCTTCCGCGCTTACCATCGCCTTCCGCCGCTCACCAATCCCGAAGGGACGCCGGTGGGCGCGGTGTATGGCTACACCACCATGCTGTGGAAGCTGGCGGAGGATCTGGACAAGGCGGAGGGGCCAACGCACCTGGCGGTGATTCTCGACAAGTCCAGCCAGAGCTTTCGCAACGAAATCTACAGCGAATACAAGGCCAACCGCCCGCCCCCGCCCGATGATCTGGTGCCGCAATTCCCGCTGATTCGCGATGCCACGCGTGCCTTCAGCCTGCCCTGCATAGAAGAACCCGATGTGGAGGCGGACGACATGATCGCCACCTATGCGCGCGCCGCACAGCGCGAGGGCTGGGACGTCACCATCGTTTCATCGGACAAGGATTTGATGCAGCTGGTGGGCGAAGTCGACGGCGCGAAGATCGACATGCTCGATACGATGAAAAACGCCCGCATCTATATCGAGGAGGTCGAGGAGAAATTCGGCGTTCCGCCTGAAAAGGTGGGCGATGTCCTCGCGCTGATGGGCGATTCGGTGGACAATATTCCCGGCATCTTCGGCGTCGGCCCGAAAACCGCCAGCAAGCTGATTGCCGAGCATGGGGATTTGACCGCGGCGCTCGATTCGGCGGAAGGGATGAAGAAGTCCAAGCTGAAGGAACGGCTGATAGAGCATCGCGCGGATGCCGAGCTTTCGCGCGTGCTGGTGACGCTGAAGGAAGATTGCGAACTTCCCCAACCGCTGGACGATTTTGCACTGGATGGCGTTCCGCCCGAACCGCTGGCCGCATTTCTGCAAACGCATGGCTTTTCCAGCCTGCTGCGCCGCCTCGATGCCGGAAACGGCAGCCCTGACCGCACCAATGACCTGAACCCCGCCAAGGCAGACAAGAAGGGCGCCGAAGCCTCCACCGAGGGCAACCGCCAGCCCTTGCCCGATTGGCCCGCGGTCGACCGTTCGCAATATGAATGCGTGCAGACGCTGGAACGGCTGGAAGCATGGGTTGAGCGTGCCTTTGCAGCTCGGCTTGTGGCGGTGGACACCGAAACCAGCGATCTGGATGCGATGGCCTGCGATCTCGTCGGCTTCAGCCTCGCCCTTGGCCCGAACGATGCCTGTTACGTCCCGCTGGAGCATTTCGGCGGCGACGGCGGCAGTGACGACATGTTCGCCGAACGGCCCGCGCAGGTGGACCGCAAGGCCGCCCTCGCCATGGTGAAGCCGCTGTTTGAAAGCGATGCGGTGCTGAAGGTGGGGCAGAACATCAAGTACGATATCAACGTGCTGAAACGCTGCGCCGGTATCGATCTTGCGCCGGTGCACGATACCATGATCATCAGCTTCGCCATGGATGCAGGCCGATCGCTGGATGGTATCGGCGGCGGGCACGGCATGGACGAGCTGGCAGAGCGCCACCTTGGCCACACCTGCCTGAAGTTCAAGGATATCTGCGGTACTGGCAAGAAGGCCATCCCCTTCGGCCAGGTGCCGCTGGACAAGGCGACCGAATACGCAGCAGAGGACGCGGATGTAACCTGGCGCCTCTATCAGCACCTGCACCCGCGCCTGCCGCTGGAAGGCGCCACGCGCATTTACGAGCGGGTGGATCGCCCGCTGATCCCCGTGGTTGCCGCAATGGAGCGCGAGGGCATCAAGGTGGACCGTGCCGCACTGTCGCGCCTGTCCGAACAATTTGCCGAAACCACTGCGCGGATCGAGAAGGAAATCCACGAGCAGGCGGGCGAGGAATTCACCATCGGCAGCCCCAAGCAATTGGGCGATATCCTGTTCGACAAGATGGGCTACAAGGGCGGCCGCAAGGGCAAGAGCGGGCAGTATTCCACCGATCAGGCGATCCTGGAAAAGCTGAGCGCATCGGGCGCGACCATCGCTGACAAGGTGCTGGAATATCGCCAGCTTTCGAAGCTGAAATCGACATATACCGATGCCTTGCAGCAGGCGATCAACGCTCAAACCAGCCGCGTGCACACCTCCTATTCGCTGGTGGGTGCGCAGACGGGTCGCCTTTCCTCCACCGATCCGAACCTGCAGAACATTCCCATCCGCACAGAGATCGGCCGCGAAATCCGCAAGGCCTTTGTGCCAGAGGACGGTAATGTGCTGCTGGCCGCCGACTACTCACAAATCGAACTGCGCCTTGCCGCGCACATGGCCGATGTGCCCGAACTGAAGGAAGCCTTTGCACAGGGTGAGGACATCCACGCCCGCACGGCAAAGGAAATGTACGGCGAGGTGGATCGCGATACGCGCGCGGCGGCCAAGACGATCAATTTCGCCATCCTATATGGCATCTCGCGCTGGGGCCTTGCCGGCCGGCTGGGTGTGGAGCCGGACGAGGCGCAGGAGGTGATCGATACCTATTTCAAGCGTTTCCCCGGCATCCAGAACTACATGCACCAGACGCTGGAGAGCGTGCGAGCCAAGGGATATTCCGAAACCCTGTTTGGCCGCAAGACGTGGTTCCCGCGCATCAAGTCCAAGAACCAGGCTGAGCGGCAGGGCAGCGAACGCGCAGCCATCAACGCGCCGATCCAGGGCAGCAGCGCCGATATCATCAAGCGCGCGATGGCCCGCATGCTGCCAGCCTTGGCAGAAGCGGACCTGCCGAATGTGCGCATGCTGCTGCAGGTGCATGACGAATTGGTGTTCGAAGTGCCCGAGGGCGATGTTGAAGCCGCCTCCCCCATTATCGAGAAGGTGATGGCCGAAGCTGCCCTGCCCACCGTGGAGCTGAGCGTTCCGCTGGGTATCGAGATCGGCACAGGAGCAAGCTGGGACGCGGCGCACTGATGAACGAAGCCCTGTCATCCATGCGCGACACCGTGCCCGATCACCTGCAGGCATGGCTGGTGGCGGCGCTGGCCGTCTTCGTCGGTGTGCTTGTGGCGCTGCTGGCGCACCGCATCCTGTTCGGCATCCTGAAGAAAGTGGCCAAATCTAGCGAAAGCGATGCCGACAATATCGTCGTGCGGCATCTGGCACGGCCCTCCAAATGGGCGATGGTGGCGTTGGGCGTGGTGCTGGCCGCGCGCGAAGTGCCCATCCTCGATACCGCATGGGAGAAGATCGCCGGTTTCGTAATGCCCGCACTGATCGGCTGGATCGCATTGTCGATCATGCGCGCCCTTGTCGCGGCGATGGAGCTGAAAGCCGATATCAGCGTCACGGACAATCTGGCGGCACGCCGCCGCCGCACCCGTCTGGCCATTTTCAGCCGCATCGGCACATTCGTGATCGTTTTCGTCACCATCGGGCTGATGCTGCTGTCCATACCCGGCGTGCGCGATATCGGCGTTACGCTGATGGCGTCTGCCGGGCTTGCCGCGCTGGCCGTGGGCGCCGCTGCGCAGCCTGCCCTGAAGGCGCTGATCGGCGGGCTGCAGATGGCGCTGACGGAGCCTATTCGTATTGACGACGTGGTGATCGTGGATGGCGAATGGGGCAAGATCGAGGATATTCGCACCACCTATGTCGTGGTGCAGATCTGGGATGAGCGGCGGCTGGTGGTGCCGGTCAACAAATTCCTGGAAGAGACATTCGAGAACTGGACGCGCAAGGGATCAGAACTGCTGGGCACGGTGTTCCTGCACCTAGACCCGCTGGCCGAAGTGGATCGCCTGCGCGGAGAATTCGATAGGCTGGTGGCGGCCAATCCCCTGTGGGACAAGCGCGCAAAGGCGGTGCAGGTTACCGATACCACCCTCGATTCCATGGAACTGCGCCTGCTGATGAGCGCGCGCAATGCAGGCGAGGCATTTGAACTGCGATGCCAGATCCGCGAGGGGATGCTGGCCTTCATCCGTGAACACATGCCCGAAGCCATTGCCGTGCGCCGCGTCACCTCCGCGACGGAGGCGTTGTGGGAAGCGGGCGAGGCCGGAATGGATAGCGGGCGTTAAACAGCGCGGGGGCGACCGCAGCTGCGACCGCCCCTTGATTCAAAAACTCACGAGATCAGTGTTTCGATTCGCGCGTGCTTTCCACCATGCCATCGGTGATGAAGCCAATGGGGTTCACTTCCATCGCGCGCTTCTTCAGCTCGCCCTTCATCTTCTTGTACTCGGCTTCCATCTTTTCCGTCACCGTGGCGCGGCTGTCTTCCAGCGCCTCAGTAAAGTCCTGATTGGTCACCTTGTCAGGAGAGCCCTTGGCCCGGCGGATGGCGTTGAGGCCAGCGCGGCGCACCACATCCTCCAGGTCAGCACCGGTGAAGCGTTCGGTTTCCTTCGCAATCGCTGCAAGGTCCACATCGTCCGCCATCGGCATGGCAGAGGTGTGGATGCCAAGGATATGCTCACGCCCCTTCTGATCGGGCGCGCCGACATACACCAATTCGTCAAACCGGCCCGGACGCAGCAATGCAGGGTCTACCAGCGTTGGCCGGTTCGTCGCCCCGATCACCACGATGGAGGACATTTCCTCCATCCCGTCCATCTCGGCGAGAATGGTGTTCACGACGCGGGCCGTCACCTGCGGCTCGTTCGCGGATGATCCGCGCGCGGGCACCAGGCTGTCGATCTCGTCGATGAAGATCACGCACGGCGCCACGGCACGGGCGCGGGCGAACATCTTGGCGATCTGCTGCTCGCTCTCGCCATACCATTTGGACAGGAGATCGCTGCTCTTGATCGAGATGAAGTTGGCCTCTGCCTCCTTCGCCACGGCCTTGGCCAGCAAGGTTTTGCCGGTGCCGGGAGGGCCATAAAGGAGAAAGCCCTTGGCCGGGCGTATGCCCAATTGTTCAAACGCGCGCGGGTTCTTCAGGGGCAGTTCCACGCCCTCCTTCAGCTTCTCCGCAGCATCGTCCAATCCGCCGATATCGTCCCAGCCGACGGTTGGCGCCTGCACCATCACTTCGCGCATGGCGCTTGGCTGCACGCGTTTCAGCGCCTCGCGAAAGTCGTTCTTTTCCACGCACAGCTCTTCCAGCACGGCAGACGGAATTTCACGTTCGTCCAGATCCAGCTTGGGCATGATGCGGCGCACCGCCTCGATCGCGGCCTCCCGCGTCAGGGCGGCAAGGTCTGCTCCCACAAATCCGTGCGTGGCGCGGGACAGTTCCTTCAGATCCACCCCTTCACCCAGCGGCATACCGCGCGTGTGAATGGCCAGAATTTCGCGGCGACCGCCCTCGTCAGGCACACCGATCACGATTTCGCGATCGAAACGGCCGGGACGGCGCAGCGCCTCGTCAATGGCGTCAGGCCGGTTGGTGGCGGCGATCACCACCAGGTTCGCGCGCGCCTGCAACCCGTCCATCAGGGTGAGGAGCTGGGCGACGAGGCGTTTCTCCGCCTCGCCCTGCACGCGTTCACGCTTGGGCGCGATGGAATCGACCTCGTCGATGAAGACAATGGCGGGCTGGCTGCGCTCGGCTTCCTCGAAAACCTCGCGCAGGCGTTTTTCCGATTCGCCATAGGCGCTGCCCATGATTTCCGGGCCGTTGATGGTGAAGAATTGCGCATCCGATTCGTTCGCCACGGCCTGCGCCAGCCGGGTCTTGCCAGTGCCGGGCGGGCCATGCAGCAACACACCCTTGGGCGGGTCTACGCCAAGGCGGGTAAACAGCTCCGGATAGCGCAGCGGCAGTTCCACCATTTCGCGCAGAGCGGTGATGGTGTCTGCCATGCCGCCCACGTCATCGTAATTGATCATGCCGCGGGCATCGCGCGGCTCTTCGAATTCGGCGCGCAATTCAACTTCGGTATTCTCGTCGATATGGACAAAGCCCTTGGGCACCGTGCTCACCACCTGCAGGCGGATCTGCGTCAGCGCATAGGCGGGCGCGTTGAACATGCGGCGAACCTCTGGCGGCACGTTCTGCACCGGCTGCTGCCCGTGCGTGGCCACCAGATCGCCTGCGGTCAGCGGCTGTTTGAAGAACACCTTCTTCAACGCTTCCCCCGGCCCATGCAGGCGCATTTCGCGGCGGGACGGGGCAAACACCACGCGGGTGGCCGGCTTTGTTTCCGCGCGGCGCACGGTCACATGCTCTCCCGATGCGGTTTCAGCATTGCCGCGCTGCAAACCGTCCAGCCGAATGACGTCGAGCGCCTCGTCCTCCTCATAGGATGGCGCGGCCACGGCCACGGTGGCGCGCTTGCCCTCGATCTCTACGGGATCGCCTTCGGTGATGCCCAGCTTCTGAAACGCGCTGCGCGGCATGCGCACCACGCCGCGGCCCGATTCTTCTTGCCGGGCGGCGGCCACCTGCAATCTTACCGTGCCATCTTCCACTTTTGCTGCATCCGCCTCGGCCATTGCTGTCCTGTCCTTTGGGTAGTTTCTATCCAGCGGAGCTAGGAAGCACCCGCTGCTATTGCAAACAGGCGGGCCCGATTATCGTGCCGAAAAACCTGTGGCCCAGTGCAGTATCGGCCCAGTTTCAGGACAGTTTCGAGGGAGAATTCTCGACCAAAGAAAAAAGGCCCGATCGTTGCCGACCGGGCCTAAAAGTTTTGGGAGAGGATGCCTGAAAGGCAGGGAGACATATGCGTCGATCCGCCCAATCTCGCAAGTGCGAAAAGCTCATCGCGTGTTGCATGACGTGCAACATCTATGGTTAACTGTTTTGGATCAGTAATTTATAATGCATGCACTTGGATGGAAGTGCAGAAACTGAATGGTGAATCAGCTTTTGGAAAAACATGTTTGCTGCATTGCGGCATTTCTCGTTTCGCTGGTGACAATTTAGCCTCTTCGCATTATGCGCAAGCTCACGACCTGCACCGACCACAATCAAGGACGCCGCGATGCAAAAACTCTTTCCTTCCGCCGAAGCCGCTCTGGAAGGCGTGCTGCATGATGGCATGCTGATCGCCAGCGGAGGCTTTGGCCTGTGCGGCATCCCGGAACGGCTGCTGAAGGCCATTCAGGACAGCGGCGTGAAGAATCTCACCTTCGCCAGCAACAATGCCGGGATCGACAATGAAGGCATCGGCATGCTCCTGCGCAGCAAGCAGGTGGCCAAGATGATCTCCAGCTATGTGGGAGAGAACAAGGAGTTCGAGCGGCAGTATCTCTCCGGAGAGCTGGAGGTGGAGTTCTGCCCGCAAGGCACTCTGGCAGAACGCATGCGCGCAGGCGGCGCGGGCATTCCCGGCTTTTACACCAAGACAGGCGTCGGCACGCAGGTGGCAGAGGGCAAGGAAGTGAAAAGCTTCGACAAGGGCGATGGCCCGGAAGACTTCATCCTTGAGCGCGGGATCTTTGCCGATCTTTCCATCGTAAAGGCATGGAAGGCGGATGAGACGGGCAACCTGATGTTCCGCAAGACCGCACGCAATTTCAATCAGCCTGCCGCCACCTGCGGCAAGATCTGCGTTGTCGAGGTTGAAGAAGTTGTGCCTGCCGGATCGCTGGACCCTGATTGCATCCACCTGCCCGGCGTCTTCGTGAACCGCATGGTGGTGGGCGCGCCTTACGACAAGAAAATCGAATTCGTCACGACTCGCGAACGGGAGACCGCATGATGAGCCAGGATACCAAGGCACAAACCAAGGGTTGGGATCGCAACCAGATGGCCGCCCGCGCGGCGAATGAATTGCAGGATGGCTATTACGTCAACCTGGGCATCGGCATCCCCACGCTGGTGGCGAACCACATTCCCGATGGCATGCAGGTAACCCTGCAGAGCGAGAACGGCATGCTGGGCATCGGCCCCTTCCCCTATGAAGGCGAGGAGGACGCCGACCTGATCAACGCTGGCAAGCAGACCATCAGCGAACTGCCGCATTCCGCCTATTTCGACAGCGCCACCAGCTTCTCCATGATCCGCGGCGGCCATATCGACCTCACCGTGCTGGGCGCGATGGAAGTGGCCCAGAACGGCGATATCGCCAACTGGATGATCCCCGGCAAGATGGTGAAGGGCATGGGCGGCGCCATGGACCTTGTCGCCGGCGTGAAGAAAATCATCGTGGTGATGGAACACACCAGCAAGCATAGTGACCCCAAGTTCATCCCCGAATGCACCCTGCCGCTGACCGGCACGAACGTGGTCGACATGATCATCACCGATCTCGCCGTGTTCAAGCGGGACGATCATGACAGCCCGTTCAAGCTGATCGAACTCGCTCCCGGCGTTACCGCAGAGGAAGTGGCCGCAAAGACCACGGCGCATTACGATAGCTGAGCCTCGCCTGGTCACAGGCATTCGCCTGCTGTGGGTTGTCGGTTTCGTGATCGGCATCCGCAATCACACGGCCGATGTGCTGGCCGATGGCTGGCTGCCGTATGATTACGCGCCACTGGCGCTCAATTGGTTCTGGACGCTGCTGCTGCCGATCGATGTGATCGTGGGCGCATTGGTGGCACTGCGCCAGCGCGCGGGCGTTGTGCTGGGTGTACTGGTGATGCTGGCCGATGTGGGCGTGAACAGCTGGTATGCCTATCGCACGGATTGGCTTGACCTGTTTCGCGCCCTGCAATTCCAGAGCCTGTTCCTGGGCTTCGTGATCGGCACCGCGCCCATGCTGTGGCAGCAACCAAAGGACAATCGCTGATGGCTTATGAACTGATTACCGCAAACCGCAATTACTCCAGCTGGTCTTTGCGTCCGTGGGTGCTGATGAAGGAACTCGGCATCCACTTCACGGACCGGGTGGAGCCTTTTACCAAGCCCGTGAACTGGGACGAATTTCGCGCATTCTCCCCCACCGGACAGGTGCCCGTGCTGCGCGATGGCGCGCGCACTATCTGGGATTCGCTCGGCATCACGATGTATCTGGCGCAGCGACATGACGGCATCTGGCCGCTGGATGAAGAGGCAAGCGCCTTCGCCATGAGCGCGGTGGCAGAGATGCATGGCGGCTTTTCAGCCCTGCGCAACCAGTGCCCGATGAATGTGGGCGTGCGCGTGCAGACAGGGCCGATGGATACAGCGCTGGCAAAGGACGTGATGCGGCTGAAGGAACTGTTTGAGATGGGGCTCCATCGCTTTGGCGGGCCGTGGCTGGCGGGGCCGGATTTCACCGCGATGGATGCGTTCTTCGCGCCCGTCGTATTCCGTATCCGCACCTTCGCCCTTGATGTGGGCGCTGGCCAAGCCTGGGTGGACCGGATGCTGGCGCTGCCGGCCATGCGCGAATGGGAAGATGCCGCGCTGGCGGAATCCTGGCGGGAGGAAAGCCACGAAGCGGAAGTGGGCGCGGCGGGCAAGATCGTAGAAGATTTCCGCGCCACCTGACCATGTGTTGGCGGGCGAGAGTTGACGGCTGCTGCGTTATCGTGCATTTCTGAAATTACAGAAATAGAAAAAGGCGGCACCGAGTCGTGCGAGTGACAGACATTCCCGAAGCCGAAGCCTTCATACTCCACTGGGGGGAAATGGGCTCGCATTGGGGTGTGAACCGCTCGGTCAGCCAGGTGCATGCCCTGCTCTACCTCTCGGACAAGCCGCTGCATGCCGAAGAGATCTGCGATACGCTGGGCCTTGCCCGCAGCAATGTCTCCACCGCGCTGAAGGAATTACAGAGCTACGGTATCATCCGCCGCACCCACATCATCGGCGACAGGCGTGATCATTTCGTGGCGGAAACGGACCTGTGGGAAATGCTGATGCGCATCACGTTGGAGCGCAAGAAGCGCGAGATCGACCCCACGCTCGCCACGCTGGCAGAACTCTCTGCCAGGCTGGAAGGCCGCAAGGACGTGCCGCCGCATATCGCTGAGCGGATTGGACGCATGCATACCTTCATGGGCACGCTGACCGGCTGGTTCGACGATGTCCGCAAGCTGCCCAAGGGCACGCTCATCACCCTGATGAACCTTGGCGGCAAGGTCGCCCGCTTCATCCCCGCCCGCAAGCAAAGCGACAGCTAACTCCCGATACGAAAGGATCAATTGTCATGACTGCCGATCCACGCAATACCGTTTCTGAAATTACAGAAATTACTGACAAGGAGCTAGGCCTGATGATCGGCTCCTTCTTCCGTGCCACAGGCTGGGGCGCGGTGGCTGGCGGCGGTTTCTTCTTGGTCTTTACAGTACCGGCGGGCCTGACAGCCATGATCTCGCAGGGCGACCCGCAGGGCCTGTTGCTGGGCCTGCTGCCGCTGGGAATCGCCTTGGCCGGAACACTGATTGGCATGCTTCTGATCGGCCTACCGCTGACCGCCCTGCTTCGCCAATTTCGCCGGGAGCGCGCGCCCATCTTCGCCGCAGTCGGCATGGTTGGTGGACTGGTCTTGCCGATGCTCTTTGCCGCCTTGTTGGAAGGCGCATTCAACAGTGGCACGCTCTGGATTGGATTTTTCTTTGGTCTGTTCGGCGCATTGGCAGGCGGCGTCTGCGGCAAAATCTGGGGCAGCTATCGTGAAGACGTCGCTCGCGCGGCCGATGGGCCGGAAGGCGCCCCCACCAACCCCTTCCACGACATGATTTACTAAGCAGGAGAAGTACGATGACCGAACTGAGCTATTTCGCCTATCTCTTCATCGCCATTGCCCTCATCGGCTGGGTGGCGCGCACGCTGAGCGTGAACGGGGAGGTTTTCCTGGTCGATTGCTTCGGCCATGACGAGGTGCTGGCGCGCAGCACCAATCACCTGCTGGTGGTGGGGTTCTACCTCGTCAACATCGGCTTCATCCTGCTGACGATCAGCCTTGGTGCAGAGCCGACCACGCTGGCCGAAGCCATCCGCTTCGTCGCCACCAAGGTGGGGCTGGCGGTGATGGTGCTGGGCTGCTGGCACTTCTTCAACATGCAGATGATCGCCCGCTACGGCCGCAAGGTGGGCCGCTGGGTGCGCGAGAACCACGGCGCGAAACCCGCCTGACCGGGTGCCAGGCTTTCCTACAAGAGGCTGCGCATGGCCGGATGGCCCCATGCGCAGCCTTCCTCATTCCCACTCCCCTCATGCTGCGAGGGCAGATGGATCGAAAAGTCACAGAGCGGTCTCTCGTTCTGCAGCTATCGCGCTGCGCGCAAACGATAAATCGGGCAATTGCCGATTTCCAAAAGCCCCCCTTCGCCGTTCCAGATCGCCAGCAATAGCCTCGCTTCATTGCGGGGTCGCCTATTTCGTCTATGCCTTGTTGCGGGAGAGGGACATGAAAACGCGCAAGGCATCGCCGACGCTGGCACTGGTGGTGATCGCATCGATCGCGACCGTCGGCTTTATCGACCGGATCGTGGTGAATGTGCTGGTGGAGCCGGTGAAGGTCGAATTCGGCCTTTCCGATGCGCAGGTTTCGCTGATGGCCTGGGCCTTTGCGCTGCTCAATATCGGCGCCGGGCTGGTGGTGGCGCGCACTGCGGAGCGGGTGCGGCGCCTCACGCTGATTTCCTTCGGCACGATCATCTGGTCCATTGCCACGGCGGCCTGCGGCTGGGCGGGAAGCTGGGTGCAATTGCTGGTGGCGCGCATGGGCGTGGGGTTGGGAGAAGCCATCGGCCTGCCCGCGAACCAGTCCGTGGTGGCAGACTATTTCCCCGCAAACAGGCGCGGTTTCGCGATTTCCTGCCTCCTGCTCTCCCCGCCGCTCGGCGCCTTCATCGGCTTTGTGGGCGGTGGCTGGATCGCGCAGGAATTCGGCTGGCGCATGACCTTCCTGATCGCCGCGATACCGGGGCTGTTGATGGGCTTTGTCGCATGGTTCTTCATCGCAGAGCCGAAGCGCGGGCAGCACGATCCCGGCGCCAGCGAGGACGTGCCGCCTATCTCCGCCGTGCTGGCGCGCCTGTTCCGCCTGCCAAGCGCGCGCAACCTCGTCATCGGATCGGCGCTGGCGGCAATGCTGGGCTTCGGCCTCAACTTCTTCTTTGCCTCCCTGATGGTGCGCGAATTCGGCGTGGGGCTGGCAGAGGCGGGGCTTTACGCCGGCCTTATCGCCAGCCTGCCCGCGGCGCTTTCGGTGGTGGGCAGCGGCTGGCTGGGAGACAGGCTGGGCGCGGGCAACCCACGCGCCTATGCGCTGATCCCCGCAGTCTCCCTGCTGATCGGCGCGCCGCTTTATGCCTTTGCAATCACGCGCACGGATCTGCCGCTGCTGCTGGGCCTCGTCAGCATCGCGACCTTCCTGAACTTCGGCTATCTCGGCATCACCTACGCCACCTTGCAGAATTTGATGCACCCGCGCATGCGAGCGACGGCAGCGGCAATCCTCAACGGCGTATATGGCGTGGCAGGCGGCCTTGGCCCATCGCTGCTGGGGTTGCTGAGCGACACGCTTTCGCCCGAATATGGCGCGGCGCGCGGGCTGGCGGTTGCCATGGCGGTGAGCGGGCTTGGCTACCTGTGGGCCTCCGCGCATTACTTTATCGCAGCGCGCCGGCTGCCCGCCGATATGGACAGTGTCAGGACCCCGCCTCCCGCCGCAGGGCCCGTGGCTTGAGATCGGCGAGGCTGCGCCACAGCCACTCCGCCGGACCCATGCGGAAATGCCGCAGCCACGGGGCGGACCACGCCAGTATTGCGGCGGTAGGCACAAGGCAGAGCAGCAACGCCTGCCCGCGCGAAACCTCGGCAAACAGGCCAAGGCCCCAGCCTGCGAACATGACAGCGAAGATCAGGCTGGTGGAGAGGTAATTGGTCAGCGCCATCCGTCCGGCAGCGGCAAGAAGCATTGTAGAGCGATGCTCTTTCAGCGAGCTGCCAAACAGCGCCATCGCGAACGCGGCATAGGCTACGCCCAGCGCGAGGTCGAAGGGTGCGCTCCACACCAGCACATTTGCAGCGGTCACGATGGGATCGAAACCGCTGTTCATCGTCCATCCCGCCAGTGCCATTAACACGGGGAGCGACGCGCTCGCACATATCAGGCCAAGGCGCATGGCGCGCCGCGCCTCCCACTGCCCCGCCAGCAATCCGCAGCGCCAGAAAGCCATGCCCAGCAGCATCGCCGCCAGCGCCGATGGCAGCGAAGCGGCAACGAAGCGCAACTGCTGCTCTGCCTGCGAGAGTCGCAGCGTCACCCGCTCCCACAGCCCTGCGTCATTGCGCTGGATAGCGGCGGTGATCGCATCGGGATTGAAACCATATGCCGCCTCCGCCACCTGCCACGGTGCCGGGTCCACCAGCGCGCCGCCGGCCCGCTGTTGCCAGTAGGCCAGCCAGTCCCAGGCATACCAGCCAGACACCGCTAGCTGACCCGCCACCAGCGCGCCGGAGACCAGCAGCAATGTGCGCACACGCCAGCGCAACGCCAGTGGCAGCAGCAAGCCGGCCACGGCGTAGCTTCGCAGCACGTCGTTATTAGCGAGGAACACCGCATGGGCCACGGCTATCACCAGCAGTGCCGCCATGCGGGCAAAATGATCGCGCAGGGGATGGGCGCTGCGCTTGTCCAGCAGGATCGCCACGCCCGCGCCAAACATCATGGCGAACAGTGCGCGGAACTTGTCCTCCACCAGCACGAAGCTGATCGCCCACAGCAGCGTTTCGCCCAGATCGTGCCCGCCAAAGGCGCGCGGGTTGATATAGGCCGCGGCGGGCATGGAAAAGGCGATGACGTTCATCGGAATGATGCCGATGATCGCCACGCCGCGCAGTGCGTCTAGCGCCGCGATGCGCCTGTTCGCCGATGGCGTGGAGGTCAAGGCGGTGCCGTGATCGCTCACCCGCGCCGCCCCTTGAAGCGTTTACGCCAGCGCTGCCTTCAGATCATCCGCCAGATCCGTGCGCTCCCACGGGAACAGGTCGCCCTCAGCCTTACGGCCGAAGTGCCCGTAGGCGGCGCTGGTCTGGTAGATCGGTTTGTTGAGGCCAAGGTAGGTGCGGATGCCGCGCGGGGTCAGGCCGCCCAGCTTGTCGATACCGCGAATGGCATCCTCGATCTTGTCGTCGGCAACCGTGCCCGTACCGTGCGTGTCGACATAGAGCGACAACGGCTCCGACACGCCGATGGCATAGGCGATCTGGATGGTGCAGCGCGTGGCGAGGCCGGCGGCCACCACGTTCTTTGCTAGGTGGCGGGTGATGTATGCGGCAGAACGGTCCACCTTGGTGGGGTCCTTCCCGCTGAACGCGCCGCCGCCATGCGGGGCCGCGCCGCCATAGGTATCGACGATGATCTTGCGCCCGGTAAGGCCGGCATCGCCATCGGGGCCGCCGATCACGAACTTGCCGGTGGGGTTGATGTGCCACGCGGTGTCGTCCGACAGGAAGCCGTCCGGCAGGATGTTGCGGACAACGCCCTTCACATAATTGTGCAGCTCGGCTTCCTTGTCGCCCTCGTCATATCCTTCGGCATGCTGGGTGGAGACGACCACTGCCGTGCAGGCAACGGGCTTGCCGTCCTCGTAGCGCAGCGTAACCTGGCTCTTGCTGTCAGGCTCCAGGAACGGGGCTGTGCCGTTCTTCCGGTCTGCCGCCATCTGTTCCAGGATCTTGTGGCTGTAATCGATGGGGGCCGGCATCAGGTCCGGCGTCTCGTCACAGGCGAAGCCGAACATGATGCCCTGATCGCCCGCGCCTTCATCCTTGTTGGAGCCTTCGGTGCCCGCATCCACGCCCTGCGCGATGTCCGCGCTTTGCGGGTGCAGGTGGTTGACGAAAGTCAGGTCACCCCAGTGAAAGCCGGACTGTTCATAGCCGATGGCCTTCACCGTATCGCGCACGGCCTTCTCGATCTCTGCCTTTGCGCCGATCACCCAATTGCCATCTGTATCAATCATGCCCTTGCCGCGCACTTCGCCGGCCAGCACCACATTGTTGGTGGTGGTGAGCGTTTCACAGGCCACGCGCGCTTCGGGATCTTTCGACAGGAAAAGATCGACCACGGCATCGGAGATCTGGTCCGATACCTTGTCCGGATGGCCTTCGGAAACGCTTTCGGACGTGAACAGATAGGATTGGCGCATGTTGGAGATTGCCTTCTCTTTTGGTTAATCGATTGCTTCGACAGGCGGCCCTAGACAGGCTGCCGACGCATGGCAACAAAACCTGCCAGCATCAAGACGATGGACCATGCCAGGCCCAGCATGTTCCCGAAACGCGCAAAAAGCGTTGGCGCGGTTGCGGGTGGCACGCGTGCATCAATGCGTCCCTGCACGTGCTGGGCAAGGTGTTGCCGCACCACGCCGCGCGCATCGATCACCGCGCTGATTCCGGTAGTGGTGGCGCGCAGGACGGGCAGTCCCTCCTCTATCGCGCGCATGCGGGACTGGGCCAGAAACTGCGGCTGTGCATTGCCGCCGAACCATGCCTCGTTAGACGGGTTGAAGATATAATCGGCGCGGTTGCTGCGATCCGTCACCTGCCCGCTGAAGATGATTTCATAGCAGACCTGCGGGCTGACCTTGCCATATTCGCCCAAGTCCAGCGTGCGCGGGCCGGGGCCGGGCCAGAAATCGATAGAGCCCGCCACCAGCCGGGTGAGGCCCAGCGGCTCCAGCCATTCGCGCATGGGCAAATATTCGCCATAGGGGACAAGATGCGCCTTGGCATAGCCGCCCAGAAGTTCACCATCACTGCCAATCGCGGTGACGGCGTTGCGCGCACCCAATGCACGCACAAAGCCAGTCTCGTCCGCGCCTATTTCAAGGTCCACTGCGCCTGTCAGCAGCACGCTGTCATCACCCACGGCGGTGGCCAGGCGGCGGCGGGCATAGAGCGGGCTGCCCAAGGCGGTGGTGCGATCGTAATAGCGTTGCGGATATCCCTCTCGCAGATAATCCGCCATGCCGCTTTCGGGCCATAGGACGATGCGCGGTTCGGCGTCGGTATTCGTACCGGCGCCACTTTCTTCGCGCCGGGAAAGCTGCGCCAGTCGGTTGTAATTCGCCTCGAAAAAGCGCGGATCGGAAATTCTCTCCTGCCGGATATCGGGCTGGACTATCGTGACCAGCAGATCACCCTGCTGCGCTTCTCCGGCGGGCCAAAACATTCCTGCCACCAGCAGCAGCGCGGTGGCCCCGGCCGCCAGCCAGTTTCGCTCTTTCAGCATCAGCACCAGCGCGCAGCCCAGCAACACCGCCAGGCCAGACAGGGCATAGGTGCCCATGATGGGCGTGATCGCGGCGAGGCCAGGGCGGTCCATCGGACCGAGGAGGACCATGCCAAGCGGGTTCCAGACATAGCCGGAGAAAACCCAGCTTCGCAGCCATTCCGTAAATATCCAGGCCCCGGCAAAGGTGAGCGCAAAGGCCAGCCCTGCGCGGTTTCTTACCACCAGCCGCGCGATTATCGCGGCCAGCGCGGGATACACGGCAAGATACAGCGCCAGCAGCGGCACGGCGGCCCAGCCCAGCATCGCGGGCATTTCGGATTGGAAGGTGAAGGCCGTGGCAATCCAGTTGTTGCCAAGGGTGAAATGCGCCACGCCGAACAGCCAGCCCAGTCTGAACGCGCGCAGCCAGCTGGCGGTATTGGCGGCGATCAGGGCAAACAGCCCCACTGCCAGCAAGGCGACGGGCCACAGGCCCAACGGTTGAAACCCGGTGGCGGACAACAGGCCAAGACCCAGCGACGCCAAATGCGGGTGGGCATCAAGCCGCTGTGTCACCGAGGGCTGGGTCACCGAATGCTGTTTCAGGGAATGCCCGCTGGCCATTGCTGTCGCGTCCTGCCGCGTGGGCTATGCCGCAACCGCGCCTGTCAGCCTACCGCTTCAAGCGCCTCTCCGCCATCGTCCTCGTCCGTTTTCTTGCGGCGCGTACGGGTGGCGGGCTTGCGCTTCGGCTTTGCTTCTGCGGCATCGTCATCTTCGGATGCGCGCGCGATGGCGGGCGGCAGCATGCTGGGGTCCAGGCTGCCATCGTCTTCCACCTGGTCTTCCGCATCCTTGCGCTTGCGGGTGGCAGGTTTGCGAGCGGCTGGCTTGCGCGCCCTCTTGGGCTTTTCTTCGCGGGCATCGCGGGTGAAGGGATTGTCATCATCCTCCTGATTGCCCGCTGCGCCTTCTACGCCCTCGTCCATATCATCGTCGCTGTCGCGGCGATTGCGGCTGTTCCCGCGGCCATTGCGACCACGATCATTGCGGTCATTCCGATCACCGCGGTCACTGCGGCTGTTGCGATCATTCCGGTCGCCGCGATCATTGCGATCGTCGTCGTCATTATCGTCGTCATCGTCGGAATTGTCAGTGCCGCGCTCTGCATTGCGCTTGGCCTGCGCCTCGTCCTTCTGTGCCTTGTTATCGGCCAGGACGCGGAAATAGTGATCCGCGAATTGCAGATAATATTCGGTCTGCACCCGATCGTCATTCAGCTGGGCTTCGCTGGCCAGCTTCTTGTATTTTTCCAGCATCTGCGGGGCGTTGCCACGCGCGCGGGAATCGATCCGGTTGTTGGAGAGGTTACCACCGCCTCCGCCGCGATTGTTGTTATTGTTGTTACCGCGGCCGCGACGACGATTGTTGTTCCGATTGTTATTCAAGGGCTATTCGCTTCCTCAATCTGGCTGCGGCAAAAGCCGTCCGGCCATATAATCCATCGTGAAAACAGCATGTCGTCAAAACAGCATGTCACGAGGCATCCCGATCCCTTGTCTGCCCTATTCTGTTCTGAACAGTCGCGCTGCGGCCTTATCGCCGCTTAGCTGGCAAATGTTGGGGTTTGATCCAGCGCCTTGCGCCGTGGACCTGATATCAGGGTTAGCCACTCGATTCGGCTTTGCCAAGCCTTAATCGCAGTAAAAGCGCCCTGTCGCGCTGCCCAAGGTCTTTATGTGCAGTTGCGGCAAAGCCATGCTGTTGCGCGATTTCGCTAACCATTTCAGCCTGTGTGGACCCGATTTCCAGCACGGCGATGCCGTTTTTCATCAACAGTTTGGGCAATTGCGGGATCAGGATTGCATAATCGTCCAGCCCATCCGGCCCGGCGAAAAGTGCGCTTGCAGGTTCGTAATCGCGCACATCGGCATCCAGTTGTGCATCGCTTTCCACATAGGGCGGGTTGGCGATGATGAGATCGAACTGGCCAAGATCATCGGCCCAGCCGGGCACGGTCCAGTCCGCCACGCGAATGTCCGCCCTGCCTGTCATGCCAAGCCGGGCAGCATTGCCGCGCGCCACCTCCACCGCCGGTGCAGACGCATCGATACCCACGCCCTGCGCGTCCGGCAGTTCTGCCAGCAATGTCAGCAGCAGCGCGCCGGAGCCGGTGCCGCAATCGAGGATGCGCGGCGCTTCGGGTGCAGCATTCAGTACAGCATTCAGGGCCGCTTCCACCACGCTTTCGCTATCTCCGCGCGGGATCAGCACATCGGGCGTGACGGCAAAGCTGCGCCCGTAAAACTCTTGCGCGCCGATGATATAGGCCACCGGTTCACACGCGGCGCGGCGATCCACCAACGAGGCGAAACCTGCGGGCGCGGCGTCCTGCATGCGCCGCAGCAACATGTCAGACCGGCTGCAACCCAGCGCATGCGCCATCAGCAGTTCAGCATCAAGCCGGGCGGTGTCGCTGGTGCCGGAGAGGCGCGTGGCGGCCTCCCGGATGGCGCTGGCGACCGTGTCAGCCATCCATCGCCGAAAGCCGCTTGGCCTCGTCCTCCGCAATCAGTGCGTCCACCATTTCGCCAAGACCGGTGCCTTCCAGCACCTCCGGCAGCTTGTGCAGCGTCAGCCCGATGCGGTGATCGGTCACGCGGCCTTGGGGGAAATTATAGGTGCGGATGCGTTCGGAACGGTCACCGCTGCCCACCATCGCCTTCCGCGCCTCGGCCTCCGCGCCCTGCGCTTCGTCGCGGGTCTTTTCATACAGGCGCGCGCGCAGCACTTGCATCGCCTTCTCGCGGTTCTTGTGTTGGCTACGCCCGTCCTGGCAGGTGACGACGAGGCCGGAGGGTTCGTGCGTGATGCGGATCGCGCTGTCCGTTGTGTTCACGTGCTGGCCGCCTGCCCCGCTGGCGCGATAGGTATCCACCTTGAGGTCAGTCGGGTCGATATGGATGTCCACCTCGTCCGGCTCCGGCAGCACGGCGACGGTGGCGGCACTGGTATGGATGCGCCCGCCGCTCTCGGTAACGGGCACGCGCTGCACGCGGTGCACGCCGCTTTCGAACTTCAGCTTGGCGAACACGCCGGTGCCCTTGATGTTGGCCACCACTTCCTTGAAGCCGCCGACTTCGGCCGCGTTCATGCTGACAGGTTCCACCTTCCAGCCCTGCTCTGCCGCGTATTTCTCGTACATGCGGTAGAGATCGCCCGCGAACAGCGCGGCCTCGTCCCCGCCCGTGCCGGCGCGGATTTCCAGCATGGCGGGACGCGCATCGGCGCTGTCGCGCGGCAGCATGGCGAGGGAGAGCTTGCGCTCTGCTTCGGGCAGCGCCTTGCGCAGCGCGTCCAGCTCCTCTTCCGCCATCGCCTTCATCTCAGGGTCGGAGAGCATATCCTCCAGCCCTGCGATTTCCTCGCGCATGGCGGAAACCTCGGCGGCGATCTGCGCCACCGGCTCCAGTTCGGAATAGTCGCGGCTTGCCTGGACGAACTCGTCGCCCTCTAGCTGGCCGCTGGCCATGCGCGCTTCCAGCTCGGCGAAGCGGTTTGCGATCTGGCGCAGGCGTTCGGCGGGAATGCTCAATTCAGCACTGCCTTGATGCGAGCGGTCATGTCGTCTTCCGCCTTGATGCGGACGTTCGTCTCGCCGTCCTGCACCGAAAGGCCCACTATGGCACGCGCGCCAGCTTTCACCGCCTTGTCGAAACGCTTGCGCGGGCTGCCGCTGGCGATCATTTCGGCAGACAGGCCCTCGGCCCGCAGCCTGCCCAGCGAGCGCACGCCTTCGGTTATCAGGCTGTCGTCCTCTACCACGACAGTAGCATCCGCAGGCGCTTCGCCCTTTTCGCCCACCAGCATCGCCAGCCGCTCGATCCCGGCGGCCCAACCCACCGCAGGCGTCGGCGCGCCACCGAGCGATTCCATAAGGCCATCGTAACGCCCGCCGCCAAGGATCGTGCTCTGAGAACCCAGCGCATCCGCCGCAGCCGAACCTTCGTCGGGAATGAACTCGAACGCGGTGTGGCGGTAATAGTCGAGGCCGCGCACGAGGCTTTCAGCGCGCTTCCACTTCACGCCCGCCGCATCCAGCCCGCTGGTGACGGCATCGAAGAAGGCGGTCGCCTCGTCCGACAGATAGGCGTCGATCTTCGGCGCATCGGCCACGAATTTCTGGTCGCGCCGATCCTTGCTGTCGAGAATGCGCAGCGGGTTCTTTTCCAGCCGCTCCTGCGAATCCTCAGACAATTCATCCTTCACCGCGCCGAAATATTCGATCAGCGCCGCGCGCCATGCATCGCGGCTATCGCCATCGCCCAGCGTGTTGAGGTGCAGCGTCACATCCTCGATGCCCAGCTCGCGAATGATCTGGTCCGCCATGGCCAGCAGTTCCACGTCCGCCTGCGGTTCGGCGGCGCCGATGATCTCGGCGTCGATCTGGTGGAACTGGCGATAACGGCCTTTCTGCGGACGTTCGTAACGGAACAGCGGGCCGTGTGTGCCCACCTTCAGCGGGGCATGCTGCTGCCAGCCATTCGTCAGGAAAGCGCGGGCGATACCGGCGGTGAATTCCGGGCGCAGCGTCAGCGATTCTCCGCCGCGGTCCTCGAAAGAATACATTTCCTTGGAGACGATGTCGGTGGTTTCGCCGATCGAGCGGGCGAACACCTCGGTCTTTTCGAACACCGGCATTTCAACCCGGCGGAAGCGATACAGCTTGCGCACCCGCTCGAACGTCTCGACGACGAAGGCGAAGGCTTCTGCTTCGGGCCCGAAGATATCCTGCGTGCCGCGAATGGCCTGGGGAGTCTTCACGGACGGTGTTTTGCTCTTGCTCATGGGAGGAGGCCTTTAGGCCGCGCGCAAACTCCCCGCAACATTTCCCGAAACGGCACAGGCCGCAATCAGGGCCGCGCAGAGGCGATTCAGTTTCAACGCACCCTTTTCTTTCCGAAACCGCGCGGCTAGGTGCCCGCCAAGACTAACAAGGGCCTGCTCTGCAGAAGAGTTTCGGCGCCCGCATGACAAGGTAAAGCAATGCGCATCGAACATATTCCCGTGGGCGACAATCCGCCTGACAGCCTGAACGTCATCATCGAAGTTCCCACCGGCGGCGAACCGGTGAAGTATGAGTTCGACAAGCCATCGGGCGCGCTGTTCGTGGATCGTATCCTGCACACGCCGATGCGCTATCCGGCAAACTACGGATTCGTGCCGCACACCCTTTCACCCGATGGCGATCCGCTGGATGCGCTGGTGATCGCGCGCTCCCCGTTCATCGCAGGCTGCGTGGTGCGTGCGCGCCCCATCGGCGTGCTGAACCTGGAAGACGAGCATGGCGGCGACGAAAAGCTGATCTGCGTGCCGGTGGACACCACCTTCCCCTATTATTCCGACGTTGGCGAAACGAAGGATCTGCCCAGCATCATCTTCCAGCAGATCGAACACTTCTTCACCCACTACAAGGATCTGGAGAAGGAGAAGTGGGTGCGCGTTGGCGAATGGGGCGACGCCGCAGAAGCCAAGCAGATCGTTCTCGAAGCGATCGAGCGTTACGAGGCAGACAAGAAGGCAAACGGGTAACAGACCCGGATGCCGAGCGCGGGGCCGGGTCTGTCAATCCGGCCGCCAGCCCTTATTTCCTGAAGGCGCTGTTTTTGCAGTGCGGACTATACAGCACACCGCGATGCCAGCTTAATCCGGCTGGATGATCATTCCACGGGGCGGGACGAATCGAGCAGGTCCTTCGCCTGATCACTATCGCTGGCGCGTTCATCTTCCACCATGCGGGCAATTTCGTCCTCCGGCCCCACGTCTTCTTCCAGCATGGTCTTTGCCGGAGCCGGTGATGGCGTGGATTCGGGTGCCGGTTCTGTTGCAGGCTCAGGCACCGCAGGCCGCGCGCTAGTCTTGGTGCCGCTGATTTCGCCAACATTCTCGAACGGCAATGGCATCGTGCGCTGGTCAAACCGCAGGCGGTAGATCGGCTCTGGCAGGGCGAAGCCTGCCTCCTCCAGCGCCGTTTTACACGCCGCGATGGATCGGCTCTTGGCCTTGTGCCAGTCCGCCTCGCGCTGATCCACCCAGCCCAGGAAGCGCAGGATCACGTTGGAATCGCCAACCTGCGTGATGCGCACTTCGGGTGATGGATCGTTCAACACAAAGGCCAGCGCGCCCAGCGTATCACGGCCCAGCCGCCGGGCGGCCTCGGCATCGTCATCCGCATCCACGCCCAGTTCGAAATCGAAACGGCGCTGCGGATTGCGCGTGTAATTGAGAATTACCGCCTTGAAGACCGTGGAATTGGGAATGCGCAGGTGATTGCCATCCAGCGTCATCAGCACGGTGGCGCGGCTGGTCAGGCGGATCACGCGGCCTTCGTGGCTTTCGATCACCACGTGGTCATTCGCGCGGAATGGCTGGCGCAGGCTCAGCATCAGGGAGGCGACGTAATTCTCCACCGTATCGCGCATCGCAAAGCCCAGCGCGATACCCACCACGCCCGCACCGCCCAGCACAGCGCCCAGCAGCGCGCCCGCACCGATCATGTCCAGCGCGATGACGATGCCGAGAATGACGAAGACAAAGCGAATCGCGCTGACGATCAGTTCGGCGAGAAATCCGTTAGGCGCAACGCGATGCCAAAAGCCCGTGAACGACGCGATGAGATAGCCAAAAGCCGCGATCAGCAGCGCAATCAACAGCGCCGCGCCTGCCAGCGGCAGCACGCGGGTGAACTTCTGCACCCGGTCGCCCAGCCCGCCGATCCCCTCTTCAAGATTGACGGAGACATCGCGTTCGATGCCGTTTTCCACGGTGGCCACGCCTTCCACACCGGCGGCGATGGCCTCTGCCCGGGCGGCGGCTGCATCGTCGGGCACGGTGCCGGACAGGATCACCACGCCCCGGCGCACGTTCACATCAACCTGGGCCAGGCTGGGGACGTTGGCGAAGATGTCGTTAAGGCGCGCTTCGATGCGCCCATCCTCGCCGGGGTCTTGCGACAGTTCAATGGAGCCCGCTTCCGGCGCTGGCGTGGCGGCTTCTGTCTCTGCCGCGGTATCCGGCACCAATGCGGTGGCATGGGCCTGCACTGCCAGCAGGCTGAACAGCAGCGCGGCAACAAGGCGGCGAAGGATGATCAAGAAAAGCGCTTCAGATCAGGATTTTTCAGAAAAGAGAGGCAACGGCCATGAAGCCGAAGGTCAGCGCGGCGGGCAGGCCAATCGCCGTCAGCCACAACAGGGTAACCTCGCGCCGGAAAGCAGGGGCCAGCGCCGGGTCGCTTGCTTCTGCGTCGGAAAGCTCTCTCCAGCGCATTTCGAACCAGCGGGCCGCCGGAATGATGGCAGCCACCAGCACCACCAGCGCCATATAGGGCAGCAATGATCCGCTGCCGGTTTTCAGCTCTTTCATGGTGAGGAAGATATGCAGGCCGGTGTAGGCCAGCAGGCCATAGGCCACGTGGTTGCTGATCTTGCGACGCCAGTCGAGCTTGTACCCAGCGTGTGCGTGCATGCCTTCATTCGATGCATGACGTGCCACTGTGCGCGCTACTGTGCGTGCGTGCGACCGGTCGAGTGCCTTGTTCATCAGGCCTTCCCCTCTCTTTAACCCGACTCAGAGGTATTTCACTTATATGGCAATCTGGCAAGGCCGCTGACGATGCGCCGATCGCGATGTGTCATATCATGCCAGGGTGCCCGCGTGCAGGTGTGAAACAATGCTCCCATGCACGAATCTTGCCAAACAGGCCTCAAAGCCCCTTCAAAGCGAAGGCAATCATGCTAGATGGCACAGCATGAGCGCGCTTAACGATGAATTTCTGGATGAAGAGGCACTGGCGGAAGCGATGGCCGAAGCGCCATCGAACGCCGCGCCCGACCTGCCCGAATCGGGCGGGCTTGAGGTGATTTCCATCGCCAAGAGCTATGACAAGCGGGCGGTTCTTTCCGATATCTCGCTGACCGTGGCGAAGGGCGAAGTGCTGGGCCTGCTGGGGCCGAACGGCGCAGGCAAGACCACCTGTTTCTATTCCATCATGGGGCTGGTGAAACCCGATAGCGGCCGCATCATGATGGATGGCGTGGATGTTACCAAGCTGCCGATGTATCGCCGCGCGATTCTGGGGCTTGGGTATCTGCCACAGGAAACCAGCATCTTTCGCGGCATGACGGTGGAACAGAACATCCGCTGCGTGCTGGAAATGGTGGAGCCGGACAAGGCGACGCGAGAAGCCGAGCTGGAACGGCTGCTGGACGAATTCAACATCACCCGCCTGCGCGACAGTGCCGCCATGGCATTGTCCGGCGGTGAACGGCGCCGCTGCGAAATTGCCCGCGCGCTGGCGGCAAAACCTTCAATCATGCTGCTGGACGAACCCTTCGCCGGGATCGATCCGCTGTCCATCAGCGATATCCGCGATCTTGTGAAAGACCTGAAGCGGCGCGGCATCGGCGTGCTGATCACCGATCACAACGTGCGCGAAACACTGGATATCGTGGACCGGGCCTGCATCATCTACGGCGGTCAGGTGCTGTTCGCGGGCAGCCCGCAAGAACTGGTGGCGGATGAGAACGTGCGCCGCCTTTACCTTGGCGAAGGCTTTGAATTGTAATGCCAGTCCGGCAATGACTTTGGGGGTCTGATATGGCTCTGGGGCCAAGGCTAGACCTCAGGCAATCGCAATCGCTGGTGATGACGCCGCAGTTGCAGCAGGCGATCAAGCTGCTGGCGCTGTCGAACCTTGAGATAGAGACTTTCATCGGCGATGCGTTGGAAAGCAATCCGCTGCTGGAAGCGGGTGAAGTGCGCGCGGAGGATCGCGATGTCGCGCCCGAAAGTGAAGAGCCGCAGATCGCCGATTCCACCGCCAGCGACGGGAACGAGGCGCTGGATATCGATGCCGGCGCGCTGGATATGGATCGCGACACAGGCGACTGGTCTGCCGAACATGCAGGCGGCAGTGCGGAGGCGCCTGATTTCGAAAACCGCAGCAGCGAGGAGCTGTCGCTGGCCGATCACCTTGATGCGCAGGTTGGCCCGGCATCGCCCGATGCACGCACCCAGTTCATCGCCCGCCACATCATCGGCCTGCTGGACGAGGCGGGATATCTTTCCGCCGACCTGCGCGACATTGCCACCAACCTGGATGTACCGCTGGCCCGCGTGGAAGCCGCGCTGGAGGTGGTGCAATCGCTGGACCCCACCGGCGTTGGCGCGCGATCCCTGTCCGAATGCCTGACGCTGCAGGCGAAGGAGGCGGACCGCTTCGATCCGTGCATGGAAGTGCTGATCAACAACCTCGAGCTGATCGCCAAGGGCTCCTTCGCGCATCTCAGGCGCATCTGTAACGTGGATGACGAGGATTTCGCTGACATGCTGTCCGAGTTGCGGGAATATGACCCCAAGCCGGGCCTGAAATTCGGCGGTTCTCCCAGTAGCGCGGTAGTGCCCGATGTCCTGCTGAAAGCGGCACGCGATGCGCAAGGGAATGAAGGCTGGGACATCCAGCTGAACGAGGCGACCCTGCCGCGGCTGGTGGTGAACCGCAGCTATTACGTGGAGCTGCGCGCTGGCTGCACCGGCAAGGAGGCGAAAGGCTGGCTGAGCGAGAAGCTGGCCGATGCCAACTGGCTGATAAAGGCGCTGGATCAGCGGCAGAAAACCATCCTGAAAACCGCGGCGGAGATCGTGAAGCAGCAGGATGGCTTCTTTCGCCGCGGCGTATCCGAGCTGCGCCCGCTGACGTTGAAGACCGTGGCAGAGGCGATCGAGATGCATGAAAGCACCGTGTCACGCGTCACCAGCAACAAGTTCCTCCACTGCGAACGCGGCACCTTTGAACTCAAATACTTCTTTACCAGCGGAGTTGGCGGCGGTTCGGACGGCGAAGGCGCCAGTGCCGAGGCGGTGAAGGCGCGTATAAAGGCGCTGACCGATGCAGAAGACCCGAAGAAGATCCTGTCGGACGACAAGCTGGTGGAATTGCTGAAGGACGAAGGGTTCGACCTAGCACGGCGCACCGTTGCGAAATACCGGGAAGCTATCGGGATCGGATCATCAGTGCAGCGACGGCGGGCGAAAAAGCTGGCTGCGATGGGCTGATCGCTAGGCCTGCGGATAGGGCATGCGCAGGGCGGATATGCGCCACGCAGACCCGTGCAGCCCCATGCCGCCCTATGCAGACCCAAGCAGACCGGGGGGGGCGACACCCGCATCACTACGTAATTTTCGCAATTGTTGGCAAACCTTTTGCCATTTAGTGCGTTAGGCAGCCGATATGGCTGAACCCGAATGGAAACTGGATAAGAGTGCAGATGCTGCAGGATCTTATCGATTCGCAAATACCAACCCAAGGATGGTGTTCGCGCTGGCGCTGTGCGTAGCCCTTGCGACGATCATTTGCGTGTATCTTGCCTTCACTTTGATAAGCGCAGGCATAGAGGCGGGGTTGATCCCGGAACCGCTCGCCGTGAAGGGGCTGGTCGAATAATCGCCATCTTGTTCGGCGTTATTCTCCAGTCAAATTTCAACTCACATCAATGAAATGGCGATGTAAGCCTTCGTGGCGAAGATGCCGACTGTTAACAGCACGTCACCAAAACGTTCGTATAGCGGGGCTGTCATGATCGGGTCTCCGTGGGGGTGGAGCATGAATGGGCGCCCCACCTTGCGAATTACCTTCGATCTTTCGTTACCGACCTGTTTAGCATGGTCGGTCTAGGACTTATCCAAGCATGGATTACACGCAACGAGATGCGGCTTCGCCAGCAACCGGCCCGGTAACTGATCCCGCGCCTGAACCTGTCTCTGCCTCTGGCTCCGATATCTATTACAGCCAGCCTGAACGCCGCGCGTTCGGATTGCGCCGCGATACCGGGTACTGGCGCGGGCGCGCCCGGCGCAGGAATACGATTTTCGCCACATCCTGCCTTATTGCCACGGCATGGGCCTTTTTCAGCGTATGGCTGTCGCTGCCGTGGCTGAGCGATCTTTCGCAATTGTCGCACCCGGTCGTTGCGCTGACCGTGCTGACATTCATCGCCTATGTTCCGGGCTTCATGAACGCCTTCCTGCTGTCCACGCTGGCGCTCAGGCCATCGGCATTGAAGGAAAATCCCGAACACTGGCCGGCGATCTCCATCCTGGTGGCCGCCTATCAGGAGGAAGCGCTGATCGCGAATACGCTGGAGAACCTGGCCGCGCTGGATTACGCGGGCCTGGTGGAAGTGATCGTGATCGACGATGGTTCGAAGGACGATACACTTGCAAGGGCGCAGGCCTGCCAGTCGCTGTTCGCCGGTCATCCCCGGTTCTCGCTGCATGTGGAGCGTATGGCGCGCAACAGCGGCAAGGCGCAGGCCCTCAATCACGGGCTGACGCTTGCCACCTATGATCTGATCGTCACGATCGATGCCGATACGCTGCTGGAGCCCGGCAGCCTCAGTTCCATCGTGGCGCATCTGTATGCCAGCCCGCCGCAGACGGCCGCGATTGCCGGGGCCATCCTGTTGGCGAACCCGATGGAAAGTTGGTCCACCCGCGCGCAGCAGTGGGACTATTTCCACGGCATTTCCGCGGTCAAGCGGATGCAGGGCAACTTCAATGGCACGCTGGTGGCACAGGGCGCATTCTCGCTCTATCGCCGCGATGCACTGGAACAGGCGGGCGGCTGGCCCGATACCGTTGGTGAGGATATCGTGCTGACCTGGTCGCTGCTGCGGCGCGGCTATATCGTGCGCCATGCGGAGGACGCGGTGGCATGGACCCACGCGCCCGAAAGCTGGGGCGCACTATCCCGGCAAAGAAAACGCTGGGCGCGCGGCATGATAGAGGCGCTGGCCATCCACAAGAGCCTGCTGTTCAAGCCTCGCCTCTCCACCATGTTTATCTACTGGAACCTGATGTTCATCAGCATTGATCTGGCATTCACGCTTGCCTTTATTCCGGGCCTGCTGCTGGCCGCCTTCGGCATCTTCTGGCTTGCCGGGCCGGTTACCCTGCTGGTGCTGCCGCTGGCGGGGCTATGGAACATCGTGATCTTCCGCATCCAGACGCGGATGCTGAGGCGCAACGACATCGAGATGAAGAAAAGCTTCGCAGGCTTCCTGCTGTTCGCCTTCATCTATCCCTTCATCATGCAACCCGTTTCCGTCTGGGGATATGCCTCGGAACTGTTCGGACGAAAGAAAGAGTGGCAGTGAATTACTTACCGAAATCAGCAAGCCTGATCGGCCTTCTCACGCTGGCCGCGCCCGCCATGGCGCAGGACGGTGCCGATGCCGGTTCCGCAATCCGTCCTGCCATCGGTACTGAGGTGTTCGTATCCAGCGACAGCGACGATACCAGCGTGCTGCGCGTTGCCGGCGATTTTGACCTGCGCAACGATCCTGACGGCAGCCGCCTTGGCGTGCGCGTGGAAAAGGCGTGGTACGATCCGCTGGGCCGGGGCACGGTGGAGCGTGAACGCGTGTTCCTGCAAATGGCGGACCGCGGCGGCAATGTGGAATGGTCCGCGCGCGTTGGCACGGATGGCGACACGATCATCGGTGCAGCCTCCATCAACGACACTTCGAAGTTCCGCAAGGAAGCCTTCATCGAGCGGGACATCGTGGAAACGCCGCGCGGGCTTGATGAAGGCATTTACACCACCTTCATCGGCGCGGCGGTCGATCTGCCGGCTGACGAGAACAACATTTTCACCGTGCTGGGCGGCGTGCAGGAGTTTACCGGCGACAATGTTCGCCTGCATCTGCGCGGAAACTATGTCCACGTGGTGGATAGCGATCTTGGCATCAGCGCACAGCTGCGCACGCGCTATTTTCACAGCACGGTGCCGGGCGAATTCGATTACTTCTCACCAGAGGATTACGGACAGATCCTGCCCGTCGTGCAGGTCAGGCGCTTTGTGGATGGCTGGCAGCTGCTTGCGGCAGGCGGCATCGGCGCGCAGCGCAGCACCGGCACGGATTGGCAGCAATCCAACTTCGCGCAGCTTCGCGTCGTCAGCCCTCCGGATAGCAATCTGACGATTTCGGGAGAGGCCATCTATTCGCAGACGCCCGGCAATAATGCGGTTGTCGGCTCCGGCTATGATTACGTCCAGGCTCTCGTCTCGCTCACCCTGCGCCTGTAATCGCCCGGCAAACAGCATTGGTGAACATCGGCCGCCGCCCGCGATCTTAACGGCTGGCGGCCAACCCCTTAACGGCGGGCCGCGCGCCGCCGCGCCTTGCCAGATGCGGCGCTATTCTATCCGTAAAACGGGCGGCTTACGGCTGGAAAAATGACCCTGAAAAGCCGCTCAAGGCACTGTAACCAAAAGGGCGCACCCACAAAGTCTTAACAGCTGAAACTCTTTGTTAACCTTTTTTGGTGAGAAGTTGCGTGGTTAATAACAGGCAACACCTCCTGGCCGGAGGTCACCTGCGGGGACATGAAGGGGTTTGACACAATGCGCGTTCTGTTGATCGAAGACGAGCCGACAACGGCAAAGGCAATCGAGCTGATGCTCACCACCGAAGGCTTCAATGTCTATTCGACGGACCTTGGCGAGGAAGGCCTCGATCTGGGCAAGCTGTATGATTACGATATCATCCTGCTGGACCTGAACCTGCCGGATATGCACGGGTATGACGTGCTGAAGAAGCTGCGCGTTGCCAAGGTACAGACCCCGGTCCTTATCCTTTCCGGCATTGCCGAGATGGATAGCAAGATCCGCTCCTTCGGCTTTGGCGCCGATGATTACGTGACCAAGCCTTTCCACCGGGACGAGCTGGTTGCCCGCATTCACGCCGTTGTGCGCCGTTCTAAGGGCCACAGCCAGTCGATCATCCGCACCGGCAAGCTGGCCGTGAACCTGGATGCCAAGACCGTGGAAGTCGACGGTGCCCGCGTTCACCTGACGGGCAAGGAATACGCGATGCTGGAACTGCTCAGCCTGCGCAAGGGCACCACGCTGACCAAGGAAATGTTCCTGAACCACCTTTATGGCGGCATGGACGAGCCGGAACTGAAGATCATCGACGTGTTCATCTGCAAGCTGCGCAAGAAGCTTTCCAGCGCATGCGGCGGTGAGAACTACATCGAAACGGTGTGGGGCCGCGGCTACGTGCTGCGCGATCCCGATGCTGCCGAGGAAACCGAGGCAGCCTGACGCTTGCCACGAAACTGACGAACAACTCTTGGACGAGAGTATCGAGGCCCCGGAAGCATTGCGTTTCCGGGGCCTTGTCTTGTCCGCTGCAAAATTGTTTTCAAGATTTTCAAAAGCGGGCGCATAAAAGGGGGATGAAAACGATTCACTGGCACATCAGGGCCTTGCTCGCCGCCCTGGCAATCCTGCTGACGCCCGTTGCCGCCATGGCGCAGACAACTGCCTATGATGATGACATCGATTTCGTCCTCGATGTGCTGCGCACCGATTACGCAGGTTGGGAAACGAAGACGGCGGACGGTAAAGAGGCTGAATTTGAAAGCGCGGTGGCCATTGCCCGCCAGCGCATTGCCGAAAATCCCGAAGCGCGCATGTGGGCGCTGGCCGCCATCCTCGACTGGTTCGAGGATGACCATATCAGCATACGGAGCAATATCGTCTCGCCGCCCAATCCTTGGGCTGATGAAGGTGACGACAGCGCTTCTCGCAATTTCACGCCTTCACCGGGTAACGAATTTGCCTTTCGCCGCCTGTCGCCCGACACGGTGCTTCTGCGCGTGCCAACATTCCACATAGAGTATCTGGAAGAGTTCGAGGATTTACTGGAAGAGCATCACGAAACGATCACCTCGACGCCGAACCTGCTGATTGACCTGCGTGGCAACAATGGCGGATCGGACAGTATGTATCAGCGGCTGATGAGCTACCTCTATACGCGCCCCATCTATCAGATCGGCGTGGAACTGCGCGATACACCGCGCAATCTTGCATCGCTGCAGGCCAATATCGACGAAGGCGAATATCCTCCGGAAGTGCACGATTTCGTGCAGAACGTGCTGGACCGTGCAGCGGCGTCAGACAGTGATTTCGTGCCTTTGGCCGAAGGCGGCTTCCAGATCGTAACCTATCCGCAGATCTATGAATTTCCACGGCGTGTTGGCATATTGGCCGAGGGCGCGGGATCATCGGGAGACCAGTTCGCCATCGATGCCCGCGCCAGTTACAAGGTAAGCCTGCTGGGCGGACCGACGGCGGGCGTGATCGATTATTCCAACGTCCTGACAGCACCCGCGCCATCGGGCGATTTCGAACTTGCGTGGCCGATGACACGATCCATGCGCCTGCCGGAAGAACCGTTCGACAATGTGGGCGTTCAGCCCGATGTGCCCTTCCCCGAAGGCGGTGTCGCGGACGAGATAGCCTGGGCGCAAGCCTGGCTGGAGAGACAGGCCGACTGACCGGTCGCAGCGCGGCTCAGACGGATTTGAGACCCTGCAGGTCCAGCCCGCTCGGTTCCTGAAACAGGCGCAGGCCGAATTCTGGCAGTATGGCAATCAGGTGGTCGAACACATCGGCCTGGATCCGCTCGAACTCGTTCCAGTCGGTGGTGTCGGCAAAGCAATAGATTTCCAGCGGCAGCCCCTGCGGCGTGGGGTCCAGCTGACGCACCAGCAGGGTGAAGCCTGCACCCTTCAATTCCGAATGGGCTCGCAGATAGGCGATCACATAGGCGCGGAAGGTGCCGATATTGGTGATCCGCCGGGCGTTCACGGGATTGCTGTTTCCAGCCAGCTCCCGCGCGTTCCATTCGGCCAGCTCCTTGTCCTTATCCACCAGGTAATCGGAAAGCAGGCGAAAACGGCTGATCTCCTCCACCTCCTCCTGCGTCATGAAGCGGACGGAGTTCTGGTCCAGCGGCAGGGCGCGCTTGATGCGGCGTCCGCCTGCATCCTGCATGCCGCGCCAGTTCTTGTAGCTGTCACCGATCAGCCGATAGGTGGGAATGGTGGTGATCGTCTTGTCGAAATTCTGCACCTTCACCGTGTGCAGGGCGATATCGATCACGTCGCCATCGGCATTCATGGATGGCATCTCGATCCAGTCGCCCACGCGCAGCATATCGTTGCTGGACAATTGCACGGATGCCACCAGCGAGAGGATCGTGTCCTTGAACACCAGCAGCAGCACGGCCGCCATTGCGCCAAGACCCGATAGCAGCAGCAGCGGCGACTGTTCGATCAGCGCGGCAATCGCCAGTATGGCAGCGGCGCAATAGACAACGATCTTCAGGACCTGGACATAGCCCTTGATCGGCTTGTTCTTCGCCTGCGGCTGCCGCTCATACAGCTCGTTGACGTAATCCAGCCCCTTGCTGATCGCCATCGCCACGCTCAGCACCACGCTGGCCATCGCGATATTGTGCACGAAAGTGCGCACGAAGGGATAGAGATAGGGGACCAGGTCGATGCCGTTGGCAATGATCAGCAGCGGCGCCACCGTGGCCAGCCGCGCGGCGGCCCGGTCTGCCGTCAGCGTGCGCGTATCGAGAAAGGGCGCGGCCAGCCGCAGCAGCACCTTTTTCAGCAGGAAGTTCACCGCCAGCGCCACCAGCGCAAGGGCGACAAGCCCGATGGCCGATTGCGCCCACACCGGTTGCGCGTCGAAAAGATTGAGTGCCTGATCCATGTCCTCGCGCGCCTAGCCGAGAGCGATGGCGCTGCTCAACCCCCAGCGCTTTCACATGCCATCTGGACAAGACCCGCCTGCCCCCTCTAGCGAGCGCGACATGACAGCCCACAAGGACGGCGATCCCACTACGCTCAAACGGCTATATGGCCGATCCATCGGCAAGCCGCTGCGCGCGCAGCAGCAGGATCTGGTCGACAGCTTCCTGCCCAAGATTTCCGTGCCCGATGAAGGCCCGGTTACGGCGCAGCGCCTGTTTGGCGAGGATTGCCCGCTGCATTTCGAGATCGGCTTCGGCGGCGGAGAGCACCTGGCCTACCGCGCGGACCTGCTGCCCAATCACGGCTTCATCGGTGCAGAACCCTTTATCAACGGCGTGGCGCAGGCGCTGACGCATATCCGCGATGGCAAGCTGGCGAATGTCCGCCTGCACGCTGGAGACGCGCTGGAAGTGCTGGGCCGCGTGCCCGATGGCGCGCTGACCATGGCCTATCTGCTGCATCCCGATCCGTGGCCAAAAGCGCGCCATGCCAAGCGGCGGATGATGAACGATGGCCCGGTGCAAATGATCGCGGACAAGCTGAAACCCGGCGGCGAATTCCGCTTTGGCACCGATCACCCGATCTATGTGCGCCACGCGCTGATGGTGATGCGCCGGTTTACCGATGTGTTCGAATGGGTGGCAGACGGGCCGGACGCCTTCCGCAATCGCCCGTCGGGCTGGTCTGAAACCCGCTATGAGAACAAGGCCCGCACGAAGATGGGGCACGAAGTCTGGTACTTCCGCTACCGCCGTAAATAGGGCGGGCAGGTAATGCGGGGCCGCCATCTGCACAGCGGCCCCTCGTTGTACGAAGTTTAGAAGCGAAGGCCGACGCCTGCGACAACCTGATCGGTGGTGGCATCGCCAAAGTCCGCATCGCCAACATCGTTATATTGCGATCGGCGGTATTCGACGCGCGCTTCCAGCGGGCCGGGTAGCTGGATCTGCAAACCGCCGCCAAAGCGGATGCCATCGGCGTTCTCTTCCAGCTCCGTCAGCGATCCTGAGGAGGTGAAGGCGCGCGTATCCAGCGCGGTATAGCCTACCTTGCCATAGGCGGCGATGCCGGGGGTCAAGGCCACACCGGCGCGCGCGCCGACGTAATATTGCCCATCGGTATCCAGCCCATCGCGAGCGCCGGCAAAATTGCTGGGAAATTCGGTGGAACCGCCGCTTTTGGAGATTTCACCCTCCACGCCGACAAAGGCATTGCCCAGCGAAAGATCATATCCGGCCGTCACACCATAGACGGCGGAATCGCCATCTGCGGTAACGACGCCGTCATCCGAATCAACGCTCAGCCCCTCGTATCCGCCGATAACACCAACATAGAGGCCGCCTGGCCCTGCATCCTGCGCCATGGCAGGCGTTGCCGCCATGCCGATGATGATTGCGATAGCTGCGGTTGTCTTTTTCATAATCTGTCCTTTCGTGCGGGTTACATGCACAAACCGCCAATTCGGCCCCGCCGCTTGCTGCGAAATGAACCGGATGCAGGCAGGCCATGGCGATGGGACAGGCCGCTCCGCCCGTCCCGTGGAACGATAGCGAAGCGGTATAATATTCTGAAAAGATGGCCCGGAATTAAGGCCTTGCCCGGCCCTTCCTTATCCAAGGATCCCGGCGCTTGCCAGCACGGCCAGTGTCAGAATATCGGGCGCGATGGACGTCATCGGGGCGATCTGCACCGGCTTTTCCGAACCGATCATCATCGGCCCGATCACTGCATCGCCAGACAATTCGCGCAGCAGCTTGGCAGAGAGATTGGCGCTCTGCAGACCTGGCAGGATCAGCACGTTTGCAGGGCCTGAAAGGCGGCTGAAGGGATACAGCTCCATCACCTTGGCATTCAGCGCGGCGTCCGGCGCCATCTCGCCCTCATATTCGAAATTCACGCTTTCATCGGCATCCAGAATGGCAACCGCATCGCGAATATTGCCAAGCCACTGGCCCGATGGATTGCCGAATGTGGAATAGGAGAGGAAGGCGACGCGCGGTTCGTGGCCCATGCGCGTGGCAACGGCAGCGGTTTCCTTGGCGATATGCGCCAGCTGCTCGGCAGTTGGCCGCTCGTTGATGGTGGTATCTGCCAGGAAGGTGGTGTGGTTCTTGCCCAGCACCATGTGAATGCCGAACGGCGTTGCGCCTTCCTTGGAATCGAGAACCTTGCCGATATCGCGCGCAGACTGGCTGAACGGGCGGGTAAGGCCGGTGATCATGCCGTCACCCTTGCCCAGCGCCACCAGCAGGGCGGCAAAGACATTGCGTTCCTGGTTCACCATGCGGCGCACGTCACGTTCCGTGTAGCCGCGCCGTTGCAGCCGCTTGTAGAGGTACTCCACCATCGGCTCTATCTCGGCGTAATTGGCCGAATTGGCGATTTCATAGCTTTCAGGATCGTCCACCTGCAGCTCTCGCAGCTTTTCCAGAACCCGTTCGGTACGGCCCACGAGAATGGGCGTGCCATAGCCGAAATCGCGGAACTGGATTGCGGCCCGCAGCGCCACGTCCTCTTCCGCCTCGGCAAACACCATGCGCTTCGGATTGGCCTTGGCATCCTCATACACCCGCGTCAGCGCGGATGTGGTGGGGTTCAGGCGGCTGCGCAGGCGCAGCGTGTATTCGTCGAAATCCTTGATCGGATCCTGCGCCACGCCGGAATCCATCGCCGCCTTTGCCACGGCGCAGGAAACCCGTTCCATCAGGCGCGAATCGAAGGGTGCGGGGATGATGTATTCCCGCCCGAACTGCTGGTTCATGCCATATGCCGCGGCCACCTCTTCCGGCACGCGCTCTCTCGCCAGTTCGGCGATGGCGCGGGCTGCGGCGACCTTCATCTCTTCATTGATCGTGGTTGCGCGCACATCCAGCGCACCGCGGAAGATGAAGGGGAAGCCCAGCACGTTGTTCACCTGGTTGGGAAAATCGCTGCGCCCGGTGGCGATGATGGCATCGGGGCGCACGGCCTTTGCCTCGTCCGGCATGATTTCGGGCGTGGGATTGGCCATGGCAAAGATGATCGGGCTGTCCGCCATCTTCTTCACCCATTCAGGCTTCAGCGCGCCAGCGGCTGACAGGCCGAGGAAGATATCCGCGCCATCCAGCGCCTCTTCCAGGCTGCGCGCGTCCGTCTCCACGGCATGGGCGCTCTTCCACTGGTCCACGCCATCACGGCCGGGATAGATCGGGCCAGAACGGTCACACACGATCACGTTTTCATGCGGCACGCCAACCGATTTGATCAGCGCGGTGCAGGCCAGCGCGGATGCGCCTGCCCCGTTCACCACCATCCTGCAATCCTTCAGATCGCGGCCCGTCAGATAGGCGGCATTGATCAGGCCAGCCGCCGCGATAATGGCGGTGCCGTGCTGATCATCATGCATGATCGGGATATTCATCCGCTCACGCAGGGCTTGCTCGATGATGAAGCATTCCGGCGCCTTGATATCCTCAAGATTGATGCCGCCGAACGATGGCTCCATCAGGGCGACGGCTTCGATGAATTTCTCGGGGTCTTCGGTGTCCAGCTCGATATCGATGGAATCAACGTCGGCAAAGCGTTTGAACAGCACGGCCTTGCCTTCCATCACCGGCTTGGATGCCAGCGCGCCCAGATTGCCCAGGCCAAGGATGGCGGTGCCGTTGGAGATCACGGCAACCAGATTGGCGCGTGCGGTATATCGCGCAGCCAGCGAAGGATCACGGGCGATTTCTTCCACGGGAACGGCGACGCCGGGCGAATATGCCAGGCTAAGATCGCGCTGGGTCGTCATCGGCTTGGACGCGATGATCTCTATCTTACCTGGCCGGATAGTCTCGTGATAAAACAGTGCCTCGCGCGCCGTGAAGCTGTTGTTTTTTTCGTCTGCCAAGCTGAATCTCCCGTGTTGAGTGGGGCCATAGAGCCCTATTCGCCGCTGCGATAGGGGAAAGCGGGACATCGCCCCTTCCCGAATCGGCGTGCTGCCATGTATTCGCGCAGGCGCAATGTCCGGCTCTCCCACCCCTATGATGGCGCAATATTCCAACCTCAAGACCGAGGCGGGAGATTGCCTGCTTTTTTATCGCATGGGCGACTTTTTCGAGCTGTTCTTCGAGGACGCGAAGATCGCCGCCGGCGTGCTGGACATCGCGCTCACCACGCGCGGCGAACATGCAGGAGAGCCGGTGCCGATGTGCGGCGTGCCCGTGCATGCGGCGGAAAACTACCTCGCCCGGCTGATCCGCGCAGGATGCCGCGTGGCCATCGCCGAGCAGGTGGAAACCCCGGAGGAGGCAAAGGCACGTGCCAAGCGTGAGGGCACGCCATCGTCAAAGGCATTGGTGAAGCGTGACATCGTGCGCTTCGTGACGGCGGGCACGCTGACGGAAGAGGCGCTGCTGGAACCGCGCCGCGCCAATATGCTGGCCGCCGTGTGCGACCTGCGCGGCACATGCGGCGTTGCGGCCTGCGATATCTCTACAGGCGCGATGCAGCTGGAGGAATGCGAACCGCAGCGCCTGCCCGCCGTATTGGCGCGCATCGGCGCGAGCGAGATCGTGGTGCCGGAAGGTTGGAACGACATGCCAGTAGACGCCGTGGTTCGTCCGCGCGGGGACTTCAGCAGCGACAGGGGCGAGGCGCAGCTGAAAAAGGTGCACGGCGTGGCCACGCTGGATGGCTTCGCGCAATTCAGCCGCGCGATGCTGGCGGCAGCGGGCGGCCTCGTCGCCTATCTGGAACACGCCGGGCGCGGCGACCTGCCGCTGCTGCTGCCGCCCACCCTGCGCGCCAGCGGCGGGCACATGGCCATGGACGAGGCGACGCGCGCCAGCCTGGAAATCCTCGCCAGCCAGCAGGGTGGGCGAAGCGGCAGCCTGATTGCCGCGATAGACCGCTGCGTGACAGGCGCCGGCGCGCGGCAATTGGCCGAAGACCTGTCCGCCCCGCTGGCCGAACGGGCGCAGATCGAGGCGCGGCTGGCGCTGGTGGACTATATGCTGGGCGATCCGCTGCTGCGCGGCGATCTGCGCACCATATTGCGCAGCCTTCCCGATATTGGCCGGGCGCTTGGCCGATTGGTGGCAGGGCGCGGCAGCCCGCGTGATCTTGGCCAGATCCGCGATGGCCTTGGCGAGGCGCGCCGCCTGCACGAATTGCTGAAAGCGAAGGGAGAGCGGCCTGCCCTGCTCGACCAATTACTGCCCAGCCTTGCGGGGCACGGCGAACTGACGGATTTGCTGTCCCGCGCGCTGGTCCCCGCCCCGCCGACGGAGCGGCAATCGGGCGGCTATATCGCGCAAGGATATGACGCCGCGCTGGATGAACTGCGCGAAGTCAGCGGCAGCGCGCGGCGCGCCATCGCGGCGATGGAGGCGCGCTATCGCAGCGAAACCGACACGCCATCGCTGAAGATCAAGCACAACGGCGTGCTCGGCTATTTCATTGAAGTGCCCAGCAAGCATGCCGACAAGCTGATGG
Organism: Aurantiacibacter rhizosphaerae; assembly: GCF_009807005.1. Classification (GTDB taxonomy): domain Bacteria; phylum Pseudomonadota; class Alphaproteobacteria; order Sphingomonadales; family Sphingomonadaceae; genus Alteraurantiacibacter; species Alteraurantiacibacter rhizosphaerae. Next base: position 91,872 of record NZ_WUBR01000003.1, on the reverse strand, counting down.
ATGCCGACAGCGGCTTCACCCATCGCCAGACCATGGCGAATGCGGTGCGCTTCAACTCCCTCACCCTGCACGAGGAAGCGAGCCGCATTGCCGAGGCAGGCGGCCACGCGCTGGCAGCCGAGGAATCGCATTTCGAGGAACTGGTGGACCGCATCGCTGCCCGGCGCGAGGCGATTGCCGCCACCGCTGCGGCGCTGGCGCGGCTGGACGTGGCGGCGGGGCAGGCGGAGCGAGCCTCCGACGGCGAATGGTGCCGCCCGAGGGTTTCGGAAGAGCCCATGCTGGCAATCGAGGCCGGGCGCCATCCGGTGGTGGAAGCAGCGCTGGCGGCGAATGGGGAGCGGTTTGTGGCGAACGACTGCTCGCTGTCGGAAAAAGACCGGCTGTGGCTGGTCGGCGGGCCGAACATGGGCGGCAAATCCACCTTCCTGCGCCAGAACGCGCTGATCGTGCTGATGGCGCAGGCGGGCGGCTTTGTGCCTGCCCGCTCTGCCCATATCGGCCTTGTGGACCAGTTGTTCAGCCGGGTGGGCGCGTCGGACAATCTGGCCCGTGGCCGCTCCACCTTCATGGTGGAAATGGTGGAAACCGCCGCCATCCTGTCCCAAGCGAGCGAGCGCAGCTTCGTGATACTGGACGAGGTGGGGCGCGGCACCAGCACCTATGATGGCCTCGCGCTGGCATGGGCCGTGGCGGAGGCGATTCACGAAACCAATCGGTCCCGCTGCCTGTTCGCCACCCATTATCACGAGATGGCACGTTTGGCCGATAGCTGCGACGCGTTGTCGCTGCATCACGTGCGCGCCAAAGAATGGAAGGGCGATCTGGTGCTGCTGCACGAGTTATCCGAAGGCGCGGCAGATCGCTCCTACGGCTTAGCCGTGGCCAAGCTGGCAGGCGTACCTGCCCCGGTGGTGAAGCGTGCGCGCAGCGTGCTGGACAAGCTTGAAAAAGGTCGCGCCGAGACCGGCGGGATTGCCGCTGGCCTCGGCGAATTGCCCCTGTTTGCCGCCGCCATGGAGGCGGAGGAAGAAGAGTGCGATACCCTGCGCGAGAAGCTGGAGGGCGTTGATGTAGACGCCCTGTCCCCGCGTGAGGCGCTTGACCTGCTTTACGAGCTCAAGCGCGAAATCTGATCAGCTGTTGTCGGACGGCATATGGCCCTTGCCATATTTGCCGGTGTTATCGTCGTGGTTCGGCTCACCATCATAGGCGTGCATGTCGATACGGCCGGAGCTTTCCATGTCGCGCATCTTGTCCACCGTGTCCTGCGTGGAATCGCCCATCAGGTCAGACTTGGTGGGGCTCTTGGTGCTTTCCGTGGGAGAGCGGGTGCTGCCCGTGGTCTGCTGAGCCTCTTCGGCGACTTCCTGCGCCTGCATGCGGTGATCGTCCTGCTCGTCATTATGCGTTTCCGGCGCGAGGTCGGCCATGCGCTGTTCTTGCGATTCAGGATCGGATTTCTTGGTGGTGTCGGTCATGTGAATTTCTCCTTTGCCCTATCAACGGGCGGCAAAGGCGGCTTGTTCCACGCTATCGATTGGCGCCGGGCACCCACTTCACATCGGCGCGGCCTTCGTCATTGGCAATACGCGCGGCGACGAACAGCCAGTCGGACAGGCGATTGATGTAGGCGAGTGCGGCGGGGTTAACCGGCTCCGCCTCTGCCAGCGCCGTCATACAACGTTCTGCGCGGCGTGTGACGGTGCGCGCATGGTGCAGGCGCGCGGCAAGTTCCGTGCCGCCGGGCAGCACGAAGCTGGTCAGCGGCTCCAGCCTGTCATTCAAAGCATCGATGCGGGCCTCCACATGGCTCGCCTGCGAGGGCACCATGCGCAAAACCATTTCAGACGGTTCGAAATCCTCTCCGCCAACTTCGCCCAGCGGCGTTGCCAGATCGGCGCCCAGATCGAACAGGTCGTTCTGAAAGCGAACGAGATCGGCCTTCAGATCACCATCCGCCTCCACCGCGGCAAAGCCGAGAGAGGAGTTCGCCTCGTCAACATCGCCCACCGCCTGCATGCGCAAGGCATGTTTTGCCAGGCGTGATCCGTCCACCAGCCCGGTGGTGCCATCGTCTCCTGTGCGGGTGTAGATCTTGTTGAGCTTTACCACCTCAGCTGTTCACCATCAGCAGCACGGCCACCACCACGATGGCCAACGCCTGATACTTGATGCGGTTGAACATCGCCTTGTTCTGCACTTCCATCAGGCGTTTCGAATTTTCGCCGCCGCTTTCCAGGTCCACCTTGGTGGTTTGTAGAAAAGCCACGATGCCGCGCACCAGCGAGACGACGACCAGAATGGCGAAAATGGCGATGAGGATGACGAGAAATGTGTTCATGATGCACCATGTGGGTAGCGTGACAGCGTAATGCCACACGGGATTTGGCCCATGCGCAGACGATCGGCAAGCGCAGTGCCATCTTCCCCGGCGATACGCAATTCAGACAGGCCCAGCCTGCCCTCCCCCGAATTGCGGCTTTTCGCCAGCTTTCGGCCATCGTCGTCCAGCAACAGCTGGTGATGGTGCCAGCGCGGCACGGGCAGGTTCAGCAATTGCTGCAACACGCGGTGAATGTGGCTGGCGAAGAACAGGTCCATCCCCCGCGTAACCAGTGAAACACCGTCCGCCGCATCATCCAGCGTGGCGGCAAGGTGATAGCTGGCGGGCGCATCCTTGCGCACCAGCACCACGTCCCCGAATTCACGCGGATCGGCGATGACGGCGCCCGCGTCTGCATCCTCCCACACGATTTCCCCCGCTCGCGCCATCGCGGCTTCCATGTCCAGCCGCATGGCCGACGGGCGCGATGGATCGAAACGCTCTCCCCTGCAGGTGCCGGGATACACCAGCCCTTCCGCCCCCATGCGCGGCTCAAGCGCCTGAATCTCCGCCCGGGTGCAGGTACAGCGGTACAGCAGTCCTTCTTCCATCAGCCGCCGCGCTGCTGCCTCATAGCTGTCCAGCCGGGTGGATTGCGCGGGCACTTCCTCCCATTCCAGCCCCAGCCATTCCAGATCACGGCGGAAATTATCGGCCAATTCGGGGCGTGATCGTGCGCCGTCGATATCCTCTATCCGCAGCAGAAAACGCCCGCCCGCATCGCGTGCCAGATCATGCGCCACAATCGCGGAATAGGCATGGCCAAGGTGCAGCGGGCCGTTGGGACTGGGTGCGAAGCGGGTAACGATCATGCGTGGTGCGACTCGAAAATTGGCTTTGGCCTTGTGAATATCACTGTGGATAGCCTGTCTGTAACAGGCTTGACGCTTTGGCGTGCAAATGCATTCTTGGTTTTATCAGGGAGGACACACCGTGTTCAAAGCCGAACTGATTGAACGGGCCGCGAATTTCCGGAGCGCGGCGGAGGACCCGACCCGGACGCTGGATAGCTGCCCGGCGCTTGTGCTCAATGCCGATTACACGCCGCTGTCCTACTATCCGCTCAGCCTGTGGCCGTGGCAAACCGCGATCAAGGCGGTGTTCCTTGAGCGGGTGGATATCGTGGCGAGTTACGATCGCGCCGTGCATTCCCAATCGCTGGATATGCAGGTGCCATCCGTGATCGCGCTGCGCCAATATGTGAAAACCAGCGAATTTCCCGCCTTCACACGCTTCAACCTGTTCCTGCGCGATCGCTTTGCCTGCCAGTATTGCGGCAATCAGCAGCACCTTACCTACGATCACGTCATCCCGCGCCGACAGGGCGGGAAAACCACGTGGGAAAATATTGCCACCGCATGCGCGCCCTGCAACATGAAAAAGGGCGGTCGCACGCCAAGAGAGGCGGGCATGCAATTGCGGGTCAAGCCGATCCGCCCAACCACATGGCAGTTGCAGCAGCACGGAAAGGCGTTTCCGCCCAACTATCTGCACGAAACATGGCGGGACTGGCTGTATTGGGATATCGAGCTGGAGGAATAGCGCGCCCTCTCACTTAACCGTTTTGCAACCCCGGCCAGCTATCGTGCGCTAGCTATGTCTGCTGATGAAACCCACACTTTCGACGAGGGCGAACGCAAACCTCTTGGCGCAATGCAACGGGCGTGGTGCGTGCTGATGTTCGTCGTCATGCTGTCGAGCGCGGCTGTCTTCGGCGTATTCATCAACGACATGCTGCATCCGGAGAACGCTCCGGTCGTTCGCATGGAACTGGCCGCGCTAACCCCGCAGCCCGGGTTCGACCTCTGATCAATCGTTAGTTGATAGGGTCTGGCGGGGGCCAGGCGGCGTGGACAAGGCCGCTGCCCATATCTATTGCATTTTCTTCATCAGGTAACGGCAAAACAAGCTGAGTGGACAGGTCACGATATGGAGTTTCGATATAAGCGCGAAACCGTAACCGCCGCGCAGTTTGCGGACTTGTTGCACAAATCCGGACTTGCCCAGCGAAGACCCGTAAGCGATTTTCCCCGGCTTCAACGTATGCTCGACAATGCCAATCTGATTGTCACTGCAAGGCTGGCCGAGACCGGGCAACTGGTTGGAATTGCGCGTTCGATCACCGATTGGTCCTATGCCACCTATCTTTCAGACCTGGCTGTGGACGCGGCGTTCAAAGGGCGCGGTATCGGGAGGCGGTTGATCGAGGAGACTCGCACACTGGTTGGCGAAGAAGCGATGTTGCTTCTGATATCCGCACCAGACGCTGTTGGCTTCTATCAGAAAATTGGCATGCCGGTTTCGGACCGAGCGTTTCTTTATCCTCAAACGCGCTGAGAACAGCTTTCACTCCGAAATTCACGGCATTGTCCGATCGCAACACAGGGCGGATTTGAAGGGCTTGCTACCGCCTTAGGTTACCGGCGCCCGCTCCGCATATTCAGCCTTCTGCCATTCCCCGCTCTCCAGAATATCGCGCAATTCGCTGACCGCACGCCAGCAATCGGCAAAGCGGACATAGGCGGGTGCAAAACCCAGCCGCAGGATATCGGGCGCGCGGAAATCGCCGATCACCTTGCGCGCGATCAGGGCCTGGCACAGCTCATAGGCATGATCATGCCGGAAGGAGAGCTGGCTGCCCCGGCGCTCCGGCTCATCGGGTGAAATGCACGGCAGTTCAGGCAAAGCCTGCGCCATCGCCGCGCGCGTGAATTCGGAAAGCTGGCGCGATTTTTTCACCAGCGCATCAATGCCGATGCCGGTCATCAGGTCCACGCCCACTTCCAGCGCGCTCATCGAAAGGATCGGCGGCGTGCCGCACAGCAATTGGTCAACGCCGGGGGCGGGTCGGTAATCGTCAGAGAATTCAAACGGCTTTGCGTGGCCCATCCAGCCGCTCAGCGGTTGCTGCAAGCCATCGTGATGCCGCTGCGCCACGAAGGCAAAGCCGGGCGCGCCGGGGCCGCCGTTCAGATATTTGTAGCCGCAGCCCACGGCAAAATCCGCGCCCGCGCCGTTCAAATCCACGGGCACCGCGCCCACGCTGTGCGAAAGATCCCACAGCACCAGCGCGCCTGCATCATGCGCGGCTTTCGTCAGGCGCGCCATGTCGAACATCTCGCCAGACTTGTAATGCACATGGGTCAGCAACAGCAGCGCCACGTCATTATCCAGCGCGGCCTCGATCCCATCCCGCTCGGCCAGCCGCCGCTGCGCCAGGCCCTGCCCTTCCAGCCCATCGATCATGTAAAGGTCGGTTGGGAAATTGCCGGGTTCCGACAGCACCACCTTGCGGCCATCGCGCATCGAAAGCGCGGCGCTGATCAGCTTGAACAGGTTTACAGAGACGCTGTCGGCCACCACGATCTCGTTTTCGTGCGCGCCCACCAGCGGGGCGATCTTCGCGCCCACGCGTTGCGGCAGATCGATCCAGTTCGCGGTGTTCCAGCTCGAGATCAGGCCCTTGCCCCACTCTTCCTGCACCACGCCCTCTATCCGCGCGGGCGTGGCCCTGGGCAGTGCTCCCAGCGAATTGCCATCGAGATAGGCAAGGTCATCATCCAGCAGGAAATCGCCGCGATACCGCGCCAGCGGATCGGCCTTGTCGAGCCGCTCTGCCTCGGCTTTCCAGTCGGTCAAATCTGTGTCCTCACCGCCAGCAATTCGGGGAAGAACCCCAGTTTCAACACGCTTTCCAGATATGGCACGCCCGCCGTGCCGCCAGTGCCACGCTTGAAGCCGATCACGCGCTCCACCGTCTTCAGATGGCCGAAACGCCAGCGCTGGAAATGATATTCCAGATCCACCAGCTTTTCGGCCAGTTCATACAGATCCCAATATTGCTGCGGGTCGCGATACACCTGCGCCCACGCCGCCGTGATCGCCTCCACCGGCTCGTGCGGGCCTTCCAGATCGCGCTCTATCAGGGCATCGGGAATGTCGAAGCCGCGCCGCTGTAGCAGGCGCAAAACCTCGTCGTAAAGGCTGGGTCGGGCAAGCTCGGCCCGCAGCTTTGCGGCAACATCCGGCGTCGCCTCATGCATGGTCACCATATCGGGATTGCGGCCACCCAGAATGAACTCCATCAGCCGATATTGCGCCGATTGAAAGCCGCTGGAATTGCCCAGATGCGGGCGCACGAGGGAATAATCATGCGGCGTCATGGTGGCCAGCACATCCCAGCTGGCGATAAGTTGCCGCTGCGCCTGTGCCACGCGCGCCAGCATCTTGAACGCAGGGCCAAGCGTGTCGGCAATCACCTGCTCTCGCGCGGCTTCCAGCTCGTGCAGGCAAAGCTTCAGCCACAATTCGCTGGCCTGATGCACGATGATGAACAGGAACTCGTCATGCGCGTCTGACGCAGGGTGCTGCGCCGAAAGAATGCGATCCAGATCGAGATAGGAGGAATAGGTTACGTCGCTGTTGGCCATCACCCTGCCTTAGCGACACGAAGTCGCATTTGAAACTACTGCTCTATCACCCTTGAGCCGGGATGATGCTTGTCGAGATGCTTTTTCACGATGCGCAGGTTGCGAGTGTTGGAGCGGAACATGAAGTCGAACACGTCGCCCACGAACGGCACCGCGCCCACGGCACTGTCAAAGGCGACATTGCCAGCCATGCGCAGCAGCTTCCATTTCGGCAAGCCCAGATTGCGGGCTTCCCACACGATATAGGCGCCCATGCCCATGGCGATGATATCGCCCACCACCGGCACAAGTCCGATGATCGCGTCCAGGCCCACGGGGCGATTGATGCCCGGCACCACGAAGCTGCGCTCCAGCACCTTCTCCATCGCCTCTATCCGGCGGCGAATGGAGACCGGATCCTTGCCCACGGGCAGGTCCTGGCTCATCGCCATAGGGCGCGGTTTTTGCAGGTTTTCGGCCATCATTCTCAGCTCTCCTTCCTGCTTATCTGGGTATTTGCGCCAGCTCCGGCAAGGGATGGAAGGCGTAGGGGTTGGGCATGAACGCCTCCACCGTGCCGCGCACCAATGACCAGCGCAGCGGCGCGCCGAAAGGAATATAGACATTCGCCAGCGTCAGTTCCGCCTCGGCCTGCGCCAGCGTGCGGGCGCGCAGGGCGGGGTCCGTCTCCTCCAGCGCCTGCTCCACAAGGGCGTCGACATCTTCCTCGCACAGGCCCCTGTCGAGCGAGCAATTGAACTGGTTGAGGAACCACCGCGGTGCGGGATAGCGCGCCACGCGGTCCACCAGCACGAGATCCGCCGTGGATGCATCCTGCGCGCGCACCAGCCGCAGGCCGATGGTGGACAATTGCCGCGCCAGATCGCGATACAGCATGTCCCAGCCGGGCGCGCTGCCCATGGCGATGGTGATGGTGGCCGGTTGGGAGCGATCGCCCGTATCGAACTGTTCGCGCCACGCGGCGATCCGGGCCGCCGCTTCTGCTCGCAGGCCGTCCAGATCTTCCCCGTCCCAGCGTTCGCGGATCAGGCCGGGATCGCCCGGCAGACCCGGCGATACGGGCCGCGTGGTCGGTATCCAGCCACTGATGTTATACGGCGCCATCAGGGCCTGCCTGTCGATTGCCATCGCCAGCCCCTCGCGCACACCGGTGTTGGAAAGCAGGCCGTCATCCGCTCGCACCTGCAGCCCGAACAGGCCAAGGGTGGTGTCCAGCCGCAGCGTGCCGGAGGAAAGCGGGCCGGTTTCCACCAGCACCAGATCGCCCAGCGTGCCGCCCAGCACCGCCTCAGCCTCCCCGCTGGAGAACAGGGCGATCGATTCGCGCGCCGGTGCGATGTGCAGGCGGATCTCGCGCACATCGCGCTGCCATTCCTCATCATCCGGCAGGCCGCGTTCGAGCGGGGGCTTCAGTGCCAGCGCAAGGCTGTCCTCCTCGCGTTCCAGCACCATGGGGCCGGTTTCCCCGCCGGGCTGCCGCAACGCCATTTCAGGCTGGGCCAGCATTTGCAGCAAATAGGGCTCTGGCTTGGAAAGGCGCAGCTCGATCACGCGCCCGGCCATGGCGCGCACTTCCTCAATCGGCTCAAGATCAAGGCCCAGCGAAGTGCCCTCCAACCCCGCCAGTGCTTCCAGCAGGGCATCGCGGGCGCTGGCGGCGCTCATCGGGGTGCCATCTGGCCAGTTGCCTTCTCGCAGGCGAAAGATGAAGCTGCGCCCGTCATCCGTCACGATCCAGCGTTCTGCCAGGGCCGGCACGGTTTCGCCTTGAGGATTGAGCGTAACGAGACCCGATTGCGTGGCCGCGCGCACGTGCTGCGCGGAACTGTTCAGGCGCAGGCTGCTGGTCAGCACATCTTCAGGAGAGCCGATCAGCGCAACATCGATGGCGCCGTCGTCACTGGACCCGCAGGCCGCAAGGGCCAGGCACATGGCAGGCAAAACTATGGAGCGGCGCGCGATCATCGCCCATGCGAATAGGCCGCGCGCGCCATCGCTTCAACCGCGCTGACGCCGGATTACAATTTGCGCAGCACCTGCGGCTCTGACTGCGGGGCATGGGTGGTGGCGGAATATTGCGAAACCGTGCTGCCCGTCACGGGTGCACGGGCGCGCTTGGGATCGATTTCGTCGACAAAGGCAATGCCGAAACGGTTGTCCTGCTTCCAGGCGACGGTCCCCTCGATCCAGCCGATATTGCGCAGTTCCACCTCGACCAGAGCACCGCGGATAACCCGCACTTCGCCCTCTGCCATCATGCCGCCGGCAGAAAGATTGCGCACCTTCACGCGAAAAATCTCACTCTGCCCGTCGACACGCAATTGTGCCAACAGGAACAGGCTGTCGCGATCGACCTGGCGGGTATCGACGTTACTCATGCGTTGGCCCTCATCGGTGTTTTGCGATCCTGTCGTGCCCGGCCTGTTTTGCACGCCTGCCGGGTGGCGGTGGCAATCCGGGCTTGTGAATAGTTACCGCCGGAATGCGGGCCGAATAGCTAACGAGACGTTAAGATATCCAATGCGTGCATGCCCTGTCCCATTCTGGGCCAGTTCCGAGGCTCTCAATTGTCGCGCGAAATCTTCTCACGGCGTTCGTGCGCCTGCTGCGCCTCCACCGTCATCGTGGCGATGGGGCGGGCGATCAGGCGGTTGATGCCGATGGGTTCGCCCGTCTTGTCACACCAGCCGTATTCACCCTCGTCCAGGCGGCGCAGGGCGGCATCAATCTTGGAAATCAGCTTGCGCTGCCGGTCTCGCGTGCGCAGCTCTATGCCCCAGTCGGTTTCGCTGGAAGCACGGTCATTCAGGTCAGGCTCCCGAATAGGCCCGTCTTGCAGATTCTGCAGTGTCCCCGCAGATGCCGAGACGATGCTCTTCTTCCATTCCAGCAGCAGAACGCGAAAATAGTTCAGCTGCTTTTCTGACATATACTCTTCATCTTCGCTGGGCGAATAATCAGCAGGCAGGGCTCGCTTCGCCTTGGCAAGGATGTCGATATCGTCATGTGTGGCTATGGCCATTCAGTCACTCCGAAATCCGATCGCGGGGGGCTTCCCCTGCTGCATCCGGTGACCGGCCCATATTTATCGGGCTCTATCCCCCCGGCTGCTGAAGCCGTGATCCGGCGGGCCTATACGGTGCCCGCAATGCTGGCACAAGCGGCAATCTAAATTGGCACCGATATGAAGCTGTCTGAAGGGGCGCATCCATAAATTCGCAGCCTTGTTAACCATTTCTTGACCACGTTGGCGAAGAAATGGGCTTGTCCGGACACAGGGGATCGGACTTAAACAGGGGACTTACGATCATGGAACTTGCCAAGATCGAGACTTTCGCAAAAATCCAGTCAGCCGATGTTTCGGCGGCGGACATGCTGGTGCCGCGCTGCCTGGCAGCCGCAGCAGAGGGTGACACCGATGCCTATTACGACCTTGGCGTTGCCTATTCCACCGGCAGCCACGGTGTGAACTGCGATCTGATCGAAGCGCACAAGTGGTTCAACCTTGCCGCCGCGCATGGTCATGAAGCTGCCAGCTGGTGCCGTGCCGATGTATCGGATGAGATGACCGCCCGCGATATTGCAGAGGCGCAGCGCCGGGCTCGCGAATGGCTTCGTCAGGGCGTGCGCAAGGCCGCTTGAGCAAGTGTGGCGTAGCTAACGCTGCTTGAACGGCGTTCGCTCGGCCAGGTGCAACTGGTCCATGCCCACGCCCATGCGCTCGCGGGAGAGGAAATCTTCCACCGCGTCGCGAAAACCCGGATCGGCGATATAGTGCATCGACACTGTCGCCACCGGTTCATATCCGCGGGCCAGCTTGTGCCCGCCTTGCGCACCAGCCTCCACCCGCTCCAGCCCCAGCTCGATGGCGGCATCGATGGCCCGGTAATAGCAAAGCTCGAAATGCAGGAAGCGGCGGTCTGACAGGCAGCCCCAATAGCGACCGTAAAGCGCCTTCGTGCCGATGAAATTCAGCGCGCCTGCAATCGGTATGCCATCCTCGAACGCCAGCAGCAGCAACAGCTTGTCGGCCATGCGTTGCCCCATCAGGTCAAACGCTTCACGCGTCAGATAGGGGGTGCCCCACTTGCGCGCTCCGGTATCCTGGTAGAACAGCCAGAAGGCATCCCAATGCTCGGGTTTGATATCCGCGCCGGTCAGCGCCTCTATGGAAATGCCTTCGTTTGCCGCCAGCCGTTCCTTGCGCAGATCCTTGCGCTTGCGGCTGGTGAGATCGGCCAGGAAACCGTCGAAATCGGCATAGTCGCGGTTGTACCAGTGGAACTGGATATCCTCTCGCCGCAGCCATCCCGCGTCCTCAAACAGATCGTGCTGGGCGGGTTCCACAAATGTCGCATGCGCGCCGGACCAGCCGTTCTGATCCACCAGTTGCTCTGCTGCGCGCAGCATGGGCGCGGCATAGCGATTGTCTTCCAGCAGCAGCCGCGGGCCGGTGGCGGGCGTGAATGGCACGCAGACCTGCAATTTGGGATAGTAATCGCCGCCCGCCCTTTCCCACGCATCGGCCCAGGCGTGATCGAACACATATTCGCCTTGGCTATGCCCTTTCAGATAGCTGGGCAGCGCGCCAACCAGCCTGCCGTTGCCATCTTCCAGCAGCAGCGGCGCCGCCTGCCAGCCGCTGCCGGGGCCGACGCTGCCCGAATCTTCCAGCAGGGTTAGAAACGCATGGCTGGTGAAGGGATTGTCAGGACCTGCCAGCCTGTCCCAATCGGCCTGCGCGATGCTGCCGACGGCAGGAGCAATTCTTGCAGAGAGCGCGGTTTGGGTCATCCGCGCCTATCTAGGCGCCGCCCTGCCAGGCTGCCACCCCTGCAGCTTCCATAATCGGCACGGCGCCGCTTTCCAGCGCCGTATCCAGCTGCGCGGCGGTGCGCACGGTCCAGCTGAACAGTGCCCTGCCCTTGCGCCCCTGCGCGCGTGACAGGCTGCTGGGCAGATCGCGAATGTCGAGCGCAAGAAAATCCGGCCTGGCGGTTACGATCGAAAGCCTGCGCTTGATCGCGCCTGTCAACGTGCGGGCATTCTGCTGGGTCATCACCAGTCCGCGCGGGCAATCCGGCTCGTTAGCGGCAAACCAGCGGGACACGCGCGGATCAAAACTCATCACACCGGCAGCGCCCCGATATCCATCCAGATCGCGGCGCACGGCACGGCAGATGGCATCGATCGGGCGGCGATCATCGCTCTTGATCTCCAGCAGCAGCGGCACCTGCCCATTCACCAGATCAAGCACATCGCGCAAGGTGGGAATGGGTTCCTCGCTGCCGGTCAGCATCATGCGGGTGAGTTCCCCCACTGGAGATGCGGCGGTCGGCCCGGCGCGGCCCGTCATCCGCTCCAGATCGGCATCGTGGAACACGACTGCGCGGCCATCGCTGCTTTTGCGAATGTCGCATTCAATGCCCAGCCCGGCGGCAATCGCCGCGCGAAAGCTGGCGAGAGAATTTTCGGGCACGGCGCTATCATGCAGGCCGCGATGGGCATACGCGCTGGCCTTCAGTGCCGCAATCTGCTCGGCCCGCGACATCGATCAGTTGCCGCGAATGGCAATCACCGCGTCCACCTCCACCGCAGCGCCCAGCGGCAGGCTGGGCACGCCCACGGCGGCACGGGCATGGCGTCCGGCCTCGTCAAACACTTCGAACATCAGATCGGATGCGCCGTTCACCACCTTGTGCTGATCGGTGAACGACGGGGTGGAGGCAACGAAGCCGCCCAGCTTGACGATTCGCTCTACCTTGTCGAGCGAGCCGATCACCCCCTGCAACTGGGCAAGGATCATCAGGCCGCAGGCACGGGCTGCGGCCATTGCGCGATCCACGTCCACATCGTCACCCAGCGTGCCCGTAACCAGTTCCCCATCGATGAAAGGCAGCTGGCCTGAAACAAAAGCCAGATCACCCTGCACCATCACCGGCACATAACTTGCCAAGGGCGGCGATACTTCGGGCAGTTCGATGCCCAGTTCTTGCAGACGCTGTTCAATGCTCATCGTGTCTCTCCGTGCAGGGTTTCCTGGATCCATGGCAGGGCATCGGCCCAATTGTCTATTCGCGCGTTGGCATGGCCTGCCTGCTGCGCGCACGGGATATGCGGGGCAATGGCAGGCTCTCCGCAGAAATGCAGGCGGTGGACATGCGGCACCGTTTCAAAGGCCGATTGGTGGTGCTGCGCCAGATCATCGATGAAGACGGCGCGCTGGCTCCCGTGCTCCTCCACGATCCGCTTCAGCGCCTCGCCTTTCGGCCCCTGGTTGGTGAAGACTTTCGCATCGATGCCCAGTGTCTTCAGCTGGTGCTGGCGCGCTTCGTTGCGGGCATCGGTAAGGTTGGTGAGGACAACCACGTCGGCATCGCGTTGCAATTGCGCGATGGCATCGACAGAGCCTTCGATGGGCAACTGGCTGTTCATCTGCGTGTCGAAAAATCCGCCCAGCAGGGCCCACACTTCCTTTTCCGCCAGCGCCTCGTCACTGCCGCGCCGCTGCATCGACTGAACGAACGGATTGCCCTCCAGCTGAAACTCGATGTCATGCTGCGTATCCAGCCATTCGCGGAAGTGGCGCACCATGTGCAGCAACACCTCGTCGCAATCGGTAACCACCAGTGGACGGCTCATCGGTGTAACTCCCTGGCTGCGGCCACCAGTTGCTCTGGCGCAATCTCCAGCGCCTCTGCCGCGCCGATCAGGTCCGGCTCGTGCTGGCAGAGGAAATCCAGGATTGCGCGGTGGGTTTGCGTCTCGGTGATGCCATCGCGCAGACCGTCTGGCGTGAGGCCCGTCAGGTCCAGCAGGCGCTGCGCACGGGCATCATCCGCCAGCACCCAGCCGAGCGCTGCCAGGGCGAGTGCGGAGGCATCCTTAACGGAATTTTCATTGACGTTGCTAATTGTAAGTGGTCCGATATAACAATTGTAATCTGGTCCGATATAACAATAACTGGTTGCAGACCTCCACAGAAGCTGGAGGCGTTTGGGGGCTAAATGACGAAGCGTATCCTCGTTGTCGAGGACAACGATTTAAATAGGAAGCTTTTCTGCGACGTGCTGCAGGCCGGTGGCTTTTCGGTCGAGCCTGTTGCCGACGGAAACCTCGCCATCGAAAGGGCGCGGGCCTTCACCCCGAACCTGGTCGTCATGGACATTCAGCTTCAGGACGTATCTGGCCTGGACCTCATCTCCATCCTAAAACACGATGCCGAGCTTGCCGATGTGCCGGTGCTGGCGGTCACAGCCTATGCCGGCAAGGGCGATGAGGAGCGCATTCGCGATTCGGGGGCGGACAGTTACCTGTCAAAGCCCGTCAGCATCGGGCCTTTCATGGCAGCCGTCAGGGATCTTGTCGAAGATTCGACTGCCGAAGCGGCCGAATAAACCTGACCGTTAAAAGACTGTCCACGACCGTGAGTTGCCATTTTGGCGGCCATCCCAGGATTGCACGCGGCGCATCCGCGACTCCCCCGCAACGCTCGCTCACGCCCTGTTCAGCGCACCACGTGCTTGTGCGCTTGAAGGCCGCCTGCTGGCCGCGCTTGACAAGCGGCGACGCGAAAGCTTTGCCGCAACGCCCGCCCTGCACTATAGGGGGCAACCGCTTTTTAGCCCGAGGAATTTTCCCCAATGGACCGCGCCGAAGTCGACACCCGCATCCGCACGATCATCGAACCCTTCAACAAGAAGGGCATCGTCATCACCGAAGACACCACCTTTGCTGGCGATCTTGAATTCGACAGCCTGACCGTGATGGATTTCGTCGCCGCGATCGAGGATGATTTCGATATCATCATCACCATGAACCAGCAGGCCGAAATCGAGAAATACGGCCAGCTGGTCGATGCAGTGCACAGCCAGGTCAGCAATTGAGGCTATCATGAGCGAAGGTATCATCCAGGCGGACAAGCCGCCCCGGCGCACGGGCGATACGCCCGATCTTTTCAGCAAGTTCGACGATACGATCGCCTTGCGCGAAAACCTGCTTGCCAGCGGGGTGGAGGATCCCTTCTCGCTGGTGATGGAGCAGGTCCTGTCTCCCACGCGCGCCATCTGCAACGGGCGCGATACGATCCTGCTGGGCACCTATAATTACATGGGCATGACGTTCGATCCCGATGTCGTGGCAGCAGGCCAGCAGGCCCTTGCCGATTTCGGATCGGGCACCACCGGCAGCCGCGTGTTGAACGGCACATACCAGGGCCACAAGGAGTGCGAGGACGCGCTGCGCGAGTTCTATGACATGGATCATGCCATGGTATTCTCCACCGGATACCAGGCCAACCTCGGCATCATCTCCACCATCGCGGGCAAGGGCGACTATGTGGTGCTGGATATCGATAGCCATGCCAGTATCTGGGACGGCTGCGCCATGGGCAATGCCGAGATCGTGCCCTTCAAGCACAATGACATTGCCGCCATGGAAAAGCGCCTGAAACGCATTCCCGAAGGCGCGGGCAAGCTGGTGGTTCTGGAAGGCGTCTATTCCATGCTGGGCGATATCGCCCCGCTGAAGGAGATGGTGCGCATCGCCAAGGAAAACGGCGCCATGGTGCTGGTGGACGAGGCGCATTCCATGGGCTTCATTGGCGAGAACGGCCGCGGCGTGGTGGAAGATGCAGGTGTGATCGACGATGTCGATTTCATCATCGGCACCTTCTCAAAAAGCGTGGGCACGGTGGGCGGCTTCTGCGTTTCCAACCATCCCAAGTTTGAAATCATGCGGTTGGTGTGCCGCCCCTATGTCTTCACGGCATCCCTGCCGCCATCGGTGGTGGCCACGGCAGCCACCTCCATCCGCAAGCTGATGACGGCCTCGGCCAAGCGTGAGCATTTGTGGAAGAATTCGCGCAGGCTGCACAGCGGGCTGACGGAGCTGGGCTTCACGCTAGGAACGGACGAACCGCAAAGCGCCATCGTGGCGGTTATCATGCCTGACCTTGAGAAAGGCGCTGCTATGTGGAGCGCGCTTTTGACAGAAGGCCTGTACGTCAACCTTGCGCGCCCGCCCGCAACGCCTGCCAACATGACGCTGCTGCGCTGCTCGCTTTGCGCCGAACATTCGGACGAGGAGGTGGAAACCATTCTCGGCATGTTCGAACGTGCGGGCAAGGCCGTGGGTATTATCTAGCTTCGGAACCAGCGGTCAGGCCTGCACGTCTTCATGGAAAGGAGAATTTTTCATGAAGACGACGAACACCGGCTCCGCAACTTACGAAGGCCTTGGCAAAGATGGTAAGGGCCACGTGTCCACCGGGTCTGGCGCGCTGTCTGCGCAGCCCTATGGATTTCAGACGCGGTTCGAGGATGCAGCCGGCACCAACCCCGAAGAACTGATCGGCGCGGCCCATGCCAGCTGCTTCACCATGGCGCTCAGCTTCAAGCTGGCGGAGGCTGGCCACACCGACGGCTCCGTCACCACCAATGCCGAGGTTACGCTGGAAAAGGATGGCGATGGTTTCACCGTCACCAAGTCCGCGCTGGCGACAAAGGCCAAGGTCCCCGGCATGGATCAGGCAAAGTTCGAGGAACTGGCAGCCGAAGCGAAGGAAGGCTGCCCGATTTCCAAACTGCTGAATTGCGAGATCACGCTGGAAACCAGCTTCGAGGGATAATCAGTCCGTCGACTTAGACCGTGCAGCACTGGCTTGGCTCTCAAACATCCAGCCAGCCAGTGCCACGGCTATCACCGCGCCGGCCAGCTGCGCCGCGATAAATCCCGGAACATCGGCGGGTGCGATACCGGCGAATGTGTCAGACAGGCTGCGCACCAGCGTGATCGCAGGATTGGCAAAGCTTGTGGAACTGGTGAACCAGTAGGCCGCCGTAATATACAGCGCGACTGCCGTGGGGATGGCGCTTTCCCGCAATCGCACCAGCGCGAGGATGGTGAACACCAGGCCGAACGTTGCCACGAACTCGCCTGTCCATTGGCCGATGCCGACGCGAGCCTTCGTGGAGAATTGCAGGATGGGCAGATCGAACATCACGTGGACCGCCCATGCCCCAAGTGCCCCTGCAGCGATCTGCGTGACGACATATGCCCCGCCCGCGCACCATCCGATCTCTCTCCGCAGCGCAAAGGCCAGCGTCACCGCAGGATTGAAATGCGCACCGGATACAAGGCCCAGCATGACGATAACCACATAGAGGATCGCGCCTGTTGCAATCGTGTTGGCCAGCAGTGCCAGTGCCACATTGCCGCCCGCCAGCGCTTCCGCCATGACGCCGGACCCGATCACCCCTGCAAACAGGAAAAAGCTTCCGATTGCTTCGGCTACAAGGCGTTTGGGCAGATCAAACTCAGCCATTTCCCGTCGATCCTTCTGCGTTGCGACCGATTTGGGTGAGAGCATCGCGCCACTCGCGCTGCGTGATCGCCTCTTCATCTAACGCCAGCATCGCATCGATCCTGCTCGACAGGCGGCGATAGGCGGTCTCGAATCCGCTGAGATCGCCGTCGATATGCGTGCCATCCGCCGCCACGCTGGCGGGATCGGGAATGCCCCAGTGCGCCTGACCGGGATGGCCAGGGAAGATCGGGCAGCTTTCGCCCTTCGCATTGTCGCACACCGTGATGACTGCGTGGATCGTCGGTGCGTGCGGCGTGGTGAATTCATCCCAGCTCTTCGATCGCATGTCTTCCACGCTGTGCCCCTTTGCCATCAGCAGCTGCAACGCCAGCGGATTGGGCACGCCGCGCGGCGTGCTGCCGGCAGAAAAGGCGGCAAAGCGGCCTGCACCGGCATCGCGCAATATCGCCTCCGCCAGTATCGAGCGCGCGGAATTGGCGGTGCAGAGAAACAGGATATTGCGCATGGCCCCTCCCCGGTTTGCGAATGCGGCTTACTGTGCCCTTACATCTTCCATGGAAGTGACATTGGCACATGGATCATCCGATGCGCCGGTATCGTCATGACCGCCGCCAAGCTGCGTGATCGCCAGGAAGCCGCCCACCACCAGCACGACGAAAATCGTGGTCACCGTGCCCAGATATTTGTCAATAATGGCCTTGATCGGTGCGCCGAAGAACTGGAACAGCACGCCCACCACCATGAAGATAAGCGCGCGCCCGGCAATCGCGGCGATCAGGAAGGTAACGAGGTTCATCTCGATAAAGCCGGCGGTGATCGTCATCAGCTTGAACGGGATCGGCGTGCCTGCCGCCAGGAACACGGCAATCGCGCCCTGTTCGCGGATATAGCATGCCGCAGCCGGGAAACTGTCCGTCAGGCCCAGCGCGCCGATTAGCCATTCGCCCACCGCCTCGTACAAAAAGAAGCCGATCATATAGCCGAACAGGCCGCCCAGCACCGATGCCGCGGTGCATATCGCGGCATAGCGGATCGCACGCTTCGGCTCTGCCAGGCACATCAGTCCCAGCAGCGGATGCGGCGGGATGGGGAAGAAGCTTGATTCGATGAAGGAGAAGAAGGCTAGCCACCACTGCGCATGGGGATGCGCGGCCTTGGCCATAGTCCAGTTGTATAATCCGCGAAGCATGGCCGGTCCTGAATTGCTGTCCGCCGCTTAGTGCAGCTTTGCACGCCCGGCAAGTCCTACAAACTAACCCATATGGCACTTTATCATTGACATCGTGACACTGTTTGGTTAGAGAAAAGGAACATCGCGATAAAGCGAGTCGGCAGCAAGCTGTTTTCAGGGCGGTCCCGCAGGGGAACCGCCCTTTTTCGTGCCCGCAGCCGATCTGATCAAAGCAACTGCAAGGGTGGGGTCACATGGCAAAACGCGTAAAACCGCGAAAGGACCAGAAAGGTCAGAACCTGAGCCAGAACTGGAAGCTCATTTTCCTCGAAACACTGGCCGAGACTTCCAATGTTTCCGAGGCCGCGCGCAAATCGGGCGCGATGACGTCCTATGCCTATAAATGGCGGCGCGAGAGCCCGGAATTCCGCGCCCAGTGGAGCGCCGCTCTGCTGGAGGGGTATGAGCACCTGGAGATGGAAACGCTGCAGCGCCTGCGTTTCGGCACGCCGCCGGGCGATACCAAGTTCGATATCGCCAATGCCCTCAGGCTGCTGGCCGCACATCGCGAGGCGGCGGCAAAGGAAAAGGCCCGCCAGGGCAAGCGAGACAAGGCCGCCGTTCTGGCCAGCCTGAATGCCAAGCTGGACCGGATGCGCGAGCGCCGCGCCGCTGCCGAACGCCTGCTGAAAGAGGATCGCGTTATCGAGATCATTCCCAATGAACGGGACTGAGAACCGGCGCGCGCTCACCGCGCTGGACGATCCGGAACGCTATGATTTCCTTTCAGAGCTGAGCGGCGATGAAAGAGACCTGCTGGAAGGCCACTGGCCCCTGTGGGCCCGTGCCGAACAAATGCCGCCCAACGGCGACTGGCGCCTGTGGCTGATCTGCGCTGGGCGTGGTTTCGGCAAGACGCGGGCAGGTGCCGAATGGGTTCGTCATATCGCAGAAGAAGACCCGCACGCCCGCATCGCGTTGGTAACCCGCTCTATTGCGGAGGCGCGCGCCGTCATGGTGGAAGGAGAAAGCGGAATCATTGCCTGCCACCAATATCCCGAAGCACCGGATTTTGAACCCTCTCTGCGCAGGCTCACCTGGCCCAATGGCGCGCAGGCCACATTGTACTCAGCCAGCGAACCGGAATCGCTGCGCGGCCCGCAACATGGTTATGCGTGCGGCACAGGCGCAGAAAGAGTTCACGGTGAACGAGGCATTCGCACTGATCGATGCCCTGCTACACCCCGTGATAGAGGGAGTGGCCGACAATCCCCCTGCCACTCCAGCCGATGGCGAATGCTGGATCGTCGGTGGCCAGCCGACCGGCGAATGGATTGGCAATGCGGGCCGATTCGCCTGCCGCCAAGGTGGCAACTGGCTGTTTGTCTCTCCGGTTGAGGGCATGGTGATATTCAACCGGTCGGCAAACCGCACTGCGCGCTACAACGGCGGATGGATCGTGCCTGCCGCCGTCAACCTGCCAGTAGCAGGTGCTACGGTGGATGCAGAGGCGCGCGCGGCAATCGGGGAGATCGTGGAGGCACTGAAGGCAGCTGGTATCCTGGCCACAGAATAACGGACCCTTCTTTGGAGGTGTGCGTAGTGAGGGTGAGATCAAATTTAAGGAGCCATCATGCGCTATCGCAGCCTTCCCCTCGTCGCCCTCGCCCTGCTCGCCACTTCCGGCTGTGCCACGGCCTACGAAGAGACAGGATCTGAGCTTGGATCTGCAATGCTGATGGATCGCAGCGGTAACAATGTTGGCTCTGCCATGCTGTATTCCGAAGGTGACGAGGTAACGGTATCCGTTTCACTGCAGGGTATGCCTGCCGGTACACACGCCGTACACCTGCACACCACTGGCGATTGCAGCGCCACCGATTTTACGTCCGCTGGCGGGCACCTCAACCCCATGGGCAATGAACACGGCACCCTCAATCCTCAGGGCGCGCACCTGGGTGATCTTCCCAATGCAGAAGTCTCTTCAGCTGGCGTTGGCACCATTAGCACGACCCTTCGCGGGACGCGCGCAACGGTGTTGACCGAGATTTTTGATGCGGACGGCACGGCTCTTGTCGTGCACGAGGGCGCCGATGATTATCGCTCCGATCCTGCTGGCGATGCCGGAAGCCGCGTAGCCTGCGGCGTCTTCTCGCAAAGCTAATTTTGTGGATGGCTCCGTGTAAGGAGCGCTAACTACTCGGGTTTATTGGCGTAGTTAGTCGTGTCCTTCACATCAGCCTCAGCAAAGCCTTTCAGCCGCAGGCGGCAGCTATCGCATAAACCGCACGCCTGCCCATCCGGCGTGGGATCATAGCAAGACCAGCTCCACGCCGGGTCAAGCTCGAGCCTTGCACATTCTCGCGCAATTTCCGCCTTCGTCATGTGCTGAAGAGGCGCGTGAATCCAAAAGGCTTGCCCTTCCACCCCTTGCTTTGTGCCCAGCCGAGCTGTTTCGGCAAAGCTGGCGATGAATTCTGGCCGGCAGTCGGGATATCCCGAATAATCCAGGGCATTGACCCCGATGAAAATGTCGCTCGCGCTCGCGCTCTCGGCAAAGGCCGTTGTCAACGACAGGAACAGCAGATTGCGCGCGGGAACGTAGGTGACAGGGATATCTGTGCCGACGCCAGACTTTGGTACGTCGATATCCGCCGTCAGCGCGGAGGCGCCAAACTGACGGAGATCCAGCGGGAGCCGCACATGCCGCTCCACGCCCAGTTTTTGCGCAATAAACTCTGCCGATTGCAATTCACGCACATGGCGCTGGCCATAATCGATGGTGAGCGCGTTGAGGCGGTAGCCCTGCTCCAGTGCGATGGCGCTCGTCACCATCGAATCGAGCCCGCCCGAAAGCAGCACGACTGCGATCTTTCCATTATCATCCATCAGATTTGGCTAGGCAGTCATGCCCGATTGGGCAAGAGGCGCGATCAGCAGGAGCCGACGCGGCGCGCTTCGCCTTCGATCGAAAATGGCGAGCCCCCATGAATACCCTGGCTGCGGATTTGCACGACATCGCGGCTCTCACGGCGAATAGTGGTGCGGCCATACCCATTGCCACGGCATGTGTATTGGACTGTCACCTCATTCGATTCATCCTGCACCACGAAACGGCCACAGGACGGCTGGCGATGGCGCAGCTGGATCAGTTCGCGGCCGGTGCGGACGCAAATTCGCTGCGTGGCGTTTCCGGGGCGCACGCGCAATTCCCATGCGCCGCGCTGCAAATTATCGAGCATCGCAAGTTCTGGCGCTTGGGCGGACACTGGTGAGAATGCAAAAACAGCTGCCGCAGCCGCACTCCACACACCCAATTTTCCCTTGATACCTGCCACGACGGTTAGACTCCTATTTGCTCGCTTATAGCACGGCCAACATGAACGACCAATTGCACTATAGGTACGACGAATGGTTAATCCTGGATTGGAAAAACCTTCGAGCAGAATGCGCAGTCGACCAAAATGATCCCTTCATCATCGGCCATGTCCCGGCGTTCCTCCTTGGGAAAACGCGCCAGAACCTCTTCGAAATGTTCGATGGTGCAACGGCAGCCCTTCGAAAGCTGCGCCCCCGGGGAGACAAGGATCTTGTCCTCCTCGTGATAAAGTCTCCAGACGATATCTTCCAATGACAGACCCGGCTCGACAAGCTCCTCATGCCGCAGACTGTCAGCCAGGATGGAGACATGCTCCCACTCCGGATGATCAAGCTCTACGTGCAGGCGCTCACGGCCTTCCTCTCCTTCGGGCAGGTGCTGCACCAGCAGGCCCGCCGCCACGGTTTGCCCCTTGCTGGAGCTGATGGCGGTGCGGATCAGGGTGGGGATCTGCTCACTCTGCATAAAATAGCTTTCTACCGCTGCCGATAGCGAATCGCCTTCCATCGGTACGATGCCTTGGTAACGCTTCCCCGTCTTGGCGATGTCGAAGGTGATCGCGAGGTGAGCCTTTCCGAACAGCGCATCGAGCGAAGGGTTAGCCCCCTCAGCCGCCATCTGCTCCTCGTCATGCTCGATATAGCCGCGGATCGCGCCATCGCGGTAATCGCACACCAGCAGGCTGACGATGCCGCCCTCGCCCTGCGCCTGCATGGTCAACTGGTCGCCTTCGTCCTTCATCAGCCCGCCCATCAGCGTGGCCAGAACCAGCGCCTCTGCCAAGGCATGTTTCAGCGCGGGGGGATAATCATGCGCGGCAAGAATCTCTTCCACCACGGGGCCAAGCCTTACGGCGCGCCCGCGCGAATCGCGCGACGGAATGGAAAAGCCGAGCAGTTCGTCGGAGAATGTATCGGATCGGGTTTCGTTCATACGCATCATATGGTGCGCCGTCCCGTATTGTGAAGCGCCTAGCCGAGCTTCCCGAAACACCACAGCAAGACGGATTTCTGCGCGTGAATGCGGTTTTCCGCTTCATCGAAAACGACCGATTGGCGTCCTTCGAAAACTTCGGCACTCACTTCGTCCCCCACATGGGCGGGCAGGCAGTGCAGGAAGATCGCGTCGGACTTGGCGTTCCCCATCAGCGCGGCATCCACGCGGAATGGCTCCATTGCGGTCAACTTCTCGTCGGCGTGGTCCTGACCCATTGATATCCACGTGTCGGTTATCAGCACATCGGCCCCCGATGCGGCAGCCACGGCATCATTGGTGAGCGTGATGGTGGAACCTGCCTTGCGGGCCATCTGCACGAACTCGCCATCCGGCTCATACCCCGCAGGCGTTGCCACGCGCACGTTGAACTTCATCAGCGCTGCTGCCTCAAGAATTGAGTGCAGCACGTTATTTCCATCCCCGAACCAAGCGACTTCCAGCCCTGGCAGCGCCTTGCGATGTTCAATCATGGTCAGCAGATCCGCCATGATCTGACAGGGGTGCGATCGGTCCGTCAGCCCGTTGATGACCGGCACATGCGCGTAATGCGCCATTTCCTCTATCTTGGCATGATCATCGGTCCGCACCATGATCGCATCGACCATGCGACTGAGCACGCGGGCAGTATCGGCAATCGATTCGCCCCGCCCCAGTTGTGATGTGCTGGCATCCAGGATCAGAGCGCTGCCGCCCAATTGGCGCATGGCGATATCAAAACTCACCCGTGTGCGGGTAGAGCTTTTCTCGAACACCATCCCCAGAACGTGGCCAGCCAGCGGCTGATCTGTGTCTGGCATGGCCTTCGGCCAACCACGGCGCGCATTCTTGCGATCCTGCGCGCCGTTGATCATGGCCGCCATCGCATTGCCGCCAGCGTCGGACAGATCGATGAAATTGCGGATCACGGGAGATACTTCCAAGGGAGGTTTTGTGGTCATGACTCGGCTGGGACCTCGTAATCTGCAGCTCCTGCGGAGAGCTTCTCGATAAATTCGTCCATCTCTGCATCCTCGATCACCAGCGGCGGCAAAAGCCGCAGCGTGGAATCGCCCGCTGCGACGGTGAGCAGCTGGTGGTGATCGCGAAGATGCTGCATGAAGGGCCTTGGCTCGGCTTTCATCTTGATCCCCAGCATAAAGCCCATACCGCGCACGCTTTCAAACAGGTCGGGGTAATTGCCGATGAACTGTTCAAGCCGTGACCGCAGCCGCTCACCCTTGGCGCGCACTTCGGCCAGAAATTCGTCATTGGCCACGGCGTCCATCACCGCCATGCCGGCTGCCATCGCCAGCGGATTGCCGCCATAGGTGGAGCCGTGTGTGCCGAACACCATGCCGCGCGCGGCCTTTTCGGTGGCGAGACAGGCACCCATCGGGAAGCCGCCGCCGATACCCTTGGCAGTGGCCATCACATCCGGAATGATGCCGAACTGTTCATAGGCGTAGAGCGTGCCGGTGCGCGCGACGCCGCACTGCACTTCGTCCAGCACCAGCATCAGATCATGCTCGTCCGCCAGTTTGCGCAGGCCCTGCATGAATTCCTTCGAGGCGACGCGGATGCCGCCCTCGCCCTGCACTGGCTCCACCAGAAAGCCGGCGGTGTTTGGCCCGATGGCGGCCTTGACCCCTTCCAGGTCATCGAAATCGACATATTTGAAGCCCGGCAGCAAGGGATTGAAACCCTTGTGCATCTTCTCCTGATTCGATGCGCTGATCGTCGCCATCGTCCGCCCGTGGAAGGCGTTCTTGAAAGTGATCAGTTCGAACTTTTCATCATTACCCACGTGCTGGTGATAGGCGCGCGCCACCTTGATTGCGGTTTCCACCGCTTCGGCGCCAGAGTTCGTGAAGAACACCGTGTCAGCGAAAGTCTTGTCCACCAGCCGCTGCGCCAGTGCCTCGCCCTGGGGGCTGCCATAAAGGTTGGAGACATGCATCAACCTGGCCGCCTGATCCTGGATCGCGCCGATCAGGCCTGGATGCGAATGGCCAAGCAGGTTGACCGCGATGCCTGCGGCAAAGTCCAGATAACGAGTGCCGTCCTCGGTGATGAGGTGGCAATTGTCGCCCTCTACGGGCCGCACGTCGCACCGTGGGTAGACGGGCATAAGCGGGGTGATCGACATGTTGAAAACGTCCTTGATGAAATCGTGAAATCAAAAAAAGCGGCCTCTCCGGACCGCCATTACGTTCTCATCTAGGAGGGTGGTGGCGGCCGGTCAAACATACTCGGCCGCCACTACCTTGGGTGGTTGCAGGTGGGGGCCTTAGCCCTGCACCGGCACCAAGTTGACTGCCGAATACTTGCCTCGTCGATCAACTTCGAGGTCAAATTCGAATCGGTCACCTTCGGCAACGCCTTGCAGGCCCGACCGTTCGACAGCGCTGATATGCACGAAGGCATCTTCCTTGCCATCATCGCGGGTGATGAAGCCAAAGCCCTTCATGGCGTTGAAGAACTTCACCGTGCCCACGGCCTTTTCGCCCGTAAGCTCACGCTGGGGTGCCTTGGCCGGTGCCTCGATCACATCGCCCACAACCTGCAGATCGGCAGCGGACACCTTGCCACCGCGATCAACGAGGTTGAACTGAAGCTCCTGCCCTTCGGCAAGACCTTCAAGCCCGGCGCGTTCGACCTGGCTGATGTGCACGAAAACATCTTCGCCGCCCTCATCGCGCTGGATGAAGCCGAAGCCCTTCTGTGCGTTGAAGAATTTTACCTTGCCCTGGCCTGCGCCAACGACCTGCGCCGGCATTCCGCCGCCGCCGCCACCGCGCGGTCCGCCGCGACCTGCGCCGCCGCCAAAGCCGCCACCGCCGCCGCCGCGATCACCGCCGCCGAAGCCGCCGCCACGATCGTCGTTGAAACGGCCACCGCCGCCGCCGCCGAAGCCGCCGCGATCATTGCCGCCGTCACGCCAGCCGCCGCTATCCATGGGCGGAGATCCGTCCATGAAGGGATCGAACCCTTCTTCGCCAATGTTGTCCCTCTTGTCGCGTCCCCGACCGCGACGTCCTCGATCATAACCCATGAATTCGCAAAACCTTCATTCCCGCCCTGAAACACCAGCCGCCGACGCGAGCGAAATTCTCGGCGGCCGGAAATGACGGACTTTCCCCGACACTTCGGGCAAGGTTTATAACGTATAATCGCGTTGGACGCGAATGATTTAAGATTACAGCGCCATGACCATTTGCGAAGCCGCCCGTCTTGGGCCATTGAACGCGGCAAATCGGCCGCGCGCAACGGCGTTTCACCAAAAGGACGAGGGCAGGATGAGTGATTTCCGCAAGCTGACAGAATCAATGTGGGCCAGCCCGCAGATCACCGTCCAGGACGTTGCCGATGCGGCGCAGCAGGGCGTTACGCTGCTGATCAACAATCGGCCCGATGACGAGGAAGAAGGCCAGCCTGAGGGCGATGCCATCAGCGCCGCCGCCGCCGCCAATGGCATGGCCTATACGGCCATTCCCGTAGGCCACGCAGGTTTTGGAGAGGCGCAGGTGAAAGCTATGGCCGATGCGCTGGAAGTGGCGGATGGCAGGGTGCTGGCCTATTGCCGCTCCGGCACACGCTCCACCTATTTGTGGGCGCTGGCGCAGGCGAGCCGCGGGGAAGACCCGGCGAAACTGGTGCAGGCCGCGCAGGGTGCACGCTACGACATCAGTTCCATCACACCCACGCTGGAAATGCTGGCCAACAAGGCCCGCGACTGACGCGGTGGATGGCGGCGTGGATGGGGTCTGGGTACAGTTTCTCGGGTCACTGCTCGCCGTCGTCCTGATCGTGCTGCTGACCTGGTTTCTAGGCTTTCGAACCGCGGCAAAGCTGGATTCGGAGGCTGAAGCCACCGCGCAGTTCCAGCTTGCACCAGGCGGGTTTGAACCAGCCAGCCTGGCGCTTGATCGGCAAGGTGCATCGGCGATCGCGCGTGATGCGCAGGGGCGAATCGCCGTGCTGGTGCCCCATGGCACGCACTTCGTCGTTCGCCTGCTGAATGAAGGCTCCGCCATCACCGCAAGGGACGGCGTGCTGCAAATCGCGGGTATTGAATCCCTGCAGCTCGATCTGGGAGAAAGCGCCGAACGCTGGCAAACGCCCGGCAACTGATACGGAGCTTGACTACAGGGCTTGATTACAGGGCTGGATGCCGGGCCGCAGTCAGGGCTGGGCCGCTACTGACAGCGATGCTAATAAGCCTGGATGCCGTTCGATCCTGTCGCTTATGCAATCCCCGTGTTCGTCGCCCTCATCGTGGCTGAACTTATGTGGTCCCGCAAAACGGGTGCTGGCCATGCGTATGAGTGGCGCGATACCGGCACCTCCCTCGCAATCGGTCTTGGCAGTACGATTGCGGCCGCGGCAACCGGGGGGCTGACGGCGGCGATGCTGGTGTGGGCGCATGGCTTGCTGCCCCTATCAATCGGATGGGCATGGTGGGCTTGGCCCCTGTGCTTCGTGCTGGACGACCTGGCCTATTACGCCTTTCACCGAAGCGCCCACCGTGTGCGGTGGTTCTGGGCAAGCCATGTCAATCACCACTCCAGCCAGAACTACAACCTCTCCACCGCGCTGCGCCAAAGCTGGACGGGATTTATCGCGCTGTCCTTCATCTTTCGCCTGCCGCTGGCCCTTGCCGGGTTTGAGCCGGGCATGATATTGGCATGCGCGGGTTTGAATCTGGTCTACCAGTTCTGGATCCATACAGAGACGGTGAAACGCATGCCCCGCTGGTTTGAGGCGGTGATGAACACGCCTTCGCACCACCGCGTGCATCACGCGGTAAACGCGCGCTATCTGGACCGGAATTTCGCCGGCACCTTCATCATCTGGGACAAGCTTTTCGGCACATTCGCGCCGGAGGATGACGAGGACCGGATTCGCTACGGCATCGTCAGCCAGTTGGGCAGCTTCAACCTGCTGCATGTCGTCTTTCACGAATGGCTGGGCATAGTGCGCGACGTGTGGCGGGCGCCGTGGCGACACAAATTATCCTACATCTGGCGTGCGCCGGGCTGGAGCCACGATGATAGCCGCGAGACATCGGAGATGATCCGGGCCCGCTGGGAGGCATCGCGCGGGAAACGCCACCGATAATAGGGAGACATGAGCAATGTTAAAAAAAAGGGGCCGGAGGATTGCTCCCCCGGCCCCTTTCACATTCGTAGAAGCGTAATCGCTTACATCCCCGAACCCGGACCGTAGGTGATTTCCACGCGCCGGTTCTGCAGTTCACGAACACCGTCAGCGGTCGGCACGCGAGGCATGCTTTCGCCAAAGGCTTCGGTCGTGATGCGGGTCGACGGAATGCCGCGACCGGTCAGGTAGTTCTCGACCGAGTCGTTACGACGTTCGGCGAGACCGATGTTGTACTGGACGCTGCCCGAACGGTCAGTGTGACCGGCCAGCATGATTGCTGCCGTGCCGCAATCGCCATAGGCGGTGATTGCAGAGTTCAGAACCGTGGCTGCTTCCGGCGTGATGTCCGACTGATCCCAATCGAAGAACACGATGTACGGGCCCTGCTCACACACTGCGGCCGGAGGCGGCGGCGGCGGGGGAGGAGGCGGCGGCGGAGGCGGCGGAGGCGGAGGCGGCGGCGGCGGAGGCGGCGGAGCCACTTCTGCTGCACCGAAGTTGTAGATGAAGCTCACCAGGCCAGAGTGCGAATCGACATTGTAATCGATGTCACGACCCAGCGAATCGGTGACGCGCAGCTCGGCAGTGCGGAAGTAGCGATACTTCAGGCCCAGCTCGATATTGTCCGAAACCGGCAGGCGAACCTGCGCCAGACCCTGGTATGCCCAGGCATTGTCTTCATCGTCGAGCAGGTTGCCGCCAAGCACGGTGTTGTCCGTGTCGATGCCGGTCCAGGTGCGGCCGAAACCACCACCAAGTGCGAAGCCGACCTTGCCTTCTTCACCGCCCAGATCGAGCAGTGCATTGGCCATCACGGAGGTGAGGCGCTGCTCAACACCGGCGAAAGGAATCGTCTGCGGAGGGATCGGCGCGCCAACTGCAGCACTGCTGAGATCTTCGCTGCCGACTTCCTTGTAGGAGCCTTCGATTTCCGTACGGATCGGGCCCCAGTCGTAACCGAGGACGGCATCGACATCGAAGCCGGCGTCGTAATCGATGGTGGCGCTGGAGACGCCAGGAATATCGAGATCGGTTTCACCAACCTCAATGGCACCGGCATCAAGGCCGATGTACACATCGCCATCACGCGCCATTGCCGGAACGGCAAGCGCCGTTGCGGCAACGCCGATGGCCAGAGCACTCTTACGTATCATATTGTTTCCCCAAGTAGTTCTGTTCAGCCCATAAGAGCGCGGACCGAACGTGACAATCTAAAGTGACCTTTGACTGTATTGTTCCCTAGCGCCAGACACATCAGGATAGTAATTCTGTTTTCGCTTTTCCTGATATTGCGCGGCACAGATCGGCCATGTAATTCAAGTGCTTCGCCCGGTCAATGCGGGCCAGCGCCTGGTTGCTGTTGCCGGAATGTCACAATCCTGGCTTAAGCAGCCGCGCGTTCTTCAGTGACAATTCTTTGGCAGCGTCAATTCAAACAGCCAATTCGCCGGTTTCACCTGTGCGAATACGCGTAACGTCGCCCACCTCCAGCACAAAAATCTTTCCATCGCCGATAGAATTGGTGTTCGCCGCTTCACGAATGGTTTCGACGATCTTTGGCGCTATCTCGTCGCTCGTCACAATTTCCAGGCGCACCTTGGGCAGCATGTTCACGGCATATTCTGCCCCGCGATAAATTTCGGTCTGGCCTTTCTGCCGCCCGAAGCCCTTGGCCTCGCACACTGTCATGCCAGAGATACCGATGGCGGCCAGCGCTTCGCGAACCTCTTCCAGTTTGAACGGCTTGATGATTGCGACGACCATTTTCATGGATGTTCCCCCGATAGTTGAGCGTGCGCCGTATCCGCGCGACATGAGCGACGCTTGTAAACGAACAGGCGGGGCGGCTGGCAACTAAAAAGATCGGACCCTGCAAACAGGCAAAAAAAGGGGCCGGAGCTTTACGGCTCCGGCCCTTGTCAAGTTGTACGTTCGCAGGAGGAACGATTGTTGGCGGGGTCGGGGGGAGAGGAGGAAGGTCCCGCCCCCGCCAATTCGGTGTGGGGTTACGCCTGGTTGGCGAGCCCCGGATAGGCTTCCACGCCGGTCTCATGGATATCGAGACCAGCAAGCTCGATTTCCTCGGATGGGCGCAGACCAATGGTGACCTTGAGGACCGTCCAGACGATTGCCGAGACAACCGAGACCCAGACCATGGTGGCAAGAACGCCAACCAGCTGACCCACGAAGGTGGCATCGCCCGTCCAGGCCACGATCAGCGTGCCCCAGATGCCAGCCACGAGGTGGACCGGAATGGCGCCGACAACATCGTCGATCTTCAGCTTGTCGAGCAGCGGAACGGTGAACACCACGATGGCGCCGCCGATCATGCCGATCAGGATCGACTGGCCAACGGTGGGTGCCAGCGGCTCTGCGGTGATCGACACGAGGCCGGCCAGCGCGCCGTTCATGGCCATGGTAACGTCGGCCTTCTTGTAACGGATCTGCGTCAGGATGATCGCGATCACCACGCCGCCACAGGCAGCCATGTTGGTGTTCACGAAGATCTTCGACACGTCGGACACGTCACCCACGGTGCCCATCGCAAGCTGCGAGGCGCCGTTGAAGCCGAACCAGCCGAGCCACAGGATAAAGGTACCCAGCGTTGCCAGCGGGATGTTGGTGCCGGGGAAGACCTGCACCTTGCCGTCCACATAGCGGCCAAGACGTGGCCCCAGGATCAGCGCGCCAACCAGGGCAGCCCAGCCGCCGGTAGAGTGAACCAGCGTGGAACCTGCAAAGTCGGAGAAGCCCCAGTCGGTATCAAGGAAGCCGCCGCCCCATTCCCAGCTCACCACGACCGGATAGATCACGGCGGTAAGGATGGTGACGAAGATGAAGAACGGCACGATCTTGATGCGTTCGGCCAGCGTGCCCGAAACGATCGAGGCCGTGGTGGCGCAGAACACCATCTGGAAGAACCAGTCGGAAGCAACGGAATAGCCCGTGCCGGTGTCAGCCTCGCCAACGCCCTGCATCGAATAAACGCCGCTGAAGCCGCCGATAAAGCCGTTCCAGTCGGTGCCCATGTCGCCAGGGTAGGCGATGTTATAGCCGATTACCCAGAACATCAGGCCGGCAATGGAATAGAGGCCGATGTTCTTGAGGCACTGCGTGGAGGTGTTTTTGGCGCGCACGAGGCCCGCCTCCAGCATGGCAAAGCCCGCTGCCATCCACATGACCAGGAAGCCGCCGATAAGGAACAGCAGCGTGTTGAAGATATAGGCCGTTCCGCCGCCCACTGCCTCTGCCGCAGCATCGACAGCAGGCGCGGCGGCATGAGCCGGGCTGGTGGCCATCAGTGCCATCGCACCGACAGCGCCAAATTTCATTAGTGCAGATTTCATTGTGTCTGACCCCCTGATCAAAGCGCGGTTTCGTCGGTCTCACCGGTCCGGATGCGCGTGGTCGAAGCCAGTTCGAGCACGAAGATCTTCCCGTCACCGATGCTTTGCGTGCTGGCCGTTTCCTGGATGGTCTCGACGACCTTCGGCATCAGCTCATCGCTCACCGCGATTTCCAGCTTCACCTTCGGCAGCATGTTCACCGAATATTCGGCGCCGCGGTAGATTTCGGTCTGGCCCTTCTGGCGACCGAAGCCCTTCACTTCCGACACGGTCATGCCGGCGACGCCCAATCCGGCGAGTGCTTCGCGCACTTCGTCGAGCTTGAATGGTTTGATGATGGCGATGACGAATTTCATCCCTGACCCCTATGACTTGCCGGGTCGCTCCCGGCCGCGATTGTGCAATGCAACAGCCGTGCCAGAAGTGATGAAAGGTTATATTTCGGGAACTTGAGCGAACATTCGGCGTTCATGCTGCCCACCGAACCGGGCGCCGCGCCTAATTCTCAGGCAGCGTGCCTAAGAATCGTGCACATTAGGCGCATCCTGCAATCGCAATGTTACCTTTATGGGCAGGTGATCGGATGCCTGCCGCGCCATGCGGCTGGAATGCACCTCTGCGCCCAGCATCTCCCAATGCGGTGTGTGCATCACCCGATCCAGCGCCAGCAGCGGTCGGCGCGCGGGAAAGCTGGGTCCGGGTTCCACCATCTGCCAGTGTGCGGCAAGGCCGCGCTCCTCGCCGATGGGGCGGATCCATTCGTTGCAATCACCCATCATCACCGCAGGCAGGCCGGGTGCGCGGCTGTTGGTGCAAAGATGCGCGAACTGCCGTTTTCGCCTGAGGCCGGACAGGTCCAGATGCATGCAGGTAACGCAGATTTCACCGCCGCCGGTGTCCAGCTTCACCCGCACTGCGCCGCGCGGCTCCAGCCGTGGCAGGGTTTCGGCATCCACTTTCAGCACGTTGATATGGCTGCGCACCAGCAGCGCATTGCCGTGCCAACCCATGCTGGCAGGCTTGGTGGAGTGGGCCGCCACATTCCATCCCAGCGCGGCGATATCATCCTTGTCCAGCACTGCACGGCGAGAGCCGAAGCGTTCGTCCACTTCCTGCAGCGCGATGATATCGGCATCGACCTCCTCGATAACGGAGAGGATGCGATCGGGATCGCGCCGGCGATCCGCGCCGATGCCCTTGTGAATATTGTAGCTGGCGAAGGTGAGCTGCATCAGCTGTCTGTCGGTGTTTCACCGGCGATATAGCGATCGGTGGTGCGCGTTGGCAGCCCGTCTATGCTTTCCCGGCGGCGCTTGTGCTTGCCTGCCCATTCCTGCGGATCGGCATTGCTATGCGCCTTGATCAGCGTTTTGCGCTCGCGGTCATGCTCCATGATCGGAACGCCCCAGCCGCATGATGTCTGCACGCTTTCCACCGCGATATCGAAGATCTGCCGCGTGCCGGGAAGCATAGTGAAGTGCTGCGAAATCTCGTCCCACCCGCTTTCCCACGGCAGTACCGGCTTGCCCGTGCCATAGATGCGCAGGATCAGTGCGGGCTGCTGAAAATTGCAGAACATCACGGTGATGCGGCCATCGGCCAGCAGGTGCGCGTTCGTCTCGTTGCCGGAGCCGCCAAGATCCAGATAGGCGACGCGCGTGGGAGAGATGACGCGGAAAGTGTCCTGCAGGCCCTTGGGCGAAAGATTGATGCGCGCGTCATCGGCGGCGGTGGCGACGAAGAAGACCGGCTGCGATTCGATCATCTCGACATGCTTGAAGTTCAGGGCGTCGAAAAATTCCATCGCCAAAGACTACGCTCGAACGCGGCGCGTGTCACCGCTCCTTGGTGGCGGAGAACTTCAGGTCGGGATTTTTCTCTTCCTGATAGCCCACGTCCCACGCGCTTTTCGCCATGAACACAAGATCATTGTCCCGGTCCCGCGCCAGATTGCCCTGGTTGAACTTCTCGAAATCGCGCAGCGCCGCATCGCTGCCCTTCAGCCAGCGGGCGGTGGCGAAGGGCGATGCCTCAAGCCCTGCCTCCACCTTGTATTCTGCGGAGAGGCGCGAAACCAGCACGTCCAGCTGCAACTGGCCGACGACGCCCACGATGCTGCTGCCGCCGATTTCGGGATAGAAGACCTGAATCACGCCCTCTTCGGAAAGATCGTCCAGCGCCTTTCGCAATTGCTTGGTCTTGGTGGGATCCTTCAACTGCACGCGGCGCAGGATTTCCGGCGCGAAGTTTGGCAGGCCGGTGAAACGGATCTCGTTCTTTTCGCTCAGCGTATCGCCCACGCGCAATGTACCGTGGTTCGGAATGCCGATGATGTCGCCCGGCTCTGCGGTGTCAGCAATCTCGCGGTCCTGCGCGAAGAACAGGATGGGCGAATGCACGGCAATAGGTTTGCCAAGGCCGCTTGGCGTCAGCTTCATGCCGCGTTTGAAGGTGCCCGAAACCTGCCGCATGAAGGCGATGCGGTCGCGGTGGTTCGGGTCCATGTTGGCCTGCACCTTGAAGATGAAGCCTGTCACCTCGTCAAGGCTCGGCTCGATCAGTTCATCCCCGGCCGGCTGCGGGCGCGGCGGCGGGGCGAGGCGCGCGATGGCATCGATCAGCTCCTCCACACCGAAATTCTTCAGGGCCGATCCGAAATAGACCGGCGTCAGATCGCCATTGCGATAGGCTTCCAGGTCAAACTCTGGATAGCCTGCCTGTGCCAGCTGGTATTCTTCCTCGAAATTCTCCGGGATCTCCGCATCGACATCGCGCTTGCCCAGATATTCGCTCGAACCGCCTTCGGGCCGGGCCACTTCGCCGGTGCGGAAATCAAGCAGGCCTTCGAACAGGCCGCCCATGCCGATGGGCCACATCTGCGGGCTGACATCCAGCGCCAGCATATCGGCCACTTCGTCCAGCGTCTCGAACGGGTCGCGGCCTTCGCGGTCCACCTTGTTGACGAAGGTGATGATCGGCACGGATCGCAGACGGCACACTTCGAACAGCTTGCGCGTCTGCGGCTCGATACCCTTGGCAGCATCGATCACCATGATGGCGGAATCCACCGCGGTCAGCGTGCGATAGGTATCTTCGGAGAAATCCTCATGCCCCGGCGTATCGAGCAGGTTGAAGGTGATCGTCTCACCATCATAGTCCTTTTCGAACGTCATCACGCTGGAGGTGACGGAAATGCCGCGCTGCTGCTCGATCTTCATCCAGTCGGACCGGGCACGCCGCGCCTGCCCGCGCGCCTTTACCAGGCCCGCCTGATGGATAGCCCCGCCTTGCAGCAACAGCTTTTCCGTCAGCGTGGTCTTGCCCGCGTCAGGGTGCGAAATGATGGCGAAGGTGCGGCGATTGGAAGTCATGGGAGGCGCGCAGATAGCGCCGCTATCAGTTGCCGTCCACTCGGGCGTTGTGCAAATGGGCCTTTCCCGCCCGTGGCCACACGATTTTCTGCCGTTTTACCACAATTTAGCAAATCGGCGGGATGCTCTTCGCCGTTACGGCTGGGGAGCTATCGTTTTGGCCTGGGGTTTCTTCAAAATACGCCTACTGATGATGTTTGTGCCGTTCCTGGCCAGTATCCTGTGGATGGGCTGGAGCGGCGGCGGCAAGCATTTCGAGCAGCCACCAGATCAGGTGCGGGCGTCGCTGAAGCAGGCGAGCGTGCCTCTTCACGTGCTGGGCAGCTATGTGATGGGCTCCCGCGTCACCACGCCAGACGACAACACAATCGTCACCGCCTTGCTTGACGAAAACCACAATGAACTGATGCGCTTCGTCACCACCGTGGAGGCGGACGGCACGGGTTCACTCGTCGATACCGAGATCGAGCCGCCGCAAGGCGAGAATGCCGAGCGCGCCGTGGAGGCGATGAAGAAGCAGGGCTACGCTGTATCCTTGCTGGCGCTGGTGGCGGACGAGCATGTTGCCGCGGCGATCGAGAAACGGCCGTTCAACATGCTGGCGATGAACCCGGCTGCCAACGCCATGATCGGCGCAATGCCGGACGCTGCCTCAGAGGTTGAAAGCGCAAACCGTGCCGCCGATGAATGGTCACGCAGCGAACAAGGCTCCTACGCCGCGCCCAGTGCAGTCAGCGGCTGGGGCGACGAAACCGGCAGCAGCGCGGACGACTGGGGCGTCGGTTATTAGGCTACCCGCCAGCGCGCCAAAATGGATTGCAAGGCTGCGCTAGCCCCGCAGTTCCGCTCCCTGCTTTGCAGCCGCGGCCACCACCTTGTCGCTGATCGCTTTCAGTTCTTCGTCCTTGTAGCTCTTCTCGCCCGGCTGGAGCGTGACTTCGATGGCCACGCTCTTCTTGCCTTCGGGCACGCCCTGACCGGCAAACACGTCAAACACGCGGGCATCGACGATGTTGGCCTTGTCCGCACCCTTCACCGCGCGCAGCAGATCACCGGCCGCAAGATCCTGCGGCACCAGGAAAGCGAAGTCGCGCTCCACCGATTGCAATGCGGGCGGCGCGTAGGCGGGTTTTTCGAAACCGCTCTTGCCCTTCTTTGCGGGAATGGCGTCGAGATAGATTTCCACGGCGATCACCGTTCCATCGATATCGAAGGCATCCAGCGTCGCCGGATGCAGCGCGCCAAAGCGGGCGAGTATGTTCTTGGGGCCAAGCCGCAAAGTGGCAGACTGGCCGGGGTGGAACTGGCCGCCCGCTTCGCCAAACACCATCAGCTTTTCTACAGGCGCACCGGCATCGGCAAGCAGCGCCTCGGCCTCGGCCTTGCCGTCGAACGCATCGAACGGCGCAGCCTTGCCGGTAGACCAGCCGCGCAGTGTCTTTTCGCCCGACAACAGTACGGCAAGGGTGGACCGCTCATCGCTGGAGCCATCCTCGGCGCGCAAATAGCGGCGGCCGATCTCGAACAATCGCGATCCCGCAGCGCACCTGTCGGCATTGCGCTTCGCCGCGCTCAGCAGGCCGGGGATCAGCGACGGACGCATGGCCTTCATGTCCTCACTGATGGGGTTGTCCAGTACCCACAGCGCATCGCCATCAGCAAAATGTTCGGCCTGGGCCGTAGGCAGGAAGGACCACGTCACCGCCTCATTCAGCCCGCGCGCCGCAGCAGCACGGCGGAGGCGACGTTCCAGCGCCTGCATCGGCGTGGCGGTGGGGCGGGCAACGCCGTCAGCACGCGGCAGCGCGACGCTTTCCACATTGCCGAGGCCATGGATGCGCACGACTTCTTCAACCAGATCGGCAGCGCCCTCGATATCGTGGCGGCGCAGCGGGCAGGTGACCTGCCAGTCAGAGCCAACCGAGAAACCCAGCGCTTCCAGAATGCGCTTCTGCTCGGCTTCGGGCACCTCCACACCGCCAAGCCGCGCGGTGAGTGCAGGATCAAAAGCAATGACCTTCGGATCGGTCGGCGGCGTTCCGGCGCGAACGATCTCGCTCGCCTCTCCGCCGCAGAACCGCTGAATCAGGCTGGTGAGGCTTTCCAGCCCCTCGTCCAGCCAGGCAGGGTCCACGCCGCGCTCGAACCGGGTGCGCGCATCGGTGGCAAGGCCCAGCTTGCGGCCCGTCACGCCGATGGCTTCCGGATCGAAATAGGCGATTTCCAGCAGCACATCGGTGGTTTCCGGCTGCACGGAGCTTTCCTCGCCGCCCATGATCCCGGCGATATCGTGCACGCCACTGTCATCGGCGATCACGGTCATGCTGGGATCGAGCGTGTAGGTCTTCTCGTTCAGCGCCAGCACCTTCTCGCCATCGCGCGCGCGGCGGGCGACGACCGGCCCGGAAAGCTTGTTCAGGTCATAGACGTGCGCCGGACGACCGAAGGCCAGCATCATGTAATTGGTGATGTCCACCAACGCGCTGATCGGGCGCTGGCCCGCCGAGAGGAGGCGCTTCTGCATCCATTCGGGGCTTGCGCCATTGGTCACACCCTTGACGACGCGGCCATAGAAAGCGGGGCAGCCCTCGGCATCGTCCGTGCGGATTTCCACCGGACAGGCGAAGCTGGCGGCAATGTCATGCTCGCGCAGCGGTTTCAGCGTGCCCATGCCGGCCGCCGCCAGATCGCGGGCAATGCCGTAAACGCCCATGCAATCGGGCCGGTTCGGCGTGATCGCCACGTCGAACACGGGCGAGGCACCGTGATATTCGGCAAAGCTTGTTCCTACGGGCGCATCGGCGGGCAATTCGATGATGCCGTCGTGCTCCTCGCCCAGCTCAAGCTCACGCACGGAGCACATCATGCCATTGGATTCGACGCCGCGGATCTCGGACTTGCGCAGCTTCATGCCGTTTGCGGGCACCTCTGCACCCGGAAGGCCCAGCACGCCCTTCATCCCGGCACGCGCATTGGGCGCGCCGCAGACGACTTGCAGCGGATCGCCCTCCCCCGTGTTGACGGAAAGCACCTGCAACCGGTCCGCATCGGGATGCGGCTTGGCGGTAAGAACCTCGGCCACGCGGAAGCCTTCCAGCTTCTCTGCCGGGTCCTCGATATCCTCCACCTCGATGCCGATCGCATTCAGCTTGGCGGCGATTTCAGCGGTGCTCGCATCAGTTTCGAGGAAATAGGTGAGCCATTCGAGCGAGAACTTCATGACCGCGCTCCTACACCGGCGGAAAGGGTGGGCTGGTCGAACGGGCTGAAGCCGTAATGGTTCAGCCAGCGCGTATCGCCATCGAAGAAGGCGCGCAGATCGTCCATGCCGTATTTCAGCATGGCCAGCCGATCCACGCCCACGCCAAAGGCAAAGCCCTGCCATTCGTCGGGATCAAGGCCGCTCATTTCGATCACGCGGCGGTTCACCATGCCGCTGCCGAGCAGTTCCATCCAGCCGTGGCCGGCTTCATCGCCGCTGCCGCCCAGGATGCGTTTGCCGTTTTCGATCGCGAAGCCGACGTCCACCTCCACGCTGGGTTCGGTGAAGGGGAAATAGCTGGGGCGAAGGCGCAGGACGATATCCTCTGTCTCGAAGAAGGCCTTGAGGAAGGTTTCCAGCGTCCATTTCAGGTGGCCAAGGTGAATGCCCTTGTCGATTACCAGCCCTTCGATCTGGTGGAACATCGGCGTGTGGGTGGCATCGCTGTCACTGCGATACACGCGGCCCGGCGCGATGATGCGAAGCGGCGCACCTTCGGCCAGCATGGTGCGCACCTGCACGGGGCTGGTGTGCGTGCGCAGCAGCATCTTGCCACCCTTGGGCGCGGTGTCGGGGAAATAGAAGGTATCGTGCATCGCGCGCGCCGGATGGCTTTCGGGCATGTTGAGCGCGGTGAAATTGTACCAGTCGTCCTCGATCTCCGGTCCGGTAGCCACGGCAAAGCCAAGGTCGGCGAAAATCTCTGCCAGCTCGTCCATCACCTGGCTTACCGGGTGCACGCTGCCCTGCGGTGCCTGGGGAGCAGGCAGGGTGAGATCCAGCGTCTCCGTTGCCAGCCGCGCTTCGAGTTCGGCGGCTTCCAGCTCTGCCTTGCGCGCGGTGATGGCGTCCGTCACCGACTGGCGCAGCGCCTGGATCGCCGGAGCCTTCTCCTGCCGTTCCTCCGGGGTCATCTTGCCCAGCGTCTTCAGCAAGCCGGAAATGCTGCCCTGCTTGCCGAGATATTCGACGCGCAAGGCCTCCAGCGCGCTTAAGTCTTCAGCAGCGGAAATGCGGGACTGGGCCTCTTGGCCTGTTTGATCGTGGTCGGACATGGGTGCTTTGCGGTACTTCGATTTGTTTGACGACAGGCCGCGCCTGTTAGCCGCCCTGCCGCCCGCGCCCAAGCCCTAATTCTCTCAGCGCCCGGGCCGCCCGCCCCTAATGCGCGCCCTGCTCCGTCAATCGCTTGGTGAAGATGTTGCCAAGAACCGGATGCGGCATCTGTGCATATTCGCTGGGCGTCATTTCCATGAACGCGCGAAATTCACGCACGAAATGCGCCTGGTCGACATAGTGGCCATCCAGCGATGCGCTCCAGCTGCGCCCCGGTTCGATCGTGAACTTGCCTAGGCTGCGCAGGAAACGCTGGCGGCGCAGCAGGGTTTTGGGAGGAAAGCCGAAGAAACGCGACGCCAGCCTTTCCAGCGTGCGGCGGCTGATGCCGACACGCTCCGAAAGGGTTTCGACATCGCCGACGGATGGATCGCGCAGCGCCTCGTGCATGGCGATCACCTTTTCTTCATGCGGGCTGCGTGGAGAATCGATCTGGCACAGAAACGTGTCAATCTGGCGGACAACGGCATCCGCATCATCCGGCGTCGCGGCGATGATCTCTGGAATGGCGGTGAAGATCTTGAACGCCGGATGGGTTGATGCATCCACGATGCTGTTGGCGATCGCGCTCGCCGGGCCGTTTGCATATCGTGCCCAGCCCACCGGGCTCAGCCCGACGCTCCATGTTTGGGAGGTGCGAAAGCCTACCCTTAACGATTGGCTGGTGGGGCCATTAGCCGCGAAGGGTGTGTTCTCCTCTGTCGGAGCGTCACCGATAGACACCAGTTGCGGAAGGCCGTGTGCGCGAAAATGAAGGCCTGCCCAATCCGGGTAATGACAATCGCGAACAATTGATGATCCGTCAGTATGGACATCGAAGTTGTAAAGCGCGCTGAAGAACGGCTGTAGAGCGGGAGACAGCTCATAAGCTGTTACCCGCACTGTTCCGTTACAGGCGTCTTCGTTTGGAATTACTCGGCCCCCCATGATTGCGATCCAACCTGCAATCCCGATAAAAGGCAAAGTTTTGACCTTTAAGCAATCAAATTACGAACGGCACTCTGAATGTTCTCCGAACCAGTCCTGATATTCAAGGCTGAAATTGGCAAAGAAAAGGGCGCGGCTGGACCAAACCAACCGCGCCCTTTTGCTATCGGCAAAACCGATGTTGTTCTTAAGCGGGAAGTGCGTCCTTCGCCTGCTTGATGATGAGGCCGAAGGCATCGCCTTCGTTCATCGCCAGATCGGCCATGACCTTCCGGTCCAGCTCGATCCCGGCAAGCTTCACACCATGCATGAACTGCGAATAGGTGAGGCCTTCGGCGCGAACCGCAGCGTTGATACGCTGGATCCACAGGGCGCGGAAGTTGCGCTTCTTAACCTTGCGGTCGCGATAGGCGTACTGGCCGGCCTTTTCGACGGCCTGACGAGCCACGCGGATCGTATTCTTGCGACGACCGCGATAGCCCTTGGCCTGATCGAGTAAGCGCTTGTGCTTCTGGCGTGTGGTCACGCCGCGTTTAATGCGAGGCATATCTTTATCTCCTAAGCTGCGGCTTAACTAAGGCCGTAGGGCGCCCATTTCTTGACGGCGGACCAATCGGCCTTCGACAAGACTTTGGTGCCGCGCTGCTGGCGGATATACTTCGCATTGTGGCTGATCAGGCGGTGACGCTTACCAGCGACACCATGCTTGACCTTGCCGGTGGCAGTGAGCTTGAAGCGTTTTTTAACGCCGCTCTTGGTCTTCAGCTTGGGCATTTTCATCTCCTTGCAGAGACACGTCCTAACCAGCCCTGGCAGCCCTTACGGCCAGACCGGCAGATGATTACGTGTCGGTGAAGGCCGCGCAATTAGCGATTCTGCGCAGGAATGCAAGTTAGTTGATGAACTACATGCGGGGGTGAGGCGCTGATAATGCGGCCCAGATGTTCGTGGGCGTCGACGATGTGAAAGAGCGATTCGCGATCCTGCCCTTGTGGTTGGCCGTAGGAAACGGCCCAGTGGGCAGGAACGCGAACTTGCGAAGGGTCTTCGACATCTGTGCCGAGCTTTCGTGCAGTTTCAAGCTGATTTCTCTCCGAGCCCTCAATTTAAAAGCAAGCTGTAGCCAAAGCCGCGATCATACGAGTCGAGAGCCAGAAGAGGAAAAAAGAGCTTCGCGGTTCATTGTAATATCCCCTTGCTAAAAGCACCTTGGGACAGATCGTTGGCTAATCGATGCTCCGCATGAACCGAATTTAGCCGTTGCCCATCAAGCATCTTGTCATAGTAGTTCGGCAACCACCCCAACCGCTCCTCGATACCGGTCGTCACCGGATCATCGGTCATCTGCACCCTGATGCGCTTCAGGCTCACGCCTTCGCCAAAGCTGGCTGCGAAGTCATCCGGGTCGACCCGCTCCACGCTGGTCGGATCGTCCAGTTCGCCAAAGGTCACCAGCATCGGCAGCGCCGATCTCGTCCCCGGCTTTCCAGCGCGCGGCCAATATCGCGGCAAATCCTGCGGCCCTTCAAGTAGCAGCATATTGTCCAGCCGCTCCGACCAGCTTTCCCACTCGATGTCCGGTGCAATATCCTGCATCACATAGCTCGCCCATTCGATATTATCGTCGGAGCGCAGCAAGGCGAACAGCACACGGTTATCAGGAAGGTCTACAGCAACCGCCTTACCCTGTAGGCGGCGATATACAGCCTGGTGGGCGGGGCTGGCGCCAGACCGGCCCAGCCTTTGCGTGACCTCGATCACGCTGGAGCCGCTGCGCACACCTTCGGGTGTGTCGACTTCCACTGTCAGGCGATAGCGGTAATCCGGTGGGCCGCTGTCATGCGGTTCATCCTGCGCAACCCCGCAGCCGCCCAAAGACAGCGCCGCCAGCAAAACCCAGATCATCCCGCCAATGCGCATAAATACCCCTCGCTCAAAAGTCGAACGGGCTATGCAATCGCATGATTTGCTTACTTTTTGGTCGGCGCGTGCGGGAGCCTTCTGGCCGCCCCCTATTGTCCGCCCCCTACTGTCCGCCCATGGCCTCCAGCACATCTTCCAGCCGCGCCGGATCGCCCAGCGCCAGCACGGTGCCGTCGGAGCCTGCGTGCAGCGGTTCGCCCGCCCAGTCGCACATCATGCCGCCTGCGCCTTCGACGACCGGCACCAGAGCCGCGTAATCATGCAACTTCAGCCCCGCTTCGCACACCACGTCGATCTGGCCCGACGCGAGGCAGGCGTAATTGTAGCAATCGCCGCCCATCACCATGCGCTTGTGATCGGTCTTCGCGGCCAGCGCCATGAACACATCGCCCTGGCCTTGCGTGAAATAATGCGGGCCGGTGGTGGCAAGGCTGGCGGCGGAGAGTTCGCGGCAACGGCGCGTTTCCACCCGGCTGCCGTTGAAGGTCGTCGGCTCTCCGGCAACACCCAGCCAGCGTTCCGAGGCAATCGGCTGATCGATCATGCCCAGCACGGGGAAGCCATCCACCAGCAGCGCGATCAGCGTGCCGAAAATGGGGCGTCCGGCCAGAAAGGCGGTGGTGCCATCGATCGGATCCAGCACCCATTGCCGCCCGGAAACGCCTTCCTTCACGCCGAATTCCTCGCCGTGAATGCCGTCGCCCGAAAACTCCGCCTCGATCAGCTTGCGCATCGCCTCTTCGGCATTGCGATCCGCTATCGTGACGGGGGAGGCATCGTCCTTCGCCTCGCTCTCCACGCCGGAGCGGAACAGCGGGCGGATTTCCTCGCGCGCAACATCGGCAAGGCGGTGAGCAAGGGCGATTTCGGCATCAAGTTTCATTCGGCTTCAACCCCATCTGCGGGCAGTCGTTCCGGATCGCCTTCGTCATGCAGGCGGATCACGATGGCGCGCACCCCATCGCCGCCTGCGCGCGGCGTGTGCACCTGCCTTGCGGGGATGACGAAGCTTTCTCCGGCGGTCAGGGTCCGCGGCGGCGATCCCTCCATGTCGAGCAGGGCGCTGCCTTCGATCACGTAGAGATATTCCTCCCACGGATGGAAATGCGCAGCGCCAACGGCATCGGGCGGCAGGTTCAGGTCTGTCACCAGCAGGCGATGATCGGGCGCTGCACCGGGTGCGGCATTAAAAACCGGATTTGGCCCCAGCGGTGGCTGCCAGCTGACCGGCGCAGGTGCGGCCGCCGTGCAGCCCGCCAATGTTATGGCAAGCAGGGCAGCCGCAGCGCGCATCAATCGAACAGGCTGGAGACGCTGCTTTCATCCGCAATGCGGCGAATCGCCTCGCCCAGCAGCGGGGCGATGGGCAGGATGCGGATGCGGTCTGAATCCTTGGCCGCATCGGTCGGCTGGATGGAATCGGAAATTACCAGCTCCTTCAGCGCGGACTTGTTCACCCGCGCCACCGCACCGCCCGACAGCACGC
The DNA here is from genome assembly GCF_009807005.1 of Aurantiacibacter rhizosphaerae. Lineage (GTDB taxonomy): Bacteria > Pseudomonadota > Alphaproteobacteria > Sphingomonadales > Sphingomonadaceae > Alteraurantiacibacter > Alteraurantiacibacter rhizosphaerae. The sequence continues at coordinate 48,612 of NZ_WUBR01000003.1, read as the reverse complement.
CGTGCGTGATATAGGCCGTCACGCTTTTCGCGCCCTGATCCAGCAGCGCCTGCGCAGCATTGCACAGCGTGCCGCCCGAATCGACGATATCGTCAATTAGGATGCAGCAGCGGCCCTTCACATCACCGATGATGTTCATCACTTCGCTTTCGCCGGGGCGATCGCGGCGCTTGTCCACGATGGCGAGCGGGGCGTTGTCCAGCCGCTTTGCCAGGGCGCGGGCGCGCACCACGCCGCCCACATCGGGGGAGACGACCATCAGGTCCTTCTCGCCATAACGTGCCTGGATATCGGCAGCCATGGTGGGCGCGGCATAGAGATTGTCGGTCGGGATATCGAAGAAGCCCTGGATCTGGCCTGCGTGCAGATCCACCGCCAGCACGCGATCCGCGCCTGCCTCTGTAATCAGGTTTGCCACCAGCTTGGCCGAGATCGGCGTGCGCGGGCCGGGTTTGCGATCCTGCCGGGCATAGCCGAAATAGGGCACCACAGCGGTGATCCGCTTGGCAGACGCGCGGCGCAGCGCATCGATGCCGATCAGCAGTTCCATCAGATTGTCATTCGCCGGGAAGCTGGTGGACTGAACGATGAACACGTCCTCCCCACGCACGTTCTCGTGAATCTCGATGAACACCTCTTCATCGGCAAAGCGGCGAACGCTGGCATCGGTGAGGGGAACTTCAAGATAGCCGGCAATGGCACGGGCGAGGGGCAAATTCGAATTGCCGGACATGATTTTCATGGATGCGAATCCCTGTGTGGTGCTGGAGGCTTCGCCCTAGCCGAGAGTCATGGAATTGCAATGTGGAGGCCCGTTGTTTTGCGCAGCCGCCTCCGCGGCTGCTTCCTCGCTAGACGCGCTCCGCTACGCTACGCGCCCGCTGCGATCGGGCGTTCGTCCTTGCGGTCGGCGAGGTGCCGACCGAGCTTGTGCCTCCAATTGGCATTGAGGGCAAAAGCGGACATTGCCGAATGACTGGGATTGGGGTGGTTAGCGGACGTCGAAGATACGAGATTGAGCGACCCCAACTGGGCCGATACCGGACTGTCCGTTCTTGGTCTCACCTCGGGCGATGACGACATCTACGGGGCCATAAGTCGGTGCGAGACGTTACCATTACATGACCATGCACATTACCCGCGCAGGGCGCGGAAAACCCCTTCTCCTTGTCCACGGACTAGGGGCTACTTCCGGCTCGTGGGACACGATCTCGCCTGCGCTTTCTCAAGTCAGGGATGTGATCGCCATAGACCTACCCGGCCATGGGCAGACACCCGAAGAGGCCGACAGCGGAACGTTCGACGGTCTCGCGCGGAGTCTGGACGACTGGCTCGGCGCGAAGAATCTCACAGATATTGATATGGTTGGCAGTTCGTTGGGCGCTCGCCTGGTGCTCGAGATGGCGCGGCGCGGCCGAGCGGGCGCGGTTGTCGCGTTGGATCCGGGCGGCTTCTGGCAGGGGTGGGAGCGTAACTTCTTCAAAGCGACCATAACGCCATCGGTTGCCCTGGTTCGCGCGCTGCGACCGGCGCTTTCTGCCATTACCGGAAATGTCGCAGGCCGGACCGCGCTGATGGCCCAGCTTTCTGCAAGGCCTTGGAAACTCGACCCGGCCTTCGTCGCGCGTGAACTCAGGTCATTGGCTAATACGCGGACCGTCAACTCGCTCGTGAAGGACCTCGCCGACGGCGCAATGCAAGAGGGACCTGCGAAAACAGCTGAGCCCGTTGTCATCGGCTGGGGACGCAAGGATCGGCTGTGTCTACCGCAGCAGGCGGATCGCGCGATCAAAGCATTTCCCGAAGCGACGCTGCACTGGTTCGAACGTAGCGGACACTTTCCCATGTGGGATCAGCCAGAGGAGACCATTCGCGTGATTCTGCATGCAATGAGCACCTCGGCATCGGGATAATACTGCGACTGGCCGGCTCGCAAAGTGAGGCGAAAGCAGGGGACAGTCCCATTGCAAGGTCCTTTGTCGGGTCGTTAGCCGACAGGCCGCTTTTGGCGGGGCGCAAACCCCACGTAATCGCCTCAGCGATGATCGCCGGGATCAGGCTGATCTATGATGGCTTCGGAAGGGTTCTCCTGCACGCGTTTGCGCAAGGTTTCGCGCAATGCCGATGCGCGCAGGAAGCTGGCGGCAAAGCGTGTTGCGATGGTCAGGGCCAACAGGGCGGCGATATTGCCCAGCACGCCCCAGCTGGCAGAGAACAGCGCGGCCAGCACGCCTGTAAACACCACGCCGATGCCTGCCAGCAGCACGCCAAGGATAACGCCCAGCATGCCCCATTCGATATAGGTCGACGCCAGCGAATAGAGCCACAGGCTGACGCCGAAAAGCAGCGATGCGAAGCCTAGCAGGCTGCTGGCCACCCCGCGCATCGCCGGGATGATGGCCAGCGGGACGAGTGCCAGAGACACCAGCGCCGCAATCCCGATCAGATCGGGCATCCAGCCAAGCGTCCAGACGCTGAACTTGGCAGCGCCGAACAGCAGCAGCACGGGCACGGCGATAATCGCCAGAAGCACGACGATGCCGACAGCCGAAAGGCCAAGGGCGCTACCGCCGAATTTCATGACCTTGATTTTCGCCATCGACCGGCCTTGCTCAACTGGATTCGGGGGTCCGGGTGAACCCTAGATCCGGTGCTCACCCTTAACCCAGCGCACCGTGCCGGACGAAGCGCGCATCACCACGCTTTCAGTGGTCATGATGCGTTCGCCATTGGGGCGTTTGATCTTCTTCACGCCGTCCAGCAGCGAGCCGTCGGTTACGCCCGTGGCAGCAAAGATAACGTCGCCTTTGGCAAGATCGTGCAGCTTGTAGATGCGATCCAGGTCCTCGATGCCCCACTTGGCGGCACGCTTGCGCTCATCATCATTGCGGAACAATAGGCGGCCATTGAACTGCCCGCCCACGCAGCGAAGCGCGGCCGCGGCCAGCACGCCTTCGGGCGCGCCGCCTGAACCCATATAGATGTCGATCGTGGTGTCCTGATCGGTGGTGGCGATCACGCCGGCCACATCGCCATCGCCGATCAGCACCACGCCGCAGCCGATGCTGCGCAGTTCCGCGATCAGTTCTGCATGGCGCGGGCGATCCAGCACGCACACGATGATTTCAGACGGCTTCACACCCTTGGCGGCGGCAACGGCTTCCACGTTCTGCGTAACGCTGTTGTCCAGGCTGATCACGTCTTCGGGATAGCCGGGGCCAACCGCGATCTTGTCCATGTAAACGTCAGGCGCGTTCAGCAGGCAGCCCTCTTCGGCAGCGGCCAGCACGGCCAGCGCATTGGGCCCGGCCTTGGCGGTGATGGTGGTGCCTTCCAGCGGGTCCAGCGCGATATCGATCTTGGGGCCCTTGCCCGGCGCACCGCCGACCTTTTCACCGATATAGAGCATGGGCGCTTCGTCACGTTCGCCTTCCCCGATTACCACGGTGCCATCGATATCAAGCGTATCGAATGTCTGGCGCATCGCTTCCACGGCGGCGGCATCGGCGGCTTTTTCATCGCCGCGCCCAACCAGTGTGGAGGCGGCAACGGCAGCAGCCTCCGTAACGCGCACCATTTCCATGACGAGTACGCGATCGAGAACGCTCTTGGCGGAATTATCGGAGTTCATAAGTAATTCAGGCTCCCATCGGAAACTGGCCGGGACTTAAAGCAATGCCGCTTAGGTCGAGGGGGTGTGAATGTCGAGGCTATCAGCCGTAATTTTCGCACCGCTACTTATAATGGGTGTTCCTGCATCACCGGCATTCACGCAAGAGGTGTACGGCCCCACCGATATTGCCAATGAAAGCGGCGGTGCATTTGACGACGATGCGCCGGTTCCGCTGGTGGAGCCCAAGCGTTGCGAGGAAGATATCCGTGAAGACGGCGCAATCGTGGTGTGCCGCGAACTGCCCGAGACCGAACGCTATCTTTCACCCCTGCCACGGCCCGTGCAATCGGACCGGCGGCATGTTCCCGGCCTAACCGATCCGCCATGCTGGGTCCTCGGCCTCGGCCCGCCCAGTTGCATTCGCGTCGGCTCCGTCCCGCCCTATCCACCGCTGGTGGATACGACCGCGTTTCCCGAACCCCTAAGCGAGGAGGAAGCCGCGGCGGTGAGCGCGATAGAGGCAGACGCGCCTGCCGCCGAACTGACGGGGAAGCGGGTGCCGATAGATATCTCTGGCGATGATTAGGCGGCGAGCAGCAGCAGCGAGATAGCAGTGGTGGCGCTCCCTCGTGCCACCCCGGCCGGTGACTAGCCGATCAGGCGCATCACCAGCGGTTCTTCCACCAGGCTTGCCGAACCTTCCAGCAGCTCGAGGGCCTTGGCCACGCCGCTTTCCGGTCCTTCGTGGGTGACGATGGCAACCAGCACGGGTTCATCGCCGCTATCATCCGGCTGGCCGTGCTGGATCATGCTCTCGATGGAGACGCCTGCATCGCGCATGGCGGCGGTAATCTCTGCCAGCACGCCGGGCCGATCTGCCACAGTGAAACGCACATAGGCGCGGTTGCGGCGGTCACCCGGATCGGCGGGCGTGCTGGATTGCAGCGTATCCACCGGCTGCGAGAACGGCGCCATGCTGCTGCCACGGGCGATATCGACAAGGTCAGCCACCACGGCGCTGGCGGTGGGGCCATCGCCCGCGCCCGCACCCTGGAACAGCAGGCGACCCACGTGATTGCCCTCTGCCACCACGGCATTGGTGGGGCCGTCCACCGCGGCCAGCGGATGTTTTACGGGCACCAGATATGGCGCAACGCGCTGGAACAGGTGACGCGTGCCGTCCTTGTCGGTGCAATCGGAAAGGCCGATCAGGCGGATGACATAGCCAAGATCGCGCGCCTGAGAGATATCGGCGGCGCGAATGCGGCTGATGCCGGATGTGTCCACCGCCGCGAAATCAAGCTCCGTACCATAGGCAATGCTGGCCAGAATGGAGAGCTTGTGCGCTGCATCCACCCCTTCGATATCGAAGGTTGGGTCCGCCTCTGCATAGCCCAGCGCCTGCGCATCGGCGAGAACATCGGAGAAATCGCGTCCCGTCGTCTCCATTTCGGAGAGGATGTAATTGCAGGTGCCGTTGAGGATGCCGTAAATCCGTTCGATCCGGTTCGCAGCTGCGCCTTCTGCCAGCCCCTTTATCACAGGGATGCCGCCAGCCACCGCCGCCTCATACCGCAAGGGCGCGCCATTGCCTTCTGCCAGTTTTGCCAGTTCCAGCCCGTGATGGGCCACCATCGCCTTGTTCGCCGTGACCAGGCCCTTGCCGCTGGCCAGCGATTTTCGCGCCAGCGTCAGGGCAGGCCCGTCAGAACCGCCGACCAGTTCCACCACCACATCGATATCGTCACGGGCGGCCAGCACCGTCATGTCGTCCTCCCAGGCATAGGGAGACAGGTCCACACCGCGATCCTTGGCCCGGTCACGCGCGGAAACCGCCACCACTTCTATGGCCCGCCCGGCGCGGTTCGCAATCACTTCCGAGTTTTCAGCCAGCAGGCGCAGCACGCCTGCACCCACCGTACCCAGCCCCGCCAATGCGATTCGCAAATTCTCAGCCATCGAAATTCCTGCCTGTCCTGTGACGTGTTTTGTGCGGCGCAGGCGTTAGGCAAGCCCGCGCCGCTTGGCCAGAGCAGTGTTGCATCGATTTATCGTGAATTCAGGTGAAGCGCCGCTCGCAGTTGCCCAGCTCGGACAGGATATAGGCGTAATCCGCCCGCGCCTGATCCTGCGAAGTGCGGTCGCTCTGCAAAAACGCGTCGGCGGGCAATTCGCGTGGAAGAGAGCACGCCAGGCGATACCAGACGAGGGTATCACGCTCTGGCGCCTCAGCCGCGGCGTCCACCAGCTCCCCCAGTGACACGCCCCATTGCGGTGCCATGCCGGGGCGGCGAATCACCGTGAGCGACACCGGCTGGCCGGTGCTGGTTTCAACGAACATCTGCGTTTCCGATTCGCCCACCAGATTACCGGGAACGGAGATTACATCGCGCAGGCCGGTGATCATCGGTGGCGCATCGGCCGCGGCAAGCTGGGTCAGCACCCGGCGCACGCGGGCCTCGATCTGCGGGCCGGCGGGCAGCATCGAATCGGATGACAAAAGCTGCAGCGCACCCGGCTGGGTTTGGGACAGATCTCCGAACACCAGGAACTGCCGCCCCTCCAGATCGGGCGCCTTGCCATCTGCATCGCGGCGCTGATCCACCACATAGGCCAGCTGCGCGCCAACCGCCTGCGGACCGGCCAGCAGGCTTTGCGTAAGCGACTCTATATAAAGGCGAATTTCCGATGGCGGCACATCCGGCGCGCGCTCTTGCGGGAAGGCAATCTGCTCCTCCACCGCAACGATGGCGACGGTGTCCGCCTCCATCGCCATGGTCACCAGATCGGCATAGGTAGGCGCCTGTGCATCGGGCAATTCCGTCATGGGCACATTCTGCGACATGGCAGTGCCGGAGCTGACGCAGGCCGTGACGGTAAAAGCCAGTGTGGCGCCAAGTGCGGCGCGCGTAATACGTGAAGCTTTACGTGAAAAAGAGCGGGTCGACATGGCAATCCTTCTGCGCGTTGGTGTCCATAGGACAATGCGTAATCCTGCCCTTGGGGTCCGGTTTAATCGGCAAGTCAGGCCTGTGTCCTGAATCATGACTTAATCAACAAAGGGTTTGCCCGAACCCTTCAGGCTCGTTAAGAGCCGCCCAAGTCTGTCCGGGAGAAAACAAAAAATTCCCGCTGTGGCGTTTTTGGCACATTAACTGTTGTGCCGGGTCGGTGTCACAAGGTATCAAAACGGTAGGCAAGATTTTCAAGCTGGGTTGTCCGGACTATGTTTGGACTACCCTTGGAGAGCCGGATTTCGGTCTGGCTGGACGTTAAACTGGAGTGAAGGGACTGGATGGCTTACGCTGACCAAGAGATGAGCGGCAGTCGAGTAATCTCGATTGTCATCGTTGCCCTCATCCACGTGGCCGTGGGCTACCTGCTTATTTCCGGACTCGCCATTTCGGCGGTGAAGGAGATTGCAGAGCGGGTCACCACCGTGGATATTGAGGAGCCGGAACCGGAGCCGGAGGAGGAACCCCCGCCCCCGCCGCCGGAACAGGAAGTTGCACCGCCACCGCCGGTTGCACCTCCGCCACCTATTAATGTGAGCGTCGCACCACCGCCAATCCGGACGCAGGCGAACATCCCGCCACCGGCACCCCCGGCACTGCGGATTCCGCCGCCGGCACCGGCTGCACCTCCGGCACCGCCACCAGCGCCGCCGCCACCTTCGAAGGCACGGCCGGCAACGCCGGATGGCCAGGCACGCTGGACCCGTCGCATCATCGAGAACTACCCTTCGCGCGCTCTGCGTCGTGAGATCGAGGGTACGGTGGGTGTTGCTGTTACAGTGGGAGCCGACGGACGCGTATCGTCCTGCCGGGTTACCCGTGCTGCAGATCCGACCCTGGATCAGGCGGCCTGTGACGACGTGACGCGCTACGCCCGGTTCAACCCTGCTTTGGACGACGCTGGCAACCCGACTTCGGGCAGCTGGTCGACCAACATCGTTTACCAGATCAACTGATCGAACAGATTTTCTCTAGGAAGAGGACTTAATCGCATGCTTATCGAAATTCTAGCAGCCACGGGTGGCGAAGCCCCCGTCAACGAATTCGGCTTCATCAAAGCTATGGAAGAAGGCGGCCCCGTCGCCTGGACCATCCTTGCCATCATGATCATCATGTCGGTTGGCTCCTTCTACATCCTGTTCACGAAGATTTTCGAACAGAACAAGGTGATGAAGGAATACCGTTCGAACCGTGCCAATTTCTGGCGTGCCGGTTCGCTGAAGGAAGGCGCTTCCAAGTTCGACAAGAACAGCGCCTGGCGCCAGCTGGTTGACGACGGCATCCGTGCCGGCGACGAATCGTCCAAGATGGATGACAGCCTGGAATCGCACGATTGGCTGCACGGTACGCTGCAGCGTTCGGAAAGCTCGATCATGGCACGCCTCAACGGCGGCCTGCCGTTCCTCGCCACGGTGGGTGCAACCGCTCCCTTCGTCGGTCTGCTCGGTACCGTGATCGGTATTTACCGCGCCCTGATCAACATCGGTATTTCGGGCTCTGCCTCGATCGACAAGGTTGCAGGTCCGGTTGGTGAAGCACTGATCATGACCGCCATCGGCCTGATCGTGGCTGTGCCGGCTGTGTTCGCCTACAACTACCTGATGAGCCGCAACCGCAAGATCGCAGCGATGCTTTCCGGCTTCTCCACCGATCTGCAGGCCAACATCACCTCGAACGGTGCCGTGAAGCCTGCCATGGTTCAGGCCAAGCCCACCACGGCGACCGCCAAGCCAGCTACGGCTGCAAAGCCCGCAACCACCAAGATGGGTGCGACCACTACCTCGACTGCACCGAACGCACCGAGGAAGTAAGCCACCGGCTTAAACCGAATTGGCGGGCGCTTTCGCATGCAGGCGCCCGCCACCAGATTACGTAACCTGAGATAGGACAAGAGACATGGCCATAGCGATGGGAGATGGCGCCGGCGAAACGCCGATGTCAGACATCAACACCACGCCGCTGGTGGATGTCATGCTGGTGCTGCTGATCATCTTCCTGATCGCGGTTCCCGTTGCCATCCAGACCGTCGAAGAACTCGAAATCCCGATTTTCGAATCGATCGAGTCCGACGACAAGGTCGAGAACCTGCTGATCACGGTGACCACCACCGACCCCGAAGGCCGCACGCCCAGCACGCTGAACACCGCGTACACCGGTGCGAGCCGCGACGGAGAGTGCCGGATCTTCCTGAACAACACCACGCTTGTGGATTCCGGCGAACTTTACGACCGCGCCTTCGAACGTCTCGATGCGATCGTGCAGCGTGCCGGCGGGGCCGATGCCATCATGGCTGATCCGGACCTGATCCCGCAGGTGCATATCCGTGGTGACCAGGATGCGCCGTGGCGCTGTGTTGCCGGTACGATTTTCAACGTCCAGGCGGCCGGTTATCCGACCATCGGATTTATTTCCAACCCCGTCGACCCCAACGGTTGATCGGCGCGGTAGAGAGTTTCAAGGAGTAAAAACCCATGGCAATGTCAGGTGGCGGCGACGACGGCGAACCGATGATGGACATGAACATGACGCCGTTGATCGACGTCCTGCTCGTGCTCCTCATCATGTTCATCATCACGATCCCGGTCGCGACACATGCGATCAATATCGATCTTCCTTCGCCCACGAACAATCCTAACACCCCGGATGTCGACCCGGTAAAGAACAAGATCGTGTTGACCCCGGACGGCCAGATTCTCTGGAATTCAGATCCGATCAGCCAGGGTGAACTGGTTGGCAATCTGCAGGAGTCACTGGGCTTCGCGGTGGAACCCGAACTGCAGTTCGAGCCGGAAGCAAATGCCAGCTACGATCTGTCTGCCAAGGTGCTCAACATCATCAAGGCAAGCGGTGTCACGAAGTTCGGCTTCGTTGGAAACGAGAAATATCGCAGCTTCTCCAAGGGCGAATAGTCCCTCTGGCATAAGCTGAAGAAATCAGGGGCGGAGCGATCCGCCCCTTTTTCGTGCCTGTCATCCGCGCCTCACCCCCCGCAATTTGACACCTTCGGTAATGTGTGATGTTATGTTGTGACACATAAGGAAGGTATCATGGCCATACGTTCTCGCATGCTTGATCGCAGCTTCAACACAACGCCGCAGCCGATGAGCGCGCTCAATATCACGCCGCTCATCGATGTGCTGCTTGTCCTGCTCGTCATGCTCATCCTCTCCATCCCCATCGCCGCACATCGGCTGGACGTGGACCTGCCGGGCCCGCCAAAGGGGATCGCCAGCGACTATGAAAGCGTGGCGCTGGTCGTGCAGCAAAACGGCGGCGTGCTGTGGAATGGTGAAACGGTATCGCAAAGCCAACTGGAGACCCGCCTTGCCAGCGCAAGGACGCAGTCCGAAATGCCGGTGATCCGGTTCGAACCCGAAGCGAATGCCAGCTACAACGATAGCGTGAAGGTCATCAACGCGGTGGCTGATGCAAAGCTCGACAAGTTCGCATTTGTCGGGAATGAGCGATATCGCGAGTTCGATGCGGACTGACGATCGTTACCATTAAGAGCTGTGTTTGCATCGCGAACGGCAAAGTCCCATCATGTCCGCGTGGATGACGATCAGCTAAACAAGTTCAAGACGATCGGGGCCGCACATTTTCCCGGCGCCCTGGCTGGCAACGTTGCGGCAATCGAGGCAATCGTTGCGCCTTGGTCGGGCGATGCTGCGGGCCATCGATTGGCAGACCTGCGCCAGCTTGCACCGATAATCTCTCAGGGCGTTTGCAACAACATTGCGCAAAACCTGATCGGGCCGGCCCGGGCTGTGCGCGCCGTGCTATTCGACAAGACTGCGAAACACAATTGGTCGCTGGCCTGGCATCAGGATAGAACCATTGCAGTGCGCAAACCGATACGATTGCCGGGCTTCAGTACCTGGACAATCAAACAGGGCATACATCACGTGGAGCCTCCGTTCGGTCTGCTGGCGGGCATGGCAACCTTACGCATCCATCTGGATCAGGTGAACCTCGACAACGGCCCGCTCGATATCGCAGCAGGTTCGCATCTATTGGGTCTCATTCCAGAACCTGAAATCGCCAAAGTCGTCGGCATGTCCACCATCCGGAGATGCATTGCCCAAGCAGGCGATGTCTGGGCCTATTCGACGCCAATCCTCCACGCCTCTGCCGCAAGCATCAAGCCGCGCACTCGCCGGGTGTTGCAAATAGATTATTGCGCCGAAGAACTGCCGAGCCCGCTCCAATGGCTGGCCGTTTAGACAATTAGTCGCTCAAATCTTCCGGCAGGCCGTCCACCCTCATCGCCGCGCCTGCCAGCGTCTCCGCCTCCAGCAACAGCTCGTCATCCTGCGCGCCTTGCGGAACTGCCTCACGGCCGATCATCACCATCACCGGCACCGCCAACGGGCTGACGCGATCCAGCGTGACGTGGTCCAGCCGCTCCGCCGCGCTATCGAGCAAATCGCCCAGCCGGCCAATATCCGTCATGCGCGTGCGGGCATCGGCCCATGCCGCCTCGATCAGCACGTGGTCCGGCTCATACTTGCGCAGTACGTCATAGATCAGGTCCGTGCTGAAGGTGACCTGCCGCCCGGTCTTGCGCTTGCCCGGATGCTGCCGCTCCACCAGCCCGCCGATCACTGCCACTTCACGAAAGGCGCGGCGCAGAAGGTGCGATTCCTGCACCCAGTCGATGAATTCCTCCGTCAGGATATCGGGCGATAGCAATGGGCGTGGGTCTTCCACCGGCTTCAGCCCCCAGACGGCCAGCGAGTAATCATTGGCAACGAAGCCACCGGGCATCAGGCCCAGATCCTCCATCCGCTTGGTGATCAGCATGCCCAGCGACTGGTTCGCATTCCAGCCTACGAAGGTGTAATAGACGGTGTAGTGGCGTTTCGCGTGGGGGAAGCTTTCCACCAGCAGATTGTCCGGCCCCGGCAGGTGACTGCGCCAGTCCTGCACCTCCAGCCATTCGCGCACATCATCGGGAAAGCGAGACCAGCCCGCGCGGTCCACCAGCAGGGCGCGCACGCGGTCCGCCAGATGGGTGGTGAGCGGCAGGCGCAGGCCGCCATAGCTGGGGATCATCGCAGCCTTGGAACTGGCGCGCACCGTCAGCTCCATGTCCTTGATCTGCTCCACCTCAAGGTTCACGCCGCTGAACTGGAAGGTGTCACCGGGGCGCAGCGATGCGGCGAAGCGCTCCTCCACCTTCCCCAGTGATCGGCCGTTGCGGAAACGCACGTCCAGCATCTCTGAATCGATGATGATCCCTGCATTCATGCGGTGGCGCTGCGCCTGTTCGGGGTGGGTGAGCCGCCACACGCCTTGCGCGTCGCGCGTGATCCGCTTGAACTTGTCGTAGGCCTTCAGCGCGTATCCACCCGTGGCCACGAATTCCAGAACGCGGGAGAACTGCTCTGCATCGATCATGGCATAGGGCCAGCAGGAGCGGATTTCGGATAGCAGCTCATCCTCCCGAAACGGCGCGGCGCAGGCACAGGCCATCACGTGCTGCGCCAGCACATCCAGCCCGCCGGGGCGGAAATCCTCGCCATCGCGCTGCCCCTCGTCCACGGCCTGCATGGCGGCGGTGGCTTCCAGAAATTCAAAGCGATTGCCCGGCACCAGCAGCGCACGGCTGGGCTGATCCAGCCGGTGATTGGCGCGGCCAATGCGCTGCAACAGCCGTGACGATCCCTTGGGCGCGCCCATCTGCACGACCATGTCTATATCGCCCCAGTCGACACCCAGATCCAGGCTGGCCGTACACACCAATGCGCGCAACTCGCCGCGCGCCATGGCGCCTTCCACCTTGCGGCGCGCTTCTTTCGATAGAGAGCCGTGATGGATGCCGATTGGCAGGTTCTCCTCGTTGGCATCCCACAAATGCTGAAAGATGTACTCGGCCAGAAAGCGCGTGTTGGTGAACACCAGCGTGGTGTTGTTCTTCGCGATCCGTTCGTAAAGCTGAGGGATGGACCATGTGGCAGCATGGCCACCCCATGGAACGCGTTCGCCATCGGGCAGCAGGATCTCCACCTCCGGCTCCGCGCCCTGTTCCCCCTGCACCAGTTCCACGCAATCCAGATCGCCCCACGGCGCGATCCATCCGCGATAGCCTTCGGGATCAGCCACCGTGGCCGAAAGGGCGGCGCGTTGCATATCGGGCGCGATGGCTTGCAGGCGGGACAGCGCCAGCGCCAGCAGATCGCCGCGCTTCTGGGTGGCGAAGGCGTGGATCTCGTCCACCACCACGCGTTTCAGCCCTTCGAACAGGGTGAGGCTATCCTCGAAACTGAGCAGAAGAGAGAGGCTTTCCGGCGTGGTGAGCAGGATGTTGGGCGGCTTCACACGCTGGCGGCGCTTGCGATCCGACGGGGTATCTCCGCTGCGCGTTTCGATGCGCAGGTCCAGCCCCATCTCCTCCACGGGCGTGAACAGGTTGCGCTGCACATCATGCGCCAGTGCCTTCAATGGCGAGATATAGAGGGTGTGCAATCCTTGCGGTCGCTCCCCTTCCCCGATGCGGGATGGGCAGAAGGCTGCCAGCGTCGGCAGGAAACCCGCCAGCGTCTTGCCCGCGCCCGTATCGGCCACCAGCATCGCGTGCTTGCCGGCATCGGACGCGGCCAGCATTTCCGCCTGGTGCCGCCGCACGCGCCAGTCACGGCTGGCGAACCAGTCGGTGATTTCAGGCGGAATTGCGGGTTCAGTCATACGCACAGGCCCGTGCGCAGACGTGCGTATCGGCACGTCCTGAGGAGCAGATATGTCTGGCACCGCCACATCGGGCGGCGGGTTCACTGGCCAGGGGTTGGTGCATCGGGTGCCTTGTCACTTCGTAGAAGTAACGCGCCAGCCACGGCGATGGTTGCATCGCGGCGATGCCTGCCCTGTCTACATGCCTATCGCGCTGGTTTCCGCAGCCGCCTGCATGGCTTCTTCCAGCGCCTCTGCAGAAAGGCCCGTCAGTTTCATCAGGCGCGCGCGATCGGTTTCGCTCAGCTCCGCATAGCTGCGCATCTGGGGCACATCGGCCAGCGCTTCTTCCATCATGGCGGGCATTTGCGCGAAGGAGCCGAACAACAGGTCCGGTTCGGAGAACATGGCCGCCATGATCCGCGGATCGCCCGCCATGGCATAGGATTGCCGCGCATAGCTGAGGCCGCTTGGCGTGGAGAAGAAGCCATCGATGTCGACCAGTTCTTCCTGCGTGAAATGGATGGCGTAAAGCTCGCTCATCACGTTCCGCATGATCGGCTCCATCCGTGTCATCATGTCGCTCATCATGGTCTGCGTCATGGTGCTGATCGCCTGGTTACGCTCCCTCCAGGCGGGATCGATCATTTTCAGGATCTCGGCAGAGGCGTCCTCGCCAATTGCCAGCTCTTCCGGCGCATATCCCAGCGCGCCTTGCAGCGCCGCGCCTTCATCCTCATTCGTCATTTCCAGGATCGGGCCAAGCACGCCGTTGAAGGCAGAGCCCATGACTTCCATCATCGCACCTTCGGGAAGGATCTTTTCCACCACGCCGCGCGCCATCGGCAGGCGAGCCTCCTGCTCCGGCGTCAGCGGTTCCACCTCGAACATGGTGCCCAGCATCGCCAGCTGTTCCATATCCGGGTCGTCCTGCGCAATTGCCGCCACGGGGGACAGCGCCAGCGTTGCGGCGCCAAACAGTGCAAATGCCGTTTTGCGGATCATCATATTCATATTTCTCAATGCCCCACGCTTTCGCCGCGTTGCAGGCCGCTTAGTGCCAGTTGTTCGTCAATCAGGCCCAACAATCGTGCCAGCCCTTCCTCGGTATCGCTTTCGGCGCGGGCCACCAGCACATCCTGCGTGTTGGATGCGCGCAGCAGCCACCAGCCGTCGGGCGTGTTCACCCGCACGCCATCGATTTTGTTGACCTCTATGCCTTCGGGCACATCCGGACCTGTCAAACGCGCCTTCACCTCCTCGATCGCGGCAAACTTGCGGCTTTCGTCCACCTGAAAGCGCAATTCCGGCGTGTTGAGCATGGCGGGCATTTCTTCGCGCAACTGCGTAACCGTACGGCCCAGCCGGGCAGAGGCGGCGATCAGGCGCACGCCGGCGTACAGCGCATCGTCGAAACCGTAATAATCGTCGGCAAAAAACACGTGGCCGCTCATTTCCCCTGCCAGCGGCGCGGAAACTTCCTTCATTTTGGATTTAATCAGCGAGTGGCCGGTCTTCCACATCACGGGCTTGCCGCCGTGTTTTTCTACCGCGTCAAACAGCGCGCGGCTGGCCTTCACATCGGCGATAATCGTGGAACTAGGTAGTCTTGCGAGGAGGTCCTCCGCGTAAATCATGAGTAACTGATCCCCCCAGATGACACGGCCTTCGCCATCGATGGCGCCGATCCGGTCGCCATCGCCGTCGAAAGCCACTCCGAAGTGGAGGTTCTTCTCCGCGACAAGTTTTCTGAGGTCGGCAAGGTTGGCCTCAACAGTGGGATCAGGATGATGATTGGGAAAACTACCGTCGACTTCAGTAAACAGCAGGTGATGCTCACCCGGAAGGCGCTTGGCGAGGAGCTCGAGCGCGGGGCCGGCAGCACCGTTCCCTGCGTCCCAGCCGACCTTAAGCCCGGAGAGCGCCGATGCGTCCACCCCGGAGAGTGCAGCCAGGAGACGCTCGACATACTCTTCGATGATTTCGAGGCTTTCAACGCTGCCGGTCCCGTCGAGCCAATCGCCACCGGCCGCGAGTTCCCCGATCCGCTGGATATCGACGCCGAAGAACGGTCGGCCACGAAATACCATCTTGAAGCCATTGTAATTGGCGGGATTGTGGCTGCCAGTTATCTGAATGCCGCCATCCACCTCTTCGGCTGAGGCTTCGGCGTAATACAGCATGGGCGTTGCCCCCATGCCGATGCGCCGCACATCGCAGCCGCTGCCTGTAAGCCCTTCGATCAGGGCGTGTTCCAGCATGGGAGAGCTGACGCGGCCATCATAGCCCACGGCCACCAGCGGCGCACGTTCGCGGCCCGTCTCTTCCCGCTCCAAATCGCGGCGCAGCAGCGTACCGAAACTGCGCCCGATGGCCCGCGCATCATCCGCGCCAAGCGTTGCACCGATAATGCCGCGAATGTCATATTCGCGCAGGACGGTGGAATCGAATTGGTGATTCATGGGTCTTTCCTAGAACGCCCGCGGGCGCGCCATCAGGGCAATTGATCGGGCAGCTCATCCAGCAACAGGTCCCTTGCGGCATTCGCCTCATGAACCTGCGCATTGGTGCCGCCCCGATCCGGGTGGACCATGGCGACAAGGCGCTTATGCGCGGCAATTATTTCATTTCGGTTGGCGTTCTGCTCCACGCCCAACGTCTTGCGCGCGTTGAACACGGCCTGCTGCCGGGTGGAGATCCTGGGTTGCCACGGCCAGCGTTTGAAGATCCAGTAATACATCAGGATCACGATGCCGATGATGATGATGAACTTGCTCATCCGCGGGTCAAGCAGGCTCAACCATCGGCGTTGTCGCCAGCTTTGGGGCATCGTCGCCATGCTTGGGCACCCGCAGCTTCAGGTTGGCCACAAGGTTGCGCAATTCCTGCCGGGCCACCAGGTGGCTGGTGCCCAGTTCCCCCAGGTGCCCCTTGTCCAGCAAGGTAAGTCCGGATGGAAACAGCTCACGATAGACGACGCGTTCGGACAGGCCCTGCACCGCGCGAAAGCCCACGCGCTTGGAAAGCTCAGTCAGCGCCTCGTCAATGCGGCGCTGGTTGCGGGCATCGGTGTAGCCGGTGCGGTTGCGCACAACCACCCAGTCCATCTCGCGCTTCTGCTCCTCCAGCTGCACCCGGCTGCGCTTGATCCGCGCCTCCCAGATCAGTTCGGCATAGAAGCTGAGCTTGCGAACCTTGAAATTCTCCGCATCCACCTGCCCGATCAGGTCAAAATCCACGAAGCTGTCGTTCATCGGCGTAACCAGCGTATCCGCGCTGGCGGCCACGTGGCGGGCGAAGGGATCGTCACGGCCCGGCGTATCGAACAGCAGGAAATCCATGCCTTCGCCAATGCGCGCGGCTTCCTCCTCCAGCGCTTCGATGGTGTCGCCGTGGCAGATATCGAACTTGGGGCCGGCCAGTTGCACCTTGCGCCTGCGCTGCGTTTCGGCGCGGTTCTCGCAATAACGGAAGAAGGTCTTCTGCCGCGTATCCAGATCGAGGGCAGCAACCCTTGCGCCCTGATAGGCCAGCGCCACCGCGATGTGCACGGCAGTGGTGGATTTGCCGGTGCCACCCTTTTCATTGGCGAACACGATACGATGCGGGGCTGTCACAGGCGGTCTTTCTCTTAGCTGTCTTGGGCGCTAGGCCGTGGCACACAGTCTATCGGAGCGCCGCGCCCATGCAAACCGTCACCACCCTGCCCAACCTTCGCCTAGCTGTGGATGAAATCCGCAAAACGGGCACAATCGCGCTCGTCCCCACGATGGGCGCGCTGCACGAAGGGCATCTGACGCTGGTGCGGGAGGCGGCAAAGCTGGCCGATCACGTGGCGGTTTCGATTTTCGTGAACCCCCGCCAGTTTGGCGAAGGGGAGGATCTGGACGCCTATCCCCGCCAGCTGGCAGAGGATAGCGCCAAGCTGGAGGCGGAGGGAGTGGTCCTACTGTGGGCGCCCGATGCCAGCGCGATGTATCCGCAAGGCTATGCCACCAACATCTCCGTCAACGGTGTGAGCGACGGGCTGTGCGGCGCGGATCGACCCGGCCATTTTGACGGTGTGGCAACGGTGGTGTGCAAATTGTTCAACCAGGTCCGCCCAGACATTGCGCTGTTCGGGGAAAAGGACTGGCAGCAGCTCGCCGTGATCCGCCGCATGGCCCGCGATCTGGACCTTGTGCAGCCCCACGCCGATGCCATTCACGGCGCGGCAATCGTGCGCGATCCCGATGGCCTGGCGATGAGCAGCCGCAACGCCTACCTCTCTGCAACGCACCGCGCCGCCGCCGCCACCCTGCCCCGCGCCATGGACGAGGCGATTGCCCGCATCCGCGACGGACAGGAAACTGCTGCCACGCTTGCCATGCTCGAGGATGAACTGCTGGGCGCAGGCTTCTCCCGCGTCGATTACGCCGAACTTCGCGATGCCGACAGTATTGCCGCGCTGGATGGCGACAATGGCAATGCGCGGCTGTTCGTGGCCGCGCGCATCGGCCAGACCCGGCTGATCGACAACAAGCCGGTCTCGTCAGCGTAGACTGATTACTTGCGAGGCAATCAGGGGCGATAGACCCAGTATTCGGCGCCCCAGCGTTCTTCCAGATCGGTCAGGCATTCGCGGTGAATTTCCCGCACGCGTTGCGGCGTCATATATTCGGCCGGATCGATCTCCTCGATCGTCAGCGTGGCCTTGTCCTCGTAGATGTGTTCGCCCTTCAACAGCGCGTTCTCGTCATAAGGCCAGATGAAGGCCTGCCGCGAATGCGCGATATACAGCCCGTCGTCCTTCTCCACCTGCTGACCCAGCTTCTTCAGCTCTGCGCCGGTCGCCATCTGGTGAAACCACATTTCATCGGCAATGCCCCAATCGGCCACCGCGATCTGGTCACCGCTGTTCCACAGCACCACGTCGCCGATGCTGGCGTAAAAATCGGACACGCCCGCCCGTCCCTTGACGACGAAGCCGTCACCCCAGGTGAAATGGTAGACCGGATCATCGGCCATCATGTCGGGCGCGGTGATTTCCTTGAACATGCCGCCGCCTTCAAGATGCACGTGGCGGCAATAGTTTTTCAGGATCGCCCGGTGCATTGGATTATCCAGGCTTTCGACAAGGGCGATTGCCGGATCCATGCAGCGGTAGACTTCGGCTTCATATTTGCTGGCCATAGTATTCTCTCCCGCCAGCATCTTATCACAATTTAAGCGAAAGCTGTCTGGGAGTTTGCGAATGGCCCTCTTCCGCGGCCGATCACCGGTCGCAGTTGCCTATATTGGCGACAGTCTGCAATTTCAGGGAGAAGGAGTTGGAGCGGGTAGCGGGAATCGAACCCGCATAACCAGCTTGGAAGGCTGGGGCTTTACCACTAAGCTATACCCGCCCGCTCGGCCCACGCCGATGCCACCGGAACCGGGCTCTCGTCAAGCGTCCTGATCGCTGCTCGCGTTTTCTTCGTCCGTATCGCCGTCAGCCGGCTCTGGCGGAGCGATGCGGATAACCACGCGCCTGTTCTTGCGGCGGCCCTCTTCATTGGCGGTGCCATCGGGCATGGCGTTGGGGGCGATGGGGTTCTGCTCGCCAAAGGCGATGATCTCGATCCTGTCATCGTCCACGCCGCGCTCCACCAGCCAGGCGGCCACGGCTTCGGCACGGGCACGCGATGCCCGCAGATTGGCCTGATCGTTTCCGCCCGAATCGGTGTGACCGCCAAGGATCACCGGCCAGTCTTCCTCTATCGCCCGCTGTTTCATCAGGCCGGCAAGGCGCCGTTCCGCTGCCTCCGAAATGTCGGAGCCATCGGGAAACGGCAGCGTCATCTCAACAGGCTGCACCGGCAGTTCCGCGGTCTTGGTATCGGGCGCAGCATCCTCGCGAATGATGGAGGCGACAGGCGATGCGCTACCACTGGGCGTGGGCGAAGGCACGGGCGTGGCCGATGGATCGAGGGTATTGCCCTCTTCCGCCGCCACGGGCTCTTCACCGTCAGCGTCCTGCCGCAATTCGCAGGCGGACAGGAACAGTGCAAGCGATGCCGCCGCGGCGATGGTGAGTTTGGTCTTCATATCCTGCATCCTCATGCCGGTTGCGGCTTGTTGCCGCCTTTTCCATTGCGTTTCGCAGCCTTTTCCTCGGCCGTGCTGGCGCGTGGCGGAGAATAGGAGATGATCGTATCTCCCGGTTGCGGTTCTGGTGCGGCGGCGTGGGTGAAGAAGCGCAGGTCGCCATCCGATTCCACCAGCATCAGCATGCTGGCCGCCTCTGGCAGAGCTTCGCGCGCATCCTCGACACTGAACTTGTCGGACAGCTTGGTGCGGCGGAACTCCCACCCTTCCATCTGCCGTTGCTGCACATCGTCCACTCCGAAGCCGGAATGGAAGAGCGACCGGCCACGCAGGCTGGAAGGGATGGCGCGGTGATCGTCATGATCCGCACCCTCGCCCAGCTGATAGACCCTGTCCGTGCCGATTTCCGGCGCGAATTCAGAGCACACGAGGGTGTTATACGCCTCATTATCGGTGGCCGCGATCAGCACCTGATACGGCGTCATATCCAGATTGTGCTCGGTCGCTTCGTTCAGGATTTCGCCGTGATAGGTGGGCAGGCCAGCGGCCCGTGCGGGCTTCAGCTTCTGCCAGCTTGAATCCACCAGCATCACGGGCGTGCCCAGATCATGCAGCTGCCGCGCAAGGGCAACCGTCCACTGCGTTGCACCCACGATGACGATGCCGGGCTGCGTTGCGCCCTTCACCTTCAGCAGCTTTGCCACGATGTCGATGGTGAAGCCATGCGCCACGATGGTGGTGACGACCACGGCAAAGCTCAGCCCGATCAGGATCGTGCCATCGGCATAGCCAAGATCTTCCAGGCGCAGCGCGAACAGGCCGCAGATGGCCACCAGCACGATGCCGCGCGGCGCAATCCACGCCAGGAACAATCGCTCGTTCCAGGGCACGTCGGAGAACAGCAGACTGAGCAGAACCGTTGCCGGGCGCACCAGGAACAGCAGGGCGAGCAGGAACAGGCCGAATTGCCATTCGAACTGGCGCAACTGATCGAGATCCAGACTGGCCGACAGCAGGATAAAGATGCCCGACACCAGCAGCACGGCGATGTTCTGTTTGAACGGATGGATACTGCGCAAGCTGGAGACATGCATGTTGGCAAGCGCGATGCCCATCACGGTCACGGCCAGCAGGCCAGCCTCATGCTCGATCTTGTTACAGATCACGAAAGTGCCGACCACGGCCACCAGCAGTACCGGCACTTTCAGGAATTCAGGCACGAAGCCGCGCGGGAAGCTCCATGCGATGATCCATGCCGCGGCAAAGCCGATCAGGCCGGAGATGCCCGCGGCGATGGCGATTTCGGGCACCACTTCATAGGCCGTGCCGCCAGTAGCGGCGGTGCTGCGGAAATATTCATAAGCGATCACGGCACACAGCGCGCCGAAGGGATCGTTTACGATAGCTTCCCATCTCAGAAGTGCGGCGGGCCGCTGTTGCACGGCGCTCTGCCGCAGCAGCGGAATAACCACGGTAGGGCCGGTGACCACCAGGATGCCGGCAAACAGGATGGCAACCGGCCAGACGAGGCCGGCGATGTAATAGCCCGCAAGCGAGCCGAACAGCCAGCCAAGCGGAACGCCGAATATGACGAGGCGCCACACGCCGCCGCCATATTTGCGGAATTCGCGGAATTCCAGGCTCAGGCCGCCTTCGAACAGGATCAGCGCAACACCGATGGAGATCATCGGCTCCAGCATTCCGCCAAAGGCAGTCTCCGGGTCCATGATACCAAGAACGGGGCCGGCAAGAAAACCTGCGGCCAGC
This sequence comes from Aurantiacibacter rhizosphaerae, assembly GCF_009807005.1. Lineage (GTDB taxonomy): Bacteria > Pseudomonadota > Alphaproteobacteria > Sphingomonadales > Sphingomonadaceae > Alteraurantiacibacter > Alteraurantiacibacter rhizosphaerae. Next base: position 27,483 of record NZ_WUBR01000003.1, on the reverse strand, counting down.
ATCAGCACGATGGCCGGCCAACCGGTGCGCCAAGCCACCCATTGCGCGCCGATGCCCAAAACACCGACCAGCGCGATCACGATCGCCTGTTCTTCCATTAGTCGCCCGCCTTCATGAAGCCCCGATAATCAGCAATAATGCCTGACTTCCCATAACTTTCCCATAGGGACCTAGGTCCCATGGGGGAGGAACGTCAACGGCCGCCGAATTGGAGCAACGCCTTGGCCTCTAATCCGGCATCGGCCAAAGCTTGCGCACCGCCCAGTTCGGGCAGCTCTATCACGAACAGTGCATGTGACACCATGGCCCCGGCCCGGCGCAGCAGGCGCGCCCCTGCCAGGGCAGTGCCGCCTGTTGCCAGCAGATCATCCACCAGCAGCACGTTCTCGTCTGCGGTAATGATGGAAGGATCGAGTTCCAGCCGCGCCTCGCCATATTCCAGCGCGTAATCTTCGCCGATGCACTCCACCGGCAATTTGTTGGCCTTGCGCAAGGGGACAAAGCCTTTGCCAAGGCGAATGGCGAGCGCGGTTCCGAAGATGAAGCCGCGCGCTTCCACCCCGGCCACCTTGTCCACGCGCAGATCGCTGGCAAGTTCGGCCAGCATATCGACAGAAGCCGCCAGCCCTTCGGCATCGGCGAGCAGCGTGGTGATATCGCGGAACTGAATACCCGGAGACGGAAAATCCGGGACCGTGCGGATCAGGTCTTTCAACCCATCACGCCCCAGCCCCGGATCTGTATCCGGCAATTTTGCCTCTAGTCCTTGCGGCGCTTGGGCTTCACGTCGGCCCAGACCTGCTTCTTGGCGAACCAGGCAAGGATCGTTGCGAACAGCAGGAAGCCCAGCACCGGCAGGCCGGTCTGCTTGCGCTTGATCAGCGCAGGCTCTGCAGTCCAAGTGAGGAAGGCAGCCACATCCTGCGACATCTGCGAGATCGTGGCATCGGTGCCATCGGCATAGGTTACCTGACCGTCGCTGGTAAGCGGCGGTGCCATCGCCAGGTTGAGGTTGGCGAAATACGGGTTGTAATACAGGCCTGTGCCCGGCGCTGCGTCAGGGAAATCTTCCAGCATGCGCTCTGGCGGCTGCTGATAGCCGGTCAGCAGGCTGTAGACGTAATTGCTGCCGTGATGGCGGGCCTTCGTCATCAGCGAAAGATCAGGCGGGATCGCGTTGTTGTTGGCAGCAGCGGCAGCCACGGCATTGGGATAGGGCGAAGGGAAATAATCGGTCGGCAGAGCCTGACGCATTTCGTTTTCACCCGTGTCCGGATTGATGCCGGGCACCTGCCAGGTGGCGGCTTCCGCCTTCACCTGCGCTTCGGAATAGCCGAGCTGCGCAAGATCGCGGAAGGCCACGAATTTCAGCGAGTGACAGGCGGAGCACACTTCCTTGTAGACCTGATAGCCGCGCTGCAGCTGGGCATAATTCCAGGTGCCGAAGACACCATCGAAGGAATAGCCAGCTTCAGGGCCGTGGGCCTCTTCATGGAAGGCGTGTTCTGCGGTTTCGGCCACTTCTTCGGTCGCAGCGGTGTAAGCGCCGGTGACGAAGGCGAGCAACACCACAAAGGTGAAGCCAAGACCAACAAGGATACCAACAAGGCGGATCATTTTTTCGTCTTTCCCTTAATCTCGGCTCGTCAGGTGGCCACCGGCTCGGCGTTTTCGCCCAGCACGGCTTTCTTGTCGGATCCCAGCACCGCCTCGGTGATAGAGAACGGCAGCGGATCGGGCCGTTCAATCGAGGAGATGATTGGTAGGATCACCAGGAAATGGAGGAAGTAATATGCAGTCGCGATCTGGCTGATCATCACATAGGGTTCTTCAGCCGGGGCGCCGCCGCAATAGAACAGCACTGCCATGACCGGGATCAGGCCGAACCAGAAGAACTTGCGGAACAGCGGGCGATAGTGGCCGCTGCGGACCGGACCCTTGTCCAGCCAGGGCAGGAAGAACCACACCAGGATTGCGCTGAACATGGCCAGCACGCCCCACAGCTTTGCCGGCAGGATGAAGTCGAAGGTGAAGGCACGCAGAATCGCGTAGAACGGATAGAAATACCATTCCGGCACGATGTGCGCAGGCGTGGAGAGCGGGTTCGCCTCGATATAGTTATCGGGGTGGCCCAGCGTGTTCGGCAGGAAGAACACGAAGGTCATGAACACGATCAGCGCAACGCCCAGTCCGAAGCCATCCTTGGCGGTGTAGTAAGGGTGGAACGGCACAGTGTCGCTCTCGGTCTTCACTTCAACGCCCGTGGGGTTGCTGGAGCCGGGAATATGCAGCGCCCAGATGTGCAGGATAACGGCACCTGCAATCACGAAGGGCAGCAGGAAGTGCAGGCTGAAGAAGCGGTTCAGCGCGGCATTGTCCGGCGCAAAACCACCCAGCAGCCAGGTCTTCAGCGGCGGGCCGACCAGCGGGATCGCCTCGAACAGGCCGGTGATAACCTGCGCGCCCCAGAAGCTCATCTGGCCCCACGGCAGCACATAGCCCATGAAGGCGGTGGCCATCATCAGCAGGAAGATAACGACGCCGATCAGCCAGATCATTTCGCGCGGCGGCTTGTACGATGCGTAAAACAGGCCGCGGAAGATGTGGATGTAGATGACGACGAAGAAGAAGCTGGCGCCGTTGGCGTGCGTATAACGCATCAGCCAACCCCAGTTCACATCACGCGCAATGTGCTCCACCGTGGCGAAGGCGACCTGCGTGTTCGCGGCATAATGCATCGCCAGCACGACGCCGGTGACGATCTGCAAAACCAGGAAGAACCCGGCGAGAACGCCGAAATTCCAGAAATAGGAGAGGTTGCGCGGCACCGGATAGCCGGCGCCCACCGCGTTGTAGATGAAGCGAGGAAGCGGCAGCTTCTCGTCGAAAAACTTCATCACGCCGTTTTGCGGGGTGTATTCCTTGGCCCAGGGGAAGCTCATTTTCTTCTCTCTCGCCTCAGCCGATCACGAGGGTCGTGTCGGACGTGAATTCATAGTCGGGAACGACAAGGTTGGAAGGCGCCGGACCCTTACGGATACGGGCTGCCGTGTCGTAGTGCGAACCGTGGCAGGGGCAGAAATATCCGCCGAACTCGCCCTTGTTCTCACCTTCCTGTGCGCCAAGCGGCACACAGCCAAGGTGGGTACAAACGCCCATCACCACCAGCACGCTTTCATGGCCCGGCTTGGTGCGTTCTTCCAGCGTCTGCGGATCACGCAGGGAGGAGGTGTTGACGGCATTGGCCGCCTCAATCTCTGCCGGGGTCAAGCGGCGCACGAAGATCGGCTGCTTGCGGAACACGGCCTTGATCGACTGGCCCACGTCCAGGCTGGAGATATCCAGTTCCGTCGTGCTTTCGGCCAGCACGTCTTTCGAAGGCGCCATCTGGCTTACCAGCGGCAGCAGTACGGCAAGACCGCCCACGCCCGCTGCGGAAACCGCGGCGATATTGATAAAATCGCGACGACGAACGCCGTCTTCGCCTTCGACACCTTCGGTTACATCAGGAGTCGTGTCAGCAATACCAGTGGTGGATGCCATACCCTTGCCTTGCCTGCCGCCACCAGATGCCATGCTGGCCCGTGGTGACGATGAGATTCGTTCAAAAACCGCGCGACGAACCGTTGCCGGGCGGCGGCTTGGCGCGGCTGATAGACGAGCAAACCCGCGCTGCCAACCCGCCTTTTGGCTCTAATGTGACAAGCGCAGCAAGGAAGCCCCCCACAATCTAGGTCGGGAGGCGTATCAGCGAAACCTGCCGACCCCCTGTCGGTTCCCCGCGATGGGTGGCGCGGCGATAGGAATGAAAACGCCGCGCGGCGGAGTAAGTGTCCATTTCCAGAGGGCAAACCGATTCGATTCCGGCGGAGGAAAGACGTTGCGCCACAAGGGCTTCCAGGTCGAAATGCCACTTGCCCGGCCCGGTGGCCTGGAAAAATTCGTGATCGGCAGCGGCGAAATTGGCGCGCATGTCTGCGCCCACTTCATAGCTGTCCTGCGCGATGCACGGGCCGATGGCGGCGGCAATCCGTTCCCGCCGCGCGCCCAGCTTTTCCATTTGCGCGATAACCGCTTCCACCACGCCGCCCTGCGCACCGCGCCAGCCCGCGTGAGCCGCGCCAATCACGCCGCCGGCTTCATCGGCCAGCAGGATCGGCGCGCAATCGGCGGTGACGATGCCAAGCGCGATGCCCGGCGTTGCCGTGGCCATGGCGTCCGCCTCAGGCCGTTCACCTTCAGCAAAGGGAGCCGTGACAGCGATGGCATCGGGCGAATGCACCTGCTTCACCATCACCACGCTGGCATCGCCCACGGCCAGATCATAAGCGCGGGTATCGCTTTGCGCCGCATCCAGAAAGCCATGCGGGACGGACAGGTTCTCCGCCTTTATGACCCGGCCCGCGTTAGCCAAGGCTCCGGCTCACCTGCTCATATGTATCGCGAGACAATGCAGGCGCAGAGGCGATGCGTTCAAGCTGCTCCTTCATCATCGCGGACCTTTTCGGCTCCATCCTTCGCCATTTGCCAAGCTGCGGCACGAATCGGGCGGCGGTTTGCGGATTGATCGGGTCCAGCGCCAGGATCACATCGGCCACCAGCCTGTACCCTTCCCCATCTGCGGCGTGGAAGGCGTGCGGGTTATAGGCAAACGCCATGAAGAGCGAGCGGACGCGATTGGGGTTCTTCATGGTGAAATCCGGATGCTCTGCCAGCGCCTTCACATGTTCAATCGTATTGGGATGCATGGATCCTGCCTGCAGGGCAAACCACTTGTCCACCACCAGCGCATTGCCCTTGTACCGGTTGTAGAAATCCAGCAGCGCATTGGTGCGCTCTATGCCGTCCACACCGGTCAGCACCATCAGCGCGCCCTGCCGGTCCGTCATGTTATCGGCAGCCTCATATTGCGCCCATGCCATTGCACGGCCCAGCTCTGGATCGCCTGCGGCAAGAAACATCAGCGCCTGCGTCTTCACCTTGCGGGCACCGCGCGCCTCCGGCTGCAAGCTGTAGGGTACGGCGCTGGCACGTTTATGCAGGGCGGAGAAATCGTCCTTCAGCGTGGCACCGATGGCTGCGCGCAGAGCCTGGCGCTCTTCATGGATGCGACCCGGATCGGCCACGGCCATGGTCTCTGCCAGATAGGTTTCACTTGGCAGAACCAGCAGTTCCCCGCGCATCAGATCGTCCAGCGCATCATCCTGCAACACGGCCCTGATCGCTGCGGCAATCGCGGTACGCGCAGAATCACGCTCCGCATCGGCAAGATCGCCATTCACCGACTGCTTGAGATGGGAGACGATCAGGTCCTGCAGCGCCTCGTAACGGGCGAAGGGATCATCGTCATGCGCGGCCAGGAAAACCAGATCGTCCTGCGCAATGTCCCGCTCTATCACCACCGGCGCGGAGAAGCCGCGATTGATGGAGAGGACGGGAGGCTGCGCGAAGCCTTCGAAGGTAAAACTGGCCTCCTGCGAATCGAGAACGATCAACTCCTCGCCGCGATGCGATTTCGATTCGCGATCGAACAGCGCCAGTTTAAGCGGGATTGGCATGGGCTGCTTTTCCGGCTGACCGGGCGTTGCCGGCACATCCTGCGAGAGATGCAGCGTGGCCGTATTGCCAGCATGCTCCAGCCTGACCGTGATCTTCGGCGTGCCGGCCTGCGAATACCAGCGGCGGAACTGTTCCAGATCCAGCCCGGCACCTTCCTCTATCGCGCGGACGAAATCCTCGCAGGTTGCCGCCTCCCCATCGTGGCGATCGAAATAGAGATCGGTTCCCTTGCGGAAGCGTTCTTCCCCGCACATGGTCCGCATCATGCGGATGACTTCGGCGCCCTTGTTGTAGACTGTGGCGGTGTAGAAATTGCTGATCTCGCGATAGCTGTCAGGCCGGATGGGATGCGCCAGCGGGCCGGAATCCTCGGGGAACTGCGCCCCGCGAAGGACACGCACATCCTCTATGCGCTTCACCGGCGCGCTTCCCATGTCCTGGCTGAACAGCTGATCGCGCAAGACGGTGAAGCCTTCCTTCAGCGAAAGCTGGAACCAGTCACGGCAGGTGATGCGATTGCCGGACCAGTTGTGGAAATATTCATGCGCGATCACGCCTTCTACACCGTCAAAATCGCCATCGGTGGCGGTATCCTCGTCCGCCAGCACATATTTGGTGTTGAAGACGTTGAGGCCCTTGTTCTCCATCGCGCCCATGTTGAAATCAGAAACGGCCACGATGTTGAACAGGTCCAGGTCATATTCGCGGCCAAAGGTTTCCTCGTCCCAGCGCATCGACTTCTTCAGCGATTCCATCGCGTGGCCGGTGCGGTCGAGATCGCCGTCGCGCACGTAGATGTTCAGCGTGACTTCGCGGCCGTTCATGGTGGTGAAGCTGTCGGTATTGGCAACCAGTTGCCCGGCCACCAGCGCGAACAGGTAGCTCGGCTTGGGCCAGGGATCATGCCATTCGGCCCAATGGGTGCCATCCTCATCCTTGCCGGTGGATTCCAGATTGCCGTTGCACAGCAATACGGGGAATGTCTCTGCATCACCGTGCATTTTCACGCGGTAGGTGGACAGCACATCGGGGCGATCGGGGAAGAAGGTGATGCGGCGAAAGCCCTGCGCCTCGCACTGGGTACACAGCATGCCGTCAGAGGCATAGAGGCCCATCAGCTGCGTGTTTGCCGATGGGTCGATCTCGGTCACGATCCTGATTTCATGCGCCTCGCCCGGCAGGGTGAGGAGCAGATCGTCGCCATCCATCGTCCAGCCATTGCTCGGCTCACCATCGATGGCGACAGAGACAACCTCCAGCCCATCGCCATTCAGGCGGATCGTGGGGGATGCTTCGGCGGCGGGGTTGCGCGCAACTTTGAGCGTGGAGACGATGCGCGTCGCTTCCAGCCCAAGGTCGAAATCCAGCGATACTTCGGGCACGGTCCAGGGGAACGGCTGGTAATCCTCTCGCCGGATCGTGGGCGGCTCTTGCGGAGTGCGCGCGGCATCGGCGAGTTCGGGGTTTCCATCGGGGGTGGAGGGTGTGCGGGCGATATCCATGATGCTGGCCTAAAATCCTTGGGTTGGCGCGTCGAGTGTATAGAACGCACGATATGGCGCATCTGTTCATATTTGGTCTTGGATATACCGCAAAACGCATTGCGAAGCTTGCCGACGCGGCAGGCTGGCAGGTTTCAGCCACGGGTTCTGACGGCGAAGTGGATTTTGCAAATCGCGATTCGGTGCAGGCCGCGCTGGAGCAGGCGAGCCACGTTCTCTCCTCCGTTCCGCCCGACAGGGAGAGCGGCCTCGATCCGGTGCTGGACACCTATGGGCGGGACTTCCCAACGGCGTGGTACGGCTATTTGTCCTCCACCGGAGTGTATGGCGATGCTGAGGGCGCGTGGGTCGATGAAGCGTCCTCCACCGGAACGGGCAGGCGGTCGGCCCGCAGTGAGGCGGACGCGCTGTGGCTGGATCTGGGCGCACGTGTGTTCCGCCTGCCGGGCATTTATGGCCCCGGTCGCAGCGCGTTCGACCGGGTGGAGAGCGGCAAGGCCCACCGCATTGATCTGCCGGGGCAGGTATTCAGCCGCGTTCACGTGGATGACATCGCCAGCGGTGTGATGGCCGCGCTCGCCAGCGATGCGCCGCCGGGGGCCTACAATCTGTCCGATGACCTGCCCACCAGCCAGAACAGCGTAATCGAGGAAGCCTGCCGCCTGCTGGGCGTTTCGCCTCCTCCATTGCAGAGCATTGAGGAGGCGGGCCTTTCCCCCATGGCGCGCGGCTTCTATGCCGAGAACCGGCGGGTGGCGAATGGCAAGGCGAAGCGGGTGCTGGGCTGGCAGCCTGCCTACCCGACGTATCGCGAGGGGCTCAGCTCTCTGAAGCCATAGGCTTGGTCGGCACCGGCTGCGCCTTTGCCTGCCGTGCGCGCAGGGCAATCACCAGGCCGACCACCGCCAGCAGCGCGCCCGAAACCGTCAGCGCGTTCCAGCGATAATCCTCGAACATGGTGGTCAGCAGCATGGCCACGATAACCGTAACAATGCCGTTATAGGCCGCCCGGCCCGCGCCGATCTCTCGCACAAGCGTGTAATGCAGCGGGAAGGTGACCACGCTGCCCGCCAGCGCCAGCCAGCCGATGCCCAGCCAGAACGTGGTGCGATCCGGCAATGTGGGCGGCCCGGCGGTGAACCATGCCAGCGCCAGATCGGCGATGGTGCCATACAGCATGGCCCATGCCAGCAGGCTGACCATCGGCAGGGCGCGGCCCGTCTCGTTCGCCTGCACCACATTGGCGATGCTGGCCGCCAGAATGCCCAATGCGGCCCAGAAAATGCCCAGCGGGATCGATCCGCCCAGCGGGTTCAGCCCCGCCTCATGCCACAGCAGCAGGCTGATGCCCGCCATCGCGATGAACGTGCCGATCACGAAATTGCGCGTGATCCTCTGCCCCAGAAGCAGCCAGCCGAGCACGGCGTTGGAGACGATCAGCAGGGTGAACATCACCGCCACGATGCCCGATGTCAGATGCAGTTCGGCGCGATAGACGAAATTGAAATTGCCGCAGAACTGCGCGATGCCCACCGCCAGCGCCAGCCAGTGCCCGGCCTTGCCGATGGCCAGCGATTTGCCCATCAGCCGCGCGACGATGAAGATGGCTGGCGTCGCCACCATGAAGCGGATGGCGACAGACCAGCTTGGCGGCACACCGTCGATCTGGTCCGTGATCACCCACCACGTGCTGCCCCAGATCAGTCCGGTCAGCAAAAAGGGCACAATCACCCGCAGCCGCAGCAACGTGTGATCGGGATGCGGCAGGCTCATAAAGACGCGATGGCCTTGCTCAGCGCATCCGCATGATCGTGATCGGTCGCCCAGCTGGTGACGAGGCGGATGCTGGAGTCATCCCAGTCGTAAAAGGAGAAACCCTGCGCGCGCAGTGCCGCGCGCTCATCGGCGTTCATCGCCACGAACAGTTCGTTGATCTGGGCGGGATGGATAAGCCGGTCACCCGCTGCATCGGCGATGATCGCGGCTGCCGCATTGGCGGCACGCGCATTTTCCAGCCACAAGTCGTCATCCAGCATGGCGTGGATCTGCGCCGCGAGAAACCTGCCCTTGCTTTGCAGATGACCGGCGCGCTTGCGGCGGAAGCGGAGCATCTCTGCCTTTTCAGTGTCGAACAGGATCACCGCCTCTGCGCCCATCCCACCGTTCTTCACGAACCCGAAGCTGAGGGCATCCGCAGGGCCAGCCGCCTCTGCCGGTGACACGCCGAGGTGCGCCGCAGCATTGCCGAACCGCGCACCATCTATGTGCAGGCCAAGGCCATGCTCGCGTGCCAGCGCACCGATGGCGGCCAGTTCTTCAGGCCGATAGCAAAGCCCGTATTCGCTCGCCTGCGTGATCGAGATCGCCTGCGCCGGAACCTGGTGCACGCCGCGCGTGATGCCGGACAGGACATCGCCAATCGTCTCCGGCGTCAGCTTCGCGCCCTCGCCACTGGCCAGCAGCAGCTTTGCGCCGTGCAGGTAAAAACCGGGCGCGCCGCATTCGTCCATCTCGACATGCGCTTCTTCGTGGCACACCACGCCGCCATGCGGATCGACCATCGTCGCCAGCGCCAGGCAGTTCGCCGCCGTGCCCGTCGCCACCCATAACGCTGCGCATTCGCGCCCGAACATCGCGGTAAAGCGCGCATCCAGCTCCCGGCTCAGCGCGTCGGTATCATACGGCGTATCGGCGCTGTCGGCAGCACGCATCGCATCCCACAAGCGGGGATGTACGGGTGCGGCATTGTCGGACAGGAATTGCATCGCGGAACGCCATGGCCTTGGGGATCGTTCAGCGCAAGAAGGAGACACTCATGTCAGACATAAAAGTAACCGACGAAACCACCCATGGCGCCTACCGCGTGGAGGTGGAGGGGGCAGACCAGCCTGCAGAGCTGACATGGCAGGCACGCGGCGAAGCGCGAATCGCAGACCACACCTTCACCCCGCCCGCAGCACGCGGAAAGGGCATCGCCTTCGACCTGGTGGAATTCATGGTGAAGGATGCGCGCGATAAGGGTTTCACCATCGTGCCGCAGTGCCCCTATGTCGCGGCGCAATTCCGACAGCACGAGGAATGGTCAGACGTGCTGGCCGATACCCCAAGCTAGGCTGCGCGCTGACACGACGCCGGACTATTTCGGCAATTTGGCGAAATCGACAGCGGCAATCGAGTTGAGCGCCGCGCTGCGCATTTCCCGCGCATCTTCCAGACCAAGGCCGGGAAATGCCAGCCGCCCGCCCGCCAGGCCGAATCGCAGCGTGCAATAGCCGCGCCAGCGGGCCAGCGGGCCTTGGGTGATTTCCACCGAATGCAGCTTCACCCGGTTGGCGATGCGCAGGCTGGGTGCCAGCCATCCCCTACGCGAAATCACCTGCTCTGGATCGAGGGCATGGCGCACGAAACGCCAAAGGAAATATTCGCCCGCCGCGATAAACATAGTCACAGCCGCCAGCGCCAGCCCCACGGGCACAAATCCCGTCACAAACGCCAGCAGCGCCGCCGTTGCTGGGAAAAACGCGCGCAGGATGGCGCGATCGAAGTAATAGTCGCTGCTGGCGCGTCGCCAGAGCGCGCTGTCATCCGGCAGGGTGAAGCCGGCCTCGCGGGCGATGGGGGCGATCTCTGCCATGGTGGCAAAGGGCGCGATATCGTGATTGGAGCTGCCGTTATCCTGCGCCAGGCTGATGACGGAAAGCCCGTGCCAGCCGAAGCGGCGGCGGATGACGCCCGTTTTCACCACCAGCGCCTGCACCCGCTGAACCGGCATGACGACGTCCGTTTTCGTCAACAGACCACGGCGGCGGCGAAAGCCCTTTGGCGTGCGGTCCAGCCGGAATTCCCAATCCCGCACGAAGGTGCGCACCATTCCGCTGGCCATGCCCACCACGATCACCACGCCAAGAGCATAGATCGCCGCGATAATCTTCGCCGCCAGTCCATAGCCGGAGACGGCCTTACCCGCCTCCACAATGCGGCCATCGCGCAGCCAGTCGCTCAAGTAATCCCACAAATCGAACGGCAGCAGGAATTCCAGCTGCTGCATCGCGCCCAGCAGCACGGCAAACACCACCAGCGAGAAATTGAACAGGCCGAAGATGAATAACCGCTTCGGCCCCATGGCGAACAGCGTTTCACCCTGCTGCTGCGCAGCGGGGGCGGATGCGGATAGGGGCCGATGTGCTGCATCAATCGGGCTAGCGCCCTCCCCTTCCGCCATTTCGCGAACGGTATCGCGCAGCCGCTCCCCCTCGGCCTCCGACACGTAGGACAGCGTCAGCTCGTCCTTGCCGCCTGCGCCCGTCTCGAACTTCACCTCCACCAGCCCAAGGATGCGCGGGATCAGTTTCTGCTCCAGGCTGACGTCCTGAATGCGATCATAGGGGACGGACCGGGCCGAGCGGCTGATGATCCCCTGCTCCAGCCGCACATCGTTTTCACCGATGCGATAGCGCATGCGATACCAGGATAGCCACGCACCGCCGATCATCAGGGCGAACAGGGCGATACCGCCCAACCCGAACAGCAGCGCCGCAATGCCGGTGGCACCGCCATCGTCGCTGATGGAATAGAGCGCGAAACCGATGGGTATCAGCGCGCGCCCGGCGGTAAGCAGCGTGTTGACGACAAGGGTGAGCTTGTTGACCCGCCGCCATTCGCCAACCTCTATTTTTGCAGCAGCGGTCACAGCTTCATCACAGCGATTCGCGTTTCACATGGGCGCGGATTTCCTCGCGCATGGCCACGGCATCGGCATGGGCAAGGCCCGGCAGCGTGACGGAGGCATTGTGCGTGCCCGCCGTGTGCAGGATCAGCCGCGCAATGCCAAAGGCGCGCTCCAGCGGCCCCTGCTCCACATCCAGGTGCTGCACCCGGCTGAACGGCACCACGGTATCGGCATGAAACATCACGCCCTTCACCACGCGCACCCGATCATCCGACATGTGAAACCCGCGCGATCTGAAGCGCTTTATCGGCAGCAGCCCGATGAACAGAACCGCGAAGATGGCCGGCACCGCCATGGGCGCCCACGTCCAGGGTTCGGGAAAGATCCCGGCAACGCCCAGGGCAATTGCGCCGATCAGGAACGGCAAAACCGTAAGCGCACCCTCGATTCGCATGACCGTGGTGTAAGCCGGATCGAGTTTTGTGAGCGGTTCCGTATCCATCGGGTGATCTATAGCCGCAACACACTCTTTGAAAAGCCCCTCAAGCGCCGGGCGATTTATGCTTTGCGCACCGGCCTCCGCCGGTGCGTCCTCGCTAGATGCGCAGCAAGCTGCGCCCGCTGCGGGCGGCCAGTCGGCCTTGCGCTCCGCTAGGCGCGGACCGTTTCTTGCCCAATTCACGAGGCATAAAATAGGGCTCGGTCGTGATAACGACCGCAAGCGCGACTGCGCGTCCGAGCTGATGCGAGGATAGCCAAGTGAGCGGACGCGAACGCCGGCGCTTGAGGCCAAAACAAAAAATGGTGCCACGAGAGAGAATTGAACTCTCGGCCTCACCCTTACCAAGGGTGCGCTCTACCACTGAGCTACCGCGGCGAACCGAAACAGGCGCGCCCTATTGTCGCGTAGCGGGCGAAAGTCAAGCCAAGCTTGAGCCGAAACGCGCCTTGGGCCAAGGGTATATGCCATGAGCAAGGATTTGTCCCGCGAAGAACGCCTGGCCGCGCAGCTGCGCGCCAATTTGAAACGGCGCAAGGCGCAAAAGCGGGCGATGGCGCCCAATTCGCCCGCCGATGGCCCATCCGCCAATGGGGAAGGCGAATCGTCAGACCTTTCCAAGACCGACGTCGAAAGCTAGTGCGCCCGCTTCTGCGAGCCTGTTCTTGTAAAAGTGAGAGAGAAAGACATTGCCCAAGCTGATCCTCGTGCGCCACGGCCAGTCCGAATGGAATCTGGCAAACCGTTTCACCGGCTGGTGGGATGTCGACGTGACCGAGAAAGGCGTGGCCGAGGCGAAAGCGGCGGGCCGCCTGCTGAAGGAAAAGGACGTTCTGCCCACGCTGGCCTACACCTCAGTCCAGAAACGCGCGATCAAGACGCTGCATCTGGCGCTGGAAGAATGTGACCGGCTGTGGATCCCGGAAACCAAGGACTGGCACCTGAATGAGCGGCACTATGGCGGCTTGACCGGCCTCAACAAGGAAGAAACGCGCGAAAAGCATGGCGAGGAACAGGTGCATGTCTGGCGTCGCAGCTTTGACGTGCCGCCGCCGGAAATGCCCAAGGGCGACAAGTATGATCCCGGCGCCGATCCGCGCTATGACGGGATCGATGTGCCGCAGACCGAAAGCCTGAAGCTGACGATCGAACGCGTGCTGCCCTATTGGCAAAGCGAGATCCTGCCCAAGCTGGAAGCGGGCGAAACCGTGATCATCTCTGCCCATGGCAATTCCCTGCGCGCGCTGGTGAAGCACCTGTCGGATATTTCCGATGATGAGATCACGGGCCTCGAAATCCCCACCGGCCAGCCGATCATCTACGAATTTGAAGGCTCCGCCCCCGTGGGCAAGCATTACTACCTGAAGGACGCCTGATCTGATGAGCGCTGCCGCCGCCAAGGTCCCCGTTGCCATCGTCATGGGCAGCCAGTCCGACTGGCCCACCATGACGAAGGCCGCCGCCGTTCTGGACGAACTGGGCGTAAGCTACGATGCGCGCATCGTATCGGCCCACCGCACGCCGGACAGGCTGCATGAATTCGGCAAGAACGCGGCGGAAAACGGCTTCCAGGTCGTGATCGCAGGCGCGGGCGGCGCTGCCCACCTGCCCGGCATGATCGCCGCGCTGACGCACCTGCCCGTGCTGGGCGTTCCGGTGCAAAGCCGCACGCTGTCCGGCCTCGATAGCCTGCTTTCCATCGTGCAGATGCCCGCAGGTGTGCCCACCGGCACGCTGGCAATCGGCGATGCCGGTGCCACCAATGCAGGCATCATGGCCGCATCGATCCTGGCGCTGAACGATGCCGCGCTGACCGAAAGGCTGAAAGCCTATCGCGCCGCGCAAACCGGCAAGGTGGCAGAAAAACCCTCGGACCCTGAATCGGCCGGGGCATGAGCGCGCTTCCCCCCGGTTCCACGATCGGCATCCTCGGCGGCGGCCAGCTGGGCCGCATGCTGGCCATGTCTGCCGCGCAGCTGGGCTATCGCTGCCATATCTTTGCGCCGGAACGCGAAAGCGTGGCTGCAGAGGTATCCGCCAGCTTCACCTGCGCCAACTGGCACGATACAGAGGCGCTGACGCAATTCGCCCAGGATTGCGACGTCATCACCTATGAATTCGAGAACGTGCCGGTTGGCCCGTTGGCGAAACTGCCGCAGGATATGCTGGCGCCTGCACCGCGCGCGCTGGAAGTGGCGCAGGATCGCGCGCGCGAGAAACGCTTCATCCAGGATGCTGGCGGAACGCCTGCCGATTTCGTCGCCATCGATCACGATAGCGAACTGGCCGATGCGGTGGAGCGAATCGGTGTGCCCGGCATCCTGAAGACCCGGCGAGACGGCTATGACGGCAAGGGCCAGTGGTCGATCAACGAACGTGCCGATGCGCAAGGCGTGCGCATCCCGGAAAGCGGCTGCGTTTACGAGGCGCGGATGAATTTCGAATGCGAATTCTCCGTCATCCTGGTGCGCGGGCGCGATGGGGAGGTGCGCTTCTGGGATTCCACCCGCAACCGCCACGATGATGGCATCCTGGCCCATTGCGAACTGCCCGCCCCGGCAATCGTGGCTGCGCAGGTGGAGCAGGCGCGGGACATGGCGCGCAAGGTTGCCAATGCGCTGAACTATATCGGCGTGCTGACACTGGAATTCTTTGCCACGGCAGGCGGACCGGTGTTCAACGAAATGGCACCGCGCGTGCACAATTCCGGCCACTGGACGATAGAGGGCGCGGTCACCAGCCAATTCGAGAACCATATCCGCGCCATTTGCGGATTGCCATTGGGCACGACGGACAGCACTTCTGCAAAGATCATGATGGACAATCTGATCGGCGAAGGCGCGTTGGATCTGGCCCGCCACCTGTCCCGGCCGGGCGCGCATGTGCATCTTTACGGCAAGTCAGAAGCGCGTGCAGGCCGCAAGATGGGCCATGTCACGCGGGTGGGATGATGGGCCGTGACGTGCTGTTCATCGTCGCGCGGGCGACCAATGGCGTCATCGCGCAAGATGGCGATGTGCCCTGGGCGATCTCGGAAGATCTGAAGCGGTTCAAACGCCTGACCATGGGAAAACCCATGGTCATGGGCCGCAAGACATTCGAGAGCCTGCCCGGCCTGCTGCCCGGCCGCCGTCATATCGTGCTGACGCGGCAGGCTGGCTGGCAGGCCAAGGGCGCGGAAACGGCATCCAGTCCGGACGAGGCGATGAAGCTGGCTGGCGATGGCGATATCGCGGTAATCGGCGGCGCGGAAATCTTTGATCTGTTCTGGGATCATGGCACGACCTTCGAACTGACCGAAGTGTTTGAGGATACGCGCGGCGATGTGACAATGCGATCCCCCGCCGATGATCCATCGTGGCGTGAAATCGCCCGCGAAAGCCGCCCTGCCAGGGATGGCTTCCCCCCCTATGATTTCGTGACGTTTGAGCGGTCTGGCCCTGCATGAAACGCGTGCTGATCGGCTTTGGCGGCGTGATCCTGCTGGCCGCAATCGCGTTCTTCACGCTGGCGCCCGGTGTTGTGGAACGCCAGCGCAACCAGATCGATGCAAAGCCCCTGCCGCAAATCTCTGCCGAAGCGCGCGCCTTGCATGAAACCTTGCGCGTGGTTGATCTGCATGGCGATACCTTGCTGTGGCAACGCGATATGCTGGAACCGGCAGAGCGCGGGCATATAGACCTGCCGCGGCTGCAACAGGGCAATGTGACTTTGCAGGTATTCTCCAGCGTCACCAAGACGCCCAAGAACCAGAACTATGACAGCAACACGGACGAGACGGATAACATCACCCTGCTCGCCATCGGCCAGTTGCAGCCTGTGCGCACGTGGGGCTCGCTGCTGGAGCGGACGCTGTGGCACGGCGAAAAGCTGGAGCGTGCGGCGCAAGGTTCTGACGGGCGGCTGACGCTGGTGCGCACCCCTGCCGATATCGTGCCGGTGCGCGCGCCCGATGTGGCCGATCCGCCGGTTGCCGCCATGCTCTCTGTCGAAGGGCTGCACAATCTGGAGGGCGATCTCGCCAATCTGGATGTGCTCTACGACGCCGGAGTGCGCATGGCGGGGCTGGTGCATTTCTTCGACAATGATCTGGCCGGGTCCATGCACGGCGTGGCGAAATCAGGCCTCACCCCCATGGGCCGCGACACTGTGCAGCAGATGGAGGCGATGGGCATGATCGTGGACATTGCCCATTGCAGCCATGCCTGCGTTGCCGATGTGCTGGCCATGGCCACGCGCCCCGTCGTGTCCAGCCACGGCGGTGTGCAGGCGACATGCCCCGTCAACCGCAACCTGACCGATGAAGAGATTCGCGGCCTGGCAAGAACGGGCGGCGTGATCGGCATCGGCTATTGGCCGGGCGCTGTTTGCGACACGTCTCCGCAGGCGATCGTCGCGGCGATGGCGCATGTGCGCGATCTGGTGGGTATCGGCCATGTGGCGCTGGGCAGCGATTTCGATGGCTCCGTCACCACCGGTTTCGACACCGCCCAGCTGGCGCAGGTGACGCAGGCGCTGATGGATGCACAGTTCAGCGCAGAGGAAATTCGCGCGGTAATGGGCGGGAATGCCCTGCGCGTGCTGGAAGAGGGGCTGCGCCCCCAAGGCAAGGCAAACGCATGACCCGTCTCTCTCACCGTGATGCCATGCCCGATGATCTGCGCGGAGCGATCGTTGCGCTCGGCAATTTTGACGGGTTTCATCTTGGCCATCAGCACGTGGTGCGAGAGGCCGTGGAATGGGCACGGGCGGAGGGCCGGCCCGCCATCGTCGCCACCTTCGATCCCCATCCCATCCGCCATTTCGCTCCGCATGTGCCGCCCTTCCGCCTCACCTCGCTGGATCAGCGGGAGGCGATGTTCGAACAGGCAGGTGCCGCGGCGATGATGGTGTTCGCCTTTGACGATGCGCTGGCAGCCACCACCGCCACGGGCTTTGTGCGCGATCTGCTGGCCGGACAGATGGGCGCGGCAGGCGTGGTGACGGGGGAGGATTTCACCTTCGGCAAGGATCGCGGCGGCAACACGCAGATGCTGCGCGAAATCGGCGCAACCTGCGGCATAGAGGCGCGTGCCATCAGCCCGGTGGGGTCCAGCGGGCAGGTCGTCTCCTCCAGCCGCATACGTGATGCGCTGAAAGCGGGAGAATGCGATGTGGCCGCGCAATTGCTCACCCGCCCTTTCACCGTGCGCGGCACCGTGATCCATGGGGACAAGCGCGGACGAGAGCTGGGCTATCCCACCGCCAATATCGACATGGGCAGCTATATCCGCCCGCGCTTCGGCATTTACGCCGTCACTGGCCGGGTGCTGGCAACGGGGCAGGAATTGCAGGGCGCAGCCAACCTTGGCGTGCGGCCCAGCTTCGATCCGCCCAAGGAATTGCTGGAGCCCTATTTCTTCGATTTCTCCGGCGATCTTTACGGGCAGGAAATCGACATCGCCTTCCATCACTTCCTGCGCCCTGAGGCGAAGTTTGACGACATGGACGCCCTGAAGGCGCAGATGGAAGAGGATTGTGCGCGGGCGCGCGAGCTACTAGGTGCCCGCCCAAAGGAATAATGGCGCGATGACCGACGAAACAGCCAAGCGGGATTACCGGGACACCGTCTTCCTGCCGAAGACCGATTTCCCCATGAAGGCGGGCCTCCCCCAGAAGGAGCCGGGCATTCTGGCGCGCTGGGAAAAGGATGACCTTTACGGCCAGCTGCGCAAGGCGCGCGCGGGACGTGAGAAGTTCATCCTTCACGATGGCCCGCCCTATGCCAATGGCAACATCCACATCGGCCACGCCTTGAACAAGGTGCTGAAGGATGCGGTGATCCGCACGCAGACGCTGCTGGGCAAGGATGCGCCCTATGTTCCGGGCTGGGATTGCCACGGCCTGCCGATCGAATGGAAGATCGAGGAAAAGTACCGCAAGAAAAAGAAGAACAAGGACGAGGTTCCGCCAAAGGAATTCCGCCAGGAATGCCGCGAATACGCCGCCGAATGGGTGGCGGTGCAGGCGGAGCAGTTCAAGCGGCTGGGCGTGATGGGCGAATGGGACAAGCCCTACCTCACCATGGCGCCGGAGGCCGAAGCGGGCATCGTCGCCGAACTGCTGAAATTCGCCGAGAGCGGCCAGCTCTATCGCGGCGCGAAGCCGGTGATGTGGAGCCCGGTAGAGAAAACCGCGCTGGCCGAGGCCGAGGTCGAGTACGAGGACATCGTCTCGACGCAGATCGACGTGGCGTTCGAGATCGTGGAATCGCCCATCGAGGAACTGGTCGGCGCGCACGCGGTAATCTGGACGACGACGCCGTGGACGATCCCGGTGAACCAGGCTTTGGCTTATGGGCCGGATGTGGACTATGTATTAGTCAATTGCGGCGGGGATGCAGCGATGTATCTAGTCGCACGGGATCTCGCCGACACTTTCTTAGAACGCACTGCAAATCAAATTCCCGGCGACTATTTTTATCGCAAGGAACCAGAGGCAGTCATCAAAGGCTCCGATCTCGCCGGAACCAAGGTTCGCCACCCGATGCATCACCTCGGCGGGTTCTTTGCCGAGCCGCGCCCGATGCTGGCGGGCGATTTTGTCACCACCGATGCGGGTACGGGAATCGTCCACATGGCGCCCGACCATGGCGAGGACGATTTCGACCTGTGCAAGGCCAACGGCATCACGCCCAAGTTCGTTGTCGACGACGATGGCCGCTATCGCGAGGACTGGGGCTGGCTGCCGCGCACGGATGAGCGCAACATGTCGGTCATCAATCCCAAGTTCAACGCGCCGGACGGTCCGATCTGTTCGGACCTCGCGGAAGCGGGCGGTTTGCTCAGCGCATCCACCGATTACAAACACTCTTATCCACATAGCTGGCGCAGCAAGGCGAAGATCATCTTTCGCTGCACGCCGCAGTGGTTCGTGCCGATGGACAAGCCGTTGGGCACGTTCGATTTCGACGTGGCCGTTCCCAATGCGCTGGGCGCCGCAGTGGCGCTGGGCACACAGGCGGACAACACCGCCACGCTGCGTGAAACGGCCCTTGCCGAAATCGAGAAGACGCGGTTCGTTCCTGCCAAAGGCAAGAACCGTATCGGTTCGATGGTCGCCGGTCGCCCGGACTGGGTGCTCTCCCGCCAGCGCGCATGGGGCGTGCCCATCACGCTGTTCGTGAACCGCGAAAGCGGCGAATATCTGGTCGACCAGGCCGTGAACCAGCGCATCGTCGATGCCATCAGGCAGGACGGCGTGGACGCGTGGTCTCAGGAAAACGCCGCACAGCTTCTCGGCCCCGATTACGCGGTCGAGGATTACGAGATGGTCACCGACATTCTCGACGTGTGGTTCGATTCGGGCTCCACCCACGCCTTCGTGCTGGAAAGCGATGTCTGGCCGGATCTGCAAAGCCCGGCCGATCTCTACCTCGAAGGCAGTGACCAGCACCGCGGCTGGTTCCAGTCCTCCCTGCTGGAATCCTGCGCCACCCGTGGCCGCGCGCCTTACAAGCAGGTGCTGACCCACGGCTTCACCATGGCCGCAGACGGTCGCAAGATGTCGAAGAGTCTGGGCAACACCATCGATCCGCTGAAGGTGATGGAGCAATACGGCGCGGACATCATCCGCCTGTGGGCGCTCAGCGTCGATTACACCGAAGATCACCGCATCGGGCCGGAGATCCTGAAAGGCGTGGCCGACCAGTATCGCAAGCTGCGCAACACGCTGCGCTACATGCTGGGCGCGCTGGGCGAATTCGACGAGAGCGAGCGGGTGGATGTTTCGGACATGCCGGAACTGGAGCGCTACGCACTCGTGCTGCTGGGCGAGCTGGATGCCACTTTGCGCACCCATATCGATAATTACGATTTCGATGCCTACACCCGCGCGCTGGTGGATTTCATGAATGAGGACCTCTCGGCCTTCTTCTTCGATATCCGCAAGGACAGGCTCTATTGCGATGCGCCCGGATCGGCAGAACGCCGCGCCTATCGCACCGTGCTGGATACGCTGTTCAACGCGCTGATCCGCTACGCCGCGCCGGTGCTGGTGTTCACCGCGGAGGAAGTGTGGGGCACGCGCCACCCGGAAGGCGGCAGCGTCCACCTGCTGGAATGGCCGGAAATTCCGTCGGCTGAGGCAGATACCGCGCGCTGGGACGCACTGCGATCCTTGCGCGAACGCGTGATGGAAGCCATCGAACCGCTGCGCCGCGAGAAGACCATCCGTTCCGGGCTGGAGGCCGAGGTGACCGTGCCCGCCAGCGCCGTGCCGGAAGGCTTTACCGCCGAAGATCTCGCCACCCTGTTCATCACCGGCACAGTGACGCTGGGCGATGGCGACAGCGTGAGCGTGACAAAATCCGACGATGCGAAATGCGGCCGTTGCTGGCGCCTGCTGCCGGAAGTTTCCGAAGATGGCGACCTGTGTAACCGCTGCGAAAGCGTGGTTGCCGAACTGGATGCCGCATCATGAGCGCGCTGGCCAAGTTCCGTATCTATGGCATCGTGCTGGCGCTGGCGATTTTCGGGATTGACCAGTGGGTGAAAAACTTCGTGGTGGAGGACCTGGGCCTCACCCGCGTGGGTGACCATTACCCGCTGCTGCCCTTCTTCGATTTCACCCGCACCAACAACTACGGCGTCTCGCTCGGCATGTTCGAGGCGACCAGCATGGAAATGCGCTGGATACTGGTCGCCGGCACGGCCGCCATCGCGCTGGTGGTGCTGGTGTGGATGCTGCGTGAAAAGCTGCTGGGCGAAATTCTGGCCCTGGGGCTGGTGCTGGGCGGCGCGCTGGGAAATATCCGCGACCGGTATCTATACGGCTATGTCATCGACTATGCCGACCTGCATATCGGCGATTTTCGTCCATTCCTGATTTTCAATGTCGCCGATGCCGCGATCACGATCGGCGTTGTTATTATCCTTGCCCGCGCCTTGTTCATGCGCGAGAAACCGTCCAATGAGCAGGACGCTGCTACTGAATAGACCGATGGCCCATGAGCCCGGAGAATTGACAACTATGCGTAATCACACCCGCGCCCTTATTGCCTCTGCCGCCGTGCTTGGCCTGTCCGCCTGTGGCGGCATCAGTATTGACCGCGATCGTCCGGATGAATTTGCCGTGCAGCGCCAGGCGCCGCTGGTGATCCCGCCCGATTTCCACCTGGAGCCGCCCGCACCCGGCGCCCCGCGCCCTGCAGAAGGCACCGCCTCGCAGCAGGCGCTGGAAGCACTGTTCGGCGGCCCATCGCAGCGCAGCACCATCGAAACCTCCGCGCTGGATCAGGCGGGCCAGGCCGATCCCGGCATCCGCTCTGCCATTGGCGATGCGGAAACCTACACGGTGGACAAGGGCACCACGACGCAGGCCATCATCGCCGCCCCTGAAGGTGACGGGCAGGCAGCACGGGCCGTAATACCTTCCTGATTTGGCCCTCAAGCGCCGGGCGCAGCGCGTCCGCGCTGCTTGGCTTTCCTCGCAGAAGCTCGGGCGCGCATTCGCGCTTGCGGTCACTTGTCGCGACCGTTTCTTCCGCACCACTTTAAGGTGTGTGCTGGATCGGTCCGCGACTAGCGCACCGCAAGGCCGACTGGCCGCCCGCAGCGGGCGCAACTTGCTGCGCATCTAGCGAGGACGATTGCGCGGAGGCGCAATCGAAAAACAAACAAATCCCGATCTATTCGTCGACCAAATCGCCGGGCTTCTCCCGCGCAACCAGCAATTTGTCGATCTTGCGCCCGTCCATGTCGACGATCTCGAAACGCCATCCCTGATCGATGAAGAACTCGCCCTCGGCAGGCAGGTGCTTAAGCACGGACAGAACGTATCCCGCAGCGGTGGCGAATTCCTTGTTCTCCGGAAAATCCAGGTCGAGGCGATCTGCCAGCGCATCTGCCGCCAGTGCGCCTGACACCAGATAGCTGCCGTCTTCACGCTCTGTGAACATGGGCGTATCGCCCTCGTCCTGGTGGCTGGCAAAATCACCGGCGATGGCCGAGAGTAGGTCCGCCGTGGTGACGATGCCGTCTAGGTGGCCATATTCATCATGCACCATCGCCATGCCTGTGCCCGATTGCTGCAACACGCGCAGCGCATCCATCGCGTCCAGCTGGTCCGGCACCACCTCGCTCTTGCGCATCAGCTCGTCCAGCACGACCGTGCGGCCTGTCATCAGCAGCGTCAGCACCTCGCGCACCTTCACCACGCCCAGAACCTTGTCGGGAGAGCCTTCGGCCACGGGCAGCAGCGAATGCGGCGATTCGGCAATCGCCGTGCGCAGTGCATCGTCATCCGCGTTGATATCGATCCAGTCGATCTGCGTGCGCGGCGTCATCAATTCTCTGACGGGGCGATCCTGCAACCGCATGATGCCCGAAAGGATGGCGCGCTCCTGCTCTTCTATCACGCCGGTGCGCGTGGCATCGGCAAAGATCATGTGCAGTTCTTCCGCCGTCAGCCGGTGATCGCCCTTGTTGCGCATGCCAATCATCGACAGCAGCAGGCTGGATGACGCATCCAGCAGCCAGACGAAGGGCGCGGCCACCTTCGCCAGCAGCGCCATCGGCCTTGCCATCACCAGCGAGATTGGTGTCGCGGCGCGCAGCGCCAGTTGCTTTGGCACCAGCTCGCCAACAATCAGTGTGCCAAAGGTGGTGAAGCCGATCACGATGGCAAAGCCGACATTATAGGCCGTGTCCTCATCCAGGCCGAACCAGGCAGAGATCCGCTCCCCCACAGGGGCGCCCAGCGCCGCGCCCGACACCGCACCAGCAATGATGCTGATCAGCGTGATGCCGATCTGCACGGTGGAGAGGAACTTGCCCGGCTCTGCCGCCAGACGCATGGCGACCTCGGCGCTCTTGCTGCCTTTTTCGGCGGCCATGCGCAGGCGGGCGGTGCGCGCAGAGACGATCGCCAGCTCCGACATGGCAAAAACGCCGTTGAGAACGATCAGGAAAGCGAGCGCGGCCGCGTAATGCCAGGGGAAGGGGCTCATCGCGATTCCCGCTAGCAGGTTTATGGGATTGCGCAAAAGCCCAGAAAGCACGGCTTCGCGGAACTGGCATCGGGAACATTCGTTAAGGGGAGCACATCGCGCCACTTCAGGTTTGGGGATGCGCGGATTAATGGAGGAATTTTTTCATGAATATCAAAAAGATGCTTGTTTCGACGACAGCAGCACTGGCGCTTATCGGCACCACCAGCGCCTGCGTCACCGATCCCAACACGGGTGAGCGCAAAATTTCGCGCACTGCACTTGGCGGCATCGGCGGCGCCGGTCTCGGCTATCTGCTGGGCGGCCTTATCGGCGGCAAGACAGCCCGCATCGTAGGCGCAGGCATCGGCGGCGCAGCTGGCGGCTATGTCGGCTACCGCATGGACGAGCAGATCAAGGAACTGGAAGAAGTTACCGCCGGCACCGGCGTGGACGTGAACCAGACGCCTGAAGGTGACGGCATTCTGGTGAACTTCCCGGATGTGACCTTCGCCGTGGATTCCACCAGCATTTCGCCGCAGATGCGCGATACGCTGGACGGCGTGGCACAATCGATGGTGACCTATCCCGATTCGCTGATCGACGTGATGGGCCACACCGATTCCACCGGTAGCGAGCAGTACAATCTGGATCTCTCGCGCCGCCGTGCCGAATCGGTTGCCAACTACCTCGTGTCACGCGGCGTTTCGCGCGCCCGCGTTGAAACGATTGGCTATGGCGAACAGTATCCGGTGGCAGACAATTCCACCGCAGCCGGCCGTTCAGAGAACCGCCGCGTGGAAATCCGCATCACGCCGATTACGCAGGATGATGTCAACGCGGCCTATTGATCGCGCGGACATTTATGCAAGGAAGGGCCGCTCCGCTTGGGGCGGCCTTTCTATTTGTGGGCTCTATTTGTTGACGAGGCGCTCTGCCCGTTCGCGCAGCCGCTCCACCGCCGCACCGTGAATGCCCGGCGCACTGGCCAGCAGGCCAAAGGCGCGCGGATCGCGCTTGTTATAGGCCAGCGGCTGGCCGAAGGCATCAGTAACCGCGGCGCCTGCCTCCCGCGCGATCAGGGCAGCGGCGGCGATGTCCCACTCAAAGCCCCAGCGCAGGGTCGCCACAAGATCCGCCCTGTCATCGGCAACCATAGCCACGCGCAGGGCGATGGAATTGGGCTGCTCCACGGTCACAAGGTCGCTGTCTTCCTTCGGCAGATCATGCACCGGCACCCGCGATCCGGGGAATTTCACGCGCTTGCTGGATTTCAGGCGCTGGCCATTCAGCCACGCGCCCTTCCCCGCCACGGCAGACCACACTTCCCCCCGCGCCGGGGCAACCAGCGATCCGATCAGCGGACGGCCTGCGGAAATCAACGCAACGCTCACCGCCCACCCCTTGCGCCCGCGAATGTAATCGCGCGTGCCATCAATCGGGTCCACCAGCCAGATCAGGCCCTTTTCCAGGCGATCGTCAGTGTCGGCGGTTTCTTCCGACAGCCAGCCCGCCGCTGGCAGCAACGCGCCAAGCTCGCGGCGCAGGAAGGTATCAACCTCCAGATCGGCCTCGCACACCAGGCTTCCCGGCGATTTTTCCCAGCTTTGCAGGTCATGCCCGCCCGCTGGCCACTTGCGAAGCGCCATATATCCCGCCTCGCGGCAGATCTGTTCGAGTTTCATGCTGTCGATCATCGGTACATTGGCATGTGCGCAAGGGCGGAACCGATTGCAAGCGCCGCGCGATGATGCTTTAGCGCCCGCAAAAGAACGATCCTACCGACTCTCATTAATTGCAACGAAGGTCCGCCCGATGAACATCCATGAATACCAGGCCAAGGAACTGCTCGCGAAATTCGGCATTGGTGTGCCCACCGGCTATCCTGCGATGAGCGTGGAGGAGGCTGTCGAAGGCGCGAAGAAGCTGCCGGGGCCGCTATATGTGGTGAAGGCGCAGATCCATGCCGGTGGCCGCGGCAAGGGCAAGTTTTCCGAGCTTCCCGCCGATGCCAAGGGCGGCGTGCGGCTTGCCCAGAGCATCGATGCGGTGGAAGCCGATGCGAAGGATATGCTGGGCAACACGCTGGTCACCGTGCAGACGGGTGACGAGGGCAAGCAGGTCAACCGCCTCTATGTGACGGACGGCGTGGACATCGCCAAGGAATACTATCTTTCCATGGTGATCGACCGGGAAAGCAGCCGCGTTGCCATGATCGTTTCCACCGAGGGCGGCATGGATATCGAGGACGTGGCGCACAACACGCCCGAAAAGATCGCCACCATCACCATCGATCCCGCCACCGGCTTCATGCCGCATCACGGCCGCGCCGTGGCCTTTGCGCTGAAGCTGGACGGTCAACTGGCGAAGGAAGCGCAGAAGCTTTCGAAGAAGCTTTATGAGGCTTTCACGGCGCTGGACTGCGACATGCTGGAGATCAATCCGCTGGTGGAAACCAAAGGCGGAGAATTGCTGGTGCTGGACACCAAGATGAGCTTCGATTCCAACGCGCTGTACCGCCACCCCGATGTGGAAGCCATGCGTGACGAGACCGAGGAAGACCCGATGGAGGTCGAGGCTTCCAAGCACGATCTTGCCTATATCAAGCTGGATGGCGACATCGGCTGCATGGTGAACGGCGCAGGTCTGGCCATGGCGACGATGGATATCATCAAGCTCAACGGATCATTCCCCGCCAACTTCCTGGACGTGGGCGGCGGCGCGACGACGGAGAAGGTGACGGCAGCCTTCAAGATCATCCTGTCGGATCCATCGGTGAAGGGCATTCTTGTCAACATCTTCGGCGGCATCATGCGCTGCGACACCATCGCAGAAGGCATCGTGATCGCGGCCAAGGAAGTGGAACTGGACGTGCCGCTGGTGGTGCGCCTGGAAGGCACGAATGTGCAGCAGGGCAAGGATATCCTCGCCAACTCCGGCCTGCCCATCGTCAGCGCAGACGACCTGGGCGATGCCGCCAAGAAAATCGTCGCAGAGGTGAAGGAAGCGGCGTAATCTGAATTGAGCGGCGTGCCAGGCTGACTGGCGCGCCGCTATTCTCCGCTGGAGCCGGACGTTGCCTCGTCCGCCGCGCTGGCGGCCTCATCGCCTGCTTTCTTGACTGCATCACCGGCCTTCTTCGCCGTTTCCTCCACGGCGCGCTCGGTATCCTCACCGATCTGTTCGACGGCCCTTTCGGTGTCCTCGGCTGCCGACTTGGCTTCGCGACCGGCGCTTTCCGCTTCCGCCTTGGCGTTGTCGATGTCGCGCTGGTCCACCAGCCCGTCCACCGCTTCGGTATCGCTCAGCCCGCCGTCCCAGTAATCATATCCCAATGCCCCCATCGCCGCGGCGCTCACGCTGATCGCGACGAGCATCAGAACCCCATCGCGCGCCAACACGGCCAGGCCGATGCCAGCGATGGTCAGCATGGGTACGCTGCTGGCGAAGGGCAGCACCTCAAGGAACGGCACGGTCGCGCACAGCAGCACCACGATGCCTGCTGCGATCTGCGCGAAGGGCGCGCGCGTCATCACCTTCAATCGCCGGTGGAAGTGCCTGTCCATGAACCGGCCAAGACCGCGCAGCTTGTTCGTCGCCTTGTCCAGTTTTTTAGCCGAGACGCGCCGATCAGCAAGGATGCCCGGTATCCATAGCGACTGGCGGCCCGCCATCTTCTGCACCGCGACCAGCGCGATGACGACGGCCAGAAAGGTCGGCACGCCCGGTATGGCGCCGACCGGCGTCAGTTCCAGCAGGGCGGGCACCATGATGGCAGGGCCGAATGTGCGCGAGCCGAAGGCGCGCGAAACCTGCCCTACCGACACGGCATCGTTCTCCTGTGCCAGTTCGTCCAGGCAATCCAGGATATCGCCGACGGAGTGTGGTGTTGTTGCCAAAGATTCTCTCCCCTGCAACAACGCGGGAACGGTACATGTGGTTTCTTGAATGTAGGGTATGCCCTCTAGCGCCTTGTTCGACGGACTTCTGGCACGTTTTGCAAAAAAGAGTCTTGTCGATGGCCGAAATTCATTGCCGCGCGTTATAGGATATGGAACAGCCGTTTCGCCGCTATGGGCGCTGAGACCAAGCCCGAATATCCAGCTTGACCTATACGTTAAGCTGTTTACACAAACGGCAGAACTCAAGACTGAGAGGACAAATTCATGAAAATCCTCGTGCCCGTTAAGCGGGTGATAGATTACAATGTGAAGCCGCGCGTGAAGAGCGATGGTTCGGGTGTTGATCTGGCGAACGTCAAGATGAGCATGAACCCGTTTGACGAGAT
>NZ_WUBR01000002.1 GCF_009807005.1 Aurantiacibacter rhizosphaerae | reverse complement strand
GCACGGCGCCATCGCCGGTGTGGAGAAGGTGCTGGTGGCAGACGATGCCGCCTATGCCGATGGCCTGGCCGAGAACGTCGCCCCGCTGATCGCCGGGCTGATGGACGGTTATGATGCCGTGCTCGCCCCTGCCACCACCACCGGCAAGAACGTGCTGCCGCGCGTTGCCGCGCAGCTGGACGTGATGCAGGTGTCCGACATCATCAGCGTGGAAGGCCCTAAGAGCTTTACCCGCCCGATCTATGCCGGCAACGCCATCGCCACTGTCGAAAGCAGCGATCCAAAGCTGGTGGTCACCGTGCGCACCACCGCCTTCGACAAGGCGGAACCCAGCGGCGGCAGCGCCGGAACAGAGGCCGCCAGCGGCCCCGGCGATGCGGGGCTTTCCAGCTTCGTGGGGCTGGATGCGGTGAAGAGTGATCGTCCCGAACTCACCAGCGCAGGCATCGTCGTATCCGGTGGCCGCGCGCTGAAGGATGCCGAGACGTTCGAGCAATATATCACCCCGCTGGCAGACAAGCTGGGCGCCGCCATCGGCGCATCGCGCGCGGCGGTGGATGCAGGCTATGTGCCCAATGATTACCAGGTCGGCCAGACCGGCAAGATCGTGGCGCCCGAAGTCTATATCGCCGTGGGCATCTCCGGCGCGATCCAGCATCTTGCCGGCATGAAAGACAGCAAGATCATCGTCGCCATCAACAAGGACCCGGACGCCCCCATCTTCCAGGTCGCCGACATCGGCCTGGTCGCAGACCTGTTCAACGCCGTCCCGGAACTGACCGAAAAGCTGTAGGATAGCGATGACCGAGATCTACATCATTGGTGCAGCGCGCACCGCGATCGGCAGCTTTGGCGGATCGCTGGCCAGCCTGCGTCCGGCGGAGCTGGGCGAGATCGCGATCCGCGAAGCCATCAGCCGCTCAGGCCTTGGCGCCGACAAGGTGCAGCACGTGGTGCTGGGCAATGTGATCCCCAGCCAGCCCTCCGATGCCTATGTCGCGCGCGTTGCGGCGGTGAAGGCCGGTGTGCCGATCGAAGCACCGGCGATGACGGTAAACCGGCTGTGCGGTTCGGGCCTGCAGGCGATTGTCTCCGCAGCGCAGATGCTGGCGCTGGGGGAGGCCGAGGTGGCTATCGGCGCGGGCGCGGAAAGCATGTCCAACGCGCCGCACCACGTGCTGAAGCTGCGCAGTGGGCAAAAGCTGGGCGATGCGGCGATGGTGGATGCCATGCTGGGCGCGCTGACCGATCCTTTCGATGACGTCCACATGGGCATCACCGCTGAAAACGTGGCCGAACGCTGCGCCATCAGCCGGGAGGAGCAGGATGCACTGGCCGTGGAGAGCCATGCCCGCGCCGCCAGAGCGATTGAGCAAGGGTACTTCAAGGACCAGATCGTGCCGGTGGAAATCAAGTCCCGCAAGGGGACCACCGTTTTCGACACGGACGAGCATGTGAAGCCCGGCACCAGCATGGAAACGCTGGCCGGATTGCGGGCTGCCTTCAAGAAGGAAGGCAGCGTCACCGCGGGCAATGCCTCCGGCATCAATGATGGTGCGGCAGCCGTGGTGCTGGCAACGGGCGAGGCCGTGGAAGCGGCAGGCGCAACGCCGATGGCGAAGATCCTTGGCTGGGGCCACGCAGGTGTGCAGCCGGAGGTGATGGGCCTTGGCCCGGTAAAGGCCGTGCCGATCGCGCTGGAACGCGCTGGCCTGACGCTGGACCAGATCGACGTGATCGAAAGCAACGAGGCCTTTGCCGCGCAGGCATGCGGCGTGGCAAAAGAACTTGGCTTCGATCCGGAAAAGACCAATCCCAACGGGTCCGGCATATCGCTGGGCCATCCCGTGGGTGCCACAGGCGCAATTCTTACCGTCAAATGCACCTATGAATTGCAGCGCACCGGCAAGCGTTACGGGCTAATGACAATGTGCATCGGCGGCGGGCAGGGCATCGCCATGGTAATCGAGAACTGCGCCTGAGGCGCGAGGAAAGATCAGGACAGCAAGCTTATGAACATCCATGAATACCAGGCCAAGGAACTGCTCGCGAAATTCGGCATTGGTGTGCCCACCGGCTATCCTGCGATGAGCGTGGAGGAGGCTGTCGAAGGCGCGAAGAAGCTGCCGGGGCCGCTGTATGTGGTGAAGGCGCAGATCCATGCTGGTGGCCGCGGCAAGGGCAAGTTCACCGAGCTTCCCGCAGATGCCAAGGGCGGCGTGCGCCTTGCCCAAAGCATCGATGCGGTTGAAGCCGATGCGAAGGACATGCTCGGCAACACGCTGGTCACCGTGCAGACGGGTGACGAGGGCAAGCAGGTCAATCGCCTGTACGTCACCGATGGCGTGGACATCGCCAAGGAATACTATCTTTCCATGGTGATCGACCGGGAAAGCAGCCGCGTGGCCATGATCGTTTCCACCGAGGGCGGCATGGATATCGAGGACGTGGCCCATAACACGCCCGAGAAGATCGCCACCATCACCATCGATCCCGCCACCGGCTTCATGCCGCATCACGGCCGCGCCGTGGCCTTTGCTCTGAAGCTGGACGGTCAGCTGGCGAAGGAAGCGCAGAAGCTGTCGAAGAAGCTTTATGAGGCTTTCACGGCGCTGGATTGCGACATGCTGGAGATCAATCCGCTGGTGGAAACCAAAGGCGGAGAGCTGCTGGTGCTCGACACCAAGATGAGCTTCGATTCCAACGCGCTCTATCGCCACCCCGATGTGGAGGCAATGCGTGACGAGACCGAGGAAGACCCGATGGAGGTCGAGGCTTCAAAGCACGATCTTGCCTATATCAAGCTGGACGGCGACATCGGCTGCATGGTGAACGGCGCAGGGCTGGCCATGGCGACGATGGATATCATCAAGCTGAACGGTTCCTTCCCTGCCAACTTCCTGGACGTGGGCGGCGGCGCGACGACGGAGAAGGTGACGGCGGCCTTCAAGATCATCCTGTCGGATCCATCGGTGAAGGGCATTCTGGTCAACATTTTCGGCGGCATCATGCGCTGCGATACGATCGCAGAAGGCATCGTGATCGCAGCCAAGGAAGTGGAACTGGACGTTCCGCTGGTGGTGCGCCTGGAAGGCACGAATGTGCAGCAGGGCAAGGATATCCTCGCCAATTCCGGCCTGCCCATCGTCAGCGCAGACGACCTGGGCGACGCCGCCAAGAAAATCGTCGCAGAGGTGAAGGAAGCGGCATGAGCATCCTCGTAAACAAAGACACCAAGGTCATCACGCAAGGGATGACCGGTAACACCGGCACGTTCCACACGCAGCAGGCGCTGGATTACGGCACCAAGATGGTGGCAGGCGTTACGCCGGGCAAAGGCGGCTCCGAGCATCTCGGCCTGCCGCAGTTCAATACCGTGCGCGAAGCCAGGGAAGCCACCGGCGCCACCGCATCGTGCATTTACGTGCCGCCGCCTTTCGCAGCAGATGCCATCCTTGAGGCTATCGAGGCAGAGATCGAGCTGATCATCACGATCACCGAAGGCGTGCCCGTGATGGACATGGTGCGCGTGAAGCGCGCGCTTTCGGGCAGCAAGTCCCGCCTGATCGGCCCCAACTGCCCCGGCGTGCTTACGCCGGAGGAATGCAAGATCGGCATCATGCCCGGCTCCATCTTCATGAAGGGCAGCGTTGGCGTGGTTTCACGCTCCGGCACGCTGACTTACGAAGCCGTGCATCAGACAACCGCTGTCGGCCTTGGCCAGACCACGGCTGTCGGCATCGGCGGCGATCCCGTTAACGGCACCAACTTCATCGATGTGCTGGACCTGTTCCTGGACGATGATGCCACCAAGTCGATCATCATGATCGGCGAAATCGGCGGCAGCGCAGAGGAAGAAGCGGCCGAGTTCATCAAGCAGGAAGCTGCCAAAGGCCGCCGCAAGCCGATGGTTGGCTTCATCGCCGGCCTCACCGCCCCTCCGGGACGGCGGATGGGCCATGCAGGCGCCATCGTATCGGGCGGCAAGGGCGGCGCGGACGACAAGATCGCGGCGATGGAAGATGCGGGCATCCGCGTTTCCCCCTCTCCATCCGAACTGGGCACCACGCTGGATGCCCTGTTGAAGGAAGCCGTGTAACCTTTCGGCAGGAAGAAAAGGCCGAGTTCGCGCCCAGCGCCGAACCTACCCCAGTGCAGAATGACGCGCCTTGATCAGCGCGCCATTCTGCCTGGGCTTTATTGCATCAGAACGTGAAGCGCGCGCGCACCCCGTATTCCGTTGGCGCACCATAATATTCATTATTGCCGGACTGGCCGGTGATATATTCTTCGTCCAGCAAATTGGTGCCAAAGAAATCGACCGCGACCGCTTCGTATTCAAAGGTGAGCGAAGCATTTACCAGATCGAAGGCCGGCAGAAGATCGCGCACGGGATCATAGGCGATATAGGCAAACCGATCGCCGAGGTGCGAGTAGGACACGCGCGGCGTGATTTCCAGATCGCCAACGAACATCGTGTAGGCCGCTGATGCGTTGAACGTGAATTCCGGCGAATACAGGTTCGGCCCGCCATCCGTCGTTAGGATGAACGGAGAGTAGTCAATGCAGAAAGGCGGGTTGGAAGGCGTGCCAGCCGGACACTGTGGTGCGTTGCTCACACCCGGAAAGGCGATCGCAAAGCTGCGTGTATCGACAAAATCGGTGCCTGAAAGCGAGCTGTCAGTATAGGCGAAGCCCGCACTCAGATCGAGGGCACCGCTACGCACCTGCACCTGGCCTTCGATGCCCTTCACGGTCGCATCGGTAAGGTTGGTGAGGGAAGCACGGCCTGTATCCTGTGCAATCACGTCCAGCTGGAAATCACTGTAGTCATAATAGAACGCGCCAAGCTGGGTAGTGACCGGGCCGAAGGTTCCCTTCCAGCCGATTTCGTAATCCCACACCTGTTCTGGTTCGAAGGACGTGGTGGGGCTGGCGAAACCGCCCGATTTGTAGCCCTTGGCCACGAAGGCGTAGAACAGGTGATCGGCATTGGGTTCGAAGTTCAGGCCCAGCTTGCCGGTGAACTGGTCATCATCATAAGATCCGCCGGGATCGCCCACCACGATGCCGGGAAGGCGCAGGGTCACAGCGCCCGAGCCTTCCACGTCATAGGTGCTGTAACGCCCACCAAGATCGACCGACAGCGTATCGCTGATATCGTAGCTGACCTGGCCGAACAGGCCGGTGGTGATCTTGCGGTTCTCGATATCGACATCGACCGGGAAGCCGTTGGGATTGTTGGTGATGTCGACCAGGATTTCATTGCGCTGGAAATAGCCGCCCACGATCCAGCTGAAACGCTGGGTATCGTCGGAAATGATGTTCACTTCGCCTGTATACACCTCTTCACGAACGAACTGCGTCTGCTCGTTCATCGCCAGGGATGTGCCATCGGAATCGTAAAGGTTCTGGATCTGCTTGTCCTGGTAACCGCCTATCACGCGGAAGGTGATGTCGCTGTCGGTGTAATATTCCAGGCGTGCGGTAACTTGCTGGTTCGTCTCGTCATTCTGCGTGGGGCTGTTGTAATCCAGCAGGCGAATGTCATTCGTCCGGCCAGCCTCGAAAGCGGTGCCCACGATGGGGCGATAGGCGTAGCCGCCCGTTTCCTTGTCCGCCACTTCGCCGCGGATCAGGGCGTTGAAGCTGGAAGAAGGCTCCCAATACACGCCCACGCGCGCGCCGTATTCCTGCAGTTGGGCAGGATCGCGGCCGTTGATATTGTTATAATAGCTATCCCGCGTGCGGGCGATGCCGGCCACGCGAACGGCCAGAGTGTTGCCCACCGGCAGGTTGATCGCGCCTTCCAGGCTGCCACGAGAATAATTGCCGAATTCGCCCTGAACATAGCCGTTGAAATCGCCCAGTTCAGGCGCGCGTGAGTTGATGAAGATCGCGCCGCCGGTGGAGTTGGAACCGACGAAGGTGCCCTGCGGGCCGCGCAGTACTTCGACAGAGCCGATGTCGTAGAAGCTGTTGGTGCTTACGATCGGTGGCTGGAACACACCGTCGATATAGGTTGCCACGCCGTTGGCGGCACTGGGGCTGCCGCTGGCAAGGCCCACGCCGCGGATGTTGACCGATTGCGTAAGGCCGGAATCGCTGACCGAAAGGCTGGGAACGACGGTCTGCAGATCGTCAAACCGCTCCACCCCCAGATCGGTGAGGTTTTCGCCGCCGATCACGGTTGCAGCGACGTTTACATCCTGCAGATCCTGATCGCGCTTCAGGCCGGTGACGATGATGACATTGTCATTGACTGCGGCCGCGCCTGCGGAGGGTTCAACTTCCTGCGCGAACGCCGGGCTTGCGGTGATGATTGCTGCAAGCGAAGTGCCTGCGATAAATACGACTTTTCTCATGGGTTTATTCTCCTCCCTGGGGATTTCGTGAAAATGAAGTGATGGGATCGGCCGCTCGGTTCACCACCCGTAGGCAGGCGCAATGCAAGGGCATGCAGCGGCAGGCTGGCGGTATCCGGATATGAGCAGGAAATGGCGCGAAGGGCGGTCATGATAATGCCGCGCAGGCAGCAGCGGCAACGCAGCGGTTGCTGAATACGATCAAGACGTCCTCCTCACGCCGCCTCCATTATTTGGAGGTCCTTTGGCGCGGCCCCTAAATATTCATCACTGTTGGGTCAACTACAAACATAACGGATGGAATGCAGTTGCCTCCTGTGATCTTTACTGGTTATGACTTGGGTCAAATATGGGCAAAACATGGGTCGGGCAGGGTAAAACGGCATGGGACAAGCGGTTACCGGCCAACGGCGAAAGCGCGATGCCTCGGCAACGCGGGCCGAACTTATCGCGGTGGCAACGGAGGAGTTCGCCGAGAAAGGGCTGGCCGGTGCACGGGTGGAGGAGATTGCGTCGCGCACCGCCACCAGCAAGCACATGATCTATTACCATTTCGGCAGCAAGGATGGCCTGTACCGCGCCGTTCTGGAGCAGGCCTATGCCGAGTTCCGCATTGCCGAGGGCGCGGTTGATTATGCTGACCTGCCAGCGCTTGATGCTCTTGCCGCATTGGTCAGCGCCACATTCGATGTGCATGCGCAGCGTCCGCAGATCGTTCGGATCATCATGGGGGAGAACATCAATCGCGGGGCGCAGATCCGTTCTATCGACAGCTTTCTGCAACGCGAAGTGGCGCTGGATACGATGCGCCAGATCCTTGATCGCGGGGTGGAGGAAGGCACGATGCGAAAGGGGCTGGATCCCCTGCAGGTTCACCTCACCGCCAGCGCCTTGTGCTTTCACTACATCGCCAATGTTCACACCTTTGGGCACGTGTTCGAATTTGATGCCCATTCGCCCGATCAGTTGTCCGCTCGCCGTGATGAGATCATCGCAACCGTCGTCAATCGCTGCGCGGCGCCTGCGGCAAAGGGCGATTGAGGCTACACCTCTGGCGTAGAGCCAATGTGCAACGAAGGCGCCATGTCGCCAGAACGTCGCTTTGGGTTGCCGCTAGCAAATCTGACGACCAATGGCTGAACTGGCAATAGAATTGTAACAATCGTTAAGTTGCACATTTTAAATCGATTATACCGATAGCAATATTGCGTGTTTGATTGCGCAATATCCTGACACAGCGAGTCGGATTGAACCTTGCATTACTGTCAGTTGCAGTTCGTCGCAGAATAGTGTCGATCCACCGTTGAAAATCTTCGATAAAATCTTAACGCGCTTGACTCCAGAGCGCGACAGGAAGGTATTTGATCCATCTGATTTGAAGTCGATTGATCAATACTGTGCGTGTTGAGATAGTATTATCTTACGGTCAATTCGTTTTTGGCCTCGTCTATTTCTGTGCGTTTTGAAACAGCTTCAATAGCTGCTTTTGCAGTGATGATCTTTCCTGGCTTCCAATTCTGATTTCATTGTGAACCTTCAATCAGGAGGGCACAAAGTGGGGGCTTTGATGGTGTTTCCTTCGTTCAACCAGACGTTCCAGCTGGGCAATTTTGACGGGTATGATGAATCGGGTGCGCGGCGAGTGGCACACAGTTCTTTCGATGCCCGCGTCTCCGAACTGGATGTGCATCGCAGGCCCTGGGCCATTGACGAGGCATCCTATGGCCCCCGCTTTGCCGTGCTTGACGGTGTGGGAATGCTGGGCACCGGGCAAACAATCGATGCCGATGGCAACCGCAGTTCCCTGCGCAATTCGGTGAGTTTCTCGGAATGGACGCTGGATTGCGGCAACGGCTTCTCGATCAGGGGCGGGCGCGGCACCTACATGCGCTGCCCGCTCAGCATCGATCACGGTCAGGGCGTGCGCTTTATCTGGCGATTTGGCACCACCTTGCGGTTCCCCGGCACCGGCGCCGATTACGTGGGCTTCGCGTTGGCGCGGTTCATGACGGAGGATGATCAGCCGGTGATCGGCCATGACGGGCGATCCTACGATCTGCTCTGCACCACGCTGCAATTGCCCGGCTTTGCCAATAACGGTGTGTTCGGCCCTTTGCAGACGAGCGGCTGGCAGGCGCATGACCTGATGCACACCGGCCCAGGCCGCCTTGATGGCTATGCCGAATGGATCGTGTCGTCAGGGCATTATTTTCAGAACGGAACCGACCCCAGCAAGGACAAGGCCAACGCCTATCCGTGCTGCCTGGCGCTCGACCATATCGTTTTGATCTGAGGGGACTGCAGATGAACAGCACAAGGAATTTCCGCCTGATCACCGCCGCAGTTTCCACCAGCGTTCTGGCGCTGACGCCGGGCGCGCTCCATGCCCTTGAAGATGGCGAGGGCACCGGCTCCGAAACCACCGATGTCGAGGGCCGGATCATCGAGGCGGATATCGTCGCCATGGATCAGGCGATCACCTACAACCGCTTTGGATCGATCAACCCCTACGGCATGATCTTCGCGCTGCGCAGCGACGTGGTGAAGATCCCCTCCGATGTGCAGACGCAGTGCACGCCCGGCACCGAAACACCGATTGGCGATCTGGCTGGGGACGCGGGGGCAGCGCGCGATGCCAATTTCCAGCTGGCCGGCAATGTGCGCCTGCGCTGTGACAAGCGCCCGCGGCCGCTGGTGCTGCGGGGCAATGTGGGTGATGTGCTGGTTGTGCGGATGACCAATCTGCTGCTGCCCGAAGCGCCTGACGCCAGCAGCTGTGACAAGGAGGAATGCCAGGGCCCCTATCCCGATTTTCGCCAATCGCAGGAGGTTGGTGATGGTCATGAAGCCGAGGATGGGCCTGACGCGAACTGGCCGCACACGCGCCTTGCTTCGCTGGCGATACCGGGGCTGCGCCTGCGAGAGGGCACGGACCCGCGTTGCACCGCGCTGGAATCCATCGCGCCGGGCGAAACGCTCACCTGCTCCTACGATCTCACCCGACAGGGCTCTTTCCTGTTCCAAAGCTCCGCCGCGCCCGCTGGCGGGGAGGCGGACAGCGGCAGCGCCATCCACGGCCTGTTCGGCGCCGTCAACGTTCAGCCGCGCCACAGCCGCTGGTATCGCAGCCAGGTGGATCAGGCGGATTTCGATGCGGTGTGGGGGCCGCAGGCTGGCGATCCCGCCGATCCGCTGATGACATCCGCAGCAAGACCCGGCACGCTGGACTATGACAGTCCGCTCCTCAGCATGCTGGACAAGATAGGCGACGGCCGCCGCTATCGCCTGCGATATGGCGATATCAATGCCGTGGTGGAGGAATGCACGGATGAGGCGCTGCGCAATGAATGCCGCGTCACCGGCAGCAACATGGAATACGACGCGCCCGAACTGACGCGGGCCGAGTGCGATGCATTGCCGGGGGATTGCCTGCCGTCCTACCGCGAATTCACTGTCGTCTTCCACGATGAGCTGAAGACCTTCTACGCAGAGCCCTTTCGGGAACTGGAAACCGAGGGGCAGCTCGCCGGCATCGGGGACGGTTTCGCCATCAATTACGGTGCATCGGGAATGGGAAGCATCCTGCTGGCCAACCGGAAAGGCATCGGCCCCGCGCGCGATTGCGTGGAGTGCATGTACGAGGAATTCTTCCTGCAAAGCTGGGCCAATGGCGATCCGGCCTTGCTGGAAGGGTATGAGGACGATCCCTCCAACGTCCACCACAGCTATCTGAATGATCGCGTGGTCTTCCGCAATCTGCACGTCGGCAAGGAAACCCACGTCTTCCACCTGCACGCGCACCAGTGGGAGGCGCTGGACCCGGAGCAGGCGCAGGGCAGCTATCTGGACAGCCAGACCATCGGGCCGGGCCAGGCCTTCACCTATGAAATATATCGCGGCGGCCTGCGCCATTACGGCAGTGACTATAATGTGGAAGGCGGCAGCTCCGGCAATCGCAATCACACGGTGGGGGATTCGATCTTCCACTGCCACCTCTACCCCCATTTCGCGCAAGGCATGTGGGCCTTGTGGCGCGTGCATGATGTGGTGGAGGACGGCTCGCGCCGCCTTCCCGATGGGCAGGCAGAGGCTGGCCTGTCATACGATCTGGCCGCCGCTGCGCCGGGCCAACGCGTTGGCACCGATCCGCTGACGGGGCAGATGGGCGATGGCACGCCGATCCCGGCGGTGATCCCGCTGCCGGGCCAACCCCTGCCGCCATTGCCCACCTATGGGCCGGAGGGGCTGCCCGGCTATCCCTTCTATATCGCGGGTGAGGCGGGCCACCGCGCGCCGCAGCCGCCGGGCGATTTTGCCGATGTGACGGATGCCGATGGCGGCCTGCCGCGCCATGTGATCGAAAGCGGCGTGCGCGGCATGGCGCATCTGAAATCCGACGAGATCGACGATCACTTCGGCGGGCTGGACCCGATAGAGCGCGGCGGAAAGCTGCTGGAACGCGCGCTGGTTCTGGCTGACATGACGGCCGAACTGGAAGAGGTGACGCTGCGCCTGCTGGATCCGGGCGGCACGCCGGAAGAGCGCCGTTCGATGGATTTCCACGCCGGGCTGGCGACCAGGGTCCGCTCTGCCGATGGCACGCTGCACACGCTGACGGGCGGATATGAGGCTGGCTATCCCAGCAAGCTGCCCGATAGCGGGCTGGAAGCCGCATTTTCGGTGAACGGTTCTGCGCCCGCGCCGGGCGCGCCCTTTGCTGACCCCTGCCGTTTCCGTGGTGTGTGGGACCCCGCCAATCCGGACGGCACCATGCGCACTTACAATGTTTCTGCCGTGCAGATGGACCTCGTCACAAACAGGGATGGCTGGCACGATCCGCAGGCGCGCATCAATGTGCTGACGCAGGATGTGGACGATTACCTGTTGCGCACGCGCGGGGCCGAACCCTTCTTCTTCCGCGCGGAATCGGGAGAGTGCATCACCTTCAACCATTCCAATCGCACGCCAAAGGATCTGGACCTCGATGATTTTCAGGTGGCGACCCCCACCGATACGATCGGCCAGCATATTCACCTGGTGAAATTCGACGTCACGTCGTCCGATGGATCGGGCAATGGCTGGAATTACGAAGACGGCACCTTTGCCCCCGACGCCGTGCTGGAACGCCTGTGCGCGGCGCGGGAAGGTGCCGTGCTGGATGGCACGCTGGCAACGGACGAGGCGCTGTGCGATGCATTCCACGCTGCCGAAACCGCGGCGCAGCGGTTTGAAATCGCGCTGCCGCACCACGTGCAAACCACTACGCAGCGCTGGTTCGCCGATCCCCTGCTGGGCCGCGCCGTCGATGGTTCGGACAAGAGCGATCGCACGCTTGGCACGGTGTTCACGCATGATCACTTCGCGCCATCATCGATCCAGCAGCACGGGTTCTATTCGGCCCTGCTGGTGGAGCCGAAGGGCAGCGAATGGCTGCGGCCCGACCGTTCTGAAATGCCGCGTGATCTGGCCGATAGCGGCGCGGTTGGCGCAAAGGCACTGATCGTGGGTGCGGAAGATCGTGCGATACATCCCGACACGCGCGAGTTCGCTTTGGCCATTGCCGATTTCGCGCTGCTGTATGATCCTGCCTGTGCGGAGCCGCCCTGCGTGGCGCAGATTTCGGGCGATTTCCCCAATGATGCGCAGACGCCCGATCCCTGGGACGCCGTGGACCCGGCTGAGGAGGAATTGGCAGAGAACGGTTTCCGCCGCGGGCTGGACCTGCTGCTGAAGAACGCATCAGATCCGCGCAATTCCGAACTGGTGTTTGCAAAGGACATTACGCGGCTCGCAAAGCGCCGGAATACGGTGCGCGCCCATGGCGGCTGGCCGGTTGCGCCGCCGCTATTGCCGGAAAGCATTTCCGTCGATCACCATGACCCGTATCTGGTGAATTATCGCGGAGAGCCCGTGCCGCTGCGCGTGGGTGATCTGTCCTACACCGATCTCGCCAGCGCGGCCCCTGTTACGCGCAACAGGCTGACCTGCGCCTTCCTTAATGGCCCCGGCCTGGCGGCAGAGGATCTGGCCGTACTGCCCGCCACCCGCACCGATCTTTCCCGCCGCCGCGATGGCAATCGCGGAGAGTTGGCCTTCGCCTTTGCCAGCGATGGCCCGTTCCAGATCGGCCATGGCGATCCGTGTACGCCCATCCTCAACGCGTTTGAGGGGGAGCGGGTTGGCATCCGGCTGGTGCAGGGCGCACAGGAAGTGCAGCATGTTTTCACGGTGGAAGGCATGGGCTGGCCGCGGCTGGAACATTACACCGGCAGCATAAAGCCATATTTCGATAATCCGATGGCAATCGTCGGCGCGCAGGAAGTGGGCATTTCAGAACATCTGGAATTTGCGATCCCGCGCCAGGCCGGGCTTTCGGCTGGCCAACATGCCGATTTCCTCATGCACTTCGGCTCGCAGGATGCGATCTGGAACGGGGCCTGGGGCCTGCTGCGCGTCAACAACGGTGTGGAAGGCGTCAGCGGCGATCTCGCTCCGCTCTATGGCGGGGACGGGCTTGCCTATGTGCGGTGCGGAAATGTGAAGGATCCCACAATTGGCCCCAGCGGCGCAGGGCCGGATGGCCAGCCCATCTATGCCGATTGCCTTGCCAGTAACGAGGTGACCGGCCAGATTGAGCCGACACTGGGCCTTGCCCCGCAGGTGCATATCTGGGCCATCGCGGCAAGCGTGGCGCAGATGGGCTGGGACGATAGGGCCTATCGCACTGCCGCACCGGCGCTTACCGATCCCGATGGGCTGGTGCTGCTGCCGTCTCCTGAAATCATCGACGCTCAGCGTTCCAATCTTGGCGCGATTATCGATGATCTCAGCGCATCGCCCCTGTCCGCGCCGCCGGTGTGGCGGGTGAATGCCGGATCGATTATCAAGCTGAATGTCGTCAACGCGCTCAGCCCCAGCATGGGCGATCAGCGCGGGGATGCCTTGCTGCCGCGCATCGTCTCCGTCAACACGGATGATCCGGACAATGCGGATCACGATATCGGCGCAGACCATATCGTGTCCTTCTCCATCCCGGTGCTGCCGCAATATCCCGCTGCGCAGGTGGGCAATTTCGTGGGCCATAACGCCAGGGATAACAACGGCGTGCCCTATCCCCGACATGCCGATCCATCATCGGGCGCGGCGGATTTCAGGGCCGAGTATTATGCCGGACGGCTGAACATCGCGCCTGTGCTCGATCCGTCGGATGATGCGTTGTGCGATGTGGAGCAATCGGGCGGCAAAATGGCCTGCGCCTTCCGCGCGGATGCCATGCCCTATGCCTATGGCCCCTTGCCGATAAAGCCGCTGGGCGATGTGTTCGGGCAGCTTTCGCATGGTCTGTTCGCAGGTCTGGTGATCGAGCCTGAGGGCAGCCGCACCTATGACCCGCGAACGGGGGCTTCCATGGATGCGCTTGCCTTGCCAGCAGACCCAGATTTCCCCCCTCCATATCAGCAATTGTTTGCCGGCGGGCAGGGCACTTCGGCGATTGTCTGCACGGCAACAGATGGCAGTGAAAGCGGCCCTGTCACGCGCGTGGCGGATTGCGCGGGTGGGGAGGGCTTCCGTGAATTCGTGGTGTTCTACCAGGATGGAATGAACCTCCACCGCCCCGATGGCGACACCACGCGCCCGGTTGTCGACTGCGCCGTGTGCGATGACAGCTATGACCGGGGCGAGAAGGGCCTGAGCTATTCCAGTGAACCCATGTGGGCGCGGCTGGACGATGGATCGGGCAGGCTGAGCGCGGATAGCAACCTCAATACCGAGCAATTCCCCGCAGATTTCCTGGCGCAAAGCGGCGGCGCGATTGCCACGCCGGTTTACACCGCGCTGGAGGGTGAAACGGTGAAGTTCAGGGTGATTCAGCCCGGTGGCCGGGCACGGCAGCGCTCTTTCGAAATTGTCGGCAATGATTACCCGGACACCATGCCTTTCGCCGTGGACGCAAATGGCGATCCGGCCACCAGCTTTGGCTCTCCGGCAGCGGCATTGCTGGGGCCGGGCAAGGCGATCACGGCCACGCTCACCTGCGTGCAGCCGGGCACATACCTCTATCGTGATGGACCGACGCATTTCTTCTCTGGCGGGGTGTGGGGCCATTTCGTGGTCGAAGCAGCCAGCGGAGACGGCGCGGGCTCCTCGTGCTCTGTCACCGATAGCGGGGAGTAGGGCGTGCGGCGAAAGGCGAAACTCCTTCTGCCGCTGCTGCTGGGCCTAATCGCCAGTCCGGCAGCGGCGGAAATCCGCATCGAGCTGGAGGGTGACGTAGAGGTCGGCAGCGCCACCGGCATCGCGGTTTCGGTGCTGGGGGAGGGGGATTTTGCCCTGGGCGGTGCCCTGCCACGCGCTTGGCTGGTGCCGGAACCCGAAGGCGCCTGCGCCCCGCCATCCGCCAGTGTCCTGCGATCCGAACTCGATGGCTGGCTCATTATCCTTCGCAACAGTGACAACACGATCACTGCGGTGGACCCGGAACGCGCGCTGGCGAGCGGGAATATCGTGTGGCTGACCCCGGCAAGCCGGCCGATTGAACGCTGGCAGGTGGATGGGGACGGCGGCATCGCCCGCCTCTGGCACACTGGTCTGCAAACGGCGGAGGTGCTGAACCTGTCAGACGGATCGCTGGTGGATGCGGGCAATCTGAAGGCGGGGGAGCGCAGCGGACTGGACGATCCGCTATCCGCCACGTCATCCCTGGCGCAGCGCGATTTCCGGCTGGAGCCTGCAAGCGGTCGCATCCTGTCCAGCGCGCGCGATGCGAGCGTGTTTGCGCCATTTGTGGATCTGCGCGCCCCGGCGCAAAGCATCGCGGTTTCGCCAGACGGGCGCTGGCTGTTCGCCCTGTCGCCAGAAGAGGGGCTGGTGCAGGTCGTAGACCTTGCGCTGGGCCGCCAGACCCGCGCGTTGCTGATCCACGCAGGCTTCACGCATACGGCTTTCACCGATGATTACCTCTATCTGCGGGAGGCGGAACGCGCCTATGTTTCCATGATCCGCCTCACTTCCCTGGCGGAGGATAAAGAGCACGTCGTGGCGATCCCTGTGGGTCTGCTGCCAAGCGATGATCCCATGGCGCCCATCGGCACCGATGGCATGGCGTTTCTCAGCTCGCAGGAAAGCGCGGTCTATCTCTACATGGAAAGCGGCATGTCCGATGGGCACGGAACCATGCGATCCCCCACCGAAATGCTGGCCCCGTATGACGTGGTGCGCATTCGCGGCTCTCATCCAGTGGATATCGGCGTGTATGATCGCAGCCTGCGCGAAGTGCGGCCCGGCCAGTTCCGCACATCGATAAGCCCGCCACACGGCGGCAACTGGCGCCTTGTCGTGCGAGACAGGCAGAGCGAACAGATCGGCTGCCTCGATTTCGAGGTGGAAGGCCCCGCGATGGCCCGGCAAGAACGACCCGCCGTCGAACTGATCGGATCGGGCGGAGGTGACGCGGTTTTCTCTGTCGCGGGAGCCGATAGCGCTCAGCTGCCGCCGCGTCTTGCCATGCTGGCTATCGTACCCGGCACCAACTGGCAGCGGCGCATCAATGCGGTGCGAACAGGGGATGCCAGCTACCGGGTGGAAGAGACATTGCCGCGCGGACAAACGATCATGCTTGTTCCCAGCGGTCTCCCTTACCCCGCCGAACCCGTAACGATTGGACCCCTGCCATGACTAAGATAGGACAAACTCTGCGCGCATCCTGCCTCGCACTGTCGCTATCCGCCTTGGCCCTGCCGCAGACCGGCACGGCGCAGGGCCAGCGTTACGGGCTTTCCAATGCAGAGGTGGTCGACCAGTCGGGCCAGACCCGCC
Source organism: Aurantiacibacter rhizosphaerae (assembly GCF_009807005.1). Lineage (GTDB taxonomy): Bacteria > Pseudomonadota > Alphaproteobacteria > Sphingomonadales > Sphingomonadaceae > Alteraurantiacibacter > Alteraurantiacibacter rhizosphaerae. The sequence continues at coordinate 981,046 of NZ_WUBR01000002.1, read as the reverse complement.
TTTTCAACCGCGATGTGCTGGGCGACAGGGTGGTGATCGTCAGCTTCACATGGCTCGGTTGCCAGACCGTGTGCCCGATCACAGACCGCATCATGCAGGCAACGCAGGCGGAGATGGAGGGGCGAGAGCAAAGCTATCGACTGGTGACGCTCACCCTCAGCCCGCTATCCGATACGCCCGCCAAGATGGCGAAAAGAGCGCAGACCTTCGGCGCGGAGGGAGAGTGGTTCTGGCTGAGCGGTGATTTTCGCGAGATGCGCAGTGTGCTGGCCGGGCTGAATGCGCTGGAGGCTAATCTTTCCGAACATCCGCCCGCTTTCCTGGTGATCGATGGCAAGCGCAATGTGGTGGCACGGATGGAGGGCGCGCCGCGGCCAGCGCAGTTGATCGCCAAGGCCGACGCGATGCTTGCCGCGCGCGAATGAAGTGGCCGCGCCTTGGCCTGGCATCGCTGGCCCTTGCCGCTTCAATCGCGGTGTCCGCCCAGACCGGGCAATCGGGCATGGGGATTTATCAGCACGGCGCAGGCGCGGACGGGCAGCCCATCGTGGCCGAGACAGCAGGCATAGAGCTGACCGGACAGCATGCGGCCTGCGCCAATTGTCACCGCAGCCCGCTGGATGGCGGGAGCGAGGGCGGGGTGATCGCTCCGGCGCTGGCGTGGGATGAACTGTCAGCGCGCGGCTATGGTCGCAATGCCCTGGCGCAGACGCTGAATAGCGGGGTCGCACCCGGCGGCAGATCGCTGCACGCGCTGATGCCGCGCTATCGTCTGTCACCAACGGATATCGATGCTTTGCAGGTCTATCTGCAGCAGGATCACGCGCTTGCCGGGGTTGGCGACGATAGGATTACCATCGCCACGATCTTGCCCGCAGCGCCCGCTCTGCGCGGCTTTGGTGAGGCAAGTGCAGCGGCGGTGGCACGCGCAGTGGATGAAAACACGGACCGGTTATTCGGGCGGCGGCTGGAGCATGTCACGCTCGATGCGCGTCTTCCGATTATTGAGCTGGAAGGGCAGCTGGAGGATCGCCCGCCCGCATTGGTGATCGGCAGCGTCGGGCTGGACGATCGCGGGCCGATTGCCGAACTTCTGCGCCATCGCGGTATTGCGAACTTCGCGCCCGTCGCGGCGCTTTCCGGCACGGCGGACGATGCTGCGGTCTTCCCCTTACTGCCCGGTCTTCGCCAACAGGCGATTGCCTTGGTTGAACAGGCGCAGACACAATTTGGCTGTGTCGATTTCGCCTTTGCCGATGATGCTGTGTCGCTTGCGGTCGTACAATCGCTGTCTGCTCTGGTGGAGACGACGACTGATTGTCCCGCCATGTTGCTGCTCGCCCAGCCGGATGACATGGGGCAGGTGCTGGAAGGACTGAAAGCACGCAGGATCGGCAGGCTGTATGTCAGCGCCGAACAGATCGGCCCGCATCTTTCCACATTGGCGCAAAGCTGCGCGTTGAGCGTGGCGGCGCCTTCCCGTTATGATCTTGCCACGACTGTTGATCGCAATGCCGCTTTGGCGGTTGAGGTTCTGCGCGATGCATTGGCTCGCAGTGGCAGAAGGTTCAGCAGGCAGAAGCTGATCGCAAACCTGCACGCCGCTGCCCCGCCGACAGCAGCCGTGATCGAACATATCGATGCGCCTGAAGGTCAGATGGGGCCGTGCCTTTCGCCTGTGCGAAAGAGGCAAGGCACAGATCGCCAATAAGACTAAAACGCTCCGGCGCCGCGAGAGGTGCGACACCGGAGCGAAGAGATGGCCGTCAGTTCGATTATGTCGAACCGACGGCGGTGTGGTTTTGCATCAGTTGCGGATGCTGACCGTCAGGCCGATCGTGCGCGGACGGAAGGTGCCCGAACGATAGAACTGCGAATCCGGCGTTTCGTGGAACAGGCTGAGCAGCGGCTGGCTGTTCGTTACGTTGTTCACGAATACGCTCACATCGGCTTCCGCGTCGTCGGTAAGGCTGAAGCGGCCACCGATACGCAGGTCAAGCTGCGAAGTGGAAGGCGGACGCGGCAAGGTCGGATCGACCAGCGGCGAATCGAAGTCCACCGGCTCGTCAATGCTGCTGGCGTAGGTGAAGTCCGCACGGCTGTAGATTTCGCCGTCGCCAACCAGGGCCACATATTCACCGTTCAGCTGCACCGTCCAAGGGGCAACCAGCGGGAAGGGTTCACCGGCCTTGCGGATGATGGTGTTGTTCGGACCCGGAATTGCCGTGGTGTAACGCGCATCGATGTAGGACACCGAACCGCCCAGGGTAAGACCGTTTACCGGCTTCACCGAGAGGGCGAAGTCTACACCGTCAATCTTGGCACTGCCGAGGTTGAGCGAGGTCTGGATGGTGCACTGCGGCAGTGCGAACAGGGTCTGCACGTCGTCCCAGTTGATGCGGTAGGCCGAAGCGTCGATGGCAACCTTGCCGTCGAACAGGCGGTTCTTGGAGCCGATTTCATAGCTCCAGATCGAATCCGGCTCCACGTCCAGCGTAGCGAAGGGATCGAAGCCGATGGCGGCAGCGTCCTCGATGCAGTTTGCACCCACGGGTGAAGCCACGCCCGGTCCACGAACGCCCTTGCTGGCATTGGCATAGAACAGGTTATCGGGATCAGCCTGGAAAGCGATGCCGAACTTCGGCGTCAGCGTCTTGCTGGTGGTGTCGGCAATGTCGGTCTGGCCGTCGGAGGCGTAGACCGGGCCCGCACCGAAGCCGACGAAGTCGTACTTGGCAATGGTGTAACGCAGGCCGGCAGTCAGCGTGAGCCTGTCGATCACTTCGTAATCAACCTGGCCATAGGCCGCATACTGCTTGTCGCGGTGTTCGTTGCGCTGGAACAGGGAGAACTGGCCCTGATACAGCTCTGTGCCGAAGAACGATTCCGTCAGGCTGTCGAACGGCGGTTCACCGACGGCGTCCTGGAACAGGTTGAGCACGTCCAGCAGGCGGGGATCATTGGCCTGATACTGATCGCGCACGTAGGACTTCTGATAGAACAGGCCGACGATCCAGTTCAGGCGATCGGACTGGTTATCGTCCACCAGGCGCAGTTCCTGGGTCCGTGCGGTCTGCTTCGTGAAGTTTTCCGTGAACGGCATGTAGTCTTCGAAACCTGCCGGGAACGGGCCCTCGGTCAGACCGCCAGAGAAAACGAAGCTGAGCGATGTATCGTCATTGATCGTTTCGGTCGTGCGGTGGAAGTACGAGGTATCGGAAATCAGCAGCATGCCGCCAAGATCCAGCTCTGCCTTCAGCGCGGGCAGGGCGAATTCGTCGCGATGCGATTCCGGACGATGGTTCAGGCTGAGGCGCAGGTCGCCCGAATCGCGATCGGATGTCGCCAGTTCGAAACGGTCACCATCGTCGATCTTCACGTCCTGATAGTACATCGAAGGCGTCAGTGTCAGATTGTCGCCCAGACGGAAGCCCAGCGTGGCGCGTGCAGAGAAGCTGTCACGCTCGTTGCTGTCCTTCTCCACCAACTGCTTGGTGTAGGGATCCAGGCGATCGATGTAGCCGCCATCGCGGCGATACCATGCGCTGACACGCATGCCGACCTTGTCATCAACCAGAGGTGCGCCAAAGGCGACGCCGCCTTCATAGCTCAGCGCGCCATGTTTGGTGCTGGCAAGCTCTGCACGGGAGTACAGGCTGGGTTCGTTGTAGTTGGGCCCAGGCATGATGAAGCGGACTGCGCCGCCCACCGAACCGCTGCCGAACAGCGTGCCCTGGGGCCCGCGCAGAACTTCAACACGCTCAAGATCGAACACTTGGGGATAGGCATTGCCTAGCGAGGGGCTGACGCCGACGCGGGTCTGCACCGGCGTATCGTCGATATAGATGCCCGTGGTGGGGATGCCGGACTGGGAATCCACACCGCGAATGGCGATGGTGGTCTGGCCCGTGCCGTAAACGGTCGCGCTCTGGCCGAAGGTGATGCCCGGCGTGATGGAGGCGATGTCCGCAATGGAGCGAACGCCCTGCGCGTCGAGCTCTTCCTGGCCCTTGGCCACGATGCTGAGCGGCGTGCGGCTGAGGACGGTGTCCTTGCGCGTCGCGGTCACCACAATGTCGTTCGAAGAAGCGCCGGTGTTGGCGGTAGCTGGTGCTGCCGCCTCTTGCGCGCTTGCTGTTGTTGGAATCAACGATACGGGAAGCATGGCACCGCAAAGCAGGAGGCCCCGCGTGATGGCTCCACAGCCTTTAACTTTCATTCCGCTCAACTCAATTCTCCCTTCAAGAGGTCTGATTGCGGCCCTTAGGCTCGCGTAAATTCAAGCATTTCCGCCGTTGCGAGAGATGCAGACCCTGATAGTCCCACAACCTCCCCGGCACGGCGTATTCATCGGCGTGGGGAATCTTGCGTCCAATTCCCGAACCCGGAACTTTTATTAACGCTGGAAGACGAAATGTAAACAATATGCATCGGAATATATCTAGCGTTGCAATTATGAGACAATGCAAATGCATAGAGTTTGTTTTTCAGGGTGGCGAGTGCGGCAGGTCTGCGGCACGCCTGCATGCGCATCTCGTATGTGTTGCGAACGCAATTCAATCGAACGGACCGCCGCTGATTCGCGAACTGTGTCCTGGCATCAGTGTGCCAAGCGGAAGGATTTTGTAGCGCTTGTTTGAAGGTTCGCTACGGGAGTGAGGCATGCGAAAGGCATCCTGAGTCAACGTCAACAATATACCTCTTAATGGTTTCGTTGTTGCATATAAGTGACAAAACATTAGGCTTCGCTCAATTGCAAGGAGAGGGTGATGATGCAAAGCAACGACGAACTTGAGCTTGCCCTCTTCCGCGCGGCAGGGTCGCAATTCGGTCCGGTGCCTTTGCCCGATGTGGAGCCAGATCTGGCAGGCGCATATGACATACAGCGACGGGTTCACAATCGCCGCGCGATGCCGGTAATGGCGTGGAAACTGGGCCTGACCGGCGAAGGCGCGAGAGAGGCCTTCGGCACGCAAGAGCCCGCCATCGGGCGGCTGCCGGCCAGCGCAATCTACAATAACCGGACCGAAGTCTCTTTCCATGAACCGGAAGTCTATGTGGAGGCGGAGCTCGTCTTCGAACTGGGCCAGGATCTGGAGATGCAATCCACGCCGTACACGCGCGCTGACATCTGCGATGCGTTACAAGCCATCTACGGCGGGATAGAGATCGTGCGCACGCGCTTCACCACCAGCGTGCTCAGCCTGCCGCTGCTGATTGCTGACAATTGCATGGCCCATGGTTTGCTGTGGGGTAAAAAGCTGGCGTCGGGCTGGGAAGATCGCTTTGCCGACATGGGCGTAACGCTGTCCCGCAATGGAGAAGCGCCGGTTTCAGGATCGAGCGCGGCGGTGATGGGCAATCCGCTGGATGCGGTCGTATGGCTGGCCAACTGGCTGCGCGAGAATGAAGGCTATGCTTTGCAGCGTGAACAGCTGATCGCGTCAGGCACATGCACGGGCGTCACCCAGGCTTTTGCCGGGGATACCTTCACGGCATCTTTCGATGGCGAAGAAGCGGCGCGTGTTTCCTTCAGGATGGGCGAGGCCTGAGGGCGGAGGCTTCAGGGGCGTTGGCAAAGCATCATGCAACAACACCGGCACCCGTGAAGGGATGCCGGTGTCGCTGGTGGTCAGGATTTGATCGGTACGCTGCCGATCACAGGTCCATGCAATCATTCTCCAGTCCGAAGGCAATGCCGCCAAGGTTTTGCGCGTAGGGGTAGGGGTTGTTGGCCACATGCGCACGGGCGCAGTGGATATCCAGGAATGCGCGCTGCACCACGTTTCCGGAATAGATCGCCTTGCCGCCTGAAAACAGCATCAGCTTGTCGATCGCCTCGACACAGCGGGAGACCATGTCCGTGGTGTGGTGGCCAAGCTGGGCTCGGCGCGCGATCGGCCAGTCGCCCGTTTCGGCGCGCTGCTCCAATTCTGCAAGGTCGGCGGCCAGGCGCAGTTCCAGGTCGTTGATGGTCAGCATCACATCGGCCACGGCCTTCTGGATCGTCGTATCGTTCGCCAGCTTCAGGCCGGTGTAGGTAGTGCGCTTCTGGCGTGTGGTTTCCACGAAGGTTTCCAGCGCCCGGCGCAGGGCACCGATGGAGGTGGTGGACACTGTGCGGTTGAAGATCTGCGCAAAGGGAATGCGATAGAGAGCCTCGTCATTCTGCGTGTGGCCGGGGCAATCCAGGTTGAACATGTCACGCTCCCGGATCACGCGGTGATCGGGCACGAATGCACCTTCCACCACGATATCATTGCTGCCCGTTGGACGCAGGCCCATGGTGTCCCACGTGTCCACGATTTTGTAATCGCTGCGCGGCAGAAGGAAGTTGTAAGGCTCCGGCTTACCGTCGCCATCTTCGGCCACCATGTTCGCGCCCAGGATCACCCAGTCGCAATGTTCCGATCCACTGGAAAAGGCCCAGCGTCCGCTGAACTGGTAGCCGCCATCAACCTTCGTGGCCTTGCCAGTGGGCATATAGGATGAACTGATCAGGACATCGCCATCCTCGCCCCACACGTCTTCGGCGGCTTGCGGATCGAACAGCGCCATCTGCCAGTTGTGAACCGCAACCACGCCATAGACCCAGGCGCTGCCCATGCAGCCTTCGGCCAGCGTCTTGGATATCTCGCAATAAACCGCCGGAGACATTTCATAGCCGCCATACCGCTTTGGCTGCAAAACCCGGAACAGGCCGGCTTCCTTGAACTCGGCGATGGTTTCGTCGGACACGCGCCGCTGGCGGATCGCCTCTGCCTCGCGTTCCTTGAGGACGGGCACCAATGCCCTTGCGCGCTCGATCAGCTCGTGCGGATCGGGAGTATTCTCCTCGCCACGCATATTGTCCTGCACCTGTAACGTCTGCACCATTTCTCGCCTTCCCAACATATTGCGACTCGCGATGAGGGCGAAATTCCTCGCCTTAACGCGTCCAATTTATGTACAATACGTGCACTTTTTCAACCATTGTTGCAAGTGTGCAACCATTCGCAGAACTGCATGAAACCGAAAAATCGCGAGGATTTGGCGGTTTAGCTGCCAAAAATAAGTTAGCGAATAGGCTATTTTCACGTGAAAATTATCGCACTAGATTTCGTGTTTAATATTTGTAACAATACCTCTGATTTTGGGGTTACTGTTGATGTCGATGCGTAACTGTAACGGTTCTGTTGAGGTCTCAACAATGATCGTATCTATGGAGGTGGAGTAACATGATGAAATTGCACAAGGCGGCCCGACGGTCGATTTTGTTATCAGCCACGGCAACGGTGTTTGCCCCGTTTGTTGCCACAGGTTCTGCCCATGCGCAGGAAGTGCCGGTGGAAGAGGGCACCGGCGGCATCGCCGATACTATTGTCGTCACTGCCAACAAGCGCAGCGAAAACCTGCAGAAGGTGCCGATCTCCGTCAGTGCCTTTTCCGGGGAGCAGATTGACCGGTTGGGCATCACCGACACCACCCAGATCACGCAGCAGATCCCTTCGCTTCGCGTGAATGCCTTTTCTCCGAACCTGACGATCTTCAGCCTTCGCGGCATTTCGCAGAACAACTTTACCGACAATCTGGAAGCGCCCGTCGCCGTCTATCAGGACAATGCCTACATCGCCTCGATGAACGCTGTTTCGGGACAGCTTTTCGATATCAAGCGGGTTGAGGTGCTGCGCGGTCCGCAGGGCACGCTGTTCGGGCGCAATGCCACCGGCGGCCTGATCCATTATCTCAGCGAAGATGCCAGCACCGATCGCCTGAACGGTTATGTGCAGGGCCAGTATGGCCGCTTCAACGATTGGTCGCTGGAAGGCGCCGTGGGCGGGGGCCTGAGCGAAGGTTTCCGCTTCCGCGCGGCCGCCCGTGTCGAGCAGGCAGATGGCTACATCAAGTCCCGCGATACGGATGCGACGGCGCTTGGCTTTGGCGTTATTCCCGGCAGCGGGCAGGATCTGGGCGGCAAGGATGGCTGGGCCGCGCGCCTGAACATCCAGGCCGACCTGTCGCCTGATGCGACGCTCAACCTGTGGTACAAGCATTCCGAAGACAACAGCGTTGCCACAGGCGGCTATGTCTTCGAAAACTGCATTTATCTCGACAATGGCTTTTGCGACACCAATGCCGCCGGCCTGAGCGACGCGCGCAACGGCGTGATCAACGCCATCACCGCCGAACCCGCATCTCCGTGGGAGCATTTTGGGGAGCGTCCCGGCAGCCTGGACCGCGTGATGAACAGCTATCAGGGGCAGCTCGACTGGGATCTGGGCGGCGTGGAGCTTACCTCCATCACGAACTACCTGACGATGGACAAGGTCTATCAGGAAGATGGAGACGCGCTGCCATTCCTGATCGTGAATGTCGATTCCACCGTCGATTTCCGCCAGTTCTCGCAAGAGCTGCGTCTGGCCGGTGAAACGGGGCTGCTGAGCTGGCAGGTTGGCGCATATTATCTGGATATGCGCTATGACGGATCGCACGCGGTTACCGGCGCCCCGATCTATGATCTGGCAATTGCTGGCAATGGCGGGTTCTCCGTTCCCAAGGTGGACCAGCAGTACCTGATCGATTCCGAAAACTGGTCCATCTTCGCGCAGGGTGACCTGGAATTGACGGACCGCCTGACGCTGACGCTGGGTGGCCGCTATTCCAAGGACAACAAGGCGATCGACTATGCCAATGTCCTTAGCGACCCGACCTTTGCGCCGCAGCCCGATCCCATTGTATTGTTCACTGACAAGGATCTTGCCGCCACCGTTCCCGGCGTGAACCGGGAGAAATACGGCGACTGGGCAGCGCGCGTCTCCCTGAACTTCCAGGCCACTCCCGATACCCTGCTGTTCGCATCGTGGAACCGCGGCATCAAGGGCGGAAACTGGTCGCTGTCATCCAACATCAATGCAGCCGATTTCCGCCATGATCCAGAAACGCTCAACAGCTTTGAAGCGGGTTTCAAGACCACGCTGCTGGATGGCGATCTGCGATTGAACGGCACGGCGTTCCATTACATCTATGATGATTACCAGGCGTTCTCTCTGGCTGGCGGTGTGCCGCAGGTGTTCAACAGCGATGCCCACGCAACCGGTGCCGAGCTGGAGGCCTTCTGGTCCCCGTCCCCCCGGTTTGACGCGGTCTTTGGCGGCACGTGGGAAACTTCCTCTGTCGACAGTATTCCCGCAACCGGCGTCCAGTTCGGCCCGGAACTGTTCCCCGGCGCGCCGGATTCGGAATTCTGCACCAATCTTGGCGGGGTTTTCCGCTGTGATTTCCCACAAGCGAACATCACGGATGCAGAATTGCCAAACGCGCCGCGTTTCAGCCTGAACTATTTGCTGCGTTACAATGTGAATGTCGCAAGCGGCAACGTCGCCGCACAGGTGGACGGGGCCTGGTATGATGATCAGTTCCTGGAAGTGACGAATGGCCTCGGCTCCTTGCAGGAGGCCTACAACGTCACGAACGTCTCGCTCACCTATGAGCATGACGATACCGGCATCTCGCTGACGGCATGGGCCCGCAACGTCTTTGATCAGGAGTATCGCGCCTATGCGCTGAACCTCGGCATCCTGGGCGTCACCTCGATCTACGCACCGCCGGCAACCTATGGCGCAACCCTGCGCATTCCGTTTGGCCGCTAGTTCGAGAAAGCAGACCCATCAGCTGAACCGGCATCAGGCCGGTCATCAGGCACAAGGCGAAATCGCATGAAAACGATCGAGACAGACCTTTTCAGATCAGCAATGTGCCGCCTGGCGAGCGCCGTCACGTTGATAACGACGGACGGCCCCGCCGGGCGCCGGGGACTTGTGGCGACCGCCGTCACCAGCATTACCGACGATCCGCCGAACATCCTTGTTTGCGTGAACAAATCGGCGCGTAGCAATGCGATGATCAAGCAGAACGGCGCGTTCGCGGTAAATGTTCTGAATGAAGGGCAGGAGGGACTGGTTGGCGCCTTCATGTCCAAATCGGGTGATGACCCTTTCGACAAATCTGATGTGTGGACCAGCCTGGAAACGGGCGCTCCGATATTGAAGGAAAGCTTGGCAAGCCTGGATTGCGTGCTGGACCAGATCATCAATATCGGCACGCACAGCCTCTTCGTAGGCCATGTGACGGAGGTGCGGATCGGCACACAGTCGAGCGCGCTGGTCTATTTTGACAGGGCGTTCTGCTCCGTGGCGGCGAAATAAGGGCTGTCACCGCCTGATCTGTTGGTGCCAAAAAAAGGGGCCGGGGTGGAAACCCCGGCCCAAATCACTGCAACAAGGAGGTCTGTTGCGGATCAGTATTCGAAGCGCACGCCCATCCGGTACATACGGCCCACCACGTCATAGAGGATTGGGTTGGTAACGCCGTAGCTGGACGGGAACTGGTTGGGCGGATCCTTGTCGAACAGATTGTCGACACGGGCGAAAATCTCGACCTCTGGCCGATCGGTCAGCGGGCGGAAGGCCACGCGGGCATCGAAATACCAGTAATCGTCGATCGAGTTATCGCTCACGCTGTTGGGCAGGGTGGGGTCATAACCGTCCTGATCGGGGCCGATCTGCGTCGCGTTGTAGAGGCCGCCCGAAATATACTCGGCCTCCAGCCCGATTTCCCATTTCTCGGTCTCATATTCCGCGAACATGCGGCCGGTGAAATCGGGCACGCCCGATTCCTGCGACACCGGTGATCCATTCTGGCCGGCGCGGTCTACCTCGCCTGCCTGATCCACGGTGATGAGATCGAAGACATAGGTGCCCAGCGCGCGCAGCGTCAGGTCTCCATTGCCCACCGGGAGTGAATAGCTGGCCTCGATATCCACGCCCTTGGTCTTGAGCTGGTTGAGGTTGAGCAAGGTGTTGTTGAGCGCAACCAGTGCGCCGGTGTTGCTGCGCGTCACCAGGTCGCAAAGCTCCACCGCCCCTGATGCACAGCGGTTCAGGATGGTCTGCCCGCCAAGCGTGGAAATCACGTCATCCAGATCGATGTTGTAATAATCCACGGCCAGGTTCAGCCCCTGAACCGGCGAGAGGACGACGCCCGCCGTTAGGGTATTGGCGCGCTCCGGGTTCAGGCCGGGATTGCCGCTCAGGCGAACAGAGGTGAGCGAACTGGCGCCGCTCGGGTCCTGCGGATCGACCAGGAACTGAAAGCTCGCCACGCTGGGATTGTACAGTTCAAAGAAGTTGGGCGCGCGAATATCGCGAGAGCGGGTGACGCGGAAGCGAACGCCGTTCACAGGCTCCCACGTGCCGCCCACTTTCCAGGTGATTTCCGTGCCGCTGGTGGAATAATCGGTGACGCGCGCAGCACCGTTGATCTCCAGCAATTCCGCGCCTGAAACGCCGGACAGCAGCGGGGCTGCCAGCTCAAGATAGGCTTCCTTCACCCGCACGGCAGGGCCGGTAATGCCGGAGCCCGGGCTTGTGTAGAAATTGTTGGCGGCAGAGTCCGGGTCGGTCGTGCCTTCGGCATCCTCCACGCGATATTCCGCGCCCAGGGCGAAGCCCAGCGGGCCGCCGGGCAGTTCGAACAGGTCGCCGCTGACATTGGCCGCGATGACCTGTCGGCTAAGCTCGGTTTCCTGCATCACAGTGCCATAGGTGTAGGCCTTGGCAGCGGGGGAGAAATTGTTCTCTCCAAACAGGTTCAGCGGCGCACAGCCGGCGGCATCCGGATTACCAAGGGCAACCTGGCGGCAGACGATGTTGCCATTGGGCGTACCGTTCAGGAACGCGCCTTCGTCAACCGCATCGATCGCCCAGAAGTATTCGCGGTTCTTGCGGGTGTTGAGGCCCACCTGCGAATAATCGGTCTTGCCGTATTGGTAATAAAGATCCCAGCTGAAGCCGTTGCCGAAATTGCCTTCCGCACCTGTTGCAATGCGATATGCGTCGCGTTCAACCGAGCCTTTCGAATGGCCCAGATCATTGGCAATCCTGCCGAAACGGACGGAGGCAACGCCTGCATCCACCAGTTGCTGGCGCAGATTGTCTGGCAGGAATGCGTTATCGGCGGCGATGCCGATGTCGGTGGGGCTGAGGCCAAGGTTGCGCGATTGCGCACCCGTGGTGCGGCCCTCGATATGGGCGAAGCTTGCCTCCACGAACGGGATGAAGGAATCGCTGACTTCAAAGCTGGCGCGTGCCAGCAGGTTATAGCGTTCCACGGCGGAGACGAGCGGGAACTCGACATAGAATCCGTGGGTCGGATCGATGCTGCCACCGGACTGGAAAATCGGCGGCCCGTAATAGGTGCCGTAATCATGCGGGATCAGTGTCCCGTCGGGCAGGATCTCGTTACCGGCAAACGGCCCCGAGTTGAAAAGCCCGTTGTAGCTGGCCGTGGATGGGCGGACGTTGGGCAGGAAAATCTGCCGCGCCAGGCCATTCACCTGTGGAATGGGGTTGGCGACCGGTCCATATTCCTCGGCACACCATTCGCGGGTGTAGCAGTCTCCTACGCCATTGCTGTCGGCATATTCACCGCCAAGGATGAAATGTCCGCGGCCATCGGCGAAATTGGCGCCATAGGCGCCTGAGACGAAGAACTGTTCGTTATCGCCTTCGTCGCTGATGCCATATTGCGCAGACCCGCGAACCCCTTCGAATTCATTGTCCAGAATCAGGTTGATCACGCCTGCGACAGCGTCCGAGCCGTAGGCTGCGGACGCACCGCCGGTCACCACTTCGCTGCGTGCCACAAGGGCGGTGGGGATCATGTTCAGATCGACGGTGAAGCCGGGCGAATTGCCCGATCCGGCCACGGTTCCGGGCACGAAACGCCTGCCGTTCACCAGCACCAGCGAACGCTGCGCCCCAAGGCCGCGAAGGTCGGCAAGGTTGGCACCGGCATTGCCGATGAAGATCGCCGTGGTCGCAGGCGTTGCCTGCGGGCGGAAGCTGGGCAGATCATTCAGCGCATCGGCAACATTGATGGCCGCCTGGTCCTGGATCGATTCAGCAGACACCACCGTAACCGGCGTGGCCGTTCTGAACGTGTCGCGCGCAATGCGTGAACCCGTCACCACGATGGGTTCGGACGTGGGCACATCATCGGCGGCGGTTTGTGTTTCCGCCTGCTGCTGCGCCATTGCCGGGCTTGCGCACAACGCGCCTGTTATCGCGAGGCAACTGGCCATTCCCAGCACCGAGTGCCGGCGGCTTGATAGACGTGTTTTCATAAAATCCTCTCCCATGCGGATTTATCGACTTCCTGGTTTTCCCGAGCGGCAAGTTTCGGCTTGCTCAATTTTCAGGCCAGCTTTTATTCGGCTTCTTCAAAGGTCCTGATCGCTCCCGACGAAGCCGCCGCAGCGGCCCATGGCGGGCAGACAGGTTTCATAATTCGGTGTGATTGCAGGGGTGGCCGCCCGCTCTCGAAAAATGGGCGCGTAATGCCCATTGGGCGCCCGTGCTTCGGGCTGCTCCGCTTCAAGAAAGACGACCGTGCCGTCTGCCAGTGACATTGCCAGTGACATTGCTCCTCCCATTGGCGCTCCAACAAGTACATCCGCCAGTGTGGGCGGCGAAGTTCTGTTGGATACGCCACCTCTCCGGGACAGAGTATTACCAGACCGTCGTTGATCTATCAATGATAAACGTTGATCTATCAATGATAGTGGCCGGTAGCCACAGAGACGGCTTTTGGGACGGCTTTCGCGGCGGCTTTCGCCGGAGTTTGCGCGCCGGGAAAGCTGATTGATGCAAAACGGAATTCGCTTGTCGCACATGGCATCAGACCCTATTGGTTGAGCAATCAACAATAAGACGCGATGACCGGGAGAGATAGCGTTGGATCAGTCAAAGGTGGATCGTTCGGTCCTTGAACCGGCGTATCGTTGGCGCTTCGTGGCACTGATGTTCCTGGTGTGCCTGTTCGATTTTGCTGATCGCGCGGTATTCGCCGTGCTTGCCCAGCCGATCAAGGAAGAATTGCTGATTACCGATTTCCAGATCGGTTTGCTGCAGGGGCTGGCCTTCGCCTTGCTGTATTCCGGGCTGGGCCTGCCTATCGCGCGCATTGCAGAGCGCCGCTCTCGCAAGAACATCATCGCCATCTGCACCGCCATCTGGTCCGCCGCCACGACATGGTGCGGCTTTGCCACCGGCTTCGTTTCGCTGGCGCTGGGCCGTATCGGCGTGGGCATGGGGGAGGCGGGTTTCCTGCCCGCGGTCAATTCCATGGTGGGCGATCAGGTGCAGAAGAATCGCCGCGCCTCCGTTATGGCGCTGATCATGCTGGGCACGCCGGCTGGCATTCTCACAGGTTCGCTGGTGGGCGGATATGTCGCCAGTATCGCCAGCTGGCGGGAGGGATTCTTTGCGCTGGGCATTCCGGGCCTGCTGACGGCGCTGGCAGTATGGTTCTTCATCCGTGAACCGTCACGCGGCCTTGCCGACGGGGCAAAGCCGGAACGAAAGCCGCCGCCAGACTTCAAGGCATTCCTTGCCACGCTGAAGCAGAAGCGGGCGCTGGTTTTCGTTATCCTGGGCGGCTCCACGGCGGGCTTCGGGATGACCTCTATCTCCCAGTTCCTCGCGGTGTTCCTGGCCCGTGTGCATGATCTCAGCATCAGCGAGGCGGCGACATATTATGGCCTGATCTCCGCCACCTTCCTTACCCTTGGCCTGCTGGTCGGTTCGTTCGGTACGGATTTCCTGGCCAAGCGTGATGCACGGTGGCCAGCCTGGGGTGCGGCAATCGGTCTATTGATCGCGCCCTTCGTCTATTTCGCCGCCTTCCAGGCAGAAAGCCTGATGCTGGCAACAGTGCTGCTGATCGTGGCCGGAACGATGCTGCTGCTGTTCTATGCGCCCACCAGCGGCATGATCCAGAACTTGCTGCCGCCGCGCATGCGCGCAACCGGCATCGCCTGCTTTACGCTGCTTTACACGCTGTTCGGTTCGGGGATGGGGCCAGCCTTCGTAGGTTTTGTCAGCGATCGGATGTCAGCCCGCGCCTATGACGGGGAATTCTTTGCAGATTGCCCCGGCGGCGTGGCTCCCGATAATGCCAGCGCGGCATTGCAATCCGCGTGCGAGGCAGCCTCCGCCAATGGCATGCAAGATGCGCTGCTGGTGGCGGTGTGCATCTTCTTCGTCGCCAGCTTCTTCTACTGGATGGCATCGCGAACCCTGCGCGAAGACAGCTTCGAGGCCGCCGAATAGGCTGCGTTCAGGCGGCCGCGTACCGGGTCGCCTGATCTACAGTTCCTTGAACCGGGCCGATTTGATCGAGGTGAACCTGTCGCCATCGGTGCGGTAGAGGATGATGCTCTCGATCTTGCGCACATCGCCTTTCTTGGTGGGCCACATTTCGAAATCCGGCCAGTCCTTGATGGTGGTGAAGACCGTGCGATTGTGCATGCAGAAACCATCCGGCGCCACCAGCAGATCGAGGATGGTCAATTCTTCGTGGATGTGTTCCTTCACGCCCCTGTAGAAATCGACGATGCCCTGCCGCCCCTTGATATGCTTGCGGTCCCCCAGGTTGAAGTCGACATCATCGGCGTAATATTTCGAAAATCCATCGAAATCATTGGCGTTGAACGCGGCGATATACGCCTCGAAATCTTCTCTCGTCATGCAGCCTCCTCCTTTGGTTTTTGCCCGCGCGAAGTCTGCTGCGGGAATAGGTTCGCGGCCCGACAGGCGGTGATCGTCATCCCACCTTGTAATAGCGGAACAGCGAGTGATCGGGGTCCGTCCGCCGTTCTCCGCCGCCCACGATGCAGGTGCGCGTAAGCCAGTCGTGCGGGCCTTCGGGACAGCGGAAATAGGGCGTCATTCGGAAATAATCCGGCTGCACCAGACCCTGGTCATTCTTCTGTTCGCTGCCCATCTTCGCCACGTTCAGATAACCAAGATTGTTGATGTAGATCAGCGTCCCGTCGCTCGCCTTCAGCAGATAGTGCGCGCGCAGTTCGATGGTGCCGTCAGCGCGCACGGTGGCATAATCGGCGCCGGAATGCGGCACGACTTCGCCCTGCAACAGCGGGCCGGTGATCTCTCCTCCGATGGGCGGCGTGTAGCCCTGCTGTGTGGTCGTGCCGGGCAGCGGGCCGAAAATCGTCCGGTCCGATCCGAAGAACACACGGATATCAAAGGCGTGCTCCAGTTCCACATCGACAAAGCTTTTCACGATTCACTCTTCTCCAGCGGAATGTTGGGCACCTGCAGATAGGAATTGGCGCAGTGCAGGATATGGGTTCCGGCGTTGCGCAGATCCTCGTGCCGGGCAAACGGCAGGTTGGGCAGGCCTTCGTCATAAATGTCGCGGCCCTTCACGATCAGGCGCAGGGTCTCTCCAGGCCCGAAATGGGTGGAGGAGGGCCAGATCTCGATCTCTACCTGAACGCTTTCACCCTCTTTCAGCCGCTCTTCCCGATCATGGGGATGGAACGGCTGGAACATGGTCGATCGCTGCGGATCGAGCGCGCGATGGCTGGCGCGCAGCCATCCCAAAGCGACCGGGCCATTTTCGAAAAAGGCGTAGAAGCCGAAGCCGACCTTCTCGCCATTGCGGTCCAATTTTTCCAGCGCGACGAACAGGTCCATATCGTCAGACCCGCGCGCTTCTACGTCCAGCACCAGCTTGGCATATCCGGTGAGTTCGGTGTTGTGCGCGAATGTGTGATCGAACACCGCCTCGCCATCGGTGGCGGAATATTCAACAGTCCCGCTGCCTTTTGCATCCGGTGACATCGTCCCGTCACTGTCGAGATTAAGGGCTAGATATTCCGTCTGCGGCAGGGGCCATTCGCTCGCGGTGCGTTCCTGCGCCTTGCCGAAACTCTCGCGCACTTCCAGCCTGACCTTCGGCCATGCCATGACGGAGGTTTCCTTGGCCTTCAAAAAATGGTCGAAGAAGTCGCGTCGCCGCTTGCGGCTTTCAGCAAGATAATAATGCGCCCACTTTTTCTGGCCGTGCACCTCCAGCCATTTGTGCTGGCTTTGCATCTGGCGAAAAGCCTCCAGCGTGCCGCGCGTGTGCAGCGCCTGGTCGGCCCAGCTGGCCACAACGTATGCGGGCTGCGTGATCCGATCCAGCGCAAGTTCCTTCGATTGCCAGAAGGGATTGTGCAGGGGGTGCGCCTGGATATTGGCCCAGGTGTTTTCCGTGCGGTTCAGGCTGTACTGGATATTGTCGGAAGCGCGCGGGGCGAAGCCTGTTTCGGGAATGCCGCCGTGAAAGGCAAACTCGCGATACCAGTCCGAAAATCCCTCCCACGGGTTGATCGCCTTCAGGGCAGGGGGATCAAGCGGCGCGACAAGATATTGAATGCAGGCGAGGTAGGAGACGCCCGTCATGCCAACAGACCCGCTGGCCCAGGGGCGGCTGGCGAGGAAATCGATGGTGTCAAAGCAATCGAGCGCCTCGACCTCTCCGTTGTGATGAAAGTCTCCGCCCGAAAGCCACGCCCCGCGCGGATCGACGATGGCAACCGCATAGCCCGCCGCGCACCAGAACACAGGGTCTGGCCCTTCGAACGGGGTTTCAGGGGAAAGCCATTCCGGGTTCACGCCGGACGGCGGCCAAAACACCTGGTTGGATTTCGCGTGCTTGCCATAGGGGCTCCATGACAACAGCACCGGCAGATCGGTAGCGCCTTCGGGGCGGTAGATATCGGCGTAGATCTCCGTGCCGTCGCGCAGCACCACCGGCAGGTTTTGTTCGAACAGCAATCCGGCCCGCTTTTCCTGGCGATAGCCCGCAGGCGGCAGGGGCGGCTTGTGAGGGGCGCTGGCCGGATCGACGCCGGGCCGCATGATCGGGCGAAATTGCGGGGCCAGATCAGTCATCGCACGACGAAGTAATGGATGCGATTGGCGTCCGGCACCTTCTCCGCCACGCCCACGAAAACGTGCCGCGTCAGCCATTCATGCGGGCCTTCGGGCGCATCGAACCGTGGAGATACTCGCATGTAGTAATCGCTGGAATCGACATCTTCGTTGCGCGCCATCTTCTCCGCGATTTCGGGCGTTTTCGCCCAGCGATAACCGCGGTTTTCCAGGTAGATGATGTCGCCATTGTCGGCTTCCAGCAGATATCGCGCATCGAAATCGATCACGCCATTGGGCCGGACAAGCGGGAAATCGCCGCCCGACATGGGCACCACCGTGCCATTCAGCAGCGGACCTTCAACCCAGCCCTTTGCAGCATAGACGGCCGCGCGCGTTTCCCCGCGCGACGATGGCTTTATCCAGCGCACACCTGCCAGTTCGATACCGATGGTGAAGGCGTGCTCAAGCTTAGGAGCGAAGGGATGATCGCCGCTCATGCGATGATCGCCCACAGATCGAATGGACGTGCGCGATACCCAGTAGACTTCATAGAAGTTCTCCCTCCCCAAAATGCGATGCCTGCTGAGCAGGTCTGTCATTGGTTGATAAGTCAACGTTATGGGGCATGACAAGTTAATTTTTTTCGCCTAGTTGCAGCAGGTTCAAGACAAGGGGCGAGAATGGCGAAAAACGGGAAAGAGGGTGAGGGCAGCACCCTGGCCGAGGTGTGGGGTACGTTCGGCCCAAGTCACGTGCCGTATCGCCTCCTTTTGCTGGGCAAGATGATTGACCGGCTTACAACGCGGCACCTGCGCACTCTTGCCGATCTCAGCCTGGCGGAATGGCGCATCGTTGCGCATCTGGCGGTGATGGGCGAAACCAGCGCCAGCCGGCTGTCCAGGGTGGCCCTGGTGGACAGGGCGGAAATCAGCCGTGCAGTGCGATCACTGGCGAAGAAGGATCTGATCCGGCGCCTGTCCGATCCCGATGACAAGCGCATCACCCTGCTAGGCCTGACGGAAGAGGGAGAGAATGTTTTCCGCACCACGCAAAAGGCGCGCAATCGCTTTTTCGCGGATCTCACCAGCGATCTTGAAGCACCAGAGCTGAAGCAGCTGGACGATTACCTGTTCCGGCTGGCGAAGCTGGCGGACAAGATGCTGCTGGATGATCGGCTGGCAGAGGCGGACGACCCGGCTGCCGAGGGTTAGTTGACAAGTCAATCGAGTCTGCGGAAGCTGCCTGTCTGAAGCCGGGCGCGAATGATCGCGCGAAAACATCAATCGGCGCATGACAGGGAGAGAAACATGGACGCAGGTTCTGGCGCCCGCCGCGCCCTTCGCATTGAGGGGCATCGCGCATGACCCGGTCGTTCGACTATCCGGAATATATCGAGGTGTTCAACAGCGGGGACGATGCCGCGCTGGTGGATCGCTTCTACCACGATGATCTTGTGTTCACCGGCGGCACGCGCCGTCATCATGGCAAGGATGGATTGCGGGAATTTCTCGCATGGGCGCATGATGGCGTGCGGGAGGTGATGCGGGTGCAGCATTACGCCCGCAAGGGCGATGTGCTGTTTGCCGATGTTGACATGGATTTTCACGCCACCAAGGAACGGCCCGATTTCCCCTTCGGCCATCTCTACCCCGGTGACAGCGTGACCGTGAAATTCCACGTCACCTACACCCTGCGTGACGAGAAGATTGCCGCGCTGAATTCCATGACCTGGCCGCCCGGTTACGGCGTGACGCAAATCCCCCGGCTTGGCGCGCACCCCAGCCAGAAGGCAGCCTATCTCGCTTATACCGCAGCATTCAGCGGCGCGGATCACAACCGCTTTTCCGCCTTCTACACTGACGATGTGACGCTGAAGCTGAACACCATGCCCTTGATCGAAGGCAAGCAGGGCATCATCGATTTCTACCAGCCCATGTTTGAGCGGGTGCGTGAACATCTCACCATTCACAAGCTGCTGGCCGATGATGAGGCGATCTTCGTCGATTCCACCAGCCGCTTCACCGCGCAGGTGGACGCGCCGGATTTCGTGGTGGCTCCACTGGCGAAGGAGGAGGCGGTGGAAGTGCGCGTTTTCGTTTATTACACCCTGCGGGATGGGCTGATTTCATCGATCCGCGTGGCCCGCGCGGGCGAAGTGGAGATGGTCGCGCAGCCACCCGCCGCAGACTGAGCGCAAGTGGCTCCCTGTTTTACAAGGGGTTACAGAGCTGGAAATCTGTCAATGTTGAGAAGTCATTCAATTCGGTGAAATATACTCATCTGAACGATGGATTGAATTATAATAAAAACTGGTTTCCATCGCGACTAAAACGCGACCGGCGTTAAATAGCTAAGGTTGTAATCATCCGTATCTTCGAATAAACGCCTGCGGATTCTCTTGGCATTAGAGAAACGCCCTGCGTCAATTGTTTGACTATCCAGCCAGCAGGGCTTTTGAAAACGATGCCGATTGGGTGAGTGGGGCTGTCGAAGGGGGGAGTTTTGGCGGGAGGCGGGGGCACGCAGTGCTCGACCTATCAACTCGGCGCATTTCAGATTGATCCGTCCAGAAATCTCATTCGGGATGAGGACAGGTTTTTCAGGATTGAGCCGCGTGTCATGGATGTCCTGTGCTCTTTGGCGCAGCGACAGGGGGAGGTTGTTACCCGCCGCCAGCTGATCGACATGCACTGGGGCAGCCAGTTCAGCGGCGACGAAAGCCTCACGCGCGCCATTTCCCGTTTGCGCAAGACGTTCAAGTCGGCGGGCGCAAAAGAGCCGTATATCGAGACGATACCCAAGCGCGGATACCGGCTGCGGCAGGTCGTGCTGGGTTTTGAGGACCAGTGCGGCGCCGTTGATGACGAGCCGGAGGAGGAGGTGGCAGCCGAAGCTCCGGACCGGACGAAAGATGCTTCGATGCCACCCGGCTATTCCGTCGCCGTGGTTCCCTTGCGCGTGTCCGAAGGGACTGCGGAAGCCGCGCTGGCAGAGGAGATCGGCTGCGACCTGGTGCAAATGCTGTCGCGCGCGCCGAACCTGCGCGTTGCTGCCTACCAAGGCTGGTGCGCGGAGAATATGGGCGCGCTGGGAGCCGATGAACTCGGGCGGCGGCTGAATGTGCATTACCTGGTATCGGGATCGGTGCGCCGCTTCGCAGAGAAGCAGACCCTGCGCATCGAACTGATCGACACCATATCAAACCGCCACATCATGTCGTGGAAGTTCGAGGAAACGGCCGCGAACTTCCTCTCCAATCTCGACGATTTCATCCTCGATCTGTCCACGCCCATCGTTTGCGAAATCCAGATTGCGGAGGCGTCTCTTGCCCATATGCGAGAGCCTGACGAGATGGACGCCCGCGCGGCCGTGCGCTCGACGGAAATCCTTCGGCAGGCCTATTCATCGCAGCGGGCGGCGGAAATTGTCGCGCATCTGGAAGACCTGATTACGCGCGATCCTGATAATGGCGTGGTCCATGCATCGCTTGCGGCGCAATTGACGCAGAATGTCGTCAGCGGGTGGAGCAAGACGCCGCCTGCCGATTTTGCGCGGGCCGAGCTCCATATAAAGCGCGCCCTCAAGATTGCGCCGCGCGATCCCGATGTGCTGGCATCGGCCGGAATATTCGCCTTCATGAAACGCGATGACGAGGCGGCAGTCCAGTTTCTGGAGCGGTCGTTGAAAGCCAATCCCAACAATCCGCATGCCCTGGCGGTGCTGGGCTTCCAGCGCGGCATCACCATCGATCATCAGGCCGGGATCGAGATGATCTGCACGGCGGAAAAGCGCGCCATTCACCATCCGCGATCCTCTGTCTGGGCGATGTATCGTGGCTGCTGCCACCTTGCCGCGCAAGAACTAGACAGCGCCCGACAGGCCTTGCGAGAAGCGATAGACCGCAATCCCAATTACCATCTGCCATACGTGCTGCTGGCAACGGCCCTGATCCTGGAAGGACGTCTGGCCGAAGCGCGCGACATGATCCTGGGCGGGCGCGAAGTGAACCCGGAATACACGTCGTGCGATTGGGCAGGCTTGCTGGAGACATTCCCGGAACTTTACAGAAAATACTTGAAAAAATCGGATCTTGTGAAACAAATATGCAATGTGTGGATTAATGATATGATCGTGTGCCAATGATTTTGGTGCGTGGTCCAATCCATCATGTTTTCATCGGGTATTTTACAGTTAAATATTCGGATGTAATCAGGATTTTACCCTAAAAAATCCCCATCAGTTCGCCACGCGGACAATTCCGCCGGATCGTTTCAGGGGAAAATTAATGTTTACTACCACCAAGGGCCTTGTCGCCGCCACTTTTGTTGCCGCTCTGGCCGTCAGCTCGCCCGCACTCGCGCAGGAGCCGACTGTCAGCGAAGATGGCGTCCACTCGCTTGAAGTCGGCTATTCCGATATTAATCTGGAAAGTGCCGATGGCCAGCGTCGCATGAAGGACCGCATCCGCGCGGCTGCAAAGAGCGTTTGCGGCTACAACACGCACCGCGTCAGCGTCAGCGAATCGCTCGGCCTGCGCGCATGTGTGAACGGCGCCAGCGACAACGCGATGACGCGCCTCGCATCCGCCACCGCTGACAAGGTCACGGTTGCGGTTCGTTTCGAAAACGATACCCGTCGTCGCTGAGATCCAACCTCAGTACGACAACTGCGTCCGAAAAGGTTAAGTCCAGTCCCTTGGCCTTTTTGGACGTTTTCTTTTCACATATGTGATCAAAATGTGCGCCCTCGCAATGTGGCGTCTAAATTCGCATCTGCCGATGGCAGCAGCGGATGATGCAGTCAGCATAGTCCCACACGCGACATTGCAGACGGCCTTTGGCTGACTGCCAAGGCAGATTTCTGCCTGACAATGCAAGCGCGCCTTGCCGCGCAAACCTCTCTAAATCGAAAATTTTCCGCCGCTGCTGGCCGTTTCCGGTCACGTGCGCCGATGCGTGGTTGCCGCATACCGTGCAGCTCCTGCGGTGCCTGCCAATTTCCTGACATTACAGCGCCAACCTTGATGCCGGCCCAAAAATGGGTATGGGCCCGAAAGGCGCGTGGCTGGCCCGAAGACTGCGCGGTGATCACAATGTGATCAAAAACCATAGGGCAAAGCTTGCTGCCGATCGCACGTGACATGCCAGGCAGCGACGAACGAAATTCCCGCGGACCCGCGCTTCGGGCCGTGCCAGGCTATAGAAATGGAGAGATGACTATGGGCCAATTCAACCGCTTGAACCCGATGACGGGCGAAGTAGCTTCCAGCGCCGAGGCCATGCAGCCAGGCGACATTCCGGCCATTGCGGAAAAGGCGCAGGCAGGCTTTGCCGAATGGTCCACCATGGGGCCAAATGCGCGCCGCAAGGTGCTGAACAAGGCCGCCGACGCGCTGGAGAGCAAGAAAGACGATTTCGTCGCCGCGATGATGGGAGAGATCGGCGCGACTGCTGGCTGGGCCATGTTCAACCTTGGCCTTGCTGCAGGCATGGTGCGCGAAGCCGCCGCCATCACCACGCAGATTTCTGGAGAGGTCATCCCGTCAGACCATGC
Organism: Aurantiacibacter rhizosphaerae; assembly: GCF_009807005.1. Taxonomy (GTDB): domain Bacteria; phylum Pseudomonadota; class Alphaproteobacteria; order Sphingomonadales; family Sphingomonadaceae; genus Alteraurantiacibacter; species Alteraurantiacibacter rhizosphaerae. The sequence continues at coordinate 957,728 of NZ_WUBR01000002.1, read as the reverse complement.
GGGCACCATTTCCATGGCGCTGCGCGAACCTGTGGGCGTGATGCTGGGCATCGCTCCGTGGAATGCGCCGATCATTCTGGGCGTGCGCGCCATCGCCGTGCCGCTGGCATGCGGCAATGCGGTGATCCTGAAGGCATCCGAGCAGTGCCCGCGCACCCACGCCCTGATCATCGAGGCATTTGCCGAGGCAGGCTTCCCCGAAGGCACGGTAAACGTCGTCACCAACGCGCCGGAGGATGCGGCCGAAGTGGTGGGCGCGCTGATCGATGCGCCGCAGGTGAAGCGTATCAACTTCACCGGTTCCACTCAGGTGGGCAAGATCATTGCCAAGCGCGCGGCCGAACATCTGAAACCCGTGCTGCTGGAACTGGGCGGCAAGGCGCCGATGGTTGTGCTGGAGGATGCCGATCTTGACGAGGCCGTGAAGGCGGCAGGCTTTGGCGCTTACATGAACCAGGGCCAGATCTGCATGAGCACCGAACGCATCATCGTGGTGGACGCCGTGGCCGACGAGTTCGCAAAGAAGTTTGCCGAGAAAGCCAAATCCATGCCCGTGGGCGACCCGACCGAGGGCAAGACGCCGCTGGGCGCCGTGGTGGACAAGAAAACCGTCGATCACTGCTATTCGCTGATCGAGGATGCAACGTCCAAGGGCGCCGAACTGCTGGTGGGCGGAGAGACGACGCAGAACGTGCTGATGCCCGCGCATCTGGTGGACAAGGTAACGCCGGATATGAAGTTGTTCCGCGATGAAAGCTTCGGCCCCGTGGTGGGCATCGCCCGCGCGCGGGACGAGGCCCATGCCATCGAACTGGCCAATGATACGCAATATGGCCTGTCCAGCGCCGTGTTCACCCGCGACACCGCGCGCGGGCTGAAAGTGGCAAAGCAGATCCAGGCCGGTATTTGCCACGTCAACGCCAGCACGGTGTCTGACGAACCGCAGATGCCCTTCGGCGGGATGAAGGCATCGGGCTATGGCCGCTTTGGCGGCAAGGCCGGGATCGACGCGTTCACCGAACTGCGGTGGGTCACCATCGAGACCGAGCCCGGCCACTACCCGATCTGAGAGGCGACATAGAATGAAGACTCATGTCTGCATTATCGGGGCAGGTCCGGCGGGCCTGCTCCTTGGTCACCTGCTGCGCGCCGAGGGCGTTGACTGCGTGGTGCTGGAACGGCGATCGCCTGATTACGTGCTGTCGCGCATCAGGGCCGGCGTGCTGGAAAATGTCACCGTCGGCCTGATGGAACGCCTGGGCCTGGACGGGCGGATGAAGGCAGAGGGGCTGTGGCACGATGGCTTCAACCTGGCAGATGGAGAGCGGCTGATCCGCATCGACATCGGCGAACTGGTGGGCAACCGCGTGATGGTTTACGGCCAGACGGAGGTGACGCGCGACCTGATGGAAGCATCGGCAGAGCGTGATCTGCAGGTGGTGTATGAGGCCGACGATGTGGCCCTGCACGATCTGGAAAGCGATACGCCGTATGTCACCTATACCAAGGATGGCGCAGAGCACCGCGTGGATTGCCGCTTCATCGTCGGCTGCGATGGCTTTCACGGCCCCAGCCGCAAGAGCATTCCTGCAAGTGTCGGCCAGGAGTTCGAGCGGGTGTATCCGTTCGGCTGGCTCGGCATCCTTGCCGATGTGCCGCCCTGCAACCACGAACTGATCTACGCCAATCACGAGCGCGGCTTTGCGCTTGCATCCATGCGCAGCGAAACGCGCAGCCGGTATTACATCGACGTGCCGCTGACGGAGAAGGTGGAGAACTGGCCTGACGAGCGTTTGTGGGATGAGCTGGCCACGCGCCTGGGGCCCGAAGCTGCGGCCCATATCACGCGCGGCCCCTCCATCGACAAGAGCATCGCCCCGCTGCGATCCTTCGTCTTTGCGCCCATGCGCCACGGTTCGCTGATGCTGTGCGGAGACAGCGCGCATATCGTGCCGCCCACCGGGGCCAAGGGGCTGAACCTTGCCGCAAGCGATGTGTATTACGCTTCGGCCGCGCTGACCGGCTTCTTCAATCGGCAGGATAATGATGCGATTTCGGCCTATTCCGATACCGCGCTGGCGCGGGTGTGGAAGTCTGAACGGTTCAGCTGGTCGCTAACCCGGCTGATGCACCGCTTCCCCGAAGATGGCCCGTTCGAACGCGCCATGCAGGTGGCAGAGCTGGATTACATCGCCAGCAGCCGCGCCGCGCAAACGAGCATCGCCGAAAACTACGTCGGTCTGCCGGTCTGATCCTGCCTGCGCGATAGTGACAGCGGGGTCTGCACAGGCCCCGCTGTCAGCTCTTCAACGCTTCGCAACACGCGCTTTCTCCGCGCATGTTTTGCTGCGTCTTGCGTCATCCCCTTTAAAATCAGTCATAAATATATTTGGGTGAAGTGTTCGAATTGCACGCAAGTATACTTAAGATAATTCAAAGGCTGAGCTTGTGATATGTTAAGGAATCGCCCCTAGAAAACAAAACCCAATCCAGAATTACCAGAGCCTATGCGCGAAGCAGATGATCTGCCGGCGGGCTCTCACATTGGAATTGGGGGCGAACCGGTGCAACGGATCGAGACGAAAACAGGCGCGAATTTCCGCCTTATCCGCGACGAGGCGGGAAGCTTGCTTCCCATGGCCGCAGTCGGTTTCCTGGTGCTGGCCGCAGTGGTTGGCGGCGGCCTGGACATGAGCCGGGCTCACAAGGCTGAAAACCGTTTGCAGGCCGCATGCGATGCCGGCGTGCTGGCCGGGCGCCGCGCAGTGGGCACCAATGGTTTCGACGATGCGGTGAAGAGCGAAGCAGGCGCCTATTTCGCCAACAATTTCGATGCAGAGCGGCAAAGCTCCAGCAATGTGAAATTCACGCCCACGTCCGATGATGACGGCAACACCATCGCCGGCACGGCAGAGGCCGATGTGCAAACGGCGATCATGACGATCTTCGGCTATGACACGATATCGATCAGCGTGGCGTGTTCTGCATCCATGGGCGTTGGCAACAGCGATGTAACCATGGTGCTGGACAGCACAGGTTCGATGGGCTGGACGCTGGATGCAGGCGGCCCGACGAAAGTGTCGATGCTGCAGGATGCGATGAAGAACTTCTACGACACCGTGGAAGCATCCACCGCGGGCGGCAATGCGCGCATCCGTTATGCCTTCGTGCCCTACAGCCAGTCCATCAACGTGGGCCACCTGCTGAAGCCAAGCTGGCTGGTGGACGATATGGAAATCCAGTCCCGCGAACCGCAGTATGAAACCACCGTGGTTGAAACCGGCGAAGTCGCCGGATGGGGCGATCCCGTCTATTCCACGTCCAATGGGCAGAGCCAGGTGGAGGAAATCGGACAAGGCCTGTTGAACGGCGATGAATATAACAAGAAGTGGAAGTGCAACAACGCCCTGCCAAACGACACGAACTGGAAGAATGAAGGTGGTTCGTCCACCGAAACGGGCACCAGCATCAATGCAAACGGTCAGGAAGTCACCACCACCACCAAGACCACCCGCCAGACGCGCAAGACCTATACTTGCGTGCGCGAGGAACGGTTTAACAACGGTAAGAAGGTAAAATACTGGGCGCCGCAATACACTGAATTTGCCCGCGACAATTACGAATACGAGTTCGAAACGCGCGACCCGGTTATGGAGACGATCGAGAGCGAGGTCTTCTCGCACTTCGTCTACAAGCAGCTGGAATATGACGTCAGCGCCTACAAGAAATTCTCTCCTGTTACCACGCAGACGGGAAGCGGCGGCACCGATGTAACCTCCACCTGGCCCGGCTGCATCGAGGAACGCGATACGACCCCTGCGGCAAGCTTCACCTATAATTCCGTGGTGGGGATCACACCGGTCAGCGCGAATGATCTGGACATCGATTCAGAGCCGACTTCGGATGACGATACCAAGTGGCGCCCGATGTGGCCGGAAGTCGCGTTTTATCGCTCTGCCTGGGTCAATTCCTGGGGCGGCGGCTATTGGGATCTGACCCATGCCCATGAAAGCGACACTGGCGGGCAGGCGGTGTCACGCTGCCCGCAAAAGGCGCAGCTGCTGAAGACCATGAGCGAAAGCGCGTTCGATTCCTATGCAGACTCGCTGATCGCCACCGGCAACACCTATCACGATCTGGGCGTGTTGTGGGGCGCACGCGTCAGTTCGCCGGAAGGTATCTTTGCCAGCAATGTGAACCTGGCGCCCGGCAATGGCGGCAATGTCTCGCGGCACCTGATCTTCATGACAGATGGCGCCATGCAGCCCAGCATTTCCATCCAGAGCGCCTATGGCATCGAGTATCACGATCGCCGGATCACGGCCAACGGGTCCAACCATCACACGCGCCGTCATAACGAACGCTTCCTGGCGATATGCGAGGCGGTGAAGGCCAAGGGCATCCGCCTGTGGGTGATCGCCTTTGCCACCGGCCTGACGGACGAGCTGGAGACCTGTTCATCGGACGACAGCTCCTTCCTGGCGGAGGATGCGGACGAACTGAACACCGCCTTCCAGGAAATCGCCAAGGAAGTTGGCGAGTTGAGGATCACGCAATGACGGGTGCAGGTAATCTCAAAGCCCTGGCGGCAGATCTGCGCCGCGATGAAAGCGGCGTCACCGTGGTGGAGTTTGCGTTGATCGCGCCCACCTTCCTGCTGCTGCTGATGGGTACGCTGGACATCGGCCAGATGGTCTATGCGCAATCGGTGCTGAACGGCGCGGTGCAGGTGGCCGCGCGCGATGCCTCTCTGGAAGGCGGAGACACCGATGCCGCCGATGCGCTGGTGCTGGAACGGGTGAAGGGCATCATGCCGGGCGTAGAGCTGAAGACCAGCCGCACCAGCTATTATGATTTTGCCGATATCGAGCGGGCAGAACAATGGAACGATGCCGATGACAACGGCATCTGTGACGATGGTGAGGCCTACGTGGACGAGAACCGGAACGGGCAATGGGACGATGATATCGGCGTGTCCGGCAATGGCGGCGCCAATGATGTGGTCATCTATTCTGTAGAGGCAACTTACGAGCCGATGATCAAGGTGCCGTTTCTGAAAAAGGCCTGGCAGTCGCGCACATTGTCCACCAGCGCGCTGAAGAAGAACCAGCCCTTTGCCAACCAGTCCGGCTATTCTTCACAGGCGGGGACATGCAGCTGATGACCACGAAATTTCTCAAAATGCGCGCAACGCTGCGCAACTTACGCCGCGATACGCAGGCTGTCTCCACACTGGAATTCGCGCTGATCCTGCCGCTGTTCATCGGCCTGGGCCTGACCGGTATCGAGCTGGCATACATGTCCACGGTCAACATGCAGGTGAGCCAGACGGCGATTTCGCTGGCCGACAACGCCTCTCGCCTTGGGCAGACTGATAACAGCAGCGTCACCCCCACCGTGACGGAGGCGGATGTGGATTCCATCATGTCCGGCGCCATGCGCCAGGGTGAGACATATGACCTGATGGAAAATGGCCGCATCATCCTCTCCAGCCTGGAATATGATGACACCACGGGCCTGCAATACATCCACTGGCAGCGCTGCCAGGGCGATCTCGATCGGGATTCGATGTATGGCGATGAAGGCATCAACAACGGTCTGGGTTCAAAGACGATCGAGGGCGTCGGCCTCGACGATAGCCTGATCACCGCGGCGCCGGGTTCTGCGGTGATGGTGGCCGAAATCTATTATGAACATAACGGCATCCTGAAGGGGACCTTCGGGGAGACAGCCCATTTCCGCGAGGAGGCGATTTTCGCCATTCGCGATGACAGGAACCTGGGGCCGGGGATTACCGGTTCAGGCGGGGAATCCTCCTGCGATACCAAGACCGGCGGCGGCGGTGGCGGCGGCGGCGACGGCGACGACGACGGTAAGGGCAAAGGCAAGGGCAAGGGCTGAAGGAAAGATTAGATGACGAAAGGCCTGACACTCACGCTGGCAATTGCCATCCTGCTTCTGGTGGGCACCCTGATGGAGGAGGGTGGCCCGGTGGACAAATTCAATGCCGCCTCTCCGGCAGGGGAAGCGACCGTGGCCGTGGCCGAGGAGGACGCGAAACCTGCGCCCGTCAGGCTGGCCAAATCGCACACGCCTGCTCCTGAACAGCCCGCCGGTGACATGTGGGACTGGTTCGGCGAATCCGACCCTGCGCCCACAGCCGCGCCCGCCGCGCCTGCACCAGTGCAGCGGACCGTGACGCGTGGCAGCGCTGTAGAGCAGGGCGCCATCTCCAGGGATCGCATGAACCTGGAAGAATGATGCCGCCTCGTGCCGCCTGATCTGCGGCACCTCCTGAACTACCAAAATCTGACGCCCACCAGTACCGGTTCCTTCCGCGAAGGAGCCACGTTTCCATCTGCCTGGCGAGCCTCGCGAACATCTCTCGCGCGATTTTATTCTTGTGCCGTAGAATATAAATTCTTATGCAAAGGAATAATAAAAATCTGGGAGATAATTCTGATGAGAATGCTTGTGCGGTATTCCGTGTCTGGCGCGGCGATGGCATCTGCGCTGTTGTGCTCTCCGGCCTTGGCGCAATCCGGCGAAACGCCAGAGGAGCCTACCCCTCAATCCGGCATTGGCGATATCATTGTCACGGCGCAGCGCGTGGCTGAAAACAGCCAGGATACGCCGCTGCCGATCGATGTGATCCAGCCTGAAGAACTGGTTCAGCAAAACGTGCTGCGGGCAGAGGATCTCTCGCGCATTTCCCCGTCGCTCTCCGCTGCCAGCGGGGGCGGGCCCACCACCGTCTTCTTCGTGCGCGGCGTGGGCAATTCCACCGTGAATGCCTATTCCGATCCGGCGATCTCGTTCAATTACGATGGCGTCTACCTCGGTCGGCCAACCTCCACCTCCGGCGTGTTCTACGATCTTGAACGGGTTGAGGTGCTGAAGGGACCGCAGGGAACTTTGTACGGTCGCAATGCCACGGCTGGCGCGATCAACGTCATTCCAAATCGCCCCCGGCTGGGTGAGACTTCGGGCAATTTTACGCTTGGTTATGGCAATTACGACTGGCTGACCGGACAGGCCGCGCTGAACGTCCCCGTGGGCGATCACGTTGCCGTGCGCGCAGCGGGTAGCGTGGCGCGGCGCAACGCCTTCCAGAGCGATGGCACCGGAAACCAGAAAGAATATGGCGGCCGCCTGCAGGTGTATGGCGAACCCACCGCCGATCTGGACCTGCGCGTGGCATTTGATTTCGCCCACCAAGGCGGCGCTGGCAGCAGCGGCTTCTATCTGGGCGCCGTCAATCCTACATTCGGCCCCACGGGCTTTGCCGGATATGACTTCGTACCCACCGGCTTCCCCGTGGATCAGGGCCTGCTGGACCCGGCATCCAACGCCTTGCTGGCGCAGCGCTTCATTCCGCAGCTTGGCCGCGCCGGTGCCGTTGTCGACGGGCAGCCGTTCAACAACAATGATTACTGGGGCATCACGGCAGAGCTGAACTACAACACCGAAGCCGGCACATTGACGGTGCAGCCCGCCTATCGCGAGGCCAGCCTGGAATATGCCTTCAACGGCGTGTTCCGCCAGGGCTACACGCAGGAGGAAGACAGGCAGACCAGCATGGAAGTGCGCTGGGCCGGTGATCTTGGCGATTCCGTGGATTACCTGATCGGCGGCATGTATTTTGACGAGAGCATCTCGGCCAATGCGCGCTACAACCAGCAAACCCTGTCTCCCTATCAGGATTTCAGCTCCCAAACGGAAAGCTGGGCCGGTTTCGGCAAGGTGACGGTGCGCCCGGTGGAAGGCCTCAGCCTGACGGCGGCGGGCCGCTACACTTCCGACAAGAAGGATTTTGCGGGCACGTCCAACGTCTACATCCTGTTCTGCGGCAATCCCGCGCCGCCGCAGGATTTCTGCCCGAACCTGCCGTTCGTGCCGCTGGCATCGACAGAGGAAGAGCTTCAGGCCTTCTATGCCGCCAACGGCATTCCGATCACGCCTGTTCCCCTTTTCGTGCTGCCACCCTTTGCCGGTGGATCGCAAACCGCGCCCTTCGTCCTGCGATCACCCATCGTGATCGATTCCGGGCTGGACAACAACAAGTTCACCTACCGGCTGGCCGCGCAATATGATCTCTCGCGCCGCAACATGGTCTACGCCAGTTTCGAGACGGGTTATCACGCCGGCGGCTTCTCCTTCGCGCGCGGTGCGGAAACCTATGAGCCTGAAACCATCAAGGCCTATACGATCGGATCGAAGAACCGCTTTTTCGACAATATCCTGCAGGTGAATGTCGAGGCATTCCTGTGGAAGTACAAGAACCAGCAGTTCAGCCAGTTCGGATATGATCTGGGCGATCCGCCCTCCACCGTCTTCCTCACCCGCAACATCGGCAACAGCACGATCAAGGGCGTGGATCTGGACGTGGAACTGCTGGCCACGGAAAACACGCTGCTGTCCGCCAATATCCAGTATCTGGATACAGAGTATGACAGCTTCGTCTATTTCGCGCCCAACCAGGGTCTGCCGCCCAACACCAGCTGCCCCTTTGCACCCACCACGCAAACCACGCCGGGCGGGTCCACCATCAATGTGTTCCGCATCGATTGTTCGGGCAATACCGCGTTCAATTCGCCCAAGTGGTCTTTCAACCTCAACGGGCAGCAGACCATCCCGCTGGGCGATCACAAGGCCGTGGTGCAGGGCGGCACGCGCTATCGCAGCAGCAGCTTCTCTACCGCGGACTATCTGCCATATCTGCGATCGGAGGCTGCCTTCGTCAGCTACGCCTCTTTGACGCTGGCGAAGGAGGATGACAGCCTGTTCGTGACTTTCTACGTCAACAATATCGAAGACAACCAGCGTCTTATAACAGGGACGACCAATTCGGCAGGGCTTATCTCTGCCTCGGCAGAACAACCGCGCACCTATGGTATCAGGGTCGGCGGGAAGTTCTGAACCGGCAATACGATTTAATCTGGAGTGAAATATGCCTACTAGCGTGACGGACTTGCAATACGTGGCCCTGGCCGTGCCCGACCTGGCTGCGGAGCGGGAGTTCTTTGGAGAAAAGTGGGGCCTGATAGAGGTCGCCGAAGAGGATGGCCGGGTCTATTTCGCGGCCGCTGGAATGCCGCATCCCTATGTCGTGATCCTGCGCGAGGATGCCGAGCGCAAGACCGATCTCGTCGGCTTTTCCGCCGCCTCGCGCGATGATGTGCTGGCGATCTTCGAGCAGGTGAAGGCCGCCGGCGCCAAGATCATCAGCGAACCCGCCCCGGCAGACGGGCCGGCAGGCGGCTTCGCCTTCCGCTTCTTCGATCCCGATGGCCGGGCGATGGAAGTGATCTGCGACAGCACCCCGCGTGAATTCCGCAAGCTGGACAAGGGCGAAGCCATTCCCATCGGCATCAGCCACGTGGTGTTCCATTCACCCAATCACGCCGGGCTGGCCGAGTTCTATGAAAAGGCGCTGGGCTTCCGCCTGTCTGACTGGATCGGCAAGTTTATGGTGTTCCTGCGCTGCAACACGGCGCATCACCGCGTGGCGATCCTGCCCGGGCCGCCCGCGCTCAATCACATCGCCTTCGATGTCAGTTCCGTTGACGAGCTGATGCGCGGGCTGGCGCGCATGCATGAAGCGGGCATCAAGCTGAGCTGGGGACCGGGGCGTCACACCGCGGGCAACAACACCTTCAGCTATTTCGTGACGCCCAATGGCAATGCGGTGGAATACACCTCCGATCTTGAAGAGGTGGACGAGGAGACCTGGGAAGTGACCCATTACGAGCCCGGCCCGCAGACGATCGACCAGTGGGGCACCGGGCGCATCATCACCGGCAATGTGCCGCATGCTGAGATGGAGCCCGACAAGGGCCTGTGGCAGACACCTGCATAATAAAGAGAACCTGACATGATAGGCACGGCATTAATCGTTGGTGGCGGCGTGGGCGGAATGGGTGCGGCAATCGCACTGGCGCAACGCGGGGTCGCTGTGGAACTGATCGACATCGATCCGGACTGGCGCGCCTATGGCGCCGGCATCAGCGTGACGGGCATGTCCCTGCGCGCTTTTGACGAGCTGGGCATCTTCGATCAGGTGAAAGAGCGGGGCTTCGTTGGCTCCGGCATCCGCCTGCGCAACACGCAAGGCGCCGTGATGATGGAAACGCCGGAGGCGCCGGAAAACCTTGATCCTGTGGATTGCAGCGGCGGGATCATGCGTCCCGTGTTGCATTCCATCATGCAGGAAAAGGTGAAGGAAGCAGGCATCGCTGTCACACTGGGCGTGGAGGCGACGGCTTTCGATGAAATGGGCGATGGCGTTCGCGTATCCTTGTCCGACGGGACTGAACGCGATGTCGACCTCGTCGTCGCGTCAGACGGTGTGCAGTCAAAGACGCGCAAGATGCTGTTCCCCGATGTGCCCAAGCCCAAGTTCACCGGGCAGGGCTGCTGGCGCATCGTGGCCGATCGGCCAGAAGGTGTGGACCGCACCGAAATGTATCTGGGCGGGCCGATCAAGCTGGGCCTCAACCCCATTTCGAATGACAAGCTATACGCCTTTATCCTGGAGCATGTGCCGGACAATCCCTGGTACGAGGAAGACGACCTGATCCCGCAGGTGGAAAGATTGCTGGAAGGATTTGGCGGAGACGTTCCCGAAATCCGCGCCAACCTTGGCCCCGATTCCATGGTGAATTACAGGCCGCTGGAATGGATGTTGCTGCCCTTGCCGTGGCACAGCGGGCGCGTTGTCCTGATTGGCGATGCCGTGCACGCCACCACGCCGCACATGGCATCGGGCGCAGGCCTTGCCGTGGAAGATGGACTGGCGCTGGCGGATGAGCTCGAAAAATCCGACGATCTTGACGCGAGCCTGCCAGCCTTTGGCAAGCGCCGTTTTGAACGCGCGCGCATGGTGGTCGAAAACTCGGTGCGGATCGGCGATATCGAAATGTCCGGTGGTGACCAGATGGAAGCCAACAAGATGCTGGGCGGAACAATGCAGAAATTGAAGGAAGCCTATTGATGACCCACGGTCTTGCAAATGTTGGCGGGCAGGCCGTGCTAGTCAGCGGCGACACATATCTGCCGCTGTCCCACTGGGGTGAGGGCAGGGGACTGCCTGAACTGCTGGCAGACTGGCAATCGGTTGCGCCCCGGCTGGCCGAATGGGCGGGCGATGCCGCCTTCGAAGGCGCGGCAAGTTTCGACGATGCCGATATCCGCCTTCCCTATCGACCGGGCCAGGTGTTCTGCACCGGCGCCAATTACAAGAAGCACGTCGTTGGCCTGATCATGGGCGATCCGTCTATGCGCACGGCCGAGCACGAGAATATGTCGGAGGATGAGCGGCGCCAGAAGGTGGAGGCGATGATGGATGCCCGCGCGCAGGCGCTGCCGTTCTGCTTCATCAAGCTGCCATCCTGCGCCATCGGCGCGCGTGACACCGTGGTGCTGCCGTCCAACGTTGAAAAGCCGGACTGGGAACTGGAGCTGGGCGTGGTGATCGGGAAGCGCACGCACCGCGTCTCCGCGCAGGACGCGATGGACCACGTGGCCGGTTTCGCAGTGGTCAACGATGTTACCGCGCGCGAACATATCTTCCGCAAGGATGGGTCTGCCATCGGGGCGGACTGGCTATCGGGCAAATGCTTCCCCACCTTCCTGCCCTTTGGCCCGATGATCGTGCCGAAGGACCAGATTGCCGATCCCTATGCGATGAACATCAAGCTATCCGTCAACGGCAAAGTGTATCAGGACGAAAGCACCAGCGACATGATGGCATCCATCGAACGGCAGATCGAGTATCTGTCCCACCGCGTGATGCTGGAACCCGGCGATGTGATCTGCACCGGATCGCCCTATGGAAATGGCAGCGCCTTTGGCGTGTTCCTGAAGGATGGGGATGTGATGGAAGGCACCATCACCGGCCTTGGCACACAGCGCAATCCGTGCGCGGCGGAAGGCTGAGGGGCGATCAGCGCTTCTTTAGGCCGTTCAGCAGCAGGTCTTCCACGAACGCCTCATAATCCTTCGCCAGCGCATCCATATCGGTGCCTTCGGGCACCAGCATTTCCACCAGCGGGCTGCCGGTCACGAAGAAGTCACTTATGCCGATCACGGCAAGGTGCAGGAACAGCGGGTTGAAATCGGAGAGGTCGCCATCCTTGTCGATCGATTTCAGATTGGCATAGAAATCCACCGGCCCGCGGTTCCATTCCCGCAGGCTGGCGCGCATTTCGGGAGAGCTGGTGGAATCCAGTTCATCCAGCATCAGGCGCTGCATGTTGCGGGCAGACCGGGTGAAGCGGAAGGTGGCGTGGATGAACTGCGTCAGCATATCCAGCGGGTCGCCATTGTCGGGCGGCATGGCGCTGGCTTCCTTGCCGATGGTTTTGGCAACCTCCAGCAACAGGGCCTCTCGATTGCCGAAGTAATAGCGGACCAGCGCCGGATCGCCGCCTGCGTGGCGCGCAATCGCGCTGGCCGTAACCTGCGCCGGAGGTAGATCCTGCAGCAGTTCGCGCGCCGCCACGATCAGTGCATCGCGGCCCACGCCCTTGCTGCCAGCATCGGGCCGACCTTTGCTGCGCTTCGCACTCTTTTTGTTATCTGCCATCATTCCAGTGCTAAACCCAACGCGCCAAAAGACACAAGTGGCGGGTCTGTACATTATATTCTTGATGTAAAGAATAACAGGTTTATGGTCCGCCCCAAGGAAGAGGAGATTTGGGTGAGTAACTGGCCATTCCGGCAGGGCGTGCATGATCTTGGCAATGGGTTGTACGGTTACGTACAGCCGGACGGAACCTGGGGCTGGTCAAACGCCGGCTTGGTAACATCGCAGGGGCAAACGCTGCTGGTGGATACGTTGATGAGCGTGCCGCTGACGCGCGCCATGCTGGATGATTTTGCCAAGGTGCCCGGCGGCGATCACGTGGATACGGTGGTGAATACGCACGCCAATCCCGATCACTTTTTCGGCAATGGTCTGGTGGCGGACGCCAAGATCATCTCGACGGAACAGACGCGCGAGGAGATGTCCGAATTCGATCCCAAGGCGCTGGCGAACCTTTCCAGCAATTGGCAGAACATGGGCGAAGCTGGTGAATTCCTGTTCGAGACGATGGGCCGCACCTTCGATTTCAGCGGGGTCGATGAACTGACCTTGCCCAACTCCACCTTCGTGCAGCAATTGACGCTGCAGGTGGGTGACAAGAGCGTGGAACTGCACGATCTTGGCCCTGCGCACACCATGTCCGATACCATCGCATGGGTGCCGGAGGATTCCACGGTTTTCACCGGCGATTTGCTGTTCAACGAAGGCCATCCCATCCTCTGGGCCGGGCCGATGACGCGCTGGATCGCCGCGTGCGAATTTATCGAGGCCTTACAGCCTGAAATCGTGGTGCCGGGCCATGGCCCGATCTGCGATGTATCAGCGGTGCGCAACATGCGCCTGTATTTCGAACATCTCACCAATGAGGCGCGCGGGCGCTTCGATGCCGGGCTGGACTGGCGGCAGGCCGCGCGGGACATTCCGATGAAGGAATATTCGCACTGGACCGATCCGGAACGCGTGGTGGCGAACGTCTATTCGCTTTATAAGCAATGGGATCCGCAGATGGAAGCCGCGCCGCCGCCCGTGCTGTTTGCGGAAATGAACCGCTATCGCAAGGAACATGATTATCAGCACGGCGGTTGCGGCCATGCCCATTGAACTGAACGCCACGCACGATCCACAGCGCCGCAGTTTCCTGCCATCTGCGAATGATGAAGCCACGGATTTTCCCATCCAGAACCTGCCGTTCGGGGTGTTCGATGATGGGAAGGGAAGCCGCGGCGGCGTTGCACTGGGCGATCAAGTCATTGACCTGGCCGCATTGGTGGAAGCGAACGCGCTGAGCGGTACGGCGGCGCAGGTGGCCGCCATTGCCAGCAGGCCCAGCCTTGCAGACCTGTTCGAAGTCCCCACCGCCGATCTATCCGCGCTGCGGGCGGCCCTGTCAGACCTTTACGCCGAGGGTTCCTCTCAGCGGGATGCGGCACAGACGGCGCTGATCCCAGCTGCATCTGTAACGATGAAGCTTCCGGCAAAGCCCGCCGCATTCACGGATTTCTGCACCAGTGCAGACCATATCCTGCGCATGGCGCAATTCGGCGGACGGGCGCCGCAGCCCGCATGGGCGACCTTGCCCGTGGCCTATAACGGGCGGGCCAGCTCCATCGCTGTCAGCGGAACGCCGGTAATCAGGCCGATGGGGCAGGTTGTGCCCTTTGGTGAAAGCCAGATGACCTTCTCTCCCGAACCAATGCTGGATTTCGAGGTGGAGTTCGGCGCATGGCTGCGCGGTCCCGGCAATGCCCTTGGTGAAAGCATAAGCATGGCCCGCGCGGATGAATTGCTGTTCGGCTGCTGCTTGGTGAACGACTGGTCTGCCAGGGCTATCCAGTTTTACGAGATGATCCTCGGCCCGCATCTGGGCAAAAGCTTCCTCACCACGATCTCTCCATGGATTGTCACGATGGAGGCGCTGGCCCCGTTCCGCATTGCCGGGCGCGGGCGCAGTGATGAAGAGCCGGAGGTGCCGGCCTATCTCAATGATCCATTCGATCGCGAGGCGGGTGGTCTGAACATCGAACTCTCCGCCGAAATCGACACCGGTTCCGGCCCGCAGCGCATCGTGCGCACCAATGTGGCCGAACTGTTCTGGACGCTGGCACAGATGGTGGTCCACCAGGCCAGCGGTGGCGCTCCGCTGGAAACGGCGGATCTGATCGCCACGGGCACCGTATCGGGCGCCGCTGACGAGGCGCGCGCCTGCCTTGTCGAGATAACCGAACTGGGCAAGAAACCGCTGGAACTGGCCGATGGCACCACGCGGGTGATGCTGGAAGATGGCGACACACTGGCGATCCGCGGACGCGCGATGGCAGAAGGCTACGTGCCCATCGGCTTTGGCGAATGCAGCGGCACAATCATGGCAGCGAGACCAAATACATGACCGGCGAGATCTTTACCTGTGGCCAGCAAGAGCCGATCCCCGTAAGCGCGCGGGGCAAGCACCTGGTGGTGGACATCCATTGCCACCTTGGCATTCCCGCTGCCGATGCGCTGGTGCAGGCCAAATATCCCGGCCCGCCGCCCGGCATCAACGATTTCACCAGCCCGAAGACATCCGAGGTCAACCGCGCGCAATTTGCCGCGATGGGCCGCACGCTGAACACCATCGATACGCGGCTGGCCGATATGGACAGGTTGGGCATCGATGTTCAGGCGCTGTCGCCCAGTCCCGGCCAGTATTTCTATTTCACCGATGCCGATACTGGTCGCGCCGCCGCGCGCGCCGTGAATGACGGGATGGCAGAGGCCGTGGCCCAGCATCCCGATCGTTTCGTGGGCATGGGCACCGTGCCCCTGCAGGACCCGCGCCTGGCGGTGGAGGAATTGCATCGCTGCGTGAAGGATCTTGATCTGCGCGGGGTGGAGATCAGCTCCAACGTGAACGGTGTGGATCTTCACGCGCCGGAGTTTCGCCCCTTCTGGGCCGCGGCAGAGGAACTGGGCGTGCTGGTGTTCCTGCACCCGCTTGGCTTCACCCATGCCCAGCGGATGAGCGAATATTACTTCAACAATCTGATCGGCAATCCGCTGGAATCCACGCTGGCAGTGGGGCACCTGATCTTTGGCGGCGTGCTGGATGCCTATCCGGGCCTGCGCATCTGCGTTGCCCATGGCGGCGGCTATATCCCCGGATACTGGGGCCGGATGGACCATGGCTGGCGCGCGCGTGCCGATTGTTCGGAACACTGCCAGCATGAACCCTCCAGCTACTTGCGAAAGCTGTGGTTCGATACGCTGGTGTTCGACAAGGACCAGCTGGAAAGCCTGGTGCGCACGCACGGCGCGGACCGATTGTGCCTCGGCTCCGACTATCCTTTCGACATGGCAGAGCCCGATCCGGTGGGCTTTCACGATGCGCTGGATGAAGATGTGCGCGCCAAGATCCTTGGGCTTAACGCGGCATCCCTGCTGGGCCTGAAGGTAAGCTGATGGCGGGCATGGCCAAACATTCCACTTTCGCTGGTGTGCGCTGGTGACGGAATCGCCGCAAAGCAATCGCGCCAGCTCCTGGTGGGCGCTGGGCGTGCTGTTCCTCGCCAATATCTTCAACCAGGGTGACCGTATCCTGTTCGGCACGGTGGTCGATCCCATTGGCCGCGACCTGGCGATTTCCGATACGCAGATGTCGCTCGCCAGCGGCTTCCTGTTCGTGCTGTTCAACCTCGTGGGCGGATTGTTCATCGCCCGCTTCGTGGACCGGGGCAATCGCGTGCGGATCCTGGCCATCGGCGTTGCGGGATGGTCCCTGGCGACAGCCGCCACGGGTCTTGCAACGGATTTCGCCACGCTTTCCCTGGCCCGCATCGCCGTGGGCATTGGCGAGGCGACGGCGTTTCCTGCCGCGATGTCGCTGATCCCCGATCTGTTCAACAAGGAAACCCGTGGCCGTGCCGTGGGAATTTTCCAGGCCAGCAGCTTTGTCGGCATCGTGGGCGGTACAATCATCGGCGGCGTTTTGGCCGCTGCGCTGGGGTGGCGGGACATGTTCGTGGTGTGCGGCCTTGCCGGATTGTCCGTCACCTTCTTGCTGCTGTTCAGCGTGCGAGAGCCGGAGCGGACCGGCGATGATGCCGCGCTTGCACCGCCAACCACATATTGGGCGGACCTGTGGGCCGGATGCGCGCGCGTGCTGCGGCTGGATGGCTTTCCCTTCCTGCTATGCGGCTTTGGCATGGGCATGATGATGACATTCGTGCTGGCTGCCTGGGGCCCTGCCTTCCTGCTGCGATCCCATGACGTGCCGCTGGCGCAGGTGGGGCTGGTGATCGGCCCTGCGGTGGGGCTTGGTGGGATTACCGGCACATTGGCATCCGGCTTCTTCGCCGATCGCCTGATGGCGCGCAGGGGCAGGCCCAGTGACATGCTGAAGATTGCCATGATCTGCGTACCATTGTCGCTGCCTTTCATGGCGGGGTTCGTGTTCCTGCCTTCGCTGGCGGCAGCCATGGCCAGTGCAGGCATTATGAACTTCCTGCTCAGCGCGGCTGTGCCCCCGGTTATCAATTTCGCGATTAACAGCGTTTCCTCGCGGGACCGTGGCATTGTTTCCACCATCCTGCTTGCCGCATCGGGCCTGATCGGCGGCGCGCTCGGCCCCTTCGTTGTCGGCGCGCTGAGCGATTATTTCACGCCGCAATTCGGACAGGATGGGCTGCGCATGGCGATATCCTCCATGTTGGCCACCCCGCTCCTGGCCGCGCTGTTCCTGATCCTGGCCTATCGACGGTCTGTTGGCGGTGAAGCTGCACGCGAGGCGACATACGAGGCATAGGATTGCGCGCTTGATGGGAGAGATTGCGATGCGAGGTTTGGGCAAATCTGTTGCAGGTGCCGTGGCGGCGTTGTCCATCGCGCTCGCGTCTCCTGCCATGGCGCAGGATGATACTGCCGCCGCCAGCCAGTGGATCACGCTTGGCACAAAGGGCGGCCCGCTGTCCGATGCCAATCGATCCCAACCGGCCAATGTCCTGATTGCGCAGGATGGCACATGGCTGGTCGATATCGGGGATGGCACGGCGCAGCAGCTGGCAAAGGCGGGCGTGCCGCTGGGCGCGATTGACGCGGTTTTCATCAGCCATTTGCATTTCGATCACACCGCCGGGCTGGTTGGGCTGCTGGGCCTGCGTTGGCAGACCGATGTCAGCAGCGATCTGACCATCTATGGCCCGCCGGGAACGCGCGCAATGGTGGATGGATTGCTGGCGGCCATGCTGCCCACAACGCAATCTGGATATGGCGTGCCCGGCGCACCCGTCAGGCCGCCCGAAACGGGGATCAAGGTCGTCGAACTGCGGGACAACGCCGCGCTGTCCATTGGCGATGCCCGCGTAACGGCGCGCAAGAATTCGCACTACAGCTTCGCCCCCGGCAGCGCGGATGATGCCAATTATGAATCGCTCTCTTTCCGGTTCGATCTGCCTGACCGTGATATCGTCTACAGCGGAGACACCGGCCCCAGCGCCGCCGTAACCGATCTGGCGCGCGGGGCGGATCTGCTGGTGGTGGAGATGATCGACGTGGATCGCACCATTGCCGATATCAGGCGATTGTCGCCCAATGTGCCCGCGCAGGCCTTTGCCAATCTGGAGACGCATTTGCGCGAACATCACCTGACGCCGGGCGACGTGGGCGAACTGGCCAGCGATGCCGAAGTTGGCGCGGTGGTGGTGACGCACCTTTCCGGACCGGATGCCGACGGGGCAAACCTGCTGGGCTATGTCGGCGCGATTGCGCAGCACTACACCGGCCCGGTGGTTATCGCGGATGATCTTGAGCGGTTCTAGCGTTTTGCAGCCGGAACGTGTGGATGCGTTTTTCCCGATCAAACGTTGAAAAATCTGTTCGACGAGCCGCCCTCCGATGGACCGGGCGGAGGGGCGCCATGGTTAACGCGCTTCAATCCTGTTACTTTGCAACAGCTTGCCTGCAATAAGTATCATTTGGCAATTCATCTGCATGCAGCGGATAAATCTGTGCAAAACTAGCCAATCAATGACCACGCGTTTTCAGCTATAAAAACGTTTCTAGTTACTGGCATGATTCGTTTGGGGGCATTCGATGAGCAAATATACCTTTCGTTCTTCGCGCGCAGACAGCTGGGCAGAGCCAAGACCATATCGTGATCCCAGCACGCGCCTCGCGCGGTTCGGTCCGATCCAGCCGATGGAGCAGAAGGGCTTCTTCTCCCGACTCTTCAACCGATAGGCTCTTCAACCGATAGGCACTTCACACCGGCAGGTCGGCGCCTGCGGATAATTGCGTGAAGGCGCGCCCACTAACATAGCGCAGATACGGAACCTTCAGTGTGCTGGTTCGCTTGGATCGCACGTGTTTTGGGGGTTTGCCGTGGATCTGGTTGATAGCAATACTGAAGCCGGTCAGCTGTTCTCCGATTATGTCAGGGAGCAGGGCTTTCCCTGTGTGGGCGCGAAATCCGCGCTGGCGACGGGCAATATGCATATCGTCCATGCGCGCGATCTCACCAGCGCCTGGAACGATGTTGCCATTCATACCGCGCTGCTGGAATGGGCCTTTGCCTACAAGAAGGCACCCGGCGGCCTCAGAAGCCTGGTGGTGGTGTTCGAAGGGCCCACCGATCTTTCCGAAAGCGAATTTGAAAAAAGCCTTTGGGAAAGGCTGCAATCGCTGGCCGACAAGGATCACTGGCGTGGCCAGACATATGACACGCGCGTCAGCGCCGATCCCGGCAGTCCGCATTTCAGTTTGAGCTTTGGCGGAGAGGCATTTTTCGTGGTGGGCATGCATCCCAATGCCTCGCGCCCGGCCCGGCGCTTCTCCCGCCCGGCGCTGGTCTTCAATCTGCATGACCAGTTTGAGCGTTTGCGAGAGCAGGGGCGGTATGAACGCATGCGGGAAACCATTCTGGATCGCGATCGCAAGCTGGCAGGCGATCTCAACCCCATGCTGTCCCGCCATGGCGACACCAGCGAGGCCCGCCAGTACAGCGGCCGCGCGGTTGACGATGGCTGGACGCCGCCTTTCGAGGATCGCAGGTCTTGAACAATGATATGACGGTGATCGAACCGCGCAGTGGAACCGCGTTCGAACTGCGCAGCGGGCAACAGCTCCAGATCATCGATATCGAAGGCACGCAGGTTTCGGATCTGCTGGCCTTCAACCTCGACGATACGCGTGAAGCCCTGTCAAACGGCAGGACATTCGATTACGAGGAAACCATCAGCCTCACCACCGGCAACATTTTGTGGTCCAACCGATCAAACGCGATGCTGGAAATCGTGGCGGATGATGTGGGGACGCATGATTTCCTGCTCACGCCGTGCAGCAAGGCCACCTTCCGACACTTCTATCCCGACAAGCCCGTTCATCGCGGGTGCTTCGGCAATCTTGCCGCGGCCCTGCAACCTTTTGGGATCGAAGAAGACGATCTGCCATGCGCCTTCAACGTGTTCATGAATGTGCCCGTGAATGGCCAGACTGGGCGTTTATCGGTGGAGCCGCCGATATCGAAGGCTGGCGATATGCTGACACTGCGGGCGAAGATGGACCTCGTCATCGGTCTCACAGCGTGTTCCGCCTATGCCTCCAACGGTGGGCAGTTCAAGCCGATTGGCTACCGCATCCGATAGGACGCAGGCGGCGCTCCGCTTGCGCGGTGTCACAGTTTGCATCTCAATTTGCCCGATGCGTGGATTCGGTTGGGATAGTGGGGCAGGCGCTGCTAAGGGGCCGCGCATGCTTACTATTGACGGCCTCACCGTCCGGCTTGGCGGCCGGCCCATCCTCGAACGCGCAAGCGCCACCGTTCCGATTGGCGCGCGCGTGGGCCTGATCGGGCGAAACGGCGCGGGCAAATCCACGCTGATGAAAACGCTGATCGGAGAGATCGAGCCCGACGACGGTGAAATCTCCAAGCCATCGCGCGCCCGCATCGGCTATATCGCGCAGCAGGCCCCCAGCGGCACGATGACGCCGGAGGAGATTGTGCTGGCCGCCGATGTGGAGCGGGAGCAGCTGCTGGAGGAATCCGAAAGCTGCACCGATCCAGACAGGCTGGGCGAAGTGCACGAACGGTTGCTGGCCATCGATGCCTACAGTGCGCCTGCCCGCGCGGCAAAGATCCTGAAGGGCCTGGGCTTCGACGAGGAAATGCAGGCCCGCCCGGTGGATACGTTCTCCGGCGGATGGAAAATGCGCATCGCGCTAGGTGCGCTGTTGTTTTCCGAACCCGATATCCTGCTGCTGGACGAGCCTTCCAACCACCTCGACCTTGAGGCCACGCTGTGGCTGGAGAACTTCCTCAAGTCATACCCCGCCACGCTGGTGGTGATCAGCCACGAACGCGATCTGCTGAACAACGTGGTGGATCACATCCTGCACCTGCAGGGCGGGCAGCTGACGCTGTATCCGGGCGGTTACGATTCGTTCGAGAAACAGCGCGCCGAACGCGCCGCGCAGCTGGCGGCGGCAAAGGCCGCACAGGATGCGCAGCGGGCGAAACTGCAGGATTACGTGGCGCGCAACAGTGCCCGAGCCTCCACCGCGAAACAGGCGCAATCGCGGGCTAAGATGCTGGCGCGGATGCAGCCCATTGCGGCCCTTTCCGAAGATCCGTCACTCTCCTTCGATTTTCCCGATCCTGCGGAGATGCGCTCTCCCATGATCACGCTGGATGGTGCCGCCGTCGGCTATGGCAATGCGCCGCCGGTGCTGCAGCGGCTGAACATGCGGATCGACGCGGATGACCGGATTGCCCTGCTAGGCCGCAACGGCAATGGCAAGACCACGCTGGCCCGCCTGCTGGCCGCGCAGCTGGCCCCCGAAGAGGGGGACATGAACGCGCCCGGCAAAATGAAGGTGGGCTATTTCACGCAGTATCAGGTGGAGGAACTTTCTGCCGAGGAAACGCCGCTGAACCTGATGACGCGGGCGATGGATGGCAAGCCGGCGGGCGCGGTGCGGGGGCAATTGGGGCGCTTCGGCTTCTCCGGCTCTCGCGCGGAAACGCAGGTGGAACGGCTGTCGGGCGGGGAGCGCGCGCGGCTGGCGCTGGCGCTGATTACGCGGGATGCGCCGCACCTGTTGATCCTGGACGAACCGACCAACCACCTTGACGTGGACGCGCGCGAGGCGCTGATCCAGGCGCTGAACGGCTATTCCGGCGCGGTTATCCTGATCAGCCATGATCGCCATATGGTGGAGCTGACGGCTGACAGGCTGATACTGGTGGATAGCGGCACGGCGCGCGAATATTCGGGCAGTATGGAGGATTATATCGACTTCGTGCTGGGCCGAAATCAGCCCAAGCCCGCGAAGAAACCTGCCGCGCCCAAGCCGAAGGCAGCGCCCGCCACCATCGATCGCGCGAAAGAGAAATACATGCGGTCCGAACTCGCAAAGGCGGAAAAAACTCTCGCCAAGCTGACCGCGCAGGCAGAGCAGATGGATAGGAACATTGCCGATCTCGCCGCCAAGCCACCGGCGGCGGATACCAGCCGCATGGATGACCTGCTGGCCCAGAGAGCGAAGCTTGCCGGCAAGCTGGAGCAGGCAGAAGCGGCATGGCTGGCCGCGGGCGAAGCGCTGGAAGGCGTCGCCGCGCTGTAAGCTAGTCTTGCGCCAGCAGCGTCGCCGTTCGCGCGATTCTGTCTAAGGCGAAGCCGGGCCTGTCGCTGTGCGGCGGAGGGTGGAAGGCGAAGGCGGAGAGGCTGGGATCATTCCATTGCTCGTCCGACATTGGTTGCCCGTGATAATCGGTCCAGCAGCCGCCCTCGGGAAACTGCGCCATTGCGGCAAGGCTGGCGGCCCGCGTTGCGGAGAGGCCAGCCACGTGATCCTCCAGCGCCACGTCGCGCGCTTCCCAGTTTACCGGCATGGGCTGGCAATAGGCGTTGTTGTTACCCTGCTGGGTGCGCCCGAATTCATCGCCCGCGGTCAGCATGATCGTGCCGGTGGAGGCGAACAGCGTGCCCAGCATGGCGCGCAAATCCGCGGCGCGGCGGGCCAGGATATCGGGATTGTCGGTCGGCCCTTCCACGCCGTTGTTCCAGCTGTAGTTCTCGCTGTGCCCGTCGCGATTGTCCTCGCCATTGGCTAGGTTGTGGCGCTGTTCGTAGGCCACGCTGTCCGCCAGGGTGAACCCGTCATGCGCGGCGAGGAAGTTCACGCTGCGGCAGTCGGGCCCGAAGATATCGGCAGAGCCTGCCATGCGCGTGGCCAGCGTGCTGGCCGTGCCATCGCCGCGCCAGAAGCGGCGCACATCGTCACGGTACTTGTCGTTCCATTCCAGCCAGTTCGCGGGGAAATTGCCGAGTTGATAGCCGCCGGGGCCGATATCCCACGGCTCTGCGATCATCACCCTGTCGGCCAGCCAGGGATCGGCGGCAATCTCTGCAAAGATCGGTGCGGCGGGATCGAAACCGGGGCCGCGTGCCATGATGGGCGCCAGGTCGAAACGGAAGCCATCCACCCCGCAATGGCGCACGAAATGGCGCAGAGTAGCCACCGTCATATCCCGCACATGGGCTTGCGCGAAATCCAGCGTGTTGCCGCAGCCGCTATCATTGATCAGCGTGCCATCGGGGGCGTGGGCATAGGCGCTATCGTCCAGCCCGCGCAGGCAGAAGACGCCGCCGAAAATATCGCTCTCGCCCGAATGATTGGGCACAAGATCGAGGATCACGCCGATCCCCGCATCATGCAGCGCGGCCACGGTGTCCCGCAATTCCGCCACGCCGCCGGGGCACAGGCCGGGATCCAGCGCCATCGGTGCAACAGGGTTGTAGCCCCAGTGATTGGCAAGGCCGAGTGCGGACAGGTGCCGCTCGTCAATCCAGGCGGTGATCGGCATCAGCTCCACCGCGCTGACATGCAGTTTTTGCAGATGCGCGATGACGGATGGATGGGCGAGGGCGGCCACCGTGCCCCGCTGCGCATCTGGCACATCGGGATGCAGCCGGGTGAAGCCGTCGACATTCAGTTCATAAATCAGGCCGCCGCGCTGGAAACACGGCGCGTTTAGCGGGACTTCTGGAAGCGGCGGCTGGATCACCGCGCGCGGCACGATGTCGCTTGTATCGACTCCGAAATTGGCCAGCGCCGGGTCTTGCGTAAATCGCCTGTCAAGCTCCACCGCATAGGGATCCACCAGCAGCTTTGCCGGGTGAAACCACTTGCCCTGTTCGGGCTGCCATTCGCCATCGGCCCTGTAGCCATAGGTCGCCCCGGCCAGATCGCGCGGCACCTTTGCCACCCAGTCATCGCCGTCGCGCTGCATGGCGATGCGCTGCTCTTCGCCATTCTCCGTCAGGCAAAGCTGCATCGCCGTTGCAAGCGGAGAGCGCACACGGAAGATGGTGTTGCCGCCGGTAACAGCGGCGCCGTATTGGCTCACGTCACTACGTCTGGCGCGGTGCGACCCGTGTGGCGAGCGATGCCGGCGATCTCCTCCGCAGCGGCCACGATGTCGGCCAGCATGGCGGGCGTCTCTGCATCCATATCGCCGCCGGCAGGTTCGTAGCGTTCAAGGTAGACCCGCAAGGTTGCGCCCTGCGTGCCTGTGCCGGAAAGGCGGAAGACCACCCGGTTGCCCCCTTCGAACAACACGCGGATGCCCTGATTCTCGCTGACCGAGCCATCCACAGGATCGGTGTAGGAGAAGCTGTCTGCCTCCGCCACGGTGAGCGGGCCAAAGGTGCGCCCCGGCAGGTCTGGCAGGCTGGCGCTCAGTTCTGCCATCAGGGCATCGGCCTTTTCGCTTTCAATCGCCTCGTAATCATGGCGGGCGTAGTAGTTACGCCCAAAGCGCGCCCAGTGATCGCGGGCGAGCTGGTCCACGCTCTTGCCCGTCACCGCCAGGATGTTGAGCCACAGCAGCACCGCCCACAGACCGTCCTTCTCGCGCACGTGATCGCTGCCGGTGCCCGCGCTTTCCTCGCCGCAGATCGTGGCCATTCCGGCATCGAGGAGGTTGCCGAAGAACTTCCAGCCCGTTGGTGTTTCGTAGGCCGGAATGCCCAGCGCCTCTGCCACCCGGTCCGCTGCAGCGCTGGTAGGCATGGAGCGGGCGATACCCTTCAGCCCATCGGCGTAGCCGGGGGCGAGGTGGGCATTGGCGGCCAGCATCGCCAGCGAATCCGAGGGATTGATGAAGCGATGCTTGCCGATGATGAGATTGCGGTCGCCATCGCCATCGGACGCTGCACCAAACGCGGGTGCATTGTCCGACATCATCAGATCGTACAGCACCTTGGCATGCACCAGGTTGGGATCGGGGTGATGGCCGCCGAAATCCTCCAATGGGGTGCCATTGTGCACCGTGCCTGCGGGAAAGCCCAGGCGGCCTTCCAGAATCTCATGCGCATATGGGCCGGTGACGGCGTGCATCGCATCGAACGCCATGGTCAGCCCGTCTTTCACGGCGGCGCGGATGGCGTCGAAATCGAACAGTTCCTCCATCAGCGCGGCGTAATCGGCGACAGGATCGATCACCTGCACGGCCATTTCGCCGATATGCGTCACGCCGCGCGTATCAAGGTCGACGTCGGGCGCGTCGACATCCAGCCAGCGGTCAATCTCCAGCGTGCGGGCGTGGATTCTGCCGGTCACGCTTTCCGGCGCGGGGCCGCCGTTGGCGATATTGTACTTGATGCCGAAATCCTCTTCCGGCCCGCCGGGATTGTGACTGGCCGACAGCACCAGCCCGCCGCTGGCACCATATTTGCGGATCACGTGGCTCGCCGCCGGGGTGGAGAGGATGCCGCCTTGCCCCACCAGCACCCGGCCATAGCCATTGGCCGCCGCCATGCGGATCGCCTGCTGGATAACCGTGCGGTTGTGATAGCGCCCGTCTCCGCCGATCACGAGGGTAGTGCCTGCATCACGCTCTACCACGTCGAACACCGACTGGATGAAATTCTCCGCATAGTTGGGCTGGGCGAAGATGCGCACCTTCTTGCGCAGGCCCGATGTGCCGGGTTTCTGATCGTTGAAGGGCGTGGTTTCGTGTGTGCGGATCATGCGGGTTTCCCGATTATTTCAGGGTCAGTTCTTTATAAAGATCGGCATAGGCGCGCCCGCTAGCTTCCCAGGAGAAATCGGCTTTCATCCCGTTCTGCTGCAGGCGGCGCCATTGCTTGGGTTGATTGTAAAGCGCCATGGCGCGGTCAATCGCGGCGCGCAAGGCATGGTAGTGCACCCCGTCAAACTGGATGCCGGTGGCCACGCCGCTGGCAAGCGCGGCGGGATTGGCATCGATCACCGTGTCGGCCAACCCGCCGGTGCGCGCCACCACCGGCACGCAGCCATAGGCAAGGCCGTATAGCTGGGTGAGGCCACAAGGCTCGAATCGGCTGGGCACCAGGATGGCATCGGCGCCTGCCTGCAAGCGGTGGGATAACCCCTCGTCATAGCCGATGTGCAGGCCGATTCTGCCGGGATGGCGCGCGGCAGCCTCATGCAGCCCGGCCTCCATCGCCTTGTCACCCGAACCAAGCAGCGCCAGCCGCCCGCCGATGCCAACGAGATGGTCCAGCACTTCCAGCAGCACGTCCATCCCCTTTTGCCAGGTAAGGCGGCTGACCACGGTGAACAGCGGGCCGTCGCTTTCCTCCAGCCCGAAGGCCTTTTCCAGCGCGCGCTTATTGGTTTTTCGTTTTGCCAGCGTGCGGTGCGAATAATTGGCGGGGATTTCGCTATCTTCTGCCGGGTTCCAGACTTGCGGATCGATGCCGTTCAGAATCCCGCGCACCCTGTTGCCACGCGTCGCCACCAGACCTTCCAGCCCCATGCCGAATTCCGGCTGGCGAATTTCCGCGGCATAGCTGGGGCTGACGGTGGTGATGATATCGGCCATCTGCATGCCAGCCTTCAGGAAACCGACGCCGCCGTAATTCTCCACCCCGTCAATGGACCAGGCAGAGGATGGCAGGCCAAGGCGCGGGAAGATCTTGGCATCGAAATGGCCCTGAAAGGCCATGTTGTGAATTGTCATCACACTGGGTAAATCCGGCGTGTCGCTGGCGAGTTTCAGATAGGCCAGCGTCATGGCCGCCTGCCAGTCATGGGCGTGGACGAGATCGAACTTGCCGGCTTTCGTCGCGCCCGATGCGATATCGGCAGCTGCCCTGCCAAAAGCGGCGAAGCGTTGCCAGTTATCGGCCCAGTCCTGTCCCTTGCTGTCCCCATACGGGCCGCCATCGCGGGCGAAATAGGAAGGGCAATCCAGCACTAGCAGCCCGTGCTCGCCGATCGTGCCGGATAGCAGTCGCGCGGGCTTGCCCAGCAGCGATGGCCACTTGTGCACCAGCTTTGCCTTGCCAATCGCCTTTACCACGGCGGGATAGCCGGGCAGCAGCGTTGTCATTGCAACATCATGGGGCGCAAGCGCAGCGGGCAGGGCGCCTGCCACATCCGCCAGCCCACCTGTCTTCACCAGCGGCACCGCTTCCGATGCCACCGACAGGACCTTCAGCGGCATCAGCCCTCCAGCTTCTCGATCATCGGTTTCGTTATCAGGCATACGCCCTTCTCACTGCGCCGGAAGCGGCGCGCATCCAGTTCAGGATCCTCACCCACAACGAGCCCTTCCGGGATGCGCACGCCTGAATCGAGGATGACATTGGTCAGCCGCGCATGCCTGCCGATGTTGCAGTAGGGCAGGATCACGCCGCGTTCCACATTGGAATAGCTGCCCATCTTCACGCCCGTGAACAGCAGGCTCTGCTTCGCCATTGCGCCCGATACGATGCAATCCTGACTGATGAGAGAGCTGATCGCGCTGCCGCGTCGCCCGTCCTCGTCATGCACGAACTTGGCGGGCGCGGCCACGACCTGGTCGGTCCAGATCGGCCAGTCGCGATCGTAGAGGTTCAGCTTTGGCACCGTGTCGGTGAGATCCAGATTGGCATCGAAATAGGCATCCAGCGTGCCGACATCGCGCCAGTATTCCTCGATCTCGTCCGCGGCGCGGATGCAGGAATGGGTGAAGCGATGCGCCTGCGCCTTGCCGTTCTTCACCAGCCACGGGATGATGTCGCCGCCAAAATCGCGCTTGGAATCGGGATCGTCGGCATCGCGGCGAAGCTGATCGAACAGCAATTCCGTTTCGAAAACATAGATGCCCATGCTGGCAAGGGCCATGTCCTCCTGCCCCGGAATGCCCGGAGGATCGGCAGGTTTTTCGATGAAGTCGGTGATGCCATCGCTCTTGTCGACATGCATCACGCCAAAGCCTGTCGCCTCCATGCGCGGCACGACAAGGCAGCCCACGGTCACATCCGCGCCGCTTTCCACGTGCTGGCGCAGCATCAGCTCGTAATCCATCTTGTACACATGGTCACCCGCCAGGATGATCATGTACTTGGGCGCATGGGCCTGGATGATGTCGATGTTCTGGAACACGGCGTCCGCGGTTCCCTCGTACCACTGGCTTTCGGAAACGCGCTGGCTGGCGGGCAGGATGTCGAAGCTTTCGTTGCGTTCGGGCCGCATGAAATTCCATGCACGCTGCATGTGGCGGATCAGGCTGTGCGCCTTGTATTGTGTTGCCACGCCAATGCGGCGGATGCCGGAGTTGATGGCGTTGGAAAGGGCGAAATCGATGATCCGGGAGACGCCGCCGAAATACACCGCGGGCTTTGCGCGGCGGTCCGTCAGTTCCAGCAGGCGGCTGCCACGCCCGCCCGCCAGCACATAGGCCATTGCGTCACGTGCCAGCGGTTGCGAATACGTTCTCTTCATCGGCCTCTCCTTCGGATCTTCTAACCCTTGAACTTCAGCATGATGGTGGAAAGCGGCGGCAGGCACACCGTCGCCCTTCCATCGCGCACATTTATTGCACCCATATTGCCCGCGCCGC
Source organism: Aurantiacibacter rhizosphaerae (assembly GCF_009807005.1). Taxonomy (GTDB): domain Bacteria; phylum Pseudomonadota; class Alphaproteobacteria; order Sphingomonadales; family Sphingomonadaceae; genus Alteraurantiacibacter; species Alteraurantiacibacter rhizosphaerae. Next base: position 929,301 of record NZ_WUBR01000002.1, on the reverse strand, counting down.
TGCCGCCATATTCCTGCGCATCGGTGTTAAGCACCTCGGACCATTCACCGTCCATCGGCAGTCCCAGCCCATAGGCATCGTGCAGCATCGGTGTCATGTTGCAGATCACCGCCACCGGCGGCTCACCGGGGCATTTGCGCAGCCAGGCGAAAACCGACGCGTCGGCATCGTCCGCCACCAGCCATTCAAACCCCTCGCCTTCGCAATCGCGGGCGTGCAGGGCGGGCGTTGATTTGTACACAGCGTTGAGATCGCGCACGAGCGTCTGGATGCCCTTGTGGGCCGGTGCATCCAGCAAATCCCAGTCGAGGGCGCGTTCCTCGCTCCATTCGCGGCGCTGGGCAAATTCCTGCCCCATGAACAGCAGCTTCTTGCCGGGATAGCCCCACATCAAACCATAATAGGCGCGCAGATTGGCAAATTGCTGCCACTCGTCGCCGCTCATCTTCGTCAGCAGGCTGCCCTTGCCATGTACCACCTCGTCATGGCTCAGCGGCAGGACGAAATTCTCGCTGAAGGCGTAAACCAGGCCGAAGGTGATATCGCTGTGGTGGTGCTTCCGGTGGATGGGATCGCGCGCCATGTACTGCAGCGTATCGTGCATGAAGCCCATGTTCCACTTGAAGCCAAAGCCAAGGCTGGTGCGCGGGCCTTCTTCGAAAGCGGGCTGGGATACGCCGGGCCAGCTGGTCGATTCCTCCGCAATGGTAAGGATGCCGGGATGGCTGGCGTGGACCGCGCGGTTCATGGCTCGCAGCAGATCCACCGCTTCCCAGTTCTCCCGCCCGCCATCGGCATTGGGGATCCACTCGCCATCCTTGCGCGAATAATCCCGGTACAGCATCGATGCGACGGCATCCACGCGCAGGCCATCGACATGATATTGCTCTGCCCAGAACAGGGCATTGTTGACGAGGAAGCTTGCCACCTCTCGCCGCCCGAAATTGTAGATCGCGGTGTTCCAGTCCGGGTGGAAGCCAAGCCGGGGATCGGCATGCTCATACAGCGCCGTGCCATCGAACATGGCAAGGCCGTGATCATCCGTGGGGAAATGCGCGGGCACCCAATCCAGCAGGATGGAGATACCCGCCCGGTGCGCGCCATCCACGAAGCGGGCAAACCCGTCCGGCCCGCCGAAACGGGCGCTGGGCGCGTAAAGGCCGGTGGTCTGGTAGCCCCAGCTTGGATCATAGGGAAATTCGGAAATCGGCAGGAATTCGATATGGGTAAAGCCCATCTCGGCGACATAGGGGATCAGCCGTTCGGCCATCTCATCCCAGCTTAAAAACCAGTCATTGTCGTCGCGCTGCCAGGATCCGGCGTGCACCTCGTAAATAGAGATCGCCTCTCGCCGTGGGTCCACGTTTGCCCAGTGCGCGCGGTGCGCCTCGTCCCCCCAGTCGGGCTTGGCGGGGCGGGCGGTGATGGAGGCGGTCTTGGGGCGCAATTCGCTGGCGAAGGCGTAGGGGTCCGCCTTCAGCGGCTGCTCCACGCCATCGGGGCCGATGATGCGATATTTGTAGGCGCGGCCTTCCGCGATATCGGGAATGAACAGTTCCCACACGCCGATATCCACGCGGTTGCGCATGGGGTGGCGTGTGGCATCCCAATCGTTGAAATCGCCCACCACGCTGACGTTGCGCGCATTGGGTGCCCATACGGCGAAATGCACGCCGTGGCTTCCCTCATGCTCGATCAGATGCGCGCCCAGCTTGTCAAACAGGCGGTAATGCGTGCCCTGCGCAATCAGCAAATCGTCCAGCGGGCCCAGCACGGGGCCAAAGCTGTAGGGATCTGTCACCCACCACTCGGCGCCGCCGCCCTGGCACTTGTACTTCACCGGCCTGGGCTTGCCGCGCAGCTTGCCTTCGAACAATCCGCGATCATCGACCCGCTTCAGCTTGCCGATTTTGACGCCGCGCAAGGAGTATGCTTCTGCGCTCTCGGCGCCCGGCAGCATGGCGCGGGCGAATGTGCCGTCTGGCCCCTCGTGCGGGCCGAGCAGGGCGAAGGGATCAGCTTGCGTTCCGGCAAATAGCGCGTCGATGGCTGCGGCTGGCGGCTTCACCCAAATCCCCTTGTTGCAGGCCTTTTTGACCTTGCTGCGGGCATTGTGCAGCACCCGGCAGCGTTACGATACATGAAAACGTATGCGTTGCCGTTTTGGCACCAGGGTTTCTGACGAATTACAGCACGCCCCAGATATCGCGGGCATATTCGCTGATCGTCCTGTCAGAAGAGAACCAGCCGACATTGGCGATATTGTGGATGGCCGCCTTGCGCCATCCGGCGGGATCGCGCCAACGGGCGTCCACATCGCGCTGCGCAGCGGCATAGGCATCGAAATCGGCGGCCACCATGAACCAGTCGCTGTCGTAAAGGCCGCCCATCAGATCCTTGTAGCGATCCTTGTCATCGGGAGAGAATACGCCGCCCGCGATGCCTTCCACCGCCTGCCGCAGTTCGGGAGAGCCTTCGATTACAGCGCGCGGATTGTATCCATTGGCGCGCTTTTCCGCCACTTCCTCGGCGGTCATCCCGAAGATCACGATATTCTCGTCACCCACGCGATCCTTGATCTCGATATTGGCGCCATCCAGCGTACCGATGGTGAGCGCGCCATTAAGGGCGAACTTCATGTTGCCCGTGCCACTGGCTTCCATGCCGGCGGTGCTGATCTGCTCGGAAAGATCGGATGCGGGGATGATCCGTTCGGCCAGCGTGACGTTGTAATTGGGGACGAACACCACTTTCAGCAGGCCGGATACCGATGGATCGCTGTTGATCCGCCGGGCGATATCATTGGCCAGCTTTATGATCAGCTTCGCGTTGTGATAGCTGGGCGCGGCCTTGCCGCCGAAGATCTTGACGCGCGGCACCCAGTCCTTTTCTGGATGGCTGCGGATCTGGTCGTACAGGGCCACTGTCTCTATCAGGTTCAGCAGCTGGCGCTTGTATTCATGGATGCGCTTGATCTGCACATCGAACATGGCATCGGGATCGACGCGGATGCCGGTCAATTCCTTGATATGCCCGGCCAGCGCCACCTTGTTGGCGCGCTTCACCTCGGCAATGCGTTCCTGCAGGGCGGCATCGCCGGCCAGCTTGTTCAGTTTTTCCAGCTGGGTGGTGTCGTCCATGAAACCATCGCCAATGGCATCGCGGATCACGCCGGTCAGGCCGGGATTGCACTGCATCAGCCAGCGGCGCGGGGTTACGCCATTGGTCTTGTTATTGATCTTCTCAGGATAGAGCGTGTGCAGATCGTGGAAGACGGTCTGCTTCATCAGCTCTGTATGCAGCGCCGCCACGCCGTTCACGCTGTGCGCGCCGGTGAAGGCAAGGTTGGCCATGCGCACGCGCCTGTCACCGCCCTCGTCAATCAGGCTGATGGCTGCCACGGCGGGATCGTCCATCCCGGCCTTGCGGGCATCGCGCAGCACGCGGCTGTTCAGCGCATAGATGATCTGCATGTGGCGCGGCAGAAGGCGCTCGAACAGCGGCAGGGGCCAGCTTTCCAGCGCTTCGGGCAGCAAAGTGTGGTTGGTGTAGCCCACGGTGCGGCGGGTGATATCCAGCGCCTCGTCAAACTCCAGCCCATGCTCGTCCACCAGCAGACGGATAATTTCCGCCACGGCCACGGCGGGATGCGTATCGTTCAGCTGGATGGCCGCCTTGTCGGGCAGGGTGCGGATATCCTCATGGAACTGCATGTGGCGGCGGATGATGTCCTGTATGGATGCAGCGGAGAAGAAATACTCCTGCCGCAGCCGCAATTCCTGCCCCGCCTTGTGCGAATCCGCAGGGTACAGCACGCGCACCAGGCTGGCGGCGCGCGCCTCGCCTTCCAGCGCGCCAACGTGATCGCCCGCGTTGAAGGCGTCCAGCTTGATCGGGTCCAGCGCATTGGCGGTCCACAGGCGCAGGGTGTTCACCCGCGCGCCGCGCCAGCCCACCACCGGCGTATCCACGGCAGACGCCTCTACCTCTTCGGCGGGATGCCATTCCACGCCGTCGCCATCGCTGATGACTTCACCGCCAAAGCCGATGCGATAGGCGCTTTCGCGGCGATCAAATTCCCAGGGGTTGCCGTGGCTCAGCCATGTTTCGGGCAATTCGACCTGCCAGCCCTCGTCGATCCGCTGGCGGAACATGCCGTTCACATAGCGGATGCCATAGCCGTAGGCAGGGATATCCAGGCTGGCGAGGCTTTCCATGAAGCAGGCGGCGAGGCGACCGAGACCGCCATTGCCAAGCGCCGCGTCGGGTTCCAGCTCTTCCAGTTCGGCGAGTTCGAAACCATGCGTGCGCAATGCCCGCTCCAGCGCGCCCGTAAGGTCCAGATTGTTCACCGCATCGCGCAGCAGCCGCCCGATCAGGAATTCCAGGCTGAGGTAATACACCCGCTTGGCGCCATCGGCATAGGTGCGCCGCGTGCTTTCCATCCAGCGGTCGATCACCTTGTCGCGCAGGGCGTAGACGGTGGCGGTGTACCAGTCGTGCGGCTTGGCCGCGCGCTCATCCTTGCCCACGCGGTGGCGCAGGGCATCGATAATCAGGGCGTCGATTTCATCATTGCCAGGTCGATCATTGGGCCGGGAAAGAGTGGTCACGTGATTACTAATCCTTGTTCGGACCGTGGCACCCCGGATCATGCGGTGTGCTCCGGCGCGATTATGCCTCTTGCAGCAAGGTAGTAGGCAGGTTTTTGTGCACTGCGCAATCGCCAAACTGGGCATGCATACCTATTTATTTGTGCGGTGCAGCATTAGTGTTGCGGTTCGGACATCTTTGGCGCAATGCTTCGCGCCGGATTGGCCGGGAAACAGCGATGAATGATTCTGTGGCGCCACTGCACGCACTGGCCGAGGCTGCCGGGCTGCAACGCCATTGGCACGACGTGGATGGGCAAGAGCATATCGTGCCCGATGCTACGCTGGAAACGATACTGGCGGCCCTCGGCCACAAATCGGGCTCGGACCGGCAGATAGCGAACAGCATCAAGGCCTTGCAGCGCGAAGAGGCGGCTCTGGCGGCGCTGATCGTGGCCGATGCAAGCATGCCGATCAATGCCCTAGAAGCGTGCAACAGTGCCGAGATCATCAGCGCGGATGGCACCACATTTCCGCTTTTGCAGGAAGACGGCGTGCCCATCGCGCCGGATGCGCCGGGATATTACGATTGCCGCATCGATGGCGAAGCAACGCGGCTGGCCGTGGCTCCCCCGCACTGCCCGTTGCCGCCAGCGGGCGAGCGAAAGCCCTGGGGCGTGTCGCTGCAAATCCCGTCCTTGCGGGGCGCGCAGCCCAGCGGGTTTGGTGATCTTGGCGATCTGGCACAAGCGGTGGAGAGCCTTGCCGCAGCGGGCGCAGATGCTGTGGCGATCAATCCGGTGCATGCCCTGTTCCCCGGAACGGGCGAGAATTTCAGCCCCTATTCCCCATCCAGCCGCATCCACCTAAACGGCGCGATGGCCGCGCCCGAATTGGTGGGCCACAAGCCTTTGCCGGACGATGTGCAGGACAATCCGCTGATCGACTGGCCAAATGCGCTGCCCGCGCGGCTTTCTGCCATGCGCGCGTTCTTTGACGGTCTGACAGGCGCGCAACGCGCGCAGATCATCGGCGAGCCGGACGAACGCCAGCGCCTGCACGCCATTTTCGATACGCTGGATTGCCACTTCCGCCCAAATGGGGCGAAAGGCTGGCGCGACTGGCCAACGCGTTACCAGAACCCGCAGAACAAGGCTGTCGCCAGCTTTGCCGCCAAACATGCCGCAGAGGTGGAATTCCACGCCTTCGTGCAGGCGATAACGCGCCGCAGCCTTGCCGAAGTGCAGGCCCGCGCAAGGGCGGCGGGGATGACGATAGGGCTGGTGGGCGATCTGGCCGTGGGGGTTGATCCGGGTGGCAGCGATGGCTGGGCGCTGGGCGATGCCATGCTGCGCGGGCTCACCATCGGCGCGCCGCCCGATCCGCTGGGCCCGCATGGGCAGAACTGGGCGATTACCAGCTTTTCTCCGCAAGGATTGCGGCGCAGTGGCTATGCCCCGTGGATCGCGATGATCCGCGCGGCGCTGGCGCATGGCGGGGGCTTGCGGATCGATCACGCCTTCGGCCTGGCGCGGCTGTGGGTCATCCCCGAAGGCGGCGGCCCGGCGGATGGTGCCTATCTCACCTACCCATTTGAGGATCTGATGCGCCTGCTGACGCTGGAGGCACATCTTGCCAATGCCTTTGTGATTGCGGAGGATCTGGGCACCGCTCCGCATGATTTCTCCGATGCCATTGCGCGGCGCAGGATGCTGGGCATGCGGGTACTGTGGTTTGAGCGGGCGCAGGACAACGGCTTTATCGGCGCGCAGGATTACGATCCGCTGGCAACTGCGTTAAGCGGCACACATGACACGCAAACGCTGGCAGGCTGGTGGACGGGCGCAGACCTTGTCTGGGCAAACCGGCTGCGTCGATTGCCGCAGGGTATGACGCTCGCAGAGGCGCAGGACATTCGCGAATGGGATCGGGGTCTGCTGTGGTCCACTCTCGCAGGCGATGCGCCGCGCCCCGCTGCGGATGATCCTCAGGCCTTAGTGGATGCCGGCATCGCGCATATCGCCCGCACCCCCAGCGCTCTCGCCGTCATCACGCTTGAAGACCTGCTGGGACTGATCCAGCAACCCAATCTTCCCGGCACCATCACCGAACACCCCAACTGGCGCAGGCGACTGGATGCGCCACTGCAAGACCTGCTGAAAACGCCGGAAATCCAGCACCGGCTAGCCCTTCTGCAAGAGCATCGCGGCTGACCGGGTGGCGCGAAGCTTACTGCGCGTCGGCATCCTCGCGCTTGATGCGCTTGTGATCCTCCTCCGTCAGGCCGCACTTCCAGTAGGAAGAGATGTAGAGCCGATCCGGGCCAAGTTCGCGATCCTCTCGCAGATATTTGCGCAGCGCCTTCATCGCGGTGAATTCGCTCGCGCTCCACGCATAGACGCTGCCCTGCGGCCATTCGCGGGCCTGCAATCGCTGGGCCAGTGCCTCTGGCTGCGAACCGGGCTGGGGCACCACCAGCCACTGGATTTCCACGCCATCCGGCTTCACCAGATCCTGCGCATCGGCATCGTCCATCACCTCTATCACCGCCAGTCCGCGCGCATCGGCGGGCAGGGCGGCGAGGTTCACCGATATCGCCGGTAGCGCCGTCATATCGCCTGCCACCATGTAGAAATCATGGCCTTCCACCAGCGGCTTTGCCGGGCCCGGCCCCGATACCTTCACCCGCGCACCCGGTGCCACGGTCATGGCCCAGTCCGTTGCCGGGCCGGCATGGCCGGTGGCGGTTTCGGCGTGGAGGGCGAAGTCGATATCCAGACCATCTCTCCGCTGCGCGCGAATGGTATAGGTGCGCACTGCCACCTTGCCATCGGCCAGCGGCAGGTGCAGCTTCAGATAGCCGCCTTCCTGACCATCGGGAAAGTGGGCCATTGCCGGTCCGCCCAGCGTGATCCGCAACAGGTTGGGGGAGACATTGTGCCGGGAAAGAACTTCAAATTCACGCGGCGGCGGGCGGTTTGGGGGTGCGATAGGGCATTCTCCAGGGTTCGGTGTCGGGTGGCTCTGCCCGATGTAGGCGGGAATGCTGCAAGGTAAACCATCGGAACTTACACGAGCAGCCGGAAAACATGGCGCAAGGAAATGATATGACCGACATGAAACTCTATCACCTGCCCGGCGCATGTTCGCGCGTTACGCTAACCGCGCTGGAACAATGCGGGGCAGATTATACGGACGAGATCGTGCTGCTGATGCGGGGCGCGCAACACAGCCCGCAATATCGCGCCATCAATCCCAAGGGGAAAATCCCCTGCCTGATCGTGGATGGGCAGGCGCTGGCAGAAAATGCCGCAATCCTCAGCTTTCTGAACATGGAATATCCCGCTGCCGCCCTGTTTCCGCAGCCCGGCGATGCACTGGAGGCCGCACGACAAACGGCGGATCTGTTCGCCCTGTCCGCCAGTTTTCATCCCAGCGTCAGGGCCATGATGATGCCCGTGCGCTGGACTACCGGAAACCCGGAAGAGGTGAGAGAGAAGGGCAGGCAGCTGGTGCACCCCCTGTTACAGCAGCTGGAAACGCGCCTTGCCACGCAGCCGTGGTGGTATGGCGGCGAATGGTCCATCATCGATAGCTATGCGCACTGGAACTACACCACGGCGCAGAAGGGCCAGTTTGACCTGTCGCCCTATCCCAACATTGCGCAGCATCAAAAACGGGTGGAGGCGCATCCCGCCTATCAGCGCGCGCTGGCGCGAGAGCAGGCCGCTGTCGATGCGATCGGAGGGCTTCCCGATGTCGCATGATCTGAAACTGTTCTTCGCCTACACCGCCTGCACCCGCGTGACCCTGACGGCGCTGGAACAGGTGGGCGCGCCCTATGATGCGCAGCTTGTCCTGTTTGAGAAGGGGGAGCACAAATCACCCGATTATCTCGCAGTGAACCCGGCGGGAAAGGTGCCCTGCCTGCTGGTGGATGGTGAACCGCTGACGGAGAACGGGGCAATTCTGCGTTGGCTGCACGCCGAATACCCGGACGGCGGGCTGTTTCCTGCAGCGAGTTCGAACTGGCAGCGCGCGCAGCAGCTTTCGGTGTTGTTCTGGATATCGGCCAGCTGGCATCCCTATGTGCGCGCCGTGAAAATGCCGATGGCCTGGACCACGGGCGACATCGCGCCGGTGCGCGAACGTGGCGGCGAATTGATAAGCGGGGTTCTGGATCGGCTGGACGAAGAGCTGGCCACCCGTCGATGGTGGTTTGGCGATGAATGGTCCATCGTCGATACCTATTTCTGGTGGGCCTATATCAATTCCGAATTCGGCGGTTTCGACCTGTCGCCGTGGAAACACATCGCCCGCCACCGCGCCGATAACGAGGCGCTGCCGCAACTCCAGCGCGCCTTGGCAAAGGAGCAGGCCGCTTGGGATGCGCGCAAGGAAGAGCTGGGATAGTGCGAGGCGTCTCTGCCAAACCGGCGCGATAGCTGGATTGGCAAGGGCGCATTGGTGTAGGACTGTCAGCCGCACCTGTCACAAGGCCAGAAACCATGGTTTGCCTGCCCCAGCCCGACGCCGAAACGCTCGCCCGCCGCGAGGACATTCGCGCTGCGCTTTGCGCCATCGTGCCGGGAGAGGGGGTGATCAGCGATCAGGACGAACTGCGACCCTACGAATCCGATGGGCTGACAGCCTATCGCCAGATGCCCATGCTGGTGGTGCTGCCCGAAACGGTGGAGCAGGTTTCCCAGGTGCTGCGCTATTGCCACGCGAACAAAGTGCGCGTGGTGCCGCGCGGGGCGGGCACGTCACTTTCCGGCGGGGCGCTGCCCTTGTCTGACGCGGTGGTTCTGGGCCTTGGCAAGTTCAAGAGCATTCTTGAAATCGATTATGATAACCGCGTGGTGGTGTCGCAGCCGGGCGTCACCAATCTTGCCATAACAGAGGCGGTGCAGGATCGCGGGTTCCACTACGCGCCCGATCCCTCCAGCCAGATCGCCTGCACCATCGGCGGCAATATCGCGGAGAATGCGGGCGGGGTGCACTGCCTGAAATACGGGCTCACCACCAACAATGTGCTGGGCGTGGAGATCGTGCTGATCGATGGCGACGTGGTGCGCATCGGCGGCAAGCAGCTTGATCCCGCGGGGCTGGACCTGCTGGGAGTGGTCGTCGGTTCCGAAGGGCTGCTGGGCGTTGTTACCGAAGTCACCTTGCGCATCCTGCCACGGCCGGACACTGCGCGCGCCGTATTGCTGGGTTTTCCTGCCGTTGCAGGCGCGGGCAAATGCGTGGCCGATGTGATCGAGGCGGGCATCATCCCTGCGGGCATGGAAATGATGGACAAGCCCGCCATCGAATGTGCGGAGGCTTTCGTGGGCGCCGGCTATCCGCTGGATGTCGATGCCCTGCTGATCGTGGAACTGGATGGCCCGGCGGCGGAATGCGATTATCTGATAACGGAGGTGGAGGCTATCGCCCGCGCCAATGGCGCAAGCTTCGTTCGTATCTCGCAAAACGAGGAGGAGAGGCTGCGCTTCTGGGCGGGGCGCAAGGCGGCGTTCCCCGCCACCGGGCGGCTGGCCCCTGATTATTACTGCATGGATGGCACGATCCCGCGCCGCCGCCTGCCCGAAGTGCTGGAGCGGATGGGCGCGATGAGCGCGAAATACGGGCTCGGCATCGCGAATGTCTTCCACGCGGGCGACGGAAACCTGCACCCGCTGGTGCTGTATGATGCGAACCAGCCGGGCCAGCTGGAAAAGGCGGAGGCCTTTGGTGAGGAAATCCTGCGCCTGTGTGTGGAAGTGGGCGGCGTGCTGACCGGCGAACACGGCGTGGGCGTGGAAAAGCGCGACCTGATGCCCGCCATGTTCAGCGAGGTGGATCTTGCGCATCAGCAGCGCCTGAAATGCGCATTCGACCCTGACATGCTGCTCAACCCCGGCAAGGTATTTCCGCAATTGCACCGCTGCGCCGAGCTGGGCCGGATGCATGTGCATGGCGGCAAGGTTTCGTTTCCGGAACTGGAACGGTTCTGACCGCCGCAATGTTGCGCCCTGACAACACGCATGACCTTGCCGAGATCATCGGAACGGCAGTGCAGGAAAACCGCACGCTTGAAATACGCGGCGGCGGCGGCAAGACCGATTTCGGTGCTCCGCGCGCATGCGACGATGTGATCGACATGCGTGGGTTTTCCGGCGTTTCGCAATATGATCCGGCAGAACTGGTGCTGACAGCCGGGGCGGGCACGCAGCTGTCCGAGATTGAGTCACTGGTCGCGGGCGAGAACCAGATGCTGGCTTTCGAGCCGTGGGACTACGGCCTGCTGTGGAACAGGGGCGGCGTCGCCACCATCGGCGGCACGATAGCCGCAGGGATCGCCGGATCGCGCCGCGTCTCCATGGGTAGCGCCCGCGATCATCTGTTGGGGTTCGAAGCGGTGTCAGGGCGCGGTGAACGCTTTATCGCGGGCGGCAATGTGGTGAAGAACGTGACCGGCTTTGACCTGTCCAAGCTAGTGACGGGAAGCTGGGGACGGCTGGTGGCGCTGACGCAGGTAACGCTGAAGGTGGTCCCGCGCCCGCGCCTTGTCGCCTCTTTCGCGCTGGATGGGCTGAGCCCCGCTGCGGCACAGCGCGCGATGAACGTGGCAATGGGAAGCCAGGCAGAGATTGCCGCTGCCGCCTATCTGCCGGGCGACCCTTCGCAGACCGTGTTCAGGCTGGAAGGGATCGACCCCTCCATCGCCGCGCGCCGCCAGCTGGTGGCGGAAATGCATGCCGAGCTTGGTATGCTGCGACCTCTGAGCGAAGACGAAGGCGCACAATTCTGGGAACGCGTGCAACAGTTCGTGGCGCTGGGGGAAGACCAGCCGCTGTGGCGTATTCACCTGCCGCCCTCGCAAGGCGCTGCCATGGCCGAGAAGCTGGACCCGGCGGGCGAGGCCCAGTGGCACCTCGATTGGGCAGGGGCACTGTTATGGATTGCCACCTCTCTGGATGCCGACACCATCCGCGATGCCGCCGCTTCGGCAGGCGGACATGCCACGCTGGTGCGCGCCGATGCAACGATGCGCAGCCGCGTGCCTGCGCTTCATCCGCCCGCGTCCGGCGTAGCAAAACTTGAGAGCAAGGTGCGTGAGGCTTTCGATCCCATGGGGGTGTTCGCATCGGCACGGTTTGGTGGCGGGAAGAGTGCCCGTGCGGACTGAATTCACCGCAGAGCAACTGGCCGATCCGGCGATGGCAACGTCTCAAGGCGCGATCCGCAAATGCGTGCACTGCGGATTTTGCACGGCCACCTGCCCCACCTATGTCCTGCTGGGGGACGAGCTGGATAGCCCGCGTGGCCGCATCTACCTGATCAAGGATATGCTGGAAAACGCGCGGCAGCCAACGCCGCAGGTGGTGAAGCATATCGACCGCTGCCTGTCGTGCCTCGCCTGCGTCACGACTTGCCCGTCCGACGTGGATTACATGCATCTGGTGGATCACGCCCGCGCCTATATTCAAGAGAGATACGAGCGGCCTTGGCATGAACGTTTCGCCCGCAGCGTGCTGGCGTCTGTCCTGCCCCATCAGAACCGCTTTCGCATGGCCGCGGGGCTGGGCAATCTCTTCCGACCGCTGGCCCCGCTGCTGGACAAGGCCCGGTGGTCCCGCCCCTTCGCCGCGATGCTGCGCCTTGCACCGCGTGGCCTGCCCAGTGCGGCGCCCGAAACCACGCCGGAGGTTGCACAAAGCAAGGGCCGCGTCGCCATCTTGCAGGGGTGCGCGGAGCCTGTTCTGCGGCCCGAAACCCGCGCCGCGACGATGCGCTTTCTGGCCCGCGCAGGATACCAGCCGGTGCTGGCGTCGGGGGAGGGATGCTGCGGCGCGCTGGTGCATCACATGGGGCGAGAGGACGCCGCGCGCGAAGCCGCCCGCCGCAATGTGGATGCGTGGCATGCGGAGATCGCCGAGGGCGGTCTGGAGGCAATCCTGATCACGGCTTCGGGCTGCGGCACGATGGTGAAGGACTATGGCTTCCTGCTGCGCGATGATGCCGAATATGCCGAGAAAGCTGCGCAGGTCTCCGCCTTGGCGCGGGACGTATCGGAATTCCTGGCTGACATCGAATTGCCTGATGCCGTGCCCATGCCTGAAATCAAGGTCGCCTATCATGCGGCCTGTTCGCTGCAACACGGCCAGAAGGTGACGCGGGAACCAGTGCGATTGCTGGAGGAGGCAGGCTTCACCGTGCTGACTCCGGCGGAAGGGCATTTGTGCTGCGGATCGGCGGGAACGTACAACATTCTGCAGCCGGAAATCGCCACAACGCTGCGCGATCGCAAGGTCGCCAATATCGCTCGGTTGCAGCCTGACGTGATCGCTGCTGGCAACGTGGGGTGCGCCACGCAGATTGCCAGCGGCACCGCCATTCCGGTGGTCCACACCGTAGAGCTGCTGGACTGGGCCACCGGCGGCCCGCGTCCTGCGGCGCTTGCCAATCTGGAGTGTGATAGCACCATCTAGAGAACATACCGAAACAGCCTTGCCAGCACACGTTCTTGCATTTGTTCAGTCGAACGAATAGCAAAACGCAATGCGCGAGAAACTGATCCATGCGGCGATTGAGCGATTCGGGAAGCGCGGCTTCGATGCCGTGGGCACGCGCGAAATCGCCGCTGCGGTGGATACGCCCATGTCCTCCATCACCTATCACTTCGGCGGCAAGGAAGGGCTGTACCACGCCGCGGCGGAGCATATTTTCGATTACATGGTCGAGAAGGTCGGCGCCCTCAGGGTCGAACTGCCCGGCCCGTATGCAACCCCTCAGCAGCGCATTACCGCCGTGTGCGCACGTATATGCGCGGTGGGCGAATTCATGCTGAGCGAGCAGAGCGCACCGTTCGCCCTGTTCATCGGGCGCGAGCAGCAGGACCCGTCGCCCCATGTGCGCGAATTGATGCAGGCGAAGATCATGCCCTTGATCCGGCAGCTTGCGGCGCAGGTCGCCATCCTGCGCCCCGAACTTGCCGAGGCGGAGGCGAAAGCGGTCACCGTGTTCCTGTTCGGCATGGCGCTGACGCTGCGCCACTCGCGCGCGTCGCTGGGGCTGCTGCTGGAATGCGAGGATTTTGACGCAAACACGAAGGCCATGCTGCTGAATCAGCTGGAAAACTGCGCACGGGCCGTTCTCGCAGGAAAGGGCGCATAATGCTGCGCCGCGCCTTCGTTGCAACGCCGCTGATGATGCTTGGCGCCTGTGTCTCTCTGGCGCCGGAGGCGGAGATACCGGAGGCAGCGGCGCAGATCCCATTGGCCTATCAACCCGATACTCCAGCAGGGGAATACCGTCCTGCGGCATGGTGGGCCGGGTTCAACGATCCTGTGCTGAATTCCCTAGTCGACACCGCGCTAAGCGACAATTTCGATATCACACAGGCCGCCGCCAGGGCGCAGCGGGCCAGCGCGCAGGCGCGCCTCTCGCGCGCGGCCCTTTTGCCAACGCTGGATGCAACTGCCGGCTCCAGCTATTCAGATACGCCCGTGGCTGGCGGCGCTCTCGCCAACTTCCCCGGCGCGCCATCCCGCATCACCAATGAAAGCTATACGCTGGGCCTTGCTGCCGCATATGAGCTGGATCTGTTTGGCCGCGTGCGCAATGATCTGGGTGCCGCGCGCGCTGATGCGATTGCCAGCGAATATGATCTGCGCGCAGTGCGGCTGGCGACGGCGGCGGAGGTGATTTCCGCCTATTTCGATATCGTCGATGCCCGCTTCCAGATTGCCACGACACTGCAGAATATCGACGTTCTGGCAGAGCGGACCGACCGCACCGAAGACCGCTATCTGCGCGGGCTATCGCAAAGTTTTGAGCTGTATCAGGTGCGTGAACAGGCGCGCAGCCTGGAAGCCAGCCTGCCATCGCGCGAAATCGCGCTGTCTAATGCAGAAGGGCGGCTGGCCGTGCTGCTGGCCGATTATCCCGATACGCTTGCCACCACGCTGGACCAGCCGCTGTTGCCGCAGCTGGGGTTCGATCCGGTGCCCGCAGGCCTGCCTGTGGATCTGCTCGCGCAGCGGCCCGATGTGGCTGCCGCGTGGGAACGGCTGGAGGCTGCGCGCCTGCGCATCGGTGCGCGCCGTGCCGAGCGCTTTCCGGCATTGAGGCTGACGGCATCCACGGGCACGCAGGGCGCTTCGCCTGCCGGCGTGTTCGATGTGGGCCAGAACTGGCTGCTGCAATTGGGATCGAACCTTGTCGCGCCCATTTTCAATGGCGGGCGCGTGTCCGCCAATGTCGCCGCCGCGCGTGCCACTTATGATGAAGCTTCGGCCGCCTATGGCAAGGCCGTGCTGGGCGCTTATCAGGAAGTGACGACCGCCATCGAAGCCTATGAGGAGCAGCGCCAGCGATACACGCTTATCACTGCGCAGGCAGAGGAGGCGCGATCCACGCTGGATCTGCAGGCGCGGCGCTTCCAGTCGGGCATTGGCGATTACGTCGGCTATCTCGATACGCTGCGCAGTTCCTATCAGGTGGAAAGCAGCCTTTCCGCCGCCGCACGCGATGTCGCGCTGGCGCGGCTTGGCGTCCACCGTGCCCTTGGCGGAGACTGGTTTGCCGAGGGGACGGGCACCGCGCAGCCCGATATCGAAGAGGACATGGGTGAATGAGCAAGCAGGCTAGATGGGCGATCCTGCTCCTGATCGGTGCCGTGGCCATCGCGGCGCTGTTGATCGTCTTGCGACCGGAACCAGAGGAACAGGACGAGGTTGTGCCCGTCCCGCTGGTGCAAACCCAGCCATATGAAGTCTCCACCGGCGCGATCGATATCGACGGCAGCGGTACCGTGCAGCCGCGCGAGGAAGTGACGCTGGGAGCAGAGGTTGCGGGTAGGCTGGTCTACGTCAATCCCGCCTTTCAGGAGGGCAGCAGGGTACCGCGCGGGGCAGTGTTGTTCCGCATCGATCCTGCCGATTACAACAATCGCGTGCGCAGTGCGCAGGCGGATATCGCGGCGCAGGACGTTGCCGTTCTGCAAGCGCGCGAGGAAATGGCGATAGCCGAGGCGGAACTGCAACGCTTTGCCCAGCGCCAGTCGACGCGGGAGGCGCTGAACCGATCCATCGACAGCAATGATTACGCCGCCCGCATCCTCCCGCCAGAAGGGCTGGGCGATGGGCGATCACGGCAAGGCGGTGCGGACGCGGCAGAACCCAATATCCTGGCGACCAGAGAGCCGCAGCTGCGCTCTGCCCGCGCGGCGCGGGAACGGGCGCAGGCGCAACTGGCCGATGCCCGGCTGGCCCTTTCTCGCACCGTCGTGCGGGCGCCCTTTGCCGGCATCGTGCGCAGCGAGGATGCGTCTGTCGGCAGGCTGGTGCAGCCGGGCCAGTCGCTCGGCTCCATGGTGGCGAGCAGCCCCTATGAGGTGCGCATCTCTTTGACGGAGGCGGAGGCCAAGCTGGTGCCCGCCCTGTTCGCCGCCGGGGGCACGCGGGTGGCGGCCAAGGTTATGCTGGATTTCGGGGACACCACCTGGAGCTGGAACGCCTATGTCGATCGGGTTGACCCCATCCTTGATCCCGAAACACGAACGATCAATGTCTTCCTCCGCGTGCCGGACCCGGTGCGCGGCGGCGTGCCCGTGGTGGAGGGGGAGCAGGGCGATATCGGCGCCTCCCCGCCGCTGTTGCTGGGCAGTTTCGTCAGCGCCGCCATCAGCGGCGGCAGCGAACAGGCATTCGCGCGCATTCCGCTGAATGCCTTGCGGCCGGACAATGTGATCTGGGTTTTGCGCGGTGGGAAGCTGGCCATCATCCCTGTCGAAGTGCTCCAGCGCACCGATGATTTTGCCTATGTGACGGGAGACAAGCTTGGCGACAAGGGCTTCATCGTCACCAGCCCGCTGCGCACGCCGGTGGACGGTATGCCGCTGCGCACCGAAAGCGAAGGCGCATCGCAGTGACCGATCCCGCCGACCAGCCAGCCGAGGGATCGGGCGACAGTTCCGGTGATAACGCTCCGCTGGACAGATTCGGCAATCCGGCGGTTGATCGCGCGCGCGACAGGACGGGCATCATCGCCTTCATGGCGCGCAATGGCGTGGCCGCAAACCTGCTGTTGATCCTGATGCTGGTGGCCGGATACGCCGCCTATTCCCGCATCACGCAGGAGGTTTTCCCGGAAACGAGCCAGGACGCCATCACCATTACCGTCGCCTATCCCGGTGCCACGCCGGAGGAGGTCGAGCAGTCGATCGTCCAGAAGGTGGAAGAGGCCGTGCAGGCTATCGACGATGTGAAGAAGGTGGTGGGCACCGCTTCGGAAGGCGTGGGCCGCGTTCGGGTGGAGCTGGAAAACGGCGTCGATATCGATCGCGCGCTGGACGATGTGAAGGGAGAGATCGACCAGATCCAGACCTTCCCGCTGGATGCCGAAGAACCCGACATTCGCGAAAACACCACTCGCCAGAGCGTGCTGCGCATCGCGCTGTACGGCCAGGTGCCGGAGCGCACGCTGAAAGAGGCCGCCTACCAACTGGAGGACGCGCTCGCCGCGCTGCCCGAGATCAGCTATGTCGATACCACGGCGGTGCGCCAGTACCAGGTGTATATCGATGTGCCCCAAGAGCGTTTGCAGGCGCTGGGCCTGTCGCTCACCGATATCTCCCGCATCGTATCGCAAAGCAGCCTCGATAGTCCGGCAGGCTCCGTCGAAACCGGCCAGGAACAGGTGCGCGTGCGCACTGTGGGCCAGAATTACGACCAGCAGGATTTTGAAAACATCATCCTGCGCACCACGCCCGATGGCGCGATCCTGCGGCTGGGGGATATCGCCACGATTTCCGACGGGTTCGAGGATGCCGACCTGATCACCCGCTTCAACGGAGAGCCGGTGGCCTTCGTGGATGTGTACCGCACGTCGGACGAGCGCGTGCTGGACGTGGCAAATGCCACCAAGGATTACCTTGCAAACGAATCTGCCCGCGTGCTGCCGCAGGGCACCACATACGCCATCTGGGATGATGGTTCGGAACTGTTCAACGACAGATTGTCCATGCTGCTGAAAAATGCCGCCATCGGCCTTGTGCTGGTGCTGGCTGCGCTAACGCTGTTCCTGGACGTGCGGCTGGCGGCGTGGAGCGCGCTGGGCATCGGCGCGACCTTTATCGGTGCGATCTATGTGATCGAACTGATGGGCACGAGCATCAACATGTTCTCCCTGTTCGGCTTCATCATCGCCCTGGGGCTGGTGGTGGACGATGCCGTGGTGGTGGGCGAGAATATCTATTCGGAGCGGGAACGTGGCCGATCCGGCGTGGGGGCGGCCATTGCCGGGGCGCAGCGGGTGAAGGTGCCGGTGATCTTCGCCGTTGCCACCACCATCGTCGCCTTTTCCCCGCTGCTGGCCGTCGGCGGCACCATCGGCAAGGTGCTGGCCGATATTCCGCTGGTGGTGATTGCCGTGCTGGTGCTTTCTCTGATTGAGGCGCTGCTGATCCTGCCCTGCCACCTGTCCCACCTGCCCGCAGCGGGAGCGCAGACGAAAAACCGCGTGCTTGCGCGGTTTGAAAGCGTGCAGCGCGGGTTTGACAGGAAATTGCAGAATTTCATCGACGGCCCGCTGGATCGCGGCCTGAAATTCGCCGTGGACATGCCGTATCTCGTCCTGTCCGCATCGGTGGCGCTGCTGATCGTGATCGTCGCGCTGATACCCGGCGGCATCATCAAGGTGGCATTCTTCCCGCAGGTGGAGGCGGACGTCGTGTCCGCGAGTATAGAGATGCCCGCTGGCACATCCGTGGAACGAACAGCCGATGTTGCCGATCGGGTGGAACGAGCGGCAGAGCGTGCCCTTGAACGCTTCTCTGACGATGCCGAGGGTTATGACGACATCTTCGAGGCATCGTACACCACCATCGGCCTGATCTCCGCTGCGGCCAACCCGCTCGACAACAGCAGCACCTTGCAACCCAATGTCGCCAGCGTGCAGTTCAGCCTGACCGCCGCATCCGAGCGGGATTTCTCCGCCACGGATTTCGAGAAAGCGTGGCGCGAGGAAATCGGGCAGGTTCCCGAGGCGCGTTCCATCTCCATCAGTTCCAGCCTGATTTCCGCAGGCGCGCCTGTAAACGTGCGCGTTACGCATCCGGAACGTGAAGTGCTGGAAGAAGCCACCACCAGGCTGATGGCGGAGCTTGGCCATGTTGCGGGCGTTTTCGACGTGGAAAGCGATCAGGACGATGGCGTGCGGCAGGTGGACCTGACGCTGAAGCCGTCGGCCCGCACGCTGGGCATCACGCTGCAGGATCTGGCCGCGCAGGTGCGAGCGGCCTTCTTCGGGGCAGAGGCGGTGCGGGTGCAGCGCGGGCGCGAGGATGTGCGCGTCTATGTGCGCCTGCCCGAAAGCGAGCGCGATTCCGTGCCCGATATCGGCAACTACCGTGTCCGCGTGCCCGGAGGTCAGGTGCCGCTTTCCAGCCTGGCCGATATTGCGATCACCAATGCCCCCACATCCATTCAGCGCGAGGACGGCTTTCGCATTCACACGGTAACGGCCGATCTGGATCTTGAAGTTATCACCAGCCAGGAGGCGGCAAATCTGCTGCAGGGCGAAATCCTGCCGCGCATCCAGGCCGATTATCCCGGCCTGCAGTTCGAATTCGGCGGAGAGCAGGAGCAGCAGCAGGAAAGCTTCGGCGATATCGGCGGCGCGTTCCTGCTGGCGCTCGCCGGAATATATGCGCTGCTGGCGATTCCGTTTCGATCCTATGTCCAGCCCTTCATCATCATGGCGGCCATCCCGTTTGGCATGATCGGTGCGCTGATTGCGCATCTGCTGCTGGGCATACCGGTAGGGCTGGTTTCCCTGTTTGGCGTGATCGCTCTGTCGGGCGTAGTGATCAACGGCGGGCTGGTGATGATCGATTTCATGAATGAGAATCTGGCCGCCGGAATGCCGCGCAAGGATGCGATCATCGATGCCGCCAAATCGCGCTTCCGCCCGATTATTCTGACGGCGATCACCACCTTCCTTGGCGTGGCGCCGATTACCTTCGAAACCGATTTGCAGGCGCAGGTCTTGATCCCGATGTCCGCCAGCCTTGGCTTTGGCATATTGTTCGGCACGATCATCCAGCAGCTGCTGGTGCCGGCCCTGGCTATCCTGCAAATGCGCGCCGCAGACAGGTTCAAACGATGGTTTGGATCTGGCGGCGATGCCAAGCGGGATGACAGCATGAAGGACGCCGCTTCAGCCGCCGGATAATCCCCTGCGTCGCGGTGCTGGCGGATGCCCGCACATTGCGATAGCCTGCCCTCAGCGCCCGCAAAGCGGCGCACAGGGAGAGGGCGTGATGGACGATACGCAAACCGGCAGTAACAGCGATGCCGATGCGCGTCAGGCGGGCGTGCGAAAGGCCTATTGGCGGGCGAATATCCGCCTGCTTGCCGTGTTGATGAGCATCTGGTTCTCCGTCTCTTTCGGTGCCGGCATCCTCTTCCGCGATTTCCTCGACCAGTTCAGCATCGGCGGATATCCGCTGGGCTTCTGGTTTGCGCAGCAGGGATCAATCTATGTCTTCCTGATCCTGATCGCCATCTACGTGGTCGCCATGCACCGGATCGAGCGCAAGTTCGATCTGGACGATGACGATAGCTGAGGCGGGCAGGCTATGGACACGCAGACGCTGATCTACATTTTCGTTGGCCTGAGCTTCGCGCTCTACATCGCCATCGCCATCTGGAGCCGTGCTGGCTCCACCAGCGAGTTCTACGTCGCGGGCGGCGGGGTGAACCCGGTGGTGAACGGCATGGCCACGGCAGCAGACTGGATGAGCGCGGCCAGCTTCATCTCCATGGCGGGCCTTATCGCCTTCCTCGGCTATGACGGCAGCGTTTACCTGATGGGCTGGACCGGCGGCTACGTGCTGCTGGCGCTGCTGCTGGCGCCATATCTGCGCAAGTTCGGCGAGTTCACCGTGCCCGATTTCATCGGCACGCGGTACTATTCCAAGGCTGCACGTGTGGTGGCGGTGGTGTGCCTGATCTTCATCAGCTTCACCTATATCGCCGGGCAGATGCGCGGCGTGGGCATCGTGTTCAGCCGTTTCCTTGATGTGCCGATCCTGTGGGGCGTTATTATCGGCATGGGAATCGTGTTCATCTATGCCGTGCTGGGCGGAATGAAGGGCATCACCTACACGCAGGTTGCGCAATATTGCGTGCTGATCTTCGCCTATATGGTGCCTGCCTTTTTCATCAGTTTCCTCATCACTGGCAATCCCGTTCCGGCGCTGGGGCTGGGGAGCGAGGTGAACGATGGCAGCGAATTATTCGTGCTGCAGAAGCTGGACCTGGTGCTGACCGATCTTGGCTTTGCCGCCTATACCGATGGCTCCAAATCCACGATCGACATCTTCTGCATCACGATGGCGCTGATGGTGGGCACGGCGGGGCTTCCGCATGTGATCGTGCGCTTCTTCACCGTGCCCAAGGCATCCGACGCGCGCAAATCCGCAGGCTGGGCGCTGCTGTTCATCGCGCTGCTTTATGTGACGGCAGGGCCAGTAGGCGCTTTCGCCCGCCTCAATTTCATCGAGACTGTGAACGAGCAGGATTACGCCGATGCGCCCGAATGGTTCACCAATTGGGAAGCGAACGACCTGATCGCCTGGCGCGACAAGAACGGCGATGGGCGGATGCAATACAGGCCGGGCGACGCCTTCGAGGGTGCGCCGGTGTTCAGCGAGAGCGGGGAGGGTGCATCGGGCGAACGCGTGCTTGAGAATGCCGCCACCGAAAATGCGAACGAGGTCTATGTCGACCGCGACATCATGGTGCTGGCCAATCCCGAAATCGCCAATTTGCCCGGCTGGGTCATCGCGCTGGTGGCGGCGGGAGGACTGGCGGCGGCGCTGTCCACGGCGGCGGGGCTGCTGCTGGTGATATCCTCCAGCGTCAGCCATGATCTGCTGAAGAAGACGTTCCGGCCCCGTATTACGGAGAAGGGTGAACTGCTGGCCGCGCGGGTCGCGGCAACAGCGGCCATCGTGGTGGCGGGCTATCTCGGCATCTATCCGCCCGGCTGGGTGGCGCAGGTGGTGGCCTTCGCCTTCGGTCTTGCCGCCGCCAGCCTGTTCCCGGCGATCTTCATGGGCATCTTCTCCATGCGGATGAACCGCGAAGGCGCGATTGCCGGGATGGTGAGCGGGCTGGTCTTCACCTTTCTCTACATCGCCTGGTTCAAGCTGTGGGCACCTGCCGCCAATGTGGAGGCGAACTGGCTGCTCGGCATCTCGCCTGAGGGCATCGGCGTGGTGGGCATGGTGATCAACTTTACCGTCGCTATCGCGGTTGCGTCACTCACCAAGGCGCCGCCCGCCGATATCCGCGGCCTGGTGGAGAACATCCGCGTGCCGCGCGGGGCAGAGAATCCGCACATGCACTAGCGGGATCGATGCGGGAGGGCGGTCAGCGGTTCTGCCGCCCCTCGATCAGGCGATCCACCAGAGACGGGTCCGCCAGCGTGGAGGTGTCACCCAGCGCGCCGTAATCATTCTCCGCAATCTTGCGCAGGATGCGGCGCATGATCTTGCCGCTGCGGGTTTTCGGCAGGCCATCGGTGAAATGCAGGTGATCGGGCGTGGCGACAGGGCCAATTTCCTTGCGCACCTGCTGTTTCAATTCGGCATAGAGTTCGTCCGATGCCTCCACGCCTTCCATCGTGGTGATGTAGCAATAAATGCCCTGTCCCTTCACATCGTGCGGGTATCCCACCACGGCAGCCTCCGCCACCTTGGGATGCAGCACCAACGCGCTCTCGACTTCGGCCGTGCCCATGCGGTGGCCCGACACATTGATCACATCGTCCACGCGGCCCGTGATCCAGTAGTAGCCATCTTCGTCACGCCGACAGCCATCGCCGGTGAAGTATCGTCCCGGGAAGGTGGAGAAATAGGCTTCGATAAAGCGGTCATGATCGCCGTAGACGGTGCGTGCCTGTCCCGGCCAGCTGGCGCTGATGCACAGATTGCCATCCGTCGCGCCTTCCAGCGGCTGGCCTTCGTTATCGACCAGCAGCGGTTGCACGCCGAAGAACGGCTTGCCCGCGCTGCCCGGCTTCATGTCGTGAGCATAGGGCAGGGTGGTGATCATGTGGCCGCCGGTCTCGGTCTGCCACCATGTGTCGACAATGGGGCAGCGGCTCCCGCCCACCACTTCATAATACCAGCGCCAGGCTTCCGGATTGATAGGCTCGCCGACGGTGCCGAGGATGCGCAAGGACGAGCGATCATGCTTCGTCACCCAGTCATCGCCTTCGCGCATCAGTGCGCGGATGGCGGTGGGGGCGGTGTAGAAGATATTGACCTTGTGCTTTGCGATCACGTCCCAGAAGCGGCCGTGATCGGGATAGTTCGGGACGCCTTCGAACACCACGCTGGTGCCTGCATTCAGCAGTGGGCCGTAAGTGACATAGCTGTGGCCGGTGACCCAGCCAATATCGGCGCTGCACCAGAAAACCTCGCCTGGCTGATAGTCGAAAGTGTAGTGGAAAGTGGCCGCAGCCCACAGCGCATAGCCGCCCGTGGTGTGCAGCACGCCCTTGGGCTTTCCGGTGGAGCCGGAGGTGTAGAGGATGAACAGCGGGTCTTCCGCGCCCATTTCCTCACACGGGCAGTCGGCATCGCTGGCGACATCGTGATACCAGTGGTCCCGCCCCTCGGTCATGGCGATCTCGCCGCCCGTGTGACGCACCACCAGCACGCCGTCCACCTTCACGCCGTCATGGTCCAGCGCGGCATCGACATTGGCTTTCAGTGGAATTGTCTTGGTGCCGCGCAGCCCCTCGTCCGCAGTGATGACGAAGCGGCTTTCGCAAGCCTCCAGCCGGCCTGCCAGTGCTTCGGGAGAGAAGCCGCCGAACACCACGGAATGGATTGCCCCGATGCGTGCGCAGGCGAGCATCGCCAGCACGCCCTCGATCACCATCGGCATATACAGCGTGACGCGGTCACCCTTCGCAACGCCCATGGCTTTCAGCGCATTGGCCATCTGCACCACTTCGCCATGAAGCTGCGCATAGGTGAGGCTGCGCGATGGAGTGGCGGGATCGTCCGGCTCGAAGATCAGGGCCACACGCTCCGCATGATCGGGCAGGTGGCGATCCACGCAATTGTGGCAAAGGTTCAGCGATCCATCGGCAAACCACTTGATATCCACGGGATCGAAAGACCATTCGCCCGCCTTCGATGGCTCCTGATACCAGTCGAGGCGCTTCTTCGCTTCCTCCAGCCAGAAGGCATCCGCATCTTCAGTGGAGCGCTGGTAACGCGCCTTGTATTCCTCCGGCGTGCAATGTGTATCCGGCGAATTTGCTGGTGTGCGGACGATGGTGCTCATGAAAACTGCCTCTCCTTTACCTGCCTATCTAATAGGCGTGGCCAAGGGGGCAAGTTCGCAAATCACGGCGCGTCGGGCTGGTTGTCCGGATGGGCACGCTGGAAGGCGGGCAGGGCAAGGCAGGCCTCTTCGATCCGCACCATGCGCGGGCTGCCTTCTAAATCGTAATCGAACCGGCGCGCGTTATACAGTTGCGGGATCAGGACGACTTCGAACAGGCCCGGCGTATCGAACAGGAAATCGCCTGTTTCCAGCTGCTCCAGCCGCTGCTCCACCGGCACCAGCGTCTTGGCAAGAAAGTGGCGATACCAGGTGTCGATCTCTTCCTGCGAATGGCCCAGCTCGTTCTTCAGATACTTCAGAACCGGCAGGTTTAGGGGCGCATGCAGTTCTGTGGCGATGGCATAGGCAAGTTCGCGCGCGGTGAAGCGGTCTTCGGTCTGCATGGGCAGCAGCGGAGCATCGGAAAAACGTTCGTCCAGCCATTCGATTATCGCCATGCTCTGCGCGCGGTCGCGGCGATCATATTCCAGCATGGGAACGGAGGCGAAGGGATTGCGAGAGGTGAAGGCCTCTCCCTTTTGCGCGCTTTCCAGCAGGTTTACCGGGTCCTGCTCATAAGCCAGACCCTTCAGTTCCAGCGCGCAGCGCAGGCGATAGCTGGTAGAGCTCCGCCAGTATCCATAAAGCTTCATCGGCACCTCCTGCGGTTTCACACGTTGCAACCCTACGACCATTGCCAAAAACGGCCAAGCGGGGCATGAGGCCTGAAAACAAGTTTCAGGTGAGACTAAACGGATGCACTACCAGACGGGATTTCTCAACCATTTTGCCACTGAGGCAATAGAAGGCGCGCTGCCCGAACGGCGCAACAGCCCGCAAATCCCGCCTTTTGGCCTTTATGCAGAGCAGTTCAGTACCACCGCTTTTACTGCGCCACGCGCCGAGAACCGTCGCAGCTGGCTCTATCGCATTCGCCCCACAACCGCGCACGGTGCCTTTCGCCCCTATCAGGGGGCGCCGCACCTTCGCGCTGCCGATGGCATGTACACCACGCCCAATCGCCTGCGCTGGGATCCCCTGCCCATGCCGGAAGGGGCGGTGGATTTCATCGATGGCATGGTCACCTACGGCGGCAATGGTGATCCGTCAGAGAGCGGCATTGGCATCCACTTGTATGCCGCCACTGCCAGCATGGATACGCGCGCCTTCCAGAACAGCGATGGCGAAATGCTGATCGTGCCGCAGCAGGGTGAACTGCATCTGATTACAGAGCTGGGCCGGATGGAAGTGACGCCCGGTTTCATCGCCCTGATCCCGGCGGGCATGCGCTTTCGCGTGGAACTGGCCGGTCCGTCGCGCGGCTATATCTGCGAGAATTTCGGCGCGCCCTTCCGCCTGCCCGATCTTGGCCCCATCGGCGCAAACGGCCTTGCCAATCCGCGCGATTTTGAAACGCCGGTCGCCTGGTTCGAAGATCGGGACGAGGATTTCGAGATCGTCCAGAAATTCAACGGCACGCTGTGGACCACCACTATAGACCATTCTCCATTCGATGTGGTGGCCTGGCATGGCAACACCGCGCCCTGCCGATATGATCTGGCGCGTTTCAACGTGATGGGCACGGTCAGCTTTGATCATCCCGATCCTTCCATCTTCACCGTTCTCACCAGCCCATCAGACACGCCGGGCACCGCCAATTGCGATTTCGTGATTTTCCCGCCGCGCTGGATGGTGGCGGAGGATACTTTCCGCCCGCCGTGGTTTCATCGCAATGTGATGAGCGAATTCATGGGCCTGATTCACGGTGTGTATGATGCCAAGGAAGGCGGCGGCTTCGCGCCGGGCGGCGCTTCCTTGCATAACCAGTTCAACGGCCACGGCCCGGATGCACAAAGCACGCGCAAGGCGATGGAAGCGGACCTCAAACCGACCAAGATCGATGATACGCTGGCCTTCATGTTCGAAAGCCGCGCGATCATCCAGACCACGCAGTTTGCCATGACGGGCAACTTCCTCCAATCCGATTACGATGCCTGCTGGGAAGGCTTCGAGAAAGCGAAACTACCATGACCATCGAAACCGATTTCACCCATGATCCCGACGCAAAAAGCTGGGTGGAAAGCGCCAATGGCCATCCCAGTTTCCCGGTTCAGAACCTGCCGCTGTGCGTATTCTCTCCCCCAAGCGGCGGCGAGCCGCGCGGCGGCATTGCCATCGGGGACATGATCCTGGATCTTGTCGACATTGCCGACATGCTTGAACTGGATGCCGCAACTGCCGCGCAATTGGCCAGCGGGCCAAAGCTGAACGATCTTCTGCAACGCGGGCCGGACATGATGCGCGCGCTGCGGCACGGCGTGTTCGAACTGCTGACCGATGACACCGACAAAAAGACGATAGAACCGGCCCTGCACAAGGCCGATGATTGTCACCTGTATGTGCCTGTCACCATCGGCGATTACACCGATTTCTATACCGGCATCCATCATGCGGAGAATATCGGCAGCCTGTTCCGGCCCGATAATCCGCTGCTGCCGAATTATAAATACGTGCCCATCGGCTATCACGGGCGATCATCCTCCATCCGCCTTTCGGGCAAGGATGTTCATCGTCCCAGCGGGCAGAAAAAGCCTGCGCAGGATGGCGCGCAGCCCGATTTCGGGCCGAGTGAGCGGCTGGATTATGAAATGGAGATGGGCATCTGGATCGGGCAGGGCAACGGCCTTGGCCAGCCCATTCCCATTCACAAGGCCGAGGAGCATATTGCTGGCATCTCGATTTTGAACGATTGGTCCGCCCGCGATATTCAGGCGTGGGAATATCAGCCGCTGGGGCCGTTTCTGGCCAAGAATTTCCACTCCACCATTTCTCCGTGGATCGTGACGATGGATGCGCTGGCGCCTTTCCGCACGGCCCAGCCGGCACGCCCCGATGGCGATCCCGCTCCGCTGGAATATCTAATGGATGACAATGACCAGCAGAACGGCGCGTTCGGCGTGACGATGGATGTCTACATCAGCACCGCCAAGATGCGTGAAGATGGCGATGAACCTCACCAGTTGAGTACCGGCCCGATGACATCGATGTACTGGACGGCGGCGCAGTTGGTTGCCCATCACTCCGTTGGCGGATGCAACATGCAGCCGGGAGATCTACTGGGCACGGGCACGCTGACCAGCGGCGAAGAAGGCGGCGAGGGCAGCCTGATCGAACTAACCGAGGGCGGAAAGAAGCCGATCACCCTTCCCAATGGAGAGACGCGCACCTTCTTGGAAAACGGCGACGAGATCATCATGACCGCCTATGCCGAAAAAGCCGGTTATGCGCGCATCGGGATCGGTGAATGCCGGGCGGTGATCACGGGGTGATCGCCGTTATTATGCGCGACCGGCGCGGAGATTGCTGGTTGGCGGAGATGTAAAGCCACGCTTGGGCGCGCCGAAGTTTCGTCGGTATTGCGCAGAACCGTGCGCGCACCATCTCCTGTACAAAGGAGACACTTCATGATCGAAGTTCGCAAGTTCGATACGCTGGGTAAGGCCGATCACGGCTGGCTCAAGGCCAATTTCCATTTCTCTTTCGCGCAGTATTTTGATCAGCGCCGCATGCATTGGGGCGCGCTGCGCGTGTGGAATGACGATATCATCGCCGCACGCTCCGGCTTTCCGCCGCACGGGCACGAGAATATGGAGATCATCACCTACGTCCGCAAAGGTGCGATCACGCACAAGGACAGTCTGGGCAATGAAGGCCGGACGGAGGCGGGCGATGTGCAGGTGATGTCCGCAGGCACCGGCATCCAGCATGCCGAATACAATGTCGACGACGAGGAAACGCATTCCTTCCAGCTATGGATCGTGCCGGACAGGCAGGGGCACAAACCCAGTTGGGGCACCAAGACCTTCCCCAAGGATGCCCGGTCCGGCAAGTTCGATGTGCTGGCCAGCGGGCGAGAAGGCGATGCCGACGCGCTGCGTATCCAGGCCGATGCCCGCGTACTTGGCGCCACTATCGCAGCGGGCGAAACCGTTGAATATGATCTTGGCGGCCGCAAGGGTTATCTGGTGCCTGCCACGGGAAAGCTGGAGATTGATGGCGAAGTGGCCGATGCCCGCGATGGGGTGGCCATAGCCGATCTGGATACCTTGCGCGTTAAGGCGCTGGAAGACAGCGAAGTGGTGCTGGTGGATACCAAGTAGCGCCGCCGCCGTGCCGATTGACGCGCTGGCGCCTATTCGTGTCGCAGCGCGTCAATCGGGTCCAGCTTGCTGGCACGGTGGGCCGGGTAATAGCCGAATACGATGCCCATGATGGCGGAGAATACAAAGCTCAGGCCGTTCACCACCGGATCGAAGATGAAGGGCAGATCGGCAGCGCCCGCCAGCAGGATAGACAGGCCAAGCGCCAGCAATATGCCCAGCAGGCCGCCGAAACAGCACAGCACCACGGCCTCTGTCAGAAATTGCAGGCGCACTTCACGCGCCAGCGCGCCAATCGCCAGCCGAATGCCGATTTCGCGGGTCCGCTCCGTCACGGAAACCAGCATGATGTTCATGATGCCGATGCCGCCCACCAGCAGGCTGATCGCGGCGATCATGGTCACCACGGCAGTCATCGTGCCGGTAATGTTGTTCACCGTGTCGCTGATTTCTGCCGTGTCGACGATGTTGAAATTGTTGTCCTCACCCTCCTGGATCACGCGCCGTTCGCGCAGCAGGTCTATCAATTGCTGCTGGATCGTTGCCGTCGAATAGGTGGGATCATATTTCACCACGAAGAACTGCACATTGTCCGCATTGCCGATGAAGCGGCGCTGCACGGTTTTCAGCGGCATGAACACCACGTCATTCGCATCGCCGTTGCCAACCGAGTTGCTGCGCTCCTCTATCATGCCGATCACCTGGCAAGAGACGTTGCCGACGCGCATGTTCTCGCCGATCACCTCGTCGGCAACGAAGATTTCCTCGACCACCTTGGGGCCAATAACGCACACGCTGCCGCCGCGCGCCTCGTCCTCTTCATTGAAGCCGCGGCCTTCCGCGATTTCAATCGACTGAGCCTCGAAAAACTCCGTATCCGCGCCTTCCACGCTGGTGGACCAGTCCTGCCCATTGTGAAAAGCCGTGGCATTGGTGCTGACAGAACCCGCTGCATTAACCACGCCCGCAATCTGGTTCTCGACAGCGCGAATATCCGCGTCATCGAAGGGGGGCGGGGCCGTGTTGGGATCGGTACGGGTGGGGAATACGATAAAGACATCGGAGCCGAGGCCCGAAACCTCTTCCTGCACGTCTGCGGTCAAGCCGCGGCCCAGCGTCACCATCGTGATAACCGCGGCCACGCCGATGATGATGCCCAGCGTGGTGAGGAAGCTGCGCAAAAGGTGGCGGCGTATCTCACGCAAGGCCAGCAGGAATGTTGCCCCGATCATGCCCAGCATCAGGCGTGCTCCCCGCCGGGCGCATGCACATGGGACTTCAGGCCGCGATCGATCCGCTCCACCAGACCATCGCGGAAATGCACGATGGTCTTTGCAAATTGCGCCATTTCCTCTTCATGCGTCACCATCAGTATGGTGATGCCCGTCTTGTTGAGATCGGTGAGCAGCTCCATGATCTCCAGCGAACGTTCCGTGTCGAGGTTGCCGGTAGGCTCGTCCGCCAGTAGCACATCGGGATCGGTCACCAGCGCGCGGGCGATGGCCACGCGCTGTTGCTGTCCGCCGGAAAGCTCTGCCGGGGTGTGATCCGCCCATGGCAGCAGGCCGACCAGATCGAGAGAGCGTTCGGCAGCTTCGCGGCGCTGCTTCTTCTTTTCACCGCGATAGAGCAGTGGCAGTTCCACGTTTTCCAGCGCGCTGGTGCGGGCCAGCAGGTTGAAGCCCTGGAACACGAAGCCGAGATAGCGCCGACGCAGCAGCGAACGCTGATCCCGCGCCAGATCCTGCACCTCAACCCCGCGAAAACGAAAGCGCCCGGTGGTGGGCACATCCAGGCAACCGAGGATGTTCATCGTGGTGGACTTGCCGGAGCCGGACGGACCCATCACCGCCACGAAATCCCCCCGATCGATAGACAGGTCCACGCCCTTCAACGCCTGGAACGCGGCAGCGCCCTGGCCGAAGGTTTTGGTGATGCCTTCCATCTCGATCAGGGCCTCAGCCGCGCGCCCGTTTCTGGCGGCATCCGCTTCGGTCAGGGGCGGGCTGGCAGTGCTCACTGCTGGGCAGCCCTGATGCCGGTGACCACTTTCATGCCCACTTCCAGATCATCGGAGGTTACCACGGTTTGGCGGCCATCGCTTTGCCCGGTTACCACCTCGATGGATTGCAGCGTTCCATCCGGCTGCACCACATACACGGTCTGGCGGCTGCCCACGCCGATGGTGGCATCGTCATTGCCTTCAAGGCCGAAGCTCTGCGGGCCGAAGATGCCGCCTTCTTCCTTTTCCTCGTTCGGATCGAACCGCAGGGCGCCGTTGGGCACCAGCATGGCATTGCCGGTGTTAGTGGTGGCGATGGTGGCCGTGGCCGTCATGCCGGGGCGCAGCAGTCCTTCATCATTGGCAACCATCAGGCGCGCTTCGTAGCTCACCACCTGGTTGCCCTGCTGCTGTTGCTGGCTGTTCAGGGCGATGTTGTTGGAGGCAAGATCCACCCGCTCCACCACGGCGGGAAAGCGGCGGCCGGGATAGGCATCCACGGTGAAGGCGGCCTTCTGGCCGGGCTGCACCTGGCCCACGTCAGCCTCGTCAATGTCCACGCGCAGCTGCATGGTGGCAAGGTTTTCCGCCAGCACGAACAGTGTAGGCGTGTTGAAGCTGGCAGCCACAGTCTGGCCCGGTTCCACCTGCCGCGCCAGCACCACGCCCGCCACGGGGGAGCGGATCACGGCCCGATCGTTATTGGTCTGCGCGCTGGAAAGCTGGGCCTGCGCGCTGGAGACATTGGCGCGGGCGCTGGCAACGGCGGCGCGGCCCCGGTTCACGGCGGCTTCCGCTTGCTCCATCTCCGCCTTGGCAGGCACGCGGCCACCGGACAGGCGGCTGACTTCGCGCAGGCGTTCAAGCTGGGCAAGATCGGCATCCAGCGTGGCCTGCGCCTGCAACACCGCAGCGCGCGATGCGTTGAGGTTGGCGCGGCTTTGCGTGATCTGATCCTGGATGACATCGGTGTTGATCCGCGCCAGCACCTGCCCGCGCGACACGATATCGTTTACGTCCACCAGCACGGCATCCAGCCTGCCGGACACTTCGGAGCCGACTTCCACCTGATTGGTGGGGCGCAGATTGCCCGTTGCCGTAACGGTGAGGTCCAACGAACGCTCTTCCACCTCCGCCGTGATGTAATCCGGGCCCGTCTCGTCTTCGGAGAACACCGTGGACAGCAGGATCAGCAACAGCACAATGGCCGCCACCACCCACACCCAGCGCCGCTTGTACCATTTGCGCGGTTTGCCAGTGTCCAGATATTCGCCGATGTCCTGCTCGGTTTCGGGGTCGGTCTGGCTCATTGGGCGGTCCTGTCGTTATCCGCAGGGGCGCTGCTGGCCACCGGCGGGAGATCGTAATCGGAAATGGTCCATCCGCCGCCCAGCGCCTGCGTCAGGCGGACAAAGGCGATGGCACGGTCGGCCTGGGCGGAAACCAGCTGGTTGCGCGCGGACAGCAGCTGGTTCTCTGCCGTCAACAGCGTGCGAAAATCGGTGAGGCCCGCCTGATACTGGCTGCGCGCCAGCAGAGCGGAATTGTCGGCGGCATCCAGCGCTTCCTCGTTGATGGCGACGCGTTCATCAGACGTGCGCTGATCGACAGCGGCGGTTTCAACGTCTTCCAGCGCATTCAGGATCGTCTGTTCCCAGGCCGCCAGTGAAGCCTCGGCCCCGCTTTCCGCAATGTCGACCTGCGCGGCGGTTCTGCCGCCATCGAATATCAGCTGGCTGACGCCGGCGAACAATCCGCCGGTGATGATGTCAAACAGGTTTCCGCCCGTGACAGGGCCGGTGCCGATATTGCCGGACAGTCGCACCAGCGGCAGCAATTGGGCGCGGGCCACGCCGATGCGCGCCGTGCTGGCAACCAGCGTGGCCTCTGCCGAACGCACATCGGGGCGGCGGCGCAGCACTTCGGCAGGCGCTTCGAACCCGGCCAGCAGCGGCGGATCGGGAATCGGTTGCGGCTCGCTTGCCTCGATTGCATCCAGCACACGGCCCGGTGCCTCCCCGATCAGGGTGGAGATGGAATTGGCGGTCGCGTTCAGATTGCTTTCCAGCAGCGGGATCGTGGCGGCGGTCTGCGCGCGCTGCGTGCGGGCCTGCTCCACATCCAGGCTGGAGACGAGGCCCGCCTGGTTACGCCAGTTGGCGATTTGCAGATTATCGTCCTGATAGGCCAGCGTGGACCGCGCAATCGCCAGCTGTTCTGCCGTGGCGCGGGCGTTGATCGTGGAAATTGCCACCTGTCCCACGATCAGGCGCTGCAGATCCGCCAGCGAATATCCTTGCGCGACAAGTTCTCCGCGAGCGGCGGCGACATTGCCAGAGATCTGGCCAAACAGGTCCAGCTCCCACGCTGCATCCGCGCCAAGGGAAAATTGCACGTCATCGCGGGCCAGATCGCCAACATCGCGATTGACCCCGCCTGTGGCCGAAACGGACGGGAAATAACCCGCCCGCGCCTGCACCAGCGAAGCACGCGCCTGCTTCAGCCGCGCAGCGCTTTGCGCGAGATCGCGGTTCTCAACGATAGCCTGCTCTACGAAATCGGTAAGCAGCGGATCGCCCAGAAGCGTCCAGTATTCGGTAAGATCGGTGCTGACGGGTGCAGGATCGGCAATCTGCCAGTCGGCAGGCACAGCGATCCGGGGTTCCGCGACATCGACTGCAGGAGTGGAGCAGGCACCAAGGGCCAGCAGCGAACCTGCGATCACGGTCACCCGCCATGCCTCGATGCGGCACGAATTACCGACCATCCCCACGAATACTCCCCACTGTGACAGAAATATGCCTAGTCTATAGTTTCAATTGTTCCAACCGCATGCTTGTATCGAAAAGCAACTCGTTTCATGGCGTGTTGTTCGCGCAACAAATGGTTAGAAATGCGTCCCTTTCGGATTTGTCTTGTTCTGTACTTTGCAGCCTTGGCTGCCCTTGCTGTTTTTGTCAGCCCGGCCAGCGCGCATCCGGCGCCCTACAGCTATCTCGATGTGCGGCTGCAGGATCAGCACATCGAAGGCACGCTGAGCGTTCACACAAACGATGTGGCGCATGAACTGGGGATCGAGGAACCGTCATCCCTGCTCGACGAGCGTGTGTTAGCGTCCCAATACAGTAAGATTACGGCGCTGATGCAGCGACGAGTGACTCTGCACGGCGAAGGGGGCCAAGATATCCCCATGGAATTCGGCGCGATTTCCGCCTCTCCTTCCGAAGATGCCCTGCATTTGCAGTTGCGTGCATCGGGCCCGCCACCACCGGCGCTGACGGTGGATACGGATCTGTTCCCATATGATCCCGCGCACCAGACCTTCGTCAATATTTACGAGGGCGGCGATCTTCGTCAGCAATTCCTGTTCAACGCGGATAGCGCCGCACAAACGCATTACGCCGGGACGGCGGCGGGCGTGGCGGCGGTGTTTGCCACCTTCGTCCCATCGGGCGCGCACCACGTTTTGATCGGGCCGGATCACGTCCTGTTCCTGATCGGGCTGATCCTGCTGGGCGGATCACTGCGGCGGCTGGCGATCATCGTCACCGCCTTCACGCTGGGCCATTCCGTCACCCTGGCGCTGGCTGCCACCGGCACCTTTGCGCCGCCCGCATGGCTAATCGAGCCGCTGATCGCGCTCAGCATCGTGATCGTGGGGGCGGATAATCTGCTGCGCAAGGATGGCCAGCGTGACCTCAGGCCCTATTTCGCCCTGTTCTTCGGGCTGATCCACGGCTTTGGCTTTGCCTTCGTGCTGCGGGAATTTGGCTTGCCCGACGGCAATCTTGCGTGGTCCCTACTGGCATTCAACATCGGTGTGGAGTTGGGCCAGCTTGCCATCGTGATCCCCGTCGCACTGGCGTTGGCCTGGCTGCGCGGACGCGCGCCGGTGGCCATGAAAAGGCTTGTCATCGGCGGATCGCTTGCGGTGATCCTTGCAGGTGCCTATTGGTTCGTTGACAGAGTCCTGAATTTGGCCTGAGTCTTTGGGAGCGGATATCGATGCAGCGCGTGGCAGTTCTTTCGGCAATTCTTCTTGGCGGCGTGGCCGTTACCGGCGCTGTGGCACAAGGCCTGCCCGGTATCGAGGAGGCTCAGCAGGTTTCCGAGAATGTCTGGCGGATACCAGGGGCAGGCGGCAACAGCGTTGTGTTTGTCCGATCGGACGATGTGGTTCTGGTGGATACCAAGCTGCCCAATTCGGGTGAAAGCATCCTCGCCGAAATCCGCAAGTTCACGGACAAGCCCGTTACCACGCTGATCAACACGCACTCGCATCCCGATCACGTCGGCTCCAATGCGTTTTTCGCTGAGAACGATGGGGTGCAGGTGGTTGCGCAGGCCAACACGGCGGCGCGGATGCGCGAAGGCGGCGGACCGTTCCCGCCCAACCGCGTGGACACGGAATTCACCACTTACCGCCAGCTCGGCGAGGGTGAGGACCGGGTGGAGGTCTACTGGTTCGGCGCCGCGCATACCGATGGCGATGCCTTCATCGTCTTTCCGGAAGACCGCGTGATGATGGCAGGCGACGCCTATGCCTGGCATATGAGCGGGCTGATCGATCCTGCATCGGGCGGCTCCATGCTGGCCATGCCCACCACGCTGACGGCGGTTTTCTACGGCATCGATGATGTGGACACCGTGATCCAGGGCCATGGCGGCACCAGCACTTGGGAAGAATTCGGCAGTTACATGACGTTCAACCGTGGCCTCGTACAGATCGCAGAGGAAACCGCGCAATCCGGCGGAACGCCAGAGGATGCGCTGGCCCAGCTGGAATCCATGCCAAGTTTCGCCATTTTCATGGGCGACAAGATGCTGCCCGGACTGGAATATGGTGGTACTCCGCGCGGGCGCGCCTATATCAACCTGATGGTGGCGTTCGAGGAATTGCGCGGAGAAGAACCGCAGCTGCGCATGGGCATTGACCCGGCAGAGATTCCCGCGCGCACCAACTAGCGAGATGACGGCTCCCCTGGCAGGCGATCAGGCCGCCTTGCGCGCGGCCTGTCAGCCGGGCGTGGGCCTGTGCACCATTACTCACATAGAGGGCAGCTTTTCACGCCGCCTCGGCGCGCAGCTGGCTGTGCATGCCGATGGTAGCGTTACCGGCAGCCTTGCCGATGGATGCCTGGAGCAGGAACTGGCGCGAGAGATTGCGCAAGGCGGGGAACGCCGCGTAATTCGCTATGGCGCTGGCTCTGCCAAGATCGATTTTCGCCTGCCATGCGGCGGCGGGCTGGATATTCTGATAGACCCCGAACCCGATCGGGAGGCTTGTCAGAGCGTTGTCTCCAGCCTTGATAATCGACGTGAAGATAGTTTGGCTTTGCCGCATCCCTGCCCGCTGCCGCGACGACGCTACGTTCCGGATCTGCGCCTTGTCCTGTTTGGCGAGGGGCCTGAACTGGCCGCGATGGCGCAGGTTGCCGAGGCCTGCGGCATCGGTGTTGAAGCGCATGATCGGAACGATGGCACACTGGCTTTGGGGCAGTCGCCTGATCACCTGACTGCGGATCGCTGGACGGCCATCGTCTTGCTGTTCCACGATCACGAGTGGGAGCGCGCCATCCTGCAATGGGCGCTCACCACGCCGGCTTTCCTGATCGGCGCGCAGGGCGGGGCACCCGCTCGCGCTGCGAGGGAGGCGGATTTGGTGTCGCTGGGCTTCGCGCCGCAGCAGGTGGCGCGCATCGCCAGTCCCATCGGCACGGTAAAGCACAGCCGTGAACCCTTGGGCCTCGCGCTTTCGGCGCTGGCGGGGATCGCAGGCGAATATGAACTTCGCCACCCGCACCACGATGCAACCCGCTGAACCATCGCCGCTGGTGGCGGTGCTGGCCGCCGGTTCGGCCAAGCGTTTTGGTGGCGGTAAACTGGATGCCGCCTGCGCGGGAAAGCGATTGGGGCAATGGGCTCTTGGTGCGGTATTACGGGCGGGCTTTGCGCCCGGCGTGATTGTGGTGGGGCCGCAGCCACCGGCTTTCGCTGAGGCGGCAACGGGCTGGCACCTTCTCACCAACCCGTCACCGGAGGAGGGGCAGGGTACCTCCGTCGCGCTGGCCTGCGCCGAGGCTGCGAGGCAATCGCGCGGCGTGCTCTTGCTGCTGGCGGATATGCCATTGGTTGAGACCTATCACTTGCGCAGGCTCGCCGCGTGCCAATCCGGCGCTGCCACGCTGTATCCCGACGGCCGCCTTGGCGTTCCCACGCATATTGCGGCCGATGATGTTGCCCGCTTTACGGCGCTGCACGGTGACAGCGGCGCTGGCAAGCTGCTGTCAGACGTCACCGGCATCACGGTATTCGATGCGCCGACCGATAGCTTGCGCGATGTGGATGATCCTCAGGCCCTGGAAGCGGTGGAGCGCTTGCTCTCCCGCCGTTAGTTCGGACGGTCCGCTAATTCTTTCAATTGCTCCGTGCGATCTCGCGTCAGCTCGGTCTTGCACGTGGCGACCAGCAGCGGCTCCAGCGATCCGCCGCGGGCGAAGTACCCTTCACTGGCGCAGTGCCGGTCCCGAAATGTCAGCCATGCGCGCTGGGCGGCCAGCAGGTTTTCGAAATAGCCGGGGCGACCATCATCGTAATCCGTCGCTGCATCCAGCCGCCGCATCTCCGCAGCGGTTTTGCGCCATTGTTCGTTCAGCGCCTTGTCCGCCTCCTCAAACTCGACGCCTGCGCAATGGTTCATCGCCTGCTGCGTCAGCGGCTCCGAACAATCGGTGCTGTGATGGGCCAGCAGGAACAGCAGGGAGTAGGCAATGCTCATGATCTATCCTTTTGCGCCATCCATCCGGGCGGCGACATGGGCGGCCAACTGCGGCGCAAACCAGCGCGCACCGCGCCGTTCTGCCTCCTCAGGCGGTATGGTGGCCAAAGATTGCGCCATTCTTGCAGCATTGTCGATGGAAAGAGATCCCAGCGATGCCACGTAAACGCCGATGGTGAACAGGATAGCGCCGCTTTCGGGCAGGCGGCGCAAGGTCTGGCGTTCGCACCGCACGAACAGGGTTTCACCCGCGTTCCGGGGCGTGACATGGGCGAAAGTCTCGCTGGGCGGTGCGGTGTCGATCCAGCGCATGTCCGGCACCGGGGCGACGAACCAGTTGCAGCGGCCGAATATGCGGCCCGGTTTCAGACGGGCCATGAAGTGATCGACGCCGGTGGCTAGCTGTTCCTCATACCCGTGGATCGGCGCGTGCATGGCCACCAGCGGCAGGCCCAGCTTGTCTGCCGGGTGCCAGTCCGTGGGCCACGCCACCACCGCTCCGATCAGGCGGTAGGGGCCATCGTCGCTATCGGGCGCGAGCAGACACATGTCCTCATGCGCATGGCGCGCCGCGCCTTCCAGCCCGCCGCGCGTTCCCAGCATGGCGGCCAGTTCATCGCCCGCAGCCACGGCGCGCGGGGTGATCTGCACGCTGCCGGGATGGGCATCGAAGGCGGCACGCCGCGCGGCGAGATCGGGCGCTGGCTGGAGCCACTCATCCTCCCCCAGCGCCACAAGGCCCATTTTCAGCGCGCCGCCGCCGCGCGCCCTTGGCAGCAATTCCTCGACCGAGAAGCCGAGCCTTGCGATCAATGCAGGGCGCCTTCCTTAGGGCTTTCCATGATTTCCGTCAGCTGGCCCAGCATATCCTTGGGGTGGAGGAAGAAGATCGGCGTGCCATGCGCGCCAATGCGCGTGGGGCCGAGGATGCGCTTGCCAGCAGCCTCGAACTCGGCACGCGCGGCTTCGATATCCGGCACTTCGAAACACACGTGGTGCTGGCCGCCCAGCGGGTTCTTGGCGATGAAATTGGCCACCGGCGATGTCTCGTCCAGCGGGGCCAGCAATTCTACCTGCGTCCCCTCGGTTCCGTCATGGCCCGGCGTGTTGACGAAGCACACTTTCACGCCCTGCTCTGGCAGGTCGAAAGGCTCTGTAATCTGCTTTGCGCCCAGCACATCGCGATAGAATGCAATGGCTTCCTCGATGTCGGGCACGGCAACGCCGATGTGGTTGAAACGGCCTAGCTGCATGTCGAATCTCCTTTGACGCGCGGCATTAGCCCAATCCGGTGCGCCTCGCCAATTCGCCGATATTCTCGATCACCAGGTCGGGCGTCTTGTTATCGGGCTGCTGCGCCCATTCATCCGCGCTGGTGGAGCCTGATGTTACTGCGATGCCGATGGCCCCGCCTTCGCGCGCCATCTGGATTTCCGCGGTGGCATCATCGCCCACCACGCCCACATCCTCTTTCGCCATGCCAAGCCGATCGGCAACGAAGGCCAGCGCATGGGCAGAAGGCTTGCCAGTCGGCTGCGGTTCCACCCCGGTTACCCGCGCCACCGCGCCGTTGATGGCGCAGCTATATCCGAAGCTGCGGCCTTCCTTGGTGGCGAAGAAGGGGACATCCGACGCGGTGAGGAAGGCGGCGCCATCCAGCACGGCCTCACAGGCGGCGTGGATATCGGGCATGGAGCAGTCGGGATGCCAGGCGATGTACACCGCGTCACAGCCCTCGTGGTCGCTATCTGGAGAGACGCAGTTGATGCCCAGCTCCTCCAGAGCATCGGTGACGCCCTGCGTGCCCAGCACCAGCACGCGTCCATATCCAGCGTCGGCAATCACCTTGGCCGCAACCGAATTGGGGGTGAACAGCTTATCGTCCGGCACGGGGATGCCCACATCGCGTAGGCGCGGGGCCTGCACGCGGGAGGCATAGGCGCTGCCGTTGGTCAGTGCGATCCACGGAATGCCGCGCGCGTCCAGATCGGCCAGAGCCTCCGCCGCGCCGGGAATGGCGTCATAGCTGCCCAGCTTGCGGTTGGAGAGGATCAGTGTCCCGTCCAGATCGAACATGAAGCCCTTTGGCGTGCGCATCTATAGATCACCTAATGTGGAACACATGGAACACAGTCCAGGGGAAGGAATCACGGTCACTCCCGCGAAGACAGAAATGTGTGATATTTCAAAGAGATTTGGCGGTTTCATGGCCATAAGCTGCGCATTGCCGTGGAGGTAGGAAAGCGGGCTGCTTTCAACGCTCAAGCTGGACGGAGAAATCGTCCTTCTCAATGCTGAATTCGTCGATATCACCGCGTTGCAACACCTCGCGCAACAGGTTCATCAGCGGCACCTTTTTCGGATCGTATTCGCGCTGGGCGGGGCCGGTTTCTTCCATCGCGTCGACAAGGTTCTGCGGCATGGTGGCGCGCAGCAGGAATTCCTCGTCCGACAGGTGCATGCCCAGTTTCTTGCGAAGGTCGGCAACGTCGGCCATGCCCTTTTCCGCTTCCAGTTCCTTGGTGCGCGGATTGGCCATGATGCGGTCCATCACGTTCTGGTCCACCGGCGCATTGGGCCGCCCGAACTTGCCGATGGCAAAGCGGATGATCTCGTCGGGGATCACGCTCCATCGCTCGTCCGCCGTCACGTTCATCACGGCCTGCGTCTGCAGCATCTGGGCAAAGGGCGTCATCACGATGGGCCAGCCAAGTTCGCGGCGCACGCGGCCCATCTCCTCTATCACCGCGCCTTCCATTTCGGGCACGCCCTGGTCGGCCAGGTGGCGGCGCATGGTGCCCACCATGCCGCCGGGCAAATTGTGCTGGAAATAGGCGGCATCGAAATGCATCGCCTGTCCCTTGGGCAGGTCTTCCGCATCGGCGATGGCGGTGAACCAGTCGGCGATTTCATCCACCGCCTCGTCATCAATATCGACGGTGTGGCCCTGCGCGCGAAGGTTGGCGACCGTGCCTATGACAGAAGGATGGGAGGTGCCACTGGCAAGCCCGCCGCTGGCGCATTGCAGCGCGGTGATGCCCATGTCGGCGGCTTCGCAATAGGCCTGTTCGGCAAGGCCGATGGTGGAGTGCGAATGGAGTTCCAGCGGCATGTCCCCAATCTCGGCCATGATGGCGGGCACCAACGTTGCGGCGCGATTGGATGTCAGCAGCCCGCCCGGATCCTTGATATAGAGCGCGTCTATATCCTTGCTGGCGGCCATCGTCCGCGCGGCCTCGGCATAATGCACATCGTCGTGGATGGGGCTGATGGAGAAGACGAGGGCGCCCACCACCTGCTCCCCGCCAGCACGCTTCACCATCTTCGCGACTTCCACGTTGGACGTGGCATCGTTCATGGGATCGGCCAGT
Organism: Aurantiacibacter rhizosphaerae; assembly: GCF_009807005.1. Classification (GTDB taxonomy): domain Bacteria; phylum Pseudomonadota; class Alphaproteobacteria; order Sphingomonadales; family Sphingomonadaceae; genus Alteraurantiacibacter; species Alteraurantiacibacter rhizosphaerae. The sequence continues at coordinate 889,001 of NZ_WUBR01000002.1, read as the reverse complement.
GCAAAGCGGCGAATGCCGTTGCGCGCCAGCGTGGCAAAGGCCAGTTCCATGAAATCAGGCGTCGCGGTTTCCCACGCGATGAAGCGGAAACCGGTGGAGAGGAATTGCAGCGGCGTGGTCTTGCAGATGTCCGCCATCGCGCGGATGCGTTCCCACGGGTCTTCCTGCTTGTAACGCACGGCCACGCCCATGTGGGTGGAGGTGGTGAAATCGATCGCGGAGAAGCCCGCCCGCTCCATCGCAGGGGCAATGCCCAGTGTCTTTGCGGTATCGATGCCGGTTGCGCCCCACAGGCACTGGTTGCCATCGCGAAGGGACGTTTCGACGATCTGGATATTGGCCATCAGCCTTCCTTCACCCTGATGATCGGCTGGCCCTTTTCAATGGCGCTGCCGTTTTCCGCCAGGACGGCGGTGACGGTGCCCGATACCCCGGCGCGCACCGAGTTCATCAGCTTCATCACCTCGATGATGGCGACGATCGTATCGGGCTCCACGCGGTCGCCCACCTGTACGAAGGGGGCTTCGCCGGGGCGCGGGGCGGCGTAGTAATTGCCCAGCAGCGGGGCGATCACGTCCACTTCCCCTGCATCTGCCACAGTGGCCGGCTGCGCGCTGCCCGATGGCGGCGGGGAGGGGGACGGTTCGACACCGGCGGAGCCTTGCGGCTCGTCCTGCTGGTCTGGCTCGTCAACCTCGACTTCATCAGCCACCCAGCGGCCACCGCTGCTGCCATCACGGCGGATGCGCAGCGTGAAGCCGCCCATCTTCAGGTCGAGCGAGGAAAATTCGGATTCGCCCAGCAGCCGCGCGATTTCAGCGACGTCCTTGCCCGAAAGGCTCACGATTTCTTGCCTCCGAAAATCGCCATCACGTGGTTGTATGCCTTGCCCTCCGGCTTCTTCACGGGCGCGCTTTCCGCGTCCTTCATAGCCCACACGGTTTCCGGGCGGGACTGGAGCAGCAGCACCTTGCCATCCTGATCCAGCGCCCATTCGATATCCTGCGCCTTGCCATAATGGCGTTCGATCTTGCGGCCCACTTCGCGCAAAGCCAGCAGTTCATCATCGGTGAGGCATGGGGCGGAGCGCTTGTCGTCCTCGTTCTCCACCTCCACGATCCCGCCGCCCTCCGGCGCGGGCACCTGCCGTGCGTGCTTGTCGGAAATGTCGCGCTGGCTGATCTCTCCGGTGATCTTGCCCAGCACCCATTTGTCGGGCGTAACCTCGCCGGACACCACGCTGGAGCCCAGGCCCCATGCACCCTCGATGGTGATCACGGACTTGTCGCCGGTGGTGGGGCTGCGGGTAAACATCACGCCTGCGCAGCGGGAGTTGACCATGCGCTGCACCACCACGGCCATCGCCACGCGGCTTTCCGGAATGCCTTGCTTGCGGCGGTAGGTCATGGACTCCACCGAATAGAGCGAGGCCCAGCATTCGCGGGTGCGTGCGATCATGGCGTCTGCATCCAGCACCCACAGGAAGGTGTCCTGCAATCCGGCAAAGCTGGCGTCCTCCGCATCTTCCGTGGTGGCGGAGGATCGCACGGCGACCGGCTGGCCATCCTCGCAAAGCTGCGCATGGGCGGATTTCAGCGCGTCCTTCACCTCGGCCGGCATTTCATCGCCCATCATACGGGCGCGCAATTGCTCCGATAATTTCGTCGCTGCGCCCAGATCGTCGGGGTCGAGCGCCTCGACCAGCGGGCGGATCGGTTCCTTCTCCTCCAGCTTCTCCAGAAACTGCTCGAACGCGGCCACGGTGACGACGAAGCCTGCGGGCACATCGATCCCGGCCTGCGTCAATTCACCCAGAGAGCCACCCTTGCCGCCCACGGTGGGGCGATCCTTGATGCCGACATCGGCAAACCACGCAACGGCTTCCATGGCTCAGGCGTCCTCCAGTTCCGGCTGCGCTTCGGCAGGCTGTTCCAGGATCGTGACCGTTCCTTTGCCGCCATCCACGCGGATGCGCGCGCCGTCCTTTATCTTCTGGCTGGCATTGCCGGTGCCCACCACGGCGGGCAGGCCGTATTCGCGGGCCACGATGGCCATGTGGCTCATGCTGCCGCCGATATCGGAAACCGCCGCGCTGATTTTCTGGAACAGGGGGGACCAGGTGGGGTTCGTCACCTGGCACACCAGGATATCGCCCTGCTGGATCTTGTAGATCTCCTTCACCGACTTGATGACACGCGCGGTGCCTTCCACCACGCCATTACAGGCGGCAAAGCCCTTCAGCTCGTTGGGATCGCCCTCACCATCGGAAAGCCACGTATCCAGGCTGTCGCGAGTGATGCCCCACAGCATGACGATGGCGGGATCGTCTATGGCCTCGGGCACCTGTCCCAATGCCGGCGGTACGGTCTCGCCGGCCCAGCTATCGATGGCTTCTTGCCGTTGTTTTACGATAGCGGGCCAGCGAGACGGTCCTATCGGGGGCGACCCGGAGGACCAGGAAAGCATCAGGTCGATGATGGCGCTCTCCAATTCGTAATGGGTGAGATGGAAGACATCCTCCTCCTTCTCGAAAAAGTCGTGCTCCACCAACAGCGTGCCGAATTCGCGGATCTTGTTGAAGAACAGGTTGGTGTACCAGTGCTCGCAATAGAACTTGTGCCCCTCCACATAGGGGAACACGCGGTGCGCCAGTTCGATCAGCTGGTCATATGTTGCCTTGTCTTCCTCGGTATCGAGAAGCTCGCGATAGTCGCGCACCATCTCGTCCCGCTCCTTGATCAGCTGATCCATCGGGCGTTCGATATTGGTGCCGGCCTTGATCTTCTCGATATAGCCGGGAAGCGCGGCGAAGGGCATCGACAGGTCGTCGTTCCAGCTGCGGTGATAGTGGTAGAACCCGTCGCCCACATTCACGTTGAACCACGGGTTGCGGCTGGTCTCGAGCTCGGTCAGCCATTCCTTGCCGGGGCCGCCCACCTTGTCGAGATCGGCCAGCACGGTGTCGATATCCATGTCTGGCGTGAAATGCTGGTCCACGCCCAGTTCCACCGCGCGGCGGGCGAGGCGTTTTACTTCCTCGTCAGGCTTGAAGATTTCCGCTTCCATGCCCGCAACCATGCGGCTGATCGCCTGGTCGGAGATTTCGGGGAAGGCCTTTTTGCAGAAATCGAAGAAGGTCATGTAGGCGCCATAGCCCAGCAGCAGGAATTCGAAGTGGTGGTGCCACATCGTGTAATAGCCGTTCAGCTGGCGGCGGTAGGTGTCGATCAGTTCCTGGTTGGCGGCGATGCCCTTGCCGGTCAGCGTGGTTTCCATCGGCTCCAGATCGGGAAGGTGCGGCTTTGGCAGTTCCTTCGCCTCCGCGATCAGCGCCTTCATCTTGTCCTTCCACTGGTCGTACAGGTCTTCCCAATGCTCGTAATAATGGAAGCCGCGTTTCTGGAATTCCTCCGCGCGGGCCTGCACCTCTTCAGGATCGGTGACGGGAACGCCGCCGATGAAAACGCGGCCGTTGATGATGCGGTGATCGATGCCCTTGGTGGTGGGCAGCACGTGCACGCGGGTGTTGAACGCGCCCAGCGCGCAATAGGCAGCCTCCGCCGTGATCATATCGAAATGATGCATCGGCTCTGGAAAATGCATGGAGTTGTAGAACCAGAACCGCTCGTCGTCGCCCGGCTGGAACTGGCAGTAATAGGGGAAGGCGGCCTGCGCCTCTTCGGTGCCCGGCGTCACTTTCAGTGAGCTGGGCAGGGGAAAGCTCTTGGCTTTGTCCGACATAGTTCGCATCCTCTCAAATGCTGGCCGATCCGCGGCATTCCGTTTGCCGGAATTGCTTGCAGTCGGCGACAGACTTGGAAGACTACGCGCAGCAGGGGATGCCACAAAGGATTTGCGCGCAAGGCCAGCAGGACAAAAGCGCAGGCAAATTTGTCTTACTGGTCAGGTAAGGGCCCGGTAACGCTGGCAATAAAGCGGCTGGCATCATCTAGCACCGGCGCACGCCCGCGCAAGGGGCGGGACATGGCGATCAGCACGCCGACATGATCGATGCCGGGATAACGCACCATCTGCGCCGCCACGCCCGCAGCGCGCAACTTGGCGGCCAAAGCTTCGCTATTGCGCGGTTTCACCACCGTATCCTCCGTGCCGGTAAGCAGCAGGGCGGGCAGCGCGCCCTCATCGGCAAAGGTAATGGGCTGCGTCTCCTCCACACCCGGCCAATCGCCAAATGCATTGATGGAGGCAGCGGTATCCAGCGGCGCGAAATCATAGGGCCCGGCCAGCCCAACAAATCCGCGCACAGCAGTGCGTTCATCATCGCCCAGCCATTGCGGATCCGTTGCCAGCATCGCGGCGATATAGGCGCCTGCCGAATGGCCCATCAGCACGATACGATCGGGATCGCCGCCATAGTGCGCGATATTCTGCCGCACCCAGTGCACCGCTGCCGCGCCATCCTGCACGAATGCGGGGAAGTGAACCTGCGGCACCAGACGATAATCGGGCACGGCCACCACGAAACCGCGCGCGGCAAGGGCGCGGCCTGCAAAATTATATCCCTCCCGCGTGCCGCTGTCCCAGCTGCCGCCGTAGAAGAACACCACCACGGGGCGCAGATCATCGGTGTTCAGACCATCGCCGGGTGTCGTCGGTGCGTAGATATCCAGCGCCTGGCGCGCATCATTGCCATAGGCCAGACCCTCGGCAATCTTGCGCCCGCCATCATCCTTGGGCACCAGCGTATCGAAGGTGCGCAGCGGCGATATCTTGTAGGCGATGCCCAGCGCCAGCACGGCCAGCATGATCACCACGATCAGCGCGAAGGCGAATTTCAGCACGGCCGATCAGCTTTGCGGGGCATGGCCCGCGCGCCACGCGCTGGGGGTTACGCCAAAGCGTTTGCGGAACAGCCGGGTGAAATAGCCGGGGTCGAGAAACCCGTTGCGAAAGGCGATATCGGCCACGGCCAGTCCCGCCGCGCGCGGATCGGCCAGCATATCGCTGGCCCGGTCTAGCCGCATCACGTTCAATTCCTGCACGAAGCTGGTGCCGCTGCCCGCCAGCAAGGTTTGCAGATAGCGTTTCGATATGCCGCAATCACGCGCCACCCGCTCTGGCGAGAGGGCGGGATCGGCATAATCGCTTTCGATCCGGCGCAGGATACGCCGGGCCAGCTGGCCGCGATGGCGCGTGGCGTGTGGCGGTTCCTGCACGCCGGTGGCCAACGCCAGCAAGGTTCCCACCTGTTCGGCGATCAGGGGGCGCGGCAGGGGGGCATCGGCCAGCCTGTCCAGCATGGTTTCCAGCAGGGCGCCCAGCGGCTTTCCCCATCCCTCCCGCGTGTTGATCGGCTTTGCCAGCAGGGCGCCGGGATCGGGCAGATGCTTTTCCAGCCAGCCCTGCGGCATCATCAGGTCGATACACTCATGCTCGGTCTGCATTTCCATCTGGTAGAAGCGGGTGTTGTCCAGCAGCACGAACTGGCCCGGCTCGATGGTAAAGCTCTTGCCGCCCATCAGCGTCTTCACCGCACCGTGACGGGAATATACCAGCTGGATGGATGGCGCGGCGCGGCCTGCGCTGCCCTCCATCCCCGTGTGCGTCACCCGTTGTGCGGGGGCATAAAGATGCAGCAGGCGCAGCTGCCCGATACCGTGGCTGATCCAGCGCGCGGCAAAGGCGTGGGGGTCGAAAACCTCCACTTCGATGGGAGCAATCGTGCTGGCCGCCCACTCGCGCCATTCGCGCAAAGCTTCCGGCCCGGCAAGCCCGGCGGATGTCCAGCTTTCGATGTCCCTGGACGCTGGCGTTGGTGGCGCAGCAGAACGCATGGGACATTTTAACGCGCAAAAATCCTATGGCAATCGCCAGTCCCTGCTAGCTTGTCCGCAAAGGCCAGTAAAAGCTGACCCGATCATTCTGGGAGAGGAACCATGGGAAACAAGTGCCGCCTGATCGCCTGCGAGGAAGCATGGACGATCCCCGAAGTTGCCGAAGAACTGCGCCAGGTTGCACGCGGGCCGTCGCAAAGCGCTGACAAGCTGCTGGTAGGCGGGATCTACGATGCCGATCACGATGCCAGCGGCTATGGCAAGATGAACTTCCTGGAAGGGTTGAAGGACGTTGAAGGCCAGCGGCTTTCGCAGATGGACGAGTTTGGCGTGGACATGCACCTGCTCACCCTGACGGCGCCCGGCGTGCAGATGTTCGATGCTGACACGGCAACAGAACTTGCCGCGCTAAGTAACGACAGGCTGGCGGAAATCTGCCGCAAGCGCCCTGATCGCTTTGCCGGTCTGGCAAGCTTTGCACCGCACAGCCCGAAGCGCGCGGCGAAGGAAATCGACCGGGTGATGACCGATCTGAAGCTGAACGGCCTGATCGTGAACGGTCACACCAATGGCGACTATTTCGACGATCCCAAATTCTGGCCCATCTTCGAGGCGGCAGAGGCGCATGATGCCACCATCTACATCCACCCGCGCGGGCCATCCGATACGCTGAAGGGCCCGCTGATGGACTATGCGATGGATTCGGCCATGTGGGCATACGGCGTGGAAGTGGGCACCAACATGCTGCGCATGATGGCAGGCGGCGTGTTCGATCATTTCCCCAAGCTGCGCATCTGCGTGGGCCACATGGGCGAGATGGTGCCGTTCTTCATCTGGCGCATAAATTTCATGAACAGCCGCGCGCAAAAGGTTGGCCGTGCACCGAAAACACAGCGCAGCATGGAGGAATACTTCCGCGACAATTTCGTCTTCACCACCAGCGGCGTGGAAGACCCGCTGGCGCTGCGATATGCGATAGACCGGATGGGCATCGACAATGTGATCTGGGCCATTGATTACCCCTACCAGCCGATGAAACCGGCGGTGGACTTCATCGAGAACTTCGAATGCACCGATGCAGAACGCCACGCCCTGTGCCACGGCAATGCGGAGCGGGTCTTCCACATCGCGCCCGAGTAATTACGGTGTCCAACACCCGCCCGTTTACCTGAAGGCTCGCGCCGCGTAGAGCGCGGCCATGAGCAATTCTCCACTGCACGGCATCAAGGTCGTCGAACTCGCACGCATTCTGGCAGGACCCTGGGCCGGGCAGGTCCTGGCCGATCTGGGCGCGGAGGTGCACAAGGTTGAAGGCCCGGACGGGGACGACACGCGCCAATGGGGCCCGCCCTTCATCGACCGCGAGAACGGCACCAAGGATGCGGCCTATTTCCACGCCGCAAACCGCGGGAAGGATACGATGGTCGCCGATTTCAACAGCGCGGCCGACCTCAAGAAAGTCCATGCCCTGATCGCCGATGCCGATGTGCTGATCGAGAATTTCAAAACCGGCGGCCTCGCCAAGTTCGGGCTGGATTACGATAGTCTGAAAGAGGTCAATCCGCGCCTCGTCTATTGCTCCATCACCGGTTTCGGGCAGGATGGCCCTTACGCGGGCCGCGCGGGTTACGACATCATCATCCAGGCGATGAGCGGCATCATGGACCTGACCGGCACGCCCGATGGCCCGCCCAACAAGATCGGCGTGGCCTATGCCGATATCATGACCGGGCTTTACGCCGTGATCGGCATCCAGGCGGCGCTGCGCCAGCGCGAAAGCACCGGGCGCGGGCAGATGGTGGACATGGCATTGTTCGATGTGATGGTGGGCACGCTGGGCAATCAGGCGATGAACTACCTCGCCTCCGGCCGCAGCCCAAAGCGCATGGGCAATGCCCATCCCAACATCGCCCCTTACGAAGCCTTTCAGGCGAGGGACGGTTGGCTGATCGTGGCGGTGGGCAATGATCGCCAGTTCGAACGGTTCTGCGAGGCGATAGACCTGCCCTTGCGCGAGGAATGGACGACCAACGCCCGCCGCGTGAAGAACCGCGTATCGCTGTCCGCCTCCATCATGAAGCGTATTGCCGAGATGAAGCGGGAGGACGTATTGCTGAAGATGGAGAACAGGGGCATTCCTGCCGGTCCGATCAACACGGTGAAGCAGGCGTTGACCGATCCGCAGATTGCGGCGCGCGGAATGGTGGTGGATCTGGACGAGGACGGGCTGAAGGGCCTGCGCACGCCGATCCGCTTCTCCGAAGCCGAGCTGTCAATCGGCCGGCCATCTCCGGCATTGCCTGGCAAAGAGGAATGATGGCAAGGTTCTGACCATGCAGCAGGCAATTGGCGATCTTACCGAGAAGGAGAAGGAGACCTTGCGCCTCCTGCTGGCGGGGCACGATACGAAGTCCACTGCCGCCGCGCTTGGCCTTTCGGTTTACACCATCAATGATCGCCTGCGCTCTGCCCGTCAGAAACTGGGGGTTACCAGCAGCCGCGAAGCCGCAAGAATTCTGGGTGAGGCCGAGGGTGGACCACCCCAATTTCCTGCACCCTCATCTTCTGGGATGGCTGACAGCGATGCAGACGCACCATTGTCAGGGCAGTCGAAACCGGCCCGGCTCAGCACCAGAACGCTGGCCTGGCTTGCAGGAGGAATTGCCATGATCGCCCTTGTTACCGCCGTTGCCATGTTCGCCCTTAACCCCGCCGGTGATGCCCGGCCTGTCGCGACAGCGCAGGCTGAAGGTGAAGCACCCGCCACCGGCACGGCCCTGAGTGCCGAGGATGCACGCATCCGCGACACGGCGCTGGATTGGCTCGCATTGGGCGATGCTGGCGAGTGGGACGAAAGCTGGCAGCAGGCAGGGGAGATGTTCCAGAGCCAGGTTACCGCTGCACAGTGGGAAACCGCCGCTACACAGGTGCGCGCGCCGCTGGGCGGCGTCATCTCTCGCGAAATTATGAGCGTGCAGCAGACGGACACCCTGCCGGGCACGCCGCCGGGGGATTACGCGGTGGTGCAATTCGCCACCGCTTTCGCCAGTGCGCCGGGATCACTGGAAACTGTCATTATGCGCAAAGAAGACGGCAGTTTCAAAACGGTGGGTTACTTCATCCGCTAGGCGAGGGGCGGGGCGCGATGCCCCGCCACCTTCATACTATGCCATATGCTTGTACACGGCGCGGTGGTGGCTGAATTCCTTGAAGCCCCAGTATCCGTGATAGCTGCCCATGCCGCTGCCGTTCACGCCGCCGAAGGGCAGGCGGTTTTCAAGGTAGTGGGAGAACACGCCGTTCAGCGTGGTGCCGCCTGAACTGGTGCGTTTCAGCACCTTGTCCATATTCTCCTCCGACGGGGAGAACATGTAGAGCGCCAGAGGCTTTGCCCGCGCCTCGATATAATCGATCACCTGATCCAGCGTCTCGTAAGTCATCACCGGCAGGACGGGCGCGAAGATTTCGTCCTGCAGAATTTTCATCTGCGGGGTCACGTCCGTCAGCATGGTGGGATGGATGGTGAGGTCATCAGCGTCCATCTCCCCGCCCACGGCCACCGTCGCGCCCTGGCCTACGGCATCGTCCACCATGCCTTTCACCCGGACGAAATTGGTCTGGTTCACGATCTGCGCGATGGCGGATTTGTCCAGTTCGCCAGAGCCATAGAGATTGTTCTGCACATTCTGCCTGAACCCCTCCACCAGTTCGGCCTGCCTGCCTTCCGGCACGAAGACATAGTCCGGGCAGATACACGCCTGACCGCCGTTGAACTGCTTCGCCCCTGCCAGCGCGGCGGCAATAGGTGCGATATCGGCGCCTTCGTCGATGATGACGGGGGACTTGCCGCCCAGCTCCAGCGTCACGGTGGCAAGGTGCTTTGCCGCTGCGGCCATCACGATCTTGCCCACGCGCGTGCTGCCGGTGAAGAAGATGTGGTTGAAGGGCAGTTCCAGCAAAGCCTCCGCCACGGAGACATCGCCTTCGAACACGGCGCATTCGTTCTCGTCGAAGGCTTCCTCGACGATCAGCTTGGCCACCTTGGCCACATTGGGGCACAGATCCGTCAGCTTCACCACGCAGGTGTTGCCCGCCGCAATCGCCGCAGCCACGGGGCCTAGCGTGAGGCCGAGGGGGAAGTTCCACGGGCCAAGGATCAGGCACACGCCGCGCGCTTCGGGCATGATCATCGCCTTGTCGTCCGGATTGTTGGTGGGCGTCACCTCTTCGGGCTTCATCCACTCTTCCAGATTATCGATGTTGAGCTGGATATTGCCCACCACATTCATCACCTCTGTCACGCGGATTTCGCCCTCAGGCTTGCGCGTATCCTTCAGCACGGCGGCGACGATTTCGTCGGTGTGGCTTTCCACCGCATCTTTCAGCTTTTGCAGCTTCGCCTTGCGCGCGGCGGCATCGCTGGCCTTCACGTTCCACTGGTTGGCCTGCTGCGCTTCGAACACGCGGGCAATATCGGCGGAAAGGTCGGCGGCGGTGGGCTGATCGGTCATTGATGGTCCTCGGCAGTGACGATGGGCGGCAGTGTGCACGCTAGATCGTGCCTCTACCGGACATTGTCAATCAACTGCCGAGGATAGGCTTCGGCCCAGACCTAGCTCTTGGATTCGTACACCACGTGTCCCACGGCGGTGTTGCTGGCGGGCACGCGGTAGAAGCGGTGCTTTTCCTCCACGCCATAGCCAAGGGCGGCGCGCATGATCAGCCACATGATCATCTCGATCCCTTCGGTGCCCGCCTCGCGCAGATATTCCAGCCGGGTGATGTATTTCAGCTCTTCGGGCTCATGCGCCAGCAGGTCGAGGAAGCGATTGTCGAATTCCTCGTTGATCAGGCCAGCGCGGGTGCCCTGCAGCTGATGGCTCATGCCGCCGGTGCCCCACACCTGCACGTTCAGGTCTTCGGGGAAGGTCTTCACCGCATTGCGGATCGCCTCACCCAGTTTCCAGCAGCGTTCGCCCGAAGGGGTGGGGAACTGGGTGACATTCACGGCGAGCGGGATCACCTTGCAGGGCCATTCCTCCACATCGCCGAACACCAGCGACAGCGGCACGGTGCAGCCGTGGTCCACGTCCATCTCGTTGATCAGGGTGATGTCGAACTCGTCGATCACCAATTGCTCTGCCACATGCGCGGCAAGGTCCAGGTGGTTCTCCACCACGGGCACGGGGCGGCGGCCCCAGCCTTCGTCGGCGCTTTCGAATTTCTCGGCAAAGCCCAGTGCGAAGGTGGGCACGATGTCCAGCATCAGCGAAGATGCGTGATCATTGTAGATCAGGATCACCACGTCTGGCGTGTTGTCCTTGATCCATTCCTTGACGTATTCATAGCCTTCGAAGATCGGCTTCCAATAGGGTTCTTCGGTTTTACCCAGGTCGAATGCCGCGCCGATGGCGGGCACGTGGCTGGTGGCGATACCGCCGGAAATACGGGCCATCAGTTCTTGTCCCTTATGGAGCGCAGGCCTTCGGGCGAACGGCCGCCTGCCAGCATCATCTGCGCATATTCTTCGGCGCTCATCCCGCTCATGGAAGACACCGCCTTTTGCGCGCTCCACCCATCGGTGCTGGCGATTTTCACCAGGAAATACATGTTGCCGCCCAGATCGATCAGCTTTGTAAGGTTCCGCTCAAGCACGGCTTCCTTCTGCTCCTCTGTCATGGCGTACTGGTCCAGATAGCCGCGCTCGTCCTCTTTAAAGGCCTTGCGGTTCTCTTCCTTCATCAGGCTCATACAGAACTTGTGCAGGTGATAGGCCTGCCGGCTTTCGCGGGCGCGAAAGACCTTGGTGCCGGGAATATCGTCCAGCTCGTCTAGCGAATACAGTCGGGTACGGGGCATGTCGTGAGCCTATCAGGTGAGGGGCAGGGGAGGAAGCGAATGCGGGTGCAGGTTCGTCATTCTAGGATGCGCCGTCGTCATGCCACAGGGCGTTCAGGGCAGGCAGCAGGTGGGCGCGGTGCTGGGCGGGCACGCGGGCCAGCAGTTCGTTTTCAAAACCCTCGATACACTCCTGCGCAGCATTGCGCGCCTTGCGACCCTTCGCCGTCAGGGCAAGGCCTTGCGATTTTCCGTCTATCGCGCGCCGCTGGATCAGGCCGCCCTCTTCCATGCGTTTCAGCAGCGGCACCATGTTGGCGCGCTGGATATCCAGCCGCCGGCCCAGCGCGCTGGCGGTGATATCGGGGCTGTTCTCCAGGATCAGCAGAACCGATGCATCGGCCTGCCGCAAGCCGAGATCGGCAAGGCGGACGCTCAGCTGCGCACCCGTCGCATTGGCGGCGCGGCGCAGGGAATAGCCGGGGTATCGGGCGAGTGGATCATCCATCTGTATCTGGCCTTAGCGATTGTTGTTGCATATAACAATATCGGAAACTACATCGGCAACAGCATAAACCACCACCGGGCGAGTCGAATCGCATCTACCGGTGCCAGAGGAGAGACATCATGGCAAAAGGCCCATCGCAACCAGATCCCCGTCCGCAGGAAGAAACCGTCAAGTATGAAGTGATTGACGGCGTCGCCTGGGTTTCGCTCAACCGTCCCGACAAAAAGAACTGCCAGAGCCCCAAGCTGAACCGCCAGATGGGCGTAGTGCTGGACGAGCTGGAATTCCGTGACGACGTGCAGGTCCTGGTCCTGACGGGCGAGGGCGATGCATGGTCTGCCGGCATGGATCTGCTGGAATATTTCCGCCACGCCGAACAGGAAGGCCTGCACAAGGTTCGCCAGCACCAGCGAGAAGCCTATTCCTGGTGGGAACGCCTGCGCTGGTATGAAAAGGCCACCGTCGGCATGATCAACGGCTGGTGCTTTGGCGGCGCTTACGGCCCGCTGTTCGCCTGCGACATCGCGATTGCCGGTGAAAGCGCGCAGTTCGGCCTTTCCGAAATCAACTGGGCCATCCTGCCCGGCGGCGGCGCATCCAAGGTGGCGGCTGACCTGATGCCCTATCGCAAGGCCATGTATCACGCGATGATGGGTGAAAACCTCACCGGAAAGCAGGCCGAAGCACAGGGCCTCGTCACCGAATGCGTGCCTGACGACCAGCTGAAGGCCCGCGTTACCGAGGTTGCCGACAAGCTGAAGGCCAAGGACAGCCAGGCCCTGCGCGCCACCAAGTGGGCGATGCGCCGCGTCATGGAAATGACCTATGACAATGCCGAGGATTACCTGATCCGCACGCAGGAAGCGCTGAATGATTTCGGCGGCTGGGAAACCCGCAAGGAAGCCACCAAGCAGTTCCTTGACGAGAAGACCTTCAAGCCCGGCCTTGGCGCGTTCGACAAGACCAAGATCAGCAAGGACTAAGCTGCATCAAAATCAGGCTGGCGGCGCGGGCGCTTGTTCGCGCCGCCGCACCTGTCTAGAAAATCCGACATCACGCTGCCCCGGTATGTCCGGGGTTTGGCATGCCTTCAGGGGATGACACCGATGACCACCCGCCGCTTCACCAACAAACAGATCGATCGCCTGCTGCGCCCCAAATCGGTGGCCGTCATCGGCGCGTCAGACCGTCATGGCGCTCTGGGCTGCACGCTGCTGAACAACCTCGTGCAGTATGAATTCGATGGCGATGTTTACCCGGTGAATCCCAAGCGGGACGAGTTGCAAGGCCTGAAGGTCTACAAGGATGTAAAGGAACTGCCCGCAGGCGTGGACTGCGCCGTTCTGGCGATCCCGCGCCCCTTCGTGGTGCAGACCGTGCGAGACCTGGCCGAAAACGGCTGCGGCGCCGTGGTGATCTATGCCGCCGGCTTCTCCGAAGCGGGAGAGGAAGGCGCGAAGGACCAGGCCGAATTGGCGCGCATCGCCGAAGAGCATGGCATTATCATCGAAGGCCCCAATTGCCTCGGCTGCACGAACTATGTGGAGCGTATTCCGCTTACCTTCGTGGAAACCAACATGAAGACCCCGCCCGAAGGCGCGCGGGCAGTGGGTATCGCGAGCCAGTCCGGCGCATTGGCAGCAGTGCTGGCCACCACGCTGCACCCGCGCGGCTGTTATGTCTCCACCTCCGTCTCCACCGGTAATGAGGCGGCATCGGGCGTGGAGGATTACGTGGAATGGCTGGTGGATGATCCCGCCACGCACGTGATCGCCATGTATGTGGAGAATTTCCGCCGTCCGCAGGCTTTCATCGCCGCAGCGCGCCGCGCGCGGGAAGCTGGCAAGCCCATCGTGATGCTGCACCCCGGCAAGAGCGACAAGGCACAGGAATCCGCCGCCACCCACACGGGCGCAATGGCAGGCAACTATGCGCTGATGAAGGCCAAGCTGATCCGCGAAGGCATCATCTTTGCAGATACGCTGGAAGAGCTGGGCGACATCGCCACCATCGCCGTCACCTGCGAAACATTGCCGGGTGCCAATATGGCGGTGCTGGGCGAAAGCGGCGCATTGCGCGGCCTTGCCTTTGACCTGGCGCAGGACGTTGGCCTCGACCTGATCGAGCTGAACGACGAGAACAGCCCGAAACTGCGCGAAGTGCTGCCCGATTTCGTGCCTGTCTCCAACCCCACGGACATCACCGCGATCGGCCTGTCGGAGCCGGAGATCTACACCAATCTCCTCACCGCGTTGCTTGAGGATGAGCGGATCGGCAGCGTGGTGGCCTCCATCATCCAGTCCGACCCCATCACGAGCGAGATCAAGTTTCCCGCCATCCAGAAGGTGCTGGACGGCCGCGATCTGGGCAAGCCGCTGGTGTTCGCCGGTGTCGATGAAGGCGCGAATGTGCCGGAGAAATATATAGAGGGGCTCGCCCGCGTCGGCATTCCCTATTTCCCCTCTACCGAGCGTGCATATCGCGCCATCGCGCGGCTGGCAGACCTTGCCAAGCGCGACCTGTCGGACTGCTCGGTAAAGGCGATAAAGATTGAAGGGATCGATGGCGAAAGCGGCGTGATCCCCGAATATCGCGCGAAGGACCTGCTGCGCCCGCTGGGCGTGCCGTTCCCCGAAAGCACCTTTGCCGCCACGGCAGACGATGCTGCCGCTGCTGCCGATGCGCTGGGCTATCCCGTCGTCATGAAGGCGCAGGCCGCCGCGCTTGGCCACAAGAGCGATGCGGGCGGGGTGATCCTGAACCTGAAATCCGCCGATGACGTGCGCGAGGCGTTCGATCGCATGTATGGCAACGTGTCCGCCTATGACGCCAGCATCAGCCTGGACGGCGTACTGGTGGAAAAGATGGGCACGATGGGCACAGAGATGATCGTGGGCGCCAAGCACGATCCGCAATGGGGGCCCGTAGTGCTGGCAGGGTTCGGCGGCGTGACCGCGGAAATCCTGAAGGATGTAAAGCTGTTTACCCCCGATCTGGGTGAGGAGCAGGTGAGGGAAGGGCTGCTGCAATTGAAGCAGGCGCCCCTTCTCACCGGCTGGCGCGGAAGCCCGGCTTTGGATGTGGACGCGCTGGCGGAAATGATCGTGACGATGGGCCGGATCATGGTGGGCAACCCCTCCATCCGCGAAGTCGATCTGAACCCGGTGATCGTCTATCCGCTGGGGCAGGGCGTAATCGCGCTGGATGCGCTCATGCTGGTGGATTGAGCGATCAGTAACCCGATTGGTTGCGCAGATTGCGCGTGTAATCGATCCTGATCCTGACCCAGCTGCCCACCTGATACGCCCCGCCAAGGCGCGGCGGGCGCACCTGGAACTGCCACGCGGCGGCCTGCACGGCGCGGGCTATGCCGGAGTTTCGCGGATATTCGTCGAGTACCGCGCATTCCTCCACCCGCCATCCCGGCGCTGTCTTGCACGCGATCAGGCCCCATCCGGGGCTGTTGGCTGCGGATAGATAGCCGGACAATTGATCCGGACTGGGTTCGCGATACCAGCGGGCTGCGTAGAGCGGCGATCCGTCGGGCGCGGTGCCCACCCGCTCGCTATCCGCGCCGCGGCTGGAACCGGTGTCCGCCGGGCCGACATTGCGATCGGAGCGTACGACTGCACCGATGGTGCCAGTGGTTTTCGCTGTGGGCTTCGGGCTGGGCTGGGGTGCTGGCTGAGGTGCGGGCTGGGGCGCAGCTTGCGGTAATGGCACTGGGTGCTGCGACAGCGTGATCGCGCGCGGCAATGGCGCCGGGGAGGATGTTTCCAGCGGGCTGGGCTGCGGTTCGAACGCCTCCTCTGGCTGAGCCGCCTCATTCTCAGCAGACTGTTCCGGCTCTGGTTCCACGGCGGCTGGCGATTGCGAAACGTCGAATGTGCTGATGCTGGGCGCGGCAGGGGAAGGCTCTTCCCCGCCGAAACTCAGGGAAAACAGCAGGAGGATGATGAGCAGTTCGATCCCCAATGCCAGCGCAAGGCCAAGGGTCCGTTTCGGCACATCGTCGGGAAACGCGCCGGCAATAGCCGCCATCATTCGGGCCAAGGCACCTGGATGACCGGGGATTCTATCCTCTGGGTTGGGATCGTCCTGAAAAGTGGTGCGGGCGTTGATGGCAGGGGTTTTCCGAATTCAGCGAAGGCGGGGCGTTAGGCCCTTGGCAATGAACCCGCACTGTCATCCACACCGCCACAATTCAACAGCGATCACGCACAAACAAAAAGGGCCAGGATTGCTCCCGGCCCTTCTCGTAATCATCGAAGCGTAGTCGCTTACATGCCCGAACCCGGACCGTAGGTGATTTCCACACGGCGGTTCTGCAGTTCACGAACACCGTCGGCGGTCGGCACGCGAGGCATGCTTTCACCAAAGGCTTCGGTCGTGATGCGGGTCGACGGAATGCCGCGACCGGTCAGGTAGTTCTCAACCGAGTCGTTACGACGTTCGGCCAGGCCGATGTTGTACTGGACGCTGCCCGAACGGTCGGTGTGACCGGCCAGCATGATCGCTGCTGTGCCGCAATCGCCATAGGCGGTGATTGCAGAGTTGAGCACGGTGGCTGCTTCCGGCGTGATGTCCGACTGATCCCAATCGAAGAACACGATGTACGGGCCCTGCTCACACACTGCAGCCGGAGGCGGCGGCGGGGGAGGAGGCGGCGGGGGAGGCGGCGGGGGCGGCGGCGGCGGTGGGGGAGGCGGAGGAAGAACTTCCTCGGCACCACCCAGCATGAAGCGCAGACCCAGCACAGCAGAGTGCTGGTTCAGGTCGGTGTTCAGGCCGTTGATGGGCAGCGGGCCGGTGAAGATGAAGTCAGGCTCATCAAACAGGCCGCGATACTTGTATTCAGCGAACAGCTGAATGTTGTCGGACAGATCGCCAGAGATACCGGCGATGCCCTGGTAGGCCCACACGGGATCGGCATCGTTCACCAGACGAAGACCGTCGGGCTTGTAGTCCAGATCGACAACCATGACGCCGCCACCGACACCAAGGTAAGGCTGGATGCCGCCGAGGTCGAAGTCATAAAGTGCGTTCAGGAATACGCCGTAGGTTTCCACGTCGCCGTCGCCATCTGCCAGGAACTCACCAACGGTGGAGTTCGTGGGGTTGGTGGTGCGGCGGAAAGCCTGGCCGTAATCGAGGCCGTCGATGTTCGTGCCACCGACTACCAGATCCTTGTGGAAGTCGATCTGCGTCGACTGGTAGTTGCCGTCCAGTTCAAGACGGAAGCCGTTGTCGAACTTGTAGCCGATCTGGCCACCGGCAGTCCAACCCAGCTCGGTGTTGGTTTCAAAAGAATAGTCCGTGCCCGACGGGATCGCAGGAAGCGCGCCGTTGGCAGGAACGCGTCCGGCGAAATCGCCTTCGTTCTCAAGGTTTTCATTGGAGACAACGCCGCCGCTGACGCCAATGTAGGCTTGCGCGTGGGCGGCTGCCGGGAAGGCAAGCGCTACCAGCGAAGCACTGATCAATAGCTTTTTCATATTCGTCCTCATTACGACCTACGGAAGGACTCCCTCCCGCATCCCTTGCTCAATGGCATTATTGCGCCATTGTTCCAGTCTGAATTGCAAAACTTTCAGAACCAAGCCGAGTGTTGCGCCAAAACCACAACATTCACTACCCAATGTGCATGTTTAAAGGCAGGACGTGCTAAAATGCCGACAAACCGGTGATCGCCCGACCAAGGATCAGGGCATGAACATCATGCGTGCCTTCATAAGTGTTCACCGTTTCCAGGTTCACCATGTGGCGCATCACCTGATATTCCTCGGAAATACCGTTCCCACCATGCATGTCTCTTGCGGCCCGCGCGATGTTAAGCGCCTTGCCCACATTGTTCCGCTTCATCAGGGAAATCATCTCAGGCGCAAAGCGGCCTTCGTCCATCAACCGCCCCACGCGCAGGCTGCCCTGCAGGCCCAGCGTGATTTCCGTCACCATGTCCGCGAGTTTCAGCTGATAAAGCTGCTTGGAGGCGAGCGGCACGCCGAACTGGTGCCGATCAAGGCCATATTGGCGCGCAGCGTGATAGCAGAATTCAGCCGCGCCCATGCTGCCCCATGAAATGCCGTAGCGCGCGCGGTTCAGACAGCCGAACGGCCCTTTGATACCTTCAACATTGGGCAGCAGCGCATTTGCGGGCAGTTTCACCTCGTCCATCTGGATCATGCCCGTGGTGCTGGCGCGCAGGGACAGCTTGCCGCCGATCTTGGGCGCTTCCAGTCCGGCCATGCCCTTTTCCAGCACGAAGCCGCGCACCTTGTCTCCATGCACCTCCGACTTGGCCCAGACCACGAAGACATCGGCGAATGGCGAGTTGGAAATCCAGGTTTTCGCGCCGGAGAGGGAATAGCCATCGCCATCCTTCTTTGCATAGGTGCGCATGCCGGCAGGATCAGAACCCGCATCGGGCTCCGTCAGGCCAAAGCAACCGATCAATTCGCCAGAGGCGAGGCCGGGCAGGTATTTGGCACGCTGTTCATCCGTGCCATAGGCGTGGATGGGATACATCACGAGGCTGGATTGCACGCTGGCCATGGAGCGATATCCGCTGTCCACCCGCTCGATCTCTCGCGCGACGAGGCCATAGGCGACGTAACTCGCGCCGGAACCGCCGAATTCTTCAGGGATGGTGACACCCAGCATGCCCGCCTGTCCCATCAGGGGGAACAGCTCGCTGGCGTCATTCTCTTTCGCGTAATCCTCGATCACGCGCGGTTGCAGGGTTCCTTGGGCGAAGGCATGCGCGGCATCGCGGATCATGCGTTCGTCTTCGGAAAGCTGGTCGTCAAGATTGAACGGGTCGGCCCAGTCGAAGGGCACCATGCTGGCCATTGTATATAGTCTCCTGTGAAATCGCCCTAGTTGCTCAACAAGCGTTGTTCAACTCTGGCGAGCCGAGGAAACCGGCAATCAATCTGGCTGTGCCAATGTGCCTGTCTTAGTGTGCCTGTGCTTTGGCCTTCTGGATCATCGCCATCAGCTGGTCTGGCGGGCAGGGCTTTTCCGCGGCCTGCGCAGAGGGATAGCGCGATGCGATCTCACCCTTGGTGAAATGGCCCGAATGGAAGATGATCGGCACGCCAGCCTCCGTCAGCGCATCGGCCAGCGGGAAAACCTCGCCATCGGCCGTCATCACATCGAGAATGGCAAAATCGGGCATTTCCTGATCGATGGCAATCATCGCATGGCCGCGCGTGGCATAAGGGCCCTCAACGCGATAACCCATGTCCCGCACGGTTTCCGACAGGTCGAGCGCGATGATGACCTCGTCCTCAACCACCAGGACGGTGGGCTGATCCATTGCAGCTTGACTTGCCATAAAACGTCCTCGGCCATTGTTTACTATACTACGCAGTAGTTCGCATTACGCATGTAGCAGCCGCTAGGTTCCCGGTCAGGCGATGCGACCGAACCGGGCTTCGTACGCGGCCGTGTCTCCATCTTTCAGCAAAGCCGCCTGTTCAACCCAGTTATCGCGCCGGATACGGCCCTGAAAACGGCCAAGCTGCGCGTCGATGGAATCGATGTCCTGTTCCGTCCATGCGGCGATCTGCGCAAAGGAGGTAACGCCGTGCTCGTGCAGGATGGTCACCAGCTTGGGGCCGACACCCTTGATGCGGCGCAGGTCATCGGCATCGGAGGTTGATGCAGGCTGCGACGAGGTGGCAGCGGGCGTTGCTTCCGGCTGCGCCTCATCCTTCGCTGGCGGAGGCGGCGGCGTATCCTTGATGGCGGCGCGCGCCGGTACGCCATCGCCAGCCTCGGCATCGGTACCCAGTGCAGCAGCGGCCGTGTTGTCGGCATTGGCGGCGGCAGAGGTCGGCCCGGGAGAGGCGGCGGTGCGGGCGGCTTCTGCATCCTGCGCGTCCGCGTAATCGGGCGGGGCAATGCCATCGCCAGTGGTGGCTGCAGGCGGAGAATCGATCAGCGCCTGGTTGCGCTTTGCCGTGGTGGGGGCGGTGTCGTCCCGCTCTTCTACCTGCACCTTGGTGCGGCGCGATGCGACGAAGATCCACCATGCAACCAGCAATCCGATCACCAGCGCCAGGACCACCAGGATCCAGTTAGCCTGCAACAACTCAACCATGTTAAACTCTCCGAAAACTCATGTATCGCGGCCCCACACGGCCCAGCCGAGCCCAAGCCCCACGGCATAGGCGAACAGCATCATAACCAGCACTTCCATCCAGATCGGCATGTCGGCCTCTTTGCTATATCTCGGGCGATTCGGGCAACTTGCCCCGTTCTGATCGTCTTCGCCGATGGTGACAGGATCAGCGCGGTGCGGGCGTATCGACCGGGGTCGGGACCAGCGGCTGCGTTGAAATGACCGAGAATTCAATACGACGATTGGCAGGGTCGGTCGGTTCCAGCCCGTCTACCGGATGGGAAGAGCCTTCACCGGCCACCTGCAGGACATTGCCGGGAATGCCGCGCTGCATCAGCGCCTGGCGCACGGCCTCCGCACGTTCGGTGGACAGCGCGATGTTGATGTCCTCAGGACCGGATCGATCGGTATGTCCGGCAATCTGGATCACCGCGCCAAGGCACGGGCGCAGGGAAGACGCGACCTCATCAATCAGGGAACGGCTGGCAACATCGATGCGGGCAGAGCTTTCCTCGAACCGGATCGTGCGCGCGCGCAGCAGGGCCTGCACGTCCTCCTGACAATGCAGCGGGCTGAAATGCTGTTCCACCATCATGTCGCCGTCTGACCAGCGGATGCCGCCGACGCCCGGCAGAGCGGCCACGGCGCGGGCGATGCGCGAACGGGTGGTTTCGTCCAGCTGTTCAGCGCCGGTCAGCACCGGATGGCGGCTGGGCCAGCCATTGGGGGATTGGAAATGCGCCACCACTTCATCGCCGCCGCCAGCCCCCTGTATGGCTGCGGGGGCGGAGGCGGAGAGGGCGCGGGCGATGCCGGGGCCACTGGCCCCGCCGACCGTATAGGCCAGCGCGATGCAGGCCAGCACCCCGGCAATCAGCGCGAATTGTGGTTTGCGGAGGTAATTCATTCCCCCGCCTTAGCGTGTCAGCTCAACGCGCGTCGAGTGTTTGTGCAAGACTGGCAAGCTGCAGGAACTCCTCCCGCCAGTACCCGTCCTGCCGTCCGGCCAGCGACACGGCATCGTCATACCCGAAGCCGCGCAGCAGAGTGTCTCCGCGCAGGCCTTGGCCGTAGGCCGCGACTGCTGCAACGAAGGCCATGTCCCCGCGGGCCGGGCGGGCGCTGGCCAGCATGGTGGTGGAAACAGGGCGCTGGATCAGGCGAGAGCGATCTTGCCCCGGCAATTTGTAGCGGAGCTGAACGAACGCCACTTCATCGCCGGAACCGCCTTCACGCATGACGGAGCCGCCATCCGAACGGTTGCCATCATAGCGGCGCGCACGCACCCAGCCTTCCTTCCCGGCAGGAACGATTTCGTACAATGCCGTGACCTGGTGCCCGGCACCGATATCGCCAGCATCGACGGCATCATTGTCGAAATCCTCTTCCCGCAGGGCGCGGTTCTCATAACCGATCAGGCGATATTGGGAGACATGTTCAGGATTGAATTCCACCTGTATCTTCACATCATGAGCGATGGTGAAAAGAGTGGAGGTCATCTCGTCCGACAGCACCTTTCGCGCTTCCATCGCGCTGTCGATATAGGCGTAATTGCCATTACCGTGGTCGGCGATCTGCTCCATCATCGCTTCGTTATAATTGCCCGATCCAAAGCCGAGCGTGGTCAGCGTGATGCCGCTGTCGCGCTGTTTTTCGATCATTTCGACCAGCGCATCCTGATCGGAAACGCCCACGTTGAAATCGCCGTCGGTCGCCAGGATCACGCGGTTCACGCCGCCATCGATGAAGCTTTCACGCGCCTTGTCATAGGCAAGGCGCAGGCCCGCAGCGCCAGCGGTGGAGCCGCCCGCCTCCAGCCGATCCAGCGCGCGGCGGATGGCGCGTGTATTATTCGTAGGTTCCAGCACCACGCCTGTTGCCCCGGCGTAAACGACGATGGAAACACGGTCCTGCCGCTGCAATTCTCCCGCAAGCTGGCGCATGGCGGTTTTTACCAGAGGCAGCTTGTCGGCATCGTTCATGCTGCCCGACACATCCAGCAGGAAGACCAGATTGGCCGCGGGGCGATTTTTGCGCGGCAGATCATATCCGCGAAGGCCAACGCGCAGGATGCGCGTGTCCGGGTTCCACGGGGTTACCGCCATATCGGTGGTGACGGAGAAGGGCTGCGCACGGGTTTTGGGTGCGGGATAATCATAGCGGAAATAATTGATCAGCTCTTCCGTGCGAACGGCGGCCTGCGGCGGCAGTCGGCCTTGCGACAGGAAGCGGCGGACATTGGCATAGGCGCCGGTGTCTACATCCACGGAGAAGGTGGAGACGGGTGCCTCGGCCACCAGTTGAACCGCCGATACTTCCTCCCCGTCATATCGCTCGTTGTTCTGATACTGCGGCATGACGACAGGGGGAGGGGCGATGGCATAGGAAGCGTCAGCGGCCATTTCCTCCCGCATCATCGGCGCATTCATCGGGTACTCTTCCATATCGAGCGTGGTCACGGCTTCGGTAGCGGTACGCTCCTCAACCTGTGCGCAGGCGACCAGCGTCAGCAGCATGGCGGTGGCGGTGCAGGCTCCGGTAAGGCCTTTGATCCTGTTCATGGCGGTCATCAATTCTCTCCCCTTGTTAGCCGGACAAGCGCGTCCGACTTCACAAATGTGATGTTACAACATTAACAGTGGCTGAATTGTGGCGAGATTAAGGCAGATGTGCCTTATCATGTCACAATCGTCAATTTCGGCAGTTTTGAGGGGGAAGGCCTAAATCGGTGGCTGGCCGCGAACGGGGTAATTCTCGCCTTCCACAGGCTTGGGCTTCTTGCTGAACAATACGCGGTCTTCCGGCCCGAAGCCGCGCGTCCAGATGATGTAGCCGTACACACCGATGATCGCAGGAATGCCCAGCGCCAGCTCCGCCCATTCTGGCAAAAGGATGGCGAGTTGCCCCACCACCACGGCCGCAGCCGCTGCCCATACCAGCGCCCAGCGCCAGTTGTTGATCGAATGGCCCAGGATCTTGCCCAGCATCACCGCCTTCACCACCGAGGCGACGCCTAGCGACAGCATCAGCGCCGCTGCCGCCGCCGCCGCGCGCCAGATATCGGCGCGCTGTGGATCGGCGAAGTTCAGCGTGTCGATCACCAGCATGGCCGCCACGGTCAGCGCCGCCTGCAAGGCGAGGGTGGCAATGGAAACCCACAGATTGCGCACCCGCGCGACGTAGATCAGCGCGGCTTCCGAGACGACGGCGGTGGCCGCCACCACTTCTGCCGCCAGCAGGAAGGCGAGGGCAGGCGTGCCGGGCACGAATTCACCGGCATCGCCCATCAGGCCCATCAGCGCCTCTCCCGGTATGCCCAGCGCCAGCGCGATGCCCGCCTGCGCAGCCACGATCCAGAAACCCACCTGGCACACCTGCCGGGCAATGGCGGCGTAGTCTTTCTCTTTCAGCTTGGCCGTGATGACCGGGCCGAGGATCGGCTCGAAACTGGTTTTCAGCTTTTGCGGCAGGCTGGCGACCTGTTGCGCCATCCAGTAAATGCCCAGCGCCACTGGCCCGGCAAACCAGCCCAATATCAGCAGGTCCACCCGCCGCGTGCCCCATTCGATTGCGTCGGTCACCGCCAGCGGCAATGCGCGCACCACCATGGGTACGATGCGCGCAGGATGCGGCACCCAGCCATGCGGCCTGCCATAGGTTTTGAAGAACGGCACCAGCGCCGTCACCAGCCCTGCAAAGATGGAGAACAAATAGGCCAGCGTAAGGCCGGCATCGCCAATGGCGGGCACGAACCAGAATGCGCCTGCCAGGATGGAGATTGTCCACGGCTCCACCACGGCACGGGCGCGCACGGTGGTGCCGATATCATATTTATAGGCCTGCGCCGCCAGCACGATCTCCGTCAGCGCATAGCCGGGAATGGCCAACACGATCCAGCGGTCCAGATCGCTGGACATGCCGTTGGGAAACAGCGGCGCGGGGACCAGGAAGAAGCCTGCCGCCGCGATGCAAGAAAACACCAGCGCCACCAGCAGCGAATCCGCGATCAGATTGGTGGCACTGCCATCCCCTTCACGAAGGCGCTGCGCCAGTCCGCGCTTTTCACCAATGGAGCAGATCAGCGCGGTCAGTTCCACCACCAGCAGGGCATAGGCATAGATGCCCAGCGCCTCTGCCCCGTAAAGCTGTCCGGCGATGAACAGGAACGGCAGCCGCGCCAGCAGGCGCAGGCCAAAGCCCAGCACATTGGTGCGCCCGCCCTTGGCCAGCGCGGCAATATCGCCGCCGGGCTTGCTGGCTTCTTCTTCCCGTTCGTCCAGCTTGCTCAAGCGCCAAGGTCTCCGGCACGGTGCCCCTCGGCCTTCAGCGGGCGGGCGAGCAATCCTTGCACAACATCGCGCGCGGCCTCTCCGTTCAGCAGAGCGTTCACGGCATCGGTGATGGGCATGGATATGGCGTGGCGCTGCGCCAGTTCGCGCAGGACGGGCGCGGTGTGCGCGCCTTCGGCCACGGTGCGCTTGTCGGACAGCGCCTCTGCCGCGCTCATCCCTTCGCCCAGCGCCTTGCCGAGCGAGAAATTGCGGCTGGATGTGGAGGAGCAGGTGAGCACGAGGTCACCAAGGCCGCAGAGGCCATTCAGCGTCTCCGGCTTGCCGCCCAGTGCCACGCCAAAGCGCAACATCTCTGCAAAACCGCGCGTGATCAGTGCGTTACGGGCGTTCTGCCCCAGGCCAAGCCCGTCCACCACGCCGCAGGCGATGGCCAGCACGTTCTTCACCGCGCCGCCGATTTCTGCGCCTGTTACATCATCGGAATAATAAGGCCGGAAATTGGGCCGGGCGATGGCGGGGGCCAGCCGCTCCCACTGCGTGTCACCACCGCCGCAGGCCAGCGTCACGGCAGCGGGAAGCCCCTCGGCAACTTCATGCGCGAAGGTGGGGCCGGACAGCACGGCAATCTGCGCATCGGGCGCGGCTTCCTGCGCCACGTCATTCATCATGCGGCCGCTGCTCTGCTCGATACCCTTGGAACACAGCACCAGATCCTGCGGGAAGCTGCCCATCTTGCTCAGCACCGATCCAAGATGCTGCGCCGGCGTCACCAGCAGCAGGATATCGCATGCTTCCATATCGGACAGATCATGGGTGGCGCGGATGGAGGGGGCAAGGTCGGCAGAAGGCAGGTAGAGGCCGTTGCAACGGGTTTCGTTGATCGCCTCGGCCAGCCCATCGTCCAGTGCCCAAAGCAGCACATCGCGCCCGTCGGAAGCCAGCATTTGCGCCAGAGCGGTTCCCCATGCGCCTGCGCCCACAACACCAATCATGCTTTCACTCCTGCGCCTCTGGCGGGTTCTGCGTCCGGGTCCAGCGGCCAGCGGGGGCGCGCTTTCAGATCCAGCGGATCGGGTTCGAAACCTGCTGCCATACGTTCCACACCCGCCCAAGCGATCATGGCGGCATTGTCTGTACACAGCATCAATGGCGGCGCGGTGAACGGCAGGCCGAATTCGCCTGCCAGACCTTCCAGCCCGCCGCGAATGGTCTGGTTCGCCGCCACACCGCCTGCCACCACCAGTGCGGAGACGGGCGCCATCGTGCTGAGGGCGCGGCGCGTGCGATCGAGGATGCAATCGAGCGCCGCCTGCTGGAAACTGGCGGCGATATCGGCATCGCCGTGCTGGCCTGCATCATGCGCGCGCAGCACGGCGCTTTTCAATCCGGCAAAGCTGAAATGCGGCTCCTTGCTTTTCAGCAGGGGCCGGGGGAGGGGAACGGTCCGGGGATCGCCAGCGAGGGCCAGCTTTTCCACCGCAGGGCCACCGGGATAGCCAAGGCCCAGGATCTTGGCGGTTTTGTCGAAAGCTTCTCCCAACGCATCGTCTATCGTGGTGGCGAGGCGTTGATATTTGCCCACGCCTTCCACCCGCAGGATCTGGCAATGCCCGCCGCTCACCAGCAGCAAGGCATAGGGAAATTGAAGGTTCGCATCGGCAAGCCGGGGGGAGAGGGCATGGCCTTCCAGATGGTTCACCGCCATCAGCGGCTTGTCGCTCGCCATCGCCAGCGCCTTTGCCGTGACGAGGCCAACCATCACGCCGCCGATCAGGCCGGGGCCGGCGGTGGCGGCGATGGCATCGCAATCGTGCAGCGTCTTTCCCGCCTCTGCCAGCACGCGCTCTATCAAGGGGGCCAGCCGCTCTGCATGGGCGCGCGCGGCGATTTCCGGCACCACGCCGCCATAGGGGGAATGCTCTTCCTCCTGGCTGGCGATGGCCTGCGCGAGAATGTCCCGCCCATCCGTCACCAGCGCCGCTGCCGTTTCGTCGCAGCTGCTTTCAATGCCGAGAACCAGTGTCATCCCGCTTCCCCTTAGACTTTCACGCCGCTAGGGCAAGCAAACCCATGACGAAGCAACCACTCTTGAAGCTTGGAACGCGGCGCTCGCCGCTGGCATTGGCACAGGCGGAGGAGGCGCGCGCAAGGCTGTGTGCCGCCCACGGCTGGGACAGTAACGCCGTCGAACTGGTGCCGGTGGAGGCCAGCGGCGACAAGATACAGGATCGCCCGCTGGCCGAAATCGGCGGCAAGGCGCTGTGGACCAAGGAACTGGACATCTGGCTGGGCAATGGCGAGATTGACGCGTCCGTCCACTCCCTGAAAGACGTGGAGACGATCCGCCCCGATGCCTTCACCCTCATCGCCATTCTGCCCCGCGCTGACAAGCGTGACAGGCTGATCGGCGCTGCCAGCCTGGCGGACCTGCCGAAAGGCGCGGTGATCGGCACCAGCGCCCCGCGCCGCGCGGCGCAGGCACTGCACCAGCGACCCGATTGCAAGGTCGTTACCTTTCGCGGCAATGTCGCCACGCGGCTGGCCAAGCTGGAAGCGGGCGAGGCGGACGCCACTTTCCTGGCCGCTGCCGGGCTGTTGCGGCTGGGCCAGAAAAACGTCGGCGTGGCGTTGGAGCCGGAGGATTGGCTGCCTGCGCCTGCACAGGGCGCGATTGCCGTGGAATGCCGCGCGGATGACGTGCGGACGCGCGAATTGCTGTCGGTCCTCAATCACGCGCCCAGCCATGCAGAAGTGATGGCAGAACGGGCATTGCTGCTGGCATTGGGCGGCAATTGTCATTCCCCCATCGCCGTGCGATGCGATTTTGCCGATGGCGAGCTTTCCATGCGTGCCGCCCTGTTCAGCCCTGCGGGACAGGAGCGGGTAGAGGGCGAAGCGCGCTTTGCGGCAGGCGATCCGGATGCGCCTGCACGCCTTGCCGCAGACCTGCTGCAACGCGCCAGTTCGGGCATCACTTCCGTTTTCAGCGGTTCATAGGGACACATCCTGCAATGCTTTTCGTAATCCGGCCGGAACCGGGCCTGCAATCCACCTTGCAAAGCGCGCGCGACATGGGGCTGGCTGCCGTGGGGCTGCCCCTGTTCGAAGTCATGCCGCTGCGCTGGGATGCGCCGGATGCATCGGAATTTGATGCCCTGCTGCTGGGTAGCGCCAACGCCGTTCGCCACTCTGGCAAGATGCTGGAGCAATATGCATCCCTGCCGGTTCACGCCGTGGGCCATGCCACTGCCGATGCCGCCACGCAGGCCGATCTGACGGTGGATCGCGTGGGGGAGGGCGGCCTGCAGAACGTGCTGGACGATAATGACACGCCAACCCGCTATCTGCGGCTGGGCGGAGTGGAAAAGGTGGCGCTGGACGCCGGGGTGCACACAATCACGGAGCGCAACGTGTATGAAGTGCGCGCCTTGCCGATCAGCGGCAGCTCGCAAATCGGGCTGCGCACGGGCACGGCATGCGTGATGCTGCACAGCGCGGCCGCCGCGCGCCATTTCGGTGCGGAGATCGATCGCATCGGGCTTGACCGCGGGGTGATCCACCTGGCCTGCATCGGCCAGCGCGTGGCAATGGCCGCCGGGCCGGGGTGGGCAGAGGTCAAAAGCGCTCCACAACCCAATGATGCGCAGCTGTTGGCCTTGGCGCGCGACATGTGCCATTAAGGTTGCTGACCCGATACGGCAGACCGCGCGACGCCTGCGACGGGTCGCGCGAAGGACATTATGGACCAGAGTCACGATTTCTCACGCGCCGGGTGGCAAATGCGCAGCTTGAACTTGCGCACCGCCCTGATCGCGTTTGCCGTCGCTTTCCTGCTCGGCATCGTCATCGCCCTGTATTTTGCGCGCGGTGACGGGTTCAGCCTCGGCAATTTCTTCAGCATCCGCAGCGAGGACGAGGCCGGACTGGCGCAGGCACAAGGGCAGGACCCTGTATCTCTGGCCGGGGAAGGCCTTGCCACACCCGCGCCCACGCCCAGCGCGTCATCCAGCCAGGGTGCCGCCGCCGCTGCCAAGGCCGTTGAACGTGTGGAGCAGGTGGAGGAACAGCAGGGCGGGCTGGACAGCCGCGTTGCAGCGATGGAACAGCGCCTCACCCGGCTGGACATGCAATCTCAGGCAGCCGCCGGAAACGCCGCGCGCGCCGAAGGGCTGCTGATCGCCTTCGCCAGCCGCCGCGCCATCGAACGCGGCGCGCCCCTTGGCTATCTGGCAGACCAGCTGCGCCTGCGCTTTGGAGAGGCGCGGCCCAACGCGGTGCAAACCGTGATCGACGCCGCGCAGGATCCCGTCACGCTGGATCGTCTGGTTGCCCGTCTGGAAGGGATCGCCCCCGTGCTGGACGATGCACCGGCCGGTGAAGGCGTGTTCACGATGCTGGGCCGCGAACTATCATCCCTGTTCGTGGTGCGGCGCGACAACACCCCCTCTCCCGTGGCCGAACGCCGGCTGGAACGCGCTCGCTTGTTCCTCGAAAGCGGACGGATCGCGCCTGCCGTGCAGGAAGTGCGTGGCATGCCCAATGCGGTGGAAGCGGAAAGCTGGATCGCCGATGCAGAACGCTTCGCCGCCGCCCAGCGCGCGCTGGAAACACTCGAAACCGCCGCCGTACTGGACCCACGCGGCATCCGCGACGCGGAAGGGGCGCGGGTACAACAGCTAAGCCCGGCGCTGCCCGCACGGCAGGGCGTTAACTAGCTGAATGGCGATTTGGGCGTGGCGCTGTAGCGATTTCTCGCCGAGCGTTTCTTTTGAAAACTCTGCCTCCTAAGCGAAAAACCCGCTTCGGTTCCTTGCAGGTCGCGTGCTTTTCTTCGGCACTCGCAGCCAGCATTCCGTCCTGTAGATTCGCGTGAACCCAATCGGGCCCACAAGCGACAGAACTCGCTGAAAATCCGTCGACTCGACGAAATCTCATGACCAAACAGCCTTGCGAATCGTAACGGATACCAATACGGTCTCTGTTATGGCTTACATCGGAACCGGCGTTGAATACGCACTGCATTGCTTGACCTGGATCGCCGGACCGCTTGAGCGTCCGCCCAGCAGTCGTGATCTGGCAGAGATGCAGGGCGTGTCGCCCGCTTTCCTCAAGAAGATCTTCCCCAAGCTCGAAAAGGCAGGGATCGTGCGGTCCACCGGCGGCATTCGCGGTGGCTACCAGCTTGCGCGTGCGTCCGATCAGATCAGCGTGCTTGACGTGGTTGATGCCGTCGAAGGCAACAAGAAATTGTTCGATTGTCAGGAGATCAGGGGCCGCTGCGCCGTGTTCGATGGCAATCCGCCGGAATGGTCCACCCGCGGCGTGTGCGGCATCCACGCGGTGATGATCCGCGCAGAGAAGACCATGCGCGAAGAACTGGCGAAAACCAGCCTCGCCGACATTGTGGAAGTGGTGACCAACAAGGCACCCACGCCCGCTTTCGCCGAACAGGTAAGCGACTGGTTTTCGGGCCGCCAGTCCGCCCGCGAAGATGCGCGGCTCTCGGCCATGCGATCGGGCGCCGCGCCGCGCCCCGGCAAAGATTAATTTCATCAAGGAGCAGAGGTGTCATGAAGAGAATCCTGATTGTCGGATCCGGTTTTGCCGGGTTCTGGAGCGCGCTCAGCGCCGTGCGCCTGCTCGATCAGCAGGGCGAAACCGAAAATGTCGAAGTGGCGCTTGTCGCGCCGCAGCCTGAACTCCATGTCCGCCCGCGCCTGTATGAAACCGGCGCTGATGGCATGCGGGCTCCGCTGATGGATCTCTTCGATGCCGTCGGCGTCCGCTTCATCCGGGGAAAGGTCGCGACGATCCGCCCCGATGCGCAGGAAGTGACGGTTGTTTCCGATGACGGAGAGGAAACGACAGTGGGGTATGACAGGCTGGTGCTGGCGGCGGGTAGTCGCTTGTACCGTCCCGACATTCCCGGCTTGCAGGAGCATTCCTTCAGTGTTGACCAGGTGGACGAGGCCAGCGAGCTTGAGGCCCATATCAAGGATCTGGCAAATCAGCCCGAAAGCGATGCGCGGAATACCGTGGTCGTGGCAGGTGGCGGCTTCACCGGGATCGAGACCGCAGCCGAAATGCCCGCGCGCCTGCGCGATGCACTGGGCGAAAATGCGAACGTGCGCGTGGTCATTGTCGAGCGTGAGGGTGACATCGGCCCTGACCTTGGCCCCGGCCCGCGCCCGGTCATCATAAAGGCGCTGACCGATCTGGGCGTGGAATGGCAGACCGGTGCGGGTGTTGCATCGGTTGATGCCGACGGGATCACCACCCAGACGGGCGAGCGAATCCCGGCGAGCACGGTCATCTGGACAGCGGGCGCGCGATCCAATCCGCTGACGGCGCAGGTGCCGGGTGAGAAGGACCAGTTCGGGCGGCTGCATGTTGACCGCAATTTGAAGGTGATCGGCTCTGACACCATCTTCGCGACGGGAGATTGCGCATATGCCGCGACTGACGACGACGGGAATTTCGCCGCCATGTCGTGCCAGCACGCGATGGGCCTTGGCCGTTCGGCGGGCCACAATGTCGCCGCCTCACTGTTGGGGGTAGATCCTATCCCCTACAGCCAACCCAAATATGTGACCTGTCTCGATCTTGGCCCATGGGGCGCAGTCTATACTGAGGGTTGGGATCGCCAGGTGGCCATGGAAGGCGCCGAAGCGAAGGCGCTGAAAACGCAAATCAACACGCTGTGGATTTATCCGCCCAACGCGGATCGGGCAGAGGCGTTGGAAGCGGCGGACCCGGAGCGCGTTATCGTCGCCTGACGTTCACGCGTGGGCCTGACGGAACTGCTATCAATTGGCCGCTTCTCAGCCCTTCAGCAGTTCCGGCAGGTCGCCGCTCATGCCACGGGCCTCGTCCATGAACCAGTCTTTCAGCAATGGCGTGCGTTGAACACCAGCCATGCCGAAACGGCGCACCGCGCTGGCCAGTTTGCCGGGAATGCCGAACAGGCGGTTCAGCGTGTCTGTTGCGCCCATCACCATCAGCGAATCCATCGCGCGCCATTTCTCGTATTTCGCCAGCATCTGCGCGTCGCCGGGTTCAAGACCCACGCGCTGCCCTTCGGCCAGCACGTCCACCAGCGCGCCGACATCGCGCATGCCAAGGTTCAGGCCCTGGCCCGCAATCGGGTGCATGCCGTGCGCCGCATCGCCCACCAGCGCCAGGCGATGGTCGATGATCTTTGCCGTATGCTGGAAGCCCAGCGGCCATGAGGATCGCTGGCCCTCCACGGTGATCTCGCCGAAGATGCCGTGCATGCGCTTTGCAATCTCATGGCGGAAGGCGCGGTCCCCCAGCGCCAGCACGCCTGCGGCATCCTCTTCCTCCACCGTCCAGACGAGGGCAGAGCGATGGCGACCCTGATCGTCGTCCAGCAACGGCAGCAGGGCAAAGGGGCCATCGGGGTAGAAGATTTCCCACGCCACCCCGTCATGCGGTTTTTCATGGGTGAGGGCGGCGATCACGGCGCGGTGGCTGTAATCCCATTGCGCCATGTTGAAGCCCGCTTCCTCCCGCGTGGGTGAACCGCGCCCCTCGGCAGCGCACATCAGGCTGGCCTCCAGCACGGTGCCATCCTCCAGCGTTGCGGAGACGCCGTGCACGCCGCGCTGGCGATCCACCACGTTAGCATTTGAATGCCATGCGATCAGCGGCTGATCCTTTGCCGCTTTGAACAAGGAAAGGCGAAGCTGGCGATTGGCGAACATGCGGCCCAATGTGCCTTCATGCGGCTCCGGCTGGAAATCGATGCGGCCTGGCTTCATTCCGTCCGTCACTGCGATGGAGGAAATGGCGCAGCCATGCGGCTCCAGCGCGTCTGCCAGGCCGATGTTGGTGAACAGGTTCCAGCTTGCGGTGGAAATGGCGGAGGCGCGAGCGTCGAAACCCTCCGCCGTCAGCTCTGCCGGGTCCGCCCGGTCCACCACGTGGCTGGAAATGCCCTTCTTCGCCGCGGCAAGCGCCAGCGTCATGCCGACGAGCCCGCCGCCGAGAATGAGAAGGTCGCGCCTTGGATTCAACTTGTCCGCCATGACATCCGCTCCTAGTTGTCCCGCGATATGCAGGCAAGCACCCTGAACCTTTTCCGGTATCTATTCGGCGTCTGCGTCCTGCTGGCCGCGATGATGGCGGCCCCCGCATCTGCGCAGCGGGAGAACTATATCGCCGCCGATCTGGTGGCCGAAAGCGCGCCTGTTCCGGGAGAGACTTTGACCGCCGCCCTGCGGTTTCGCCCGACAGAGGGCTGGCATGGTTATTGGGCCAATCCCGGCGATGCGGGTGAGGGGATGCGGCTGGAATGGCATCTGCCCAATGGTTGGGAAGCAGGCGAGCCGCAATATCCGGTGCCGCAGGAACTGGAACTGCTGGGCCTGATCAACCACGTGTACAAGGATCCATACGCGGTCCTGATCCCCATCGAAGTGCCGCAGCAGGCCGCCGTAGCCAACATCGCGCCGATCACGGTGGATGCCCAGTGGCTCGCCTGTTCGGACCGGCTTTGCGTGCCGGAACGCGCCACGCTGACACTGCGCTTCCCGCAGACTTCCGCCGATCTGGCCGCGCAGTTTGACGAGCATCGCGCCGCCATCGCGCCGATGATCGATGCGAGCGCAAGCTTTGTGATTACCGCAGACAAACTGCGTTTGGCGATACCGCTGCCCGCCAGTCTTGGCCTGCCCGATCCGCATGTCTTTATCGAGCAGAAAGACGTGATCGATTACTCCGCGGTGCAGACCTTCACCCGCGATGGTGACATGCTGGTAGCAGAGATTGCGCGCGGCGGATTGCGGGCAGAGCCCGATGCGCTGCGTGGCATTCTTGCCTTTGGTGATGGCGGCGACGGGGTGCGTTTTGAGGCTTCGCCGGGCACGGTGCCCACAGGTGGGGAGCGGATTGGTCCGCGCACGGTGGATACCCCGCTGGCGATCCTGCTGGGCGGCGCCTTGCTGGGCGGTTTGCTGCTGAACCTGATGCCTTGCGTCTTCCCCATCCTCAGCCTGAAGGCGCTGACGCTGGCGCGCGCCGGGGGTGAGGAGCGGCAGGCGCGGATCGAGGGGCTGGCCTATACCGCAGGCGTCATCATCGCCTGCCTTGCGCTGGGCGCGCTGATGCTGGCGCTGCGATCGGGCGGCGCGCAGATCGGCTGGGCGTTCCAGTTGCAGGAGCCGCTGGTGGTGGCCGCGCTGCTGGTTCTGGCAACATTGATTACCGCCAATTTCTCCGGGCTTTTCGAAATTCCCAGCCTGCCCATTCGCACACGCGGAGAGGGCGGAGCCTTTGCCACGGGACTGCTGGCCGCCGTGGTGGCAACGCCGTGCACCGGGCCGTTCATGGCCGCTGCATTGGGAGCCGCGCTGCTCCTTCCCGCTGCGCAGGCATTGCTGCTGTTTGCCGCGCTGGGCCTTGGCCTTGCGCTGCCATTCCTGTTGCTGGGCTTCGTGCCCGCCCTTCGCCGCATGTTGCCAAAGCCCGGTGCATGGATGGAAACCTTCCGCAAGACCCTGGCCATCCCGATGGGGCTGACGGCGCTGGGCCTGGTATGGCTGGCATGGCGGCTGGGCGGGATGAGCTTCGCCTTTGCCGCGCTGGCGCTGTCCATCCTGCCGGTGGTTGCGCTAACCGCGCGCCGCAATGGCAACCGGACAGTGGCGATCATTGCCGTCATCGCCGGACTGTATTTCGCCGCGTCCCTGCCGTTCCGCGCGCAGGAACAGGTGGCCAGCAGCGAAAGCGTGCTTGACCCCGTCACCTATTCGCAGGAAGCGCTGGCGCAGGCGCGCGCGTCGGGCCAGCCTGTATTTCTATGGTTCACCGCCGACTGGTGCCTGACGTGCAAGGTCAATGAACAGGTTGCCATCGAGCGCGAGGCGACGCGCGATGCCTTTGCCGAGGCTGGCGTTATCGCTATGCGCGGGGACTGGACGCAGGCAGATCCGGAAATAACCCGCTATCTGGAAGAGTGGCAGGTGGCAGGCGTGCCGCTTTACGTATGGTATCCGGCTGGCGGGCAGGGCGAACAATTGCCGCAAGTCCTGACGCCGGACAGCCTGGTGGAGCTGGCGCAGAGCGGGGATTAATCCTCGCCAGAAGTCTCGCCAGTATCCTCTCCACCGTCCTCTTCGATAAGCGTCTGCTCCGAAGCAGGCTGACCGGCGGAGCGGCACCAGTCGAGAAATTCCCCCGCGATTCGCCCGCCGCCGATTTCCAGCGTGCCGCGCCCCGGCAGGGTGGCGATGATGTCGCGCGTGCCGGAGAACACCTCCAGCTGCGGATCGTCGGCGGGCAATCGCGCTTCCCAATGCCATTTTGACCCGTCGCCGGTTTCGCCCAGCACGGCATCCACCTTGAACCGGCTGTTCACGCCGTTGCCGATGATGGGAAACAGCGCGCTCTGGCCCGGATAGGCCTTGGCATGGCGGATGATGATCAGTTCGGGCGGCGCCGTGGTAACATCGCAACCAAGCGTCAGCAGCGGCGGCGCGCCATCATCGCCGAACCGGATTGCCTTCCCGTCATCCGCCACCGTCCAGATTGCATTGCTGACATCGGGGGAGGGTTCCGCCGTGGCCAGGCTGGACGCGCCTTGCGACAGGGGCACGCGCTGCACCTCTTCCTGCGCAACGGGAGCCTGCGCCTCGCAGGCGGCAAGGCAGATCAGCAGCGGGATGGCGCAATATCGCATGGGCTACTCCGCTAATCCGTCCAGTGCCTTACGCGCAAGCCGTGCAGAGTTACAGGCTGGGGATCACGCGCATTGCATCCGCGATTGCAGGGGCCGGACACTGCCGCCACCTCACTTGCCGAACTTGCGCTGCGTCTTGCCATACCGCAGCTTGCGCGTGCCGGGCTTGCCCTCGTTACTGCGCCCTACGATCGGCGCTTTCTTGTCGGGATCGGGAATGCCCAGCTCGTCCGATTCCAGGCGGCGGATTTCGTCGCGCAGGCGGCCTGCTTCCTCGAACTCCAGATCGGCGGCGGCGTTGCGCATGCGCTTTTCCAGATCCTCGATATAGGCGCGCAGATTATGGCCGACGAGGTTGTTTACCTCGGGATCGCCAGTATCCACCGTCACCCCGTCAGCAGCGGCAGAATGCGCCACGATATCGGCGATATCGCGCTTGATGGTGGTGGGCGTGATGCCGTGCTCTTCGTTATATTCGCGCTGTTTCTCGCGGCGGCGTCCCGTTTCCGCCATGGCGCGTTCCATGCTGCCGGTGATGCGATCGGCATAAAGGATCACGCGGCCATCCACGTTACGCGCGGCGCGGCCGATGGTCTGGATCAGCGAGGTTTCGGACCGCAGGAAGCCTTCCTTGTCTGCATCGAGAATGGCGACGAGGCCGCATTCGGGAATATCCAAGCCTTCGCGCAGCAGGTTGATGCCGATCAGCACGTCATACACGCCAAGGCGCAGGTCGCGGATCAGCTCGATACGTTCCAGCGTCTCCACATCGGAGTGCATGTACCGCACGCGCACGCCCTGTTCGTGCATGAACTCGGTCAGGTCCTCGGCCATCCGCTTTGTCAGCGTGGTGACGAGGGTGCGATAGCCCTTGGCGGCCACCGCCTTTGCCTCCGCGATGCAATCCTGCACCTGGTCTTCCACCGGTTTGATCTCCACGGGCGGATCGATCAGGCCGGTCGGGCGGATCACCTGTTCGGCAAACACGCCGCCGGTCTGCTCCAGCTCCCATGATCCAGGCGTGGCGGATACGGCCACGGTCTGCGGACGCATAGCGTCCCATTCGTTGAAGCGCAGCGGGCGGTTGTCGATGCAGCTAGGCAGGCGGAAGCCATATTCCGCCAGCGTGATCTTGCGGCGGTGGTCCCCCTTCGCCATCGCGCCGATCTGCGGAATGGTCTGGTGGCTTTCATCCACGAACAGCAGCGCATTCTCGGGCAGATATTCGAACAGTGTTGGCGGCGGCTCACCCGGCAGGCGACCAGTCAGGAAGCGGGAATAATTCTCAATCCCGTTGCAGCTGCCGGTGGCGGCAATCATTTCCAGATCGAAATTGGTGCGCTGTTCCAGCCTTTGCGCTTCCAGCAGGCGGCCTTCCTCGTGCAGCTCCTTCAGCCGCTCGGTCAGCTCGAACTTGATGGCCTCGCTCGCCTGTTTCATCGTCGGGCCGGGGGTGACATAGTGGCTGTTGGCGTACACGCGCACCTTGCCAAGGTTCTCCCCCTTCTTGCCGGTGAGGGGGTCGAACTCGGCGATATCCTCTATCTCGTCTCCGAAAAAGCTGATGCGCCAGGCGGTGTCTTCCAGATGGCTGGGGAAGATCTCCAGATTGTCCCCCCGCACACGGAAACACCCGCGGGCAAAGGCGGTGTCGTTGCGCTTGTATTGCAGCGCCACCAGCTTGCGGATCAGCTCGCGCTGGTCGACAGTGTCGCCCGCCTTGATGTCGAAGATCATGGCCGAATATGTCTCGACCGAGCCGATACCGTAGAGGCAAGAGACGGACGCCACGATCAGCACATCGTCCCGCTCCAGCAGGGCGCGCGTGGCGGAGTGGCGCATCCGGTCGATCGCCTCGTTTACGGAGGATTCCTTCTCGATATAGGTGTCGGACCGGGGCACGTAGGCTTCGGGCTGGTAGTAATCGTAATAGGATACGAAATACTCGACAGCGTTTTCGGGAAAGAAGCTCTTGAACTCGCCGTAAAGCTGCGCTGCCAGGATCTTGTTGGGGGCCAGCACCAGGGCGGGTCGCTGCAACTGCTCCACCACCTTGGCCATGGTGAAGGTCTTGCCGCTGCCGGTAACGCCCAGCAGAACCTGCGTCTGCTCATCATCCTTCGCCGCTTCCACCAGCTCTGCAATGGCGGTGGGCTGATCGCCCGCAGGTTCATATTCCGAAACCAGCTTGAAGGGTTTCTGCGCCTCTGACTTTTCGGGACGGGCGGGTTTGTGCGGGGTGAACTGGCCCGATGTATCGGGTTCTTCCAGTCCGCGCCTGATGATGAGTTCGGCCATGGCAATGCATATGGGATCGAATTGCCGCTTGCTCAACTGCCTGTGAACCTTCAGCTAGGCCCGCTACGGATTGAAGAAGGATTTCCACACGATGCAATACAAGCTCATGCTTTTCGCCGCCTCCACCCTGGCCCTTTCTGGCTGCGGCGATTTCGGAACGGTGGAAGACCCTTCCGATCCCGCGCAGATAGAGGCAGCGACGAAGGACCTGCCAAAACCGCAGCCCGGTGAATATCGCACCACGGGCGAACTGGTGGAGCTGGATATTCCCGGCGCATCGGAAGATGAATTGCAGATGATGCGCGGCATCATGGAACAGGGCGCAACCCAGCAGCGCACTTTCTGCATGACGCAGGAGGAGGCTGACGATGGCTATCGCGAATTCCTGGAAAATCTGCAGCAGGGTTCTGACGAATGCCAGTTCACCGATTTCGCCGTGTCGGGCAACAAGCTGGACGCCACGATGGCGTGCGATGATGGCAAGGGCTCTACCGGCACCATGGCCTTCGGCGGCACGATCAGCGAAACCTCGCAGGACATGACCGTGACGATGGATATGAAGAACCCGGCTTCCGACGGGGCAATGCGCATGGTCATGCGCACCCAGTCCGAACGCGTGGGCGATTGCACCGCCGATGCCGGTTAAGCATGTTCGGGGCTGTCTGACCTGAAATGGGACGGCAGCCCCAAGCCTGCGCCCCGGCAATTGGCAGCGCGGGCACCGCTTGATAATCCCTGTAATAAGCCTTGGCGCTACGTGGCGGAATTTTTCGCCAGTTGAACGCGTCGCTTGAAAACAGGGAATTACCATGCGCCTGATCCACTGCCTGCCGATTTTCGCCGGCCTCGCCCTTGTCGCCTGTGGCGGTAACTCGGACGAGGATCTGACGGACGAGGCGCTTTCCATGGATGATGTCCTGGCTGAAGGTCAGGACAATGGCATCATGCCGCAACCAGGCGAATACCGCGTCGGCTACGATCTGATTTCCGTCGACATGGAAAGTGGGCAGGTGCGCGATATGGCCGCGCTGGAGGCAGCCTTTGCCGAGGGCGCGCAGGAACAGACCAGCTTTTGCATCACCAAGGCGATGGACCGCGAAGCCTGGATTTCGGCGATGACGGACAATAGCTGCACGATTTCCCGCCTTACAGCCAATGGCGGCGACATCGATCTTTCGATGACCTGCGAAGCCGAGGAAGGCCCGCAAGGCCGCATCACGATGGCTGGCACCACCACCAACACAACTTCTGACCTCCAGATGGATTTCACCCAGCCGATCCCCGGCGTGGGCGATGCCAATATCGTGATGCAGGTGCAGGCAGAGCGCACGGGCGCCTGTAACTGATTTGTAGCTGATCTTTACCTGATCTTCCGGCCGCCTGATCGACGGCGGCAACGGAAACCTTGACTGCGCCGCGCGTTCACCGTGTAACAAGTCTCTTTTGTTACATTGGTAGCCATGTCGTCTGTTGGATCGATCCTATCGCCGGTCACCGGCCCTGTTGCTGATGCCCTGCGCGGCACCGGCGCTGCAATCCGTCGTCGGCTGGATTTGCTGCGGGGGGAGGCTCCGCCCGATGCCCACGCCCCGCCGCTGCGCCTGTTTGCCGCAGAATTTGCCGAGATTTTCGCCCCGGCGTTTCGGCTGTTCAAGCCGCCACTGGCGATAGAGAAGGCGGAAAATCCCCGCGTCATCATCCTGCTGCCCGGCTTCGCGGCCAATCCGCAAAGCATGAAGCGCATGGCGACGGAGCTGGAGCGGGCGGGTCACAAGGTAAAACGCTGGGGGCTGGGCGCCAATTACGGACCGACGCCGGAAAACTTTGAGCAACTGGCCCAGCGCGTGTGTTCTGTAAAAGCACGCTATGGGCAGGATGTGGTGCTGATCGGCTGGAGCCTTGGCGGGGTTTTCGCCCGCGAAGTCGCCAAGATGGAGCCTGACTGCGTTGCCAAGGTCATCACCATGGGCACGCCGTTTAGCCACACGCCCTATTCCAACAATATGTGGCGCATCTATCAGGCGGTGGTGGGCCACCATGTGGACGAACCGCCGGTAAAGGCCAATGTGGCGGAGAAGCCGCCTGTTGAGACCGTGGCATTCTGGAGCCCGCGCGACGGGGCGATCTCTCGCCGCAGTGCCTGCGGCCTTCCCGGACAGCGCGATCGCGCGGTGGCGCTGCGCTGCACGCATATGGGTTTTTGCTACTCCAGCGAGGCGATCCTGGCCCTTGCCGAGGAACTGAAACGCTAATCAGGCTTTGCTTTATATACGGGCTTCGCGCATGCTGCATGTGCGAAGAAAGCTGATGCCAGCACAATCCGGCACAATAAGGGGAATTGAGTGACCGCGACAGAGCCGTCCAAATTCGACGAAATGCACGAACCTGATGGTACGGTGCGAGAAGCCTATCGCGGTTATTCTGAATGGCTGGACGGGCAGGACGATGGCTGGATGCGCCGCAAGGCGTTTGAGGCAGAAAGCTTCTTCCGCAAAACCGGCATCACCTTCAACGTTTATGGTGAGGACGATGCCGAAGAACGGCTGATCCCCTTCGACATGGTGCCGCGCATCATCAGCGGCGGCGAATGGCGCCGGTTGTCGCGCGGGATTGAACAGCGGGTGAGGGCGTTGAATGCCTTCATGCACGATCTTTATCATCGCCAGGAAATCATCCGTTCCGGCCGCCTGCCCGAACGCCTGTTCCGCGACAATGCGGCCTGGCTGGCCGAAATGGTCGGCTTCACCCCGCCAGGCGGCGTCTACACCCATATCGTGGGCATCGATCTTGTCCGCACCGGCCCTGATGATTTCATGGTGCTGGAAGACAATGCCCGCACGCCCAGCGGCGTTTCCTATATGCTGGAAAACCGCGAAACCATGATGAACATGTTCCCCGAACTGTTCAGCAAGGTGAAGGTGAGCGACGTTTCCGATTACCCACGACGGCTGGCGAAAAGCCTTGCCGCCTGCGCGCCGGAAGGGGCGGGCGACAAGCCCAGTATCGCCGTGCTGACGCCGGGCATCTACAACTCCGCCTATTACGAACACGCCTTTCTGGCAGACCAGATGGGCGCCGAACTTGTCGAAGGCAGCGATCTGCGCGTGATCGAAGGCAAGGTGCACATGCGCACCACGGTGGGTTTCCGCCCGGTGGACGTGATCTATCGCCGTGTGGACGACGAATATCTCGATCCGCTCACCTTCAACCGCGATAGCGTGCTGGGCATTCCCGGCGTGATGGACGTGTACCGCGCGGGCAATGTCACCATCGCCAATGCACCGGGCACAGGCGTGGCTGACGACAAGGCGATCTATTCCTTCATGCCCGAAATCGTGGAATTCTACACCGGCGAAAAGCCGCTGCTGCCCAATGTGGATACCTTCCGCTGCGCCGATCCGGACTCGCTGAAATACGTGCTGGATAATCTGGCGGAGCTGGTGGTGAAGGAAGTCCATGGTTCGGGCGGCTATGGCATGCTGATCGGCCCGACCTCCTCTAAGAAGGAGTTGAAGGAGTTTCGCCACAAGCTGGAGGCAAACCCCGAAAATTATATCGCACAGCCAACTTTGGCGCTGTCGACCTGTCCGATCTTCACCAAGAATGGCTTGGCTCCGCGCCATGTCGATCTGCGGCCATTCGTGCTGTGTTCGCCCGATGGCGTGGACATCACGCCGGGCGGGCTGACTCGCGTGGCGCTGAAGAAGGGATCGCTGGTGGTGAATTCCAGCCAGGGTGGCGGCACCAAGGATAGCTGGGTGCTGGAAGATTGATGCTGGGCGGAGAAATACTGTAATGTTAGGTCGCGTAGCCCACGGAATTTTCTGGATGTACCGCTATCTTGAGCGGGCCGAGAACACCGCTCGCCTGCTTGCCGCCGGACAGCGCATGGCGCTGACCCGCGGTAAGGACATGGCGAGCCAGGAATGGAAATCCATCCTTACCACGCTTGGCCACAGGCAGGCTTACGAGGAGCATTATGACGATTACGATGGCGCGCATGTGTGCGATTTCGTGCTGCGTTCCAAGCATAATCAGGAGAGTGTCTTCTCCATGGTGGAGGGCGCCCGCACCAATGCGCGCGCCTGCCGATCCGCCATCACGGGCGAAGTGTGGGAAGCCGTCAACGAAGGCTGGATGACCATGCGGGACCTGCTGGCCCGCCCGGTGCACAATTCCAATCTCAACATGGCGTTGGGCGCGATCCGGCGTGGCAGCACGCTGGCACGCGGCGCTTCGCACGGCTCCATGTTGCGGAACGAGACTTACGCCTTTTCCCGGTTGGGCACCTTCCTGGAACGTGCCGACAACACGGCCCGTATT
Organism: Aurantiacibacter rhizosphaerae; assembly: GCF_009807005.1. GTDB lineage: Bacteria > Pseudomonadota > Alphaproteobacteria > Sphingomonadales > Sphingomonadaceae > Alteraurantiacibacter > Alteraurantiacibacter rhizosphaerae. The sequence continues at coordinate 847,123 of NZ_WUBR01000002.1, read as the reverse complement.
CTGGACGTGAAATATTACCTGCTGCTGCCGTCGCTATCCTATGTCGGCACGCCGCTGGATACCGGACAGTGGGACAACGTACTGCGCTCGCTTTCGGCAGAGCGCGCCTATCGCTGGTTGAATGCAGGGCGCATGGATGCGCGTTCCATCGCGGATTTCCTGATTCTTGATGGCCGTTTCCCGCGCAGCCTGGTGTTCTGCTATTCCGCCACGCGCAACAATCTTGCAGAGCTGGCGAAAATCCATGGGCAGGAGGGTACGTCCCATTCTGCCATGCGAGAGGCTGACATGCGCCTTACCGGCAACAGCGTGGAAGACATTTTCGATCAGGGGCTGCACCAGTTCCTGCTGGAATTCATTGCCGCGAACCAGGCGCTGGCCGGCGCCATTGCCGAAGATTATCGCTTCGTCTCCTGACGGGAAATAACTATGCGCCTCTCTATCCGCCATACCACCCGATATCGCTTCGCCACCCCCGTGGCGCACGGCATCCAGCGCCTGCGACTGACTCCCAAGGAAACGCAGGGCCAAACAATCGTGGACTGGTCCATGGAGTTTGAAGGCGCGCACGAACAGCTGACCTATGAGGACCAGAACTTCAATCATGTCACCCTTGTCTCCGTTGACGAGGGCGTGACCGAGGTTGTCGTTTCATGCCACGGCAAGGTCGATACGCAGGATCATGCGGGCGTGATCGGCCAGCACGCAGGCCATCTGCCGCTGTGGTCCTTCCTCAGCCAGACCCCACTGACCCGCCCCGGCCCCAAGATCAAATCGCTGATTGCCAAGGTGGAACGCAGCGAAGATGGCATGGTCGGCACGCTGCACAATCTTTCCGACGTAATCCGCGAAAACGTGACCTACGGCACCGGCAGCACCGGCGTTGCCACCACGGGTGAGGAAGCCGCGACCGAAGGCATGGGCGTGTGCCAAGATCATGCGCATATCTTCATTGCCGCAGCACGCTCTCTGGATATTCCTGCACGCTACGTCAGCGGATATCTGATGATGAACGACCGGATCGATCAGGAAGCCAGCCACGCCTGGGCAGAGGCCTATGTGCAGGGCCTTGGCTGGGTCGGTTTCGATATCTCCAATGGCATTAGCCCCGATCCGCGCTATGTGCGCGTGGCAACTGGCCGGGATTACCGCGATGCGGCGCCAATCACGGGCATCAGCTTTGGCGCGGTGACGGAGGACCTGACGGTCAATCTGGCCGTGGAACAGCAAATGGAAGAACAGCAACAACAATGACTTATTGTGTAGGAATGGTGCTCGACAAGGGCCTCGTCCTGATGAGCGACACCCGTACCAACTCGGGCGTCGATAATATCTCCGTATTTCGCAAGATGTTCCATTGGTCCGTTCCGGGAGAGCGTATCCTCACCCTGATGACGGCGGGCAACCTTGCCACCACGCAGGCCGTGGTCAGCCGCCTGGAGGAGCGCACGAAGGCCCCCTCCGACCGTCAGAATTCGCTGATGGAACTGCCTACCATGTTCCAGGTTGCCGCGGAAACGGGCAAGCTGCTGCGAGAGGTGATCGCAGAAACGCAAACCGATAACGGCGCGCGGGGCAAGGGGCGCTTTACCGCCTCCATCATCCTTGCGGGCCAGATCAAGGGCATGGAACCCCGCCTGTTCATGATCTACCCCGAAGGCAACTTCATCGAAGCCAGCTTCGACACGCCGTTCTTCCAGATCGGGGAAACCAAATACGGCCGCCCCATCATCATTCGCGGCTATGACCGGAATATGAGTTTCGAGGATGCGGTGAAGCTGATGATGGTGAGTTTCGATTCCACCCTGAAGGCGAACCTCTCCGTCGGGCTGCCGCTGGATCTGATGGTGATCGAACGCGACGCTTTCGAGCCCACGCATGAACGGCGGATCGAGGGTAGCGACCCTTATTTCACCGCCATCAGCGATAGCTGGAGCGATGCCTTGCGCAGCGCCTTCCATTCCTTGCCGGATTACAGCTTTTACCAGCCGGACGAGCTGGCATAAGGGTTAGCACCTAGCGATAGTTACGAATACGGGCGGCACCGCAGGTTGCGCAAAATCCCTAGCTGCGTGAAATCCCATAGATACATCCATTCTGGATGTTCGCCGCCCTGCAGAAAACCTAACTTTCATCTATAGAACAAACCCTTATAGGTTCAATTGCGAGGTTCTACGGATTGGTTCCACTAAGGTTTTCTGCGCACAAACTGCGTCATGGAACAGCGCATCACAATTCACATCGTCGGCGGCAACAGCCGGTCTCGGGCCGAACAATCCCGCCTCATTCTGTCCATGGGGCACCATGCGGAAGTTTACTCCGATCTGGTGGAACTGATCGACAGGCCTCCGCGCTCCGGCGTCATCATCGCCAGCGAGGAGCTGCTGGAAAACGGCGTCGATGCGCTGCTGGATGAACTGGCCAATGCCGGCATCTGGACACCGCTGGTGGCGGCAAAGGCTGATCCTGGTGTGGAAGAAGTGGTGGCAGCGATCCAGGCAGGCGCGCTGGATTACCTGCAATTGCCCCTCACCACCACGGAACTTCGGCGAATGATAGCGCATGTCGATTCAGACGCGGGCCGCCATGCAGAAGCGCGCCGACGCCTGATCGATGCGCGCAGCCGGATCGAGACACTTTCCCGCCGGGAGCGCGAAGTGCTGGACTGGCTGAGCGAGGGATGTTCGAACAAGGCCATCGCCCGCAACCTGGAGATCAGCCCGCGAACAGTGGAAATCCACCGCGCCAACATGATGGACAAGCTGGGCGCAAATCACCCAGCAGATGCGGTCAGGCTGCGGATCGAGGCGAGCTTTCGTGACGCGGCACCGGCTGCGGACGGTGACGCTGACGGTGCCAAGGTCGCTGGCGGGGCAGGCTAATCACGCCGGGTCGCCCCGCAGCCTCAGCGGCAGAAGGAATTGCCGTCGATAACGCCTTCAAGATGCAAATGATCGCGGTGCGCGGAATTGTAGTCCGGGCTTAACACCGTATCGAACCGCCGGCAGGCGCTACGCTGTATCAGGCGCAGGAATTCACGTTCCTGTGTGCTGCCAGACCATCCATCTGCCACGCTGATGCGGCGGCCGTCTGCCAGCACGAAACCGCCGATGTCGATGGCATCGGCGCTGGCATGGGCGGATCGGCGCGCCGTGCCCGCCACATTGCGGCAGTTGAAGCTGCCCATCGTCTGGATCGTGGCCAGCGGCGATCCGAACACCTGCTGCGCCGCGCGATCCACGCCATAGCGGGCCCACGCGGCAAAGGCGGCGGAAACGGCGCAGGTCACCGGCCCCACATTGCGCACCTCCAGCGCTCCCCTATCACCCGCCAGCGCGTGCATCTGCACCGTGTTGAGGTTGCTGCAACCTTCCCCGATATAGCGATCGGGCAGGGTATCGAAGCGCACACCGGCCTTGCCAAGATCGGCCAGGCACTGCCTGTCCTGCGGGCGTTGCGAAAGCGGCGGCGGCGTGGTTGCGGTGGAGGTGCCCGGCCCGGATTGGGCGGGCGCATCCGGCCCCGATGGCAGCATGGAACAGGCCGACAATGCCAGCGCGGCAACACAGGGCAGCAGTGCAAATTTCATTACGTCTCCAGGCTCCATGCCATGTCAGCACCAAGCCATATAAGGATGACACATCCCCTGTCACCGCGAATGAATAATCGAGCGCCCACTTTCAGGGAACCCTCAGCCTCTCCAGCCGTCGCATCGGTAACAAAAGAAACCGCAAATTCATTTGACTCAATCGCGCTCATCTCTAGTGCGCCCAGCGGGCCACGCGGTCCCAACGCCGCGCGAGCTCTCTGAAAGGAGAGAATACAATTATGACCAAGCAACCTGACCTCCGTCCGGAGCGTCCCTTCTTCTCATCCGGTCCCACTGCCAAGCCTCCCGGCTGGTCGGTCGACAAGCTCGATCTGAAATCGCTGGGCCGCTCGCACCGCAGCAAATATGCCAAGGGCCGGCTGAAATACGCCATCGACCTGACGCGCGAACTTCTCGGCATTCCTGACGATTACCTCGTTGGCATCATGCCCGGTTCCGATACCGGCGCGCTGGAATGCGCGATGTGGACCATGCTGGGCGCACGCCCGGCCACCGTGGCTGCGTGGGAAAGCTTCGGCAATGTGTGGATCCAGGACGCGGTAAAGCAGCTGAAGCTGAAGGACCTGCAGGTGCTGGACGCCGATTATGGCGAAATCCCCGATCTTTCGCAGATCCCGCAGGAAAACGATGTCGTCTTCACCTGGAACGGCACGACATCCGGCGCGCGCATCCCGAACACCGACTGGCTGGCCGCCGATCGCACCGGCATCACCATCAACGATGCCACCAGCGCCGTCTTCGCGATGGAGATGGAGTGGGCGAAGCTGGATGCCACCACCTACAGCTGGCAAAAGGTGCTGGGCGGCGAAGCGCAGCATGGCATGCTGATCCTGTCGCCCAAGGCGGTGGAGCGGATCGAAAGCTATGATCCCGAATGGCCGCTGCCCAAGCTGTTCCGCCTGAAGAAGGGTGACAAGATCAACAAGGGCATCTTCGAAGGCGCGACGATCAACACGCCTTCGATGCTGGCAACCGAAGATTACATTGCGGCGCTGGAATGGGTGAAATCGCTGGGCGGAAAGCAGGCGATGTTCGACCGCGCCGATGCCAATGCCAAGATCGTGAAAGACTGGATTGATGCCACCCCGTGGCTGCGCAACATGGTCTCTGACCCTGCCAAGCAGACCAACACCGGCGTGTGCATGGTTTTCCAGGGCGATTACATCGAAGGCCTATCTGCCGAAGATGCCGCCGGCGTGCCGAAGAAGATCGCTTCCAAGCTGGAAGAGATGGATATCGGTTACGACTTCAACGGCTATCGCGATGCCCCTCCGGGCCTGCGCATCTGGTGTGGCGGTTCTGTTGAACCCGAAGACATCAGCCGCCTGCTGCCCTGGATCGAATGGGCTTATGAAGAGCTGAAAGCCGGCAACCTTTAAGGCTGGCTGATTACAGTGGCTACGCCCCGGACCTGGATCCGGGGCCGCCATTTCTCCCCGATTATCAAGACCGGTCGACGCCCGAATTGCCTGTGCGCACCGTTCTATCCTGACAGGAATTTTCCATGACGAAGCCCAAAGTCCTCATTTCCGACAAGATGGACCCCAACGCCGCCCGCATTTTTGAAGAGCGCGGCTGCGATGTCGATGTGATTACCGGTGAAACGCCCGAAGAACTGAAGGCGCGCATCGGCGAATACGATGGCCTGGCCATCCGCTCCTCCACCACGGTGACGGCAGAGATCCTGGAGGCGGCCACCAATCTGAAGGTGATCGGCCGCGCCGGTATCGGTGTCGACAATGTCGATATTCCCGCCGCCAGTGCAAAGGGCGTCGTGGTGATGAACACGCCGTTCGGCAATTCCATCACCACCGCCGAACACGCCATTGCCATGATGATGGCGCTGGCCCGCCAGATCCCCGATGCCAACACCCGCACCAAGGCGGGCGAATGGCCCAAGAGCGCCTTCATGGGCGTTGAAGTAACGGGCAAGACGCTGGGCCTGATCGGTGCCGGCAATATCGGCGCAATCGTGGCCAGCCGAGCCCTTGGCCTGCGTATGAAGGTGGTGGCCTACGATCCGTTCCTGACACCGGAACGCGCAATCGAAATGGGTGTGGAGAAGGTGGATCTGGACACGCTGCTGGCGCGGGCGGATTTCATCACGCTGCACACTCCGCTGACGGACGAGACGCGCAATATCCTTTCGCGAGAGCGGCTGGAGCGGGCCAAGCCTGGCGTGCGCATCATCAACTGCGCGCGTGGCGGCCTGATCGACGAGGAAGCGCTGAAGGACATGCTGGAAAGCGGCCAGGTTGCTGGTGCCGCGCTGGACGTGTTCCTGAAGGAACCGGCCAAGGAAAACCCCCTGTTCGATGCGCCCAACTTCATCTGCACCCCGCACCTTGGTGCCTCCACCACCGAAGCGCAGGTGAACGTGGCACTGCAGGTGGCCGAACAGATGGCCGATTACCTCGTCAATGGCGGCGTCACGAATGCGCTCAACATGCCCAGCCTCTCTGCCGAGGAAGCACCCAAGCTGAAGCCTTACATGGCGCTGGCAGAGAACCTGGGTTCGCTGGTGGGCCAACTGGCGCATGGCGAACTGCCCAAGATCAGCATCGAGACAGAAGGCCATGCGGCAGAACTGAACCAGAAGCCTATCGTGGGCGCCGTGCTGGCAGGCCTGATGAAGCGTTATTCGCAGAGCGTGAACATGGTCAACGCGCCCTACATGGCGAAAGAGCGCGGCATCGAGGTGCGCGAGATCCGTAATGAGCGGGAAGGCACGTTCCAGACGCTGGTCCGCGTTACCGTGGCCACAAGCCAAGGCAATCGCTCTGTCGCGGGCACGCTGTTCGGCAATTCCGATCCGCGCCTGGTGGAAATCTTCGGCATTGGTATCGAAGCCGATCTGAAGGGTGAAATGCTGTATATCGTGAACGAGGATGCTCCTGGCTTCATCGGCCGCGTCGGCGCGCTGATGGGGCAGCACGATATCAACATCGGCACCTTCCACCTGGGCCGCCGCGACAGCGGTGGCGAGGCCATCATCCTGCTGAGTGTCGACCAGAAGATCCCGCAGGAAGTGATCGATGCCGCCTGCAATCTGGACGGCGTGAAGGTTGTCAGGGCACTTTCGTTCTGACGATTCGCTCCCTAGGGGACACCGCATGACCGATCCTACGCAGGACTTGCTGCCCGAAGGGCTGGAGGACCGCCTGCCGCAAAGCGCGGCAGCGGCCACCCGTATCGAACGTGCCATGCTGCAAGCGATGGGCGCGCACGGATATGACCGTGTGCGTCCGCCGCTGATCGAATTCGAGCAATCGATGAGCCGCCGCATGGACGGCGTGATGACGCGGCACATGTTCCGCTTCACCGACCCTGCATCCCTGCGCACGCTGGCTTTGCGCAGCGATATGACGGTGCAAGTGGGGCGTATTGCCGCCACCGGCCTGTGCGACGCACCGCGCCCCCTGCGCCTGTGTTATGCCGGGCAGGTCGCGCGCATTCGGGGTGACACGCTGGAACCCCGACGCGAGAATCTGCAAGTCGGTGCCGAGCTCATTGGGCGAGACACGGTGGAGGCTGCTGGCGAGATCGTGGAACTGGCCATCGCCGCGGTGGAAGCTGCGGGCGCGACCGGTATCTCTGTCGATTTCACGCTGCCCGACCTTGTCGATACCCTGGCAGACGGTCCATTCCCGCTGGACGGCGAAGCGCGCAAACGCGTGCGCCGCGAGCTGGATACCAAGGATGCCGGCGGTCTGGTGGAAGCGGGCGGCGCGGATTACCTTGCGTTGATCCATGCCACGGGAGAATTCTCCTCCGCTGCGGAGAAGCTCTCCGCGCTTGATACATCCGGTGTTCTGGAAACCCGTATCGAGGGCCTGCGCCGCATCGCCAAGCGTCTGAACGGCCGCGCCCGGCTGACTCTGGACCCGAGCGAGCGCCACGGTTTCGAATACCAGAGCTGGTTCGGTTTCACTCTCTATGCAGAGAACGTGCGCGGAGAACTGGGGCGGGGCGGCACCTACTGCATCGGCGGTAGTGACGAGCCTGCAACGGGCTTCTCGCTTTATCCGGAAGAACTGGTGGAAGCGATGAAGGCCAGCGAGAAGCTGGGTGCAAAGCTGTTCCTGCCGCTGGGCCATGATTGCCCCGCTGCCGATGCGCTGCGTGCCGAGGGCTGGCGAACCGTTGCCGCGCTGGACGAGAGTGACGACGCTGCCACGCTGGGTTGCACCCACGTGCTGGACGGTGGCGCAGCGAAGGCGCTTTAAACCAAAACGGGCGCGCAATCGGATAGTCCCGATGCGCGCCCGCTTTTGGATCAGCAGATTGTGATCAGCTGAAGTCCGAAGGATCAGGGCCCATGCGCCCGTCGTCGCTATCCATCGCATCGATCGATGCCATCTGATCGTCGCTCAACTTGAAATCCAGTGCCTTGAAATTCGCCTCGATATGATCGCGGCTGCTCGCCTTGGGTATCGGGGCAAGGCCATGCTGCAAATGCCAGGACAGTATTACGGCGGATGCAGGCTTGCCCGTTTCGTCAGCGATCTTCTGGATGGCTTCGTGGTCCAGGCCGTCGCCCTGTCCAAGCGGGGACCAGCACTGCGTGGCGATGCCCATCTCGTCATGCACGCGGCGCATGTCGCGCTGCTGAAACGCGGGGTGCAGTTCAATCTGGTTCAGCGCGGGCACCACGCCTGTTTCATCGACGATGCGCTTCAGGTCTTCCTCGCGAAAGTTGGATACGCCGATTGACTTGGCCTTGCCCGCATCGCGCAGTTCGATGAAGGCGTTCCAAGTGTCCACGAATTTGCCCTTGTCGGGGCAGGGCCAGTGGATCAGCAGCATGTCCACATAATCGCGGCCCAGTCGCTCCAGGCTCTCGTCAAAGGCGCTCAGCGTCTCGTCATAGCCCTGGCTATCGTTCCAGATTTTCGTCTGCAGGAAGATATCGCTCCAGTCGCCAACACCTTTGCCAACGCCTGTTTCATTCTCGTAAACCGCTGCGGTATCGATCAGCCAGTAGCCCACATCGACTGCGGTCTTAACGGCCTTCGTCGCATCATCGTCTGCCAGTTTGAACGTGCCGAATCCCAGTTGCGGCATGCGGCGATCGTCGTTCAGGGTGAGGGTGGGGTAGTCAGTCATGAAATTCTCCTTTGCCTGACCAACGGGCGCGCGGCGCAAACTTTCCATGTTGCCGGCACAGACTTTCGTCACCCGCTCTCGCCATTCCATCTGCGCAATGCGAAAGCTGGTGCATATCGCTTGATTTTCTTGGTTCGAATTGAAACTGTCAAACCGCCTTTGAAAGGCAAAAATGCGGGATATCAGCGATTTGTGGGCAGTACGCGTGATCGTGTCGATGTCAGCCCCATTACCCTGCCAGTTGCCCTTTGTGCCAGCTTTGCCTACGGCGCGGCGGGTTTTCTCGAAAAGGATTTGAGCAATTGGCCAACGTCACCGTGATCGGCGCCCAGTGGGGCGATGAGGGCAAGGGCAAGATCGTCGACTGGCTGGCGGCGCGCGCCGATGTCGTCGTGCGGTTCCAGGGCGGTCACAATGCCGGCCACACGCTGGTGGTGGGGGATCAGACCTACAAGCTCTCCCTGCTGCCCAGCGGCATCGTCACCGGCACGCTCAGCCTGATCGGCAATGGCGTGGTGTTAGACCCGTGGGCCTTGAAGGACGAAATCGCCAAGCTGGAATCCCAAGGCGTGTCCATCAGCCCGGAAAACTTTGGCATTGCCGACAATTGCCCGCTGATCCTGCCGCTGCACCGTGATCTGGATGGCCTGCGCGAAACGGCTGCGGGCAAGGGCAAGATCGGCACCACCGGCCGCGGTATTGGCCCGGCTTATGAAGACAAGGTGGGCCGCCGCGCAATCCGCGTGTGCGACCTTGCACATCTCGACGATATCGGACCGATGCTCGATCGTCTTTGCGCCCATCACGATGCGCTGCGCGCCGGTTTCGGGCAGGGCGTCGTGGATCGCGAAAAGCTGCTGGCGGAACTGCGCGAAATCGCGCCATTCGTGAAGCAATTCGCGCAGCCGGTGTGGAAGCGTCTGGATGCGGTGAAGAAGGCCGGCGCAAAGATCCTGTTCGAAGGCGCGCAGGGCGTTCTGCTGGATGTGGACCACGGCACCTATCCCTTCGTCACCAGCTCCAATACGGTGAGCGGAACAGTCGCCAGCGGCAGCGGCATGGGACCGGGTGCTGCGGGCTTCGTTCTGGGCATCGTGAAGGCCTACACCACCCGTGTTGGCAGCGGGCCTTTCCCGACCGAGCTGGAAGACGAGATCGGCCAGAAGCTGGGAGAGCGCGGCCATGAATTCGGCACCGTCACATCGCGCAAGCGGCGCTGCGGCTGGTTCGATGCCGTGCTGGTGCGGCAGACCTGCGCGCTGTCCGGCGTAACCGGCATCGCGCTCACCAAGATAGACGTGCTGGACGGGTTCGAGACGATCCGCATCTGCACCGGTTACAAGCTGGGCGATCAGGTGCTGGATTACCTGCCCTCCCATGCAGCCGAACAGGCCGCTGTCGAACCCATTTACGAAGAGTTCGAGGGCTGGGAAGGCACCACCGTAGGCGCGCGCAGCTGGGCCGATCTACCTGCGCAGGCGATCAAGTATATCCGCCGTATCGAGGAGCTGATCGATTGCCCGGTGGCAAGTGTTTCCACCAGCCCCGAGCGCGAGGACACGATCCTGGTGAGAGACCCCTTCGCGGATTGATCTTCCACGTAAATTCTTGACATAGTCCCTGTTTGTTCTACCCATGTTCTCATCTGATTCGTGGGATGCAGGATGGTGGGGCAAGTGGATTTTACCTATGAAATGGCCGCCGATTCGGCAGGGATGCCGCTGGCCGTCTCGATCTTTGCAGATTGCCTGGATATGCGGGCTATCATGCACGAGGATGTGCAGTCCGCCGGTTTGACCGTGCGCGAAGTGGGCAGCCTGGATGAACTGCTGGCCGGCGATGTGCGCGCCTTGGGCGAACTGACCCTGGTGGATTGTCCGCGGCCCGATGTCGCCTCCATGGCGGCGCTGGCGCGGCTGGACAGCCGGGTTGCCAATGCCGGTGCGAAACTGATCGTCTCAACCTCGGTATCGGGGCTGGACGATGTGTTCTGCGCCTGCGCGGAAAGCGGGGCGCAGATCCTGGTCGATCCCAATCGGGGGGAGCGGGTGATTGCTCTGGGCCGGATGCTGGCAGAAGTGCCCAACCTGCGCCTGCGTGAACTTTCCGAAACGGATCGCCTGGCTCTGCTTCGACTGACAGAGCAGGTGGGCAAGATTGCCGAACGGCTGGATCGGATGGATACCGGAAGCTGGGCGCAGGATGCCGAGCGGGATGAAGATGACAGCGCCTTTCGTTTCAAGAGCCCGGTGGATAGCTATTGCGCGCCCGGGATGGAGCGGCAGCCGCAAGTGATCGAGGCACCGCAGCGCAAGGCCAAGGCACCGCTGCCCAGCGCCAGCCTGGTGCGCAAGATCATCGCCGCGCGCCAGCTGCGCACGCGGTTCTTCGATGGCGAGTTCTTCGCAGATCCCGCGTGGGACATGCTGCTGGATCTGACGGCTGCGCGCGTTGAGCATGCGCGTGTATCGGTGACTTCGCTCTGCATCGCCTCCGGCGTGCCGCCCACCACTGCCCTGCGCTGGATTGGCCAGATGACGGAGGCTGGGCTGTTCGATCGGATCGAGGACGAGACCGATCGCCGCCGCGCATTCGTGTGCCTTTCCGACAAGGCGGCAGAGGGTATGGCGCGCTATTTCAGGGAACTGGATCGAGAGGCAAAGGTGCTGGTGTGACTTCTCGGCAGCTTAGCGCTTGCTGAAAGCTTCTTGCACCGCTGCCGGATCGGTTACGCCATTGGCGATCAGGACCTGGCACAGAATGCGGGCCTTGGCCGGGCCAAGCGCACGCGCCGCCACGAAGCCATTGGCATCATCCTCCGGTTCGCGATCCACCAGCCCTTCATCCACCCGCGTGGCGCGCACCACCACAAGGCCTTCTGTCGCCGCATCCGCCAGCGCATCACGCACCGCATCAGGCGCATTGCCATCGCCAAGGCCTGCTAGAACGATGCCCTTCGCGCCGGCTTCTACCAGTCGCGTCACGCTATCGGCGGTTTGTCCGGCATAGGCGTGCAATATCGGAACGCGCGGAAATTCTGCCGGGAATTGCCAGCGCGCGGCCTCGCCAAGGCGCCATTGCGGTTGCAACCAATCCAGAGAGGCAGGGTTGGCCAGCGCCACGGCCCCGCGCGGAAATCCCTCGAACGCGCCGGAGCCAGTCGTCTTTGTCTTGCGCGCATCGCGGGCGGCCAGCACCTGGTCCCCCATCACCAGCAATACACCGCGTCCCGGCGCCTCTGCATCGGCCGCCACCCGCACGGCATTGGCAAAATTGCGCAGGCCATCGCTGCCCACCGCATCCGCCGGTCGCATCGCGCCCACCAAGACAACGGGTTTCGTGCTGGGCAGGGTGAGATCCAGCAGGAAGGCGGTCTCCTCCGCCGTATCCGTGCCGTGCGTGATCATGATGGCATCGCAGGCGGGATCGTTCATCGCCGCCGAAATATGGCTGTGCAGGTCACGCCAGATGGCGGGGCCGATATTGGCCGAATCGATATTGGCGATTTGCCGCCCCTCCATGCGAGCAGGCAAGCCAAGGGCTGCGAACTCTTCAAGAAAATCGGCGATATCGATCTGCCCGGGGCGATAGTCGCGCCGCGTGGCAGAGCCTGCCTGTCCGGCAATTGTGCCGCCGGTAGCAAGGACGAGGATGGAGGCGTTGCGCATGCGCGCAGCATTAGCTGCGGTGCTTGCAGGATGCCAGCGGCGTGTAAGTAGGAAAGAAGCGCTGGTGGGCGATGACGGGCTCGAACCGCCGACCCTCTCGGTGTAAACGAGATGCTCTACCAACTGAGCTAATCGCCCCAGTGCTTCAACAAACCACAACAGCGTGTCGTTCGTAGCGCGCGCCCCTTAGCGCAAGGTTACAGGAAATGGAAAGGGGAAAGATGCGCAAAGGCGATAAAGGCAGCACAGGTTGCGCCCATCACGCCGCCGATCATGTTTCGCTGGCGGCCAGCGCGTCCAGCACCATGGCCCGCGCTTCTTCTGTGTCCCAGTCGTAGGCGCCGATCACGCGCCACAACTCGTTACCATCGGCATCGTAAAGCACGGTAAGGGGCAGCACAGGTCCGCCGCCGAAGGTGAAGGCCAGTTCGTTATCGGGGTCCAGCCATTGCGGCAGATTGGGCAGATCGCGTTCGACAAAGAAGGGTTCCACCACTTCGGCCCCGCGCATGTCCTCGCTCACTGTCAACACGCGCACCTTGCCTTTCAGTTCGGCGGCAAGATTGTCCAGCAGCGGCATTTCCACCACGCAAGGTGCACACCAGGTGGCCCACAGGTTGAGGAGAACCGGCTCTCCCACTTCTGACAGCAGCAATTTCTCGCCCGCCGGATTCACCACGGTAACCTCTGGAATGCTGGTTCCGGCATACTCCTCGTCCAGCGTGCCGGTCAGTTCGATAGTTCCGCTTTCCACCGGAGGGGCCACGTTTTCTTGCGCAGTATCCTCCTCGCCGTTATCGCACGCGGCAAGAGTAGAGGCCGCAAGACCGGCGAAAACAGATAGGAACAGGCGCGACTTGGCCAAGGATACATCCTCCAATGCAATGTGGGGCGGGCGTTTTGCCGAAGGCCCCTCTGCCATAATGCGCGAGATCAACGCGTCGATCCCGTTTGATAAGGCTTTGTGGCGACAGGATATAGCCGCAAGCAAGGCGCATGTCGCCATGCTGGCCGCCTGCGACATCGTGACAGACAGCGATGCGGAAACGATTATCGGCGGTCTGGAGCAGGTTGCGGGCGAATATGAGCGTGACGGGGTGCCCGAGGACTGGGACCTTGAAGACATTCACATGACCACCGAAGCGCGGCTGGCCGAGCTGATTGGTCCGGTCGCAGGCCGCCTGCACACCGCGCGCAGCCGTAATGACCAGGTCGCAACCGATTTTCGCCTCTGGACGCGCGAAGCGATGGACGAGGCGATCGCCGGGCTGGAGGCGCTGCAACGCGCATTGGTGACGCGCGCCGGCGAACATGCCGATTCGATCATGCCCGGTTTTACCCACCTGCAAACCGCGCAGCCGGTGACGCTGGGCCATCATCTGATGGCCTATTACGAAATGGCCGCGCGCGATGTCAGCCGGTTCAAGGATGCGCGGGAGCGTTTGAACCAGTGCCCGCTGGGCAGCGCCGCATTGGCTGGCACGGGCTTCCCGATTGATCGCAAGATGACGGCGCAGGCTTTGGGCTTTGCGCAGCCGACGGATAACAGCCTCGATTCCGTCTCCGACCGCGATTTCGCGCTGGATTACCTGACGGCGGCCAGCCAGTGCGCGCTGCACCTGTCGAGACTGGCGGAAGAGTTCGTGATCTGGGCCAGCCAGCCCTTCGGCTTCGTGCGGATGCCCGATACGCTGTCCACCGGCTCCTCAATCATGCCGCAGAAGAAGAACCCCGATGCGGCAGAACTGGTGCGCGGCCATGCCGGGCGCATCATCGGTTGCCAGACGGCGCTGATGGTGACGATGAAGGGCCTCCCGCTCGCCTATTCCAAGGATATGCAGGACGACAAGCCGCCCGTGTTTGAAGCGGCCAGCCTGCTGCGCCTGTGCCTTGCCGCGATAGCCGGCATGATCGACGGTGCCGATTTCAAGACGGCGCGCATGCTGCAGGCGGCAGAGCTTGGCTACGCCACCGCCACCGATCTTGCCGACTGGCTGGTGCGGGAGGCGGATATTCCCTTCCGTGAGGCGCATCACATCACCGGCGCTGCGGTAAAGCTGGCGGAGAAGAAGGGCGTGGCGCTGGACGAGCTTTCGATGGACGAGCTGACGGCTATCGACAATCGCATCGATGATCGCGTGTACGAGGCGCTTTCGGTGGAGGCATCGGTGGCTGCGCGCAATTCGCACGGGGGCACCGCGCCCGATCAGGTGCGAAAACGCGTGGCGCAGGCTCGCGCTGCGTTGGGGATGGAGGCATGAGGCGCCTCCTGATCGCCCTTCCGCTGCTGCTTGGTGCCTGCGCCCAGACCGCCGAACTCGAGCCTGCGGCAGGCGAAACCCTGCCGCCCGCGCCCTATGGGGCGACGGAGCCGCTCGATGCAGAAGAATTGCTGACTCTCGATCCGCAGGCCGCGCCCGAACGCAGCGTGGAATTGCGACGCGAGAGCGAAGAGCGCGAGGACGATCCCTTCGATCTCCCCCCCGAAATTTGATTGGACCGATTAAGTGGATTTTTTCCAGCTGAAGAACGGCGAATTGCACGCTGAAGACGTGCCCCTTTCGCGCATTGCGGAAGAGGTGGGCACACCCGTTTACGTTTATTCGCGCGCCACGTTTGAACGCCACGCCCGCGTGTTCCGCGATGCGCTGAGCGGCCTGGAGCAAAAGCCGCACATCGCCTTTGCAGTGAAAGCGAACCCCAATATCGCCGTGCTCAGCCTGCTAAGCCGGGAAGGCTACGGCGCTGACGTGGTGTCAGGCGGCGAATTGTCGCGCGCGCTGATGGCGGGCATGCCTGCAAAGGACATCGTGTTTTCCGGCGTGGGCAAGACACAGGCCGAGCTGGCGCAGGGGCTGGACGAAGGCATCGGCCAGTTCAATATCGAATCGAGCGAGGAAGGGCGTGAGCTGGCAGAATTGGCCCACAGGCGCGGCCAGCAGGCGCAGGCCACCTTGCGCATCAATCCCGATGTCGATGCCAAGACGCATGAGAAAATCTCCACCGGCAAGGCGGAGAACAAGTTCGGCATTCCGCTGATCCGCGCGCGCGAAGTGTTTGGCGAACTGGCCGCACTGGATGGGCTGAACCTGCGCGGCGTGGCCGTGCATATCGGCAGCCAGCTGCTGGATCTGGAGCCGCTGGAAACCGCCTTTGCCAAGGTGGGCGCGCTGGTGCGTGATCTGCGCAGCGACGGCCACACCATCACCCATGTCGATCTGGGGGGCGGGCTTGGCGTGCCTTACAAGGCTGGCGAAGTGCCGCCGTCCCCGGCTGAATATGGCGCGATGGTGGCCCGGGCAACGAAGGGGTGGGATGTTCACCTCACTTTCGAACCTGGCCGCGTGATCGCGGGCAATGCCGGCGTTTTGCTGACCCGCGTCGTGCGTGTGAAGCGCGGCGGAAATGGCCCCCCGTTCACAATCGTGGATGCGGCGATGAACGATCTGGCGCGCCCTGCCATGTATGGCGCGTGGCATGATTTTGACGCTGTGGTTCCCTCCGGCGAACGCATGACATCGAACATCGTTGGCCCCATTTGCGAAACCGGCGATACCTTCGCGCGCGATCGGGAATGCGACGCCGTGCAATCGGGGGACCTTGCTGTGTTCCGCACCGCAGGCGCCTATGGCGCGACCATGGCCAGCAGCTACAACTCGCGCGGTTTCGTGCCTGAAGTGATGGTGGACGGCGATCAGTTCGCCGTCGTGGCGGACCGGATTCCGGCCCATGCCATCATGGATGCAGAACGAGTGCCGGACTTTTTGAAAGACTGATGCGCTCGCTCCCGCTCTTCCATCGCGTGGCCGGGCAGCCGGTGATCGTGCTGGGGGAGGGCGAAATGGCCGAACCCAAGCGCCGCCTGGTGGAGCGCGCGGGCGGCCGCGTGGTTACCGACATGCAGCAGGGCGTGGATGAAGGCGCGCGGCTGGCCTTCGTGGCGCATGACGATGCCAAGATGTGCGAAGGCGATGCCATTCGCCTGCGCTGCGCCGGACTGCTGGTGAATGTGGTGGATCGGCCGGACCTGTGCGATTTCACCACGCCCAGCCTGCTGGAACGTGATCCGGTGCTAATCGCCGTTGGCACCAGCGGCGCATCGGCAGGCCTCGCCAAGCAATTGCGGCTGCGGCTGGAAAAGCTGCTGCCTGCCGATCTGGGCGACCTTGCCGAAAAGCTTTCCGCCATGCGTGCCGAGATCAAGGCGCGTTTTCCGAAAATGGCGGAACGTCGCCGCGCGCTGGACGCCGCATTGGGGGAGGGCGGTCCGCTCGATCCGCTTGCCGCGGGCGGGGCTGACCGGCTGGAGGAATGGCTGAACGGCGCGCAGGGGCAGGAGGCAAACGCCTGCCACACCTTCACGCTGGATAGCGACGATCCCGAAGACCTGACCATTCGCCAGTCTCGCCTGCTGGGCAGTGCGGATGCCGTGATTGCCGATCCGGCCATTCCCGCAGCCATTCTGGATCGCGCACGGGCCGATGCGCAGCGCCTCGTTTCGCCCCATGCGGGACCGATGCCAGCGGGCCTCGTGGTGGTGCTGATACGCGCGAATACCTAAATAGATCGCTTGATTACAGTCATTTAACTTAAGTGATGGCCGCCAGGTCGGCACATCTTCCTGCAGGAACGGCGCAGTGCCGTTCCGATGCATGGAGATTACTTCAATGAAACTTCCCAAGATCGACCTGACCAGCCTGCCCGACATGGAATTGCTGACCGGCCTTTTCGGAACGACGCAGCGCCCCGGCCATGACGATTCGATCATCGTGATCGCCACCGTCGTTTACGACAGCTGCCCTCCCGGTTGCGGCGGCATCGTATAAGGCGAGGGCACGATGCTGGTACACCCCGACATCGCGGCGTTGCGGAGCGACAGGGCTCCGCAACGCCAGGCCCAAGCGGGCATGCAGGCCGCCCGCGATGGCTGGTCTGCCGAACCCGGCGCGGCGCAAATGCAGGAGGAATTGAAGGCTTACGGCAAGGGCGCGCCCCTGGCGGCATGCCCCGTGCTGGAAGCTGTTTTCACGCAGGTCGGTGAGGCTGAAAGGCTTATGGCCTCGCTATCCGCCCACTATTGCCGCGCCCTTGCGCAAAACCCGATCGGCCATCCGCAGTTTCGCAATGGCTTTAACGGCACATCCACGTCTCTGCTGCTGGCGCAAACCGGACGCGCGCAGCTTTTGCTGCAGGCGCGCGAACCGGGCGACAGCGAGGCGGCGAGCTATAATTTCTGCGATGCGACGCGATTCGATGCCCTGCTGGCCGGATCGGCGCAGGCGCGCATGGTGCGCAAACGGCAGGTGGCGGAAGACATTGCTGTGTTCGACGAAGAGAGGCTGAGCCTGCATCCCGGCAACCGCCTCGCATTCGATCTCAATCACGAGGCGCTGGCGATTGACCGGGTGGAAAAGCGCGCCGTGTTCCTGCGCCTGCTGCGCACAGCCGATGATCCGGCGCCCGCGCGTGAATATGACGCGGCCAGCGGACGATTGCTGCACCAAAGCTCTGGCAAGATCTCCACCAGCCGCCGGGAGGCCATCGTCGCCCTGCTGGGCCGCATGGGCCGCGAAGATGCCGCGCCCGCTATTGCGCAAATTGCCATGGATGAAGGCGATGTTTCCCTGCGCTGGCAGGCAATGCGGGAGGCGCTGGCACTTGATACGTGCACCGGTTTTCGCGCGCTGATCACCGTGGCGCGCCGTCCGCAGGATCCGCTTGCCGCACAGGCGGGCGCGCTGCGTGCGCAATTGCTGGAAACCTATCCGCAGCTTCAACAACTGGAGGCCGAAGAATGCCCCGCATAATCGAGATTGAAGATACCGCGCCGTGCGAACTGGAAGAATGTGTCGAGGCGCTGGAGAGCGAAGGCTTCCGCGCTTATGAGGAGGAAAGCCTGCTGCACGCGGCAGGATGGCTGCGCAAATTGGGTAATAACCGCAGTTTCCTGGGCGACATGATGCTGGAGGAGTTGAAGCAGGGCGTGGACGTGGGCCACGATGCCAGCAGTTATGGCCCGCAGGTGGTGATGCTGTCCGGTCTCGGACGTGAGTATTACATGCGCGCCAATTTCTGGCCCAGCGCAGACGAGCACATGTTCCGGGCCAGCGGTGCCTCTGCTTTCTCCTATGAAATGCCGCATGATCACAATTTCGATTTTCTCACCGTCGGCTATTTCGGCCCCGGCTACTCCAGCGATTATTATGAGTACGACTATGAGGCCGTGGCGGGCGCCATCGGAGAGAAGGCGGGCCTGCGGTTTGTGGAGCGCTCCACGCTCGATCCGGGCAAGTTGATGCATTACCGCGCGCACCGCGATGTGCATTCGCAATTGCCGCCCGAAAGCCTGTCTGTCTCCATCAACATCATGCATGCCGGCGGCGCGCAGGGATGGCTGGATCAATACCGCTTCGATGTGGAGAAGGACGAGATTGCGGGCGTCATCAGTCCCGGCGGTAGCGAGGTTTTCCTGCGCGTTGCAGTGGGACTTGGCGGCGAGGAGGCGCAGGATCTTGCCCATAATTTCGCGCGCACCCACCCAAGTGACAGGATGCGTCTGGTTGCGCTGGAATCGCAGGCAGGCGTGCTGGATCTTGCGGAGCGGGACGATTTATGGCGGCGTGCGGAAAATTCGGGCAGCCGCCTGATCGCGATGGAAGCTGCGAGGCGGCGGCGCGATCTGGCGCTGGCCTAAACCATACTGGCCTAAAACAATCCGCCTGCCAGCCTGTCTATAGCGCCCTGCAGGATTACAGCGGCGGCATGGCTGTCTATCCGCTCTGCCCGTTTTCGGCGACTGGTATCGGTGGCGATCATATCACGCTCTGCCGCAGTGGTTGACCATCGCTCGTCCCACAGCAGTACTGGCAGGCCAAGGCCATCGGGCGATGCCGCCAGATTGCGGGCGTAGGCGCGGCTTGCCTGAACCCTTGGCCCGGTGCTGCCATCCATGTTGAGTGGCAGGCCGATCACCAAACCAGCCACCCGCCGCGCGGCGCAGATTTCCTGCAGTGCCGCCTTGTCACGCGAGAACTTGCCTTTGGGCAGGGTCTTGGCGGCTGTGGCAAAATTCCACCCGGCATCACACAGCGCGGTGCCAATGGTCTTGGTGCCAAGGTCCAGCCCCAGCAGCACCCCGCCATCGGGCAACGCGTCGCGAAACGCGGCGGCGTCTTCCGTTACGAAGCTGTCTTCGGTTGCCATTGGCGCACCCGGTTCACGACATCGTCCTGCAGGTTACGCCAGAACAGCGGAATGTCGTAAACGTGATAATTGTTACCCGGCAGGACATACTGGCCCAGCTTTGGCGGATTGCCGATCAGCAGGATGCCGGTATCGGGATCGCATCGCGCGGGGACGGAGCCTGGCACCAGTTCGCCGCTGGCAAGATCATCCTCCGGCACCAGTGTGCCCAGATTACGATCCGCACCGGCTTCGCCATTTACGGTGCCGGTCAGCGGATTGAAGCAGAGGATGGGGCTGCCTTCGCGCGATTGCCCGTCAATACCTGGCGTCCTGTTGTACAAGCGCAGGTACTGGCCGGGATCGGCAGGTTCGGCGAAACTGGCCCAGCTGGCCACGCATCCGGCCTGCTGCGCCGCGGCGCAGGCGGGCAGACCAAGGGCGGGCAGATCCGTTTTGGTAGAGATGGGCATGCCCACCGGATAGGCCACGGCCACCCGGTCCATCAGATCGGTGCCCTTCAGCTTGTCTGTCAGCAACCGCACAACATGGTATCCGCCCTGGCTGTGCCCTGCCAGGACGATGGGCATATCGGCAGGAATGCTGTCGATGAAGAAATCGAAGGCCGCATCAATGTCAGCATAGGCGGCATCCAGCGCGCGGCCCGCTTCGGGGGCGTCTGTCAGGAATGCGCCGTAGGTCGCCTGGCGATAGCGCGGCACCCAGATCTCGCTCGCGCGGTTGAAGGCACTGGCCATGCCGCGCACCATCAGGCGCGCACGGGTTTGCGACTCCTCATCATCCAGCGGGGCGTTCCAGGCATCATTGTCCAGAAAGCTGGTGGGGTGGATGAAGAACACCGCGAATTGCGGGGTGTCGGTATCCGCACCGTCAGCAGAAACGGCCTGCGCTCTGGCATTTACGCCTGTTTCGCTTGCCGTGTCCGCGCTGGCAGAGGCGCTCGCAGCGGTAGTGGGAGTAGCAGTGGCAGTGGCAGAGGCAGTGGCATTTGGATTGGCGGGGGCGAAGGGATCGTCTTCCCCGTCGCTGATTGCAGGTTGCCAGCGGGCCGGATCGTTCACACCCTTGCCGGGGCGGCTGAACCACATGGCCGGATCCTGATAGGCATTGTCTTCCAGCGCCGCCTGCTCTGTAAACTCGACGTCGGGCACAAGGGCCATCTCCGTCAGCTCTTCGGCGTACATGCGCAGCACGAACAGCACGGCCAGCCCCAGCAGGATCAGGAACACGATCGTATAGAGAAATTTACGCAGGGTCGCTCTCCGGAGTTTGCGCATCGCCATGGCTGTGCGCGGCCTTGTCCATCGCTGAAACGTCTTCGGCGTCCTTGGCCTTGGCGCGCTGGGCCAGCGCCACCTTGATCATCGCCAGCAGCGGATCGGCCAGCAGCAGGCCGAGGATGCCGAACAATATGCCCATGACAAGCTGCATCGACAGCACCAGCGCGGGCGCCAGATCCACCGTCTTCTTCGCAATCATCGGGATCACGAAATAGCCATCGATATTCTGGATCGCGAGGTAGATGACGATGGTATAGATGCCCATCTGCGCACCACCCGAAAATCCCACCAGCACCATCAGCGTGCCGGAAATCAGCGCGCCGATATTGGGAACGAAGGCCAGCAGCCCGGTAAGGATCGCCAGCAATGCGGCCATGGGAATGGGATCGCCTGTGAACAGGCCATAACAAAGCAGCGCGATGTAGGTGAACACGCCTTCGAACACCATGCCCACCAGTCGCCCGAACATCAGGCGGCGCATGGTGTAGCCCATCTTGTTGGCCGTATCGTAAAACTCGGCCCGGCGCCCCTTTGGCAGCATCCAGGCCACGCCGCGCTCATACAGGCGCGGTTCCACCACCACATATACGCCGATGATCACGATCAGCAGCAACGTGGTCAGCCCGCCCAGAAGGCCGGTGAGCGCGCGGGTGACGGTACCAAAACCGCTTGCCGCCTGCGTGGCCATGGATTGCACGGTCTGCGTGCTGATCTGGAAACCCTGTTTGCGCATCCAGTCAAATAGGGCGGTGGCCTGTTCATTGATGATCTTGGGAAATTCCGCCGCCTGGTCCGAAATCTGCGTGCCGGCAAACATGGACAGCCACACCAGGAATGCGATGGCGGCGAACAGGACGATGCCGATTCGCAATCCGCGGCCGATATTCATCACCCGGCCCAGCAGGCGTGCGCCGCCATCCACCATCGTGGCGAATACCATCGCCCCGAAGATCACCAGCAGGCTCTGCGAGATATAAACCGCCAGCACCACCAGGCCGACAACCACGGTCCAGGTCAGCGCGCGCCATGCTTCGAAGCGCAGCTCGGGGGAGGATATTCGCGTGGGGCTGGCGCCCATGTGCCCTTCGCCAGTTGGTCCTACCGGATCGCTCATTCTGCCTGCTCCCCTCGCAATTCGGGGCGCAGGCTGGTCCATGCGCGATCACCGCGCAAGGAATTCCACCAGCTGAGTGGGTTCCACGATGCGCGCCCGTCCAGCGAGAAGGTGATAAATTCCGCCCGTCCGCCGATATTTTCCAGCGGCACAGGCCCGCCAAGGCCCCTGTCATAGGCTGCGGCGCGGCTGTCTGCCGAATGGTCCCGATTGTCTCCCATCAGGAACACGTGACCATCGGGAACGGTAATTTGCGCCATATCATCAAGCCTTTGATCCTGATGGTCGATGATAAGGTAACTGGCGCCATTGGGAAGCGTTTCGCGATAGGTCGGCGGTTCGTAAACCTGTGTGCCGTCCTCCAGCGTGACGCGATAGGGCTCGAACGCCGAGAGGCATTCATTGCCATAGTCGCAGATATTGTCGTTTTGTGCCGGAATGCGGACCGGCGGTTCCATCTTCTGCGGAATGGGCTCTCCGTTCAGGATGATCTGCCCGTCCACCAGCGCGATGGTATCACCCGGCAGGGCAATCACGCGCTTTATATAATCCTCCGCCTTGCCCGGCGGCACCGCGATCACGATGTCGCCATATTCCGGCGTGCCTGGTGCAATGCGCCAGTCGTCGCGCGGCAGGACGTGGAAACTGGCCGATACCCAGCTCCAGCCGTAGGGATATTTGCTCACCACCAGCCGATCTCCCACCATCAGGTTGGGCACCATGGATATGCTGGGAATGTAGAACGGTTTCGCCACGAAGGTGTGGAAGGCAAGCACCGCCAGCAGCATCAAGGCAAGGCCCCGAACTTCTGCAAACCAGTTGATCGGCTTTTTCGGTGTTTTGTCGCTCATGGCGGAACGGATCAGGCTTTCGGACGGGCTTCGAGTATCACGAAGGCCTGCGCCCATGGGTGATCGTCGGTGAGGGTGAGATGAACGGTGATAGTGTGGCCCTCGGGCGTCAGTTCTTCAAGCCGCGCGGCCGCGCCGCCGGTAAGGGCGAGGGTGGGCGCACCGCTGGGCGCGTTCACGACGCCGATATCCTTCATGAACACGCCGCGCTTGAACCCGGTGCCCACGGCCTTGCTGAAGGCCTCTTTCGCGGCGAACCTCTTGGCATAGGTGCCCGCCTGCGTGTGCGGACGCCGCGCGGCCTTGGCGTTCTCAACGTCGGTGAACACGCGGTTAGTGAACCGCTCGCCGAAGCGATCGAGCGAATTCTGGATGCGCTCGATATTGCACAGGTCGGAGCCTAGGCCGATAATCACCGTGCGCACCTCATCGTGCGTGATCCATCAATTCACGCATCCTCAGCACGGCAGGCTCCAGCCCGCAGAAGATCGCCTCTCCGATCAGGTAATGGCCGATGTTGAGCTCTGCCAGTTGCGGAATGGCGGCCACGGGTTGCACGTTTTCGTAGGTAAGGCCGTGGCCGGCATGGGGCTCGATACCGTTCTTTACGGCGAGCGCAGACATATCGGTCAGCTGCTTCAGGATCGCGGCGCGTTCCTCACCTTCCGCATGGGCATACGCCCCGGTGTGGAATTCCACCACCGGCGCGCCCAGTTGCAGGGCGGCATCAAGCTGGCGCTCCGTCGCCTCGATAAACAGGCTGACGCGGATGCCGGCATCCTTCAGACGGCTGACGATGGGCTGCAGATGATTGTGCTGGCCTGCGGCATCCAGCCCACCCTCGGTCGTGCGCTCCTCGCGCTTTTCCGGCACAATGCATGCGGCGTGCGGCTTGTGGGCAAGGGCGATGGCCAGCATCTCGTCCGTCGCGGCCATTTCCAGGTTCAGCGGCAGATCGGTCGCATCCTGTATGCGGCGCAGGTCCTCGTCGCGGATATGGCGACGGTCTTCCCGCAGGTGCGCGGTGATGCCGTCACCGCCGCAGCGCGCCACGATTTCCGCCGCGCGCACGGGATCGGGATGATCGCCCCCGCGCGCATTGCGGATGGTGGCGACGTGATCGATATTGACGCCTAGACGCAGGGTGTTGGGGCGGAGAGTACTGGTCATGATAGGTAGCGCCTCTAGTCAAATGGCCGCGGCAATTCTAGCCGCAAGCCAGTGTCGCCAGCAGATCGTGCATGGGGCCGTTGCCCGTCCAAATTTCTGCAAAGTCGAATTCCGGCTGATCGGTGGCGAGCGCAACCGCAATGCCCAGATCGGGCATCATAACATTGCGTAACTGGTAATCGCCGATCGCACCGCGCCGCTCCACGATGCGAACAGGGTTGTTGCATCCAGCAAGCGGCGCCTCGAAGACCCATTGGCCCAGCGCCATCGAACCTGTGGTAGGGTTACCGTTCCACAGCTGCGCCAACGCATCGTCGCTCAGCAAGACGCCATCCATCAATGCACGGTCGAACAGCAGCATATCGTCCAGCGGGCCGACCAGCGCGCCCGATGCGCCATAGCCGGCAATGCGATCAGCGGCAGTCTGGTCGCGCGACGCGAAGGGCCGTTCACTGTCTGCTTCCATAAAGCTGGTGTTGTACCAGCCTGCATCCAAGCCGATGCCTTGGGCCAGCAACAGGTCGAGACTGGAGTTGGCAGAAGCCTCCAGCACGGCGCCCAGCACGATGTAATCGCAATTGTTATACTGCCACCCGGCCTCCTGCTCCGTGTCGTCTTGCCCTTCAGTGCAAAAATCGAGGGGGTCAGATTTGCTGGTGTAGAAAGAGGGGAAGCCGCTGTCGTCGCGAGGGGTTTCGTCCGGGTTGGGCAGGTTGCTGCGGTGGCGCAACAGATCTTCAACGGTAAGGCCTCTTCCACGCAGTGCCGGGATCAGCGCGCCCACGTCGCTATCCAGTGCCAACCGCCCCTCTTCCACCTCGCGCATCACCAGCACGGCGATCACCTGCTTGGTGACGGACGCCCAGGGCCAGCCTTCCAGCGTTCGCACGGATGCCTCGTCAGGGTCCGTCGCGCCGTAATATATGGTGTCGGGCTGGCCGGGCTGCGAAACGGCGAAATCGCCGGTGAAGCCTGTGTCCGTCAGATCGGCATAGGCACGGATGGCTGCGCCCTGATCGTCGAAACCATCGCCCGGCGCCGTGGCACAACTCGCCAGCATCGGGGCCAGGATGGCTGCCGACAGCAGGGCGCGCCGCAAGGTCATTTGCGGCTACCCGGCTTTGTAATAGGCACAGCGGCCAGTTCGGCGGGCACCTCATCCTCGGCATAGGTGGGAAAATCGATGTCGATCAGCGGGAAGAACGGCACGCCAAGGTCTGCCGTGCCGCTGGACCGATCCACCAGCGCCACCTCCGCCAGCACTTCGCAGCCTTCGCGGGCGACAGCGGCAATCGCTTCCCGGCTGGAAAGGCCGGTGGTGACCACGTCTTCCACCATCAGCACCCTGGCACCCGGTTTCAGCGCAAAACCGCGACGCAGGTGAAATTCGCCATCCGGCCGTTCAAGAAACATGGCATCAAGGTTGAGCGCGCGGCCCATTTCATGCCCGATGATGATTCCCCCCATCGCCGGAGACACCACCGCATCAAGCGAATCGAGGATATCGCCAGGCAGTTTTTCGCCCAGCGCCTCTGCCAATCGCGCGGCGCGATGCGGGTTCATCAGCACCCTTGCGCATTGAAGATAGTGGCCGCTGTGCCGCCCGGAAGACAGTTTGAAGTGTCCTTCCAGCAATGCGCCGCTCTGGCGGAATTCCTCTAGGACTTCGTCCTGTGTCATGGTGCAGACGGTGCCTTTCTCGTGCCTGTTTTTGTGCCGCGGGAGCGTCTTGGACCAAAGCCCGCATGGTCATCGTGGAAAAAAGTCCCTAGTTGCGCTTGAGGCATGGGGCAAGCGCGCGTATAGGCGCGGCGTTGGCGGCCCCTGCTGGGGTCTGGGGGCAGTTCTGCCCGGGACTGAATATGGAAAGCATCGACGCAATGAATTTCGGCGCATTCGCCCGCAAGAAACTCAATCTCCTCGCCTTGATGGTGATGGCAGCCTTTAGCCTGGCAGCCGTTCCACAAGGCGCGATGGCGCAGGAAGAGGCGGTTCAGGCCGCCACGTCCGTGGCCGAGGGTGACGTGGTTACCGAACCGGCCGCACCCGGTTTCGATTATTACGGTCCGGAGATGATCAAGGGGCAGCCCACACCGTCTGACGAAGACCTCTGGGCCTCCATGAACTTCCAGGCGCAGCACACCGAAACCGGTGAATATGCGCTGTGGATGCATGATGCGATTTTGATCCCGATGGTGTTCATCATCAGTATTTTCGTGCTGTTCCTGCTGCTGTGGGTGATGTTCCGCTATAACAAGCGTGCGAACACCGTCCCTTCAAAGACCAGCCACAACACCGTGATCGAAGTTGTCTGGACGGTTATCCCGGTCCTGATCCTCGTCGTGATCGCCGTCCCCTCGATCTCGTTGCTGGCCGAACAGTACAAGACGCCGCCCGAAGATGCGATCACCATCAAGGCCAATGGCTACCAGTGGTACTGGGGTTACGAATATCTCGACAATGGCGGCTTCGAAGTCATCTCCAACATGATGCCTGAAAGCGAAGCGCTGGATGAAGGTCTGCCGCCGCAGCTTGCCGTGGACAATCGCATGGTCGTGCCCGTCGGCGTGCCGATCCGTTTGCAGACCTTTGGTGCAGACGTGATCCACTCCTTCGGCATCCCTTCCCTGTGGTTCAAGCTTGACGCGGTGCCCGGCCGCATCAACGAGAAAATGCTCATCATCGACGAGCCCGGCATCTATTACGGACAGTGCATGGAATTGTGCGGCGCGCGTCATGGCTATATGCCTATCGCGATCGAGGCACGCCCGCTGGACGAATATAATGCCTGGGTGCAAAGCCAGCCCGGCGGCATGACCCGCGCGCAGGTGGAAGCTCTGGAATCCGCGCCCGCCGTGGAAGACGCAGAATCTGCCGAGGATGCCGCCGAAGCCGGTGACACCGAAGCCGTCGAGGAAGCAGAAGTGGCCGATAACGCCGCCGAAGCAGCCTAACCGATTAACTGACGATTATAGCATACAAGGTTCCATAATCATGGCCACCACCGCTGAAGGTTTCGACGCCCACCACGAAGATCACGCCGCGCATGATCACGCCGATCACAAGCCAAGCTTCTTCGCCCGCTGGTTCATGTCGACCAACCACAAGGACATCGGCACGCTGTACCTGATATTCGCGATCATCGCGGGTATCATCGGTGGTGCCATCTCCGGTCTCATGCGTGCAGAGCTGGGTGCTCCCGGCCTGCAGGTGATGGGCGGCGTCGTGAACTTCCTGGGCGGTGACGGCGCAAGCTTTGACCAGCAGGGCCATATGTGGAACGTGCTGATCACGGCGCACGGCCTGATCATGGTGTTCTTCATGGTGATGCCCGCCATGATCGGCGGCTTCGGCAACTGGTTCGTGCCGCTGATGATCGGCGCGCCTGATATGGCCTTCCCGCGGATGAACAACATCTCGTTCTGGCTGACGGTTGTGGGCTTCATGTCGCTGCTGTTCTCCATGTTCGTGCCGGGCGGTACGGGCATGGGTGCGGGCACCGGCTGGACCGTTTATGCACCGCTTTCCACCACGGGCTCCGTCGGCCCGGCGGTGGACTTCGCGATCTTCTCGCTGCACCTTGCCGGTGCCGGTTCGATCCTTGGTGCGACCAACTTCATCACCACCATCTTCAACATGCGTGCACCGGGCATGACCCTGCACAAGATGCCGCTGTTCGTATGGTCGGTTCTGGTTACTGCATTCCTGTTGCTGCTGGCGCTGCCCGTTCTGGCCGCGGCCATCACCATGCTGCTGACCGATCGTAACTTCGGCACGACCTTCTTCGATCCGGCCGGTGGCGGTGACCCCGTTCTTTACCAGCACCTGTTCTGGTTCTTCGGTCACCCCGAAGTGTACATCATGATCCTGCCGGGCTTCGGCATGATCAGCCAGATCGTGGCAACCTTCAGCCGCAAGCCCGTGTTCGGCTATCTCGGCATGGCCTATGCCATGGTCGCGATCGGCGTGGTCGGCTTCGTTGTGTGGGCGCACCACATGTACACTGTCGGCCTGGACGTGAACACGAAGATGTACTTCACCGCGGCAACCATGGTGATCGCAGTGCCAACCGGCATCAAGATCTTTAGCTGGATCGCCACGATGTGGGGCGGCTCTATCGAGTTCAAATCACCCATGGTTTGGGCGATGGGCTTCATCTTCCTGTTCACCGTTGGCGGTGTGACCGGCGTGGTGCTCGCCAATGGCGGCATCGACGATAACCTGCATGATACCTATTACGTGGTGGCGCACTTCCACTACGTGCTGTCGATGGGTGCGGTGTTCTCGCTGTTCGCAGGCTTCTACTACTGGTTCCCGAAGATGTCGGGTCGCTGGCACTCCGAGTTCCTCAGCCATGTTCACTTCTGGCTGTTCTTCATCGGCGTGAACGTGATCTTCTTCCCGATGCACTTCCTGGGTCTGCAGGGCATGGCACGTCGCTATCCCGACTTCACCCCGGCCTATGCCTATTGGAACGAGATCGCGACCTACGGCTACATGATCATGGCCGGTTCGATGATCGTGTTCTTCGTGAACATCGGTTACGCACTGTTCGCCGGCAAGCGCGCTCCGGGCAACTACTGGGGCGAGGGTGCGACGACTCTGGAATGGAGCCTGTCCAGCCCGCCGCCGTTCCACCAGTTCGAAACCCTGCCCGTGATCGAGGACCATCACTCGGCCGACGATCACATTAGCGAGAAACCGGCGACCGCCTGATCGGCGACCCTCGCCTGAATGACAACGGGAGGGGGCGCGCCGGAGACGGGGCGCCCCCTCCATATTGAGAAACCGCACTTGACCACGACCGTAGCCAGCACTGCGACACAATTGCCCGCCGAGTGGCGCGATTTCTTCGCGTTGACTAAGCCGCGGGTGATGAGCCTCGTCGTGTTTACGGCGCTGTGCGGCTTGCTGGCGGCGCCGGGTGCGATCCATCCGGTGCTGGGCTTCACGGCCATCCTCGCCATCGCGATGGGTGCAGGCGGCGCTGCTGCGCTGAACCAGTGGTGGGAAGCCGACCTTGATGCGAAAATGAAGCGCACTGCAAAGCGCCCCCTGCCGTCGGGCCGCCTGCGGCGCAGCGATGCGCGCGATTTCGGCATGCTGATGTCCGGCGCTTCGGTGTTCATCATGCTGGTGGCGATCCACTGGCTGGCCGCCGTGGTGCTGGCCTTCTCAATCTTCTACTACGCCGTAATCTACACCATGTGGCTGAAGCCGCGCACCCCGCAGAACATCGTGATCGGCGGAGGGGCAGGGGCCTTTCCCCCGCTGATCGGCTGGATCGCCGTGACGGGCGAGATCACCGCCATGCCGGTGCTGCTGTTCGCGATCATCTTCATCTGGACGCCGCCGCATTTCTGGGCGCTCGCCCTGTTCGTGAAGACCGATTACGCCAAGGCGGGGATCCCCATGATGCCGGTTGTCGCGGGGGAGAAATCCACGCGCCATCAGATCCTCGGCTACTCGGTGCTGCTGCTGGCGGTGGCGATGCTGCCGTGGATTATCGGTGGCACTGGCCTGATCTATGGCATTTCCGCACTCTTGCTCTCCGTTCTGTTCGTGGTGCTTTCCATCCCGGTGGGCCTGCGCACATCGCAGCCGGATGATCGGATGATGCAGGAAAAGCGGCTTTTCGGATATTCCGTGATTTATCTTTTCGCCCTGTTCACAGCGCTTGTCGCAGATCGCATGGTGCTTGCATGACGCCTGAAGAAGAGAAGGAATTCATCCGCCGCCGCAAGAACCGCAACGTGGTGATTGGCCTGATCCTGGCGGGTTTCGTAATCCTGTTCTATGCTATCACCATCGTAAGGATGGGTGACTGATGAGCACGCTGAGCCTGGAAGATCGCAACAAGCGCACGATGCTGATCGCATTCGGCATGGCATTGGCCATGCTGGGCCTGGGCTATGCGGCAGTGCCGCTGTACAATCTTTTCTGCAGCGTAACGGGCTTTGGCGGTACCACGCAGGTGGCCAGCGAAGCCGATGCCGCATTGGCGGAACGGCTGGCCGCCAGCGCTGGCGGCACGACCTATTCGATCCGTTTCGATGCCAACACGTCCCGCAACATGCCGTGGGAGTTCAAGCCCGTGCAGGTGACCGATACGGTCGCCATCGGGCAGCGCGACATGGCGTTCTACACCGCGCGCAATGATTCCAGCGTACCGATCACCGGCACCGCCACGTTCAACGTGGAGCCGGAGCAGGCCGGGCGCTATTTCAACAAGATCCAGTGTTTCTGCTTTACTGAGCAGACCCTGCAGCCGGGTGAGGAGATCCGGATGCCGGTGCTTTATTACGTCGATCCGGCTGCGCTGGACGATCCGAACATGGAAGGGGTGGAGCAAATCACCCTCTCCTACACTTTCCATCGCGCGTCAGAGTCAGAGAAGAACCCGAGCTAGGCTCTGGACCCGGACGCTCTCTCGCTTTACAGGCCCACAAAACCTAAGGATCAGGACTAGAATCATGGCCGGTGCCAAGAACCACGACTATCACATTCTCGCTCCCGACATCTGGCCGCTGGCCGGGGCGCTTTCCGCGCTTGTCTTCACCACTGGCATGGTCATGTTCATGCATGCCGATGAAGGCGCCTTCCCCGATGGCGCCTGGCGTATCGTTTTGGGCCTCGGCATTGCCGGCCTGATCGCAACGTTCTTCGGCTGGTTCTCCAAGGTGGTGAACGAAGCGCAGAGCGGCGATCATACGCCGGTGGTTCAGCTGCACATGCGTTACGGCATGATCCTGTTCATCGCTTCCGAAGTGATGTTCTTCGTCGGCTGGTTCTGGGCCTGGTTCGATTTTGCCCTGTTCCCCGTGCCGCTGGAAATGGTGGGTGAGGGCTCCTGGCGCAATCTGGTGGGTGAAGAAGGCGCGGCTGCGCTGGCCAACTTCCCGCCTGATGGCGTGAACGTGCTGGACGCGTTCGACCTGCCGCTGCTCAACACCATGATCCTGCTGTGTTCGGGCACCACGGTAACCTGGGCGCACCACTCGCTGATCAATGGCGATCGTGACGGGCTGAAGAAGGGCCTGTGGCTGACGATCGGCCTCGGCATCCTGTTCAGCTGCATCCAGGTGTATGAGTATGGCCACGCCACCTTCGGCTTTGGCGGCAACAACTACTCCAGCGCCTTCTACATGGCGACCGGCTTCCACGGCTTCCACGTGATAGTCGGCACGATCTTCCTGATCGTCTGCCTTCGTCGCTCCTATCTTGGCCATTTCACCCCGCGTCAGCACTTCGGTTTCGAAGCGGCTGCCTGGTACTGGCACTTCGTTGACGTGGTGTGGCTGTTCCTCTTCATCGCCGTATACGTCTGGGGCGGTTGGGGCGCAGAGGTTCACTAAGTCCCATAGTGACTGACGAAACCGACACTTCAAAAGGGCGGCCCGCCATGCGCGAGGCCGCCCTTTTCGGTTGCTGCCCACGCTGCGGCGCGCGCACGCTGTTCGATGGCTGGATCAAGTTTTCGGACAAGTGCAGCAAGTGCGGCCTTGATTACACACGCTTCAACGTGGGCGATGGCCCTGCGGCCTTTCTTACACTGGGGATCGGCACGATTATCGTGGCGCTGGCGCTGTGGGTGCAATTGTCGTTTGCGCCGCCATGGTGGGTGCATGTCATCCTGTGGGTGCCGTTGACCGTGATCGGCGTGATGGCGGGCCTGCGCGCGGTGAAGGCGTGGCTGCTGGTGGCTGAATACAGCCGCCGCGCTGAAGAGCATCGCCATGATGGTAGCGACCTGTCGTGAAAAACGGGCGGGTTCCGATTATCGCGACAGTGCTGGTTTTCGCCGCTGCGGCGGTGATGGTGGCGCTGGGCATCTGGCAGCTTGGCCGGATGGACGAGAAGGAAGCCCTGATCGCGCAGTATCGGGCGAACCAGCAACTTGCTCCACTGCGCAACTTCAACGCCTTCCCGGCGTCCGGTGCCGCAGACGGATATGCCGCGCTGGACGACGCGCTGTTCCGCACAGTGCAAATTTCCTGCGCGAACCCGGCGGACTGGAAGGGCGTGGCGGGCCGCAATGAAAGCGACCAGTCAGGCTATGTCCACATGTTCGTTTGCGATTCTGCGGTGGAAGCTGCGGCAGGCAGCCAGCCGCTGAAGCTCTACGCGACGATTGGCTGGTCCCGCTCTCCCGAAATGCCCGATTGGAACGGCGGCACCGTCACCGGCATCCTCTCCACCGCGGGCAATGATTACGAGGTCGTGGCGAGCGAGCCGGCAGCAGGGCTGGAGCCGCTGGCACGACCCGATCCGGCGGACCTTCCCAACAATCACTTGGCCTATGCCGGCCAGTGGTTCTTTTTCGCGCTGACGGCGCTGGTGATATACTGGCTGGCGCTGCGGGCGCGCTGGCGCGACGGCAAACCAAAGCGCAACTGACGCGGGTGCAACCACTGCTTGCTTGCCCAGCGCGCCGCATCATTCTAACGCGCGCCTCACCATGAAATACATTTCCACCCGTGGCAGCGCACCCGCGCTCGATTTCGAAGGCGTCACGCTGGCAGGCCTTGCCAGCGATGGCGGGCTGTATGTGCCGGAACACTGGCCCCGTTTCTCTGAAAGCGAGATCGCCGGCATGGCGGGGCTTTCCTATGTAGAGCTGGCCGTGCGGGTGATGACGCCCTTCGTCGAAGGATCACTGACGCAAGAGGAACTGCGCGAGCTGTGCACGCGCGCCTACGGCCGTTTCTCGCACGATGCGGTCACCCCGCTGGTGCAGCTGGATCAGCAGCAATGGCTGCTGGAACTGTTCCACGGCCCTACGCTGGCATTCAAGGACGTGGCGCTGCAATTGCTGGGCCGCCTGTTCGAACACTTCCTGGCGAAGAGCGACGATCATCTCACCATCGTGGGCGCCACCAGTGGCGACACCGGCAGCGCGGCCATCGATGCCGTGGCCGGGCGGGAGCGGATCGACATCTTCATGCTCCACCCCAAGGGCCGCGTCAGCGATGTGCAGCGCCGACAGATGACCACGGTGCGCGCGCCCAATGTGCACAACCTCGCGATCGAGGGCAGCTTCGATGATGCGCAGGCGATGGTGAAGCGTATGTTCAACGATGCGGACATGGCGGCATCGCATGGCGGGCGGTTTCGCATCAGCGCGGTGAACTCCATCAACTGGGCGCGGCTGATGGCGCAGGTGGTCTATTACTTCGCCGCCGCACTGCAACTGGGCGCACCGGGGCGCAAGGTCGCCTTCAGCGTGCCCACGGGCAATTTTGGAGACGTATTTGCAGGCTATGTCGCCGCGCAGATGGGGTTGCCGATTGAACGGCTGATCGTTGCCACCAATGTGAATGACATTTTGCACCGCGCGCTGACCACCGGCGATTATTCGGCCGGCACTGTCACGCCGACTGCCGCGCCCAGCATGGATATCCAGGTCAGTTCCAATTTCGAACGCCTGCTTTTCGATCTTGGCGGTCGCGATGGCGCGGCCATGGCAGAGCAGATGCGCGGCTTCGAATCAAGCAAGGCCATGCAACTGACCAACAGCCAGCGCGAAGGTGCCGCCGGCCTGTTCAGCAGCGCGCGCGTGGATCAGGCGGAGATGGCGCAGGCGATGAGCTGGGCGGCGGAATGCTGCGGTCAGACGCTGGACCCGCACACTGCCATCGGCCTTTACGCCGCGCGAACGGCAGGGCTGGATCCTGCGACGCCGGTGGTGACGCTGGCCACCGCGCACCCCGCCAAGTTCCGCGATGCCGTAGAACGCGCAACCGGCAGCCGCCCCGCGCTGCCCAATCGCATGGGTGACCTGTTCGAACGCTCGGAGTCGTTTTCGGAGCTGCCCGGCGAATATGAAGCCGTGGCCGAGTTCGTCTCCAAGCACGCCACGCCCAGCAGCTGATGGCGCAGCTTGTCCGCGATCCGGCGATCATGGTTGGCGAAGGCTGGCCTGGCTATGGGCTGGTCGACAGTGGGCACGGGCGCAAGCTGGAACGCTATGGCGCACGCCGCTTCATCCGGCCCGAACCTCAGGCCATGTGGGCACCGCGGCATGCCGATTGGCAAGCAGACGGCGAATTCGTGCCCGGTAGTGACGATGATGGCGGCGGCCGCTGGCAGTTCAGCCGCGATGTGCCTCCCGATGGCTGGCAGCTTGGCTGGGAAGACGTCAGCTTCACCGCGCAATGCACGCCGTTTCGCCACCTGGGCTTCTTCCCCGACATGGCGCCCGTGTGGCACTGGATGCGCGGACAGCTGGCGGGACGCGAAGATGCGCAGACGCTCAACCTGTTCGGCTATACCGGAGTAGGCTCCCTTGCGCTGAGCCAGTGCGGCCCTGTGGCGCATGTGGACGCCAGCAAGAAATCGGTGGCGCAGGCGCGGGAGAACGCCGCGCTATCGGGCATGGAAGACAGGCCGATCCGCTGGCTGATAGATGACGCGGTAAAGTTCACGGCGCGCGAGGTACGGCGAGAGCGGAGATATGACGGAATCATCCTCGATCCGCCGAAATTCGGGCGCGGTCCCAAGGGTGAAACCTGGCGCATAGAAGAGGGGCTGCCCGGCCTTATCGCCGATTGCCGCCAACTGCTGGATGCAGACAGCCGTTTCCTGTTCCTGACGGTTTACGCCGTGCGGATGAGCTCGCTCGCCATAGGCGGGCTGCTGGCAGATGTTTTTGCCGATCTGCCGGGCACGGTGGAGCATGGCGATCTGGCGGTGCAGGAAGACGGCCCCGATGGCCGCCTGCTGCCCACCGCGATTTTCGCGCGCTGGTCCAACCCATAGCCGGATCGACGCCTATGGGGCGTTTCGCAGGTCTGACAGGAAGCTCCTGATCCGCGCCGCGTTATAGCCCACATCGCTGACGCCAACACGGCTGACAGAGCGCATGTCCACGCGGGTGGAGCCATCGGCAACGGGCGTTACCTCGACCACAACGTCATCATAAAAGCGCACGTATCCGGCGGTTGCCGTTGCCTCCAGGATGCCAGCCTCGGGATCGGCATCGACGATTTCCCAGCCGCGCGCTTCGGCAAGGGCGCGGGCGTTGGCCAGCACTTCTTCAGGCGGCTTGTCGATGATGATGGGTTCAATGTCGGCGTAGGATTCTTCGTGATAGGCGCGCCATTCTTCCTGCGTGAATGGCCCGGTGCTCACATCGTCCACATCCAGCGTGGTGAACTGCGGCGGATCATTGAGATCGGTGGTGATATCGTGAATCGGAGGCACCTTGCCGCCGGGGATCACCAGCAGGACATAAACCGCCAAGGTCAGCGCGCCTGCCAGCAACGTGCCCAGGAACAGCTTCGCCACGTGGCGGGTACTACGCCAGAAGGCAAAGCCAAGGCCCAGCACACCGATCAGCGTCAAAACGCGGGCCGGGTTCAATGACATATAGAACGGTCCGAAGCCCGCCAGCTTGCCGATCATGTCAAACCGGGCGAGGGTGGCGGCTGCAAAGACGATCACGATCAGGATCAGCGCGCCGCCCAGCACGAAATTGCCCAGCCATCTTACGATCTTCACGCTTTTTGCATTCGTGCCCGCTGCGGGTGCCACTTTTTCGCCTGTTTCGGCCATCTTTACGTCCCTTTTCCTGTTGCCGGCACGATGACCCTAATTCCATCATCCGGTCAACCGCGTGCCGCCCGCACGCCATCGTTTTGCACGCAAGCATTGTTGACTGTGTCTGTTTCCTTGCCAACCGCGCCGCATCCTGTAATCAGCGGCGCATCATGGCAGACAGCCTTTATCTCGAACTCGTCGATTTCGTGCACATGGTGCACACCGGTATCTATTCGGAGGAAACCGGCCAGCCGCAGCCGCTGCGCTTCACCGTGCGGGTGAAGCTGAAGGTGGAGCCGCATTACGATCCCGACACCCCGCTTGATGCCAGCAAGAACTACATGGACCTGAAGTTCGCCTGTTCCGATTCGCTGGGCGACCGACACTACAAGCTGATCGAGGCCGTGGCAGATCACGTGTGCGAGACATTGTTCACGCAGGATGCCCGCGTGGAAGAGGTGAGCGTGAAGATCGTGAAGCTGGCATTGTCCGAAAAGGAAGAGGAAATCGGCATCACCCTGTTGCGGGAGCGCAAGTGATGGCGCTGGTGCGCATCGAAGCGCGCGCATTGCCCGATGCCGCGCTGGATGCAGCGGCGGCTTTTCACGCGCGCATCCTGCCTGAAGCGCGGCGCGCGGCGGGGAATGACATGGTGCTGCTGTTCGATCCAGCCGATCACACCCACGAAACATGGCGCCGCGCCGCGGTGGAAGAACTGGCAAGAGAGGCCGCGCCGTGCCGCGTGAACGGCGTTGTCGGCGGGGGCGCGGACGGGGTCACATCGCTGTGCGAATATCTGCACAATGCACCGGGCGTTACCGGACAGGTTTTCGCCGTGGATGGCAATTCCGGCAAAGGTGACTAGGTTGGGCACAGCATGAGTTGTTCCGAACCCCTGGTGGACGCCTTCCAGCGCCGCATTTCCTACCTGCGCCTGTCAGTGACGGATCGCTGCGATCTGCGCTGTTCCTACTGCATGCCGGAACGCATGACATTCCTTCCCAAGAAGGAAGTGTTGAGCCTGGAAGAATTGCACAGGCTGGGGCTGGCCTTCATTGATCGCGGCATTACCAAGATCCGCCTTACCGGCGGGGAACCGCTGGTGCGGCGCGACGTGATGGAACTGGTGCAGGCGCTGGGCCGCAAGCTGGGAGACGGGCTGGACGAGCTTACGCTCACCACCAACGGCACCCGGCTGGAAGAGTTTGCGCAGCCCCTGTTCGATGCGGGCGTGCGGCGCGTTAACGTCTCTCTCGATACGATGGACGGAGAACTGTTTCAGCAATTGTCACGGCGAGACAGGCTGGTGCAGGTTCTGCGCGGGATTGCAGGTGCGAAACGCGCAGGCTTGCAGGTGAAGATCAACACCGTGGCGCTGAAGGGCATCAACCAGTCCGAAATCCCCTTCCTGGTGGAGTGGGCCGGCACGCATGGCCACGACATGACCCTGATCGAGGTGATGCCGCTGGGTGAAGTGGATGGAGAGCGGGTGGACCACTACCTGCCGCTGCCCGCCGTGAGAGACGAACTGGAAGAGCGTTTCACCCTTACCGACATTGCCGACAATACCGGCGGCCCTGCGCGATATGTAAAGGTGGAGGAAACGGGCGGCAGGCTGGGCTTCATCACCCCGCTCACCAACAATTTCTGCGCCACCTGCAACCGCATCCGCGTGACGGCGACGGGCCAGCTTTACGCCTGCCTTGGCGGGGCGGAGAAGGTGGATTTGCGCGCCGCGCTGCGTTCCGAAGCACCTGATCGTAATCTTGCCACCGCGCTGGACGAGGCGATGCGGATCAAGCCGGAGAAGCACCATTTCCGCATCGAAAAGGGTGCCGAGCCTGCGCAGCCGCGCCATATGTCGATGACGGGCGGCTGATGGCCGTTACAGTCATCTTCATCGGCAAGCTGGCCGATCTGGCGGGCGAGGGGGAGCGAGAGCTTCCCGCGCCGCTGGACTGGGCGGGATTGATGGCCGCGCTCGATCCCGATCTGGCCATCGCTGCCAAAAGCCAGCGCACCATGGTCGCCGTGAATGGCGAAGTGCTGGCCGACAAGGAAAGCCTTGCGGCAAAGGATGGTGACGAGATCGCTCTGCTGCCCCCCGTTTCTGGCGGCTGACATGGCGCGCGACGTGCAATTGCTGACCAAGGGCTTCTCGCCCGGCAAGGCGCTGGGCCTGTTCGCAAAGGCCCATCCCGAAGCCGGCGGCATCGCCAGCTTCGTGGGCAAGGTGCGACCGGACAGCGACGTAAAGGTCCTCGAACTCATTCATTACGATCGGCTGACGCTGCCCGGCATGGAAAGGCTGGCGGACGAGGTCGAGGGACGCTGGCAGCTTGATGGGCTGCTGATTCATCACCGCACCGGCCACATGCGCCCCGGCGCGCCCATCGTGCTGGTGGCGGCAGCCGCGCGCCATCGCCGCGACGCGTTCGAGGCGGTGGATTTCGCAATGGACCACCTGAAATCGCGCAGCTGGTTCTGGAAGCGCGAGAAGCGCGGGGACGGCTGGCACTGGATCGAACCGCGCGAAAAAGACCACGAGGATGTGAAACGCTGGGACGTTTGATCTCGATCAAAGCGCAGCGATGAGAATCGGCGCATTGCCTTCTGCAGACAGGAAGGAATGCAATCATGGTCGAACAACTTACCCGCGCACAAATTGCCGAAAACGCCGATATCCGGATGGAGGCACCGCGCTTCGTCGCGCCGACGGACCGCACGTTTGAGCTGCCAACCGGGCTTTACGTTGCCACGGTTGCGCTGTTCCTCGGCTTCATCGGCACGCTGGCGGTCGGCTTCGGGAACCCGGAAATGGTAATTCCCTTCGTAATCTTCGGCCTGTTCGTGGTGGCCGGTTTCGGCGTTCCGGCGATCTGGACGCGTCTTGCCCCCGATGCGCCGACGAAGGCCAAGACCTGGGCGCGCTTCAAGCAAGAGGGCATCATGACCCCCTTCGGCCGCGCCACCGCGCGTGATGCCACGGTGCAGGTGCTGATCCTGCCGGTGCTGATCTTTGTATGGGGTCTGATTACCGTCACAATCGCTGCGCTGGTCTGAAACAGGGGGCCCCTGCAACAGGGATGGTTCAGTCCAGCAGCTCGAGGCGCGCGGGTTCGATGATCTCGATCCCGCGCGCTCCTTCGCGTTTGATCAGGCCATCGCGTTCCAGCGCGGTAAGTGCGCGGCTGACGGTTTCGATGGTGAGGCCCAGCATGCTGGCCATTTCTCCGCGCGTCAGGGGCAGCTGGAAGTTCAGGCGTGGATGGCATGGCGATTCGCTTGCCGCCTGCGCCAACGCCATCAGCAGCTTGCCGACCTTATCGCTTGCCCCCATGCCGGAACCCAGCGCCAGCAGCATATGCGCACGGTGAAGATCTTCCTGCGAGCGGCGCAGCAGGGCGCGGGTGAGGGCGGGATGGCGTTCCAGCGCGCGGTTCATGTCCGCCTTGGCAAAAACGCACAGCTGCGAATCGGTGAGCGCCACCACATCGTAAGACGCGAAAGGCGCAAACATCTCTCCTACGAAACCGGAGGGATGAATCAGCGCCAATATGCGTTCGCTGCCGTCCTCGGCAAAGGATGTCACCTTCAGCGCGCCCGATATCAGCGTGGCGCAGGCTGTATCCTCGTCCCCTGCGGCGAACAGCAGCTCCCCCCTTTTCAGCCTGCGCGTGCGGCCCGCTTTGGCCAGCTCTGCGCGTTCATCCTCGCTCAGCACAGCACAGGCGGCACTGTCACGCACGGGGCAGGTTTCGCAGGCCAGGCTCATGCGCGATCTATCGCCCTACCGTGGCGAGCAAACCGCTGATCACGGCGTTTTCCTCCGCCACCAGCGCATCGATCTCGGTGCGCACCGCGGTTACCGAATCGGTGTCTTGCGCAGAGGTGGCGGCTTCCACGAAAATCCTGTCGATATCTGCAAGGGCGATCATCACCTCGCTCCGCTTGCTCTCCAGATCGGCGATGGCCACCTGCGCCACGGCCCAGCGCTCGCTGCCTGGCGCTGCGCCGCTGGCGGACGCGGCAAGAGAGCGAGCCCGCGGCGCAGCGGCCAGAAATTGCGCATGGGCTGCGCGGGCGGTGGCCGCAAGTTCATCCAGCGTAGCCAGTTTTTCCGGCGCTGGCTGCGGCGGGGGCGGGGCAGGCTCAACCTCCATCACGCCTCCCGTGCGCTCTATATCGCGGGTGGACAGGGAGGGATATTCATCGCCCGTTGCGGCACAGGCGGCAACCAGCGGGAAAAGGGCGAGCGGGAGGAGGCGAAAGACTTGCACCATATGCGCCATTCCCTACATTCGTCCCCGAAAGCTTTCCAGCGCGCATTTCGGGTTTCGATTCGGGCATGTGACGGTTGACAGCTATCAGCGCTTCGCCTAACGGCAGCGCTCTTTCCGGTGCCCTGCGGGCGCCTTTTTTGTCGTTGCTGTGGATTGGCCTGGGATAAGCTCGGGCAGGTGTGCAGCTGAAGACACCAGATAAACGGATTTGATCACCATGTTCGCAGTAGTGCGCACGGGCGGCAAGCAGTACCGCGTCGCCGAAGGAGACAAGATCGCAGTCGAGAAGCTGGCGGGTGACGCTGGCGACACGATCGTTCTTGAAGATGTATTGCTGGCCGGCGAAGGCGCCGACATGGCCGATGCGTCCAAGGTAACGGTTTCGGCTGAGGTTATCGCCCAGGCCAAGAGTGAGAAGGTGACCGTTTTCAAAAAGCGTCGCCGTCACAACTATCGCCGCAAGAACGGCCACCGCCAGCACATGACGTTGCTGCGCATCGTGGGCGTTGGCGAAGGCAAGGCCGCCGCGAAGAAGGCACCGGCCAAGAAGGCTGAAGCCGCTCCGAAGGACGAGGCTCCTCAGGAAGAGGCCAAGAAGGCTCCGGCTAAGAAGGCTGCTCCCAAGAAGGAAGCTGCCGCCGACAAGAAGCCTGCGGCCAAGAAGGCAGCCCCGAAGAAGGCTGCTGCGACCAAGAAGAGCGCCGATTCGTCGGCCGACAAGAAGTAAGGATTTCGAACCATGGCACATAAAAAAGCAGGCGGTTCATCACGTAACGGTCGCGACTCAGCAGGTCGCCGCCTTGGTGTGAAGAAATTCGGCAGCCAGGATGTGATTCCTGGCAACATTATCGTGCGTCAGCGCGGCACGAAGTTCTATCCCGGTGTCAATGTAGGCATGGGCAAGGACCACACGCTGTTCGCGCTGGAAGCTGGCAAGGTCCGCTTCCACGACGGCAAGCTCGGCCGCAAATACGTATCGGTCGACGCGATGGCGCAAGCCGCCGAATAACCGGATGACTCGATAAAGGGGCCATCCACCGGGATGGTCCCTTCGAGCCCAAGTTGCTCGAAAATTGGAAGGAGATGGGGCCGCCCCGTCTCCTTTTTTGATTCTCCTTCCAAAAGCAGCCTGTCCAGCCGGGCAGACTTCGTTCTGAAACACCGACGGCCCAATGGAGGCGGGCATTCGGTATTGGGGAGAATAACAATGTTCATGCGTACCGATCGGCTGTTCCTGCGGCCCATATTCCCCGAAGACTGGCGCGATATCTATCGCGGCATCGCTGATTTCAACGTGGTCAGCATGCTGGCCCGCGCGCCGTGGCCATACAGCGCGGCCGATGCGAAAATGCATTGCCGCAGGCCCGCGCCTGCCGGAGCCATGAAATTCTCGATCACCCTGCCGGAGCTTTCCGGTGCCCCGGTGATCGGCCAGATCGGTATCGAACGCGATGAAAACGGGCATGAACTGGGCTATTGGATCGGGCGCAAGTGGCAGCGGCGCGGCTATGCCAGCGAGGCGGTGCGTGGCGTGCTGGATATGGCGGCGGCGCTGGGCGTGGATCACGTGAACGCGGGCCATTTCCTGGAAAACACCGCCAGCGGCAAGGTGCTGCGAAGCGCGGGCTTTACCGAAACGGGCGAGATCACGCCCACCCCATGCGCAGCGCGCGGCGGGGAACTGGTGCTGGCCCGGCGCTACGTCCGCGCTCTTAATCAGACAGCGCAAATGGCCGGCGCAAAGGCCGCGTAATATAGGTCGTGCCTGCCCTTATTCGGCGGGCACGGCCATCGCGGCATTGGTGTCATTCTCCGCGTCAGCTTCTTCGGCTTCGTCGAAACGTGCGATCAGATAACGGTCGTCATGATCCCACGGGTGGAAGCCGGGCCGGAAATAGCCGAGCCAGGACGGGGCGATCGTGCGCAGGATGCCGGGCTTGCGGAACAGGTAGCTGAACATGCGCCATTTCGCGCGCCAACCCGTTATCCCGTCCTGCGCCAGCAATTCTGCGGCGTCCGTGCTGCGATTTTTCAGGAAGCGGAAGGTGACCAGCAGCATGATGATGCTGCGCACCCGCCAGCGTTTGAAGGCAGACCAGTTGCGCGTGGCATGCAGCCAGGTGTCGTAGGCGACGGCCTTGTGCTCGATCTCCTCTACCGCATGCCACAGCCACAGCTTGGGATCGCCCATGCCCGCCGTGGCGAGCGCGCCGGGATTCTTCAGGAACTGGTGCGCGAACATGGCGGTGAAGTGTTCCAGCGCGCAGGTAATGGCCAGTTGCACGATCGGCTTAGCTGCCAGCGTCTGATCCACCAGGTAATTCACACGGGCGGAGATGGCGGAGATATCATAGCCCGCATCCTCGATCGCGCGATTGAAGGCGATGTGTTCGCGCGAATGGTTCACTTCCTGACGGATGAAGTCGCGGATTTCCTCGGCCAGCTTTTCCGGCACGCCGTCACGGTGTGCCTTTACCGCCTCGATGAACATCGCCTCGCCACGGGGGAAGCTGCAGGAAAGGGCCGCAAACCAGGCCGAGGCGACCGGATCAACGCCGCGCTGCCGTTTCTGGCCGCGCGCGAAGCGCCGATTGCGTACCGTCAGCCGGTGGCCGTCCGGCGTGCTTGCTTGCCATGGAGAATATGCAGTCATATCAGTACCAATCTGAGCCGTGCCGCAGCGTCAATCTAGGGAAACTTACACCAGTGTCAATAAGGAAGCGCCTTAGTCCGGAAGAGAGCCGCGCCGTCGCGCTGGAGGCCGCACGCCTGCTGCTGATAGAGACTGGGCCGCAAAGCGTCACCCTGAAAGCCGTGGCCGCGCGAATCGGGCGCACCCATGCCAATCTGCTGCACCATTTCGGCTCTGCCTCCGGCTTGCAAAAGGCGCTGGCGGGCCATCTGGCGCAAACGGTGTGCAACACGATCGGTGAGGCTGTGCGGGCCACGCGCGCCGGCATTGGTTCTCCGCGCGAGGTGGTGGACCTGACTTTCGATGCCTTTGGCCGCGAGGGCGGCGGCGCCTTGGCCAGCTGGATGCTGGCATCGGGCAATGAGGACGCGCTGAACCCCATCGTGGAGACGATCCATGCGCTGGTGGACGACCTGAACCCGGAAGAATGCAC
Organism: Aurantiacibacter rhizosphaerae; assembly: GCF_009807005.1. GTDB lineage: Bacteria > Pseudomonadota > Alphaproteobacteria > Sphingomonadales > Sphingomonadaceae > Alteraurantiacibacter > Alteraurantiacibacter rhizosphaerae. Next base: position 804,175 of record NZ_WUBR01000002.1, on the reverse strand, counting down.
CGGCGAGGCCGAGGCAAGGTCCATGCACAAGACGACCTTTTCGCTGGTGCTGCTGGCATTGGGCGACGCCTTGCTGGGTGAACAGCTGGCGGATTCGCTGGGCGTTGAGCGCACCAAGGCGCGTGATTGCGCGGAAGAGATGATGATCGCCGCCTTCGCGGAAAATGACGCGTCAGCGCAGCCTATTGGGGCGCAGTAAGATCCAGCCATTGCGGGGCAAGATCTGCCGGAATATCGGCAGTTCGCAGGTGATCTATGGCAAGCCCCAGATCCTGGTGCGTGGCCTTGCGCCGTTTTTCTTCTGAGCGATCCAGCGGCAGCACCACCAGACGCCGGTTCACCTTCTGCCGCCAGTTCATGCGCGCGGTGTTTTCCTGCCCGATGTAGCAGCCCTTGTTGAAGCTGACGCCGTTCAGTTCCACCGCGTTGGTTTCCAGCCACAGGATATCGCCCAGCTCATCACGCCCTTCCGGCACGCCCAGGGAAAGGCGATGCTCACGCCATGCGTCATCCGCGCTGCCTTGCGCATCATCGGCTGCGGCCAGCCAGCGATAGCCAAGCGCGGGCAGGCGCGGATCGCGTGAGGCGCCATCGCGCGGGCCGGTTTGCCAGTGAACGGCCAGACTATCGTCAACGCCGATGTCTATCTTGCGGCGCAGGCGATAGAGCGAAAGGCGCTTCACCAGTTCCTCGGCCACATCCCCCTCGCAATCGAGCAGGATATCGCCGCCTTCTCCATCACCATCGCGCCACACGATCATGTCGAACATGGTCTTGCCCTGCGCTGTCAACAGGGCGGCGTAGGCGGGAAGGGTGCCCTTCACATCATTGGTGAGCAGCCCCTGCAGGAACGCGGCGGGATCGTCCGCAGCGTCGGTGGAGGTGAGGCGCACCACGGCGCGGTTGGCAAGGCAGGTTGAAGTCATGGGTGACAGATAGGGCGGCGCCAGCCATAGGCAATGCAATGGCAAGCCAATACCAACAGGTCGTATTCTCCGGTGGAGGCATCCGCTGCTTCTGGCACGGCGGTTTCCTCAGCGAAGTGGGCGGCTTTGAGGATTTGCGGCCAGAGCGGATCAGCACCGTATCGGGCGGGGCGCTGAGCGCGGCGACATGGATCGGCGGGCGGGAGGATGACCTGCTGGCCGTGATGCATGAGGCATTCCTGCAGAACGATTCCAACTTCGCCGCGGGCAAATCCAATTATACGCCGCATCAGGAGATCTACCGCGATGTGGTGGATGTGACGATGGATAGAGAGGCAATAGAACGGGTTGCCGCCGGGCCGGAATATGAAGTTGCCCTGTCCGTTCCGCCGGAACAGGTTGCGCCGCACCTCTCTGCGATCCTTTACGGCGTCCTTTACAAGCTGGACCAGGCGGTGCGATCCACTCCGCATCTGCGGATACCGCGCCATGCGGGCCTGCGCGAATTGCGCGTGGATGCACGACAGGCTGCGCGCGAGGGGCACCTGGTGGACCTGATCTGCGCCGCTGCCACCATTCCGCCTGTGTTCGACGTGCCCGAATGGCAGGATTGCCGCGTGCTGGATGGCGGCATGCTGGACAAGGCGCCATTGCCGACAGACAGCGAGGGGGAAACGCTGGTGCTGCTGACATCACGCTATCGCAATTGCCCCGATCTTCCCGGTCGCACCTATGCGCAGCCCAGCAAGGAAGTGGCGGCCGACAAGATCGACTTCACCGATGCCAGCAAGGTAACGCGCACGTGGGATCAGGGTGTTCGCGATGGCAAGGCTTGGCTGGCGAAGAACGGCCGCGCGGATTAAAGCGCCTGGCATGACCGATTCCCTCACCATCCGCCGCCCCGACGACTGGCACGTTCACCTGCGCGATGGCGCCATGTTGGAAGCCGTGGTGGAACACACCGCACGCCAGTTTGCCCGCGCAATCGTGATGCCCAATCTCACGCCGCCGGTCACCGATATCGCGCTGGCCAGCGCCTATCGGAAACGCATACTTGCCGCGGTGCCCGATGGGATGGACTTCACCCCGCTGATGACCTGCTATCTCACCGACAACACGGACCCCGAAGAAGTGCGGCGCGGCTTTGCCGAGGGGGTATTTACCGCCGCCAAGCTGTATCCCGCAGGGGCCACCACCAATTCCGCCAGCGGCGTAACCGATGTGGCCAATATCCGCGGCGTGCTGGAAGTGATGGCAGAGATCGGGATGGTGCTGTGCGTTCATGGGGAGGTGACTCATGCCGATGTCGATATCTTCGATCGGGAAACCGTGTTTATCGAACGCGTACTGGCCCCGCTGCTTAGAGAATTGCCGCAGCTGAAGGTGGTGTTCGAACACATCACCAGCGAGGAAGGCGTGCAGTTCGTGGAAAGCGCGGGCGAGAACGTGGCCGCCACGATCACGCCCCAGCACCTGCATATCAATCGCAATGCCATGCTGGAGGGCGGTATGCGGCCGCATGCCTACTGCCTGCCCGTGGCCAAGCGGGAGAAGCATCGGCTGGCCCTGCGCCGCGCGGCCACCGCTGGCAGCGCTAAATTTTTCCTTGGCACAGACAGTGCGCCCCACGCGAAGGAGGCCAAGGAAAGCGCGTGCGGCTGCGCGGGCATTTTCAACGCGCCCTTCGCGCTGGAAAGCTATCTTGCCGTGTTTGAGGAGGAGGGCGCAATCGACGCCTTCGAAGGTTTCGCTTCCGAACATGGTCCGCGCTTTTACAACCTGCCGCAGAACGAGGCGCGTATTACGCTGGAACGCGCAGATTGCGCCGTGCCAGCGCAGATTGCCGCCGATGGCACGCAGCTTGTGCCCTTCCATGCCGAAGAGACACTGCGCTGGCGCTTCGCCGGATAGGGGCGCCCGCTATTGCGGCGTTACCCCGCGCGCCAGCCGGGCCTTGCGCGCCTTGTTGGCATTGCGCAGCATGTCCCACGTAAACAGGGTGATCGCGGTCCAGATCAGGGCAAAGCAAGTCAGCTGTGCAGGCTTCAATTCTTCCCCGAACACGGTGAGGCCAACCACGAAAACAATCGTGGGGGAGATGAATTGCAGGAAGCCGATGGTGGTGTAGGGCAGGGCGCGGGCCGACGTTGCAAACAGCAATAGCGGAACCGCCGTCATCGGGCCGCCGGCCACGATTGCCAGTGTTTCCACCGTATTGCGCCCGATTGTCAGCCCGCCGCCCGCCGCGCCCAGCCACACCAGATATCCCACCACCAGCGGCAGCAGGATGATCGATTCCGTCGTCAGCCCCGTCAGCGGCCCTGCATCCACCGTCTTTCTCAGCAGGCCATAGATGGCAAAGGTGGTGCCCAGCAGCAGGCTGATCCACATGGTGGTGAGCGCGCCTGCCGCCAGCGCGGCAACTCCGATGGCCGCCAGCGCAACGGCAATCTTCTGTACCGTATCCATGCGTTCCTTCAGGAATACGAAGCCCAGCAGCATCATGTTGAGCGGCAGGATGTAATAGCCAAGGCTGGCCGCATAGACATATTCGTTCTGGATAGACCAGACATAGCCGAACCAGTTGATCGCAATCATGGTTGCGCTGGCCATCAGGGTCAGCACGGTGCGCCTGTTCGTCAACGTCTGCTTCAATTCGCCCAGCATGCCGGAACGGATGATGAAGAACAGGCAGACGGGCAGGGTGAACAGCGTGCGCCACGCCACGTATTCCAGCGGCGGTACGTTCTTCACCAGCATCAGGTAGATCGGCATCGATCCCCAGATTGCATGTGTGCATAGCGCCAGAATCAGTGCGCGCTGCCGACTGGTCTGTGCCTCTGCCATTGGCATTCCCTAATGCTGATCTGGCCCGGAGCCAAAGGTTTCGCCAAACTTCTTGCGCGTGATCCTTGCACAGCGAACAAATCGTTCGTTGCCACAAGTTAAGGTGCTGCTGCGTATAAGCGCAGGTGAATTTAAAGACATGTCTCAGTTACCAGATTGGCGTTGCTTGCCCCCTGCAAGCGATGCCGAAGCGCGGTCCTTCGGGTCGTGTAAAAGAGAGGGATCGCGCCGAGGCGCCTGGGCCTAGCGGCCCGGGCGCCTTGTTCGTTTATGATGCTTGTTTCTCGGCCATGAGCACAGGCCGCGACGTTTCGATCAGGCGTCCTTGAAACCCACGCCCACGCTGGCGCGCGGTTGCTCCATTTCCGTGCTGGTGACGGGATAGGCGCAATAATCCGCCGCGTAATAGGCGGCCGGGCGGTGATTGCCGGAAAAACCGATGCCGCCAAAGGGTGCTGCGCTGGATGCGCCATTGGTGGGGCGGTTCCAGTTCACGATGCCGGCGCGGATATTGGCCCAGAAACGATTATACTGCTGCGGCTCCCCGCCAATCAGCGATGCGGACAGGCCGAAGCGGGTGTTGTTCGCCTCTGCAATAGCCTCGTCAAAATCATCCACCTTGATCACCTGAAGCAGCGGGCCGAACAGTTCCACATCGGGGCGTTCTGCCATGGCTGTCGTGTCGATGATCGCAGGCGACAGGAATGGCCTGTCCTCCACCAATTGGCGCATGTGGCTGATCGCCTTGCCGCCGTTTGAAAGCAGGTACAGGAAGCTTTCGGTCAGTTGATCGGCGGTGTTGTTGTCGATCACCGTGCCCATGAAAGGCTGCGGCTCGTCAAACGGTGCGCCCACGATGATGCGATTGGCCAGCGTTTTGACGGCATCGATAGCCTCGTCATACATCGATGCCTTCACGATCAGCCTGCGCGCCGCGGTGCACCGTTGCCCGGCGGTGGTGAAAGCGGACTGGATAATCAGCGCGGCAGCGTCGGAGATCTTGGGCGTATCCCACAGCACGATGGGATTGTTGCCGCCCATTTCCAGCGCCACGATCTTGCGCGGATCGGTGGAGAGCTTGCGATTGATGGCGATGCCAACCTGGGCGGATCCCGTAAACAGCACACCATCCACGCCCTGATGCGCCACCAGCGCCTTGCCCTCGTCCGGCCCGCCGATCAGGCATTGCACCAGGGCTGACGGAATGCCGGCCTTGGCAAAATAGCTTACCAGTTTCTGCCCCACTGCCGGGGTCTTCTCCGACGGTTTGAAGACGATGGCATTGCCCGCGATCAGGGCGGGAATGATGTGGCCGTTGGGCAGGTGTGCAGGGAAGTTATACGGCCCCAGAACGGCCATCACGCCGTGCGGCTTGTGGCGAAGGGCCGCTGTGCCCTGCATCGCACTGTCCAGCTTTCGCTGTCCGGTACGGTCGGCATAGGCCTTAATGGAAATATCCACCTTGGCGATGACGGCGGCGACCTCTGTTCGCGCTTCCCACAGAGGCTTGCCCGTTTCGCGCGCGATCAGTTCGGCAAAAGCGTCCTGGTCCTGCTCCACATGAATGGCGAAACGGCGGATAAGCTCGATCCGCCTGGACAGCGGTTCCGCCGCCCAAGACGGCCATGCCCGGCGCGCACGATCGACGATTTCGTCGACATCGCCATGCATTCCGCGCCACAATTCAACGCCCGTTGCGGGCTCGTAAGAGATCAATTCTGCAGTCTGGGACAAGGCGTCACGCCCTTCGTTAAAAAGTTTATGTCGCGAGCCTTACAGATTGTAACGCGCCCGCGCAAAGTGGGGTTGGTGCGCAGAACTAAAACGCGGTCAGCGCCCCAGCTTTGCAGCCGTTCAGATGTGATACGATGGCATGCGCCAGATTGATCCCGTCCGGCGCAAGCGAGAGCGAAATTACCCGCACGGGCCAAGACGCTGGCCGGTGACATCGAATGTCATCGTCATCGGGCCCATGCCCATGTCGCCCTGCATCGATGTGGTCATGGAATAGGTGGTATCGGTGTAGGTGCCATCCATCGTCATGTTCATCGTGCCCTGATCATTGTCACACTGGGCAACGGCGTGGATGGTGCCGCCTGCCATCTGGAACTCGGTGTAACGGCACTCGCCATTGGTTTCCTCGAAAACGCGTTCCGGCGAATTCTCCAGATCTTCCTGCGTTACGCAATTCTGCACCGTGGTGCCTTCGCCGCCCATGATCTGGCGCATCATGTCAGCCGCTTGTGGCGGCACGCTGGCGGGAAGCTGGATATCGGTCATCCGGCTGGTCGCCTCCCAATTGCCCGGCTCTATGGCATAGGCAGATGTGGCGATGGCGGCAGCGGCCATGCCGGCGATTACATGTTTGCGGTTCATCCTTACCCCTCCGACTGGAATCGAACGCGAGAGGAATATCACCACCGCACGATTTCTGCGAATCAGGGACGCGGCTGGCGATCAGGCGCGATCTTCGGCCAAGTGCCCGGCTGGTTCCGGCGGTTCGCCATGCGCTTCCCCCATGCGCCGCACCCTTGCCACCTTCTCTTCCAGCGGGGCCCAGTCGTCCCGCTCATCAATGGCGGACCACAGCGTTTCCACCTCGTCGATCAGCATGTTTTCGCCCTGCCCGTCAGACCAGTATTCGTGATCCGTATCCAACGGATCGCTCCCTTCCAGCGCTTCTGCCAGCGCGCCCTCTGCCGCGCGGCCACCGCGATGACGGTAGAAGAACTCATCCGGCCCGGTGCCGCTCTGGCGCATGGCAGCCTCTGCCGCGTTGATCACGGCCACATCCTCCTGCATCCCGCGCTGCGCCACGCCCAGTCGCCAGCAGAACCGGCGGGCCATAGCCGCCTGATACAGCGGGCCGAACCGTTCCAGCGCGGCAACCAGCGGCTCCGATTCCGCCAGCGGTCGCAGGGCAATGGCGAACTGGCCAAGGTTCCAGCGGATCGCCTCGGGCTGGCGGCCGAATGAATAGAGACCCGTCTGATCGAAATAGGCGGCGGTAAAGCCCGGGTCCCACGCCGGCAGCCAGCGCCAGGGACCGTAATCGAAGCTTTCGCCGGAGATATTCATGTTATCGGTGTTCAGCACCCCGTGGACGAAGCCTGCCACCATGTAGCTGGCGGCAAGATCGGCCATACGCTCTGCCACCTGGTGCATCAGCACGATTGCCGGATTATCGCGGTCCGGCGCGTCCTCTGGCGGTTGCGGGCCGGGATAGGTGGCAAGGCAATAATCCACCAGCCGGGCGAGATGTTCATTCTCCCCCATCGCCATCAGCCGCTGAAAGCTGCCGATGCGGATATGGCCGTGGCTGAGGCGCACCATCACTGCGGACCGCGTGGGCGATGGCTCGTCACCTCGTTCCAGCGCCTCTCCCGTCTCGATGATGGAGAATGTCTTGGACGTGTTGGCGCCCAGCGCCTCCAGCATCTCTGTAGCCAGTATCTCGCGTACCCCGCCTTTCAGCGTCAGCCGCCCATCGGCTGTGCGGCTGTACGGGGTGGTGCCGCTGCCCTTTGTGCCGCAATCCAGCAGGCGCCCATGTGCATCGCGCATCTGCGCAAACAGGAAACCGCGCCCGTCACCGATCTGCGGATTATAGGTGCGAAACTGGTGTCCGTGATACCGCAGGGCCAGCGGCTGGGGCAGATTATCTGGCAAGGGATCGAACGCGCCGAAGTGGCGCCCCCACTCTTCGTCACTCAGGCCATTGAGGCCCACCGCCTTGTCCCACCGGCGATTGCGAAAGCGCAAGATGTGCTGCGGAAAATCAGCCGCCGCCACCGGATCGGCAAGAAAGTCTGCCACTTCCCTGATTTTGGGGTCAGGAGTGTACGTGGCCGGTTGCGGTTCGTGTCGCATGCATTCATTAGTGGCGCTTCGCAGGGCCAGCCGCAAGGCGGTGAGAGCAAAGGGGCTTAAAATTTGAGCGACGCGGCCTATTCCGTCGGCACGTGGGAAAGCAGTGAAGGGCTTACCCTGCATTACCGCGATTATGCAGGGCGCGATGATCGTCCGGCGATCCTGTGCATCCCCGGCCTGACCCGTAATGCCCGCGATTTTGAACCTGTGGCAGAAGCCTTTGCCGGTGAATGGCGCATCATTTGTGCAGACCTGCGCGGACGTGGGGAAAGCGATTATGCGAAGGATCCGGCAAGCTACACGCCCGCCAATTATCTGGAGGATGTGACCGCCCTTCTGGAACAGGCACAACTGGGCAAGGTGGTGGCCATCGGCACATCGCTGGGCGGGATTATCACCATGCTGCTGGCGCAGGCGGATGCCGGCAGGCTGGCAGGCGCGGTGATTAACGATATCGGCCCGGTGATAGAGAAGGACGGGCTGGAGCGTATCCGCGATTACGTGGGTCAGGGCCGCAGCTATCCCACCTGGATGCACGCGGCCTGGGCGATGAAGGACAGCGCATCCCACGTCTATCCGCATTTCGCCATCGAGGATTGGCTGCGCTATACCAAGCGGCTGATGTGCGTATCGGGCAATGGCCGCATCACCTTCGATTACGATATGAAAATTGCAGAGCCGTTCAGCCAGCCGGGCGCGGATCTGGGGCTGGACCTGTGGCCTGCGCTGAAAAAGCTGGAAGGCCGCCCGTCGCTGGCCCTGCGCGGGGAATTGTCCGATCTTCTGTCGGATGCCACCTTCCGCCGCATGGGTGCAGAGATTGACGGGATGGACACCGTGACCGTGCCCGGCGTTGGCCATGCGCCCACCCTGGAAGAACCCATCGCGCTCGATGCCATATCGCGATTGCTGGGGAAGGTTGCATGAGCAAGCGGCACAAGATCCTTCACCTGCATTCCACTTTCGATACCGGCGGCAAGGAATTGCGCAATGTCCGCCTGATCAATGAATGGGGCAGGGAGGTGGATCATGCCATCGTTTCGGGCGATCTGGAAAGGCGCGGCGCAGCGGCACTGATCGGTAAGAAGGCGCGCATAAGCTGGCCGAAATTCCCGTCATTGAAGGGAAAGCCCACGCCGGGGCGGCTGGTGGCGCTGGCGAAGGCGATGGCCGGGTATGACCTGGTCTGCACCTATAACTGGGGCGCGATTGACGCGGTGATGGCGCACACCGTCTTTGCCGATGCCTTCAAGCTGCCGCCGCTGGTGCATCACGAGGACGGCTTCAACGAAGACGAAGTGAAAAAGCTGAAGCGGAGCCGCAACTGGTATCGCAAGATTGCGCTGGGTCGCACCGCGGCGCTGGTCGTGCCCAGCGCCAGGCTGGAGGATATAGCGCTGAACGTGTGGGATCAGCCGCGCACCCGTGTGCGGCGCATTCCCAACGGCATCGATACCCGCGCCTATGCCGCGCCGCCAAAGCGCGACATCCTGCCGGGCCTGATCAAGCACAAGGACGAATTCTGGATCGGCACGCTGGCGGGTCTGCGACAGGTCAAGCAGCTGGATGTGCTGGTGCGCGCGATGGACTGGCTGCCGCAGGATTGGCAGCTGGTTATCGCAGGGGAGGGGCCGGAGCGCGAGGCGCTGTTGGCAGAGGCGGAACGCATCGGCGTGGAAGACCGCGTTCACCTGCCCGGCTTTGTGGCGAACCCGGCAAAGCTGGTGGGGCTGTTCGATATCTTCGCCCTTTCCAGCCATTCGGAGCAATTCCCCATCTCCGTGGTGGAGGCGATGGCGGCTGGCCTTCCGGTGGTGGCGCCGCGCGTGGGGGATATCGGCTCCATGGTTTCCAGCGATAATGGCCCCGCGCTGGTGGACCCAGTAACCGATGCCGAATCCGAAAAGGCGCTGGCCAAGTCCCTGTCCCGGCTGGCGCAGGACCCGGCCACGCGCAAACGAATGGGGCAGGCCAACCGCCAGAAAGCGCGTGACGAATTTGACGAGCGGCGCATGATCGAACGCTATCGCGCGCTGTACTGGGGGCTGATGCAGAAATACCCGCGCGCTCAATAGCTTGCGGGCAGGGCGGACTTGTCACCCCCTTCATGGGGCGTTCACGCGGGCGGGGACACTGTCCGCTCTTCGATTGAAATGCCTGTGCCATCCGTTAAAGAGCGCGGCTTGATATCCATTCCAGCACGATCGACACATAGTGGCCAAAGCACCCAGTAACCCGAACCTTCCTGCAAAGCCTTCGTCCAAGCCGAAGTCGCAAGAGCGCGCCGATGCGGAGCAGGAAATGCTGATGCGCGAAGTGGACGAGGCCGTCCGCCACGATGAAGTCGGCAGCTTTGCGAAGAAATACGGCTTGCCGCTGGGCATCGCTTTCGTGCTGGCCATGGCAGCATTCGGCGGTTTCCTGTTCTGGCAGGACAGCAACGAGGGTGAACTGGAACTCGCCTCTGAAGAGCTGGTGAAGGCAATTGACGAGCTGGAAGCGGGCAACACCGATATCGCCGATGGCGAACTGGCCACGCTGGAGCAGGGCGAGGGCGGAGCGGCCATGATGGCCACCATGCTGCGCGCCGCAATGGCGGTGGAGCGGGACGACCCCGAAGCAGCAGCCGCCCTTTACGACAAGGTGGCCGCGAACGGCGATACGCCCGCCGAATTGCGCGATATCGCCATGATCCGCAGCGTTTCCGCGCGGTATGACGATATGGACCCGCAGGAAGTGATTGACCGTGTGGGCACATTGGCCGTGCCGGACAATGCCTATTACGGCAGCGCGGGCGAACTGGTTGCCCACGCCTATCTCGATCAGGGCAAGACGGCGGAAGCCGGCGCCTTGCTGGCCGATATTGCGGGCGATGAAGATGTGCCCAATTCCCTGCGCGCCCGTGCCAGAGAGCTGGCAGGCCTGCTGGGCGTCGATGCGATCGAGAATGTCGATGCCACACTTGCCGAATTGACTGGCGAGCCTCTGGAAGAGCCGCAAGCCGAGCTTGTAGAATAATAGCGAGTATGATGACGATGACGAAGCTGCGTCCCACGGCAACCCGTTTTGCAACACCGTTGATGGCAAGCATGCTGGCTCTGGCTCTTGCCGGATGTTCCGGCGGCCTTTTCGGCGGCGGTGACAAGAAGGACGATACGCCCACCGTCGGCAATCGCATTCCGATCCTGTCGCGGATCGCCACGGATATTTCCGCCGATCCGGCACTGGCCGATGTGGCCGTTATCGTGCCCCCTGCCACCACCAACCAGACCTGGTCGCAGGCGGGCGGCAATGCGGCAAAGGTGGCCGGGCATGTCACCTTGTCCAACAACCCCACCCGTGCGTGGAGCGCCAGTATCGAGGGCACCACCAAGACCCGCCGACTGGCCGCAGCGCCCGTGGTGGGCGGCGGCATGCTGTTTGCCGTGGATACGGCCGCTGTCATCCATGCCTTTGATGCCGCTACCGGTGCACGCCGCTGGCGGCACGAGATCGATGTTTCGGGCGACCTCAGGAACGCGACATTCGGCGGCGGCGCTGCCTACGAAAATGGCCGCGTATACGCCACCAATGGCGTTGGCGATGTGGTGGCACTGAATGCGGAAACCGGCGCGGAAATCTGGCGCGTGAAGCCCGCTGGCCCGCTGCGCGGTTCGCCCACGCTGGCCTTCAACGAAGTGTTCGTGATGACGCAGGATAACCAGGTCTTCGCGCTGGATACCGACGATGGCAGTATCGTGTGGCAACGCGCCGCGGCATCCGGCCAGTCCGGCGTGTTCGGCGTGGCCGCACCTGCCGCAGGGCAGGGCACCGTGGTTGCCGGTTTCTCCTCCGGCGAACTGGTGGCCTATCGTTATGAAAATGGCCGGGAGCTTTGGTCCGACGCACTGGCCCGCACATCCATCAGCACGCAGGTTGGCACGCTGACCGATGTGGATGCCGATCCGATCATCGATCAGGGCCGCGTTTATGCACTGGGACAGGGTGGCCGCATGGCTGCCTATGAACTGCTGACCGGTCAACGCATCTGGGAGCTGACGCTGGCGGGCATTTCCACCCCCACCGTGGTGGGCGAATGGGTCTTCACCCTGACGGACGATGCCAAATTGCTGGCAATCCAGCGCAGCACGGGCCGTATCCGCTGGCTCACCCAGCTCGACCAATGGCGTGACGCGGAAGACCGCGAAGGCCCGATCTTCTGGACCGGCCCCGTGCTGGCCAGCGGCCGCCTGTGGATCGCCAGTAGCCGCGGATATGTGAAAAGCGTGGACGTGATGACCGGCGAAGCTGCCGACTTCACCCGCCTGGACGATGGCGTCTCGCTGCCTCCGGTGGTGGCGAACAATATGCTGTATATCATGGACGACGACGGCACGATCCACGCCTGGCGTTAAGCCCGGCTCTCCCGCTCCGCGCCGTGGAATGATCCGGCGCGGATCGGTGTTTGCGTTACCCGCACTTTAACCCTTGCGCGCTATCACGCCGGTGATGAGCGCGACCAAGCACCCCTCGCGGCCACCGGCCAGCGATGTCTCCCCGTGGGTGGGGCTGGTTGGCCTTGTTACCCTGCTGTCGTGCATCGTGTTCGCCCGCAACTGGCCCGATATCTGCGCCGTCATGGGCTGGCCGGACGATCGTGGCCGCCTGTCCGGCCCCAATGCCGCACTGGCCGCCATGGTGATGACAGGGCTGGCGATGGCCGCATGGTCGGTGCTGGTGGAAAAGGTGCATCGCAACCCCTCCACGGGGATCGACTGGTCCCGCCGTCGCCCGGCATCCGACGTTCTCGATATCTCGATCACGAAGCTGGCGGGGCTTTGGGCCACGTGGTTCATCATCGGCGCGCTGTACATGCTGTGCCGCTGGTACTGGGATGGGAACTACCTGTTTGCCATGCGCGTGATGGGCTGGGCCATCGTGCCATTGTTCGTCCTTTCAGTGCCCTATATCCTCTGGATCGACCGGGTGATGGTGAACCCGAAAGATCACTGCTGGCACTTTGGCGCCATGCTGGTGGGGCGGGAGGCATGGGACGGCGAGCAGGTGAAAAAGCACTGGCGCGCCTGGATCATCAAGGGCTTTTTCAGCGCCTTCATGATCGGCATCCTGCCACCCGGTTTCGCCGCCGTGGTGGAGGCCGATAGCACCGCGATCCTGCACGATCCGGTGCGCCTTGGCGTGACATTGTTCGAACTGCTGTTCGTGATCGACGTGCAGATCGGCACGGTTGGCTACCTGCTTACCATGCGCCCGCTGGATGCGCATATCCGCAGCGGCAATCCGTTTCTGGCCGGCTGGGTGGCCGCGCTGCTGTGTTATCCGCCCTTCGTTTACGGCATCATGGGCGATGGCGGGGTGATCCAGTATGAATACAACACCGCAGACTGGGCCTATTGGCTGTCCGGCCACACGGGACTGCTGTACCTCTGGGCTGCGTGGCTGGTGCTGCTCACCGGCATATACGCATGGGCGACGATGGCGTTCGGCATCCGCTTTTCCAACCTCACCTATCGCGGGGTGATCACCAACGGGCCGTATCGCTATACCCGCCATCCGGCCTATCTTTCGAAGAATGCCTTCTGGTGGTTTTGCTATATGCCGTTTCTGGTCACCTCGGATTCCATGCTGGACGCGGTGCGCAACACGGTATTCCTGGGCGTGGTAAGCGCGATCTATTACTGGCGCGCCCGCACGGAGGAGGCGCACCTTCTGGCCGAAGATCCGAAATACCGTGAATATTATGACTGGATGCAGGAAAACGGCGTGATCACCGCGCGCCTTTCCCGGCTGATCCGTCGCGCCAATCCGCGAAAGGCCGATCCGGTGCCGCAGCCTGCGGAATAGCGGCTACCCGCCCGAATTGCCCACCACGAAACATGCCGCCGCCACCAGCGCGCCTGCATAGCGATTGCTGCGAAAACGGGTGAGCGGGTTCATCGGATCGTCCGCATTCAGCGTCACCACCTGCCAGCCAAGATGCAGCGCTGCCGGGATCAGCGCCAGCAGGGCGATCCAGTCACCGCGCAATTGCCAGAAGGCGAAGGCCCACAGGGCGATAGCAGCCGCATAAAACGCGCCCACACCCAGCTTCACCTGATTGCCAAGCCGCAGGGCGGAGGATTTGATGCCCACCAGCGCATCATCCTCCCGGTCTTGCAGGGCGTAGATCGTGTCATACCCCATGCACCAGAAGAACGCGCCGCCATACAGCGCCAGCGGCACGGCAAAATTGTCTCCGCGCAAGGCCGTCCACCCCACCAGCGCGCCCCAGGTGAACACCAGCCCCAGCCACGCCTGCGGCCACCACGTGATCCGCTTCATGAAGGGATAGGCCGCCACCAGCGCGAGGCTGCCCAGCGCCTCCAGCTGCGCTTGCCAGCGCAATTGCAGCAGCACCACCAGCCCCACGCCGCACAGCAGCAGCAGCCAAGCCCATGCCGCCTTGCGGCTTATACGGCCGCTGGCGATGGGGCGATTGGCGGTGCGCGCCACGCTCTTGTCCAGATCCCGGTCCACGATATCGTTATAGACACACCCGGCAGATCGCATGGCGATGCTGCCCAGCAGGAACCACGCGATCAGCTGCCATTGCAGCCCCGCGCCCGCCAGCCACGTGCCCCATGCACACGGCCAGAACAGCAGCCACCAGCCAATCGGCCGGTCAAACCGCGCCAGCAGAGCAAAATCGCGCAGCGGCTGGGGCAGGCGCTCGGCCAGGCTCTTGTGCTCGCTGTCGGGCGTGACGGTTTCGGCAGTCATACAAGGCTCCTTGGGCTTGCCTGTTAGCGCCGCATGCCGTTAGTGGAAAGCCATGTCTGCAACGCCCTCCTGGCCGCCCAAATCGGCACCGCGCCTGTTTGTCGATGGTCCGCTTTCCGAAGGTCAGACGCTGGCGATCGACGGACAGCAGGGGCATTATCTGGCCAAGGTGATGCGCGTAACGCCCGGCGATGCGGTGATCCTGTGCGATGATATGACGGGCGAATGGCTGGCCAATGTGGCGGAGGCGGGAAAGCGCAGCGTCACCCTCTCCATTACTCGCAAACTGCGTGAGCGCGAGGGCGTGCCCGATTTCTGGCTGTGTCCTGCACTGCTGAAGAAAGACCGGTTTGACCTGGTGCTGGAAAAGGCGACGGAGCTGGGCGTTGCCGCCATTCACCCCATCATCACGCGCCGCTGCGTGGCGGACAAGCTGAACCCCGATCGCGCCCGCACCATCGTGACAGAAGCTGCCGAACAATGCGCCCGCACCGCGCTGCCGATGCTGGAGGCGCCGCAGAAACTGGACGCGTTGCTGCGCGGCTGGCCGGAAGATCGCCTGTTGTTCTTCGCAGACGAGGAAGGCGGCAGGCCCGCTGCCGAAGCATTCTCCTTCACCAAATACCCGGAGCGGGGGGAGGGCGCGCACAAGGCCGCTATTCTCACCGGGCCGGAAGGCGGCTTTGACGATGCAGAGCGTGCCGCGATCCGCGCGCACAGCCTTGCGCGGCCCATATCGCTTGGCCCCCGCATTCTGCGCGGAGAAACCGCCGCCATCGCCGCTGTCGCCCTGTGGATGGGGCTGGCCGGCGATTGGGACACGCATGACTGACGTGGAACAGCGGCAATTTGCAGGTGGCCAATCGATTCCGATGCGCTAGAGGCTGAAAATTATGAGCACGCGCAAGGTATCCGAGCAGATTGAACCGCCCATCGAAAGCCGTGACCAGCTGGTTGCGCCGATGCAGGCGGGAGAAAAACCGCGCGAGCAATGGCGCATCGGCACAGAGCACGAGAAACTGGTGTTCAAGACCGATGATTTCCACGCGCCCACCTATGGCGAAGACGGTGGCATTCGCGATATCCTGATGTCCATGCAGCGGTTCGGCTGGGAACCCGTGCTTGAGCGCGGCCCCGATGGAACGGTGGACACTATCGCCATGAGCGGCGCTGATGGAACGATCAGCCTTGAACCCGCTGGCCAGCTCGAACTGTCCGGCGCGCCATTGGAAACCCTGCATCAGACCTGCGCCGAAACCGGCAGGCATCTTGATCAGTGCAAGACCGTGGGCGAGGCCTGCGGCGTCGGCTTCCTGGGCCTTGGCATGTGGCCGGACAAGACGCGCGAAGACCTGCCGATCATGCCGAAACAGCGGTACGAGATCATGCGCAACCACATGCCGCGCGTGGGCAATCTTGGCCTCGACATGATGCTGCGCACCTGCACCATACAGGTGAACCTGGATTATTCGTCGGAAGCCGACATGGCGAAGAAGTTCCGCACCGGCCTGGCCCTGCAGCCGCTGGCCACCGCGCTGTTCGCCAATTCACCCTTTACCGAAGGCAAGCCCAATGGCTTCCTCTCCTATCGCAGCCACATCTGGTCTGACACCGATCCCCACCGCACGGGCATGCTGCCCTTCGTGTTCGACGATGATTTCGGGTACGAACGCTATGTCGACTACATGCTCGATGTGCCGATGTACTTCGTTTATCGTGACGGCACTTATGTCGATGCGGCGGGGCAGAGTTTCCGTGATTTTCTGAAGGGTGAATTGCCCGCGCTGCCCGCCGAACTGCCCACGGCCAGCGACTGGTGGGATCACCTTTCCACCGCCTTCCCCGAAGTGCGGCTGAAAAGCTTCCTGGAAATGCGCGGCGCCGATGGCGGACCGTGGAACCGCATCTGCGCCTTGCCCGCATTCTGGGTTGGCCTGCTCTATGATGATGCCGCACTGGATGCCGCATGGGATTTGGTGAAGGGCTGGACGATGGAAGAGCGCGAGCATCTGCGTAACGCCGTGCCAGCGCAGGGTCTGGACGCGCCGCTGCCGCGCGGCGGCACCTTGCGCGACCTTGCCCGCCACGTGCTGGATATCGCGCATGACGGGCTGGTGGCGCGTGGTCGGCAAAACTCAATGGGTGACAATGAAAGCGGCTTCCTCAATCCCCTGAAAGAGATCGTGGAAAGCGGCAAGGTGCCCGCCCAGGTGCTGCTGGATAAATACCACGGTGAATGGAACGGCGATATCAGCCGGGTTTACGAAGAAGCATTCTGAGGCCGCAACGGCGGCTGCTGTGGTCTGGACCAATCGCGCTTTTCCTGGCGCGGGAAGATTGGACCTTCAAACATCGGCTTAGTGGGGACGATCTCATTCATAGCTGACTACCTCGAACTCGATCCCGTCCCAGTCGAAGAAATAGAATGTGCGCGGGCCGGGTTCGTATTTGCCGTGGCTGAAGGTTTCGAGGCCCGCATCCAGCACCACGCGCTCCGCCGTGTCGAGATCGCCGACTTCGATGCCGACATGGTTCATCGGCTTGCCCTTTTCCTGTCCTGAATAATCGCCGCCATCAGCCCACAGGGCGAGGTAGGTATCCTCCGCCCCGACATGCGCAAATTCGCCGCGCACGCCATGCTGATCACGGATGCGAACGCCCCAGCCGCATAGCTTTTCGAACAAGGCGATGGATCGATCAAGATCGCTGACGGTGAGATTGACGTGTTCGATGCGTGCTTGTGTCATGGTGGAAACTCCTGCCTCTAAGATATTGTTACGCAAGGGATTCAGGCCCACCGCACTGGCAAGCCGCGAACCACTGCTTGCACTGTGATGCAACCTCAAGCTAAGTTGAGGTCAAGCATTTGTGGAAAATTTCTTGCGGGGGATCGCGGTGCCAAGGGCAGAATTCATCACCATCGGAGAATTGTCGAAACGCACTGGCGTCGCCGTATCAGCGCTGCGATTTTACGAGGACAAGGGGCTGCTCCACCCCTTGCGCACCAATGGCAACCAGCGCCGTTTCCTGCGCAGCGACATCCGCCGCGTCAGCTTCGTGCTGATCGCGCAGAAACTGGGGCTGGCGCTGGAGGAGATTGTCGCGCATCTCGCCAACCTGCCCGAAGGCCGCAATCCCACGCTGGAAGACTGGCGCAAGATCAGCCGCGCCATGCGCGAACAGATCGACGCGCGGATCACCCTGCTCAACCGCACGCGCAATCAGCTGGACCAGTGCATCGGCTGCGGCTGCCTGTCGCTGACGAAGTGCCAGCTTTACAACAAGGACGACAAGCTGGGGCTGAAGGGGCCGGGCCCGCGGGCGGTGCTGGATTGATCTAAGTGGTTGCTGGTGGCTCCACAGCGGACATTTCGCTCCGCAAGTGATATATGGTTCATATGAACTTGCCTTGGCTTATCGGTCGATCATTGGCAGTAGTCGTGCTGGCGCTCAGTGGGTCTGATAGCGAGGTTGCATCTGGCGAATGCCTTTTGGGTCTCAAGCCCGCGCTGTTGTCGGGCGGCTTTACTGGCTCGGTTGATTGTCAGCACGACCAACTTTCGATCAAGCAGATCGGGCAAATCCGAACTCAAAGCCGAGCTTTCACGATCTACTCTTATCAGTTTCATCTCGCTCCGCCTTGTCCGGAGTGCGCAGTTCACGGTGGTCACCGCATCATTTTCATCGAGGACGGTCGCTACATCAGACAATACAGGTCAGATAATGCCAACGTTGCAATCAGGCATGGCAACCTCTTTCTTGAAGTTCGCGATAATGAGCCTGTGCGAGTTGAGTTTACGTCGGGGGGACCGCCGAAAGAACTTTTGGTCGACGGCGAAATGATTAGCTTTTTCCAGTAGAGTGTCCGCTCCCCGCCCGACTTCAGCCGTTCCGCACTTACTCCGCCGCCATCGCCTCCGCTTCGCCCAGGTCCACGCTCACCAGCCGCGAGATGCCGCGTTCCACCATCGTCACGCCGAACAGGCGGTGCATGCGGCTCATGGTGACGGCGTTGTGGGTTACGATGAGGTAGCGGGTCTGGGTGTCGCGGTTCATTGCGTCCAGCAGGTCGCAGAAGCGTTCGATATTGGCGTCGTCCAGCGGGGCATCCACCTCGTCCAGCACGCAGATGGGAGCGGGGTTCGTCAGGAACAGGGCGAAGATCAGTGCTGTTGCGGTCAGCGCCTGTTCGCCGCCTGACAGCAGGCTGAGGGACTGGAGACGCTTGCCCGGCGGCTGGGCGTAGATTTCCAGACCCGCCTCCAGCGGATCGTCGCTGTCCACCATGGCGAGATGCGCCTGACCGCCTTCGAATAACCGGCTGAACAGCTTGCGGAAATGGCCGTCCACTTCCTCGAACGCGGCGCGAAGGCGTTCGCGGCCCTCGCGGTTGAGATTGCCGATACTGCCGCGAAGGCGCGCCACGGCCTCGGCCAGTTCGGCCTGTTCCTGTGCGCTGGCGCCGTGTTCTGCCTCAATCCGCTCCAGTTCCTCGGCGGCGACGAGGTTGACGGGGCCGATGCGCTCCCGGCTGGCGGTGAGGCGGTCCATCTCCTCGTTTTCGGCAGCGGAGGCTTTCACCGCCGCCTCGTCGAACTCGAACTTGCCCGGCAGCAGCGGCGGAGGCGACTGGAAGCGTTCGCCAGAAGCGCGCGCCATTTCCTCGCGGCGCTGTTCTTCGTTCTCTGCGCGGGTGGCCAGGGTGGCGCGTTCCTCGCGCGCGGTGGAGAGCGCTTCGTTGACTTGCGCCAGTTTCGCATCGGCAGCGCGGGCCTGTTCCTCCGTCTCGCGCACGGCGGCCTCGGCCTTGGCCAGTTCTTCGGTCAGGCGAGCGCGCACGGCCTCTCCGCCTTCGATTTCCTTGATCAGGCCCGCAGGCTTGGCGGCGATGACGGCGCGTTCCTCGGCAATCTCCTCGAACCGGGCTTCCATCCCGGCGAGGCGATTGGCGGCATCGCCTGCGCGCGCCTGCCATGCGGCCATGTCCTTGCGCTGGGTTGCCACCCTCTCACGCGCCACGGCCAGCGCCTGGTCATGCGCCGCCAGCGCGGCGGCGGCGGATTGCGCAGCCTCGCGCGCGGCCTCGTTCTTTGCGCGCGATGCTTCCAGGGCCACGCGGCCGCTTTCGGGATCGGGCAGTTCAGCCTTCTTCGCCTTCGCGCTGTCGAGATCGGTCTGCGCCGCCTCGCGCTGCTCCTGCAGGTCCTTGCCGCTGGCGGCCAGTTCCTCGCGCCGCGCGGCCAGGCGTTCACGCCGCGCCTCTGCCTGATCGAGCGCGCGCAGCGCCTGCCGCTCCGCCTCTGAAGCCTCACCGATGCCGCGCTCCTGCGCCACCAGATCGCGCTGCAGTTCTGACAATTCGGACTGCGCCGCCTCTTGCGCGGAGGATGCTGTTTCAACGGCGCTGCGCAGGTCCGGCAATTGGCCTTCCAACGCGGTAAAGCGATTGTCCGCCTCCAGCCGCGCAGCCTCCGCCGCGCCTTCGCCGCGCGCCACGAAGCCATCCCAGCGGCGCAGGAAACCGTCCCTTGTCACCAGCCACTCGCCGGGGCCGAGGCCGCGCCCGTCGTCGCTGTCCACCACGTGCACCAGCGCAAGGCGGGCGGCGAGTTCCTGCGGGCATTCGCGCACATGCTTGGCGAGGCTGTCCGCCACGGGGGAGGGCGCTTCGGAGCCGGTCCAGAACCGCCCCTCCGCCTTGCCTTCGGGCGCACCCAGCGGAGCCTTTGCATCGCGGCCCAGCGCAGCGGCCAGCGCGCGTTCGTAGCCGGGTTCGGCGGAAACCTTGTCCAGAGCGGCGGGCAGGCCGTGGCCGCCCTTCTTCTGCCGTTCCCGCGCCTCGCGGTCGCGTTTAAGCGCCTGCCACTCACGCTCCACGCCCGCCAGTTCGGCCTTTGCGGTGGAGAGGGTGGATGCAGCCTCGTCCCGCGCCGTGGCCAGCGCATCCTTGCGTGCGCGCGCCGCATCCAGGGCTTCGCGCAGGCGCGCGGTTTCGGCCTGTGTTTCCTCGACGCGGGTCTTTGCGGCGGCAACCTCCTCCTCAGGGTCGGTTTCGCCGAGCAGGGCGGCGCGCTGGTCTTCAAGGCGACGCGCCTCCGCTTCCAGCCTGTCGACCCGCGATTGCGCCTGCGAAATCTCCGCCTCGGCAACGCGCCATTCGGCCTCCACCCCGGCGTGGTCCGCCGTGGCCTTGGCCAGCGCGAGTTCGGCCTTGCGCCCCTCGCTCTCTGCCTTCTCGACGGTCCTGGCGATGTCGGGCCGCTTCGCTTCATCCGCCACCAGCGCCTTTGCGCCAGCATCCAGCGCGGATTCAAGATCCTTCAGGGCATTGGCGGCATCGCGCGTCATGCGATCGGCATCGACCCTGTCTTCCTCCAGCCGCACCTTCTGCCGGTCCAGATCCTTCAGCCGATCCTCGGCGGCTTCCAGCTGGCTGGAGAGCGCGGCCATGCGATGGCCATGCGCGCTGGCATCGTCGCGGCGATCGGCCAGTTCATCGCGCAGTTGGTGCAAGCTCTCGGCAAATGCGGCCTGCGCCTTTTGCGCCTCCTTCGCGGCGGCCTGCGCTTCTGCGACCTTGGCATCCGCGCCCTTGGCCTGTCCGCGCGCCGCCTCCGCCGCAGCGGCGGCATCGCGCCAGCGGGCGAACAGCAGGCGCGCCTCTGCCACGCGGATTTCGTCGGAGAGTTTCTTGTACCGCTCTGCCTGCCTGGCCTGGCGTCGGAGCGATCCGATCTGCGAATCGAGACCCGCCATCAGGTCTTCCAGCCGTTCGAGGTTCTTCTCGGTACTACGCAGCTTGCTCTCTGCATCGCGGCGGCGCACGTGCAGGCCCGCGATGCCCGCCGCTTCTTCCAGCATCATGCGCCGTTCTGTCGGCTTTGCGGCGATGACCTGCGCGATCTTGCCCTGGCTCACCAGCGCGGGGCTGTGCGCGCCGGTAGCGGCATCGGCGAACAGCAGAGAAACGTCCTTGGCGCGCACATCGTCGCCATTCATGCGATAGGCGCTGCCCGCGCCGCGCTCTATCCGGCGGGTGACCTCCAGCGGTTCGCCCTTGTCGTCCACCGCATGCAGCACGACCTCGGCGAAATCGCGCGGTGGGCGGTTGGCGGTGCCGGCGAAGATCACATCTTCCATGCCGCCACCGCGCATGGATTTGGGCGAGTTTTCGCCCATGACCCAGCGGATGGCTTCCAGCACGTTGGACTTGCCGCAGCCATTGGGGCCAACGACGCCGGTCAGGCCGGGTTCTATGCGCAGTTCGGCGGGCTCTACGAAGCTTTTGAAGCCGCTAAGGCGTAGCTTGCGAAACTCCATAAGCGCCCGCCGTCAGCCTCAGCTTTGGGCAGGCCGCGCGCCCGCTTCCTGCAGCACGGTTTCCAAATCGTCCCAGCTACGTTCTTCAAGAACGCGGCCATTCAGGATGAAGGTGGGGGTGGCATTGATGCCCAGCTCGTCAGACTGCCTTGTCGAACGATCACCGATAGCCATCACGGATTCGCTATCGGAAAGGCAGGCCTCCGCCTGATCCCGGCTTACACCGCGTGCGGCGAAGAAATCCAGGAAGCCAGCGGCATTGGCGATGGCGACGAAACGCTGATCTTCCGGCAGATCGCCCACATTGGCCAGTTGCGACTGCGCGCCTTGCATCTTGCCCATCACATCGTTGAAATTCACCCACACCTGATCGGCCAGCGGGTGAAAGCTTTCAGGCGCGGAGCACCGGGCGAGACGGGCCAGCGTCAGATCGAAGACATTGTGAACCTGGTTGCGCAATTCGTAGGACACGGTGCCGGTAGAGACATATTCCTCCTTCAGCGGGGTTGCCCCGGTCTGCGCGAAATTGGCACAGGCACCGCAGGTGAGGGAGGCATATTCCACCAGCTTGATAGGTGCATCGGGATTGCCCAGCAGATATCCGTCGGAATCGGTCACTTCCACCACGTCGGTCCACTGCTGGCCATCGGGGGCGGCAATCGGATCCATTGCCTGTCCGGCGGTTGCGCCGGCCTCGCTATCACCGCAGGCGGAAACGGCCAGCGCCAGCGGAGCGGCAAGAGTGGCGAGAACGATGCGGCGCGAGATAGTCATGGGTAAGTCTTCCGTGATGATCTTTGCGGCCTGAACCCGGATGATGCCGAGTTTAGAACCGGATGGTGAGTGTTTGAAAAGCAGCGATAGCGTGTAACCACAGCTTTTGCACAGGGTTGTCCCCCTATTCGCTGTCCTGCCGCGCGCTGACAAGCACTTCGCGCAAGGGTTCCCACCCGTAAACGCCGTCCAAAAGTTCTCCGTTCAGCACGAAGCTGGGCGTGCCGGGAACGTTGTATTCGGCGGCATTGGCCTGGGACTTGTCGGCAATTTCGCGGGCGTGGGCCTCATTACCGAGGCAGGCGGAAATCTCGCTGGCGGAATAGCCGCGGCCTTCCATCAGATCGTCCAGCTCCAGATCAGAGGCAATCGCGCGCATACGGCTGGGCACTGTGCCTGCCTGCCAGCGCGCCATCTGCGCCTCCGTCAGCCCCTGCGCCCGCGCCAGCCAGTCTTCCTGGGTGGACAGCACGGCCTTGTGATTATCGAAGAAGCGCGAGGGATCGCCGCATTCGGTCAGCAGGGCAGCGGCAAGATCGATGGGGTTGCGGATCAGGTGCCGCACTTCCACGGCGGCAAAGCCTTCGTGCACGTAATGATAGCGCAGCTCTGCCTCTGAATCAGCCTCGAAATGGGCGCAATGGGGGCAGGTGTAGCTGATGAATTCCACCAGTTGCAGCGGCGCTTCGGGGTTTCCGATGAGGTAGCCCTGGCCGGTGTCCACGATTTCTGCATTCCAGTTTTGCGCCAGGGCAGGGCTGGCAGGGATCATGCAGGCCAGCGCGATGGCCGACAATATGCGCTTCATCACTTCTCGTCCTCTTCTTTCTGCGCGACCGATCGCGCCAGCGATTCCAGCACCGCACGCAATTCGGGATCGCCGATATCGCGCAGGCTGTCGCCCAGCTCCATGGGAATGGGCTTGAGCGAAGGCGGGGCCTTGCGTTTCTCTTCAGCAGCAGGCGGCTTAACCGCGCCTTGCCGAATCTTCACCCGCGCCACCGCGCGATAGCCGAAAAAGCGGTTCACCCGCTCCATGATTTCCGGAATCACGTGCTGGATCATCGTGGCATGCCCCGGCAGCGCGACCAGCTCCAATATGCCGTCGCTCTTCTCTCCGGGCGGAAAGCGGATGCTTTCAGGCGCGCAGACACGCGCGTGGGTGGGGCCGACAATCTCCGGCCAGCGGGTAACGACGCTGGATTGTACAAAGCCATAGCGGCGAAAGGCGGCGCGGCCGATTTGCGGCACAAGGTCTGCCACGGCCTTCGCCGGGCCGCCGCGTGGGCGCTGGTAAGGCTTTGCCGCCTTCGCCCGTGGCTTGCGGGTGGATGGTCTGGCGGGCGTGCCCTTGGCACTCTTCCCCGATTTCGGTGGTGGTTCGCGTTCCATGAAGCCTGCACCCATGCCATAGCCGCAGCGTGACCGCCACTGTCTCTAACACTGTCTCCACGCTGCTTCTTGACTGGTATGATGCCCATGCGCGCGATTTGCCATGGCGCAGCGCGCCGGGTGCTGCCGCGCCGGACCCATACAGGGTATGGCTGTCCGAGGTGATGTTGCAGCAGACCACCACTGCGGCAGTCGCGCCCTATTTCGAAAAGTTCACTCAGACATGGCCCACCGTGCAGGCGCTGGCCGCCGCGTCTGAGGAGGACGTGATGGCCGCCTGGGCGGGACTGGGATATTATTCGCGCGCCCGCAATCTGGTGAAATGCGCGGCACAGGTGGCGGCGCAGGGTGGCTTCCCCGAAACCGAGGCTGAGTTGCGGAAATTGCCGGGGCTGGGCGCCTACACCGCCGCAGCCGTGGCGGCGATTGCCTTTGGCCAGCGCGCCGTGGTGGTGGATGCCAATGTGGAGCGGGTCGTGTCCCGCCTGTTTGCCATCCGTGAGCCTTTGCCGAATTCTCGCCCACAGATCCGCGAGGCGACCGATTCGATCACGCCGGAGGATCGCGCAGGCGATTTTGCGCAGGCGATGATGGATCTGGGCGCCACGATCTGCACCGCGCGCGATGCCCGGTGCCTGCTGTGTCCGCTATCTTCGCAATGCCGGATCCGGGCCGAGGGCGATCCGCTGGAACTGCCGGTGAAAGCGAAGAAAAAGCCCAAGCCAAGCCGCACCGGCACGGCCTTCTGGATAGAGCGTGAGGGCGAGGTTTGGCTGGTGAAGCGGCCCGGCACGGGAATGCTGGGCGGCATGCGCGCATTGCCGGATGATGGATGGTCCGCCCGCAAGGATGGCGATGGCGATCCTCCCGTATCAGGCGCGTGGAAGGGGGCAGGCGTGGTGCGCCATGGCTTCACCCATTTCGATATAGAACTGGGCGTTGCAGTCCATGCCAGCGGCGCTGGCCAGCCTGTGGGGGAGGGCCAGTGGTGGCCCATCGAAACCATCGACGATGCCGGCCTTCCAACCCTGTTTGCCAAGGCGGCACGGCTGGTGCTGTCAGCGCGGGATTAGAAGATCCCGCCGCCCAGCGTCAGGCGAACCGCCGCGATCAGCAGCACGATAAGGCAGAAGTTGCGCCCGCCATTGCTGCTGGACAACTGGCCGATGACGATACCCGCAACGATAATGGGCAGGGCAAACCAGTTGCCCCATCCCAGCAGGGGAATCTGAGAGGGAATAACGATAATCAGCGACAACAGGCCGATGAGAATAGAGACTATGTTCAGCATGTGTTATAGATAGGCAATACAGCAGGGGCCTGCAAGCTTGCGGCCCGCTTTTTCGCTGGTTAGGGCTTGCGCCAGGGCTTTTATGGCAAAGGATGCTTCCCCCCATGCTCCAGTTTTCCGCTGAATATCTGTCCCGCCGCGCAGTGTTGCGCACCTCTGCCATGATGGGCGCGGGCGCTGCTGCCGCCACGCTGCCTTTCGCCAGCACGGCCTTTGCGCAGGGCATCGCAGAGGAAGATGCGCAGGCTCGCTGGCCTTCGGTTGCCGCTTTCATGCGCGGTTACGTGGATCGGGAGATGGTTTCCGGCATGGTGGCCACCATGGGCTTTGGGCAGGATGCGCCGGATATTCTTTCGGCAGGCACGCGTACCTTCGATGGATCGGGCGCAGCGGGGCCGGATTCGATTTACCGCATCTATTCCATGACGAAGCCGATCACCGGCCTCGCCACCGTCATGCTGATCGACGATGGCCTGCTGTCGCTGGATCAGCCGCTGGCCGACATCATCCCCGCCTTTGCCAATATGCAGGTGCAAAAGCAGTATGACGGGCCGATCACCCGCGACAATCTGGAGCCTGCGCGGCGCCCCATCACCATCCGCCATCTGCTGACCCATACGGCGGGCCTGGGCTATTCGATCATCCAGCAAGGCCCGATCAATGCTGCCTATCGCCAGCGTGGCATCGTGCCGGGGCAGATCAGCAACATGGCCATCGCGCAGGAGATCTTCGGCGGAAGACCTGCGGCCAGCCTTGCCGATTTTGCAGAAGGGCTGGCGCAACTGCCGCTGGTGTATCAGCCGGGAGAGCGGTGGAGCTATTCCGTCAGCCTGGATCTGCTGGGCCGCGTGATAGAGATTGTCAGCGGCCAGCAGTTTGACGCGTTTCTGCAGGATCGCATCCTTGGCCCCTGCGGCATGACATCCACCGGCTTTCAGGTGAAACGCGGGGATGCCGATCGCCTGACGGGTAATTATTTCGTCATGGCCGGCATTCCCATCCCCATCGATCTGCCGCGCAGTTCTGTCTATCTCCACAAGCCCGCATTCCCTTTCGGCGGGGCCGGGCTGGTATCGACTGGCCGCGATTATGACCGGTTCCTGCAGATGCTGGCCGGCTATGGCGAGATCGAGGGCAAGCGGGTTGCCAGCGAAACGGCGGTGCGCCTTGCCACCAGCAATCTGTTCCCGGAAACACTTGCATCGAACGGCGGGTTTGAAACCGGCGGCAGAAGCTTTGGCTTTGGCGCGGGCGGTCTTGTGGGCACGGGCGATACGGAGGGATTGTTCGGCTGGTTCGGTGCGGCAGGCACGGTTGGCCTGGTCAATATGAAATGGGGCCTGCGTCACAATCTGATGACCCAATATATGCCTGCCGAAACCTATCAGGTGCAGCAGCAATTCCCGCTGATGGTGGCGCAGGATGCCGCGGGGCTGATGCTATCGTGATGTCTTTGCCGCTTGCGTTTACCGGCCATGATCTTGACCGGGACGATCACACACGCGCCGATCCCGCTCGCCTTGCCGCCATGCGCGCGCGCGACGATGCGCGCATGCTGGTGCTGGACGGTCTGATGCCGCGCTTTACAGAAGATGGCCTAGCGGTCAGCGATCTGGGCGGCGTCGGCCCGGAAGATGAGCTGGTGTATCTGGGCCTGCGCGACGGTACGCCGCTATTCGTCTCGGTGCCGGAACAGGGCGATCTGCGCCAGGCGGTATCCATGCGCGAGACAATGATGGCGCTGCTGCAAATGCCGGCAAAGGAACTGGCGCTGTTTGGCGGCGCGCGCAGTATCGCCGATTGGCATGCGCGGCATCGCTTCTGCGCCCAATGCGGCGGCGCGACGCAGATCGCCAAGGGCGGCTGGCAGCGCAATTGCCTTTCGTGCGAGGCATCGCATTTCCCCCGCGTCGATCCTGTGGCGATCATGCTGGTGGAGCATGACGGCGCGCTGCTGGTGGGGCGCGGACGTGGCTGGCCCGATCGCAGCTATTCCGCGCTTGCAGGCTTTGTGGAGCCGGGCGAGAGTATCGAGGAAGGCGTGGCGCGCGAAGTGTTTGAGGAGGTTGGCGTGAAAGTGCGCGATGTCACCTATATCGCCAGCCAGCCTTGGCCATTCCCGTCGCAATTGATGATCGGGTGCCACAGCTTTGCCGAGGGCCGCGATCTGACGATTGACGAAACTGAGATAGAGGACGCGCGCTGGTTTACGCGAGCCGAGGTGGAAGACGCGATGGCCAACGGGCAGGACGCCGCCAGCTTCGTGCCCCCGCCGCGCACGGCAATCGCGCATTACCTGTTGCAGCACTGGCTGGAGAAAACCGCATGAGCACGCCGATGGTGGTGGATATATGGTCTGACGTGATGTGCCCGTGGTGCCTGGTGGGCTGGCGCAGCTTCATGGAAGGCGCGCGGCTGGCATCGGACGATGTCGAGGTGACGATCCGCTGGATGCCCTTCGAACTCAATCCGAAAATGCCGCCAGAGGGCAAGTTGCAGGCTGAACATTTGGCCAGCACCTACAACCGCAGCGCAGAGGAAATAGAGGCCATGCGCGCCGAACTTTCCGGCGCGGCCGAGCGGGTGGGATTTCCGATCGACTGGCAGGGTGAAGGCGAGGAACCGCCTGCAATGATGTGGAACACGTTCGATTGCCACAAGCTGCTGCGCTGGGCGCTGGCGGCCTATGGTCCGGCAGAGCAGACGACATTGAAAGAGGCGATGTTCAGCGCGCATTTTCAACAGCGCCGCAACATGGCGAATCGCGATGTGCTGGTGTCTGTGTGTGAGGAAGCCGCACTGGATGGCGCCAAAGCGCGTGAGGCTCTGGACGATGAGGCGCTGGAACTGGCGGTTCGGGCCGAAGAAGAACGCGGCGTTTCCGGCGGTATTTCTGCCGTGCCTACCTTCGTGGTGAACCACAAATACATGTTGCAAGGGGCGCAGGAACCTGAAAACTTCGCCCGCGCCCTCTTGCAGATTGCCGGTATGGAAGCCGCAGCCTGATCTCAGGCTGGGCAATCCGTATTGTTAGCTGTCACGATTACTCTGGATGGCGGCTTGGGTCTTGGGACCCTTTTTCGCATCCTCGGCGGGATTGTCACTTCCCACGGTAGGCTCGCGATTTTCGGGATCGGTGGCGCGCTTGATTTCGTCGCGCGTGCCGACGCGGGTGTTTACGGTGCCACCAGACCGGCTGCCTTGCGATGGCGTGGCGCCATCCTGCATGCTGTCGATCAATTCATTGTCGGGGTGTAGGCTCTGACGTTCGGGCATTCAAACTCTCCTTTCCCAATCAACGGGAAAGGGGAGGAAGATGTTCCGAGATGTTACCAGTCTTCAGGCGTGCGCCCGATATCGGGCCAGCGATGCGCCAAGCGTGGAGCGGCCACGGCCAGCTTGCCGCTTATCAACCAGACGGTCGCCAGCATCGTTCATGGTCATGCCAATCGCGCTGCCATGCGGACAGCACGCAGCATGCAGGCGATCCCTCAGGGCGCTATCAAGCTGAATGTACTGGCGATTTTCCATGGTGCGATAACCCGTTTCGGCGGTAGTTGTTCCCGTAACCAATACGCCTGATCATGCTGCACTGCAACATTCTTCGCGAGCATGCTCCGTAATGGGTCGGAATTTGAGCTCCGCAGCCGGGTGAGGCAATGTCAAATCAAGCCAAGTCGTTGCAGTTTTCCCGCCAGCTTTCCCGGAATGATGTCGCCAATATCCTCGCCATCCTCAAGATCGCGTGGCGGCTCACCCTTCAGATAGCGCCAACCCTGATGCGCGCGCTTCGGCTTTGGCATCACCTTTACCAGTCGCGGCTCGATCACAATCCACCAACGCCCGTCATCCTGTTGTTCGTATGCGGTAATCTTCGACCGGGCGACGATGTTGTGTTCGTGGATCCAGAACAGGGAGCCGCCGATCGTCTCTTCCCAGCGGGTGGGGCGATAACGGGTGTTCACCTTGAAGCTGGAGCGGTTGGCGTACCATTCCTCGATATCGGCAAAGCTCTGTGCGCCGAATGCGATCTTGGTGAGGTTGAGCGGCATCTGGGATAGATAGGCGCTGCTGCGCTACGCTCAAGCCTTGCCAAGCGGCCTTGCCCGCCGCAGTCTCCTGAGAAAATCAATTGGGAGGGAATTTTACATGCGCAAACTCATCATCACCTCGGCAGCTCTGGCACTATCGGCATGCGCCGCGCAGGCGCAGGAAAGCGGGGGCAGCGCGCCCCAGCTTTACGACGATCCCGATGCAGGCGCGCTGACCGGGCTCACCACCGCCATGGTGCGCGATGCGGCCGATCTGGTGACAGAGGGCAAGGTCTACCGGCTGGGCATCGTGAGCGGACCCGATACGCCGGTGTGGGGCGACCGCACCTATTCCATGAGCATCGTCGATCTCGGCGTGAACGGCCCCAACAAGGTAACAGGGCATGACGACCGCGTGGAAACGCATCTGGGCATCGGTACGCAGATCGATGGGCTGGGCCATATCGGCATCGACGGTGTGCACTATAACGGCGTGCCCTACACCGACATCATGCGCGAAGACGGCCTGATCCGCTACGGCGCGGAGAATATTCCCGCCATCGCCACGCGCGGCGTGCTGATCGACATGGCCGCCCATCGCGGGGTGGACGTGCTGGAGCCCATGGCGCAATTCGGCGCGGCGGAGATACAGGCCGCCGCCGCTGCGCAAGGGGTGCAGGTGCGCGCGGGCGACGTGGTGTTGTTCCACACCGGCTGGCTATCCACGATGGGCGATGCGGAAAAGTTCATCGCGCAGGCCCCCGGCATCAATGCCGATGGCGCCGCCTGGCTGGTGGAGCAGGGCGTGGTGGCCGTGGGCGCGGACACTGCCGGGCTGGAAACCAACGCCCCGCCAGCCGATGGCACCGTGTTGCCGGTTCACGCCATGCTGATTGCGCAAAACGGTATCTATATCCTCGAAACCATCGATACCCGCGAACTGGCGGCAGATGGCGCGCATGAATTCATGTTCGTGCTGGGGGCGCCCCGATTGAAGGGCAGCGTGCAGGCCATCATTAATCCGGTTGCCATTCGATAGCCGACGGATCTTGCCCGAAATGAAAAGGGGGCGAGCATTGCTCACCCCCTTCTCGTCTGACTTGCGGTGTTTTGCCGAACTTACAGTCCTGCAACAGCCTTGCTGACCAGGATATTCACCGAAACGCGGCGGTTCTGGGCGCGGCCCGCAGCGGTGGAGTTGTCCGCAGTGGGATCAGCCTCTGCCATGCCGGTGGGCGAAAGCATGCGCCAGGGTTCCCAATCGCATTCCTGCTGCAGGAAATTCACCACGCGGCCTGCGCGGCGCTCGCTCAGCGTCTGGTTGTAGTCCTGATCGCCAACGGAGTCGGTGTAACCGACCACCAGCAGCAGGGCGTTCTGCGTTGCATTGGCTTCCTGCGCGGTGGCGCACAGTTCGCGCTGGCCTTCTGGTGAGAGGTTCCACTTGCCGGTGTCGAAATAGACATTGGCAACGTCCAGCACGTTGTACTGATCGATGTTGGCAACGCGGCCACGCAGCGCTTCAGCAGCGGCGGCGTTTTCTTCAATCATCGCGCCATGCTCGGCAAACTGCTGGCCGGTGCCTTGGCGGATCATCGTGGCGGTTTCGAGGTCATTGTCGCTGAAACGTACCTGGCTGGCCACGAGGCCGCCTTCCCATTCAACAGTCTTCACGCTGACGGGCAGGCCGTTCAGCAGGGCATTGGCTGCCAGCTCTTCACGGCCCAGGCCCAGGAAACCGCCCTTGGCCTTGATGTCGGTGGAATCGGCGATCAGCACGGTGGTGCTCTGGCCGCTTTCGGTGGTCACCTGCATTTCGCGGCCACGACGGGCGGAAATGAAGCCGTCGATCTCCGGACCGGCAGTCAGGCCGGAAAGATCGGACGGCAGGGTGCCATAGACATTGATATTGTCATCAACGGTGGCATTCGCCTGGGCCGAGGTCGCTGCGGGCTGCAGCTCCTGCGCAAAAACGCCGGAGGTGGCAGTGGTTGCCAGCATGGCGGCAAAGGCAATTGCCATCGGCCTTTTCGAAATAACAGTCATCACAATACTCCTTCAACATTAGCGACCGGTTCGACGGAAACACATCTTCATCCGACAGCCAATTTAATGGCCCGTCCGGTTACATTAATTCCTCTTGGCCTGATTCGTTCTGGGTCCTTGAAGTTGATCGGATCAGGCCACCTCGGCGGTCCGGTTGTTCGCGCCCACCTTTCGGTCAGATGAACATGGTTAACAAAAGTGGTGCCCTTACTGTTGGGTTGAGCGCTCGATGCGATGAAGCGTTTTGCCCCCGCTATCCAAAAACCCCGCCAATCTGGCTTCCGCCTCGCACATTTTGCTGGAAAGGGGATCGGCGGGATGGATAGAAGCCGCCTGATCGCTGTCACCGCGTGATGGCCGCTGCTGGGATTCGCAATCTATGGAATCTGTGTACGCCGTGTTGACAGAACATGGCGCTGTTATCGGGATCGCCCTTCTGGTCATCCTGTTCATCGGCTTTGCGATGGAGCGGTTTCCGCCTGTCATCCTGGCGGTGGCGGGCGGCGTAGTGATGATGGCACTGGGCTATCTGCCGGCGGATCAGGCGCTGTCGGTATTCGCCAATTCCGCGCCGATCACCATTGGCGCGATGTTCGTGCTGTCGGGCGCACTGCTGCGTACAGGCGCGCTGGAGGAGGTGACGGGGTGGATCCTGCGCCGCACGCTGCGCAGGCCAAGGCTTGCGCTGGCAGAGATTGGCGGCGGCACGCTGATGGCATCGGCTTTCATGAACAACACACCCGTGGTGATCGTGATGATCCCGATCATAAAGCGGCTGGCGCGCGTGCTGGGAACGGCGGCCACGCGGCTGCTGATCCCCCTGTCCTATCTTTCCATCCTGGGCGGAACGCTCACCATGATCGGCACATCCACCAATATCCTGGTGGATGGCGTTGCGCGGGAGCAGGGGCTGGAGCCCTTCGGCATTTTCGAGATTACCGGCGTGGGCATGATCGTGGCGCTGGCCGGTGTTGCCTTCCTAACCATCGTGGGGCCGATATTGCTGCCGACACGCGCAGAGCGCGATATCGGACGCAGCGGAGAGAGCGAGACCTATCTTTCGCACCTTGCGCTGGGGTCCGACACATCGCTGATCGGGCAGTCGGTGGAACGATGCGCCGTTTTTCGCCGGCCCGGTATCGATCTGATCGCCATTCAGCGCGGAGCGAAGATTTTTCGGCGCAACCTGGACGAACTGATCATCGAAAAAGGTGATGAATTCATCGTCAGCGCATCGCCATCGGAACTGGCATCGCTGGCCGAAGCTATCGATTTCCGCGTCGGCCTGACGGGGCTTGGCGGGGGTATAACCCTCAGTGGCAAGGGGCGTGACCCGGATGCCCAGCTGGTGGAGGCGGTGGTCGGCTCCAACCACCCCATCGTGGGGCGGCGGCTGGCAGAGATACCGTTGCTGTCGCGCTTCAGGGTGCGCGTTCTGGGCCTTGCCCGCCCGCGCCATGTGCCCGGCCCCGAACTGGCCGAGGTGCGCGTGAGGGCGGGTGACCGGCTGCTGATCGCGGCGCTGCCCGATGCGGCAGAAGCGCTGGAAGGCAATATGAACCTGGCGCAGGTGGCGCAGGCCCCGGCGCGCGCTTTCAAACGCGGCAAGGCTCCGCTTGCCCTGCTGACGCTGGTAGGCGTGGTGCTGGCCGCCGCGCTGTTCGATCTGCCGATTGCGGCGCTGGCCATCGGCGGTGTGGGCGTGGTGCTGATTACGCGCTGCATAGAGCCGGAGGAGGCGTGGAATTCCATCGACGGCAATACGCTGGTGCTGATTTTCGGAATGCTGGCCTTTGGCACCGGCTTGCAGAATGCGGGCACGGTGGAACTGATCGTGCGCTGGTTCACGCCGCTGCTGGCCAGCGCATCACCCGTGGTGGTGCTGATCTGCGTCTATGCGCTCACCAGCACGCTGACGGAAATCGTCACCAACAATGCGGTGGCGGTGATCATGACGCCGCTGGTGATATCGCTGTCCAGCGCGCTGGGTATCGATCCGCGTGCATTGGTGGTGGCGGTGATGTTCGGAGCCAGCGCCAGTTTCGCAACGCCCATCGGCTATCAGACCAATACGCTGGTTTATGGCGCGGCGAATTATCGCTTTGTCGATTTTCTGAAAATCGGGCTGCCGATGAATATCGTGGTGGGCGGGGCTGCCTGCTTCGCGATCGAGATGTTCTTCTAGGGCCGCGAGGCGGATCTATCCGGCCAGCCCGGCCGCCACGGCAAGGCCGAGGAAGGCGAAGAAGCCCATCGAATCGGTGATCATTGTCACGAACACGCTGCTGGCAACGGCAGGGTCCTGATCCAGCCGCTCAAACGCCACTGGCACCATCACGCCTGCCATGCCAGACACGATGATGTTGATGATCATGGCCGCCGCAATCACCGCGCCCAGCTCGGGCGTGAACAGCACCGCTGTGGCAATTCCGATCAGCACCGCGATGGTTGCGCCGTTCATCAGCGCCACCTTCAGCTCTCGCAGCAGGATGCGCTTGGTGTTGGACTTGGTCAGCTGGTTCATGGCGATGGCGCGCACGGTTACGGCCATCGTCTGCGTACCGGCGTTGCCGCCGATGCTGGCGACAATCGGCATCAGTATGGCCAGCGCCACCAATTGTTCGATCGCGGCACCGAAAAAGGCGATGATCGCGCTGGCAACCACGGCTGTGCCCAAATTGGCCACCAGCCAGCGCACGCGGGCGGAATAGGCATCTCGCAAAGGCTCGTTAATGTCACCTTCGCCAGCGCCGCTCATCAGCAGGGCATCCTCGCCCGCCTCTTCGGAAATGATGTGGACGATATCGTCCACCGTCAGCTGGCCCACCAGCCGCCCGCTTTCATCCACCACGGCGGCGGAGATCAGGGCGTATTTCTGGAAGCGCAGGGCTACCTCTTCCTGGTCCATCGCCACGGGGATCAGCGTCTGGTCGCGCTTCATCACATCGGTAAGCGCGACAGAGCGCGGGGTGCGCAATATCCACGAAAGCTGGATCGTGCCGACGGGGTGGAAACGATGGTCCACCACAAAGACTTCCCAGAATTCGGTCGTCAAATGATCTTCGGCGCGCAGGTAATCGATAAGGTCGCCCACGCTCATCGAATCGGGCACCGCGATCAGTTCGCGCTGCATCAGGCGCCCGGCGGATTCTTCGGGATAGGCGAGGGCGGTTTCGATAACCGCGCGGTCTTCCGCCTGCACCTCGGCCAGGATGGCGCGCTGGTCGATCTCGTCCAGATCCTCGATCAGCTGGACGGCGTCGTCGGTATCCAGCTGGCCGACGATTTCGGCAACGGCTTCGGGCGGCAGCGCCTCCACCATGTCCTCACGAACGTAATCGTTCAGCTCCGCCACCACGTCGCTGCTCATCAGATCGGTGATGGCGGCGGCCAGGTCGTTGCGCTCCTTGCGCTCCAGCAGCTCGAAAAGGTCGGCGATGTCGGCGGGGTGCAGCGGTTCTACCAGATCGTAGACGCTGTCCTCGATCTCGTCATACAGCGCCTCGCGCACCTGCCGCACGAATTCGGGCTTCAGGCGGTTCTCCTCATCGAACTGCTCGCCTTCGCCCTGCTTGGGCTCTTCGGGCGCGGCGGTCTGCCCGTCCAGTTCGTGAAGATCGCTCTCGGCCATGATTTGCAGGCTCTATGCAGCTTGGCTGCAAAAGCAAGGCGCGCTGCGGGCGGTCATGGTTTTTGGGGCCGTGACTTTGCCCCGATGATCCTCTAGATCGCCCCCAACTTTTCAAGGAGATTCAATATGGCCGACGAAAAACTGACATTCACCGTCGATTGCGGCGACGGCAAGGGCGGCGATGTCGTCATCAAGCTGCGCAGCGATGTGGCCCCCAATCACGTGGCCCGCATCACGGAACTCGCCAAGGAAGGCTTCTACGATGGCGTGGTGTTCCACCGCGTGATCCCCGGTTTCATGGCGCAGGGCGGCGATCCCACCGGCACCGGCATGAGCGGATCGGACAAGCCCGATCTGAAGCAGGAGTTCAGCAATGTGCCGCATGTGCGCGGCGTATGCTCGATGGCCCGCACGCAGGACCCGAACAGCGCCAACTCGCAGTTCTTCGTGGTGTTCGACGATGCCCGCTTCCTGGATAACCAGTACACCGTATGGGGCGAGGTAGAGAGCGGCATGGAGCACATCGATGCGCTGCCCAAGGGCGAACCGCCCGCGAACCCTGGCAAGATCACCAAGGCAACCGTCGCCTGATCAAACAAAAGGGGCGCCCGTCGAGGCGCCCCTTTTTCGTTGAAGGCGGAGGCGCTGTTCAGCCCTCCGTCGGGGCCACGTTGCGCGTCTTGATCAGCCATTCGCCATCCACGCGCACCACATCATCCACACCGCGGCCAACCGCGGCCACGCGCGGGGCGGGATCGACACCGGCACCGCCGCCGAACAGCGTCTGCCAGTAATAATGAACGCGGGCGTGATCGGCATCGACGAACTCGATCTGCTGGTTCGACATGATGTGATACATGCCGGCGCCCGGCAGCTCGCCCCGCGCGAAACGTCCGGCGTTGCCTTCCTGCAGCGAACCGATCATCCCGCGCAAGGCATCGTGCCCCTGCACGGTGTTGAACGATCCGTCCGGCGTGAAGACGGCGGCATAGGCATCGGCGTCCAGCGTGTCCGTCGCGCGGACATAGCGCCACATCAGATCCTCTATCGCGGCGCGGTCTGCCAATTCCTGCTCTGGTGAGGCGGGGGCAGCCGATTGGGGCGGGGCAGGCGGCAGGGTTGCCGGATCCCAGTGCACGTCCGCCTTGCCATCCACGAAGCGCCATGTGTCGAACCATGTGGTGGTGTAGGTTTCATCCGGATTATCGGCATAGGGCACCTCGCGCTTGATCAGCACGGTCACCAGGTCATCTTCGGCCACCACGTCCACGATGGGGCTGGTCAGCGTGCCGCAATCGTCTGTGCGGGGCCGCTTGGCGACTTCGGTGAAATAATAGATCACACCCTCCAAGCCGGATGCGGCCATGGGGTTGTGCTGGATATAGCGATCGGTCAGCCATTCGCCCGCGCGATCCCACTGATTGCATTGCAGCAATTCGCGCATGATGTGCAGCGCCGCCTGCTTGTTGCGATGCAGTTCGGGATCGTCGCTGGTGAACAGGCTTTCAGGATCGGGATGCGCGGTAACGGGATCGTTCAGCGCCCGCATCTGCGCGGCAGCAGGCGCGGCAACGAAGGGGGTAAGCGATACAGCGGCAGTGGCAAGAAAGGCAGTCAGTAGTTTCATCGGGCGGTCCTCCCAGGTTGAACCAGTCTTGTTGACTTTGCCCGAAGATGCACGATTTCGCCCCGCGATGCTAGAGGCCTGCTTGCACGATCCAGTCGTGGAAAATCCGCACGGGACGCGCCTCAAGATCGGCGGGGCGGCAGATGAACCAGTATGAGTAGGGGCTCTCCACCTCCACATCATACAGCCGCGCCAGTCGGGGGTCGTTATTTCGCGCCAGGTGATCGTCATGCATCATGGCGATGCCGATGCCCTGCGCCGCGGCTTCCAGGATCAGCTGGCCGGAATCGTAATGGTCCACCGCCGATGGCTGCAGCCTTTCCATGCCCAGCGCCGCTTTCCATGCATCGAAACTGCGCGGCATATCGGTGTGCAGCAGGAAAGTCTGCTTTTCCAGCAGAGCGATATCGGGCGTGTCGCCCAGTTCCTGCGCCAGTTGGGTGCTGGCGATGGCGTGAACCGTGTTCTGGTCCAGCTGTACGGAATACAGCGTGGGATCGGGATCCTGCATCAGCCCGATGGCAGCATCCAGCGTATCACCAACACGGTCAATCAGGTGCGGGCCGGTGTCAATATCCAGATGCAGGCGCGGGTGGACGGAGCGCAATTCGTTCAGCCGGGGGAACAACCGCTGCGTGCCGAACAGGGGCATTACGCCCAGCCGCAGGCGCAGCAATTGCAGGTTCTCGCTCTGCGATTCCACCGCCGCTGCCAGCGCTTCAAGATGCGGGGCAACGGCATCGTAAAAGGTGCGCCCCTCGTCCGTCAGCTTCATCGTCTGGCCAGAGCGGGAGAACAGCTTGCGCCCGGTAAAGCTTTCCAGATTGCTGATCCGCCGGGACAATGCGGATGGGCTGAGGCCCAGTTCGCTGGCGGCAGAACGCGCGGAACCCAGGCGCACAACGCGGATGAACGCTTCGAGGGCTCTTAGGGGCGGAAGTCTGCGCATGGCGGCAATGTCTGTTCAAAAGCTGCCCCTGTCGAGGGCAAAGTGGCGGTTTTCGGAATGTTTCTGCCGCAATGCAAAAAAATTGCTGCGATGCGAGAGATTTGACCTCAGATATCGTCCAGTTCGCTGCTTGGCGAGGGGCTGTGGAGGCGCAGGCGCGTGACATGGGTTTCATCGCCCGCAGTCACCTCGATCCGCCAGCCGCTGGGGTGCGTAAGGATGGTGCCGGGCTGCGGAACCTCCTGCGCCAGCACGAAGGCAAGCCCGCCCAGCGTATCCACCGATTCTTCCACCTCTGCCAAGGCCGGATCGCCAACCACCTTGGCCACGTCTTCCAGCTCAACGCTGGCATCGGCGTCCCACACGCCCTCGTCGATAGCCACGACCTGTTCGATCGGTGCCTCGTCATGCTCATCCTCGATCTCGCCGACGATTTCCTCGACCAGATCCTCGATCGTGATGATGCCGTCGGTGCCGGAAAATTCATCCACCACGATGGCAAGGTGCACACGCCGCTGGCGCATGTCGGCCAGCACATCCAGCGCGCCGCGCGCCTGCGGCACATACAGCGGCTGGCGCAGCAGCACGGTCCAGTCGGCAGGCGGTTCCTTGCCACCGGCCAGATAGGCGAACACATCCTTCAGGTGCATCATGCCGATCACATCATCCAGCTGATCCCTATAAACGGGCATGCGGGAGATACCGTGTTCGGCGAACAGGCCCACCATTTCAGACCATGGTGCAGTAGCCTCCACCGCGATGATCTCCTTTCGCGGGATGGCCACATCATCGGCGTCATGCTCGCTGAAATGCAGCAAATTGCGCAGCATCGTCAGTTCGACGCTGGACAAGTCCCCCTTTGATGACCTGTCGCCGCCATTGGCCGCTTCATCCTCATGCTCGTCAATGGCTTCTTCCAGCTGTGCGCGCAGGCTGGTATCGCCCTGGTCTTCAAAAAGGCCGCGGATGGCATTCCACAATCCACCGGACTGGCCTCCATTTTGACCAAGGCCGTTGCTACTTTCCGATTCTCCGGTTTGGGAATCGTCAGGTCTGTCAGTATCGGGCATCGCCCTGTAACTTTCTCCGTTCAGGAATTGGTGTCACTATATGGGTTGTCGATACCCAATAGTGCAAGCGCCTTAATTTCCAGTGCCTCCATTTTATCGGCATCGGCTTCTGATACTTCGTGATCATGACCGGCCAGGTGGAGAAAGCCGTGGAGGATCAGATGGGCCGCGTGATCCTGCAATGCAGCGCCCTTCGCCTCCGCCTCGCGCGCGCAGGTTTCATGGGCAAGGGCGATATCGCCCAGCATTTCGGGCGGGCCATCGTCCGGGTCCAGATGGACGAGATCGGTGCGCTCCAGCATGGGGAAGCTGAGGACATTGGTAGGTTTGTCGCGCTGGCGCCATTCACGGTTGAGTTCGTGAATGCGATCATCGCTGGTGAACAGCAGGCTGGCTACAAGGCGCGGGTTCGCCAGTTCGGGCGCCACCTGCTGCGCCGCATTGGCAACGCGCTCTGCCAACGCGTGCCACTCGCCTTGCGGCCAGTTCTCGCCAGCCCAGTCCTCGATATCGATTTCCAGTTCCACGGGATCAGGCGGCGTTGTCGCCCTCGTAAGCGGCCACGATGCGCCCGACGATGGGGTGACGCACAACGTCTGCCGTGGTGAAGCGGGTAACGCCGATGCCTTCCAGCCCTTCAACGCGCTCCACCGCATCGGCCAGCCCGCTCATCTTGTCGCCGCCGGGAATATCCACCTGGCGCGGATCGCCGCACACCACCATGCGGCTGTTCTGGCCAAAGCGGGTGAGGAACATCTTCATCTGTTCCTTCGTGGTGTTCTGCGCCTCGTCCAGGATCACGAAGGCATCGGCGAGCGTGCGCCCGCGCATGAAGGCGATGGGGGCGATTTCTATCTCTCCGCTGGCAATGCGGCGGTCCACCTGTTCGGGCGGCATGCAATCATACAGTGCATCGTAAAGCGGGCGAAGATAGGGATCGACCTTCTCCTTCATGTCACCCGGCAGGAAGCCCAGCCGTTCGCCTGCCTCCACCGCGGGGCGTGACAGGATCAGGCGCTGCACGCTGCCGGTGATCAACTGGCTTACGGCCTGCGCGACGGCCAGATAGGTCTTGCCCGTTCCTGCCGGACCCAGCGCGAAAATCAGTTCCCGGCTGGCCAGCAGGTGCATGTAATCGGCCTGCGTTGCGCTGCGCGGGCTGATGGTTTTCTTGCGGGTGCGGATCATGATGGGCGGCACCTTGGCATCGCCTGTGATGATCCCTTCCAGCGTGGGTTCGTCCGACATGGAGATCAGCGCATCGATGGCGCCTGCATCCATATCTTCCCCGGTCAGCAGTTTTTCATGCAATTTCATCAGCACATCGCGCGCGCGGGCGACCTGATCCTGCGTGCCTTCGATGGAGATGGTATCCCCGCGGGCCGCGATGAACACGCCCAGCCGGTTTTCTATCTGCACAAGGTTGGCATCGAATTGTCCGAACAACGCACCAAGCACGGCCTGATCGTCGAACGAAACCTCTACCCGAGCGCGCCGTGAGGCATCGCGTCGCTGTTCGGGATGGGCGATCGTGGCGGCATGATTGCCGTCATCACGGTGTGGTTTGCGGGCCATGCGAGCTTGGGCGTTTCCTTTCGCGGCTGGTATTGGGAAGATAAGCCTCGAACGCCGCGTGGCAAGCCACAGGGTGCAAGATGACGGTGGAAATTGGCATTTAGGCGCAACACGATATAGTCTGACGCCATGGATTTACGCCGATCCTTTGCCGCAATCGCGCTGTGCACCGCCGTGCCATTCACGCCCGCACAGGCGCAGGATGGGGCGCAGGATGCGCCCGAAGGCAGAGACATCGTGGTTAGCGGCGATCTGCCGGATGATTCCGATGTGCGCGAGACGGTGCATGCGATCATGCGCGAACGGGGCAGCACACAGCCGCTGGTCCGCTTTCTGGACCCGCTGTGCCTGCACGTTACCGGCATGGCATCGCGCGCCAATGCCTTCGTGCGCGAAAGGGTGCTGGCCAATGCGCGCGAGGCGGGCCTTGATGTGGAAGAGGGCAAATGCCGCGCGAATGCCGTCATCTTCGTGGTGGCTGATGCGGCGGACCTGATCGGCCTGCTGGAAGAACAGCAGCCCGGCCTCCTGCAACCCGATAATCGCACCCGCGTAAAGGCAGAGGCGCGGCGCGGCGATCCGGTGGTGGCTTGGCACAATCTGGAGGATCGTTCTCAGCAGGGCGGCAGGATGGCGCACAGTTCCACCGTGCCGGGCGCAGCCGGGGCAAGCCCGCTCTATGTCGGTGTCAGGGTGAATAGCCACGGCCGACCGGGGCGCACCTCGCCAAGCCACAGCAGGGCGGTGGTGAGCGGGGCAGTGGTGATGGAAACCGATTGGCTGGTGGGAATGGATCTGGAACGCGTCAGCGATTTTGCCACCATGCGACTGCTGGCGCCGGGCATGATGCCGGATGATTTCGTGTTCGATGTTCCACCATCCGTCACATCACCGTTCATGGCCGGGGAGGGCGAGGAGGAGATGACACGTTTCGATCGCGCCTATCTGCGCGCGCTATATGGCCTCAGCCCCGATGCATCGGCACGCAGCCTGCCTGCCGCAGTGGTGCGCGCCTATATGGATTAGCGCGGCAACTGCGAATTGCCTCAGGCCGCGTCAGGCCACCTCAGGCCGTGGCAGTTTCCAGCACGCGCCCTTCAAGCGAGCTTGGCCCGGCATGAACCAGTTCGGCCCGAACCATGTCGCCGATCTGCAGGTCGCTGTCGAAGAAGACAGATTGCAGCCAGGGTGATTTGCCCAGCATCTGCCCCGCGCGGCGGCCCTTGCGTTCGATCAGTACATCGCAGGTCTTGCCAACGCTGGCCTTGTTGAAGGCATATTGATCGCGGCCAAGATGCGCCTGCAAACGTTGCAGCCGTTCGTCCATCACCTCGCGCGGGACCTGCCCATCCATGGTGGCGGCGGGCGTGCCGGGGCGGGGCGAGTATTTGAAGCTGAAGGCAGCGGCATAGCCCACCGCGTCCACGATATTCAGCGTCTCCTGGAATTCGTCCTCGGTCTCTCCGGGAAAGCCGACGATGAAATCGCCGCTCAGCGCGATATCGGGGCGAACCTGGCGAAAGCGTTCCAGCAGTTTCAGATAGCTTTCTGCCGTGTGGCTGCGGTTCATGGCTTTCAGCACGCGGTCCGATCCACTCTGCACGGGCAGGTGCAGATAGGGCATCAGCTTGTCGATCTCGCCATGCGCGGCGATCAGGCCGTCGGTCATGTCGTTGGGATGGCTGGTGGTGTAGCGGATGCGGTGCAGGTCCGGCAGCTTGGCCAGTTCCCGGATCAATCCGTCCAGGCCCACGGCATGGCCCTTCGCATTCTCACCGGTCCATGCATTCACATTCTGGCCCAGCAGGGTGATTTCGCGGGCGCCGGCTTCCACCAGTTTTGCAGCCTCATCCACC
Source organism: Aurantiacibacter rhizosphaerae (assembly GCF_009807005.1). Taxonomy (GTDB): domain Bacteria; phylum Pseudomonadota; class Alphaproteobacteria; order Sphingomonadales; family Sphingomonadaceae; genus Alteraurantiacibacter; species Alteraurantiacibacter rhizosphaerae. The sequence goes on along the minus strand of NZ_WUBR01000002.1, from coordinate 762,211 downwards.
AACTGGCTGAACGGGCGAGAGATTTCCGCACCGCGGGTGTAGGGCACCACGCAATAGGTGCAGAACTTGTCGCACCCTTCCTGCACCGTCAGGAACGCGGTTGGCGCAACCTTGCGCCGCTTTGGCAGGGCTGAAAACTTGGCGTCCTCGGGCATGTCGGTATCGGTAGAGCGCTCGCCCTTCACGGCGCGGTCCAGCATGTCTCCCAGCCGGTGATAGGCCTGCGGGCCCACAACCATGCCGACCGCCGGTGCGCGGGCCATGATCTCCTCACCTTCGGCCTGGGCTACGCAGCCCGCCACGGCGATTATCGGGTCCTTGCCCACCTTCTTGCCGGCCTTTTGCAGGCGCCCGATATCGGAATAGACCTTCTCGGTCGCCTTTTCGCGGATGTGGCAGGTGTTCAGCACCACAAGATCCGCCTCCTCGCCATCGGCGGCGGGGGCGATGCCCTTGGCTTCCAGCAATTCGGCCATGCGTTCGCCATCATAGACGTTCATCTGGCAGCCGAAGCTCTTGACCCTGTAGGTCTTGGGATTGTCAGTCGGTTTCATGAGGCCTGCGCCTTTAGTCGAAACGGGCGGGCGGTTCAATTGCTGCCGGTGCGTGCAGCCTTGATCGCGTATTCCACGGCGTCGTGCGCCGCTGCCGTCATGGTCTTGCGGTTCGCCAGCGCATCACCCTGCAGCGGCGGCAGGAAATGCACATCCAGCCGCACCGGACGCAGGCGGGCAAGGATGCGCTTGAAATTGTCGAGCCCCGGCTCCGCGCCCACCCAGCTCACGTCTGGAGCATCGCGATAGATCAGCGCCACCGGCTGCACCACGGCGTCTTCGGGCAAAGGCTCCAGCGCGCCCAGCAGGCTGGATTTGAAGGGCAGGATATCCGTGCCATCGCTGGTGGTGCCTTCGGGAAACAGGGTCAGCGTGGCGCCGTGATCCATCGCTTCGCGAATCTGGTCGGCCTGGCGGCTGACATCGGATCGCTTGTGCCGGGCGATGAAGACCGTGTCGTTCATGCTGCACAGCCACTTCAGGAATTTGAACTGAGCCAGCCCGTCATGCGCGATGAAGGCGGAATTGGCCGCGTGAGATAGCGCGGTGATATCCAGCCAGCTGACATGGTTCGACAGCAAGAGAGCACCCGGAACGCGGGTGCCGTGGCGGCTTAGCGAAAGGCCCGCGACAGCGCCGATGCCGGAAAGGAAAATGCGCGGCCACAGGCGGTTCAGGCCCAGCAATCGCCAAAGGTAATGCAGCGGCACACACACCAGCAACAGTGCCAGCATCAGCAGCAACCGAAACGCCACCAGCACATATGCCAGGGGATTGATGGGCCGGTGCCGGTCCTCACTGGCCACGGCCTTTGCCACCTGCGCTATCCCTTTTCTTCGCGGTCGATACGCACGGCGTAAAGCTCCATGCGATGATCGACCAGGCGATACCCCAGTTTCTCTGCGATCTGTTTTTGCAGGGCTTCCAGTTCAGGGTCGACGAATTCCACGACCTTGCCCGTTTCAACGTCGATCAGGTGATCGTGATGCGCTTCGGGCGCGGCCTCGTATCGGGCGCGGCCATCGCCGAAATCGTGGCGATCCAGGATGCCGGCCTCCTCGAACAGGCGCACGGTGCGATAGACGGTGGCGATGGAAATCTTCGGGTCTACCGCGCTGGCGCGTTCGTGCACCTTCTCCACATCGGGGTGGTCCGTGCTTTCCGACAGCACCTTTGCGATGACGCGGCGCTGATCGGTAATGCGCAGGCCGCGCTCGGCACAAAGGGCTTCAAGGTCGATCTGCTGGTGCAAGGCTTTTCCCGACATAAAAATGAAAACGCCCCGCGACCTTAAAGGTCCGGGGCGCATCACTCAAGCACGGCAAAAAAGCCGTCTACAGTCTGTTAGCTGGCCTTCTTGCGACCGCGCTTCTGGCCGGGCTTGCGGCCAAGGCCGATCTTCTTGGCCAGTTCACGGCGCTTTTCAGCGTAATCGGGCGCAACCATCGGGTAATCGGCGGGCAGATTCCAGCGTTCGCGATAGTCTTCGGGGGTCATGCCGTGATCGGTCATCAGGTGACGCTTCAGCATCTTCATCTTCTTGCCATCTTCCAGGCAGACGAGATGATCGTTCTTCACAGAAGCACGAACCGATACGGCGGGTTCGGGTCGATCTTCAACGGCTTCTTCTGTCCCGAGAGTGGCCAGAGCGCCATAAACATTTTGTATGAGGGAAGGCAGTGTTTCGCCGTCAACATTGCTGTTGGCGACATGGGCGGTCACGATATCTGCTGTGAGGGTGATCAGCATTTCGTTCGCGCCGGTTTCTATATTATCCATTTGTACCTCTGATTTTGTAGACCCGTTATAAACCGCCCTCTTTTCGGAGCAGTTAAGTAGCATTTACGCGATCAAACGCTATTCACAAGGGTTTCAGTAGTGAGGCTGGCAAAAAACTTTGGGTGGAATAGTTAACTTTATTCTCAATGGCCGGAAATTACGAAATTCTTCAAATATCTTTCGCAAAAGTAGTCGCATCCAAAGGACCGCCCACAGCACCGCGGTAATATCCTTTGCGATGCCCGATCTTCTCAAAGCCGAATCGACGGTATAAATGTTCTGCGGGATTTCCGTCGCGCATTTCCAGAAACATTCGTGAAACGGATCTTGCGCGCGCCCGCTCTATAACCTCTGCCAGCAGTTGTTTGCCAACGCCCATGCCGCGCGACGATGGCAATACGGCGATCAGCAGCAGTTCTTCTTCATCCAGTACTTGCCGTGTAAGTGAAAAGCCGGTGACCTGATCAAGATTCACATCCTGCGTTCCATCAGGATCGATCAGGGTGAAATGAACATTGGGCAGGGCGAGCGAGTCCGAAACCTGGCGGCGGTTCCAAGCCTCTGAATAACGGGAATCGAAGGACTGCTCCATCACGGCGATGATTGCATCAAGGGCATCCGTCATGCGCGGGGCTGCCGTGGCTGCGGAATCTTTGCGTCCGGGCCGCGCCCGTAGATGGGCGTCAGGTCTGGTGTGAGTTTGCTGTCATGCAGAAGATAGGCGTAATTGGCGTCGGGCACTAGATCCAGCGCCAGGCGACCATCGCCCAGCATGTCTGCCAGCGCCTGCGCCCTGTTGCCCACGATAACGCCGTGCCTTGCAGCTTTCGCCGCTGCCTCAGGTGGCAGGGACTGCACATCATCCTGCGCGCTGCCATCTGCGGCAAAATTCTGGATGAAAAACTCGCCGTGGCCGCCGTTCATGCAAACCGTCACCGCGCGCGGAGTTGGTTGCCAGCTGCGCGCGGCCAGCAATTGTAGGGTGGGATAGCCCAGCACCTCTGCACCCCAGGCAAGGCCCAGTGCGCGCGCGGCGGCAAGGCCGATGCGAACGCCGGTGAAGCTGCCGGGGCCAAGCGATACCAGGATGCGATCCGCGCGGCCATGGTCCGGCAATTCGGCAATCATCGGCACCAGCCGTTCGGCATGGCCGCGGCCCAGCGTCTCGCTACGGCCATCCAGCAGCCTCGTTCCTTCGAACAAGGCTGCCGAACACGCCTCTGTCGCACAATCTATTGCCAATACCCTCACGGATTTTCGCCTAATAGGGTTGGGCAATCAGATCAATGTCGGACGAACTAGATCAGCTGGTTGAATTTATCGAAATCGGGGCGCGGGCTGCGATCGAAGATCGTGCTCTTGTCACCGTAACCGATCGAGCACAGCCAGTCGGCGCGATACTGCGGCTGGTCGGCGAAGAATTCCTTCGTGGTTGCCTCTGCATCAAAGCCCGACATCGGACCGCAATCCAGGCCCAGCGAGCGGGCGGCGATCATCAGATAGGCACCTTGCAGCACCGAATTGCGCATGGCGCTTTCCTTGCGGCCTTCCTCGTCCCCTTCGAACCAGCTTTTCGCGTCCGTATGGGGGAACAGCCAAGGCAGATGCTCGTGGAAATCGATGTCATAGCCGATAATAACGCATACAGGCGCAGTCAGCACCTTGTCGCGGTTGTCATCGCTGACGCAATCGGCCAGCCGTTTCTTCGATTCTTCCGATTTGCACCAGACGAAGCGGCCCGGCTGCTGGTTGGCCGAGGTCGGCCCCATTTTCAGAAGTTCGTAGATTGCATGGATCTGCTGATCGGAAACCTCCTTGTCATGCCACCCGTTGAAGCTGCGCGCTTCGCGGAAGATCAGGTCAAGGTCGGCGTCGGATAGTTCGTCGGTCATGAAAGGATTTGTCTCCGAAAGATAGGGTTCCACCTGCCAACGCGGCAGGTGGCCAATCGTTCACAAGACGGGAAAAATCAGGCCGCGCGCACTTCCTGCACTTCGGGCACGTAGTGCTTCAGCAAGCCTTCGATCCCGTGCTTCAGCGTGGCGGAAGAGCTGGGGCAGCCCGAACAGGCGCCCTGCATCTGCAGATAGACCACGCCGGAACGGAAGCCGCGATAGCGGATATCGCCGCCATCATTGGCCACGGCGGGGCGCACGCGGGTTTCGATCAATTCCTTGATCTGCTCCACGATTTCCTCTGTCCCCTCGTCATCGCCAAGATCGGCATCGTCAGCGTCTGCCGGAACGGAGATGGCGCTTGCATCGCCACCGGTGAACAGCGGCGCTTCTGACACGAAATGATCCAGCAGCACGGCCACGATCTGCGGCTTCAGGTCTGGCCAAGCGACGCCGGGTGCGGCGGTGACGGACACGAAATCGCTGCCGAAGAAAACCCCGGTCACTTCGCCTGTATCGAACAGCGCCTGCGCCAGCGGGCTGGCCTCCGCCTCCTCCGGCGATGCGAAATCGCGTGTGCCGGACGGCATCACCTGCTTTCCGGGCAGGAATTTCAGCGTGGAGGGATTGGGCGTGGTTTCGGTTTCAATGAACATGCATCAAATGTAGGTGACCCAAGGCCGCGCGGCAAGGTGGCGAAACTGTTGTCGCCGCAAGGCTTTCTACACTGCCATTCACGCTTGCTTCATAGCTTGCTGGCCTAAGAGGTAACATGACATCACTCTCGCGCGCCGCACGCGCCACTCGCGCTCTTCTCCCGTTTCTCATCCTCCTGCCGGTTCCTGCACTGGCGCAGTCGCCACTGGCCTGCACCATTGCCGCCACGGCGGAGGACGCGCCGCAATATGCGCAGCCGGACGATCCGTGGATCTATCGCGGCACCGATATTCCCGTGGACGAGCAGTGGCTGTTCGGTGAGTTGCCCAATGGCGTGAAATACGCGGTGCGCAAGAACGGTGTTCCGCCCTGTCAGATGAGCCTGCGCGTGGCCATCGATGCAGGCTCCATTTACGAGACCGATGCAGAGCGCGGCTTTGCCCATTTGCTGGAACACATGGTGTTTCGCGAATCGGTTTATTTCGGCCCCGGTGAGGCGATCCCGCATTTTCAGCGCCAGGGTGCGGCCCTGGGGTATGATACCAATGCCAGCACCAGCCCCACGCAAACGGTCTACAAGCTGGACCTGCCCAACGCCACTCGCGCCAGCATCAATGAAAGCGTGCGGCTGTTCACCGGCATGGTGACGCAGCCCATCATCTCCGATGAGAACGTGGCGACGGACGTGCCCATCGTGTTGTCCGAACGGCGCGAACAGGCCGGCCCCGCGCGCCGCGTTCAGGAAGCCACGACGCAAACCTTCTTTGCCGGACAACGCCTTGCCAACCGCAACCCCATCGGCACGGTGGAAACGCTGGAAGGCGCGACGGCCGAAACGGTGCAGGCCTTTCATGAGCGCTGGTATCGCCCGGAAAACGCCACCGTCGTACTGGTTGGCGATGCCGATGTGCGTGTGCTGGCCAGCATCGTGGAGGCGAACTTCGCCGATTGGGAAGGCGAGGGGCCTGTCGCGCCCGCGCCCGATTTTGGCGATCCGGTAGCCCCGGCAGGTGCCGACCCCGCCAATCCCGTGGGCGAGGTGAAGGTTATCGTCGAACCCGGCCAGACCCGCGCGTTGACCTTTGCTATCATGCGCCCGTGGGTGCAGGTGGTGGACAATCTTGAATACAACCGCCGCAACCTGCTGGTGCAGGTGGCAGGCGCCATCGTGAACCGTCGCCTGGAAACCAGCGCGCGCGCCGGGGCCAGTTTCCTAGCTGCCAATGTTGGCAGGCAAAAGATCAACCGCACGGTGGATGGCACCTTCGTTGCCATCACACCCATCGGTGAAAACTGGGAAGCGGCGCTGGCCGATGTGCGCGGCGTGATTGCCGATGCGCTCAGCCATCCGCCAAGCCAGGTGGAGATCGATCAGGCCGTCTCGCAATTCGATGTCGCCTTCGTCGATCAGGTGGAGCAATCGCGCATCCAGGCCGGCTCGCAGCTGGCAGACCAGATCGTGCAGGCCGTGGATATCCGCGAAGCCGTGGCCAGCCCGGAAACTTTCCTCGAGGTGTTCCGATCCATCAGTGAACGCTTCACGCCGGAGCAGGTGCTGGAAGCGACGCAGGAAATGTTCGATGGCGAAGTGATCCGGGCGATCATGCTGACGCCCGATCCCATGGGCGATGATGAGGCAGACCTGCGCGCCGCGCTTCAACAGCCCGCCGTCGCCAGCACCACCGCGCGCGAGAGCGGCGAAGCCATCAATTTCGCCGATCTGCCCCCCGTGGGTGAGCCCGCTCTGCCAAATCTGCGTGAACCGCTGGGTATTCTGGATGTAGAGCGGCTGACCTTCGACAACGGCGTGCAGGCCTTGCTGTACAGCGGCGATAACGAGCCGGGCCGGGTCACCGTGCGCGTCACCTTTGGTGCAGGCTGGCGCGGATTTGATGGTGATGAGGCCGTGTATGCCTATCTTGCCCCGATGGCGCTGATCAATTCCGGCGTCGGCACGCTGGACCAGAACGATCTGGACCGTGCCGCCGCGGGCAGCAAGCTGGGCTTCGATTTCGCGATCGACGATGGCGCCTTCGTGTTCGAAGGCCGCACGCGCAAGGAAGACCTTGCCGCGCAATTGTATCTGTTTGCGGAAAAATTGCAGAACCCCGGCTGGGATCCGGCTCCGTTCGAGCGGGCAAAGGCCAGCGTGCTGCTGGGTTACGATTCCTACAATCGTGATCCCAATGGCGTGCTGAACCGCGATCTGGACTGGCTGCTGCGCAATCGCGATCCGCGTTTTGCAACGCCTTCGCCCGAACAGATCGAAGCTGCCACCGCAGAAGGCTTCCGCCGCACATGGTCCCGCCTGCTGTCGCAAGGCCAGGTGGAAGTGGCCGTGTTCGGCGATATCGACCGGGAACAGACGGTGGAGGCATTGTCACGCACGTTCGGCGCGATCGATCCCCGAATGCCTTTGACGCCCGATGTCGCCAATCGCCCGCTGGAATTCCCCGAAATCGGCAGTGGGCCTGTGCGTCTGACGCATGAAGGCGATGCCGATCAGGCCGCCGCCGTCATCGCATGGCCCACCGCTGGCGGGTCTGCCGGATTGGTGCAAAGTCGCAAGCTGGATCTGCTGGCCCAGATCTTCTCGATCCGCCTGATGGACGGTTTGCGAGAACGCGCAGGCGCAGCCTATTCGCCTTTCGTCACCTCCACCTGGCCATTGGATGGCGATACCGGCGGAATGATCTTCGCATTGGTGCAGCTTGATCCCTCGCTTGTGCCCGCTTTTTATGATGAGGCGGAAGCGATTGCCGCCGATCTGGCCGAGAATGGCCCCACGGCGGATGAGTTGGCCCGCGTGGTGGAACCTGTTCGTCTGCGGATAGAGCGTTCCTCCACCGGCCATACCTTCTGGCTGAATCAGTTGCAGGGATCGTCACTCGATCGCAATCGGGCGTTCTACCTGCAATCGCTGTACAGCGATTATGCCGATGCCACACCGGCAGAGATGCAGGCAGTGGCGCAGCGCTATCTCTCTGCGCGTCCGGGGCTGCGCATCTCCGTGATGCCGGATGAGCAGGCTTCTGCCGCTGGCGGCAGATAGGCATCGATCAGAGTCAGGACCGTTGCGTAAGTAACCTTTGCGCGGGGGAGGGTGCCTCTGTATGAGGCGGGCTTCCCCGACATTGTCAATGTATGGCCCGCTGGGGATCGGGCGCGCTTGAATGAGATCTGACGTGGCACACAACTGGACACCCGAAAGCTGGAAGCAGGACCGTTTCACCGCGAAGCACCTGCCGCAGTATGAAGACGCCGCCGCCCTGGGCGAGGCGGAGAAAACGCTGGCCGGGTTCCCGCCATTGGTGTTTGCCGGTGAAGCGCGCAAGCTGAAGGCGGACCTGGCGCAGGTTGCCGCGGGTGAGGCCTTCCTGCTGCAGGGCGGCGATTGTGCCGAAAGCTTTGCCGAATTCCACCCGGACAATATCCGCGATACCTTCCGCGTGATCCTGCAGATGGCGGCGGTGCTGACCTTCGCCAGCAAGATGCCCGTGGTGAAGGTGGGCCGCATGGCCGGGCAGTTCGCCAAGCCGCGCAGCTCCGATACGGAGACCAAGGATGGCGTCACGCTGCCCAGCTATTTCGGTGACAATGTCAACGGGATCGAATTTTCTCCTGAATCGCGCACCAATGATCCGCAGCGCATGCTGCGCGCCTATTCGCAGGCCGCGGCCACGCTGAACCTGCTGCGCGCCTTCGCTGGCGGCGGCTATGCCAATTTGCGGCAGGTGCACCAGTGGACGCTGGATTTCATGAGCCGCAGCCCGTTTGCCAGCGAGTTCAAGCTGATTGCCGACCGGATCGGTGAAGCGCTGGACTTCATCGAGGCATGCGGCGTCGACATCGAAGATCAGCAGCAGCTGAAATCCGCCGATTTCTACACCAGCCACGAAGCCCTGCTGCTGCCGTACGAACAGGCGATGACGCGGCAGGATTCGCTGACCGGCGACTGGTACGATACCTCCGCCCACATGCTGTGGATCGGCGATCGCACCCGCTTCATGGACAGCGCGCATGTGGAATTCCTGCGCGGGGTGAAAAATCCCATCGGCGTGAAATGCGGCCCCTCGCTGGAGCCGGATGCGCTGATCGAAATGCTGGATGTGCTGAACCCGGCGCGTGAAGCCGGTCGTATCACGCTGATCAGCCGGTTTGGCGCGGGCAAGGTGGAAGAAGGTCTGCCGCCACTGGTGCGCGCCATTCAGCGCGAAGGGCACTCTGTTGTCTGGAGCTGTGACCCCATGCACGGCAACGTCATCAAGGCCGATAGCGGGTACAAGACCCGGCCGTTCGATCGCATCCTTGCCGAAGTGCGCGGCTTCTTCGCGGTGCACCGTGCAGAGGGCACCCACGCCGGCGGCATCCATGTGGAAATGACTGGGCAGGACGTGACCGAATGCACCGGCGGTTCGGTGGCCATCACCGATGCCGGCCTTGCAGATCGCTATCACACCCATTGCGACCCACGCCTCAACGCGGCGCAATCGCTGGAACTAGCGTTTCTGCTGGCCGAAATGCTGAACCTGGAACTCAGCGAAGCGCGAAAGAACGCCGCCTGATAGGCAAATATTCGGGCGGTTCGACCTAAGTCGGAATGCCTAGGTTCGCTTCACCAGACGCCTAATCAATCACGGTTACTTCTCTTGAAAGGAATTCAAGGGGAGTAACCGTGCGCGTCTGGCGCGACGTTAGAGAGCCACTGTTTGCAGGCGTGCTGTGGTCGGCTCTGGCACTGGCCTGCGTTGCCTTGCGCGATGGGCTGGGCGCGGCGCTGCTCATTTGGTTGCCGTCCGGCGTGGCGGTTGCGGCCTTTCATTCCGTTCCTGTCAATCGGTGGCCGTTGCTGGCGGCGGTGATGTATCCGATACAGGCCGTCACGGTATGGTGGATAAGCGGCTCCGTTCAGCAGGCTGTGGTCTACTCCTTCGCCACCCTGTTGCAATCCGTGATTGCCGCGCAGCTTGGCTACATGGCGCTTGGCGGACGGCACGAAATTCCGCGCAGGTTCGGGCAGGTGGCAGGATTGTTTGCCGCGGCGTTGCTTGGATCGTTGGCAGGCGCAGTGGTGGCGATCCCGTTTCGCCCGGTGCAGTCGCTTGATGAATTCATGTGGTGGTTCTTCGCCAATGTGCTGGCGATCCAGACACTTGTTCCGATCATGCTGGTTATAAGGATGAACCTGGGCAAGCGGGGGCTGGTGCAATTCCTCGCATTCGCGCGCAAGATCCGCCCGTTCATGCTGGGCACCGCCATATTTACGATCGTCGCCCTGCAGGTAAGCGAGATCGTGCTGATGCCGCTGATGTTCGCGCTGATCGTGCTGGCAACGGTGCGCTACGGCCAGATCGCCAGCCTACTGGTGGTGCTGATGTATGTGGCCATCGCCACGATCATCAGCATCCTGCAAGAAACGCCCACGCCATCCATTCAGGCTTCCGCGGCAGAAGGCACGCTTATCCTGCAAAGCTGGCTGCTGGCCATGCTGGCCACAGTGCTGCCGATTGCCGCAATGTTGCTGAAACGACGCGAATTGCAGCGCGAATTGGTGAAGCGCAACGAGGAGATGCACAACAGCCTGATCATGTTCACCCTGGCAGAGGATACCGCCAACATGGGCCGGTGGTATCTCAATCTGCGAACAGGAGAGCAGGACTGGTCCCCCAATATGCTGGAGATGAACGGTCTCTCCCGCTCGCTGGCGCCGGACCCCGGCGATGTGACCAACCGCCTGCCTGATGGGGGGGAGGAACTGTTCCGCCAGATCGCCGCCAATCGCCGCAACACCGAACCCTATAGCTTCACCTATCGGATCAAGCCGATCAACCAGCTGGAGCGTATCCTCCGTATCGCCATTCGCAATGAATTCGATGACGAGGGCCAGCGCTTTGCCGTGCTGGGCGTGGCGCTGGACGTGACGGAGCAGGTCCGCCGGGAAGAGGCGCTGGAACTGGCGCGGGGGCGGGCGATGCAATTGGCCTCCGAAGCGCAGAAACTGGCCAACACCGATCCGCTGACGCAGCTGCCAAATCGCCGCTGCACCTTCGATCGGCTGGAATCCATGATCGTGATGGCAGAAGATGGCGGCACTCCACTCAGCGTGATCCTGTTCGATGTGGATCACTTCAAGGCGGTGAACGATGGATATGGTCACCAGGTGGGCGATGCCGTGCTGCAGGAAATGGCAGACCTCGCGCGCAAGCAGGTGCGGCAGGGCGATATCGTGGGCAGGATCGGCGGGGAGGAGTTCGTGTGGCTGGTGCCGGGCGCACAAAGCAAGGTTGCGCGCCAATTGGCAGAACGCCTTCGTGAATGCGTGGAGGAAGGCACGTCCGCTTCGTCCCTGCCCAAGGTTACGATCAGCGTGGGCCTGGCGCATTTCCGTTCCGGCGACACCGGGCAAAGCCTGATGGCCCGCGCGGATGCCGCGCTTTATGCAGCGAAGGACAATGGCCGAAATCAGGTGAAACGCGCCGCCTGATGCGTGCAAACTTAACATTTGCAGAAACTTTAAGCCTTTAATTCGGAAACCCTATCGTTCATTCAAGCGTAGCATGCAGGACAATTGACGACGGGAGAGGGCCTTTGCCCCAAGCAAGTACCCGCCAGGATGAAGCGCATTCCACGCCATCTCTAGCCGAACGTTTCAAGGCCACGCGCCACCTGACCGAAGCCCTGCTTCAGCCGTTGAGCGAGGCTGACGCGACCATCCAGTCGATGGAGGATGCATCGCCTGCAAAGTGGCACGCGGCGCACACTACCTGGTTCTGGGAAACATTCCTGCTGCGCGATCACCTGCCCGATTATCGCCTGTTTCACGAGAAATTCCCCTTCCTGTTCAATTCCTATTACGAAACGGAGGGAGAGCGCATTTCGCGCGGGCAGCGCGGCCTGATCACGCGGCCCACGCTGGCAGAGGTGCTGGAATGGCGCGCCCATGTGAACGCCGCGATGGAGCCCTTGCTGGAGGACGGCGATCTTGCCGATCTGATCGCGCTGGGCGTTGCGCATGAACAGCAGCACATCGAATTGCTGCTGACCGATATCAAACATGCCCTGTCGAAAAACCCGCTTGGCCCGGCCATGTGGGAGACGCCGACGAAAGCCGTAGCAGCGCAGCAGGACGGCTGGATAGAACATCCCGGCGGCATCGCGCGCGTGGGCCACCAGTCGGATGGCTTTTCTTTCGATAACGAAGGGCCGGTGCACCGCGTACTGATGGAGCCCTTCGCGCTTTCGCGGCGGCTGGTGACCAATGGCGAATGGGCGCAGTTCATCGCTGATGGCGGCTATAAGGACCATCGCCTGTGGCTGTCAGACGCATGGGCCTGGCTGGACCGCCGCAACATTTCCGCGCCGCTGTACTGGCGCGATGACGAGCATTTTACCCACACCGGCTGGCAGAAGCGTGATCCCGATGCGCCTGTTGCTCACATCTCCTATTACGAGGCAGATGCCTTCGCCACCTGGGCCGGATGCCGCCTGCCGTCTGAATTCGAGTGGGAAGCCGTGGCGCGCGGTCAGGACAAGGCCGAAAGCCAGCAGCGTTTCGATGCGAGCGCCGGTAACCAGCTGGATCAGGCTGCACCCCCTGCGCCCGTGGGCACGGCAGAGCTGTTTGGCGACGTGTGGCAATTCACCCGATCCGCCTATCTGCCATACCCGCGGTTTCAGCCTGCGCCGGGTGCAGTGGGCGAATACAATGGCAAGTTCATGGCGGGGCAGTGGGTGCTGAAAGGCGCCAGCTGCGCCACGGTGCGCGGCCATTCGCGCGCCAGCTATCGCAACTTTTTCTATCCGCAGCAGCGCTGGCAATTCACCGGCCTGAGGCTGGCAAAGGACGTTTGATGTCACAAAACGAGGGGATACAGCTCGTCAACCTTGACGAGAGCGGGGTGGATATCGCCTTCCGCGAGGATGTGTTGGCAGGACTTTCGCAATCGCAAAAGGCGCTTCCCGCACGCTGGCTTTATGATGATGCCGGCTCGCAATTATTCGAAGATATCACCCAGGTGGAGGAATATTACCCGACCCGCTGCGAGACCGAAATCCTTAGCAGCCGCGGCGCTGAATTTGCCGAGCAGATCGGCAAGGGGCGCGCGGTGGTGGAGTTCGGCTCAGGCTCCTCCGTCAAGACGCCGCTATTGCTGAATGCGATCGAACCCGGTGCCTATGTGCCGCTGGATATCGCGGGCGATTTCCTGCGCGCCGCCGCGGCGGAGCTTTCGGCCAAATTTCCCGGCCTGCCGGTCTACCCGGTGGAGGCTGACTTCATGAAGCGCGTCGAATTGCCCGATGCGGTGAAATCCAAGCCCAAGCTTGGCTTCTTTCCCGGCTCCACCATCGGCAACATGGTGCCGCGCACATCTGTCGACCTGCTGCGCTCCATGCGCGAAACGCTGGGCGATAATGCAAAGCTGCTGATCGGGATGGACCTGATCAAGGATACAGAGGTGCTGGAAGCTGCCTATGACGATGCGGCGGGTGTGACGGCGCAGTTCAACCTGAATCTTCTGCGCCGCATCAATAGGGAGCTGGACGGCACCATCCCGGTGGAGCAATTCCATCACGAGGCGCGCTGGAACGATACCTTCGCGCGCATTGAAATGCATGCCGTGGCCGATGCGGATATGGAATTCAGCGTGGCGGACAGGCCCTTTGCCATGCAGGCCGGTGAAACGATCCACACGGAAAACAGCCACAAGTTCGACGTGCGCAGTTCCAACACCCTGCTGCTGGCCGGGCACTGGACGCCGTGCGCCCGCTGGACCGATGCGCAGGGGCGCTTCTCCGTTATCCTGGCCGAGGCAACCATCGCGCGCGCTGCGCCGTAAGTTGCGTCTTCGCATATTCATGTAACTTCGCCTATATAGCCCACATGGACTTTGCGGCCATCTTCGATCAACTCGCGCTCACCATTCGCGAGATACCCCAGTCGGGCCTGTTGATGGTGGCTGTGGCGGCCATGGCAGCGGGCGTTGTCGGCTCCATCCTGCTGAAGCGCGTGCCTGTGCTGGGCAAGCTGCTGCGATATTGCAGCACGCTGGTGCTGATGGGTGTGCTGCTGCTGGTGGTGCTGCAACTCTCCCGCCTCGATCCCAGATTTTCCATGGCCGTGCCGGAGATCGGCCTGCCGGAACAGGTGGTTGTGGGCGGGGAAACGCGCATACCCATGTCGCGCGATGGGCATTACTGGCTGGAAGCGGAGGTGAATGGAAAACGCTTTCCCTTCCTTGTCGATACCGGGGCAACGCTGACTGCCGTATCGCAGGAAACTGCCGATGCCGCCGGACTGGAAGCGCGCGATGGCGGCCTGCCCATCCGCCTGCAAACCGCCAATGGCGCGGTGGCCGCGCATATGACCAATATCGACAGCATGCGCTTTGGCAATGTCGCTGCCAGCGGGCTGGATGCGATCATCGCGCCGGGGCTGGGCGAAACCAATGTGATCGGCATGAACCTGCTGTCCCGGCTGGCCAGCGTGCGCATAGAGCAGGGCGAATTGATCCTTGTGCCGAACAACCCGCAAGAACCGCTGAACCAAAGCGTTAATTGACGCGCCCGCCCGCGTAGGCCAGTCTTCGCCGCAAGGGAGAGACCATGGCCCAGCCGAGCCAGCCAGCGCAGGATCAGACGCGTTTCGATGTCGCTGAATTCATTGACGCGCGCCCCATCGGGCGGCGTGAGATACTGCTGCTGTTCGTTTGCGCATCGGTGTTGTTCATCGACGGGTTCGACATGTATTTCTTTGGCAAGATCCTGCCCGCGATTGCGGAAGGGTTGAATGCCGAACCTGCAGAGATGCGGGACGTGATTTTCTGGACCTATGTGGGCATGGCCGTGGGTGCCTTCACCATGCCGCCCTTGGCCGATCGCATTGGCAGGCGGCCCGTGCTGGCGCTGTGCGCCTTTGGCTTTGGCGCGCTGTCCATCGCGGGCGCGTTTGCGCAAACCGTTACGCAGATGGCCGTGCTGCGAGGTATTTCCGGCATCTTCTTTTCCGCCATGCTGCCCATCGGCCTGTCGCTGCTTTCCGAAATGACGCCAAAGCGCAAGCGGGCGTTCTTCATGGCGCTAGCGCTTATCTTCTTTTCCACCGGCTCTGCCGCCAGCGGCGTGGTGGCGGCGTGGTTGCTGGATCTGTATGGCTGGCAGATCGGCTTCTGGGTTGGCGGCGTGCTGGGCTTTATCGCCGTGCCATTGTTGTGGCTGGTGCCCGAAAGCCTGGCCTTTCGCGTCTCCCGCAATCCGAAAGATCCGAAGATCGCCACCACGATCCGCAAGCTGGACGCCAGCCAGCCCATCTATGGCGGAGAGGCTTTTTACCTTGGCGATATCAAGCCGCGATTGGCGGGGGAGGCCAAGGCCGGGCCGCTCACCCTGCTGCGCCCGCCATATCTGTTGCAGACCCTGATCCTGTGGTGCGCGTGTTTTCTGGCGCTGGGCAATATCGCCATGCTGGCCAATTGGCTGCCCACCTTCTTCCAGGAGATGGGAGGCATCCCGATCCAGGAATTTGCCATTCTCGCCATGATTTCCTTCGCAGGCGGCGCGGCGGGCACGCTGACAATGGGCTTCCTGCTGGACAGGCTGAACCCCTATTGGCTGATTACAGCATTCTTCTTGATCGATGCCGCTGCGCTTTATGCGATGGGTATTCTGCCATTCGGTACAGGGGCATTCCTGATCGCGATGATTGCCTGGCAATATACGCAGATCGGCGGGCAGACCGGGATCAACACGCTGGCAACGCTGGGCTATCCGCCCGAAATCCGGTCTTCCGGGATCGGCTGGGCCGGGGGCTGGGGCCGGATTGCGGGCATCATCATTCCGGCATGGGCGGGATCGAAGGCACTGGAGATGGCGCTGGGCCTGGAGACGGTGATGGGCCTGATCGCCTTGCCCGCGCTGGCGGTGGCGGTGCTGGTCTTCCTGCTGGGCGTGGCCAACGGCGGCAAGATCGGCGCCCACTCGCGCGCGCCAGAGCCAGAGCCTGTGCCTGCCGAGTGATCTCAGCCGAGCGGCTGCACCAGTTCAATCTCGTGCCCCTGCGGTGATTTCAGCATCGCCACCATAACACCGCCAACATCGGTTGGCTGCATCATCGCCGTGGCCCCCTGCTCCAACGCATGGGCAAAGCTTGCCGCGATATCGACGCATACCAGGCCCACTGGTCCATGCCCCGGCCCCACCGCCACATCGTGCGCCGGGCGGCCTTGCACCAGCATCAGGCTGGGGCCGGATTCGGCCTGACCGGGCATTGCCATGATGTGTTCAACGAAGTTGTCTTCGTCATAGGTCTGGATGACGGAAAAACCGAAGGCCGCCTCCCAGAAGGCGCGCGCCTTGTTGATGTCAGCCACATTGAGTTTGAAGAATGCCAGCCGCGCCGTGGGTATGCTCATCGTCAACTCTCCTTATGCAGGAAGAGTGGCGGGCCTTGACCATGAATGCAAACCGCTAATCGCACACGGCGGCGCAAGAAGGACACGCGCCGTCCATGCTGGTGTGACTGCCAGGCTATTCGGGAAAACTGGCTGGGGTGGCAGGGATCGAACCTGCGAATGCCGATACCAAAAACCGGTGCCTTACCACTTGGCTACACCCCAGCAGCCGGGTGCCCATATAGCGGCGCGGGCGATGGACGCAACCCGCGCCGGTACGCTTTATGGCGCGCTTTCCTGGGTAGTTTCGCTGATCCCGTATCAGGCGTCGGCGCGCTTGCGCACGGGATCGAACAGGCTGCGATCTTCCACGGCATCGAAATCGGCGGCGGAATGGCGTTCTGCCATGGCTTTGGAATTGACGAGGCGTCCACGGATCACACCCGGCCTTGCATCCAGCTCCTTCACCCAGCGACCCACGTTTTCATATTCATGCAGGGACAGGAACTTGTCCGATCCGCTGTAGGCACCGTGGTACAGATTGCCCAGCCAAGGGTAGGAGGCGATGTCGGCGATGGTCATGTCATCACCTGCCAGATAGCCGGTTTTGCCAAGCTGATTGTTCGCCACATCGAAGATGCGCTTTGTCTCCATCGCATAGCGATTGATGGGGTATTCGTATTTCTCCGGCGCATATTCATAGAAATGGCCAAAGCCGCCGCCGATGAATGGCGCGGTGCCGATCTGCCAGCTGAGCCAGCTGAGCGTTTCGGCGCGGGCCGGGTTGGTCTTGGGCAGCAGATAGTCGAATTTCTCCGCCAGGTGGATAAGGATCGCGCCGCCTTCGAACACGCGGAACGGCGTATCGCCAGACCTGTCCTGCAAAGCCGGAATCTTGGAATTGGGATTAAGTTCGGTAAAGCCCGATCCGAACTGGTCGCCTTCCATGATGTTGATCTTCCACGCATCATATTCGGCGCCGGTAAAGCCTGCTTCCAGCAATTCCTCGAACATGATCGTGACCTTCACACCGTTTGGCGTGCCGAGCGAATACAGCTGGAAGGGATGATCGCCGACCGGCAGTTCCTTCTCGTGACGCGCGCCCGCAGTGGGACGGTTGGTGCTGGAGAATTTGCCTCCGCTCTCGGTATTCTTCCAGACGGGCGGCGGGGTGTAGACGTCGGACATCGGCGGTTCTCCTGAATTGCGTCGCGTGCTCACCAGATGGGTCGCAGGGCGCGGCGGGGCAAGCAAGGCTTGCTAGATACGGCTTAAAGCTGAGCTTTGGCCTGGCAGTTGCGCCATTGCCGCAACTGTGCGCATACTAGGGCACAGGGTCCGCATCGGGTCGCGAAAAGACGGGGGGTCTTATCGTGAATATGCAGCCTGACGGAAATCTCATCCTGGCCACGTCCAGCCGTTTGCGGCTGTTCACGCTGTTCATCCTTTATGTTGCGCAAGGCGTGCCCATCGGGCTGTTCTGGTTTGCGATACCGGCGTGGATGGCCACGAACGGCGCCGATGCAGCCGATATCGGATATGTGCTGGGGCTGACCGCGCTGCCGTGGACGTTGAAGCTGGTGAACGGCTTCATCATGGATCGCTACACCTTCCTGCCGATGGGGCGCCGCCGCGTGTGGATCATCAGCGCGCAGCTGGTGATGATCGCCTTACTGGCCATCTGCGCCGTCGCGCGCCCCGGCGTGGAGGATGTCCTGCTGCTCGGCATTGCAGGCTTCGTGGTGAACATGGCGACCACATTTCAGGACGTTGCGGTTGACGGGCTGGCGGTCGACATCATGAAGGAGGATGAGCGCGCCCGCGCCAGTGGCATGATGTTCGGCGGGCAGGCTATCGGCATCTCGCTGGCAACGATGCTGACAGGCTATGCCATTGCCAGCTTCGGCCCGTCCGCCGCATATCTGCTGGCAGCCGGCTTCATCGCCATCATCACCGCCTATATCATCCTGCTGCGCGAACGCGGTGGAGAGCGCCGCCTTCCCTGGAGCGGGGGTCACACCCATCCGCGCAACGAAAGCATCCAGCTTGGCGCGTGGTGGCCCATCCTCAAGACAACCTTCTCCTCCATCCTGCTGCCCGTCAGCCTGCTGTGGCTGCCGGTGTTGCTGGTGAGAGGATTTCACTACGGCGTGTTCGGCGGCATCACGCCTGTCATCGGTGCAGGCGAGCTGGGGTGGGGTGAGGCGTCCATCACATCCATGGTGGGAACGGCGCAGCTGGTGGGCGGCATTCTTGGCCTGACGCTGGGCGGCTGGGCTGGCGACAAATTTGGCGCAAAGAGGACGACGATCGCATTTTTCGCGCTCTACATGGCATTATCGGCAATGATGTTTGCCCTGCGCGACAGCTGGAGCGATCCGGACCTGTTCTTCGTATTCGTCTACGGCTGGTGTGTGCTGGATGTGCTGATAACGGTGGCGGCGCTGCCGATATCCATGCGGCTGTGCAATCCGAAGGTCGCGGCCACGCAGTTCACGCTTTACATGGGCTGTTCCAATTTCGGCATATCCATCGGCGCATGGGTCTTCGGCCTGTCAGACGCAATGGGCGGATTGCGCATCATGTTCCTGCTGGTTTTCGCCGCCCACGCGGTGGGCCTGGTGCTGATGCTGTTCGTGAAATTTCCGCGCCGGGCAGGCATCCCGCCAGAAATCGTGGAGGAGGTGGCAGAGGCGCCGGGGCCAAGGCCAAGTATTAGCTGAGGCCTTGAGGAACCCGTTGGCATATCAGCCCGTTATCGCGGGGTTATGGCTACGCGTCCTGCAAACCTGATCTATGTCGATGACAGCCTGCCGGGCATCACCCGCAAGGGTGCTGGCAAGGGTTGGGCCTATTACGATCCCGATGGCAAGCTGATCCGAAACCGGGCGGAGAAGAAGCGCCTGAACGCCATCGCCTTCCCCCCGGCCTATCGCGATGCGTGGTTCTGCCCTGCGCACAACGGCCATATCCTGGCGACGGGCTATGATGACAGGGATCGCAAGCAGTATCGCTATCACCCGGATTTTCGCAATTGGCGAGAGGGAGAGAAGTTCGATGGCTGCCTGGCCTTTGGCGCGAAATTGCCGCTGGCGCGCAAGCGGGTGGAGCAGGATATGCGCGCGCCCACCGTCAACAAGGCGCGGGCCGTTTCCAGCGTGGTGCGCCTGCTGGATCTGGGCGCGATACGCGTGGGCAACACCGGCTATTCCAAGGAAAACCGCAGTTTCGGTGCCACCACCCTGCGCCGCCGCCATGCCGAGGTGACGGGCCGCGTCCTGCGCCTCAGCTACAAGGGCAAGGGCGGCAAGCAGCGCGAGGTAGAGCTGTCAGACAAGGCCCTGATCGCCTGCGTGAAGAAGATGCAGGACTTGCCCGGCCAGCACCTGTTCCGCTGGCTAGATGACGAAAACGAGGCGCATGACGTCAGTTCCAGCGATGTGAACAGCTATCTGGCCGAAACGATGGGCGGACCGTTCACCGCCAAGAATTTTCGCACCTGGCACGCCAGCGTGATGGCGTTCCGATTGCTGGGGGAGGCGACGGAGAAGCTGACTATCAAGGCCGTGCTGGAACGCGTGGCCGATCACCTTGGCAACACGCCTGCCGTGACTCGCAAAAGCTATGTTCACCCCGCCGTGATCGATCTGATCTCGCGTCAGGAGGAATGGCGGGAGAATCTGCGCCTGCCACGTCGCACGCAATATCAGAACCGCTGGGAACGCGGGCTGCTGGAATTTCTGGAAGAATCGCCCGGTGCAGAGGAACTGCTCGCCGCGGTTTGATCGGCGCCTGATCTGTCCGGAGTCTTCATCCCGTAACATTACTGCTGTTTGGGCGCAGCATGATCCGTCACGCCCTTATCGCCTCCGTCCTTGCTGTCAGCACCATGATTGCCGCACCCACTGCGGCCAATGCTGGCGATCTTTCCGGCAAGGTCCGCGATGCCGCCGCCGCGCCTGTGGCGGGCGCGCAGGTTGTGATCACCGAATTGGGCGTGTCTGCCATCACCGATGCAGAAGGCGTGTATCGCTTTCATGGGCTCGACGCGGGGAAATATCGCATCGCCGTGGAACTGGCCGACGATGTGCGCCAGCACGCCAGCGCGCAGGTGCCCGAAACGGGAGAGGCCACGCGCAACATCTTCCTCTATTCCAGCGCCGCGCTGGATCATGCGCGCAGCGGTATCAACCCTGTCGAAGCACTGCTTGCCGAAGCGCTGATGGCGCAGGCCTGGGAAGAAGCCAGCAGGATGACAGCGCAGGCAGAGGGCCGCGAAGAGCGCGCCGTTCCTGAATTTGCTGGCTGATCGCCGCTAGTCCGGCATTTCCACCCGATCGATCCGCGCGGCCTGCCCGCATAGATTGCGATCATCATCGCGCAGGTTCCAGATAACCGCGTCGCGGATGCGAAATCGTGTGCCATCGGCAGCGATGCGCATCCCGCAATAGCCTGTCACGATATCCGCCGCCTCCAGTTGCGCAAACATGGCGGCACGCTGCTCCCGCGCGTCTGCCTGTGCGGAAAGGTGGGAGGGAAGGCCGATCATGTCCTTCGCGCTGCGTTTGAACAGGGTGAGTGCGTAGCTGTTGGCATAGATGAATTCGGGCGGCGCGCTGGTGTCATGTGCCAGCACCGTGAAAGGCGCGCGCCATAGCGTGTGTGCATCATCCGCCAGCACGTGACCCGTCAGCCGGTGATAGCTGCGCATGATCAGCGCGAGCCTTTCCCCTGCGCTTTCCGCCATCAGCCTTGCATTGTGCCCGTCCATGTAGCGGCGATAGCGAAGCCTCCTGCGTGACTCCAGCACGAGGCTGGGCTAGATGTTTGCGCCAGAAACCAAACTGAAGGATTCCCGCCCATGCGTCGCACTCTGATCGCCCTTTCTCTGGCCGCAGCGCCGGTTGCCATGCTTGCTGCCTGCGCACCAACCACTCAAGGAATGGGCGACATTTCCGGTTATGACATGGCCGCCAGCCGCGCGACGATAGCTGATGTCACCATGTCGCCCGACACATCCTATCTTTCAGCCGAAGAGCGGCAGGTGGTGAACCTGCTGATCGAGGCCAGCGGCTATATGGACGAGATCTACCTGCGTCAGCGCGGCGGCGATCTGCCGGCCTTGCGCGAAGAAATCGCCCGCCTCGGCAACCCCGCCATGCTGGAGATGTTCGATCTGCACTACGGCCCGTGGGATACCATCGCCGACAACCAGCCGTTCTATGGAACAGGCGATTGGCCGGAAGGGGCAGGCTTCTACCCCGCCGATCTGACCCGCGCCGAGTTCGACGCCTATCTGGCGGCCCACCCGGACCAGCGCGATGCTTTGATGAGCCCCTATACCGTGGTGAAGCGCCAGGGCGATGGCTTCGTCGCCGTGCCCTATTCGCAGGAATATGCCGAGTTCCTGCAGCCCGCAGCCGCATTGCTGCGTCAGGCGTCGCAGATCACCACCAATCCCAGCCTGAAGCGCTTCCTCTCCCTGCGCGCCGACAGTTTCCTGTCCGACGATTATTTCGAAAGCGAAATGGCGTGGATGGACCTGACGGATACGCCCATCGAAGTCGCCATCGGGCCGTATGAGGTTTACACCGATCGCCTCTATGGTACGAAAACCGCGTTCGAGAGCTTCGTAACGCTGAAGAACCCGGAAGAAAGCGCCGCGCTGGATCGCTATGTCGGCTATCTGCGCGATATGGAGGGCAACCTCCCCATCGATCCGCAATATCATAATTTTGCCCGCGGCTTTGAAAGCCCGATTGCCGTGGCAGACCAGATCCACGGCGGCGGCGACAATGTGCCAGGCGTGCAGACCATCGCCTTCAACCTGCCCAATGATGAGCGGGTGCGAGAGGCCAAGGGCGCGAAGAAGGTGATCCTGTCCAACGTGCTGGGCGCGAAGTTCGATCGCATCCTCGATCCCATCGCGGACGTGGTGCTGGCCCAGGAACAGGCCGCGCTGGTCAGCCGCCGCTATATGCAGCTCTTCACCCTGTTCCACGAACTCAGCCATTCGCTTGGGCCGGGCACCATCACGGTGGACGGGCAGGAGACGACCGTAAACGCGCAACTGCGCGAACAGTATTCCGCGCTGGAGGAGAGCAAGGCCGATGTCATGGGCATCTACAACCTGCTCTACATGATGGAGCGCGGCGAATTGCCCGCCAGCGAGAAGAGCGAACTGCTGGCCACTTATGTGGCGGGTCTGTTCCGCTCCATGCGCTTTGGTATCGAGGAAGCGCATGGCAAGGGTGCAGCGGCGCAATATGGCTATCTGCTGGATTACGGTGCCTACGCCTGGGACGCGGACAAGGGCCATTACGTGATCGATGAGGACAAGCTCGTCAGCGGCCTGACGCAACTGCTGCGCACAGAGCTGATGTTGCAGGCCACCGGCGATTACGCGGGAACCATCGCCTTCTTCGACAAATACGCCCATCTGGATGAACACGCGAAGGCCGCGATTGCCGGGATGGACACGATCCCCGTCGATATCCGGCCCATCTATCCTGACGAGGTGTAGGCAGCCGGGAACGGCCCATCGGGGGTGACGGTTGGTATCAAGGGAGACCTTTTTCCGTGAGGCCAACCAACCCATGCCCCAACTAACGCCGATGGAGACGTTCCGATGAAAGCCTATCAACTCACCGCCTATGGCGATGCCGACAAGGGGCAGTTGCGCGATGTGGCCATGCCCAAACCCGGCGTGGGTCAGGTGCTGATAAAGGTGAAAGCGGCAGGCCTGAACCCGGTGGATTACAAGATCCGGCAGGGCAAGCTGAAGCCGATCCTGCGGATGGACCTGCCGATCACCATGGGCAATGAACTGTCCGGCGTGGTGG
The DNA here is from genome assembly GCF_009807005.1 of Aurantiacibacter rhizosphaerae. Lineage (GTDB taxonomy): Bacteria > Pseudomonadota > Alphaproteobacteria > Sphingomonadales > Sphingomonadaceae > Alteraurantiacibacter > Alteraurantiacibacter rhizosphaerae. The sequence continues at coordinate 739,097 of NZ_WUBR01000002.1, read as the reverse complement.
AATCCTGCGGCAAGGGCGCCAACCGCTTCCCGCCCGGAACCCGCGTTTGCGTGCGCGTGGGGAAAGAGGCGATGGGCGCTTTTGCCGAATACGCCGTGGTGGAGGAGGCGCATATCGCCGCCATTCCCGCCTCGATGGATTTCACACAGGCCGCCGCAATACCGCTGGCCGGGCTGACTGCCTTGCAGGCGCTGCGCGATGAGCTTGGCGTGGGGCCGGGTTACCGCGTGCTGATCACCGGCGGCGCGGGCGGGGTGGGCACACTGGCCATCCAGATCGCCAAGTCACTGGGCGCGCATGTCATCACCACCGCGTCATCGCGTGGACGAGAGCTGGTGGAGAAGATGGGCGCAGATGAGGTGGTGGATTACGAGAACGCGCAATTCGAAGACGAGATCGATTCCGTGGATGGCGCGTTCGATCTGATCGGCGGAGAGACGTTGGAGCGCACTTTTCAGGTGGTGAAGGAAGGCGGGCGCACCGTCTCCATCGCTGGCACGCCCGAACCGCGCACCGCCATGCAGGATCTTGGCGGCCGCTTCGGCCTTGCCGCCGTATTTTGGGCGATGAGCCGCGACCTGCGCAAACAGGCCAGCGATGCGGGCGTGGATTATCGCTACCTCTTCATGCACCCCAGCGGCAGCGAGCTGACCTATCTGGTGACGCTTGCCCAGCGCGGGCAAATGCAGGCCGTGATCGACAGCACCTATCCTTTCGAAAAGATCGCCGATGCCATGGCCGAACTGGAAGACGGGCACGCCAAGGGCAAGATCATGGTGACGATGGATGACTGACCGGCCTGCCAGAATTGCAGCACTGGAAGCGCGGCGCACGGGGCGCTAAAGGCGTCGCCATGCCTAGCCAATCCTCTGCTCAACACCTGCCCATCCGCGTTGCCGCGCTTTATCGCTTCGTGCGTTTTGACGATCCCACCTCTCTGCAAGAACCCTTGTTGAAGGCGTGTGAGGACAATGGCGTGAAGGGCACGCTGCTGCTGGCGAAGGAGGGCGTGAACGGCACCATCGCGGGCTTTCCTGACGGGATAAATGTGGTGCTGCGCCATCTGCGCGGCCTGCCCGATTGCGCCGATCTGGAGGTGAAGTTTTCCGAGGCAGCAAAAATGCCCTTCCACCGGATGAAGGTGCGGGTGAAGCGCGAAATCGTCACCATGGGGCAGGGCGATCTGGACCCGGCGCATAATGCGGGCACCTATGTCGATCCGCAGGACTGGAACGATCTGATCGCCGATCCTGACACCATCGTGATCGACACCCGCAATGATTACGAGGTGTCCGTTGGCCAGTTCGAGGGCGCTATCGACCCGAAGACGGCCAGCTTCCGTGATTTTCCCGCATGGTTTCGGGCAGAGCGGGAGCGTTTGCTGGGGCAAGGCAAGGCACCGAAGGTGGCCATGTACTGCACCGGCGGAATCCGCTGCGAAAAGAGCACCGCCTTCCTCGCCTCCGAAGGGGTGGAAGAGGTGTATCATCTGAAGGGCGGCATCCTGAAGTATCTGGAAACCGTGCCGGAGGAATTGAGCATGTGGCGCGGCGAATGTTTCGTCTTCGATCAGCGGGTGAGCGTGGGCCACGGCCTTGCGCCGGGCACCCATGCGCTGTGCTATGCCTGCCGCCGCCCGGTCAGCCCGCAAGACGCCGAATCGCCGCTGTATGAAGTGGGCGCCAGCTGTCCCGCCTGTTTTGACGAGCGGACGGAAGAGCAGCGGGAGGCCTGCCGCGAACGCCACCGCCAGGAAAAGCGCGCCGCCGCCGAAGGGCGCGCGCATATCGGCGCAAAAATGCCGGGGCGCAGCCGCGATGAGTGATGGCGCGCACATCCTCTACAGCTTTCGCCGCTGCCCCTATGCGATGCGGGCGCGGATGGCCCTTACCATCAGCAGGACGCAGTGCGAATTGCGGGAAGTGAAGCTGTCCGACAAGCCGCAGGCCATGCTGGATGCATCGCCCAAGGGCACTGTGCCGGTGCTGATGCTGGACGATGGCACGGTGATCGATGAAAGCTTCGCCATCATGCGCTGGGCACTGGCGCGCAACGATCCCGAGGGCTGGCTGGAGCGCGATGATCCGGCCCTGATCGCGGACACCGTCGGCCAGTTCAAACACGCGCTGGACCATTACAAATATCCCAACCGCTATGACGATTGCGATCCGCTGCCGCATCGCGCGGACGGGCTGGTTTTCCTGCAAAAGCTGGATGAGCGGATCGGCACGCAGGGGCAGCTGTGCGGAGAGAAGCGGGGCATTGCCGATACGGCGATTTTCCCCTTCATCCGGCAATTCGCCAATCACGACCGCGAATGGTTCGATTCGCAGGATCTGCCGCACCTTCAGGCGTGGCTGGCAGGCCACCTGGCATCGCCCCTGTTCAAGACGATCATGCAGCGCGAAAAACCGTGGACCGCAGGCGATCCGCCGATAGCGATGGCGCTTTAGCCAGAAATCACTGCTGCAGGATCGATCAGTCGCTTAGTCGCTTAGTCGATCGTGCGGACCCAGCCGTGGGTGTCTTCCACCTCGCCGCGCTGGATGCCCACAAGCTTTGCGCGCAGCTTGCTGGTCAATTGACCCGGCCCGCCCGTGCCGATAGTGAATTCCCCGTCGCGGCTGGCCACGCGGCCCACGGGCGTCACCACCGCAGCGGTGCCGCAGGCCATGGTTTCCACCAGGCGGCCTGACGTTGCATCCTCGCGCCACTGGTCCAGCGAATAGCGTTCTTCGCGCACGGTCAGCCCTTCCTCCCGCGCCAGCGTCAGCAGGCTGTCGCGGGTGATGCCGGGCAGGATCGTGCCGCCCAGCGGCGGGGTGACGATGGAGCCATCGTCGAACACGAAAAACAGGTTCATGCCGCCCAGTTCCTCGATCCACTTGCGCTCCACCGCGTCCAGGAACACCACCTGATCGTGCCCCTTGGCAATGGCTTCTGCCTGCGGAACCAGGCTGGCGGCATAATTGCCACCGCATTTCGCGGCGCCCGTGCCGCCGGGGGCCGCGCGTGAATAATCGCTGGAAACCCAGATGGAAACAGCGGGCGCACCCGATTTGAAATAGTTTCCGGCGGGCGAAAGGATGGTGAGGAACTTGTATTTCTTGGCCGGACGCACGCCCAGGAAATGCTCGTTCGCGAACATGAAGGGGCGAATATACAGCGAACCGCCTTCGACATCGGGAAACCAGTCGCGGTCTGCCTTCACCACGGTTTCCACCGCTTCGATAAAGGCATCTTCCGGCAATTCCGGCATGGCCAGACGGCGGGCCGAATCGTTGAAGCGCCTGGCGTTCTGATCCGGGCGGAACAGCGCCATCGTGCCGTCTTCACGCCGATAGGCCTTCATGCCTTCGAAGATTTCCTGCGCATAATGCAGCACGGATGCGGCGGGATCGAGCATGATGGGCTCTCGCGCGCAGAGCTTCGCGGAGTGCCAGCCCCCTTTTCCGCCATTATGGCCTTCGTCCCAATCGATGGAGATCATGTGATCGGTGAACACCGTGCCGAAGCCGGGATCGGCAATCGCCTGCGCACGGGTGGCACCGGGCACCGGGGCGGGGTGAGGAATCTGCTCGAATGTCAGGGCGGGCGCGTTGGCCATAAATGCTCTACTCCTTGGGCACCGCGCGGATTAGTGGCGCGAGGTGAGTGAGGCAAGGGGCGGATTTCGCGTCGCCCCAAAAATGAGAAGGGCGGCTCTGCCACCGGCAGAACCACCCTTCGCATGGTCAGCGGTCAGTTAGACCGCCCACGGTGCCTTACTCGGCGCGTAGAAAACTACCGAATATGCTCCGCATGGGTCATCACCGACCTCCCTGCTGAACCATGAGACATCGGATCACCTCCTTTCGCGCTTTTGAGCCAAAACCCTGCCGTTTCACCGGGGGCCAAGACCGCGTTCACCGCTGGCCTTGGATGTATTTGTGAATCAGAGAGTGGCCGAACGCAAGCCCGTATTTTCGGTTTTGAACATTTGCCTGTTTTTGCCCCGCACGCACGGCGCGCAAGGGAGTTCAGCCCGCCTCGCACATGCGGGAATTGCCTGAGAACGCTGGCGGGCCGAAACCCGAATTTCTACCCTCGGCAATCCTCGATCACGCGGGTGATTTCGGGCCAGGCCGGAGCGTAAACCGGCTCCATCCCGGCAACCTGCACCATGAAACGTCCCTTGGAAAAGGCGATGGCATCCAGCAGCGGATCGCTGGAGGCAAGCTCTGCCACCACCATCGGCGCGCGGCTGGAAACGGGATTGGCGGTAAGGCGGCGATCCTGCGTCTCGGTGCGGATCAGCATTTCCACCTGGCCGTTTGCCGTGCCCTGCCGCGCAATGCCCACGCGCCCGGTGGCGCGGTTGCAGGCCAGCAGCATTTTTACGCCCTGCGGCGTGGCATCGGTGCCGAACACGGCCAGCGTTTCACCGGGATCGGCGGTATAGCGCCAGTCACCCGGCGTTTGCGGCCTGTCCATCCAGTTGTCGAAAGTTGGCGTTACCACCTGTTGCGGCGCGCTGGATGGCTGCGGGTTTGTCGGCTGCTGCGCGGTCGTCGCCATGGGCGTTGGCACCGGTGTCGGCTCTGGCGAGGGCGGCACGCAGGCGGCGAGGGCGAAGGTGCCCAGAAGGGCGGCGGCGGAGAACTTCAGTTCGGTTTTCATTAGCTGCATGCATCCAATACGCGTGAAATGCCCGGATGTGTCGGGAATTGCATTATTTCGCCCGTGGCAGAGGTGAGTGATGCTGTCTGGCCGGGTGCCGCGAAGGCGTGAAATATGGCCAGATCGGGCTGAATTTCCGCGGCAAGGCCGCCTTCCACAGGCGCCATATCGATACGGGCGACCTCTCCGCCTGCATCCAGTCGCCATGCTTCCGGCGTTTGCGATGCGCTGGCAACCATCATGGAGAGCGTGCCGCTGGCACTGTCGCAAGACATCGTCAGCGCAGGCTGCTGGCCATCCTCAGCAAACACGGCGCTGCCGCCTGCCGGGCCTTCCTTCACGGTCCAGCTGCCTGCCACAAGGGCAGTGCCATCGGGCGCGGCGGTGGGCTGCGCGGCCTGCGTCAGCACCGGTTCCGGCCGGGCCGCATCATCGGCCATATCGGCATCCTCGCTGTTGCTGCATCCGCTGATCAGAGTGCCGGCGATGGAGAGGACGAGAAGGCGACGAAGAGGCATCGGAATACTTCCTTCTGGACGGGTGACCATTGGCCGCTCTATCGCTGCGCCGATGACGGAGCGCAAGCCATCTCGCAAACGGATCGACCAACTGCTTGTCGAGCGCGGCGAAGCTGAATCGCGCACCCGCGCGCAAGCCCTGATCATGGCCGGGCTGGTGTTTGCCGGGCCACCCGGAAAGCTTGGCCGGATGGACAAGTCCGGCCAGCAGGTGGCCGATGACTGGGCCATCGAAGTGCGCGGGCGCGATCACCCATGGGTGGGGCGCGGCGGCGTGAAACTGGCCCATGCGATCAAGCACTTCGGCCTCGATCCCACGGGCGCTGTGGCGATGGACATCGGCAGTTCGACCGGCGGATTTACCGAGGTGCTGCTGCATCACGGGGCGCAGCATGTGTTCGCCGTGGACGTGGGCACCAACCAGCTGGCGTGGAAGCTGCGGCAGGACGATCGCATCACCGTGCTGGAACAGACCAACGCCCGCGCGCTGACGGCCGATATCATAGACCGGCCATGCAACTGGGTGGTCTGCGATGCCAGCTTCATCGGGCTGGCAAAAGTGCTGGAGGTGCCGCTGGCGCTGGCCGCCCCGCAATGCCGGCTGGTGGCGCTGATAAAGCCGCAATTCGAAGTCGCCCGAAACGAAGTGGGCAAGGGCGGCATCGTGCGTGACGAGGCGCTGCACCAGCGGGTGTGCGCCGAGGTGAGCGACTGGCTGCAGGCAGGCGGCTGGCGCATAGATGGTATCACCCAGAGTCCCATAACGGGAACGGAAGGCAATATAGAATACCTTGTTGCCGCCTTGCGCGATGGCTGAGCGCCAGCCAGATTGCCGGTCAACCGAATCACGGAGACGCCTCTTCAGATGAACCGCCTCGCTTCGCCTGCGCAATTGCGCGCCAGCCTTATCCGCTGGGCACTCTTCATCATCCCCACGGTGATGTTGCTGGGTTTCCTGTCAGGGCAATTGGGCGGCAGTTCGGCGGACAGCCCGTGGTTCCAGGCTTTGCAGAAGCCCGCGCTGTTCCCGCCGCCCGCCACGTTTGGCCTCGTGTGGAGCGTGCTGTATTTCATGATGGGGCTGGCGCTGGCATTGGTGTGCGCTGCATGGGGATCGCGCCTTCGCATGGCCGCCATCATCGCGTTCGTGGTGCAGTTCGTGCTGAACCTGGCGTGGACCCCGGTGTTCTTCGCATACCATGAAATCGGCCTGGCGCTGGGCGTGATCATCGCGCTGGATATCGCCGTGATCGTCACCGTGATCCTGTTCTTCAAGGTGCGCAAATGGGCAGGGCTGCTGTTGGTACCCTATTTTGCGTGGATCCTGTTTGCGACTCTGCTGAACTACCAGTTCCTGCAGGCAAACCCCGATGCATCGCAGGCGCAGGAAACAGGCGCGGTGCAGCGCTACGAATTCTAGGTTGCCAAGCTGCATTGCCTGCACCACATTAATGCCATGCAGAGCCAGAACCCGATTATCGCCGACTTCGTCAAACTCGCCAACAGCGCGGCAGGCACCTTTGCCGGCATGAGCCGCGAAGCGCGTGATGGTGCGCGCGAGAAGATGCGGGAAGCCATGGGCGGCCTCGACTTCGTCAGCCGCGAGGAATTTGACGCGGTGAAGGATATGGCCGCGCTCGCCCGCGAGAAGGTGGATGTGCTGGAAGCCCGGCTGGCCGCTCTCGAAGCGAAGAGCAAGTAAGGGGCCGTCTGGCTCCTGCCGATCAATCCATCATTGCTGCGCGATGCGATGCAATCGCGCCAGCCAATCATCGGGCAATTGCGGCGGCAAACCGATTTGCGGATGGCCGGGTAGCGGCCCCGCTGTCTTCTGCGTCCATTCCAGCGCGATCAGCGCCGCTTCCCGCGCCTCGTCATGCCGACCCAGGTGATCCAGGATGAGTGCCGAGCCATAGGCCCCGGCAAAACTGCGAACGAAATCGCGGCCCAATTGCTGGCGTGCTGCCTTGTCCAAAGGTTCGAACAGGGCAATTGCACGCTCATATCGGTCTTCGCGGCCCAGCAGGGCTGACAGGAAGGCATTCTCCATCGCCCCCATCGCGCCAAGGCCCATGCCGCCTGTTCCCATGGCCAGATCGAGATGCTCGAAGACCTTGTCCTCGCGCCCTTGCGTGAAGTGGACCAGCGCGATGCTGTAGTGAATCTCATTCGCGCCTTCGACATCGGCGTCGAGATATTCCTGATAAAGCGCCAGCGCCTCGTCAGGATGCTTGTCCGATATGGCGGACGCTTTTACGCGCAGGTAAAACCATTTGTGCTCTCGCGCGCGCGCCAGCTTCTGCCGGATCAGCTGCTGCGCCTGATCATCCCAGTCCGCTCCGCGATACCAATCGTCTGTTGCCATAAACCCTCGCAAGCTTGCGCCTGCCATACTACCCGCTAGCTAACAAACCATGCATGTCCGCGCCCCTGCCATCCTGATTGCCGCCCGCCAACATGGCGAGACGGCGGTTATCGCGCGTTTCCTTACCGAGGAGTACGGCGTGCTGGCGGGCTATGTCGCCGGTGGGCGCGGGCGCAATCTGCGGCCCGTCGTCATTCCCGGCAATCTGGTGGACCTGCAATTGTCGGCCCGTTCCGAAAGCCAGCTGCCCTTTGCCAAGGTGGAGCTGAGCGAAAGCCGCGGCCCCTGGCTGGGGGAGCCATTGGCCGCAGCGGCAATCGGCTGGCTAACGGCGCTGACCGCCACCGCTCTTCCCGAAAGGGAGCCCTATCCCCCGCTTTTCAACGCGTTGGAAGGCGCGCTTTCCGCCATTTGTCACGCGCCCAGCGCGCGGGGATGGGCCAGTGCGCTGGTGGGGTATGAAATGCTGCTACTGCGCGAACTCGGCTATGGCGGAGCGGGCACGAGGCCGCCCGGCGATATGGGGCAGGTGCTGGAATCCATGGACGCCCTTGGCCCGGTTCTGGATCACTACCTTCTTGCCGACCGGCGCGGAGACGTTATGGCGGCGCGCAATCGACTGCGGGAAATGCTTGGACGGATAGCCTGATATGAAAATAGCCCTTTTTGCCGGTGATGGAATCGGACCTGAAATCATGGAGCAGGCGCGGCGCGTGCTGGATGCGCTGAACCTGCCCGGTATCGTGGTGTGGGAAGGCGATGTGGGCGGCGCCGCCTATCGCCGCCACGGCCATCCGCTGCCCGAAGAAACTCTGCAGATGGCGCGCGCTGCCGATGCGATATTGTTCGGCGCGGTGGGCGATCCTGAATGTGACAATCTGGAACGTCACCTGAGGCCGGAACAGGCGATCCTTGGCCTGCGCTCCAATCTTGACCTGTTCGCCAACCTGCGGCCCGCCACGATGTATCCGGGGCTGGAGGACATGTCTGCCCTGCGCCCGGAAATCGCGCGCCAGATCGATGTGCTGATCGTGCGAGAGCTGAACGGCGATGTGTATTTCGGCGAAAAGGCCATGCGCAAGCTGGAAGACGGACGGCGGCAGGGGTATGATTTCATGTCCTATGCAGAGGACGAGGTGCGCCGCATCGCGCATGTCGCCTTCCGCGCCGCACAGGGCCGCGCCGAGAAGGGCACCGGCGGCAAGCTGTGCAGCGTGGACAAGGCCAATGTGCTGGAAACCAGCCAGCTATGGCGCGACGTGGTGATCGAAACCGCGGCCGAATATCCCGAGGTCGAACTCAGCCACATGTATGTGGACAATGCCGCCATGCAATTGGTGAAGGACCCCGGCCAGTTTGACGTGGTCGTTACCGGCAATCTGTTTGGCGATATCCTGTCCGATCAGGCCAGCATGTGCGTGGGTTCCATCGGCCTGCTGGCCAGTGCTGCCCTGGGTGAACGGCAGACCGAATTCGGCACCTTCGGTCTTTATGAGCCCATTCACGGCTCTGCCCCCGATATTGCTGGCAAGGGGCTGGCCAACCCGATGGCCATGATCCTTAGCCTGGCGATGATGCTGCGCCACTCTCTGGGCCGGGAAGCGGATGCCGACAGGATCGAGGCTGCCGTGGCAAAGGCGCTGCAGGACGGTGTTCTGGGCGGCGATCTTGGCGGCGATGCCGGGACGGTTGAAATTGGTGACGCGGTGCTGGCGCGGCTCTGATTGCTCGCCGCTTGGTAACCTTATGGTTAACAATTCGGCGTAACGCGGGCACATGGACATGGTGACCGAACAGTTTCAGCAGCAGATCGAAAGCGCGGGCGCGCTGGCGCGTGCGCAAGGCTCCTGCCCGCTGGAGCTGGCCGTGGTGCTGCCCACGCTGAACGAGAAGGGCAATATCGCCCCGATGGTGGACCGGCTGGAGCAGGCGCTTGGCCCCACCGGCTGGGAAGCCGTTTTCGTGGATGACAATTCGCACGATGGCACCGCGGAAGAAGCGCGCCGGATCGGCTTGACCGATCGCCGCATCCGCGTGATCCAGCGCATTGGCCGCCGCGGCCTTGCCAGCGCCGCGATAGAGGGCATGTGCGCCACTGCCGCGCCCTTTGTGGCCGTGATGGATGCCGATCATCAGCACGATCCTGCCCTGCTCAACGATATGCTGGCCGCCGTGCGATCAGGCGAATACGATCTGGCCTATGCCAGCCGCTTTGCAGAGGGTGGCAATGCCGATGGCCTTTCCAGCAAGAGCCGCGAAAAGGGCAGCCGCATTGCCAATGCGCTGGCCCGCAAGCTGACCGGGACGGAGCTTTCCGACGCGATGAGCGGGTTTTTCCTGCTGCGGACGGACCAGTTGCGCAAACAGGCGCAGACCCTTTCCGGCATCGGTTTCAAGATCATGCTGGATATTCTTTCCACCGCCCGCCCGCAGTTACGCGTAAAGGAATTCCCCCTGAAATTTGCCGAACGCCTTTCCGGCACAAGCAAGCTGGATCACGGCGTTGCGCTGGATTTCATCGCGGGCCTTTACGATCGCTATCTTGGCCGCATCATCCCCACCCGCTTTGCCCTGTTCGGCACGGTGGGCGGGCTGGGCGTATTCGTGCACATGGCCGTGCTGAGCCTTGTTTATCTGGCGATGGGCAGCAGCTTCGCGCTGGGCCAGGCCGTGGCCACGATGGTGGCGATGACGTTCAATTTCTGGCTCAACAACCTCCTCACCTATCGCGACAGCAAGCTGACCGGCGCGCATGACATGTTCTTCGGCTGGCTGAAATTCTGCGCCACCTGCGCGGTGGGTGCCTTTGCCAATGTGGCGGCCGCGGCGCTGCTTCAGGCCAATGGCGTGGCCTGGTGGCTGTCTGCCATTGCGGGCGTGGTGCTGGCGTCTGTGTGGAACTATGCCCTGTCGAGCAAATTCGTGTGGGGCCGCTTCCGATAGCGAATCGGCAACAGGGCCAAGATCGGCAGGCGACCCGATTGCTTTTGTCCAAAAGCACCTGAAATATCCGGCGCGCGTACACAAATATCCGGTCCATGAAATGAATGCGCGCCTCAAGGTTTTATTAACCACATCGGGGCCGATAGTTTGCCGCGTTTGCGCCTTCGTAGTATCGTTTCCGCAAGAGCATGGGGAAACACGGACGTGGCGAAATCGGTTCAGGCCTTTATCGATAACAGGGGGCATCTTCACACCAGTGCGCGCAGTGCGGTGATCGGCGATATCGCCGCTGCGCTGGGCCGGGTTGGAGAGGAGGGCGGCCTTACCGAAGGCGTGGCCCGCCTGATCCTGGAACGGCGCAAATTCATCGAACAGGCCTTTGCCGATCTCGACTCTCTTGATGAGCGCAGGCCGGTGCTGATCGAGAGCAGCGAGGCGTCCACTGTCGAGGTTCTCGATCTGGAAGATCATCGCAAGCAGCGTTGAGCGGGTTTGTGCCGGTGTCTGCGCCTTGGAGTGCGGGGTAAGATAATCTGCTGCGGCGCGCGCCAGTCCGCTATCACCTGCCCGCTATCGCCAGCCTTTCGTCCATGCCCATTGCAGGAAATCCTGCGGATCGCCCAGCGGGGCGGCTGTCAGGATGGGGAACCAGTAGATGAAGGCCGCCAGTGCGCCCAGGCACACCAGCGCGGCGATCGCCCTGTTCCCGCGCTTCCACAAATGCTCCACGCCCAGCGCCAGCGCCCCGCTCAGCGCCATGGCGGGCAGGAAATAGTGGAAGTAGAACTGCACGGCCTTGGGCGCGACGATCCACAGGGCAAGGCTGGCGATAAACACTGTCACCAGCGCAATGGCATCCCAGCGCACTTGACCCTGAGCATTGCCGCCCGCGCGGCTTTGCCAGCCGGCCCAGGCGCACCACGCCAGCGCTGGCAATCCTGCCAGCATCGTTACCGGATTGCCGATCAGCATGATCCCGCGCTGCGCGCCGTCAACAGGCTCGTAAAGATACCAGATCGCGCGGCGGTTTATGATCCAGTCCCACCAGTTGCTCTGATAAGGATGCGGCTCCGGCACCTGCGTTTGCAGTGACAGCATCTGGCGATGAATATCCACCAGTCCGCCCACCTCGCCGGACTGGACCTGCCAGAACAGATAGGGCCAGAAGGTGGCGGCATAGGTGAGCAGCGGGACCAGCCCCAGCCAGATACCGGCTTCCCACAATGTCATCCCGCCGATGGGCCAGCCGCGCGCCGACAGCACCAGCCGCCTGCGCCCGGCGCACCAGCGCGCCGCCAGGAACGCGAGGCCCGGCAGCACGGCCAGCGGAATGGCGTTCCACTTCGATGCCATCGCGCAGCCCAGCGCCACGCCCGCGATGGCCAGCCGCCAGCGCGCGGTTTCGTTCTCTCGCAAGGCGGCGGCAAACATCCAGGCCGCCAGCATCAGGAAGCCCACCATGAACACGTCCAGCATGGCGATGCGGGCGTGCACGAACAGCAGGAAATTGGTGGAGACGAACAGGCCCGTCAGCAGGCTTGCCGTGCGGGTCTGGCTGGCAAACCACATGGTGCGCATGGCGGCAAACAGCGCCAGCGTGCCGAACAACACGCTCATGATCCGCCAGCCAAAAGGCTCATCACCGAAGATCGCGATGCCCAGCGCGATGATCTGCTTGGCCAGCGGCGGATGCTCCACATTCAGCGCCCATTGCAGATCCAGCACCGCGCGCGCGGCGGGCAGGTAATGCACTTCATCGAAGAAGGGGGTGGACGGCGTCCCCAGCCGAATGAGGCAGACGAGGAAAAAGCCCGCGGCGAACAGGCAGTTCCAGGCGAATGGATCGCGGACACGGTCTGGCGCTTCGTTCATCGCGGAATGGCTTTAGCGGGCTGCCCGCCGGTCGCAATAGGGGTGTTGGGCATCAAGGGACTTAATGCCGTTTGCGATCATACCATTTCACCAGCATATCTCCCACCGCGCCCACCAGCATCAGGGCAGAGCCGATAATGAACAGCCATACGCCGATCGTCTCCAGAGAAGAGAAATGCGGCAGGAAAAGCACGCTGCCGATCACGAAGGTAAGATTGCCCACCATTCCGATACCGGTGTGTATCCAGCCATAGTCGTGCACCAGTGTCTGTATGGCGTTTTGCATTTTCATCACCTTTCGCTTGTTTTCACGGCTTGCCCGCTGCGGTGCGTATCCGTAGATCGTGCGCGCAATGAAGAAAACCACCGGCACAGATCGCTCCGTCACCGCCAAATGGCGCCCCGCAACGCAGGCCGTGCGCGCAGGCACCATGCGCAGCGAGCATGGCGAGACGAGCGAGGCGCTTTACCTCACCAGCGGCTTCACCTTCGACAGCGCGCAGGAAGTGGCCGCGCGCTTTGCGGGCGATGCGCAGGGCATGCAATATTCCCGCTTCAAGAACCCCACGGTAGAGATGCTGCAACAGCGTATCGCCGCGATGGAGGGGGCAGAGGCGTGCCTGGTGCAGGCCAGCGGCATGGCCGCGATGACGAGTTCGCTATTGTCCATGCTGAGCGCGGGCGATCACGTGGTGGCGGGCCGTGCGGCCTTCGGCTCCTGCCGCTGGATTCTGGACAACGTGCTGAACCGCTTCGGTATCACCCACACTGCGATTGACGGTACGGACAATGCCGCGTGGGAAGCCGCGGTGCAGGACAATACCAAGGCATTCTTCTTCGAAACGCCCGCGAACCCGACGATGGATCTGGTGGACCTGGAATTCGTCTGCGGCTTCGCGCGCAGCAAGGGCATCAAGACCGTGGTGGACAACGCCTTTGCCACGCCGGTGCTGCAACGCCCGATGGATTTCGGCGCGGATATCGTCGCCTATTCCGCTACAAAGCTGATGGACGGGCAGGGCCGCGTGATGGCGGGTGCGGTGTGTTCCAGCCAGGAATGGATCGAGGAAACACTATCGCCCTTCCAGCGCAACACCGGCCCGATTTGCGCGCCTTTCAATGCGTGGGTGGTGATGAAGGGGCTGGAAACCCTGCCGCTGCGCGCGCCTGCACAAAGCGCCAATGCCCTGCAGGTGGCGCAATTTCTTGAAGACCGTGGCCTGCGCGTCCTGCATCCGGGCCTGCCCAGCCACCCACAACACGCGCTGACGCAAAAGCAAATGGTGGCCGCCGGGCCGATCTTCGCCTTCTTCGCGCCGAAAGCCGGCGATGCGGGCAAGGAACAGGCCATGGCCATCTGCAATGCGCTGGAGCTGATCGATATCTCCAACAATATCGGCGATGCGAAATCGCTTATCTGCCACCCGGCCACCACCACCCATCACAACATGGGCGCAGAAGGCCGCGCGGCTGCGGGGATCGAGGATGGCATGCTACGTATCAACATCGGCCTGGAAGACCCGCTGGATCTGATCGACGATCTTGGCCAGGCGCTGGACCGGGTTGGCCTGTAAGAGGCACAATGCGGCGGATTGAGCCTAAAGTCCCCTTGTAGCGTCCAGCAAAACCGCTACTTTAGAGGGGATGACAAAGACCGCGCTCCAGTCCCTGTTCCAGCACACCGCCATCACGGCCGGAGTGACTGTGCGCGTTGCCGTGAACTTCATGCCCGAACAGTCGCGCGTGGGGGCAGGGCGATGGTTCTGGGTCTATCATATCCGCCTGGAAAATGGCCGGGATGAAACCGTGCAGCTAAAAAGCCGCCACTGGCGCATCACCGATTCGAACGGGATGGTGAACATCGTCGATGGTGAAGGCGTGGTGGGGGAAAGCCCCGTGCTGCAACCGGGGCAGACGCATGATTATGTGTCCGGCTGTGAATTGACCACCAATCAGGGCGCGATGGAGGGGCATTACACCTTCCTTCATGCCGATGGCACGCAGTTCGAAGTGGCAATTCCCCATTTCCCGCTCGCCGCACCTGCAGACAGCTCCGTCTAATCCACCGCCTGCCACCGCAGACTTGAAGGCCGATACGAAGCGGCTTGCCCCTGCGCCTTGCGTTTCCTAGAGGCTGGGGCCGGATACCATGAAACGCACCCATCTGCCTCTCAACGCCTTGCGCGTATTCGATGCCGCCGCGCGGCACCTTTCCTTCACGCGCGCGGCAGACGAGCTGGCGGTGACGCCCGCCGCCGTGGGGCAGCAGATCCGCGCGCTGGAAGATGTGCTGGGCGTAGTGCTGTTCCGCCGCACCTCGAAAGGGCTGGAACTGACCGGAGAGGCCGAGGCTGGCCTTGATGCCTTGCGCGAAGGTTTCCTGCATTTCGAGGAAAGCGTGCAGGCCATGCAGGCGGGCCAGTCCTCCTCCAACTATGCCATCGCCGCCCCGCGCGAATTTTACGCGCAGTGGCTGGCCCCGCGGCTGGCGGGTTTCCGCAAGGAAAACCCCGATATCCGCATCCAGATCGCGGCCAGCGAAGATGCCGAGTTTACAGAGGCCAACCTCGATCTGGCCGTGCGGCTGGTGGAAGGGCCGGGAGAACTGGAAGGCGCACAGCTGGAGCCGGGGCACCGCGTGGTCGTGGCCGCACCCGGCGCGCCGGATGGCTGGATCAGCTGGCCCACATTCGAAACCCCCGATGGTGAGAAAACCATCCTCAGCGTCGGCAGCGCCGGGCAGGCGCTCAGCTCCGCGCTGGCAGGCCTTGGCCGCGTTACGCTGCCTCTGCCGCTGGTGGCAGAAGCGCTGGCGGACGGCCGACTGGAAGCGCTGGGCGAGCCTGTGGAATGCCGCCGCGCCTACTGGCTGCTGGCCCCGCGCCCTCAATGGCGCCAAAAAAAGGTGAAGGCGCTGGTGGATTTCCTGACCGGAGCGTGAGTGCGCGCTTCGTGGGGCTTCGACGAACCTGCGTGAAAATACGGGTATTTCAGAAAATTGTGGATTTGTTGCGCGCGCACAGTTGCTGAACGCGCTTCGGCAAGTTTACGTTTCGTTCCAAAGGCGAAAATACGCACAGCTTCGGTAAATTATTGTATCGAGGCGATATAATGGAACGGGCAGCTGGAAGACTATTACAAGATCCTCGGCATATCCCCTTCGGCAGAGCCGGAGGTGGTGACGGCTGCCTACAAGGCCCTGATGCGAAAGTATCATCCGGACGCCAACCGGGATCGGACGGCGGTCGACAAGGCGCAGGCGCTGAACAGGGCATACCGGTGTTTGCGAAATCCTGCGCAACGATCCGCGTATGATGCGTTGCGGGCCAAAAGTGTTCCGCGCCGTGCTCCGCAACCAGCGCGGCCGCAACGTGCTCCATCGCCGCCGCCCAGACCTCGTCAGGCTTCGCCGCGAAAGGCCGAACAGGCGTCGAAGTTGCGGGTGGCATCCGCTGCTCGCTTTGCCATCGGCATGGTCATCGCTGCCACTCTGGTATCGATTTCGTTGAAAGTGGCCAATCAGGGAGGCGGCGTTGCGTTTTCGCGATCGGTGATGAGCGCGTTCGATGGCGAGGATTTCGTGCCCGAAGTGAGGGTGGATCTGGCCAGCGCAAATGGCTCTTTCGCCAGTGGGGAAGGCGCAGGCTTGGGCAGTATCGCCGGCGGGGCTGCTGATCACGCGGCATTCGAGGCGAAAATCGCGGACGCGGTTGAGGATTTTGCGCGTGTTCAGGGCGAGGAGGGGTTGGACGGTGCAGAGCAGTTCAGCGTCAATTGTCACCAGACAGCCAAGCCGATGAATGACATCCTGTGGATGGACTATTGCGTGGCGTTCGATTTCTCGGCCTGGACGCTCGATCGTTCCTTCAACGATCATTTCAACACCGCGCCCTATGCCTATTTTGCCGATCAGGTGGCATCCTATCAGAGAGCGGAATCGCCCTTTGCCAGGGAGCACCCCCAGCGCATCCGCCTGATCCAGACGCTGGTGACGCAATCGCTGTTCGAGACCTTGCGAAATCGTCGATCAATTGGTGGACGACCGGCATCATCGCAGGAATAGCGACACGCGAGCCTTTGCGGTTCACCATCTCCTGCTATCACCCGCCCCATGTCCGACAGCACGCCGCCTCTCACCACGCCTCCCATCACCACGGCGCGCTTCCAATGCCGTCCACTGAAGGAAGGGGATGAGATTGCCTTCTGGCCGGCATTCTCCAGCGATGTGCAGATGCGCTATTGGGGGCGCGGGCCGTTCGACGATCCGGAGGAATTTCGCGAATATCTGTTCGACACGCGCGGCACGTGGAACGGGCGAACCTGGATTTGCGAACCGCGCGGCGGCGGCGATCCGGTGTTTCGCATGGTGGCCAGCAGCGATGTGGATGAGGTGGCCGAAATCGGCTATATCATGGTGCCCGGAAACGGCGGGCGCGGGATTGCGCGAGAGTGCGTTGGCGGCCTGATATCGCACCTGTTTCATGAGGAGGGTTTTCACCGCCTCTATGCCGATGTCGATCCACGCAACACCCGCTCCAACGCCTTGCTGAAACGGCTGGGTTTCACGCGGGAAGGGCACCTTCGCCACACGATGAAAACCCACATCGGCTGGACGGACACCTGGCTGTGGGGCCTATTGTCAGATGAATGGCCGGGTAAAAACGCTGCAAAGCCTGTTTGAACACCGGCGGTAAGGCTCTACCGCTGGGTTGAAGAATTCGAACAGGGGAATAGTGATGGCGATGACAATTCGCGCGGCAGTCCTGCTTGCCGGAATAGGTGCTGCGGCAGTCAATCTGGCTGCTCTCGGCGCCCAGGCACAGGTTCGGGACCTGGATCAGGAAAGCAGCGATGTGCGCCTGTTCCAGGGCGAGGTGGATGGCCGGGCGGCCGTGTTCCAGATCACCGTCCCAGCCAACACTACGCTGCAGATCGATGCGATCGCGCGCGACGATTTCGATCCGATGATGCGCGTGCTGAATCAGAACGGCGTAGTGATTGCGCAGGATGACGACGGCGGCGAGGATCTGAACCCGCGCGTGTATATTCCCGCGGCCGGCGAAGAACGCCGCATCACCATAGAGGTCGATGGATTTGCCGCCGAATGGAGCGAGGGCGACACCAGCTATGGCGGTGCCTTCGATCTGCGCCTTTCGCCAAGCGAATATGCCGCGCCGCAAATCCGCACGGTGACATATGGGGCGCGCGAAACGGGCACCTTCATGGGCGAGGAACACCTGTTCACCATGCAGGGCCAGGCCGGGCAAATGGTGGAAATCGCGCTGGTGGCCTTGAATGACGAACTCGATCCCACGCTGGAACTGCGCGATGCCGCTGGCGAGGTGATGGCGCTTGACGATGACGGCGGCGAGGGCTTGAACGCGCTGCTGCGACATCGTTTTACGGACGATGGCACCTACACCATCGTCGCCGACGTGCTGTCAGAGGGCAAGGGTGACTATCGCCTGCGCGTGCGCGACATGCGCGAGGTTGCGCCGCAAGCGCCTTTGCAGGTGATTGATTTCGACAGCGCGATGACGGGTGAACTGGCCCGGGTGGACGATGAAACTGGCGAGGAAACCCTGCTGCCAACCCACATCGACTATCAGTTGAGCGAGGCCGCCAAGGCCGCGATCCGCGCAGGCGATGGCGCGGTTGAGATCCACATGCGCGCCAACCAGTCGGGCGACCCTGATTTTGGCGGAGCCATCGATTCCTATATCGAGCTGGGCTTCGAAACGCCGCTGGGCTTCACCGTGGCACAAGAGGACGATGATGGCGGTGAAGGTAGTGACGCATTGCTGGCGATAAACCTGTCCGCGCTATCCGATAAGCCCGACCTGCTGGATATGCTACGCATCCGAGCACGCAGTTTTGGCGGAGTGGGCGGCGGATTTATACTTAAGATTGAAAAGTAAACTGCTAAAAATTAGAAAATTCTATGAATATTGAATATTTTCAATAGTCAGATTGTTTGGCGGCAAAGATGGAATTATACTTTCATCGGTGCACACAATAAAATTTCTCTTTATTTAACTTCTATATGTAATTTTATTACTCTCACGAGTTCGGAATTTTTATTGAACGCACTAAATTAACTCTTCCATAAAGTATGTTATGGTTGTTATATCAACGAATGCATGGCCGGGGGGCTACGGGGTGAATTCGAGAAGCGAGTTAACCTATGCCAAGAGACGACAACCAACTCTTTGGAGAATTGCGTTCAAACCAATACGATACGCCGCATAACGTAACATCGGCAGAACTGGTCCGATCGTTTGCCAAATGGCGTGAGATTTCTCTTACGCGGCCAGTTCACATCACAACGCATGGGCGCGTATCCCACGTGTTAACCGGTGTGCGACTTTTCCAGCAGATGATGCAGCCTGCGGGTGACGACGGCGAAATGTCGACTGACGACCGGCTCACCGCGCTGGCGGACTGGTTGAAGGAAGGCTTCATTCTCTGCACTGCGGACGAGGAAATCCTTTATATAAACCAGAGCGCGCGCCAGTATCTTGGTCTTCAATCGCTCAAGCCGGGGACGCAGCTGAGCGATGCCTTTCCAGAGTTTGATGGCAGCGTAATGCAGGTGCAGTTCCGCAGGACACTAGAAAAGAACGAGGCGCTGACGGCGGATATCCCGACCCAGCGTCGCCAGGGACGGTGGGTGAATTTCCAGTCCATTCCGCTGGGTGATCGGCTGATCCTGCTGTTCCGCGATATCACCGAGGAGGTGGAGCGGTACCGGAAGGCCGATATGAAAGCCGCCATGCTGGAGGCCATCGATCGCAATCCACAGGTCAGCTGCGTGCGCCTGTCCCAGCGCGGCCTGATCGACATGGCAGACAAGTCGATCGAGGACTGGCTCGGGATATGCAATGCAAAGCTGATCGGCATCCGGCTGCACGACGTGATCCTGCGGGAGGAACGGCACGCGTTTCGCAATGCGCTGGACAGGGTTATCGAACAGAACCAGCCGTGCAATTGCGATGCTACGCTGATGGCCAACAGGGAAGAACAGGTCAGCGTTCATTGCGCCATGGTTCCGCTGCGCGGCGCCTATGGAACAGAAGGCGTCACCATAATCATGACAAGACGTTAACACCGATTCGATCCCGGCTCGCGCCAGTTACCGGTTTTCACGCCAATTGCGGTAAATGTGCGTAATCTTGGACTTTGGTCTGTGTGGTCCAAATTAACCAAGCACGCGTTTATGCGCCCCATCGAACCATCGGCTGCAACAAATGTTACGTAATTTGCGCAAATCGGCACCACCAGTGTGTTGCCGTTTGCTTGACCGCACGCTGCCATTCTTGGGAGCATGGAAAAAGCACATAGATCAAGAGGCCCTGCTTTCGATAACCAGGCCCTCGATAAACAGCCGCCGGTTCTTTACAAATTGGCAAGGGATGAAAACGGCGCTGTCCTGATAGAGGCGGCCTTCGTCCTTCCCATCGTAATCATCCTGCTGCTTGGCGCTGTCAGCTACGGCATGTGGTTCATGGCGGCGCACAGCCTTCAGCAAGCCGCAAACGAAGGGGCGCGCGCTGTCCTCGCCGGCATCGATGCCGAAGATCGCGCAGCTATCGTGCAGGATGTTGTGAGAGACGGGGTTTTGTCTGCCGGCACGGTGGAGGCAGAACACGTCAGCATCAGCACCACGCAGGAAGGCAATTCCTACACCGTTGCCGTATCCTACGACACCACCGACACCCTGCTTCTTTCATCATCGATCATCCCGCTGCCGCCTGGCCCGATCACGCGCAAGGCGCGCGTGCATCTCAGCTCAATGTGAAGGATTGCACCATGAACACCCAAAATTCGCTGCTGCGGGATGAAGATGGCGCCAGTGCCGTGCTTTTCGGCCTGGCACTGCCCCCGCTGATGGCTTTCACCGCTTTTGCCGTGGATCTCGGCTCCCTCTACCTTGCCGAGCGGGAATTGCAGAACATCTCCGATGCGGCTGCCGCTGCGGCCGTTTCTGCCGGCCCGGAATTTTCCAAGGCCACCGTAGTCGCGCAGGTTATCGCCGATGCCGATGTTGCAGATGTGTCCATCGTGGAAATTGCCGATGGAGAATATCTGCGCGATGCATCGATCAACTGGCGGGAGAGGCTGGATACATCCTCCCTCCACCCCAATGCCACGCGCGTTCACCTGGTGCGCGACGTGCCGCTGTTTTTCGGCAGTTTCGTATCGGCGGGGCCAACCTCGCGCGTAACGGCGCAGGCCACGGCGGCGCGCACCGACATGGCAGGCTTTATGCTGGGAACGCGCGTGGCGGAATTGCCGGGCGGGCTGACCAATAATCTGCTCTCTGCCCTGGCTGGAACGGCGCTGGAACTGACACCGGCGGAGGTCGATCTGCTTGGTGATACCAATATCGACGTGCTCGATCTGGCAGAAGCGCTTGGGCCCTTGCAGGAGATGGAAGGCGAGACCTTTGGAGAAATTTTCAACACCGATGCACCGCTGCACGTGGTGGTGCAGGCATTGGCAAACTCCACCCGCAATGCGCAGCTTGCCGCGATACTGAATGAAATCGCGCGCCGCGTGGGTAGCGATCCCGTATTGCTGTCCCAGTTGATTGACCTTGGGCCGCTGGCCAACAGCGATGTCAACGATGGTGTATCAGGGGTGCAGGTGGATGCCTATTCGCTGCTGCGCAGCATCCTTCAGGCCGCGCATGGGGACAGCTATGATGCTGAGCTCGACACCGATATTGCCGGGCTGGCGGGCGTGAATATTCGCATGGCCGGGGGCTATTCGGACGAAAGGTCTCCTTGGCTGACGGTCGATACAATGGGCGAGGTTACGCTGCGCACGGCCGAAACCCGCCTGTTGGTAAAGGCGAAGACCAATTCCATCGCCGGGCTGCCAAGCGCCCTGGAAGTGCCGATCTATACCGAACTCGCATCGGCAGAGGCGCAGATGACCGATATCGTCTGCAGCGGCGGTGAGGGCGGGAGCGGCGTCTATGTCGAGGCGCGCCCATCGCTGGGTACGCTGGCGATTGCCGATGTGAATGGCGATGTGTTCGCCGATTTCACCACTTCGCTGTGGCTGGAACCGGCCACCATCATCAACACCATGGTCCTGCAGGTGAAGGCCTATGCCGACATTTCGATTGGCGGCGATGCGCCGCAAGAGATGTTCTTCACACCTGAAGACGTGGCCGCGCGGCGAGCCAAGTCTGTTGGCACCACGGATATTCTGAATGGCACGGCCACGTCGCTGGCCGAAGATGTGGAGCTGGATGTGCGGGCACTGGGGCTGGGCATCGGCGCGGGCGGCACGGCCAGCCTGGTGGGCGATACGCTGGGCAATGTCACCCCGGCGCTGGACGAGTTGCTGAACAGCCTCACGTCACTGCTGGGCGTAAAGCTGGGCGTTGCGGATGTGACGGTGGACCGCCTGCGCTGCGGGCGGCCCACGATCGTGGCCTGATCGCAGGGGCGGGTTATTCGCCCGCGTTCTCTTCCGCTTCCTCGTCGTCGGCATCGTCATCACCGCCAATGGGAGGGCGTCCGGGGCGCGGGCCGATGCCTGGATCGTGATCGAATGGCTGGGCAAAGCGGCTGCGATCATCGTTCTCGGCAGTCACCGCCTCTTCCTCTCCGGCGGCGATACGGGCCTGCTGCGCGCGGCTGGCGCTGATATAGTCGCGCGGCATGTAATTGCCCTCGTGGCAGGCATATTCGAAGAACTGGTAATCATCGTCCCGCGTCCAGGCGAGGCGGGTTGTCCATGGCTCCACATAGACCTGCGGATCGGAATAGGTGAGTTCGTGGATGATGGTGTCCGGCCCCGTCATCGTCAGGCGTTCCACCGTCATCGCCTCTGAGCTCATCGGCACGGTGTTGAAGGCGGGCACGTCCATCGTGCCGGTGAACTGCGTTGCCATGTTTAGCGGCGCGGCGGAGCGGGCGAAGACATCATCCGTCGCCGCATCGCCGGAGACGATGTTGGTCGTCTCTATCACCAGCGTCTTGCCTTCCCACCAGCCGCGGCTGTTGCCCATCCAGGCCTCCACCGGCTCATCCCACCTGGCGGCGTGGGCGGCTTCTTTGCTGTCGTAGAGTTTCACCACGCGGGTGCCCAGCATCTCCAGCATGATGGTGACGGTGCCGGGCGACTGGAACACGCGGATGCCGTTGTTGTAGCGGAAGGGGTACATGGAGGCGGGGAAGCCGCGCGATACGCAGCGGTCCCAGCTGTCGAAATCGTCCACCCAGTCATAGGCCTGTCCCGGCACCCAGCCGCTGCGGCCCTGCTTGAAGAGTTCCATCGCCTGCGGGGTGAGGGCGGGCAGCTGCCCATCGGCGGGGGAGACGAGCATGGCGGTGGACTTTGCCCAGTCCGTGTCCAGGAACCACTGCTCCAGCCCGGTGGTGCCCGAGGCGCCGATGCCGCTGTCATTCGCCTGCGTGAAATTGCCATCCGCCCCGCGCGCGGCGGCCAGGCGGCGGTCAAATTCCTCGTCCGTCACCCAGAAGCGATTGCCGTAATGGGCTGGGCGCTGAAACAGGATGTGGCCGTTGTTGATCGGCTCTATCGGGAAGGTTCCGGTGAAATCATAGTCGCCCCAGGGCAGGCGATCGGGCGTGTAATCGGTGGGAACGGCGGGCAGCTGCGTCAGATCGGCGGGGCGTTCCTGCGCCATTGCCGGAGAGGCGGCGGACACGCCAAGGGCCAGCGCGGCAGTGGTGGAAAGGGCGATGGCGATGCGGCGGATCATGCGGTGTTCTCCCAAGAACTCTGGTAGCCCAGATTGATTTTGTCCGGTTCTACCGCGAAACGCCATCCCACTCAATCCTCCTCGCCATCTCCCGCCAGCAGGCGATCCGCCGCCTTGCGCCGCGCCACTGCGCGATCCAGCTTTGCGTTGAGACTGGCGAGCACTTCTGCCTTGCTGCGCCGCTTGCCGCGCTCCTCTGCCAGAACCTCGGCCCGGATGCGTTCGTACAGGGGGTGGCCGGGCGCGATATCGGGGCCATAGCGGTGGCTGCGGCGATGACGCAGGAAGAACATCACCAGCGCCTCGTTATGCCGCCGCTCCGTGCCCACCAGCTTTCCGGCAGAGACGACCATGCGCTCCTCCCCCTCGATAGCGCGGGCCAGCGCGCAGTCCTCCAGCCGGGAGACACCGCGATCCACCGCCTTGTCCCACGCGGCGCAAAACGCCTCGGCCCCCGGTTTCTGCCGCAGCTTGTAGAGCGCCTCCATACTCGCGCCGATATGTTTTGCCGCCTGCGTGACGATGCCAGTGGCGGCGAGATGGGCAATGAACTTGCGCTGCCGATCCGGCGTGATGGAATTGCGGCGAGGCGCGACATGCGGAACGGGCGCGAAATCGAGCAACGGATCACCCGGCGCCACGGGTGAGGGCGGGGCGGTGACATAGCTGGTTGCCTGGCGAGGCGTGGCGCGGGGGCGATGGGGGAGTGAACCGGTCATGTGCCAAGATGGAGCATGTGTATGAAGTTGTGGGGAAGGGCTGCTGCAGCCAGCTTGTTTGCACCATTCTGGAGGCTATTTAGTGAAGAACATGTAGACGACCGAATGCGCGAAAAGGTACGGACGTCTGCCAAATATCCAAGAGACTGGGAGCGAAAAATTATCGTAAGTTAATTCGCTATTTACGAAAAAATTGAAGAACCAATGAGGGGTAAACTCGTTGAGTTCTCAAAGAGCGAGTGAGGGGAAACTTGGGAGATTCGTCATTGCCAGATGGAAGGTCGCGTAAGCTTACGGCGAAGCAACGAGCGGTGCTGGATCTCTTGATCCAGCATAAGACATCCAAGGAAATCGCCAGGCTCCTTGGCATATCGCATTACACCGTCGATCAGCGTGTTGCTGCCGCACGCAAAAAGCTTGGTGTAACGTCGCGTAACGAACTTGCTGTAACGTACCGTCGTATCTCGGAAAAACCCGAAAATTTATCCAGCGAAGCCGCATACCGCTTTCCGCATGTGGAGTTAGATCTCGATGACCGCGATCAAGTGATCGGGACAAGCGGATTGCTGAACCACACGGCTAAAGGTCCAATTTCGATCAAGTCGAAAGCGCACCAGCCGAGTGAACGACATATCCGCGTTGTGCCGGAGTTTTTCGAGGGCCAATACGGTGTCTACATAAGGTTGACCGCGATCGGTATCGTAGCGGTGTTGCTGCTGACAATCGTATTGGGTGGCCTGGCTGCATTTGGTCAGTTGTCTGATCTGATGTTTTCCTAGGACCTCGGGATTCTCCGTTTTTTGGAAGCTGTTCTGGCAGCAAAAAAAGGAGACTCTACATGTCAATGTCCAAGCCAATCGCACAGATGCGGATCTCGACAGATATCAAGCAGGCCGAGTATGCCGTTGACGAGGCCTTGCTGCGTCAGGGTGCGCTCATGGCAACCCTCATCACCACCCGTCGTGAAACCGGTTCAGGTCCGGCCATGGGGCATGACGCTCTGCTGCGCCTTGTAAAGTCCCAGCAGGACCTTCTTTCCGCAGGTGGCGAATTGGCACGTGTGCATGGCAGCCTCCTGAAAATTCAGCAGGACGTGCTCGGTTATGAAGAGTGCCCTGAAGGTGGACCGATGGAACTGAATGCTGGCGAGCCGGTGCAAGCCGTAGCTTAATGCCAGTCGATCTTGCCCTAGTCTTGGTCATTGTCGCCGCGCTTGCGCTCTACGCGCAAATGCGCGGCGACAAGCCTGAACGGATTGTCGCGATGGTTATCGTGGCAGGCGTGCTGATCGATCGGATCGGGCACGCTTTTCTGGACTACGGACAGTTTCTTCGATTTTCGCCATTACGGCTCGCGCTGGATTGTCTGCAGGGCGCCGGCTTCTTTTACGTCGCGCTAAGGGCAAATCGTGTGTGGCCTATATGGATCGCGGCGGCACAACTTGTGGCGATCATGGGTGGCTTGGCACCGCTTGCCTACAGCACTGGGCACAGGCACGCATACTGGGCGCTTACGCAGCTCCCGATATTCGTCCAGTTGATCGCACTAGGCATCGGAACTGCTGCGCATAGCGGCAGGGTCCGCCGATACGGGACGTATAGTGCCTGGACCCCGAAAGTGCCGCAGCTGGACCAGCTGAATGAAAAGCATTTTCAAAATGGATAATTGCAAAGACATGCTGACACTCACTCAGCAAGATATTCTGGATCACGTCGGTGACGCATGGTCGACGGGCGAAATGCGGGGGCTCGGCGCGGCGCTGCTGAGGCTTGCCGATGCGATTGACCAGGATTGGCGGCCACCCAGTGGAGGTCCGGCTTTCCGCTGGCCAAGCAAATTGAGCCGCATCGAACGGGATCTCTATATCCTTGGAGATAAGGCCCGCCAGATTTGTGAAAGCAGAAAGCGCCGAGCGAAATTCATACCGGCATCGCTTTTTGCCGAGCCTGCCTGGGAAATGCTTCTGGAGCTATTTCAACAGCACGCCGGGCGCGCGCGGGTATCAACCACCAGTTTGTGTATTGCATCCGGCAGTCCGTGCACCACGGCCTTGCGCTATATCGCAGAGCTGGAAGCAGTTGGCCTGGTTCGGCGTGTACCGGCCGAGCACGACAAGCGTGTGACCTTTGTGGAACTTACAGATGATGGTGTACTCGCCGTCGGGAGTTATCTCGCAGACGTTTGACTGCGCATGCATGTCCACACCCTTGACCCCCCACCCAAATCCAACTAAGTGCGCCCTTAACCAAGGCCTGCTCCTGTAGCGAGTCCCTGGTCAGATAGAGCTGAACATTGCCGGATATGTCCCGGGGCTCCCCCTTGCGGTGGAGCCTTTTTCTATTGGAGCCTACGCGTCCCTTTGCGGACGCATGGCTTGCGGGGCAGCCGTCAAAGTAACCCGGTGCCGGAAGGTTCGGGTGGAGTGTTTCAGGCTCGCGCGATGGATCGGCAGGCTCTTCATGGGCGCTCCGGCGGTGTTGCGCGATCCCGATATATTCCATCCGGTGCAACTGGCACCACAATTCGGGTGAAGGGCAAGTGCCTGCGCAACCGCCATACAAAGGCGGTGTTTGCGGGCGGGCCACGAACCCCTCGAACGGTGAAGAGAAACTATGCCGACTATTAACCAGCTGGTTCGCAAGGGCCGCAGTCCCATCGTCAAGAAAAGCAAGTCTGCGGCGATGATGAACAACCCGCAGAAGCGCGGCGTTTGCACGCGCGTTTACACGACGACCCCGAAGAAGCCGAACTCGGCTCTGCGCAAGGTGGCCAAGATCCGTCTTACCAACCAGCGCGAAATCATCGCCTACATTCCGGGCGAGGGGCACAACCTCCAGGAACACTCCGTGGTGCTGATCCGCGGCGGCCGTGTGCGCGACCTTCCCGGCGTGCGTTACCACGTGCTTCGCGGCGTGCTCGACACGCAGGGCGTGAAAGACCGTCGCCAGTCCCGTTCCAAGTACGGCGCCAAGCGTCCGAAGTAATCCAGGCCCGGCATAGCGCCGGTGCTGCAAGGTGGCCCTGTGTGGTCGCCGTTACTCCGAAGGAGTTTTGAAAAATGTCACGTCGTCGTCGTCCCGAAAAGCGGGAAATCCTGCCTGATCCCAAGTTCGGAGATCAGGTTCTTTCGAAGTTCATGAACAACCTGATGCTGGATGGTAAGAAGGCCGTTGCAGAAGGTATCGTCTACAGCGCGCTCGACACGGTGGAGGCTCGCGCCAAGACCGATCCCGTGCAGCTGTTCCACGAAGCGTTGCAGAACGTATCGCCCGCCGTCGAAGTGCGCAGCCGCCGTGTTGGCGGTGCCACGTACCAGGTGCCGGTCGAGGTTCGCCCTGAGCGTGCCCAGGCGCTGGCCATTCGCTGGCTGATCGGTGCCGCGCGCGGCCGTGCGGAAACCACCATGAGCGCACGCCTTTCGGCAGAGCTGATGGATGCCGCCAACAACCGTGGCAACGCGGTGAAGAAGCGTGAAGATACGCACCGCATGGCGGACGCGAACCGCGCCTTCAGCCACTATCGCTGGTAAGCCGAGGCAACTTTGAGGCCGGGAGAGTGTCTCCCGGTCTTCAAGTTGTAACGCATGACACTATATGGGGATCGAACCGCTCGCTCCCCCCGCAAAGTTGAGGAAACCACCATGGCACGTAGCCATCCGCTAGAACGCTATCGCAACATCGGTATCATGGCGCATATCGACGCCGGCAAGACCACGACCACAGAGCGTATTCTGTATTACACCGGCAAATCCTACAAGATTGGCGAAGTGCACGATGGCGCTGCGACCATGGACTGGATGGAGCAGGAACAGGAACGCGGCATCACCATCACGTCCGCCGCGACGACGTGTTTCTGGAACCCCGAGGATCCCGAGAAGGACCCCAAGGGCGATCCCGCCGAACTGCGCAAGACGCCGGAACACCGCATCAACATCATCGATACGCCCGGACACGTGGACTTCACCATCGAAGTGGAGCGCTCCTTGCGCGTACTCGACGGCGCAGTCGCCTGCTTCGACGGCGTTGCCGGTGTTGAGCCGCAGTCTGAAACCGTGTGGCGCCAGGCCGACAAGTACAAAGTACCGCGGATGTGCTTCATCAATAAATTGGACCGCACCGGCGCCGACTTCAAATACTGCGTCCAGTCGATCATCGATCGTCTCGGTGCGAAGCCTGCCGTGCTGTATCTCCCGATCGGTATCGAATCCAACCTTACCGGCCTGGTAGACCTGGTGAACGAGCGTTCGATCACCTGGAAGAACGAAGATCTGGGTGCAGAATACACCTATGGCGATGTTCCGGCAGACATGGCTGACGAAGTCGCCCAGTACCGCGAAGAGCTGATCGAGCTCGTCGTCGAGCAGGACGATGACATCATGGAAGCCTATCTTGAAGGCGAAATTCCTGATGCGAAGACGCTTAAGTCGCTGATCCGCAAGGGCACGCTGAACCAGAGCTTCGTGCCTGTTGTCTGCGGATCTGCCTTCAAGAACAAGGGTGTGCAGCCCCTTCTTGATGCTGTCGTCGACTACATGCCGAGCCCGTTGGACGTTCCCGCTATCCGCGGCATTCTGCCCAACACGGAAGAAGAAGCGAAGCGCGAATCCAGCGATGCTGCTCCTTTCGCAGCACTGGCATTCAAGGTGATGAACGATCCGTTCGTCGGCTCCTTGACCTTCACCCGTATCTATTCGGGCAAGCTGGAGAAGGGCACTGTTCTCAACTCCGTGAAGGAGAAGAAGGAGAAGATCGGACGTATCCTGGAAATGCACTCCAATGACCGTAAGGACATTGAAGAGGCATTCGCAGGCGACATCGTGGCGCTGGCCGGGATGAAGGCGACCACCACCGGTGATACGCTTTGCGATCCTGCCCACCCGATCATTCTTGAGCGGATGGAATTCCCTGATCCCGTTATCGAACTTTCGGTGGAACCCAAGACCAAGGCCGACCAGGAGAAGATGGGCGTCGCCCTGAATCGCCTGGCTGCCGAGGATCCCTCGTTCCGCGTGTCGACCGATCACGAATCCGGCCAGACGATCATCAAGGGTATGGGCGAGCTTCACCTCGACATTCTCGTCGATCGCATGAAGCGCGAGTTCAAGGTGGAAGCCAATGTCGGTGCGCCGCAGGTGGCCTACCGCGAATCGCTCGCCCGCGAAGTCGAAGTGACCTACACCCATAAAAAGCAGTCGGGTGGTTCGGGCCAGTTCGGTGAAGCCAAGGTGAAGGTGATCCCCGGCGAACGCGGCCAGGGCATCATCTTCGAAGACAACATCAAGGGCGGCAACATCCCCCGCGAGTACATTCCTTCGGTTGAGAAGGGCATGCGCGAGCAGGCGGAAAGCGGCTACCTCGTGGGCTTCCCGATCATCGATTTCACGATCGAGCTGATCGACGGTAAGTACCATGATGTCGACTCGAGCACCGTGGCATTCGAAATCACCGGTCGCGGCGCAATGCGCGAAGCGGCAGAGCGTTCGGGCATCAAGCTGCTCGAGCCTGTGATGAAGGTCGAGGTGGTGACACCCGAGGAATTCATGGGCGATGTTATCGGTGACATGAATTCGCGTCGTGGCCAGATCCAGGGCACGGACACCCGCGGTAACGCGCAGGTTGTCGATGCCTTTGTTCCGCTGGCAAACATGTTCGGCTATGTGAATGAGCTGCGCTCCTTCACCCAGGGCCGTGCCCAGTACACGATGCAGTTCAGCCACTATGACGAAGTGCCGTCGAATGTGGCTCAAGAGATCAAGGAGAAGCTTGCCTAAGGTCAGGCAAGCGTCTAGGGGCGGCGCCTGATTCAATCGGGTGCCGCTTCCTCTCCCGGTGAAATTCAATTTTTGACTAACAGAGGTTATTAGAAAAATGGCGAAGGAAAAATTCGAGCGGAACAAGCCGCATTGCAACGTCGGCACCATCGGTCACGTTGACCACGGCAAGACCACGCTGACGGCTGCTATCACCAAAGTGATGGCAGAAACCTACGGCGGTGCAGCTGTTGATTTCGCAAACATCGACAAGGCTCCCGAAGAGCGTGAGCGCGGCATCACCATCTCGACCGCACACGTTGAGTATGAAACCGAAGCACGTCACTACGCACACGTCGATTGCCCCGGCCACGCTGACTATGTGAAGAACATGATCACCGGTGCCGCACAGATGGACGGCGCTATCCTGGTTGTGAACGCTGCTGACGGCCCCATGCCGCAGACCCGCGAGCACATCCTGCTGTCGCGTCAGGTTGGCGTTCCCGCACTGGTCGTTTACCTGAACAAGGTTGACCAGGTTGACGACGAAGAGCTGCTCGAGCTGGTTGAACTGGAAGTTCGCGAGCTGCTGAGCGACTACGACTTCGACGGGGACAACATTCCGATCGTCAAGGGTTCGGCTCTGGCCGCTCTCGAAGGTCGCGATGACGAAATCGGCAAGAACTCCATCATCGAACTGATGAAGGCTGTTGACGAGCACATCCCGCAGCCGGAACGTCCGGTTGACCAGGCATTCCTGATGCCGATCGAAGACGTGTTCTCGATCTCCGGTCGTGGTACGGTTGTGACCGGCCGTGTTGAAACCGGTGTTGTGAACGTTGGCGACGAAGTTGAAATCGTCGGCATCAAGGACACTTCGAAGACGACGGTTACCGGCGTTGAAATGTTCCGCAAGCTGCTCGACAGCGGCCAGGCTGGTGACAACATCGGTGCACTGATCCGCGGCGTTGGCCGTGACGATGTGGAGCGTGGCCAGGTTCTGGCCAAGCCCGGCAGCGTTACCCCGCACACCGAGTTCTCGGCAGAAGTTTACGTTCTGTCCAAGGACGAAGGTGGCCGTCACACGCCGTTCTTCGCCAACTACCGTCCGCAGTTCTACTTCCGTACGACTGACGTGACCGGCGAAGTGATCCTGCCCGAAGGCACGGAAATGGTTATGCCTGGTGACAACGTGACGATCGGCGTGAAGCTGATTGCTCCGATCGCCATGGACGAAGGTCTGCGTTTCGCAATCCGTGAAGGCGGCCGTACGGTTGGCTCCGGCGTTGTGTCGTCGATCACCAAGTAATTCTGCCGCGCCGCAAGGCGTAGCTGGATAAAAACGGGCCCGGCCTCATCACGAGTGCCGGGCCCTTTTTATGCAGGCTGCATTTATCGCTTCCCACTGATTGCGCGGGGATAAATAGCAGTCCGCAAAATTGGCGTATTTCAGGGGTTGCAAGCGAAGGCTCTCCTCCGTATACGCGCCCCAACAGAAGGAGATTCGTCTCCTTCGCAACGATCAAATTCACAAGGCCGCCCGTACCGGGAAACCGGGCAACGCGGGGCGGGCCTTTTTATTTTTGGCGGGTTTGAAAAGGCTCGCTTGGCTCTTTCGCATCGGTAGACGGAATTATGGACGCTCAGAATATTCGTATTCGCCTCAAGGCTTTTGATCACCGCGTGCTCGATCAGGCAACTGGCGAAATTGCGGACACGGCACGCCGCACTGGCGCGCTTATTCGTGGTCCTATTCCGATGCCGACGCGTATCGAGAAGTTCACCGTGAACCGCGGCCCGCACATCGACAAGAAGTCGCGCGAGCAGTTCGAGGTGCGCACCTACAAGCGGCTGCTGGACATTGTGCAGCCCAACGCCCAGACGGTCGACGCGCTGATGAAGCTTGACCTTGCTGCTGGCGTGAACGTGGAAATCAAGCTCGCCTAAGCGGGATTGCCTTCCGGTCCTTCTGGTGGACCTTAAGCGACCAGAGAGATTTGGGGCTCCTACGGCCCCGCCGGATCAGCAGAGTTTCTGCAATCCTGGCAAGACATAGGGATACCGCCGGCCTCTCCTTTACGGAGATCAGGGTCGGGTCTGCGTCCCCCGTCTCGCTCAATCGGTAACTGCCGTGCGAGCAATTCAGCCCGGACGGGGCGACGTATCGAAAAATTGGGCTGCAAGCACCTGGGGAATGGTCCTCTTGTGCCTCTGTAAGGAGTTTAGGTCATGCGCAGTGGCGTGATCGCGAAAAAAGTCGGGATGACCCGCCTGTTTCAGGAGGATGGACGTCACGTTCCCGTGACCGTTCTGTCGCTTGAAGGTTGTCAGGTCACCGGAAATTGCACAGCCGATCGCGACGGCTATTTTTCAGTTCATCTCGGTGCTGGCGATGCGAAGCAGAAGAATGTTTCCAAGCCGCAGCGTGAAGCTTTCGCCAAGGCCAATGTCGGCCTGAAGATGAAAGTTGCCGAATTCCGCGTCGAGAACGAGGATGGCCTGCTTCCTGTGGGTGCAACCATCACCGCAGATCACTTCATCGCTGGCCAGAAGGTCGACGTTACGGGTCACACCGTGGGTAAGGGTTTTGCCGGTGCCATGAAGCGTTGGGGCTTCGGTGGTCTGCGCGCGACGCACGGCGTTTCCATCTCGCACCGTTCGCACGGTTCGACGGGTAACCGTCAGGATCCAGGCAAGGTTTTCAAGAACAAGAAGATGGCCGGTCACATGGGTGATCGCCAGCGTACCCAGCAGAACCTGGAAGTTGTTCGTACCGATGCTGATCGCGGCCTGATCTTCGTGCGTGGCTCCGTGCCCGGTTCGAAGAATGGCTGGCTGCTGGTTCGCGATGCGGTAAAGCTGCCGCTTCCCGAAGAGGCGCCGTTCCCCGGTGCAATGCGCCGTAACGCTGACGAAACTGCCAGCGAAGACGCAACGCCCGGCATGATCGAAGCCGGTGGCGCCGTCGAAACCAATCCCGAAGTCTCGCTGGAGCAGCAGGAAAAGCTGGCCCAGCAGCAGGATTCGGGTGTCGGAACCGAGAGCGGAACGCCCGAGGCCGATTCCAATGACAAGAACGAGGAGTCCTGATCGTGAAGGTCAAGGTCCAGAAAATCGACGGCAAGGCCGCCGGCGACGTTGAGCTCAACGATACCGTTTTCGGTGTTGAGCCGCGTGCCGATATCCTGCACCGCGTCGTGACGTGGCAGCTGGAAAATCGCCGTGCTACCGCTCGCCCGACGCGTGAGCGTTCGGACGTCAACCGCACCGGCAAGAAATGGGGCAAACAGAAGGGATCCGGCGGCGCACGTCACGGTGACCGCGGTGCTCCCATCTTCATTGGTGGCGGTAAAGCTCACGGTGCTCGCAAGCGTGACTTCGAGCAGCAGCTGAACAAGAAGGTCCGTGCACTTGGCCTGAAGATGGCTCTTTCGAGCAAGGCGAAGGACGGTCTCATCGTCGTCGACAGCCTTGAGCTTGGCGATCCCAAGACCAAGGCGCTGAAGGGTCAGTTCGACAAGAATGGCTGGAACGGCAAGGTTCTGATCATTGACGGCGAAAGCGTGAATGACGGCTTCCGCAAGGCTGCCGGCAACCTGCCAGGTATCGATGTGATGCCGGCTGCTGGCGCGAACGTCTACGACATTCTCAACCACGACATGCTGGTCCTTACCAAGGATGCTGTCGAGAAGCTGGAGGCGCGTTTCAATGGCTAAGAAGCAAGATATCGACGCCCGTCACTACGACGTGATCCTCGCTCCGCACATCACCGAGAAGGCAACCCTTCTGTCCGAGAACAACGCTGTTGTTTTCAAGGTGGCGAACGATGCGACGAAGCCGCAGATCAAGGAGGCCATCGAGGCTCTCTTCGATCGCAAGGTTTCGAACGTGAACACGATCGTTTCGAAGGGCAAGAGCAAGCGCTGGAAGGGTAAGCCCTACAAGCGTTCCGACGAAAAGAAGGCAATCGTGACCCTCGCCGAGGGTCAGGACCCGATCGACATCACCGAAGGCGTGGGCTGATCCGATGGCACTGAAAAATTATAAACCGACAAGCCCGGCGCGCCGTGGCCTCGTCCTGGTCGACAAGACCGGCCTCCACAAGGGTGGCCCGGTCAAGTCTCTGTCCAAGGGCCTGACCAAGACCGGCGGCCGTAACAACAAGGGTCATGTGACCTCGCGCGGCAAGGGTGGCGGTAACAAGCAGAAGTACCGCTTCATCGACTTCAAGCGTCGCAAGTGGGACATGGAAGCCACTGTGGAGCGGATCGAATATGATCCCAACCGCACCGCTTTCATCGCGCTGATCAAGTATGAGGACGGCGAGCTGTCCTACATCATCGCGCCCAACCGCGTTGCCCCTGGTGACAAGGTTGTTGCGGGTGAGAAGGTCGACACCAAGCCTGGCAACGCCATGCTGCTGGGTCAGATGCCGGTCGGCACCATCATCCACAATGTGGAGATGAAGCCGGGCAAGGGCGGGCAGATCGCCCGTTCGGCAGGCACCTATGTGCAGCTGGTTGGTCGTGACCGCGGGATGGTGATCGTTCGCCTGAACAGCGGTGAGCAGCGTTATCTGCGTGCAGATTGCATGGGTACGGTTGGCGCGGTTTCGAACCCCGACAACCAGAACCAGAACCTGGGCAAGGCCGGTCGTCGCCGTCACATGGGCATCAAGCCACTGACGCGCGGTGTCGCCAAGAACCCTGTCGATCACCCGCATGGCGGCGGTGAAGGCCGCACCAGCGGTGGCCGTCATCCGGTTACTCCGTGGGGCAAACCTACCAAGGGCGCCCGTACCCGTAAGAACAAGCAGACGGACAAGATGATTATCCGTTCGCGTCACGCGAAGAAGAAGAGGTAAGGCACTATGGCACGTTCCGTCTGGAAAGGTCCGTTTGTCGAGCTGAGCCTTCTCAAGAAGGCGCAGGAAGCGCAGGAAGCGAACAACACCAAGCCGATCAAGACCTGGTCGCGCCGTTCGACGATCCTGCCCGATTTTGTCGGCCTGACGTTCAACGTCTACAACGGGCACAAGTTTGTTCCCGTCTCGGTCAACGAGGAAATGGTCGGTCACAAGCTTGGTGAATTTGCGCCCACGCGCAGCTTCCCGGGTCACGCTGCCGACAAGAAGGGTAAGCGATAATGGCTAAGGCTAAAGCTCCCCGCCGCGTGGCGGAAAACGAGGCGCTGGCTGTGGGCACCACCATTCGTGGTTCCGCGCAGAAGCTCAACCTCGTTGCCGCACTGATCCGCGGCAAGAAGGTGGAAGAGGCGATGAACATCCTCTCTTTCTCCAAACGTGCTATGGCGCGCGATGCATCGAAGGTTCTGGCATCGGCAATCGCCAATGCAGAGAACAACCACGATCTCGACGTCGACGCACTCGTCGTTGCCGAGGCATCGGTTGGCAAGTCGGTCACCATGAAGCGGTTCGCAACGCGCGGCCGTGGCAAGTCCACGCGCATCCTCAAGCCGTTCAGCCGGCTGCGGATTGTCGTTCGCGAAGCAGAAGAGGCTTAAGATGGGTCATAAGAGCAATCCGATCGGTCTGCGCCTGCAGATCAACCGCACTTGGGACAGCCGCTGGTACGCCGAAGGTGGCGATTATGCCAAGCTGCTCAAGGAAGACATCGAGATCCGCAAGCACATCATTTCGAACCTGCCGCAGGCAGCGATCTCGAAGGTTGTGATCGAGCGTCCGGCAAAGCTTTGCCGCGTTTCGATCTATGCTGCGCGTCCCGGCGTCATCATCGGCAAGAAGGGCGCTGACATCGAGAAGCTGCGCGCCAAGCTGGCCACGATGACCGACAGCGAAGTGAAGCTGAACATCGTTGAAATCCGCAAGCCGGAAATCGACGCCAAGCTCGTCGCACAGGGCATTGCCGATCAGCTGATCCGCCGTGTTGCATTCCGCCGTGCCATGAAGCGCGCGATGCAGTCTGCCATGCGTCTGGGTGCGGAAGGCATCAAGATCATGTGTGGCGGTCGTCTTGGCGGTGCCGAAATCGCTCGCGTTGAACAGTATCGTGAAGGCCGGGTGCCGCTGCACACGCTGCGCGCCAACATCGACTATGCCGAAGCCGAGGCGCTGACTGCCTATGGCATCATCGGCATCAAGGTGTGGGTCTTCAAGGGCGAGATTCTGGGTCACGACCCGACCTCGCAGGATCGTTTGATGATGGAATCGCAGACGTCCGGCGTCCGTCCGGCTCGTTGAGGTAAAGAACCATGCTGCAACCGAAAAAAACCAAGTACCGGAAAGCCTTCAAGGGCAAGATCCATGGCAAGGCGAAGGGCGGCACCACGCTGAACTTCGGCGCCTACGGTCTGAAAGCTCTTGAGCCGGAACGTATCACCGCACGCCAGATCGAAGCTGCGCGTCGTGCCATCACCCGCGCAATGCGTCGTCAGGGCCGTCTCTGGATCCGCGTCTTCCCAGACGTGCCTGTGTCCAAGAAGCCCGCCGAAGTGCGTCAGGGTAAGGGTAAGGGCTCCGTTGAATTCTGGGCCGCTCGCGTAAAGCCGGGCCGGATCCTGTTCGAACTCGACGGCGTTCCCGGCCCCGTGGCTGCACTCGCATTCGAGCGTGCTGCCATGAAGCTGCCGATCAAGACGAAGGTCATCGCTCGTTTCGGCGACACCTCGCACCTGGGAGGCGAATAATGGCTGACAAGAGCAACACCGAAGATCTGCGCACCAAGACAGACGACCAGCTGACCGAAGCGCTGACCATGCTCAAGAAAGAGCAGTTCAACCTGCGCTTCCAGGCTGCGACCAACCAGTTGGAAGGTCCGGCTCGGGTGAAGGAAGTTCGTCGCCAGATCGCGCGCATCAAGACGCTTCAGAGCGAGCGCGCCAAGAGCGCTCAATCCGAAGCAGCGAAAGCGTAAGGAGTAGACAATGCCCAAGCGTATCCTGACCGGGACTGTCACCTCCGACAAGACCGACAAGACCGTGACCGTGCTGGTCGAACGCCGCGTGAAACACCCGCTTTACGGGAAGATCATCAAGCGTTCGAAGAAGTATCACGCTCACGACGAGAAGAACGAATTCGTCACTGGCGACAAGGTTCGCATCGAGGAGACCAAACCGATCTCCAAGACCAAGACCTGGGCGGTCAAGGACCGTCTCGTCGCCAGCCGTGGCACCGAAGTGGAGGCCGACCTCGATGTCGCCGAAGCTACCCCCGGTGGCGCAGAGTAACAGACGTTAGGAACTGCCGGACTGGTTTCGGCAAGCCAATTGAGAAGGAACCGGATCGATGATCCAGATGCAATCCAATCTCGACGTCGCGGACAACAGCGGCGCCAAGCGCGTCCAGTGCATCAAGGTACTGGGTGGCTCGAAGCGTCGCACCGCGTCTGTCGGTGATGTGATCGTGGTTTCCGTAAAGGAAGCCCAGCCACGCGCCCGCGTTAAGAAGGGTGATGTGCACCGTGCGGTGATCGTGCGTACCCGCAAGGACGTTCGTCGTCCTGACGGCAGCGTGATCCGTTTCGACAGCAATGCTGCCGTTCTGGTGAACAAGCAGGAAGAGCCGATCGGTACGCGTATCTTCGGCCCGGTTGTTCGCGAACTGCGCGGCAAGGGCTTCATGAAGATTATTTCGCTCGCACCGGAGGTGATCTGATGGCTTCCGCTAAGATCAAGAAGGGCGACAAGGTCGTCGTGCTCTCGGGCAAGGATAAGGGCCAGACCGGCACTGTCCAGAAGGTCATGCCGAAAGATGGCAAGGTCGTTGTCGAGGGTGTCAATGTGATGACCCGTCACCGCAAGCCTTCGCAGGCTAATCCGCAGGGCGGCATCGACCGGATGCCCGCTCCGATGGCGATCTCCAAGGTCGCTGTTGCCGATCCCAAGGATGGCAAGCCCACCCGCGTCCGTTTCGAAGAAAAGGACGGTAAGAAGGTGCGCGTTGCCGTCAAGTCCGGGGAGACGATTGATGGCTGATTACACACCGCGCCTCAAGAAGAAGTATAGCGACGAGATCATCAAGGCGATGACCGACAAGTTCGGTTACAAGAACGCCATGGAAGTTCCGCGCATTACCAAGATCACGCTCAACATGGGCGTTGGCGAAGCGAGCCAGGACAAGAAGAAGGTCCAGACCGCTGCCGAGGAAATGGAACGTATCGCTGGCCAGAAGCCGGTGATCACGAAAGCCAAGAAATCCATCGCACAGTTCAAGCTGCGCGACGGCATGCCAATCGGTTGCAAGGTTAACCTGCGCCGCGATCGCATGTATGAATTCCTTGATCGCCTGGTGACCATCGCGATGCCGCGTATTCGCGACTTCCGCGGGGTTAACCCCAAGTCGTTTGATGGCAATGGCAACTACGCCATGGGCATCAAGGAGCAGATCATCTTCCCAGAGATCAGCTACGACAAGATCGAGAAGGTGCGTGGCATGGACATCATCGTCACCACCACCGCCAAGACCGACGACGAGGCGCGCGAGCTCCTCAAGCTGTTCGGTTTCCCGTTCCCGGCCGAGCAGGCCGAAGACAAGGAAGCGGCGTGAGCCGTTTCCCTGACCTGAGAAAGCAAGAGAGAGCTTAAGTCCAATGGCGAAACTGAGTTCCATCAACAAGAACGAGAAGCGCAAGAAGCTCGTTCAGAAGTACGCAGCGAAGTACGAAAAGCTGAAGGCAATTGCCGACGATGAGTCGCTCGACGATACAGAGCGTCTCATGGCCCGCCTGAAGATGGCCGAACTTCCGCGTAATGCGAACCCCACCCGTGTGCGCAACCGCTGCACCACCACCGGCCGCCCGCGCGGCTACTACCGCAAGTTCGGGCTTAACCGCATCGAACTCCGGAACCTGGCTAACAAGGGCCTGATTCCGGGCGTGACCAAGTCGAGCTGGTGAGGACCTGACGAATGGCTATGACCGATCCCCTGGGTGATATGCTCACCCGCATCCGCAACGGGCAGCAGGCTAAGAAGGACTCCGTCCTTTCGCCCGCTTCCAAGCTGCGTGCAAACGTACTCGAAGTTCTCCAGCGTGAAGGCTACATCCGTGGCTATTCCGAGGATGCGAGTGGCAAGCACCCTGCGCTGCGTATCGAACTGAAGTATTTCGAGGGCGAACCTGCGATCAAGCATGTTGCCCGCGTCTCCAAGCCTGGCCGCCGCATCTACTCGGGCTCGAAAGAGCTTCCGGCAGTGCGCAACGGCCTTGGCATCACCATCGTCTCGACGCCGAAGGGCGTGCTTTCGGACAACGAAGCGCGCAACGAAAACGTCGGCGGCGAAGTGCTTGCGGAGGTATTCTGATGAGCCGCATTGGCAAAAGGCCGGTAGCGCTTCCTAGCGGAGTGACCGCCAAGACCGAAAACGGCACGCTCAGCGTGAAGGGCCCCAAGGGTGAGCTCTCCATGAGCATGTTCGACCTGATCGAATACAAGATCGAGGGCGACGAGATCCAGGTCGACCCGATCAACAAGACGCAGAAGGCGCGTCAGTTCTGGGGCATGCAGCGCACGCTCGTACAGAACCTTGTTGACGGTGTGACCGAAGGTTTCACCAAGGTGCTCGAAATCACCGGCGTTGGTTATCGTGCGCAGGCACAGGGCAAGAAGCTGAAGCTTCAGCTCGGTTTCAGTCACGATGTCGATCTGGACGTTCCCGAAGGCGTGGAAGTCAAGACGCCCGACCAGACCACGGTCGAGATTTCGGGTATCGACAAGCAGAAGGTCGGGCAGTTCGCTGCCGAGATCCGCGAATGGCGCAAGCCTGAGCCTTACAAGGGCAAGGGTGTGAAGTATCGCGGCGAGTATATCTTCCGCAAGGAAGGGAAGAAGAAGTAAGATGGCAAAGCTTTCCCTCTTTGAACGTCGCCGTCGCCGCGTGCGCACTGCGCTTCGCAAGCGTTCGGGTGACAAGCCCCGTTTGTCCGTGCACCGCACAGGGCAGCATATCTATGCGCAGATCATCGATGATTCCGATGGCCGCACCGTCGCCGCCGCCAGCACGCTGGGCGCCGATGGTTCGGGTGCGAATGTCGATGCCGCCAAGAAGGTGGGCAGCGATATCGCCGCAGCCGCCAAGAAGGCTGGCGTGACGACCGTCGTGTTCGACCGCGGCGGGTTCCTGTTCCATGGCCGCGTCAAGGCGCTGGCCGATGCCGCGCGCGAAGGCGGGCTGGAGTTCTGATGATGGCTGACGAAACCAACAACAACGAAGAGACCAAGGTCACGAACGAGGGTTCTACCCCGACGCCGACCATGGCAACCACTGAAGCTGCCGAAAACCAGTCACCGGCCCAGGCCGATGATGGCAATGCCCGCACCCGTGACAACAATCGCGGTGGCGGTGGCGGCCGCGGTCGTGGTGGCCCCGGCGGCGGACGTGACAACAACCGCGGCCGTGGCCGTGGTGGTCGTGATGATCGTCGCGGCGGTCGTGGCGGCGATGATGATGGCGAGGAGCTGATCGAGAAGCTCGTCCACATCAACCGCGTTGCCAAGGTGGTGAAGGGCGGTAAGCGCTTCGGTTTCGCCGCGCTGGTCGTGGTTGGCGATGGCAAGGGCCGCGTCGGCTTTGGCCATGGCAAGGCTCGCGAAGTGCCGGAAGCCATCAACAAGGCAACCGCTGCTGCGAAGAAGAAGATGATCCGCGTGCCGCTGAAGGAAGGTCGTACCCTCCATCACGATGGCAAGGGTCACTTCGGCGCAGGCCGC
Organism: Aurantiacibacter rhizosphaerae; assembly: GCF_009807005.1. Taxonomy (GTDB): domain Bacteria; phylum Pseudomonadota; class Alphaproteobacteria; order Sphingomonadales; family Sphingomonadaceae; genus Alteraurantiacibacter; species Alteraurantiacibacter rhizosphaerae. Next base: position 698,845 of record NZ_WUBR01000002.1, on the reverse strand, counting down.
GTTGTCGTTCGCTCGGCACCTGCTGGTACCGGCATCATCGCCGGTGGCCCGATGCGTGCCGTGTTCGAAGCTTTGGGCGTTGCCGATGTTGTGACCAAGTCGGTTGGCACCTCCAACCCCTACAACATGATCCGCGCCACGTTCGACGGCCTGACCAACCAGTCCTCGCCGAAGTCTGTTGCGCAGCGTCGCGGTAAAAAGGTTGCAGACCTGCTGGGTCGTGGCGGCCAGGTGAGCGAAGCCGAGGCCCAGGCCGAAGCTGAAGCGATCACGGAGTAAGATCAATGGCTACCATCAAGATCAAGCAGATCGGTTCGCCGATCCGTCGTCCCGAGAGCCAGCGCAAGATCCTCATCGGTCTTGGCCTCAACAAGATGCACAAGGTTGTCGAGCGTCAGGATACCCCTGAAGTTCGCGGAGCGGTTGCCAAGGTGCCGCACCTTGTGGAGATCGTGGAGGGCTAAGCCCCGCCGCGATTGGGCCGCGATTGGCAAAACAATTTGACGGTAGTGGCCCGCTGGCGTAGCGGGCCGCTTCCATTTTTACAGATTTGAATTTTTGGCGCGAACAAAGCGAAAGCGAGTGCAGACTATGAAACTTAACGATCTCCGTGACAACGAAGGCGCCCGCAAGGCCCGCATCCGCGTCGGCCGTGGCATTGGTTCCGGCAAGGGCAAGACGTCCGGCCGTGGTCAGAAGGGCCAGAAGAGCCGCTCCGGCGTTGCCGTAAAGGGCTTTGAAGGCGGCCAGATGCCGCTTCACATGCGCCTGCCGAAGCGTGGCTTCAACAACCCGTTCGGCAAGGACTATGCCGAAGTGAATATCGGCGCGATCCAGAAGCTGATCGACAATGGCAAGCTGGACGCCAAGTCCACGATTGACCACGCCGCGCTGAAGGCTGCCGGTGTTGCTCGCGGTGGCAAGGACGGTGTCCGCCTGCTGGCCAAGGGCGAGCTTTCCGCCAAGGTTACCTTCAACATTGCAGGTGCCTCCAAGGGTGCCGTGGCAGCTGTCGAAAAGGCCGGCGGCAAGGTCGATATCATCGATCTTGGCAAGCCCGAGCACGAAAAGAAGGCTGAGCGCCGCGAAGCCAACAAGGCCGCGAAGAGCGCCCAATAACAGGATAAAGGCACGCGCGGGTTCGACATTGGGCCCGCGCGTCCCTATCTAGCCTTCCTGTGCCGGGAGGGACCGGCGGAATTACCAGGATAAGATACTTCTCATGGCATCTCGCGCCGACAATATCGCCAGCTCGCTGAGCTTCTCGAACTTCAGCAAGGCCACAGAGCTCAAGCAGCGCATCTGGTTTACCATCGGTGCGCTGATGGTTTTCCGTTTTCTCAGCTTCGTGCCGCTCCCGGGCGTCAACCCGCTGATCCTGGAAACCCTGTACGACCAGACGCGTGGCGGCATCCTCGACATGTTCAACATGTTCTCCGGCGGATCGCTGGAACGCATGAGCCTCATCGCGCTGGGCGTCATGCCCTATATTACCGCCTCCATCGTTATCCAGCTCGCCGCTTCGCTGCACCCCAGCCTGATGGCGTTGAAGAAGGAAGGCGAGGCCGGTCGCAAGAAGCTGAACCAGTACACTCGCTATGGCACGGTGTTCTTGTGCGCGATCCAGGGCTGGTTCCTGGCCAGCGGGCTTGAGGCATATGGCGCGTCGAGCGGGCTGCAGGCCGTGGTCGACCCCGGCATCATGTTCCGCGTCGTATCGGTCATCAACCTTGTTGGCGGCACCATGTTCCTGCTGTGGCTGGGTGAGCAGATTACTGCACGCGGCATCGGCAATGGCGTATCGCTGATCATCATGGCGGGCATCGTCGCCCAGTTCCCTACCTTTACGGCAAACCTGTTTGAAGGTGGCCGCACCGGCTCCATCAGCGGCGTGCTGATCGGCGGGCTGATCGTGATGGTCGTCATTCTGATCCTGGTGATCTGCTTCTTCGAGCGCGCCCAGCGCCGATTGCTGATCCAGTATCCCAAGCGCGCCACTCAGCGCGGCGGCATGCAGGCCGATCGCTCGCACCTGCCGCTGAAGCTCAACACCGCCGGCGTTATCCCGCCGATCTTCGCCAGTTCGCTGCTGCTCTTGCCTCTGACGATTACCCAGTTTGCGGGCAATTCCGTGGACACTAGCAGCGCCTGGGGCAGTGTGATCGTCACGCTGAACCAGTATCTGGCGCACGGACAGCCGCTTTACATGCTGCTGTATGGCGCGGGCATCATGTTCTTTGCCTTCTTCTACACCGCGGTTGTCTTCAATCCGGAAGATACGGCGGACAATCTGAAGAAGAACGGTGGCTTCATTCCGGGCATCCGTCCGGGCAAGCGCACTGCCGATTACCTCGATTACGTCCTGACACGCATCACCGTGGTCGGCGCAATCTATCTGACCGCGGTCTGCATTATCCCCGAATGGGGCATTGCACAGACGGGCCTGCCGCTGTTCCTTGGCGGCACCAGCCTGCTCATCGTGGTCAACGTCACCGTAGACACTATCAGCCAGATCCAGTCGCACCTGCTGGCACACCAGTATGGCGATCTGATCAAGAAGGCCAAGTTGAAGGGCCGCATGCGCTAGGCTAGCGCTGGAGGTTCTTCAAAGAGGGGATTCGCGTTTCATGAACATCATCCTTTTGGGGCCTCCGGGCGCAGGCAAGGGCACCCAGTCCTCCAATCTGGTGCAGCACCACGGGATGCGCCAGCTGTCGACGGGCGACATGCTGCGTGCCGCCGTAAAGGCGCAGACCCCTGTTGGTATCAAGGCCAAGGAAGTCATGGATCGCGGAGAGCTTGTCTCCGACGAGATCGTGTCTGCCCTGATAGACGCGGAGCTGGCGGCGATGGGCGATGACGTAGGCGCCATTTTTGATGGCTACCCGCGTACTGAGGCACAAGCCGTGGCACTGGACGAGATTCTCTCCAGCCATAACCGCAAGCTTCATCACGTCATCGAACTGGTGGTTGATGAAGAAGCACTGGTGGACCGCGTGACGGGCCGTTTTACCTGCGCCAATTGCGGTGAGGGCTATCACGATCGGCACAAACAGCCTGAGAAGGAAGGCGTGTGCGACAAATGCGGCGCTACCGAGTTCAAGCGCCGGCCCGATGACACGGAAGAGACCGTGCGCACCCGCATGAAGGAATACCGCGCAAAGACCGCGCCGATCCTGCCGTATTACGACAAGCGCGACCTGGTGCAGCGGGTGGATGGCATGGCCTCCATCGATGCGGTGACCACCGAAATCGAGAAGGTGTTGGCGTCAGGCTAAGCCTCGCGTATCCCTCTTCCATTCGGAGGAGGGATCATGAGTTTCGCAAGACTTGCCATTCCGGCAACCCTAGTGGCCATCGGCTATTCCGGCTCTGCTGCTGCGGAGGTGGTTACATCCACCTCCGGCGGTTTCGCCACTCATGATGAGGCCGTGGTCTCAGCCGACCGTGATGAGGTCTGGCAGGAGCTCGTTCACCCGGAAAGCTGGTGGAGCCACAGCTGGTCCGACGATTCCAATAACCTGCAACTCGACGCCGTGGCGGGCGGTTGCTTTTGCGAGAACCTTCCGGGCGAGGGTGATTGGCCAGCAGGCTCTGTGGAGCACATGCGGGTTATCATGGTGATGCCCGGCAAGGCCTTGCGCATGTCCGGTTCGCTTGGGCCCTTGCAGGCGGAAGGGTTGGCGGGAACGCTCACCGTCACACTGGCGGATACCGATACGGGGGAGGGCACGCGCATCAGCTGGGACTATGTTACCGGCGGCCAGTCGCGCATTCCTGCGGCACAGCTGGCCCCGGCGGTCGATGCGGTGCAATCGGAATTCCTGGGCGGACTGGTGGCAAGGCTTGGCGGGGATATACGCCAGACTGTCGACAGCGAGTGATACGGGTTTTGACTAGGCCGCACTTGCGCGGTATATAAGGGACATCGGAGCGCATATGCTCCCGCGCGCAGCAGAAGTTTCTGTATGCGAGCTTTCGGCTGTTGACGCAGGAGGGGAATCACCCTATCTGCGCCCTCTACTCGTCCAATAGTATCTATGGTGACAATCTGGCGGCAGCCTTTTGGCAAGCCTCCTGTTTTTGCTTTCGGAACATCGGGGCGGGTTTGTTTAGCGATGAGATAGGGGCGTCACACTGGCGCATTCCCTGTGGAGCATGGAGAATTAAGTGGCTCGTATTGCCGGGGTAAACATCCCCACCAACAAGCGCGTTATTGTAGCGCTCACCTACATTCACGGTATCGGTCCCACCACTGCAGTGAAGATTGCCGACAAGCTCGGCATTGATCACTCGCGCCGCGTGCAGGACCTGACGGACGCAGAAGTCCTTCAGATCCGTGAAACCATCGATGCCGATTACACCGTGGAAGGCGACCTTCGTCGCAACACCGCGATGAACATCAAGCGTCTGATGGACCTCGCCTGCTATCGTGGCCTGCGTCACCGCAAGGGCCTGCCCGTTCGCGGTCAGCGCACCCACACCAACGCCCGTACCCGCAAGGGCAAGGCCAAGCCGATCGCCGGCAAGAAGAAGTAAGCTGGGTTAATTTCCCAGGCTTTTTCCTTCTTTACAGATACGAGGAATACGACAGATGGCACGCGAACCAGGCCGAGTAAGGCGCCGCGACAAGAAGAACATTTCAAGCGGTGTTGCACACGTCAACTCCAGCTTCAATAACACCATGATCACCATCACCGATGCGCAGGGCAATGCAATCAGCTGGTCCAGCGCTGGCATGATGGGGTTCAAGGGCAGCCGCAAATCCACGCCTTATGCCGCGCAGGTCGCTGCTGACGACGCAGGCAAGAAGGCCGCCGAGCACGGCGTGCGGACGCTCGAGGTAGAGATCAAGGGTCCGGGTTCGGGCCGTGAAAGCGCGCTGCGGGCGCTGCAGGCGGTGGGTTTCACCATCACCAGCATCCGCGACGTGACGCCGATCCCGCACAATGGTGTGCGGCCATCAAAGCGTCGCCGCGTCTGATCGAAGCCTGCCGCGGGGCTCACGCTCCGCAACCAGTCACTCGCATCGGCCGCGGCGTTCCAGCGCTCCGCGGCCTTTGTGCCACGAAATACCTTTAGGGGAAGTCCATGTCCGTCAACACGAAGAACTGGCAGGAACTGAAGAAGCCCAATACCCTCGAAATCAAGGAAGGCGCAGACAAGAAGCGCAAGGCGACCTTTGTCGCTGAGCCGCTTGAGCGTGGCTACGGCCTGACGCTGGGCAACGCCCTGCGCCGCGTCCTGCTTGCCAGCCTTCAGGGTGCGGCCATCACCTCGATCAAGATCGAGAACGTGCTGCACGAATTCTCCAGCCTTGCTGGAGTGCGCGAAGATGTTACCGACATCGTTCTCAACGTGAAGCAGATCGCGTTGAAGATGGAAGGCGAAGGGCCCAAGCGCCTGCAGCTTTCCGCCACCGGCCCCGGCGAAGTGAAAGCCGGCGACATTGCCGTTTCCGGCGATATTGAAGTGCTGAACAAGGATCTGGTTCTGTGCCACCTCGATGAAGGTGCCACGTTGAACATGGAACTGACCGCCGACACCGGCAAGGGTTACTCCCCCGCCGTTCAGAACCGCCCGGCCGATGCGCCGATCGGCCTGATCCCGGTCGACTCGCTCTACTCGCCGATCAAGCAGGTGAGCTACAAAGTCGAGAACGCCCGCGTTGGCCAGGAATTGGACTTCGACAAGCTCTCGCTCTCCATCGAGACCGACGGCACCGTCACCCCTGAAGATGCTATCGCCTATGCGGCGCGCATCCTGCAGGACCAGCTGACGCTGTTCGTCCACTTCGAAGACGGTATCCCGCAGCCTTCCAGCGCCATGATCGGCGTTGCTGCAGAACCGCAGGAAAGCGACACCAACCAGCTCAACCGTTACCTTCTCAAGAAGGTGGACGAGCTGGAACTGTCCGTCCGTTCGGCCAATTGCCTCAAGAACGACAACATCATCTACATCGGCGACCTGGTCCAGAAGACCGAAGCCGAGATGCTGCGCACGCCGAACTTCGGTCGCAAGTCGCTCAACGAGATCAAGGAAGTGCTGTCTTCCATGGGTCTGCGCCTCGGCATGGACATCCCCGGATGGCCGCCCGAGAATATCGAGGAAATGGCCAAGAAGCTCGAGCAGGAACTGCTCGGCTAACTTGCCAGAATAACTTGTCTACAGGGGATTTGGCCGGACCCCGTTTTTCCGGCCTGCACTGGGCTTTCCGTAAAACGGGCCCTTTTCGAACTGGAGAATGAAATATGCGTCACGGTATTAAAGGCCGCAAGCTTAGCCGTAAGTCACAGCATCGCACCGCCATGTTCCGCAACATGGCGGCGGCTCTGATCAAGCATGAGCAGATCCTCACCACCACGGCCAAGGCCAAGGAAATGCGCCCCTATGTTGAAAAGCTGATCACGCTGGCAAAGCGTGGCGGCCTTTCGAACCGTCGCCTGGCGCACAGCCGCCTGCTGGACGATGCGCAGCTGAAGAAGCTGTTCGAAGTCCTGGCAGAGCGTTATGCTGATCGTGACGGCGGCTACACCCGCGTTATCAAGGCTGGCTACCGCGCAAGCGACGCCGCGCCCATCGCCTACATCGAACTGGTGGATCGCGACATGGACGCCAAGGGCCAGGACAGCGGCCCGGTGATGACCGAGGACGAATACGAAGACGCGTAAGCGCTCGTAACCGAACAAAGAAAAGGGCCGACGGAGCGATCCGGCGGCCCTTTTCTTTTGCGCTGCACATGTCACAAGGTGTCCCATGATCCGCACCGCATTCCTGGCTGCCACCGCGCTGTCACTCGCCATTCCCGCAACCTCTCCCGTCTTCGCTCAGGCCATTTCCCAAGAGGAGATGCAACAGCGGTATGATCGCGCGCTGGCAGCCGGCTATAAGGCGCTGTTCCTCTGCAGCGCGATTGCCAATGCAGAGCGTAACGGGGGCACCCGCACGCCGGAGAGCGTGATGAAGTGGGAACTCACCGGCATTCAGTCACCGCTAGACGACATCGTAGAAGACCTTCCCTACGCCATCGTGCGGCGCGGGCAGGCCGAGACGGTGGAGGACGCGGCCGATATCAGCAGCGCCGACGGATATGTCCAGAGCGCGAGCATCGTCCATCGCGTTGAAGTGGAGTGGGCAGACGACACGCCTGCCCGCATGGCCATTCATACGCCGGGCGCGGGCTGCGCCCTGCAACCGATCGGCAGCACTGCTCCCGAAATAGGCGAGCAGGTGTTTGCTGTTACGCAGGCATCTGCAGAGCCTGTCCCCTCCGCACCTGCCGACTCTGCGCTTGAAATCGTTTCAGCGAGCGCATTCGACGCAACCTACGGTGAAGACAGTCGCACCACCGCGATTCTCGTCATGCGCGATGGGACTGTGCTGGATGAGGAATACCTACCGGACTTCGGCCCAGATGTGCCGCAGCGTACATGGTCTGTCGCCAAGAGCATTGCAGCGACACTGGTCGGCGCCGCCGTACAGCGCGGAGAGGCCAGCGTGGGCGATCCGGCAGGGTTGGGCGCGGGCGAGGGCGATCCGCGCGCCGCCATCACGATAGATCACGCATTGCGCATGGCCTCGGGCCGCTACTCCGACACCATAGGGAGTCGGACCGATCCGCTTTACTATGGCGGTGCCACGGTGGAGGAGCGCGCGACGGACTGGCCGCTGGTGCATATGCCCGGTGCAAGCTGGCGATATGCCAACAACGATACGCTGATGGCGATCCGGGCCATGCGCGACGGGTTCGAGGCACATCCGCCTGCCGATTTCTTCCGGCAGGTTGGCATGCTTCACACCGTTGCGGAAACCGACTGGCAGGGCAATTACATCCTCTCCAGCCAGGTCTGGTCCACTGCGCATGATCTTGCGCGGCTCGGCCAGCTCTACCTCAATGACGGCGTCTTGCCCGATGGTACGCGCCTGCTCCCTGAAGGCTGGGTGCAATACGTCTCCGCCCCCAGCGGTCCGCAGCCCGATGGCGAGTGGGGCTATGGCGCGGGATGGTGGATCATGAGCGGGATGGACGGCATTCCCGACGACGCCTTCGCCGCGCTTGGCAATCGCGGGCAGTATGTGGTCGTCATCCCGTCAAAGGATGTTGTCATCGTGCGGCGCGGGGAGGATCCGGCGGGCGGATCGGGCTTCGATATTGCCGCGTTTACGCGCGATGTTCTGGCGGCATTGGGCAAATAGCGACGATAAGCGATTGCAATCATCCAAGTTTCTCACCAAGTATCGACTGAAACGATTAATTCGCTCAGTCAAAGATACGAGGTCGCATGAAACGTACATTGATTGCAGCAGCCACGCTGCTTGCCACCGCTTCCATTCCCGCTAGTGCGCAGGACATGACTGCACCAGACTATCCAGAAACGCGCCGGGGCGACGTTGTTGAGACCATCTTCGGGGAGGCCGTGGCCGATCCCTATCGCTGGCTGGAGGAAGACGTCCGCAACAGCCAGGATGTGGCAAATTGGGTAGATCGGCAGAACACTGTCACCGATGCTTATCTGGCAAAGCTGCCCGCGCGCGACTGGTTTACCAAGCGCATTGGCGAGCTTTACGATTTCGAACGTTTTTCCGTCCCGGTAGAGCGCGGCGGACGCTATTTCTACACCGGCAATTCCGGCCTGCAGAACCAGTCGCCGCTGTATGTGCGCGATAGCCTGGATGCAGCGCCGCGCCTGCTGATCGATCCCAATGAATGGGCAGAGGACGGCGCCACCGCGCTTTCGGGCTGGGTGCCGTCTCCCGATGGCACCAGGCTCCTCTATAGTGTGCAGGATGGCGGCACGGACTGGCGCATCCTGCGCGTGATGGATGTGGCCACAGGGGATCAGATCGGCGGCGAGATTCGCTGGGCCAAGTTCACCGGGCTCAGCTGGGTGGGCGAGGACGGCTTCCTCTATTCCCGTTTCCCGGAGCCTGAGGAGGGCGAGGATTTCCAGGCGATCAACATGAACCAGGCGGTTTATTACCACGCGCTGGGTTCGGATCAGGCTGACGACAGACTGGTGTTTTCCACGCCCGATCATCCTGAACGCAATCACACCGCGCAGACCACCAGCGATGGCCGCTGGGCTATCATCACATCCTCCACCGGCACGGATTCGCGCTATGAGGTGAACCTGATTGACCTTTCGCAAGGCTGGAACACCCGCCCGCTGGTGCCGGGCTTCGAAAACAGCTGGAACCTGATCGATAGCGTGGGCTCTCGCCTGTTCTTCTCCACCAATGCCGATGCGCCGCTGTATCGCGTGGTTTCCATCGACATGGACAACCTGCAGGCGGGGTGGACCGAGGTTCTGGCAGAGCGTGATCAGCCGATTGCCGGTGCGTCGCTTGTCGGCGGACATCTGGTGGTGGAATATCTCGAAGATGCCTCTTCTGCCGCCTATGTCTACACGCTGGATGGCGAACTGGTGCGCGAAATGGACTTTGCCGGTATCGGCAGCGCCAGCGGTTTCTACGGCTCTCCCGATAGCGCGGAGATGTTCTACGCCTTCTCCAGCTTCAACCGCCCTGCCGCCATCTATCGCTATGATGTGTCGAGCGGTGACAGCACCGTGTTTGCAGAGCCGGAGCTGACCTTCAATCCCGATGATTTCGTGGTTGAACAGCGCTTTTACGAAAGCAAGGACGGCACCCGCGTGCCCATGTTCATCATGCGCCGCGCCGATGTGGCCGCCAGTGGCAAGGCTGTGCCGACGCTGCTCTATGGCTATGGCGGTTTCGATGTTTCGCTTACCCCCGGTTTCTCCACCAGCAGAATGGCATGGGTGGAGGCCGGCGGCGCCTTCGCACTCGCCAATATTCGCGGTGGTGGTGAATATGGCAAAGCATGGCACGATGCCGGACGCCGCGCCAACAAGCAGAACGTGTTCGACGATTTCATCGCTGCGGGCGAATTCCTGATTACCGAGGGCGTGACGTCTGAAAATGGGCTGGCCATTCAGGGCGGCTCCAACGGCGGATTGCTGGTGGGTGCTGTGTCCAACCAGCGGCCGGACCTGTTCGCGGCGGGCAATGCCGCTGTTGGCGTGATGGACATGCTGCGTTTCGACCAGTGGACCGCAGGCCGATATTGGGTGGATGATTACGGCTATCCCGATCGGGAGGAGGATTGGCGCATCCTGCGGGCCTATTCCCCGCTGCACAATATCCAGCCCGCTACGGATTATCCTGCACTGCTGGTGACCACCGCAGACACGGATGATCGCGTGGTGCCTGGCCACAGCTTTAAATACACCGCTGCCCTGCAGGCGGAGGATCTTGGAGATCGCCCGCAATTGATCCGGATCGAGACGCGTGCCGGGCACGGTTCGGGCAAGCCGACCGACAAGGCCATAGAAGAAGCATCTGATATTGCTGCATTCCTGGCCTATTGGACGGGGCTGAAGCCGGGCGAGTAAATCGTTCACAATAGGTAGTGTTTTCCTGAACATCGCCTAACACGCGAGTTCAGCGTCTTCTCACAGGGGCTCTCCTATAACTGTGTTCACAGGTGGCAATCCCGTCGCCGGGACCAGTAGGAGAGACCCCATGAAGTCCATTAACAAAGCTCTTGCCAAGGGCACGCTAGGAACCGTCGCGGCAGGTGCGATGGCAGTGGCCTCGGCTTCTCCCGCCATGGCGGACGATCACCGTTATCGGGATCGTGATCGCGATGGGATTTCAGCCGGTGAAGTGATCGCCGGTGCCGTTGTCCTGGGTGGCCTGGCTGCCATTCTGTCGTCCGGCAATAATGACCGATATGATCGGTATGATCGCTATGATCGTCGCGGTTACCGTGGCGACTATCGCGGTGGTTACGACAATGGCCGACGCGCCGTAGAACAGTGCGTTCGCGCCGCAGAGCGGACTGCCCAGCGCTACACCGGTAGCCGCGCCGAAGTTTACGAAATCCGCGATGTGGACCGCGAGCGCCGCGGCTTCGAAGTGAAGGGCCGGATCGCCGTGCGTGATGACTATCGCTATCGCGACCGTCGCGGATATGGCCGCCGTGGAGACTATCGTCGCGGCTATCGCAACGATGGCTGGGACGAGGGACGCTTCACCTGCGACATTCGTCATGGCCGGGTCGTCGATATCGACTTCAAGGGCATCCGCGGCCTTTGATCGCTGATCCATCCATCAAACCGGCAAAGGCGGTTCAGGCTCATGTCAGTCTGGACCGCCTAGCCATGCAAAAGTTCGAAATTCCAGGGGGAATTCAATGATTCGCAAGCCCACCCGTTTCGCCAGCTTTGCCGCCCTTGCCGCTGCGCTTTCCATGGCGGCAACGCCTGTTGCTGGGGCTGAGATGCCCGCTTCCGCTTCACCGGCGAACGCGCATGTTTCGGTGAACACGGGCGACCCTGGTGAAGCCAACCAGTACCGCCGTTATCGCCGTGACCGTTATCGTGGTTATCGCCACCGCAACCGTGGTGTTGATGCTGGCGACGTGGTTGCCGGTGTCGTGGTGCTGGGCGCGCTGGCCGCCATCATCGGATCGTCCAACAAGGATCGTGACAGGGATTACCGCTACGACCGGCGCGACCGCGTTCGGTATGATGACAGGCGGGACCGCAATCACGGCAATTATGAAAGCAGCGGCGTGGAAAGCGCCGTCGACATGTGCGTGGATCAGGTAGAATATGCCGACAAGCGCGTCGAAAATGTCGACGAAGCGCAGCGTTCGGCCAGCGGTTGGAACGTTTCCGGCACGCTGAGTACAGGCCAAAGCTGGCGCTGCTTCATCGACAATGGCGGCGAAATCCGCAGCATCGATTACAGCACCGGCGCCTATACCGAAGTGCTTTCCGAAGCATCGGGATCACAGCACAGCGATGCTGCCTATCGCAATGCCCGCGCCAGAACCCGCACTGCGGCTGACGAAGTCTACAGCTATGACGATGCTGCGCCGGTTGCCACCGTTCCAGGTGGCAGCGATGCACGTCCCGCATATCCCGGTGGCCCGTTGCCGGGAGAAGAAGGCTATGCGGAGGATTGGCAGCCGGATGCCGATGCCGATACGCAAGATGGCGAGTGGGAAGGCGATGGCCGCTACACCACTGCACAGGCGCCCGATTTCGCGCAGCCTGCGCGCTAGTCCTTCACCTCACGCGAATAGGCGGGCAATTCGATCCGCCAGAACATGGCCGCGCCGCGCAGGATGAACCCTGCCAGCGCGGCTATGCCCATGGCCCATTCCTGCTGCACGCCCAGCAAGATCATTATCCCGCATAGGGAGGAGGCAAGGGCGGCTGCGGTCACGTAAAGCTCCGGTCGCATCAGGATGGATGGCACGCCCGCGATAACATCGCGCACGATCCCGCCAACGCAGCCCGTCACCACGCCAAGGATGATCGCGGCAAGCGGCGCGACATCGAAAGCCAGCGCCTTGGCCACGCCCAGCGTGCTGAACACGGCAAGCCCCAGCGCATCGGCCCATTCCAGCCAGCTTCCCTCCCACCATTTGCGCGGCGTGAACCACGCGATCAACGCGCAGATCATCACCACGGGCACCACCCAGAAATCGCGCAGCCAGAAGGCCGGAACGCCCAGCATGGCATCACGCACAGATCCGCCGCCGACGCCTGTCAGCAGCGCGAAGAAGGCGCAGGTGACGAAAGTCTGGTTAAGCCGCGCTGCCAGCAATGCGCCCGAAAGCGCGAACACGGCTGTGCCGCCAAGATCCAGAAAGGGCGGAAGGACGGGCGCGATCATGTCGCTTGGACCCGCGCCTTGCGCCGGCGGAACATCAGGACGCAGCCGAGCAGGGAACCTGCGACGCCCAGCGCGGCAAAGATGATCAGGACCGGATGGCTCGTATCCTCTCGCGCATCCAGATCCATGATGTGGAGCCCCCACATGAAATCGAAAACCCGCCACCAGCCGCTGCGAACCGCCAGCACTTCCCCGGTTTGCGAATGGATGTAGATAAGCGTGTCATCGGCAAAGCGCGCCTGCCAGCTGTTCACAGGCGTGCGCAGGTCAAGCGGGGCGGCATCGGCGGGGTAATAGGTGATGGCATCCAGCGCGGCATCACCGGCATAGGCTGCCAGGGCTATCGCGCGCGCATCGCTTTCCAGCACGGGATTGTACAGCCGCCCGTCCTGCGGCGAATAGCGAAAGCGTGCGCCATTCGCCTCCACCACGATCCAGCCGGGGCCATCGTACAGGCTTTGCAGGGTTACGCTCTTCACCGGACCGCCCAGTCGCGGCATCATTAGTGCGCGGGTTTCCAGTGGCGGCAGTTCTGCGCGCAGATGATTGCCCCGCACATATTCGATGGGGTGCCACACCATAACAAGGCCGGTCACCGTCCACATCAGCACGGGCAGGCCGACCAGCCAGCCGAGCCAGATGTGCCACCTGGCAAATTTGCGCATAAGTTGTTGGCCTGCCATCCGCGCCCGATAGGCGTTTAGGGGAGGCTCCGCTAGTCGGTTGCGAAGAGTTTGGCCCTGTCGGCAAAGGCCTTCATCTCGATGGCATTGCCCGCCGGATCGCGGAAGAACATGGTCGCCTGCTCCCCCGGCTGCCCTTCGAAACGCACGCGCGGGGCGATATCGAACGTCACGCCCTTCTCAATAAGGCGCTGCGCCAGCGCCTTCCATTCGTCCATGTCCAGCACGATGCCGAAATGCGGCACGGGCACATCGTCACCATCCACGGGGTTTGTGCCATGCCCGGCCTTCGCCACGATGGACGGGGCCTGGTGCGCCACGATCTGGTGGCCGTAGAAATCGAAATCGCACCAGTCATTGGAACTGCGGCCCTCCTTGCAGCCCATCACATCGCCCCAGAACTCGCGCGCGGTCTGCAGATTGTCGACGGGGAAGGCGAGGTGAAAGGGCGAAAGCTCGGTCATCGCTGGGGTATCCTGTGCAAGCCCAGGGCAAGGCCAAAGCCCAGAATGGGCGCCGCGCCATAGCCGATAAGCGGGGTTGGGTAGTTCGACATAAGAGCCATCACGCCAAAACCGAAGAACAGCCCGGCAAGGGTGAAACGCTTTGCCCGGTTGAACGGAATGGCGGAAAGCAGCAGCACGAAAGTGGCAATCAGCGCCGCCGCCAGCGCGCCGGCCAGCAGCAGGTTCTGGCTTGCCGCGTCGATCAGAACGCGCTCGACAAAGGGTTGGGGTGGCAATTGCCCGATCAGTGCCATTCTGATGGATGCGAAGAAACCGATGGCCGCCACCGCTCCCACTTTCCAGTCCTTGGTCACATGATGCAGGCCCACGGCTGCAAAGGTGATGGCGAACCCGGTGGCAGCGTCAGGCTGGAAGAAGCTGGCGACCAGTGCGGCCAGCAGGATGGGGGCCGCCAGCAGGCGATTGCGTGCGGCCAGCATGCAAAGCGCCGGGGTGGCCAGCATGCCGCTGTGCAGGGCCAGCGGGCCAAGCGGGAACCAGCGCATCACGCGGTCCCCAGTGATCGATTGCATCTGTGGGCTGACGGCGAGCGGCGCCAGCATTACCACCAGCATTGCGATGGCAAGAATATGCCGACTGGTGGCAGTATGCGGCCCGCGCCCGGCCACGATCCACAGGCTGGCAAGCGCCAGCGCACCGATATTGGTGAGCGCATAGTGCGAGGGTGCACCGGCCAGCGCCATGTATAATGCGCCGGCCAGCACCGGGATGGCCAGCGCCGCAATCGCGGGGAGGCGATCCCGCAGTTGCACCTAGATGTGGATCGGCTTGCCCTGAACGCCCATCGCCGCCTCTTTCATGGCTTCGGCATGGGTGGGGTGGGCATGACAGGTGTAGGCGATGTCTTCCGACGTTGCGCCAAATTCCATGGCCAGCGCGGCCTCTGCAATCATGGTGCCTGCGACAGAGGCGATCGCCCACACGCCCAGCACACGGTCGCTTTCGGCCTCCGCGATCACCTTCACCAGGCCATCTGGCTCGTGATTGGTCTTCGCGCGGCTGTTCGCCATCATCGGGAACTTGGACGTCTTGATGGCCTTCTTGTCGCCGCCCATCTTTTCGATGGCTTGCTCTTCCGTCAGGCCCACGCCGGCGATTTCGGGCCAGGTGTAGACGACGCTGGGGATCACATCGTGGTTCACGATGCCGGTATCGCCAGCGATCCATTCGGCCACGGCAATGCCTTCATCCTCGGCCTTGTGCGCCAGCATGGGGCCGGGCACCACATCGCCAATGGCGCGCACACCGTCGACGCTGGTGCGGAATTCGCCGTCCACCTCGATCTGGCCGCGATCATTGGTTGCAAGGCCGATGGCATCGAGACCCAGCCCATCGGTGTTGGGCTTGCGACCGATGGACACCAGCACACAATCGGCCGTCATCGTCTCTTCATCGCCGCCCTTGGCAGGTTCCAGCGTGATCGTGGCAGTATTGCCCTTCACGGAAACGCCGGTGACCTTGGTGGAAAGCTTGAACTCAATGCCCTGCTTCTTGAAGATCTTGCGCGATTCCTTGCGGATATCGCCGTCCATGCCGGGCAGGATCTCGTCCAGGAACTCCACGCAGGTGACCTTCGCGCCAAGGCGGCGCCACACGCTGCCCAGTTCCAGCCCGATCACGCCGCCGCCGATCACCACCATGTGATCCGGCACCTTGGGCAGTTCCAGCGCGCCGGTGGAATCCACCACCACGTGATTGGCATTGTCGACCTCGACATTGGGAAGCGGCGTGACGCTGGAACCGGTGGCGATCACCACTTCCTTGGCCGTCACCTTCTCGCCGCCCACCTCAACGGTGTGCGCGTCCACGAATTTTGCGTGGCCCTTCTTCCAGTCGACCTTGTTCTTCTTGAACAGGAACTCGATGCCCTTGGTGAGGCCATCCACCGCCTCGATACGCTGGCCGTGCAGCTTTTCCATGTTGAGCTTGGGGCTGACCTCGATGCCCATGTGCTCCATCGTGCCGTTGCTGGCCGCATCGAAATATTCGGACGCGTGCAGCATGGCCTTGGAGGGAATGCAGCCCACGTTGAGGCAGGTGCCGCCCAATGTCTCACGGCTTTCAGCGCAGGCGACCTTCAGCCCCAGCTGCGCCGCGCGGATCGCTGCGACATAGCCGCCGGGACCGGCACCGATAACAAGGACGTCGTATTCGTAATCAGCCATGTTCTTCTCGCTGTTTTCCCGGCGTAAGCGGGCGATGAGTCGGTTGCCTGCGACATAGAGATTAGTCCGCTCAAGGCAACAGTTGTAGAGCGTGCCGCTTATTTATATAAGGGCTTATGCATTATGATTCGATACCTCCAATCGGGCTTGGCACGCTGCTGCGCGCGGTGCTGGTCCAGCTAGAACCCGCTGTGGAAGCGGCCTATTCCAAGGCCGTGCCGCAAATGCGGTCCCGTTATTATCCGGTCTTCCGCGAATTGCTGATCCGCGAGAGGGCGGGCGTGGGTGACCTTGCCCGCGCGATCGAGGTCACCCAGCCCGCCATGACGCAGACGATCGATGAAATGGAGAAAGCGGGTTTCATAACGCGTGAGCCGGGGGAGGACAGGCGCTCCCGCCTGATTGCACTTTCAGCGCAAGGGGAGGCGGCTGCATCGAATTTGTATCCGGTGTGGATGGCTGTCGCCGCAGCGGCAAAATCGCTGGAACGGGATGCGGGCGTTGCGCTGGATGACGTACTCGGCAACGTTCTTGATGCGCTGGAATTGAAGGATTTTGCCACACGTATCGAGGAGGCTGCCCATGCGTAATCTGATATGTTCGATGATGGTGACGCTACTTGTCGTTACGGTCCACCCCGCCAACGCCCAACCCCTCGGTACACAGCCCGCTAGCACACAGGTCGTCAGCACAAAGGCCATCAGCGCCGCCGAACAGCGGCAGGCGCTGGTACGGGCCGAAAGGCTGATCAGGGATCGCTATGTGCTGGTGGAGAAGGTGGACGCCCTCGCTGCAAGCTTGCGCGAACTGGCGAGCGACGTCGATGGCCTCGTCGAGGGTGAGGCCTTCGCGTCCAAAGTCACCCAACGCCTGCGCGAAGTTTCGGGCGATGGGCACCTCGGCCTTTCCTTCAGTGCCGCGCCTATACCTGAGCCCACCCCCGATAGTGAGGAAGGCGTGCAACTCAACGATGATTTCGAGCAATGGTATGGTGCCGGGGTCAACCATGGGGTTGAAAAGATCGAGCGGCTGGATGGCAACATCACCCTGCTCGACCTGCGCGCATTTCCGCCGCCCGGCATGGGCGCCGACGTGATAGCGGCGGCGATGACCGTGGCGGCCCAGGGCGATGCGCTGATCATAGACCTGCGCCGCAATGGCGGCGGCGCCGATACCGTGGCGCTGGTCCTTGGCTATCTGGTGGAGCCGGGCAGCGCCTATCTGTCGACTTACGACAGGCCCAACGACACCTGGCACCACGAGTCCGTTCCGCATTGGGTGCCCGGCAGGCGGTTTGGCGAGGAGAAGCCGCTTTACGTGCTCATTTCCCGCCGCACCTTTTCGGCGGCTGAGGCGCTGGCCTACAGCTTGCAGGCCGCCGGTCGCGCAACGATCATCGGCGAAACGTCAGGAGGGGGCGCGCACCCGTTCGAATACCGCCGGGTGAGCGATCACTTCGCGCTGGATCTGCCAGAGTGGCGTTCCGAGCATCCGCTCACGGGCACCAACTGGCAAGACGTAGGCGTGCAGCCGGACGTGGCCGTACCCGCCGACGACGCGCTGGATACGGCCGTTAAACTCGCCCGCGAGGCGCTCGCCGTCCCTTAAAGGTCGATCAGCATCCGCATCGGATCTTCGATCGCTTCCTTCATGATCTTCAGTGCTGTCACGGCTTCGCGGCCATCGATGATGCGGTGATCGTAGCTCAGTGCCAGATACATCATCGGGCGGATCACCACTTCGCCGTTCACGGCGACGGGGCGGTCCTCGATACGGTGGAGTCCCAGCACGGCGCTCTGCGGCGGGTTGATGATCGGGGTGCTCATCAGCGATCCGAACACGCCGCCGTTGGAGATGGTGAAGGTGCCGCCCTTCATGTCTTCCATCGTCAGCTCACCGGCCTTGGCGCGCTTGCCGAAGTCGGCGATGGCAAGTTCGATCTCGGCAAAGCTCATCTGGTCGATGCTGCGGACCACCGGCACCACCAGCCCGTTTGGCGCGGAAACGGCGACGGACAGGTCGACGTAATCGTAATAGACGATCTCATCGCCGTCGATCTGCGCATTGACGGAAGGCACGTCCTTCAGTGCCAGCGCCGCAGCCTTGGCAAAGAAGGACATGAAGCCCAGCTTGATGCCGTGCTTCTTGGCGAAGGTATCCTTGTAAGCCTCGCGCGCCTCGATCACGGCGGTCATGTCGCAATCGTTGAACGTGGTCAGCAGCGCGGCTTCCTCCTGCGCGCCCTTCAGCCGCTTGGCAATGGTCTGGCGCATGCGCGTCATCTTCACACGCTCTTCGCGTCGCTCGCCCTTCACTGCGGCGGAGGTGGGTGCAGGGGACGGCGTGGGGGACGGGGCAGGGGCAGCATTCGCGCCCTTGGACTTGGCCGCGGCCAATACGTCTTCCTTGGTCAGACGGCCATCCTTGCCGGTGCCCTTGATGGTGGTGGGGTCCACCCCGTGTTCCAGCACGGCGCGGCGCACGGCGGGAGACATGGTGGGCGCATCTCCGCTTGGAGCCGCGCTCTGGCCGCCATCATCGGGCAGCTTTTCCATCTCTTTCGCGCTTTGGGTGGCGGCATCGTCGGCCTTGGCCTTGGAAGTGGGCGCCGGGGAGGATGATTTGCCCTCCGCGCCTTCTTCCACCATCGCGATGACGGCGCCAACATCCACCGTATCGCCCAGCTCCACGGTAAATTCTGACAAAACTCCAGCAACGGGGGAGGGGACTTCCACCGCCACCTTGTCCGTTTCCAGGCTGACGATCGGCTCATCGGCAGAAACGGCATCGCCGGGCTGCTTCAGCCATTCGCCAACGGTAGCCTCGGTGACAGATTCACCAAGCGTGGGGACTTTAACTTCGGTTGCCATGATCAGCGTTCCTTGCGTGCCTTGTTGAAAGGCTCTTTCACTTCGTGTTGCGCGTCTTGCGCGTTGCAGCCGTGGTGCCGCGTTCGGAGAGGCCCAGTGCGACGGAGACAAGTGCCTCCTGCTGAGCCTGGTGGCGCTTGGCAAAACCGGTTGCGGGGGATGCGGCTTCCTCGCGTCCGGCATAACGTGGGCGCATGCCCTCGTGCCCGGCTGCGGTCAGTGCATCCTCGATACGGTTCTGCACGAAGAACCATGCACCATTGTTGTGCGGTTCTTCCTGGCACCACACCACCTCTTCCAGATTGGGCATGCGCTGCATGCGCACGGCCAGCGGTTCGCCGGGGAAGGGGTAAAGCTGTTCGATGCGCACGATGGAGACATCGTCCACGCCTTCCTCGTCCCGCTTTTCCATCAAATCATAGGCGACCTTGCCCGAACACAGCACGAGGCGGCGAACCTTCTCGTCCGCGATCTCTGTCTTGTCGGATAGGATGCGCATGAAATGGCTGTCACCCTTGAACCACTTGGCATCGCTTTTCGCCATGGGATGACGCAGCAGGCTTTTGGGGCTCATGATGATCAGCGGCTTGCGGAACGGGCGCAGCATCTGGCGGCGAAGCACGTGGAAGTAATTCGCCGGGCTGGTGATGTTGCAAACCTGGATATTGTCGTTCGCGCACAGTTGCAGGAAGCGTTCGAGGCGGGCGGAGGAATGCTCCGGCCCCTGGCCTTCATATCCATGCGGCAACAGCATCACCAGGCCATTGGCCCGCTGCCACTTCACTTCGCCCGCGGCAATGAACTGATCGATCATCACCTGCGCGCCATTGGCGAAATCGCCAAACTGCGCTTCCCACAGCACCAGCGTCTTGGGATCGGCAAGGCTGAAACCATATTCAAAGCCCAGCACGCCAAATTCGCTGAGGGTGGAATCATACACCTCGAACTTGCCGTGGGGCAGGGTGGCGAGGGGGATGTATTTTTCCTCGTTACGCTGATCAACCCAGATGGCGTGACGCTGGCTGAATGTGCCGCGACCCGAATCCTGGCCGGACAGGCGCACGCCGAAGCCTTCTGTCACCAGGCTGCCAAACGCCAGCGCCTCTGCCGTGGCCCAGTCGAAACCGGTGCCGCTGTCGAACATCTCGCGCTTGGCATCCAGCACGCGTTGCAGCGTCTTGTGCACGTGCAGATCTTCGGGGACGGTCGTCAGCGTGCGGCCAAGCGAGTTGAAGAGCTTCTCTTCGATCGCGCTGTGCACATTGCGGCGCGCGCTTTCCGGATCGGCAGGCTTGTGCAGGCCGCTCCAGCGACCGGCAAACCAGTCCACTTCATTGGGCTTGTAGCTCTTGCCGGCCTCGAACTCTTCATCGAGATGCGCGATAAATTCCGCGCGCATTTCCGGCGCCGTGCCATCTTCCAGCACGCCTTCCTTCTTCAGTCTCTCCGAATAGATTTCGGATACGCGGGGATGCTGCTTGATCTCGTCATACATCATCGGCTGAGTGAACTTGGGCTCGTCACCCTCGTTATGGCCGAAGCGGCGATAGCACCACATGTCGATCACGATGTCGCGCTTGAACTTTTGCCGATATTCGATGGCCAGCTTGCAGGCGAAAGTCACGGCTTCCGGATCGTCACCATTCACGTGCAGGATCGGGGCCTGAACGCCCTTGGCAACGTCAGACGGATAGGGGCTGGACCGCGCGAACTTGGGGCTGGTGGTAAAGCCGATCTGGTTGTTGATGATGAAGTGGATGCAACCGCCGGTGGAATAGCCGCGCACGCCGGACAGGCCAAAGCACTCCCACACCACGCCTTGGCCGGCAAAGGCCGCATCGCCGTGGATCAGCACGGGCAGCACCTGCTGGTGATCGTCCAGATCGTCCCGGAAGGCCTGCTGTGCGCGGGTCTTGCCCAGCACCACGGGGTTCACCGCCTCAAGATGCGATGGGTTCGGCACCAGGCTCATATGCACCTTGATACCGTCAAACTCGCGGTCCGTGCTGGTGCCAAGGTGATATTTCACATCGCCCGATCCGCCCACGTCATCGGGATTGGCAGAGCCGCCGGAAAATTCGTGGAAGATCACCTTGTATGGCTTTGCCATCACATTCGCGAGCACGTTCAGACGGCCGCGGTGGGCCATGCCGTAGATGATCTCGCGAACGCCGGTGGCGCCGCCATATTTGATCACAGCTTCCAGCGCGGGGATCATGGCTTCGCCGCCGTCGAGGCCGAAGCGCTTCGTGCCGACGTATTTCTTGCCGAGATATTTCTCGTATTCCTCGCCGCGGATCACCGCTTGCAGGATGGCGCGCTTGCCTTCCGGCGTGAAATGAATGGTGTCTTCGGGGCTTTCGAAATGATCCTGCAGGAACCGCCGTTCCTCGGTATCGGCGATGTGCATGTATTCCAGGCCCACATGCCCGCAATAGGTGTTGCGCAGAGCGTTGTAGAGCTCGCCCACCTTCACCCATTCGAAACCGAATGCGCCGCCGACGAAGACTTCCTTGTCTTCCTGCCCTTCAAAGCCGTGCCATTTCAGCGTCAGCTCTTCCGGATTGTCCTGATGCGAAAGGCCCAGCGGATCCAGCTTTGCACCCAGATGCCCGCGCACACGATAGAGGCGGATGAGCAGCATGGCCTGGATGGAATCGCGCGCGGCCTCCTCGATACTGGAGGAATCGGTGGGCTTGCCGGCCTTTGCGGCAGCTTCCTTCACCACGGCGACCATATCGGTCGGGTCCATGGCCTGCGCCCATTCGCCGCCATCGTCAGCCAGCGGCCAGCGCGGATTGCTCCACGATGGGCCGGGCTGGGCGCCTTCCTGTGAAGGCATCTCAGGAAGGAAATTTTGCGGCTCTTTACCCATCATGGGCCTCGCGATTGTGTGTTACCGGACATGCCCACTACGGGCGAGTGACTATGCCAGTTCCTTCAACAGGGCATCCAGCGTGGTGCCCAGTTCGGATGGCGAGGGGGAAACGCGGATGCCCGCATCTTCCATCGCCGCGATCTTGTCGTCCGCGCCGCCCTTGCCGCCCGAAACGATGGCGCCAGCATGGCCCATACGCCGTCCCGGAGGGGCGGTGAGGCCGGCGATGAAGCCGACCATCGGCTTGCGGCGACCCTTGGCAGCTTCCTGCTTGATGAACTCTGCCGCTTCCTCTTCCGCGCTGCCGCCGATTTCGCCGATCATGATGATCGACTTGGTGGCATCATCATCCAGGAACAGGTCCAGCACATCGATGAAGTTGGTGCCGTTCACCGGATCGCCGCCAATGCCCACAGCCGTCGTCTGGCCAAGGCCGACGGCGGTTGTCTGGTGCACAGCTTCATAGGTCAGCGTGCCGGAGCGTGAGACCACGCCGACGCTGCCCTTCATGAAGATGGAGCCGGGCATGATGCCAATCTTGCATTCCTCAGGCGTCAGCACGCCGGGGCAGTTGGGGCCGATCAGGCGGGACTTGCTGCCCGAAAGCGCGCGTTTCACGCGTACCATGTCCAGCACCGGCACGCCTTCGGTGATCGTGATGATCAGCTCGATCTCTGCCTCAATAGCCTCAAGGATGGCATCCGCGGCAAAGGGCGGCGGCACGTAAATGCACGAAGCCGTCGCGCCGGTGGCTTCCTTGGCCTCCCGCACAGTGTTGAACTGCGGCAGGCCGAGATGCTCGGTGCCGCCTTTGCCCGGCGTTACGCCGGCGACCATCTGCGTACCATAGTCCAGCGCCTGCTGCGTGTGGAAAGTGCCGGTGTTACCGGTCATCCCTTGCGTGATGACCTTGGTGTCTTTGTTTACGAGGATGGACATTGGAGGCTCCCGAAAATTCTCGGTCTATTAAACGTGGGTAGACGACAGGTAGCCGCCCACTATGGATGATGCGAGCATCGGCAATCCGCTCAAAGCGGTGTCGATTTCCCACTGAGTGCGGTTCAAGCCGACAATGGCAAAAATCGCGGCCACGATAGCCAGAGGGATGATGACGAGTAGTGACAGCAGGGGGTGGGCCAGCCCAAGCAGGTAAGCGCCCGCTGCCGGAGCAACGAGCATACCCAGTACAAGGCCCAATCCCTTCATTACTTGAGGCTTTCGTCGAGACCCTTGCAGGCCTCAAGCAGTTCCTTAACCGCGTCGACGCTAACCTGGAGATTGTTCTTCTCTTCGTCCGAGAGATCGATCTCGATCACGCCTTCGATGCCATCGGCACCGATCACGGCGGGAACGCCAACGTACAGGCCGTCCACGTCATACTTGCCTTCCAGATAAGCGGCGCAGGGCAGCACGCGCTTCTGGTCACCCAGATATGCCTTGGCCATCGCGATGGCGCTGGTGGCCGGAGCGTAATAGGCAGAGCCATTGCCGAGCAGGCCCACGATCTCGCCGCCGCCCTTGCGGGTGCGGTCCACGATCTCGTCGAGGCGGGCTTCGTCCACGCCCTTGATCTTGGCCATGTCCTTCACGGGGATGCCGTTGATGGTGGAGTAGGAGAGGACGGGCACCATGGTGTCGCCGTGGCCGCCCAGCACGAAGGCATTCACGTCCTTCACGCTCGTGTCGAATTCCCATGCCAAGAAGGTGGCGAAGCGCGCCGAGTCCAGCACGCCGGCCATGCCGACGACCTTGTTATGCGGAAGGCCGGAGAATTCGCGCAGCGCCCACACCATCGCATCCAGCGGGTTGGTGATGCAGATCACAAAAGCGTCAGGCGCATTATTCTTGATGCCTTCGCCAACGGCTTTCATCACCTTCAGGTTGATGCCCAGCAGGTCATCACGGCTCATGCCCGGCTTGCGCGGGACGCCAGCGGTAACGATCACCACGTCTGCGCCAGCAATATCGGCATAGTCATTGGTGCCGGTGATCTTCGCGTCAAAGCCTTCGATCGGGCCGCACTGGCTCAGGTCGAGCGCCTTGCCCTGGGGCATGCCTTCGGCAATATCGAACAGGACGACGTCGCCCATTTCTGCCTTTGCCGCGAGATGGGCGAGGGTGCCGCCGATCATGCCAGAGCCGATGAGAGCGATTTTCTTGCGAGCCATGTGAGCCTTGATCCTTACTCGGGCGCGTCAACTTTCCAACGGTAACGGTCCAGCGCCCACGCATGACTCACTACCTGGATTCGATGCGGTCGCCCTAGGCCGCGTGCCATGCCATTGCAACAGTCAATTCAGACTGTTGTTGCAAACAGTTCGCAATATCATTAATCGCGCTGGACGCCCGCTTTACCACTCGCGCAAATGACGCATGCAAGGCGCTTTCGTTCCCCCGCAAATGCAGCGGAGAAATTGTGGACGCTGCGATATGGATGCTGGCGGCGGAGGTGGCGCCTAGCCGCCGGCCTGCGCGGAATCGTCAATCTGGCGCGCCATGCGCCGATCCAGCGCGCGGCAAATCTCCAGCCACCATTCGAATGTCTGCCGATCGCCCGCGTCAGATGCGATGATCGCCTGCTGGCGCGCATGGTCTGCCGCAGCCAGCCCATATTGCGCAAAATGGCGCAAGGCGGCGTGCAAATGTGCGCTCTGCACCTGTTTGCCGCGATTGTCATTGGCCGGAAGAAACCGCTGCGCCCGCGCCATGTGGGGCGGCATGCGGCAATGGCTGCGTTTGAGAGAGGCGGCAAAACGAATTGGCATGCGGTGCGAAGTCCGATTTTTATTGGCGGCCGCATCGTTGTGATGCTGGCCACTTGGGGCGACGGACAAGGATATAGGCAGCGGGCGCTAAGCGAAGGTTTGAATGGATGGTTTACGAAAGATTTTCACTGACTTTCGCATCCAATCAACGGTTTGCGAGGTGAAGGTGATGGATGGCCTGAGCGGGCCTTAATTCAGGCCGCTTCAGTTCAGGGACGTTCGATCCAGCGGCCGCTGTTGGCATATTCGCTGCGCACCTGGCCCGCCGCTGGCAGGCGATCATTGGAAGGCGGCGTTGCCATGGGCGAAGGGGCGGCTGGCATTGTACCGGACGCGGCGGGAAGGGCCGCACTGCTTGCCGGTGCCTGCGCGATGCTGTCGAGCGAGGTCGCCTGTGCCAGCGCAACGGGGTCTGGCCCGCTGGCCGTGGTGGCAGCAGCGCGGCCCGGTTGCGGTTCCCCGCCGAAGTGACGGAAAGCAAAGGCTGCCCGCTCACCCGCAGCGCCCGGCCAGCGATAGAACACATGCGCGCCGATCACCGTGGTGCGCGCAAGGCTGGGCGCCCAATAGGGGCTGACAGCCAGCGTGTGATAATGGGTGGAAAGGCCGACAGGTTCGTACACCTTGCCCGCCAGCGCAGCACGAGCGATGCGGCTGGCGCGTTCCCATCCGCCGCGCGATGGGCGCCGCGCCATGGACCCGTCGCAGGTAAAGCTGAACTGGCAACCAGTGGCGCGCGCCGAACCCTGGAACACCACGCCGCACACGGTGCTGGGCCATGCGCTGTGGGCGACGCGGTTCAGCACCACCTGCGCCACGGCGCTTTGTCCGGCGGCGGATTCGCTGGCGGCTTCGTAATAGATGGCGCTGGTGAGGCATTCCTGCGCGCGCATGATGTCAACGCCCGTGCCCGATGCCACCAGCGCTGCCGCTGCGGGCCCGGCGATGGATTGCGCAGGGGTGGCAAGATCTGCAACCTCCGCAGCCTCTCCGGGCGCGGCGAGCACCTCTATCGCAGGCGGCGTGTCGGCCAGGTAATAAAAGGCGGAACCGGGAAAGCTTTCGCCCGGCGTTTCAAAGCCCATTGGCTCTACCGTGGTGGCAGGGGCCTGCGCGATCTGCGGCTCGAAAGCGCTTTCCGCGGCAATCGCCGGTACGGCCAGCACGGCCACCAGCGCGCCGATGCGGCGCAGCAGCGAAAGGCGGCGCGATTTGCGCGCGCGGCGTCGCTGGGCAAGCAATTGTTGCGGGGTAGGGCGGGCAGTGCGATCCACACCGCGCCGATAGATCGAACAGGTTTCGCAATCATCAACATTGCCGCAACCGTCCCGCGCAGGGACGCCGCTTACCGGACCGTTAACCAAGCCTGCCGTTAGCGCGCGCAGCGTAAATGGGATTGCGTAAAGGGGATTGCACCGGCGCACTTGCGCGATTACTGGAACCGCGACGTCACGGGTATCCGGGAAACCGGATCTAAGAGGGAAGCGGGTTCGATGCCCGCGCTGCCCCCGCAACTGTGACCGGGGAGCGATGCGCCCATATGCCACTGTCCGAAAGGATGGGAAGGTGAGCGCAAAGCACTGATCCGGGAGCCAGGAGACCTGCCTGAGACTGTCGCTTACGCTGCCGGGCGGGGTGTACCGATAGCCAGCGGGAGAGTGCCGTTTCCGGCGCTCCCTCCGTCACAAGCGACGTTTCGCTTTTGACAGGAGGTTTTGTGCATAAATATTTGTTTCTCGGTGTTTCTCTTGCTGCTGTGGCCACGCCCGCGCTGGCTCAGGACGAGGCCGCCATCACCGTTACCGCCACCGGCACCCGGATCGAGGTGGAGGATACCGGCCAAGCCGTGACCGTGATCGGCATGGAAGAAATAGAGGCCGTGCAGGGCGCGGACCTGACGCGCATTCTGGAACGCGCGCCCGGCGTAACCATCAGCCGCAACGGCGGCATCGGCAGCTTTACCGCCGTGCGCATTCGCGGCAGCCAGGCAGAACAGGTGCTTACCGTGATAGACGGGGTGCGCGTGGCCGATGTGGCCGCGCCATCGGGCGGGTTCGATTATGGCAATCTGCTGTCGCTGGATCTGGACAAGCTGGAAATCCTGCGCGGCTCAAACTCCACCATCTGGGGCTCCGATGCGATTGGCGGCGTGGTGGTGGCATCCACCCGCGCGCAAAGCGGGCTTCGCGCCAGCGCCGAATATGGCGCGCGCGACACCTTCAGCACGGTGGTTTCGGGCGGGCTGTCCGACGCCGAAACAGGGTTTCTGGGCCTGTCCGGCACGTGGTTTTCCACCGACGGTTTCTCTGCCGCAGAGGCCGGCACGGAGGCTGACGGCTTCCACCAATGGGCGCTGAACGGCCACGCGCGCTATTATCTCAGCGACAGGTTCGAAGTGTTCGCCCGCAGCCGCTATGCAGAAGGGGAGCTTGATATCGATGGCTTCCCCGCGCCCACCTTCACCCTGGCCGATACGGATGATGTGCAGGAAACCCGCCAGCTCACCGGCTCCACCGGCGCTGTGTATGATACAGGCTCTTTGTTCGTTTCTGCCGCCTACAGCTTTGCCGATACCGATCGGGACAATCTGGCTGGCAGCGGCGCGCAAACCTTCACCAGCAAGGGCCGGTCAGACAGGCTGGAACTGCGCGGTGAATGGCGGCCCATCGGCCCACTGCTGCTGCATTTCGGGGCGGAGAACGAATGGACCAGCTATGAAACGCTGTTCGACGTGGGCGAGGATACGCGCAGCACGGGCGCCTATGTGCAGGGCGGCATCGAATGGAACGCCATTTCCGGCCACATCGGCTTGCGGGTGGACGATCACGCCGATTTCGGCACGGCGGTCAGCTTTGGAGCGGACGCCAGTTACGAGGTTTCACCCGGCTGGCGCGTGCGCGCCAGCGTGGGGGAGGGGTTCAAGGCGCCCACCCTGTTTCAGCTTTATTCCGATTACGGCAATCTGACGCTGGACCCGGAGCAGAGCACCAGCTTTGACCTGGGCCTTGCCTATGGTGAGCGCACGATGGATCGGCGGCCTGTCTATGGCGCGGTTACGCTGTTTCAGCGCAACACCGACAATCAGATCGAATTCGCCAGCTGTTTCGGCAGGACGGATGGCATCTGCACCAATCGCCCCTTCGGCACGTATGACAACATCACCCGCTCCCGCGCCCGCGGGGTGGAGGCAGAATTGTGGGCGCGGCCTGCCGATACCGTCACGCTGGGCGCGCTTTATGCTTTCACCGATGCGGAAAACCGCGACACCGGCCTGATGCTGGCCCGCCGCCCGCGCCATGCGGCCACCGTCACGGCTGAACTGCGGCCGGTTGAAACGGTGATGCTGGGTGCGGATTTGCGGATCGTTTCAGGCAGTTTCGATGACGCTTTCAACTCTGTGCGGCTGGATGGTTATGAAACCTTCACCCTGCGCGGCAGCTGGGATGTGAGTGAGCGGGTGCAGCTTTTCGGCAGGATCGAAAACCTGTGGGACGAGGAATACCAGACCGCTGCCGGCTATGGCACGGCCGGGAGAGGCGCGCATATCGGCGCGCGGCTGGCGCTGTAGTGCAGATATTGTGAGGCTGGCCGCTGCCCTTGCGATGGTGTTGACTGCATGTTCCGGCAGCCAGCCCGAAAGCATTGCCAGCGGCCAGCCTACTATCGTCAGCCTAAACCCCTGCGCCGATGCCATTCTCGCGGAAATCGCCGCGCCGGGGCAATTGCTGGCCATATCGCACTACAGCCACGATCCCGCGGCCAGTTCCATGCTCGCTGCCGAAGCGGCGCGTTTTGCCACCACGGGCGGCACGGCGGAGGAGGTGCTGGCGCTGGCGCCCGATATGGTGGTGGCCGATGCCTATATTCCGCCCGCTACCCGCCGGGCGCTGGAACAGGCTGGCATCGTGGTGGAAAGCGTGGGGATGGCAGGATCGCTGGAGGATAGCCTCGCGCAGATCGAAGCGCTGGGCGCGGTGACCGGCAATGCGCCCCGCGCCGATGCGCTTTCCCGCCAGATTGCGGAAAGTTGGGCTGCGCACCGATGGGACGGGAGGCCTGTTTCCGCATTGCTGTGGCAGCAGGGCGGGATCGTGCCGGGCGAGACATCGCTGGCGCACAAGCTTCTGGCGCAGGCGGGCTTCGCCAGCCATTCCGCCGCGCGCGGCATGGGGCAGGGCGCCTATCTGCCGCTGGAACGCGTGCTGGCCGATCCTCCGCAAGTCGTGATTGCCACGGCGAAGGAGCGCGCGGCGGACCACCCGGCGATGGATATGGCCAGCGATACGGTGCGGTTCGAGCTCGACCCAACGCTGCTGTATTGTGGAGGCCCCACGATCCCGCGCGCCTTGGAGCGGCTGGGCGAAATCAGGCGGGCCGTGGGATGACGCGGGCCAACCTCATCTTGATCGCACTGCTGGTGGTCGTGGTGCCGCTCTCGCTGCTGGCGGGGCGCGTCTGGGTCGATCCCGCTGTCACGCCCAATGCCATTCCTATCCTTGCCGAATTGCGCCTGCCGCGCGCGGTGCTGGCGCTGGTGGTGGGCGGCGGGCTGGGTGCAGCGGGTGCGGCGATGCAGGGTTACCTGCGCAATCCGCTGGCCGATCCCGGACTGTTCGGCATCGCGCCCGGCGCGGCGCTGGGCGCTGTAATTGCGCTTTACCTGGGAGTGGCGAGCGCCATCCTGCTGCCGCTGTTCGCCCTGATCGGCGCGGGCGGAGCGATGGCGCTGCTGGCGCTGATCGCGGGGCGCACGGCAAACCCGGCGCACGGCATTGCACTGTTCACGCTGGCGGGCATGATGATCGCCAGCCTCGCAGGCGCGCTCACATCGCTGGCGATCAGCCTTGCACCCAATGCCTTTGCCATGAGCAGCATCGTGACCTGGCTGATGGGCGCGCTGACGGATCGCAGCTGGGCCGATGTAATGCTGGCCGCGCCGCTCACGCTGGCAGGTATGCTCTTGCTGTGGCTGGCCGGGCGCGATCTTGATGCGATGACACTGGGGGAGGATGCCGCGCGGTCCCTGGGTGTGCGGCCGGGGCGATTGATGGCGCTGCTGGTGCTTGGCACGGGCCTTACCGTGGGCAGCGGCGTGGCGGTGGCGGGGATCATCGGCTTCGTCGGCCTGATTGTGCCACATCTGGTGCGCCCGCTGACGGACAAGCGGCCCTCCAGCGTGATCGTGCCCAGCGCGCTTGCGGGCGCGCTGCTTGTGCTGGTGGCCGATGTGGTGTGCCGCATCCTGCCGCTGGTGACGGAGCTGCGCCTCGGCATTGCGCTGTCGCTGATCGGTGGGCCGTTTTTCCTGATGCTGCTGCTGCGTATGCGAAGGGGGCTGGCATGACGCTGGAAGTGCGCGGGATCACCATCGCCAATCGGCTGGAGGCAATCACCACGGCCCTGCAACAGGGTGAGATCATTGCCATATGCGGGCCGAACGGCGCAGGCAAATCCACCCTTCTCGCCGCACTGGCAGGTTTGCTGGATGTGGACGCGGGGGAGGTGCTGCTGGACCGCGATCCCCTGTCCGCCCTCCCGCCCCGCAAACGGGCGCAGGCGATCGGCTATCTGCCGCAATCGGGGGAGGTGGCGTGGGATGTCTCCGTCGCCAGCCTAGCGGCGCTGGGCCGTCTGCCGCATGGCGATGCGGGCAAGTTCGCCATCGCCAGCGCCCTAGCGGCTACCGATATGTCCGATTTCGCCGCGCGCCCGGTTTCAACCCTGTCTGGCGGTGAAAAAGCGCGCGCCCTGCTGGCCCGCGTGCTGGCCGGGACCCCTCGCTGGATTCTCGCCGATGAGCCGCTGGCCGCGCTGGACCTGTCGCACCAGTTGAACCTCCTGAAAGTGCTGCGCGCTCAGGCGCGACAAGGCGCGGGCGTGGTGCTGGTGGTGCATGATCTGGCGGTTGCGATGAACCATGCGGACCGGGTGCTGGTGCTGGACAAGGGGCGGCTGGCTGCCGACGGAAAGCCTGAGGACACACTGGATGCAGAGACAATTGCGCGCGTGTGGTCCGTCGATGCGCGCTGGCTGGGCCAAGCGGGAGAGCGGGCGTTAGTGACACAATCATGAGCCAGCGGGAGGCCTTGGAAGCGTGCTGGTTCGCCCTGACGCGGAAGGAAATGCCCGCGATTGCAAGGCAGCGCGGCTGGCCTGTGCACCTTGACCACTGCTTTCAGCGCATCCTGCTGGACAATACCTGCGGGCGGCCTTGGCGCGAGGAAATCGCATCGCCCGCCTATCGCAACGCTCCCGAGGAACTCCTGCGCAAGGCCATCGCACTGGGAGAGGAGGCAATTGCGGGCAAGTCTGACTTGGCGCAGCTGAACACGCGGTCGCTTCGCCTGAGAGGCAAGCTCTGACAAAAAAGGGGCCGCCGGATCGCTCCGACGGCCCCTGTTTGTCTTACATCTGCAAGGTCAGACGGCACCCTCTGCGCCGTCAACACCTTCCACATCGTCATCCGCCGGGATCAGGCCGCGTGCTTCCAGCAGCGGCTCGACACGCGGATCGCGGCCGGTGAAGTCGCGGAACATCTGCTCGTAGGTCTTGGAGTGACCCTGGCCGAGGAAGGTGTTCACGATGTGATCGCCCATTTCACGGGTCATGCCGCCGTTCTCAACAACGTAGCTGTAGGCATCGTGGTGCAGCATTTCGGTCCAGGTGTAGGCGTAATAGCCTGCATCATAGCCATGCTCGAAGATGTGGCGGAAGTACGGCGTGCGATAGCGCGGCGGCACCAGATCGCTGCGCAGGCCGATCCGTTCCTGCGCGGCGGCCTCAAAGGCCATCACGTCGGCAGGTGCGCCGGATGCAGGGTCCATCGAGTGCCATTCCATATCCATCAGCGATGCGGCCAGCACTTCGCCAAAGCTGTGGCCCTGGTTGAACTTGCTGGAACGGTCGATGGCCTGGATCAGCTCGTCAGGGATGACCTCGCCGGTTTCGTGGTGGCGGGCATAGCGCTGCAGCACTTCGGGCACTGCGGCGAAATTCTCGTGGAACTGGCTGGGGAATTCCACCCAGTCGCGCGCGGTGTTGGTGCCCGAAAGCGACGGATATTCCTGATCGGCAAAAATGCCGTGCAGCGCGTGGCCAAATTCGTGGAACATCGTCGTCACATCATCCCATGTGGCGAGAGCTGGCTGGCCCTCTGCCGGCGGGGCGATGTTCTGCGTGTTGGTGACCACGGGCTTCAGGCCCAGAAGATGGCTCTGCTCGATGAAGTTGCTCATCCATGCGCCGCCACGCTTGGAATCGCGGCTGAAGGGATCGAAGTAGAACAGCGCCTTCGGCTCCCCATCGTGGAAGACCGTGTAGACCTTCACATCGGGGTGATAAGTGGGGATGTCGTCACGCTCTTCGAAGGTCAGGCCGTAAAGCTGGCCGGCCATGTAGAACACGCCGTCTTCCAGCACATTATCGACCACGAAGTACTGCTTGATCTCCTCATTATCGAGGGCGTAGCGCTCCTGACGAACCTTGCTGGCGTAATACTGCCAGTCCCACGGGGCGAGGGTGAAGGTCTCGCCGTCCTGCTCGATCCGCTGCTGCAACACGGCAGCTTCGCGTTCCTGCGTTGCGCGCAGGGCGGGCACCATTTCAGCCATGAACTCGATTGCCATCGCGGGATCTGAAACCATGCGATCATACATCTGCCATGCGGCGTGGCTCGGCTCTCCGAACAGTTGCGCGCGGCGATTGCGCAGGCCGATCACTTCCTGGATCAGGGGCAGCGTGGAAGCTTCACCCGACTGGTTGCGATTGATGCTGGCGCGGAAAAGCTGTTCACGCACGTCGCGATTGTCCAGCTGTTCCAGCTGCGGGACGCCGGTAGTATTGCTGACGGACAGCATGAATTCACCATCACGGCCCTTTTCAGCGGCAGCGGCGGCTGCGGCTTCGATCTGGCCATCGGAAAGGCCGGACAGCATGGCGCGATCATTCACGAAAATCGCGGCATTGTTCTGCCCAGTGGTGATGCGCTGCGAAATCTGCGCGGAGAGCGAGGACAACCGCTCGTTGATCTGGCGAAGTTCAGCCTGCTGCGCATCGCCCAGTTCCGCGCCGCTATGCACGAAATCGGCATAATAGGTTTCCAGCAGCATCGCGTCCTCAGGCGTCATCGCCATGGCGGCGCGATTGTCATACACCGCCTTCACCCGCGCAAACAGCTTGGGATTGAGGTAGATGCTGTCGTTCATCGCGGCAACCTGCGGGGCCAGTGCCTCGTCTGTGGCGGCGATGGTATCGTTGATATTGGCGGAAACGACCTGGCTGAAAGCGCCATAGGCGCGGGCGAAGACCTGGCCGGAGCGTTCCATTTCCACCACCGTATTGGCGAAGGTGGGCGGGTTGGGATTGCCGGCGATCGCCTCCATCTCGGCCAGCTGGATCGCGATGGCTTCCTCGATGATGCCCTGCCACTTGCTGTCCTGGATCTGATCGAACTGCGGGGCATGCATATACAGCGGTGAAAGCTCTGCAAAGACGCTGGTCGCTTCGGGGATTTCCGGATTGTATTCGGCAGTGTCGGGCAATTGTGCGGTGGTGGTCATCTCGCCATCCTCCATCGTGGTGCAGGCGCTGGCAAGTGCAGCGATCATGGTGGTGGCGAGAAGGGTGGATTTGCGCATTCGGGCGTCTCTTCCTTGAAATGAGGATGGAAGGCCCAGACTCGCGGACCTTACTTGGTTGCTAGTGAAACTTGGTGCTTACTCGTAACGAATTTGTCTGCCAAGAGCCTGAACGTTGTTGTCAGGAGGAGGTTTCCGGTGCCTGCGCGGCGTTTTCTGTGCCGCTGGGCAGGGAGTTGGCCGCAGCTTCTGCCAGCGCCTGCCGATTGACGGTGACGAGGCGCGGTCGTCCTCCGGGCTCGCCGGGGCTGAGCCAGATTGCTCCGAGTTCGAAAAAGCCACCCTGTTCCGGCACGACGGTCATCTCTGCCAAGTCCAGGCTGCGCATCAGCGCCAGCATTTCTGGCGAGAACACCTCGTCAAATTCCTGATCGGCAAGATCGGTCTCCATCAGATCCCGCCGCTCTCCATTGGCGTCGATAAACAGCAACGGAATGTTCAGCTCGCCAAGCAAGGCGTTGCGATCATCGCCAGAAGCAGCCGCGCGCAAGGCGGCAAGCGCCTCCTCATACTGGCTGGCACT
Organism: Aurantiacibacter rhizosphaerae; assembly: GCF_009807005.1. Classification (GTDB taxonomy): domain Bacteria; phylum Pseudomonadota; class Alphaproteobacteria; order Sphingomonadales; family Sphingomonadaceae; genus Alteraurantiacibacter; species Alteraurantiacibacter rhizosphaerae. Next base: position 665,087 of record NZ_WUBR01000002.1, on the reverse strand, counting down.
GGTGCCGGTGGCGCAGGAGATAAGACCGCCTTCGGCAAGATCGTTCGCGCGGTCAAAATTGCGGTTGGGCGTGATTTGCTGGTCCCACACCACCAGCAGGCAATCACGATCCGCCTCCACCGCAGCCGATCCGGCCTGCGCGGGAATTTCAAGCTCTCCCGTGGTGTCCAGCGGCATGGGCTCCTCGGCAGAGCATGCGCCAAGCATGACAAGACCCGCCAGCGCGGCAACGATACAGGCCGGAGCGGGTCTTGAACTATATTGGCGTGATAGACGGGTCATACTTCGTCAAATTTATTTGGGGCAGACAAATTCGGGAAAGGCGGAATTGGCCTTTAACGTCAGGCGCTGATCCTGCCAGCCTTATCGACCTCTACCGCACGCGGATCTTCGTAGGATGCTTCCATGAAGATCGATTGCCTGCGCTCACTGCGATATTGCAATCCGCGCGCTACCTTGCCTGCCGCGGTGGTGTATTCCAACTGTTCGGCAATGCTGTCATAATCGGCATTGGCGATGGCGCGGTTCAAGCGCGGGCTCTGGCTCTCGGACACATTGCCTTCGCCAACGTTGTAAACGAGGTCCACCAGCGCATCGAATTCATGCTGGTAGATCGGCAAGTCGCCGACCAAGCGCTTTACGCCTTTCTCAGCCTTTTCCAGATCGCTTTCCAGAAACGCGATTGCCTGTTCGTAGGTGATGCGATCACCAACCGACAGCCCGTCTTGCGGAGTGATCAGGTGGCCAACGCCCACGGTGGGGTAACCGGCGACATCGCGATAAACCACCAGGCGCACACCTTCTTCCTCGGCGAGTGCTTCCTTCATGGTCTCACTCACCCGAAGGTCCATCGCATGGACGCGTTGCTCTGTCGGATCGAGATCCATCAAGGAAATCGAATATCGCGGGTCAAAGGCAGAAATGTCTGAAGCGCCTGTGCTGAGGCCCATGACGGCGGCGGACATTGCGAGGGCGGTTTTGCGCTTGCGCATCCGGCCACGCAGTTCTGCGCCGATCTTGCTGCGATGTTTGCGACGCAAACGTTTGACCAGCTCTTGCACCATCTGTCCGCGCATCCAGCTTAAGGCCGGGCGCAACTCGTCGCTGCGCTCAGCCTTTTTCGGGTTTGGACTTGGAGGGTGGGTGGAGCCATCGCGCGGGTCGGAGCGCACGGGTATGGCTTCTGTCTCGATGGGTGACTCTAACTTTGCCCCGGTTGACATAAAAATCCTGTCTTTTTGTGGAGACCCGCTGCCGGTCGTGTTCTGGCGCTGGTCTGCCAAGTATCGTTTCACCCTATCAACGGGCGGCAGGGATAGTCGGTCCACGCTTCGTCCCGCCATGCACTCGCTTGGTGGGGTGGTGGAGATTCCGAGTCTTTGGCGCGCGAAGTTCCGAAACTTTCACAAAGCTTGGGATAAGCTACGGGAATTTTGTAACTTCGGAATATAATGCACCGTTGGGCGTCAGGTCACTTTCGTACAAGGAAAAGCCATTTGCCTGCCATGGGCCGAGCGCCAACGTGCCGTGACGATGCAGCCAGTCTGTAATCATGCCGCTACCTGAATTGAGGCGGGCGAGGGTGATATGAGGCACGAATTTGCGCGTTTCGGGCGGCAGCCCGGCGCGGCGGCAGGCCATCTCCACCCGCATCTGCAGCTCTTCCAGTTGCGGCGTTGGCGTGATTTTCGCCCAGATGGCGTTGGGACGCCGGCTCCCCTCGAAATGGCCGACGCCGGATATTGCGATGTCAAACGGTGCGAAGGTGATGCTCTCCAGCGCGGTTTCCACGTCCGCTTCCATGTGGCGATCCACCGATCCGATGAAGCGCAGGGTAATGTGAAGATTGTCCGCATCCTGCCAGCGCGCGCCGGAGATGCCCTCCATCGTATCGAGCAGGGCCTCTGCCACATCTGCTGGCGGGCGAAGGGCGATGAAAAGCCGGCGCATGCACGTGCAGATGGCAATTGCGATCCGCCGCGTCCAGTCCTGCCAGCAACGAAAAAAGGGGGCTGCGGCGAGGCTTTTTAAACCTCGCCACAACCCCTGGAGTTTGCCCATGAGAGAGGGGCTTGACTATGTCTTCAGATCAGAAACTGAACCCGGCACCGGCGCTGAAGCCGCCGTGACCGTCTTCATCCATCGTGCCGCCAGCCTTGATGACGCCGTCACCATCGCTGAACGTGGTGGAGATGCCGATCGCAAAGGCCGTGCGCCCACGATAATGGCCGACACCGCCGCCCAACATCGTGCGACCTGAGCCCATCGTCTGCGGGATACCGGCCAGCGCCATGGCGCTTGCCGTGCCGGAGAACGCATCGTCGCGCAGTTCATCGAGGTTGAAGGCAAGCTGGTCCAGACCGCTGCTCAGTGTGTCAAAACGCTGATCGGTGTAGGCCATGGAACCTGCCATCGCGTCCGCCAGGCCGGACTGCAACTGGCCAAGGTTCACCGCATCATTTGCCAGCGTGCCATTGGCCACGTTGTGAACGCGCACCGGCAGTCCGCCGTCCGCACCCACGAAGGCCACGTCCTGCGTGATCGTGCCGCCATTGCTGACTGTCGGGTTGGCAGGGTCCGAATACTGGATCGCCACCACGGTGCTGCCGGCCAGATTGTTGTTGATGGTGGTGATATCGGCGGTGTTCTGATCGATATCGGTGCGGTTGGCAGCCACGGCGGAATTGGTGGCAGCAAGCTGCGAACCGTTCACCGCATCGCTGGACCCGGCGGCGACATTGCCTGCTGCCACATTGGTGACCCGCACGCTGCCACCGCCCGCGCCCATGAATGCGGCGGTGCTGGTGGGAGTGTCGCTCTGCATGGAGGGATCGGTATCGCTGACATAGCCCACGGGCACGTTGGCCAGCTCCTCCTGCACCTGGGTAATCGCGGTGGTGTTCACGGTGACGCGCGTATCCATGTTGGCGATGGCCGTGGTGTTGCCGGCAATATCGCCCTCATTCACCGTCACGCGATCGTCGATATTGGCAATGTCGGTTTCGTTGATGGTGACGCGGTTATCGAGATTGGCGATATCAGTCGTGTTGGTGGCAATATCGCCCTCGTTCACCGTTACGCGGGCATCCAGATCCAGAATGTCGCCTTCTGCCACGATCAGCCTTGCGTCGATATTGGCGATATCGCCTTCATTGGTGGTGACCCGGCCATCCAGATCGTCAACCGCCTGATTGGTGGCGAACAGCTGGCTGCCGTTCACCGCTTCATCAGACGTGGCGCTGACTTCGCCATCGGCAACATTGGCCAGCAGCGTGCCGTCCGGGCCGTCAAAGGTGACGCTGGTGCGTGTGGCATCGTCATAGGCCACGCCAAGCGGATCGCCGGTGACGCTGATGGCCGTGATCGCATCGGAATTGGCCTGGATGGCGATCGTATTGGCATCGACCTGCGTATTGGTGGCAAAAAGTTGCGACCCGTTTACAGCATCGCTGGACCCTGCATTCAGCGCACCTGCCGCCACATTGGTGACGGTGGTGCCGCCAGCACCGCCCAGCGTCACGCTGGTCTGGCTGGCATCGTCATACTGGACGGCCGTATCCTGCAATTGCGCAATGTCGCCCGCGTTCACGGCGATATCGGCGGCATTGTCCGCCACATCGGTTTGCAGCGTGCCGATTGCGCCGGTGTTGGCATCGACCTGCGTATTGGTGGCGAACAGTTGCGAGCCGTTGACGGCCTCGTCAGACGTGGCGCTCAATTCCCCATCAGCCAGATTGGCGATGGTGGTGCCGCCAACGCCGCCCAGCGTGATGTCTGCCTGCGTTGCATCATCATATTGCACGGCATTGGCAATTGCGCCGTTCACGCCGTCTATCGCTGCCTGCACCTGTCCCACGGTGGCCGCATCGGTCATTTCGGAGCCGGGGGCGACATTGGTAATCTGTCGCAATGCGCCGGGCGCACCCACGGAAACCGAGCCTACGGAATCGAAGGTGCCGGTCATCAACGGCGCGCTATAGCCGGTCTGCGCGCCGCGGCTGGCAATCGATCCTGCGCCCAGGGCCACGCTGTTGGCCGCAGTGGCGCTGGCATCCGTGCCAAGAGCAACAGCGCCGGTCGCGCCGGCAGAGGTGCTGGCATTGTTACCCAGCGCGATGGCATCAACTTCCGCGGCAGAGGCAATCAGCCCGTCGCCAAGGCCGGTGATCTGGTTGCCACCGATGGCAAGGCCAGCGGCATCATTCAGCGTATAGCCGTCAGACGTGATATTGCAGTCACCCGGAGAGATAATGTTGCCGTCCGTATCCAGCACCTGCAGCGAAACCGGATCACCGGCAGCGAGTGCAGCCGTGGTCTGCGCAATACCCAGATCCACGTCGGGAATATCCAGCAGGTCAATCGTGCCAATGCCGATGACCAGTTCAAGATCGAGCAACTCGTCATAAAGCCTCTCTACGCCGGTGGCGGTGGGCACCACGGTGGTCGCCAGCACATCCCTGAGGAGGGAATCGTCCAGTGAAATTCCGGTGCAGACGTCAACAACAGGCTGCAACGCCTGTGCATGGGCTGGCCTGGAAAGGGCGGGAGCCATCGTTCCGGCTACTGCCGCGCTTGCCAGCATTGTCGCTCGAAAGATCTTTGTCTGAGTATTCTGCATGTCGCTTCCTTCTCTATCCCATCCGTCCAAATCATTGTGATGACTGCATTTTATCGGGGCGAGGTTGATGGCAGGCGGACGCGAAATCGAACTGGATTGCGTAATTGCCGCAATCTGGAAGGGACTTACGAGATGCGGCCAACCGCTTGGCATCGCGCGAAAGTTGGCGGCCAGCATAGGTTTGCGCGCTGCAAGCCTGAGAAATTGGTAAGGTTCAGGTTAACGACGAAAGGTGCCCATTTCTGCAAAACGCACACAAGTGGATCGCCAGGCACGTCCAGACGGTTCTGTCGTTAACACTGCCTCATCATTAACAGTGATTCCCGTGGTTACGACGCGCGGTGGCAGGGGTGTTGACCAAATCGAACATTTGGTGAACATGGGACTTTCGCCGGACCGCGCCACGGCATGGTCTTCGGTCCTACTGGACTATTGCCACACCACACCCCAAGTGACCCGCCATGGCTCTTACCAAAATCTCCGTAAAAGGTGCTCGCGAACATAACCTCAAGGGGATCGACATCGATCTTCCGCGCGACAGCCTGATCGTCATCACCGGTCTTTCCGGCAGCGGCAAAAGCTCGCTGGCGTTCGACACGATCTATGCAGAAGGGCAGCGGCGCTATGTCGAGAGCCTTTCGGCCTATGCGCGCCAGTTCCTGGAGATGATGCAGAAGCCCGATGTGGAGCATATCGACGGGCTATCGCCTGCCATCTCCATTGAGCAGAAGACCACCAGTCGCAACCCGCGCTCCACCGTGGCGACCGTAACCGAAATCTACGATTACATGCGCCTGTTGTGGGCGCGGGTGGGCGTGCCCTATTCGCCCGCCACCGGCCTGCCGATCGAGGCGCAGACGGTTTCCAACATGGTGGACCGGGTGATGGAATTGCCCGAAGGCACGCGCCTTTACCTGCTGGCCCCCGTGGTACGTAGCCGCAAGGGCGAATATCGCCGGGAACTGGCCGAGTGGCAGAAGGCCGGCTTCACCCGCGTGCGCGTGGATGGAGAGATGTACGCCATCGAGGAAGCGCCCGCGCTCGACAAAAAGTTCAAGCACGACATTGAAGTGGTGGTGGACCGGCTGGCGGTGAAGGAGGGGCTGGAAACGCGCCTTGCCGACAGTTTCGAAACCGCGCTGAAACTGGCCGAAGGGCTGGCTTACGTGGATCTTGCCGATGGCGTGGTCCCGGGGCGGGAGGATGACGCAGAGGGCGGCGGCGCGATGAAGGGCGCTGGCCTGCCCGCCAACCGCATCGTGTTTTCAGAGAAATTCGCCTGTCCGGTATCGGGCTTCACCATCGAGGAGGTGGAGCCGCGCCTGTTCTCCTTCAACGCGCCGCAAGGGGCATGCCCCACCTGTGACGGGCTGGGGGAAAAGCAGCTGTTCGACCCGCAACTGGTGGTGCCGAACGAGGAACTGACCTTGAAGAAGGGCGCCGTGGTGCCCTGGGCCAAGTCCAACCCGCCATCACCCTATTACATGCAGGTGCTGGGATCGCTGGCCAAGGAATTCGGCTTCGATCTCACCACGCCGTGGAACCAATTGAAGCCCGAACAGCGCGACGTGATCCTCTACGGCACGAAGGGCAAGCGCGTGCCGCTCACCTTCAAGGATGGGCGAAAGCAGTACACCGTCAGCAAGCCGTTCGAAGGCGTGATGGGCAATCTCAACCGCCGCCTGGTGCAAACCGAAAGCGCTTGGATGCAGGAGGAGCTTTCCAAGTTCCAGACCGCGCAGCCATGCGAAACCTGCGGCGGCGCGCGCCTGAATGAAAAGGCGCGGGCGGTGAAGATCCCCGGTCCCAATGGCACCACCGATATCTCGCAGCCCACTCGCTATTCCGTGGCCGATGCGCTGAAATGGTTTGAGCAATTGCCCGGCCATCTTACCGACACGCAGAACCAGATCGCCAAGGCCATCCTCAAGGAAATCGTGGAGCGGCTTGGCTTCCTCAACAACGTCGGCCTCGATTACCTGAACCTCGATCGCACCAGCGGCACGCTGAGCGGCGGGGAAAGCCAGCGCATCCGCCTCGCCAGCCAGATCGGCAGCGGGCTTTCGGGCGTGCTGTATGTGCTGGATGAGCCCAGCATCGGCTTGCACCAGCGTGACAATGATCGCCTGCTGGAAACGCTGAAACGCCTTCGCGACCTCGGCAACACCGTGATCGTGGTGGAGCATGACGAGGACGCCATCCGCACCGCAGACCACGTGGTGGACCTTGGCCCCGGCGCCGGTGTGCACGGCGGCGAAGTGGTGGCGCAGGGCACGCTGAAGCAGGTGCTGAAATCCAAGAAGTCGCTCACCGCCGATTACCTGACCGGCCGCCGCAAGATCGAGGTTCCGGCAAAGCGCCGCAAGGGCAATGGCAAGAAGCTGACGGTGCACGGCGCGCGCGCCAACAACCTCAACAACGTGACCGCCAGCATTCCGCTGGGCACCTTTGCCTGCATCACCGGCGTATCGGGCAGCGGCAAGTCCAGCTTCACCATCGACACGCTCTATGCCTCCGCCGCGCGCACGCTGAACAACGCCCGCGTGGTGGCCGGCGCGCATGACAAGGTGACGGGGCTGGAATATTGCGACAAGGTGATCGAGATCGACCAGTCGCCCATCGGCCGCACCCCGCGCAGCAACCCCGCCACCTACACCGGCGCCTTCACCAATATCCGTGACTGGTTTGCAGGCCTGCCCGAAGCCAAGGCGCGCGGATACAAGCCGGGCCGCTTCAGTTTCAACGTGAAGGGCGGCCGGTGCGAGGCGTGCCAGGGCGACGGCCTGATCAAGATCGAGATGCACTTCCTGCCCGATGTCTACGTCACCTGCGAGGAATGCGGCGGCAAGCGCTACAACCGCGAAACGCTGGAGGTGAAGTTCAAGGGCCACTCCATCGCCGACGTGCTGGATATGACGATCGAGGATGCCGAGGGCTTCTTCAAGGCCGTGCCCCCCATCCGCGATAAAATGCACATGCTGAACGAAGTGGGGCTGGGCTACGTCAAGGTGGGCCAGCAGGCCACCACGCTATCGGGCGGAGAGGCGCAGCGCGTGAAACTGGCGAAGGAGCTCAGCAAGCGCAGCACCGGCCAGACGCTGTATATCCTCGATGAACCCACCACCGGGCTGCATTTCGAGGATGTGCGAAAGCTGCTGGAAGTGCTGCACCGGCTAGTGGACCAGGGCAATTCCGTGGTGGTGATCGAACACAATCTGGACGTTATCAAGACGGCAGACCACGTGCTGGACCTTGGCCCCGGGGGCGGCGTGCGCGGCGGCGATATCGTGGCACAAGGCACGCCTGAACAGGTGGCGAAGGTGAAGGGCAGCTACACCGGCCAGTACCTCGCCCCGATGCTGGGCCTGCCGCAGCTTGAGGCGGCGGAGTAATCTCTTAGGCCCATCTTAACCAGTCCCTGCGAACCTGCGCCCGCACATCTGGGCTTGAGGAGCCCGTAAGCGGGTGATGGTACGATGATGAAATTGCTGGTTGGCGCTGTTGCCGGAGTGGTGGGCTTTCTGGCCGCATTCTCCTTCACCGCGAGTGACGAGATCGGCGCGGCCGTGGATGCAGACCTGCAATCCAATTTCGTCGCCCGCTGCGTAGTGCGCATAGAGCAAGACCTGGACACCACCCGCGCGCCCGACATCTGCAAGTGCATGGAAACCGAATTCGCCAACAACGGCCTGAAACTCACCGACGCCCTGGGGGACGACCTTGCACGGATGCAGGACATCACGCGCTCTTGTGCGGGGATTTATGGGTGAGGGGTGGTTTGGCTATGGTAGCTAAGGGGCCATAACCTCGGCGGTCAAACACAGCCTCAGAAACACCGAAATATTAGATCACATGCTAAATTTTAGATAACTCGATCTTGTTGTGTTGAGCATTGCGGCCCTTGCAGATGTGGAAGGTGTGTTCATCGAGATTTTCACGCCTTTCGCTCGAGGTAAGGCTTTGAAAAGCATTCTAATCGATGTTCACAAAAAAGGGGGGCTAAAGCCCCCCTTCAACTCACTTTGTGTGGTTTAAGCTCCAGTGCTCATTGGGCTCTCCTCTTTGCGAATCCAGCGCAAAACGACTTGCTCTTGATTCGTGTCTTACGTGGAAATGGTTTCCAAGTTCCTACATGTCAAGACTTTCAAGCCAGGTGCTCATACAGCAAGGCCTCTCCAGCCGCAACGAGAGAGAGATGGTTCCAAGGAATCAGAAGGTCGAAGTTCCGACTCGTCGGTAGAATGAGATTTCCTGCTTGTTGCTCCCCGCCATGAGCAAGAGCATTCCTTATTTTCCTCAAGCTGGCGGCAAGGGCTTTCATCCGGTTGTTGTCGAAAGAGCCATGATTTTTTGTGTCAGTAAGAATTGGCTCAATTTTCAGGCCGCCATCAAACTCGGTCGGCGTCATAAAAAATTCAGAGTTTTGGCAAGCCTCGCTCCAAATTTTATGCTTGTCGATAAGGTCGATGAACATCCTTTCAAACCGATCATACTCGCTCATCTTATCTTGGCGCACAACCTCCGCTACGCGATCAAGAGTTTGGTCGAGCGCATCTTGAGCGGTGGGAGAACTAAGAATCTTTAGTAGATCTTGTCGTTGCTGGGCTTGTAGATAAGATCCCGACACATACTCGAGAATTCGATAATAAAGAAGAAATCTTGTGGTTATATCATGATCATATGATGCCACCCAAAATGATAACAATGTGGGATTCAATTCTCTACTTGTAATCTTTTTTGGAAATTTGTCCTCAATGTATCGTTTTGTAGGGTATCTGCTATTTTCCTCGACATCATGGATTACAATGTGTGGTGACTCATGGTCGTAGTATCTAAGGAAAAAATTGAGATGCTTCGCAACCTTAAACCATTCTTCAAGGTTATCGGCCAAATTTTCGATGAAGAATGACAACGGTTCCCCGAGCCTAGGCGCAATATTGTCATCCTTATGGGCATCGTCATTTGTAAATATGGAAAAGGACTGCAGATTGCGAAATCGAGTGTCCGAAACCTGCATGTAGGCAGCATTGCGGGCCAGCTCCAACAATTCATCCGAAGATTTCTTGAACGCGCACTTATAGACTTTTCGATTAAGCTTGAAATCAAACTTTCGACCCCTAATTTCTTCCGAAGTTTTATCCAGCTTATATGTTGTCCAAGCAATCTCCATCGTCTTTTTATTAATATGGTAGATTGCTGAAAATTCGGGCGGTAACCTTACCGACTCGAGCGCTTCAAAGAGTTTATCGTTGATTTGACCGCCTCTGCTGGCAATCAGCGCAATAGACTTATCTTCCCAAGGTGCAGAAAGATAAACTATCTCACCACTTTTACTCTCGACGATCTCGAATTGGTGATTGGCAAGAGATCTTACCCGTTTTTCTACTTCCGTGAAATTTTCGCTTTTTCGCGATTTTGACTGATTTAGTGTTTTGGGTGTTTTTGGCACGGAGTAAGAACCTTATCGCGAACTTCAGTCGCCAACCCTGCACATTGCTGTTTTGAAATTCCGGTTCAAATTTCCCTACACCCCCACAAACATGCCTCCCTGCGCGGTTCGAGCCTCAAGCGCCGGCGTTCGCGTCTGCTTAGCCTGGCTTTCGCGCTAACGGCGCGGCAGTCGTTCGGCCTTGCGGTCGCCCTCGCGGCCGGTGCTCTCCACGCAGGAGCCTTGCATGATTGTTCACACCACTCCCGACACCACCAATCTCGTCACGCTGCGCCCGCTGAATGCGCCGCCATCCACCGGCCCTGTGCCTTTGCTCACCCCGCCAAAGCAGGCGGCGTTCTGCAAGGCGCTGGCCGATCATGGCAATGTCAGGCTCGCGTGCCGGGCGGTGCAGGTTTCTCCGCAGACGGCCTATCGTGCGCGGCGGGCGTCTCCGGCCTTTCGCAAGTGCTGGGATGCAGCATTGGTGATCGCGCGGGATCATGCGGAGCAGGTGCTGGCCGACCGCGCTCTTAACGGGGTGGAGGAGACGGTGTTCTATCACGGGGAGGAGGTCGCCACGCGCAGGCGCTATGATGCGCGCCTGCTGCTCGCCCACCTCGCGCGGCTGGACAAGCGGGCTCAGGCTGCCGAGGCCTGCGCCACTTGTGACGAGGCGCTGCTGGGGGAACATGATTTCGATGCGGCGGTGGAGGCGCTGGCGGCAGCGGCCGATCATGGCGGCAAGCTTCAGGTGGATTTGGCCTCTGGCGCTTTTGCCCCAGGACAGTGTTCCATGTGTTCCACATTAGCGCCCGAAACCGCGGACGCAGGCGGCGCGCAGGATGGCGGCGTGCAGGACGGTGATTGGCGGGATCTGGACCTGTCCCTGCGGCTATCGCTGATGGAGGAGGCCATGCCCGGCGATGCGCAGGCGCGAAGCGGGCTGGATGATCGCGGCTGGCACCGGGCAGAGGCGGCGCGGCTGGCGGCTTTCGAAAGCGGGCAGGCGGAATGGTGGTGCGCGCGGGGAGAGTGACCTGCGGCGGGCGGGGCATGTCGTTCGTCGGGCGCAGAAGTCGTTCGTCGGAAGCTTGCGTCGTTGGTCGATCAGCGGTTGCTTGTTGAAAAAGAGGAAAACGGCCCTCTTGCATCGCGCGCCGAGATGAGGTTGTATCAGGAGAAACCAGAGCCTGATCGGGAAGCGCAAAGCACATGGCCACCGTCTCACCCGCGCAAAAGCGTGATTTCACCGTCAAACCGCTGTTCGCAGAGCCCTATTTCGTCACCAACATCGCCGATGCGATCAGCGAAAAGCAGGTGGCCTTCATCAAGGGCCTGAAGATGCAAGAGAACCAGACGAACCACATCTCCGACGATCTCTACATTTTCCGCCACAAGGAACTGCGCAGCGTGGCAGAGGCGGTGGATGCCAGCCTGCAAACCTTTGCGACAGAAGTGCTGGGCATTGCGCAGCGGCTGGAGGTGACGCAGAGCTGGGCCTTGATGAACCCGCCCGGCGTGGGGATGCATGGGCACACGCACTCCAACTCGCTGGTGTCCGGCTCGCTCTATTACGCGCCTCTGCCCGATCCGCCGGGCAACATGGTGTTCGAGAGGTACAACAGCTATCGGCAGCTGGAACTGAGCGTGGATGGTGCGCGCACGAACATCTATAATGCCACGCGCAACGCCGTGGTGCCGAAGCAGGGCGACCTGGTGCTGTTCTCCAGCGCGGTACACCATTACGTGGAAACGAATGCGGGGAAGGAAAACCGCCACTCCATCGCGTTCAACACCTTCGTGCGGGGCACGATCGGCAATTTCCGCGATGTGAGCGAGCTTGAGCTCTAGCTGTCGAGCAGTTCCAGCTCAACCCGGCCATGGCCTGAACGCACGATGCCGATCTGCTCTGCCGCAGCGCGCGACACGTCGATATCGCGGCCCCGCACGAAAGGCCCGCGATCGTTGATGCGCACCACCACGGATGCGCCGGTGCGCGGGTTGATCACGCGCACGCGGCTGCCGAAGGGCAGGGTCTTGTGCGCAGCGGTGAGCGCGTTCATGTCGAACCGCTCCCCACTGGCGGTGGGGCGACCGTGGAACTTGCGGCCGTAATAGCTGGCAATGCCGGGGCCGATGGGCGTGGCGGTTGGCTCAGCGGGTTCGATGGTGGTGATGTCCACTGCGTGATCGGGCAGGGAAGGCTCCACAGGCTCTGCGAAACGGACGAAGGCGTTCTCGAAATGCGCGGCTTCGCTGGGCTGAAAGGCGGGCTGGGCCGCTTCCGGCACGACCCGCGTGGCGCTGCTATCCGCCGCGAATTGCGCGTCCTGTGCCCAGCTTGCGCCTGTCGCCCCCAGCAGCGCGAGCGCCGCCAGCGGGGTCGCCATGCGCAAGGCTGCGCGAGTGATTCTGGTTCCGTCCATGCCCTGTGACATAGCTGCGAGGGGTCAAGAGAGCGAATCCGGGGAGGGGGTGCCGACGCTCCAACGGGGCTATCCGGCGCGAAATGAGGCGAAAATGGGACGAACCGTTTTCAGCTGTGGGAACTGGGAATGGTTAACGAAAAATGGGGTCGGTATCGCTACCGACCCCACTCTCACCGACGTGTGGACCACCCCGAAGGGCGATGCTTTACGCCTGGCGTGTCTCCCGCTGATCCGGAGATCGGTGCGGGATATGTCGCCCGGCGCTCGCGCCGGTGCCGGGTAGGCGCCTGGACTTGTCAGATGGTCCGAAGGACCGATCCTCGCAAAGCTTGGCAGCCTGCCCGCAGTCGGGTCTCGTCTGGCGCCTCAGGCGGTGATGCTTGCATATAGCTGCGCGCCTCACCATCGACGCCGGAACTTGAGGGTCCGACCAGCGGTGAAATCAGAGTGCGGTATCAACAGTCCGAGAAATCATTACCCGAAGGCGCCGATCTCTCTTTCCTACGCCGCGATCATCCTTTCATCGCTACGATTGCGGTTCGGTTTTCTCTTTCCTGAAACGGCAGGCGATCCAGGTAAGCGATCCGTTTTCGCTTTCGATATGTTGAGGATGCGCGCGGGGCGTGCGGCGGGCAAGACTGCGGGCACCGACTTATCCACTTTGCGACGAAATGCCGGTGGACAAGGGTGGACAAGTCAACGCCCTGGCGTTTCAGTTGAAACTACCTCTTGCGATCCCGCGCGGCCAGCAGCCGCAGGCGAAGGGCGTTCAGCTTGATGAAGCCTTCCGCATCCTGCTGATCATAGGCGCCTGCATCGTCCTCGAAAGTGACGTGAGCCTCCGAATAGAGCGAGTTGGGAGACTTTCGGCCAACCAGATGCGCGGCGCCCTTGTACAGCATGATGCGCACGGTGCCGTTCACCTTCTCCTGGCTGAGATCGATGGCGGCCTGCAGCATCTCGCGCTCCGGGCTGAACCAGAAGCCGTTGTAGATCAGTTCGGCATAGCGCGGCATCAGCTCGTCTTTCAGGTGCGCTGCGCCGCGATCCAGCGTTACCTGCTCGATACCGCGATGGGCGATTGCGTAGATGGTGCCGCCCGGCGTTTCATACATGCCGCGCGATTTCATGCCGACGAAGCGGTTTTCCACCAGATCGAGGCGGCCGATGCCGTGCTTGCGGCCAAGCTCGTTCAGTTCGGTTAGCAGGGTGGCAGGGCTCATCGCCTTGCCATTCAGCGAAACGCCGTCGCCTTTTTCAAAGCCGATCTCGATATATTCGGGCTCGTCTGGCGCCTCCAGCGGAGAAACCGTGCGGGAGAAAACGTATTCGGGTGTCTCTTCCCATGGATCTTCCAGCACCTTGCCTTCGGAGGAGGTGTGCAAGAGGTTCGCATCGGTGGAGAAGGGGGCCTCGCCGCGCTTGTCCTTTGGCACGGCGATCTGGTGCGCTTCGGCCCAGGCGATCAGGGCGGTGCGGCTGGTGAGATCCCACTCGCGCCACGGGGCGATCACCTTGATATCGGGATCGAGGGCATAGGCGGACAGTTCGAACCGCACCTGATCATTACCCTTGCCGGTTGCACCGTGGGCGATGGCATCGGCGCCGGTTTCGTGGGCGATCTCCACAAGGCGCTTGGAAATTAGCGGGCGGGCGATGGAGGTGCCCAGCAGGTAATCGCCTTCATAGCGGGCATTGGCGCGGAACATGGGGAAGACGTAGTCGCGCACGAATTCCTCGCGCACGTCCTCGATATAGATATGCTTGTCGGGAATGCCCATGGCGCGGGCTTTCTCTCGCGCAGGTTCGATCTCTTCACCCTGGCCCAGATCGGCGGTGAAGGTGACGACTTCGAGACCGCGCTCCGTTTCCAGCCACTTGGCGATGACGCTGGTATCCAGCCCGCCGGAATAGGCGAGGACGACTCGTTTGATTTCAGACATGGACGTTTCCCGTTGGAGACTATTGCGCGGCGGCGGTTAGCAGCGCGCTTCGCTTATCGCAAACTAGTCTATCTCTCTGGCACCCAATTGTGGGTTGCTGCGCGTCACATAGTTCAGCCACGCTTTCGGACGGCGGACGTATTCTTCCGGCACATCCGCCTGCAATCCCGCAGCGCGCGCCAGTGCGGCGACGAAATGGATGCAATTGTTATCGTCAAGATCGTAATATTTGCCGGGATAGTCGCGCCACGCCAGCACGGTTGCCAGCAGGCGGCGATATTGCTGATCGGAAACAGTGACGGTGAAATGCCGGTTGGTCTCGGCAATCGTGCCTTGCGTCTCGGTCAGGATCATATGCTCCGCCGGGCCGGAGGAAATGGCCTCCATCGAGCTGCGGGCGGAAAATCCGTAATTCTCGGAGACGCGGGTGCCATTATCCAGCTCTCCTTCAAACACCACGAATGTGTGCGGATAGCGGCCCCAAAGCACAGAGCCGTTGAACGAATGGAAGTGGACCTGAACATCCGCCTGTGCCGGGCTGACCACGGCCAGCATCGCGAACAAGGCCATCATGCTGGCAAGGATGCGGGCGTATAGTTTGCGGATCATGGCTGCCTGTCAAACTCCGGATGGCGCGGGCTCGCCCACATCTTTGATCAACTGCGGGAAATACAACGCCAGCCCACCCGCGCGCAAGAGATAGCTGGCGGTCATCGCGATCCATGCGCCCGTATTGTCAAACGGGCGCAGGGCCAAATCCAGCGCGATATATAGCACCGTGGCCAGCACGCCTGCATTGCGCAAGGCCACGCCGCGCGTGGTGCCGATGAACACGCCGTCCAGCAGCCAGCTAGGCATGCCCACCAGCGGCACAAGCGCGGCATAGGGGAGGTAGGCACGCGCCGTTTCCCGAACCGCGGCATCGGTGGTGAGGAAACCAATGAGGGGGCCGCCCAGCAGCAGAAAGGCCAGCGCCAGCGCCGCACCGCTGGCCAGCGAAAACTCCCCCGTCAGTCGGATGGCGCGCATGAAGCGGGCCTTGTCACCCTGGCCAAAGGCACTGCCGACGCGCTGTTCTGCCGTGAAAGCAAAGGCATCGAGGATAAAGGCCGCGAAGCTGACGAATTGCAACAGCACATGGTTGGCCGCGAGTGTCTGCGCACCCAGGCGAGCGCCGGCATTGGCGAACCAGGTAAACAGGATCAGCAGGGCAATCGTGCGGATCATGATGTCGCGATTGACGGCGAAAAGCTTCGCCAGCCGGGCGCGATCTGTCAGCAGGGCGCGGGGTGTGCGGGCAATGATGGCCAGCACATTGGCACCGGCGATGCGGCCCACGATGAACAGGCCCGTCACCAGCGCGATCCCTTCTGCGCAGGCCGTGCCAAGCCCCACGCCATATGCCCCGAAGCCAAGCCCCCATACGAACCAGATGTCGAGGCCGATATTGGCCATATTCATCACGATCTGCAGGGCCAGCGCCTGCCGCGTGCGGCCAAGCCCCAGCATCCAGCCGGTGATCGCATAAACGGCCAGGGCCGCGGGCGCGCCGATGAAGCGGCCTTGCATGTATCCGCCTGCCTCTGCATCGACGGGAGGCGTGCCGCTGAGGATCGCCAAAGCCGCCTCTCGCAATGGCCAACTGATGGCCAGCACGAAAAAGCCAAGGGCAATGCCGATCGCCAGCGCGCGCAGCAGCAGCGCCTCTACCTCCGCCCTGTCACCAGAGCCCTGCGCCTGCGCGGTGAGACCTGTCATGCCCATGCGCAGGAAGCCGAATGTCCAGAACACCAGCGTGATGATCGTCGCCCCCAGCGCCACGCCGGCCAGCGCCACGGCATCGCCGGTGCGCCCGATCACGGCGGTATCAACGATGCCCACCAGCGGTATGGATGCCTGCCCAAGCATGATGGGCCAGGCCTGCGCAAAGATTGCGCGGCGGGTGAGGGGATCGGCTGCGGTCAGAACCTATCGGGCGAGCAGCTTTCGCTCCGCCTCCTCGATATAAGCGCGGGTGAGCGGAAGGGTGTAGCGGTTGCGGCAGTACTGCACTTGGAAATTGCAGAGGCCGCCCCACTCGAATGTGGAAACAGCGCCCGCCAGATAGAACATCCACATGCGGTAGAAGCGTTCATCGAACATGGCGATGATCTTTTCGCGATGCTCCACGCAGCGGGCATACCATTCGCGCAGCGTCTTCGCATAATGGACGCGCAGCACCTCCACATCGGTGGCCATCAGCTTCACCCTCTGGCTGGGCTCCATCATCTGGCTGAGCGCCGGGATATAGCCGCCGGGGAAGATGTATTTGCGGGTGAATGCCTCTGCCGCCACGGGACGGCCAAAGCGGCCGATGGTGTGCAGCAGCATCACCCCGTCCCCCGTCATCATGCGCGCGCAGTCGCGGAAGAAGGTTTCGTATTGCGGCACGCCCACATGTTCGAACATGCCGACCGAAACGATCCGGTCAAAAGTATCGCCGCGCGCCGCAAGATCGCGGTAGTCGATCAATTCGAAGGTCACCTTGTCGGCAACGCCCGCCGCCTCTGCCCTTTCGCGGGCGAGGGCGAGCTGTTCTTCGCTCAGCGTAATGCCCGTCACCCGCACATCGGCACGGCTGGCGAGGAAGATCGCCATACCGCCCCAGCCGCAGCCGATATCCAGCACGTGATTGCCGGGCTCCAGCATCAGCTTGGCCGCGATATGCGCCAGCTTCGCTTCCTGCGCCTCGCCCAGCGTCATGTCATCATGCGGCCAGTAGCCGCACGAATACTGCATGTGCTCCTCGTCCAGCATCAACTTGTAGAGATCGTTACCGATATCATAGTGATGCGCGACATTGTCCTTCGATTTGAAAGGGTTGTTGAAGCTGTCCTTGATAAAGGCCATGCGTTTCAGCGCGCGGCGATGGGGGGCAAGGCGGCCGAACTTGCCCTTCGCCTCCCACGGGCGGTTGCGCCGCACGAGCTCGATCAGCTCCATGATGTCGCCGCGTTCGATAATGATGCGGCCATCCATATAGGCCTCACCCACGCCCAGCTTCGTGTCGAGCGCGATGTCGCGGATCACCTTGCTGTCCGCCAGGCGGATTTCGACATCGGGATAGTCCGGATGCGGAGTGCCATAGGTGGCGCTGCGGCCATTGGCTTGCGTCAGCTTCAGCGTGCCATGATCGATCGCATTGCCGATCAGCCGGTCAATCAAAGTGCTCATCGTGTCTCCGCAGCCTTACTCTGCCGCCTGTTTCAATGCCGGATCGAGGTGCCATTGCGGTGCTTCTTCCAGCCCGCGCAGCCGCTCGCTTTCCTCGTAGATGAAGTCTCCCGTCATCGGGATGGCTTCGCGATCCTTCACATAGATCAGTTGCCAGTTCACCAGCGTGCCATGGCGGAAGCTCTGTTCCGCGCCCGCCAGATAGAATTGCCACATGCGGAAGAATTCTTCGTCGTAAAGCTCGACCAGTTCCTTCTCATGCATGGTGGTGCGCTTGTACCATTCTTCCAGCGTGTAGCTGTAGTGGAAGCGCATGGCCTCCACATCCATCACCTGCCAGCCGGCCTTCTCGCTCTCCGTCACCAGTTCGGACAGGGCGGGAATATAGCCGCCGGGGAAGATGTATTTGCGCGTCCACGCATCGGTAAAACCGGGAGGGCCCGCCCGTCCGCAGCAATGGCTGAACATCACGCCCTTTGGCGCCAGCAACTGGTGCGTCTTGCGCATGAATTCGGGATAATGCGGCGTGCCCACATGCTCCAGCAGGCCGACGGAACTGATCCGGTCGAACGTGCCTTCCACATCGCGGTAATCCATCAGGGCAAAGCGCACCTTGTCGGACACACCGGCAGCCTTCGCCCGCTCCTTGCAAAAGGCGATCTGGTCTTCCGCCAGCGCCACGCCCAGCACTTCTGCGCCGTAATGCTTGTGAAGATACATGGCGAGGCCGCCCCAGCCGCAGCCGATATCCAGCACGCGCAGGGGGCGATCCATCTCGCTCGCCTGCTGCATGTACATCTTGGCCGCGATGTGCGCCTTCTTGTCCAGCTGCGCCTTTTCCAGGCTGACATCGGGCGTGCGGTGATAGCCCATGGTGTACTGCCGGTCCTCATCCAGGAACAGCTCGTACAGGCGGCGCGTCAGGTTGTAGGTGTGCTCTGCATTCTTGCGCGCCTTTGACTTCAGGTTGACGCTGTCGATCTTCGCGGCGGTCTTCTGCGCGATGCGCTTCAGCGGGCCCTGGGGTTGCAGGGCCTTGTCCCCATGCACCTTTGCCTGGCTGGTGACATACAGCACCATGTCGCGGATATCATGCGGCTCCTCCACCGTCAGCCAGCCCCACATATAGGCCTCTCCCGCGCCGACCTGCGGATAGCGGGCGATATGGCTGGACGCTTTCTTGTTGGTAAGGCGCACCTTGATCGGTTCGCCATATTCACCATTCACATCCCCGCCGGGGCCGTATTCGTAAACCTTGCCATCGTAATCGGTGATCACGAGCTTTCCTGCCCGGATCAGTTTGGTCAGCATCTTGTCGAGCAGCCACATAGGCGTGAAGTCTCCCGCATCGCGTTACAGATTTTGGCCGGTTTGCGGCCCGTTTGGCGGCCTGTCAATTCTGCGTTAGGATCGCTCCCCATGAGTGAGAACAAGACCCGGCCCACTGCCACCACGGTCGAGAGTTTTATCGACAGCGTGGACCACGCGCGAAAGCGCGAGGAAGCGCATGAGCTGGATGCCATGTTCCGGCGTGTCACCGGGCATGCCCCGGTGATGTGGGGAGACAGCATGATCGGCTATGGCAGCTATCACTACAGATACGACAGCGGGCGGGAGGGGGATTTCCTGCGCACCGGTTTTTCCCCGCGCAAGGCGAAACATTCGATCTACCTGATGGGCGGATATTGCGAGGCGGAGACCGCGAAACGGAACGAGGAATTGCTGGCCCGGTTGGGCAAGCATTCGCGCGGCAAAAGCTGCCTTTACATCAACAAGCTGGCCGATGTTGATCTGGGCGTGCTGGAAGAACTGGTGCAGGTGAACTGGGATGCCATGAACAGGGTCTATCCGCCCGCAGGCTGATCAGATGCCGGCGTACCACTGGTAACCGCGATCTTCCCAATATCCGCCATATCCCTTGCCGAAATCGTCCAGGCTGGCGACAGCTTCGATACCGGTCAGATATTTGGCATGTTTGTAGCCAAGCTGGCGTTCGATCCTCAAACGCAGCGGCGCGCCGTTGCGCACGGGCAGCGCCTCGCCGTTCAATTCATGCGCGATGATGGTTTGCGGGTGAAACGCATCGTCCATGTCGCAGCTCTCGTAATATTGGGAGCCGTTGAGATTATCCGCGCAGTGAAAGACGATGAAATTCGCTTCCGGCTTCACCACGGCGGCATCCAAAATGCGCGATAGCTGCGGGCCGGTCCACTCGCCGATGGCGCTCCACCCCTCCACGCAATCATGGCGTGTGATCTGGGTGCGTTGGGGCAGGGCGCGAATATCGTCCATCGACAGTTCGCCGGGATTTTCTACCAGGCCGCTTATGGCCAGCCGCCAATCGGCAAAGCCCTGCGCCTCTGCCGCGCGATAGGCCGGGGTATCCACCGTCTGGCTGCCATTGCCACGGAAGAACGGGGAGAGATCGGCGATTGTATATTCCGGCGCCATGGTGATGCGCCCGCCGCCCAGCGCGCGGTGCAAGCCGCGGTGCCAGTCCTGCGCGCCGTCCACCAGCTTTCCGAACCACTCGGTTTTGCCGATGTCACTGCACCCCGCCAGGAATGCAGCGCCCGCCGCGACAAGGAAATTACGCCGCTGCATCGTCATTTCCCTCCATCTTGCCGCCTGTAATCATGTCGCGGATCTGCCTGATCGGCCCGGAGGCTATCACCAAAAGGATGTGCACCACGAAGAAGGCGAACAGCCCCCATGCGGCCAGGAAATGCAGCGAACGCGCGCTTTGCCGCCCGCCGAAAATCTCCGTCATCCACGGCCAGGCGGCCTCCATGCCGGGGCTCATCACCATGCCGGTGAAGATCATCAGCGGGATCAGGATCAGGATCACGCTGGCATAAGAGATCTTCTGCAGGATGTTGTACTTGCCCGCGCCATGATCGAAATTGAAGCGCAGGTGCTCGCGAATATCGCGCCAGATGTTCGACGGTTTCCATTCACGAGCGCGGGCGAAAATATCGCGTTTCATGTGCCCGTTGGCAAAGGCGAAGATCATGAAGGCCAGCAGGGAAAAACCCAGTACCAGGCTGAACAACACGTGCCAGTCGCGCGCGGCGGCCAGGCTGTAATAATCGGGAATGGTGGCCCATCCGGGAAAACGCGGAACCTCCAGCCACGCCTGCGCCGGGGCGAACCCCTGATCGCCCCAGTACAATCGCCGGTGGCCATTGGATATGTTCAGCCCGCTCATGAACAGGATGATCAGCGCCAGCGCATTGACCCAGTGCCAGATGCGGGTTGGCAGTGCGTGGCGCTTGCGTGGCATTGTGCCCATCAGTCCTCTCCATCTCTTTCAAGGTAAATCACATCGCGCGGCTGGCAGAGCAAGTGCTGGCCGGAATCGATGAACAGGCTCTGCCCCGATGCCAGCGGACCCTCCGCCAGGAACAGTGCGCCATCGGCCACCTCGCGCGCCGAAGTGTGGCGCTCCAGCAGGTTCAGCCTGTGCGATCTCTCTGCCTCTGCGCTGCTTTGATCATGGCTGGGCAAAATTGCGCCGGGGGCCAGCGTATACACCCTGTCGCTTCCCCGATGCACCATGGCCATCATCCGCGCGGCGATATCTGCGGCGGACTTACTCATTGTATAGCTGAAGAAATCGGGGTTCAAATTGGCCAGTTTCTGATCCGTCACCTGCACCACCCGGCGATCCGCGCGGCTGGTTGCACGGGCGAAATAGGCCTGCGCCAGCAGGGCGGGGGAGGCGGCGTTTACGCGCATTGCCCTGCGGTTCGTCTCGATATCCAAAGCGGTTACATCGTCGGGCTCAAAAATAGAGGCGGAATTGATGAGGCAGCGCCAATCTTCCAGCTTTTCCGCCAGTTTGCGCACCATGTCTACGGCTGCGTCGAGATCCACCAGATCGCATTGAACCACCTCGGCACTGGGCAAATGGGCGGCCAGTTCCTGCGCATTTTCAACTGACGTGTTGCAGTGGATGACGACATGCCAGCCCGCCTCGCCAAAGCGGCGGCTGATGGCCGCGCCCACGCGTTTTGCGCCGCCGGTGACGAGGACTGACTTGCGCCTCACGAGAAAATGGACAAAGTCAATTGAAGGAACGCTTGCATCGTCCTACGATAGTGACGAGCGCCGGGGACACAACCGGGCTTTTGGGATGGGAGATTTTTATGGATCGGCGCTTGGGCTCTGGCTTTGCCGTTTCACTGGCCGCGCTGGCGCTGACCTTCGCCCCTGCAGCTGCACCTGCACTTGCTCAGGATGACCCAGCGCCGCCTGCCCGCCCTACCTTCAGCGGCAGTGATCTGGGCGAAGGGCCGTGGGATTTCTACAGTGAATACGGGCCGATCCATCTTGAGGTCGTCGCCCGGCTGGAGCGGCCTTGGGGTATCGTCTTCCTGCCCGAAGGCGGAATGCTGGTGACAGAGCGGGTAGGCCGCCTGCGCCATATCGATGCGAACGGAACGCTTGATCCCGAACCGATTGCCGGCCTGCCTGCGATGTACACCTTCGGCATCGCCGGGCTGAAAGGCATCGCACTGCATCCCGATTTCGCGACCAACCGCCTTGTCTACATGGCCTATTCCAAGATCGATCCGATGGACGCTACTGTCTCTTCCCTGGCCGTCATGCGCGGCCGCTGGGACGCAGGATCGCACGAATTGGCCGATGTGGAGGACATTTTCGTGGCCGACACCTGGTATGGCGCGGCGCCTCTGCCAGAGCGGTGCTGCGGGCAGGGGCCAGCCTTCGGCTCCTACGGCGGGCGCATCCTGTTCGATCCCGATGGCTATCTTTTCGTCACCAGCGGCGATCGCAATTACGGGGAGATGGTTCAGGACCCGGCCTCTCATTATGGCAAGATCTTCCGCATGACGGACGAGGGCGAAGTGCCCGAAGGCAACCCCTGGGTGGGGCTTGACGGGCATGAGCCGCTGGTCTGGTCCACCGGCCACCGCAACCCGCTGGGCCTGGCGTATAACCCCGCAACCGGAGAGCTGTGGGAAAGCGAGTTCGGTCCGCGAGGGGGAGATGAGGTGAACCGCATCCTGCGCGGCGGGAATTACGGCTGGATCGATGTGACGCAGGGCATGCATTACAATGGCGAGCAGGCAGAGGGCATCCGCAATGTGGACGGCATGATCGATCCTGTGCTGGCGTTCGGCCCGCCCAGCCTCAATCCCGGCAACCTCACCTTCTTCCAGGGCGATACCATTCCGGGTTGGGAAGGGGACATGCTGCTGGGCAGCTTCTCCGAAGGGCTGCTGCGCTATGATACCGATCAGGTCGGCATGCCCATCGGCGTGCCGGAGCATCTGCTGAAGCAATTGGGTCAGCGCTGGCGCGATGTGCAGCAGGCTCCCGATGGCAGCATCTATCTGCTGACGGACCAGACCACCGGCGCCGTGCTACGCCTGACTGCCGGAGAATAATGCGCGCGCCCGCTTAAACCGGGCACTCTATTCCGGCACATTATCTCGCAAATCGGCCAGCCATACGTCGGCCATGGCATCGCTCGGCGCGCGCCAGTCTCCGCGTGGTGACAAAGCACCGCCCGCGCTCACCTTCGGTCCATTGGGCAGGGCGCTGCGCTTGTACTGGCTGAACTGGAAGAACCGCTTCGCAAAGCTTTCCAGCCAGTGCCTGATTGTGGGCAAATCATAGGCGTTCTTCAGCGCTTCGGGGAATTGGTGCGGCCATTGGCCCTTGTCCACCACACGCCATGCGTGCCAGCACAGGAAAGCGATGTGACTGGGACTCTGGCCCCAGCGCACGGTGTGGTGCAGGAAGAAATCATTCAGCTCATACGGGCCGATGATGCTCTCTGTGCTCTGAATATTGCCCTTTTCGTCGGCAGGCACCAGCTCCGGGCTGATTTCCGTGCCGAGCACCGCCTCCAGCGCATCATCCACGCCGGGATCGAACTGGTCCGTGCGGGTGGCCCAGCGGATCAAATACTGGATCAGCGTCTTCGGCACGCCCGCGTTCACGGCGTAATGGCTCATCTGGTCACCCACGCCATAGGTGCACCAGCCCAGCGCCAGCTCGGAAAGATCGCCCGTGCCGATTACGAAGCCCTTGTGATGGCCCGCAAGGCGGAACAGGTAATCGGTGCGCAGGCCTGCCTGCACATTCTCGAAAGTCACGTCATACTGCGGTTCGCCATCGGCAAAGGGATGGCCCATATCGGCCAGCATCTGCCGCGCGGCGGGCTTGATGTCGATTTCCTCCGCCGTAGTGCCGAATGCCTCCATCAGCTTCCACGCGTTGGATTTCGTGTCATCCGAGGTGGCGAAGCCGGGCATGGTGTAGGCCCGGATGGTGGAGCGGGGCAGGCCCAGCATGTCGCACGCCTTGGCGGCCACGATCAGGGCATGGGTGGAATCCAGCCCGCCGGAAATGCCAATGATCAGGCTTTCGGGTGAGGTCGCCTTCATGCGACGCATCAGTGCATCGACCTGAATGTTGAAGGCCTCGTATGCGTCCTGATCCAGCTTGTCCTGACGATTGGGGACGAAGGGGAAGCGGCGGATCGGGC
The DNA here is from genome assembly GCF_009807005.1 of Aurantiacibacter rhizosphaerae. Taxonomy (GTDB): domain Bacteria; phylum Pseudomonadota; class Alphaproteobacteria; order Sphingomonadales; family Sphingomonadaceae; genus Alteraurantiacibacter; species Alteraurantiacibacter rhizosphaerae. Next base: position 640,936 of record NZ_WUBR01000002.1, on the reverse strand, counting down.
GGCGCAGACCAATATCGCCTGTGACATGTGCGTGATCGAAACCGATAGTTCGATAGCTGTCCTCAGGCCGACCGGCGTCTTCCACCGCATCGTTGAACGTGCCCATGCGCATGCGTTCGTTGAGGACGCGCCGCGTATCGACATCGGTCACGCACAGCTCCGGCTCCAGTTCGAACCTAACGCTTTCGACCATCAAGTCGCCCAGTTCGTACACCATGCCCTGTCCGTCCCACGAAAGATCCGTGGTGCTCTCGCCAAAGCCGCTGGCGGAATAGGCATAGGCGCACACGGACCGGCTGGAACTGGCGCGGCAAAGCAGGTGTCGCTCGTCCGACTTGCCGATGGTGATATTGCTGGCAGAAAGGTTCAGCAGGATCGTGGCACCTGCCAGCGCGGCCATGGTGCCGGGCTGGGTGGGGCTCCAGAAATCTTCGCAGATTTCTATGCCGAAGGTGAAGCCGGGCAGGTTCTGCGCGCTGAAGATCAGGTCCACGCCAAACGGCACTTCCTCCCCGCCAACGGGGATCCACAGGTCACGGCAATTGTTGCCCCTTGCGAACCAGCGCTTCTCATAGAATTCGCGGTAATTGGGGAGATAGCTTTTGGGCACCACGCCCAGCAATTCACCCTGCGCGATCACCAGCGCGCAATTGTAGATGCGGCCATTGCGGCGCAGCGGCGCGCCGATCACCAGTACGGGCGTAAGGCCCACGCTGGCTTGCCTGATCGCATCGATATGCTCCTCCACACTGTCCAGCAGTGCGGCCTGGATAACCAGATCATCCAGCGCATAGGACGACAGGCACATTTCGGGATAGAGCAGCAGGTCGACATGCTGCTCGTCCGCCATCCTCGCCTGCTCGATTATGGCCTCTGCATTGAAGGCGACATCGGCCGTGCGGACCTTGGGCGTGCTGGTGGCGATGCGCACGAAACCGTGCGTGTGCATGTCGAAAAACGGGTGGGGATTGGCGTTCATGCAAAGCGCCATAGCCTGAAACTGTTGGCCATGGGAATTGCCGACGAAAAAACGCCGCCGCTCCGGGGACAAGAGCGACGGCGTTTGTTGTTACCCGGTGTTATCGGGGCTTAGCGGCAGCGTGCTCCGCCACGGTCAATTTCGCGGCCAAGAACTGCGCCCAGTGCGCCACCCAGCAGGGTGCCGACGGTGCGATCACCGCGGGTATCGATCGTGCGGCCCAGCAGCGCGCCACCGGCGGCGCCGATGATCAGGCCCGTGGTGCCGTTCTCACGTTCGCAGTAATAGCGGCCATCGCGGCCCTGCCACACGCGGTCACCGCGGCGAACCTGGCGCGGCTCATAATAGCGGCCACGATCGTCATAGTCGCGATGGCGGCGCTCACGATAGCGGCGACGCTCGCGGCGGTCGTCACGATCATAGCGGACATCGTAACGGTCATAGCGATCATAGCGGTCGTGCCGGTCTTTATCGCGATAGCCGTGGGCAGGCGCCCAGGAAGGCGGGCCGTCATGCGCCATGGCTGGCACGGCAGGAATGGCCAGGGATGCGGCTGCGATTGCGAGAAGTGTCTTTTTCATGGCGATTACCTTTCCGATTCGACATCGCTCTTGTGTCGGAGAGGTCCTTTTCGTTCATGCAGGTGATACTGAACATGAACGAATGGTTGGATAGCAAAATTAAGGATGAGCCGTTTTTTTCTGGCGATCAGCCGTGTTTGCGTGCCGTTATCGCGATCCAGTCCCGCTCCACCTTGTCGAGGCCGCCGGCGCGATAATCTTCTATTTCTTCGAAGGACCAACCGGCCTCGCGGTAAAGCTGGAGCAGGTGTTCGCGAGGGGAGAAATTGTACAGCCTGCCAAAGGTATCGCGCGCATCGCCATTGCCCAGCTTGTAATTGGCGAAGAACCAGCCGTCCTTCCGGGTGGCGCGATAAATGCGCGTAAGCACATCGCCGAGTCCGGCCAGCGGCTGGTGATGCAGGGATGCGTGGGCCCACACCGCGTCGTAGGCCTCAACAGCCCCCAACTGGTCGAAACGGAGCAACCGCACGTCCTGCCCGGTGCGCTCCTTCGCCTTGGTGGCCATGCCGCTTGATCCATCGGTCATATCGACGGTGAAACCTCGTTCCAGCATGCGGCTGGCATCGCGCCCGCCGCCGCAGCCCAGTTCAAGGATGTGCGCACCTTGCACCAGCCTGTCCAGAAATGCATCGAGATGCCGCGCCGGACCTTGCGCAAAGCTCATGGTATAGCTGGGCGCCTCGCGATCGTAGAAAGCGAGGGTCGCCTCGTCGGTCATGCGTCAGCAGCGGAGGCGGCTTCGGCTTCCTCGCGGTCGCGCTGGGCGCGGCTCTTCTTTTCTGCCGCCGTTTTCAATTGTCCGCAGGCCGCATCGATATCGCGCCCGCGCGGTGTGCGTACAGGCGCGGAAATGCCGCCTTCGAACACGATATTGGAGAAGGCCCTGATCCGCTCCGGCGTGGAGCATTCGTAATTCGCCCCCGGCCAGGGGTTGAAGGGGATGAGGTTCACCTTCGCAGGAAGTTTGTAATGTTTCAGCAGCCGCACAAGTTCGCGAGCATGCTCGTCACTGTCGTTCTTGTCCTTCAGCATCACATATTCAAAAGTGATGCGCCGCGCATTGGAGGCGCCGGGATAGTCGGCGCAGGCCTGCAGCAGTTCTTCAAGGCCATACTTGCGGTTGATCGGCACGATCTCGTCGCGGATGTTCTTGGTCACGGCGTGGAGCGATACGGCAAGGTTGACGCCGATCTCTTCCCCGCAGCGCGCCATGGCGGGCACAACGCCGCTGGTGGAGAGCGTGATACGGCGCTTTGACAGGGCGAGGCCATCGCCATCCATCACCAGTTGCAATGCATCGCGGACGTTATCGAAATTATACAGCGGCTCTCCCATGCCCATCATCACGATGTTGGTGAGCAGGCGGCCGTCGGCGGTATATTCCGCTTCGTCCTCAACCTCGGCAAAATCCATCTTTCCTTTGGGCCATTCGCCCAGCGCATCGCGCGCCAGCATCACTTGGCCCACGATCTCACCAACGGTAAGGTTGCGCACCAGGCGCATGGTGCCGGTGTGGCAGAAGGTGCAGTTGAGCGTGCAGCCAACTTGCGAAGACACGCACAGCGTTCCCCGGTCGGCATCGGGGATGAAGACCATCTCGAACTCGTGACCATCCGGCGTTTTCAGCAGCCATTTGCGGGTGCCGTCCGTGCTGTGCTGGGCTTCCACCACATCCGGGCGTCCGATCACGAACCGCTCCGCCAGCCACGGGCGCATCGTCTTGGCAATGTCTGTCATCGCTTCAAAATCGGTGACGCCGCGATGGTAGAGCCAGTGATACACCTGCTTGGCGCGCAGCTTTGCCTGTCGCTTGTCCAGACCTGCACCTTCGAACAGGGCGGCAATGTCCTTGCGGGGCAGGCCCATCAGGTCAACGCGGCCATCTTCGCGCGGCGTAATCTCACGCGCGACGGGAACCGGGTCAATTTGCCCGGGAATGCTCATCAGTGTCGTTTCGGTCATGGGAAACGCGCATATAGTGATGTCTGGCGCTTTTGGAAAGCGCGCGCAGACAGGGACGAAATTGACCGCTGATCATCAGGCGACACATCATTACCGTCAGCCTGCCCGGATTGCGCGATGAAATGCCGGGAACTGCAATTCCTCTGGCGATGCGGGCAATATTTGCGACCGGCGGATTGCGCGGCTCCCCTAATGAACGTTTCGGCAAAGCGTTCCTGTCGTTCGTCGGGAATAAAACTCGTTTCATAGATCAAATATGTTGCTGTAAAACCACACTTAACTTGTTGTGCAAGGTTCATGAAACGAAAGCTCCACCCGGCCCATTGTGGCAGTCCAAGCGTGACGATTTACACGTGGAAAAATGCAAATGGAGCACACAATGAATAAGAGTATCGCCCTCATCCTCGCTACGGCATCGGCAACCGCTTTGGCAGTTCCGGCAGCCGCCCAGGAGAACGCGGCCTTCACCGGCCCGCGTATCGAAGGCATCGCCGGATATGACATCAGCAAGGCAGGCAGCAGCGTCGATAACGACCTGAACGACGAGGACGACCAGTCCATCGATGGCCTGCTGTACGGCGTAGGCGTGGGTTATGACGTGGCCCTGGGCGGCTTCGTGCTGGGCGCAGAGGCAGAGCTTTCCAGCTCCACCGCGAAAACCGAAATCGTCGATGGCGACCTGGAAGACCTTGGCTTTGGTGCCAATCTGGAAACCGGGCGTGACATCTATGTCGGCGCGCGCGCCGGTGTGCTGGCCGGGGACAACCTGCTGGTGTACGCAAAGGGCGGCTACACCAATGCCCGTTTCAACCTGCTGGCGAACAATGGCGTAGACGAGATCGAAACCGATCTGGATCTTGATGGCTGGCGCGTGGGTGCCGGTGCGGAATACGCCATGTCCGAAAACACCTTCGTGAAGCTGGAGTATCGCTATTCCAACTATTCCGAAGGCGAATTCGACTTCAACGATGACGATTTCTTCGATGATGACACGGGCGAAAGCGACCGTTTCGATGCCGATCTGGATCGTCACCAGATTGCCGTTGGCTTCGGCTACCGCTTCTAATCAACATCAACCAAAATCGAAGGGGCCGGCGAAGCAATTCTCCGGCCCTTTTGCATATCTAGCGCAAGCGGGCGCAGCCCACCTGCGCGGCATCCAGGGCGGTGGCCGCGCCGCTTAGTGAATAGCGATCGGTGAAGCGATTGCCGTTCTTGTCGGTCGCGCTGATGGATAGGCGGCTGCCGGAACGCATCGCTGCCAATACGGCGGCATCATCGCTGGCGCTGGGCGCCCAGGCATCGCTGCCACCACCTGTCAGATCGAACCGCTTTCCGCCGATGGCCAGTCGCACGCGCGGGCTGGCAGACAATTCCCGGCTGAGGCGGAAGTGCACCTGCGCACGAACCTTGCGGCGGGGCCATGTGCCGACGGTGGCATAGGGATCGAAATCGCGCCGATTGCGGGACACTTCGGCCGCGGCAATGGCATAGCAGCGCGGCACATCGGGATCGCGGAACGCACCCCACTGGCCATAGACGCCAAGACTGTCTTTCGCAGACAGCGGCGCTGCCAGTGCCAGGGCGAAACCGCAGGCGATCAAAGAGATGCTTGTCCGCATGGATTTTCTCTTAGGGCAAGCTTGCCAACAGTCAAAATCGAACTGGTTGCATCCGATATTTGTGGATTTTTTACCCCCTTTCTGGCATATGAATGGAACGGGAAGGGACACCGGAAAAGTTGGCCCCAATAGGAAAGGACGCCCTCGGTTTATCGCCGGGAGGCGCGCGATACGATGAGCCTGCTTGCCGATTACAACCTGCCATTTGCCATTGCCTTCGGGCTGATGGTGCTTGCCCTTGTGTTGCAATTGATCGGCCTTGGCGATTTCGATTTCGGCGGTGACGTTGATCTGGATGTCGATGCACCGGATTTCGATGCGGACAGTGTGGAGGCGCCCTCTGCCGGATTTGGCGGCGCCTTGCTCAGCCTGCTGGGCCTGGGGCGTGTGCCGCTGATGGTATGGCTGATGGTGTTCCTGCTGCTGTTCACCGTGATCGGGATGGCGATACAGATGTTTGCCACCGATCTTACCGGATCGCCGCTTTACGCCGGGCTGGCCGCGCTGTTTGCAGGCGCGGCAAGCCTGCCGGCCACATCCGTGCTGGTGCGCCCGCTGGGCCGACTGCTGCCGCAGGATGAAACCAGCGCCGTTGGGCTGGGCAGCCTTGTGGGCCGCCGCGGAACCATCACTACCGGTAAAGCCGCCAGAGGCTCACCGGCCAGAACGAAAGTGCGCGATCGGCATGGCCATGCGCATTACGTCATGCTCGAGCCACATGAGGATGCGAGCACAATACACGAGGGGGACGAGGTATTGCTCGTGCGCCGCGAGGGACAGCTGTTTTACGGCATGGCCCTGGCAGAGCGCAAGCTGGCGCCGATGTCCTGACAACCATTACAACAGGAGAAGAAATGGAGAGTTTTCTGAACATTGGCCTGATTGGCATCGCCGGGATCGTGATCCTTGTGCTGACGGTCTTCATCTTCCTTTTGAAGATGTATCGCCGCGCTTCCAAGGAAACCGCCTTCGTGCGGACCGGCGCAGGTGGCGAGAAAGTGGTGATGAACGGGGGCGCGCTGGTGTTCCCGATCTTCCACGAAACCATGCCCGTCAACATGAACACGCTGGTGCTGTCCGTGATGCGCCGCGACGGGGAGGCGTTGATCACGCTGGACCGTCTGCGGATTGACGTAAAGGCCGAGTTCTACGTGCGCGTGAAGCCCGATAGCGAAGCCATCGCCATGGCCGCGCAGACGCTGGGCCAGCGCACCATGCAGCCCGAAATGCTGAAGGATCTTGTCGAAGGCAAGTTCGTGGACGCGCTGCGATCCGTCGCTGCGGGCATGACCATGAACGAGCTGCACGAACAGCGTGCGGACTTCGTGCAGAAGGTGCAGCAGGTTTCCTCCAACGATCTGGCCATGAACGGGCTGGAGCTGGAATCCGTCTCGCTGACGGGTCTCGACCAGACCAGCATCGAGCATTTCAATGCCAATAATGCGTTTGACGCCGAAGGTCTGACCAAGCTGACCGAGCAGATCGAGGCGCGCAAGAAGCTGCGCAACGACATCGAGCAGGATACGCGCGTGCAGATGGAGACGAAGAACCTCGAGGCGGATCAGCGATCTTTCGAGATCAGCCGCGACACCGAATATGCACGGCTGGGGCAAGAGCGCGAAGTCGAAGTCCGGCGCGCTGCGCAGATGTCCGAAATCGCCAGCCAGCAGGCGGAGCGTCAGCGCGAGGCCGATGCCGCGCGGATCGAGGCGAAGAAGCAGGTCGACGCACAGCAGATCGAAGCTGATCGCATGGTGGAAGAGGCCCGCATCGATCAGGTGCGCGCGCTGGAAATCGCCCGGCAGGAACAGCAGATCGCGGTGCAGAACAAGTCTCGCGAAGAAAGCCAGGCCAAGGCGGAGGCTGACGAAGCACGCGCCAAGGCTGTCGAGGCGGAAGAACGCGTCGCCACAGCCCGCGAGAGCGAGATTGCAGAGCGTCAGAAGAAGATCGAACTGATCGAAGCTGCCAAGCAGGCAGAGCGCGATGCGATCAAGATCCGCGTCGATGCAGAGGCTGACAAGGATGCCGCCACCAACCTGGCCGAAGCCACCCGCCGGGAGGCCGAGGGTGAAGCCGATGCAGTCAGGTTGCGCGCAGAGGCAGACCGTGTCCGCTTCGAAGTGGAAGCTGCCGGCCAGCGCGCCGTGAACGAGGCTGCCAATATCCTGTCGATGGACCAGATCAGCCTGCAGACGAAGCTGGCGCTGCTGAAGGTGCTTCCCGAAGTCATCCGCGAAAGCGCGAAGCCGATGGAAGCGATCGACAGCATCAAGATCGTGCAGGTCGACGGCCTTACGCAAAAGTCCGGCGCACCGGGCACCACGACGAACGGTTCCGGCGGCGGCAGTGGCAATCTGGCCAACGATGCGGTCGCCGCAGCTCTCGCCTATCGTGCGCAGGCCCCTGTGCTGGATGGCCTGATGAAGGAACTGGGCCTGGATGGATCGTCGCTCGGCAAGCTGGTGGAAGGCGCCGCCAAGGGCGATGCCGGGGAGGCTTTCGGCACCCTGTCAGAATTGACTGACCAGGCGAAAACACCCTCGCTGTTCGATACGGATGGCGAAGCGGAAGCTGACAATGATGCCGCGTCCGACAATGCGAAAAAGCCGCGGGATGCGGGCGCGAAGAACGGCGGCAGCGCAAGTCCTGCCGAGTAACTTGGCGACTTAAATTGGGGCGGGCGCGGTGAAAGCTGCGCCCGCTTTTTCATTGTGCGATCCGTCATTGAATGATGAGCGTTTGACGAATCAACGATTGGTTAACTCGATCAACGCTATAACCGCCTATCTTACGGAGAGTTGCATCATGGGGTGCGAAGGCTGCAAATCAGGAAAAGGACTGGACTTTGGTATTCGCACCGCGTTCCAGCCGATCTTCGATGTGCGCAGCGGCACCGTCTTCGCTTACGAAGCGCTGGTGCGCGGCGTGAATGGCGAAGGGGCGGAGAAAATCCTGTCCCGCGTTACCGCCGATACGCTCTACAGTTTTGACCAGGCCTGCCGCGTTGCCGCCATCAAGAACGCTGCCTCAGCCGGGCTGCTGGATAGCGACGCGCGTCTTTCGATCAACTTCCTGCCCAACGCTGTTTATGCGCCAATGGCCTGTATCCGCCTAACGCTGGAAACCGCACGGCAGGTGGGCCTGCCGGAAGATCGCCTGATCTTCGAATTCACGGAGAATGAGCGGCTGGACGTAAGCCATGTTCGTGACATTCTAAAAGCATACAAGACATTGGGGTTTGGCACCGCTCTGGACGATTTTGGCGCAGGCTATTCAGGGTTGCAGCTGCTGGCCGATATGCCGACCGATTATGTGAAGCTGGACATGGCGCTGATCCGCGGCATCGATCAGTCGGAACCGCGCCGCCAGATCGTTCTGGCGATGGTCCGCCTGCTGGAAGGAATGGGCCGCACCGTGATTGCCGAAGGTATCGAAACGCGCGGTGAGTTGGATGCCGTTGCCGATATGGGTGTGCACCTGATGCAAGGTTTCCTGCTGGCAAAACCGGAACTGGACAGCCTGCCTGTTTGGCCAAAGGATGCGCCGCTGGTCCGCGCGGCGTAGATAGCCGGCCTATCAGCCGGCGTCATCGCCCGGATAGCTGATAGATACCACTTCCCATTCCTTCACCCCTTGCGGAAGACGCACCGTGCGCAAATCGCCCACCTCTGCGCCGCGAAGGGCGCGGGCGATGGGGCTGGACCAGCCGATGCGATTGTCGCTGGCGTCCTGTTCCTTGTCGCCCACGATGGTGACGGTACGCTCCTCGTCATCCTCATCCGCGATGGTGACAGTCGCGCCGAAGAACACGCGGCTCTTGTCCGGCTGCTGGCGCGGGTCCACCACTTTGGCGTGCTTCATCACTTTGGCGAGGTAGGACAGCTCCCGGTCGATCTCGCGCATCTTCTTGCGGCCATACAAATAATCGCCGTTCTCGCTGCGATCGCCATTGCCCGCCGCCCAACTGACGATCTCAACGATCTCCGGCCGTTCCGTGCCCAGCAGGTGATCATAGCGCGCCTTCAGCGCGGCGAGGCCTGCGGGTGTGATGGGGCTGGTGTTGTCGGGGGAGGTCATGACGGGCTCTATAACGCTGTTGAAGCTTCGGGCCAGTATGGATGGGTATTAATCGCCCTTGCAGGCAGGCCCTACCGCGCCGCGATACGCACGACCATGCAGCATCCATTCTCTTCACGGTCGTGAATTTCAATGAACCCGTCGTGCAGGTTTGCGATGCGCTGACAGATCGTAAGGCCCAGGCCGAGGCCATCTTGCGATCCGCCCTTGAAGAACTGGCTGAAAACAAGCGCCTTTTTCTCTTCCGGAATGCCCTTCCCATTGTCGCCTACGTAGAAGACGTGTTCGCCGCCCTCTTCCTTGTGATGGATCGTGACGACGGGGCTTTCGACGCCTGCGTGCTTAATCGAGTTCTCGATAAGGTTTTGGAACAGCTGGCGAAGCAGGTTCGGTTCGACACGCGCAACCGGCAGGCGCGTGACGTTCAGCCTGAGCCCGGCCTGTTCGATAGCGACGGTAAGGTTGAAACGAACTTCTTCCAGCAGGATATTGAGATCATATGGCTGAAAATCGCTGGCCGAAGTTTCCTCGGCCGCTGCGGTCAGCATGGAGCCGATGTAGCCTGAAAGGCCGGTCGCACTTTCCTTCATGGCATCCATGATCTTTTCCGACCGTTCGCTCAAAACCGTTCCCTTGTCGCGTCGGATAAGGCTCAGCCCGCTGATCATGGTTGCAATAGGGTTGCGCAGATCGTGCGCAATGGAGTGAGAATACACCTTCAGCTTGGCGTTGAGGCGAACCAGCCTCCGCTCTCGAGCGGCAAGGGCGGTGATATTGGTGGAAATACAAACCAGGCGCCGTTCACCGCTTTTGGTGTGGAACACCTTCTTGCGCGACAGCAGGGTTATGCGCTGCGCTTTCCAGTCGGAGATCTCTTCGACAATCTCCGATTCGCCTTCGCTGAACGCGCGCCTGTCTTCGCTCAGGAAAAGATCGGCCTCTTCTTTGGTGAAGCTTTCGATCGTTGTCGATCCAACCACGGCATCCCGCTCGTCAGGTGGATAGATGGCGAGGAATGCCTGATTTGCATAAAGAATTCGGCTTTCCTCATCCTTCACGAAGATAAGGTTGGGGCCGCTATCGACGATGAAGGACAGCAGACCCTCGTCTTCGGGAAGAATGGGGACCGGCTGGCCATCGAGGTGTGAGAATGGCATTCCGTTATTTCCCGAGCTTCCGACGAACTATTACAACGAGTTACACAAGTCTTATGCGCCATGCAAATGGGGGCTCGTGACAATCACAAACCCCCATCGCACGACAGAAAGATTAAAATTTCGAGGCTAAGCCTACCGCAGGAAGTCCTTAACAAGGCGCGGCCCACCAGCACGGCCGGTGCGTTCGGGATAGAGGTGTTCATACACCACGGCATTCTCCACCACGCGTTGCACGTAATTCTTCGTTTCGAAGAAGCCGATTTCCTCGATCCAGCGCAGCCAGTCACCCGTCTGACGCGGGTCTCCATTCTGGCGCAGCCACTTGTTCACATTGCCGGGCCCCGCGTTGTAGGCCGCGATGGCAAGGGGATAACTGCCGTCATAATATGAAATGAGCCGCTCGATATGGTTGGAACCAAGCTGCATCGAATATTGCGGATCGGTCATCAACCGGCTGGCGGAATATTGCACGCGGGCACGTCGCGCTTCTTCCTGCGCGGTGGCGGGCATGAACTGCATCAGGCCGCGCGCACCGGCGTGGCTAATGGCGTTTTCCGCAAACTGGCTCTCCTGCCGGGCAAGCGCGTGGATCATCGTCCAGTTGGTGCCCGCCGGGGTCGGCAGCGTGGGATAGCCGATGCGGGTAAAGCCTTCGTGTCCATCGGACATGGCGGCATCGGCCAGGTTCACGGCCAGGTCGCGCCTTCCGATCTCGCGGGCGAGGTCTGCCACCAGCACGTGTTCGCCAGCGGTCTCCGCCTGATCGGCGATGGAGCGATAGAAGCGGATGCCCGTGCTCCACGGCGCATCGCGGGCCACTTCGGCCACGGCGCGCGTGATGGGAGCGGACAGGAACGCCTGACGCTCCCCAGCGGTCGGCTGGCCAGCAGGCTGCGTATCGAAGCTGGGCACGCTGCGGCCAAGGCGATCCAGCGCCATAAGGCCGTAAAAGCGGTCCGCATAATCGGCGGCCATGTTGTAATACCGCTCTGCCTCGTCCGTGTTGCCGGCGCGGCGATAGGCTTCGCCCGCCCAGAAGAAGCCCTTGGATCGGGTCTGCGGCGTGCGCGCGGCTGCGCCATATTGATAGAACAACGGGGCGGCGGCAGCGCCATCACCCAATTGCCACAGGGCGTTGGTGCCGCCCAGCCACATCAGCGACGTGTAATCGTCCCGCAGGCGGTATTCGCCCGTGGAGATGTCATAGCCCGGCTCGAAAGCCTCAATCGCGCGCTGTGCAATGCGCACCGAATCGCGCGTATTGGCAGAGCGGGCGAGGGCCAAGAGTTCCGTCACCCAGGCTGTCTGGTCGAAAGGTAGTGCCGAAAGCTTGGGGCCATTCACGATATTGCGGACTGCTTCCGACGTGCGCCCTTCCTGGCGCAATTCGCGGCTGCGATTGTACAGATAGCCGGGATCGGCAATCGCGCCTGCTGCATTGGTCGCTCCATCGCCGCCCTGCAGAATGGCGAGGCGCGCCTGGAACACTTCGCGCTTTGCCGGGGATACGCGCGAAAGCTGCCGCGCGGCGGCATCCCCATCGCGCTGCCATAGCAGGGCGTCCATGCGGCTGTCCTGATCGCCCTGTTCGAACATCTGCCCGAAATTGGCGGCCAGCGAAGCTTCGGCAGTGGGGCTCATCTCTCCGCCACGCCAAGCTTCCAGCGCCCAACGCTGGGCCGCGGCGCGATCCTGACCCATCAGGGCCAGCGCATAATGCGCCTTGGCGTAATTGGTGACGGGTTCTTCATTCTCGAAGAATCGCAGAAGCAGGGCGGGATCGGTAAATTCCTCCCGCAAGCGCCGTTCAGCGCGCGCACGCAGCGTCGTTTCGTCCGGGAAGCCCGGATTGGCGAGCAGGAAGTTGGCATATTCGGTGAACGGGCGCTGTGCCTGCCGATCTTCCCACAATCTTTCCCAGCGGGTGATCTGGGCCGCCATAGGGCCCGGCTGCTGGGCGACAAGCTGGGCGCGATTGCGGTCCCACTCGCCCGCATCCTGGGCAAAAGAGGTGGCAGGAGCGGCCATGGCCGCGACGATAGCAACAAGAGGTAATCTAACCATGCTGGACATAGTGGCAGGGGCATCCTTATCAGGCGCTGAATACATAATCCCTCCAAACGGGTAAGGCTATTGTGAAACCGCGTAATTCCAACGCAATTTCGCGATGAGTCATCTTTTCACACCAACGCACGAGAGGCGTAAAATGTTCTCAGGATCGATACCCGCGCTGGCCACACCCTTTGCTGGCGACGATTTCGACGAGCAGGCGTACCGCCGCTTCATCAACTGGCAGATCGACAATGGTACCAGCGGCCTGGTGCCCTGCGGTACCACCGGCGAAAGCGCCACGCTGGATAATGAGGAGCATCACAAGGTTATCGCCGTCTGCGCCGAAGTGGCCGCAGGCCGTGTGCCGGTGATCGCGGGCGCAGGTTCCAACGATACGAAAACCGCGCTGTGGCATATCCAGGAAGCGCAATCCGCCGGAGCCGATGCCCTGCTGCTGGTTGCGCCCTATTACAATCGGCCCAGCCAGGAAGGCGTGCTGGCGCATTTCAGTTATCTGGCGGAACGCGCGGAGCTGCCCATCGTGCTGTATAACGTGCCCGGCCGCACGATTACCGATATCGCCCCTGAAACGGTGATCGAACTGCACCGCCGCTTTCCGGGAAAGATCGTGGCCATCAAGGATGCCAGCGGAGATCTGTCTCGCGTGGTGACGCACCGCATGGGCGCCGGGCCTGACCTGTGCCAGCTTTCGGGCGACGATCCGCTGGCGCTTGCAGGCTATGCGCTGGGCCAGACCGGCTGCATCTCGGTAACGGCGAATGTCGCGCCGAAACTATGCGCCGATTTCCACGCCGCCGCCGCCAGAGGCGATTTCGCCACCGCGCGTGAATTGAACGAGCGGCTTTATCCGCTCCACAAGGCCATGTTCTCCGATGCCAGCCCTGCGCCGGCGAAATATGCGCTGAGCAAGCTGTTCGACTGGTTCAGCCCCGATGTGCGGCTGCCGATCGTGCCATGTTCCGATGCAGCGAAAAAGGCGGTGGACGAGGCTATGGAGGGCGCGGGCATTACCGCATAAGCGGCAGGCTCGTTTTGCCCCAACAGTGCCCTCGCGCGCCGCGTGCGTGAGGGTGCCTTTCCTTTTCACCTTTGCCTTTTGCCGGGGGCATCCCTACATCCCGCCACCTTATGGCCCGTCCCAAACCCGCTACATTCGACAAGCAGAAAGTCGTCGCCGAAAACCGCAAGGCGCGGCACAATTATTTTATCGAGGACAAGTTCGAGGCAGGGCTGGCCCTGCAGGGCACCGAGGTAAAGGCGCTGCGCGGCGGTGAAGGCAGCATTGCCGAAAGCTATGCTGAGGTGCGTGACGGGCAGGTGTGGCTGATCAACGCCACCATCCCGGAATTCAGCCATGGTAATCGCCACAACCATGAAACGAAGCGTCCGCGCAAATTGCTGTTGCATGCCCGCGAGATTGCCAAGTTCGTTGGCGCGGTGGAGCGCAAGGGGATGACGCTGGTGCCGCTGTCCATCTATTTCAACGGGCGGGGCCGCGCGAAGGTGGAACTGGCGCTGGCAAAGGGCAAGCAGGCGCATGACAAGCGCGCTACGGCCAAGGATCGCGACTGGCAGCGCGACAAGGCCCGCCTGATGCGAGAAAAAGGCTGAGCCGAGGTAACGCTGCGACGTGGTGGTGCGGCGCAGAAATTTGCAATTGTAACCACATGTTGCCGTTAAGCGATGGTTGTTATTCTATCGTCTAGAACCACCTTGGCAGGTGCGCGCAAAGGAGTATGGCCATCCCATGATGGAGAAGGCGAAAAGGTGGCTCTCGGCACGGGTGCCGAGAATGCCCAAGCGGGACGAGATGGCGAAGAATCGCTGGCTCTCTCCCGTTGCCGGGACCATCGCGCGCTCTGAATTATGGCGTTTCACCCGCCGCAGCGTTCCGCGCGGCGTGGCGCTGGGCGTATTTGCTGCATTCATCATCCCCTTGGGCCAGACCCTGCTGGCCGTGGCACTGGCATTGCCGTCGCGCGCCAATCTGCCCCTTGCCGCGGTGACCACGCTGATCACCAATCCTTTCACCGTCGCCTTTTGGGCAATCGTTGCACACAAGCTGGGCCAATTCGTGCTGAAGGTGGATGCCGGCATGTCCGGCACTGCGAACGAACATATCCAGAGCACGTGGTTTCAGGAATTTGCGCAGTGGGCAGAGATTGCCGGCGTGGCGGCCTTCGGTTTTGTCATACTGGCCGTGGTGGGCGCGGCAATCGGCTATGTCCTCGCCAGTTTCATCTGGCGATTTGTGGTGGCGCGCAAGTGGGGAAGCCGCCCTGCAAAGTTCAAGTCTCCGCAACCGGCAGAGTGAATTGCTTGATGGGCGATGCGGATTTGCCATCTAGGGCGCTGGCAAAGCCGGTGCTAAAGCGCTGCCGATGAAAATCGGTAAAGCTCAGGAATCGCGCAGATTGATTGACGGCATCGCCGTGGCTGCTGCCGTGCTTGCCAGCATCACGCTTGTGCAGTTCACCACCGAAAGCCCCACTGCCACGCTGGCCTATGCTGGCGGGCTTACCGTGCTGGGCCTGATCGCCTTTGCCGCAGGGCGCGCGCATGTGGGCGCGGAAATCAAGCCGGAACCGGATTTGCCTGACTGGTCCGTCACCGTGGCGGCAATAGAGCGGTTTGACATGGCAGTGGCGATTACGGACCGGGCCAATCGCCTGGTCTGCGCCAATGCCACCTTCGAATTGTGGTTCGGGTCCAGCAATGCTCCGCCGCGCCTGCCGGTTGACGGATCGAGCGCGGAAAAGCTGACCTGGCTTGCCCGCGCTGCCTGGCGCGATGGTCAGGGCGCGGAAACGGTCATCATCGCGGATGAGGAAAAGACCTGGGAGGCAGAGGCCGTGCGCGCTGGTGGCGGGGACGATTACCTCGTCTGGCGCTTTACGCCTGTCGTTCGCAGCAATCCGCTGGCGGGCATCGGCAGCCATCTTACCGGCCTGTTTGGATCCGTGCTGGGCGCCGCTGGCATTGCCGTGGCGCTGGTATCGCCCGATGGCATGGTGCGCGCCGCCAACACGGCGCTGGCCCGCCGCGCGCTGGGGGATGAGAACGCCAGCATGTCTGGCCAGGAATTCGTGCGCCTGCTGCGATCCGATGATCGTGAACGCATCTATTTTACCAGGGAAGGCCAGAAAGGTTCGCCGCAAACGTTGGTGCAGGTGCCGCTGGTGGACCCGAACATATCGGCCAGCGAGGCCGTGCCGGGCACCGCCGCTGCAGAAGCACCCTCCATCATGCTGCTGATCGATAGCGGCATCGGCCTTGGTGGCTGGGGAGGGGAGGCCAAGGGGCAGGCCGCGCAGCTGGAAAACCTGCTGGAACAGCTGCCGCTGGGTCTTGCCACCACCAATCGCGATGGCAAGTTCCTGTTCGCCAACCCCGCCTTCCGGCGTGCCTCTGGCATCGGTGCGGATCTGCCGCCATATCCATCGGACCTCGTGGTGCCGCGCGACAAAACGGCGATGTCCGATGCCGTGCGCCGCTATGGCCAGGGGCCAGCCTCCAGCGGCGATGTTGCCGTGCGCATGCGTAACGAGCCGGAGGAACCTATCAGCCTGGGGCTGGCCGGTGTACGCGGATTGGGAGAGGCCGCCGTGCTGCTATCGCTGGCAGATACGACGGAGGAGGCCCGGCTGAAACGGCAGGTGGCGCAGGCCACCAAGATGCAAGCCGTGGGCCAGTTGGCGGGCGGCGTGGCGCATGATTTCAACAACGTGCTCACCGCCATTATCGGCTATTGCGATCTTATGCTGCTGCGGCACACGCCGGGAGACAGCGATTACGACGATATCCAGCAGATCAGGGCCAATTCCAACCGCGCCGCCAGCCTGACACGGCAATTGCTCGCCTTCAGTCGCCAGCAGACCCTGCAGCCCGAAGTGCTGCAATTGCCCGATGTGCTGAGCGAGGTTTCGCAGCTTCTCAAACGCCTGCTGGGCGCAAAGATCACGCTGAATGTGCGGCACGATCGCAACCTTGGCGCAGTGCGCGCCGATCCGCGCCAGCTGGAGCAGGTGATCATCAACCTCGCGGTGAATGCGCGCGATGCCATCCAGTCAGACGGCGGCGGGGAGGGGGCCAGCGGCACGCTGTCCTTCACCACGCGCCGGGTGGAAGCGCGCGATATCCGCCGCATGGGCAGCGAGATCATTCCCGCAGGCGATTACACCGTGCTTGTGGCGGAAGACACCGGCGGCGGCATCCCGGTGAATGTGCTGGGCAAGATATTCGAACCTTTCTTCACCACGAAGGAACAGGGCAAGGGCACGGGCCTTGGCCTCTCCACCGTATACGGCATCATCAAGCAGTCGGGCGGATTCATCTTCGCCTCCAACGCCAAATCGCCCAACGGCGGCATCAAGGGCGCACGCTTCACCATCTATCTGCCGGTGTATGAGGCTACCGAGGAAGAGCTTGTCCGCAAGCAGGAAGAGGAAAAGGGCAGCGAATGGTCTGGCGGGGGCTGCATCCTGCTGGTGGAGGACGAGGACATGGTGCGCGCCGTCGCGGAACGCGCCCTGGCGCGGCAGGGCTATGACATCGTGACCGCCACAGACGGGGACGAAGGGCTGGAGATCGTCAAGACCGGCAAGTATGATTTCGACCTGGTCGTGTCCGATGTGGTGATGCCCAGCATGGATGGCCCGGCGATGGCCCGCGAGATTCGCAAGCTGCATGGCGATCTGCCGGTGTTGTTCATGTCCGGCTATGCCGAAAGCCAGCTGCGCGACGAGATTGACATCACCGCCATGCACTTCATCCCCAAGCCTTTCAGCGTGAAGCAGATTGCCGATAAGGTAGGAGAGGTTCTGGCGAACCCGCGCAAGAGCAGCTAGCCTCCCGGTGCCGGCAATGATGGGCATTCATCGCCGATACATGCTGTGATACCTTATATCATCAGCATAAGACAGGGAGGGACCGCGTTATGATGTTTCGCAAAACCGCAGCAGCACTGCTGGCCGCCACCATGCTGGCCCTGCCTGCCTCTGCCCAGCAGGGGGAGGAGACTGCGCAAGGTGATGTCTCCGTCACCATCTATCAGAACGGGCAATCGCTGGTGCAGGATATCCGCGAGCTTAATATCGCGCGCGGCACGACCCGCATCGAATTTCCCGATGTCAGCGCGCAGATCCGCCCCGCCACGCTCAGCTTCAATGCCGATGACACGGCGATCGTGGAACAGAATTTCGACTTTGATCTGCTCACCCCTGCGAAGCTGATGGAGAAAGCCATCGGCCGCACGGTCACGCTGGTACGCACCAATCCCGCCACGGGCGCCGAAACCCGTGAACGGGCGGAGGTGCTGTCCACCGTGGGCGGCGTGGTGGTGCGCATTGGCGACCGGATCGAGGTGCTGCGCGACGATGGCCTGCCCACCCGCGTGGTGTTTGACGAGGTTCCGCCCAATCTGCGCGCGCGGCCTACGCTGTCCGTCACGCTTAATTCCAGCCGCAGCGGCATGCGCGATGCCTCCATCCGTTATCTCACGCCCGGGCTTGGCTGGACGGCGGACTATGTAGCCTTGTTTGACGAGCAGAGCGGCGCTGTGGACATGCAGGGCTGGGTCACGCTCACCAACAACACCGGCACCACCTTCCACCAGGCCGATACGCTGCTGGTGGCGGGTGATCCTGCCCGATCGCGCGGCGCGCCCAATCGCCAACTGCGCCGAGACATGGTGCGCCCCGGCACCGAGACCGCAGACCGGGAACGGCTGGGCGATTTCTACCTCTATCCCATTGATGGCCGCACCACGATTGCCAATGCGCAGACAAAGCAGGTGAGCTTCCTTGATGTGCAGGGTGTGCCCGCGCGCCGTGTCTACACGATTGGCGCAGGCTGGCAGCAGAATGATGACGATTTCCGCCCTGCCTCCAGCGCCATCAGCTTCAATTCCAGCAGAGAGGGCGGCCTTGGCGACGCCTTGCCCGCCGGAACGGTGCGCTTTTACCAGCGTGATGCGCAGGGCAACCCACAATTCATCGGCGAGAACGGCATCGGTCACACGCCGATGGGCAGCACGCTTTCACTTCGAACGGGCGACGCCTTCGATGTCTACATGAAGGCAGAGGTCGAGGATCGCAAACGCATCACGGCTGCTGAATACGAGGCCAGCGAACGTTATCGCGTGATCGAGGATGGCGAAGTCGTGCGCGAGGTGCAAGTGGATCGCGCCGTCGATTACTACCGCACCACCATGCGCTACACCTTCACCAACGCCAAGCCAGAGCCTGTGGTGGTGGAACTCACCCAGTCGGGCCTTGGCCGTTACTGGTGGGGATGGGATTACCGCGTGGTGAGCGAGGATGTGGAAGGTGAGCAACTCAATCACGACAATCGCCTGTATCGCGTATCCGTGCCGGCCAACGGCGAACGAGAGGTTCGCGTGACTTACGAGACGCGGTACTAGGGCGGGCGGCATGTCCCGTCTTGCCCACCTTTGTCTGCCTTCGTTGGCGTTGCCGCTGCTGGCGCTGTCCATGCCTGCCGCCGCGCAGGATCGCCCGATTGTGGACGCATCGGAGCCTGATTCGCTTGCCGTAACTGTCTATCGCGATCCCAACCGCGGCATTGGCGATACGATGAACGCCAACTGGCCGCGGGGTTTCGCCATGATCAGCGAAACGCGCAAGGTCACTTTGCCGCCGGGCGAATCGCGGATCCGTTTCGAAGGGGTGGCAGAAGGGATGGTAGCCGTCTCTGCCATCGTCACCGGGCTTCCCGGCGGCACAATAGAGAAGAACCGCAATGCCGATCTGCTCAGCCCGGCTGCGCTGGTGAACGGCTTGCTCGGCAACCGCGTCACCATCACCCGCACCCTTCCCGGCAGTGGGGTGGAGAACAGCGAAAGCGCCATCATCCGCACCCGCGCCGATGGCGGACTGGTGCTGCAAACGCAGGATGGATACGAAGCGGTACGCTGTTCCGGCCTGCCAGAGCGGCTGGCCTTTGACGATGTGCCGGATGGCCTTTCCGCCCAGCCCATCTTTTCCATCGACACGCGCGATGCCAGCGGCGGCACCTACACCGTCACGCTGTCCTACCTCGCCTGGGGCTTCGACTGGGAAGCCAGCTATGTCGCCACGCTGCACGATGGGCGCGATGATGACGATGTGCGTTTCGATCTCACCAGCTGGCTGACGATCCTGAACGACAATGGCCAAAGTTTCGAAAATGCAGAATTGATGGCGGTGGCTGGCACGCTGAACGTGACGAGCGACTTGCAGGGCCTGTCCGATCCGCCAGTCGCGGCTCCGCTGCGTCTTACCTGCTATCCCATCGGCAGCACGGCCAAAGGGACGCCTCTCAACTATCCGCCGCCGCCTCCTCCACCACCGCCGCCACCGCCGGCCGCGATGATGGAAGACGGCGCGATCGTGGTAACGGCGATGCGCAGGCAGGAATTGTCGGCGCCGGTTGCCGTGATGGCCGGTGAGGAAGATCTCGGCGATCTCAAGCTATACCGCGTGCCGGTGCCGGTGGATGTGAATGCCAAGGGGCTGAAACAAGTCGCCTTCCTGCGTGAACAGGGCGTGGAGGGGGAACTTGTTTACGAGGCCGACTGCACTCCGTGGAACTGGGATGACAGGATATCGCCTGCGCGAATGGTACTGGAAACGGTGAATGACAAGGATCACGGCCTTGGCGCTGCCCTGCCTTCCGGCACGGTCTCCATATTCGAACGCGGTCCGCGCGGGGAGCTGCTGGTGGCGGAGGAGAACCTGCGTGATTATGCGAAGGGGCAGGATGTGGAACTGGCACTGGGCGAATCGTCCCAGGTGTTCGCGCGTTGCAACTTCGTAGGCGATCAGGACCCGCGCGGGTCCAATAGGCGGTGGATGGACACGCACATCACGCTCACCAATGCCAATCCGCATCCGGTAACCGTGCGGGTGCAACTCGGCTCGCCCGGCCAGTGGCGTTTCAGCGATTTGCGAAAGCGGCTGCGGAACGGCCAGCAAATTATTTCAGTCGATGTTCCTGCGAATGGAACGCGCACGGTCAGCTGGAAGGTCGGCGAAGTTACTGATTAACTCTTGTTTTCGGCAGGAAACGGCGGTTTCCTGAAATCTTCAGCAAGCCTCCAACAAAAAATTCTGTTCCACTCTTGTTCTTATGGAACAAAGTGCGTACAAATACATCCGTTGAAGAGTTGAACACGACCCTAGCGAACTGACGGAGGCCATGTCATGGCAGGTGCAAATCTGAAGCTTGTTGAAAAGGAAACGAAAGTGGACCGTCAAAAGGCGCTCGACGCCGCACTGGCCCAAATTGATCGCGCATTCGGCAAAGGCTCCGCGATGAAGCTGGGCAGCAAGGAAGCGATGAATGTGGAATCAATTTCCACCGGATCGCTGGGCCTTGATATCGCGCTGGGTATCGGCGGCCTGCCAAAAGGCCGCGTGATCGAGGTTTATGGGCCGGAAAGCTCTGGCAAGACCACGCTTGCGCTGCACGTGCTGGCAGAAGCGCAGAAGGGCGGCGGCACCGTCGCTTTCGTCGATGCGGAGCATGCGCTGGATCCTGTCTATGCCAGGAAGCTGGGTGTCGATATCGATGAACTGATCGTCTCGCAGCCCGATACGGGCGAGCAGGCTCTCGAAATCGTAGACACGCTGGTGCGCTCCAACGCGATTGATGTGCTGGTGGTCGATTCGGTGGCCGCACTGGTGCCGCGCGCGGAAATCGAAGGCGAGATGGGCGATAGCCACGTCGGCCTTCAGGCCCGCCTGATGTCACAGTCCTTGCGCAAGCTGACCGGCTCCATCAACCGTTCCAAGTGCATGGTGATCTTCATCAACCAGCTGCGCATGAAGATCGGCGTGATGTACGGCAACCCGGAAACCACCACGGGCGGCAACGCGCTCAAGTTCTACGCTTCTGTGCGCCTCGACATCCGTCGCACCGGCCAGATCAAGGACCGGGACGAAGTGGTGGGCAACTCCACCCGCGTGAAGGTGGTGAAGAACAAGGTGGCCCCGCCGTTCAAGCAGGTCGAGTTCGACATCATGTATGGCGAAGGCATTTCCAAGATCGGCGAGATTCTCGATCTGGGCGTAAAGGCCGGTATCGTCGAGAAGTCCGGTTCCTGGTTCAGCTATGACAGCGTGCGGATCGGGCAGGGTCGTGAGAACGCGAAGACCTTCCTCAAGGAAAACCCCGAAGTTTGCGATAAGTTGGAGGCTGCCATTCGCAGCAAAACCGATGAAGTCGCCGAGGAGATGATGACGGGCCCGGACGCGAAGCCCGAAGACTGATCCTCAAGAAGGCCGTTGGAGAAGTTTCTCTCCAGGACAGTGTTCCATGTGTTCCACATTAGCAGTGGATCACCGGTCACCCCAGGTCTTGCGAAAGCGGAGCCGGCGCCAGGTGGACTTGTCCACCGCCGCCGGCTTCTTCGCATCGGCCCAATTGTGACTTGCCTGACAGAGCGTTAGTCTCCACCGTAACTTTGGGGGAGACAGGATTTGGTAGACACGAACGAGTGGCAGGGGCGCAGCGGTGAAACTTGGGCCGCGCAATGGCGACGGACGGATCGCAGTTTCACGCAGCTTACCGAACGCCTTTTGCAGCGAACCCGCGATATCGATTTCTCCCAAGTGCTGGATATCGGCTGCGGCGCTGGCGAGCTCTCGCTGGCCATGGCGCGAGGCCGGCCAGCGGTCTCCATCACCGGCGTTGATGTTTCGCCGCAGCTCATCGCCGTCGCACAGGATCGCGGCAGCCATCTCGCCAACGTTGAGTTCGTGAACGCAGATGCCGCGCAATGGCAAAGCCCTGATGATGCCGCGCCCAATGCACTGATTTCGCGCCACGGGGTGATGTTCTTCGCCGATCCCACAGCCGCCTTCACCAACCTCGCACAGCAGAGTCAGCCGCATGCGAACCTGTTGTTTTCCTGCTTTCGAGAGGTTTCGCAAAACCCGTTCTTCACGCAGATCATCCGCCAATTGCCACAGGCCCCGCCACCGCCAGACCCCACCGGACCAGGGCCCTTTGCCTTTGCCGAGGTTGACTGGGTGGTTTCCATCCTGCGCTCTGCCGGCTGGGAGAATGTGGAGTTCGAGAAGCTGGACTTTCCCATGATCGCCGGTGCAGGCGAAAATCCGGTTGATGATGCGGTTGAATATTTCTCGCTGATCGGGCCCGCAGCGCGCCTGGCAGCGGAAATGGATACAGCGGCACGGGACCGGTTCTTCGCCCGCGTTCGCGCGGTTTGTGAGCGCAATTGTTACGAAGGTATCGTCGCGCTGCCCGCAGCGGCCTGGATTGTTTCCGCCAGGAAGGCAGGTTAGTTCGCAACGCGGCTTGCCGGAGGGCGATTTGCTCCCTAATTCGCCCACATGACAACGACCAACGAAATTCGCCGCACATTCCTGGAATTCTTCGCGGACAAGGACCACAAGATCGTCCCGTCCGCGCCGCTTGTGCCGTATAACGATCCCTCACTGATGTTCGTCAATGCGGGCATGGTGCCGTTCAAAAACGTGTTCACCGGTGTCGAGGCAGCGCCGGCTCCGCGCGCCACCAGCAGCCAGAAATGTGTGCGCGCAGGCGGCAAGCATAATGATCTCGACAATGTCGGATATACCGCGCGCCACCTGACCTTCTTTGAAATGCTCGGCAATTTCAGCTTTGGCGATTACTTCAAGGAACGCGCGATTGAACTTGCGTGGACCATGGTCACCAAGGAACTGAGCCTTGACGCCGATCGCCTGCTGGTCACCGTATATCACACGGATGACGAGGCGTTTGACCTGTGGAAACGGATCGCTGGCCTGCCGGATGACCGGATCATTCGCATCCCCACGAAGGACAATTTCTGGGCGATGGGGTCTGACGGCCCATGCGGACCATGCTCTGAGATTTTCTGGGATCACGGGCCGGCCGTCGCGGGCGGCCCGCCAGGATCGCCCGACGAGGATGGCGATCGTTTCGTAGAGATCTGGAACCTGGTGTTCATGCAACACCTGCAGGAAGCGGACGAAATCACCGGCAATCTCCCTCGCCCCAGCATCGACACCGGCATGGGGCTGGAGCGGATTTCCACCGTGCTGCAAGGCGTGCACAACGTGTTCGAAACAGACACGTTCAAGACCATTATCGCCGCAAGCGAAGAACAATCCGGCGCCAGGGCAGAGGGCGATGCTCTTGCCAGTCATCGCGTGATTGCGGACCATCTGCGGTCCACCAGCTTTTTGATCGCGGACGGTGTTCTGCCGTCAAACGAAGGGCGCGGCTATGTGCTGCGCCGCATCATGCGCCGCGCCATGCGCCATGCCCATCTGCTAGGTTCCGATAAGCCCCTGATGCATCGCCTCGTACCGACGCTGGTAGGCGAAATGGGCCAGGCCTATCCCGATCTGGGCCGTGCGCAGGCGCTGATCACCGAGGTGCTGGAGCGGGAAGAAAGCCGCTTTCGCCAGACCCTGGAGAAAGGGCTTCGGCTGCTTGATGAGGAAACCAGATCGCTGGGCGAGGGCGATAGCCTGCAGGGCGAAACTGCCTTCAAGCTCTACGATACCTATGGCTTCCCCTACGATCTGACCGAGGACGCATTGCGCGCGCGCGGTGTGGGCGTGGATCGCGAAGGCTTTGATGCAGCGATGGCCCGGCAGAAGGCGGCGGCGCGTGCAGCGTGGAAAGGCTCCGGCGCGGCGGCGGATAGCGAACATTGGTTCGATATTGCCGAGCGCGAGGGTGCCACGGAATTCACTGGCTATTCCTCCACCGAAGGCGAAGGCCGCGTGGTTGCGCTGATCATCGATGGTGAAGAGGTGACGCGCGCGGAAAGCGGGCAGGATGTGCTGGTGCTGACCAACCAGACGCCGTTCTACGGTGAAAGCGGCGGCCAGAGCGGCGATGCAGGCATCATCTCCGATGAGGATGGCCTGGAGATAGAAGTCACCGATACGTCAAAACCGCTGGGGCGCCTGCATGCCCACCATGGCAAGGTGAAGGCCGGTGCTATTTCCGTGGGTGACACCGTGCACATGGCTATCGATGCAGAGCGACGCGACAAGATCCGCGCCAACCACTCTGCCACGCACCTTTTGCATGCGGCCCTGCGCAATCATCTGGGAGACCATGTGACGCAGAAGGGATCGCTGGTGGCAGAGGATCGCTTCCGCTTCGATTTCTCTCATCCAAAGCCGATCACCGCAGCTGAGATCGCGGCGATAGAGGCTGAGGTGAATGGAGAGATCCGCGCCAATGAAGATGTGCGTACGCAACTGATGAGCCCCGACGATGCTATCGAGGCTGGCGCGATGGCGCTGTTTGGAGAGAAATACGGCGATGAAGTTCGCGTGCTTTCCATCGGCCGCAGCGATGTTGGCGGTTCAGGCCGGAGCTACTCGGTTGAATTGTGCGGCGGAACGCATGTGAATGCCACGGGCGATATCGGCCTGCTGCGGATCATATCGGAAAGCGCGGTGTCCTCCGGCGTGCGGCGCATAGAAGCGCTGACCGGCGAGGCTGCGCGGCAATGGATTGTGAGGCGTGAGGAAGCTCTGAAATCCGTTGCAGCAACATTGAAAACCGCCCCGGACGAAGTCGAGGCACGCGTCGCTGCACTGGTCGATGAGCGCAAGAGCCTGGAGCGCGAACTGGCCGAGGCGCGCAAGCAACTGGCGCTGGGCGGCGGGTCTGGTGCTGCTGCGGCGGCAGACGAAGACATCGCCGGTGTGAAATTCTCCGGCGAGGTGCTTAATGGCATGGATCCCAAGGAACTGCGCGGACTGCTGGATGAAGCGAAGAACCGCATGAGCTCCGGCGTGGCAGCGATCTGTGCCGTTAATGATGGCAAGGCGGCGTTTGCCGTGGGGATTACCGAGGATCTGACAGGCACCATAAGTGCTGTTGACCTGGTGCGGGCCGGTGTTGCAGCATTGGGCGGCAAGGGTGGCGGTGGTCGCCCGGATATGGCCCAAGGTGGCGGGCCCGATGGTGACAAGGCGGAAGATGCGTTGGCCGCCGTGCGCGAAGCACTGGCGACCAAGGGCGGTTAACAATCAGCCGACGCGGTTTTGCGAAGCGCGACGTCGGTCGCCTTCGCTGCCGCGCGGTACATCCGTCATATTTCGGGTGGCGCGGCCATGCTCGTCATCTGCGGCGACGTTCTTTGGCTTGAACTTCTCGTCATTGGAAATCGGCTTGGTGGGGTCTTTTTGTCCGCTCATAGGTACTCTCCTTTCCCCATCAACGCATCAAACCCGCTGAATGTCCGAGAATTATCAGCTTTTCGCCGTACTCGTGCGCAGCTTGGGCTTGTGTTCCAGCGCTCCGTTTTCGCGGATCTGTTCGCGGAACTCGTCTCGCTTCTCGTGAATGGAGGCAATCACCGGCCCCATCGGCACGCCCAGATCGACCAGCACTGCCTCCGATAGCTGGAGCGAGCTTTCCAGCGTTTCCGGCACGGCGGTGGATGCCCCACTGCGGTAAAGCTCTGCCGCGTGGAAACTGTCCCGTGCGCGGGCGATGATCGGCAGATCGGGGTGAGAGGCGCGCAGCTTTTTCACCAGCCGCTGCGCCAGGATATGTTCGTCCATGGTCAGGATGACCGCGGGCGCCTGATCGATGCCAAGGTGATCGAGCGAATCGGATCGCATCGCATTGCCGAATACCGCATAATATCCATCACGGCGTGCCTGCTCGATCAGGTCGCTATCGGCATCGACGGCCACATAAGGCTTTTCGTGCATGTCCAGCATCTGCGCGATCAGCCTGCCGACACGGCCGAAACCCACGATGATCACGCGCGGTGTGTGTTTGTCGCCGTTCACCTCGTCCAGCGTGGGGGCGGGTTCCACCCGGCGCGCGACATAACGGCCCAGCAGCGCCAGCAGCGGCGTGATGGTGAGGCCGATCGCGGTGACGATCTGCCAGAATTGCGCCGTGCCGGGCTGCACCAGCAGGGCATTGGTGGCAGCGGCGAGCACGATCAGTGTCGTTTCCGACGGGCTGGCCATCAGAATGCCGGTTTCCGTCGCAGTGCTGCGCCGGGCGCCCATGAGGCGCAGCAACACGCCGGTCACCACGGCCTTCAACGTCAGCACGCCCACCACCGCGCCCAGGATCATCCAGAGATTGTTCCAGATCGTGGCCAGATCGATACCCATGCCAACGGTGATCAGGAAGATGCCGAGGGCAAGGCCCTTGAACGGCTCCATGATGCCTTCGACTTCGGTGTGATACTCCGTCTCCGCGATCAGCAGGCCCGCAATCAGCGCGCCGACGATGGGGGAGAGGCCGACGAATGCCGTCGCCAGGCTGGCGCCGATCACCACCAGCAGGCTGGCAGCAAGGAAAAGCTCCGGGCTTTTGGTACGGGCGGCCTGGGCGAAAAGCTTTGGCAGCAGGAAGCGGCCTGCAACCATCATCACGAACACCACCAGCAGGCCCTGCCAGATGGTTTCGAACAGGCTGACAGCGCCTTCCTCCGCCGCGAAGGGGGCAAGCGCGCCCAGCAGGAAGATGACCGGCACGATCATGATGTCTTCGAACAACAGCATCGACAGCGCCGCGCGGCCCACTGGCGTGTTGGTGCCGGAAATCGGCAGCACCAGCGCGGTGGAGGAGAAGGCGAGCGCAAGGCCCAGCGCCATCGCGCCCGTCCAGTATTGCCCCATCATCGAAAGGATTGCCGCCAGTAGCGATCCGATCACCAGCAGCTCCAGCGCGCCGAGCCCGAAAACCAGCTTACGCAGCTGCCACAATCGGTTGAAGCTCAGCTCCAGCCCGATGGCGAACAACAGCAGGATGATGCCGAACTCGGCAAAAGGCTCCAGCCGCTCCTGATCCGTGATCGTGACGTAAGAGAGCCAGTCGTAATTGGGCACCATGCGGCCAAGGCCATAAGGCCCCACAAGCAGGCCGATCAGGATAAAGCCGATAATCGGCGTTACGCGGAAGCGGGCGAACAGCGGAATCACGATTCCAGCCGCGCCCAGAATGACGAGCGCGTCCTTCATAATCGGAGAAATGGCTTCGGCACCGTGCATCGCGGGTCATTATCCAAGATCGCAAGACCTTTCACAACCGGTATATTGCGTTGCAGCGCGAATGTTTGACATGGAATGGCGAGTTTCCCGCCACTGGTGACATGCGCGCCACGGACTGTATGCATGGCGCCATGCAGACACCCACACTGATTGCTCTCGCCCTTTATTTCATCCTGATGCTTGGCATCGGAGTCTACGCCTGGAAGCGGTCTACAGAAGACAGCGAAGGTTATTTGCTTGGGGGGCGCAATCTGCCGCCCGCGGTGGCTGCCCTGTCAGCAGGTGCCTCGGACATGTCTGGCTGGCTGTTGTTGGGATTGCCCGGTGCGTTGTTCCTTGCCGGCCTGGTTGAAGCGTGGATCGGCATTGGCCTTTTCGCAGGGGCCGTGGCCAACTGGTTCATCGTCGCCCCACGCTTGCGCCAGCAGACGGTGGAATACGGCAATGCCCTGACGATCCCGGAATTCCTGGCCAACCGCTTCCCGGATAATGCCATCGCACTGCGCGTGATCTCCGCGATCATCATCGTGATATTCTTCGCCGTGTATTCCGCAGCAGGGCTGGTGGGCGGCGGCCTGCTGTTTGAAAGCACCTTTATTGCGCAGCCGGTAATGGGCTTCAGCCCCTATATGGCCGGGGTCTTGCTAACGGCGCTGGTGGTGCTGGCATACACCATGGTTGGCGGCTTCCTGGCCGTCAGCCTGACCGATTTCGTGCAGGGCTGCATCATGGTGGTGGCGCTGGTGGTGATGCCGCTGGTGGTATTGTTCGGCGATGGCTGGGCCGCAACGGGCGATGCGCTGCGCGCAGTCGATCCTAGTTTCCTCAGCCTGTTCGGCGGTTTGACGACGATCGGCTTCCTCTCCGCGATTGCATGGGGCCTTGGTTATTTCGGTCAGCCGCACATCATCGTGCGCTTCATGGCTATTCGGGAGGGCGGCGTGAGAGCCGCGCGCAACATTGGCCTTGCCTGGATGCTGGTTGCCTTGATCGGCGCGCTGGGCGTGGGCCTTGCCGGGCGGGCGCATGTGGAAATGAACGGGCTTGTGCTGGAGAATTCGGAAACGATTTTCATCCTGCTCGCCAACACGCTGTTTCATCCCTTTGTCACCGGCTTCCTGCTGGCGGCGCTGCTGGCCGCGATCATGAGCACGATTTCCTCGCAATTGCTGGTAAGTTCCAGCTCCTTGACCGAGGATTTCTATCGCCTGTTCCTGCGCAAGGAAGCGAGCGAAAAGGAAGCCGTGACCGTGGGCCGCATCAGCACCGCGCTGGTGGCCATCGCGGCCATCATCATCGCCAGCGATCCTGAAAGCGGAGTGCTGGCACTTGTGGCCAATGCCTGGGCTGGCTTTGGTGCGGCGTTCGGCCCGCTGATAGTCCTGTCGCTGACATGGAAGCGCATGACGGGCGCTGGTGCCGTGGCAGGCCTTATCACTGGCGCGATTGTCGTTATTGCGTGGATTTCGCTCGGCTGGAATTCGCAGTTCCTTGGCGGAGAGGGTATTTACGAGATCATTCCCGGCTTTATCGCTGCCTGGCTTGCCATCTGGTTGGTGAGCAAGGCCACGTACACACATCGACCGCAAGTGGTCTGAGCAGCGAATGGTCGAAGAGGGCACCGCCTCGCATCCCGTGGTGATCGTGGGCGGCGGACCCGCCGGAATGATGGCGGGCGTTCTGCTGGCGCGGGCGGGTGTCCCGGTAACCGTGCTGGAAAAGCATGCGGATTTCTTTCGCGATTTTCGCGGAGATACCGTCCACCCCTCGACACTGGAGATATTCCACCAGCTTGGCTGGCTGCAGGAACTGCTCGAGATCCCGCACAGCCGCATTGACGAGATTTCGGTGCGCATTGCGGGTGACGAATGCAGGATCGTGGATTTCCGGCATCTAGATCTGGCCGCACCCTATGTCGCGATGATGCCGCAGTGGGATTTGCTGGATTTCCTTGCGGAAAAGGGCCGCGACTATCCCACGTTCGCTCTGCGCATGCAGGCCGAGGCCATCGGTGTGACCGCAGATCGGGCTGGCCGCATTTCGGCGGTGGAACTGGCGTCTGGTGAAGTGATCCCGGCCCGACTGGTGATCGCGGCGGACGGGCGACGATCAGTGCTGCGCGATGCGGCACATCTGCCACTCACGCAAATTGGCGCACCGATGGATGTGTTCTGGTTTCGTCTGGACAAGCTTTCTGGCGGCGATCAGGCGAGTTTCGGCACGATGGCGGCAGGAAAGTTCCTGGTGACGATCGAACGCAGCGATTATTTCCAATGCGCCTATCTGTTCCGCAAGGGTGGCGCCGCCGCCTTGCGCCAAAGGGGTATCGGTCAATTTCGGCAGGATCTGGCATCGCTATTGCCGGATATGGAGCGATCCATTGCTGCATTGCAGGACTGGGATCAGGTAAAGCTGCTGGATGTGGCGCTGGACCGGTTGGAGCGGTGGCACAGCCCCGGTTTGCTGGCGATCGGCGATGCCGCCCATGCGATGAGCCCCATTGGCGGGGTGGGCATCAACGTGGCGGTGCAGGATGCGGTGGCTATGGCCAATATCCTGGCGGAGCCGCTGGCCAGGGGCGCTGATCCCGATCCCCTGCTGGCACAGGTTCAGGCCCATCGCTGGAAAGCGGTAACGCGCATGCAGGCGATGCAGAAGTTCGTGCAGGACCGCGTGATAGAGCCGGTGCTCGCGCGCAAGAAGCCGATTACGCGGCCGTTTCTGCCGGTGCGCCTGCTGAACGCGATACCGCCGCTGCGCCGGATCCCTGCCCGCATTATCGGGCTGGGCTTCGATCCGGTGCAGATCGAAAGCGAAGCTATACTGCGCGGTTAACCGCCGCCGGGGCCATGTTGCTGCAGGGGAGGCGGGCCGCTGATGTCTGCCGCATCGCCGGCTGCTCCCTTCTGCTCCCACTCGATCCGGTAAAGGTCGAAGCGACGGTCCGCCAGATTGCGCACCGTGCCTTCTGCGCGCGCCCAGGCAAGGTCCGCCAGGTTCACATCGCTGATCGTCAGCGTCTCGACGTTCTCGGAAGCTTCTGCCGCAATACCGTCACGCGCGAAGGGGAAGTCGCACGGCGTCAGGATGCAGCTTTGCGCATATTGGATATCCATGTTGGCGACATTGGGCAGATTGCCCACGTTTCCGCTCATCACCACATAGCACTGGTTCTCGATCGCGCGGGCAGCAGCGCAATATCGCACGCGCATGTAACCTTGGCGGCTATCGGTGCAGAAGGGCACGAAAATGATGCGCGCGCCTTCATCTGCCAGTCGCCGGGCCAGTTCGGGAAATTCGCTGTCATAACAGATCAGCACGCCAACCGGGCCGCAGTCGGTCTGGATCACATCCACCGAATCCCCGCCGCGGATGTTCCACCAATATGCCTCGTTCGGGGTGGGGTGGATCTTTTCCTGTTCGTGCGTTGAACCATCGCGCAGGCACACCATCGCCACATTGTGGATGTCGCCATCCTCCATGCGCGTGGGGTGAGATCCGCCGATGATGTTGATATTGTACTTCAGCGCCATCTCGCTCAACGCCTCGCGGATGCGCGGCGTATAGTCGGAAAGCAGTTCTATGCTTTCCATGGGCGAGAGTTCTTCCTCCTCCGCGCTGAGCAGCATCAGCGTGAAAAGTTCGGGAAAGAGGATGAAGTCCGATTCGTAATCGCTTGCAACGTCAACGAAATATCGGACGTGTCCGATGAATTCGTCGAAGTCTTTAACGGCGCGGGCCTGCATTTGGCAGGCAGCGACACGCACGTTTTCCACGCCGCGCGGCACGCGGGCCTTGGGGCTGGCTTCCTGATCCACGAACGGATTGCGCCACACCATGTGCGTGGCAAAGGCGCGGCTGCGCTTGTCTTCGGGCAGATAGTTGGGAAGGATGCCGATCGGCTCAAACCCGTTGGCCAGCTGGAAGCGCAGAACCGGGTCATGAATTTTGCCCTGAATCACCTTTTCAAGGTAATCATCCGGCCCTTCGACCCGGCGCCAGCTCCTGGACAGATTGGGCATGCGCCCGCCAAAGACGATGCCTTTCAGCTCCAGCCGTTCGGCCAGTTTGCGGCGTTCCTCGTACAGCCGCCGCCCGATACGGGTGCCGCGCGTCTTGGGATCGACGCACAGTTCATAGCCGTACAGCCAGTCACCTTTGGGATCGTGGCGGCTGCCATAGCCCTTGCCGGTAATCTCGTCCCAGCTATGCGGCCGCAGCGCCTTGTCGCCGCCGATCAGCATCGACGCGCAATAGCCGATCAGCTTGTCGTCCAGAAACGCCACGAAGCAGCCTTCGCGGTAGTTGTTCAACTGACCGCGAATTTCGCTCTGCGTATAGGGGGCAAAGTCTTCGTACACCCGCTTGGCGAGAGCGGCGATTTTGCGGATATCGCCGATCTCTGCCTGGCGGACTTCGAGGCGGGCCTTGGTCATCCCCGCGACCCTTTCAAGCTTATGCCAGCCCCTGCTTCTTCATCTCGGCCTCAAGGCCTTCGACGATGGCTTCGAAGAACTGCTCTGTCGTCATCCAGCTCTGGTTGGGGCCGATCAGCAGAGCGAGGTCCTTCGTCATCTTGCCGCTTTCGACGCAGGAGATGCAGACCTTTTCCAGCGTTTCGGCAAAGGCGACCACGTCCGGCGTGTTGTCGAAACGGCCACGATACATCAGGCCGCGCGTCCAGGCGAAGATGGATGCGATGGGGTTGGTGGAGGTCGCCTTGCCCTGCTGGTGCTGGCGATAGTGGCGGGTGACGGTGCCATGGGCAGCTTCTGCTTCCACGGTCTTGCCGTCCGGCGTCATCAGGACAGACGTCATCAGGCCCAGCGAGCCAAAGCCCTGCGCCACGATGTCGGACTGCACGTCACCGTCGTAGTTCTTGCAGGCCCATACGAACTTGCCGTTCCACTTCAGAGCGGCGGCAACCATGTCATCGATCAAGCGATGCTCGTAACCGATGTCGGCAGCTTCGAACTTTTCCTTGAAGCCCTCGGTGTTGAACACTTCCTCGAACAGGTCCTTGAACCGGCCATCGTACTTTTTCATGATGGTGTTCTTGGTGGACAGATACACCGGCCAGCCACGATCAAGGCCATAGTTGAAGCTGGCGCGCGCGAAGTCGCGGATGCTCTCGTCATGGTTGTACATCGTCATGGCGACGCCGGGCTGATCGAAAGTGTGCACTTCCAGATCGATGTTCTGGCCATCTTCGCCTTCGAACACCATGCGCAGCTTGCCGGCGCCGGGGATCAGCGTGTCGGTGGCGCGGTACTGGTCACCAAAGGCGTGGCGGCCCACCACGATGGGGTCCGTCCAGCCCGGCACGAGGCGGGGCACGTTGTCGATCACGATGGGTTCGCGGAAAATGGTGCCGCCAAGTATGTTGCGAATGGTGCCGTTGGGCGAACGCCACATCTGCTTGAGGCCGAATTCTTCAACGCGGGCTTCATCAGGCGTGATCGTGGCGCACTTCACGCCAACGCCATATTTCTTGATCGCCTCGGCGGAATCGATGGTGATCTGGTCGTCAGTTTCGTCACGCTTCTCAACCGAGAGATCGTAATATTTCAGGTCCACATCCAGATAGGGAAGGATCAGACGTTCACGAATCCATTGCCAGATGATCTTCGTCATCTCGTCGCCGTCGATCTCTACGATGGGGTTTTTGACCTGAATCTTCGCCATGTGGGGCCTACCTGTCTATTGTCTGAATCTGTGCGGTTTGCGCGCGTCCTAGCAGAGCCTTACCGTGGCGCAAGAGAGGGCGGGGCCTCAATGCGCGCAAGGTCTGCAAAAACCGCGATTGCGGAAGGTGCGATGCCGGCCAGCGCAATTGCCGCGCGGGCACCCATTTGCGTTTCTGCAAGGTGCCAGGCGAGGCGGGCCAGACGCACCGGCTTGCGCGCCTTCTTCGCGAAATTGCGCTGATAGTCATGCGCTGAGTGGCCTTGGCAATAATGCTCAGCCGCACAGACGCCGCTGGCGAGTGCAATGGAAATACCTTCGCCAGCCAGCGAGGGGATAACCGCAGCCTGATCGCCAAGCCTGTAAAGTCCGGGGGAGGTCGTGTCGCAAATCCAGCCATAGGGCACTGCGCCGATGGTGTCTGGACAGGCCTCGCGCCAATCGTCCCCCAGTCGCGCAGCAAGAGCGGGATTGTCGCGCGCCAGAGTAGCGAAAAGCTTTTCGGGTAAACCACCAGCTTCGGCCAGCGCGCTCTTGCGCATGGCGAGGCAGATATTGGCGGAGCCGCCTTCCTGCAGGACAATACCGACATAGCCGCCCTTGAAAAGATGCAGTTCAATCGCTCCTTCCAGCAGGCGGGTCCGTTCTGGCGAGGCGGGCAGGCGCAGCCGGATGCCGAGGGCGGTATCCTTGGCATTGCGAGGGCGCGACTGGCCACGAATATCGTGCTTGCCGGTGGCGTGAAAGATCGCGGATGATTGCCAGTCGCGCGCCTTTCCATGCGCGGCACCTTCGGAAAGCCCGCGGATTTCATCGAACACCATGTTTACGCCGTGGCCCATGGCGACGGTTCGCATGGCTGAATCCAGCGCGTGGCGGGAGAGGCCGTAGGCGACATGCGGCAAATCGAGAGAGGCGCGGCGTTTGCCATCGAATAGGCGGAGACGTCGCACGCGGTGCGCGCCTGCGGCATGGATATCCACGCCAAGGCGTTGCAATTGCTCCGCCGTGCGCCAGCTGAGAAAGCCGCCGCAGAGCGGATCGCCCACCGTTTCATCTTTGTCCAACAGCGTGACGTCCTTGCCACCTTGCGCCAGGCGGATCGCCGCCGCGCATCCGGCAGGACCAGCGCCAAGGATCAGCGGCAAAGTCATTCCCTTATGCACGAAACGCACAGGCGGAAGGGAAAGTTGCGCTCGACCTGCGCGCCGGCGACATTGGCCTCTGCCAGCATCTCTTCCCACTCGTGCGGGCGGAATGATCGGGCGATCGACGTCTGCCCGTCCATGCGCACGATGCGATGCAGACCTGCCAGTTGAGACAGCACTGGATAGCCGAAATAGCTGACCGAATGGCGATGCAGATCGTTTACAAACCAGCCGACCCGCGCCTCTGCATCCATCACTCGCAGGAAAAGTTGCAGTTCCTCATGCGACATATGGTGGGCGACGAGGCTGGAAACGATGAAGTCCCACTTCGTATCCATCAGATCCGCATAATCGCCGGTGCGATAGACGATCGGCATTTCAGGCGGAGTTGCCTCCCTCGCGGCAGACTGGCTGCGCGGGTTGAGATCCACGCCGACAAGCTTGGCCTCGATACCCCGTGATTTTGCCCATCCAGCAATTTCGCGCAGCATGTCCCCTTGGCCAAAGCCCACGTCGAGCAGGGTGAAGCTTTTGCGGCCATTCATGGCGCGGTCGAGAAAATTGAGCGTTGGGCGATAGCCCAGCGTTAGTCGGTTTACCCTGGCAAGATCGACGAGCACCGCGCGATAGACGGTTTCGGGCAGCGCCTGATCGTCCATGAGTTCCTCCGTATCGAGGCGCTCAGTCAGCATGGCCATCTATCCAGCCAAACCGCAAACCCTCCATCGCCAGACCCGGCCCGAAGGCCAGCGCAATGCCGCTTTCCGGTCGTTCGCGGGCTAGCCGTTCCAGCACGAAGAGAACGGTGGCAGACGACATATTGCCATATTCGTCCAGCACGCCGCGCGACGCATCTAGGGCATGGGGAGGGAGGGGGAGCCCGCGCTCTACCGCGTCGAGCACGGATCGCCCGCCGGGATGCACGGCCCAGGCTTGCGGCGCGTGGTCGCCAAGTATGATCTTGCGCGTTACGTCATTATCCAGCGCATCGGCCAGCCGTCCTGGCACTTCGCCCGAAAGATGCATGGCAAAGCCACTGTCGCCGATTGTCCAGGTGATGAGCTCGTCGCTCTCCTCCAGCGCCAGCGAAACGCCCGCGCCAAGCGCCAGGCCACCGCCTTTCGCGCTGACAAGCGCCGCTGCGGCACCATCAGCGAATTGTCCCATGGCCAGAAGCCGCTCTATATCGTCGGTTTCCTGCAAATGCAGGGAGCAAAGCTCTACCGAAACGGCCAGCACATTAGCTGTGGGATCGGATCGGACGATGTGCCCCGCGGTGCGGAGCAGGGTAACGCCGGCATAGCAGCCCATGAAGCCGATGGAGACACGCTCCACACTGGCGGGCAGGCCAAGGCGGCGGGCAATCAATTGGTCCAGCCCCGGCGCGATAAAGCCGGTGCAGCTGGCGATCACGATGTGGGTGATGCCATCGGTAGAGGGCAGGCCCGCAATCGCCTTCATCGCGAGATCGGGCGCGCTTTCGGCATATCGCCGCATGCGGTCCGCCGTGCCGGGTTCCTCGCCAGCCTTGTAGAAGCTGCCGAAATCCAGCTTAGCGTCGCTGCCGGATAGAACGGAATAGCGATGGGAAATGCCGCCGCGCGATTCCATGCGGCGAAACAGCTTTTCGCGCCGATCATCATTCAACTGGCTTGCGGCCCATTCGGTATAGCGATCATGGACATCGCATTCAGGCACAGCCGTGGAAATGGCAGTGACACGCGGGACGCAGGTTTCGATTTTTCCGGACATTCGGATATTCCAACGGCGACCAGCGCCGTTGGTGCCCATCACCCGCAGAATTTCGTACGCGCGCCCTCGTACTCGGCGATCAGCTGTTCGCAAATCTGCTGTGTCGGGCGGACTTCGCGTGTCGCGCCTGTGCCATGACCGGCGGACCAGATCGTCTTCCAGGCCTTGGCTTCCTCGTTCAGTGACATCTCGCCCGGCGCATCATGCAGGGTTGCCGCATCCAGGCTGGGGGTGAGAAAATTGGCGCCAACGCCGGTCACCTTGTTGGTGTAGGAGATGTCTTTCGCACTGGCGCCGATCATCATGTCCTTCTGGCCCTGCGGCGCCATGCTTTCCGCCGCGGCGATGAAATGGCTGCCAAAATAGGCATAGTCTGCGCCCATCATCTGGGCCGCGGCGATGTGGCCGCCGTGGCTCATTGAGCCTGACAGGATCAGCGCGCCGTCCCAGAACTCGCGAATTTCGCTGGTGAGGGCGAAGGGGCTGTAAGTACCTGCATGGCCGCCAGCGCCAGCAGCCACGGCGATGATGCCGTCGACACCGGCCTCCGCCGCTTTCTCCGCGTGGCGGCGCTGGATCACATCGTGAAACACCAGACCGCCATAGGAATGCACGGCCTTCACCAGATCGGGCACTGCACCTAGCGAGGTGATGATCAGCGGAACCTTGTGCTTGATGCAGACCTCAAGATCCGCCTCAACGCGCGGGTTCGACTGATGGACGATCAGGTTTACGCCAAAAGGCGCGGCATCATCGCCCAGACGCTCCTCGATCTCGCAAAGCCACTCGTCGAAACCATCCGTCGTGCGCTGGTTTAGGGCAGGAAAGGTGCCACACAGGCCCGCCTTGCAGCTTTCCACCACCAGATCGGGCCCGGATACCAAGAACATGGGCGCGACGATGGCGGGCACTTTCAGCCCGCCAGCGAAGCGATCCAGAGCGGCGCTCAAAATGCGTCCTCCGGCATGTCCATCATGCTGGCCTTGCCGCTGGTGATGGCCATCATCTGCGCCATGACGGGCGGCAGCAGGCGATCGAAGAAGAAGCGCGCGGTGATGATCTTGGCTTCGTAGAAAGCCTTCTCATCGCTGCCTTCCTCCAGCTTGGCATGGGCGATCTTAGCCGCCTTGGCAAAGCAGTAGCCCATCGCCACGAAGCCCAGCAGGCGCAGGTAATCGGTTGCGGCTGCACCGGCTTCTTCCGGGTCCTTCATCCCTTTCTGGGCGATATGCCCGGTGGAAAGCTGCAGTGCGCCGAAAGCCTGCTGCAATCCGGCAACCATCTTGCCGATATTGGCGTCGGAACCGTGGTCCTCGATAAATTGCGAGACAGGGTGGAAGAAGCTGCGCAAATTGCGCCCCATGCGATCGGGCAGCTTGCGGCCCACCAGGTCCAGTGCCTGAATGCCGTTGGTGCCCTCGTAAATCTGCGCAATGCGCGCATCGCGGGCGAACTGCTCCACGCCGGTTTCCTGAATGTAGCCGTGGCCTCCATGCACTTGCACGGCGAGATGCGCGCTTTCATGGCCAAGATCCGTGAACAGCGCCTTCACGACAGGCGTCATGAGGGCAACGAAATCCTTGGCGCGTGCGCGGGCTTCAGGTTCTTTCGAAGCATGTTCTGCATCCAGCGCGCGGCTGACCCATGCGGAAACGGCACGGCTGCCCTCATTATAGGCGCGCATGGTCATCAGCATGCGGCGAACATCAGGGTGCACGATGATCGGATCGGCAGGGCCGTCCGGGTTCTTCACGCCCGAAAGGGAGCGGCCCTGAAGGCGATCCTTCGCGTAATATACGGCGGACTGATAGGCGATTTCGCCCACGCCAAGGCCCTGGATACCCACGGCCACGCGCTCTGTATTCATCATCGCGAACATGGCTTCCAGCCCGCGGTGCGGCTTGCCAATCAGCCAGCCCTTGGCATCCTCGAAAGACATCTGGCAGGTGGCAGAAGCCTTCAGGCCCATCTTGTGTTCGATGGCGGTGGCTTGCGCATTGTTGAAATTGCCGGGATTGCCCTGCTCGTTGGGCAGATACTTCGGCACCAGGAACAGCGAGATACCCTTCACGCCCGGAGGGGCATCGGGCAGGCGCGCCAGCACCAGGTGAATGATGTTGTCGGACAGATCATGATCGCCGGCGCTGATGAAGATCTTGTTGCCAGTGACAAGGTAGCTGTCGTCATCCTGCGGCACGGCCTTGGTGCGCAGCAGGCCTAGATCGGTGCCGCAATGCGATTCTGTCAGGCACATGGTGCCCGTCCATTCGCCATTGGCCATTTTGGGCATGTAGAAGTTCTTCAGTTCGTCGCTGCCATAGGCCTCCAGCGCCACCATCGCGCCGCCGGTGAGGCCGGGATACAGGCCGAAGGAAAGGTTGGCGGAACAGGTCATTTCCTCCACCATCTTGCCGACAGCGTGGGGGGCACCCTGGCCGCCCCATTCCTCCGAGACGCCAAGGCCGGCCCAGCCGCCTTCGCAGAACTGCTTGTAGGCCTCCTGAAAACCATCGGGCGTGCGGACTACGCCGTTCTCGATCTTGCAGCCTTGCTGATCGCCAGACCAGTTGATCGGCAGCAGCACGTCACGGCAAATCTTGTTCGCCTCTTCGAGGATGGCGTTCGTCACGTCATCGTCAAAATCCTCGAACCCTTCCAGATCGCCGAAGCCATCGTTTTCATGCAGTTCGCGGATATTGAAAATCATATCGCGGATGGGTGCTTCATAGACTTGCATTGGACAAATCCTCTCTGATTAATTGCGAAGGGGCTTGCCGGTTTCGAGCATATGCTCGACCCGCGCCTGCGATTTCGGATTGCGGACAAGGCGCATGAACGCCTCCCGCTCCAGCTTCAGCATATCGGCTTCGGTAAGCGTTTCGGTGATATCGGTATCGCCGCCGGACAGGACATAGGCCAACTCGCCCGCCACGGTAACGTCGTGATCGGTGGCCTTGCCCTGACGGTGGAAGCTCTCCACGGCCAGATCCAGCGCCGCCTTGCCGGTGGGGCCGGGCAGACGATATTCCGGCTTCTCCGGAGCTTCATAACCATCGACCAACGCCAGAGCACGCTGCTTAGCATCGTACAGCAGGCGGTCACGGTTCATGCTGATGCCATCGTCACGGCGCAGGAAGCCATAATCCTTCGCCTCCGTCGCCGATTTCGCCACCGTGGCGGTGGAGATGATTTCGAACGACTTGGACACGGCCGGCATCGGGCCATTCGGCTGGCGGGGGTTTTCTTCCCAGCGAGAAATCATCTCGCCGCAGCCACCCCAGCCGGGGATGATGCCAACACCGCATTCGACAAGGCCGATATAGGTTTCGGCATGCGCCTGTATGCCATCGGAGTTGAGGCAGATCTCGCACCCGCCACCCAGTGCCATGCCAAACGGCGCGGAAACCACGGGGAAGGGCGCGTATTTCAGGGCCTTGTAGGCATCCTGCCCGCCCTTGATGCTCTTCTCCACCTCGCCCCATGCCGCGATGTTGAGTGCGAACAGTGCAAGGCCAAGATTGGCCCCGGCAGAGAAGTTGGAGCCTTCGTTGTAAACGACCAGCGCCTTGTAATCCTTCTTCACCATCGGAATGGCCTTCTGGATCAGCTTCATCACCTGTTCGTCCAGCGCATTCATCTTGCCGGTAAATTCCAGCGCGACAACGCCATCGCCCACGTCCCACAATGCAGCGGAGCCATTGCGAATTAGCGGCTCTGAAGAAAGCTTGATATCTGCCAGCATCAATACGCCATCGGGACGCACGATATCGTGATATTCGCCATCGGTGCCCAGATACTGACGCTTGCCGTTTTCCACGCGATAGAAGCTGCGATCTCCCGCCATGCGCAGGATTTCGGGCACCGGCAGGTCGTCTGCCTCAAGCCGTTCAACCAGCTTGGCCGCGCCGATCTTGTCGATCATTTCGAACGGGCCGAATTTCCAGTTATAGCCCAGCTTCATGGCATCATCGACGCCCGTGATAGTGGCAGTCGCTTCAGGCACGATGCTGGCGGCGTATGACAGGGTGGGGCCAAGCACGGCCCAGGCGAATTCGCCGGTCTTGCCGGGCAGGGAAATCAGCTTGCCCAGATCACCCTTGGCAGCGGAGCCACGCACCAGGCCGGGTCGCGCCGCGGCGCGATATTCGCCGGACTTCAAGTCCTTCGCCATTTTAGTGCGCGAACCGTCTTCACCCTTTTGCAGCGTGTAGAAGCCGCCCTTGCCCTTGCGACCGGTGTAACCGCTTTCGATCATCTCCTCGATCAGGGATTCGCTGCGGGCGATCTTCTGATACCAGTCATCCTTGGGCAGGGTGCTGGTGAGGGATTTCATAAGATGCGGCATCAGGTCGATGCCGATCAGGTCGATCAGGCCGAAGATACCGGTCTTGGGCACGCCCATCGGCCTGCCGCCGATCTCGTCCACCTCTTCCACGGTCATGCCCATGTCGAAGGCAGAATTTACCGCCTGCTGTATCCAGAAGGTGCCGATGCGGTTGGCGATGAAGCCGGGAGAATCCTCGGCATCCACCGGGGTCTTGCCCAGCTTGCGATCCACGAATTCGCGAACCATTTCCAGCGTATCAGGATTGGTCTTGGGCCCTGCCACCAGTTCGATCAGGCGCATGTAGCGCGGCGGATTGAAGAAGTGGGTGATCAGGAAATCCTGCTTGAACTCATCGGACCGGCCATCGGTCAGATTTTCCAGCGGGATCGTGGAGGTGTTGGAGGATACGGCAGTGCCGGCTTTGCGCACTTCTTCCAGCTTGGCATAGAGGTTCTGTTTGATGTCGAGCCGTTCGATGATGGCTTCCACCACCCAGTCACACTCTGCAACCTTGCCGAGATGATCCTCGATATTGCCGGTTTCCACCAGCTTGGCCGCCCGCTTGCCCATAAAGGGCGCAGGGTCGGTCTTCAGCATTTTCTTCACCGCGCCTTCGGCAATGGCGTTGCGGTTGTCGCCGTCCTTGGGGACGATATCCAGCAGCAGTACGGGCACACCGGCATTGGCGATCTGGGCGGCGATACCGGCACCCATCGTGCCAGCGCCGATCACGCAGACTTTCTTGATGGTTCCGTCAGCCATTATGCGGTCTCCAGCACAGTTGCGATGCCCTGGCCGCCACCAATGCACTGGGTGACGAGGGCGTATTTCTTGCCTTCGCGTTGCAGCAGGCTGGCCGCCTTGCCCACGATGCGCGCGCCCGTGGCGCCCAGCGGATGGCCAATGGCAATCGCGCCGCCATCAAGGTTGATCTTGCTCTCGTCGATGCCGAGGTCCGCGATGCTCGCCAGAGACTGGCTGGAGAAGGCTTCGTTCAGTTCGATCACATCGATATCGTCGATGGTCAGGCCAGCGCGCTGCATCGCCTTTTTCGAGGATTCGACCGGGCCGATGCCCATGATCTCCGGCGCGCAGCCGGAAATCGCCATACTCTTCACCTTGGCCATGACTTTCAGGCCGTTCTTCGCGGCGTAATCCGCGCTGCACACCAGCAGGGCGGCGGCGCCATCGGTAAGGGGGGAGGCGGTTCCGGCGGTCACCGTGCCATTCTCGTCAAAAGACAGCTTCAGGCCAGCCAGACCTTCGGCGGTGGTTTCAGGGCGCGGCGTGCCGTCTGTATCGATCACCGTCCCATCGGGCAGGGTGTAGGGCACGATCTCGTCCTTGAACGCGCCTTTCTTCAGGGCCTCGCCGGCTTTCTGCTGGCTCTTCACGGCGAAAGCTTCCTGCGCCTCGCGCGTCAGCTCGTATTTCTTGGCGACGTTCTCTGCCGTATCGCCCATGCCGACATAGGCGGCGCTGCGCTTGGCGAGTTCGGGGTTGGGCATGGGGTTGAAACCGGTCATCGGAACGCGGCTCATCGATTCGACGCCCGCTGCGATGAAGACTTCACCAGCGCCCATGGCGATCTGGCCGGCGGCATAGTGAACCGCGCTCATGGAAGATCCGCAGAAGCGGTTCATGGTCATGCCGCCAATGCTCAGCGGCAGGTCTGCCAGCAGCACCACCAGGCGCGCCATGTTGAAGCCTTGCTCACCTTCGGGGAAGGCGCAGCCGAGCAGCACGTCCTCGATATCCTCGGCGTTGACGCCAGTGCGTTCGATCAGGCCCTTGATGGTGTTCGCGGCCAGATCATCGGGGCGAACCTTGGCCAGCGCGCCGCGATAGGCGGGGTGGAACGGGGAGCGGACATATCCTGCAATGACGACATCACTCATGGTTTTGGTTTGCCTTTCTTATTCGCGCGTTGACCTTTTGCGTCGAATGATTACGATAAAGTATATAGCCTGACGTATACGTCAAGCGAGAACAAATCAAGGCGCAGTTTCACGATAAGCTGCGCAATAAATGGAAAGGATGTCTGATGATTGAGGCGGAGGTTACATCCCACCCGCTCGATCCCTCCAGGATACTGGACGCCGAGGGGAACATTCGCCCGCGGCTGCTGACCGAGAGCTTTGATCGTGCGACAACCCTTTATCCCGATCACG
Source organism: Aurantiacibacter rhizosphaerae (assembly GCF_009807005.1). Lineage (GTDB taxonomy): Bacteria > Pseudomonadota > Alphaproteobacteria > Sphingomonadales > Sphingomonadaceae > Alteraurantiacibacter > Alteraurantiacibacter rhizosphaerae. Next base: position 598,382 of record NZ_WUBR01000002.1, on the reverse strand, counting down.
TCGCGATCGATTTTCTGGGGCGCGAGTGGACCTATGGCGATCTGGGGCGGGAGGTTGATCGAGTCGCCGCAGGGCTGCAGGCGCTGGGGCTGGAAAAGGATGACAGGTTTGGCCTGTGCCTGCCCAACACGCCTTATTCGGTGATCCTGTATTACGCCGTGCTGCGCGCAGGCGGCGTGGTGGTGCAGCTGAACCCGCTGTATTCCGATAGCGAGGTTGAATTTCTCATCACCAATTCCGGCGCCAAGATGGTTGCCGTGCCGGATCTGGAACTGCTGCATTGCAAGGTTGCGGCGGCGTGGGGCGCTGAAGGCAGCGCGATGGAACGCGTGGTGCTTTGCTCCATGGCGGATGTGCTGCCGTTCTGGAAAAGCGTGGGGCTGCGCACGCTCAAGCGGTCCTCGCTCGCCAACAAGCGATCCGGAATTACCTATTCCGATTATAGCGATATTGCCGCTCACAAGGCCTCTCTCCGCCCGGTTCAGCAGGATCCGCATGACGTTGCAGTCCTGCAATATACTGGTGGAACGACCGGGAGGCCAAAGGGTGCCATGCTAACGCACGCCAGCCTCGCCGCGAACTCTGCCCAAATGCTGCTGCACATCGGCGAAGAACGCGATCAGCAAGAGCGCACGCTGGGCGTACTGCCGCTGTTCCACGTCTTCGCGCTGACATGCGTGCTGAATTTCGGCGTTGAAATCGCGGCCGAACTGGTGCTGCTGCCGCGCTTCGAAATGGACGAGGTGCTGGCCACCATCAAACGCAAGCCGCCCACCCAGATGTTCGGTGTTCCCACTATCTATAACGCGCTGGGGTCCTTGCCCGATGACAAGGTGCCGGATCTGCGTACCGTGCGCACCAGCATATCGGGCGGCGCGCCGCTGCCGCTGGACGTGCGCAAGCAGTATGAGGAGCGCACGGGTTCTCCTGTTTCGGAGGGATATGGCCTGACGGAGGCATCGCCAATCATCACCAGCAATCCCCTGCTGGGCCGTCAGCCGGTGAAGGAAAATTCCGCTGGCCCGGCATTCCCGCATACGGTGCTGGAAATCCGCGATCCGGAGACTGGCCAGTTCATGCCGCAGGGAGAGCGGGGCGAGATTTGCGCGCGTGGGCCACAGTTGATGAAGGGCTATTGGAACCGTCCCGGCGCGACCGAGGAAACCTTTATCGACGGCGCGCTGCGCACGGGCGACATCGGCTACCTGGACGAGGACGGATATCTGTTCATCGTGGACCGGATCAAGGACCTGATCCTGTGCAGCGGTTACAACGTCTATCCGCGCGCAATCGAGGATGCGGCCTACCAGCATCCCGCCGTGAAGGAGGCTGTCGCTATCGGCATTCCCGATGACTATCGCGGTGAAGCGCCAAAGCTGTTTATTGCCTTGCACGAAGGGGAAGAGCTGGACGCTGGCCAGTTGGAAGCGTTTCTGAAGATGCGGCTCAACCCCATCGAAATGCCCGATGCCTACGAATTTCGCGATGAACTGCCGAAAACCCTGGTCGGCAAGCTTGAGAAAAAGCAGCTGGTGGCCGAAGAAAAAGCCAAGGCTGAAGCGGCAAAGGCTAACTTGCCTGCCGAGGGAACGACATGAGCGAGCAGGAAACCAGCGATCTGGGCGCGATGCCTGGCTTCGAGGATATGAAGCAGGGCGATCTGAAAAGTATCGCACAGGCATCAGAGGCGCTGGGCGTGACGCAAAGGACTTTGCGGTTCTACGAGGACAAGGGCCTGATCCAGCCAAAGCGCGTGGGATCCATGCGCGTCTATTCGCGTCGCGAGATGGGCCGGATGCAACTGATTCTGCGTGGAAAGCGGCTTGGCTTTAGCATTAGGGAAATTGGCGAATTCCTCAGCCTGTACGATCACGATCCCGATCAGGTGGTGCAGGCAAAGCTGATGTTGGAAGCGACGCAGGAACGCCTGGCAGAACTTCGCCATCAGCGCGAGGCGATCGAGCAGACCATCACCGAGCTGGAAACGATCGAGGCGATGTCTCGCCAGCATCTGGCGAAGCGGGACGGTTAGACGCAAATCAGAGGGTGGAGCCGGGTTTTTCGCGAATGGTGGGCGTAGCAAGGATTGAACTTGCGACCCCTACGATGTCAACATAGTGCTCTACCACTGAGCTATACGCCCGCACCATTCGCCGATGTGCCATCAACATAGTGACGGCAGGCGGGCCATCTAGCGCCGCCCCAATCGTTTCGCAAGAGGTCGTTTCAAAGGAGGTGAAAAACCCCTTAGACGGATACCGCTGCGCTATCTTCGAAAACGCGTTCCACTTCCATCACCAGGTCCTTCAGGTGGAAGGGCTTTGACAGCATCTTTGCATGGGGCGCATCGCGGTTTGCCCGAAGGGCCACGGCCGCGAAACCTGTGATGAACATCACCTTGGTCGACGGGCTCAGATCATTGCAACGCTGGGCCAGTTCGATCCCGTCCATCTCCGGCATGACGATATCGGAAAGCAGGAGGTCGTAGATCTCCGTTTCCAGCAGCGGGATCGCCTCCGTGCCACAGGATACTGCCATGACCGAATAGCCTGCCTTTTCGAGCGCCCTTGTAAGGTAGGTGCGCATCGCATTATCGTCTTCTGCCAGCAGGATACGGATCATGCGCTCGTCTCTTCCAGTGATTGCGTGTGAGAAAGGCTCTAGGCACATCTGCGTTAAAAATCTGCCTCCGATCCCGACCTGCCCAGCATTGGGACAGCATGTCTTTGACATGGGGATGGTTCGCGGCCAGCACAGGCTGCGATGAGCGAGCGCGAAACAGCTTCGCCTGATTCGCAGGCGATCACCGGCGGTTCCATTCCGGGTGGGGAGGGGCAGCCGGCCTATGTGCTGCATCGTCAGAAAACCTCCGCCATCCCCATATTGATCGCAGTACCCCACGCCGGGCGCGAATATCCGGCCAGCCTGGTGAACCGCATGCGTCATCCGGGCGAAGCTGCGCCGCGACTTGAGGATCGCTATGTCGATCTGGTGGCGCGCAAGGTGGCCGATGCAACGGGCGCGGCGCTGCTTGTCGCCAACGCACCACGCGCGATGATCGATCTCAACCGTTCGCCGGAAGACATAGACTGGGAAATGATTTCCGGTCCGCGCAGCGGCTATGTGCGATCGCGCCTCGCTGCGGGCCGCCGTTCGCGCAGCGGCCTGGGCCTTGTCCCGCGCCGCCTGCCCGGATTGGGAGAACTGTGGCGCCAGCGCCTGCCCGCTGCCGATCTCTCCCGCCGGATAGAGGAGGTGCATGCACCCTATCATCTGGCGCTATCGCAAACGCTTGAACACGTGCGGGATCGCTGGGGCGCGGCGCTGCTGCTGGACCTGCATTCGATGCCGCCGCTTGGCCCGAAGGCGGGCGTGGGGGCCGCAGTGGATTTTGTTGTGGGCGATCGATTCGGTGCCTCTTGCGAAGGGCACCTTGCCAGCATCGCGCTGGACCATTTCGAGATAAAGGGCGCACGCGCCGCGCATAATCGGCCCTATGCCGGCGGCTATGTGCTGGATCGCCACGGCGCCCCGGCCAGGGGTCTTTCTGCGATTCAGCTGGAGATATGCCGCGCCATTTATCTGGACCCGCAATTGCGGGAGCCGGGTGAGGGGCTGGACGATGTGGCAGAGCTGGTGACGGGGCTTGTCCTACGGCTGGCCAGCGCGGTTGAAAGCAACGCAAGAGGCTTCTCCCAGGCGGCCGAATAGCCATGAAAAAACCGCCCCGTGCATGAAGCACGAGGCGGCCAAGGTTCAGGGAGGAGGCGCGCCGTGGCGCACCTATCCGACACAGCCATGAGGGGAGCCGGCCGGACAAATCAAAGATAGTCCTGTCCGCCGATGTTTCAAGGTCACATGGACAAAAGGCGGCCCCGCAGGACCGCCTTCGTCTTGACAATCGGGCGTCCTGCCGGAGCCCTGCCTAATAAGTTCAGGCGTTGGCAGCACCGCCGGCGTCAGCCGCGCCCTGCGGACCCTTGCCCAGCTCTACCTGACGGGCAAAGATATTGCGCATCAGATCGAGCGAGAACAGGTGTGCGAAGATGAGCGGCAGCAGGCCGTTTTCATTCCACTTGCGCAGCTGATCGCCGCGCAGTTCGCGCAGCTTATCCTGGTTCACCATGCGGAAACCGCGATAGGTGAAGGGCTGGTCCGGCGCGTCGGCGCGGTTGATGGCGATCTCGCCGTCCATCAGCAGATCGTGATCATCCAGCTCTTTCATGAAGAGCTGCGTGCGGTTGCCCGCCTCTTCAAACTTTTCGCAGAACTGCAGCAGCGCCGTCGTGTGCTCGCTGGGTTCCTTCGCATCGGTGAACAGCGGATTGCCGTCCTCGAACTTGCCCACCAGATCGGCGCTGGGGTCGAAACACAGCGACAGGTTGTCGGAATTCTGATCCAGCTTGGCGAGGAGGAAGGGATAGCGGCGGATATAGGCCGGGATATATGGCGGCGAATTGTCGCGCGGGGTGCCATCATCGTCGAAGAAGACGTTCACGCCTTCGTTCAGGCCCATCAGCGCCAAGGGAACGGAGCGTTCGCCAGACGAGAAAACGATCGGGAAGCTGCGCTGCGCGGCGGGAAATTCCTCCACCGTCAGCGGAATGGCGTGCTGGCCTGCAACCCACGGCGCCTTGTCCACCGTACGCGCATGCCAATCGCCATGATCGTTGCTGTTGAGGGGGATCAGTTCCTTGTAAAGAACGGGCAAACTGGCTTTCGGCTGGCTAGCCATCATACTCTCCGACTAAATGGATTTCGGGTGTCCGACTGAATGTCAGCAACCGTCAAAGATTTTTAAGTGAAACTCGGGCCGGGGCCTTAAAGCGAACTGGCACTGGTTTCAAGCGGCACCAGCTTACCGGGGTTGAGCAGGCCGTGCGGATCAAGCGCCTGCTTCACCTGCCGCAGGATCGCCAGCTGCGCAGGGTCGCCCAGTCGGGCAAGCTCATCCCGCTTCAACTGGCCTATGCCATGCTCTGCACTGATGGAGCCGCGCCAGGCCGTCACCTCGTCATGCACGAAGGTGCTGATGGCCTTGCCTTCGGTCTTCTCCCACTCTCCCGGCGTGGCACCCTTGGGCGCAAGCACGTGAAAGTGCACATTGCCATCACCCAGATGGCCAAAGGCAACCGCCGTGCTACCGGGAAAGGCCTTTTCCACCCTGGGCACGGCTTCGGCCACGAAATCGGCCATATCGGTTACCGGGACCGAGATATCATGCTGCATCGCCGGGCCGATGGCGCGTTCGGCAGGCGCGATTTCGTCGCGGATCATCCAGAACTGTTCTGCCTGCGCCTCGTTGCGGGCGATGGTGGCATCGGCCACCAACCCTTTCTCAAAGGCTGTTTCCAGCAGGTTGCGGGCAAGCGCGGGCAGGGCATCTGCAGTAGAGGCATCGGCGGTTAGCTCGATCAGCGCGTTCCATTCGTGCTTATCCTCCAGTGGGGCGCGTGCATTGGGGCTGTGGGCCAGCACTGCCTCCAGCGAATGGCGCGGCATCACCTCGAAGCCTTCCAGTGCATCGCCTGCCACCCGCTCGGCATGCAGCAGCAGCTTTCGCGCATCGCGGATATCGGCAAGGCCCGCCCACAGCACCGCGCGATCCGCCAGCGCAGGCAGCAGGCGCAGCGTGGCCGCGGTTACGATGCCCAGCGTACCTTCCGACCCGATCAGCAACTGCTTGAGGTCAAACCCGCGATTATCTTTCTTGAGCGGCCTGAGCGTATCGAAGATCTCGCCGCTCGCCATCACAGCCTCCAACCCCAGCACCTGCGCGCGCATGGATCCGTGCCGCAAAACCTGCGTGCCGCCCGCATTGGTGGAGATCAGTCCGCCAACCGTCGCCGATCCCTTGCCGCCCAGCGTCAGCGGGAAGCGCAGGCCTTCCGCCTCCGCCGTTTCATGCAGGGTTTGCAGGATATAGCCCGCCTCACAAGTTATCTGCCGCGCATCGACATCGAAATTGCGCACCGCGTCCATCCGCCTGAGCGAGAGGAGAATGGCATCGCCGCTGTCATCGGGTGTCGCACCGCCGGACATGCCACTGTTGCCTCCCTGGGGCACGATCGGCACGCCATGCTGCGCGCACAGCTTCACCAGGGCAGCCACCTCCTGCGTCGAGGCGGGGGATGCCAGGCCCAGCGCCTTTCCGGTGAAACGGCCGCGCCAGTCAGTCAGCCAGGGGGTTACGATTTCTTCGTCGCTGGTCCATCCTCGCGTGCCCAGCAGATCCGCGGCGGCTTTTGAAAAAGTGTCTGTCTTGCTCATCGCGGAACCGTTGCCAGCATTATGGCCGTGTTGCAAAGGCGGAACGATGGGTTAAGCCAGCATTCAATCCGCGCTGCTAGGCAGGCGAAATCCTCAAACGGAGATTGACGCCAGCTCGTCGCCAACAAAGCAGCCATGAAACGCATCGCATTCCTTTTCGCGCTTGTCGCACTGCTTGTGCCGCTGTTTGCGGTGCAGATGCCCGTGCGCGTCGCGGCGCAGGATGTGGGCGGGCTGAACGGGCCGCAATCATCGCTCCCGCTTGGATTCAACCCTTCCAGTTCCCCTTCCGGCACGCTGCTGGACGATGCCTATCTTCCGCCAGAGGCATACCAGGTGCGCATTCGCCAGCGGGTGGTTGTGCGCGTATCGCCCGCTCCGCCACGTGCCCGCTCGCAGATGATGGCAGAGCTGCCGCGCCGCCCGATGCGCCGCAGTTACGAAGAGGTGGAGCATGACGATTGCGTTGACGTGAGCGACATCGTGGGCGTTCAGCCATCCAGCGATAATCGCCTGCTGATCTTCACGCAAAAGCGTCAGATTCTGGCTGCGCGGCTGGACTCCACCTGCGCCGCGCGCGCATTCTATGCCGGCTTTTATGTAGAGCGCAGCGAAGACGGCCAGCTTTGTGTCGCGCGCGATCTGCTGCAATCGCGGGCCGGGGCCAGCTGCGAGGTATCGCGTTTCAGCCGCCTTGTGGCCGTGAGCCAGTAACACCGCTACCCTCGAAAATCTTGACTTTCGCCGCCTCTGCTGCATAGGGCGCGGCACGTGCATGGCGCTGCGAACAGGCGCCCCCTCTTATTTCCGGACCTTACGCATTGACCACTTTTGCCGATCTCGGCCTATCACCTGAATTGCTCAAAGCCGTGGAGGAGGCCGGTTATACCGAGCCGACTCCGATCCAGGCCGAGGCGATTCCGGCAGTGCTGATGATGAAGGATGTGCTGGGTATCGCACAGACCGGCACCGGCAAGACGGCCAGCTTCGTGCTGCCGATGATCGATGTTCTGGCCAATGGCCGCCGCCGCGCGCTGATGCCGCGCAGCCTTATTCTTGAGCCGACACGTGAACTTGCCGCGCAGGTTGCAGAGAATTTCGAGAAATACGGCGCGAACCACGATCTGAAGATGGCGCTGCTGATCGGCGGCGTGCAGATGGGTGAGCAGGTGAAGGCGCTGAATGATGGCGTCGACGTGCTGATCGCCACGCCGGGCCGCCTGATGGACCTGTTCGAACGCGGCAAGATCATGCTCAACGCGTGTGAACTGGTGGTGATCGACGAGGCGGACCGCATGCTCGACATGGGCTTCATCCCCGATATCGAGTTTATCTGCGACAAGCTGCCCGACCAGCGCCAGACCCTGCTCTTCAGCGCCACCATGCCCGCCCCGATCGAGAAGCTGGCGAAGAAATTCCTCGACAATCCCAAGCGCATGGAAGTGAGCCGCGCGGCCTCCACCAACGAGAACATCACTGCCTTCAAGATCCCGGTGAAGAACCGCGAAAAGCGCAGCACGCTGGAATGGCTGCTGCGCAATGATCTGGTGGACACCGCCATCGTCTTCTCCAACCGCAAGACCACGGTGCGCGAACTCAACAAGACGCTTCAACGCAACGGCTTTGCCAGCGGTGAAATTCACGGCGATATCGATCAGGCCAGCCGCAATGCGGAATTGCAGCGTTTCAAGGATGGCGAAATCAACATCCTCGTCGCGTCAGACGTTGCCGCGCGCGGGCTGGACATCAAGGGCGTGAGCCACGTCTTCAATTACGACACGCCGTGGCACCCGGACGATTATGTCCACCGCATCGGCCGCACGGGCCGCGCGGGTGCCAAGGGCCGCGCGTTCACCTTCGTGGGCGAGGGTGATGACGAGGCCATTGACAATGTCGAGAAGCTGACCGGCGCCAAGATCCCCGTCTTCGGCAAGAAGGACGTGCGCGTCGAACTGCCCAAGGCGGAGCCGAAGAAGGACAAGCCCCAAAAGGACAAGCGCGAGCAGGATGCGCCGGAACAGTCCGACGATGCCGAGGAGCAGCGTGAGGAAAAGCCCAGGCGCTCCCGCGCCCGCAAGAGCGAAACCGCCAAGGCCAAGCCGGAGCGCAAAGCGCGCGACACATCCAGTGACGAGCAGCGCGATAACGAGCCGAGCGAAAGCAAGCCGCGCGACGACAAGCCGCAACGCAAATCGGGCGGGCAATCGCGCCACCGCAATCAGGATGAAGAGCCTGTCCCCGCTGGCGAATGGAATGGGCCGAAGCCCGAATTCCTGAGCTTCGGCTTCAAGTAAGAGCAGGCCTGATGGTGACGGGCTGGGCGCTTTGGCTCAGCTGTCCAGCACCATCTGCGCCACCTCTTCGATCTTTCCGGTAACCAATAGCGGGCTGCTGCCCACCATGCCGACCAGCGTCTGGCCGTTTTCGCCGGTGCGCAACCATGCGATATTGCTGGCGACCACAAGATAGTCGCCACCGCGCGAGTGTAACTTCACGAATTTCATCGAAGTGCCTCCTGGCGAGGCACGGTTTACGCGTGTGGTCTCTTTTTTGGGTTAACGGCGCGCTGGGAGGTGTGGCTGAAGGCCTGTTCTTTGGGGTGGGAAGCTGACCTAGGACCTCCGCTCATCGCCAGCGGCATAGCGAGGCATATCAGCAACGGCATCCTCGAAAGCTTCTCGTATTTCGGACTGGCTAAAGCCCTGATCCCAAAGCTCCGTCATCAGCTGATTTACAGCTCTCGGAAGAAGGGGCTGATCGGGCCATGGATTGCACTGGTTTAGCTTCGTGAGGGCATCACTGAACTGCTGGACCACTAATATGGCGCAGTCTTGCCACTGATCCTCATAGCACGCCTGATTTTCTTCGCACATCGAGGCAGTCTGCACCCGCAAGTCAACGTCCGCAATGGGGTCGTTATCCGCCGCTCCCGCGTCTCCCTTCAAGCCAGCGTAACGAAGCTATCGATTACCCGCTTCGTCCCGGCCTTCTCGAAGTCGATTTCCAGCTTGTTGCCTTCCTGTCCGATCACTTCGCCATAGCCGAATTTCTCGTGGAACACGCGCGCGCCCAGTTCCACATCGCCGCGTGGTTTTGCCGCGAAGCTGGCAGCGGAACGGCTTGGTTCTTTCAGGCGCGTCTGCTTCGTGTCGTAACCGGTGGCCAGCGCGCGTTGCCAGCCGGGGCCCCTGGCGGAGGAGCGATCCGGCCTGTCGCGGGATACATGGGCGAAGGGGTCTTCGCTTTCGCTCCAATTCGCCTGCCAAAGGGATTTGCCGCCGGTCATGGTGGTTTCCTGCTCGATATGCTCTTCGGGCAGTTCCTCGATAAAGCGGCTGGGGATGGAACTGGTCCACTGGCCATAGATGCGGCGGTTGGCGGCGTGCATGATCGTGCAGCGGCGGCGCGCGCGAGTAATGGCGACATAGGCGAGGCGGCGCTCTTCCTCCAAGGATGCCAGCCCGCCTTCGTCCAGCGATCGCTGCGAGGGGAACACGCCTTCTTCCCATCCGGGCAGGAAGACATTGTCGAACTCCAGCCCCTTGGCGGCGTGCATCGTCATGATGGTCACCTTTTCCTCGTCGCTGGCGGCGTCGTTCTCCATCACCAGGCTGACGTGCTCGAGGAAATCGCCCAGCGTTTCATATTCCTCCATTGCGCGGGCGAGTTCTACCAGGTTGTCAGCACGGCCCGCGCTTTCGGCGGAGCGTTCGGCCTTCAGCAATGCATCGTAAGCGCTTTCCTCCAGCACGGCGCGCATCAGTTCGGACGGGCTGACCGCCTCGCTCATTTCGCGCCAGCGCAGGAAATCTGCCATCAGGCCGCCGATTGTGTTGCGCGCGCGGGCAGGCAATTCATCGCTGTCGGCCAGTTGCAGCGCTGCGGCGGCAAGAGGCAGGCCTTGCGCGCGGGCATGCTGGTGCATTTTCTCCAGCGTCTTTGCGCCTAGGCCGCGCTTGGGCTGATTGTAGATCCGTTCGAAGGCCAGGTCGTCCGCCGGCTGTGCAATTACGCGCAGATAGGCCAGCGCATCGCGGATCTCGGCGCGTTCGTAGAAGCGGAAGCCGCCGATGATGCGGTAAGACAGGCCGATCTGGATGAAGCGATCCTCGAACTCGCGCGTCTGGTATTGCGCGCGCACAAGGATGGCAACCTGTTCCAGCGAAGCGCCCTCGCGCTCCAGCCGCTCGATCTCCTCGCCCACGCGGCGCGCTTCTTCGGGCGCGTCCCACACGCCGATGACTTTCACCTTCTGGCCTTCTGGAAGCTGCGTCCACAAGGTCTTGCCCAGTCGCTGGCTATTGGCTTCGATCAATCCGCTGGCGGCAGAGAGGATCTGCGGGGTGGAGCGATAGTTCTGCTCCAGCTTCACCACCTTCGCGCCGGGAAAATCCTTTTCAAACCGCAGGATATTGGCAACTTCTGCGCCGCGCCATGAATAGATCGACTGGTCGTCATCCCCCACCACGCAGATATTCTTGCGCTCCTGCGCCAGCAATCGCAGCCACAGATACTGCACGGCGTTGGTGTCCTGATATTCGTCCACCAGGATGTATTTGAAGCGTTGCTGATAGCTTTTCAGCACGTCTGAGTTCTGGCGAAAGATATTGAGAATGTGCAGCAGCAGATCGCCAAAATCGCAGGCATTCAGCGTTTTCAGCCGCTCCTGATACAGGCGATACATCTCCTGTCCCTTGCCATTGGCATAGGCTTCATTGTCCACCGCCGTAAGGTCTGGCGGATTGAGACCGCGGTTCTTCCAGCTGTCCAGCAACCCGGCCAGCTGGCGCGGGGGCCAGCGTTTCTCATCAATCTCGTGCTCACGGATCATCTGCTTCAGCAGGCGCAGCTGATCGTCCGTGTCGATGATGGTGAAATTGCTTTGCAGGCCCACGATCTCGGCATGGCGGCGCAGCATCTTGGCGCAGATGGAATGGAAGGTGCCCAGCCACGGCATACCCTCCAGCGCGCCGCCCGTCAGCGTTCCCACCCGCTCGCGCATTTCGCGTGCGGCCTTGTTGGTGAAGGTGACGCACAGGATCTCGCTGGGCCATGCCAGCCGTTCGCGCACGATATGCGCGAGGCGGTGGGTGAGGGCGGCGGTCTTGCCCGTGCCTGCTCCCGCTAGCATCAGCACCGGCCCCTCCGTCGTCACCACGGCCTCTCTTTGAGGGGTGTTGAGATGGGCGAGCCATTCGGGAGTGGCTTCGGCGGGCAGGGATGAGTTCGGGGCTTGGGTCACATGCGAACAGCTAGGGAACAAAGGCGTATCGTGCAAGGCGCGCGACGAGAGGTGGAACCTCTATTTCTCGGAACAGCAGCACGGACTGGCCCGTTATTAGGCCAATCATACCGACCCGAATTGAAATTGGAGACCCCGCATGAACAAGGCAATTCTCGCCGCTGCAACCGCCCTTTCTATGGTTGCCATTCCCGCCGCCGCCCAGGTGAACACTGTCGATGACAAGCGCGACATGACCGAGGCGCAGCAGATGATGTATGACGAACTCGACACCGATCAGCAGGCGATGTTCGATGCATATACGCCCGATCAGCAGACGATGTATTTCGGCTGGCCCACCGATCTGCGCGGCTATTATTGGTCGCTGGAGCAGGACCAGCAGGATGCATGGTGGTATCTGGACGATAACCAGCGCACTACGCTGTATCAGATCCAGGCCCCTGAACAGCGTCAGGCCGCGTGGACGTCCGTGATCTCGCAGGTAAACAAGCTGGAAAACGGCGCGGCAACCAGCAGCGCGCAGGCCAGCACCACGTCCGGCGATATCAGGTTTGTCAGTAAGGAGATGGCGCAGTCCATCCCCGCCGCACATCAGGGTGAATATCCGGTGTGCAAGAGCGATTCCGACGACAACTGCATCAACGCCTGGGCAACAGGCGCCCGTGGCCCCGGTGTAGACCGTCCGCTGGACTATTGGCCTGGTAAGCCTGCTTCCAGCATGTAACGGACAACATTTCAGCCGACATTTCGGTTCTGAAGAGGTCGCTCCAAACCGGGGCGGCCTTTTTTCGTGTGGCTAATTTGCTGAAAGTGCCCAGGTTACTGAGCGAGAGAAGGCGTCAGTCCGCCGTCGGCCAGCGCAGGATCACAAGCTTTGCCGGGCCAGTGCGGCGCTCCGTCTCGATCTCCAGCGCCTTGATTTGCACATCGTCCTTCGCGCCCACTTCCAGCGCGACCCAGCTTTCCGGTCCGATCCAGCCGAGTCGCACCAGCCGGTCTATCGCCACGGCGCCCGCGTTGGTGCCATAGGGTGGATCCAGCAGGACAAGATCATGCGCCTGCTTTGCCGCGCCCAGCGCCATCACCGATCCGGCAACGACATCGCATTGCTGCTGTGCGCGCAGGCTGGCGATGTTCTGCCGAAGCGCGCGAATGGCGGCGGCGTCCTGCTCCACAAAGAGGCAGTGCGCCGCGCCGCGCGACAGAGCTTCCAGCCCCAGCGCGCCCGATCCGGCGAACATATCCGCCACGCTCAACCCTTCCAACGATCCGAGTCGGCTTGCCAGCATGGAGAACAGCGTTTCGCGCGTGCGATCTGCCGTGGGGCGCGTCGAGTCTCCCACAGGGGCGCGCAATTGCCGTCGCTTCCATTCGCCAGCAATGATCCTCATCGATCGGACCCTGGCTTTAGCGAGCTGCGGAACCTCTCGATATCTTCCCTGCGAATTTCCACTGCGCCGCCGCGAGGCAGGTCTGCAAGGCCGAAGGGGCCATAAGCGATGCGTATCAAGCGGCTGACTTCCAGGCCCAGAAATTCCAGCACGCGGCGCACTTCGCGATTCTTGCCTTCGGTCAGCGAAAGCTCGATCCACTGGTTGCGCCCGGTGCGGCGTTCAAGATTGGCATCGATGGGGGCATAACGCATGCCTTCTATTTCGATGCCATCCATTAGCCCTTCCAGCTGCTCCTGCGTCACATCGCCGAATGTGCGCGCCCTGTATGTGCGCGGAATCTCGGTGGAGGGCAGCTCCATCGTGCGTTTCAGCGCGCCATCATTGGTCAGCAGCAGCAGCCCTTCGGTATTCATATCCAGCCGGCCAACCGGCATCAGCCGCGGCGTATCCTTGGGCAGGGCGTTGCGCAAAGCGGTGTAGATCGTAGGACGTCCGGAAAAATCGCGCTCTGCCGTCAGCAGGCCGGTGGGCTTGTGAAATGCGAACAGGCGCGTGCGTTCCGGCTTGCCCACCAGCTTGCCATCCACGGTTACGCCTCTCAGCGATGTGAGGAATGTGGCGGGCGTGGTCACCACCTCGTCACCGATCTTCACGCGCCGATCATCGATCATGCGTTCCACCTCTCGGCGGCTGGCGACACCTGCGCGGGCAAGCAATTTGGCGATGCGATCGCCCTCGGGCCGTTCTTCCTGGGACATTCGTCGGCCCATAGGCGTTGATGAGCCGTTCATCCAGCCTTCCATTGGCGTGGTTTACGTTTAGACCGAGTAGTTCGCACCCACGCGGAGAGATATTTATGGCCGAAGTGGCCGCAGAAGCGAAAAAATCCAAGCCCGGCTGGCGCGCGCTGGCCCGCTCCCTGAAAAATCCAAAAAGCGGATATATGGCGCTGTTCGGCTTTGCCAGCGGCCTGCCGTTCGCACTGTTCCTGGGCACGCTATACGCCTGGCTGACGGAAGCCGAGGTCAGCGTGGAGACGATGGGCGTGTTCTCGCTGATCGGGCTTGCCTATGCCTTCCAGTTCCTGTGGTCACCCCTGCTGGACAAGGTGAACATTCCCGGCCTGCGCCGCCTGGGCAAGCGCAAGCAGTGGATTGCGCCGATGCAATTGATGCTGGGCATCATCCTGGTAACGATGAGCATTCTCGATCCGAAAAGCCAGCTGGGCCTGTTCAGCCTGCTGGCGGCGATCGGCGCCTTTGCCAGCGCGACGCAGGATATCGCGATCAACGCATGGCGTATCGACGTTGCCGACGAAGAAGCGACGATCGATATCCTGTCCACGATTACGCAAATGGGTTTCCGTCTCGCAGCATTGGTAGGCGGCGCACTAGGTCTGATAATCGCGGAACGGATCGGCTGGCCGCAGACCTATGTAATGATGGGCGTTATCATGCTGGCCATCGGTATCGCCGGTTTGTTTGCGCCCGACGCCGACGTGGCCAAGCGGACCGCCGAGACTGTTGCAGCCGATAACGAAGATGTGGCCGAACTGTACAATGCCGGCGAAATCGAACCGAAGACGCGGAACTGGGCTCTGCTGGGCGTGGGCCTGCTGTGGGCATGGGCCATCGGCACCGTGGTGTTGTTCATGTACCGATCCATGACCTATGCGCCCGACCTGCGGCCCAATCCCACCGAATTTACGGCGACCTATGGCCCGCTGATTATCATCGCCACCATCGTTGTGCCCGCCTTCATCGCGGCATGGCTGGCCAAGTTGAAGAAGGAAGGCCGCAGGGTCATCAGCAACACGGCCGCGGCGTTCAGCCCCCACAATGTGACTTTTACCGATCACCTCTATCGCGCGCTGGTGCTGCCGCTGGTAGAGTTTGTGGGGCGGATGGGCTGGTCCCTTGTCCTGATCCTGTCCCTGGTGCTGACCTATCGCATCACCGATGCGATCTGGGGTACGTTTGCCTATCCGTTCTATCTGGGCGAACTGGAATTCACCGGCGACGATGTTGCCTTCGCCTCCAAGTTCTTCGGCGTGGGCGCGATTATCGCGGGGCTGGCACTGGGCGGCTGGCTGATCACGGTGATTGGCCGCATGTTCACGCTGACACTGGGCGCAGCGTTGGCGGCAGCCACCAACCTGCTTTACGCCGACCTGGCGCTTGGCGGCACATGGATGCAGGCGAGCAGCGATGCCATCGGCTTTACCAAGCTCATCAATTTCATGGCGCCCTTCGGATCGGAAGGGCTGGCTCGGCTGACCTTTACGATCATGTGGGAAAACCTCGCCATCGGCATCGCCGGTGCGGCCTATATCGCGTGGCTATCCAGCATCGTGAACAAGAAATACGCGGCTGTGCAATATGCGTTGCTGGCATCGCTCACCCTGCTGGTGGGCACGTTGGGCCGCGGCGCACTGGGAGAGATGATCGAGGATCGCGGGTATTATTACGTTTTCATCTTCACCGCCCTGATCGGCGTGATCGCGGTGGTGCTGTGCATCCTCGAATGGATACGCGAAGCGCGCAGCCCGCACGAGGCAGGCGTTATCCAGCCGCCACCGGAAAGCGTTCCGGCGGAATAAGCGTCAGTCTGGGAATTCGCGGTTGAGCGTCAGCACCTTGCCCGCGAGGTAGAGCGATCCGCAGATGAGTGCCGTGCCGTCTTTGCCAAGCGGGGCGAGAGCGGACGGCACGTCTTCGGCGGTGGAGACATTGGCGATGCCGGCTTCCCGCGCCAGATCGGCCAGCACTTCAGGCGCAAGGCAATCATTGCCGGGTATCGGCACCGCCGTCAGCGAAGCAATCCGCGGCGCGATAATGGCCAGGAACCGGCGCGCATCCTTGGCGGCCATCATGCCTACAATGGCGTCAATGGGCGCATCGCCCTCATCCTGCAGATAGCGTTCCAGTGCGGTTGCCGCATCGGGATTGTGCCCGCCATCCAGCAGGAAGTGCTTGCCCGGCAATAGTTCGGTGAGCGGCCCATCGCCCAGCTTTTGCAGCCGTGCGGGCCAGCTGGTTTCGCGGATGCCCTGCGCCATTGCGGCGGCAGAAACCGTCACCGTATCCTGAAGCCGCAACATGGCGACTGCCAGCGCGGCATTATCCGCCTGATGCGCGCCCGGCATTGTGGGCAGGGGCAGGTCCAGCCGACCGTGCTTGTCGCGATAGGCGATGGCATCGCTGCCCGCTTCGGCCCACCAGTCATGCCCGCGCATGTGCAGCGGGGCACCGGCTAGCCCCGCGCGGCGCTCCACCTCTGCCACGACATCGGGCGAGTAATTCTGTGTCACCAGCGGAGAGCCGGGGCGCGCGATGCCCGATTTCTCGAACGCGATGCGCACCATCGGATTGTCCGTGGGGGAGGGGGCATCCGGATCTTCGTTCAGCAGGAACTGATCATGATCGATGCCGAGGCTGGCGATGCCGCAGGCGGCAGGCCGCTCCATCACATTGGTGGCATCGAAACGCCCGCCAAGGCCCACTTCGATTACGCATGCATCGGCCGGTTCGCGCGCAAAGGCGAGGAGGGTTGCCGCCGTAGTGACTTCAAAAAAGCTGGGCGACAGATCGCCTGCTGTATCCATCACCTCTTCCAGCAGGCTGGCCAACATGGCATCGGAAATCAGCTTGCCGCCCACCCGAATGCGCTCGTTATAACGCACCAGATGGGGCTTTGTGGCGACATGGACCGTCAGCCCCTCCGCCTCCAGCATTGCGCGCAGGAAAGCGCAGGTTGAGCCTTTGCCGTTGGTGCCTGCCACGTGGAAAACGGGCGGCATCCGCTTTTCTGGATTGCCAAGTCGGGCCAGCAATTCGTGGATCACATCCAGCCCGATGCGCCCCTGCGGCAAGGAGAGGGCGCCCAGCCGGTCCAGTTGCTTCTGAACCGCGGGGTCTTCCGAGATCGCGAAATCCTTCATGCGGACCGGGCGCTGCCGTCAGGCGGCTTTGGCGGGAGAGAGATAATCCAGCAGCTGCGCCAGCGTGGCGCGCAGATCCTTGCGGTGCGTCACCATGTCCACCATGCCGTGCTTGTGCAGGTACTCGGCGCGCTGGAAGCCTTCGGGCAATTGCTCGCGAATGGTTTCCTGGATCACGCGCTGCCCGGCAAAACCGATAAGCGCGCCCGGCTCTGCGATCTGCACATCACCCAGCATGGCATAGCTGGCGGTAACGCCGCCGGTGGTGGGATCGGCCAGCACCACGATATAGGGCAGGCCAGCCTCTTTAAGGCGCCGCGTCATCACCGTGGCGCGCGGCATCTGCATCAGGCTGAGAATGCCTTCCTGCATGCGCGCACCGCCCGCAGCGGTAACGCAGATGAAGCCGCACTTTTCGTCAAGCGCACGCTGGGCCGCGTTGCAGAAGGCATCGCCCACCGCCATGCCCATGCTGCCACCCATGAAGGTGAAATCCTGCACGCCCACCACGGCCTTGTGCCCCTCGATCGTGCCGATAGCGGCGGTGAAGGCATCGGGATGCGGATTGCTGGCACGCGCAGCCTTCAGCCTGTCCGCATAGCGTTTGCTATCCTTGAAGCGCAGCGGATCCTCCGTCACGCGGGGCGGGGGCAGCAATTCGTAGCCGTTATTGTCCAGTATCTGGTTCAGCCGCGTATCTGCGCCAATGCGGCCATGATGGTCGCAATTGGGGCATACGCTGAGGTTCTTTTCGTATTCGCTGCGGAACACCATCTCCTGACACCGAGGACATTTGATCCACAGATTGTCAGGGGATTCGCGCTTGTTGCCGAACGGCAGGCGCTCTCTTACTCGATCTAGCCAGCTCATGGATGTCGCCTATCGGGCAGAATGCACGGCATTGGCAAGTTTTTCGGTAAGCGCGCGCAGGTGTTCGGGCGCCTTATCCCCATGCGTCGCCACCAGTTCCACCAAGGCGGAGCCGACCACCACGCCATCCGCAACCCTGGCGATTGCATCGGCCTGTTCCGGGGTGCGCACGCCGAAGCCCACGGCCACGGGCAGGTCTGTATGCTGCTTTATCCGGCTGACATTGGCCTCGATATCGGCGACCGCCGCGCTCTGCTTGCCGGTGATGCCAGCCACGCTGACATAGTAGAGAAAACCTTGCGATTTATCGAGCACCATGGGCAGGCGCGCTGCATCGGTGGTGGGGGTGGCCAGACGGATCGGCGCAATGCCTTTCTCGCGCAGGGCAGGGCCGAGGTCGTCGTCCTCCTCCGGCGCAAGGTCCACGCAGATCACGCCATCGACGCCCGCTTTTGCCAGTGCATCAGCAAACCATTCGGGCCCGCGACGCACCATCGGGTTGGCATAGCCCATGAGGACCAGCGGCACGTTCGGATGCCGCTCGCGGAAATCACTAGCGAGTTGCAGCACGTCGGCTGTTTTCGTGCCCCGGCCAAGCGCGCGGATATTCGCCGCCTGGATCGCGGGGCCATCGGCCATCGGATCGGTGAAAGGCATCCCCAGCTCGATCACATCGGCGCCGCCAGCGACCAGCGCGTCGAGATTGGCTGCGGTATCCCCGTCGCCCGCGGTGATAAAGCAGACGAGGGCAGGGCCGCGAGAAAAACTGTCGGAAAGTCGGGTCATGATGGCGGCGTCCATAGCCCCGCAGCGATAGCAATCACAATGGCAATTCCACCTGCGAATGGCGCAATCTGCGGTGCGCTGATGGGGTGTCCCGTCACGGCAAAAGCGAGAGCGGTGAGAATGAAGCCAATTGGCAGCCCCAGCAGAAGAAAGATTCCAGCTCGTGCGGGCGAGAATTTCACATCTCCACCCCAAGCGCCTCCGCCACGGTGAAGATGTCCTTGTCGCCGCGTCCGCACAGGTTCGCGCAGATGATCGCGTCCTCAGGCATCTCGCGTGCCACCTTCCCGATGGCCGCGATGGCGTGCGAGGGTTCCAGCGCGGGGATGATGCCTTCGGTGCGGCAGAGGAGCTGGAAGGCGTCCAGCGCTTCGGTATCGGTGGCGTAGGTGTAGTCCACGCGGCCCGATTCCTTCAGCCAGGCGTGTTCGGGGCCGATGCCGGGGTAGTCGAGGCCAGCAGAAATCGAGTGGCCCTCGGTGATCTGGCCGTCATCGTCCTGCAACAGATAGGTCTTGTTGCCGTGCAGGATGCCGGGAAAACCGCCTGCGAGGCTGGCGGCGTGTTCGTCGCCCTCTAGCCCGTGGCCCGCCGCTTCGACGCCCAACATCTTCACGCTTGGATCGTCGAGGAAGGGGTGGAACAGGCCGATGGCGTTGGAGCCGCCGCCGATGGCTGCCACCAGCAGGTCTGGCAAACGGCCGGTACGCTCCAGCATCTGCGCGCGCGCTTCGCGACCGATTACACTTTGAAAATCGCGGACAAGCTCCGGATAGGGATGCGGCCCGGCGGCGGTGCCGATAATGTAGAACGTGTCATGCACATTGGCGACCCAGTCGCGCAGCGCCTCGTTCATGGCATCCTTCAGCGTGGCGCGTCCGCTGGTGACGGGCACCACTTCTGCGCCCAGCAGCTTCATGCGGAACACGTTGGGCTGCTGCCGCTTCACATCGGTTGCGCCCATGAAGATGGTGCAGGGCAAACCAAACCGCGCGCAGACAGTTGCGGTGGCAACGCCGTGCTGGCCAGCGCCGGTTTCGGCGATGATGCGCGTTTTGCCCATGCGGCGGGCGAGCAGGATCTGCCCGATGCAATTGTTGATCTTGTGCGCGCCGGTGTGGTTCAGCTCATCCCGCTTGAACCAGATTTGCGCGCCTTTTCCTTCGGGCGCGTCCTTGCGCAGTTCCTCTGTAATGCGCGGCGCATAGTACAGCGGGCTGGGGCGGCCCACGTAATGCTCCAGCAAATCGTCGAACTCGGCCTTGAAACTGTCGTCTGCCTTGGCGGCGGTATATTCACGCTCAAGATCCAGGATCAGCGGCATCAGCGTTTCGGCAACATAGCGTCCGCCGAACTGGCCGAAATGGCCGCGATCGTCGGGCTGGTTGCGGAAGGAGTTTGGTTTGCTCTCGGTCATGCGAATGCGATTGGCAGAGCGATGCGCGCAAGTCCAGCGAGTCTAAAGGGCAATTATGCGGTTATGCAGCCTGCGCGCGCGCTGCCTTTGCTGCCTCGCAGAATGCCTTGATCTTCGCGATGTCCTTCACCCCCGGCTCGCTCTCCACGCCGGAGGATGCATCCACCAGCGGCGCGCCTGTGTAGCGGACGGCATCGGCCACGTTCTGCGCGTTCAATCCGCCAGCCAGGCCCCAGGGCAGCACGTGGCGGTGGTTCATCAGCAATCGCCAGTCCAGCGTCAGGCCGTTGCCGCCGGGCAAAGCGCCGCCCGCAGCATCATACAGCAGGCGATGGGCGCAATCCTTGTAGATCGCGGCGCGTTCCAGCGATGCACGGTCTTTCACCGCCACGGCCTTCCAGATTTCCAGATCGGAGTTCTGGCGAATCAGGGAAATCCATTCCGGCTTCTCCTTGCCGTGCAGTTGCAGCACATCGGGCTGAATTTCCTGCAAGGCTTCCGCCGTAGGCTTTGGCTCCATATCCACCGTCAGCAGTACGACCTTCACGCTCTTGGGCACACGCACGCGCAGCTTTGCCGCATCATCGATGGAAACGTGGCGCGGTGACTTGGGAAAGTGCACCAGCCCCACGTGTGTGACGCCAGCCTCTATGGCGGCGTCGATGGATTCCTCGGTGGAAAGTCCGCAAATTTTGATGAGCAAATCGGCCATGGCAATCACCTAGTGACCCCGTGATGGTTGGGGAAGGGTTAAGCTGGCCGCACCAGCGTGAAAAAATCCGTCGCGCGTTAAAAAAATAGATAGGTATCAGCAATTAACCCGGGCGAACTTCAAACGTTCGAAGGGGGAAATAATGAATATTCTTGCTGGCGCGGGTTTTGCCGCCGTTGCTGCTGGATTGCTTTACGTGTTCGTCGATCAGAAGCCTGCCGATGTCTATGATATGCCTGTAGATCAGGCCTATGGCTTGCTGACTTCTGTCGATTTCGGGGAATCGAAAGGCGACGTGATGCGCACCAGCACGGGCAATGGATCGAACAAGGTCACCTGGCGCACGCGCGGCAGCCATGTTGGCCGGGCGTGCGATCTAGCGCTTGCGCCGTTCGAAGGCGATGCGGCGCGAACGCATGTGACGGTAACCTGCCAAGGCGGCGGCGCGGGTGAGGGCGCAGCAGCAGGCATGGCCCACAATATGCATCGCGACAATGTGATCGAACGTCTGGATGCAAGGCTGACGGGCCGCGCATTCGATTCGGCGCGCGTTGGCTCCACAGCGTCACGCTGGCCGTCTGACGGGGTGGATGGCAGCTATGGCACGGCTGTTTCCAAGGCGATCGAGATGGACCGCGAAGTTCGCGAGATGCAGGCCGAATCGCGCAAGCCGCGCTCTGCCGAAGAAATTCAGGATGCTCAGATGGATGCCTTCTACGCCGGAGGCTGAGGGTTAAAGCGTCGCCTCGATATCGCGGGCGGCCGTCAGCGGATCATCCGCACGACTGATGGGCCGCCCGATGACCAGCACCGATGCACCATCATCGCGCGCCTTGCGCGGGGTAACGACACGCTTCTGATCCGCCGTGGCCTTGCCGCCGGGGCGCAGGCCGGGAACGACGAAGAAGCCGTCCTTCCACTGCTTGTGAACAGAGCCGACTTCCTGGCCCGAACACACGATGCCATCCAGCCCGCTGGCCTGTGCCAGTTCCGCCAGACGCATTACGTGATCGTGCGGGCTGCCGGATACGCCAGTTCGCTCCAGATCGCGCTCATCCAGGCTGGTGAGCATGGTGACGGCGACGACCTTGGTATTCTCTCCCGCAGCGGCCTTGGCATCTTCCATCATCGCGCGGCCGCCGCTGGCATGCACCGTCATGATGGCAGGTTCCAGCACATGCAGCGATTGCATGGCACCTGCCACGGTGTTGGGAATATCGTGCAGCTTCAGATCCAGGAAAAGGGGCAGGCCCAGTTGCGCGATTTCGTGCACGCCGTGGGTGCCGTGGGCGCAGAAGAATTCCAGCCCCAGCTTCACCCCGCCGATATGGCCCTTCACCTTGCTGGCCAAAGCCTTGGCCGCATCCAGCTGCGGCACGTCCAGCGCCAGGTAGATCGGGTTGCTCATACCTTTGGTTCGTTCTCGTCTGTATAGCCGGGCCGGGTGGTCACCACTCTCTGATCGGAGCCATCGCCTGGTCGCATCGGTGCCTCGTGGTCGTGGTGTTCATCCACGTGCTGTTCTTCAGCCTCGGCTTTCGTCACGGGCGTTACAGCGGCGGTGCGAGCGGCATTTTCCAGGCTCTGGATCTTGCGTTGCAGGCGCCATTTGCTGGCCCGGTGGTACAGCCACATGGGCACAAAGCCGATGGCGAAGGACACGATCACGATCGCCGGTATCTTGGTATCCACCACGATGCCCTGCCAGATCCGCACGGTAACGGTGGGATCCCAATTGGCGATGGAGAACAACAGCAGGCCTACCAGCAGCAGCACCCAGATGACTGTGCGAACGATTTGCATGCGTTACCTTCCTGTCCTTACGCTTCGATCCCGGATGCTAGTCGCTCCCTTCCGGCTTGGGAAGGGTGCGCCTTGCAGCCGGGCAGCACGTCAGTCGCCAAACACGCGATCGAAAATCGTGTCGACATGCTTGAAATGGTAATCGAGGTTAAACTTCTCTTCGAGCTGTTCGTCCGTCATCGCGGCCTTCACTTCTTCGTCTGCCTTCAGCAGTTCCAGAAGCGACATCTGCCCATCCGATTCCCACACCTTCATGGCATTGCGCTGCACCAGCCTGTAAGCATTGTCGCGCGTGATGCCGGCCTGCGTCAGCGCCAGCAGAACCCGCTGCGAGTGGACAAGGCCGCCCATCTTGTCGAGGTTCTTCTGCATCCGTTCGGGATAGACCAGCAGCTTGTCCACCACGCCCGTCAGGCGGGCCAGCGCAAAATCCAGGGTGATGGTGGCATCGGGGCCGATGAAGCGTTCGACGCTGGAGTGCGAGATATCGCGCTCGTGCCACAGCGCCACGTTTTCCAGCGCGGGCAGGGCGTAGCCGCGGATAATGCGGGCCTGCCCCGTCAGATTCTCAGTCAGGATCGGGTTGCGCTTGTGCGGCATGGCCGATGAACCCTTCTGGCCGGGGGAGAAATACTCCTCTGCCTCCAGCACCTCGGTCCGCTGCAAATGGCGAACTTCCACCGCCAGCCGCTCCATCGAGGACGCGATAACGGCCAGCACGCTGAAATACATGGCATGGCGATCGCGCGGGATAACCTGGGTGGACACAGGCTCTGCCACCAGACCCAGTTTCTCGGCGACGTATTCCTCAACACTGGGATCGATATTGGCAAAGGTGCCCACCGCGCCGGAGATGGCGCAGGTGGCGATTTCCTTGCGCGCGGCCTGGAGGCGGTCACGGCAGCGGTCGAACTCGGCATAGGCTTGCGCCAGCTTGAGGCCGAAAGTGGTCGGCTCTGCATGGATACCGTGGCTGCGGCCGATGGTGGCGGTGTACTTGTGCTCTTCTGCGCGGCGTTTCAGCGCGTCCAGCAGGCCGTCGAGATCTTCCAGCAGGATATCGGTGGCGCGCACCAGTTGCACGGCCAGCGTGGTATCCAGCACATCGGAACTGGTCATGCCCTGATGCATGAAGCGCGCTTCAGGCCCCACTTCATCGGCCACCCAATCGAGGAAGGCGATCACGTCATGCTTCAGCACGCGCTCTTTCTCGTCGATGGCGGCAACGTCGATCTTCGGGTTCGTCGCCCACCAGTCCCACAGCGCCTTGGCACCGCTTTCGGGCACCACGCCCAGATCGGCCAGCTTTTGCGTCGCATGCGCTTCGATCAGGAACCAGATCTCGTATTTCGTTTCCGGCTCCCAGATCGCTGACATGGCAGGGCGGGAATAGCGGGGGACCATCGTGAACTCCGGGATGATATAGCTTGTGAATGTGGCTGCGCGGCTAGGGCCTGTGCCCGCAATTGGCAAGACGCGGCATGCCGCGCGCGGCCCGATGATTTGCTTTCTGCCCAGCTTCATGGTGAGAATACGGTAATCACCCGGCGCTATAAACGTCGGTGAACAGGGGAAAATCATGCACAAGTCCATCGCCGCACTACCGCTTCTAGCCGTTGCAATAAGCGCACCGGCCCATGCTGGCGAAGAACCGCTGTATCAGCCCGCGCCTGCCTGGGTGGAGGAAGCGGATGTGCAGACGGTGTTGTCCGACGATGGCCCGGCGACCTTGCTTTACGACTGGCAGCACCGCCTGGAGGATGGCGTTGCATGGGTCTATCATGACTGGGTGCAGCGCATCGATAATCCGCAGTCGCTGATGCAGGCCAACACACAGACGCTGCAATGGCTGCCGGACAAGGGTGACCTGATCGTCCACCGCATGGATATCATTCGCGACGGTGAAGTTATCGACCTGCTGGATCAGGGCGTTACGCTGGACGTGCTTCGCCGCGAGCAGGGGCTGGAGCAGCGCCTGCTGGATGGCAGCCTGACGGCCACCGTTTCCGTGCCCGGCTTGCGTGAAGGCGACATGCTGCGCATTGCGCACACGATTTCCACCGATGATCAGGCGCTGGGGGACGAGGTGCAGGCCGTGCAGTATCTTCCCAGTGAGCCATGGCAGGTGGGCACCGCCCGCGCCGTGATGAGCTGGCCTGCTGATGAGGATATCCTTTGGGGAGTGGAGGACCGCGTGGGGCTGGAGCAGCCGGAATTGCGTGACGGATATCGCTTCCTCACGGTCGATCTGCCATTGGCTGAAGCCGATCCCGTGCCGCAAGATGCACCGTCCCGCTACCTTCGTCCGGCAATTCTGCGCGCAGGCAGCTTCAGCGATTGGCAGGAAGTTTCCGCCGTGATGGCACCACATTACGATGCTGCAGCAGAAGCGGGCTCCGGTTCCGATGTGGCCGGTCTGGCCCGCGATATCATGGCCAGGGCAGACGATCCGCTGGAACGCGCCGCGCTTGCCGTTCGACTGGTGCAAGACGAGGTCAGTTACCTGCTCAACGGCCTCGATGGCGGAAACTATCTGCCGCAGTCCGCCGAAGAAACGTGGGACGTGCGCTATGGCGATTGCAAAGCAAAGTCCGTGCTGTTGCTGTCATTGCTGCGCCAAATGAATATCGATGCAGAGCCGGTTCTGGTCAGCACGCAAATGGGAGATGCCATACCTGAACTGCTGCCCCTTCCGGCGGCTTTCAACCACGTCATCGTGCATGCCATGATCGACGGCACGGACTACTGGCTCGACGGCACCAGCTCTGCCACGCGCCTCGCGACGATTGGCGATGTGCCGCCTTTCCATTACGCGCTGCCTTTGCGAGAGGGCGGGGCCGATCTGGTACCCATGCAGCAGCGCGATCTCGCGGTGCCGCAAATGAGAATGGTCATGAATGTGGATCATTCCGCAGGCGTCGATTTGCCCGCATTGATGGCGCTGGAATTTCGCTTGAGCGGACCTGCCGCCGCACAAATGCAGGCGATGGTCGATGCCGACAATCCCGCCATGTTGCAGCAGATGGCGCGATCGATGGCGGGGCAGGGCAATTCGCAGATGCAGGTCAGCGCCCTCAATGTCTCTTATGACGAGGATGCCGCGGTTGCCACAATCGAGGTTGAAGGCATTCTGCCACCATATTTCGAATGGACCGACGGCCGCTTGCGATCCTCTGTAGATACCGGCGACCAGTTCGCTGAATTCAACCCGGATCGCGCTCGCCCTGCGTGGCGCGATATCCCCGTCGCCACGCAAGGACCGATGCGGCAGTCATTCGATCTCACGATGATGCTGCCGCAGCAAGGCGACGGTTTTTCGCTTGAGGGGGATCGGCA
This sequence comes from Aurantiacibacter rhizosphaerae, assembly GCF_009807005.1. Lineage (GTDB taxonomy): Bacteria > Pseudomonadota > Alphaproteobacteria > Sphingomonadales > Sphingomonadaceae > Alteraurantiacibacter > Alteraurantiacibacter rhizosphaerae. Next base: position 572,612 of record NZ_WUBR01000002.1, on the reverse strand, counting down.
GATGGAAGCGGGCTTCGGGAACATGCGTTTCACAAGCTCGGCCAGCATCGCCGGTGGCGAAATGCGCGCCGCTGCCGAAGCTTTCGGTCTCTTGGGAGAGATTGCCCCGGAAGACCTTCCTCAGGCGCGCCGATCCTTCCGCGAAATCGCGAACCGCTCGCTTGAACTCGTTCCGCCTGAAGATGTGACGTGGCGCTGGAAGCTTAGCGACAGCCAGCGGGCCGAGCGGGCCGCGCCCATTCTTGAAGCCTATGGCAAAGCCATCGAATTTGCGGAGGACGACGATTTCGGTGCCCTGATCGGACGCGCGCGTTTCCTTGGCTCGATATATGATTTCAATGCTTCGCTGAAAGATTTCGACGCTTTGATTGCAGAGCAGCCAAGCGCATGGGCCTATACCCAGCGATCGTGGCTGCACCGGACTAAAGGCGATTACGAGGCAGTCCTCGACGACCTGCAATCAGCCTATGAACTAGAATATGCCAACGGCACCGCGCTCAACATCGCACGAGAACTCGCCTATCTCGGCCGAATAGAGGAAGCGCGTGAATTGCTGGGGTCGCTGGTCGTCAGCGATGATGAAAGGCTTGCGCACAAGGACATGCTGGCCACGGTTGCCGCTATAGACGGCCAATTGGAAGTAGCACGCCAATTCATTGCCGATGCCGTGGCGGACGCTCCGCAAAGTGCCGCTGCGCTGAATTCCGATTGCTGGTTCCGGGGGCTGTGGAACATCGGACTGGAAGATGGGCTGGAGGTTTGCACCCAGTCCATCGAACGCGCCAGCAATGCCGCTGCAGCACTGGACAGCCGCGCGCTGATCAACTTCCGCTTGGGCGATTACCCAAGCGCGATTGCCGATCTGGATGGTGCACTGGCCATCTCCCCCGGCCTTGCCGAGTCGCACTATTTGCGCGGACTGGCGAAATTGCATGCCGGGGTTGATGGCGCAGAAGACGACCTTACCGTCGCCCTGCGCATGGCGCCGCATTTGGAGGATTTCTATACCCGCCACGGCATCGTCGCGCCCTGACAATACGCCCTGACCATAGGCCGTAAACATAGGCCGTAAACAGGCGCGCTAGATTAGCCCCTTGGAGCGCATGGAGACATGCCCCTCTCGCCCCACGATCACATGGTCATGCACCGTGATGCCAAGCGGCCTGCCGGCCTCTGCAATCTGCTTGGTAATCTGGATATCGGCGCGGCTGGGTTCGGGATTGCCGCTGGGGTGATTGTGCACAAGGATCATGGCCGATGCGCCAAGGTCCAGCCCGCGCTTGATAACCTCGCGCGGGTGGATGGCGGCTTCGTCCACCGTGCCATCGCCAAAATGGTGGTCCAGCAGCAGGCGGTTTCTGGCGTTGAGATATAGCACGCGAACGCGTTCGGTATGCAGATGCGCCATGTCGATCGCGAGGTAATCCAGCAGCGCCTGCCAGCTGCCCAGCACGGGCTTGTCCTGCACTTCACTGCGGGCCATGCGGCGGGCCACCAGCCCGGCGATCTTGATCTGGCCGACACTGGCATCGCTGATGCCTTTTACCTGTTTGAGGGCAGCGGGTTCTGCATTCAGAACCCCGGCCAGCGTGCCAAAGCGGGCCAGCAGCGCCTTTGCCATCGGCTTTGTGTCACCCCGCGCAAGGGCGCCGAACAGGAGGTATTCCAGAACTTCGTAATCGGCCAGGGCTTCTGCGCCGCCGCCCAGCAGCCGTTCGCGCAGCCGGGCGCGATGGCCTGCTGCGCCGGAACGGGCCGCACCGGCATTGGCTGCGCCTGATTCTTGCGTATTTTGAATGTCCTGCGCCACGCGGCCCTTCATGCCCCTTCAAGCTTTCATTGCCTTTGTCATCACACTCGCGCAAGTGTCGATGCCAATGACGCAGGGTTCGCAAGATACGATTGATGCGCGCCCAAAGGGGCGCAAGCGACGATTGTTGCGCAAGGTGTTTCGCATCCTTTTCGTCTGTCTGCTGGTGGCGGTGGCGATTGTCTGGCTGCGGCGGGAGCGGATTGCCGACAATGTGATTGCCGATGCGCTGGCACAGCGCGACATCCCGGCCACCTACACCATCGAAACCATATCGCCGGGCAAGCAGGTGCTGTCTGACATCGTGATCGGCGATCCGGACCGGCCGGACCTGACGGTGGAGCGGATAGATGTACTGATCACGCCGCGATTCGGCCTGCCCGATGTGACAGAGATCCGCCTGATCAGGCCGCGCCTGTTCGGCACCGTGCGCGATGGGGTGGTGAGCTTTGGCACGCTTGATCCGCTGATCTTCACCGGCGGAGACGGGCCTTTCGAATTTCCCGCATTGAACCTCGCCATCGATGATGGGCGCGCGCTGATGGAGACGGATTACGGCCGCGTCGGCGTGAAGCTCAGCGGCGGCGGGCATTTGCGCGGCGGCTTTCAAGGCGTGCTGGCGGCGGTGGCGCCCGATCTTTCTGCCGGTGATTGCCGGGGCGAAGACGTAACGCTGTTCGGCAATGTCTCTATCGATGCGGAGCGGCCCGAATTTCATGGCCCCGTGCGCTTTGCCGCGCTGAATTGCGAGGAAAGCGGTCTCGCCATCACGGATACAGGCGTGGAGCTTGACCTTCAGGCAGAGCGCAATCTGGCGGAATACGAGGGCGACATTGCTTTCGTCGCGGGCTCGGTAAGTGTCGCAGACATGGCTGCGGCCATGCGCGGTGATGGCAGCTTTACCTGGCACGATGAGGACCTGAACATCCGTTATGACGTGACGGCCAGCGATGCGGACACGCCCTATGCGGCGGTTGGGTCACTGACGCTGGAAGGACGGGTGCGCGCGCTGGAGAATTTCCGCCAGGTAGAAATCGAAGGCGATCTGGCAGGCGAGAATCTGCAGATGGGCCGGCAATTGCTGGCTGGCTTGGCCGACGCCGAATCGGCAAGTGGCGGCACCTTGTTGCAGCCCTTGCTGGCGAGGTTCGAATCGAGCTTGCTGCGCGAACTGCGGGGCAGCACGGTTTCCGCCAGCTTCACGGCCCGCCGGGATGAAAATCGCAGCAGCATCGCCATCCCGCAGGCATCGCTGAGAGGCGGCAGCGGGGCAACGCTGCTGGCGCTTTCGCGCGGCCAGATCACGATGGGCCAGGGTAGGGGTGGAGGAAGCTCCGCCATTCCGTTCTTCTCAGGCAATTTCCAGACCGGCGGTTCCGGCTTGCCCCGCATATCCGGCAGGATGGAACAGGCCGCCAGTGGCGCGCTGGAGATGCGCATGGCGATGGCCGAATATTCAGCCGGGAATGCCAGCATCGCCTTGCCGCAATTGCGATTGTTGCAGGGAAGCGGCGGACGGATTGCGCTGTCAGGCCGGGCGCTGGCCAGCGGAGCCTTGCCCGGCGGCTTTGTCTCCGGCTTGATCATTCCGCTGGATGTCACCGTATCTCCCGGCGGTGATCTTGCCATGTGGCGTGGCTGCCGCGATCTGCGGTTTGACCGGCTGACGCTGGCCAATCTCTCGCTGGGCCGCCAGTCGATTACCCTGTGCCCGCAATCCGGCCAGCCTATCCTGCGCTACGGCAGTGGGGGTCTGAAATTCGCGGCGGGCACGAATGCTCTCAACCTATCGGGCACTTTGGCGCAAACGCCGATTCGCTTGCGGTCCGGCCCCTTGGGCGTTGCCTATCCCGGCGCGTTTGCCGCGCGGGACCTTGATATCGAACTGGGGCCACAGGGGCGCGCCCAGCGATTTACCATTACGGATTTGCGCGCCGATCTCTCGGCAGAGTCCATTGGCGGTGATTTTACGGGCGCCGACGTTTTCCTCGCATCCGTCCCGCTCGATATCTTCGATGCCTCCGGCAACTGGCGCTATGTCGATGATCGCCTGAAAATAGAGCAGGGCGATTTTCGCCTGGAGGACCGGCAGGAAAACGACCGGTTCGAGCCGATGGTGGCACGCGATGCCACGCTCTCTCTGTTCGACAATGTCTTATTGGCCGATGCGGTATTGCGCGAACCCGTAACAGGCCGTGCGATCAGCGATGTACAGATTGCCCACAATCTCGGCAGCGGCACCGGCCACGCCGATCTGAATGTCCAAGGCATCACCTTCGACGATGCCCTGCAGCCTGCGCCAACCGCTGGCCAATGCCTTGATAGCCCGGTCTCGGCGCAGCAGCGCCCTCGCGGCCTCACCTGCCTTGCGCTGGGCGTGGTCAGCAATGTGGAGGGGACGGTCACCGGCACGGGCCGGATTGACTGGAACGCGGTGGAAGTCACCTCCAGCGGCCAGTTCAGCAGCGATTCGCTCAATCTTGCCGCAGCCTTTGGCCCCGTGCGCGGCGCCAGCGGGACGGTGGTTTTTACCGATCTGCTCAACCTCACCACCGCGCCGGACCAGCGCATCGCCATCGAATCGGTCAATCCGGGGATAGAGGTGCTGGACGGCGAAGTGCTGTTCCAGCTGCGCAATGCAGAGGTGCTGGCCGTGCAGGGCGGCAGCTGGCCCTTCATGGGCGGCACACTTCGCTTAAGGCCCGTAAACATCCGCTTCGGCGTGGAGGAGGAGCGGTCCTACATCCTGGTGATCGAAGGACTGGAAGCCTCCCGCTTCGTGGAGCAGATGGAGCTGGGCAATCTTGCCGCATCCGGCATCTTCGATGGCACTGTGCCCATCATCTTTGATGCAGCGGGCAACGGCAGGCTTGAGGCCGGCATCCTCAATTCCCGGCCCCCCGGTGGCCATGTCTCCTATGTGGGAGAGCTGACCTATGAGGATATCGGTTTCTTCGGCAACCTCGCCTTCTCGGCCCTGCGCGATCTCAGCTATGACGCCATGACCATTGCGATGGACGGGCCGCTGACGGGCGAATTGGTAACGCAGGTCCGCTTTGAAGGGGTGGGGCAGGGCGAAACGGCGGAAAGCAATATCGTAACCCGCGCCATCGCCGATCTGCCGATAGAACTGCGCATCAATATCCGCGCGCCCTTCTACAAGCTTATCAACTCCATCCGCGCGCTTTACGATCCCAGCGCGGTGCGCGATCCGCGCGATCTGGGCCTGCTGGCCGATGATGGGGTGATCCTGCGCGACGCCGTGGATCAGGAAACTGTGGATGAACGCGATGCCGCGGCAGAGGAAGAGGCGCAGCGCGAACTCAACGAAGCGCTCGATGCTTATGAAGACGAATTCGAAAACGATGAAGCCGATATTCAGCCCCAGGAAAGCGAGGCGATGCAATGATGCATGCGAAATTGACGAAATGGGCCTGTCGCGCGCATAAGTCCTCCATGAGGGGGATATCGCGCGAACGGGCCTTTGTGATGGCGATAGCGGGCGCGATCCCGCTCGCCGGGTGCATCACACTGGAAGCACCTGACGAGCCGATCGTGATCGAGCTTAATATCAACATCACGCAGGAAGTGATTTATCGCCTGGCCGAAGACGCCGGGAATACGATTGACGAAAACGCCTCGATCTTCTGACAGGCGTATCGCGAGGAGCGAGAATGATGACGAGTGCCAAGATTTTCCTGAAGATCGCCGGAGCCGCTGCGATGCTGGGCATGCTTGCCTCTCCCGCACAGGCACAGCGCGATCCCGCGTACCAGTCCGCCCGCAGCAGTGGGCAGGTGGGTGAGAAGATGGACGGCTATCTCGGCATCGTTGGTGCCGCGACGCCTGATCTTCGCCGCCTGGTGGATGACATCAATATCCGCCGCCGCGCCGTTTATGCAGAGCAGGCACAAGCGAACAATGCGACGCTGGAGGAATACGCCTTCACCGCAGGCTGCCTCGCCATATCGCGCACCTCTGCCGGAGAGATGTACCAGGCACCCGACGGATCCTGGCAGAAGCGCGGCAGTGGTGCCCCGCAGCGCGATCCGCGTTGCCCATAGTCTTAATTCGGAGCGTCAGCTTCTGGCCAGGTTGCGGGCTTTTGATCAGTCGCTTCGAAGTGGTCGGCGCCTGAGCCGTCCAGAACGGTCCATTTCGATAGCACGGCGACCAGCGATACCCTCGTAGTCTCCGCTTGTTCGTTTTCCCTTGCCGTCAGCCACTGTCACAGTGATGACATTATTGCCGCAATAGGTGGCGGTCGCTTGCGTGAGATCGCTTATAAAGCCGCCCTATTGCTGCACCAGCCGACGCAATGCATCGGCGCTGCGGCGAGCAGCAAGCAAGGTTGAAGTGCGTGGTCGACCTTCGGTAATCCGGCCAGTCAGAAAGTCTACGGTCAGCCGGTTGTCGCGTGATCGGGCTGCATCGCCGAAGAAATCGAGTTCGTAAAAGTTAGTCAGAAAGCTCACTCCATCGCCCAGCGATGCGGCGACGTTGTGAACAAATGCGCGCAGTGCTCCATGTTTCATCAAAATGGTCTTTCTGATCGAAGCTATATAGCAGCCGCTTTCCACCCAATTCCTGCCATTCGAGTGCGCGCCTGGCCAGTCCTTACTAGGTTCGCCGCAAATACCCTTTAACATGGCCGCACCGGTTGACTCTAAAACACCCCCCTTCTAAGGGGGCGGCGCCCTCGGCGGGTAGCGCGTTGCGTGTGTCATTTTCCTCACCTAGAGAGATCGGCATGAGCGACGAGAAACCTGCACGGCAACCCATCGGCGAAGACGCGCGTATCGACGCGCTCGAGGAGCGGCTGAAAACCGCACGCGAGCGAGAAGAGAAGCGCAACGCGCCGCAGGTCAGAGGAGTTGGCTCCAGCGACAAGGCTGGCAGTCGAGCTCTGACGGACCTGATCGGTGGGCTTGTTGGCGGGGTTGTTGTCGGATGGACCGTTGGTTGGTTGTTCGATGTCAATCCGTGGGGTCTGTTGGTGGGACTGTTCCTTGGGATCGTGGTCGCCTTCAGAAATATTATTCGGGCATCCAAACAGCCGCCTTCGGGCGACTGAGCGGACAAAACGCAAGGGTTTAGAAAGACGTGGCAGGCGAAACAGCCAAGGTCGATCCGATGCACCAGTTCACAATCGAGCCTCTGCTCGGTTCGAACCTGGACGTCGCGGGATTCAATATTGCGTTCACCAACTCCGCGTTGTGGATGTTGATCACGGCCGTCGTGCTGTGGATCTTCATGCTTGGCGGAATGAAGCGTGAGCTGGTGCCTGGTCGCTGGCAGATGACGGTGGAAACCTTCACCGGCTTCATCGACGATATGCTGGAAGCCAATGTGGGCAAGGCGGGGCGCAAATATGTGCCCTATATCTTCAGCCTGTTCATGTTCATCCTGTTTGCCAACCTGCTGGGCCTGCTGCCGCTGGGCATCGTTGGCGTGCATCCCTTTACTTTCACCAGCCACTTCACCGTCACCGGCGTGCTGGCGATTATCTCCTTCTCGATCGTGCTGCTGGTAGGCTTCTACAAGCACGGCTTCCACTTCTTCAGCCTGTTCGTGCCGCATGGCACGCCGCTGCCGATGATCCCGATCATCTTCCCGATCGAGCTGATCTCGTTCATGGTGCGCCCCTTCAGCCTTGGCCTGCGACTGTTCGTTGCCATGATGGCCGGCCACGTGTTGCTGGAAGTTCTCTCCAGCTTCGTGATCGACGGCTGGAACGCAGGCGCCGGTTTCGGTCTGCTTGTCGGCGTTCCCAGCTTCCTGCTGATGATCGGCATCTGCGCGCTGGAAATCCTGGTTGCGGCCATTCAGGCCTATGTTTTTGCACTTCTCTCGTCGCTGTACATCAACGACGCCGAGAACCTGCACTAAGTTCGTAAATACTCTCCCTAACGAATTCTCTTGAAAGGATAATCTCATGGATATGGAAGCTGCAAAGCTGATCGGTGCCGGTCTTGCTGCAATCGGTGCCGGCATGGCCGCCATCGGTGTGGGTAACGTGTTCGGCTCGTTCCTCGAAAGCGCTCTGCGCAACCCCGGTGCTGCAGACGGCCAGCAGGGCCGCCTGTTCATCGGCTTCGCCGCAGCCGAACTTCTCGGCCTGCTGGCGTTCGTGGTCTCGATGATCCTGATCTTCGTCGCCTGATCGACTTGCCGAATGCTGGCCGGGCGATGTGCGTCCGGCTGGCGTTCAATTTTATAATCTCGCGCAGATAGGCGGAATCCGTCCATGCCCCAGATAGCCCAATTGGCCGAAACCTATGCCAGCCAGATCTTCTGGCTGCTGCTGATCTTCGGCTTCGTCTATTTCGTCATCGGTCGTGGCATGGTGCCGCGCGTGATGGACACTGTCGGACTTCGTGACAAGCAGATCGCAGACGATCTGGCTGCCGCACAGTCTGCGCGCGATGCATCGGATGAGGCGGAAGAAGCCTGGCGCCAGCGTGAGAACGCCAATCGCGAGGCGGCGCAGGCGCTGGTAAACGAAGCCAAGGCGAAGGCCCAGGCGTCCACCGAAAGCAGACTGGCAACGGTGCAATCGGGTATCGATGCGCAGCTGGAAGATGCCGAAGCCCGCATCGAAGCCAGCCGTGCAGAGGCTGCTGCCGAAATCGAGACTGTCGCTGCGGAAGCGGCGCAGGACATTGCTGCACGGCTCGCCAATATCTCCGTTACCAAGACCGAGGCCCGCTCGGCCGTGAAGAAGGCGATGGCCCATGGCTAATCCGACTGACGCTCCGCTGCCGCAAGTATTCGAAACCGAAAGCCCCGAGGCTTTCGTCGAAGCGGGCCATGGCACTGAGGTAGGGCATGCGGAACCCGAACTGCTCGGCCTGGTGCCGTTCCAGTGGGTTTCCATCGCGATGTTCGTGCTGCTGCTGATCGCCTTCCTGGGCGCCAAGGTGCACAAGACCATCGCCGGCGGCCTGGACAACAAGATCAAGGCCATTCGCGACAATTTGGACGAGGCAAAGCAATTGCGCGCCGAAGCCGAAGCGCTGCGTGAGGAATATGCCACCAAGATCGCCGGTGCCGAGAAAGACGCCGAAGCTATGCTGGACAATGCCCGCCGCGAGGCCGACGGCATCGTTGCCAAGGCAGAGGAAGACACTGCATCCATGATCGCCCGCCGCGAACGCATGGCGCAGGACAAGATCGCTGCCGCTGAACGCCAGGCTCTCGCAGACCTGCGCGCACGGGCAGCCGATGCGTCGACCGCTGCTGCTGCGCAGTTGATTGCCCAGAACCACGACGCCGCTGCCGACAAGGCGCTGGCGGACGAGGTTATCGCCCACATCTGATCGCGCAGCTGCGGTCGTCAGGCCACGGTTCGACAAACGAGCCCTCGCTTCGGCGGGGGCTTTTTGTTTGCGCCGCCCGTTTGCATGGGCCATTTCACTGGCGATGTCCGGCACGGTAAGCGTTGCGGGCGCGAATGGGAGAATGACAGATGCATGTTGCGGTACTGGGGGCGAGCGGCAAGGGCGGCTCCGAAATCGTCAAGGAGCTTGTCGCGCGGGGGCACACCGTCACCGGCATTGCGCGCAGTCCGGACGCAATTCCGCAGCTTGACGGGGTCACCGCAAAGGCGGGCGATGCCAGCAAACCGGCCGAGCTTGCCGCGCATCTTGCTGGTGCAGATGCGGTAATCAGCGCGATCCATTTCAACGTGTCATGCGAAACTCTTCTGACCGCTGTGCGTCAGGCCGATGCTGATCGTCTGCTGATCATGGGCGGCGCAGCCAGCCTGCTGGGGCCCGACGGGGTGAAGCTGTTCGATTCGCCCAATTTCCCCGAAGAGATCAAACCGATGGTGAAACCTGCGATCGATTTCCTCGAGGAATTGCGCGGTGAGACCGAGATCGACTGGACGTTCTTCTCGCCTGCGATGATGATCTTCGAAGGTGACCGCAAAGGCCCCGGCAGCTTCCGCCTTGGTGGGGATGAGCTGGTGACTGACGCCGATGGCAACAGCAAGATCAGCTACGCCGATTACGCCATCGCCATGGTGGATGAGCTGGAACAGCACCAGCACAGCCGCAAGCGATTTACCGCGGCCTACTGACAGCAGACCGCAAGGCGGCGCTTCTCGCTCTCAGAAATTGTCCTTCGCGGCCCTTAGCGCGGCAAAGGTTTCGTGCGGTGCATCGCCGCCCCAGCGCACCTGCATCGCGGGATCGTCAGCGCGCAGGAAGGGGTTGGTCTTCAACTCCCGGCCAAGGGGGAAGGGCACTGTCCACTCACCCGCCGCACGCTTCCGCTCGATCTCTTCAGCATAGGATTGCAAGGCGCTGTTCTCAGGATCGGCATGCAGTGCGAAGGCGGCATTGGCCTTGGTGTACTCATGCGCGCAATAGAGTGTGGTCTCTGACGGCATGTCCTTGATCCGGGTCAGGCTGTCCCAGAATTGCGGGGCGGTGCCTTCGAACATGCGGCCACAGCCAAGCGCGAACACGCTGTCTCCCACGAAGGCCATGCCGCTGTCAGCCAGGTGGTAGGCGATGTGGCCCATGGTATGGCCGCCAACATCGATCACGCGGGCGCTGTGGTTGCCCAGAGTCACTGTATCGCCATGGCCAACCGTGCGGTCCACCGCCGCGATCTTTGCTGCATCGTTTGCCGGGGCGGTGATTGTGCAACCTGTGGCCGCCTTGATCGCTTCGTTCCCGCCAGCGTGATCGGGGTGCCAGTGGGTGTTCCAGATCTGGGTGATCGTCCACCCCTTGGCCTTGGCCTGCTTCAGATACTCCTCGGCATCGGGGGTATCGATACAGGCGGTTTCGCCGCTGTCGGGATCGTGCAGCAGGAAGCCGTAATTGTCGGAAAGGCAGGGGAACTGGTGAACTTCTAGGGTCATGACGCCCATTCTACACGAGCCCAAGACGTAGAAAAGGCCCGCCTGCGGTTTGCGCAGACGGGCCTTTCCCTATGCTCTTACAAAGAGGCGGTAGGAGCTTAGTCCTTGTCGCCTTCCTTCTTCAGTGCGGCGCCCAGGATGTCGCCCAGCGATGCGCCAGAGTCGGCGGAACCGAACTGTGCAACGGCTTCCTTCTCTTCGGCGATCTGGTGTGCCTTGATGGAGAAGTTGGGCTTCTTCGAACGGTCGAAGCCGGTGACCATGGCATCCACCTTCTGGCCGGTCTGGAAACGATCGGGACGCTGTTCGTCACGGTCGCGGCCCAGGTCCGAACGCTTGATGAAGCCGGTTGCGCCATCGTCGCCAACCTGAACTTCGAGGCCGCCATCGCGGACTTCCAGAACGGTGACGGTGACAACTTCGCCGCGACGCAGCGAACCGGCACCAGCAGCGCCTTCAGCCGAGGGAGCACCCTTTTCAAGCTGCTTCATGCCGAGGCTGATGCGTTCCTTGTCGACGTCGACATCCAGAACCACGGCTTCGACTTCTTCACCCTTGCGGTGCAGGGCCAGCGCGTCTTCACCCGAGATGCCCCAGGCGATGTCGGACATGTGAACCATGCCGTCCACGTCGCCGGGCAGGCCGATGAACAGGCCGAATTCGGTAGCGTTCTTGACTTCGCCCTGGACGGTGGAGCCGACCGGGAATTTCTCTGCGAAATCGTCCCACGGGTTGGACTGGGCCTGCTTGAGGCCGAGCGAGATGCGACGCTTCTCGGAATCGACTTCCAGAACCATCACTTCCACTTCCTGCGAGGTGGAGACGATCTTGCCCGGATGCACGTTCTTCTTGGTCCAGCTCATTTCGGAAACGTGGACCAGGCCTTCGATGCCCGGCTCCAGTTCCACGAAGGCACCATATTCGGTGATGTTGGTAACCTGGCCGGTGACCTTGGCACCCACGGGATACTTGGCGCCAACGCCTTCCCACGGATCGCTTTCCAGCTGCTTCATGCCCAGCGAGATACGCTGCGTTTCGGCATTGATGCGGATGATCTGCACGGTCACGGTCTGGCCGATCTCGATCACTTCGCTGGGGTGGTTGACGCGCTTGTAGCTCATGTCGGTGACATGCAGCAGGCCGTCGATACCGCCCAGATCCACGAAGGCACCGTAATCGGTGATGTTCTTCACCACGCCATCGGTGATCTGGCCTTCTGCCAGCTTGTCGATCAGCTCGCTGCGCTGTTCGGCGCGGGTTTCTTCCAGCACGGCACGGCGCGAGACGACGATGTTGCCGCGACGACGATCCATCTTCAGGATCTGGAAGGGCTGCGGCACATCCATCAGCGGGGTCACGTCACGCACGGGGCGGATATCGACCTGCGAACCGGGCAGGAAGGCCACGGCACCGTCGAGATCGACGGTGAAGCCACCCTTCACGCGGCCGAAGATGCGGCCTTCGACGCGCTTGCCTTCGCCAAATTCGTTTTCCAGCTTGTCCCAGGCAGCTTCGCGGCGGGCGCGGTCGCGGCTGAGCATTGCTTCGCCGTCGGCGTTCTCGACGCGATCGACGAAGACTTCCACTTCGCTGCCGACGCTGAGACCATGCTCGCCATCGACGCGGGAGAATTCCTTGAGGTTGATGCGGCCTTCGCTCTTGAGGCCTACATCGACGACCGCCATGCCGTTTTCGATTGCGGTGACGGTTCCCTTGACGACGCGACCTTCGAAGCCGCCCTCGGCACCGCCGAGTTGTTCGTCAAGCATTGCCGCGAAATCGTCGCGGCTCGGATTGGCAGAAGTAGCCATGTAACGGTGTTCCTAATCAATCATTTTACCGGCCACCCAGTTTTGCTGGGGGTCTTGTCTCCGCGCCTCGCGGGATTGCGAGAAGCGGGCCAAAGGGCCGAACTGCCCATGCGGCCTCATGCCGGCACAGGCGTTCTCCGGGTGGCAGGCTGCGAATACGCAAATCATCATGGCATAGGCGTCGTTGCGCCCCGGTGGAAAGCCGACCATGCTGGCTTGGCATTCGAAGACATGTGATCCGCCCATCGAACGGACGCGCGCCTAGGCGAAAACGCGAAGTTTGGCAAGCGAATTGCGGCCCGGCGCGGGCCGGGGTAGGGTGCTGTGATGAGCGCTCTGGCAAAATCCCTCTCCTCCTACCGCGAGTACCATCGCGACCATCGCAATGTGGCTACGCATGCGGTGGGGATCCCGATGATCGTATTCGGGGTGGAGATACTGCTTTCGCGGCCCGTGTGGGTTACCGAGTTCTTCACGCTGACCCCGGCCGTGGTGGCGACGGTTGCGGCGGCGTTCTATTACCTGAAGCTGGATCGGCAGCTTGGCGGAGCGATGGCGCTGATCCTGATCGTGCTTGCTTGGCTTGGCCTGCAAATCGCGCAGGGCAGCACAGTGCTGTGGTTGGGATCAGGCATCGGCCTGTTCGTGGTGGGCTGGATCTTCCAGCTGGTGGGCCACAAGTTCGAAGGCCGCAAGCCTGCCTTCATCGATGATCTGCGCAGTCTGCTGATCGGCCCGATCTTCGTCCTCGCAGAGGCGCTGTTTGCGCTTGGCATGCTGGATGAATTGAAGCGGGAATTGGAGAAGGGGCGCTAGATAGCCCCAATCTTCAAGATTTCGGCTGTTTTCCCTTCGCTTCCAGCACGGCATCAATCGCAGCCGCAATGCTGGCATCCTTGTCCAGCGCGGTGGTATCCAGCACGAAGGCGTCTGGCGCCACCGTCAGCGGGGCGGTTTCGCGATTCTGATCGCGCTCGTCACGGCGGCGCAGATCGTCCTCGATCTCCAGCAGGGTGTGGCTCTCGCCGCGGTCGCGCATTTCCTGCCAGCGACGCTTCGCCCGCGCTTCCACGCTGGCGGTGACGAACAGTTTCGCATCCGCATTGGGCGCAATCACGGTGCCGATATCGCGCCCGTCCAGCACCGCGCCTCCCGGCTGCCCGGCAAAGGCCTGCTGCCGCTGCAACAATGCCCTGCGCACGCCCGGATGCACGGAAACCCGGCTCGCCAGACCGCCAGTCGCTTCGCTGCGCAAGTCAGGATGGCCAAGCAGTTCGTTTGGAAAGTTGGTGGCCGAAAGGGCTTCGGAAGGATCGTTGGGATCGCCGCCATAAAGGGCCACCTGATAGCCCACCGCGCGATACAGCAGGCCTGTATCAAGATGCGGAAGACCGAAATGCCGGGCCAGCGCCTTGGCAATAGTGCCCTTGCCCGATGCGGTGGGGCCATCGACGGCGATGATCATGATTCGCGCGCTCCTTCTTCGGTTCGCCTGCGTCCACGAATGGCCTTGGTAAGGCCCCACAGCGCAATCGTCGCCCAGAAAGCTTCCAGTATCAGGCTGGGCCAGTTGGTATGCACCACCAGCGAAATGGTCAGCAACGATGCGCCGACAAGATTGGTGCCGTGCAGGATGAAGGGGTTCGGTTTCTCGACCGCTGTCAGATAGCCATATGCGCCGATGATGCAGACGGTGCCGAACATGCCGATGACGGAATAGATATCGAAATCGGCCATCACGCGCTCGCGCTTTCCAGCAGTCTCTCAAAGGTCGGGAAGCTGGTGGCAATGGGGCCGGTATCGTCCAGCGCCACGCCATCGCGGCTGACGATGCCCGCTACCGCCATGGCCATGGCAATGCGGTGGTCGAGGTGGGTGGTGACCTCAGCACCTTCGGGCGTTCCAGGCAGGGGAGTGCCGCCCGTGCCATGGATGGTGAGCCCGTCCTCCTGCTCCTCAACCCGCGCGCCTGCTAGTTTCAGCGCGGCGGCCATAGCGGCAAGGCGATCCGATTCCTTTACGCGCAATTCTTCAAGGCCGGTGGTGGTGGTGGTCCCCTCCGCCAGCGCGGCGGCGACGAACAGCACGGGAAATTCATCCACCATCGCCGGCACCACGGCGGGATCGACCTCCACTCCTATCAGCGCGGAATGGCGCACGCGCAGATCCGCCACCGGCTCTCCTCCGACTTCGCGCCTGTCCAGTTCCTCGATCTGTCCGCCCATATCGCGCAGAACATCGAACAGCGCGGCGCGGGTGGGATTGAGGCCGACGTTTTCGATCACAAGGTCGCTGCCTTCCACCAGCAGCGCGGCGACAACGAAGAACGCAGCGGATGACGGGTCGCCCGGCACAACGATGTCCTGAGGCTGCAACTCCGCCTCTCCGTGAATGGCGATTACGCGCTCCCCGTTTTCCTCGCCCACGTCCAGCTTCGCGCCAAAGCCGCGCAGCATGCGTTCAGAATGGTCGCGCGTGGGCACAGGCTCGATCACCGTGGTGATGCCTGCGGTGTTCAGGCCCGCCAGCAGCACCGCGCTTTTCACCTGTGCCGATGCCACTGGCAGGCGATAGGTGATCGGCACGGCGGGGGAAATACCACGCAGCATCAGCGGCAGGGTACCGCCTGAAGATGCCTCGAACGAAGCGCCTATTTGCGAGAGCGGGTCGATCACACGGCCCATCGGACGCTTGGAGAGGCTAGCATCGCCGGTAAACATCGCGGTGATCGGATGGCTGGCGATCAGGCCCATCAGCAACCGCGTGCTGGTGCCGCTATTGCCCATTTCCAGCGCAGCATCAGGTTGCAGCAGCGCGCCGACACCCACGCCGTTGATTCGCCAGGTGGCATCCGCGCCCCGTTCCACCGAAGCGCCCATCGCGCGCATGGCGGCGGCTGTGGCGAGGACGTCCTCCCCTTCCAGCAGCCCGGTTACGCGCGTTTCGCCAACTGCCAATGCGCCCAGCATTATGGAGCGATGGCTGATGGATTTATCACCCGGCACGCGGATACGGCCGGTAAGCGCACCCTGTTTTACAAAGCGTTTGGGGGAGGGCGGGTTGGAATGGCTCAAGGCTCTGCCTATCTGGTCTTGGTGAAGCAGGCGCTTTGACAGCGGCATGCCCCTATGGCAAGGCGCGCCCGCTTGCGATTCCGCACCTCATCCAAACAGTTCGGGGCGCGGACAGCATATCAGTTTTCCCGGAAACCCTCCGGACGAGATTAAGGACATACACATGGTCAAAGCAGAATGGGGCACAAAGCGCACCTGCCCCAAGTGCGGTGAACGTTTCTACGACCTGGGCAAGGAAGACCCGGTAACCTGCATCGAATGCGGCAATGAATGGACGCCGGAGCCCGTGCTCAAGTCCAAGCAGCCCATTCCGTTCGAGGAAGAAAAGAAGGACGAGAAGAAGGAAGCGGATTCCGATCTCGCCGATGACGATCTGGATATCGATGTCGATGATGACGACGATTCGCCGGATAACGACGTCGACCTTGGCGGCGATGACGATCTCGGCGTGAAAACCGCCGATGACGAAAAGGAAGATGATAGTTAGGTTGTTGTTTGGCCCTCAGGCGCCGGGCGGACGCCGTCCGGCGTCCTTGGCTTTCCTCGCATAAGCTCGGGCGCGCGGTCGCGCTTGCGTTCGCTTCGCGCCCGGGACTTGTGCCAGCCTTCGAATAAAGCGCGGGCTACGGTCCGCGCCTAGCGGATCGCAAGGCCGACTGGCCGCCCGCAGGTGCCGCGCAGCGAAGCGGAGGGAATAGCACCGAGGATGATTGCGCGGAGGCGCAATCGAAAAACAAGCAAACCCCGGAACTTTGGCACCGACGCATCGGTGTCAAAGGCAAATAAGGGGTTGCACAAAATCCGGCCCCCGAATAAAGGGCCACCTCCCAACGCCGATGGGCAACCACTGGCAGAGGGAATTCGCATCTGGTACGATGCGGAATGTCGATGGATAAGGGGCCTTAGCTCAGCTGGGAGAGCGCAACACTGGCAGTGTTGAGGTCAGCGGTTCGATCCCGCTAGGCTCCACCATCGAAGCATTTTTGAAACGGGCCCCGCAAAAGGGTGCTCACGCTGGCTGACGAGTTTTCGTCCGCCGGCGTTTTTGGTATTTGGCGAATATTCGCCGCACAGGAGCAAAAGTAGCGCATGTTCGATACGCTGTCCGATCGCCTGAATAGTGTCTTTGACCGCCTGCGCGGTCGTGGTGCGCTTGGCGAACAGGATGTGCGCGATGCCATGCGCGAAGTGCGCGTTGCGCTGCTGGAAGCGGACGTGGCGCTGCCTGTCGCGCGCGAATTCATCGCCAAGGTGACAGAACGCGCCGTCGGCCAGGAAGTCCTGAAGTCCGTCACCCCCGGCCAGCAGGTGATCAAGATCGTCAATGACGAGCTGATCGCGATGCTGGGCGGAAAGGACGAGGGCGCAGGCGATGCCTCGCCCATCAACCTCGATGTGCGCCCGCCCGCCGTTATCATGATGGTGGGCCTGCAGGGTTCGGGTAAAACCACCAGCACCGCCAAGATCGCCAAGCTGCTGAAGGACAAGCAGGGCAAGAAGCCGCTGATGGCCTCGCTCGACGTCAATCGTCCTGCGGCGCAGGAGCAGCTGGCCGTTCTGGGTGAGCAGACAGGCGTTGCTACCTTGCCGATCGTGCAGGGCCAGCAACCGGTCGATATTGCCAAGCGCGCGATGCAATCGGCAAAACTGCAGAATTTCGACGTGCTGCTGCTGGATACAGCCGGCCGCCTGCATGTTGACGAAGCGCTGATGGCCGAGATGAAGGCTGTTGCCGGCGCATCGGACCCTGCCGAAGTGCTGCTGGTGGTGGATGCGCTGACAGGTCAGGACGCCGTCAACGTCGCGCAAAGCTTCACCAGCGAAGTGCCGCTGACAGGCGTGGTGCTTACCCGCATGGATGGCGATGCGCGCGGCGGTGCGGCGCTTTCGATGCGGGCCGTTACCGGCAAGCCCATCAAGTTTGCCGGTACGGGTGAGAAGCTGGACGCGATCGAGCGGTTCCACCCCTCGCGCGTTGCCGATCGCATCCTTGGCATGGGCGACGTGGTTTCGCTGGTGGAAAAGGCCGCCGAAAGCATCAAGGCGGAAGAGGCCGAGGAACTCGCCAACCGCATGATGAAGGGCAAGTTCGACCTGAACGACCTTCGCAAGCAGTTGCAGCAGATGCAGAACATGGGCGGCCTGGGCATGCTGGCAGGCATGATGCCCGGCATGAAAAAGGCGAAGGCCGCGATGGCCAATGCCGATATGGATGACAAGGTGCTGGTGCACATGGATGCCGTCATCTCCTCCATGACCAAGAAGGAGCGGGCCAATCCCGCGCTGCTGAACGCCAAGCGTAAAAAGCGCATCGCGGCGGGCAGCGGGCGCAGCGTGCAGGAGGTGAACAAGATCCTCAAGATGCACCAGGAAATGGGCCGCGCCATGAAGCAGATTAAGAAGATGGGCGGCATGAAAGGCCTTGCTGCCCTGTTCGGCGGCGGTGGCGGCGGCGGAATGGGCGGGGCGCCCAGCGGCGCACCGGGCCTGCCCGGCGGCGGAATGCCCGGACTTCCCGGCGGGCAGATCCCCCCGGAAATGCAAGATTTTCTCAAAAAGAAATAAGTTTATTCAAGAATTTGGAATTGAAAGGTAATCTATAATGGCAATTGCACTTCGTCTTTCTCGCGGTGGCGCCAAGAAGCGCCCTTACTATCGCATCGTGGCTGCTGACAGCCGCCGTGCCCGTGATGGCAAGTATCTGGAGCAGCTGGGCACCTACAACCCCATGCTCCCCAAGGATTCTGAAGAGCGCGTGAAGCTGAACGAAGATCGCATTCGTTACTGGCTGGGCGTTGGCGCACAGCCGAGCGACCGCGTGCTGCGCTTCCTGGACGCTGCCGGCATCATGGAACGTGAAGCCCGCAACAACCCGAACAAGGCCAAGCCCGGCGAAAAGGCTACCGAGCGCGCCGAGGAAAAGGCCACCAAGGCTGCCGAAGCCAAGGAAGCTGAAGAGGCTGCCAAGGCCGAAGCTGAAGAAGCTGCCAAGGCTCCGGCTGCTGAAGAAGCACCCGCCGAGGAAGAAGGCGCTGCTGCCGAAGCTGCGGAAACCGCCGATGAAGCCAAGGAAGAAGCTCCTGCAGAGGAAGCTGCTGCCGAAGAAGAGAAGTCGGAAGGCTGATCTCTCGCTGTCCCGCTTCATTGCGGGATAGCGGATCAGGCATGCTGATATGACCGACACCAAGCCCGTCACCCTGGCCGCCATTATCGGCGCGCACGGCGTGGCGGGCGAAGTGCGTCTGAAGCTGTTTGGCGAAGGCGTGGAATCGCTGAAGGGCCATAAGACCTTCAACGATGGCGCCTTCACCCTGAAAAAAGTGCGGGACGATAACAAGGGCGGCGCCATTGCCCGCCTTGCCGAAGTGGACAGCCGCTCTGCCGCGGAAAAGCTGCGCGGCACCACGTTGACCGTCCCACGGGAGGCGCTGCCTCCGCTGCCCGAAGGCGAATATTACCACGCGGATATCATTGGCCTTGCCGCCGTCTCCACCACGAAGGAGCCGCTGGGCACAGTGATCGCCGTGCAAAATTTCGGCGCAGGCGACGTGATAGAAATCCAGCGGCCGGAGCAGGACGGCAAGCCCGGCAAGACCTTCATGGTGCCCATGCGGGTAGAGGCCGTGCCCGGCTGGGACGGTAAAACCATCACCATCACGGACGACTTCGCAGACCAGTAATCGCGTGCCTTGCGGCAGGCGTCCTATAACGCTAATACACTTGGCGGGACGATAAGCGAAGGATCGATAATCATGTGGGTTTTGTGGGTCTCGCTGACCATTGCAATGATCGCGGCCATGTCTGCCGGGCTGGCGCTGGGCATGCATCTGCTGTTCCCCAGGATGGCGGAGCGTGCACGCATATTGTGGGCATCGGGCCTTGCGGCGTTTCTGCCCATGAGCCTCGCCTTCGGTGGCTTCTTCCTAGAGGCTGACGTGAGCGGCGATGATTTCTGGCTCAGCACGCTGGCGCTGGTGCTTCTCAGCTTCCTCATCCTCTCCGTTTGCTGTCTGCCGCCCGCCTATCTCGCAACCACGCGGCTGGCGCGGGGCAGGGACGAGGACACGGACAAGGCGCCCACGCTGGATACGCAGGAGCCGGACCTGATCGAGGGGTGAACTCGTCGTGTAGTGACTGGCTCACATCAGGGTGATAGCGTTTGCGCATGGCGACAGTTCTTTCGACAAAGGCGGATCACGATGCGCTGAGAGCGCGACTGTTCACACATTCGATCGGGCCGGATACCGCCACCCTCTCCTTTGCGAAAAGACTGGCGCGGGAGAACCGCTGGACGACGTCCTATGCCAGGCGTGTGATCCAAGAATATTACCGCTTCTGCTTCCTTGCGGTTACCGCCGGGCACGAGGTTACCCCGTCGGACCAGGTGGACCAGGCCTGGCACCTGCACCTCACCTACAGCCGTGATTACTGGGAGCATTTCTGCCCGAATGTGCTGGGCGCGCCATTGCACCACGGGCCAACTGGCGGAGGTGGGGATGAACGCGCGCGCTATTACGAACAATATGCGCAAACGCTGAAAAGCTATCAGGAGGCTTTTGACGAAACCCCGCCGGAGGATATCTGGTCTCCGGCGGCTGAACGCTTTGGCGAGCATACGCACGCTTTTCGCATTCGCCCCTCGCAGGTGATATTTCTGAAAGATGCTGTCGGTATTGCGGGCGCCATATTCGCAGGGCTAGTCTTGCTGAGCATTGGATACGCGCTGGGCGCGAATTTCGGGGGGTAGGGGAATGGAAATCGGTTTTGCCAGCTATTCCGGGGCGGATTTCCTGCTGTTCTATGCTGCGCTAATCATGGCCGCGATTGCCGCTGGCATCTGGATCCCGGCAGCGATGCGGCCTGACGGACGGCCATCGCAGCCCGCCGATGCGGAGGAGCTGGCTTATCTGGCTGGCGGCACGCCGCGCTTTGTGGAAAGCGTTGTGGCCGCCCTGTTCGCGCGCCGGGCGTTGCAGGTGGAAAAGAAGACGATCGTCAAGACAACGGGGGCGCAAGGGGAGACGCCGGCGGAGAAGAGCCTGATGCGCCACGTGGGCGATCTCAGCTGGTCTGCTGCCAAGGCCAATCTTGATGGCCATGCCGATGCGATTGACCGCGACCTGACGCGTAGAGGCTTGCTGGTCGATCCGGCAGAGCGGCTGACGCTGCGCCTGATGCCCGTGCTGCCTTATGTCTTTCTGCTGCTGCTGGGGGCCTTCCGCTGGCAGGCCGGGTCTGCCGAGGGGGAGCCGGTGGGTTTCCTCACCACGATGATGATCATCACAGGCGTGCTGGCCGTTATCCGGCTGGCAAAGTTCAACCCGCGCACACGGGCAGGGGATGCCGCGCTGGCATCGGCGATGGCGACTGCTCAGCGCCTGCGCCGCGCCACCACTTCGGGGGAAGCGGGGCTGGCTGTCGGACTGTTTGGCACGGCGGTGCTGGTGGGCACGCCCTATGCGCCCTTGCATGCCATGCGGCAGAGCGCTGGCGGAGCGAGCACCGATAGCGGCGATAGTGGCGGCGATGGCGGCGGGGGTTGCGGCGGCGGCTGTGGCGGCTGCGGGGGATAATGTAAGCAGGCAATCGCGCGGTTTTGCCGTCAATGCCGCGGCCTGAATTGCGCCCCGCCGCTTTCCTGCCTAACGCTTGGCCATGATCGAACAATATCTCATCTTCATCGCCGTGATCGTGATCCCGTTTCCTATCGGCTTCGCGCTGGCGCATTTCCGACCGCACAGCAAAAGCCTGAAGAACGCAGCCCTGTCAGCGCTGCCGATTGCGCTGCCGTGCTTTGCCTATGCCATCTGGATCGCGCTGACGCAGGATCTTTCCTGCCCGGCGCAGGGCCCGTGTGAGAACATGGCGCAGATCTGGCTGATCGCGCTGTGTGTTATCGGCGTGCTGACCGGGGTGACAGGCTTTGGCGTCGGTCTGCTGGGCGATGCCTATGCGCGCCGCCGGGCTCAGGAGCGCAAGCTGTGACCTTCGCCGCCACGGTCCTTACGCTTTATCCGGAGATGTTTCCCGGCCCCTTGCGCCAATCCATCGCGGGCCGCGCGCTGGAGGAGCAGAAATGGTCCATCGACACCATACAGATCCGCGATTTCGCGACCGACAAGCACCGCACGGTGGACGATACGCCCGCTGGCGGCGGCGCGGGCATGGTGCTGAAGACAGATGTGCTGGGCGCGGCGGTGGATCACGCCATCGCCCTGCATCCCGATGCGTCGATCCTGGCGATGACGCCGCGCGGCAAACCCATCACGCAGGCACGCATACGCCAGATTGCCACGGGGCCGGGCGTCACCCTGCTGTGCGGCCGTTTCGAAGGCTTTGACGAACGCATTTTCGATGCGCGTCCGCAGATCGAGCAGGTATCGCTGGCCGACATCGTGCTGTCAGGCGGAGAACCCGCGGCGCTGGCCATACTCGATGCTTGCATTCGGCTGCTTCCCGGCGTAATGGGCGCGGCTTCCAGCGGGACTGAAGAGTCGTTCGAGGACGGCCTGCTTGAGTACCCGCAATATACCCGACCTCCGGAATGGGAAGGGCGCACGATCCCTGAAGTGCTGCGATCGGGGGATCATGCGAAAATCGCGGCGTGGCGAAAGCAGCGCAGCGAGGAAGATACACGGTTACGCAGGCCGGACCTATGGGAACTCCATGGTGGAGCTCCGGGCCAGTCTGCCTCTGATGCGCGGCAAAAAGATAAGGATTGACCAATGGGTCTGATTCAAGAGCTCGAGGCGGAAGCCATCGCAGCACTCAAAGAGGGAAAAGAAATCCCTGACTTCCGCGCCGGTGACACGGTCCGCGTCGGCGTCCGCGTCGTCGAAGGGCAGCGCACCCGCGTCCAGAACTTCGAAGGCGTGGTGATCGCGCGTTCGAACCGTTCGATCAACTCGAATTTCACCGTTCGCAAGATCAGCTTCGGCGAAGGTGTGGAACGTGTGTTCCCGCTGTATTCGCCCAACATCGACAACATCACCGTGGTACGCCGCGGCGTGGTGCGTCGTGCAAAGCTGTATTACCTGCGCGGCCGCACCGGCAAGCGCGCACGTATCGCCGAACGTCGGGACAACGTCGCCAAGTAAGCGCGAGCGTTTTCTCGAACCGCACATGAAAAGGGGCGGCTTCCCGAATGTGGAGGCCGCCCCTTTATCATTTGTGCGATTATCGATCTAACCAGGATCGCTACATGGGCATGCGGGGCTCAGGGTTTTTCCGCATCTCCTTTCGCAGGATTGAAGGAATTGGGTTAAGAAAGCGTTACCAGGCGTGGTTACCGCGATCGGGTGCGCGCGTGCAGAACCGCGCTTTTTCCACCCCGTTTCGGGCGTGCATCGCCAAGGTCAGTCTCTTTTGAAACCGCCTTTGGTATTGCATGTGCGAAAAGGCGCGCTAGCTAGCGCGCGACTATCAATGGAGTGAGTTTCAAAATGGGTTACCGTGTTGCAGTTGTCGGAGCGACGGGAAATGTCGGACGCGAGATGCTTGCCATCCTTGCGGAGCGCGAATTCCCGATGGACGAGGTGGCCGCAGTTGCGTCCTCCCGCTCAACCGGTGCCGAGGTTGAAATTGGCGACAGCGGCAAGATGGTGAAATGCAAGAATCTGGAGCATTTCGACTTTTCCGGCTGGGACATCGCCCTGTTCGCCTGCGGCAGCGCGGCGACGAAAACCTATGCGCCCAAGGCTGCGGCCGCGGGCTGCGTGGTGATCGACAACTCCAGCCTCTATCGCATGGACCCCGATGTGCCGCTGATCGTGCCGGAAGTGAACCCGGATGACATCGACGGCTATACCAAGCGCAACATCATCGCCAATCCCAACTGCTCCACCGCGCAGATGGTGGTGGCGCTGAAGCCGCTGCACGATGCCGCCAAGATCAAGCGCGTGGTCGTCTCCACCTACCAGTCCGTTTCCGGCGCAGGCAAATCGGGCATGGACGAACTGTTCGAACAGAGTCGCGCCATCTTCGTGGGCGATCAGGTGGAGGCGCGCACCTTTACCAAGCAGATCGCCTTCAACGTCATCCCGCATATCGATGTGTTCATGGATGACGGTTCCACCAAGGAAGAGTGGAAGATGGTGGTGGAAACCAAGAAGATCCTCGATCCCAAGGTCAAGGTCTCGGTCACCTGCGTGCGCGTGCCCGTGTTCGTCGGCCATTCCGAGGCGATCACCATCGAATTCGAGAACGAGATCACCGCCGCCCAGGCGCAGGATATCCTGCGTGAAGCGCCCGGCATCATGCTGGTGGATAAGCGCGAGGACGGCGGATACGTCACCCCGGTGGAAGCTGCCGGAGACGGCGCCACCTACATCAGCCGCGTGCGCGAGGATTCCACCGTGGATAACGGCTTGATCCTGTGGTGCGTCTCGGACAATCTGCGCAAAGGGGCGGCATTGAATGCAGTCCAGATTGCCGAACTGCTCGGCCGTCGTCACTTGCAGAAAGGATAACGCCCATGCGCCGCCTCGCCCTGATTGCCCTCCCGCTGATGCTTGCTGCCTGCGGGGACGCACCTGATGGCTCTGCGGACGACATTACCGCAGCCGACGATGGCGCAATGGGTGAGGACAATCCGATGGCCGATGCCACGCTGGAACTGCAGGGCACGGGCATCGTGATCCCCGCGCAATCGGGTTTTGAGGAACTGGCCGTGCCTTTCGGCTCTGCCCGCGCGCCGACAGAGGCAACGCTGGGCAATGTGCTGGGCCGCGCCGTGGACGAAACCGATACGCCCAATGATTGCGGGCTGACATACACCGCCTATGAAGGGCTCAGCCTGAACTTCCGCGATGGCCAGTTCGTGGGCTATTGGGCCGAACCGCCCTACGTGCCCGAAACCACCCGTGCCGCCATGCTGGCGGACGAGAATATCAGAATGGTCGAAGACAGCACCGTGGGGCCGGAATTCGTGATGGGCGCAGAAGAGGTGCCCGACATCGGCGGCCTGTTCACCGGCGAAGGCGATGATGCCAGCGTGCAGGCACTGTGGGCAGGCGAGAACTGCATCGCGCGATGAGCGGCGTCATCGGACCGGACAGCCCTCCGCAGGACGTTTGGTCAGCCATCTCGTCGGAATATCACCGACCCCAAGAGAAAAACGAAGTTCCGCATGTTCATGGCTGGTCCTATCTGTCGACACCGCTCGCCAGAAGGGACCAGCCAAAACTGGTCACGATCGGACTGAAACCGGGCGGTGAGTGGGATGTGGCGAGAGACGGTCCTATTCAGGAAGATCTTTCTGCAGAGGGCAAAGAGCCCGATTTCAACGCCTATTTCGATCAGCCTTGGAACAACACCGGCTTCACGCCGCTGCAAACACAGATCCAGAATCTTCACAAGCTGCACTTTCAGCAAGTACCAAAGGACGAAATTCTCTCGTTTCAATACATTCCCTTCCGCAGTCCGACATGGAATGAGTTTCCCGCAGCGCAGCGCCAGCGCGCCGCCCGGTTTGGAACCCATCTTCTGGATTGGACCCTGGCCAATATCGGGTTGGAGACGACCGTAGTCGGCTTTGGACTGGGTGTAGTACAAGACAGAATTGAAAGCTGGTTCAGAGTAATCGAAAGCAGGGATATCGAGGTTGGCTGGGGAAATATCACCGCCACCGTCTGCGAAACACCCAAATGTAAGCGCCTGATACTTCTACCTCATCTCAGCAGGTATCAGATAATCGGTCGCAAGGAATTTGTCAGGGCCGACGAGGTTTTCCAATGAGCGTTATCACCACACCCGACGGTACGAACATCGCCATCCATCGCATGGGCGCGGGCCGGCCGGTCCTGATGCTGCACGGCCTGTTTTCCAGCGCGGCGATGAACTGGATGAAGTTTGGTCATGCAAAGCTGCTGGCGGACAATGGCTTTGAATGCATCATGCCCGATTGGCGCGTGCACGGGGATAGCGATGCGCCCACCGATGCGGCGCTCTATACGCCCGGCGTGCTGGTGCGCGATGCGCTGCATATCGTGGAAACGCTGAAGCTGACGGATTACGACCTCGTTGGCTTCTCCCTTGGCGCGCGGACGGCCACCAGTGCGGTGATTGCCGGGCTGACGCCGCGCAGGCTGGTGCTGGGCGGCATGGGGATAGAGGGGCTGTCCAACTGGCAGGTCCGGTCTGCGTTCTTCGTGGACATGATAGACCAGTTTGACGAGATCGAGCGCGGCGATCCTGCGTTCATGGCGAAAAGTTTCATGAAGGGGCAGGGCATCGATCCCGTAGCCGCGCGTCTGCTGTTGACGAAGGGCGTGGAGGATATCGAGATTGCGCAGCTATCGCGCATTACCATGCCCACGCTGGTGCTGATCGGCGATGACGATCGCGACAATGGATCGCCGGAAAAGCTGCGCGATGCCTTGCCCGATGCGACGATGGCCGTGGTGCCGGGCAATCACATGGGCAGCGTGGCAAAGCCCGATATGGGCCGGGCGATCCTGGAATTCCTTTCCTGACGGCGCGATGTTAGGCTGGCAGGCGATAGGACGTTAATCCGGAGCCTGACATCATGCGCATCTGCCTCGCCATTACAGCCCTGGTCGCGCTTGCCGCTTGTGGCGGTAACTCCGATGCAGAGATACCCGGACCGGTCATGTTCCAGCATGGCAGCCAAGGCGCGCTGCTTGTGGCGAACAAGCGCGGGGCCAGCCTCTCCCGCTTGGATATCGCCAATGGGGAGGAAACCCACCGCGCGCAGACTTGCGAGAACCCGCATGAGCTGACCGTGTCACCCGATGGCGCTCAGGTGATGGTTGCGTGTTACTCGGGCACTTCGGTGCAGGTCTTTACCACGGACGATCTCACTCCGGTAAGCGAGATTGAGCTGGGCGAACAGGCGCGGGTTCATGCGGCCATCTGGCTTGATGACGGCCGCGTGATTGCGGGCGCAGAGGGGCGCGGATCGCTGTTCGTGATCGAGGGCGCAGGGACCGGCGAGCCTTCCGTTACGGAAATCGGCGCGAACGGGCCTCCTTACGCACCGGGCGCGCATCTGCTGGCCGTGGATGCGGGTGGCCGCTATGCCTGGGGCACTATCATCCCCACAGGAGAAGTGGTGCGATACGACCTTGGCGAAGGCGCGGAAGCTGCGCGGCGCAAGGTGGGAGAGGATATAGAGGCTATCGCGCTCTCGCCCGATGGCGCTGATCTGTGGGTATCCTCCAACTCCGCCAATCAGGCCTATCGCCTCGATCCCGTAACGCTGGAACCGCGCGGACGGGTGGCAACAAGCGATGTACCGATCAGGCTGGCGATGCACCCGTCTGGCGAGTTTGTCGTCAGCAGCAATTTTGGCGGTGGCGATCTATCGGTGATCGACACGGAAACGGGCGAGGTGGTCCGCACGATACCCGTATCCGGCAGCAGCGATGCGGTGCAGGTAACGCTGGTGTTCAGCGAAGATGGAGACAGGCTCTACGCAGCCGAAACCGCGACCGATACGATTGCGGAAGTTGATTTCGCCAGCGGCGAAGTGCTGCGCCGCTTGCCGACCGGGCCGGGCGGCGATGGGCTGGCCGTGGTGGATTAAGCCCGGCGCGCTGACCATGTCGCGCCGCCGGTAAAGCTACTGTCGTTGCGGCCATAATGGCAGATGGCGGCGTGAAGGGCGCTGACCTTGCAAAGCCAGATTGGTGCGCGGCAATTGCGCCTCGATCTTCGCAGGAAGTAGCGCGAGCAGTCCGATCCGCAAACGAATCCAGCCATAATTGAACAACAGCAGGCCAGCGCCCGCGATTATCATGCCGACGACGACAGCACCTTCGTCCTCTCCGAAAATACCGATTACAGGAAGCAGCACTCCTGTCAGGAGCGACCTGCGGTCCAGCAGCAGCGAAATGATCGCGGCGACGAAGATCATCATGGCGAGCCACGGTATATCCGTGAATGCCAGCCCGGTCAGGATGAAATGGCCATTGATCACTTCTCCGCCCGTAAGTAGGCTGAATATGGCGCGCGTGACGAGAAAGCCCGCAGTGCAATGCAACCAGAAGGCCACCTGCGATCTTTCGGTTTCGCGGCGGATATCGCTCAGGTCCCACCAGATCGCCCAGAGAAGCGTCAGGATTGCAAGAACCAGCGCCACGACGGCTGGAAGCCAATTGATCACGTCAAAGCCATACATGCCGCGACTGTAGTTCTGAACGACATTGATAATGACGAGGCTTGCGCCCGTCATGGCGACTGCAAAAGTTGGCGGAAAACGGAACCTGCGCCAATATATCCACGTCGCGAGTGCGGTAAGGCCAACGACGATTACAGCGTTCTTGAACTGCGCGTGATTGCCCCACACTCCGGCGGCTTCAAGCGCAGCCGGAACAACCACCACGGCATTGAACAACCAGGACAGCAACAGTACGGAGGCGAGCGCAGGCCCCGCGCGCATATCGATTTTGCAGGCGATGGCGAATGTCACTGCGGCAAGGATGAAACACAAGAGCACCATCTGAATCTTGATCGCCAACAGCGAAAGTGCGGCAAGAATCAGGCCCATTCCCATCGCGCTGACAAGGTCGGCGTAGCCACCGAACAAGCGGAATTTCTCCGCACTGGAATGGGGTATGCCATCGGATTGTGCCTGGAAATTGCGCAGGGCAATGGCGACGTGTTCGTCGATAATGCCCGCCCTGGCAGCTGCATCCAGATCGATTTCAGATCGCATGTCGAAAGACTAATGCGACAACTTTTAACAAGATCATATCCCGCAAAGAAAAAGGGGCGCCGCCATTGCTGGCAGCGCCCCGTTTTCTTGATCAGCCTTGAAGGCTTCAGGCGTTTTCTTCGCCTTCGGCTTCTTCGCCCGCAGCGTCTTCAGCCGAGGCTTCTTCGCCTTCGTCCGCGCTGGGCAGCTCGCCCAGTTCACGGTCGGGGTCCAGTTCTTCCTGGAAGCCTTCGCCAGCGATGGCGCGGGTTTCTTCTTCGGCAGCCTGCTTGAGGATGTCGACGCCCTGGCTCTGCAGTTCGGCTTCATCTTCGGAGCGGGCGACGTTGGCCTTCACCGTGATTTCGACTTCGGCGTGCAGCGCGATGGTGACATCGAACATGCCGATGGTCTTGATGGGCGCGCCCATGATGACCTGCTTCTTGTCAACATCGTGGCCCTTGGCCACCAGACCGGCAGCAATGTCACGCACGTTGACAGAGCCATACAGCTGGCCGGCGTTGGAGGCGGCGCGGATCAGGACGATCTCTGTGCCTTCAACGGTCTCGCCCTGCTTCTGGGCTGCGGTGCGCTTCTCGGCGTTTTCGGCTTCCAGCTTCTCGCGATTGGCTTCGAAGACCTTCTTGTTCGCCTCATTGGCGCGAAGAGCCTTCTTCTGCGGCAGCAGGAAGTTACGGGCGTAGCCGTCCTTCACGGTGACGACATCGCCGATGGCACCGAGGTTACCAACGCGTTCGAGGAGGATGATATCCATGATGTATGCTCCTCTTACTTAACGATGTAGGGCAGCAGGCCCAGGTGACGGGCGCGCTTGATGGCCTTGGCCAGTTCACGCTGCTTCTTTGCAGAAACGGCGGTGATGCGGCTGGGCACGATCTTGCCACGCTCGGACATGAAGCCCTGCAGCAGGCGCACGTCCTTGTAATCGATGACGGGGGCGTCCTTGCCGTTGAACGGGCAGGACTTGCGACGACGGTAAAACGGGCGGGCCATCAGTTACGCTCCTCACGGTCGGAACGGCGCTTCTTGTCGCGATCGTTCTTGCGCATCATGGCGGACGGGCCGTCTTCATGCTCTTCAACGGCGATGGTGAGCCAGCGGATCACGTCTTCGTTGATGCGGTTCTGACGCTCCAGCTCGGCCACGAGGGAACCGGGTCCCTCGATGTTGAGCATTACGAAATGCGCCTTGCGGTTACGGTCGATCTTGTATGCGAGGGACTTGAGGCCCCAGGTCTCGGTCTTGATGACCTTGCCGTCGTTAGCTTCCACGATTTCCGTGGCGCTGGCAGCAAGCGCGTCTACCTGAGCCTGGCTCAGATCCTGACGCGCGAGGAAAACATGCTCGTAAAGAGCCATGTGCGCTTCCTTTCAATTCATGCCGATCGCTGACATTGGCACGGCGAATTCCGTGCGCGTCCCTCCGGCTTTCTTCTAAAATCCGCAGGCGACGATCATTCGCCCGATACTGCGGAAGGCGCGCACATAGCGCAATTGCGCCCAGATGCAAGCGGCGTTAGGTGTGGCGCGAGGAGAGATTTACACATGCGTTTCAACATTGCCACTGCCGCGGCTGCCGCCGCCACTGCTGCCACCATCGCCCTTGCCGCGCCAGCCGCCGCGCAGGAGGCACCGCAGCTCACCCATGTCTTTACCATTACCGCCGAAATTGACGAGGCCGTGGACGTGGGCGAAACCGTGCGCGGTGCCCGCCGCTTCATCCCCATCACCGGCGGACAGGTGGAAGGCGAAGGCATCAACGGCACCGTGCGGGGCGGGGCGTGGGACTGGCAGATAGACCGGCCCGATGGCTGCACGGATCTGGAGGCCGACTATTTCATCGAAACCGATGATGGCGCCCTTATCAACGTGATCAACCGCGCCACCATCTGCCCGCCCGCAGATGGCAGCAGGCCGCCTGTCTTCACCAGCCCCAGTTTCGAGCCGCCGATGGGCGATTATCAGTGGCTGGGGCAGGGCGTATTCGTCGGCCAGTTGCAGATGGCCGAAAACCATCCCGTGCCCGCCGTGCAAATCGCGATCTATCGCGTGGAATGATTGCGCCGGGCACTTCCCAGGCCTTCCAAGCGTTGGCACACCAGCATTCACCAATAATCTGACCGGAGAATTCCATGCCAGGTGGCCTCGTAGCCCTGCTAGACGACGTTTCGATCATCGCCCGCACCGCTTCTGCCAGCGTTGATGACATCGCCGCCGCCGCAGGCCGCGCCGGGTCAAAGACGGCAGGCGTGGTGATCGACGATGCCGCCGTCACGCCCAGCTATGTGACCGGGCTTTCGCCTGCGCGAGAGCTGCCGATTATCTGGAACATCACCAAGGGCAGTTTGAAGAACAAGCTGCTGATCCTGCTGCCGGGTGCCTTGCTTTTGAGTGAGTTTCTTCCGCAGGCGATCGTCTTCATCCTGATGCTGGGCGGGGCCTACCTTTCCTACGAAGGCGCGGAAAAGGTCATCGAGAAGCTGGGCGGAGAAAAGCACGGCAAGACGGTGGATGACGTGATCGAGGACCCCGCCGCTTTCGAAAAGCAAAGGACATCGGGGGCCATCCGCACGGACCTGATCCTTTCGGCAGAGATCATGGCGATCACTCTGAATGAGGTCGCCGCAGAAGACCTGATTACGCGCGCCGGCGTGCTGGCCATCGTGGGCGTTGCCGTGACGGTATTCGTCTATGGCGCTGTCGGCCTGATCGTGAAGATGGACGACATCGGCCTGCATCTGAAGAAAGAAGGCGGCAGCAACGCAAGCCGCAAGTTTGGCCAGATGCTGCTGTCGGCCATGCCCAAGCTGCTGATCGCGCTGAGCTTCATCGGCACCATCGCCATGCTGTGGGTTGGCGGCGGCATTATCCTGCATGGCCTTGCCGAAATCGGCATCGCCGGGCCGGAGCACTGGGTGGAAGGCATTGAGCACGGCGTCTCCGCGATTGCGGGCGGCCTGTTCGGCTGGCTAACCTTTGCCGGATTCTCTGCGATCACCGGCCTGCTGCTGGGCGGCGTGATCTTCTTCGTGCTGCACAAGATATTCGGCCTGGGTCACGAAACCGGGGCCGGCCACTGAGTTGAACGCCAGGGGATAGGTTAAGGCTGGCCTCAGGCCGCGTCGCGGCGCCTTTCGCGGCGCTGGCTTGTCAGCCAGGCATCCTCACTCGGCCAATTGCGGCCATCCTCGGATTCGATCCTGCCATCGGGGTGCTGGATAACCCAGCCCTCATCATCCACGGCGCGCGGGTCCAGCACCAGAGGGGTAAGCCGCCGATCCTGCCCCACCTGCCAGCCCAGGATATTGCTCTTGATCAGTTCAACCTGATTATCATCGAAATAGGCGTGAACCATGTAGGTGCCGGGTGCCGCATCCAGCATGCCGACGCCTGACTGGCGATAACTTTTCTGCATGGTGCGACTCATTGTCCCTGAGTAATTGCTGAGTGATTACGGTTTCGAGGGCAAGCATAGCCGCCAACCCTTGCCAAAGGCTTTCAGGTGAGATCCTGCCCGCAATATCCGCATGTTCTGGGCGGGCGGTCAGGGCGTACGACATGACCATTCCTGCTATCCCCGGCGATGTGGGCATCATTCACCGGCTCATCACAGTTCGGACATTTTGGAAAAGAGCCAGCAAGGAAGAAGCAGGCTAGATAGCCCGCGATACCTATAAGCAGCAGGAGATCATCGTCTTTGCCGCCAACCCATCGAAAGTAGAGCCCGGCAAGGCCGCACAGTGCAAACAGCGTCCAGACGCCATTGAATACCCAGGCCTTGGCGTAGGTGCTCACACCCGCTTCAGCAAACCTTGCGCAAACACCGTCAGAGTATCGTCACGTGCGCCCATCACGGCCACGCGGTCCCCGGATTTCGCCAGTTCTGCGATGCGATCCCCGCACTCTTCGCGCGTTTCGTGGTATTCCGCATTTCCGCCGGCATCGTTGATCAGTTCCACGATCCGTTCACTGCCAACGCTGCGGTCCACCGTGCCGCCGAAATATACTGGCGCGCACATGATGGTGATGTCGTCCGGCCCAAGTTCCTGCGCGAAAGTCTGCGCAAGTTCGCGGCCCATCTGTTTCAACGGGCCGTAACCATGCGGCTGGAAGAAAGCGATCACGCGGCCTTCCTGTGATTTCAGCGTGCGCAGCGTGGCGCGGGCTTTCTCAGGATTGTGGCCGAAATCGTCGATCACGGTCACGCCGTTTTCGCTGGTGCCGATCACGTCGAAACGGCGGGCAAGTCCCTTGAAACTGGCCAGCGCCATCGCCGCATCGTGCACGTTCACGCCCGCGGCAACTGCTGCCGCGATGGCGGCCAGCGCGTTCTCCAGATTGTGACGTCCCGGCATCGGCAGGCGCAGCGAATGGCCGGTGTCCGTGCGGCGATCCACCAGCAGGGCGTCCGTCTCGTCCTCACTTTCAACGATGGTGCCCGGCTCGATCCCGAAGGTTGCCCTGGGATTGTCGATCGCGAAGGAGATGACCGATTTGCACTTCTCGGCCAGGAATTCTGCATCGTCATCATCCAGATTGACGACGGCGGTTTGCGCCCGGCGGAGGAAATCGCCGAAAAGCTGGCGCAATTCCTCCATGCTCTTGTGATCAAGGCTGACATTAAGCAGCACTGCCACTGTGGGGTTGTAAAGCGCGATGGAGCCGTCGCTTTCATCCACCTCGCTGACGAAGACGCCGCCCTTGCCGACAGCGGCGCTGGCGAAGGGATTTGCGGGGCCGGTGAAATTTTTCATCACCGCGCCGTTCATGATCGTGGGCTTGCGACCGGCGCATTCTATGATCCAGCCCAGCATCGCCGTGGTGGTGGATTTGCCGCTGGTGCCGCCAATCGCCAGCGAAACAGGCGCGGCGTTGAACAGGCGAGAGAGCAGCTCCGCACGGGTAACACGCGGGCAGCCAAGTGCCTTGGCGCGCGCAATTTCCGGCACGGTATCCTCGATTGCGGCACTGGCGACCAGCACCTGCTCCCCGCTGTGCAAGCCGCTGCCGTCCTGTGGGAAAAGCTGGAACCCGTGCGATTCGAGCCAATCGAATTTTTCCGAAGTGCGCCCCTGATCCCGGCTGCGATCCGATCCGCCAACCTCGGCACCCAATCCCTTCACGATCTGGGCAAGCGGCAGCATCCCCGATCCTCCGATACCGCAGAAGAAATAGGACGGGGCCAAAACGCTTTTCGATTCATTCATGGGGGAAGTGATTATGCGGGACGTGGCACTTTGTGAAGCGGATGTTAGAGAAGTCTGGATGACAACACGCATAACCTGCCTTTGCCCCGGAAAGCCCATTCGCCGTGAACGGGCCGCTGCCGTCCTTTCCCTAGCCCAGGCAGAGTTTCCTGAGGTGGAACTTCAATTCCACCCGCAATGTTTTGAAAAGCATGGCCATTTCGCCGGGGATGACGATATGCGGGCGGAAGCTTTCGTCACCACGGCCAATGATCCCGAAGTGGAAGCGATCTGGTTCGCCATGGGCGGATACGGCGCCAACCGGATCGCCGCGCCTGCCATTGCTGCACTTGAGAAGCCTGCGCGGGAGAAGACCTATCTCGGCTATTCCGATGCCGGCACCATGCTGGGCGCGCTCTATCGCAATGGCATCGGCAAGCCCGTCCACGGGCCGCTGGCAGGCGATATCCGCCGCGATGGCGGGGAGGATGCGGTGCGCCGCGTGCTGCGCTTCCTGTCAGGTCAGGATGTGCCGCTGGAGAGCGGGCTGGACGACCGTCCCACCGTAGCGTTCAACCTGATGACACTGGCCATGCTGTGCGGCACGGATCTGATGCCAGACCTTTCCGGCCATGTCGTGCTGGTGGAGGAGGTGGCGGAGCATCATTACGCC
The DNA here is from genome assembly GCF_009807005.1 of Aurantiacibacter rhizosphaerae. Taxonomy (GTDB): domain Bacteria; phylum Pseudomonadota; class Alphaproteobacteria; order Sphingomonadales; family Sphingomonadaceae; genus Alteraurantiacibacter; species Alteraurantiacibacter rhizosphaerae. The sequence goes on along the minus strand of NZ_WUBR01000002.1, from coordinate 538,508 downwards.
GTGGACCGCCTGTTCTTTCACATCACGCAGCACCTTCGCAATATCGCCGGATTGCGGCTGGGGCGCATCAGCCATGTGCCGGAAAACGACCGGCCCTTTGGCATGAACGAGGAAGAGATTGCCCGCTATTGGTGCAAGCGCAGCGGCATTGCCTACCTTGGCCGCGCCGATATTGGCCATGATGCGGCCAATGCGATTGTGCCCTTCGGTGTTGCGAAAGGCGCGCACGGGGCATAGTCCCACGCGGGAGAGAAGGAGACACAATGATTGCTTTCGTTTTTCCCGGTCAGGGAAGCCAGAAAATCGGCATGGGCACAGATCTTGCCGAAGCCAGCAGCATCGCGCGCGAAGTGTTCGGAGAGGTGGACGAGGCGCTGAGCCAGAACCTTTACCGGCTGATGGCCGAAGGGCCCGAATCCGAACTGACGATGACGGCAAATGCCCAGCCCGCGATCATGGCCAATTCCATGGCCGTGGTGCGCATTCTCGAAGATGGCGGCTTCTCGCTTTCGGAGAAGGGGGACGCTGTCGCCGGCCATTCGCTGGGTGAATATTCCGCGCTGGCGTCTGTCGGCGCTTTCAGCCTTACCGACACGTCGAAATTGCTGCGCACGCGCGGCATTGCCATGCAGGACGCGGTGCCCATCGGGCTGGGTTCGATGTGCGCATTGCTGGGTGCGGATCTGGAAAAGGCGCAGGCGCTGGCCGATGCCGCTGCGGAAGGACAGGTTTGCGAGGTCGCGAATGACAATGATCCCGGCCAGGTGGTGCTGTCCGGCCATGCCGAGGCGATTGATCGCGCGGTTGCCATGGCGAAGGACCACGGCTGCAAGCGCGCGGTGAAGCTGCCGGTGTCGGCACCTTTCCACTGTTCGCTGATGCAGCCCGCCGCGCAGCGCATGAATTTTGCGCTGAATGATGTGCCGCCGCAGGCTTTCCGTCTGCCACTCTATGCCAATGTCACCGCTGCCGAGGTTACCGATCCTGCCACGGAGAGGGACCTGCTGGTGGAGCAGATCACCGGCCGCGTGCGCTGGCGCGAAAGCATGCTGGCCATGCAGGAAGCAGGCGTTACCCAATTCATCGAACTGGGCGGCAAGGTGCTGGGCCCGATGATCCGCAAGATCGCACCCGATGCCACCGTCACCAGCGTGATGACGATGGACGATATCGAAGCGCTGGCGAAGGAGGTTTGACCATGTTTTCACTCGAAGGAATGACGGCGCTGGTCACCGGCGCCAGCGGCGGCATCGGATCGTCCATCGCTTATGCCCTGGCGCGGCAGGGCGCGCGGCTGGCGCTGTCCGGCTCCAATTCCGACAAGCTGCGCGCTTTTCGTGAGCAGTTGATTGAAGAGGTAGGCGGCGATCATGTGGAGATCACCTGCAACCTGTCTGACACCACGCAGGTGGAGGAACTGATCCCGGCTGCCATCGATACGCTGGGCAAGGTCGATATCCTGGTGAACAACGCCGGCATCACGCGCGATAATCTGGCGATGCGCATGAAGGACGAGGAATGGGACGAGGTGATCAAGATCAACCTTGAATCCACCTTCCGCCTGATGCGCGCCAGCGCCCGCCCGATGGTGAAGGCGCGCTTTGGCCGCATCATCAATATCACTTCGGTGGTGGGTGCCACGGGTAACCCCGGCCAGATGAACTATTGCGCCGCCAAGGCAGGCGTCGTCGGCATGAGCCGCTCCATGGCGCAGGAACTGGCCGCGCGCGGCATCACGGTGAACTGCGTTGCGCCGGGCTTCATCCGTTCGGCCATGACGGATGCGCTGGAGGATAAGCAGAAGGACGCGATCAACACTCGGATCCCCATGGGCCGCATGGGCGAGGGCGACGATATCGGCGCTGCCGTGGCCTATCTCGCCTCGAAAGAAGCGAACTACGTGACCGGCCAGGTGCTGCATGTGAACGGCGGCATGGCGATGCTGGGCTGATGCGTTCCCTCCCCGTTGCGGTGCGGCGGGGAGGAATGTTTCGAAATTCCCACTTTTCCCCAAGGAATCCGTCCTGCGGCCTGCGAATCCTTGCCCGCAAATGCACCTGCGCTAAGGATAGTCTTGCATCATTTACCGGCGCAGCCATGCGAATCCGGGTTTTCCGGCACCGCAGCGTCAGAGTTTGAGGAAAGATTTGCGATGAAGGCCACCATCGAACGCGCGAAACTGCTGCGCTGCCTGTCTCACGTCCAATCGGTGGTGGAGCGGCGGAATACCATTCCCATCCTCTCCAACGTCCTGATCGAAGCGGACGAGGGCGGCCATGTGAAGGTCATGGCGACCGACCTTGATCTGCAGGTCGTCGAAAGCCTGGAAGCCAGCAGCGTGGATAGCGGCGGGGCGATCACCGTTTCCGCGCACCTGCTGTTCGACATTGCGCGTAAGCTGCCCGATGGCAGCCAGGTCTCGCTGGAAACTGCGGAAAACCGCATGACCATCAAGGCCGGTCGAAGCCGCTTCTCGCTGCCCACTTTGCCGCGCGACGATTTCCCCGTGATCGTGGAAGGCGACCTGCCGACCAGTTTCGAACTGCCCGCCGCCACGCTGGCAGAGCTGATCGACCGGACGCGCTTTGCCATCTCCACCGAGGAGACGCGCTATTACCTCAACGGCATATTCTTCCACGTCGCGGAAGAGGACAAGCCCGTGCTGAAGGCCGCGGCCACGGACGGGCATCGCCTGGCGCGCTATACGCTGGATCGCCCTGCAGGCGCCGAAGGCATGCCTGACGTGATCGTGCCGCGCAAAGCCGTGGCAGAACTGCGCAAGCTTCTGGAAGAAGCGATGGAAGGCAATGTCTCCATCGATCTAAGCCCGTCCAAGATCCGTTTCACCCTTGGCGGCGCGGGCGGCGTGGTGCTCACCAGCAAGCTGATTGACGGCACCTTCCCTGATTACAGCCGCGTGATCCCCACGGGCAATGACAAGCTGCTGAAGGTCGATCCCAAGTCGCTGTTTTCCGGCGTGGACCGCGTGGCCACCATCGCCACCGAGAAGACCCGTGCCGTGAAGATGGGCCTGGAAAACGACAAGGTTACGCTGACCGTTACCAGCCCGGACAATGGCAATGCGGTGGAAGAAGTATCCTCCCAATATGCGTCAGACGCTTTGGAAATCGGTTTCAACGCCGGCTACCTGAAGGACATTCTTCACCAGATTGATTCCGACACGGTGGAAATGCACTTTGCCGATGCCGGTGCGCCTACGCTGATCCGCAAGGATGAAGGCAGCCCGGCACTGTACGTGCTGATGCCGATGCGGGTGTAAGCCGGCTTTGCCATTCCCGGAAATTGCTCCAGGGATGGCGTCTGCCTTGAGGTGGGCCTCAGTTCACGGCCCTGATCATCGCCTCGATATCGACGAATTTCTCGCGTGGGGAGCCTTCGCGGGCTGCCATGGCTTCGGCTTCCTCGATCTTTTTCCAATCGCGGAAGGTCACCACGTCCAGCCCATTTTCGGCGGCGAAGGCATCGAACGCCTGGCGGCCTTCCTTGCGCCCGCTGCCGATAGTGCCGTCTTCCAGGTCAGCAACGATTTTCTCAACGATTGCAAAGCCATCCGGCTTGTTCGTGCCAATCGTGCCCGATGGCCCACGGCGTGCCCAGCCAACGCAGTATAGCCCCGGCAGGATGCGCCCCTCGTCATTGGCGAAACGGCCTGCGCGCTCGTCAAAAGGCACGCCGGGAATGGGCGCCGTGCGATAGCCGATACAACTGATGACAAGGTCGGCCGGCAGCCTCTCTACCTTGCCGGTGCCGACCGCGCGGCCTCTTTCCAGTCGGGTTTGCTCCACCTCGATCGCCTCTACCTTGCCATCCCCGATGATGGCCTTGGGCTGGGCGAAGAAGGCAAATTCCACCGCGATGCGTTTTTCGCCGCGAATATGTTCTGGCGTGGCGGCAAATTCTCGCAGGATGGCAACGGATTTGCGCAGGCCCGGCTCCAGAATGGCGTCCTCCGCCTCATCGGGCAGATCATTCTTGTCGATATGCGGCGCGGCATGATCCAGCCGGCCCAGTTCGCCCAGCTCCTTCGGCGTCATCATGATCTGATGCGGGCCGCGCCGCCCCAGCAGAATTATCCGGTCAATATTGCTGCCTTCCAGCGCATTCAGCGCGTGGCCGACAATGTCCGATCCATCGAATTCGGCCCCTTTTTTCGAAAGCATGCGCGCGACATCCAGCGCCACATTGCCCATGCCGATCACCACCGCCGTTTGCCCTGACAAATCGGGGTTGAGATCTGCAAATTGCGGGTGGCCATTGTACCAGCCGACAAAGGCGGCACTGCCGAAAATATTGGAAAGATCTTCTCCGGCAATGCCCAGATCCCGATCCTTCGGCGCGCCCGTTGCCAGGACGACGGCGTCATACATGTCCTGCAATTGCGCGATGGAAATATCCTGGCCAACGGCGGCATTGCCCACGAAGCGGACATTCTCTGTCAGCGCGGTTTTTTCATAGCGGCGCGAGACGCCTTTTATCGATTGGTGATCGGGCGCAACGCCTGTACGGATCAGGCCGTAAGGTACTGGTAACTTGTCGAAAATATCCACGCGCACATCATCGCCAAAGTGCTTTTGCGCAGCTTCTGCTGTGTAATAACCTGCGGGGCCGGAGCCGATTATGGCAATATGTCGCATCCAGAGCATCTTTCGATCGAGTGGCGCACCAGAGCCGGAGTTTAGCGGATTAACCACATCCGGCAACGCGCCTTTCCCCTTCATACCCGACGAAAAACATTCAAACAATTCAACGGCGCGAGTTAACCGTTCTTCAAAGGCATTTGGGGCATGGGGCCTCGATGGACCAATCTGCAGGCAAGGCCCTTGAAAGGTTAAGGAGAGCGACTGCATCAACGCAGCAGCAATCCCCTGTGCCTGCGCCCCGCAGGCCGGTGCCGGAAAGTCCGGGTCCAGAACCTGTCGCGAAAGCCGCGAAGCAGCAGGCCGAACCGCCTGCAGATCCGGGGCAGTCCGCAGTGGACCGTCGCAAGGCCGAGCGGCGTGAAAACTTGCGCAGCCGCCAGGCAAAGCCTTCGCTCAACGCCCTGATCGAAAAAGAGCTGTTTCCCCGATCCTGGCCATTTCTGGTGATGGCCCTGATTGGCGGCGTGCTGGCAGCCGCCAATGCCGCCGAATCGCTGCCGAGCATCTGGCCGGCCATTGCTTTGGTGCTGTCGGTGCTGGGCGTATTGCCCGTGCGATATGTTTGGAAAGCGGTTGCAGGCCGCAGCCTGAAAGTCATGGCTGCGGGCGCTGGCCTGGTGGTGGTGGCACCCTTGTTCATGTTCGGGTTCGGCATGATTCGCTGGACGATGGAAGGCAGCATCGCCTGGGATGTGACGGTTGCTTCCATGCTGGGCGTCAGTTCCATCGTGGTGGTTTACCTGCGCCGGAACGCCGCCATGATTTTCGCCGCGCAGCTTGCCATCTGGTCCGCCGCAGTGGTGGCTTTCGGTTCGCTGATTGGCGCGCTGGCAGTGCTGGCTGGGCTGGGCATCGCGGTGATGGTGACGCGCGAACAGATGGAACAGCAAGCGCTGGAAACCGAGTACAAGCGCGCGCAGGAACGGGTCGCCACCCGCGCACAGGATATTCTCACCGATTATGAGGAAACAGGGCAGGGCTGGTTCTGGGAAATCGATCGAAGGTCGCTCCTCACCTATATCTCGCCGCCTGTTGCGCAGGCCTTGCAGGTAGAGCCCGGACGGCTGCTGGGGCAGCCGCTGACCCGTCTTTTCGATCTTTCCGACACGGGCGAGGAGGGAGAGCGCACGCTGCTGTTCCACCTTTCGGCACGGTCTTCCTTCAGCGAGCTTTCGGTGAAGGCGGCCATCGCGGACGAGGAGCGCTGGTGGTCCGTCTCCGGCCGCCCGCTGTATGATCACCTCGATAATTTCATCGGTTTCCGCGGGTCCGGCACCGATCTGACGGAACGCAAGCGCAGCCAGGAAAACGCCACGCGCCTGGCCCGATATGATTCGCTGACCGGGCTCGCCAACCGATACGAGATGAGTCAGTCGCTGGAGAAAATCCTGGCGGCGCCGCAATTGTTGAACCGCAACTGCGCGATATTCCTGCTGGATCTCGACCGGTTCAAGCAGGTCAACGATACCATGGGCCATCCGGCAGGTGACGCGCTGTTGAAACAGGTGGCGCAGCGGCTGGAACGCGCGGTTGGCAAAATGGGGCAGGTTGGCAGGCTTGGCGGGGACGAATTCAAGGTCATCATCCCGACCCGGGTCGACCGTGAGACGCTGGCCGGGCTGGGCCGTGACATCATCAACTCCTTGTCGCAGCCCTATTCCATCGATGGGCAGCGCGTGGTGATCGGGGCGTCTTCAGGTATCGCCATATCTCCGGATGATGGCGACACCAGCGAAGAACTGATCCGCAATGCCGACCTCGCGCTATATGCCGCGAAGGATGGCGGGCGCGGGCGTTATCATTTCTATTCGCAGGATCTGCATGCCGACGCAGAAGCGCGGTCTGCCATGGAAGAGGATTTGCGCGATGCCTTGGCCAAGGGCGAGTTGGAGATGTTCTACCAGCCTATCGTGGCAGTCGAAACGCAGCGGATCACCGGTTTCGAGGCGCTGATGCGCTGGCATCACCCGGTCAAGGGCTGGATTTCGCCGCACCGCTTCATCGAAACCGCGGAAGACACCGGCATGATTCAGCAATTGGGCGAGTGGGCCTTGCGTCAGGCGTGCGAGCAGCTGGCGTCATGGCCGGGTGACATTCTGATGGCGGTCAACGTGTCACCCCTGCAATTCGCCAATCCGAACCTGCCCAGCATCGTGGCCAATGCCATCGGGCATGCGGGTATTGCGCCGTCGCAGCTGGAGCTGGAGATCACGGAAACGGTCTTCCTGCAGGATAGCGCTGGTACGGAAGCCATGTTCGCCGCGCTGAAGAAGCTGGGCGTGCGCATGGCGCTGGACGATTTCGGCACCGGCTATTCCTCGCTGGGCTATCTGAAGAAGGCGCCGTTCGACAAGATCAAGATCGACAAGAGCTTCGTGCGCGGCATTACCGAGGCTGGGAGCCGCAATGCCGCCATCATCGCCTCTATCACCAGCCTGGCCCAATCGCTGGGCATGGAAACCACGGCAGAGGGCGTGGAGACGATGGATGAGCTGGACCTGGTGCGCAAACACGGTTGCAGCCATGTGCAGGGCTATATTTACGAGCGTCCGATGGATGTTCGGCAGGCCGATGCGCGCATTGCCGCGGGTCTGGAAGCGGTGGCACGCGGCCCGCGTTGCAGCCGCGCGCCGCGCCAGAAGATGCTGCGCAAGGTGATGCTGGATCACAACGGACACCTCTACAACGGCACCATTCGCAATATTTCCACCACCGGGGCGATGATCGAGGGGTTGTGGAATGTGCCGGTTGGCACGGTTTTCGACGTGCAGATTTCCTACAGTCGCACCGTCACCTGCACCACCAGATGGAGCGAGGCAGACCGCATCGGCGTGGAGTTCATCGAGCCGCTTGAACGCGATGCGTCAGGCAGGATCGTTGCTATCGAGGGGGTGGCGCCAAAACCGCTGGACCCGGCAGAAATGCAAAAAGTCGGCTGATTTATCCTTACAGAACAGTGCAGTCTTAGCTGTTTGGTAACGCAGACTGTTTACGACAATTTCGATGAAAAAATGGCGCATTTGCGCGCCTCCCATGCTGATTTTGCATGGATGATGGAGAAGTGATGGCATGGGTGTTCGCGGTATCTGGAAGGGTTTTGGCGGCAATGGCGCCGACCCCATTTCCGTTCCCGATGCCGAGGCTGCGACCGCCAACATCGCCGTTGCCAGCGATAAAGAGCGCCTTGAGATGCTCGACAGTTTCGAGGCCAGCGACCTTGCGTGGTTCTGGGCTACCGGTGCTGACTGCCGTCTCACCTACCTTTCTACCAAGGCAATGGCGCAGTTCGACGCAGGCCGCGTCATCATCGGAACGCCAGTTGCCAAGCTGATGCAGACTGTGAGCGAGGAAGAGCACCACGGCGAAACAAAGCCCATGTCCTATCTGCTCAGTTCGCGATCGAATTTCTCTGAGCTGGTAGTGTCCATCAATGGCGAGGATGGCAACAAGAGCTCCTGCAAATGGTGGCTGCTGACGGGCCGCCCGCAGTTTGACAAGAAGCGCAATTTCAAGGGCTATCGCGGGACGGTGAAGGATATCACCGCCACTTACGAGGAAAAGCGCAAGACATCGCGCATGGCCGCCTTCGATGCGCTGACAGGCCTTTCCAACCGTCACCGCATGACCCAGCGGCTGACGGCGGCACTCACCGCCTACAAGATCGAAAAGCGCAGCTGCGCGATCATCATGCTCGATCTCGATCGGTTCAAGCACGTGAATGATACGCTGGGCCATCCTGCGGGCGACGAATTGCTGCGCCAGGTCAGCCAGCGTTTGCAGCGCGTGGCACCCGCCGGGGCGGAGATCGGCCGGATTGGCGGTGACGAGTTTCAGCTGATCGTTCCCGATCTGGATGATCGCGGAAAGCTGGGTGACAGTGCCAATCGCATCATCCAGATGATTTCGCAGCCCTATTCCATCGAAGGCAGGCGGGCCACCATCGGCACCTCTGTCGGCATTGCCGTTGCTCCCTACGACGGGATCGAATCCTCCGAACTGGTGAAGGCTGCCGACCTTGCCCTATATGCTGCCAAGGGCGGTGGGCGCGGTCAGTTTCGCTTTTATTCCAACGATCTGAAGGAAAATGCGGAGGATCGAAGGGAGATCGAGGAAGACCTGCGAGACGCCATCGCGCGGGAAGAACTGGAAATGCGGTATCAGCCGCAGGTGGATGCGCAGGGGCACTCGGTTTGCGGGTTTGAGGCCTTGATGCGTTGGGAGCACCCCGAACAGGGGCCGATCTCGCCAGCGGTTTTCATCCCCATCGCTGAAGACAGCAACATGATCGATCAGATCGGCGGCTGGGCGCTGACGCAGTCTTGCTGTGATGCGGCAAGCTGGCCGGGCGATCTGCCGATCGCGGTGAACGTCTCTGCAAGGCAGTTCATGAATGAGGATCTGCCCGATATCGTTTCCAAGGCCCTGAAAGTTTCCGGTTTGCAGCCATCGCGGCTGGAGCTGGAGATTACGGAAAGTGTCTTCATGGGCGATGTCGGCAGTGCCCAGGCCATGTTTACCAAGCTCAAAAAGTTGGGCGTGAAGCTGGCGCTGGATGACTTCGGCACCGGCTATTCATCGCTCTCCTACCTGCGGGATTCGCCGTTCGACAAGATCAAGATCGATCAAAGCTTCGTGCGCGGATGCGCGGAGGATGGCAAATCGGGCCGCGCCATCATCCGTGCCATCGCCAGCCTGGCGCGGGCCATGGACATGACGACCGTTGCCGAGGGCGTGGAAGCCATGGACGAGCTGAAGACCGTAGCATCGCTTGATGTGGACACGGTGCAGGGCTTCATCTTTTCTCGCGCGGTTTCGCAAAAGGATGTGCTGGAAAAGCTGGAATCGGGCGAATTGCGGTATGAACCCGTTGGCCCGGCAAAGCATCGTGCGCAGCGCCGCACGCTGTTCCGCCGCATCGGGGTCGTGCATGAAGATCATCACTATGTCGCCATGCTGCGCGATCTTTCCCGCACCGGCGCGCGTATAGAGGGGCTGGTGGATGTCCCCATCGGCACCGATCTCGTGATTGACCTTGGCGAAGGGCAGATCGTGGTCTGTAAGGTTCGCCGTTCGCAGGACGCGACGCAGGGCCTGGAGTTCGAAACGCCGCTGGTGTCGGACGGGGCGGGGGGCCTTTGTACCCGGCACCGCGTTTCACCCTATATGCTCGCCAATGTCGGCATGCCGTTGCAGGCCCTGCAAAGCGGGCATCACCTTGCCGCGGTGACGGCTGGCAGCGGCGGGGATGCGTCCCGCACGCGCCCGCGGTTCATGCAGCTTGATCTGGGCGGTAGTGCCTCTCGCGCAGGCTAGGCGCATATTCCGGCTGACAGTTCATCAGCGCCCCGCTAAAGGCCCGCCATGACCGAATTGTCGCGCATCCGCAATTTCTCCATCATCGCCCACATCGATCACGGCAAATCCACGCTGGCGGATCGCCTGATCCAGCATTGCGGCGGCCTGACCGAACGCGAGATGTCTGAGCAGGTGCTCGACAATATGGATATCGAGAAAGAGCGCGGCATCACCATCAAGGCGCAGACCGTGCGCCTGAATTACACCGCGAAGGATGGTGAGACTTACGAGCTCAACCTGATGGACACGCCGGGCCACGTCGACTTCGCCTACGAAGTCAGCCGCAGCCTTGCCGCGTGCGAGGGCGCGCTGCTGGTGGTGGACGCGGCGCAGGGCGTGGAAGCGCAGACGCTGGCCAATGTCTATCAGTCGATTGAGCACGATCACGAAATCGTGTGCGTCATCAACAAGATCGATCTGCCCGCCGCAGAACCGGAAAAGGTAAAGGCCGAGATCGAGGACATTATCGGCCTGGACGCCAGCGACGCTGTGCTCACCAGCGCCAAGTCCGGCATCGGTATCGAGGAGGTGCTGGAAGCCCTTGTCGCCCGCATTCCCGCCCCAACTGGCGATCGTGATGCGCCGCTGAAGGCCATGCTGGTGGATAGCTGGTATGATCCGTATCTCGGCGTCGTCATCCTGGTGCGGGTAATGGACGGGGTGCTGAAAAAGGGCCTCAACGTCAAATTCATGCAGGGCGGCACTGAGCATCTGGTGGACCGCGTGGGCTGCTTCAGCCCCAAGCGCACCGATCTGCCGGAAATCGGCCCCGGCGAAATCGGCTTCATCACCGCACAGATCAAGGAAGTTGAGCAGGCCCGCGTGGGTGACACCATCACCACGGTGAAGGGCGGTTCCACCAAGGCGCTGCCGGGCTACAAGGAAGTGCAGCCGGTGGTGTTCTGCGGCCTTTTCCCCGTGGACGCCGCCGATTTCGAGAAGCTGCGTGAGAGCATCGGCAAGCTGCGCCTGAACGATGCAAGCTTCAGCTACGAGATGGAATCCTCCGCCGCGCTGGGCTTTGGCTTCCGTGCCGGCTTCCTCGGCCTGCTGCATCTGGAAATCATCCAGGAACGGCTGAGCCGCGAATACGACCTTGACCTGATTACCACCGCGCCATCCGTGGTGTACCGCGTCCACCTTGGCCACACCAAGAATGAGGACGCACAGGTCATCGACATTCACAACCCGGCAGACTGGCCGGACGTGAACCGGATCGAGATGATCGAGGAGCCATGGATCAAGGCCACCATCTACACGCCGGACGAGCATCTCGGCTCCATCCTGAAACTGTGCCAAGATCGCCGCGGTATTCAGACCAATCTCACCTATGTCGGCGGACGCGCACAGGTGACATACGAATTGCCGCTCAACGAAGTGGTGTTCGATTTCTACGATCGCCTGAAATCAATCAGCCGCGGTTATGCCAGCTTCGATTACGAACAGATCGGCAATCGCGAGGGCGACCTCGTGAAGATGAACATCATGGTGAATGCGGAGGCCGTGGACGCGCTGTCGCTGATCGTCCACCGCTCCGTTGCCGAAGAGCGCGGACGCGGCATGTGCGAACGCCTGAAGGACCTGATCCCGCGCCACCTGTTCAAGATCCCGATCCAAGCCGCCATCGGCGGCAAGATCATCGCCCGCGAAACCATCGCTGCCCTGCGTAAGGACGTGACGGCCAAGTGTTATGGCGGCGACATTTCGCGCAAGAAGAAGCTGCTGGACAAGCAGAAGAAGGGCAAGGCCCGGATGCGCGAGTACGGCAATGTGAGCATTCCGCAGGAAGCCTTCATTGCAGCGCTGCGGATGGGGGAGGAGTAGCGCCGCTACTCCCCTCCGTCATAGCTAAGGGCCGTTACAGCAAACCCGCCATCGTGCTTCCCAACAGTGCCTTTTCATAGGGCTTGGTAAGCACCGGATATTCCGAAAAATCTTCCAGCAACTGCGCGCTGTCACCATAGCCGGTGGCAAAGGCAAAGGGGATGCCCTTTTCCTTCAAAGTCCGGGCCACAGGCAGGCTGTTATCCACGCCAAGGTTGAGGTCTAGCAGGGCCATCGAAATGTCCTCCTCCTCGATGATCCGCATGGCTTCTGCAACGCTGGAGGCGGTACAGACTTTTTGCGCCCCCAAGTCCTCCAACATTTTCTCGCTATCCATGGCGATGATCATGTTGTCTTCCACCAGCAGAACCGTGCCACTCAATTGGGAGGAACTGGTTTTTGCGGGCACCGGGGTGCCGACCTTCTCGGGCTCGCTCTGCTCCTGCTCGACGAAATCCTCGATATGGGCTTCGGGGATCATCAGCCGAGCGCGTACACCCGACATGGGGAAGGAAATCTCGGCCTCTCCACCCAGTTCGAACGGGATGGAGCGTTCGATCACGGTTGATCCGAAGCCGCGCCGGGTGGGCGGCTTTACGGTCGGACCATCGGATTCCACCCAGGTGAGGGTGAGGGCATCATCGTCTTCACGGGTCAGCGTGACGTCAATCTTGCCGCGGCTATCGGCCAACGCTCCGTATTTTGCGGAATTCGACGCCAGTTCATGGATGACGAGCGCCAGCGTGGAATAGGTTTCCGGCAGCACGATGGCATCGCAGCCACTGAACTGCACGCGATCGCACTTCGGCCCAAGATATGCGGTGACTTCGGTACGGATCAACTCGCGCAAGGAAGCCGCGCTCCAGTTCCCGCGCGTGATCTGGTCATGCGCGCGCGCCAGCGCCTGAATGCGATCGGAGACATTGGTGGTGAACTCATCGACGCTCACGGCATCCGTCTTGCTCTGCTCCACCAGACCGCGGATCAGGTTAAGGATGTTGCGAACGCGGTGGTTGAGTTCTGCAATCAGCAGTTCCTGCTTCTCCTGCGCACGCGTGCGTTCCGCATTGGCGGCATCGCTCATTAACAGCACCACCTCCAGCAAGGTGACGCGGATGCGTTCGGCGATCTCCTTTTCCTTCGCGGTCCAGTCCTCCGACTGGCCGTAAACGGTCTCTTTCCAGCTCGCGAAGCTCTTGCGCGGGGTAAGGCGGGCGCCATTGGGCCCGTATTCGATGGCTTTCTCTGGATTGCCGGCCCAAGTGACGGTTTTGGCAACTTCGCCGCGGAACAGCATGATGTAATCGCGCGGCTTGCGCGAAACCGGCAGGGCCAGCAGGCCGGCGCCGCGGGCGATATAATCCTCTGCCGGCGGGTGCACCTTGTGCAGGCAATTGGTGGAATAGACCTGGCTGGTGGCGGTGGTGTTGAGGAACCTGACCAGCGTCATGATCTCATCCTTGGTGGGCGTATTGCCAACCTGGCGGAACTTCCCGTCGATCCAGCTTACAGCGCCGTCGAAATCTACTATCTCGTCCAGGCCTTCGAGGATGAAGTCGACGTCGTCCTCGACCTTTGCCCCTTCCGCGAAATGGCGCATCAGATCATCATGCAGGTTGCGAACGGCCTCCATATCGTTGGACTTGCGGCGGTTTTCCAGGGCGGCCAGCACATAGCCGAACATCTGGCCGAACAGATCGCAAGCCGATCGCACGCGGGCATCAAGAACCAGCGGCTTGTAATGGTGGCAGGCGAACAGGCCCCACAATTTGCCGTTGACCATTATGCTGATCGACATGGAGGCCTCTACCCCCATGTTCCGCAGATATTCGAGATGAATGGGGGATACCGCGCGCAGCGTGCTGAGCGATAGATCCACCTTTTCATTCTCGGAATTCGCTTCGGGAATGATAGGCGAAACCTTGTCATTCACATCGCTGATGATGCGGATCAGGGATCGCCTGTAAAGCTCGCGCGCCTGGCTGGGGATATCGGATGCAGGATAGCGCAGCCCCATGAAGGAATCGATGCCGGGGTTTGCGGCCTCTGCAATCACCTGGCCTGAAAGATCGGGCGCGAAGCGATAGACCATGACGCGGTCGAACCCGGTAAGCAGGCCGACGAACCTTGCGGCAATCTTGCACAGCTTGTCGACATCATCGACGCCGTTGAGGCGATCGATAATGTTGCGCACTTGCGACATGCTGTCTTTCTGCTTCTCCTGGGAGAGGGCAGGCTCTATCTCGACAATTGTGTTGCGACCGGTGCGGTGCAGGGCAATGTTGAAGCGCCGATCATCATTGGCGCGCACCCTGACATCGAACAGATGCGCGGTGGCATCCATTGCATTCAACGTCTGCACGGCGCCGCGAATATCATGCAACGCGCTTTCGGTAATTACGTCGAGCGCGGACGTGCCGATGATCTCCTCGGCCTTTACGCCAAGAATTTCATCCGTGTTGCAGGACGCGTGAACAATCAGCCAATCGGAAGAAAACGCGAGGAGACAGCCAAATGTCTGGACATGGCCCAGCAGATGGATCTCCTCCCTGTCGCAATTCGTAAGATCAACCTTCATTTATGTAGAACTTTGTAGCAAGGCGCGTGCTTCCCGGGCTTCTGAAAGAAAAAGATTAAATGTGGAAACGGCCTCAGCGACGATTCTATCCCCCTGATCTTCATATTCTTTGAGTTCTTGCACGAATTGCCGCCACAGGTGTCGGGTCTGGTCATCCGTGAAATAGGCGATTGCGGCCTGCGGCCACGTGATTTCCTGTAGTTTCAGATTGGACGCGATCACCCGCGATCCGAGGCGCGATCCAAAGATCACATAGATCGCAGAGAGGGGATGCAATTGCACCGGCGGTGCCACAGGCTGCCCCACGGCCCCTTGTGTGGGCTCACCTTGTGCAGCCGTTTGTGACGCTGCGAGCGATTGCACGGCAAGGTCATGCAAGCGCTGCACTTCCTGCTGATAGTCGGCATGGCGAGCAAGGTTCGGCAGCACGCGTTCCATCACTCGGATGTGCGCGCGCAAGGTGGCGGCCAGCCCGTGGCTGGTGGCAAGATCGAGGTGAGCGAAGGCTTCCTCTACCTGTTCGTGAATGTCGCCCGTCTCACGCCGCAGGCGTTCCCTCAGCGTCGGTTGCATCGGCAAAGAAGGCTGAGGGTCGTAAGCATGGCGAGCGGTCTTAATTCGATGTTTCACGCACCGCAAGTCACCAGAGTTGTTGGGTGGTTACTGGGCGTCTTCGTATATCTCGCCAAGTTCGGTGAAGGAATCGTCAACCTGGGTGGCCAGAACAAGGAAGCTGCCGAGCAGCACCATCGCGATAAGAGAGGCCAGCAGGCCGTACTCGATGGCCGTGGCCCCTGTTTCATCCGCAAGAAAAGCTTTGATCAAAGCCATCAAAAATCTCCAAAAACTAACACGACGATCCCCATTGCCGCCGGGGTGCAATGGCAGATAACGGTTAATCTGGAGTATCTCTCGACAACCTGGCAGCACGTATTCGTGCAAATATTCTTCAGTTGACGATATCTTCGTACTTCGCCGCGGTATCGCCATAACTGGAATCCACCACGTCACCCAGCTCGTCAAAGCCGGACATGGCAGCCATCGCGATCAAAGAGGCGATCAGGCCGTATTCGATGCCCGTGGCACCGATTTCGTCAGCCAGGAATTTGCGTGCAAATGCCATTACCCAAGTCTCCAATTATCATGCGACGGTCCCCACTGTCGCGCATGCCTGTATGAACCGGGTCGGTTAGCGTGGCCCTTTTGATCGGGGTTTCCCGATGCGGTTAAGACGATATTGAGGATGACGGTGCGATCGGCTGGTGAGGCCTTATTCCGGGCATCATTCCGGCTTGCGCGCCGATATCAGTGAATAATATCCTCCACCGCTGCGGCAGGCACGCACATCCTCAAAGCCCGCATCTTCCAGCAGGGCACGAAGTTCCGGCAAGGTATATTGCTTCCCCAGCGTGCCCATCAGCATCATCAGGCTGAAGCTGGTCGCCTGCCAAGGGCCGGTGCCGTCATCATCCATAAGGATCTCGTGCAGGAAAATCCGTCCGCCGGGTTTCAGTGCGGCAAAGCTCTTTTGCGATAGTAGCGCGTTCGTCTCTTCAGACCAATCGTGATAGATATTGGCGAAGAAATGCGCGTCGTGCCCGGTGGGCCATTCCTGTTCGAACATGTTCAGCCCGCAGGTCGATATCCTGTCCTGCAAACCGGCGGCCTCGACATGGGTTTGCGCCTCTGCCACCATTTCCTTCAGATCCAGCAGGGTGACTTGCATGGCGCCGTGAGCGCGGGCCATTTCGATGCCGTAAACACCCGATCCGCAGCCCACGTCCAGCAGGCTTTTCACGTCCTTGAACACCGGCTGCAAGGCCGCGCCGCGCGCTGGGCCCATCGAATGGGCATGCATGAAGTCGGAAATGCGCCGGGCAACCTCGGCGCTCATCGTGCCGCGTTCCCATTCCGGGCCGCCCGCCACTTTGTTCTCCGGGCGAATGCCTGTCCGCACCATCGCGATCAGATCTGCATGCAAGGGTATCGTCTGCCGAAAGCGCAGCAGGAAACCGCCCCAATAACCCTCCGCCTCCGGATGCAGCCACATCCGCGCCGGCGGCGTGGCAGACCATCGCATATCGCGCCGCTCTGCAACTCCGATGGATGCCAGCGCGCCCAGCAGGATGCCCAGCGCCCGCTCGTTCACGGCTAGGGACTGTGCCAGTTCGCTGGTCGTCATCGCGCGGTTCCCGATGGCGCCGAACAGGCCCAACTCGTCCGCCACGGTTACGGCAGGAAGGGTGAATTGCGATTGCCAGATATCCCAGATCGGGCGATCGTCAGTGCCAGGCGGTAGCGGTCCCATGTCTCTCTCCCAAGATGCTTTATCCACCTATAGCGCGATGCTTGCCGCTCGCCAGCGCGTCGTGCCATGATGCCCGCAGTCGCCGGGGAGCGATGCGGAAGGAGTGGACGCGAGTGATGGCAGAACCGGAAGATGCAGCAATCGAGGACAAGGCCCGGCAGGTAAGCGCGCTGATGCGTTACGTGGACGAGGGCGACTTCGTGACGCGCCGTTATGTCAGCCAGGGCAGGGAGCTGAACACCGGCACATATTCCGATCACGAGGTGATCATACGCGATGGCATGCCGATGCGCGATCATTTCACGCTGGATCGTCACGGCTTCACCATCGCCAGATCATCCACCGCGGTGACCGATTTTCATGACAAGGCAATGGTGGACAGGCTTTACGAGCGCGAAGTGGAGGCCGATGTCCTGCGGCTGACCGGGGCCGACAAATGCGCCGCGCGCGGCTGGATGCTGCGAACCAGCGCGGATTTGAGCGAGCGCGCCAGCCAGAAGACCGAAGGCTATCAGCATCGCGGCGGATTGCAGCCTCCTGCCGGGGAAGCGCATGTCGATGTCTGCACCGCCACAGCGCAGCGCATGGCGCAGGCGACCTATGAGCAGTGTTTCCCCGATGGAAAGGGCTTCACGCGCTTCCTGATCACAAGCCACTGGCGCTGTTTCTCTCCCCCGCCACAGGATGTGCCCCTGGCCCTGTGTGACGGACGAACAAGTTTCGGTGGTGAGGAAAAGGAAAACACCCTTCTGATCGTGGATGAATTCCCGGAAGGGGAGGCGCTGATCGCCCCCGTTCCCGGTGAAGATCAGATGCTGGCGGCCACGATTTTCTCCTACCACCCGTCACATCGCTGGTGGTATTTCGCCGGGATGGAGCGCGAGGACGTTCTGTTGTTCAAATTTCATGACAGTAATCACGATGTTACCTGGCGCTGCCCGCACTCAGCCTTCGTCGATGGGTCGGCCGCATCTGCCCACGTGCGCGAAAGCATCGAATGTCGAAGTATAGCTTTCTGGGAATAATCGGTCGCGCAGGAGCAGTTTGGCGTAACAGGCTGATATCGGCGATTGTTTCATAAATGTCACACGAAACGATCTCCTTTGAAACCTGTTCAATGCGTCATTGTGCAGCGCGATACATTCGTGTTTGAGGCCAAGTCAGGAAGGAAAAGTTTGGACGCCTGAAGCCCAGAATGGACTTAAATCCACTGGGCCACGGCAGTTTTCGTTCCGACA
This sequence comes from Aurantiacibacter rhizosphaerae, assembly GCF_009807005.1. Classification (GTDB taxonomy): domain Bacteria; phylum Pseudomonadota; class Alphaproteobacteria; order Sphingomonadales; family Sphingomonadaceae; genus Alteraurantiacibacter; species Alteraurantiacibacter rhizosphaerae. The sequence continues at coordinate 520,544 of NZ_WUBR01000002.1, read as the reverse complement.
GATTCTCCCACTTACCAGGAGCATTTTAATGATTATCAATAAGAAGAAGGCCTCGCTGCTGGCCGGCACCGTGATCTTCGGATCGCTGATTGCCTCCCCCGCCATGGCGCAGGAAGAACCTACCATTCAGCCTGCAGCGGCTGAAGACGATATGATTATCGTCACCGGTTCGCGCATTCAGCGTCGCAACACCGAAACTGCTGCTCCGGTTGCAGTTGTCGACAGCGCGGAATTCGAACTTTCGGGCACCGTCAACATCGAGAACGTGGTCAACGCGCTTCCGCAGGTTGTGCCTGGCATCACCTCTTTCTCCAACAACCCTGGTAACGGCACCGCTTCGCTGAACCTGCGTGGCCTCGGTTCGACCCGTACCATGCTGCTGGTCAACGGCCGTCGCTGGATGTTCTACGATACCAACCAGACCGTCGACCTCAACACGATCCCGCAGTTCCTGCTGGAATCCGTTGACGTTGTGACCGGTGGTGCTTCGGCCGTTTACGGTTCCGATGCTCTTGCTGGTGTTGTGAACTTCCGTCTTCGCGATCTCGATGGCGCCGAATTCGGCGGCCAGTACTCGATCACCGATCGCGGCGATGGCGATCGCTATCAGATCCATGGCGCAATCGGCACCGACTTCGCCGACGGCCGCGGTAACGTCACCGTTTTCGGTGAATACTACAACCGTCAGGACATCTTCCAGGGCGACCGTGAGTTCTCCGCATTCGCACTGGGTGGCAGCCCGCTGCAGCAGCTGGGTTCGTCCCTGCCGCCGCAGACGCGTCTCACCTATCTGGGTGATGGCGACACCACCGGTACCGCATTCGACACCAACGGCCTCGGCATCTTCGGTACGCCGGGTTCGCTGCGTGCCTACTCGACCCCGGGCGACCTTTATAACTTCGCACCCGTCAACTACCTGCAGCTCCCGCAAGAGCGTTACCTGCTTGGCGGTTACGGCAGCTACGAAGTTACCGACGCTCTCGAGTTCTATGGTGAAGTTACCTACGTCAACAACCGCGTTGACTCCGTACTCGCTGCTACGCCGATCCTCGTGAACACCCAGCTCGACTATAACGAGCTGCTGTCCAACGGCTTCATCGATCAGGCTACCCGCAATCAGTTCGCTTCGCTGGACGCAACCGAGACCGGTGCCGACATGAACGACGGTTTCGTGCCCGTTCAGGTTCGTCGTCGCCTTCTGGAAGCTGGCGGCCGTGCAAACCTCGACGAGCGTAACGCATTCCGCGTCCTCGCCGGTGCACGTGGCGACATCACCGATTACCTGCAGTACGATACGTACTACATGTATTCGCGTACGCGTAACTCCAACATCCAGCAGGGTAACGCATCCACCTCGCGCTTCACCGCTGCCATCAACGGTACGGGCGACACGCAGGTCAACATCTTCGGCGAGAACACCCTCACGCCGGACATGGTCGACGTGTTCCGCATCCAGGCGCAGAACGGCGATATCTCCGATCTGCAAGTTGCCTCGGCTGTGGTCTCCGGCACCTTCGGCGATTTCGCACTGGGTGCAGCAGAGCCGATCGGTTTCGCCGTTGGTGGCGAATATCGTGAAGTGAACTCGCGCTTCATTCCTGACGAATTCCTCGCTTCGGGTGACGTGCAGGGCTTCAACGCCGGTCAGCCCACGCAGGGCGGTTACAACGTGAATGAGGTCTTTGCCGAGATCAACATTCCGTTCGAAACCGAAAGCGGCATGCGCTTCGAACTGTCGGGCGCCGGTCGTTATTCCGACTACTCGCTGTCGAATGTCGGCGGTGTGTGGACCTACGCCGGTGGCGTTGAATTCGCTCCGATCCCGGACATCACGTTCCGTGGTCAGTATCAGCGTGCGGTGCGTGCACCGAACGTGGGCGAACTGTTCCAGGGTTCGGCAATCGGTTTCCCCGGTGCCAACGATCCCTGCGCCAGCAACGCAGCACGTGGTGGCGGCTCTCTGAACGCTATCTGTAATGCCAATGGCGTTTCGGATGCGATCTACGCCAGCGACACGGCCTTTGCGAACATCCAGCCGGATCCGCAGATCGCCGCGTTCTTTGGTGGTAACCCGAACCTGGCCGAAGAAACTTCGGACAGCTGGACCGTTGGTGTGGTGTTGCAGCCTACCGCAGTTCCGGGCCTGACCATCACGGCCGACTACTTCGACATCACCGTGGATGATGCCATCATCACCATCAGCCTGCAGACGGCTCTGGACCTGTGCTACAACACGGTTCAGGATCTGAACGCTCCGCAGTGCGCCGGCTTCGTCGGTACGCGTGGTCCGGACGGTGGCTTCAGCCGCACGAATGCTCCGCGTCTTGGTGGTGCAAACGTCGCATCGCTCGAGACCAGCGGTATCGACCTTGAGGTAAGCTACGGCATCAACCTGCCGTTCTCCGTAATCGGCAACGATTTCGCAGACCTCAACCTGTCGTTCCTGGGCACCTGGACGGAACTGAACAGCCTGGCACCTGACCAGACTGATCCGACCGATGTCATCACCTGTGCCGGCGAGTTCGGCCTGGAGTGTGGCGAGCCCACCGCTTCGTTCAAGTGGACGTCACGTGCCAGCTATGTCGATGGTCCTCTGACCTTCTCGACTCGCTGGCGTCACCTGAGCGCCGTTGACGATGATGATCCAACGTCCGATTACTTCGTGGAGCGCATCGGCGCTTACGACCTGATCGACCTGACGATGGCTTATGATTTCAACGACCTGGTGACCCTGACCGTCGGTGTTCGTAACCTGTTCGACACGCTTCCCTCGACGCCGGAATTCGACGCCAATGGAGTTGTGACGAACGACACCAACAGCCTGCTGCTTGGTGACTTCAACAACGGTGAACAGTCCAACACCTACCCGTCGACCTACGACGTGCTGGGTCGCGACTTCTTCGCATCGGTCCTGTTCCGCTTCTAAGCGACAGACCAGAGCGAAAATTCGCCAGTAAAAAGGGCGGGGGACCAGATGGTCTCCCGCCTTTTTTCGTTTCTGAACAGAGCGTTTGGGTCTTCAGCAATCCGCTGCAATCTGCGGCGCGCGATCAGGATTGCAATTTAGAAATCCTGAAATCGGCAAAGGGGCTGGGTGAAAGATCGCTCACCAGTTCGCGTTTCGATTTCAGCGCGAACCCCGCATCGGCCATGATGCCAAGCACTGCGTCTGTATGGCTGGCGGCCTGGGCGGCAATCTCAAGCGAGGCAATGCGGCCCAGCTCGTTTTCCGCCTGCGCGCCGATATCGTTCAGCAGCGGGGCGACATTGGCCGGAGCGTCACGGCGGCCCAGGTGCAGCGCCTGGCCAATGGCCTCGGCAATTTGCCATGCCGTCGATCCATCTCTGTCCCGCCCCTGATGTTGCTGCCACGCGGAGGCGTGGGCAGGGTGGCCGCGCGATCAATCCCCAGAAGCTTCAGATCTCGTCGCCTTTGCAGCAAATGCGACAACACCCTGCCATCGCCGGTGGCAAGATCCAGAACGCACGCCTTTGACGGCAGGCGCTTTGCAAACTCCATCCACGCCGCGCCTTGTGCCGCATCGATGCCCCGCCAGGTGGATGGCATCAGCCCGCTGCCGCCCTTGCGCTGCCGCGCCTGCCGATCCCAGAAGCTGTTCCATGCATCATGGACATTGTGCGTCGTCATTCAGCAGAACCTTTGTGCTGGACATCGAAAGCCACGGTCATGCGTTGGCCTTGCGAGAAAGGGCGGGTGCCGTGGTACAGCGTGCTGGGAAACAACGCCAAGTGGCCGACCTGCGGGCGCAGCGTGTAGCGCGGCTCCAGATCGATGCGCAGTTTTGGCGGCGGGCGACCCAGCTCGATATATCCTGCCTTCTCATCATCCTCGTTCTCGCCAAGGCCATCCGGCAGCTGGCAATAAAGCGCGCTGGAAACAATGCCATCGGGATGCAGGTGTGCGGCGTGAAAGTCTCCGCCGCCAGCCAGCCTCACAGACCAGGAGCTGGTGATGAAAAGCGCGGCGTCGCGAAATCGCAGCAGCGGGTGCTGCGGATCAAGCGGCGGCAGGGCGGAGCGATAGTTCTCCAGCGCGACTACAAGCGCATCATGCAGGCGTTGCAGCTCCGGCTCAGCCCGATCAAACAGCACGCCGCGCGTCTGCGTGCCGCCGCGCAATGACTGGCCGAGCGGGAAAGCGGAATTGTCGTGCAATCGGTGCAGCAGCGGCACGGCATCGCGCAGAACCGCCTCGCCATCGGGCAATTCCACCATCTGCACAAGGCCATCCTGCCCGTGCAGCCATTCCCCGCGCGGATCGTCCGTCAGGCGCCAGAGGAAATCCCGCACGGCCCAGGCATTGATATGCAGCGGGTCGGCGGCGATCACCTTGTCCAGCAAGGCTCCGCACTGCACATACTCACCGCGCCCCAGCAGATAGCGCGCTTCCAGCAGCCAGCGGTTAGGATTTTGCGAGGCTAGCCGCGTGAACAGGCCCTTCGCCACATCGTCCGCGCCGACGATGCCGGCATAACTGGCTTGCAGCAGAGCGAAGGTTTCATTGTCGGGAAAGCGGCGCGCGGCGCGGGCTGCGATTTCCATGGCGTCTTCAAACCTGTCGTGCATCTCCAGCATGCGAATATGTTCGTGGGCGATGGCAGGATTGTCCGGGATCTTCGCCTCTGCCTCGGCCAGATGGCTGGTGAAATCATCCTCCCCTGCGGCCAGCCTGATTTGTGCCAGCAATCGCAGCGCGGCGATCCAATGCGGGGCCTGCGCCACCAGCTGCCCGGCCAGTTGCCGCGCGCGCTGTTGCTCCCCTGCGGCGTCCAGCGCTTCTGCCAGGCCCAGCCATGCTTCGGCATCACCCTGATTGAGGGAAAGAGCACGTTCAAACAATTGCACGGCGCCTGCCTGACCCCGCTCCAATGCAACGCGCGCGCGCCCATGCACTGCCCGCGCGCCTGCCGGGTTCAGCGCGATGCTCCGATCATACCACAGCTCTGCATCGGCCAGGTTTCCCGTCGCCCGTGAGCAGCTGGCGCGGACGGAGCAATAGCGCGCGTCTGCCATCCCGTCCTTTTCAACCGGCTTGAGCGCATCAAGCGCCTGCGCATGGCGATCTGCGGCGGAAAGCGCGATGGCGAGATTGATTGCAAATTCGGTTGAGGCTGGCGCCAGTTCGGCAGCTTTGCCGAAATAACGGGCCGCGCGGTCCGCATCGGGCAGCTTCATCGCCAGATTACCCGCGCTGTTGGCCAGCGGGGCAATGCCGGAATGTTCTTTCAGCGCGGTGTCCAGCAATTCCAGCGCGCCAGCGATATTACCCGTCGATGCCAGCGCCTGTGCCTGCGCGCGATATTGATCGGGCGATAGGCTCACCGGTCGCGCAGCCACCCGCTGATGGCATATCGCCCACGTGGAGCGAATGGCGGAACGTAGGTGACAGCGTGATCCTGCGGCACCAGGAACAGGTTCAGCGTGTTGAAGCGCGGCATGAAGCCGGTTTCGATATTGCCTGCCTCATCATAGAACACCAGATAGCCGCCCCAGTCGGGATACCAGTCATCGATGGTGAGATTGAGGACGTAGGCGATGCGCCAGCCTTCGGCCACGTGGCTGTCATTATGCTTGCCCAGGAAATGGTTGGGGCCAAAGCAGCTGGCGTGCCCATCGGCCTTCACCAGATCGGGAATGCCGGTGATATCGCGCATGATTTCCATGAAATCCGGCGCGTTCAGATATTCCAGCAGCAGTTCATGCGGGCCGCCGGGGTCCCAGCCTTTTTGCAGTCCCTCCACCAGTGAATAGCGATTGGAGCGATAGGCATAATCGCGCGCGGCGGCGGCCTTGTCGGTTTCTTTCACCAGTTCAACCACCTGGCGGCCCTGCGCCGGGTCTTGCAGATCCCGCCCGCGCCACCCTTTTGGCTGCGCCGTGGCACCAGCCTGCAGCGCCACGCCCCATTCCGTGCCCCGCATCATGATCTCGCGCAGTTCGCGCGCGGTTGCGTCGGTCAGGATGTTTTCCACCTGCATTCGCTTGTCGGCGGCAAACCGCTTTGCCAGCGCGGCGCGATCAAGGTTGGGATTGAGTTCGAAAAGGGCTGTGGCCATGGAGCCTGCCTATAGGAAAGCGGGCCGTTTCGCGCCAGTCCCCCGACATATTCATCCGGCATATTCATCGCCCGGAAAAAAGGCGACCCGCCGCGATGCCCCTCCTCCCCAGGGGGCCATGCGCGACGGGTCATTGCGATACCATGGCGCACCTGCCTGTTGGAACCGGCCCGCTTCGCATCTTACCCTGCGAAGGGCGGCGCCATGGTATCGAACGTCTGTAAATTCAGATCAAAGGTCAGCCGCGCTGTTCCTGCTGCTGTTCCTGCGTGCGGGTGGCGATTTCCCGCTCCATCTTCTGCACCGTGTTGCGATAGCAGCTGCGCGATTCCGCCGAAGGCAGCGCCATGCCGGACGTGCGACGATCAATGCCGCAAACTTCCTCTGCGGCGCGGGTCAGGCGGCGATCCAGCGTGTCCTGCCCTTCGGCAGTGGACAGGTCGAGATCGCTGTAGCGAACGGCGATAGACGGTGCATCGGTGCTGCCTGCCATGGCGGGTGCGCTGAACATTGCGCCTGCTGCCAGTGCTGCGACAAGGCCGGTCTTGATAGAAATCTTGCTCATGGTTTTTCCTCCTCAGATAAGCTTCTGCCCGGCAAATTGATTTGGGGGCTGGGTTGAAGCGATGAGTTTGATCTAGGGGAGGGCGGTGATCAGGGCATCTCATGCTCGACCGGGTTGTGGCTGCAATCGACCAAATCCGAACGGCTTCGATGATCGACAGACTGCATCCGACTAATGTCGACACGCTTTCACGCGCAACGATCTTGCGTGCGTGCCCTGATTGGCGAAAGGAATGGTGTGCACCGCGCGGTGGCCAGTCCAATGCGACAGAAAGCGGTAAAGTGGTGGTGACTTCACTTGGCGTTCAGCGAGAGGCTAGTTATAGGCGTGGCATGATTGCGAAGCTTTCCATCCGTAGCGCGCTGTTGGGCGCCACCTCCGCCATGTTGCTGACCGGTTGTGCCGGCGGCGGTGGCAGCAGTTCCGGTGAGACTGATCTTGCCTATGTCGCGCGCGATGTCGAATCGCTGTATTCTGCGGCGAAGGGGCGTCTGGATCGTGGTGACCTGAAAATGGCCGCCGGCCTTTTTGACGAGGTGGAGCGCCAGCACCCCTATTCACCCTGGGCTCGCCGCGCCCAGTTGATGAGTGCGTTCTCCTATTACGCCGCGCGCGATTATACGCGCGCCATCCAGTCGGCCACGCGCTTCCTTTCCATCCATCCGGGTAACCGCGATGCGCCCTATGCCTATTACCTGATCGCCATCAGCTATTACGAGCAGATCAGCGATGTGGAGCGTGACCAGGCGATTACGGAGCGTGCGCTGCAGGCCCTGACAGAGATCGTGCGCCGCTATCCCGAAAGCCCCTATGCCGATGATGCGCGGCTGAAGATTGACCTGGTGAATGATCACCTGGCGGGCAAGGAAATGGAAATCGGCCGCTTTTACCAGCGCACCGGCCAATGGTTGGCTTCGCAACTGCGTTTCCAGAACGTGATTGAAGATTACCAGACCACCAGCCACACGCCCGAAGCGCTTTACCGCCTTACGGAAAGCAGCCTTGCGTTGGGCGTTCCTGAAGAGGCGCAGCGGTATTCAGCCGTGCTGGGGGCCAATTACCCCGGCAATGAATGGTATGAAAAAGCGTTCGACCTGATGGAAAAGCACGCACCGGATCGCATCGGGGGCTGATCCCCTATCCGATTAGGTGCCGTACTGGCATTCCATTTCGGATTGTTCGCGGCGGTTAAGTTCCAGCAAATTGCGCATTTCCGGCAGATGCAGCGGACGGTCCAGCCGAATTCCGGCCAGCCCATCATGCGCCCAGCGAATCGTACCGTCGATCGCGGTATCATCGGGCGCGTTGATAACGATCTTGTCGCCCATCTCGTATTTGCCGCGGCCAAGATTGCTGATGCGCGCGCCTTGCTGCGACAATTCTATCAGCAGACCGGACACGGTTTTGCGGCCGTCCCGGCGCAAGGCCACCGGCAGGCGTGTGGCATATCGTTTGTGCGACCTGATCGTAAGCACCGACATCGCGGCCAGACCCTCCTGTTGCGAGCCACCTTATTGCGCAGATAATGGTTAAGAAAACCTAACCGTCCACCTTTTGCCTTGCGGCAGTCGTTGCGCTGGGCTGGGCGGCATCGTAAAGCCGGTGTCAGCTATGCTCACCGCGCTTTCTATCCGGAATATCGTGCTGATCGAGGCGCTAGACCTGGCCTTCGGGCCGGGCCTCGGCGTGCTGACGGGTGAAACGGGTGCGGGCAAGTCCATCCTGCTGGATGCGCTGGGGCTCGTGCTGGGCAATCGCGCCGATTCCGCACTGGTGCGCAGCGGGGAAGATCAGGCCAGCGTCACCGCCACTTTTGAATTCGCCGCTCTGCCCGCACCGCTGAAAGAAGCGCTGGACGATGCCGAGGTCGAGATCGAGCCGGGAGAGCCGCTGCTGATCCGTCGCCGGCTGAAGGCTGATGGCGGGTCCAAGGCTTTCGTGAATGATCAGCCCGTCGGCGTGGCGCTGCTGCGGTCGCTGGCGGGTTCACTGGTGGAATTGCACGGCCAGCATGACGATCGCGGCCTGGTGAACCCGCGCGGCCATCGCGCGCTGCTGGATCGCTATGCCGATGCCGATGTGGCGGGCGTTACCGCCGCGTGGGAAAGCTGGCGCAAGGCGCGAGAGGCGCTGGAGCAGGCAGAAGGTGCGATTGAACAGGCGCGCGCCGATCAGGACCTGCTGCTGGCGCACCTGTCGGAACTCACGAATATAGAACCGGAGGAGGGTGAGGAGGAAACGCTCGCCAATTCCCGCGCCGATATGCAGAAGGGGGAGAAGCTGGCGGGCGACCTCGAAGATCTGCGCACCGTGTGGGACGGATCGGATTCGCCGCTGGCATCCTTGCGTGTCGCGGCGCGCAAGCTGGATCGTATCGCGGTGGAGCATCCCTTGCTGGCAGAGGCGCTGGCCGCGCTGGACCGCGCCGTGATCGAAGCGGGCGAAGCGGAGGAGAAGCTGCAATCGGCAGCCGAAGCGATGCTGCACGATCCGCAGGAGCTGGACCGGATCGAAACGCGCCTGTTCGAACTGCGCGCCCTGGCCAGGAAACATTCGTGCCAGGTGGACGATCTGCCAGAGGTGATGCGTACCATGCGGGCAAAGCTGGACGCAATCGAGCAGGGCGATGCCGATCTTGCCAATCTGCAAAAGGCAGAGCGGGACGCGCATGAAATCTATCGCGGACGGGCAGAGGCGCTGCATGCCACTCGCGTTTCCGCCGCCATGGCGCTGGACGAGGCGGTGGCTGCCGAGCTGGCCCCGCTGAAGCTGGATGCCGCGCGCTTCAAGACGGCGGTGGCTGATCAGCCGGAGGAGAAGTGGGGGCCGCTGGGCATGGACTCGGTGGAATTCCTGATCGCCACCAATCCCGGCGCGGACTTTGCCCCGCTCAACAAGATCGCATCGGGCGGCGAATTGTCTCGCTTCATCCTGGCGCTGAAAGTGGCGCTGGCGGAGCAGGGCGGGGCCGCCACCGTGATCTTTGACGAAATCGATCGCGGCGTGGGCGGCGCGGTTGCCAGCGCTATTGGCGAGCGGCTTGCCCGGCTGGCCTCCGGCACGAATGGCGAGGCTGGCCAGTTGCTGGCCGTAACGCACAGCCCGCAGGTCGCCGCGCGGGGCGCCACGCATTACATGATCGCCAAGTCCAGCGAGGGCACGGTGACGAAAACCTCCGTCGCATCGCTGGATGATGCTGGTCGACAGGAAGAAATTGCCCGCATGTTGAGCGGCGCGGAAATAACCGACGAAGCCCGCGCACAGGCGGATCGTCTGCTGGAGGGCGTGTGATGAAGCGAGTTATCCTTGGTGGCGCGGCCTTGCTGACGCTTTCCGCCTGCGTTGCGGCACAGGGCGATGTGGGATCGCCCGATCCGCTGCCACCGCTCGCCGCGCAGAAAGACGCGCCGCGCCTCGCCATGCTGGAACACGTGCTGGATCAGTATTTCGCGTCCGACATTCCCAACCCGCCCACCGTTTGCGCCAGCTGGCATGATGGGCGAGAGGAAGAGGCGCTGCCGCCGGAGGAGGAAGTGGCGCTGATATCCCGCTTCCCCAGCCTTGCCCCGATGACGCGCTGCACGCGCACTGCGAACGGCTGGCGCGATGCCGAAACGGAAGATGCAGCGCTGGTTTTCACCCTGCACAATTTCACCTGTTCCAGCGATCAAAGTTGCAGCGCGTGGGGCGGATATCAGTCCAGCGGCGACAATTCGATGAGCTACCTCTATCGCGGCGAATGGGACGGCGCAGAATGGCAGTTCACCCGCGACCCCAGGATCATTGCCGAGTGAGCGACACAGTTTCCGAAGCCCAGGCCGCCAATGAACTAATGCGGCTGGCGAAGCAGATTGCCTATCACAACAAGCGGTATCACGCCGAAGACGATCCGGAGATCACGGACGCGGAATATGACGCGCTGGTGCGCCGCAATGCGGAACTGGAGGAGCAATTCCCGCAGCTGATCCGCGCGGATTCGCCCAGCAAGGCCGTGGGGCATGAGATCGCAGCTTCGCCCTTGTCCAAGGTGAGCCACGAGGTTCGCATGATGAGCCTCGACAATGCCTTTTCGGATGAGGAGGTGGAGGAATTCGTCGCCCGTGTGCGGCGCTTCCTGTCGCTGCCCGATGATGAACCTGTTGCCTTCACCGCGGAGGACAAGATCGACGGTCTATCCTGCTCCCTCAGATATGAGCAGGGCGAACTGGTGCTGGCCGCCACGCGCGGCGATGGGCAGGTGGGGGAAAACGTCACCGCCAACGTGCGCCACATTGCCGACATCCCGCCAAGGCTGACCGGCGAGGCGCCCGACGTTTTCGAGGTGCGCGGCGAAGTTTACATGGCGAAAGAGGACTTTACCGCACTTAACGCTGCGCAGGAGGAAGCGGGCGGAAAGCTGTTTGCCAACCCGCGCAATGCCGCTGCCGGATCGCTGCGCCAGAAGGACGACAGCGTTACGGCAAAGCGCAAGCTGCGGTTCTGGGCGCATGGCTGGGGCGCGGCCAGCGATGTGCCGGGCGACACGCAACTGGCAGTGATGCAGCAGATCCGGAAATGGGGCCTGCCGATCTCTCCCGATCTGAAATTGTGCAGTGATGTGAAGGAAATGCTGCAGCATTATCGCAGCATTGCCGAAGGGCGCGCCGCGCTGGGTTACGAGATTGACGGCGTTGTCTACAAGGTCGATCGGCTGGATTGGCAAAAGCGGCTGGGCTTTGTGGCCAAGGCACCGCGCTGGGCGATGGCGCACAAGTTTCCGGCCGAGCAGGCGGAGACGACGCTGGAGAGCATCGACATTCAGGTCGGCCGCACCGGCAAGCTGACTCCGGTTGGACGTCTGGCCCCGGTGCTGGTGGGCGGGGTGACCGTCACCAATGTCACCCTGCACAATCGGGACGAGATAGAGCGGCTGGGCGTGCGCCCCGGCGATCGCGTGGTGATCCAGCGTGCGGGAGACGTCATCCCGCAGGTGGTGGAGAACCTGACGCGCGAAAAGGACCGGCCTGCTTATGACTTCCCCGATCACTGCCCGGTTTGCAAAAGCGAGGCGGTGAGCGAGGAAGGCGAGGTGGACGTTCGCTGCACGGGCGGCCTGATCTGCAAGGCCCAGCAATTTGAGCGGCTGAAGCACTTCGTCAGCCGAGGCGCGCTGGACATCGATGGCATGGGCGAGAAGACCATCGCCGAATTCATGGAAAAAGGCTGGCTGGACAATGGCCCGGCAGACATTTTCCGCCTGAAGGATCGGCGCGGCGATATCCTGGCGCTGGATGGCTGGAAGGAAAAATCCGTCGACAACATGCTGGGCGGGATCGAGGACAAGCGATCACCCGATGCCGCGCGCCTGCTGTTCGGCCTGGGCATACGCCATGTGGGCACGGTGACGGCGCGCGATCTGATGAAACATTTCCACGAACTGCCCGCGCTGCGCGACGCCGCCGAAAAGGCGCGCGGCGGAAACGAGGATGCCACCGCGCTGCTCACCAGCATCGATGGCATCGGCAATGCCGTGGTGGAGGCGCTGGGCGATTTCTTCCACGAGGAGCATAACCGCGCCGTGTGGGAGGACCTGCTGGGCGAAGTCACGCCGCCCCGTTACGAGGTGGAAACGCTGGATAGCCCGGTGGCGGGCAAGACCTTGGTGTTCACCGGCAAGCTGGAAACCATGAGCCGTGACGAGGCGAAGGCGCAGGCCGAACGCCTTGGTGCAAAGGCATCAGGCTCCGTCAGCGCGAAAACGGATTTGCTGGTGGCTGGCCCCGGCGCAGGTTCGAAGCTGAAAAAGGCGGAGGAGCTGGGTATCGAAGTGATGGACGAGGCGGCCTGGGCGGCTCTGGTGGCCGCCGCAGGGTAGCGCCTCATCAAAAGTTGCGCCTAGTCATTCGGCATCAGGTGAATTTCCCGCACGCAGGATGTATCGGGCTGCTCCAGCGCAAACACCACGGCATCCGCAATGTCCTGAGGCTGCAGCTTCGTAGGTTTGCCCTCATCAAAGAAGGGCGTGTCCACCATGCCCGGCGAAATCACCGTGCAGCGCCCGTTCCACTCGCGCATTTCCTCTGCCAGATTACCGGCAAAGCCGTGGATGAACCACTTGGTTGCGCTGTAGATGGAGCCTTTCATGTGATCGCGCCCGGCCTTTGATCCGGTGACGATGAAGCTGCCCTTCGTCTTGCGCAGATGCGGCAGGGTGGCATGCGCGGTGTACAGCACGGCCATGATGTTGAGATGCACCATGTCATGCCACTGCGCCGGATCGCCTTTCTCTACGCCGGGATCGGCCACGCCCATTCCGGCATTGGCAAAGGCGGCATCCAATCCGCCGAAATGATCCACGGTTTGTGAAACTGCATCATTGAGCGCGGCGCGGTCTGTCACATCGCAGGGAACGGCCAATGCGGCCTCTCCCAGTTCCTGCGCCAGATTTTGCAGCTTGTCTTCCGATCGGGCCAGCAGCGCCACGTTCCAGCCGGCCTTAGCTGCAGCGCGCGCGGTGGCAGCGCCGATGCCTGTTGAAGCGCCTGTAATAAGGAGAGTCCTGTTCATCATGTTTCTCTTGCATTGCGGGGGGGTGTGCAATGGCAATGAACAGACAGGGCCCCGCGTTCCGTCAGCGCGGGGCGGGCAGCGCGCGGTTACAGGCTCGTTCTGGGCGGATCGATATGGCCCTTGCCAAGATCGCGCAGATCGAAATGGGCGCGGATGTGATCCAGCACGGCGGGATACAGCGGATTTTCGAACAGCAGGCCGGCATAATTGCGATCCTGCCAGCGGACCAGTGCAGCAATTGGCCCGATAGGACCGATCCTGATGGTGACGGATAGATCGGGCGACAGATGGCCCATGCGATCCTGGATACGGCACCCGCGTTCGGACAGGTCAACGATTGTCACATCGCGCTTGCCAGTCCCAGTGCGCAAAGTGCCGACGATGGAGATATCGTGCCGCTCAGCGCCGCGTTGCATCCTGTTATATGCCATGGATCGTATCTCTAAGGGGCTGGTTACCTGCTCCTGTCAGGCTCCAGCAACAATGATTGAGAAAACAACTGATAAAGGTTTTGCGGTTCCAATCAACCATTATCTTGTTATCTTTCAGGCAGTTGCCTTTCCGGTATCCATTTCATCACACCGCCTGCAAAGGGCGTCCACGCGCCCATCGGCAGGCCGGCCTCCGCCAGTGTTTCGCCTACCCAGCTGTTGCAATTGTTGGCGAGGGAATAGGTGCCGGAGGCCTCATAATAGGCATCATCGGCATAAGTGCCCGACAGGATCTTGCGGCTTTGCCCGGCGGATAGCGTGGGCAGGGGGCGCTCTATCGCGGAAACAAGGCGGGCATATTGCGCGGAGCTGATGCGCACCGGCCGATGGTTTGGCCCGGCCATCGGGCGCACGTAATTGCTCACACGCATCAGCGCGTCTCCGCCCACGGTGGCAATACGCAGCGCGGTGGCGGGCCTCAGGTCAGCCCAGGTGGCCACGTGGAGGAAAACCTCCCGCTCTCCCCAGCCGATGGAAAGGTGCGTGGGCACACGGCCATATGCATCGGGCATGGCGGCGCTGGGAAAAACGGTGCGCCAGTCCTTTGCAGGAGACACCACGGGCACGACGATGCCTGTGTGGGTGCCGTTGGTTTCCACCAGGATCTCGATACTGTCGTCGGGCTGCGGCGGTTGCGCGGTTTGTTCGCCATGCGGAATGGAGCTGCCGATCCAGCCTGCCAGCGGATAGCCGGCGATCACCAGCGCCAGCAGGGCGCCGATAACCAGGGCGATCCGTCGCAGACGTCGCATGGTAGCCTAGCCTCCCTACCCGGTGAAACGGCGGCGCAGCCAGAGGATGCTCCAGTCGCCGTTCACCATCCGGCGGTGGAGCCTAAAGCCTGCGCGGCGATAGGCGGCGCGCACATTGCGCTCCTGCCGTTCCAGCAGGCCTGCCAGCAGGATGCTGCCGCGCGGTGCGACGGCTTCTGCAAAATCATACGCCATATCGATCAGCGGACCGGCAAGGATATTGGCGATCAGCAGGTCATAGGGCGCGCGGGCCTGCAAGGCAGGATCATCCATGCCATCGGCGATCAGCATGGCAAATTCGCCATGCCCAGTGCCCAGCGGCAGATTGTTCAATTCGCAATTATACACCACCGCCGGGCCGCACACCGGATCGATATCGCTGGCCGTCACGAATGCGTTGCGCCACAGGTCCAGCGCGGCAAAGCCCAGCAGACCCGTGCCGGTGCCGATATCGGCGATGCTGCGCGGGCGCAGGCCCTGCTGGTGCATGATGTCCAGCATTTGCAGGCAGCCTGCCGTTGTTTCATGCTGCCCGGTGCCGAAAGCCTGCGCTGCCGGGATCACGAATTCGGTCAGATCTGCGTCGCCAAGTTCCTTGTGATCGGGCGTGCGCACGCGAAAGCGCCCGGCGCGGATCGGCTCCACACCCTTCTGGCTTTCCGCCACCCAATCGGTGTCCGGCAGTTGCTCCGCCAGGATCGGCGGGGCGGGTTCATCAAACAGGGAATTAATGGCGGCGCGATGGGCCTTTCCCGGCTTGGTCTGCAAATAGGCATCCAGGCGCCATGTATCGGGCTGATCGGGGTCCACCTCGAACCCGGTCAGGACGATGCTTTCATCCCAGCCGATGGCTTCATCGCGCCGGTCCAGCGCGGTTTCCACTGCCTGCCTTGTGGCAACGGCAGACAATTTCCAGCTCATTGTGCAGCTTCCAGTTCCAGCCTTTGCTCCAATCGCATCAGGCGATCTGCGGCGTAGGCTGCGCAATCCATTCCGCCGCCAATATCACCCGCCACCAACTTGTCACGCATGTTGCTGGCAGAGGGATGCGGCGTCAGCAGGATATCGCAATCCAGCTGTGCCAGGCGGGTGATGCCATCGCGATAGGATTGCAGATATTCCGGGTGATCGGTGAAGCGGTAATCATCGCGCGCCACGGCAGAAAGGCTGTCTGCATAAACCACGGTGCGGCAATCTGCCGCGTCGCAGCTTTCCCATTGCCATGTCAGCGCGCCGGGTGTGTGGCCGGGCGTGGCGATGGGCGTGAAGGTAAGCCCTGCAATGGTGACAGGCTCACCCGGCGTAACGGCGGAAACCTGCGATCCGGCCAGCGGACGCATGGCGGGATGCATGCCGAACTGCGGATCATCCACGGCCGCTATGCCCGTTTCGATCACCGGCAATGCAGGGGGAGAGGTCAGGACGCGGGCACCGCTGTTCTGATTGATCCACCACAGGCCGCCCACGTGATCGAAATGTTCATGGCTGGTAAGCACGGCGCGCAGGTTCTGCGGTTGAAAGCCCAGCGTGCGAATATTGCTCAGCACAACGCGCGCGCCATCGCGCGTGCCGCTGTCGATCAGGACATGGCCATCTTCCCCGGCCACCAAGATGGCCGATATGCCGCAGGTACCCACGTGATAGGTGTTGCCGTGAATGCGGAAGGGCTGGGCGCGCTTGTCCCATTCGTCCCAATCCTCGCAAGATGCGGCCCAGTCGGCAGCGGGCAGGGCATTGGTGCGCGCGGCGGCCAGCGTGGCGGCGCTGGCAGTTGGCACGGGCGGCTGCGGCGCAACGCATCCGGTCAGCAGGGCCGAACCCAGCGCTGCCAGCGCCGCCAGCGCTTTAGCGGACATAGCTTGCGCCGTTGGCGTCTATCACGGCGCCGGTCATGCTGGGCGGTGCATCCAGCGCGCAGAACACGGCGATATCGGCGATCTCCTCCGGCTCTGCCACGCGGCCCAGCGGGATATCGGCCAGCAGGCCATCGCCGCCCCGGCTCTCCAGATAGTCACCCGCCATGCTGGTGTCGGTAAAGCCGGGCGCGATGGCATAGGAGAGGATGCCTTCGGCAGCATAGCCGCGGGCGATGGTCTTGTGCATGGCGATCATGCCGCCCTTTGCTGCGGCGTAATGCCAATGCGCGGGCGAATCGCCGCGAAAGGCCGCGCGGCTGGCGATGTGCACGATCCGGCCTGTGCAGCCGCGTTCCTGCCAGTGGCGCACGGCAAACCGGCTGAGCTGCGCGGCGGCGGTGAGATTGATGCGCAGCGTATCCTCCCACCTGTCCAGCCATTCTATATCGCTGGCGTGCAGGGGGATTTGTTCGAACAGCCCGGCGTTGTTCACCAGCACATCTATCCGTCCGTCCAGATGGGCCAGCGCTTCCTCCCACAGCATTTGCGGGGCGGGCGGATCGGCAAAATCTGCTGCAATCGTACGGGTATCCACCGCGCGGGTGGCGTGGCCCATCACGTTGCAGCCACGGTCGGCCAAACGATCCGATATCGCCTGTCCGATGCCTCTGCTGCTGCCTGTCACTAGGATGTTTGTCATGCGCACATGTCATAGCGATGGGTAAGGCACGGGGAAAGGCCGAGAAGTATTGAGATCAATACCGACAGGAAATTTTGCCAGACAGCCCGAAGGCCCGCTTGTCAGGCGCGCCACAATCGTTAGAGCGGGGGCCAACACACTGGCACTTAAATAACGCGACGGAACACAACATGGCTGATCGCCCGCTTTCACCGCATCTGCAAATCTGGAAATGGGGGCCGCACATGGCGGTTTCTATCCTTCACCGCGTATCCGGCGGCGGCATGGCAATCGTCGGGCTGGGCGTATTGCTGTGGTGGCTGGGCGCGCTGGCCAGCGGACCTGCTGCTTACGACACCTTCTACACCCACGCTTCCAGCTGGTATGGCATGGTGGTGCTGATCGGGCTGACCTGGGCGTTCTTCACGCACATGAGCTCTGGCCTGCGCCACTTCGTTCTGGATCTGGGCGCGGGTTACGAACTGGATACCAATCGCACCTTCGCCGTGATCTCCATGATCTCCGGCATCGTGCTGACTGTGGCCTTCTGGGCCTTCATCCTGCTGCGCTAGGACGGAAAAAGACTATGGGTAATGGAACTTCGATCGGCCGCGTGCGCGGCCTTGGCGCTGCGCACGAGGGGGCGCATCACTGGCTGATGCAGCGCTTCACCGCTGTCGGCAATCTGGTGACGATGCTGTTCCTCGGCATCTCCCTGGCGCTGATGGACGACTATTCTTACGCCAGCATTTCGGGCTGGCTGTCCTCTCCCCTGCCTGCCTTCATGGTGGCGCTGCTGGTGATCAGCACCTTCTGGCACGCCCGCCTTGGCCTGCAGGTGGTGGTGGAAGACTACATGCATGAACCGGGCACCAAGTTTGCCGCGATTCTCCTTCTCAACTTCGCCAGCTTTGCAGGCGCCGCGTTCGGCCTGTTCTGCATTGCCAGCCTTGCCTTCTCCGGAGGAGCCGCCTGATGGCCCGCAAAGAGACTTTCGAAATCAATGGTCGCGCCTATCCCATTACCGATCACACCTATGATGTGGTGGTGGTTGGTGCAGGCGGCTCTGGCCTGCGCGCCACGATGGGCGCTGCCGAAGCTGGCCTGAAGACGGCCAACATCTCCAAGGTGTTCCCCACCCGCAGCCACACCGTGGCGGCGCAGGGCGGCATCGCTGCATCGCTGGGCAACAACACGCCCGATCACTGGTCATGGCATATGTATGACACGGTGAAGGGCGCAGACTGGCTGGGTGACCAGGACGCGATCGAATATCTCGCGCGAGAGGCTCCGCAGGCGGTTTATGAGCTGGAGCATGCCGGCGTGCCTTTCAGCCGCAATGATGACGGCACGATCTATCAGCGCCCCTTCGGCGGCCACATGCAGAACATGGGCGAAGGCCCGCCCGTGCAGCGCACCTGCGCCGCGGCAGACCGTACCGGCCATGCCATGCTGCACGCGCTCTATCAGCAGAGCCTGAAGTACAGCGCCGATTTCTACATCGAGTATTTCGCCATCGACCTCATCATGAAAGATGGCGTCTGCGTTGGCGTGATCGCCATGTGCCTGGACGATGGCACGATCCACCGCTTCCGCAGCCACGGCGTGGTGCTGGCAACGGGTGGATACGGCCGCTGCTATTACACCGCCACATCCGCCCACACCTGCACTGGTGACGGCGGCGGCATGGTGCTGCGCGCTGGCCTGCCCCTGCAGGACATGGAATTCGTGCAGTTCCACCCCACCGGCATCTACGGCGCGGGCGTTCTGATTACCGAAGGCGCGCGCGGCGAGGGTGGCTATCTCACCAATTCCGAAGGTGAGCGTTTCATGGAACGCTATGCCCCTTCGGCAAAGGACCTGGCCAGCCGCGACGTCGTGTCCCGTTCCATGGCGCTGGAAATGCGCGAAGGGCGCGGCGTGGGGCCCGATGGAGACCACATCTATCTGCACCTCGATCACATCGCGCCAGAAGTGCTGGCCCAGCGCCTGCCGGGCATCACCGAAAGCGGCAAGATCTTTGCCGGTGTAGACCTGACGCGCCAGCCGCTGCCGGTTACACCAACTGTGCATTACAACATGGGCGGCATTCCGTGTAACTATCACGGCGAAGTCGTCACCATCGGTGCAGATGGCAATCCCGATGCCGTGGTGCCGGGCCTGTTCGCCGTGGGCGAGGCAGCCTGCGTTTCCGTGCACGGTGCCAACCGTCTCGGCTCCAACTCATTGATCGATCTCGTGGTGTTTGGCCGGGCAACCGGTTTCCGCCTGAAGGAACTGATCAAGCCGGGCCAGAGTCATGACGAATTGTCTGCCGACAGCGCCGATTTCGCGCTGACCCGTCTGGATCATTTCCGCCACGCCAATGGCGGTTCTCCCACCGCGGAAGTGCGCTCTGACATGCAGAAAACCATGCAGAAGCACGCCGCCGTGTTCCGCGATAGCGAACTGATGTCTGCCGGTGTGGCTTCTCTGGCGGAAACCAACAAGCGGATGCAGGATATCAAGGTGTCTGACCGTTCGCTGATCTGGAATTCGGACCTGATCGAGACGCTGGAACTGGACAATCTGATGTCGCAGGCCGTCGTCACCATGTCCTCTGCCGAAAACCGCAAGGAATCGCGCGGCGCCCATGCGCATGAGGATTACCCCGATCGCAACGATGCGGAATGGATGAAGCATACCGCGGCCTGGTTCACCGGCTGGGGCGGCAGCGGCGGCGAGGTGCGTATCGATTATCGCCCAGTCCACGAATACACGCTGACGGATGATATCGCCTATATCGAACCCAAGAAGCGGGTGTACTGATCACGCAATGAAGGCGGCAGCGTTTGCGTTTGCACTGGCAGCGCTGCCGCTGACTGGATGTGTTGCCAGCATCAAACCCGTTGATGAGGCGGGCTTTTATACCAAGCAGGTGACGGCGGCAGGTCTGCCGATCCGATCCAGCGCGCAGGTGGATGACGCAGCCTTGCTGGCCGCGCGCGATATGGTGCGCGGCATGCTGTCGCAGCGTCCCGATCTCGCCGCGGAAATGCAGCGGCAGGATATTCGCGTTGCCGTTATGGGACGGCAGGAGGCCTTGCTGGACCTGCCCGAATTCGCCGCATGGACCAAACCCGATACCGACGATCCGCGCCTGACCCGGTGTGAGCGGCTGCATTACGCCGAACGCATCGGCAGCCTGACCGACAGGCAATATTGGGACGCGCGCGTGCGCGGCATCGGCGGGGAACGCACCGTGGTGGCGGAGGAGGACGTGCTGGGCCTGCGCGAAAGCCGTTATTACGGCGAGACGATACTGGTGCATGAGTTCGGCCATTCCGTCCTCTATGCCATCCAGGCCATCGACCCCGCGCTCTATCGCCAGCTTGAGGCGGCCTATGCCGATGCCGAGGCGCAGGGCCTGTGGCGCGACGAATATGCGATGACGACGATCCACGAATACTGGGCAGAAGGAACGCAGTTCTGGTTCGATTCCAACAAGCTGGTGGTGGTGGACGGGCGCCAGATCCTGGATCATCGTGATTTGCAGGCCTACGATCCGGCGCTGTATGCGGTGCTGGCGAAGGTCTATCCCGATACGCACCGGCTGGAGTCGGACCCGTTTTACCTCCACCCCGCGCGCGTACCCGATGGACCGATCCCGGAAAACACGGCCGAGGTGTGCTGAGATCGCTTGCCGCATGCAAGGCTGCGCATTAGCCTTCGCTGCATGACATCACCCTTGCGTTTTGCCCCGCTGGCCGCCGCCGTTCTGGCTATCTCAGCCCCCGCCTTCGCGCAGCTTTCGCCTGCCGAGCAGACGATGATGACCACGGTGGAGGCCGGTTTCGAGGACGACGTTGCGCTGCTGGAGGCGATTACCAACCTCAATTCCGGCACGCACAACCATGATGGCGTGCGCGAAGTGGGCCAAATGCTGATCCCTGAGTTTGAGGCGCTGGGCTTCGAAGTCGAGTGGATTGACCAAAACCACGTAGACCGCGCTGGCCACCTTTTCGCGCGGCATATGGGTGATAGCGATGCGGCGAAAGTCCTGCTGATCGGCCATATCGACACTGTCTTCGAGCCAGAGAGCCCGTTCCAGCGATTCATGCGCGATGGCGACAGGGCAACCGGCCCCGGCGTGGTGGATGACAAGGGCGGCATCATCGTGATCCTTTCCGCCCTGCGCGCCATGCAGGCGGCGGGCACATTGTCCGGCGCGAATATCGTCGTCGCGCTGACAGGGGACGAGGAAGACGCAGGCGACCCCATCGCCCAGTCGCGGCAGCACCTGATAGAGGCAGGGCAGTGGGCCGATACTGCGCTGGGCTTTGAAGGGCTTTCGGTGGTGGATGGGCAGGATCTGGCCGTGGTCGCGCGCCGATCGTCCAACAGCTGGACGCTGACGACCACGGGATGCACGGGCCATTCCTCCGGCATATTTGCAGAAGGCGCGGGCTATGGCGCGATTTATGAAATGGCACGCATTCTCGATAGTTTTCGGGAGGAACTGCCCGAAGAGAACCTGACCTACAATGTCGGCTTCATGGCGGGCGGCACCCCTGCGACACTGGGTGAGGATAATCTTTCCGCCAGCGCTATCGGCAAAACCAACATTATCCCGGATAGCGCCGTTGCGCGCGGCGATCTGCGCACGTTGACGCAGGAACAGACGGACCGCACCGTGGCCGCGATGCAGGCCATTGTGCATGACAATCTGCCCGGCACCGATGCGCAGATAGACTTCGCCTTCCGCTATCCACCGATGTCTCCCAGCGAAGGCAACGCCGCTTTGCTGGCGCAGTTGAACGCTATCAACGAAAATATGGGCCTTCCTAAGATGGGCGTGTTTCCGCCGGCGCGTCGCGGGGCTGCGGATATCAGTTTCGTTGCGCCATACACCGACGGATTGGCGGGGATGGGGCCGGATGGATCGGGCAGCCACGCAGTTGGCGAAAGCGTGGACCTGCGCAGTTTCACCCGGCAAGCACAGCGCGCGGCGATCTTGATGAGCAGGCTGGCGGCGCAAGCGCCGGATCGGCGATAGAACTTACTCGGCGCTGTCTTCAAGCTTGCGCGCCTCGACGATTTCCACCGGCTCTGCCAGCATCTCCCCCTTCATCCATCCTTCGCCCTTTTCGGGGTCAACGGGCGCGGCGTGGATCGCTTCCACCACATCCATGCCATCGGTGACATAGCCGAACACGGCATAGCCATTGCGCCAGACGGGGTTTTCCTCATCGGGCCGTGCGTCCAGGCCCGTCTGATCGCCCAGCATGATGGAGAAATCGCCATTGGCCGTGCCCGGCTCTCCCATCGCCATCGATAATGCGCCGCGCGTGTGGGTAAGGCCGGTCAGCGTCGTCGGCTCATGCTCGATGCCCGGCAGCACGCGGTCCGAATCCCACTGCGTGCCGCCCTGGATCAACCCGTTGGGCTGATCGCCCCAATCAAGATTCATCGCGCGGTAGAACACCGTGCCGTCAAACCTGTCCTCCTCCACATAGCGCAGGAAATTGCCCGCCGTGATCGGTGCCCGCTGTGTTTCCAGCGCGATCACAATGTCGCCCATCGTGGTTTCCAGCACCACGCTGGTCGTCTCATATTCAGTGGCAGGTGGCGCTTCTGCAGTCTCCTGCGCGAAAAGGGGCGTGGCGGCGGCGAGCATGGCGCAGGGAAGCGCGAAAGCGAATCGTTTCAACATGTTCGCCATCTTGCCCTGCGCGGGCGAATTCACCAAGTATTCAGTTCGTCGCTCTAAAAGCACGGTTCATCGCAATGCAACAGGGAGTAGAGAAGATGAGACGAGAGCGAAGCCCAGGCGTAAGGTTGATGCTGGCAGGGTTGGTGGCGGTGGTGCTGATCGTGCCGCTGATGATGGTTTATGCTCTGGTGTATGACCGGGAAAACCAGTCGCAGCAGGCGCAGGCGCAGATCACGCGCGGTTGGGGCGGCCCGCAGACGATCACGGGGCCGGTGCTGGTAATACCCTTCACGGCGCAGACGGTGGAGGCTGAAACGGTTGACGGGGTGGTGACGGAACGACGGCGTCAGGTGCGGCGCGAATTGTTCGTTTCCCCGATGCAGCAGGCAATCGACACCAGGCTCGATCCCGATCGCAAGGGCTATGCCATCTATCAAAGCGTGGTCTATTCCGGCGCATTGGAGGGCACGGCAAGCTATACTCTCACCAGTGAGCTGGACCGGCTGGATATCACGCGTGACCAGCTAATGTTTGATGAGGCGGAGCTGCGTTTCGGCATTGCCGACACGCGCGGCCTTTCCGATGGCGCCAGCGTGGTGGCGGGTGGAGAGCGGCTGGAACTGAGCCCCGGCAATGGCCCGCTTGCCACCGGCGGTTCCGGCTTTTCCGCACCCGTTTCCAAATGGGACGGGGAAGGCGCGCTGGACGTTCGGTGGAGCTATGGCCTGCGCGGTACGCAGTCACTATCGCTGATCCCGCGCGGGGGTGAAACGGAATGGACCGTCACCTCCCCATGGCCGCATCCCAGCTTCACCGGGGGATATCTGCCGGAACCATCGCAGACGCAAACCTCCGCCGATGGGTTCAAGGCGGTTTATCCGGGCATCACCAATCTGGCTCTGGGGCAGGGCATAATGTCCATTTCCGATCACAGCGCCGGCTATCCGCAGGAGGCCACCACCATGGACCCACGGATGGAACGCGCGCGCGCCAGCAATGCAGAAGGCGCGCAGCCTGCCACCATCGGTCTGGTGGAACCGGTTGACCTCTACAGCCAGGTGGATCGCGCGGTGAAGTATGGCTTCCTGTTCATCGGCTTCACCTTTGCCGCGCTGCTGATGTTCGACATTGTTGGCGGCGCCCGCGTGGCCGCGGCGGAATATCTGCTGACAGGCGCTGGGCTGATCCTGTTCTTCGTGATGCTGCTGGCCTTTGCGGAGGTGATCGGCTTCTCGCTCGCCTACCTGCTGGCCGCTGCGGCGATCATCGGGCTGCTGACGGCCTATAGCGCCGCTGTCCTCGGCACATGGCGCAGGGCAGGCTTCATCGGGGTGATGCTGGCAGCGCTTTACGGTGTGCTGTTTGTCCTGCTGAACGAGGAGACATACTCGCTGATAATCGGTTCGCTGCTGCTGTTCGGTGCACTGGCAGGCGTGATGTTCGCCACCCGCAATGTGGACTGGTCTTCAGTCGGTCGCAGTGAGGATGAGGCCATCGCATGATGCGATAGCCGCGACAGGTAAAAGGGGCTGGGTCAGATCACTTCGCAGATCAGGCCCAGCTCCTTCGCCTTTTCACAGCCGATGTACCAGTTTTCGGGCGCGCGATCCTGCACCTCCTCAAAGGTGACATTGCTGCCCTCCACGATCTCGCGAAAGCCTGCCTCCTCGATCTCGATGGAATGCTCGATCTCGTTCAGGGCGGCATGCAGCTGGTCTGTGCAGCTTTTCAGTGGGCCGGACAGGTTGATCGTCCGGGTGATCTGGCGTTCGTGGATCAGCAGGCTGGAATTCTTCGTCATGTAGCGATGGCTGACGGGAAAGCCCGCCATGAAGGTAGCGCCTGCGGAATATACGGCGGATTTGCCGAGGAAGTAGATATCCCGCCCCGGTTCACGCATCAGGCGCACATCGTCCGCCATCGTGCGCGCAACTTCGGGATTGCCGCCCAGCGTGGTGATCGCGATTACCAGCGGGCCTTCTGACGGGGCGGCATTCAGCTGATCGCGAAATTCGGCGTACATCGCCTCGTCAACGCTGCCGATCAGGCGAAGTTGCGGGCTGGTGAGGACGGTCTGGCTTCCGGTTTTCGTGTTCATGCCCTGCCAACCAGTGCGCGGCAAGGCTGTTCCAATATTACCAGCGCAAAAGACGCGGGCCGAGAAGCCAGCCAAGCGCGGCCATCGTCAGAATGGGCAGGCAATAGAACACCGCCACATAGGCCATGCCATGCTCTGGACAGTG
Source organism: Aurantiacibacter rhizosphaerae (assembly GCF_009807005.1). Lineage (GTDB taxonomy): Bacteria > Pseudomonadota > Alphaproteobacteria > Sphingomonadales > Sphingomonadaceae > Alteraurantiacibacter > Alteraurantiacibacter rhizosphaerae. The sequence goes on along the minus strand of NZ_WUBR01000002.1, from coordinate 495,640 downwards.
GGGAGAATAGGCCGTCATCGCAGCAGCGCCCCCGAACATTCCTGCCACCAATCCGGCACGGTGCAGGTTCGTAGGCGCCAGCCAGCGCGCAGCCAGAATGGCGCCGCCAAAGGCAATCGGGCTCATCACCGCCATCGCCGCCAGGCAGCGCTGCCATGTCTCACCGGGGAAAGCCCGCTGGCCGATTGCGAGGTCCGCCCCCAGCAGGGCCGCCAGCAGTATGAAGGGCACGGCAAGCGTTGCCATGGTTGCGCCGGTGGCCTTGCCGGGCCTGCCGATAAACCACAGCGCAAATCCGCTGAGCAGGAGCAGGGCGATGGAAAAGCCCCACTTCACCAGCATGGGGCCAGGCCCGTTTATGGCCATGCCAATAAAGGGCGCCTCCAGCACCAGGGCAATGCCAATCGCGCAGATCGCCATGGCAAGGGCCAGCGGCGCAACGAATCGGGGAAGGGATGCGGGGCGCGGAGCCGCACCGTCCTGCGCCAGTTGATCGATCAGGCTATCGGTTGAGTTCATATCCGGTCTTTTTCCGCGATCTTCTTCAGCTGGGCCATGCCGCGATGCACGCGCAATTTCATGGCGGAAACGCCCACCCCGATGCGTTCGCCCGCCTCCCGATTGGATAGCCCCTCTATATGCGTCATGCGAATGGCGTCGGCCTGTGCGCGCGGCAGCTTTTCCAGCAGCGTTTCTATATCGGTGGACGCCAACGTATCTGCCGCAACTGCCATATCCGCCGCATCATCGAATTCGATCGGGCTGCGGCCGCGCCTTCGCCAGTGATCGATCAGCTTGTAGTTTGCGATGGCATACATCCACGGCGCCACCGGACGCCCCGGATCAAGCGTGTGGCGCTTGGCATGAATCGCTATCAGGCATTCCTGCACCACATCCTCCAGTTCACTGTCCGCGCCGATTTTCCGCGCCAGCATGGCGCGGATGCGCTGCGCTGCCTCGGACAGGAAGCGCCGATAGGCCGCAGAATCCCCGGCGCGCGCCGATGCCATCAACTGGTCCAGCGTATCGCCCGAAAAATCTGTCTGTTTGCCCATTCGTGCCATTCGGGCGTGAGGTTACACGGATTTTGCGCAAGGCCCATCCCCCGCGCCAGCCGAGCAAGGTAGTACCGATGGAAACTTGCATTCACCAGCAGTTCAGATTACAAGCGTAGTCGTAACACTTACAGATGTAATCGTTCAGGGAGGACGATGTGGTTGCAAAGACCGATCAGGATCAAGAGGACACCGGGGTGGAGCGCATCAGCGATGCCGAACATGCGGTGATGGAATCGCTGTGGGCGCGCAGCCCGCAAACCGCCGCCGAGGTGTGCGAAACCGTGTGCAAGGATCGCGGCTGGTCCATGCCCACCGTAAAAACCTTGCTGTCCCGCCTGGTGCAGAAAGGCGCGCTGGCAACCCAGCCGGATGGCCGCCGTTTCCTGTATTCTCCGCTGATCGCCCGTGCCGCCTATGTCGGCGGCGAATCGCGCCGCTTGGTAGATCGCCTGTTCGGTGGCCGCGCCGCGCCGCTGTTTGCCCATCTGGCGCAGGCAGAGGCATTGAGCGAGGATGACATCGCCGAGATCGAGAGCATCCTGCGGGAGTTGAAGAAATGACCGCTTTTGGGGACTGGTTGGTCGACACTTTCATCTACACCTCTTTGCTGATTGCGCTGGTGCTGCTTTTGCGCCGCCCGGTGTCTCGCTGGTGCGGGCCGCAGGTGGCCTATGCGCTGTGGGCGCTGCCCTTCATGCGGTTCGTCATGCCGCCCATCGTGCTGCCCGCGTGGATGGCCCCGGCGCAGCAGGAGGCCGCACTGTCGCCCTCCGCCCCGCTGATGGTGATCATTTCCGATCCGGCGGACAGCGCTGCCACTGCTGAAGTTGCTGGCTCCGCCGCTGCCGGAATTGGTGCCGCGCCGCTGGTGGGCATCACGGTCACCGATCTGCTGCTGCCGCTATGGATCGGCGGCGCGCTGATATTCATCGGCTGGCGCATTCGCGAATATGTGCAGATGCGGCGCCACTTGCTGGAAGGCAGCATTCCCGTGGGTGATGCGGGCAAGGTGCGGCTGGTGGAAACGCCCGCAGTCACCGGCCCTGTCGCCTTTGGCATTGCCGATAAGGTGGTGGCCCTGCCGCCCGCCTTCATGGCGCATTATGATATAAAGGCCCGCGATCTGGCGATTGCGCATGAACTTGCGCACCATCGCGGCCACGATCTCGTTGCGAACATTGCGGCCCAGCCGCTGTTGGCCTTGCACTGGTTCAATCCGCTCGCCTGGTGGGGCTGGAGAGCGATGCGCAGGGATCAGGAGGCAGCGTGCGATGCGCGCGTTGTCGCTGGCCGTGCGCGGTCTGAACGGGCTGTCTATGCCGAGGTAATTGCCAGCTTTGCCGCTGGTGAACATCTGGCAATGGCAGCACCCATGGCTTGTCCGGTGCTTGGCGAGAAATCGATCATTCACCGTTTAAGGAGCCTCACCATGTCCGAAGTATCGCCCGGCCGCCGCCGTATCGGCATCGCCGCCATCACCACCACCGCGCTGGCTTTGCCGCTGACCGCATCAATCACCTATGCGCAAAGCGAAGCGCCGCCGGTGCCCGACGCGCCTGCCGCGCCGCTTGCGCCGGAGGCACCGCTGGCGCCGCAAGCACCCTTGCCACCGATGGCGCCGCAGCCACCGGCACCGCCCTCCGCCATGATGATCAACGGGGAGGGCGAGCATGTGATCGTGCATTACGACGACGCCACCGGAGAGCGCCACGTCATCCGCCAGACGATCACGCGTGGTGGGGAGGATCGCCAATGGGATCAGTTCCAGGAGGAAATGGAACAGCAAATCGAAGAGCAGATCCAGGCGGAAATGGAGCAGGCGGAAGCCGAGATGGAGCTTCATGAGGCTGAGATCGAGATGGCGATGGCAGAGGCGCAGCGACGCGCCCATCGTTCGGCAGACCGGGCTGTTCAGGCGCAGGAACGCGCCGTCCACGCCCGCGAAAGGGCACAGCATGCCCGCGCCGTGGCTGTCCGCTTTGGGGAGGCCGATTGTGCCAAGGCTGGCCCCGACGGCGTAGTAAAGCGTGATCTTGGCAATGGCCGCACGGCGACGATGATCTGCGATACGCAAGCCTATGAAAGCATGGCCCGCAGCGGGGCACGCGCCGGTATCGAAGCAGCCATGGTCGGCATCCGCAGCGCGATGGTGGCGATCAGGGGGAATTCCAGCATCCCGGCCAAGGATCGCGAGGAGGCAGTCCGCGAAATGCAGGAGGCTCTGGATGAATTGCAGGCTGAGGCACGCAGCCTGCGCCGCGAACACGCAAGCATGTCGCACGCCAAGCCAAATGCACACAGCACCGCTGTTGCCATGAGCTGGCGCGGACGCATGGTGTCACCTGTTCAGGTGCTTTCGCCCATGCGGATGACTATGCCTGATCCCTCTCCTGTACAGGACGAGGATTGCGAGCAGGAGACGCGGCCTGTTGTGGAAATCGTCCGCGCCTGACCAAACGGTGATTATGCGCTAATCAATCGATGGGCTGAACGACGGGGCGCGATACGAAACGCGTCCCGTCTTCGCTCACCGTTTCTTCCACTTGCTGCTGTTCGGGCACCATCGATTCGCCCTGTTCCATTGCCGCCAGCATTGTGCTTGGCATGGGGCGTGCGGGGTAGGGGCAATCGCGCGCCTCTCCCAAACCCTTCAGATAGGATCGGCGCATCAGCCCGGCGGTAATTGCCTGGCGAAACTTGTGTTCGTGGTCGTTTGCGCCCGAAATTTCGCGGATGATGCCGCGAAACGGGATGAAGGACCCCAAGGCGCTTTGCGCCACGCCGGTTATCGACAGGCGCTCTTCCTCATCGGGCTGGGCGTCGACATCGTCCCCCAGCACCGCGTCCAGATCGCCGATCCCGCGCAGGATGTTGCTGCAACTCTCCAGCCCTTCGTTGGCGTAGGGGTTTTCCTGCGCCCAGATCAGGATCGTGGGGATGGGATCGCGCTTCAGGTTCAGATCGCTGAGCGGGGTCATGGCGACATCGGCCACATTGGGCCTGCGGTCCGTCACATCATCCTGCGCGCTGGCGGGCATGGCCAGCGCCAGGATGGGGAGGGCGAGGAGATATCGTGTGCGGTTCATGTCAGATCTGCAGATAGGTGGAATCGCATTGCTCATCATCCCCTGTGCGCATGCCCAGTTGCAACGCTTCCATGCGCTGGCGGCTGGTGCCGTGGGTGAAGTTCTCTGCACTTACGCGGCCCTTGGTCAGCGTATCGTCGCCGATGGCGGCGGCGGCGTTCATGCCTTCCTCGAAATCGCCGGGTTCAACGAGGTTGCGATTGCGGCCCGCCCAGACGCCGGCATAGCAATCGGCATGCAGTTCCATGCGCACCTGTAGCTGGTTCTTCATGCGCGGATTCTGCTGCTGTGCACTGCGGATCTGGTCTGAAACGCCGGTGATGGTCTGCACGTGATGGCCATATTCATGCGCCACCACGTAAAGCCGCGCGAAATCGCCGCCTTCGCCGGACATCTGCTTGAGCTGGTCGAAGAAGGATACATCGATATACATCCGCTCATCCGCCGGGCAGTAGAACGGTCCCATGCCGACAGAGCCGGTGCCGCAGCCGGTGTTGAACTGCTGTGCAGTCGCAAAGCGCAGGCCAGGGCCACGGAACTCGCTTCCCAGCCCCTCTTCCTGAAAGCGCGCGGACCATGTCTCGTTAAGAGAAGTGAGCGCGTTGCAGCTTTCCTGCGCATATTGGTTGGAGTTGCAGACGGCGGCCTCGTCCTCGTTCGCGGGCGCGGATTGCATCTGGCCCTGGCCCTGCTGCATGCCTTCCACCGTGGCGGCGGTCTGCATAGGGTCAAGCCCGAACACGAAATAGCCGATCGCCGCGATCACGATGGTGCCGCAGCCCAGCCCGCCAGCCTTGCCAACGCCGCCGCGCCCACCGGTGGTGCCCACGTCGATCTTGCTGGTATCGAACGGATTAAGTCTCATTGCGTGCCCTCCCCAGGCGAAGCATGTTGTAATGATCCGGTCATCATGTTTACGACACGGCGACCACAAGGCAAATCAACAGTATGGAGACACGAATGTTCCTCAAAGGCAAGCGCGCGCTGATCACGGGCTCCACATCCGGCATTGGCCTGGCCATTGCCCGCGCCTTGCAGGCAGAGGGTGCGGAGATCGTGCTGAACGGTTTTGGCGACGAGGACGAGATCGCGAAGCTGCGCGAAGAGCTGGGTGCCGAGTACATCAACACAGACCTCACCACGGTGGAAGGTGCCGAGGAATTGATGGCAGGCGCGGGCGGGGTGGATGTGCTGGTGAACAACGCCGGCATGCAGCACGTTGCTCCTGTCGAGGAATTCCCGGTCGACAAGTGGAACGCGATTATCGCGCTCAATCTCTCCAGCGCATTTCACACAGCGCGCCTTGCGGTCCCGCATATGAAGCAGGCGGGCTGGGGCCGCATCATCAACACCGCCAGCGCCCATTCGCTGACGGCCAGCCCATACAAGGCGGCCTATGTCGCCGCGAAGCACGGGATTGCCGGGCTGACGAAGACTCTGGCACTGGAACTGGCCGAGCATAACGTGACGGCCAACTGCATCAGCCCCGCCTATGTCTGGACGCCGCTGGTGGAAAGCCAGATCCCCGACACGATGAAAAGCCGAGGCATGACGCGTGAGGAAGTGATGAACGACGTGCTGCTGGCCCGTCAGCCCACAAAGAAATTCGTGCAGGTGGAGGAAGTGGGCGCGCTCGCCGCTTTTCTGTGCCGCGACGTGGCGCAGAACATCACCGGCGCGAATTACGAAATCGACGGGGGATGGACAGCGCAGTAGCGTTCAACGTCCGTCCGCAGCCCGATTGCGGACACTTAATCGTCCACACTCACCAGGGCGTTGTCGCCAGCTTTCACGACTTCTGCGTCGAAGGAGGCAAGTGGCTCGAACGCGTCGGTCGTCACGTCGATATCGGACATTCCGGCGATGTTGAAATTCCCCAACGTGGGGTCTTCATCGTGCCTCAGGCTCTTGGCTGGGTTGAACGCTCGAAGATAAACCGAATGGTGACGGGCGAACAACTGGTGCGGATTGAGCTGTAGGCGCTCCCCATTATAGGTCACCATAATCACGCGCTTTAGCTGAATGGCCTCGGCAATTGTCGCAAGCGTGGTCTTTTCCAGGGTGGTTTCATGCTGCATCGCACAATAATGCGGTCTGAGGGTTGCCTGCGCAAGGGTATTGCCGAATTATTTGTGCGACTGGCGAATTGAGTGGCGCGATCCGTACACACCTCTGTGAAGAACAGCCTTTCAGGCCCGCTGCGACTACTCTTCCGCTCAGAACAACCGCTTGATCAGGATGTTGTGCGCACACCTTGCTCCCAATTTTGCGCCATTCCCCTCTTTCCCGCCTCGCCCCCTAGCGATTGTCACACAGTGCGTTTACATGGGCCGCCACGAATCACCCGAGACATGAAGTGGCAACCCCAATGGAAATCCGCACCGGCCTGACTTTCGATGACGTGCTTCTGCAGCCCGCCGAAAGCAACATCCTCCCCTCGCAGGCCAGCACCAAGACGCTGCTGACCAAAGAGATCGGCCTCAATATCCCGATCATCTCGTCTGCGATGGACACGGTGACCGAATCGGAGATGGCCATCGTGCTGGCGCAGCTGGGCGGGCTGGGCGTTCTCCACCGCAACCTCACCATCGATGAGCAATGCGCCGCCGTGCGCCGCGTGAAGCGATTTGAAAGCGGCATGGTGGTGAACCCCATCACCATCACCCCCGATTCCACGCTGGGCGATGCGCAGGCCCTGATGGATCGCCACAATATCAGCGGCATTCCCGTGGTTGCGCCCGATGGCAAGCTGGTGGGCATCCTCACCAATCGCGACGTGCGCTTTGCCGACAATCCCGGCCAGCCGGTGAAGGAATTGATGACGAGCGAGAACCTCGCCACCGTCAGCGAGCAGGTTACGCAGCATGAAGCGCGCAAGATTCTGCACCAGCGCCGCATTGAGAAGCTGCTGGTGGTGGATAGCGATTATCGTTGCGTGGGCCTGATCACGGTGAAGGATATCGAAAAGGCCGTGCTCAACCCCGATGCCACGAAGGACAAGGGCGGCCGCCTGCGCGTTGCCGCCGCCACCACAGTTGGCGACAAGGGTTTCGAGCGGACCGAAGCGCTGGTGGATGCCGAGTGCGACGTGATCATCATCGATACCGCGCACGGCCATAACAAGGCCGTTGGCGAAGCGGTGGACCGGGTGAAGAAGCTCTCCAATTCCGTGCAGGTGATCGCGGGCAACATCGCCACCGCCGATGCGGCACGATCACTGATCGATTCGGGCGCGGATGCAGTGAAGGTGGGCATCGGCCCCGGCTCCATCTGCACCACCCGCATCGTGGCGGGCGTGGGCGTGCCGCAGCTGACCGCGATCATGGATGCCGCAAGCGCGGCTGGCGATGTGCCGGTGATTGCCGATGGCGGCCTTCGCACCAGTGGCGATGCGGCAAAGGCGCTGGCCGCCGGTGCCTCCACCGTGATGATCGGCAGCTTGCTGGCGGGCACGGAGGAAGCGCCGGGCGAGACGTTCCTCTACCAGGGCCGCTCCTACAAATCCTATCGCGGCATGGGCAGCGTGTCTGCCATGGCGCGCGGCAGTGCAGACCGTTATTTCCAGCAGGACATCAAGGATCAGATGAAGCTGGTGCCCGAAGGTATCGAAGGCCAGGTGCCCTACAAGGGCCCGGCGCGCGATATCATTCACCAGCTGGTGGGCGGCATCAAGGCGGCGATGGGCTACACCGGCAGCGCGACGATTGCCGATCTGAAGACCAACGCCAACTTCATCCGCATCACCAACGCCGGCCTGTCGGAAAGCCATGTGCATGATGTCAGCATCACGCGCGAGGCACCGAATTACCCGACGCGATAGGCCGGGAATGGCGCGCGTCTTTCCTACCCACGGAAACGCGCGCAGCTTTCCGGTCATGCCGATACAGACGCACCCCGGACTTTTCGCGATTGCCGAAAGTCACAGTTTTTCCAACAGGATTGCACTGCAAACCTTTGGAACATCGGCAGAATTGACGAAAACGAATTTTTGCAAACGGGGCGATCAGCGTTCCATGATGGAGCAATTATGACCCCCGCAGCCCGCATTCAGGCCGCTATCGAGATCCTCGACGGCATCATCGAAGCCGCCAAGGCCAATGGCGCCCCGGCAGACCGGCTGGTGGCCGACTGGTTCAAGAACCACCGTTTCGCCGGATCGAAGGACAAGCGCGCCATTCGCGAGCATGTGTATGACGCCATCCGCGCCTGCGGCCCGATCCCGGCGACGGGGCGGCGCGCGATGCTGGGGCTGGTGGAAGAACAGCCTGCCTTGCGCGAACTGTTCAGCGGCGAAGGCTATGGTCCGCCGAAGATCGGCAAGAACGAGAAACCGGCAGAAGGCGGCGTGGCGCCCGAATGGCTGGAAGATCGCCTGATCGCCTCTGCCATCGGGCAGGGCGAGGCGGAGGCCCTGCTGTCGCGTGCACCACTGGACGTGCGGATCAACCGGCTGAAAGTGGAAGGCGAACTGGCTGATCTGCCGGAGGAGGGCGAAAAGCTCGCCCTGCCGAATGCGCTCCGCTTCACTTCCGGCACGCAGGTTTCGCAATGGGAAGCCTATGAAACCGGGTTGATCGAAGTGCAGGATCTGGGCAGCCAGATCGCCTGCTCTGCCGTTGGCGCGCTGCCCGGCGACACCGTGATTGACCTGTGCGCCGGGGCAGGGGGCAAGACCCTGTCCCTGGCCGCTGCCATGGGTAATGCCGGCACGCTGATCGCGGCTGACACGGACAAGCGCCGTCTGTCGCAGCTGGGACCGCGGGCGGAGCGGGCAGGCGCGCAGGTTGCAGAGACCGTGCTGCTTGATCCGGGCAAGGAGCTGGAGGCTCTGGCCGCATGGGCAGGCACGGCGGACCGGGTGCTGGTGGATGCGCCGTGTTCCGGCACAGGCACATGGCGCCGCAATCCGGAGGCGCGCTGGCGCTTATCGGAAGCGGAGCTGTCGCGGCTCACGCAGTTGCAGGCGCGGCTGCTGGATATCGCCGCGCAGCTGGTGAAGCCGGGTGGCTCTGTCACTTACATCACCTGTTCGCTGCTGGATGAGGAAGGGGCAGGGCAAGTCGCCGCGTTCCTGTCCGATCACCCCGATTGGCAGGCAGAGGCGCTGGACCTGCCGCTGGGAACGGCGCGCGGGCCGGGCGTTCGCCTCACACCGTCCCACGACGGAACGGACGGGTTTTTCATCGCACGTATATCTAAGGCGTGATAACAAACCTTGGTAATGGACGCTTACAACCCATCTTTTTCGTCCAAGCTCAAGGAGTACGCCATGCGTTTCGGACCCGCCGCCGCCGCCCTTTCCCTCGCCCTGGCATTGCAGGCGAGCATCGGCAGCGCGAGTGATTACCAGGTCAATCCGCGTGCGCAGGCATTGGTAGAAGAAGGCCGCACTGCCTTGCAGATGGGCGATACGCAAAGCGCCATCGACGCGTTCGAGGCGGCTTTGGCCGTCGATCCGGGTTACACCGGCGTCTATATCGACCTTGCCCACTCCGCCCGCGCTCAGGGGCTGCAAGGCAAGGCGATCCACTTCTACAGGGAGGCGCAGGAACGCGATCCCGATAACCTCGCCGCCATCACGGGTGAGGGGGAAGCCCTGGTGGAAAAAGGCGCGCTGACCGCTGCACGTGAGAACCTGGACCGGCTGGAAAGCCTGTGCGGTGCAACCTGCGTTGAAACCGTGCAGCTAGCAGCCGCCATCGATCGCGGCCCGCCCGTGCTGACGGCAGAAGGTCCCGTGGCGGATGAGGATGTGGCCCAGAACTGAGCGGGTTCAGATCTTGCCCTTGAACCCGGCGACGACCGTTTCGTAAATCTCGCGTTTGAAGGGCACGATCAATTCCGGAAGCAGGTCTGGATCGACCCACTTCCACTCGCAGAATTCGGGGTGCTTGTGCGCCTCCAGATCGATATTGCTGTCCGCGCCGGTAAAGCGCACCAGGTACCAGACCTGTCGCTGACCCTTGTATTTGCCCTTCCACAGCTTGCCCTGCAATTCTGCGGGAAGATCATAATAAAGCTCATCCTCCAGCCGATGCACGATTTGCAGGTGGCTGGCCGTAACGCCCGTTTCCTCTTCCACCTCGCGCAGCATGGCTTCGTCAAGGTCCTCACCTTCGTCCACCCCGCCTTGCGGCATTTGCCACCAGTCGCCCTCCTTGTTGTCAATCCGCTTGCCGACAAACGCTTCCCCGGCGGAGTTGATAATCATCGTGCCAACGCACGGGCGATATTGCAGGCGATCGGTTCTGGTCATTCGCATCGCTTAGTGTGGTGGACATATGAATTCCAGCCATTGCGGGGCAAACAGAAAAACTTGATTGTCCTTGGCCAACAAGGAACCTAGGTCGCCAGCTAACGCTGGGACGATATTCCCCAATGCCAAAGGCGTGCGGCAGAGAGAGTTTTACATGGCGACACAGACGGCTGACAAGCAGGCCGAGAAACAGAAACTGGATTCCATGGTGGTCCGCTTCGCCGGCGATAGCGGCGACGGCATGCAGTTGACGGGTGGCCAGTTCACCCTGTCCACCGCGCTGGCGGGCAATGACCTGGCGACCTTCCCGGATTTCCCTGCAGAGATCCGCGCGCCGCAGGGTACGCTGTTTGGCGTGTCCGCGTTCCAGATCAATTTCGGCAGCCGCCAGATCAACACTGCGGGCGATGCGCCCGATGTGCTGGTGGCGATGAACCCCGCCGCGCTGAAGGTGAACCTGTCATCGATCAGCCCCGGCGGCCTGATCATCGCCGACAGCGGCGCCTTCACGAAGCGCAACCTTGAAAAGGCGCATTACGAGGTCAACCCGCTGGAAGATGGCAGCCTTGCCAAATTCGACCTGCTGGCCTTCGACATCTCCGAGCTCACGATCGAGGCGGTGAAGCCCTATGGCCTCGGCAATAAGGATGCCTTGCGGTCGAAGAACATGTGGACCTTGGGCCTGGCGCTGTGGATGTTCGACCGTCCGCGAGAGCCGATCCACGAATGGCTGAAGGACAAGTTCAAGTCCAAGCCGGATATTGCCGATGCCAATATCGCCGCGTTGGATGCCGGCCATGCCTATGGCGAAACGGCAGAGCTTTCCGGCCCGCTGAAACAGGTGGCGATGGACCCGGTGGCAGCCGAGCCCGGCCTCTATCGCACCATCACCGGCGCGGAAAGCGTATCGCTGGGTCTGGTGGCTGGCGCGCAGCTGGCAAAGCTGCCGATGTTCTTCGGCGGATATCCGATCACGCCGGCCAGCGCGATCCTGCATCACCTTGCCCGTTTGAAGGAATTTGACGTCACCACCTTCCAGGCGGAAGACGAGATCGCCGCCATCTGTGCTGCCATTGGCGCAAGCTATGCGGGTCAGCTTGGCGTAACCAGTTCCTCCGGTCCCGGTATCGCCCTGAAAACAGAGGCGATGGGCCTTGGCATCATGGTGGAACTGCCGCTGGTGATTGTGAACAGCCAGCGCGGCGGCCCGTCCACCGGCCTGCCTACCAAGACGGAGCAGAGCGACCTCTACCAGGCCGTTTACGGCCGCAACGGCGATGCGCCGCTGCCCGTGGTGGCCGCGCGCAGCCCGGCAGATGCGTTCGAGGTTGCTATCGAGGCGTGCCGTATCGCCACGCAATATATGACGCCCGTGATGCTGCTGACCGATGGCTATATCGCCAATGCGGCAGAACCGTGGAAAGTGCCGGACCCGGCGAGCTATGAACCCTTCCCGGTAACATTCATGGACAGCCTGCCCGATGGTGAGGAATTCCTTCCTTACAAGCGCGATGCCAAGGGCGCGCGCCCTTGGGTGAAGCCCGGCACGCCCGGACTGATGCACCGCGTTGGCGGCATCGAAAAGCACGAGACAACCGGCAATATCGATTATTCGCCGGACAATCACCAGCGCATGACGCAGCTTCGCAGCGACAAGGTGACGGGTATCGATGTGCCCGATCAGGAAGTTTCCTGGGGTGAGGACACCGGCGATCTGGTGGTTGTTGGTTGGGGCAGCACATATGGCCCGATCAAGCAGGCCGTTAACCGCTGGATAGAGAAGGGCGCAAAGGTTTCTCACGTCCATGTGCGCCATATCTGGCCCTTGCCGCAGAACCTTGGCACCTTGCTGTCCGGTTTCAAGCATGTGCTGATGCCGGAAATGAACACGGGCCAGTTCAAGACCCTGCTGCGCGATCAGCTTCTGATCGATGCAGAAAGCCTGACGAAGACCAGTGGCCAGCCTTTCCAGATCGCCGAACTGGAAGACGCGATTGGACGCTGCCTGGAAGAGAAATGCGCGGGCAGGGTCATGGCCAATGATCAACAGCTGCCCAACACGGCGGAGGCCGGACAATGAACGAACTTACCAAGATCGAAACCACGCTGAAGGATTGGGAAACCGATCAGGAAGTGCGCTGGTGCCCAGGTTGCGGCGATTACGCCATTCTCAAGGCCGTGCAGCGCACCCTGCCGCAGCTGGGATGCGATCCCAAGAACACCGTGTTCGTATCGGGCATCGGCTGCTCCAGCCGGTTCCCCTATTACATGGAAACATACGGCTTCCATACGATCCACGGACGTGCACCGGCCTTTGCCACGGGCATAAAGCTGGCCAATCCCGATCTGGATATCTGGATGGTGACCGGCGATGGTGACGGGCTTTCCATCGGCGGCAACCATCTGATGCATGTGCTGCGCCGCAATGTGAACATGCAGATCATGCTGTTCAACAACGAGATTTACGGCCTGACGAAGGGGCAATATTCGCCCACCAGTCGGGAGAATACCCGCTCGCCTTCCACGCCGCTCGGCTCTGTCGATCATCCGGCCAACCCTTGCGCTTTTGCGCTGGGCAGCGGGGCGCGGTTTGTCGGGCGCGGTATCGATGTTTCGAAGAACCTGCCCGATGTGCTGAAGGCCGCGCATGCCCATCAGGGCGCCGCTTTCATCGAGATCTTCCAGAACTGCATCGTCTATAACAAGGATGTGTTCGACGATTTCGCCAAGCCCAAGGGCGCAGACCAGCAGCAGCTCTGGCTGGAACATGGCAAGCCGATGCTGTTCGGCAGCGAGAAGACCGGCGGCGTAAAGGGGCTGAAGCTTAACGCGCAGACCCTTTCCTTCGAAGTTGTCGACGTGCCCGATGGCGATGCGGAAGCGGCGGGCGTGCTGGTGCATGATGCCACCAACCGGATGCTGGCGCACATGCTGGTGGAACTGCCGTTTGGTGAATTCCCCATGCCGCTGGGCGTGATCTATGATGATCCGGCCACCACTTACGAGGCCGTCGTGCATGATGAGAAGCGCCGCGCGAGTGAAGGCAAGACCGCCAGCCTGGCCAACCTGCTGGCAAAGGGCCAGACCTGGACTGTCAGCGGAACGGCTGCGGACCCGATCTAGCCCCCTCGGCAGCGATGGATAACCTTACCCACTCGCTGACAGGTGCCCTGATCGGACAGGCGGGGCTGAAGAAGAAAACCGGCCTTGCCATGCCCGCGCTGATCATCGGCGCAAACCTGCCCGATGTGGATGCGGCATGCTTTTTCTGGCTGGAGGGTGTGGAGCCTCTCGCCTTCAGGCGCGGGATAACGCATGGGCCGATCGCGCTGCTGCTGCTGCCGCTGATCCTGGCAGGCCTGCTGTATGGGTGGGACCGCTGGCAAACACGGCGGGGCAAACGGCCTGAAGGGCGGCCGCCGGTGCATTTCGGCTGGCTTTATGGCCTGTCGCTGATCGGCTGCCTCACCCACCCTGCGCTCGACTGGATGAATGTCTATGGCATTCGCTTGCTGGAGCCATTTTCCAGCCGCTGGTTCTATGGCGATGTGCTGTTCATCATCGACGTGTGGCTGTGGGCCTTGCTGATCGGCGGGATGTGGCTTTCGCGCCGGCGTGAAAAACGCGGGATGGATTGGCGCGGTACGGCGCGTACCGCACTGGGGATTTGCGGCATCTACCTTGTCGCCAATTTCGCCATTTCGCAATTCGATCGCATGGCGAATGCCTCCTTCGTAGAGACGATCTCCTCGCCGCCGCCACTGGCCTTCTGGCAAAGGGAAAGCATTGGCGTAAGCGGCAGCGGCAGCTTCTTCGTTGATGGAGAGCGGATCGGAAACACACCGCTTTCAGCCTGCGATCTGGAGACGGCGAAGGCGCGTGATAAGCAGGTAGCGGCGTTCCTGTTCTGGAGCAGGGCGCCTGTCATCACGCGGCAGGAGGACGGCAGCTTCTTGCTGGGCGATGCCCGCTATTACGGCGTGGAAGAAGGGCGCTTCAGCGTTACCCTGCCCGATGGTCTGTGTTCGGAACCGGGCGGAAGCTGATAGCGTTGCCCTGCTAAAGGGGATTACGATTGTCCGAACCGCAAATTGTCTGGCTGCGCCGTGACCTGCGCCTGTGCGACCACGCCGCCTTCACCGCCGCCGCCCAGGCAGGGCCGGTAATACCTGTCTATATTCTGGATGATGACACACCCGGTGATCGCAAGCTGGGCGGGGCCAGCCGCTGGTGGCTGCATCACGCGCTGGCGTCGCTGGAGAAGGATCTTGGTCGGCATGGTACAAAGCTGATCCTGCGACGCGGCAGTGTGTGCGATGTGCTGCCCAAACTGCTGGAAGAAACCGGCGCCAAGACCGTCCACGCCATCCGGCATTACGAACCATGGTGGAGGCGCGCGCAGGGCAAGCTGCAGGATGAACTGGACCTGGAATTGCACGACGGCAATTACCTGCTGCCCCCCGGCACCGTCACCACGGGCGGGGGCACGCCGTACAAGATCTTCACGCCGTTCAAGGATTCGATGTTCTCCGCCATAGACGGGTTCGACATCCTGCCGGAACCGAGCCTGTCGAACCCGGATAGCTGGCCAGCCAGCGATAGTCTGGACGATCTGGACCTGCTGCCGACAAAGCCGGACTGGGCAGGCGGCATGCGTGATTTCTGGGGTGACCAGCACGGCACTGCCGCCGCGATGGAGCGGTTCGATAAATTCCTCGAGGTCAGCAAGGATTACACCGACGATCGCAATCTGCCGAGCGAGGATGCCACCAGCTGTATGTCACCCCATCTTCATCACGGCGAAGTCAGCCCGCGCATGTTGTGGGACGCGATGAGCCGTTACACCAGCGATGGTGCACGCATGTTCCGCGCGGAATTGATCTGGCGCGACTATGCGCAGAATATCATCTGCCAGTTCCCCAAATATGGCGAGGAATCCTACCGCGATCTCTACACTGGCAATTTCTGGCGCAATCCCAATCGCGGTCATGTGATAGAGGAAGAGCTGGAGGCCTGGCAGATGGGCCGCACCGGTTACCCGATCGTCGATGCCGGGATGCGCCAATTGTGGGCCACCGGCTGGATGCACAATCGCGTGCGAATGATTGCCGCCAGCTTCCTCGTCAAACACCTGCTGATTGACTGGAAGCACGGCGAAAACTGGTTTTGGGATACGCTGGTGGATGCCGATTACGCCAGCAATGGCACGAACTGGCAATGGGTCAGCGGCAGCGGTGTGGACAGCAATATGTTCGTGCGCATCATGGCTCCGCTCAGCCAGAGCGAGAAGTTCGATGCCGGCGATTATATCCGCGAGTGGGTGCCTGAGCTGGCCGATTTGGGCGATGACAGGATCCATGATCCGGAGGCGAACGGATGCAGGCCCGATGATTATCCCGCCAAGCTGATCGGTCACAAGGAAGCGCGCGAACGGGCGCTTTCAAACTACCGTGAGCACAAGGGCTGAGAACATCTTGAGATGGCGGCACAACGCCGCCATAACGCGCGCCATGAATGCGGGACATGCAAGGGGAGGGGTGCTGCTGGACAGCGGCGAGCGCTTTGGAGTGAAGCCTGGCTTGCTTGCGCGCCTGTTTGTGCCGGCCGTTTCCCGGATCCTCGATTCCATCGATGGAGGCCTTGCCAGCGGCACCATCCACGGCACCTTGCCCGATGGCACCAAGAGAACGCTGGGCGGCAATGCACCGGGCTTCGAATGCGAGGTGGCGCTGCACGATTGGCGGGCCCTGCTGCGCCTGGCAACGGGCGGTTCCGTGGGATGGTATCAGGCCTGGGAAGCGGGCGAATGGTCCAGCCCCGATCCGGTGCAACTGTTTGCCCTGTTTATGGCCAACGCCGTATCCTTGGGCGATGCCGCGCGCGCCAAGGGGCCGTGGCGCTGGGCGGCCAGGGCCATGCACGCATTGAAGCGCAATACGCGCGAAGGCGCGGAAAAGAACATCCACGCGCATTACGACCTCGGCAATGATTTCTACGCCAGCTGGCTTGATCCCACGATGACCTATTCCAGCGCGCTGGATTATGCGGGCGATGGATTGCTGGCTGCGCAGCACCGCAAGTGGGACGAATTGAGCGGCCGCATTGGCGATGCCCGCAGCGTGCTGGAAATCGGTTGCGGATGGGGTTCGCTGGCGGGTCATCTGGCGGGGCAGTGGCGTGACGTTACCGCGATCAGCATCTCGGATCGCCAGCTGGAATGGGCACGCACCCGCTTTCCCGGTCCGGAATTTCTGAAATGCGATTACCGCGACATGGCAGGCCAGTTCGATGCCATCGTCAGCGTTGAAATGGTGGAGGCTTTGGGCCGGGAATACTGGCCCACATTCATGGATTGTGTCGCCCGCAACCTGAAACCGGGCGGGCGTGCGGCGATCCAGTATATCTCCATCGCCGATGCCATTTTCGATGATTATGCCGCCAGCGCCGATTTCATCCAGGCCTATGTTTTCCCCGGCGGAATGCTGATCCGCACCAGCGAATTTCGCCGCCTTGCGGAGCAACGCGGCCTGCGCTGGACCAATCAGAAAGATTTCGGCATCGATTATGCCGAAACGCTGGCATGCTGGCGCGCGCGGTTTGACGAGGCCTATCATGACGGCCGCCTGCCCAGCGATTTTGACCAGCGCTTCCGCGATCTCTGGCGGTTTTACCTCATGTATTGCGAAGGCGGTTTTCGCGGCGGTGGCATCGATGTGCACCAGGTCACCCTGGTGAAAGACGTGTCATAATGAAGTGGATCCTGGGTATCTTCGCCGTGCTGGCGCTGGGCGCCGGTGGCTTCTGGCTTTCCCTCGATGATGATCAGCGCGGGCTGATCGCCAACATGCCGACAGACCGCGATGTGCTGTTCTGGCCGGAGGATACCCGCACCGCTGCATTCCGCGCGCTGGATGCCTTTCCCGCCCTTGCGGATGCGCGCGTGATAGAGGCGGGTGACGCTACCTATCCACTGCCAGAGGGGCAGCCTCTGGACCTTGGCGAATTCGACATGGGCGCCTTCATGCAGCGCCAGAATGCCGCCGCCGTGGTGGTGGTGCATGATGGCAAGGTGGTGATGGAGCGCTACGGACTGGATTTCAGCGCCAACGGTAAATGGACCAGCTTCTCTGTCGCCAAAAGTCTGACATCAACCCTTGTGGGCGCGGCACTGGCCGATGGCGATATTGAAAGTCTTGACGACAATGTGAGCAAATATCTGCCGGACATGCGCGGCTCTGCCTATGACGATGTCACCATCCGCCAGCTTTTGACCATGAGCAGCGGGGTCAAATGGAACGAGGATTACAGCGACCCGCAATCGGACGTGGCGCTGTTCGCCGAGCATGAGCCGGAGGACGAAAACGTCGATGCGCTGGTGGACTATATGCGCCAGCTTCCCCGCGATGCGGAGCCGGGCACGCGCTGGCAATATAACACCGGCGAGACCAATCTGATCGGCGTTCTGGTGAGGGAGGCCACGGGCAAGAACCTGGCCGATTATCTTTCCGAAAAGGTGTGGGCGCCCTTTGGCATGGAACAGGATGCAACATGGATCCTGTCCCGCAGTGGCAGCGAGATTTCAGGCTGCTGCATTCAGGCCAGCACCCGCGACATGGCGCGCTTTGGCTTGTTTGCCCTTGGCGGAGGGATGGCGGGCGGCAAACGCGTGGTGCCCGAAGGCTGGTTTGCAGAGGCGGCGCAGCCAGCGTTTGAGACAGGCCGCTTCGGGCGTGGCTACGGCTATCAGTGGTGGACCTATCCGGGCGGGGTTTATGCCGCCAGCGGTTTGTACGGTCAGGGCATCCTGATCGATCCGAGCCGCGATCTGGTGATCGCCACCAATTCCAATTGGCGCCAGTCCACCGGCAATGATGGCGCGGGCGAAGATCGTAACCGTTTTTACGCTGCCGTGCAGGCGGCAATAGATGCGCGGCGCGGCGAAACCGGCATTCGCGTAGGCGGCCCGGCAGAACCGATGGTGAGAGAATAAATGTTGCAGGCTGCGCAAGAATATAACTGGCAGTAACTCGGCCAATTCCCTAACGATCCACCCATGGCAATCGGTACTTCTCCAAGACGCACACCCTATCCGCGCAGCCCGCTTCAGCGCTTCGCGGTTATTCTCGCCGTGATATTGCAGGTGGGCGCAACCTTTCTGCCAAGTTTCGGCATCGGGGAAGATATCGGCAGCCGTTCAGATGCCACACGCACGCTGATCACGCCTGCCGGGTGGGCCTTTGCCATCTGGGGGCCGCTGTTCTTCGGCTCCGTAGTCTTCGCGCTTTATCAGGCTCTGCCGTCGCAACGGCACAGCGCATTGCTGAACCGCGTGGCCTGGCCTGCGGCAGGTGCCTTTGCCCTTAATGGACTGTGGGCGCTTTACACGCAGGTTTACGCGCTGACGTTCGCATCCGTCGTGATCATCCTGTTCTCGCTGGTGTGCATTCTGATGGTGTACCGCACCCTGGTTCACCTGGACCGGGATTTTACGACAGTGGAACGCTGGATCGTCGTCCTTACGCTCAGCGCGCTTGCCGCGTGGCTGACGGCGGCGAGCATCGTGAATATCTCGGCCACGCTGGTGTATTACGGCGTGGGCGCGAACAGCGACAAGGTGATGCTGGCGTCAGGCGTCATCGGGCTTGGCGGCCTGATCGCGGCGGTCGCCGTATGGCGAGGGCGGGGCAATCCCGTTTATGCAGGCGTTTTCCTGTGGGCCCTCATTGCCATCTATGCGGCGGGGGGACAGACTGCGCCTTCCCTGGAATTCGCGACGATTGCAGCGGGATTACTGGTGCTGGGCAGCGTTTTGATGAAATTGCGCCATGCCGCCAATCGGAAGCACTGGCTGGGCTAGATCAGCCGCGATAGCTGCCATCGCCGCGGAAGCGGGCCAGGACATTGTCATGCACGATGGGTGACAGCAGGTTGGTGAAGGCGCAGCCGCACTGCCCGTTTTCCCACCACACCACTTCGGATTGCAGGGATTCAAGGCCGGGCAGGGTCAGCCAGCAAATCGATCCGGGATGCATCCGGTTCAGTGCCGTTGCAGAAAATCCGGACAGGGAAAGATCGTTCACCACCGTCTGAAACGCGCGCATGCCCGATCCGCGCAACTGGGCAGGAATCATGATCTTCGTGCGAGGAGCACTGCGATCTTCCTGTGCAGCAATATCATAGCGGCCCATGGTGTTTTGCATGCTCATCGCGCGCGTTTCCCGTTTTCTGTGGTTTCATCCGGCAAGCCCGCAGGTGCGGCCTTGCTTTGCACAGAATGTCGGAGGCTGCCTAACAGGACGCTAAGCGAAGTGGTTAACGCGGCGTTTCCACTCGCATACGGTGGAGATTGGGGAAATCTTCCGTCAGCATTTCCGCGATGCGATTGCCCACCACCTCTGGCGGCCTCACCGAATCGGGATCTTCGCCCGGATAGGCACGCGCGCGCATATCCGTGCGAGTCGCGCCCGGATCCAGGATGGCGACGCGAATTTCGGAAATCCGTTCGATCTCCTTCGCGTGCGATTCCAGCAGGTTTTCAAACGCGGCCTTGCTGGCGCCATAAGCACCCCAGAAGGGCCGTGGCTGAGCACCAACGGAGCTGGTGAGGCCGATGATCCGGCCAGCGTCGGCCCGCTTCAGCAAGGCGTCGAAATGCGCGAGCAACGCCTGCGTGGAAAGCACGTTCAGGGTAAGAGCCTGGTTGAACTGTTGCCCGTCAATCTGGGTGACCGGCGTCAGGGTTGGCAGCTGCGCCGCACAGATCACCATGATATCCAGCTTGTTCCAGCGCTCTGCCACCGCCTGCGCCAGCCTGCCGATGCTTTCGCCATCTGTCAGGTCTAGCGGCGCGATGGTGGAGGTTCCGCCGGCCGCGTGGATTTCGTCTTCCACGCCTTCCAGCCCCTTCACCTTGCGCGCGGTGAGGATGACATGCGCGCCCTTGGCGGCCAGCGCTTTTGCCGTTGCCGCGCCAATGCCGCGGCTTGCCCCGGTGACGAGCGCGATCTTGCCCGCAAGTGGCTTTTGCTCTTGATTATCAGTCATTCAGGCGACCTTGTTGACTGGAAGTGAAAGCTGCGCGTCCTTGTCCTGCTTCCCCGTCAAATCGGTGAGCGGAGTGGGATATTCGCCAGTAAAGCAGGCATCGCAATATTGCGGACAGGCATTGTCGCGCCCTGTCAGGCCCACCGCGCGGTAAAGCCCGTCGATAGAGACGAATGCCAGACTGTCTGCCTGGATGAATTCCTGCATTGCGGCCAGATCCATGCGGCCTGCCAGCAGCTTTGATCGCTCTGGCGTATCCACGCCGTAATAGCAGCCATGGCCGGTGGGCGGGCTGGCCACGCGGAAATGCACCTCCGCCGCGCCCGCATCGCGCATCATCTGCACGATCTTCAGGCTGGTGGTGCCGCGCACGATGGAATCGTCGATCAACACGATGCGCTTGCCTTCCACCAGCAGGCGGTTGGCGTTGTGCTTGCGCTTTACCCCGGCGTGGCGTGCGCCATCCGAAGGCTGAATGAATGTGCGGCCCACATAGTGGGAGCGGATGATGCCCAGTTCGAACGGGATGCCGCTCTCCTGCGCATAGCCGATGGCAGCGGGCACGCCGCTGTCCGGCACGGGCACCACCAGATCGGCATCGCAGGGCATTTCGCGCGCCAGTTCCGCGCCGATGTTCTTGCGGCTCTCGTAAACGCTGCGCTTGTTGAAGATGGAATCGGGCCGGCTGAAATACACATGTTCGAAAATGCAGGGGCGAGGGCGGGTTTCGCCAAAGGGCCGGTGCGATTGCACATTGCCGTCAAAATCCACCTCGACGAATTCGCCGGGATCGACCTGCCGGGTAAATTCCGCGCCAACCACGTCCAGCGCCACGGTTTCGCTGGCGAACACCACGGCATCGCCCAGCTTGCCCATCACCAGCGGGCGAATGCCCATCGGATCGCGGCAGGCGGCCATGCCGCGCGGTGTCATCACGATCAGCGCATAGGCGCCTTCCACGAGGCGCAGCGCGTCCACCAGCTTTTCTCGCATGGTGGGATAGCGGCTGGTCGCCACCAGGTGGATGATGACTTCGGTATCGGAGGTGGACTGGAAGATCGCGCCCTTGCTGACCAGTTCCTGCCGCAGCTTCATCGCGTTGGAGATATTGCCGTTATGGGCCACGGCAAAGCCGCCGCTGGCCAGATCTGCATAGAGCGGCTGAATATTGCGCATGCCCGATCCACCCGTGGTGGAATAGCGCACGTGGCCGCCAGCCATATGTCCGGGCAGTTCCGCAATCGAATCTTCGGACGAGAAATTGTCGGCCACATGGCCAAGCCCGCGACGGGTATAGAATTCTGCCCCGTCGAAGCTGGTTATGCCCACGGCTTCCTGCCCGCGATGTTGCAGGGCGTGAAGGCCCAATGCGCAAGCGGCAGCGGCGTCAGTCCCGCCGATGATGCCGAACACGCCGCACTCTTCGCGCAGCTTGTCGTCACCGTCACCGTTCAAATAGGGATGGGTGAAGTTCATCGATTTCCGTTTGTAACAGCAGCGCAGACCCAATGGCGATGTTGCAGATCGATTACAAGGGGCGCGGCACGGTTTTGGCCAATTGCGACGATCGAATTATGCAAAGCCTTGGCTATCGGACGGCACACCACTCCGCAACCTGAGATGCAGCAAGCCTTAGTCGATACCCTTCTTCATCACGCGCAAATCCGGTTGCAGGCAGAGCCGGCATGCCGGACCGACGAAGGTTCTGGCGGCTGTCTGATCGCCCTTCAACTGCCAGTCGAGCCAATCAAGCTCCATCTGGGTGTTACGACCGCCGAACAGATCTCGGTAAGTGCCCAGGTGGCCGGTATCCACGTCGACAAGCATCACGGGAACGTGATCGATGCGATAGAAATCGTCCGTGCCGTTGGGATAGGCAACGTCGGAGGGGCCGCCCATGATGTACAGCACCGGCGTGTGCAGTGCGTCCAGTTCGGACTTCTGCATCACCTTTCCGTCGATCACGAACTCGCCTTCGATGATGATGCCGGTGTTGTGGAACACGGCTGCCTTGACGCGAGGGTCTGCCGCCACCCTGATCGCCTGGCCGCCGCCGCAACTGCGCCCCGAAACCCCGATCGCGTCTGTATCCAGCCGGTTGAAATAGGCGCTGCCTTCATCGCGCGAGGCGGCAATGCCCCAGTCGATACCTTCAGCAATTTGGCTTGCACTGGTTTTTCCGGGAGCGACCCCATCTTCCTCTTGCGTGCGCCGGTTCGAAATATCGGCCCGTGGCCCGGAGTAAATCCCGCCGGGCGCGACGATGACATAGCCGTGTGAAGCTACTTCCAGCAACGCCAGGCGATACTTGCCTACATCGTCCTGGCAACCGCCATTCCCCCAGACGATGAGCGGCAGCTTCTCGTCGCCAAGGCCATCCATATCAGCTGGCCGGAAGATAACGTGATCCGGGAAATCGGGGAGGATTTCATAGGTGGCGGGGTAGGGGCCTGTTCCGGGCAGGTCCGGTATCATTGCCGTCGCGGCATCGCGCGCTTCAGAGGCAATGGTGCGCGCCTCCTGTATGGTGATTTCCTGCTGCGCAGAGGCAGCATGGCCTGAACACAACGCCAGGCATGTTGCCGCGATGAAAATTGCCCGCATGGTAGAAACTCCGTTCAATTGTCAGATCTGGGGCCGAGCGCAGCGATAGCCGTCCGCACCGTTTGCCAGCGGGATTTGCGGGTATGGGCAAAGCGGCATTTCGCGACCCGGCCATGGCGTTTCGTCGCTAGCAGTCGCAGAAATGGAGGTTGGCGCTTTCCCGTCGATGACCCAGCTTTCCAGCGCAGACAGGGAATCGAACTGGTCGGTCGATGGTCCGCCGCGGCAGTGGTTCATGCCGGGAACCGGGAACACCCTTGCGAAGCTGGCTGCGTCTCCGCCGGTCTTGGTATTGACCTCGTTCCACCAGTTGATCGTATCGAGGACCGAGAAGACGGGATCGCTGCTGCCGTGGGGCACAATCAGCTTTCCGCCATTCGCGCGAAAGGCGGATAGGTCGGTGGAGCGCATGCCGACATCCTGCCAGGCGCTGGTTTTGTACGGAGCTTGCACCGCATAGATGGCCGGAGCATCCTTATCGAAATCGAACGCCAGCTGCCAGGCGAGCAATTGCTCCGGATCGGGCGCGATTGGCGTGGGCGGAGTGGTAAAGGCGGAAGCCAGCGCATTGCCGCCCAATACGACGTTCAGCGACGGCGGACCGTTTACCAGGCCAGTCTTCCAGACCTGCCAGCCCGTTGCGCCAACACCCCCGTCCCAGGCCCAGTCGGAGTAAAGCGCTTTGCCATCTGCATCGCGCGGGCCGTCCATGATTTTCAGGATTGCATCCACCTGCGCGCTCTCAAGGCAATCGCTTGCCCCTTGCGCGGTGCATTGGCGCGCACGAAGTTCCGGCTCCACGCGAGCGGTGGTGCATTGCCCGATTGCCGCGACGATGCCGTCCTGCGCGCCGTCGATGGCGTCGCAGGCTTCCAGTGTGGCATCGCTCACCAGCGCGAATTGCTGATCGGAGAACAGCGTGCGCAGGCCCTCGACCGAAGGCTTCTCGCCGCGCGCGGTAAGGACGCCCGCCAGTGCCTGCGTGTCCCATGCCTGTGCCACCGCGGCGCGGGGCAGCGCCATGCCGGGGGCCACGGCCACGATCCCGTCAAAGGCATCGGGATAGCGCTGCGCGAAGGCCATCCCCTCTTGCCCGCCCTTGGAGCAGCCCCAGAAAAGATTGGTTTCGCTGTCGCGGCCATAAAGCGTGGAGACGATGTGCTGGCCAAGATCGTAAGTCGGTTTCAGGCTGGAATGGCCATAGTCTGCGCGGGCCTGCGGATCGTGGCCGAATGCCATCACTCCGCCGTGGCTGGGCACATTGTTGCGATCATTGTCGTGTCCGCTGTCCTGCGCGATCACTGCATAGCCGCGATCCAGCGCCGTGGTGTTTCCGGGGCCGTTTATGCCGGTCGCTTCGCGGATCACGCCGTTGGAACCGCCGCCGCCTTCGAACAGGAAGCGCCCGTTCCAGTCCAGCGGCAAGCGCATGCGGAAAGCTGTACGGTATGATCCGCCGATTTGGCCCTCGTGCTCGCCATAGTAACCCTCGACAAGGCAATGTGCGGGCAGCGGGGCCTGCACATCGGAGCCTTCGCCTTCGAGGACCAGGTTCTCTTGCCACGCACTGGTCTGGATAACGAGATCGCGCACCGGCGCCTGCGACATCAGCTGTGCGCCCAGTGCGGCGCACCTGTCGGAAAATGCGGTCGCGTCTGCACCGGCGCTGGCAGGCGGTGTCGAACCCATGCCGGTGCATGACGCGAGTAGGGCCGCCAGGCACATGGGTGCAACGGCTTTGCTGTTAATCATTTTCATTCCTTTCCCGTCACTTCGCACAGCGATTGACTATGGTTGCGATGATCTCCTCACGGCGGGTTTCCATCTCGGTGGAGGAGTGGGCATCGATTTCGAATACGTGGCCGAAGGTGTGGACATTGGCGATGTAGTGGAAGCAGAGCGCGCTGACGGTAAGGTGCACCTGCAAGGGGTCCAGCCCGCTTCGCAAGGTGCCGTCCGCCGCGCCGCGATCCAGAATTCGGCGCATGGTATCCAGCGCCAGCTCACGCTGCTGAAAGCTGTCGATCGAATGGATCTGCTCGCCGCAATTTATGTTCTCGGCCATGATGATGCGAACAATCTGCGGACGCCGGGCGTGCACGTCGAACGTCGCACCGACAAGCGCGGTTAGCGCATCGAGCGCCGGCAGATCGTCGTAATCGAGCGATCCTTCGGCGATCCGAAATTCGTCATAGGCCTGTTCCAGCACGGCGCGATACAGCCCGTCCTTGCTGCCGAAATGGTAGTAGATCATGTGCTTGCTGGTGGCAGTGCGCGAAGCGATTTCCTCTACCCTTGCGCCTGCCAACCCTTTTTCGGCAAACTCTTCGGTCGCCACGGCCACAAGTTCGGCACGTGTTGCCGATGCGTTCCGCTTGCGCCGCTCCTTGACCGCTGCCTCTGCCAAAACTCTCCACTCTCTCGTCTTATATGTTCTTGCGGCGTGTCATAGCCAAGGGCAATGGCCTGATGCAATAACATTCCAACCTGTATGTTTGTTGTTGACCGTACCGGACGGTATGTTTAGATGCGCTCCATTCGACCTTCCCGGATAACGGGGGCGAAGCGAGAGGACGTCATGATTGCAATCAGCACCAACAGCGCGGCGCGAGTCGTTTGATGAACGCGGCCGCTGCCATCCCTGAAACTGCCGATTCTACCGAGTGGAAGCCGGTGCAGATTATTGCTGTGGGCCTGTGCTTCCTGCTCAACATGCTTGACGGTGCAGACCTTCTGGTGATGTCCTTCGTGGCGCCGGTGCTGTCCGATGAATGGTCGATCGCGCCCGCAGATCTCGGCATCATCTTCAGCGCCAGTCTTGCCGGCATGGCCGGTGGCTGTCTGCTCATCGCGCCGCTGGCAGACCGTTTCGGTCGCCGCCCGCTCATCATTTGTGCGCTGGCCGTCGTCGCCGTGGCGATGGTGATTTCATCGCAAGTGCACTCGGTTCAGGCGATGGTGCTCGCTCGCTTCGTGATTGGCCTTGGTGTTGGAACGATCGGCGTCACGATGACGGCCATGGCATCTGAATTCGCGCCCGCCCGCTATCGCGACTTTGCTGTCGGCTTCGTCCAGGCGGGCTGGCCCTTCGGGTCTATCATCACCGCGTTTCTCACAGTGGCGCTGCTGCCCGAATATGGCTGGCGCATGGTCCTGCTGATGATCGGGCTCCTCAGCCTCGGCCTGCTGGTCATCGCACTGATCGTCATGCCGGAATCGCTCGATTTCCTGCTGCGTCGCCAGCCGAAGAATGCGCTGGAACGCGCTAACAAGCTTGGTGCGCGACTGGGGCATGAGCCGCTTGACGCGCTGCCGCCGAAGCCAGACACTGCGAACAAGATCGGCTTGCTGCGCCTGTTTGACGATGGCCGGATGCGGTCCGGCATCATCCTTTGGCTCGCCGTGGCGCTGGGATATTTCGTCCTCTATTTCGTGATTAACTGGATCCCTGAACTCACCACCCGCGCTGGTTTGCCGGTTGATCAGGCGATCTACGCCGGGGCGACCTATAACCTTGGTGCCTTTCTCGGCACAAGCGCGATGGGCTGGTTAGCTGTGCGGTTCGCGCTGCCGCGTGTGATATCGCTGTTCTTCTTCGCCTCTGCCGTGGCCATGCTGATCTTTGGCAATGTATCGATGCCACTGGCGCTGACGCTGCTTTCGGCAATGTTCGTTGGTGTGAGTGTGCAGGGCGGCTTCAATGGCTTCTGGGCGCTTTCCGCGCGGTTCTATCCCACCGATATCCGCAGCACCGGCATCGGCTGGTCGATGGGCGTGGGCCGCATCGGGGCGGTACTGGGGCCGCTGGTTGGTGGCTATCTCGTCGGTGCCGATCTTCCGGTTGGAACGATCTTTGCCATTTATGCCGTGCCCGCCGTCCTTGCCGGCCTGCTGGTGCTGCTTGTCGCCGTTCCGGAGCGGCGAGCATGACGGGCACTAATTCTCCGCTGAAGGTAGGGCTTTTGGGCCGAGGGATCGCTGCATCCTCCTCCCCGGCAATTCACGAGACCGAAGCTGCCTGCCTTGACCTTGCGCTTACCTACCAGCTGTTCGATTTCGATCTGCTGGGGCTGGCTGACGATGCCCTGTCCGGCAAGCTGAACCAACTGCTGGATGGCGGTTTCAGCGGGGTCAATATCACCCATCCCTTCAAGCAGGCCGTCATACCCCTGCTTGACGACATTGATCCCACCGCTGCCTCGCTCGGCGCGGTCAACACCGTAACCTTCCGTGACGGGCGCATGATCGGCAGCAATACGGACTGGATCGGCTTCCAGTTCATGCTCGACGTGGCCTTGCCGGATGAGCCGCGCGATATCGTTGCGCAGATCGGCTCCGGTGGAGCAGGCTCGGCTACAGCGTTTGCGCTGCTCGCTTCGGGCACGCGCGAACTGCGCATTCACGATGCTTCCGCCACGCGGATCGAGGCGCTTGAACAGCGCCTTCGCTCGGCCTTCCCGGAAGCCACGATCATCGCCTGTGCATCTGCCGCAGGTGCGATTGATGGTGCGTGCGGCGTGGTGCAGTCCACACCGGTGGGTATGGCTCAGCATCCCGGAATGCCGTTTGACCCTGCTCTGCTTGACGAAGACCAATGGCTGGCGGACGTGATCTATTTTCCCCGTGAAACCGAATTGCTGAAGGCTGCACGGCAACGCGGCATGGCCACTGCCGATGGCGCGCCGATGGTGGTTGGCCAGGCGGCAGAAGCGTTCCGTCAGTTTACCGGGGTAGAGCCCGATCGCGACCGTATGCTGGCCGCGCTGACTGGCCAGCAGCGGAGCGCGGCATGAAGACGTCCATCGCCTCCGTCTGCCTCAGCGGCCCGCTGGCCGACAAGCTGCAATCTGCAGCGAACGCCGGTTTTGGCGGAGTCGAGATTTTCGAGAACGACCTGATCGGCGCGCCGCAGGATGCCAAGGCGATTGCGCAGATGATGCGCGACCTGGGCCTGGAATGCACCATGTTCCAGCCGTTCCGCGATCTTGAAGGCATGCCCGAGCCTCAGCGCAGCGCAGCCTTTGCACGCATGGAGCGCAAGTTCGAAATCATGGACGCGCTCGGCACCGATCTAGTGCTCCTGTGCTCCAACTGCTCTCCCGCCGCCCTGCCGGACCGCCAGCGCATGCTGGATGACCTGGGTGAATTGGGCGAACTGGCGGCGCGGCATGGCAAGCGCATCGGGTACGAGGCGCTGGCGTGGGGTCGGCACGTCAACGATCATCGCGATGCGTGGTCGCTGGTCCGCGACGTGGATCATCCTTCTGTCGGGCTGGTGCTGGATTCCTTCCACTCGCTGGCGCGCGACATTCCCAGCAGCAGCATCGGCGATATTCGCAGTGACAAGCTGTTTTTCGTGCAGCTCGCCGATGCGCCGCGCCTCTCCATGGACGCCCTCAGCTGGAGCCGCCATTTCCGCGTACTGCCGGGGCAGGGCGACTGGCCCGTGGCCGAATATGTCGCCGCCATTCAGCGCACAGGTTACGACGGGTGGTTCAGTCTGGAGATTTTCAATGATCAGTTCCGTGCAGGCGCCGCCAGCCAGCTGGCGGTAGACGGCCATCGCTCCCTTCGCTTTCTGGAGGACGAGGCGGTGCGTGTTTCCGGTCGCCAACCGGTGCTGCCCGACCGCGTAGCCGCGACCAGCACTGAGTTCATCGAATTTGCCGCCAGCGACGAAGAGGCGGAAGAATTCGCGCAATATTTCCGCGCGCTCGGCTTCACGCCCGTCGCAAAGCATCGCAGCAAGGATGTGACCCGGTGGAAGCAGGGCGAGATCAACTTCGTCATCAATTCTGAGCCCGACGGCCATGCGCACAGCCATGAGGTGGTTCACGGCGGCTCCGTTTGTGCCATCGGCCTTGGCGTAACCGACCCAGATGCAGCCATGGAACGCGCGAAGGCGCTGGGCATCCAGCGGTTCGAGCAGGCCGTGGCCCCCGACGAATGGGATATCGCCGGTGTTCGCGGCATGGGCGGCAGCGTTCTCTACCTTGTCGACGCGGCGAAAAGCGAAGCGATGTGGGCGGAGGAATTTCCGCACCAGCAAGAGGAAGAAGGCACCGCTCCGCTTCTGACCCGGATCGACCACGTGGCCCAAACCATGCAGCAGGGCGAATTCCTCAGCTGGCTGCTGTTCTACCACTCGCTGTTCGATATGGATACGACGGCGCAACTGGAAATCGCCGATCCGATGGGCCTGATCTACAGCCAGGCCGTGCAGAACGCCGATCGCAGCGTGCGCTTTACCCTCAACGGATCGCTGGCCCATCAGTCGCTGAGCTCGCGCTTCATCCGCAACTACTTCGGCGCTGGCGTGCAGCACATTGCGCTGGCGACCGACGACATCTTCAAGGCGGCACAATCTGCGACCGAAGCCGGTCTGCCGCTGCTCGAGATCGGCCCGAACTACTACGACGATATCGAAGCGCGCTTCGGGCTGGAGCCTAAACTGCTCGAACGGCTGCGCGCAGGCAACATCCTCTACGACCGCGACGAGCAGGGCGAATATTTCCAGTTCTACAGCCGCGCGGTTGCCAAGCGGGTGTTCTTCGAAGTGGTGCAACGCCGCGATTACGATGCCTTCGGCGCGGCAAACGCCGCCATCCGCCTGAGCGCGCAAGCCAGCCACAGAGAGCCGGAATGGATGTGAACCATGGCCTGCAAAGAACCCAACCCACCCAAAGCCTACACCGATTTTAACCCAGTTGATAATGCCAGAAAGCCAACCGGCGAAATGCCGGACGCAAGAGAGAGGATTACCATGAGAAAGTCCCTGAATTCGAACTTCGCGGCCCTGCTTGGCAGTGGCTCCCTGATTGCCCTGTGCCTTCCCGGTGCAGCGCTGGCGCAGGATGCCGGTGCCGGGATCGAGGAAGAAGTTGTGCCCGCAATCGTCGTGACCGGCAGCCGCATTCGCGGTATTGAGCCGACTGGTTCGCCGGTGATCGGCCTTGGCCGCGAGGATATCGAGGCAAGTTCCGCGTCGACCACGACCGAACTGCTTTCAGAACTGCCGCAGGTCTTCAACTTCGGCGCGACTGACGCATCGTTCACCTCCGCCAACAACCAGAACGCCAACCGCACGTTCGGCACCGGCATCAACCTGCGCGGCCTAGGCACGGAATCCACGCTGACGCTGCTTGACGGCCGCCGCCTGCCCGCTGCGGGCACGCAGAGCCAGTTCTTCGATCCCTCTGTCATCCCGACGATGGCAATCGCGCGCCTCGAAGTGCTGGCCGATGGCAGCTCCGGCATCTACGGTTCTGACGCTGTGGGCGGTGTGGTGAACATCCTGCTGCGCAAGAATTTTGACGGTGCCGAAGCAATGGGCCGCGTCAAGTTTGCTGACGGGTTCGAGGAATATCAGGCTGGTCTAGCCCTGGGCAAAAGCTGGGCTACCGGATCTGTCATGGTGGCTGGTGAATACAACAAGCGCGGCACGCTTTTCGCGTCGGAACGCGATTTCTACACCGACGATCTCACCCCCTTCGGCGGGCCGGACCTTCGTTCCACCAACTCCGCGCCCGGCAATATCACCGTGGGCGGTGTCAGCTATGCCATCCCCGATGGCGATGGAGAGAACCTGACGCCCGGCGATTTTACCGCTGGCACGCGCAATCTGCAAAGCGCTTATCTGGGTGCCGGCGTCCTGCCGGA
Source organism: Aurantiacibacter rhizosphaerae (assembly GCF_009807005.1). GTDB lineage: Bacteria > Pseudomonadota > Alphaproteobacteria > Sphingomonadales > Sphingomonadaceae > Alteraurantiacibacter > Alteraurantiacibacter rhizosphaerae. The sequence goes on along the minus strand of NZ_WUBR01000002.1, from coordinate 464,933 downwards.
ACAGGAACGCTACAGCGTTGCCGCAACTTTCGAGCAGGAAATTACGCCCAACATCGAATTCTATGCGCAGGGCTTTTATGCAGAGCGTGACGGCGTGCTGGCCGGCCCCGCACTGGCCGCGCAGTTCGACGTGCCGCCATCCAATCCCTTCTACGTAAATCCCGGCGCACCGGGTGAACGCGTGACAGTGGCATATTCGTTCATCAACGAACTGGGCACAGAGCGCAGCCCGTCTTCCCAGCAGGCCTATCACATCACGGGCGGCCTGAACGCGCAGCTGGGCGCAGACTGGTCTGCCAATGTGTTTTACGCCTATGGCCATGACAAGGAACGGTCGCTGACGCGCAACCTGGGCTCCGGTCCGCTGGGCGGAGTGCTGGCCGCCGCGCTGGCCGATCCGAACCCTGCCACCGCTTTCAATCCCTTCAGCTCCACCGGCAACAACAACCCCGATACGATCAACTCGTTCGTGGGCTCCTTCCGCGTGGATACCGATTACGGCATTCATGAATACGGCGCTTCGGTCGACGGCCCGCTGTTTGAAATGCCGGCTGGCGAAGTTCGCGTGGCTCTGGGTGCTGCAAGGCAGGAGATCAACTTCAAGGATCTCGCGCCCTTCCAGACCGATTTCGATCGCAAGATCAACTCTGTCTTCGGTGAAGTCTTCGTGCCCGTCATCGGCGGCAACGGCCCCGAACTCAACCTGTCGGCAGCCGTTCGCTACGATGATTACAACGACGTGGGCGATACGGTGAACCCGAAGTTCGGCGTCACCTTCCGCCCGGTGGAATCGCTGACCCTGCGCGGCAGCTATGGCACGTCTTTCCGCGCGCCGACGCTGTCCGACACGGGCCTGCCCTTCAACCAGTATCGACCGCTGGTGGACAGCAACAACAACCTTCGCAACGTGCTGTTTATTCGCGGCGGCAATCCTGATCTGCAGCCGGAAGAAGCCACCACCTGGTCTCTGGGTGCAGATTGGCAGCCAGACGCGATTGACGGCCTCAGCCTGTCCGTCACCTATTATAACGTGGACTACACCAACCGTATCGCCACGCCGGGTAATGACCTGCTGGCGCTGCAGAAGCCGGAACTTGCACCGATTGTCACCTTCAATCCGCCCATCGATCTGGTGAACGCCATCATCGCGGGCGGATTGTTCAGCCCGCCGCCGGCATCCCCCGCCGATGTCGAGGCGATTGTCGACGGTCGCAAGGTGAACCTTGGTGCGAACAAGACCGACGGCCTTGAATTCATCGGCAGCTACGAAAGCTTCGCCGATTGGGGTTCATGGCGCGTGGGCGTGAATGCCACCAAGATCCTGTCCTTCGATCGCTCGATCATCACCGGCACGCCGCTGCGTGATGTGCTGGATACGATCAACAACCCGGCATCCTTCATCGCCCGCGCTTATGCCGGGGCGGAAGTCGGCGGCCTGTCAGGAACCGTGTTCGTCAATCACTATGGCAGCTATGACAATGATTCCGTCACGCCGATCCAGGATGTGCCGTCGCATACCGAGTTCGATCTCGCTCTGCGCTACACGCTGGAACAGCCGGTTGCCTTCACGCAAAGCGTCACCTTCACGCTGGATGTGCAGGACATTTTCGACAATGATCCGCCTTATGTGCAGAACGGCAATCTGGCGTTCGATCCCAATGCCCACAGCCCGATAGGTCGCACTATCGCAATCGGCCTGCGCGCCGGTTTCTAGGCAAGGCGGCCGGCAAGCGTTACGCTTGCCGGCCGTTTTTCCATCAGACGTTCGGAGAGAATTATGAAATTTGCCCAACCGCGCCCGGCCATTCTTGCCATTGCCGTCGTGCTGGCGGGCTGCGCAACTGTTGATGAGGCAGTCACGCACTCTGACGAAACCGCAGCGCGCGCGGCATCCGATGCAGCCTTTGCCGCGGCGCCAGATATGCCGGGCACCGGGCCATATCCCGCAATCCGCGACGTGCGGCCAGACTTGCCCGATCACATCGTCTATCGTCCGCAAGACCTGGGCGCTGTGGACGATGGTAAGCTTGGCGTAGTATTGTGGGGCAATGGCGGCTGTTCCGCCGATGCCACATCCGCCCGTTTCCACCTGCTGGAAATCGCCTCCCACGGCTATATCGCGATTGCACCGGGCAAGGCGTATAGCGGTCCGGGCGCGCTTACCGCTCCGCCGCGTGAACCCCATAGCGATGGATCATTCCCGCCAGTGCAGACGCTGCCCGCAGATTTGCTTGCCGGGCTCGACTGGATCCTGGCAGAGAACGACCGTGCCGAGAGCCCTTTTCACGGCCTGATCGATCCGGAGATGGTCGCAGTCGCCGGGCATAGCTGTGGCGGCCTGCAGGCGATCAGGCTTGCCGCCGATCCGCGCATCGCCACCGCCATCGTTCACAACAGCGGCGTGCTGGACCCGGACGCCTTCAATCCCATCACCGGCTTCTCCGTCGCGAAGGAGGAGCTGCGCAATTTTCATGAGCCGGTTCTCTATATCCTAGGCGGCGAGAGTGACATCGCCTTCGCCAATGGCATGGACGATTTTCAGCGCATCAATAACGTGCCGGTGGCCGTTGCCAATCTGGATGTGGGCCACGGCGGCACCTTCCGGCAGCCGAATGGCGGCGCGGTCGCTCCTGTAGCGGTGCAATGGCTGGAGTGGCAGCTGCGCGGGGACGAGGCCGCTTCGCGCTGGTTCATCGGCGAGAACTGCGGCCTGTGCGATAATGCGGAATGGACTTACGAAACAAAGGGCTTCTGAGGTGATTTGCCGCAAGACCATACTTACTGCCCTTGGCGCGGCCTGTCTCGCCTTTCTCCCCTCCTGCGCGGCCACGGCGCAGCAGCAGATGCTGAACCTCTATGATGGGCCTGCTCCTGGTTCGCAGAACTGGTCGGAGCCGCTGGTGGTGCACTCCGCCGATGGAGGAGAGGAGCGTTACAACACCACAGAACCGCGCTTGCAGGTCTTCCTGCCAGAGCCCGACAAGGCAGACGGCGCGGCCATCGTCATGCTGCCGGGCGGCGGACTTCGCGTGCTGGGCATGGGTGCGTATATCCAGCAAACAGCAAAGATGATGAACGATAGGGGCGTGGCCGTGATCGTGCTGGAATATCGCACGTTGCAGCGCACGCCGGAAGAAATCGCTCAGGCGACAGCACCGCGTCCGGCTGCATCGGGACCAACCGAATTTCCCAAAATGGAAATCCGCAACGCCAATGCCAATCCGTCGCCAGACGACCCGGCGATGAACGAGGTGCTGCGCCTGGCGGTGAATGATGGACAGGCCGCGCTCCGCCTCGTGCGCAGTCGCGCCGAAGAGTGGAACATCGATCCAGCCCGCGTGGGCATGTTCGGCACTTCAGCAGGTGGCGGCGTTGCTTTCGGCACCATGATGGCAGGCGAGGAGGGGGCGACCCCCGATTTCATCATCTCGAACTTCGGTCCTGCCCTGCAGGATATCGCCGTGCCCGAGGACGCGCCGCCCCTGTTCCTGATTACGGAGGCCTGGCACGGCCCGGTGACGGACGGCCTCGTCGCGCTGTTCCAGATGTGGATCGCGGAGCGCGAGCATGCGGAGCTGCACGTCTATGACGTTCCCAACTTCACCATGACGCCGGATCTGTGGGGCGGACGTTTGCTGGAATGGATGAAGGAACGCGAGTTGCTGGACCGCGCGCCCGAATGAATGTTTTCGCAACGACCCTCGGGCTGGCCTTGCGCAAGCGATGTACGATCGCGGTGGACGTGGCTGCCGACATCGTGGCGGTGGGCGGCAATCTTGTTGACGACATAACGAATGTGAAAGACGTGCGGTTCGTGATGAAAGACGGGACAGTTTACCGCCATCAACCGACGCGCGGAGACAGGTAATGACCCAGCTTTCTCTCAACCGTATCTCAGCCGCCCTGCTGGTGGGCGCATCGCTGACGTTCGGCGTTGCCGCCATGAGCCAGGGTGCCGAGGAGCCTCGAAGCCAGTGGTGGGGGCCGGGCGAAGAACACGTGATCGGCGAAACGCTGGAATTTCCCAACGAGGAAGGCCGCCTTCGCCTCATCAACACGGGCGAGTCCATCAACACGGCAGGCCACCCCTTCTTCGAGCCACTGGGCGAGAACGGGCGCGCCTGCGTCACCTGCCACCAGCCGTCCGACGCGATGAGCCTTTCGGCCAAGACGATCCAGGCGCAGTGGGATGCGACGGGTGGCAAAGACCCGCTGTTCGCGGCGGTCGATGGTTCCAATTGCCCCAGCCTGCCGCAAGGTGAGGAGGCATCCCATTCGCTGCTGTTGACGAAGGGCCTGTTCCGCATTCCGCGCCCGTGGCCTCCTCGCGCGGCAGACGGCACGGTGATCGAACCGGAATTTGACCTGGAAGTCGTCAGCGATCCCACGGGCTGCAACCTCGATCCCGAATGGGGCATGTTCAGCGACGATCCCGCTGTGTCCGTTTTTCGCAGGCCGCGCCCGGTGGCGAACATGAAGTACATGCTCACGCTGCCCAACGGCGTGACCCCGCACGAATATTTCATGTACAATGACAAGAGCCTGCTGCCGACCGACCCGGAAACCGGCGAGTTCGTATCCGTGCAGCTGATGTCGGACGGCAGGCTGCCCACCCTGCGCGGGCAGGCGGGCGATGCAAGCTCCACCCACTTGGAAATGATTGCCAAGCTGAGCGAGGAAGAGCTTCGCCAGATCGAGGAGTTCGAGCGCGCGATCTACGTCGCGCAAGGCTTCAGCAACCAGGCAGGCGAACTGGGCGGTTTCGGCACGCCGCCGGGCCTTGGCCCCGAAGCCATGCGCGATGGCCCTCCCGGCGAACTTGGCAACAATCCGGTCAACCGGGTGTTTGGCACCTTCAACATGTGGCTAAACCAGCGCAGCGAAGGCGAGGAATTGACCCCGCAGGAGGAATTCCAGGCATCCGTCGCCCGCGGTGCGAATGTCTTTTTCGACAAGCGCTTCTTCATCCAGGACGTGGGCGTTTATAACGACAAGGGTCTGGGCAATCCCTTCAAGCGCAGCTGCGCATCGGGCTGTCACAACACCGTTCTGGCGGGCATGGACCTTGCACCCGGCTTCATGGACCTGGGGCTGAACAACTGGCCGTGGAACCGGCGCGAGGACCTGCCGCTGTTCAAGGCGACCTGTCACGATGATGCTGTGCCGCAGTCCTATCTCGGCAGAGTTATCTACACCCACGATCCGGGCCGCGCTCTGGTGACGGGCAGGTGCAGCGACATCGGTGCCAGCATGACTCAGCAGATGCGTGGCCTTGCTGCCCGCGCACCCTATTTCATGGGCGGAGAGGCCGACACATTGCGCGAGATGGTGGACTTCTACGATCGCCGCTTCAACATCCGCTACACCGATCAGGAAAAGCAGGATCTGATCAATTTCATGAGCGTGCTATGAGAATGCCCGGAAAACTGGCTCCCATCCTCGCCTTATGCGCCATGACGGTCGCCGTTCCGGCCTCGGCTCAGGAGTATCTGAATTTTGTCGCATGCCCCGTGGCGCAGGACACCGGGGAGCGCAGCGACGTTTGCTTCTTCGTGCGGCACAATGGTGAGCGGTACGGCGTGTCCATTCCTCCCGATTGGGGCCGGCCGCAGCTTGGTCACAAGCTGTTGGTGGAAGGCAACGTGAGCGATGAGGGGCAGGAATGCGGCGGGGTGAAGATCGAGGGACGCGCCTCGGTCCTGCCCGAACTCTCCCTCGAATGTGACGAGATCGCGCCTGCCACACCGGAAATTATCGCGCTGAAACTTGGACGTCGGCCCGACATCACAGAGGAACAGCGCGCAATGATCCTCGCCGATCCGTCAACCTCCCTTCAGATCATGCGATTGCGCGCGTTGCCCGTGCCGGAAGTGGCGCTGGGACAGACGGAAACCATCTACTTCCCCTTCGAGCGAGATCGCGCTTCCGGCCCAGATGCCATGGTCATGCTGGAACTTGCCCGCCTGGCCGAAGCCACGCCCGGCGTGCAGATATCGGTCCGTGCGTTTCGCGGCGCGAACCTGCTCGACAACGGCGAAGTTCTTGTAGAGCGAGAAGAGATGGCCCGTCAGAGAGGGGAGAAGATCGTCGGCATCCTTGAAGGGCTGGGCGCACCGGAAGGATCGATCCACCTCGAGGTTTTCAGCGAAGCGCCGGAACCAACTGGCCGGAACGATTGGCAGAGCCGCCGGGCAGAGCTGCTGGTGTCCGCACCGCGGTAGGGGCACGGTTAGGCTACTCCAGCACGCAATCGAGACACTTGGAGGGTGCGCAGTCATCATCTCCGCCTGCGCCGCGCTCAGCCGGGACTACGCTCGGATTGTTAACAAGCGAAAGGGCCGTGCGACAAAAGCGGCGAGCAGGACTCCAGACCGATTTCCTCGGTTGAAGGAAAACGGCGGAATTCTGCGGCTTATTGTCGGAAACGACGAAAGTTGGTCGGGGAGAGAGGATTCGAACCTCCGGCCCCTGCCTCCCGAAGACAGTGCTCTACCAGGCTGAGCTACTCCCCGACCGGTGCTTGCGAAGGGTGAACCCTCCGCGAGGCAGAGGCGGCCCTATAGGCATAGTGTCTGGCGCTGGCAAGCCTGCCGTGCGCGCCAATAATGAGCCGGCCCTGGCGCAGATGGGGGATAGTCTGGAATGAGGGGGTAACACGTTGCGAAGCAGTGGATGCGATGCCACTAGGCAGCCGACGAATAGTATCTGATCGAAGGGAATATACGAATGCGAGTACTGGTCACAGGTGTGGCGGGTTTCATCGGCGCGGCTTTGGCCGAGCGCTTGCTGGCGCGCGGCGATACCGTATTCGGCATCGATAATCTGAACGATTACTACGATCCTTCGCTGAAACAGGCACGCCTTGCCCGGCTGGAAAAGCTGGGCGGCGATTTCACCTTTGCTCCGCTCGATTTTGCCGACATGGGCGCACTTGAGGCGGCGCTGGACGGCGTGAAGCTGGATCGCATCGTGCATTTGGGTGCGCAGGCTGGCGTGCGCTATTCGCTGGAGAACCCGGCTGCCTATATCCAGTCCAACCTGGTGGGCCATGCCAACATGCTGGAGATCGCCCGGCACAGAGAGGTGGAGCACTTGGTCTACGCCAGTTCGTCCAGCGTTTACGGCGGCAATGACAAGGTGCCATTCAGCGTGGACGACCGCGCCGATCACCCCGTTTCGCTCTATGCCGCCACGAAGCGCGCGGATGAGATGTTGAGCGAAAGCTACGCCCACCTCTATCGTATTCCGCAAACGGGTCTGCGCTTCTTTACCGTTTACGGTCCGTGGGGCAGGCCGGACATGGCCATGTGGATCTTCACCAGCAAGATCTTGGCGGGCGAGCCTATCCCTGTTTTCAACAAGGGTGAGATGTGGCGCGATTTCACTTTCATCGACGATATCATTGCAGGCGTCACTGCCGTGCTGGACAATCCTCCGGCGGATGATGGCGCGGCGAAGCCCGGCGGATCGGTAAAACCGCATGCGATCTACAACATCGGCAACCATCGCAGTGAGAAGCTGACCAAGGCTATCGAGTTGCTGGGCGAGGCATGCGGGCGCGAGGTGAAGATCGACTGGCAGCCCATGCAGAAGGGTGACGTGGTGCGCACCTATGCCGATATCGATGCGATCAGCAGCAATCTTGGCTATGCACCCACCACCTCTATCGAGGAAGGCATTCCCAGCTTTGTGAACTGGTATCGGGAATATCACGGCATGTGATCTTGGCGACAGGGCGGTGCCGGTGGTAGCGAGGTTGCCATGAGCACCACCCAAGACCGCCACCCCGAATGGCAATATCTCGATCTCATGCGCCATATCTGGGAGCATGGGGATCAGCGCATGGATCGCACCAGGGTGGGCACCCGTTCAGTGTTCGGCACCATGCTGCGCTTCAATCTTGGTGGCGGCCATGTTCCGCTGCTGACGACGAAGCGCGTCTACTGGAAAGCCGCCGCCAAGGAGATGCTGTGGTTCCTGACGGGCGACACCAATATCCGCCCGCTGTTGCAGCAGGGCGTTACGATCTGGAGCGATTGGCCGCTGGCGAAGTACCGGCAGGCGAGTGGCGAGGATATCAGCCAGAAGGATTTCGAAGCGCGGATCGTGGCGGATGAGGCATTCGCCGCCAACTGGGGCGATCTGGGCCCGGTGTATGGCAAGCAATGGGTGGACTGGCCCACCTATGATTACGGGCCGGATGGCAGGTATCAGAAAGGCCCCGGCATCAACCAGGTGGCGCAGGTGGTGGAAAGCCTGAAGACCAATCCTGGCAGCCGCCGCCACATCATCGAAGGGTGGAACGTGGCGGAGCTGGACCGGATGGCGCTGCCACCGTGCCACAAGACTTATCAGTTCCACGTGGCGGGGGAAGGGGAGGACGCGCGCCTCAACTGCCTGCTGTATCAGCGCAGCTGCGATGTGGCGCTTGGGCTACCCTTCAATCTGTTCGGTGCGGCGCTGCTGGCGCGCATGATTGCAGCGCAGGCGGGCCTGCAGCCGGGTGAGCTGGTGTGGAGCGGCGGTGATACGCATCTGTACCTCAATCACACCGAATTGGTGGAAGCGCAGCTACAGCGTGAACCAGCGGGCGCACCGAAACTTGTTCTGAAAAGGGTGCCGCCGACAATATTCGACTACTGTTTCGACGATTTTGAGGTGGTTGATTACGAACCGCAAGGAGCCCTGCGCGCACCTGTAGCTGTTTGATTATTCCTGTGATAGATCGGATTGACGGTTACCTTTGTGACTAATATAATTCCAATCAATTGGAATAATCTTATGGGAGCAGGTCGTGTCCAAACCAAGGGACGAGAATGCCGATAATCAGGCGGGCAGCAATCGACCCAAGCTCGCATTGCATGTTCCGGAACCGCGCTATCGCCCCGGTGACACGGTAGATTTCAGCGATCTTCAGATCAGCAAGGCAGGCGATCAGCCGCGCCCGGACGAAACGGCCGAGGCCAGTGAAACCTATCCGCTTTGCAATGATCTGATTCGCGTTCTGGGCGATGACGACAAGGCCCACGGCCCGTGGGACCCGCGCCTTGATGCCGATACCTTGCGCGCCATGCTGCGTGAAATGGCGCTGGTGCGCGCGTTCGATAATCGCATGTACCGCGCGCAAAGGCAGGGCAAGACCAGCTTTTACATGAAGTGCACGGGCGAAGAGGCGACAAGCGTCTGCGCCACCCATGCTCTGGCCGGGGATGACATGATCTTTCCCAGCTATCGCCAGCAGGGTTGCCTGATCGCACGCGGTTACGCGCTGACCGAGATGATCAACCAGATCTATTCGAACAAGGCTGACAAGCTGAAGGGCCGCCAGCTGCCGATCATGTATTGCTCGAAGCGTCTGAGCTTCTTCTCAATCAGCGGCAATCTTGCCACGCAGCTGCCGCAGGCGACGGGTTTTGCCATGGCCAGCGCCAGCAAGGGCGATTCCCGCATCGCCGCCACATGGGTGGGCGAGGGCAGCACGGCAGAGGGTGATTTCCACTCCGCGATGACGTTCGCCACGGTCTATAACGCGCCGGTCATCTTCAATATCATCAACAATCAGTGGGCGATCTCGTCCTTCTCCGGTTTCGCCGGGGCAGAGCGGGCCACCTTCGCAGCGCGCGCCATTGGCTATGGCATTGCGGGCCTGCGGGTGGACGGCAACGATCCGCTTGCCGTGTTCGCCGCCGAACGCTGGGCCGCAGACCGCGCCCGTGCCAATGGCGGGCCGACGCTGATCGAACATTTTACATATCGGGCGGAAGGGCATTCCACGTCCGACGATCCCAGCGCCTATCGTTCTGCCGAGGAGCAAAACGAATGGCCGCTCGGCGATCCTGTGAACCGTTTGAAGAAGCATCTTATCGCGCTTGGCGAATGGTCTGAAGACCAGCAGGAAGCGATGGATGCAGAGCTGGATGCCGAAGTTCGCAAGGCGATGAAGGAGGCCGAGAAGAACGGCATCCTTGGCCATGGCCTGCACCATCCCTTCCACACCATGTTCGAAGATGTTTTCGAGGAACTGCCCTGGCACCTGGAAGAACAGGCCGCGCAGGCGATCCGTGAGAGGCAGATCAAGTTTCCCGAGGATCCGGCGGAATGACCGACATGACTACAGACACCGCTGCCAAGACGCCTGAGGCTGGCAAAGCCACCGGCAACGTCAAGCACATGAACATGATCGAGGCGATCAATTCCGCGCTCGACAATATGCTGGAACGCGATGACGACGTTATCCTGCTGGGCGAGGATATCGGCTATTTCGGCGGCGTGTTCCGCTGCACCGCAGGCCTGCAGGAAAAATACGGCAAGACCCGCGTGTTCGACACACCGATTTCGGAATGCGGCATTATCGGTGTTGCAGTGGGGATGGGCGCCTATGGCCTGCGCCCCGTGCCCGAAATCCAGTTTGCCGATTACATCTATCCCGGCCTAGATCAGCTCGTCTCGGAAGCAGCGCGCCTGCGCTATCGCTCCGCTGCGGAATTCATCGCGCCGATGACGGTTCGCAGCCCCTTTGGCGGCGGCATCTTCGGCGGGCAGACGCACTCGCAGAGCCCCGAATCGATCTTCACCCACGTTTCGGGTTTGAAGACCGTCATCCCCTCCACGCCCTATGATGCGAAGGGTCTGCTGATTTCCTGCATCGAGGATAATGACCCGGTCATCTTCTTCGAGCCGAAGCGTATTTATAATGGCCCGTTCGACGGTTTCTACGACAAGCCCGCCAAGAGCTGGAAGGGCTTTGACGAGGCGCAGGTGCCGGAGGATTATTACAAGATCCCGCTCGGCAAGGCGCGCACCGTGACAGAAGGCGATGCGCTGACGATCCTCGCCTATGGCACCATGGTGCACGTGGTGGAGAGCGTGACGCGCGCCAAGGGCGTGAATGCCGAAATCCTCGATCTGCGCACGTTGGTGCCGCTGGATATCGAAGCGATCGAGGCTTCGGTGGAAAAGACCGGCCGCTGCCTGATCGTGCATGAGGCAACGCGCACCTCCGGCTTTGGCGCAGAGCTTTCCGCGATGGTGCAGGAACGCTGCTTCTACCACCTTGAAGCGCCTATCGAGCGCGTCACCGGTTTCGACACACCCTATCCCCACAGCCTCGAATGGGCGTATTTCCCCGGTCCCGTCCGCATCGGCGAGGCCATCGACAAGCTTTTGAGCGAGTAAGGCCCCATGGCAAAGTTCACATTTAATCTGCCCGATATCGGTGAAGGCATCGCAGAGGCCGAGATCGTCGCCTGGCACGTCCAGGTCGGCGACCGGATCGAGGAAGATGGCCAGCTAGCCGACATGATGACCGACAAGGCGACCGTCGAAATGGAAAGCCCCGTCACCGGCACGGTGGTGGAAGTCGCCGGCGAAGTTGGCGACGTGGTGGCCATCGGCGGCATGCTGGCGGTGATCGAGGTAGAGGGCGAAGTGCCCGACGATGTTGCCGAGGAAAACGAGGCTGCTGCCGAAGCTGCGCCAGAGACAGCACCGGCGCCAAAGTCCGAAGAGGTGGAAACGCGTATCGAGGTGGAGAACCCCGACGCCTCCGATCAGGAAGATGCCGCGGCGGCGGTTGAGGAGAAGGCCGCGCCTGCGCAATCCCCAACAGCTGCGCCGCAACCGGCGAGCCATGATGCGAAGGTGCTGGCCAGTCCCGCCGTGCGCAAGCGTGCCAAGGACCTTGGCATCGATCTGTCACACGTGAAACCGCACGAGGACGGGCGTGTCCGCCACGCCGATCTCGATTCGTTCATTGCCTATTCCGGCGGTTATTCCGGTTCCGGCGCAGCGCGCGCGGACGAGGAGATCAAGGTCATCGGTCTGCGCAAGCGGATTGCCGAGAACATGGCTGCCGCCAAGCGCAACATCCCGCATTTCACCTATGTCGAGGAAACCGACGTTACCGCGCTGGAGGAAACCCGCGCGCAGCTGAATGCCAACCGGGGGGACCGGCCCAAGCTTACCATGCTGCCGCTGATGATCGCGGCAATCTGCAGGACGCTGCCCGATTTCCCCATGATCAACGCCCGCTTCGATGACGAGGCACGCGTGGTGACGCGCCATGGCAGCGTGCACCTGGGCATGGCCACCATGACCGACAACGGCCTGATGGTGCCCGTAATTCGCGATGCGCAGGGGATGAACCTGTGGCAGCTGGCGCGTGAAATCACGCGGCTGGCAGAGGCGGCCAGGGATGGGACGGCAACGTCCGGGGAACTGTCAGGCTCCACCCTCACGATCACTTCTCTCGGCCCGCTGGGCGGCGTTGCCACCACTCCTGTCATCAACCGGCCCGAAGTTGCCATCATCGGCCCGAATCGCATCATCGAAAGGCCGATGTTCGTGACCGGCAGCGATGGGCAGGAGCGTATCGAGAAGCGCAAGCTGATGAATATCTCGATCAGCTGCGATCACCGCGTGGTGGATGGATATGATGCCGCCGCATTCGTGCAGGAATTGAAGAAAATGCTGGAAGCTCCAGCCACGATTCTGGCCGGTTGATCAGCCTAATTTGAAGATAGTTCAAAAAGCCGCTTCTGGTGTGTTGACAGGGTGATGACCCTCTACTAGATGCGCGGCTCCCAAGAGGCGCTAGCCGCTTAAATGCGCGGGTGTAGCTCAGTTGGTTAGAGTGTCGGCCTGTCACGCCGAAGGTCGCGGGTTCAAGTCCCGTCACTCGCGCCACTTGGGACCTTTTTATTGCCTTATGATTGATGGCTGTCGCAGTGATACGCACTGCGGCCGCCAACGGTCTTTTTCGCAATCGTGCCGCCGCACTTTCGGCATTCGGCGCCCACCTTGCGATGGCTGATCAGCCAGCTGTCGGGAAGCTGCGAATAATCGGCATTGGTATCCATCACAGCGGCAAGCGTATCCTGCATCACGCCGTGCATCTTGCGCAGCGTCTTTTCGTCCAGCTCGCTGGCCTTGCGGCCCGGCATGATGCCCATGGCGAACAGGATTTCGTCAGACCACAGATTGCCGACGCCGGCGATTTTCTTCTGCTCGATCAGCGCCGATTTCACCGCGCCATTGGTGCCGCCGATCACCTCCACGAAATCATCCCGTGAAATGGCCATGGCATCCGGGCCAAAGCCGATGCGTTCGATCTCCTCCTCCGGCGAATCGACAACCCGCAGCCACCCCAGCTTGCGCGGGCAGCGAAAGGCGAGGGCACGGCTGCCTTCGAATCGGATCAGGAACTTGGTGGCGCCGGGCTGTTCGTCCTCCCCCTCGTCAAAAGGGATAAGGCTTCCCGTCATGCCAAGGTGCACGCAGATCCACGGGCCGGTTTTCGATCCTGCGAAGATCAGCTTCCCATGGCGATGCGTTTCGGTGAACCGGCGGCCCACCAGCCGCTTTGCCTCGTTATCGCCGGGAAGATCTATGTAGGTGACGTTGTCGCCCGGCACTGCCTCTTCGATCGTGCGGTTCAGGCACTGGTCTTCGATACGGCGGCGATTGGCTTCGGCTTCGGGAAGTTCTGGCATGGCGGTGAAACACCTGCCGCGCCGTCGCGGTTCCGGCTCAGCCCCAGCGGCCCGTTTCCATCCAGATCAAAAAGCGCCGCAGCGGCCTGATCCAAATTACGCCCAGCACGATATACACCAGCGTCTGCGCCCACACCGGCCATCCGCCGATCAGGGAGGGTGCATAACGCGCGATCACCACGGCATAGACGATCAGCCCGGCGACCAGCGCCAGGATGCCGACAGGGATGCGCCAGGTGGGTTCGGTGCGCATCAGAACGGCCCGTAAATGCGGGTCGGGGTGATGATCGCGGAAAGCGGCATGTCGTGCTCCTCTACCGGCAGCGTGTCGCACTTCTGCACGTCCCACGCCATGCCGATGGCCAGCGTATCGGGATGGGCTGCCAGCCAGCTGTCATAAAAGCCGCCGCCCTGGCCGATCCGGGCGCCATCCTCTGTGAAACCCACCAGCGGCATGAACAGCACGTCCGGCACCACGCGTTGCGCGTCGCCCGCGGGCTGCATCAGCTTCATCGGGCCTTCTTCCAGATCGCTTTCGCCATAGGGATCGGTGTGGACGTGAAAGGTCATCCCAGCGTCCAGCGTTGTGATGCGGGGCAGGGCGATGGTGTGGCCGCTTTCCATGAAATGGCGGGCATAGCTGCCGGCGGGCGCTTCTCCGGTGTCGGCACGGTAGAGGCCGATGACGGCATCTTCCGGCACCAGTTCGCGCACCGGCGCTGGCGGCTGACGGAACACCAGCGCGCTCACCTCTGGCGGCAAAGCGGCGGCGTGATCGCGGCGGGCCTTGCGCAATTGTTTGCGCAGGGCGGCTTTCTGCTGGGTAATATCGGACATCACGCTCGCTCTAGGTGGAAAGTGGCGGAACCACCATGGGTCGTTTTCCGGGAAATCCTCTGACGCGAAAACGTCAGGTGGGCGCCGTATGCACCGGCCCCACAGCCGAACTGGTGGGCCGGGCAGGGACAGCTCCCTTGGATTGCTTATAGCCTCAGGGATGTTCGAACGGCTCGTGCCGGGCAGTCCCGCCAACACCTATTTAGGAGTTCGTGCCACCACTCTCAAGCTGGTTTGCCAATGCTTCGAGCCGATCGGCCATTTTTTCCAGATTTTCGGCGTGGGCATCGGCCTGGGCATCATTCGCAGCGGTATGCGAAACTGTCCCCGCATCCGTATCCGGCGCCGCCGTCTCGTTGGCGAGCTTCGCCTCGTGCAATTCATCGGCCAGCAGCAGGGAGGCATACAGCAGCACACGCTCTGCCGACTGGCTTTTCAGGCTGTCTATCTGCGCCAGCTTTTCGCTGATGGAGGTGCCAAGCCCCTCGACATGCGCTTCCTCGCCCGGTGCGCAGGCAATGGTGTAGCGCCGACCGGCGATCTCCAGTGTCACATTGCTGCTGCTCATGATGACAGGGTTTCTATCAGCGCATCGATCTGTGCCACTGCGCCAGCGGCCTCTTCCCGCAGCCGGTCATAACGGGCTTGCAGGGCAGGGTCCGCGCTTTCGTCGGCAACGGGAGCACGCGTTGCGGCGGCCTCGATCCGTGTCGAAGCCGCTTCGATCCGGGCCAGTGCCTTTTCGAGGCGATCATCTTCCATCTGCGGCGAATTACTCCCTAATCGCGCGGCGGCAAAGGGATGCATCGGCAAGCTGTGAATAACTCTCGATGAACGAATTGCCCTTTCGGCAAGAAAAGGGTGTCTTGCTTGACCTTCCTGCCTCCCCCCATCACACAGCCTCCAACCGAATCGCTGCATTATACGCAGCACCCGCGAGGAGGCTCTTTCATGAGCGACGATACCGCCCGTTTTACCAATATGGCCAACGCCATTCGCGCCCTGTCGATGGACGCGGTGCAGGCTGCCAATTCCGGCCACCCCGGCATGCCGATGGGCATGGCCGATGTCGCCACCGTTCTGTGGTCCGATTATCTGAAGTTCGATCCCACGGCGCCCGGCTGGGCTGACCGCGATCGTTTCGTGCTAAGCGCGGGCCACGGCTCCATGCTTATCTATTCGCTGTTGCACCTGTCGGGCTATGAAGCGCCCACTCTGGAAGATATCAAGAATTTCCGCCAGCTGGGCAGCCCCTGCGCCGGACACCCGGAGAACTTCCTGCTGGACGGCGTTGAAGCCACCACCGGCCCGCTGGGCCAGGGCCTGGCAATGGCCGTGGGCATGGCCATGGCAGAGCGGCATCTGAACAGCGTTTTCGGTGACGATCTGGTGGATCACCGCACCTGGACCATCGCTGGCGATGGCTGCCTGATGGAAGGCATCAACCACGAGGCCATCGGCATTGCCGGGCACCTGAAGCTGGGCCGCCTGATCGTGCTGTGGGATGACAACAACATCACCATCGATGGCAAGGTCTCGCTGTCCTCTTCAGAAGATATTCCGGCGCGCTATGCCGCCACTGGCTGGCAGGTGGTATCCTGCGATGGGCACGATCCCGCCGATATCCGCCGCGCTATCGATGAAGCGCTGGCCGACGAAACGCGCCCCTCGCTGGTGAAATGCACCACCGTGATCGGCAAGGGTTCGCCCAACAAGCAGGGCACCAGCGCCACCCACGGCGCGCCGCTGGGCGATGATGAAATCGCCGCTGCGCGCAAGGAACTGGGCTGGGATCACGGCCCGTTCGTGGTGCCTGACGATGTTCGGGACAACTGGCTTGCCACGGGCGAACGCGGCAAGGCAGCCCATGCGGAATGGGCAAAGCGCCTAGATGCATCGGGCGACAAGGCCGAATTCACCCGCCGTATGGCTGGCGAACTTCCGTCTGGAGACAAGGCAGCGCGCGCGTTCGGCAAATGGCTGGAAAGCGCGGAGAAGGTTGCCACCCGCAAGGCCAGCGAAAACGCGCTGGAAGTGCTGAACCCGCTCTACCCTGAAATGATCGGCGGCAGCGCCGACCTTACGGGATCGAACAACACCAAGGCAGGCGGCATCGGGCCGCTGACGGCGGAGGATTACTCGGGCCGCTATGTCTATTATGGCATTCGCGAATTCGGCATGTCGGCGGCGATGAACGGCATGGCGCTGCACGGGGGCATCATCCCCTATGGCGGCACCTTCCTGATCTTCACCGACTATGCCCGCGGTGCAATCCGCCTGTCCGCATTGCAGCAGACCCGCGTGATTTACGTGATGACGCATGACAGCATCGGCCTTGGCGAGGATGGACCCACCCACCAGCCGATCGAGCATCTGCAAAGCCTGCGCGCCATGCCCAATGTTCTGGTCATGCGTCCGGCAGACCGGGTGGAAACCGCGGAATGCTGGCAGATTGCGCTGGCGCAGAAGGATCGTCCTTCTGTTATCGCGCTCAGCCGTCAGGGCCTGCCGCAGGTGCGCAATTCGCCTGATGAAACAGACATGTGCTCCAAGGGTGCGTACCGCCTGAAACGCGCGGGCAACAAGCGCCGCGTTATCTTCATCGCCACCGGTTCCGAAGTGCATCTGGCGCTGGAATGTGCCGAGGCGCTGGAGAAGGACGGCATCGGTTGCGACGTTGTTTCCATGGTCTGCACGGAACTTTTTGACGAGCAGGATGCCGCCTATAAGGAAGACATCCTTCCCAACGTGCCCCCCGGTGAAATTATGCGCGTCTCGATCGAGGCCGGCACGACGTTCGGCTGGGAACGCTACACAATGGCAAATGGCCTGAACTTCGGCATCGATCGCTTCGGCGCATCCGCCCCGGCGAACGAGCTGTTTGAGAAATTCGGCCTGACCGCAGAGGCCATCGTCCCTAAAATCAAGAACAATTTGAACGACTAAGCAGGAGTTTTTACTATGGCGACCAAGGTTTCGATCAACGGTTTTGGACGTATCGGGCGACTTGTTGCACGCGCCATTCTGGAGCGCGACGACCACGACCTGGAACTGGTGGCGATCAACGATCTGGCCGACACCGATGCCAACGCGCTGCTGTTCGGCTTCGATTCCACCCACGGCCGCTTCCCCGGCACGGTGGAAGTTGACGGCAACAATCTGGTGGTGAACGGCAAGAGCATCGCCGTCACCAGCGAGCGTGATCCCGGCAATCTGCCGCACAAGGAAATGGGCGTGGACATCGTGCTGGAATGCACGGGCTTCTTCCAGAGCCATGATGCCGCCAAGCCGCACCTGGATGCAGGCGCAAAGCGCGTGCTGATTTCTGCGCCCGCCAAGGAAGTTTCCGCCACTGTCGTTTACGGCGTGAACCACGATGTGCTGACGGCGGACGACCTGATCGTCTCCAACGCCAGCTGCACCACCAACTGCCTGGCGCCCGTCGCCAAGGTGCTGAACGATGCCGTGGGTATCGAGCGTGGCTTCATGACCACGATCCACAGCTACACCAATGATCAGCGCATGCTGGACCAGATGCACAGCGACATGCGCCGTGCCCGTGGCGGTGCGCAAAACATGATCCCCACCACCACCGGCGCTGCCCGCGCGGTGGGCCTGGTGCTGCCGGAACTTTCCGGCAAGCTGGATGGATCCTCCGTTCGCGTTCCCACGCCCAACGTCTCGCTGATCGACCTGGTGTTCACGCCGGGCCGTGACACCAGCGCAGAAGAGCTGAACAAGGCGCTGATGGCGGCGGCAACCGGTCCGATGAAGGGCGTTCTCGACTATACCGAGAAGCCCCTCGTTTCGCAGGACTTCAACCACCACCCCGCCAGCTCCACCGTGGATTCGCTGGAAACCGCCGTGCTGGAAGGCAAGCTGGCGCGCGTCGTCAGCTGGTATGACAACGAGTGGGGCTTCTCCAACCGGATGATCGATACCGCCGGTGTGATGGCGAAATTCCTGTAAGGAAACTGGCATGAGCGCGTTCAAGACACTCGACGACCTGCCCCAGGATCTCACCGGCCAGCGTGCGCTGGTCCGCGTGGATCTGAACCTCCCGATGAAGGATGGCAGGGCGACAGATCTGACGCGCGCTCGTGCCGTCGCCCCGACGATACTCGAATTGAGCCAGCGCGGCGCGAAAGTGCTGCTGCTGGCCCATTTCGGGCGTCCCAAGGGTGAACGGCACTCCACCCTCTCGCTCAGTGAAGTGCTGGGCGAGATGGAAGGCGTGCTGGACAAGGAGATCATGTTCATCTCCGAAATTCACGGCCCCGTGTGCGCGCAGGCCATCGATATCCTCGGCCCCGGTGATATCGGCATTCTGGAGAACACCCGCTTCTGGCCGGGTGAAGAGGCGAACGATCCCGAATTTGCCAAGGCCATCGCGGCCAATGGCGATTTCTACGTCAACGATGCCTTCTCCGCCTCCCACCGCGCGCATGCCACCACGGTAGGGCTGGCAAAGCTGCTGCCCGCCTATGCCGGCCGCTCCATGGAAAAGGAACTGAAGGCGCTGGACGCCGCGCTGGGCAATCCCACGCCGCCGGTTGCCGCCGTCGTGGGCGGGGCAAAGGTTTCCACCAAGCTGGCGGTTCTGGAGAACCTCAGCCGCAAGGTGCAGCACCTGATCATCGGCGGCGGCATGGCCAACACCTTCCTTGCCGCCAATGGCGTGGATGTGGGCAAGAGCCTGTGCGAGCATGATCTGACAGACACGGTGAAGGATATCCTCGCCGCCGCGGACGAGGCTGGCTGCACCGTCCACCTGCCGTATGACGTGGTGGTGGCAAAGGAATTTGCCGCCAATCCGCCATCCCTGCGCACCTGCAACGTGCACGAAGTGGCAGCGGACGAGATGATCCTGGACGTCGGCCCGCAGGCGGCAGAGGCGCTGGGCGATGTGCTGAAAACCTGCGCCACGCTGGTGTGGAACGGCCCTCTGGGCGCGTTCGAAACGCCGCCTTTTGACGAGGCGACCGTGGCGCTGGCCAAGACGGCTGCGGCGCTGACGCAGGACGGTTCGCTGGTATCCGTCGCTGGTGGCGGCGATACCGTGGCCGCCATGGTGCATGCGGGCGTTGCCGACGATATTACTTATATCTCAACGGCTGGCGGGGCTTTCCTCGAATGGATGGAAGGCAAGGAACTGCCCGGCGTCGCCGCGCTTACGAGCTGAGGCCATGGCCGAAACCCGCAACCTCTTTGCAACGCCGTTCGTTATCGACCAGCTGCAAAGCGCGACGGGCATGCAGATCCTGCGCGAAGCGATCGAGGCAGAGATGGCGCGCGATGCGGGCGGCGTTTCCATCAGCAATATCGGCGGCTGGCATTCCAACACCCAGATGATGGAATGGGGCGGCGAAGCGGCGAAGGCGCTGGTGTTCAAGGCCATGACGCTGGCGGATCAGCGCACGCTGGATACAAAAAGTCCGCAGGAAAGCCGCTTTGGCTGGATCCCCGAAATGTGGGCCAATGTCAGCAGCAAGGGCAACGCCAACCAGTACCATACCCATCCGGGCAGCTATTGGTCTGCCGTTGCCTATATTGACGATGGATATGCGGGGAATGATGATCCGCAGCTGGGCGGAGAGCTGCAATTGCTGGACCCGCGCGCTCCGCTAACGCAGATGGCCGCGCCGGATTTACGGCTGCTGGACGATGCCGGAAAGCCGCTATCGCCCGAAATAACCCTGCGCCCGCGCACCGGCATGATGGTGTTGTTTCCCAGCTGGCTGCAACACGCCGTGCGCCCGTTTCAGGGGGAGGGGACACGCATCTCCATCGCCATCAATCTGACAGCAGCGATGAAGCGCCCGGCGTAACACCTGCGCCTATCGTTCAGCGGTGTTCCGGGTTGGGCCAGCCGGGCTTGTTGCCGTCACCCCAATCGGTTTTGACGTTACCCACGGCGGGATAGCCGCCATTATCCTTCAGCATGCGCGCGGCGTGCAGCAGGTTGAACGCCATGAAAGTGGTGTTGCGCTGCGTGAATTCATTGTCGAACCCGGCGCGGCTGCCGTCGTCCTGTTCGTCTCCGTAGGATGGGCCGGGGCCGGCTTCCCCGATCCAGCCGCAATCGGCCTGCGGCGGTATGGTCAGGCCGACGTGGCTCATGGCATAAAGAACGCCTGCCGCCACGTGCTTTATCCCGTCCTCATTCCCCGTCACCACGCAGCCGCCAACCTTGCCGTAAAAAGCATATTGGCCCTGTTCGTTGGTTTCGGCTGAATGGGCGTAGAGCTTTTCGATAAAGCTTTGCGCGATGGATGATTTTTCGCCCAGCCAGATGGGTGTGCCAAGGACGATGATATCAGCATCGAACACGTCGGGTGACAGTTTGGGCCAGTCGTCGCGGTCCCATCCATGCTCCGTCATGTCAGGATAGACACCGGGCGCGAGGGTATATTCAGACAGGCGGTGCCGGGTGACGCCTACGCCCTGGCTGGCGAAGATTTCGGCCACCACGTCCAGCAGGGTGTCTGTATGCGAATCCTGCGAGGGGTGCTTCAGCGTGGCATTGAAAAACACGGCCTTCAGGTCCGAAAAGTCGATATCGCATCCGGTCGTGATGCTGTCTTGTTTGTGGCTGAGAGCCATGCGCCAGTCTCCATTGGTGGTACTGGGCAACGGCGCCAGGCGATGAAGCGTTCCGATTTTGCCGGGCTGCACGCGGGGAGGGGGCTGCGCGGAGTCCCGCAACGGGGCTTACCCGCATGATTTCACCCACCATACCAATGCGCCTCCGCCCGCCTGTTGCGCTGATGCAATCCGCACCATAAGAGCCTCAGGCAAATCAATCCGGAACTGAGGAGCTTCCGCATGAATACCGAGGAAATGACCGCAAAAATCGCCAAAGGCAAAGGCTTCATCGCCGCGCTGGACCAGTCGGGCGGTTCCACGCCCAAGGCCCTGCGCGGATACGGCGTGGAAGACAGCGAATGGTCCGGCGATGACGAGATGTTTGGCAAGATTCACGAGATGCGCAGCCGCGTGATCACCTCGCCCAGCTTTTCGAACGGCAAGGTCATCGGTGCAATCCTGTTCGAGCGGACGATGGATGGCCAGGTTGACGGCAAGCCCACGGCTGAGGCGCTGAAAGAGCGCGGCGTGGTGCCCTTCATCAAGATCGACCAGGGCCTGGCGGACGAGGAAAACGGCGTTCAGCTGATGAACCCGCTGACGAAGCTGGATGCGCTGCTGGAAAAATCCGTGGCGCAGGGCATGTTCGGCACGAAGGAACGCTCCGTCATCAAGTCCGCCAATGCAGAAGGCATCGCCGCCGTGGTGGCGCAGCAATTCGAAGTCGGCAATCGCGTGATCGATGCAGGCCTGATGCCGATCCTAGAACCCGAATACGATATCACTGCGGATGACCGTGCAGAGGGTGAGGAAATTCTGAAGGCGGAAATCCTCAAGAACCTCGATAATCTGCCCGACGATCGCCAAGTCATGCTGAAGCTTTCAATCCCCAAGAAGGCCAATCTTTACAAGGAACTGGTGGATCACCCCAAGGTGCTTTCCGTCGTCGCACTCTCCGGCGGTTATCTGACCGATGAGGCTTGCGCCGAACTGGAAAAGAACAACGGCATGATCGCCAGCTTCAGCCGCGCCATGCTGCAGGATCTGCGCGCGCAGCAGAGCGACGAGGAATTCGACGCAACGCTGGGCAATGCCATCAATTCGATCTGCGCGGCATCGTCCACCTGATCGCCATCATCGCTGGACGTCGAGCATTATCGGCGTCCAGCTGAAGGCGAAGCGATAGGCCTCCGGCGTGATCGTGGCCGCTTCGGCCTTTTGCACCGGCCAGACCTGCGTCAGTACCACATTGCCGGACAGGGCAGGGGTGGGCGTGCCGTGGGTAAGCTCCATCTCCCGCTCCCGTCCGTCACGCTCCACCAGCGCGCGGATGCGGAGCTGTCCGGCCCAGACGCATTGTGCATCTGTGGGGCAGCGGCTGTCCTCCAGAACTTCCAGCGGAGTGATCGTCGCGCTGCCCGTGTCGAAGGCATCGCCGATGGCCACGCAGCTTTCGCCGCCGCAATCGGTGGCAGTGGCCTGCGGGGTAACGCAGGCGGCGATTGCCAGCGCCAGGCTGGCGGCAAGGGTGAGGCGGATAATCATTTGAGCTTGAGTAGCGGGTTGCTATTGGCCCCACGATGAACACCGATGATTGCCAGCTTTACCTGATCTCCCCGCTCGACGTGGGCGGAGACTTTCCCGATCGCCTCGACAGGGCGCTTGCCGCGGGGGAGGGGCTGGCCACCGCTTTCCAATTCCGCGTGAAGGACAAGGACCAGCACGAGGCCGCGCGCCTCGCCGCGCCCTTGCAGGAAATCTGCGCCGCGCGCGATGTGGGCTTCATCGTGAATGACAGCGTGCCGCTCGCCAAGCGGCTGAAGGCGGACGGCGTGCATCTTGGCCAGTCCGACGGGACGATTGCCGATGCGCGGGAGGAACTGGGCCGCGAGGTGCAGATCGGCGTGACCTGCCATGCCAGCCGCCATTTGGCGATGGAGGCCGGCGAAGCTGGCGCGGATTACGTGGCCTTTGGCGCCTTTTTTCCCAGCTCCACCAAATCCAGCGAACATCGGCCAGAGCCTGAAATCCTGCAAAACTGGAGCGCGCTGTTCGAAATCCCCTGCGTGGCAATAGGCGGCATCACGCCTGAAAACTGCCTGCCGCTGGTAAAGGCGGGCGCGGATTTCCTGGCCGTATCGCACGCCATCTGGGGCGCGGACGAGGTTGAGGCGGTGAAGGCCTTTGCCAAGGCAATGCAGAAATAGCGGCATAGTGCGGAAATAAAGCGGCGTTCGCGGGTTAAAGGGGGTGAGGGCATCACGCCCGCCGTTTTGATGCCCCTTTCCTGAAGAAGGTTCCGCTATGTCTCCCAAATATCTGGCAATTCTCGCCGCTCTCCCGCTTGTCGCCTGCGATGTTCGCGATACCGATGCGCCGCAGACCGAAACCACGCAAGTGGCAGAGCGCGACTGGAATTCGGAGCTTGGCTATCAGCCGATGGGCGAGGATAACTTCGCCGATTCCATGGCGTCCAACGATGCGCAATACATGTCCGCCTCCCGCGATGGTGCCGCGATGGACGATGGCTCAGAAGGGGCGATGGATGGCACCTCCACCCGCGGCACTGAGATCGCCGATGCTAAGGAGCGCCCCATCATGCAGGCGCAGGTGGTGCTGGACAGGCAGGGCTTTGGCCCCGGCGTGATCGACGGCAAGATGGGCGCATCCACGCGCAACGCGCTGGAAGGCTTCCAGGAAGCGAACGATCTTGAAGTGACCGGAGAGCTGGACGAGGAAACCAAGCAGGCCCTAGACGAATGGTCCAACATTCCTGCAACGCGCGTCGTCACCATCCCGGCAAGCTGGGGGGAAATGGCCTTCCGCGATATTCCCGATGATCCGGCAAAACAGGCCGAGATGGAACGGATGGGCTATGAAAGCCTGGACGAGAAGATCGCTGAACGCTTCCACACCACGGCAGCGGTTCTGAAAGAACTTAACCCCAATGGCAAACCCGCCGGAGCGACGGGCGCGATGGCCAGCAGCAGCGCAACGCCCAGTGCGTCCGCTTCTGCAACACCCACGCCCACACCTACGCCAACCGGAACGGCATCCGCGTCGGCCTCCGCTTCAAAGGCTTCTGACAGCTTCTTCACCGCAGGACAGCAGATCCGCGTTCCCAATATCGGCGCTGACATGATCAAGCCCGGCTCCATTCAGGACAAGGGATGGCAGCAGACGCTCGCCTCGCTGGGCGTCGGGACGGAACAGCCCAAGGTGGCGCGCATCGTGGTCGATGAATCGGAAGGCTGGCTGAAGGGCTATGACGCCGATGATAATCTGGTGGCGATGTTTACCGTCACCACGGGTTCCACGAACGATCCGCTGCCGGTGGGCGAGTGGGGCATTACCGGCGTTGGCCGCAATCCGCCGTTCTCATACCAGCCCGATCTTTTCTGGGACGTTCCCGATGATGAGGAGGAGCAGCAGCTTCCCCCCGGACCCAACGGCCCCGTTGGCGTGGTGTGGATCGATCTGACCAAGGAACATTACGGCATCCACGGCACCAGCGCGCCCGAAACCATCGGCCGCGTGCAAAGCCACGGCTGCGTCCGCCTGACGAATTGGGACGCGGCGCGGCTGGCAGGGATGGTCAGCACGAATACAGTCGTTATATTCCAGGCCTGATGGCATCTTCATTTGCAGAAAAGGCGCAAGTCGCAGCGGTAACCGCCACACTCGTTTCAGCGGGGTGGATCGTTGCAGGCGCATTCCTGCTCGATCGTGCGGAAACCGCGCAGATCGAGCAGGAAATCGCCACCAAGCAGGCTACAAGGCAAGCCTCCAGGGAAAACGCCGATCCGCAGACGGCACCAGGTGCGGATGATGATGGCGAGGCGATGCCTGTTCCCCAGCAGAACCGCGAAACCGTCACCATGCCGCCGCAGACGGAGACGGCGAAGCTGGTGATCCCCGTCCTCAACACCGCGGCGACGGATCTGACCGATTCCTTTGCCGATGAACGTGGCGGCGGCACAAGATTGCATCAGGGCATCGATATCATGGCGGATGCGGGCAGTTCGGTCGTGGCGGCAGCGCCCGGTACGATTGAACGGCTGTTCCGCTCCGATGCGGGCGGCAACACCATCTATGTCCGCTCTGACGACAGGAAGACCATCTATTATTACGCGCATCTGCAGGATTATGCGCAGGGCCTGAACGAAGGGCAGCAGGTGCGGCGTGGGCAAAGGCTGGGCACGGTAGGCTCCAGCGGCAATGCCGATCCTTCAGCGCCGCATCTCCATTTCGAGGTGATGCGCACTACGCCCACCGCCGAATGGTGGGAGCCTGCCAATTCGGTAAATCCCTATCCGCTGCTGGTGCAACAGCAACAGCAACAGCAGTAAGACGGCTTAACGCGCCCGCCTGACGCAGCGCAGCCGGCTGGGCGCGCCGTCCACCAGCTTTCGCAGGAAACCGCGGCTTACGATCACATAGCTATCGCCATTGCGCGGTCCGCTTGTCATGGTCATCCGGTCTCCACGGCGCAGGTAAATTCCGCTGCCTTGCGCAGAGACATAACGCGATGCGCTTTCGATGGAGAAGCTCTCATCAGGCTGCGCAATGCCTGCCGAACCGGCGGCATTGCCGGGCAGTTCGCAAACATATGTACCGCGTTCGATCGTGTCCGGCTGCTTCTGGGCATGGGCAGGGGTACCAATCGCGGCAGCGGCAATGGCGCAGGTGAGGAAAAGCCTTGTCATGGCCCCGCGCCATAGCAGCCCACGCTTAGCCCGTCATGAATAAGTGTTGCGCCGATGCCCCTCTTATCTTGCCGCAGGGCGGGCGCTGGGGTAGGGCGCGGCCAATCCCGAAAACACTCGAGGCGCGTAGCAATGAAAATCAGCGGCGTGGACATCCGTCCCGGCAACATCATCGAATATGAAGGCGGTATCTGGAAAGTCGCCAAGATTCAGCACACCCAGCCCGGCAAGGGCGGTGCCTATATGCAGGTCGAGATGAAGAATCTCATCGATGGCCGCAAGACCAACGTCCGCTTCCGCAGCGCGGATACGGTGGAAAAGGTTCGTCTCGAAACGCAGGAATATCAGTTCCTGTATGAAGATGGCGACATGCTGGTTTTCATGGACGGCGACACTTTCGAACAGATCAGCCTGCCCAGCGATCTGCTGGGCGATGCGCGCCCGTTCCTGCAGGATGGCATGCAGGTGCAGCTGGAACTGTGGGAAGAACGCCCCATCAGCGTGCAACTGCCCAACCAGATCGAGGCGGAGATCGTCGAGGCCGACGCCGTGATCAAGGGGCAGACGGCATCCTCCAGCTACAAGCCTGCCGTGCTGGACAATGGCGTGCGCATCATGGTGCCGCCGCATATCGAAAGCGGCACCCGCATCATCGTGGATGTCTATGAACAAAGTTACGTCGGGAAGGCTGGCTAAACTGTAATGGCTGCTATTTCAGGTCTTATCCGCGTGATGGAAAAGGCTGCCCGCAAGGCGGGTGGCCGATTGCGCCGTGATTTCGGCGAAGTCGAGCATCTGCAGGTCAGCCACAAGGGGCCGAGCGACTTTGTGTCCAAGGCGGACCAGGTGGCGGAGCGCATCCTGTGGGATGAATTGAAGGCGGCGCGGCCCGGCTGGGGCTTCGTGCTGGAAGAAGGCGGAGAGATCGAGGGCGAGGAAGACCAGCCGCGCTGGATCATTGATCCGCTGGATGGCACCACCAACTTCCTCCACGGTATTCCGCATTTCGCCATTTCCATCGCCGTGCAGGAGCCAAAGCTGGGCGGCGGTGGCTGGGGCGATGTGGTGGCCGGCATGGTCTATCAGCCGATCACCGATGAAACCTTCTGGGCCGAGAAATCGCGCGGCGCATGGCTGCACGATGCTCGCCTGCGCGTTTCGGGCCGGCGTCAGCTGTCAGAGGCGCTGATCGCCACGGGCACGCCTTTTCAGGGCCATGGCAATTTTGCCGAGTGGAGCCGCATTTTCGGCTCTGTCGGCCCCAATGTCGCGGGCATCCGCCGCTTTGGCGCTGCCTCGCTGGATCTTGCGTGGGTGGCTGCCGGACGTTTCGACGGCTTTTGGGAAAGCGATCTTGCGCCTTGGGATACGGCCGCAGGCTGCCTGCTGGTAAGAGAGGCCGGCGGCTTCGTTTCCGATTATCGCGGCCGTTCGCAGCCGATCTGCGACAGCCAGGTGATCGCCGGGAACGACCAGATGCATTCTCGCCTGCACAAGCAGATCGCTGCTGCCCTTAAGTAGGGGGCTGCTGGCGGAATAAGCAATTGCAGCAGCGCGCCATCAACGCTAAGCGCGCTGTCCTGCCTGCCTCTGTGGCGGAATTGGTAGACGCGCTCGACTCAAAATCGAGTTTCTTCGGAAGTGCCGGTTCGAGTCCGGCCAGAGGTACCAGGCAGGCAATCAGTTAATACGATCCGTCAATACAGGCAGCTGTCAGACGGAATTCGCTTGATATTGCTGCTACGCTTTGGGATTTGTCTACGCGACCGTGATCGAAGCTCCCACCTTGCACGCCTTCGCGGCGATGGCCCTGACGGTCGTAGTTTTCTATTTATTCGTACGCGGAAAGATGTCGATCGAGATCGTATCGCTATTGGCGATCGCGATCATTGCCGTTGGCCTGTATTTCTATCCCATGCCGCACACGCAGCCGACCGACGGGCTGCAACTGGCCTTCGCGGGCTTTGGCCATTACGCGCTGATCACGATCTGCGCGCTGATGGTGATGGGGCGCGGCCTGGTGGTTACCGGCGCGCTTGAACCTGCCGCCCGCATGCTGGAACGGGTTTTCAAATTCAACCTGCAAACCGGCCTACTGCTATCGCTGGTGCTGGCCTTCGTGCTTTCCATGGGCGTGAACAACACGCCTGTGCTGGTGCTGCTGATCCCCATTTTCGTGACGCTGGCCGCACGCGGGGCGATGCCGGCCAGTAAAACGCTGATGCCGCTCAACGCCTCCTCCCTGTTGGGCGGTCTGGCCACCACGATCGGCACGTCCACCAATATCCTGGTGGTGGCCATCGCGGTTGACCTTGGCATGCCGCGCATGGGCGTGTTCCATTTTACGCCGATCGTGCTGATGGCATCGCTGGTGGCGCTGCCCTATATCTGGCTGGTGATGCCGCGCATGTTGCGCGATAACACGCCCGAAATCGGCCATGGCAATCGCTGGTTCCACACCCGCCTGCGCGTGCCGCCCTCCAGCAACCTGATCGGCAAGCATTTCGACGAGGTGGTCGACATGCTGCCCGACGATTTCCGTTTCGAGGAACGGCCCGACGGCCCCTTCGCATCGGGTCAGCGATTGCGCATTTCCGGCACGCATGATGCGCTGGAAGATGCCGTGCGCGTGCTGGAGGGGCAGATTGCGCCGGGTTGGGTGGTGGACCAGATCCAGCGCCAGTCCGCCAGCAAGCGGCAGGACATGAAGGTGGTGGAGATGGTGATCACCAGCGATTCCCGCCTGATCGAGCGCACGCTGGCGACATCGGGCATTGCGGATCGCTTTGGCGTGGCGGTGCTGGGCATCCATCGGCCCGATCGCCCCCTGATGTTCGACCAGGAACAGTCCACCGGAGATCTGCGCTTTGCCGAAGGGGACGTTCTTCTGGTGATGGGGCTGAGCGAGGCCCTGTCCGAATTTATCCAGAGCGACAGCCTGCTTCAGCTGGAAGGAGAGCGCGAGGTTCCGCGCCGGGCAAAGGCATGGCTGGCAGCCACCATCATGGGCGTGTCTGTCGGCATGGCCTCCCTCGGTATCCTGCCCATCGCCATTGCTTCGCTGGGCGGTGCAATCCTGATGTTCCTCACCGGCTGCGTGAAGTTTGATCGGGTGGGAAGGGCGCTGTCCGGCCAGGTTATCGTGCTGGTGGCCGCCAGTATCGCCATCGGGCGTTTCGTGCTGGATAGCGGCGCGGCAGGCTGGCTGGGTGAAACCCTGTCGCTTGGCCTGCAATATCTGCCGCCTGCGGGCGTTATCGCCGCAGTGATGATTTTCGTCACCGTGCTCACCAATTTCGCGTCCAACGCCACGGCTGCAACGGTGGGCACGCCCATCGCCTTCAGCATCGCGACCGAGCTTGGCCTGCCGCAGGAGCCGCTGGTTCTCGCCGTGCTGTTCGGTTGCAACCTCTGCTATGCCACGCCCATCGCATATCAAACGAACATGCTGATCATGGCGGAGGGCAGTTATAACTTCCCCGATTACATGCGCACCGGCGTACCATTGGTGCTGATCATGGTGGTGACGCTCAGTTACCTGCTGGCCATGACCTACGGCATGTAGCGAGGTCTAGCGGTCGCTGCCGCTATGGCCGGCGCGGCGGGCGGATGCGGCCTCGATCTCGCTCATCTGCGCGCTGCGATCCACGTCTTCGATCACGCCTGCCCTGACATACAGCGCCCGCAAACGCTCGTATTCCTCCACCGACAGGGCAGCAACTTCCTCCGGCGTCATGTTGGGCAGCGGCTGGCGACCTGTATGGGCAGGGCGCTTCACGATGGCAGATCGGTTATCACCGCCCGCGCCGATCATCGGCTGGCCATATCCGCCATCGGTATTGTCTCCGCCGAAGGATCCTTCCATTCCCCCTTCGGCACGCTCCAGAATGGCCCTGCCGTAACGTGGAATCTCCTCTACCTGCCGCGTAACGACTGTGTCTGGCGGAGGCGTATTGGCGGCGGCGCGCTGGTCAGCATCGGCGAACATGGCAATCGCCGCCGTCAGCGTGATGGTGACGGCTGCGAAATGCTTGTACAGCTTGGCCGGAACCGGGGGCGTGGAGATCTTTGCCATGCGCGCCGCAATAGGTGCGTTGGGTTAACCGTCCGCAGGAACTCGCGGTTAACACCGAGTTACCGCCATGGGAGACGGCATTTTCGCGTCGTCAAATTGCGTAAAACCCGGCCCATCACGCCGGTTTTTCGCAAAGTTTATCGATCCATGCGGATTTGAGTGTAAAGTTTACCGACATTTCATACCTCGCCGTTAACCGAGAACTGTCTGGAAATCCCTCCGGCAGTGAACGGTTAAACAATGGTCCGCCTTTTCAAGCATTACATACCCCATGCGGTGCTGTTCCTGGGTTTCCTGGACCTGATCCTGCTGATCCTTTCAGCAGACTTGGCCTGGGCGTTGCGCGCCAACCAGATCGATACCGATCCGGGCAGCCTGTCACAGCGCGCCCTGCCGCTGCTGGGATATGCGGTGACGACGCTGGCAGCGATGGTGGCGGTGGGTGTATATGGCCCGGAATCGCTGCGATCAATGCGCTTTGCCGCGGCCCGGCTGCTGGTGGCGCTGGGCCTTTCGATACTTGCGCTGGCCGTGGTGGATTTCCTGCTGCCGGGGCAGACCTATTGGCGATCCATCCTGCTATATTCCACGGCGCTGGCCCTTGTTTTGCTGCTGCTGAACCGCGCGCTGGTGGGCGGCATTCTGGGAACATCGGCCTTTCGCCGCCGCATCCTGGTGCTGGGTGCGGGCATGCGCGCGCAGCGGTTGAAGGATCTTTCGCTGAAAGAGGGCAGTGGCTTCTCCATCGTTGGCTTTGTCAGCATGACCGGGGCAGGCGAGCAGGTGCCGGAGGCCGTGCAGCGGTCAGAAATTCCCGATCTTTCCGCCCATGTTGCCGGGCTTCGCGCCAGCGAGGTGGTGCTGGCTTTGGAGGAGCGCCGCAACGCTCTGCCGCTGAAAGACCTGTTGCGGGTGAAGACGGCGGGTGTCCACGTCAATGAATTCTCCAGTTTTCTGGAGCGCGAAACGGGGCGTGTGGACCTTGATACGCTCAACCCCAGCTGGCTGATCTTCTCCGACGGATTTTCATCGGGCCGCGCCATTTCATCGGTGGCGAAAAGGGCGTTCGATATCCTTGCCAGCGGCCTGCTGCTGTTGCTCACCTTCCCGGTGATTGCGCTGTTTGCCATTATCGTGAAGCTGGACAGCAAGGGGCCGGCCTTTTTCCGCCAGAAGCGCATCGGCCTGTACGGGCAGACGTTCGAACTGGTGAAACTGCGATCCATGCGCACCGATGCCGAGAAGGACGGGTCCAAATGGGCGGAGAAGAACGATCCGCGCATCACCCGCGTGGGCGCGTTCATCCGCAAGGTGCGTATTGATGAGCTGCCGCAGGTCTGGACCGTTCTGCGCGGCCACATGAGCTTTGTCGGCCCGCGTCCCGAAGTGCCCACCTTCGTGCGCGATCTGGATGACAAGCTGCCCTATTATGCAGAACGGCACATGGTGAAGCCGGGCATCACCGGCTGGGCGCAAATTAATTATCCTTACGGCGCCAGCATAGAGGATTCCCGTCACAAGCTGGAATATGATCTCTATTACGCCAAGAACTACACGCCCTTCCTCGATCTGCTGATCATGTTGCAGACGCTGCGCGTGGTGTTGTGGCCGGAAGGTGCGCGGTAATGGCGTCGCTGTGGGATATTGCCAGCAATCTGGCCTATCTGATCAGCGCCTGCGCCGCGGTTGCGCTGGCCATGTGGCTGGCCACCAGCCAGCGCGCGCAGGGACCGGCCATCAGCGCATGTGCTGCGGCGCTGTTCTGCTCTGCCCTGTGGGCCTTTTCCGTCATCAGCTTTGGCTATGGCGGCCTCGCCACGGGCTTGCTGATGGTGCTGAGCAATCTGGCGTGGCTGTGGATGCTGTATCGCCTGTTCGGCCATGATGATCGCGATATCAGCCTTGGCCCCATCCGGCCCGTCGTATTCTCGCTGGCCTTCGTGGAACTGATGCAGCTTTCGCTGGTCGCCCTGCGCGGGCAATATGGCGGCG
This sequence comes from Aurantiacibacter rhizosphaerae, assembly GCF_009807005.1. Lineage (GTDB taxonomy): Bacteria > Pseudomonadota > Alphaproteobacteria > Sphingomonadales > Sphingomonadaceae > Alteraurantiacibacter > Alteraurantiacibacter rhizosphaerae. The sequence continues at coordinate 433,248 of NZ_WUBR01000002.1, read as the reverse complement.
ATGCAGAGACAGAGATGCTGGTGATGCAATTCGCCTTCACCTTCCGCCTGCTGTTCTGTGTGGGTGCGCTGGTGCTGGTGCATAATCTGTATGCTGGGGCATCTGCCCAGGCGCGCGACGGACTGCGCTGGCCGGCAAGTGCTCTGGCGGTTCTCTGGCTATACGATCTCAACCTCTACACCATCGCCTATCTCGATAATGGCGCGCCGGCCCTGCTGCTTGATCTGCGCGGTATTGCGCTTGCGGTATCTGTCGTGATGCTGGCAATGGGCACGGTGCGAACCAGCGCGGAATTGCGTTTCCGCCCCTCGCGCGGGTTTGCCTTCCAGTCGTTCTCTCTGCTGCTGATCGGTGCCTATCTCATCGTGATGGTGGTGATCGCGCAGGGGCTGGCCTATATCGGCAGCGACTACGGGCGCATGTTGCAGACAGGCTTCGTGCTGCTGGCCAGCGTCGTTGCCCTCACCATTCTGCCATCCAGCAAGCTGCGCGGATGGCTGCGCGTGACATTGTCGAAAAACCTGTTTCAGCATCGCTATGATTACCGTGCCGAATGGCTGCGGTTTACCGATACGATTGGCCGGGCAGGGCCGCACGCGCCGCCATTGCCCGAACGCGCCGTGCAGGCCGTGGCCGACATCACGGACAGCCCGGCAGGCCTGTTGCTGACCCCGCAGGAAGACGGCGGCCTTGCGCTGGAGGCGCGGTGGCAATGGCCGGATATCGATGTGCCAGCAGAGGCCATCGATACGCTTGGCGCCAATTTCCTGGCGGAAAACCAGTTCATCGTCGATCTGGATGATCTGCGCGCGGGCGATGCGGAGGGGGTGCCTGCCGTGGCGACGCCAGCGTGGCTGGTGGGGGCGGAAGATTCCTGGGCGCTGGTGCCGCTGCTGCATTACGAACGCCTTGTGGGCGTGGTGGTGCTGGCCCGGCCCACGATGGCGCGGCGGCTGGATTGGGAGGATTTCGATCTCTTGCGCGTGGTTGGCCGCCAGCTGGCCAGCTATCTGGCAGAGCGCAACAGCCAGGATGCATTGGGAGAGGCGCAGCGGTTCGATGAATTCAACCGGCGCATCGCCTTTGTGATGCACGATATCAAGAATCTGGCCAGCCAGCTTTCCCTGCTGGCCGGAAATGCGGAAAAACACGCGGAAAAGCCGGAATTCAGGGCCGATATGATCCTGACCCTGCGCAATTCCACCGACAAGCTGCAGGCCCTTCTGACGCGGCTTGGCCGATATGGCAGCCACGGCGCGAAAGAGCGTGAGATTACGCCGCTGGCCGGATTGCTGCAGCGGATCGTCGATCAGTACAGCGGGAAGCACGAACTGGTGGTTACGCGCCGCGATGATTGCCGCGTGCGCGCCGATGCCGAAGGGCTGGAGCAGGCGCTGGTGCACCTTGTGCAGAATGCGATCGAGGCCAGCGATACAAGCTCGCCCGTGTTCCTGGATCTGCGGCGGGAATCCGGCCACGCCATTATCGAGGTGATCGATTCAGGCGAAGGGATGACGCCGGAATTCATCCGCACAAAGCTGTTCAAGCCGTTCCACTCCTCCAAATCGGGCGGGTTTGGCATCGGCGCGTTCGAAGCGCGCGAACTCGTGCGGTCCATGGGCGGCCAGATGGACGTGGAATCGCGTGAAGGGCTGGGCACCCGCTTTATCGTCCGCCTGCAGCTGAACGAAGCTGCCGATCTATTCAAAACCCTGCAAGATCAGGACAGAGCCAGTGAGGTTGCATGATGGCTGAAACCAAGCCGAAGCTGTTGATTGTCGAAGACGATGCCGGGCTGCAGGCGCAGCTGAAATGGGCCTATGAGGATTTCGAGGTGCTGATCGCAGGTGATCGCGACAGCGCGATTGCCGCCTTGCGCGCTGAAGCGCCGCCCGTCGTCACGCTGGACCTTGGCCTGCCGCCCGATCCCGATGGCACGACGGAAGGCTTCGCCGTGCTGGATGCTATCATGGCGCTGAAGCCCGATACGAAGGTGATTGTCGCATCCGGGCATGAGGCGCGGGAATCGGCGCTGCAGGCTATTGATCGCGGTGCCTATGATTTTTATCAGAAGCCGGTCGATATCGATCAGCTGGGCCTGATCGTGCGCCGGGCATTCAACCTGCACCTGATCGAAAAAGAGAACCGCCGCCTTTCCACCAAGGCGGGCGAGGGCAACACCGTGCTGGGCGGCCTGATCACCTCTGCACCCGAAATGGTGAAGGTAGCGCGCACCATAGAGCGGGTGGCCAACACCAATGTCTCTGTCATGCTGCTGGGTGCCAGTGGCACGGGCAAGGAATTGCTGGCGCGAGGGCTTCACGATGCCAGCAATCGCAAGGACGGGAACTTCATCGCCATCAATTGCGCGGCGATCCCGGAAAACCTGCTGGAAAGCGAGCTGTTCGGGCATGAAAAGGGCGCATTCACCGGCGCGGTAAAGACGACAGAGGGCAAGATCGAACTGGCCGACGGCGGCACGTTGTTTTTGGACGAGGTGGGCGATATCCCGCTGCCCCTGCAGGTGAAGCTGCTGCGGTTCCTGCAGGAACGCACGATCGAACGCATCGGCGGGCGCAAGTCCATCCCTGTCGACACGCGCATCGTGTGCGCCACGCATCAGGACCTGGAAGGCATGATCGCCGATCAGCGGTTCCGGGAAGACCTGTTCTATCGTCTGGCCGAAGTGGTGGTGAAAATCCCCTCCCTGGCAGAACGGCATGGCGATGCCACGCTGCTGGCCAAGGTGTTCCTCAAACGCTTTTCGCAGGAGATGAACCCCGCCGTCACCGGCTTTGCGCCAGATGCGCTGGCGGCCATCGATGGCTGGGGCTGGCCGGGCAATGTGCGGGAGCTGGAGAACCGCGTGAAGCGCGCGGTGATCATGGCAGAAGGCAAGCTGGTGAGCGCGGAAGATCTGGATCTTGGCGATGAGGACGAGGAAGATGCCGAGGCCCTGAACCTGAAAAGCGCGCGGGAGAAATCGGACCGCAAGATGATCCGCCATGCGCTGGCCCGCAGCGAGGGCAATATCTCCAGCACGGCCAAGATGCTGGGGATCAGTCGCCCCACGCTGTATGACCTGATCAAGCAATACGACTTGCAGACCTGACGTCGCATCGGCACACCGCGCGGCCATGATGGCGCGTCTGAAAACCTTGTTCGATCCGCTGGTGCGCCTGTTGCTGCTGGCCATCGTGCTGGCCAGTATCGTGCCCGTCACCGGGGAGAACCGGGCCATCGCCCGCGTGATATCCGATTGCGCGATCTTCCTGCTGTTCCTGCTCAACGGCCTGCGCCTTCCAAGGCAGCAGGTGCTGAAGGGCATCCGCAACGCGCGCTTTCTGCTGCCGCTGATCGTGTGGGTCTTCGGCGTCATGGGGCTGGCAGGTTGGGGCCTTTCCCGCATCGGAGAAGGCGTGCTGCCGTCCACAGTGGCGCTGGGCCTGCTGTTTCTTGGCCTGCTGCCCTCCACCGTGCAATCGGCCACGGCCTATTCCTCCATCGCGGGCGGCAATGTTGCAGCTTCGGTGGTGGCAGCGGCGGTGATCAACATGCTGGGCGTATTCATCACTGCGCCGCTGCTGTCGCTTGCCGCCGGGGGAGACGTGGGGATCGATCTGGCCGGGTTGCAGCGTATCGCGCTGATCCTGCTGCTGCCCTTCGCAATCGGGCAGCTTTTGCAAACGCGGCTCGGCGATATTATCGCCAGCAACCGCGCATTCATTTCCTGGGCGGACAGGGGGGCGATCTCGATTGCGGTCTACGTCGCCTTTTCCGCCGCGGTGGAGCAGGGGCTGTGGACGCTGGTCAGCCTGCCTGCATGGGGATGGCTGGCGGCGCTGATCGGCGTGTTCCTGTCACTGGGGTTCGCTGGATCATGGCTGGCCGGCGGCGCCCTGCGGCTGGAACGCGGGGACCGGATCGCCTTCCTGTTTGCAGGCGCGCAAAAAAGCATCGCATTGGGCGCGCCGCTGGCAACGGTGCTGTTTCCGCCTGCCACCGCCGGCCTCGTGCTGTTGCCGGTGCTGGCTTATCACCTGCTACAGATGATCATCTCTGCACCAATCGCCCAAAGGCTCAATCCGTCGGGTGAGTATTCGTAACGCCCGTAGTCCCAGCCGCAGCTTCGGCCTCCGCCTCGCGCCGGTTATGCCGCAGGGACCACCAGAAGGAGATGCCGATCAGCGCGCCGCCGATAAGGCCGGTTATGGTTTCGGGAATATGGATCACGGCGGATGTCAGCATGATCGCGCCCAGCACGATGATCGCCCAGAATGCGCCGTGTTCCAGGAAATGGTATTCCGACAAAGTGCCCTTGCGCACCAGATGAATCGTCATCGAACGCACGAACATCGCGCCAATGGAAAGGCCCAGCGCGATGATGATCATGTTGTTCGATAGCGCAAAGGCACCGATCACCCCGTCAAAACTGAAGGATGCGTCCAGCACTTCTAGATAGAGAAAGCCGCCAAGTCCTGAACGCATGATCTCACCGGATGCATTCTTGCGCGTCTCCTCCCGCATGTTGAGATATTCGCCCAGCGCATCCACCAGAATATAGGTGACAAGCCCCAGCACGCCTGCGGTCAGGAAGGTCAGTGCCTCCTCCTCCGGCAATTGCAGGGAGATGACCCACAGCACCACCAGCAGCAGGCCGATTTCCAGCGCGGGCAGTACGGCCACCTTGGAAAGGTTGCGCTCTATCACGCCGATCCAGTGCACATCCTTTTCAGCGTCGAAGAAGAATCTCAGGCCCACCATCGCCAGGAAGGCACCGCCGAAACCGGCAATGCCGATATGCGCGCCCGAAACGATGGCCTCGTATTGCTCTGGGTCGTTCAGCGACAGGTCGATCGCCTCTAACGGGCCTATGCCTGCCGCGATGGCCACGATGGCCAGCGGGAAGACGATCCGCGTGCCGAACACGGCGATGGCGATACCCCAGATCAGGAACCGCTCCTGCCATTTCTCGCTCATTTCCTTCAGGATGGAGGCGTTCACCACCGCATTATCGAAGCTGAGCGAAATCTCGAGGATGGAGAGGATGAGGATGATCCACAATATCTCCAGAACGCCGCCGATGCTGTCCGTACTGGCAATGCCGTACCACAGGCCAAGGCCGAAACAGGCCGCCGTGAAGACAAGCGAGAATTTGTAGTAACGCAGCAGGGTTTCCATGCGGGTGGATATCCGTGGCTTGAGTGGGTGGAGCTATGGGATTTGGCACGAAACGCGCAGGGTGCGCGAAGGGTCCGCCCCTCTACTTGGGCTGGTAAAGCTGATCCGGTCCGGGGAAGCTGCGGTTGCGCACCTCCTCGGCATATTTGGCGGCGGTTTCGGAGATGGTGGTGGCCACATCCTCATACCGCTTCACAAAGCGCGGCACGCGTTCGAACATGCCCAGCATATCATCCGTTACCAGCACCTGCCCATCGCACTGGGATGAGGCGCCGATGCCGATGGTGGGGCAGGAAACGGCCTTGGTCACGGCGATGGCGATAGGTTCTATCACGCCTTCCACAACGATAGCGAAGGCGCCTGCCTCCTCCAGCGCCTTGGCATCGCCGACGATCTTTTCCGCCTCTGCATCGCTGCGCCCGCGCGCGCCATATCCGCCCAAGACGTTCACCGCCTGCGGGGTGAGGCCGACATGACCCATCACCGGAATGCCGCGCTTCACGAGGAATTCCACCGTCTCGGCCATGGCTTCGCCGCCTTCCAGCTTCACCGCGGCCGCACCGCTTTCCTTCAGCAGCCGGGCGGCGCTGTCGAAGGCGTCCTCTGGCGAAGCTTCGTAAGCGCCAAACGGCATGTCCACCACCACGACGGAATGATAGCTGCCGCGCACCACGGCTGCGGCGTGGTTGGCCATCATTTCCATAGTCACAGGGATGGTGGAGGGCAGGCCGTAAATCACCTGACCAAGGGAATCGCCCACCAGCAGCAGGTCGCAATGCGGATCCAGCAACTGTGCCTGCCGCGCGGTATAGGCCGTCAGCATCACCAGCGGTTCCTCTGTCACGCCATCAACCTTGCGGTCCCGGATCTTGGGCACGGTAAGGCGGCGCATCGGCTGCGGCGTGGGGTTCGCGCGACTGGTAGAGGTGTCGAGCTTGTAGGTAGTGGACATCACAATTCCCGGATTATGCAAAGCAAACTGGCCGTGGCCATGGTGCCCGATAGCGTCTTGGGCGGGGTGATTGCAACGTATCCGCCGGTGGATGCGGGGATTGCCCCCCTCGACGCGGGCGCAATTTCATTGCATGACGCAACAACTTCGGGTCGAGAGGACATAATCCATGGCACTTACGCAATCCGGGTCAACCAGAGACGGATGGTCATCGCGCACCGCGTTCATCCTTGCTGCCATCGGTTCGGCAGTGGGTCTGGGCAACCTCGTGCGGTTCCCGGCAGAAGCTGGCGCGAACGGCGGCGGTGCCTTCGTGATGTTCTATATCCTGTGCGTCATCCTGATCGGTTTGCCGGTATTGCTGTCCGAAACGCTGATCGGCCGCCACGGGCAGGCCGCCGCGCCGGAAAGCTTCCGCAAGGTTGCCGAACATTCCGGCAAGTCCACCGCGTGGGAGCATGTGGCGAGCCTTGGCGTGTTCTCCGCCTTTGTCGTCCTCAGCTTCTACTGCGTGCTTGGCGGCTGGGTGCTGTATTATATCGGCACCTTCGTGGGCGATTTGTTCAGCACCGGTGTTGTGGGCGGGGCATTCTCCGATTCCACGGTTGCAGAGGTGGAGGCACTGTTTCCCGCGATGATTTCGGACGGGATCACCACCTCCATCCTCGATCTTGTTTTCCTTGGCATCACCCTGTTCTTCGTGGCGCGCGGCGTTTCCGGCGGGATCGAGAAGGTCGCGCTTTACCTGATGCCGGCCTTTTTCGTGCTGCTGGTGGGCATCACCATTTATGGCATGTTCGGCGGGGCTATGGGGCAGACGGTGGATTACCTGTTCACCTTCGAGCCTGAGAAATTGACGGGGCCGGTGATGCTGGCGGCTGTCGGGCAGGCGTTTTTCTCCCTGTCGCTGGGTGTTGCAGGGATGGTGACCTATGGCGCCTATGTCGGGCGCAACGTCAATCTTGGCGTCACATCGGGCATTATCGCTTCGGCTGATACCATGGTCGCGCTGCTGGCGGGCCTGTGCATCTTCCCCATCGTATTTGCCGCCGGGCTTTCGCCCAATGGCGGGCTGGGGCTGATGTTCCAGACCCTGCCGCATGCCTTTCAGGAAATTCCCGGCGGATCGCTGATCGGCCTCGCCTTTTTCATCATGGTGGGGTTTGCCGCGCTTACCAGTTCGGTTGCCCTGATGGAGGTGCCCACGGCCTGGATAATCGACCGCTTCCGTTTCACCCGCGCCGTTGCCTCTGGCATGGTGACGGTCTTTGCCGGTGCCCTTGGCGTGCTGTGCGCCTTGTCGACCGGGGTGTTGGCAGGCTTCCATCCGCTCGCCTTCTTCCCCATGTTTGAAGGCATGGGAATGCTGGATGCGATGGACACGCTGACCGGCAAGATCACCATGCCCATCGGCGCCTTGCTGACATCGATCTTCGTCGGGTGGATCGCGAACAAGCGGTTGGTGGATTCAGAGAACGGCCTTGGCGGCGCGCTGCACGTGTTCTGGCGTTTCCTGGTGTGCTGGCTCTGTCCGATTGCGCTGGCGGCAATCCTGCTGGTGGGGGTATTCCCCAGCTTCATCGAATAGCCGGATTGCAGGATCATCCATGAAAAAGGGCCGCCGCTCTATTCGGAGCGGCGGCCCTTTTTTTCGTAACCGTGGGTCCTGCTTTACAGGGCCGTTTCGGTGTGTTCTTCCTTGGCATCTTCGCGCACGTCGAAGCCCATCAGCATCTTTGCCGTATCCACGAAGCCAAGATCGCTGTTCCAGATTTCGGCATTGCCAAGATCCATGCGCAGCATCAGCAGGTTGGGATCGTCCTTGCCGCCGGGGAACCATGCCTCAACCGGCTTGCTCCACTGCTTTTCAAAGCGTTCACGACTGGTTTCCTCACTCAGCACACCGCTGAAACGAGCGAACATGTCATGCCCCTTGCTGGCGAAGGTTGCGGTGGCGGGGCCACCATGGGCGAAGGTGTGATCCTTGGTGGTGAAGAACCAGATCGTGCTGTTGGCGTCCTTGTCCAGCTGCGCTGTCATGGGGACGGCAGTCTTGGGATCGGCATCCAGCTCCAGGAAGATGAAGGGGCTGTCGGCCAGCGATTTCCAGAATTTTTCTTTAAGGTCTTCGGTCGATGTCATGGTCTTCTCCTTTGGCGCACTAACGGAAAAGCGGGGGTGAAGTTCCAAGCTTGCCCGAAGGTCCATACTGGAACATAATAGGAACACAGGAGTCGATTCGTCATGGACACCAGCACACTGCCCAAGGCAGCGGAGCTGGCCGTGCGTGCTGCCCGCAACCCGCGCTGGCAGCCGGACGCGCCAATGCCGTTGCATAGCGAGATATTCACCCCCGCCACGCAAGCCGTGGGGGCAGGGGCCGCCTTTGCCTTCGCGCAGGATGCGTTGAAAGGCGCCGCCGGCGATGCCGCCTCGCTGGAGGAGCGGAGCATATTGTGGGTGCAGGATGCCCGCGCCATCAAGCTGGGCGGGCGCCCCTATCGCGCCGGCCTTCCCGAAGGCCTGCGCCACCGCCTGATCCACGTTGCCGCCAAGACGCCGGAGGATGCCCTGTTCGCGATGGAGGAAGGGCTGCGCTGCCGCGATCTGGCGGTGGTGGTGGGCGAAGTGGCGGGCAATCCGCGCGCGCTGGATTTCACCGCCTCGCGCCGCCTTACGCTGACGGCGGAGAAACACGGCGTGCCGCTGCTGCTGGTGCGGCTGGATGCGCAGGCCGATCTCAGCTCCGCCCGCATGCGCTGGCGGCTGACGAGTGCGCCATCATCCCCGCCGCGCTGGAACATCGCTGCACCGGGCCGCGCCTCGTGGCATGCAGAGCTGTTCCGCGCCCGTGCCCACCCACCCGGAGAATGGATTTTGCGCGATGAGCCAGAACGCCTCGCTGCAGAACGAGTGCAAAAGGCCCCCGCGCCGGATCATGGCGATCTGGTGCGCGGATCTGGCGCTCGATCGCTGGCGGCACTCTGAAGGCTGCCAGCGGGGGGAGGGCACCGATGCCGCCCCGCTGGCGCTGATCACCGAAACCGCCCACGGCCCGCGCATCGATGCCGTGAACCAGGCCGCGCGTGCGCATGGCATTGCGCGCGCGATGATGCTGGCCGATGCCCGCACGCTGTGCCCCACGATAGAGGTGCGGCCTAGCGATCCTGCGGGCGATCTCGCCTTCCTTGAACGGCTTGCCATTTGGGCGCAGCGCTGGGGCCCGTGGAGCGCGATAGACCCGTCCGATGGCCTGCTGGTGGATGTTACCGCCGTCGCCCACCTGTTTGGCGGAGAGCGGCGCATGCTAGCCGATGTCGAGGCCCGCTGCGCCGCGCGCGGCCTGCATATCCGCACCGCCATCGGCCCCACGGCGGGCGCGGCATGGGCGCTGGCGCATTACGCCGGACAGGCCGCCATTCTCGATCCCGAAGACGATGTCAGCGCGCGCCTTGCCGATCTGCCCGTCGCGGCCCTGCGGCTGGATAATGACGTGCTGCTGGTGCTCAAGCGCCTTGGCCTGAAACGCCTCGGCGATCTTGCGGGGATCGAGGAGGGGCGTGACCGCAAGGGCCATAACGACATTCGGGGGCGCGATGCCATCCACCGCCGGTTCCGCAATCGCAAATCGCCCGCCGCCAATCCGCTGGTGCGCATGGATCAGCTGCTGGGCCGCGTGCCGGAGCCTTTGCTGCCCGTCGTCCCCATCACCGCGCCAATGGTGCAGCGCCGACTGGTGGAGCCGATCCGCCACCGGCAATTGCTGGATACCGTGGTGGCCGATCTGGCAGAGGACATGGCCCGCACGCTGGAGGCGAGGGGCGAGGGTGCGCGCCGCCTGCAACTGGGGATGTGGCGCGTGGATGGCGAAGTGCTGACGCGCGACCTGGAAATGGCCGCCGCCACCCGCGATCCCTCCCATATCTGCCGCCTGTTTGCAGACAGGCTGGACGATATCGACGCAGGTTTCGGGATAGAGATGCTGCGCCTGCGTGCATCGTGGTCGCAGCCGCTGGCGCTGGACCAGTCGGACCTGGAAGCCGCGGCAGAGCAGCACGGCACTTCGCTGGCGGCCTGCATGGATCGCCTCACCACCCGCCTTGGACGGGATGCGGTGCAGCGCCCCGTCCCGCGCGCCAGCCACATTCCCGAACGCGCGCAAAGCTGGCAGCCCCCGCTGGAACCCGAACCTGCCGAACAGCACCAGCTGGCCTTCCACACAAGGCCCCTGAAACTGCTGGACCGGCCAGAGCGGATTTCCGTGCTCTACGCCGCGCCGGAAGGCTATCCCCGGCGCTTCAGCTGGCGCGGGCAGGTGTGCGAAGTGGCCCGCGTGGAAGGCCCGGAACGCATCGCGCCCGAATGGTGGCGCGAAAAAGGCTCCACCCGCCTACGCGACTATTATCGTATCGAGGACGAGGCGGGCCGCCGCTACTGGATCTATCGCAACGGCCTGCCCACGGACGGGCGCGGCGGCATGCCCGATTGGTATCTGCAAGGCCTGTTCGCCTGACGCCATGCAAGTGGCGGCCACTGCCATGGACACGCAGGCGCATTTTGCTATCGGCGCGCGGCAGGAGATATTCTTGGAAGCCTTTCTTACCTCGACCGCCGTTGTCGCCATTGCCGAAATCGGTGACAAGACCATGCTGCTTGCCATCGTGCTGGCCACGCGTTTCCGCAAACCACTGCCGATTATCCTCGGCATTCTGGTTGCCACGCTGGCCAATCACTTTCTCGCCGCGCTTCTTGGTCAGACGGTGGCCAGTCTCCTCGAAGGACCGGCCTTTCGCTATGCCGTGGGCATCAGCTTCATCGCGATGGCAATCTGGACGCTGATCCCGGACAAGCTGGACGAGGATGAAGAGCTGAAAGCCCCGCGTTTCGGCGCATTCCTCACCACCACGGTTGCCTTCTTCATCGTGGAGATCGGCGACAAGACGCAGATCGCCACAATCGCGCTGGGCGCGCAGTTCCAGAATGCCGTGGTCGTCACCCTTGGCACCACCTTCGGCATGATACTGGCAAATGTGCCTGCCGTTTATCTGGGCAATGCAATCGTGGAGCGGGTTTCGCTGAAGGTCGTGCGCATCGTGGCTGCGCTGCTGTTCCTGGTGATTGGCCTGTGGGTGCTGGCCGATGCAGCAGGATTGCGAATGTAACGCCAGACCTCGGATGGCAAGCCGGAAAATCTGGCGCTTTGGGGAGCCTAGACCCCGGCAGGGAACCGCTTCGTGGAAACCGGATTACCTTTTCAAAAGAAGCCACAAGAATAGCAGGTTATCCGGAGGGCTACAGAAAGAGTTAATGCTGGCAAGGCTGTCATGAAGCGGTAAGGGGCAGCTGGCTATGTGCGCTATCGCACCTCAGAACATTGCGGAATTTTGATATGAAAATGCGGACCATTATTCGAGATTTTGCATTCTCGACCGGAGAAATGCTACTTCCCAAGTCGATAAAGACCAAGGGCGTTCTGCTATCCATGCGCCGGGCCGCCAGCGAGTGGGCGAGGGACGGATATGTGCTGTCATATCCCAAATCCGGCCGAACCTGGTTCAGAACAATGTTCGGAAGCATGGCCTGCAGCCAGTTCGGCCTCAAAGTCGACAATCCGATGGAACTGCAGCATTTCTGGAAGCTGTCGTCCGATATTCCCAATATCGGTTTCACCCATGACGATTACCCCAACCTGAAATTCGGGCACGAGGTGGAGGTGAACAAGGCACACTATCGCAGGAAGAAGGTCCTGCTGCTGACGCGCGACCCGCGCGATGTGCTGGTTTCATATTACTTCGATGCGAAGAACAGAATGAAGGTCATCGACTGTGATATTTCCACCTATCTGCATCAGGAAAAGGGAAGTATCGATGCCGTTGTCGCCTTCTACAACGCCTGGGCGCGCGCTCGTCACGTCCCGCGCGATTTCCTGTGGGTGACCTATGAGGACATGCACCGCGATCCGGGCAAGGTCATAGCGGATTCTGCGAAGTTCTTCGGCCTGCCGGACCCCAGCGATGAACTGCTCAACAAGGTGGTGGAAGACGCTTCGTTCCGAAACATGCGCAATGCCGAGATGAAGGACAGCTTCAATCATGAGCGCCTGCGTCCGGCCGATCCCTCCAATCCCGAAAGTTTCAAGGTGCGCCGCGGGAAAGTTGGCGGATACGTGGACTATTTCAGCGATGAAGATATCGCCTACATCGATGATTATATAGACCAGCATCTGGATCCATACTTCGCATGCTATTTCAGCAATAAAGCACCAGACGTGAAGCCGGAGTCGGTCCTCGCCGCCGCCAGCGAGGCCACCGCTTCATCCGCAATCGCAAAACCTGCGGCGAGCAACGAAAACTCGGCTCCTGCAAACGCAGCAAACGACAATCGTGGTGGCAACCGGTGGAAGTGGGCCGCAACTGTCGCAGTGCTGTTTGCATCCGGCTGGATGTCACATGATCTGGCGGCTGATTTCTCATCTCCCGCAGCCGCTGCTTCTGTGGTGGACGAAGCGCAGGAGGCTTACGTCGCCAGCCGAGCGCGTCAGCAAATGGTGTCCCAGATCGAAAGCAGCGACTTCGATCGCGGCGAATTGCTGGCGGCAACGGGCATCGATGTTCCGGAGTTGCCGGAAAGTTGGACGGTAACGGATGCGCAGGTCTATCCGTCCGATCTGGGCAATTCCGTGATGGTCTCACTGGTCACGACATCTGGCGACGAAGTTTCGCTCTTCGCGGCTGAGGAGGAATCGACCCTCAGCGATTTTCCGGAGATGGACGTGCACGATGGACTGGCGATTGCCTATTGGGAAGAAGGCCCGATGGTTGTCGCTCTGGTTGGCGAGATGGAAGCTTCCAGATTGTTGCAGATGGCGGCCGATCTGGCTGATAACACCTGATCCAGCACTGGCGGACCATCATCTGATGTAATTCTCGAATTATCTCGCAGGCCGCTCTCCATTGATCGTAACTCGGTGCATCACCCGCAGGTGGCCGTGATAATCGTTCAGCGCGTAATGCAGCGTGGCGCGATTGTCCCAGAAGGCTACGTCGCCCTTTTGCCAGCGCCAGCGGCAGGTGAAGGGTTCACGCGTAGCCTGGTACATCAGATAGTCGATGATGGGCGCGCTTTCCTCCTCGGTCTGGTCCTTGAAGTGCGGAGTGTATGCGCCGCTGACGTAGAACAGCTTGCGCCCGCTTTCCGGATGGGTGCGCACCAACGGATGCTCCACCTCGTAATGCGCGGCCTCGGTGGGGGAGGAATTCATAGAGCTGTCCTTGCTCCAGTCCATCGACTTGGTGCCGTAAATCAGCGCAGGCGTGTGCACCACGGTAAGCGGGTCGATCATGGCGCGGTAGCCGGGCGAGAGGTCCTCATAGGCAAGGTACAGGTTCGACCACAGCGTATCTCCGCCCACCGGCGGAACCTCGCGCGCGTAGAGAATGGAGCCGAGTGGAGGTTCGGGCAGGTACGTCACATCGCCATGCCATGCGCCGCCGAAATTGCGCGTGTCGGTCGGTTCCTGCCGCACCTCGATGATGTCGGGATATTCCTCCATCCCCTTCACCTGGTCATGCTGGTTCAGCGTGCCGAACCTTTTGGCAAAGGCGAGGTGCTGTTCGGGTGTGAAATCCTGCCCGCGGAAGAAGATCACCTGGTTCTCGATCAGTGCGCGGCGGATTTCGGCGATGGTGGCGTCATCCAGATCCTGCGACAGGTCCACCCCCTCGATCACTGCGCCCAGTGCACCGGCATAGGGGGTGACGGTGAAGCGGTCATAAGCACTGCCAAGGTTCTGCGGGCTGATGCGGCGTCCGGCGATCACGGTCATGATGAAGGCTCCTGTTTGCGGGCGGGGAGGATATGGCAATCGATGATGAAGGCAGCGGGAAACACCAGCAGCGCGACGAAGATCAGCGTGGCGAAATAAAACACGAAGCTCTCTCCGCCCAAATTCAGCAACCAGCCGCCCGCAAACACCATCGCGATGGAGAACACCCGGCCAGACGTGATGACAAAGCCGATCCCGCCCGAACGACAGGCGGAGGGATAGCCATGCGCCATCACTACGTAGAACAGCGATATCATCATGCTCACAAGGCCCACGGCCAGCCCCTCCAGCGCCACGATGGTGGTGATCTGCGAAGGCGAGGGAGGCCCGTCCAGCCCCTCCACCATAAATGCCAGCGTGATGATGGTGATGGTGATGCCGGATGCGCCCGCCAGTATCATGCCGCGCGAACCAAATGTGCGCACGGTGAAGCCGGCCGAAATGCCGCCGATCATCGAGAGTATGCCTTGCCACGACGTGGCGCGCAAAGCCTCCTCCAGCGTGAAGCCGGCAGAGGTGAGCAGTTCGGTGGTCCAGTTCAGCAGGCCGTAGACCAGCGTGGTGGCAGCGGAAAAGCTTATGAACATGGCGATGTTCAGCCGCGTATTCCGCTTGTGAAAGATACCGATCCGCTCGCCCGTTGCAGGGTCGGCCTCGTCCTCCGGCTCTGGCGTCAGTTCGATATCGGCATCGATAACCCTTGCGGCGCTCTTTTGCGCGGCAGCGGTATTGCCCTTGGCCATGTAGATCGGCGGCGGTTCCCTCAGCACCAGCCTCATCAGCACGCCGAATATCAGCGAGCCCACGCCGAAAATGACGAACGCCCCGCGCCAGCCATGGTCCGGCAGCAGCAGCGGCAGCACTTCGGCGGCCACGGTAATGCCCACGGGAATGCCGACTGACAGCACGGCAATCGCATGGGGGCGGTGGCGGGCCGATACCCAGTCGCTCACCAGCGCCAGCGCATTGGGATAGGCCGCGCCAAAGCCAAGTCCGCCGATGGCCCGCACCGCGCTCATCTCCCACACATTGTTGGTGTAGGCGGCGGCAATCGTGGTCGATCCGAAAATCATGGATGCAATGAACAGTGTGTTGAGCCGCCCGATCCTGTCCCCCAGCAATCCGCCCAGCATGGAGCCGAAGCCCATGCCGAACAGCGAGGCGGCAAGGGCAGGGCCGAACAGCGCGCGATCGATGCTCCATTCGTCCAGGATCAGCGGCGTGACGAGGGATAGCGATTGCAGGTCGATCCCGTCGATCACCAGCAGGGCGAGGCCGAAAATGGCGACGATGATCTGGAAGGGCCGAAGGGGCGCGTCCGCAATCGCCGCGCTGAATGGCATCCGCTTCAATCGGCCTCTCCTGATGCGCCTCTTTTCGGAAGCTGCACGGCCTGTTTGTCACGTAGGATTGATTCAGTCCAGTTTCCCGGACTTTGTCGCTTGCCCGGCGAAGCGCCTAGCCGACAAACCGCGTGGGCGGCGCGGGATGCCGGGGCGCTTTATCGGGCAGAGGGGTTACTGCGCTTTTTACCGGCCTTGGCCCGGATGGTGCTGCTTGAGACAACTCCTCCACCACGCGTGCGGGCAAGGATCGATCGAACTGTACGCCGCACATACCCGGCTTCGTCCATGTGACCTGGCAATATGCCTCATGCATGGTCCAGTCGAGGATGACGCCAACGCCTGTGGCTGGGGGATCATCCGTCACGAAGCGCGCACCATTGATGGAAATGTCGAAGATGCGGCCCGTGCGGTTGCCGCTGGGCATGACCATCGTGGCCGGATGGTTCACACGGATGCGGGGCGCGGCTCGGCGATCGGCGGCCGGTGCAGCCTTGGTGCGCGCAAACAGTTTCATGCCCATGTCCCCTTCTCCGTGGTTGTCACCAGCTTGCGGTGCCTTGGTAAAAAAGGCGCCAAGATTCATCGTTAATTTCGTCTTTTTTCGCTGCTGGGCAGGCGGGCTGCGGGAAAGTGACTTCAGCGCCTATTTTCAACAATTTGGCGTTTTACCTTGGCGAATCGAGCGTTGGAACATATATGGAACATATGGCCGCGCTCGAAACAATTCAGAAGCTGGAGATTCTCGCCGATGCGGCGAAATACGATGCGTCCTGCGCCTCGTCGGGCACGGCCAAGCGTAACAGCAAGGGCGGCAAGGGCGTCGGCTCGACAGAGGGGATGGGCATCTGCCATGCCTATGCGCCCGATGGCCGCTGCATCTCCTTGCTCAAGATCCTGCTGACCAATCACTGCATCTTCGATTGCCACTATTGCATCAACCGCAAGAGCAGCAATGTGCGCCGCGCAAAGTTCACGCCGCAGGAAGTGGCGGACCTGACGCTGACCTTTTATCGCCGCAATTACATCGAAGGGCTGTTCCTCTCCTCCGGCATTATCAAAAGCTCCAACCACACGATGGAACTGCTGGTAGAAACCGCGC
The DNA here is from genome assembly GCF_009807005.1 of Aurantiacibacter rhizosphaerae. Lineage (GTDB taxonomy): Bacteria > Pseudomonadota > Alphaproteobacteria > Sphingomonadales > Sphingomonadaceae > Alteraurantiacibacter > Alteraurantiacibacter rhizosphaerae. The sequence continues at coordinate 416,845 of NZ_WUBR01000002.1, read as the reverse complement.
GTATCCTGCGGGAAGATCACGATTTTCGTGGTTACATTCACCTGAAAACCATTCCGGAGGCAGACCCTGATCTGGCGCATCAGGCGGGCCTTTATGCAGATCGTGTGTCCATCAATGTGGAACTGCCCACCGATGTCGGGCTTACCCGCCTCGCGCCGGACAAGAACTCGCGCCAGATCGAAGGGGCGATGGGCGGCATGAAGATGGCGATCCGCCAGTCGAAGGATGAGCGCAAGCGGTTCAAGCACGCGCCGCGTTTCGCGCCGGGCGGCCAGTCGACGCAGATGATTGTTGGGGCCGACGCCGCGACGGACAGCGATATCGTGGGCAAGGCCAGCCGGTTGTACGGCAATTTCAAGCTGCGCCGTGTGTACTACTCCGCCTTCTCTCCCATTCCCGATGCCAGCGCAGTGCTGCCGCTGAAGCGCCCGCCGCTGATGCGCGAGCACCGGCTGTACCAGTCGGATTGGCTGATGCGCTTTTATGGCTTTGCTCCGGCAGAGGTGATGCAGGCGACAGATGCCGATGGAAACTTGCCGCTGGATATCGATCCCAAGCTGGCATGGGCGCTGAAGTTTCGCGGACGCTTCCCGGTGGATGTGAACCGCGCACCGCGTGAAGACCTGTTGCGCGTTCCGGGGTTGGGCACGCGGGCCGTGGGGCAAATCCTCGCCAGCCGTCGCCATCGCAACTTGCGGCTGGACGATGTGGCGAAGCTGACGGTGTCCGTTGCCAAGGTGCGCCCGTTCATATGTACCGTCGACTGGCGCCCCACCTTGCTGACCGATCGCGCCGATCTGCGCAGCCTGCTGGCACCAAAGCAGGAGCAACTGGAGCTGTTCGCGGCATGACCGCGCTGCAACATGTGAAGCTGGGCACCTATTACGTGGTCCACATGCCGGAGCCGGACGATTTCGCCTTCTGGCGGGAGCGGGCGCGGCAGCTTGTGCAATGCGATGTGCCGCCGGACCGCGTGGCCTGGGTGGAGCCGGGCGGCAATGGCTCGCTGTTCAGCCACGGTGACAAGCGGCTGCCCGTGCCGGACGATGCCACCCGCATGATCCGCGCCAGCAAACGGTTCCTCTCGATTGCGAAGAACGTGGCGCATCACTCTGACCCTGAACGGTTTTCCCTGCTCTACGCCATGCTGTGGCGGCTGCAATCCAATCCGCGGCTGATGGAGGACAAGGCCGATAGCCAGGTCCGCCGGCTGGAGGATATGGACAAGTCCGTGCGCCGCGATGCGCATAAGATGCACGCCTTCGTCCGCTTCCGCATGGTGGGGGATGAGGAGGGGCCAGAAGGTAATGGGGAGCACTACGTCGCCTGGTTCGAACCCGATCACCACATCGTGAGGCGCGAGGCAGGCTTCTTCGTGCGCCGCTTTGCCAACATGCACTGGTCCATCCTGACGCCGCGCGGCTGCATCCATTGGGATGGAGAGGTGGTGCGCGAAAGCGGCCCGGCGCAGAAGAGCGATGCGCCGCAGGGCGATCCTGCCGAAGATCTCTGGCGCAAATATTACGCATCCATCTTCAACCCCGCGCGTTTGAAGATAGGGGCGATGCTGAAGGAAATGCCCCGCAAATACTGGAAGAACATGCCCGAGGCCGCGCTGATTCCAGAGCTGGTGGCGGGCGCGCAGAAGCGGGAAAGCGAAATGGTGGATGCAGGCGCCTCGTTATTCGGGGAAGAGTTCGAGGACCGGCCGGAAACACTGGCGGCGATAGACAAGGCGATCCACGCCTGTCGCAAATGCCCCATCGGCTCTCTGGAAAACGAGGCAGTGATGGGGGAGGGGCCGGATGACGCAGCTCTGATGATCGTGGGTGAACAGCCCGGCGATCAGGAGGATCTGGCAGGCAAGCCCTTCGTCGGCCCGGCGGGCCAGGTGCTGGATGCCGCGCTGGCAGTGGCCGGGATCGAGCGCGAGCAAACCTATGTCACCAATGCGGTGAAGCATTTCAAATACACGCAGCGCGGCAAGCGCCGCCTGCACCAGTCGCCCACCGCCAAGGAAATCGACGTGTGCCGCTGGTGGCACGAGGCGGAGCGCGCCATCGTGAAGCCTAAGGTGGTGCTGGCGCTGGGCGCCAGCGCGGCGCGCGCGATGCTGGGCAAGACGGTGAGCATTTCCAAGGTGCGCGGAGAGCCGATGCCGCTCGACGATGGCAGCGAATTGTGGGTGACGGCGCACCCGTCCTACCTCCTGCGCCTGGATGGTGATGCCAAGGCGGAGCAGGAGCGGCTGTTCGCGGCAGACCTTGCCGCCGTGAAGGAACGATTGTCGCAGCTGGTGGGGTGACGTGCCCGATAGCGATGTCCTCCCCAAGCGCACGATCGAGCTTGATCCCGACAGCATAGACGCCCCGCCGCGCAGCGCTTTCGTCGAGCTCGGCATGCTCAGCTGCTTCAGCTTCCTGCGCGGTGCATCCGATGCGGTGGACCTGGTGTTGACGGCGCGCAGCCTTGGCTATGATGCCATTGGGATCGCCGATGCCAATTCCATGGCGGGCGTGGTGCGCGTGCATAGCGAGGCGAAGACGCTGAAGATGCGCCCCGTCATCGGCTGCCGGATAGAGACGGCAGAGGGCCTCGCCTTCCTCGCCTATCCCACGGACCGCGCCGCCTATGGCCGCCTGTGCACGCTGATCTCGGCAGGGCGCATGGCCACGCTGGATGGCGAGTGGCAGGAAAAGGGCGTGTGCGACATCTCGCTGCCCATGCTGGCCGAACATGCTGCCAAAGATGGGGAGGGCGGCATTCAGCTTATCCTGATCCCGCCGCGCGATCTGACAGAAAGGCTGACGGTGCCGGGCTGGGCCAGTAATGTGGTGGCGCTGGATGGCACGCTGCGCGAAGATCACGTGACCGGCACACTCTCCGATATCCTGCCGCACCTCGCTTCCGGCCTGCCCACCCTCGGCCATCTTGCCGCCAGCTACCTCTATCGCGGGGATGACATCGCCCGGATAGACCGGCTCGATGCCTTGGCCAGGGCGAATGGCCTCAGCCTGCTTGCCACCAACGATGTGCATTACCACGCGCCGGAACGCCGCCCCTTGCAGGACGTGATGACGGCAATCCGGCACAAGACCACGGTGGCACGCGCAGGCCACATGCTGCACGCCAATGCAGAGCGGCACCTGAAAAGCCCCCAGCAGATGCTGCGCCTGTTCGAGCGCTGGCCCCACGCCATCGCGGCCGCGCGCACCGTGGCCGATGCCTGCAATTTCAGCTTGGACGAGCTGAAATACGAATATCCCGAAGAAATCTATCCCGATGGCATGAGCCCGCAGGCCTATCTGGAAAGCGAGACATGGAAGGGCGCAAAACGCCGCTATCCCAATGGCTTGCCGGATTCTGTAAAGAAAACGCTTGAGCGCGAACTGGCGCTGATCGGCAAGCTGGAATTGGCGCGATATTTCCTCACCATCAAGGATATCGTCGATTACGCGCGCAGCGTGGATCCGCCGATCCTGTGCCAGGGGCGTGGCTCTGCGGCCAATTCTGCCGTGTGCTATTGCCTGGAAATCACATCTGTCGATCCCGCCAAGCACCAGCTGCTGTTCGATCGCTTCATCAGTGAGGAGCGCAAGGAGCCGCCCGATATCGACGTCGATTTCGAGCATGAGCGGCGCGAGGAGGTGATCCAGCATATCTATAGCAAATATGGCCGCCATCGCGCCGGCCTTGCCGCCACCGTCATTCACTATCGCCCACGCATGGCCATTCGCGAGGTGGGCAAGGCGATGGGCCTGTCCGAAGATGTCACCAGCGCCCTGGCGCGCACCGTCTGGGGTGGTTGGGGCAAGGAGGTGAGCGAGAAACATGCCGAGGAAACGGGCATGGACGTATCCGATCCGCACCTGCGCCGCGTCCTCAGGTTGACGGAGCAAATGATTGGAATGCCGCGCCATTTGTCTCAACACGTGGGCGGTTTCATCCTCACCGACGGGCCGCTGACGCAGACCGTGCCAATCGGCAATGGCGCCATGCCGGATCGCACCTTCATCGAATGGGACAAGGACGATATCGAGGCGCTGGGCATCCTCAAGGTGGATGTGCTGGCGCTGGGCATGCTCACCTGCATCAGGAAATGCCTGGACCTGCTGGAGAACCATCACGACCGCAAGCTGACGCTGGCCAGCGTTCCGCGTGAGGACCCGGAAACCTACGCAATGCTGCGCACCGGCGATTCGCTGGGCGTGTTCCAGGTGGAAAGCCGCGCGCAGATGAACATGCTGCCGCGCCTGCGCCCGCGCGAATTCTATGACCTGGTGATCCAGGTCGCCATCGTGCGTCCCGGCCCGATCCAGGGCGACATGGTGCACCCCTATCTGAAGCGCCGCCGCGGGGCGGAGCAGGTGCAGATCCCCGCGCCATCGCCAGAACATGGCGCGCCGGACGAGCTTTCCAGCATCCTGGAGCGTACGCTGGGCGTGCCCATCTTCCAGGAACAGGCGATGAAGATCGCGCTGGACGCCGCCCGCTTCTCCAGTGCGGAGGCGAACCGGCTGCGCAAGGCGATGGCCACCTTCCGCAGCCGCGGCATGGTGGATGAGCTGCAGGACATGATGGTGGAGCGCATGGTGACGCGCGGCTATGATCGCGATTTTGCGCAAAGGTGCTTCAACCAGATCCGCGGCTTTGGCGAATACGGCTTTCCCGAAAGCCATGCCGCCAGTTTCGCGCATCTCGTGTACGTTTCAAGCTGGCTGAAATGCCACTTCCCCGCGGCCTTTGCCTGCGGCTTGCTCAATTCGCAGCCGATGGGTTTCTACGCGCCTGCCCAGATCGTGCGGGATGCGCGCGAGCATGGGGTGGAGGTGCTGCCGGTGGATGTGAACCACAGCCAGTGGGATTGCACGCTGGAGGTTATCGGTGCTGCGCGGGGGGCAGCGCAGGATGGCAGAAGCGGGCGGCAGGACAGGCACATCGCCATGCGCCTTGGCCTGCGGCAGGTGGATGGCCTGCCCGAACATGTCGCCGCCGCGCTCGTCACCGCGCGAGAGGATGGCGGGCCCTATGCCGATGTTGCCGAACTGCGCGACAGGGCGCGTGTGCCGGTTGGGCATGTGGAGCGGCTCGCCAGTGCCGACGCTTTCGGCTCGATGGATATGTCGCGCAGGCAGGCCTTGTGGGATGCGCGCAGTCTGGTGGGGGGCATGGACCTGCCCTTGTTCGCCCATGCGGACGAGCGGGACGAGGGCGCAGAGCGGGGCAGGGCGATCCTGCCGAAAATGCCGCTGAGCGAGGAGGTGGTGGCAGATTACCAGACCACGCGCCTTTCGCTGAAAGCGCATCCGATGGCTTTCCTGCGCGCCAATTTGGCAGAGCGCGGCTTCGTGCGCGCATGCGATCTTCGCGCGCGCAAGTTCCGCAGCATGGTTCACGTGGCGGGCGTGGTGCTGATCCGCCAGCGGCCGGGCAGCGCCAAGGGCGTGTGCTTCATCACGCTGGAGGATGAGACCGGCGTCATCAACCTGGTCGTCTGGCCAGACCTGAAGGAGAAACAGCGCACCGTGGTGATGGGCGCGCGGCTGATGGAGGTGCGCGGCCGGGTGGAATATGATGACGAGGTGATCCACGTCTTCGCGCACCACATGACCGATGCGACGCAGCAATTGCACCTGCTGTCAGACGATCTGCTGAACGCGCCAGTCGCCCGTGCAGACCACGTGAACAGCCCGCTTTCGGGCAGGCTGAACCCGCGTGATGATCTGCGCAGCGGTTCGGATGACCCAGCCAACAACGCCAATCCCGCCATCCGGCCACGTGACTTGATCGACCAGTTGCCAAATGCAGATGGATCCCCAACGCGTGGCTCTAATCCCAGAGGCCATCCGCGCAATGCTCGGATCATTCCTAAGTCGCGGGACTTTCATTGATGTGACCCGCAAGAAGAAATGGCCAACCCCTCCCGCTGACGACCGCAAACTCGCGATATTAATGGTGTTGTTCGCCCTGCTGATGGCAGGACGCGTTTACCTGGCCGAAAATCCGCAGAACAATCCCTGGGCGCCGCTGGATCTGCGGGATGAGCGTGGCTGGGCGACACCTACAAAGCTGTCGGGCCTGCGCGGCAGTATCGAGGATTGCCGCGCGGTGCTGGATCGCAGCGAAGTGGCCTTCACTCCGCTGCCTGCCACGGGTGACGGAGAGTGCCGCCGGGACGATCGCCTGACGCTGGGCACCATGCCCTTTGCCCCGCGGTTCCCGCAGTTCACCTGCCCAGTGGCCGCGGGAATGGTGCTGTGGCTCGAGAAGGACCTGCAGCCGCTGTCGGAGGAGATTTTGGGCGGTAAAGTCGCACGAATTCAGCAGTATGGAACCTATAGCTGCCGCCGGATGTATAATGACGCCAACGCGCCGTGGAGCGAACACGCCACCGGCAATGCCATCGATATCGCAGGCTTCATTCTGGAGGATGGCCGCACCATCAGCGTGCTGCGAGACTGGGGCGAAGACGATGAAGAGGCCCGCTTCCTGAAGGCTGCACGCGATGCCGCCTGTGGCAACTTCGGCACCGTATTATCGCCGGAATACAACGCTGCCCATGCGGACCATTTTCACCTCGACCAGGGCCGCAATCCCGCGATGGGGGCCTGCCGCTAGACCGGCTCCAGCGCGTATCCGGCGGAACGCACGGTGCGGATGGGGTCGCGCGTGTTCTCTACAGCGATAGCCTTGCGTAAGCGGCGGATATGCACATCCACCGTGCGCTCCTCGATCTCGCTGCCTGTGCCCCACACGGCATCCAGCAATTGCCCGCGCGAGAATACGCGGCGCGGATGTTCCATGAAGAACTTGATCAGGCGGTATTCGGTTGGGCCGATATGCAACTGCCGTCCGCGCCGCTCCACCCGGTGGGCGACGGGGTCCAGCTTCAGATCGCCAGCCTCTATCGTTTCGCCAGCCAGGGCCGGGCGCACGCGGCGAAGTACGGCGGCCACGCGCGCGAGCAGTTCGCGAGGGGAGAACGGCTTGGTGAGGTAATCGTCCGCGCCGGTTTCCAGGCCGCGCACACGGTCATCCTCCGCCTCTCTCGCGGTCAGCATGATGATGGGCACATGGGCAGTCGCCTTGTCACGGCGCAGGCGGCGGCATACCTCGATGCCGCTAGTGCCTTCGATCATCCAGTCCAGGATGACGAGATCGGGCGCGTCTTCGGATGCCATCATCAGGGCATCGTCGCCATCGGCGGTTACGCGAACGTCGTAACCTTCGCTTTCAAAACGGTATTCCAGCAATTCGGCCAGTGCGATGTCATCTTCGACAAGCAGCAATTTGGGCGTGGACATTGAATTAGAGGCCCCTCGGGATTGCGGCATCGTCAACAATGCCGTGGAGCCCCTGATATTTCAATCTTGTGTCAGATTTGTTGCAAAGCGCCCAACCAATCCGCGCTTCGGCAAATTACCGCTCGATATCGCTGGGATAGGAGCCGGTGGCCGAATAATGCACCATCTCCGCGACATTGGTGGCGTGATCGCCGATCCGCTCAATATTACGAGCGACGAACAGCAATTGCGCGGCGCTGCTGATGGTGGAGGGGTTTTCCACCATGTGGCTGACGAGGTTGCGGAAGATGCTGTCATAAAAGGCATCGACCTTGTCGTCCCGCTCGATCACTTCGCGCGCAACCACCGGATCGCGTGCGGCGTAGGCGGTGAGAACGTCGTGCACCATTTCCGATGCCACTTCGCCCATGGCGGGCAGCAGCAGCAAGGGTTCGAACCGGGCGCGGCCTTCGATGCGGCCAACGCGCTTGGCGATGTTCTTGGCATAGTCGCCAATGCGCTCCACCACGCCGCCGATCTTCAGGGCAGCCACGATCTCGCGAAGGTCGTCGGCCATCGGCGCGCGCAGGGCGAGGATGCGGACGGCCATGGCGTCCACTTCTGTTTCCAGCGCGTCCAGCTTTTTATCGCGTTTCACGACTTCGGCGGCGAGCTCTTCGTCCCCGTTGACGAGCGCCTGCAGCGCCTCATGAATGGCGACTTCGGCAAGTCCGCCCATTTCTGCGATCAGGCCGCGCAGACGGGTGATGTCCTCGTCAAAAGCCTTGACTGTATGTTCGACCATTATCCGTACCGCCCTGTGATGTAATCCTGCGTGCGCTTTTCGACGGGATTAGTGAATATGTCAGACGTGTGTCCGTACTCCACCAGATTGCCAAGGTGGAAGAACGCCGTGCGCTGCGACACGCGGGCCGCCTGCTGCATGGAGTGCGTCACGATCACGATACCATAGCGGCCGCGCAATTCGTCAATCAGTTCCTCGATCTTGGCCGTGGCGATGGGATCGAGGGCGGAGCATGGCTCATCCATCAGGATCACTTCGGGATCGACGGCGATGGCGCGCGCGATGCACAGGCGCTGCTGCTGCCCGCCGGAGAGCGCGGTGCCGGAATCGGTGAGGCGATCTTTTACCTCTTCCCACAGGCCCGCACGGCGCAGGCTCTTTTCCACCACCTCATCAAGGTCGGACTTGGATTCGGCCAGACCGTGAATCTTCGGGCCATAGGCGATGTTGTCGTAGATCGACTTGGGGAAGGGGTTGGGCTTCTGGAACACCATGCCCACGCGGGCGCGCAATTGCACCACGTCCATGCCGCTGGCGTAAATATCATCTCCATCCAGCTCAATCGTGCCGGTGACGCGGGCGGAGGGGATGGTGTCGTTCATGCGGTTGAGCGCGCGCAGGAAGGTGGACTTGCCGCAGCCGGAAGGGCCGATGAAGGCAGTTACGAACTCGGTGTAAACGTCGATATTGACGCCATCGATCGCCTGTTTCGAGCCATAATATACGTCCACATCGCGGGCGCGCATCTTGGGCTCGCCCGTTTCGATGTTCTCGCTCTCCAGCGACTTTTGCGCCTGGTTTGCCAGGGGGCTGTCTGCGGTTTCGGACATCACCATTTCTTCTCGAATCGATTGCGAAGATAAATGGCCAGGCCATTCATCAGCAGGAGGAATATCAATAGCACGATGATCGCCGCGCTGGTGCGTTCCACGAAACCGCGGTCAATCTCGTCAGACCAGAGGAAGATCTGCATCGGCAGCACGGTGGCGTTATCGGTGAAGCCGTCGGGCGGGCTGGCAACGAAGGCACGCATGCCAATGAGCAACAGCGGCGCGGTTTCGCCCAGTGCGCGGGCCATGCCGATGATCGTGCCGGTTAAAATGCCGGGCAGCGCTAGTGGCAGAACATGGTTGAACACCACCTGCACCGGCGACGCACCGATGGCCAGCGCACCATCGCGGATGGAGGGCGGCACCGCCTTGATGGCGTTGCGCCCGGCAATCACGATCACCGGCATCGTCATCAGGGCCAGTGTCATGCCGCCGATCAGCGGGGCAGAGCGATAATTGGGGAACAGCCACAGGAACACCGCCAAACCCAGCAGGCCGAAGATGATGGATGGCACGGCGGCAAGGTTGTTGATCGACACCTCGATAATGTCGGTCCAGCGGTTCTTAGGCGCATATTCCTCCAGATAGAGGGCGGCCAGAACGCCGATGGGGAAAGCGAGCAGCAGGGTGACGACCATCGTGAGGATGGAGCCCTTGAGTGCGCCCCAGATGCCCACCAACTGCGGATCGGTGGCATCAGCGCGTTCCAGAAAGCCTGCATCGAATCGCTTGGCCAGCAATCCGCGATCAGACAGTTCCTTTGCCAGTGGCTGCAGATCTACATTGCCGTCTCCGGCGTAGGCGCTGGCCAGCGCTTCCGTGGTCGGCAGGGAGAACGTGTGTTCGCCGCGCAGCAGTGCGGGATCGTCAGCAAGATCCTGCGCCACCAGACGCCATGCCTCGCTGTTCAGCTGCTCAGCACCGGCGTCTCCCAGCGATTGCTGCGCGCTGAATTCCACAACGGCGGGCAGGCCCTGCGATTCGAGCGAGCGGACAATCGCCCGCTCATCATCCAGTGACGGGTTCACCGAAAGGCCAGCCTGCGTGAAGTTGATGGCAACCGGCATCTCTGCGCGCTGGAAACCGCCGATGCCGTTGATCGACATGGTGACCAGCAGGAACACCAGCACGGCCACGGAGAAAACGATTGCCGAAAGACCGGCGATCTTGAAACGCCGTTCTGCCTGGTAACGCTTTTTCAGCCGTGCCTCGAAAGCCGGTGTGCGCGTGGGCCGGATTTTGGGTGCGGTATCACTCATAAGCTTCGCGGAACCTCTTCACCACTCGCAATGCGATAATGTTGAGAACCAGTGTCACCATGAACAGCACGAAGCCCAGCGCAAAGGCCGCCAGTGTTGCCGGGTGATCGAAGCTGCCCTCGCCGGTCAGCAGGGCAACGATCTGCACGGTCACCGTGGTCATCGCCTCCAGCGGGTTGGCAGAAAGATTGGCGGCAAAGCTGGCGGCCATCACCACGATCATGGTTTCACCGATGGCGCGGCTGATGGCCAGCATGATGCCCGCCACGATGCCGGGCAGGGCGGCGGGCACCAGAACGCGCTTGATCGTTTCGTTCTGCGTCGCTCCCATTGCCAGAGAGCCATCCTTCATCGCCTGCGGAACGGCGGCAATCGAATCGTCCGCCATGGAGGAGACGAAGGGAATGATCATCACGCCCATCACCAGGCCAGCGGCCAGTGCGCTTTCGCTGGATGGGTTGGACACGCCCAGCGACAGCGCCATGTCACGAATGGCAGGCGCAATCGTCAGCGCGGCGAAATATCCGTAAACCACGGTGGGCACGCCAGCCAGAATCTCCAGCGCGGGCTTCACCCATGTGCGCACGCGGGGCGGGGCGTACTGGTTCAGGTAGATCGCGCTCATCATGCCCAGCGGAATGGCCACGATCATGGCGATGATCGCGCCGATGAACAATGTGCCCCAGAACAGCGGGATCGCGCCATAGCGGCTGCCATCGGGATTGCTGGCGCTGCTCATCGGATCGGGCGACCAATTGGTGCCGAACAGGAAATCTATGGGAGAGACCATGCCGAAGAACCGCACGGTCTCGAACACCAGGCTGACAAGGATGCCCAGCGTGGTGAGGATCGCCACCAGCGATGCCAGCAGCAGGGTGGAAAGCACGGCGCGCTCCACTTGGGTGCGGGCGCGGAAATCGGGTTTCAGGCGCAGGAAGGCGTAGGCAGCGCCCGCAGCCGCCACCAGCAATGTGACGATGAAGCCCACGATGCGATAGCGGAACAGTGCCTCCTCAAAAGGCTCCACCAGCGCGGCGGCCTCCTGATTGAAGACGCCAGACGTTGCGCCGGTAGCCACGTTGCGAGCCTCGGAAAGCAGGGTTTCGCGCTGCATGCCGAAAGCGGGCAGATCCGCCGCAGCGGGGCTGGCCAGCACGTGCTGAATGATAAGCTGTTCTGAAATGGGCGCCCAGATCAGGGCGAACAGCAGTGTTGGAACAACGATCCACAGCGCTGCATACCAGGCGTGGTAGACGGGCAGGGACGCGATGCGCCGGTTCTCGCTCGCGTTGCGAAACATCGCAGCACGCGAGCGAGCGACCAGCCAGCCGGCCAGCCCCAGTCCAAGGACGAGAAGGATTAGGGTGCTGGCAGACATATCCGCTAAGAGGTTTCCCTACTTCAAATCGGAAGCTGAAAGCGGAGTGAACTCGCTAGCAGCAGTGTTGTTGCGCGCCATAGCGTCTTCAGGATTAGGCACAAGCCCAACCTCTGCCAAAGGCCCGCCCGATCCCCAGTTGTTTGCCCATTCGGCCACGAATTCACGCAGGCCGGGGATGGCATCGAGGTGTGCGTTCTTCACATAGATGAACAGGGGGCGCGCGCCGACATAATCGAAGTTGGCGATGTTTTCGTAAGTGGGCTCCACGCCGTTCACGGTCAGGCCGTGCACGCGATCGGAGTTGGCTTCCAGGTAGGAGAAGCCGAAAATGCCGATGGCATCGGCATTGCCTTCGATCTTCTGCACGATCAGATTGTCCTGCTCGCCCTGCTCCACATAGGCGCCATCATTGCGCAGTTCGGTGCAGGTCGCTTCGAAAGCGTCCTCGTCCTGCTCTTCCAGCTCGGCCATGCCTTCACCCGATTCGCAGCCGACCATCAGCACCAGCTCGTTCAGCGCATCGCGCGTGCCGGAAGTGGAGGGCGGGCCGTACACCAGGATGGGCTTGTTCGGCAGCGAAGGATCGATGTCGCTCCAGTTCTCGAACGTCTGTTCCTTGCCATAGGGATTGGCGGCGATGGCCTGGTACATGATCTCTGGGGTCAGGTCGAAATCGATGCCGTTGGTGGCGCTGGCAAAAGCGATGCCATCGAGGCCGATCTGGATTTCGGTGACGCCTTCAACGCCGTTCTGCTGGCAGGTTTCAAACTCGCTGGCCTTCATCCGGCGCGATGCGTTCACGATGTCCGGCGTGTCCGGGCCGATGCCCGAGCAGAACAGCGCCATGCCGCCGCCGGTGCCGGTCGATTCGATGATGGGGGAGGCGAAATCGTGGTTGCGGGTGAAGCTTTCCGAAACGCGCGTGGCGAAGGGATATACAGTGGAGGAGCCTACGGCACGCACGCTGTCACGCGTGTCGCCGCCACCGGCGTTGTTACAGGCTGCCAGTGCGACAAGGGCAAGAGCCGAAGCTGCGGTACGAAAATTCACGGTCATGGTAATCCTCATTCGGTTGAGATGGCAGACCGCTAGGTCTGCTGTATGACGCCAATGCGACAGTCAGGAGTTCGGTGCGTGACCGCTTGTCATGATTGTCGCTAGCACATTGCGGTGGGTTTTCTAAAAGTCGATCTGCGCCCGCATCCCCAGCACATCGACGGAATAATCGCGCTCGCCCGCGCCGGTGGCATAAACTGCATCGTCATATTGCAGGCGGCCATAGTTGAAGGTGAGGCGGGTGTAATCGGTGGGCACCCATGCAAGCGATGCGAAATACCCGTTCTGCGTGCCACCGATGATGCCAGCAGCCGAATCGCTCAGGTCCAGGTAATCATAGCGCGCATTTATCTGGATCGCGCCGATGCCGCCTTCGTCCACCGGGTTGGCAGGGCGCGTGCGATCGAACTTGCCGCCCTTGTACCCGCGGCGATCGCCCGGCGTCAGGAACATGCCGACCTCGGCATAGCCGCCGAAGAAATTGGCATCGCCCATCAGTGCATCCGCGCGGTTTGCCTTCTGCCAGAAAGCTTCGCCCACAGCGTGGAAGGGGCCGCTGATGATGGCCGTTTCCAGCCCCAGCCCGATTTCGCTGTCGGCGCCGATATTGCCGGTGTTGATGAAGCGTTCCGAGGTAAAATGCACCAGCGGGCGCTGGCGATAGCGAACCGTGTCACCATCGGCCACGTCGGTATAATGCACGCTGCCGCCGAAGTGCAGCTGCGTTTCGCCCATCTTGGGGCTGGCCACGATGCGGGCATCGCCGCTCCATGTATCGCCGGGAATGTCTGCGATATTATCCGTGAACACGCCGGCCTGGAGGAGAATGGTGTCCGTCACATCCACCTGCGCGGAAACGCCCAGGCGACGCTCAAACCCGAAGGCATCGGTGAAGGCGGCGCGTTCCATGAAGGAGGACCAGCGGCTGCTCGTCAGCTCCTCCAGCGACTGGAAATTGTTGTGCTGGCCAACGGTCAGCGTCAGCGGGCCATCGTCATAGGTGATCAGGGCATCGGTTACGGCAACCTCGTCGCCTGCAAAATCCACCTCGATCTTGTAGCCGAAGCCGCCGGGAATATCGCCGCTGAAGCCAAGGCGCGCGCGGCGGATCTCGCTGCCGAATCCATCGGGCCGACCGGCGGAGGCGGGCGCATTGATCGTGCCGGCATCGATGTTGAGCCGACCGAATGGCTTGAACGACCATCCGCCCTCGGTCTCGAATTCCGGCGCGCCTGCCCATTTCGTGGTGGTGGCGGGCGCTGGCGCCGCGACGGCTGCGGCGGGGATCGATTCGCGCAATTGCACAACCTCGGCTGCCATTGCTGCGCGCTCCATCGCCAGATCGGCCTGCTGCGCTTCTGCCTGCACCTGCTCTGCTTCCAGTTCGGCAACGCGCTGATTCAGGCGCGCGACTTCTGCGGCGAGGGCGGCCACCTGGTCTTCAACAGACTGGGTTTCCTGAGCCATCACGGGGACGGAGGTAAGCGCCGTTCCGGCAAGGGCAGCTGCTGCAAATAGCTTTTTCATGACAATCGGGTTTCACTTTTGTTGCGAAGATGTGTGCCCGCTATGACCCGTTTGTGACGCCTTTGTTACAATGCAGGAATGCAGCCTCTCCGGCTGGGGAAAAGCTGTTGATAATTGTCCGGTTATGACAGGTGAATTGTAGTCGCTGGGGCGTTCAGGCGTTCAGGCGCTCAGGCAGCGTCCTGCATCAGCGGCAGGCGCACGGTAACGGTCGTGCCGTCTCCCTGCTTGCTGTCGATATCCAGCCGTCCACGATGCCGCTCCACGATGTGTTTGCAGATCGCCAGGCCAAGGCCGGTGCCGCCTGCTGCGCGGCTGCGACCGGGATCGGTGCGATAGAATCGGCGGGTCAGGTGCGGCAGGTGTTCCGGCGCAATTCCTTCGCCGTGATCGCGCACGGTCAGGATCGCCATATCCCGTTCGCCCCGCGTCAGGCTGACGTCCACCTGCTCCTCCGCCCCGCCATATTTCAGCGCATTGTCGACCAAATTGCGCACCAGCTGCTCCAGCTGCCGCGAATCGCCGCGCACCCGCAAATCATCCTCCTCAATGGACAGCGCGACCCGATCGAATCGCTCCAGCCCCGCGCCATCGCGGGAAGACTGGCGAATGATCGGCGCTATCTTCAGGGGTTCGCGCGGCTGGTCATGCTTTTCCGCTTCCACGCGGCTCAGCGACATCAGGTCATCCACCAGCGTCTGCAACCGGCGGGCTTCGCGCAGGACGGTGGCGTAGAATTTGCGCGCCTGCTTGGGCGGGATATCCTCCGCCTCGTCCTCCAGCGTTTCCATATAGCCGATGATGGAGGCCAGCGGCGTGCGCAATTCATGGCTGGCATTGGCCACGAAATCGGTGTGCGCCTGGCTGACATCAGCTTCCGACGTGCGATTGATCAGCTCCACCAGCGAATAACGCTCGTCGATTTGCTGAATGGTCATCTGCCAATTGCTTTTCGGGCCGGTGAGGCCCTGCACGGTAATGCTGCCGCCGCCCTTGCGCGACAGCAGGTCCACCGCGGCGGGATGGCGCAATGCGACGCGCGCATCCTGGCCGAGGATATGCTTGCCAACGGCTTCGCGCGCATTGGCATTGGCCATGATGATGCGATTGTTATCCAGCAGCAGCAGCGGCAGGCCGGAATGTTCGATCAGGTCACGCATGCCGGATCGGCTGATCTGCAATGCCTCCACCCGCTTTGTGCGCGGTTCGGGCGGGGGCAGGGGCACCAGCCAGAAAGACAGGATCCACACGCCCACCAGGGCCATGGACAGCGCAAAGCCAACGCCTGCAAACAGCAGCGCTGCGCCAGAGACGATGGCAAGCGCGATTGCTGCGGCCGGTATGCGGGAGCCTTCCATAGGCTGCGCTCATGCAAGAGAATTATGACAGTTTCCACCTCGAAGGGTGAAAGGTGGGGGCAAGGGTGTGAATAAATGCCGGTGCTGGTGACCCCTACGGGAATCGAACCCGTGTTTCAGCCGTGAGAGGGCCGCGTCCTAACCGCTAGACGAAGGGGCCTGTCATGCAGGGGATGCTGCGGGGCCCGGTGGGGCCGTTAGCTACCGTTACTGTCAGGAGGCAAATCCATCGTGGTGACCCCTACGGGAATCGAACCCGTGTTTCAGCCGTGAAAGGGCCGCGTCCTAACCGCTAGACGAAGGGGCCACGTGCGATGGAGCGGCGCAATTAGGGGGATGCACTCGCGCGGTCAAGCCCCGTTTGCAACATTATTGCCGGTCTTTTTGTCAGTCGGCCCAGGCGGCGTCTTCCAGGTGCAGTTCTGCGGCGGGCCTGGCGCCCCAATCATCGATTTTTGCGCGCCCTGCCAGCCACAGGCGGCGGCCCTTCGAACCGTGCAGGATCGACTGGCCCATTTCACTGGAAGCAGCGCGGAATGCGATGGCTTTCAGGCTGCGCCCGTCCTGCCCGGCAGCGATGATGCGCAGGTGATCATTGCCGACGATATCGGCCTTGATGATGTGCACCGGTCCCACGGCCACGCGCGGGCCGGGCCATCCCATGCCATAGGGACCGGCCCCTTCCATTGTTTCCACAAGATCCGGCGTCAATCCGCCCGGCGCAACCGAAAGATCCAGAAGCATGGTCTGTTCTGCGCTTGCCTTGGCAACGGTGGCGGCCAGCCGTTCATCCAGCCAATCCCGGAATTCATCCAGGCGATCCGATTCGATGGTGAGGCCCGCTGCCATCGCATGGCCGCCGCCCGCCACCAGCAATCCGGCCTCTCTTGCAGAGATGATGGCGGCGCCAAGGTCCACTCCCGCGATGGAGCGGCCCGAACCCTTGCCCTGGCCGGTTTCGGCATCCAGCGCGATGGCGAGGCTTGGCTTGCCGGTTTTTTCCTTGATCCGCCCGGCCACGATGCCGATCACGCCGGGATGCCAGCCCTTTGCTGCCACGCAGATGACGGATCGGTTGTGCTGCGCGGCAAGCTGCGCCTCTGCCTCTTCCTGCACCGCCGCCTCGATAGCGCGGCGATCTTCGTTGAGGTGGGAAAGCTGCTCTGCAATGGCGCGCGCTTCCTCCGGATCCTGCGTGGTCAGCAGGCGGACGCCCAGCGTCGCCTCTCCCACGCGGCCGCCTGCATTGATGCGCGGGCCAAGGGCAAAGCCGCAATCGCTGCACTTGGGTGCGGCCTTCAGGCGGCTGGCATCTATCAGCGCGGCCATGCCGATATTGGCGCGCTTGCCCATCACTTTCAGGCCCTGCGCCACGAAGGCGCGGTTCAGGCCGCGAATCGCCGCCACATCGGCCACGGTGCCCAGCGCCACCAGATCCAGCAGCGACATGAGGTTGGGCTCAGCCCGATCAGCGAAATAATCTCGTGCGCGCAAAGTGCGCACCACGGCGATGGCCAGCAGGAAGGCGACGCCAACCGCGGCAAGATGGCCGTGCGATGCGGCAAGGTCATTCTCGTCCAGCCGATTGGGATTGACCAGCGCATAGGTGCGCGGAAGATCGGGAGAGCATTTGTGATGATCCACCACGATCACATCGATCCCGGCATCATGCGCCATGCCCAGCGCCTCGTGCGCCATGGCACCGCAGTCCACCGTCACGATCAGGCTGGAGCCTTCCTCGCCCAGCTTCAGCAAGGCCTCTCCGCTGGGGCCGTAGCCTTCCAGCAGGCGATCCGGAATGTAATGCCGCGCATCATGGCCCAGCATGCGCAGCAGCAGGATCAGCAGGGCAGAACTGGTGGCCCCGTCCACGTCATAATCACCATAGACGGCAATGCTTTCCCCGGAAAGAACCGCCTCTGCAATCCGTTCAGCCGCGCGGTCCATGTCATTGAACTGGGATGGGTCCGGCAGGAAATCTCGCAGCGCAGGCTGGCGGTGGCGATCAAGATCTTCGGGCGCAACGCCGCGCGACAGCAGCAGCTGGGTGGTGATATCATGGCCAAGATCGTGAAGATCGCCTTCCACCTGCATGTTTCCGCCGCGCCATTGCCACGCCTTGCCAGAGAGGGATTGCGTTACACCAAGGATTGCGGAACGTGTTGCCATGGTGTTGATCTAGCGACTTGCGCGGCGTGTTCCAACGGGGCACGCGTTTCTCTCTACAGACACGTTTACCGCGCAATAATGGCATATTGCAAAGCTGGTTGCCTAACTTAAGCGTACGAGGACTCGACCAAAAGCTGCTTTCAAGGCAGGCTTTCCGGCATTGGAGGGGAAGAGGGACAGCATCTATCACCAGTGCCGAACGCCTTGATCACAAAGCGATAAAATCCTCCGCCTCGCTGCTGTTTGCTGCGGGGCAGCGGCCGTGCGCGCAAGAAATTGTCGCACTTGCGAATTCCTGCACGCAGTTCTGCGTCAGCCTCGATCCTTCCGCCACTGGCGGGCAGGATGGTGAGGGGTGGCTGGAACTGCTGGCCAATGGCATGACCTTCGATCTCACCGGGCTGGCCCCGCAACCCGGCAGTTCCCAGCCGGGAACCGTGCACACATTCGGCACGGCGCCGGGCTTTGATCCCGCGCAGTATGAGGCGATTATGATCCAGCCCGGCCCCCACCTTGCTGCAGGCGGCACCATGTTTCCCGTGGTGCGGACGCTGGCGATGGTGGCGGCCACGCTGGCGCAGATGGATAATGTGCAGGCCGTTGCCTGGCATCCCGCACGCGCCGTCAGCAATGCCGATTATTTCCGCCGCAGCGTGATGGGCTGGATAGAGGGCGGGGCGTTCCCCGGCCTCGGCCTGGCGGCGCTGTTCCCCACCGATACTGGCGGGCTACAGAGCGAGGGGCTGTCGCTATTCACCGGGCAGGAATTGTACATGACGCCCGAAGTGGTGACCGACCGGGCCGAGGCATCGAAGATCGCCCTGCGCCTGCTCAACTGGCTGGTTGAGAACGGGCGAATCACACAAAGTTTCGATTTTACAGGTCCTTCCGGGGAGACATTAAGACTGGAACCTGTGGATAACTCGGGTATTGTCGAGGTGTGGAGGGGCGCGCACTAAACGACGTAGCCCGAAGGGTTAGCGGATCACATCTTTGGAAAGACCGTCCGGCTCTGCCGTTTCGGTCTGTGAACATGCGTGGCCGCCCTGACTTTCAGGCAGACATGCAGCGGCACCATTTGCTGCCCCGCCAGATCCTGAAAACCGGTGCGCTGGGCGCGATGCTGTCCTACCTTGGGCGGGAGCCTGTTGGTTTCGATGATTTTCGGCGGAACGGCCTGCTGCTGCCGTGCAGCACGGCGGCTGCGCTGCGCGTGGGGCTGCCGCTGCACCGCGGGCCGCATCGCCTGTATAACGCGATGGTGCTGGAACGGGTGGGGCAGATCGAGGCGGAATGGTCGCGCGGCAGGACGCGCAGGCCGATGGATGCCGCGCGCGATGCCGTTCTCAGTTTGCAATTGCTGCAACGGGCGCTGCGCAGGCGGTTGCTGGATCCCGGAAACAACCGCCTGCGCCTCAGCCGGAAGGACCCCTTCACCTCCGGCGTGGATTTCACCGAGCTTGATGCGATGGTGGACCAGCTATGGTCTGCCACCGGATCGGATTAAGCACCGTCGATCAGAACTTCTGGGTGCCCGGCCCGTGTGCCGCGCCATTGGCGGCAGACAGGATCGCGCGCACGCTGGCGGTGGCCACGTCATCGTCAATCCCCACGCCCCAGCCGCTGCGCCCGTCGGGCAGGGCCCATTCGATATAGGCCGCCGCGCGCGAATCGACGCCGGTGCCCAGCGCATGCTCGGAATAATCGCGCACCTCGAAATCGAGGCCGTAAGTCTCGCGGATCGTCGCCAGGACAGACGAGATCAGGCCCTTGCCGCGGCCCGATACGCGCTGTTCCTCGCCATCCACCTTGATCGTGCCGGTGAAGACCTTGTCCCCATCGGCAGCGCGCGCCTCGTCATAATCGACCAGCGCGAATTTGCGGTTCTCGACCTGCAAGTAATAGGTTTTCTTGAAGCATTCCCAGATGTCGGGGGCGTTGAGCTCGCGGCCCGTATCATCGGCCATGAACTGCACGTGCTTGGAGAAATCGGCCTGCAATTTCTTGGGCAGTTTCAGGCCCTGCATCTGTTGCAGCACCCAGGCAAAGCCGCCCTTGCCGGATTGCGAGTTCACGCGGATCACAGCCTCGTAATCGCGGCCAAGATCGGCAGGATCGATGGGCAGATAGGGCACGCGCCACTGCTCGTCATTCTGCTGATCATGCGCCTCGAAGCCCTTCTTGATGGCATCCTGATGGCTGCCGGAAAAGGCCGTGAACACCAGTTCGCCGCCATATGGGTGGCGCTGGTGAACGGGAAGTTCGTTGCAATATTCCACCGTCTCGATCACCTTGTCGATGTCCGAGAAATCGAGTTCCGGATCAATGCCTTGCGTGTACATGTTGAGCGCCACTGTCACGAGGCAGCAATTGCCCGTGCGCTCTCCATTGCCGAACAGGCAGCCTTCAATGCGATCGGCGCCCGCCATCAGGCCAAGTTCTGCCGCGGCAACGCCGGTGCCGCGATCATTGTGCGTGTGCAGGCTGATAACCGCCGCCTCGCGATTGGGCAGGTTGCGGCAGAAATACTCGATCTGGTCGGCGTAGATATTGGGGGTGGCGGCCTCTACCGTGGCGGGCAGGTTGAGGATGATCGGCCAGTCCTTCGTCGGGCCGACGACGTTCATCACCGCCTCGCAAACCTCCAAGCTGAAATCGAGTTCTGCGGTGGAGAAGGTTTCCGGCGAGTATTCGAACTGCCATTTCGTGCCGGGCCGTTTCGCGGCCTCGTCCACCAGCAATTGCGCGCCGCGCACGGCAATCTCGCGAACTTCGTCACGGCTCATGCGGAACACGATGTCGCGCCATGCGGGGCTGACGGCATTGTACAAGTGTACGATGGCGGAATGCGCGCCCTCCAGGCTTTCGAAGCTGCGCGTGATGAGGTCCTCGCGCGACTGGGTGAGCACCTGCACCACCACGTCTTCCGGCACTTTGCCCGATTGCACCAGCCAGCTGATGAAATCGAACTCGGTCTGACCGGCAGCCGGGAAGCCGACCTCGACTTCCTTCACGCCCACTTCCACCAGTAGATCGAAGAAGCGCGTCTTTTTCGCGCGGTCCATCGGATCGATGATCGACTGGTTGCCATCGCGCAGGTCTGTACTCAGCCAGCGGGGCGGGGCGGTGATGGTGCGGGTGGGCCACTGCCTGTCGGGCAGGTTTACCTGCGGAAACGGGCGGTACTTGGCCGAGGGATCGGACAACATGGGCATGATGGCTACAGCCTTTTTCGACTTGCGACGCGCACGGCAAGAGCCGGCGCACATTTTTCAACGAGAGGTGGAAAGGCCCTTAGACGAGGTTCCTGCCAGATGGGCAGGACAAATGGCACGCCTAAGGGCGTGTTAGTCGCAGCAGGAGAAGGCTGTAGGCCTGCGTCATGTGGATATACCTAGGGACTATTGGTTAACAGGTCCAGCCACAATTCAGCCAAATACGAAACGGGGTGCGCAGCCGACAGGCCCCGCACCCCGCGTGGTGTTCGCTAAAGGTCAGTCCTTTTCGAAGGCGACCGTGATATCCAGCTCAACCTCATCACCCAGGCCGAACTGCGTGCCCCAGCCAAGGTTCCACTCGGAACGCGTGATGGTGGTGGTGCCATGGAAGCCCACGGTTTCCTTCTGGCTCATACCGTTGACGCCCATGCCCGAAAGCTCTGCATTGATGGTGACAGGCTTGGTAACGCCGTTGAAGGTGAGATCGCCCATGATGTGCGCGCTGTGATCGCCCGTCTGGTGAACGGCAGTGGACACGAACCGCGCAGGTTCGGGAGAGGGGCCGAAGAAATCGGGATCGGCGCCATCTTCACCGGCGCGAAGAAGATGGTCCTTCAGGCCCTGGCTGGCGACGGTGACATCCGCGATAGGAATGGTGACGTCGACGGATGAGTTCGACAGCGTTTCTGTATCGAGTTCCAGCGTGCCGGTGATGTCACCAAAGATGCCGAAATAATCGTTGAAGCCCAGGTGATCGAGGCCCCAGACAACCAGAGTGTGCGATGGATCGGTGGAATAGCTGCCCGATGTGATGGCGCTGGTGTCCATCGCGCCGTCTTCTGCGCCGTCGGTTTGTGCGACGGTAATTGCGGCGGTGGAAATTGCGGCTGCGCCCAGAAGGGCCAGAATCGGTTTACGCATGGTAAGTCTCCCGGTGGAAAGTCTGCACTGCAAGTGTACGCAGCGTCATGACATTGTCCACCGGGATAAACTTGATCGGCTGAGGTTAGTTCTTGTCCTTGTCCACCAGCTTGTTGGCGGAAATCCAGGGCATCATGGCGCGCAGCTGCGAACCGGTCTGCTCGATCGGATGCGCTTCGGCACGCTTGCGGGCGGCCTTCAGCTCTGGCTGGCCGGCGCGGTTATCCAGCACGAAGTTCTTCACGAAACGGCCCGACTGGATATCGTCCAGCACGCGCTTCATCTCTGCCTTGGTTTCATCGGTGATGATACGCGGGCCGGTGGTGATGTCACCGTATTCCGCCGTGTTGCTGATGGAATAGCGCATGTTGGCGATGCCGCCTTCATACAGCAGGTCCACGATCAGCTTGGTTTCGTGCAGGCACTCGAAATAGGCCATTTCCGGCGCGTAACCGGCTTCGGTCAGGGTTTCGAAACCGGCCTGGATCAGGTGGGTGATGCCGCCGCACAGCACGGCCTGCTCACCGAACAGATCGGTTTCGCATTCCTCGCGGAAGTTGGTTTCGATGATGCCGGAACGCCCGCCACCAACGCCGCTGGCATAGGCGAGGGCGATGTCATGCGCATTGCCGCTGGCATCCTGGTGGATGGCGATCAGGCAGGGCACGCCGCCGCCACGCTGATATTCGCTGCGCACAGTGTGGCCGGGGCCCTTGGGCGCGATCATGATCACGTCGATATCTTCGGGCGCTTCGATCAGGCCGAAATGGATGTTGAGGCCGTGGGCAAATGCCAGCGCGGCGCCGGGCTTCATATTGCCCCTCAGATCGTTCTCCCAGATCG
The DNA here is from genome assembly GCF_009807005.1 of Aurantiacibacter rhizosphaerae. Lineage (GTDB taxonomy): Bacteria > Pseudomonadota > Alphaproteobacteria > Sphingomonadales > Sphingomonadaceae > Alteraurantiacibacter > Alteraurantiacibacter rhizosphaerae. The sequence continues at coordinate 394,195 of NZ_WUBR01000002.1, read as the reverse complement.
CGGCCTGGTGTTCGTCTGGCGCCAGGATCATCAGGATATCGGCCTGCTCGGCAGCCTGCTTGTTGCTCAGCACCTCGAAGCCCGCAGCTTCGGCCTTCTTTGCCGTGGCAGAACCTTCGCGCAGCGCGATGGCGACGTTCTTTACACCGCTGTCACGCAGGTTCTGCGCGTGGGCGTGGCCCTGGCTGCCATAGCCAAGCACGACAATCTTCTTGTCGGTGATGAGGTTGAGGTCGCAATCGGCGTCGTAATAGACTTTCATTTTTCGTCCAATCAGGTCGTGTAGTGAGCGAGGAGCGTAAGCGCCCCGGTGAGAGTGATAAGCGGCCAGCCAAAAAGGCGGCCACAGGTCAGATTGTCATCGGCAATTCCCATCGAAAGAAGGGCTATGCCGGTGGCAAGGATGATCGCGGGCGTCGTGATATCGCCATGGGCTGACAGTGCAAGCACTGCGGCCATCGAAAGGCACAGCGCACCCGCCCAGTGCCAGGCGAAACGGGTTACTTGGCGGGTAACAGGCGATCCCGTGATCGCGCTATCGCCTGCCAGCAAGGTGGGACTGATGGCGTGCATCAAGACCCCTCGCTGCCGCGCATCATGCCCACGACACCGGACCGGCCGACTTCGACCAGCCCGAGGCTGCGCATCAGGGCGACGAAATTGTCGATCTTGTCCTTGGCGCCGGTCAATTCGAAAACGAAGCTTTCGGTCGTGGTGTCGACGACGCTGGCACGGAAGACATCGGCGATGCGCAATGCCTCCACCCGGTTTTCACCCGTGCCGCGCACTTTCACCAGCGCCAGTTCACGCTCCACATGCGGGCCTTCGTCGGTAAGGTCCGTCACGCGGTGAACCGGCACCAGCCGTTCCAGCTGTGCCATGATCTGGTCTATCACCTGCGGCGGGCCGCCGGTAACCACGGTGATGCGGCTGATTGCGTGATCTTCGGAGATGTCCGCCACGGTCAGGCTATCGATATTATAGCCGCGCGCGGTGAACAGGCCGGTGATCTTGGCCAAGATGCCCGGTTCATTATCAACCACGACAGTAAGAACATGCCGTTCGGCTTCGCGATGCTGAATTTTCATGTCGCTGATTGTCCTTACACCAGAGCCTTGGCTTCATCAGCCATGATGCCGCTGGTGCGATCACCATGCAGCAGCATTTCGGTGTGCGCCGCGCCCGACGGAATCATCGGGTAGCAATTGGCATCCTTCGATACGAGGCAATCCACCATCACTGGCCCATCATGCTCCAGCATGGCACGGATGCCATCCTCCAGCTCGCTTTCGGAATTGATGCGGATACCCTTCCAGCCATAGCTTTCGGCCAGCGCCACGAAATCCGGCAGGCTGTCTGAATAGCTGTTGGAATAACGGCTTTCATAGGTCAGTTCCTGCCACTGGCGAACCATGCCCATGTACTCGTTATTGAGGATGAACACCTTCACCGGCAGGCGGAACTGGCTGGCGGTGCCCAGTTCCTGGATATTCATCTGGATGCTGGCCTCTCCGGCGATATCGATCACCAGGTCATCCGGATTGCCCAGCTGCGCGCCGATTGCGGCAGGCAGGCCATAGCCCATCGTGCCAAGGCCACCGCTGGTGAGCCACTTGTTAGGCGCCATGAAGCCGAAATACTGCGCCGCCCACATCTGGTGCTGCCCCACTTCGGTGGAGATGATGGGATCGCGGTCCTTCGTCATGGCGAACAGCGTTTCAATCGCCTTTTGCGGCATCAGCGTGTTCTCGGTTGCCGGATAGGCCAGGCTGTCACGCGCCTTCCACCCGGCAACGCGGGCTTTCCATTCGCTCAGGTCCGCAGCTTTGCGGTTGCCCCAGCACTCGATCATCTGTTCCAGAACGGTGCCGCAATCGCCCACGATGCCCAGATCCACCGGCACAACCTTGTTGATGCTGGCGCGGTCGATATCGATGTGGATCTTCGTGGAACCCGGCGCAAAGGCATCCAGTCGGCCGGTCACGCGATCATCAAAGCGCGCGCCGACGCACACCATGACATCGCACTGGTTCATCGTCATGTTGGCTTCGTAAGTGCCGTGCATGCCCAGCATTCCCAGCCAGTCCGGGTGGTCTGCCGGAAACGCGCCCAGGCCCATCAAGGTGGAGGTGAGCGGCGCGCCCGTCAGCTGCTGGAACTTGCGCAAGGCAGCCGATGCCTGCGGCCCGGCGTTGATCACGCCGCCGCCTGTATAAAGGACGGGCCTTTCAGCATTGGCGATCAGATCGATGGCCTCGGCAATCTCCTCCGGCGCTGCTACGGTGCGCGGCTGGTATCGCTTGCGCCGTTCTGCCGCGCCTTCGGGCATGTCTGCCGTTGCGATCTGCACGTTCTTGGGAATATCGATGACGACGGGGCCGGGGCGGCCGGTCATGGCGATCTCGAAAGCTTCCTCGATCGTCGCGGCCAAGTCTGCCGGGTCTTTCACCAAGTAGTTGTGCTTTGAACAATGCCGCGTCAGGCCAACGGTGTCGGCTTCCTGGAAGGCATCGGTGCCGATGAGGTTGGTGGGCACCTGGCCGGTGATCACCACCAGCGGGATGGAATCCATGAAGGCATCGGCAATGCCGGTAATGGCATTGGTGGCGCCGGGGCCGGAGGTGACGAGCACGACGCCGGGCTTGCCGGTGGAGCGGGCATAGCCTTCCGCTGCATGCGCCGCGCCAGCTTCGTGCCGCACGAGGATGTGGCGCACGCGATTGTCGGAAAACAGTTCGTCGTAAATGGGCAGCACTGCGCCGCCCGGATAGCCGAAGACATATTCGACACCCTGACGCACCAGGCTCTCAACTAATATCGCAGCGCCGCTGCGTTCGTCCGACACGTTCTTCTCCTTCGGTTTCCTTAAGAAACGACCCGGCACAATCGCTTGCGCCGGGCCAACCTCTCCTACTCACCGGCGGCGTCACTATTGGGAATAATCTGTCATGTCAACCGCTATTAGGAAAATATTGTTTCAAAAACTGTCCTCAATTGGACATTATCGGGCGCGAGGCGTGGCCAATCTTCCGGCGGCTGGTGGCGCAGCCAGGTATATTGCCGCTTTGCGTAATTGCGGGTGACCTGCTGCCCGCGTGCAATGGCCTCTTCCTGTGACAGGGAACCGCGCAGATATTCCGCAATCTGCGGCACCCCGATGGCGCGCATGACGGGCAAATCCTCGGAAAGATCGCGGGTGAGCAACCGCTCCACCTCCTCCACCGCGCCGTTCTCCATCATCAGCGCAAATCGGCGGTCGCACCGCTTGTACAGCCATTCCCTGTCAGGCAGCAGCACCAGCGGGGCCAGAGCGATGGCATCACCGATGCCGCCCGTCTTCTGGCGCTGCCATTCGCGCAAAGGCTTCCCCGAAGAGCGGACCACTTCGAGCGCGCGAGACAGGCGCTGCGTATCATTGGCGTTGAGCGTTTGCGCAGCCTCGGCATCTTCACGCTGCACGGCGGCGTAGAGGTCCTCGGCGTCCATCGCGCGCACCTCTTCCCGAATAGCGGGATCGATTGGCGGCACAGGGGCAATCCCGTCCAGCAGGGTGCGGATATACAGGCCCGTCCCGCCGACCAGGATGGGCACGGCGCCTGCGGCGTGCGCCTCCTCTATCTCTCGCTTGGCGGCAGCGGCCCAATCTGCGGCGGAGCATGCCTGCGCCCCGTCCCACGCGCCGAACAGGCGATGCGGCACGCCGCGCATTTCTTCGCTGCTGGGCCGCGCGCTGAGAATTTGCAGATCGGCATAGACCTGCGCGCTGTCGGCATTGATCACCACGGCGCGTCTACCGGACTTTTCCAGCGCCAATGCAAGGGTCACGGCCAGATCGCTCTTGCCGCTGGCGGTTGGCCCTGCGATGAGCGCGACCTGTTTTAGAACTGGAGATTCAGACTTGCTCATTGCCCGGCTGATAGCAGACCCCGCCACACTGGAAAGGCGGCTGGACGCGATGACCGCCGCGCTTGCCGAAACTTCGGTGCCCGTCGCCCACGCGGCCATGCTGGATTTCTGCGGCGACGTGCTGCAACTGGAAACCGCTGGCGACGATCTGAACGCCCTGCGCAGCGCTATCGACACCCACTTCGAGGCCAGCGACGCCATTATCGCGCGCGATGAATTTCGCATCCCGCACCTGTTCGTGTCCGATATGGATTCCACCATGATCGGGCAGGAATGCATCGATGAACTCGCCGATTTCGCTGGCCTGAAGGACAAGGTGGCCGAAATCACCGAACGCGCCATGCAGGGTGAGCTCGATTTCGAATCCGCCCTGCGCGAACGCGTGGCCCTGCTGGAAGGGCTGGACGAAAGCGCGATCACCCGCTGCCTGGCCGAACGGATCCGGCCCAATGATGGTGCGCGCGTGCTGGTGGAAACGCTGAAATCAAAGGGCTGTCGCACCGTTCTGGTGACGGGCGGCTTTCACCATTTTGCCGATGATGTGGCCGAGCAGATCGGCTTCGAACGCGTGGTGGGCAATCGGCTGGAAGTTTCGGATGGCAAGCTGACCGGCGGGCTGGTGGGCGGCATCACCGACAGCGCGACCAAGAAATCCGTCTTGCAGGAAGAACTGGGCAAACTGGGCGAGGGCGCCGTGTCGATGGCGGCAGGTGACGGGGCGAACGACATCCCGATGATCGAAAGCGCAACCTACGGCATCGCCTATCGCGCCAAGCCAAAGGCGCGCGAGGCGGCCAATGGCTGGGTGGATCGCGGCGATCTTACGGCCGTGCTGAAACTGCTGGAAATCCGCAAGGAAGAGTGGGTGGGCTAGAGCCAGCTGGCAATCTGTTCCAGCGGCTTCTTCTGCAGGGCATGTTCGGGCACAGTAGCATCCGCTGCCGGGTGGCCGACCACCACGATCATCAGCGGCTTTTCAATCTTCGGCCGTCCACACAGATCGCGCAGAAAACCCATGGGTGAAGGCGTGTGCGTCAGCGTGGCGAGGCCCGCCTCATGCAGCGTTGCAATCAGCATGCCGCAAGCGATTCCCACGCTTTCATTGACGTAATAGTTCTGCGTTTCGCCGTCCTCGTCGATACCGCCAGTACGCTGCGCGAAGCACGCGATCAGCCAAGGCGCGGTTTCAAGGAAGGGCTTGCTGGCATTGGTGCCGATGGGAGCGAGGGCATCCAGCCACTCTTCGCTCGCCTTGGGTTTTTCACCATCATCGCCATAAAATCGCCGCTCCTCCGCCTCCGCAGCTTCGCGAACGGCGCGCTTCTTATCTGGGGAGCCGATGACGGCGAAATGCCACGGCTGGTGATTGGCCCCGTTTGGCGCGGTGCCGGCGGCGCGGATCGCATATTCGATCACTTCGCGCGGCACGGGCGCATCTGAAAAGGCGCGGCAGGAGTGGCGGGATTTCAGCCGTTCGAAAGCGGCCTTGGCACGGGCGATACGCTCCGCTTCGGAGAGATCGGGAAGAGGCGGAAAAGGCTGGCTGCCGCTCAACGCAAATCCTTGCGAATCACAAGCTTCAGGCCGCACCAATCATCGCTTACGTCGCAAGATTTCGTATCGACGAGGCCGAGGGGTTCACCAGCCTCGCGGATGGCGGTTTCGGAAAGCTCGCCACTTTCCGGCCAGCTTACCCAGATTTGTCCGTCGCGGGACAGGCAATGGCGCAGCCGCTCCAGCGTGGCCGCCATATCCGCCCGCTTGGTGACGAAAACGTGCGCGGCATCCACGCCTTCTTCGGGCTCGCGGACGAAGATCAGTTCCAGCGCATATTCCGCGATTTCTTCCTGCACGTCATCCGGCATCCCGTCGAACCACACGCGCTGCCCATCCCGCAGGTTCAGCTTCTTGGCGAGTGGAGTTTCGGAATGCCCGGCTGCCATCAGCTCTCCATCCAGCTATCGAAGAACTCGCGATGCGCCTTTTTCAGCTCGTCCAGCGTCTTTCCGAACAGCGCGTCTCCGCCCACAGTGCCGAGGCGGCGGAAGCCGACGCGGGCGTGGTGTTCGTCCTGCGTGCCCTTGGCAAGCTGGCGGTTGAGGGCATCGGTATCGGGCACGGTGATGATGTAGCGGCCCTGATCTTCGCCAAACCACCACTGCGCCGCGGAATAATCCTCGTTGCGCGCAACCTCCGCACCAAGATTGCCCGCCATGGCCATTTCGGCCAGCGCCACGGCGATGCCGCCGTCGGACACGTCATGCACGGCGTTCACCAGGCCATCGGCAATCAGATCACGCACGATTTCGCCCGCAGCTTTCTCCAGCGTGAGATCCACCGGCGGCGCGCGACCTTCGTCGCGGCCATGGATCTGCTTGAGCCAGAGCGATTTGCCAAGGTGGGAGCGTTCCGGATCAGGCGTGGCCCATTCTTCCGGCCACAGCAGGTAGATGGTGTCGCCTTCGTTCTTGAACGGCATCGTCATCATGTGCGCGTAATCGTCGATAATGCCGACGCCGCCGATGGCAGGCGTGGGCAGGATCGCGCTGCCGCCGCCGGTGGCCTTGCTTTCGTTATAAAGCGAGACATTGCCGCTGACGATCGGGAAATCCAGCGCGCGGCACGCGGTGCCCATACCGTCCAGCGCATGGACGAATTGCGCCATGATTTCCGGCCGCTGCGGGTTGGCGAAGTTGAGGCAATTGGTCACCGCCAGGGGCCGCGCGCCCACGGCGCACAGATTGCGATAGGCCTCTGCAATAGCCTGCTTGCCGCCTTCATAAGGGTCGGCATGAACATAGCGGGGCGTGCAATCGGTGCTGATGGCCAGCGCCTTCTTCGTGCCGTGCACACGCACCACGCCGGCATCGCCGCCGGTTTGCAGTGTATCTGCGCCCACCTGGCTGTCATACTGCTGCGCAATCCAGTTGCGGCTGCACAAATTGGGGCTGGAAAGCAGGCTGATCAGGTCCGTGCCGACATCGTCGGTATCGGGCCGGTCCGTCATTGGCTTTATGCCCGCCCACTGCGTGTAATCCTCGCGGCTGAGGTAGGGCCGCTCATACTCGGGCGCATCCTTGGCAAGCGGGCCGAGCGGAATATCGCAAACCACTTCGCCATCGAATTCCAGCACCATGTGGCGAGTGTCCGTAACTTCGCCGATGACGGCGAAATCCAGCTCCCATTTCTCGAAGATGGCGGCTGCCATTTCCTCCTTGCCGGGCTTCAGCACCATGAGCATTCGCTCCTGGCTTTCGCTCAGCATCATTTCATAAGGCGTCATGCCTTCTTCACGGCAGGGCACCTTGTTCATGTCGAGGCGGATGCCCGCCTTGCCATTGGTGGCCATTTCCACGCTGGAGGAGGTGAGGCCAGCCGCGCCCATATCCTGAATGGCGACGATGGCATCGGTGGCCATCAGCTCCAGGCAAGCCTCGATCAGCAGCTTCTCTGTGAAGGGGTCACCCACCTGCACCGTGGGACGCTTAGCCTCTGCATCTTCGGCGAAATCTGCGCTGGCCATGGTGGCGCCGTGAATACCGTCGCGCCCGGTCTTGGAGCCGACATAGACGATGGGGTTACCAACGCCCGTGGCGGCGGAATAGAAGATCTTGTCCGCATCCGCCACGCCCACGGTCATCGCGTTGACGAGGATATTGCCGTCATAGGCGGGGTGGAAATTCGTTTCGCCAGCGACGGTGGGCACGCCCACGCAATTGCCATAGCCGCCGATGCCGGCGACCACGCCCTGCACCAGATGCTTCATCTTGGGATGATCGGGACGGCCAAAGCGCAGCGCATTGGCATTGGCCACAGGACGCGCGCCCATGGTGAACACGTCGCGCAAAATGCCGCCAACGCCAGTGGCTGCGCCCTGATATGGCTCGATATAGCTGGGGTGGTTGTGGCTCTCCATCTTGAAGATGGCCGCCTGGCCATCGCCGATATCGATGACGCCTGCATTCTCACCCGGGCCGCAGATGACCCACGGCGCCTCCGTCGGCAATTTCTTCAGGTGGAAACGGCTGGACTTGTAGGAGCAGTGCTCGCTCCACATCACGGAGAATATGCCCAGTTCCACAAGGTTTGGCTCTCGGCCAAGCCCGGCAAGAACGCGCTCATATTCCTCGGAGCTGAGACCGTGTTGTTCGACGACTTCGGGTGTGATCTGACTCATGGCAGCGGCCTTAGCCCCGGCTTTGCGCCTTCGCTAGTCCTCCAGACCCGGATTTTACCCAATTTAGCTTGCCAGTTTCAGCTTTACGCCAGTTTCAGGGTAACCCACGTGGCAGCGCCTGCAGCCATGGCCGTGGCAAAGGCACCCCATGCCATATCGGCCAGGCTGATATGCGTCGCCCACACCTTCAGCACGGCCTGACTGGTAAGATCGAAGGTGGCATAACACAGCCCGCCCACCAGCGCGCCGTTCAGCATGGCGGTGCCCACGCTGCCCGCCTCCAGCCCCGGACGGATGGCGAACCATACCATCCCCGCTATATAGATAAGGTAGAACGCTGCCGCTGCGCCCATGCGGAAATCTGCCGCCATGATGCTGCCGATGACGGGGCGATAAAGATTGTCCGCCGCCCAGCGCAGCCACACGGCATCCAGCGCGCCGAATGCCACCGCCGCGGCGATATAGGCAATAATCCACTTTATTGGGCCTCTCCTGCAGGTGGCACAGCTTGACCCTGCGCTCTCCCACCGTCAATGGTCCCACCCATGGCAGAAGACCTTTCCCAAATTTCCGCGATGAGTTTTGAAGAGGCGCTCAAGGCCCTCGAAGATGTGGTGCGCAGGCTGGAGGGCGGCGAGGTGCCTCTGGACGAGAGTATCGCGCTGTATGAACGGGGGGAGGCGCTGCGGCGCCATTGCCAGACCCGGCTGGATGCCGCGCAGGAGCGGATCGAGAAAATAGTCGCCGGGCCCGATGGCAAGCCTGCGGGCACCGCGCCTTTCGATGCGGGCTGAGGCGATGGGATTGGTGATGGCGGACGATGTTCTTGGGCTTGGCCTCCAGAAAATCCAGCGAGAGATCGACGACGCCTTCGATGCGATCCTGCCCGTTCCCGATGATGCGCGCGCGCCATTGGTAGAGGCGATGCGCTATGCCACCATCGGTGGTGGCAAGCGTGTGCGCCCCATGCTGCTGGTGACGGTGGCAGAGATGTATGGCGCCAGCCGGCAGGCCGCCGTCAGGGCGGGGGCCGCCATCGAATCGATCCATGTCTATTCGCTGATCCATGACGATCTGCCCTGCATGGATGATGATGACATGCGCCATGGCAAGCCCACTCTGCACAAGGTGCATGACGAGGCGATTGCCGTGCTGGCGGGTGATTGCCTGCACGCGCTGGCATTCGATATTCTTACCGGGACAGAGGTAAGTTCCGATCCCTTCATCCGGGCAGAGCTGGTCCATGCCCTTGCCAGCGCCAGCGGCCATAATGGCATGGCTGGCGGGCAGGTGATGGATATGGTGGCGGAGAAAGAGCAGTTCGATCTGCGCGGCGTCACCCGCCTGCAACAGCTGAAAACCGGCGCATTGCTGGGCGCGGCGGTGGAGATGGGCGCGATCCTGGCCAAGGTGCCGGAGGATGGCCGCACGCATCTGCGCAATTATGCCCGCGATATCGGTCTTGCCTTCCAGATCGCGGATGATCTGCTGGATGAGGAAGGTGACGAGGAAAAGGCCGGCAAGGCGCTGCGCAAGGATGCGCAGGCGGGGAAGGCAACCTTCGTGTCCCTGATGGGCGCTGAGGGGGCACGGGCGCAGGCCCATGCGCTGTCGCAGCAGGCCATCGGCCACCTCTCCGGCCATGGGGAGGAGGCAGACCTGCTGCGCGCGCTGGCACGCTTTGTGGTGGAGAGGGACCGCTAAATGACAGAACGCATCGGCCTTTATCCGGGCACTTTCGATCCCTGCACGCGCGGCCATGCCGATATCATCCGGCGCGGGGCCAAGCTGGTGGATCGGCTAGTGATCGGCGTCACCACCAATCCCAGCAAGAACCCCATGTTCACGCCCGATGAGCGGATGGACATGATGCGCTCCGAAATTGACCGGCTCGGCCTCGACAATGTGGAGATCCGCGGCTTCGATGCGCTGCTGATGAAATTCGCCGCACACGTGGGTGCCAGCGTCATCATCCGCGGGCTGCGCGCCGTGGCCGATTTCGAATATGAATATCAGATGGCAGGCATGAACCAGCAGATCGACGATTCGATCGAGACGGTGTTCCTGATGGCCGATATCTCGCTTCAGCCCATCGCATCCAAGCTGGTGAAGGAAATTGCCCTCTACGGCGGCGATATCGCGCCCTTCGTCAGCCCATCGGTGAAAGGCCTTGTGGAGGCCCGCGTTGCCAAGATCGGGCGGCGCGGCAGTCTATAGCCTGTTATTATGTTCATTGAACTGTCAGCAGGCAGCCGATAGGGCCGCATCAGATTTCACCTTTAATATCGGACTGGACCATGATCCGCCATATCGCGCTGACGGCAATCGCTGCCGCTTTCACCTTCACTGCAACGCCTGCCGCTGCGCAGGACATTTCGCTTACGCCCGCGGTGGAGGCCACGGAATCCACGAACGAGGCTGCGACGCAGATCCCCGTGAAGGTCAATTTCGACATGACGCAGGACCGGGACAATATCCTGCTGCTGGACCTTTCGACCGGAGAGCGCGTGGCCATCCGCCTGATGCCGCAATGGGCTCCCAACCATGTGGAGCGGATCAAGGTCCTGACGCGTGACGGGTTCTATAACGGCGTGCCGTTCCACCGCGTGATCGATGGCTTCATGGCGCAGACGGGTGACCCAACCGGCACCGGCCAGGGCGGCTCCACCCTTCCTGACCTGGAGGAGGAGTTCAACTTCCTTCCGCATGTTCGCGGCACCGTTTCCATGGCCCGCGCCAGTGATGATAACAGCGCCAACAGCCAATTCTTCGTGGTGTTCTATCCGCGCTTCGCACTGGATCGCCGCTACACCAACTTTGGCCGCGTTATCAGCAATATGCCTGCCGTGGATGCCATTCAACGCGGCGAACCGCCCGCAAATCCCACGCGCATCCTGCAGGCCAGCATCGCTGCCGACAATGTCGAACAGATGATGCCCAGCGCAACCGTTGCGCCATCGGAACGGATCACGCTGGATATGTTGACCGGTTCGGGCGTCAACTGATCTGGCCTTACGGATGATGGCCTTTTGCAAGGCGTCAGCTGGTCGGGCTTTTGAAACATGAAAGTCGACCTGTTCGATTTTGACCTGCCGACGGATCTGATCGCGCTGCGCCCTGCGCGCCCGCGCGATGCCGCGCGCATGCTGGTGGTGCAGGGCGATGCGCCGTTCGCCGATTGCGGCGTGCTGGATCTGCCAAAGCTGCTGCGCAAGGGCGATGTCCTCGTCTTCAACGATACGCGTGTCATTCCCGCCCAGCTGGAAGGAAAACGCGGGGAGGCGCGCATTGGTGCAACTCTGCATAAGCGGCTGGACCTGCGCCGTTGGCAGGCCTTCATCCGCAATGCCAAGCGCCTGAAACCGCAAGACCGCGTGGAATTCGGCGCAGGCGTTACCGCGATTGCGGAAGAGCGCCACGATGATGGCAGCTTCACCCTTGCATTCGAAGGTGATGAGCCGGTGGAAGTCTTGCTGGAGCGAGCGGGACGCATGCCGCTGCCTCCCTATATCGCCGGCAAGCGCAAAACGGATGAGCAGGATCGCGAAGATTACCAGACCATGTTCGCCAGGGAAGACGGCGCCGTCGCTGCTCCCACCGCCGCGCTGCATTTCACCGATCGCCTGGCCACCGCGCTGGACGAGGCTGGCATCGGGCGCGAAACGCTCACCCTGCATGTGGGCGCGGGCACATTCCTGCCGGTGAAGGCGGATGATACGGACGATCACCAAATGCATGCTGAATTCGGCACCATCGATGCCGCCACGGTAGACAGGCTGAATGCCGCGCGCGCTGCCGGTGGCCGGTTGATCGCGGTGGGCACCACCAGTCTGCGCCTGCTGGAAAGCGCGACAGGAGAGGACGGCATCATCCGCGCGTTTTCCGCCGATACCTCCATCTTCATCACGCCGGGCTACACGTTCCGCGCAGTGGACGGCTTGATGACCAATTTTCACCTGCCCAAATCCACGCTGATGATGCTGGTGTCGTCATTGATGGGAACGCAGCGGATGCAGGATGTCTATGCCCATGCGATTGCGCAGGGATATCGCTTCTACAGCTATGGCGATTCCAGCCTGCTAATCCCCTAGGGCCAGCTTGTATTTGCGGCGGCCAACCCCACAAGGATTGGCATGCCTGAACCAATACTCAACATTCGCGGTCTCGAAAAAACCTACAAGGGCGGGGTGAAGGCGCTGGACGGCGTGGATCTGACGATCAACCGCGGCGAGATTTTTGCGCTGCTGGGGCCCAATGGTGCGGGCAAGACCACGCTGATCGGTTCTGTCTGCGGGCTGGTGCGGCCCACCGGCGGCAAGATAGAAGTGTTTGGCCAGGATCTGGCGACCAGCTGGAAGAACGTGCGCCGCCAGATCGGGCTGGTGCCGCAGGAACTAAGCTTCGACATGTTCGACAAGGTGATCCGCCAGGTGCGCTATTCGCGCGGCATGTTCGGCTCTGCCCCCGATGAAGCGCGGATAGAGGAAGTTCTGCGCAGCCTCAGCCTGTGGGACAAGCGTAATGCCGCCATCAGGGAGCTATCGGGCGGAATGAAGCGCCGCGTGATGATCGCCAAGGCGCTGGCCCATGATCCGCAACTGCTGTTTCTGGATGAGCCCACGGCGGGCGTGGACGTGGAACTGCGCCGCGACATGTGGCGGCAGATAGACATGCTGCGCGATCGCGGCGTCACCATCATCCTCACCACCCATTATATCGAGGAAGCCGAGGAAATGGCGGACCGTGTCGGCGTGATCGCCAAGGGCCGCATCCTGCTGGTGGATGACAAGGATGCGATCATGGCGAAGCTGGGTCGCACCGAAGCGCATTTCACCATCGATTCCCCGCTGGCCGAACTTCCCGCCCCGCTGACGGGATATCCCGTGCATCTGGAGGAGGGCGGCACATCCCTCGTTTATCGCGGCGGGGATGGCACCGGCAAGGGCAAGCGGGAGGTGGCCGAGCTGGCGCAGCTGCTGACGCGCGAGGGCATCGCCTTCTCCGGCCTGGAAACGCAGGAGAGCACGCTGGAGGATATTTTCGTCGACCTGCTGCATGAACCGGTGGAGACGGCGGCATGACCTTCAACGCGCGCGGCACCTACGCGATATTCAAGAACGAGCTGATGCGCATGTTCCGCACCATCTTCGGCTCCATCCTTTCGCCCGTTATCACCACCTCGCTATATCTGGTGGTGTTCGGCGCGGCGATGGGTGATCGCATGGATCTGGGCGGCGTGAATTACGGCGCCTTCATCGTGCCGGGCCTGCTGATGCTGACGCTGCTTTCCGAAAGCACCAGCAACGCCAGTTTCGGGATCTACATGCCCAAGTTCACAGGCGCCATTTACGAATTGCTGTCCGCACCCGTGGGCGTGGCGGAAACACTGATCGGCTTTGTGGGCGCGGCGGCGGTGAAGTCCTTGATACTGGCCGCCATCATCCTTGGCACGGCGGCATTGATTGTGGATTATTCGATCGCGCATCCCATCCTGGCGCTGGGCTATATCGTGCTCGTCGCGGCCAGTTTCTCCCTGCTTGGCTTCATCATCGGTCTGTGGGCCGATGGGTTCGAGAAGCTGCAGATCATTCCGCTGCTGGTGCTGATGCCGCTGACGTTTCTGGGCGGCACATTCTACCCCATCAGCGCGCTGGAAGGGCCGTGGCAATATGTCGCGATGGTGAATCCGGTGGTCTATCTGGTCAGCGGCCTTCGCTGGACCTTCCTTGGCGAATCGGATTTCCCGATCATGCTGTCCTTCGGCGCGACCCTTGGTTTCCTGCTGATCTGCATCGCCGTGATCGGCTGGATCTTCAAGACAGGGTGGCGATTGCGCGAATGACGCGCTAGCGGGGCGGGCATGACAAGAATTGCCTACCTCGCCGTCCCGCTGGCACTGCTCTGCGCGCCTGCCGCGGCCCAGCAATTGCCCGATGCCGCGCGCACGATGATCGATACCGCCATCGCCTCTGGCGATGCAAAGCAGGTGGAAGCGGTGATCGCCACCGCGCGCACCGCATTCCCCGGTGAGCAAGAGGAGATCGACGCGATCTGGACTGCGTATAAGGCAGATCAGGCGGAAATCGCCGCTGCAGAAGCTGCGCGCAAGACGGCAGAGATTCGCCAGGCAGGTCTGTTCCAGAACTGGAGCGGGGAAGGGCAGATCGGCGCATTCCAGTCCTCCGGCAACACGGACGAATTTGGCGTAACCACCGTGCTGGCGTTGAACCGAGAGGGCATCGACTGGGAACACCGCCTTCGCCTCACCGCCGATTACCGACGCCAGAACGGCACGACTTCGCGGGAGCAATTCCAGGCCAGCTATGAACCGCGCTACCAGATCAACGAGCGCCTTTTCGCCTATGGCCTGGGCCGGTACGAGCGCGACCGCCTGCAGGGATATTCCTCGCGTTATGCGGTGTCCGGTGGCCTTGGTTACAAGGTGATCGACAGGGACGATATCGAATTGTCGGTAAAGGCAGGCCCGGCCTATCGCATCACGCAATTCACCGATGGCACGAAGTCCAGCCGCCTTGCTGCATTGTTCGGCGCGGATTTCAACTGGGAAATCACCGACGATCTCACCCTGACGCAGGACGCCAGCAGCACGCTGGAAACGGGCGGAGAGGCCCTGCTGATTGTCGATAGCGCGAACACCAGCCTGGCAGCGACCACGGGGCTGGAAGCTGGCCTGACCGACAAGTTGAGCGCGCGGCTTTCCTGGACGATCGAATACGACAGCAACCCGCCTGCCGGCGCGGTAAGCACTGATACGCTCTCCCGCTTCACGCTCGTCTATGGCTTCTGATCGTACCCGTTTCGAATTCACCGTGCACGCGGTGGATGGCAAGGCGCGCACCGGCGAAATCGCCATGCGTCGCGGCACCATTCGCACGCCCGCGTTCATGCCGGTGGGAACGGCCGCCACGGTAAAGGCGATGAAGCCGGAAGCCGTGCGCGAAACGGGCGCGGACATCATTCTGGGCAACACCTATCACCTGATGCTGCGCCCCGGTGCGGAACGGGTGGCGAAGCTGGGCGGTCTGCACAATTTCATGCGCTGGGATCGCCCTATCCTGACAGACAGCGGCGGATATCAGGTGATGAGCCTGTCTGACCTGCGCAAGCTGACGGAAAAGGGCGTGGAGTTTCGCAGCCATATCGATGGCTCGAAGCATATGCTCAGCCCGGAACGCAGCATGGAAATTCAGCGCCTGCTGGGGTCTGACATCGTGATGTGCTTCGATGAATGCCCGCGCGCCGACAGGCCGATGGCAGAGATCGAGGCGAGCATGGAATTGTCCATGCGCTGGGCACAGCGCAGCCGCGATGCATTCGATGCAGGCGGCGAACATGCGGCCAATAGCGCGCTGTTCGGCATTCAGCAGGGCGCGCTGGACGAGGGGCTGCGTGGCCGCTCTGCCGAAGCGCTGCGCCAGATCGGCTTCGATGGATATGCCATCGGCGGCCTCGCCGTGGGGGAGGGGCAGGAGGCGATGTTCGGCGTGCTGGATTACGCGCCCGGCATGCTGCCCGAAGATGCCCCGCGATATCTGATGGGCGTTGGCAAGCCCGACGATCTGGTGGGTGCGGTAGAGCGCGGTGTGGACATGTTCGATTGCGTGCTGCCCACGCGTTCTGGCCGGAACGGGCAGGCCTTCACCTGGAATGGTCCGCTGAACCTGCGCAACGCCCGCCATGCGGAGGATACAGCACCGCTGGACGATCGCTGCACCTGCCCGACATGCGCAAATTACAGCCGTGCCTATCTGCATCACCTGCAAAAATCCGGAGAGATCCTGGGCGCGATGCTGGTGACGGAGCACAACCTCTCCTTCTACCAGCAATTGATGCAGGCCATGCGCGATGCGATTGGCGATGGCCGATTTGCATCATTTGCCGAAAATTTCAGAAGAGACTATTTTTCAAAGTCATAAGATGCTTCAATGTCCCCACTTCAGGAGGGACAATGCATTATCATAGACTGGCAGCAGGCGCTGCCATCATCGCCCTGGCTACGGCCACACCCGCATCTGCGCAGATGAGCGAAGCGGAAGAACTGGCCGGTCGTTTCGGCGCCAGGCCCACGGTGATGGATATCAGCCTGTCCCCATCGGGCAACAAGGTCGCCTACATCTCCTCAGACAATGCCACGACGGAAATTCTCTATGTCGTCGATCTGAATGGTGAGGCGGAGCCGCGCGCCCTGACTGCGCTGTCAGAGCCGGATGCAGAGCTGACGGGTTGCGACTGGGCCAATGATATCTGGCTGGTGTGCAGGGTCTATGGCAGTGCCAAATATGATAACCGGGTGCCGATCACCTACACGCGCATGCTGTCTGTCGCCACCGACGGGTCTGAACCGAATTTGCTGACACCGCGCCGTTCTTCGCGCGCCTATGGGATCGTGCAGAATGGCGGCAGGGTGCTGGCGCTGGATGTGGAGGGCGAGGAAAACCGCATCCTCATGACGCGCAGTTTCCTGGAAGAAAACAGCCGGAACACGCGTCTTGCCAACGAAGAAGGCGGGCTCGGCGTTGAACTTGTGGACGTGACTCGCAACAGCCGGCGCACTGTAGAAAACCCGGATGAGGATGCCACGCGATACGTCGCGGATGAAAATGGCGAGGTGCGCATCAAGGTGCGTGCGCCGCATGATTCCTTTGGCCGACTGACGGGGAATGTCCTCTATTCCTATCGCGAGCCGGGCTCTCGCAGTTGGACTGCGTTCAAGGATGATCTTTCCGGTTTCAGGCCGGTGGCTGTCGATGCGGCGCAGAACGTGGCCTATGGATTTCAGGATCAGGATGGCTTCACGGCGCTGTACCGCGTTACCCTGGATGACGAAGCCAAGCGCGAACCTGTGCTGGCGCGCTCTGATGTTGACGTCGACAGATTGATCCGCATCGGCCGAAAGCAGCGCGTTGTGGGCGTCAGCTACGCGGCGGAAAAGCGGCAGGTCGAATATCTCGACGAAGACCTCGCCAATTTGGCCGCTCGTTTGCAACAGGCCCTGCCCGGCAAGCCGCTGATCAATATCGTTGGGGCTTCTGCGGATGAGCAGACGCTGCTGATCGTGGCATCCAGCGATGTGGACCCCGGCATGACCTACCTGCTGGACAGGCAGAGCAACGCGCTATCGCCGCTGCTGCCGCTACGCGATCACCTTGCGGAGCTTGAAATGGCGCCGATGCGGCCCGTTACCTTTCCGGCGGCGGATGGCACGCAGATACCGGGATATCTCACCATGCCGCTGAACTCGGAAGGTCCGGTGTCGGCAATCGTTTTGCCGCATGGCGGGCCCGGCAGTCGCGATGAGTGGGGTTTTGACTGGCTGGTGCAATTCTTCGCCGCGCGCGGCTATGCAGTGTTGCAACCCAATTTCCGCGGCTCCAGTGGCTATGGCGATGCCTGGTTCGGGCGCAATGGTTTCCAGCAATGGGAAACGGCGATCGGTGACGTGAATGATGCCGGCCGCTGGCTGGTGTCAGAAGGGATTGCCGATCCCGATCGGCTGGGCATCGTTGGCTGGTCCTATGGCGGATATGCCGCGCTGCAATCGCAGGTCGTCGATCCTGATCTGTATCAGGCGGTGGTCGCCATCGCGCCTGTCACCGATCTGGAATTGCTGCGCGAGGAAGCGCGCGATTACACCAATTTTGCGCAGGTCCGCGAGTTTGTTGGCACTGGTTCACACGTGGAGGATGGCAGCCCCGCCAATCACGCGGATCGGTTCCGTGCGCCAGTCCTGCTGTTTCACGGAACGCAGGACACAAATGTCGGCGTGTTTCAATCGCAGAGGATGAAAAGCCGGTTGGAAGATGCGGGCGCCAGCGTGCAATATGTCGAATACGACGGGTTCGATCATTCTCTAGATCACGGCCAGGTTCGCGGCAATATGCTGTTGGCGATAGACACGTTCCTGGGGCAGCATCTGGCGGATTAGGCCTATGCCAAAATGCTATGGCGCGGGGGCGACTGGCTCCGCCTCCGGCTTGCTGCGCATTTCAAGGATCGTCCCGCGATAGGGGACGAAATTGCCTGCCGAATCGAGGAAACCTGCGCCAATGCGGCAGGCCAATTGCTGCGCTTGCGACAGGCGATCGTACCATTTGCCGGCACGGTGCGGCGTTATGAATCTGTACTGCGGCATCCTGAAATGGTGACGCGCAATCGCACATCCGGTTCCCTGCAAAACGCTGAACCGAAATGAAAAAGGGCGGCTCCGAAGAACCGCCCTTTTTTTGCATTCGAAATTCGGTAGTAACCGATTAGCGCGAGTAGAACTCGACGACCAGGTTCGGTTCCATCTGTACCGGGTAGGGTACTTCATCCAGCGTAGGCACGCGGCTGAAGGTAACCGCGTCATTGCCGTCTTGGGCAACGTATTCGGGCACTTCACGCTCTGGCAGGCTCTGCGCTTCGATGATCAGGGCCATTTCCTTGGCCTTGTCACCCAGCGAGATCACATCGCCGACATCGCAGCGACGCGATGCAATGTTGCACTTCACGCCATTCACCTTGATGTGGCCGTGGCTGACGATCTGGCGCGCGGCGAAGATCGTGGGCGCAAACTTGGCGCGGTATACGATCATGTCCAGGCGGCGTTCCAGCAGGCCGATCAGGTTCTGGCCGGTGTCACCCTTCATGCGGGTGGCATCCTTGTAGGTGGAGTGGAACTGCTTTTCGGTAACGTCGCCGTAATAGCCCTTCAGCTTCTGCTTGGCGCGCAGCTGCAGACCGAAGTCGGACATCTTGCCCTTGCGACGCTGGCCGTGCTGGCCGGGGCCGTAGGAACGCTTGTTTACCGGAGAATTAGGACGACCCCAGATGTTTTCGCCCATCCGGCGGTCGAGTTTATGCTTGGCGCGTGTGCGCTTCGACATGACATGCTTCCTTCAATTTGCAATCACTGCCCCAGCGGCAGTGCTTCAACCCGGTTTCGCACCGTCTGGCCTAATCCGTCTTACCAGATTGCCAGCCGTGGCCGCCGCTTCACCGGGGTGCGGAGCCAATTTGTAGCGAAGGCGCGCATGTAGCCGCGCGGGCGTGGAAGTCAAGCGCAACTGCGCCAGTCATGAAACGTCCCTAGCGATAGGGTGTGGCATTCCACTGGGACCGCGCAATCTGCCGGTCCCGAAGGTCAGCCGATTCCTGCTGCGCGATGCGATCGAACACCGCCTGCCATTCGCCTTGAGTAAGGCAGGTGCGCGCGCCGTCCGGGTGATTTTCCGGCAGGTCAAGGCAATGGATCGGGGCGCTTTTCGCATCGGCCATGACGACACGCGCGGCAGCCGAGACGAAGGTATCCTCCCGCCGCAGCAGGGGATCATCGATTGCAACAGGTGTCAGCACGATGGCGGAGGCAAGAAGCAGGCTCAGGATGGTATCCCTTTCACTGCAAGTTCCACGGAAGCAGGGATGAGGCGCACGTCACGCTCTCTCCCGAACTGTTCGCCAGAAACCATAACATATCAGGGCCATAGATGGCAGGCCCCGTTAATCGTCAGGCCGTGGCTTTCGCTGGAGAGCGGACAGGACGCCGCGCAGGGTGCGCACCTCCAGATGGTTCCATCCCGGCTTCGTCAGCACGCCGCGCAGCGTGCGGCGGGTCGCCTCCGCCCGGTCCTCAGGATAGAAATAGCGGTTTGGCTCCAGCATGCCTTCCAGATGAGCGATCAGGCCGTCCAGTTCCTCCTGCGGGGCAGGGGGCAGGATGTCTTCCTGCGTGGGCATCACCAGATCGGCTGTCTTGGAAAGCTCATAGGCAACCAGGATCACGGCCTGAGCCAGATTGAGTGAGCCGAATTCCGGATTGATCGGCGCTGTTATAATAGTGCGGGCCAGATCCACATCGTCCATGGCAAGACCGGAGCGCTCCGGCCCGAACAGCACCGCGCTGCGACCCTGCTGGCGCGGAATATCGCGCGCGGCCTGTTCCGGCGTCTGCACGGGCTTGGTGACGCCGCGCTTGCGCACCGTGGTGGCATAGACATGCGCGCAATCGGCCACCGCCTCTGCCGTGGTTTCATAGACGCGCGCGTTTTCCAGCACGATGTCCGCTCCCGCCGCAGCCGGTCCGGCAGACGGATTTGGCCAGCCGTCGCGCGGTTTCACCAGACGCATTTCGCTGAGGCCGAAGTTCAGCATGGCACGCGCCGCCTTGCCGATATTCTCGCCCAGTTGCGGGCGCACCAGCACGATCACGGGCGGAGCGTTGCCGGATGGGGCAGTTTCAGCCGTCGCCATCGGGCGCAACCTGCTGCACGGTGCTGGCAAATTCCTCAAAATCGCGCGCTTCGGAAAAGTCGCGGTAGACGGAGGCGAAGCGGATATAGGCCACGGTATCCAGCTGACGCAGGCCTTCCATCACCATCTCGCCAATGCGAGCGGAGGGGATTTCGCTGTCCCCCGCGGTTTCCACCTGCCGCTGAATGCCGGATACCAGCTGATCGATCCGCTCCTGCTCTATCCCTCGTTTGCGGCAGGCCAGGGCCACGGATTGCTCGATCTTGGATCGGTCAAAACTCTCGCGGCGGGGCGGGGTTTCATCGCCTGTGGATTTCAGCACCGCCACATCGCGCAACTGCACGCGTTCAAAGGTGGTGAAGCGCGCACCGCATCCTTCGCACTGGCGACGGCGGCGGATCGCGGTGTTGTCTTCCGTGGGGCGCGAATCCTTTACCTGGCTGTCGTCATGCGCGCAGAATGGGCAGCGCATGGATCAGGGCCGGATCCGCTTGTAGATCATGTATCCTGCTCCGGCGACCAGGCCAACGGGCCACGTCACCACAGGCAGCAGGCCGCCCGCCAGCGCGCCGATGGCGGCGCCGGTCAGCACGGGCTTGGACGACGGGTGATCAAGCCCGTCCTTGCCCATTGCCTTCACCTCTTCCACGGCATCCACCAGGATGCGATTGTCGATGGGGTCGTTCGGCTTGTTCGGATCGGTCATGTCTTATCTTCCCGGATAGACGGGGAAGGCCGCGCACAATTCGCCAACTTCGCGGCGCACGCGTTCTTCCACCTGTGCATCGCCATCATCGCCATTGCGGGCCATGCCGTCGATCACTTCTGCCATCAGCGTGCCGATCTTGCGGAATTCGGCAGGGCCAAAGCCGCGCGTCGTGCCCGCAGGCGTGCCGAGGCGAACGCCGCTGGTGACGAATGGCGAACGCGGTTCGAAGGGAATGGCGTTCTTGTTGCAAGTCATCAAGGCGCGATCCAGGCCCTTTTCAGCGGCCTTGCCGGTCACATCCTTGGGCGTGAGATCGGCCAGCATCAGATGGTTATCCGTGCCGCCCGATACGATATCTATGCCCCCTTCGGCGAGGCTGGAAGCCAGCGCCTTCGCATTTTCTGCAACTGACTGCGCATAGACGCGGAATTCGGGGCGCAGCGCCTCTCCGAATGCCACGGCCTTGCCGGCGATGGTGTGCATCAGCGGGCCGCCCTGCATGCCGGGGAATACGGCCATGTTGATCGGCTTGGTCAGTTCCTCATCATTCCACAGGATGATGCCGGAGCGCGGGCCGCGCAGGCTCTTGTGCGTGGTGCTGGTGACGACATGGGCGTGGGGGAAGGGCGAAGGGTGCTGCCCGCCCACCACCAGGCCGGAGAAATGCGAGATATCCGCCAGCAAATAAGCGCCAACCTCGTCTGCGATCTTGCGGAATTCCGCGAAATCCCAGGTGCGCGGATAGGCGGTGCCGCCGCTGATGATCAGCTTCGGCTTATGCTCATGCGCAAGGCGGCGCACGTCTTCCATGTCGATGCGGCTGTCCTCGCGGCGCACGCCGTAAGGCACCACGTTGAACCACTTGCCACTCATGTTGACGGGAGAACCGTGTGTCAGGTGCCCGCCGCTGGCAAGGTCCAGACCCATGAAGGTATCGCCCGGATTCAGCAGGGCGAGGAACACCGCCTGGTTCATCTGGCTGCCGGAATTGGGCTGCACATTGGCGAAGTCGCAGCCGAACAATTGCTTGGCGCGCTCTATCGCGATGGTTTCAACCTGGTCGGCATATTCGCACCCGCCATAATAGCGGCGACCGGGATAGCCCTCTGCATATTTGTTGGTGAACACGCTGCCGCAGGCTTCCAGCACGGCCGGGCTGGCGACGTTCTCGCTGGCAATCAGCTCGATACCGTCCCGCTGGCGGCCCAGTTCGCGCTGGATGATCGCGGCGACTTCGGGATCGGCATCCTCCAGGTCATCGCTCCAGAAGCGATCAAGCCAGGAGGCGTTGGCGGCGGATTGGGTTGCGGTGGTCATCATGCTGACTTTCGGGAGGGATTGGCGTTCAGGACGGATTGGACAGTTTGTCGACGCGGCGCTGGTGCCGCCCGCCTGCAAACTCCGTTTCGAGGAAAGCGGTAATACAGGCCTTGGCCATGTCAGACCCGATCAGGCGGGCGCCCATGGCAATGACATTGGCATCATTGTGTTCGCGGCACAGGCTGGCGGAAAGCGGTTCGGAAACCAGTGCACAGCGCACGGCGGGGTTGCGGTTCACCGACATGGAAATGCCAATTCCGGAACCGCATAACGCAACGCCGCGATCCACGGTGCCATCGGCGACGACGCCGGCAAGCTTGTATCCGTAATCGGGATAATCCACCGATTCGCCGGTGTCCGGGCCAAGGTCGGCAACCTCGTGACCCTGTTCGATAAGCCATTCGCGCAATTCGGCTTTCAGGTCGAGCGCGGCATGATCGGAGGCTATGGCAATCTTCATGGCGCCCACATAGGCGCGAGAGGCCGATTTCGCCACCCGAAAAGGCGGCTAAAAAGCCTTTCTCCACCACAAGCGTGGCTGTCGTGGCGCCAGCAGCGCGGCAATTGCGCTGCAATCGGCCCTATAGTGGTTGATCAATCAAAATTATCGCGCCCGGCCATGGGCGGATCGGTCAGGCGGAGGGTTTCGGCAGCGCTTTCTTCACCCAGGTCCACAGCGCCTTTACTTCCTCTGCGGCCTTGCCATTGGCGTCCACCTCGCTCGCCACTTCGCCGCTGGAGGAGGAGCGGTGGAAATCGGCGCGCTCTCCAAAAGTAACGGGGCAGGTTTCCAGCCCGAGTTCTGCGACGACGGCCTTTGCATCATCCACCATCTTGGTGGCGCGGGCGGGCACGCCGTTCAGCACCACATGCGCAGGCGTGCCGGTGTAGCTGATGAGATCGGCAATCCCTTCGAGCGCATGCAGATCGAAGGCGCGCGGGCGTGTGGGTATCAGCACAAGGTCTGCAGCCTTGATGGCTTCGCGCATGGCGGCCTCTGCGTGGGGCGGCGTGTCGATCACGATCAGCGCCACGCCTTCCTTGCGCGCGTTTTCTATGGTGCGGGAAAGCCGGGCCGGCGGGCTGGTGACTACGGCGGGCAGGAAATCGCCGCGCCAGTCTCCCCATGCAGCTGCCGTCGCCTGCGGATCGGTGTCGATCACGCAGGTCGTCATCTTCTTCTGCACAGCGATGGTGGCAAGATGCAGCGCGAGCGTGGTTTTGCCGGAGCCGCCCTTCTGGCTGACGATTGCGATAACCGTGGGTTTGGGATCTGGCACGAAAGAGCGCTCCTTCAAAAAGAGAATCCTGCTCTCCTCTCCTGGCTGCACTTATGTCACCCGGTGAGCGAGCCGTCCATCACTTGTGTGCTGCATTGCACCATTCGCCCGGCTTCAGGCTATCAAGGCTCCACTCGCCCACGCTCCAGCGCACGAGGCGCAGGGTGGGAAGGCCGACAGCCGCCGTCATCCGGCGCACCTGCCGGTTGCGGCCTTCGGTGATGGTTATGCGCAGCCAATGATCGGGCACGCTCTTGCGGAAACGGACGGGCGGATCGCGCGGCCAAAGCTGCGGATCGGCGATAGCTTCGGCGCGGGCAGGGCGGGTGAGGCCGTCCTTCAATTCCACACCGCGCGCCAGTTTCTGAATGGCGGCGTCGTCCGGCTCGCCTTCCACCTGCACCAGATAGGTCTTGGGCAGCTTGAACTTGGGATCGGCAATGCGCGCCTGCAGCTTGCCGTCATCGGTCAAGAGCAACAGGCCCTCGCTGTCCCGGTCCAGACGGCCCGCGGGATAGACTCTTGGCACGTCGATATAGTCGGACAATGTCTCGCGCGCGGTAATGCTGCCGCGGTCGGTAAACTGCGACAGCACGTTCATCGGCTTGTTGAAGAGGATCAGGCGGGGCATCGCGGGCTATTCGCCGCCGATCTTCTCGCCGTTTATCTTCTCCACGTCTGCGCGCAGCTGTTCAACCAGCCCCGGCATCTTCGCGAGATAATCCTGCATGTAAGCCTGGTTCGCCTTTGCAAACGCGGGATGGCCGTTCACTTCGGACATGCGTGCAAGAAAGCCGTGGCCTTCGGGCGTCATGATGAAGCTGTGCAGGCCCTGCAATTCTTCGATGGTGAACTGTTCAGCATAGGCAACAACCATGCTCTCCATCAGCGAATCGAGATGGCCTGCCAGAACTTCCATGCTGGTTGCGCGGACGCGCTCCACGTGCCGATCGAACGCGACCGCCATTTCGGGATTATCACTGACATCTGGCAAGGATGCTCTCATCTGCGCCAGAAGCTGGATGATTACATCGTCGAACATGCCCATGCGGGTTTCCGGCGGGTATCCGTTGTCGATGATCTCCCGCGCCAGCTGCATCTCGGCAGCCGGAGGCACGGTGTCCTGCGCGAAAGCCTGAGAGGGTATGGCAAAGGTGATTGCCGCAGCGGCAATAGCGGTAAAAACCTTCATGAAACCCCCAGACTGAAACGAGATCTTACTGATCGAGGAAAGAGCGCATCTTGCGTGAACGGCTGGGGTGCTTGAGCTTCCTCAGCGCCTTTGCCTCGATCTGGCGGATACGTTCGCGCGTCACGCTGAACTGCTGGCCCACTTCTTCCAGCGTGTGATCGGTGTTCATGCCGATGCCAAAGCGCATGCGCAGCACGCGTTCCTCACGCGGGGTGAGCGATGCCAGCACGCGGGTGACGGTTTCCTTGAGGTTTGCCTGAATCGCCGCATCCACGGGGATGATGGCGTTCTTGTCCTCGATAAAGTCGCCCAGGTGCGAATCTTCCTCGTCGCCAATCGGCGTTTCGAGAGAAATCGGCTCCTTGGCGATCTTCATCACCTTGCGCACCTTTTCCAGCGGCATGGAAAGGCGCTCTGCCATTTCCTCCGGCGTGGGTTCGCGGCCCTGCTCGTGAAGGAACTGGCGGCTGGTGCGCACCAGCTTGTTGATCGTTTCGATCATGTGGACCGGGATGCGGATCGTCCGGGCTTGATCCGCGATGGAACGCGTGATCGCCTGCCTGATCCACCAGGTGGCATAGGTGCTGAACTTGTAACCACGGCGGTATTCGAACTTGTCGACCGCCTTCATAAGACCGATGTTGCCTTCCTGAATAAGATCAAGGAATTGCAGGCCGCGGTTGGTGTATTTCTTGGCGATGGAAATCACCAGGCGCAGGTTCGCCTCGACCATTTCCTTCTTGGCGATACGCGCCTCGCGCTCACCCTTCTGCACCATGTTCACGATGCGGCGGAATTCATCCAGGCTCATGCCCGTGGCGCTGGCGATATCGGCGATTTCGGCGCGAATGCGCTCAACAGCGTCGCCTTCCTTCTCGGCGAAGGCGGCCCATTTCTTGTCCTTCTTCGCCTTTTCCTTCAGCCAGGTATCGTCCAGTTCATTGCCGACATAGACATTGAGGAAGTCGATACGCTTCACCTTGTGGCGTTCGGCAAGGCGCAGCATCTGGCCGCCCAGCGCGGTGAGGCGGCGGTTGAAGGCGTAAAGATTGTCGACGAGATATTCGATCTTCGTCGCGTGGAACTGCACGGACTCGACCTCTGCGGTCAGCTCTTCGCGCAGCTTCTCGTACTTGTTTTCCTTGGCAGCCGGGAATTCATTGCCCGCGCCCAGGATATCGACGCGCTCTGCCTGCAGCTTCTCGAACTTCTTGAACAGATCGGTGATGCGCGCGAAGCGTTCGATGGCATCGGGCTTCAGCGCCGCTTCCATCTGGGCGAGGGACATGGTGTTGTCCTCTTCCTCTTCATCGTCACGCTTGCGGCCTTCGCCGTCCTCGCCGTCTTCGCCCTCTTCATCATCGTCGTCGTCTTCATCGTCGTCGCGGATGGTGGGGCCGGCGGTTTCTTCCGAAATCTCGCCGTCGTCGTCTTCATTTTCCTCTTCCATCTTGTCGACGGGAGGTTCCTTGGAAAGCATGGCGTCGAGATCGAGGATCTCGCGCAGCTGCATTTCCTCGTTGTTGAGGGCTTCGGACCACATGATGATGGCGTGGAAGGTGATCGGGCTTTCGCACAGGCCCATGATCATCGTGTCGCGGCCTGATTCGATGCGCTTGGCGATGGCGATTTCGCCCTCGCGGCTGAGCAGTTCCACCGCGCCCATCTCGCGCAGATACATGCGCACAGGGTCATCCGTGCGGCCTTCACCGGCGACGGACTTCTTCTTTTCAGGAACGTTCTGCTTGGGCTCTGCCTGCGATTCGGAGCCGGTCGGGGCGATCTCTTCCGGACCTTCGTCCTCGTCAGCCTCTTCCGCGCTTTCCACGATCTGCACGCCCATGTCCGACAATGCCGACTGGACATCCTCGATCTGGTCAGAACTCATCTCGCCCGAAGGCAGCGCCTCGTTCAGCTCATCATAGGTGATGTAGCCCTTGCGCTTGGCCTTGGCGATCATCTTCTTGAGCGACGCCTCGTTGAGGTCGATCAGAGGAGCGTCGTCATTCTGCTTTGTCTTGGCGTCGGATGCCATAGTGTTGCGTCAGTCCGTTTCCTGTTCGGCGACCTGCCTTTTGGCGGCCTCCGGAGCTTGTTTATCGAACGCCTGCGAAGCGGCGCGCTTTCTGGTCATTTGCCCGAGTCGCACGTCGATTTCCAGTTTTCGTTTGCGCAAGCGTTGTTGCTCAGCAAACGCACCTTCCGGATCTGTATCGAAGCGACGGGTGGCCGCAACAATTGCCGCCTCGAGTGCAGGTCTTTCGACCAGCAGGGCAACGGCTTCGGCCAAATCTTCCTTCGCCTCGTCCGGATCGGAGCCTTCCATCAGGAAGGAAAATCGGGTGTTATCCGGTGCAGGCGGCAAGATGTCTTGACCCGATATGGGCGAATTGACCGAAGCTTCAAGCTCTTCTGCGTGATCGAGCAGGAAATTTACGGCCTGCGCCAATTGTGCATCGCCTTTTTCCAGGCTGAGCAGGGCATCGGCATGGCGGTGAATTTCGCCCGCATGCCGGGCAAACCCGTTGAGAACCGCTGCGGTAAGCGCATCGCGAAACGCGCCCGTGGTGGCGCGCTGCAATCGCTGGGTGACCTGCGGCGATGTGCGCGCTGGCGCGTCCTTGCGGTAGGGGCCATCCTTGCGGAAACTGCCGCCTTTCTGGAATTCCCGCGGCGGGAAGGCGAATGCGCCGTAGCGATCCATCAATTCGCGCCGGTAGAGTGATCGGATATCGGGATGCTGGATCGCGTCCACCTGTTCCAGCACGCGCGCCTTCAATCCTGCCTTGTCTTCCGGGGAAGCGAGGGGGGAAGCATCGCGCTCATGCTCCCAGATCAGGTCCAGCAGCGATTTTGGTTGTTCCAGCAGCGCGTCCATGGCCTTGCGCCCGTCGCGTTTCAGCAGGTCGTCCGGGTCCAGCCCGGCGGGCAGTTGGACGACTTGCAGCGAATGGCCGGGGCGCAGCAATGGCAATGCACGCTCCGCCGCGCGCATGGCGGCGCGCTTGCCTGCGCTGTCTCCGTCAAGGCACAGCACGGGCTTATCTGCCATGCGCCACAGCAGTTCGATCTGCTGTTCGGTAACGGCAGTGCCCATGGGGGCGACGACATCGTCTATGCCAGCCGCCGCCAGCGCGATCACATCCATATAGCCTTCGGCCACGATCACGCGGTTCGTCTTGCGCGATGCGGCGGCGGCGCGGTGCAGGTTGTAAAGCGTGCGGCCCTTGTCGAAAAGCGGTGTGTCCGGGCTGTTGAGATATTTCGCCACGCCGTCGCGATCGGCGAGGATGCGGCCGCCAAAGGCGATCACCCGCTCGCGCGAGTCCTGGATGGGCAGCATCACGCGGCCCCTAAAGCGCGAATAGGGGATTTTCTCTTCGACTTCGATAAGCAGGCCCGCCTCGATCAGCAGCCGCTCGTCAAAAGAGGAAAGCGCCGTTTTCAGGGACTGTTTGTCATCCGGGGCCCAGCCAAAGCCGAAGCGGCGGATGGTGTGTTCATCCAGTCCGCGCCGCTCAAGATAGCCGCGCGCCTGTTCACCGGCGGGGGCATGTAACTGCGCCACGAACCATTCCTGCGCGGCGGCCATCACGTCATGCAGGGTGGCGCGTTGTTCCGCCTGCCGCGCGGCGCGCGGATCGGGTGCGGGCACGTCCATCCCGGCTTCGGAGGCAAGCTCCTTCACCGCGTCCATGAATTCCAGCCCGTGCTGCTCCATCATCCAGTCGATGGCGCCGCCGTGCTGCTGGCAGCCGAAGCAGTGGTAGAAGCCCTTTTGATCGTTGACGTAGAAGCTGGGCGTCTTCTCGGAATGGAACGGGCAGCACGCTTTCCATTCGCGTCCTGCCCGTGTCAGTTTCACCGTGCGCTGGATCAGCGCGGATAGCGTGATCCGGCCTTTCAGTTCATCCAGCCATTGAGGTGAGAGCGCCATGCCTCACCAATGCGACTCAATGGCCCTTAATTCAACCGCCTTGCGCATTGGTGACGGCTGAATTGACGCAGGCGTTGGTCGCCGTGTCGCTTGCCGCAGGGTAGGGGCCGGGGCCGCTGGCAGCGGTGTAATTGGCGAACACTTCATATGCATCGGCAGGACCGGCGGGGGGAAGGGTGCTCTGCCAGTAAAAGGTGATCGGTTCGCCCTGTCCCCACTGGTCACCTCCGTCACCTTCTTCCACGGTCCAGGCGATGCCCTGTTCATGGCAGGTGGCCACGATCAGCATCCGGTCGGTGATGGCATTGGCGGCCTCGGCGTATGAAAATCCGGCAGATCCGGTGAAGCCGTGGCTCGGCATGGTCATGCGGAAGGCTTCGGTCGTCTCCACGTTGGAGGCATCATTGCCATCGCCGCTGCCGGTGGAGGGATCATTGTCCTCCCCCGGATAGACGGTGTGAACATAGGTGTAGATCGTGCCTTCGGGCGCGGTGGCGGGGTCGCATTCGTCCATTCCGGCAGGGCAGGCGACGAAGGAGGTGATATCGGCAAAGGCACCCGTTTCGTTCGTCAGTCGCCCTTTGACCTCCTCGCCCTGCGGCCCGACGATCTTCGCGCCAAGTTGCAGATCAGCAAAATCGCCAGCGTTCAGCGATTCGCGCGCGATCTCGGCTTCTTCGTCTTCTGCTGCCAGATCGGTGTCATTATCGACCTCCGGCTCTGCCGAGCAGGCGGACAGTGCGGTGGTGACGAAAAGCGCGATGGGCAGGGCGAAATGGTGTTTCAGCATCGAAGGCCTCCTTGGCAGACGCGACATGGGTGCGCCTCTCTTGGCCCGAAAAACTTACAAATTCGGGTGGAGGTTCCGCTGCCACCACATTTTGATAGTTAATGCGGTGGCAGGATTTTGCGTTTCGCGATCAGTCGGCGGGGTCGGCGCCTGCTGCATCCTCATCCACCGGCGCTTCTTCGGCTGGGAAGGGGCCATTACCTTCGGCGCGCCCGTTTTCGGTGCCAACGGCATAGGCCTTTTGCGGGCCTTCGGGCGGCAGGGTGGATTGCCAGAAGAAGGTGAGCTCCTCGCCTGAATGCCAGCCATTGCTGATCTCCACGCGCCACAGCAATGCGCCGTTATCTTCCTGCACGCGGATGGAATAGCCTTCGCCCAGCACGGCCTCCGCCTGATCGCGGTCAAACCCGATGTTGTTGGCAAAGCCATGTGCGGCCTTGGTGGTGCGGAACAGCAGCGGCGTGTCCAGCTCGTCCGCCAGGTCAACCGGGGTTACCCGGTGGACATAGGTGTAGACGGCGCCCTCTGGCTGATCGGCGGGCACGCATTCCTCTGCGGCCACCTCATCCTTCTTGGGGGCAGGACAGGCGACGTAGCTGACGATATCAGCGATTTTCTGCCCTTCGCGCACCAGCTCTCCCGCAACCTCGTCCCCTTCCGGGCCGACGATTCTGGGACCCAGCTTAGTGTCGGCAAAGCCTGCCGCCACCAGCGTGCGAGGGCCAGCGACGGTTTCGCTGGGCGTCGGCGTGGGCGCGGGCGTCGTTTCGGAACCGCAGGCCGCCAGCGCCAGGCACGGCGCGATGATCAGCGGCAGGGGCAGGGCGATGCGCCTCACGACAGTGACTCCTTCACCCAGCCACTTGCGCGGCCCATGTCCAGCTGGGTGCCGTGGCGGGCCTTCAGCTCGCCCATCACCTTGCCCATGTCCTTCATGCCCTCGGCGCCTGTTTCGGCCTTGATCTTTTCGATGGCGGCCTTCGTTTCGGCCTCGTCCATCTGCTGCGGCAGGAATTCCTCGATCACGGCCAGCTCGGTCTTTTCCTGCTCTGCCAGTTCGGTGCGGCCGCCTTCTTCATACATCGTAATCGATTCGCGGCGCTGCTTTGCCATCTTTTGCAGCACGTCGATCACCATGGCATCATCATCGCCTGCATCCTTGCCGCGCATCTCGATATCACGATCCTTTATCTTGGCAGAGATCAGGCGCAGGGCGGCGGTGCGCTCTTTATCCTTTGCCTTCATGGCGGTGATGGTTTCGGCCTTGATGTCGTCTCTCAGCATGGGATCAATTCTTTCCTGTGGATCAATGGCCTCTCATCTAATGCGAAGCGCGATAAAGCCAAGTCTTGTGCTTGACGGGAGGCAAGCCCGTCTCTAGCCGCTGGGACTTAGCACACATTGCCGGTCCAACTATCCAACGGGAGCCACCATGGCCTTTCTCGCCTCTTCGCGCGCGCAACCTCAAGGGGCCACGGGCGTCCTCGTCCTGGCCGATGGAACCATCGTCTGGGGCAGGGGCTTTGGTGCCACTGGCAGCGCGGTTGGCGAAGTCTGCTTCAACACCGCGATGACGGGGTATCAGGAGGTGATGACCGATCCCAGCTACGCTGCGCAGATCGTTACCTTCA
This sequence comes from Aurantiacibacter rhizosphaerae, assembly GCF_009807005.1. Lineage (GTDB taxonomy): Bacteria > Pseudomonadota > Alphaproteobacteria > Sphingomonadales > Sphingomonadaceae > Alteraurantiacibacter > Alteraurantiacibacter rhizosphaerae. The sequence continues at coordinate 363,004 of NZ_WUBR01000002.1, read as the reverse complement.
CCTTCCCCCACATCGGCAATGTCGGCACGAATGACGAGGATTTCGAAAGCCGCGTGGAAGGAGCCGTGGGCTGCGTTGTGCGCGAGGACGTGACGCTGCAATCCAACTTCCGCAGCCAGGCGGAATTCGTCGAGTGGATGGCAAAGCAGGGCAAGATCGGCATTTCCGGCGTGGACACCCGCGCGCTGACCCGCCGCATCCGCCTGACAGGCGCGCCCAACGCCGTGATCGCGCACGATCCGCGCGGCAAGTTTGATTTGGACGCGCTGCTTGGGCGCGCGCAGGAATGGCCGGGGCTGGAAGGCATGGACCTTGCCCAGAGCGTGAGCCGCGAACACCAGGAAGACTGGGACGGCGGCTATTGGCGGCTGGGCCATGGCTATGACGCGGCGGAGCGTGAGGGCAAACCGCATGTCGTGGCGATGGATTTCGGCAGCAAGGACAACATCTTCCGTAATCTGGTGAAGGCCGGTGCGCGCGTCACGGTGGTGCCCGCCAAGACTTCGCTGGATGATATCATGGCGCTTGCCCCCGATGGCGTGTTCCTCTCCAACGGCCCCGGCGATCCGGCGGCGACGGGGGAATATGCGGTGCCGGTTATCAAGGCGCTGCTGGAGAAGGACATGCCGCTGTTCGGCATCTGCCTTGGTCACCAGATGCTGGCTCTGGCAGCAGGCGCGAAAACCACCAAGATGCACCAGGGCCACCGCGGCGCGAACCACCCGGTTCAGCGCGTAGGCGAAAGCTGGGGCGAAACCCGCGACCTCGTGGAAATTACCTCGATGAACCACGGCTTCGCAGTGGATGGCGACACCCTGCCGGACGGCGTGGAGCAAACGCATGTGTCGCTGTTCGACGGCTCCAACTGCGGCATCGCGGTTAGCGGCAAGAAGGCGTTTGGGGTGCAGTATCACCCCGAGGCATCGCCAGGCCCGCAGGATAGCTTCTATCTGTTCGAGAAGTTTGTGGGGATGTTGGGGTGAGGCTTCACTCTGCAGAGGAGCACGGATTGAATTTTGTGTTGGCCGCTGATGGTGAACCCAAGATTGCCGAAAGTTTTCTCCGACAGGAGGAATTGCTCTCTTGTATAAAAGATTATGTCGTTCGCAATTTGGCGAAGGAAAAGGCTGAAAACTTAGTAGATGTCGAAGAAATTGTGGATTTTATATTTGATTTGTTAGAAGAATCGGGAGTTATAACGAAGAAAGAGACGCCTCTTTCAGGGGACTACTTTAAATTCAATCAAAAAAAATTTGCGAATTTCCGTCCTATTTTTCTTCATGAAAGTCCAACGCACAGGATCGCCAGCGAGATTGGGCGCAGGTATTATCCCGATGTATTCGCGACGATACATAGGGGTATCGAAGTTGACGACCCGGATGCTGCAGGCGCCGCGAGAGAAGAGAGCTCAGGGCCCTCGGCTATTGGCATTTTGTCCGATGAAGTGGTCGCAGAAATCGTGCCAGCCGCTGATCGCTTAGTCACTCTCAATCACAATTCGCCTGAGCACAAGGAGGTTTCCAGCAAGCTCGATGAGATATTTCAAACTGCACGCTCTGACAACGAATTTGGTTCAACTCCCGCAGAAAGAGAGCGGCTACTAAATTCTCTGGAAGCAGCGCAAGCGCTTTGGAAGAGCGCCGAATTGAAAGTCATTCAAGTAAAGGTTGGCGTGATTCAGGCGCTCGAAGAGACACAGGAAGCATTTCGTGAAATCGGAAAAGCGGTGGGCGTCGGGCTCATTGTAGATCTTATAAAACGCATCGTCAAAGATCAGATTGGTATAGATTTGTAATGCCCAAAAGAACTGACATCTCCTCCATCCTCGTCATTGGCGCTGGTCCGATCATCATCGGGCAGGCTTGCGAGTTCGATTATTCCGGCACACAGGCGATCAAGGCGCTGAAGGAGGATGGCTATCGCGTCATCCTGGTCAATTCCAACCCGGCCACCATCATGACCGACCCGGAATTTGCCGACGCGACTTACATTGAGCCGATCACGCCCGCGATTGTCGCCAAGATCATCGCCAAGGAACGGCCCGACGCGCTGCTGCCCACCATGGGCGGGCAGACCGCGCTGAACTGCGCGCTGGCGCTGGATGCCGATGGCACGCTGGAGAAATACGGCGTCGAGATGATCGGGGCCAAGGCCGACGTGATCGACAAGGCCGAGAACCGCATGCGCTTTCGAGAGGCGATGGATGGCATCGGCCTGGAAAGCGCGCGCAGCGGCGTGGCGCATACCATGGCCGAGGCTTACGAAATCCTTGAGCGTACGGGCCTTCCCTCCATCATCCGTCCCAGCTTCACCATGGGCGGCACCGGCGGCGGCGTGGCCTATAACAAGGCCGAGTTCGAGCGGATCGTGAAAAGCGGCCTCGACGCCAGCCCCACGACAGAGGTGCTGATCGAGGAAAGCCTGCTCGGCTGGAAGGAATACGAGATGGAAGTCGTCCGCGACAAGGCGGACAATTGCATCATCATCTGCTCCATCGAAAACGTCGATCCGATGGGCGTGCACACCGGCGATTCCATCACCGTCGCGCCAGCTCTCACGCTGACGGACAAGGAATACCAGATCATGCGCAACGCCAGCATCGCGTGCCTGCGCGAGATTGGCGTGGAAACCGGCGGATCGAACGTGCAGTTCGCGGTGAATCCCAAGGATGGCCGCCTGATCGTGATCGAGATGAACCCGCGCGTCTCGCGCTCATCCGCACTGGCATCCAAGGCCACTGGCTTCCCCATCGCGCGCGTCGCGGCGAAGCTGGCCGTGGGCTACACGCTGGACGAGATCACCAACGAGATCACCGGCGCAACGCCCGCTTCGTTCGAGCCGACGATCGACTACGTCGTCACCAAGATCCCGCGCTTCGCCTTTGAAAAGTTCAAGGGCGCGGACAATCACCTCTCCACCGCGATGAAATCCGTGGGCGAGGTGATGGCCATCGGGCGCAACATCAAGGAATCGATGCAGAAGGCGCTGCGCGGCCTGGAAACCGGCCTCGACGGTTTCAACCGCGTGCCGGAGCTGGAAGGCAAGAGCCGCGAGATCATCACCGCTGCACTGTCGCAGGCGACGCCCGAACGAATCCTCAACATCGCGCAGGCCTTCCGCGAAGGCTTCACCGTGGAAGAGGTGCAGGCGATCACCTTCTACGATCCGTGGTTCTTGCGCCATATCGAGGAAATCATCTACGAAGAGCGGATGATCGGCGCGGAAGGCCTTCCCAACAACGCCTATGACCTGCGCCGCCTGAAGGCGATGGGCTTCTCTGACAAGCGGCTGGCCACGCTGGCCGTGCGCTCTGTCGGCGTGGCAGGCGGCATGGGCGAGACGCAGGCCAAGCGTTCGGGCCTGCTGCACGATGCCCTGCGCGCCATGGCCGGCGCTACCAGCGAGGAAGAGGTGCGCAAGCTGCGCCAGAAGCTGGGCGTGCTGCCCGTGTACAAGCGCATCGACAGCTGCGCCGCCGAGTTCGAGGCGATCACGCCCTACATGTACTCCACCTACGAAGCGCCAAGCTTTGGCGAGCCGGAGAACGAGGCATGGCCATCCGACCGTGAGAAGGTGGTGATCCTTGGCGGCGGGCCCAACCGCATCGGGCAGGGTATCGAGTTCGATTATTGCTGCGTCCACGCCTGCTTTGCGCTGGCGGAGGCGGGCTATGAAACCATCATGGTCAACTGCAACCCGGAAACCGTCTCCACCGATTACGACACCTCGGATCGCTTGTATTTCGAACCCCTGACGGCGGAAGACGTGCTGGAAATCCTGCGCGTGGAACATTCGCGCGGCACGCTGAAAGGCGTGATCGTGCAATTTGGCGGGCAAACCCCGCTGAAACTCGCCAGCGCGCTGGAAGAGGCAGGCATCCCGATCCTGGGCACCAGCCCGGACGCGATCGACCTTGCCGAAGACCGCGAACGCTTTGCCAAGCTGGTGAACAAGCTGAAGCTGAAGCAGCCCGAAAACGGCATTGCCTATTCGGGTGACGAGGCATTGGCCGTGGCGCACCGCATCGGTTACCCGGTGCTGCTGCGCCCGTCCTACGTGCTGGGCGGCCGCGCGATGGAAATCGTGGATGGCGATGCGCAGCTTATCAACTACATCAACACCGCCGTGGAAGTGTCGGGCGACAGCCCCGTGCTGGTGGACCAGTATCTGCGCGATGCGGTGGAATGCGATGTCGATGCGCTGTGCGATGGTGAGGACGTGGTGATCGCCGGCGTCATGCAGCATATCGAGGAAGCGGGCGTCCATTCGGGCGACAGCGCATGCTCCCTTCCGCCCTACAGCCTGCCGCAGGACATCATCGACGAGATGGAACGCCAGGCAGACGCGCTGGCCCGCGCTCTGAAAGTGCGCGGCTTGATGAACATCCAGTTCGCGGTGAAGGATGGCGAGGTCTACCTGATCGAGGTGAACCCGCGCGCCAGCCGCACCGTGCCATTCGTCGCCAAGGCCAGCGGATCGCAGATCGCCAAGATCGCCGCGCGCGTGATGGCGGGCGAAATGCTGGCAGATCTGCCCAAGATCCGGCGCGAGCTGGATTGGGTGGCAGTGAAGGAAGCCGTATTCCCCTTCGCCCGCTTCCCCGGATCGGACCCGGTACTGACGCCGGAAATGAAATCCACCGGCGAAGTGATGGGCATAGATAGCACCTTCGCCAAGGCATACACCAAGGCACAGATCGGGGAAGGCAGCCTGTTGCCCAAGTCCGGCACGGTGTTCGTCTCTGTGAAGGATAGCGACAAGCCGCAGATCGTGGAGCCGGTAAAACAGCTGGTGGAGATGGGCATGAAAGTGATCGCCACCGGCGGCACCGCAACCTATCTTGCCGAGCAGGGATTGCCGGTGGAACGGGTGAACAAGGTGGCCGAAGGGCGCCCCCATATCGTCGACAAGATCAGCGATGGCGAAGTGGCGCTGGTGTTCAACACCACCGAAGGCTGGCAGAGCCACAAGGACAGCCAGTCCATCCGCGCATCGGCACTGGAAATGAAAGTTCCCTACTACACCACCGCCGCCGCATCGGCCGCGGCGGCGCTGGCGATTGCGCTCGTAAATGCAGACGAGCTTGAAGTGCGATCACTGCAAGACTATTATGGATAGGAACTAGACACCAGCTCTCCCTCCAATCCGGCTCCTGGAGCCGCCCACAAGGGCGGGTCAGATCCGTATTGACGAGAGTCATAGAAAGCAGGGATTACAATGCAGAAAGTGCCGATGCTCGCGGAGGGCTATGAAAAGCTGACCGCAGATCTCAAGGCATTGCGCCAGGAACGCCCGAAGATCGTGGACGCGATCGAGGAAGCGCGTGCGCATGGCGATCTGTCGGAGAATGCCGAATACCACGCTGCCAAGGAACGGCAGGGCCAGGTGGAAGCGCAGATTTCCGATCTGGAGGACAAGACCAGCCGCGCCCAGATCATCGATCCCGCCACGCTATCGGGAGACAAGGTGGTGTTCGGCGCAACCGTCACCGTGTTGGACGAGGATGACAAGCCGCTGACCTACCAGATCGTTGGCCAGGCGGAGAGCGACGCGAAAGTCGGCCGCGTATCCTACGAAAGCCCGCTTGCGCGCGCGCTGATCGGCAAGAGCGTGGGTGACGAGGTGGAGGTGACCGTGCCTTCTGGTGAGAAGTTCTACCTGATCGACAAGATCGAATTCAAATAATCGCGCATCCACAGCCGATACGAAAAGCCCCGCCGAAGCGGGGGGATAAGGTGATAGGTCTGCGGGAGCGATGGATTGACCACACCTGGCTATCTCTCAGGGTATCAGTATGGCGCTAGCTAACAGCGCACGGAACCAATCTAGAATGGGTAACGTTCGTGGGGTGGGCATCGTCGGCGCACATTTGGTGTGTGCGCAATGGCTCATCGTCGCTGCCCAGCTACCACGTGCTAAGGGGTAGCCTTCGAGCGGGAGAATAAACGGCAGGGCCGTCAAGTGCGCAAACGATGCCCAAAGCCATCTAATCACTTAATAAATGGCACTCAACTCTTTTTTCCGCAATAATTTGAGCAAGTCGACGCCATCCCATTTGATAAACCAAGGGAAGTTTTCCATTGATCGAACGGCCGCTTGTGAATCAGCGACAGAAAGTTTCTGCAGGCCGACTTTACCTCTGAGCCGGTTAAACCACGAGGCTCGCTTCGGCAGAGGCAAAAAGGGACAGGTCAATAGGTCAGAACAAAGATGGATCGATTGAGAATCGATAGAGAGACCAGGACCGGAGTCGATGATCTTGCGAGCGTGAGTGAACAACCGGCCTATGAGATCGCGATGCCTTGGTCGCCCGCCAGTCAAAAAAAGGAAGGTGACAATTTCGAAGTATTCGAAATTACTTACGTCGCAGCAAGATTCCTCAATAAGGTCCTCTACGAGGGGTTCGTTTGCTACGACCTCACTCATGGGAATTAGTATGTTCAAAACCTCCAAGGGTACCGCAGTTAACTCACGATGCCGGCCGCCACGAGCAACCGATTTAGCTACGTCTAGCGTCCAGCGCATTACGCTTTCCGACAAATGTGGCAAACGATCCTGAAAATGGTTTTTAAAAATCCGCGTTGCGGTGATCACAGCTCTTGCAACGTGTAGCGAAGCTCGGACTGTAGGGTTCACGGTATAAAAGAAATAGCAGAGTTCGATTAGAACCAAATTGACGTCGATCATACATTCTCGGGCGGCCTCGGTGCGCTCGGCCCCTTCCGATGAATAGCCATCTGCAAGCTCCACGACCCGCTTGCTGAGTGCAGAGACAATATAGTCAGATACAGTCTCGTAACCTGTATTGTGCATCGTGCACGTCGCTTTCACTTGGCTGATGAAAGACCGAATTATTGCATCAGAGCGCCAAATACGTAGTGAAACTGCGTGCCGATCAGTACCCTGAACTCTATAGGAAATTACTTTTTTCAGAAACGCGTTTAGGGCGTCGTTAACTTCCTTGATTATTATCGACTTCGATGTCGCAAATGGTCGGGCGACTGTCACTGCTTTCCCCGAGTTCAGATGTAGATTAAAATCTCCAAGGGTAGTCTGCACGATTGAAGAAACTTTATCCAAGATGACGTAATTCTTCGCGAATATATAGAAATCGTCAACATATCTACGGAACTCATAATCAGACCTAAAAACTAATCCTTTATCAGAAAGACAGTCTATAATACGCTTATCTATCTCAGAAAATATTATTTCCGCGAACACTCTTGATACTTCTGGCCCGATGCAAATTCCATTCGTCTCGTTGTAATTCATTGACTGCATCAAGCGATCAAAATCATTGGCAAACCCGACAGCTTGGGTATTATCCTTCGCGGTTTCCACGTCGGCGACTGCCCAAAAGAGAGAATGGGTGTAGATACTATTGAAACATTTGCTAACGTCTAGAGTGCGAAAGAGCTCGAATTTTTTCTCAAGGTGAATGTAATCGTTTGAATTGAAGAATTCGTGCGCTCTGTTGATCATATTATATGCAAAATATGAGGCTGGGTTGGAAGTGGTTGTCTCTAGCGTGACTGTATCAATACCTGCGGCTTTGAAGCGGTTAACCTCACTCTGGGTCCCACGGACGAAAAACGATGCCCCGACTTTGACAGGCGCACGCAGAGATGCCGGGGATTTTGAAGAAAAATGACATATTAAACTGTCATAATCCTTATAGAATTTGGCAACCGCTAACTGGGCCGACGGATGGACAAGGCTCAGGCGGCGGGCTGTAAAATTATCTCGGAGAACACTAAATCGATATGGTTTAGTGTAACGCCTTTCTGAGCTTAGAAGCACCTCAAAGAATTCTAACGCTTGGCTCGTCATGTTGGTGATCGTAGCTTGATTTCTATAAAATCCGTCGTTGGAGAATATTAGTGGTACTTCCTCTGGGAGTGTTTCAGTTAAAACTACGCGAATGAAATCACCGCGCCGAACATTACCTTTTGCAACGAGCTTCTTACGCATGTGACCAGCATTTCGTCAGGTGGCGAACCTCAGAGTACGTAAAGGAAAAAAAGCGATTTGAGACAAACCCGCTTCGAAATCCAAAGCCGAGCAGACTGCGCCGCTGAGCGGTCGTTAAAGTTGGGCGCAGTCTGTTTTGCGGATGTCGAGACGTTATTGCGTTGACTAGAAATCTGTCTAACTCGTCCAGCGATGTTGCCAGGATTGAATTGATCAAGCTGTAGTTGTATCTTAAGCCAGAGTACCGCTGTTGACCTGAAGAAGGGTCAGCAAAACCGTAGTTACTTGTGAGCAACTTCACCCGTCCGTGAAGATCCGCGAAGTTTCCATCGGCGTTAAATTGTATTATCGCTTTCGCGATACGTCTCTTTAGGCGGGCGACTTTCCTGTCGGCAATATCGACAACCACCTTCCGTTCAATCGCGTTCTCGGCTCTTACTGCGACACCGATATCCAGCCTGTATCCTAGGAAAGACAGCTGGTGCTCGGTCGCGTGCGTTGCGCCACGCTCGTGAGCCTTGAAATTGAACTCAACTGATTTCGAACGGTTTAGATCAAGGCCATCGGGAAGCCAGGACCGTGCCTTCAAGCTGATCGTTTCTAGATCCGCTCCATCCAATGCGACGACAATAATGTCGTCTACAAAGCGGTTGTAAAATCTAACACCTGACAAGCTTGACATCTGGCGATCATAATTGCGCATAGCAAATTCAGACAACGTGGCGCTTACCCCCAACCCGCGTGGCAACCCATCAATTCCTTGATTCTGCAATGCGTCGAAGAATGAGCTAAGCACGTTAACTGACTGTCGAGAAAACACAGCGTCCTCTCTCAAGGTCGATATTATTGCGTTCGTGTTTATAGTTTCGTAAAAAGATTTTACGTCGAATTTTAGAATGTGAAATGGTATTCCTTCACGCGAAAGGGCGATGATGGATTTAACGATCGACTGACGATCGGATTGTTTGACATTAGTCACACGCCGAATGCCCTCGGAAATTTGTCGAATTATTAACGTCTCAGCAAGCGATGTCTGCTGATAGATGGACTTACCACCTAGAAATTCACGTCGTAATGCCACTTGCGCGAAGCCGCTGTTAACGAGTTGAACGGCGGCATCAACAATTGGTTCTCGGTCAGCCGTCGAGAAAGACCAAAGATGGCTGTGAAAGTCGGTTGCGCGAATCTGCCTAGCGAGTGTCTTCGCGTGCAAAGTGGAATCAAACATAATTCAAATTATCAATGCCCTTTACTGTCTGAAAAGCCCATCGCTACCAGCAAATGTATTGTTCGCTAGTCCGTTATTAAAGACCGGCCACCTTTTAATGAGGTCATTATTAAGAACTGAGTTCATCATGCTACAGTTGAGCTCTCATAGCAGAGCCTAACGTAGCTTCTGGGTCAATAGCGGGGATTTCTTAAAGACATGATATTGAAGCTGAATGGGTCATTTTTCACCAATTTCGCTCAATTGAAATCATGTGCGATTTTGAGAGCCTTTTTAAGAACGCAGCCTTCGCTCCTGTCTCCTGATGCTTCTACGCAAGTTCGAAGGATCTACCATTAATTCCCTCGCCGTCATCCGCAATCCGCCTTCGGAAACGAGCTGATCCAGCGCATCAAGTTCAACTCGCTCTGCAAGTTCACGGTGACCGAAGTGCCTCACAAGGGCTCGCATTTTCTCTGCGCCGATAGAGGCTAGGTTCGATTTGCTGTCCGCGCCGAGGAGATTGGAAAGCCGCTTCGATTTCATCCGGCCATGCCGAGCAATCTGATAAGTGCTGAAAACTTCGCATAGTCTAGCCAGTTCCGATTGCAGCTCTGCAATGTCAGCTGGACTGTAGCCATATGAAGGTTGAGCGTCTGGATCAAAACCTAAGGTGCTCTGCTTATCCAGTTCATTGGCCTCTTTGCCGATGTGGGCCATGCAAGTGGCCAGGACGTGCCGCCGTTGCGTCTTCCCGGTATCGCTATGTTCGCCATTCAGAAACTTGTTTTCTGGCTGTAGATGATACTGCGCGATGGCCTGAGCGTATGTTTTGAGTTTTTCAATTGGCACCGGCAATCCAGTATTGCGATCAAACGCTTTTTCCGCAGCCTTGGCCGGATCGGTTTCAAAGGGAGAAATTGGCTTCAGATTGCTTCTCGAACCTATACGCATCGACGGCCTGCCAACTACGCGAGGCTCGCAATCAATACTGTGGGTCATTAGCCCGGTCAGAAAGCCAAAGGGTTTTACCTGATCAGCGTAGGGTTTGCCTTCATTGTATTGCTTGAACCAACGCAGCAAATCAGGCGAAGTCGCGGTGTATCTGCTGATAGCTGGCAATTGGAGTGCCGGGGGATAGCTCAAATCAACCATGTGCGGTTTGTCGGTGTAACTGGCCTCAATGATCTTGAGCCAAATATCATGCTGCCAAAGTGCCAAACCCGCTTTTGCCAAATCGATTTGCGGCTTTGGGATTGAAGGGGCTGGATTGTTCGCGTTATATGGCGCTCGCAAATGTCCTAAGCCATGCGCCGACGCTTTGCGGATTATCGGCCTGCCACCATTGTCCAGATTATACAGCGCATAGCGTTTAGCTGAAATGGCAAAGCAATAGAGCGGCTCCAGCTTTCCATTTCCTGACTGCGAGAAATTCACATCCTCGCCTTTCAAGATCGAGCCTTCAAAGTCGTATGGATTGAGTTGACCAAACCAATCGATCACGCTTTGCACATGAACGGTAAACTCAGACCCATCCATCAATTCAGGCTTAGCCAGGGCGAAACTGTCTGTATCGCAGAATGACCAATCAAGCCCACGGTCGCTCGCCAGTTTCTCGGTTATCGCCAGCATCAATCGCGCAGCGCCTGTGATGAGCGTGGCGAGCAATGGATGAAAGAAACTTCCCGGCTTTTCGGTCTTCGAAGGCTTCACGGTGAAGCTGTCGTCATGGCCTGCAAAAAGCTCGGCCATTGCGCCCGTGATAACATCCTCGACATTCATCTCGACAAAGATGCCGTAGGTCGTCGCACTGGCCATGATCTTAATCGCATTCTGCTGCGTATCTAAGGCTTCTCTTATTGCGCCCTTCGCACTTTGGCGCTTAATCTTGGTGGCTTGCCTGAGTTCGATTAGCCGCTTGTAGAAATCATCATTGGCAGGGTCGATTGCAAAGTCAGCTTCGCCATTGATCTCAAATTCCCGCAATCCTCGCTGTTTTCGCATCGGTTCAAACGCAATGGCCTCGAAAATCTCGGGCGCCTTTCCAGTAAGCAATTTGGATGCAATGCAATCGGCAAGCGTGAACCATTGCGGACTTTTGTTGGTGAAGTAATTAAGGCCAATGGTAGCTTGTACTGCATCGGCGTAATGCGCCCGGACTGGCACTATGTCGGCATGGGGCTTGATGCGAACCAGCATCGATAGCTTTCGCCAAAAGCGTGTTGAGCCAAGGTTGTCCAATGTCACTGCATCCAAGGTCGACTGCGCATCTTTCGTGGCGTCGTTAGTCCTGATGCCTGTCGCGATCACATAACGCCAAAGGTTCATCAGTGTGCCGACTGTCGGATACATTGACAGGAAATCGCAAAGCATGACTTGGCGTTGTTCGCGCCGGATGCCGATTTCAGCACGTCCGCCATAGTAGGTCGACATAATCTTACCGATTGTCTCTGGATCGAAATCAGGCTGGCATTCCCGCCATGGTTTGACGCCCATGGCTTTCAGGCAGGCTTTGCCCAGGCTCGCCTCGCTATAGATTTTTTCCGGCCTTGTGCCGTCTAATCCTAGCTTGTCGAACTTATCGATCAGGGCGCAGTAGCATTCCCACGTGGCTTGTGTGTCACGCACCGCGTATTCGACAAACTCAGGTGTGATAGGGGCGTTGAAATCTTCGAATTTCAACTTTGCACTTTGCACACCCAAAGTATCGCACAAGCTCGCAAGAGAAAATGATTTGGCCAACAATGCGCTTGATAGCGTCTTGCAATCGACAAAGTGACCGCGCTGGATTGGTTCGGTTTTGCCGCGCTTGAGCACGCTGTGGTTCGACCGGTTTTTCCCCGGAGCTGCGAATTGTATGAACGCTGCTCTGGCAGACAGATGTTTGATTTGGATGCGTGGACGCTTTTTGTTTTCCGTCAGGCCAAAAGTAAAACCACCCTTCATTTTGCCACGAGCTGAGTCCGCACTGAGAGCAATGCGGGCAATGTCGAATGGGAGATTGAAGCCTACAATCGTGCCGCGATAATCATAGCCGATGGGGAAAAACACGTGTTCGACAAACTCGCCATGTGTCAGCAATTCAAGGCCGTGCGATGAAGCGTAATTTCGCAAGACCGCAAACTCGTCATCACTCAGATTTTCCGGCGAATAGAAGATGCCGCTTTCCATCAATGCGCCCTCATTGCGAGTTTGGTAAGTGCCAAACCGCAATGACTGGGTCTCATCTGCAAATGTCTCGCAGTCGAAAATTAGAGTCCAATTCGACGCAGCCAAAGCAATTGAGCGGGGCGTTCGTTTTCTCGCTTTTCCAGTCGTAATGGCATCGGGCACGGCAAAAGCGCGGATGGAAATGGGCAAGCGGTCTGTGATGGGCGGCGAGCTCATTGCGCGTCCCCGGCAATTGCGCTCGGCTTTGCCAGTTCAATGAGGATATGAGCAAATTCCAAAAGCTTTTCGACAATGATTGAAAGCAAATCGGCAAGGCCAATTAGAAAATGGCCAATGCGGTCCAAGGTAGGATCAGCGCCTGCGTCGAAGGCCGGATGATCCTTTTGATCATCGGTGACTTTCCGGTGGCAGCTTGCGCAGATTGCGACGGTAACATCATCGCGCCCATGATCCGCAACGTGATGTGCGTCCAAGCACCGCCAATCCGTTTCCCCGCAAATTCCGCAAATGGGATTATTGCTACCAAGCTTTACGAGCCGCTGCTGCTTGCGGCGCTCCTTATCGTTGCGCTTCATTGCTCAATTTCCTTTCTTCAGATTGTGATGAGCCGGTAAATGTCTTCAAAAATCTCGCTGCCCGATGCGGCAAGGCGATAGAGAGCGTTCTCGTCTGTTTCGAAGGGGTGGAGTTTGCCTTTGGCGTCGCGAACGGACAGCCCGACAAAGTCAGACAGAAACTCACTGTCGTTGGTGCTTATGAAACTCTTGAAGGCTGACAAATATCGCCCGTTGAGCGAGGCTTGTTCGTATCCATCAAGCCGCATTTGCATCGCCTGGCCGTTTGACAGGACAAGCATTTCACGAGGGGCGCGATCATCGATTAGCCAAGTGCGGCCCTGCCTCTCGGCAAGCTGGTTTTCGCGAAGAAAGCGCCGGAAGCGCTCGACGGACACTCCAGCCTCTTTAGCCGCTGCAACCTGCGTTCCAGACTGTCTGAGGGCTGTGAGAGCCGCTTCGAGCTTCGTGTCGCCACGAGCAACGTTCGATCCACGAATAGGCTTTTCACCGGGCCGGGCGTGACCTCGTGCCTGAGACTTGCTTAGACCGCGTTTGGCAGCATTGGCGATCCGGCGCTGATACTCAGCTTTGTAGTCGCGTTGGCGGGCCACGTGGATTTCCTTTGACTTGCCCGCAGCTGGATTGCTGCTGACCGGTCAAAGAATCTCTAGAGACGGTGATTCGAGCGAATCCTCTTATGCTCACGTACCGAGGTAATTAATTGGAATTCCGATTAATTCGCTTTCGTTTGCATAAGCGCACAATTGCTTTTGAAATGTTTTGATCACTCAAGCCATTGCCTGGCTTATATGCAGCGCCGAGATAATTTCGAACCAAATCACAGGACGTTTTACGAGGTAAATCGGCAAATTCCGGATTGGTTTTGAGCAATTGGGCGATTGCATTGTCGATTGCTGAATTCGAGCCGCCCTTCGGTTTTGAATTTAGTCCGTTTATCATCACTGCTGGATCGGTAATCCTAATTCGTCCGTAGCGGAATCCGTGCGCCTCTAGAGTTCCTTCACGCCAATCAGGATCGTCGGTTTCAAATCTCGCTGGATTGATAACAACCGGGCTTTGACCCGGAGAGGGAAGCTCGCGGTATCCAGTCGCGATGAGCTGGTCGTTGAAGAGCTCGTCCAAGAGATGCTCCTTGATCTCCTTTTCGAGCTCTGTCCGATATTGAGATTTAGATAGCCCATCCGAAAGTGATTTCAGAATTTCCCAACCGCTATCTGGCTTTGAATTGAGATCTAGGCTCTCAAAAAAGCCAGGAGCGCGCTCATATTCGGACGCCAAATTCTCTGGAGCAAAGCGCAGCCACGCGTTGCCAAGCCCGGTGCCTTTTTCCCAAGCCTCTCTTGCTCTATTCGATGCCAAAATAGCCGCCATTAACCGTTAATCTGTACGACAATTAGCAGCAATTCTGCTAGTTTCCGTAAATGCTCGAAACTTCGCAATTCCGCGCAATCGAAAACCATTCCGAATGGGCCGAAAGATCCGAATTCTGGGTTCGCAACATTGCGAAGTCGAAACGAAAACGGCGACGGCGAGAGCGCACTTCCCAGCCTCTAATTCTAACCGGACACGGTTCTTCCTTGCGAATTGAACAAGGATCATTGCTGATCAGGCAAGGCTTTAGCCATTACCCGCAAAAGGCAGAACAATTCCGCTATTTCAAAGGCGATTTGCAATTGCCGAGATTGATCCTGCTATTGGATGGAAGCGGCTCAATTTCATTCGATGTGCTAGGTTGGCTTGGCGAGCAAGGCGTTGCACTCGCCAGAGTTCAATGGAGTGGTGATCCGGTAGTCTATGCATCTGGCGCAGGCTTCATCGGCAATCCCGAAAATCTGCAATGGCAATACAAGACCCAATCCGATGAGCAATTGCGCTTGGAATTCGCCCGAACGCTGATTTGCGACAAAGTCCGTAACAGCCTTACAACTCTGCGAAAGCATGTCCCAGATAGTTCATATCGGGAAAAGGCAATTGCCAAAGCCAATGAGACGTTGGTCAATCTCCCAAAGCGGCAATTCGGTGAAATGAATGAGCTTCGCAATGTCGAAGCTGAATGTGCAGCACGCTATTTTGCGGCTTGGAAAGCAGTTGAATTGAGGTGGAAGGCAGAGAGCCGCTATCCAATTCCCGACACATGGCGGAAATACCAGGCGCGCAGCTCAATTCTCACCGGTCGCAAAGCTCGAAATTGGAAAGCGTCGCATCCAATCAACGCCATGCTCAATTACGCTTATACCGTGCGATTAGCGCAATTGCAGGTTCAAGCGGTGAGTGATGGCTACGATCCTTTTGGAGGAATAATGCATCATTACCGCCGCGA
This sequence comes from Aurantiacibacter rhizosphaerae, assembly GCF_009807005.1. Classification (GTDB taxonomy): domain Bacteria; phylum Pseudomonadota; class Alphaproteobacteria; order Sphingomonadales; family Sphingomonadaceae; genus Alteraurantiacibacter; species Alteraurantiacibacter rhizosphaerae. The sequence goes on along the minus strand of NZ_WUBR01000002.1, from coordinate 347,757 downwards.
AATTCCAGCTTTCGCATATGATCTTATTGAACCGGAAAGGCCGAAGGTCGATGCTGCCGTTCTTGCTTTCGCCCGGAAACAGACGTTCTCTGGTGCGGACTTTATATTGCGGAAAGATGGGGTTTGCAGACTATCGCCGCAATTGGCGCGAAACCTGGCAGGTCTGATATAGGCAAATCTGGGCCAAAAGCAGTCTGTCGGCTAACGACCCCTTAGCCGTCATTAGATCCATCACGATGGCTACGACCACAGTGACCGCATGTCTTCCTCGGCCACGGTGTGGACCACGCGAAAAAGCCCTTGTTGCTTTGGAATGGGGAGAGGCCGCAATCGGGACACCGGAATACGAGCAGCGCCACCACTCCATGGCCGAGCCAGAAAGCTAGTCCCAGCAGCATGCCAAGATCGCCCAAAGTTCGATGAAGTGCTGGCATCCAGACTGGGAACGTGAAGAAGACAACGAGGACCCAAGCCATGAACAGCCATGATTTATTGTAGAGGGACATGGCTTGCGGTGTGATGTCTTTCCGACCTGAATGCAACGTCCGCTTCCCACCCCAATAGCAGACATTCGATAGCGCGGGTTTTCCGCCAAACAGCGGACTGGCAGCTTTGCCACGCTTTGAGCCGAAAGCGGGCTTTCCGCTAACGACCCGATATCGGACCGAGCGAGTTGATGTTACTGGTCGCAAAAGCGAACCAAATCGCATAAGTGGAAGGATGCGACGCGTTTCGCTTAATCAACCTATGCCTTGGCTAGTCGTAGTTGGACTTATGCTGTTCGTGGCCCTTTTTGTCCTACCATTCAAAACAGATGAGCCATCTCCGGACCGACTCGCGTTCCAAGGCAAGACTGCTAAATCACTCGACTGGGTCGGAATGTGCCTCGGCCAAAACTGGGGCGGGCGATTAACTTTACGGCATCGAAAAGCGCCGTCGGATCAGGCTGTCCGGTTCGACAATCCAGTTCGACACTATCTGGTTGACGTTCACGATAATGGATCGTCCCGCATGATGCGGGCGTATTCAAGGCGCGGAGAGCCTTTCAGCCAACGAGAAGTGGAGGCGTTGGACGGGTGTCTAACTGGTGAGGCAATCGCCTTGGCTGACCCGCGAAATCGTTAGGCAGCTAGTGCTGAAATCTGCGGCTAGCGGACAGTCTACTTCCCACCCCACAAACAGCCGTTCGATGACGGGGACGACACGCCTAGGAGCGGACTGGCAGCTTTGCCACGTTCGGAGCCGAAAGCCGCCTGACAGCTAACGACCTGATTGCGGACATGCCAACTATCGGTATCCTGGAGTTGAGAGGAAGGTATCAGGTTGCGCATCATTTCCGATTTCAGGTTATTCGAGAAGCCACCGAAGCCAAGCGCCGCACTGCTTCGCTGGATCGCTTGGCGATGGCTCGTCCTTGGCTTGTTAGTGGCCAGTTTCGTCGCTCTTGTTGCCGCCATGAACTTCCTCGGAGGCGAGCCGATCCATTATACAAATGAAGGTCGCAATCTGACAGAAGAAGAGGTCTGGGAGCTCGTTCGGTTCTTCCTATCGATTGGCGGCGTCTTCCTCATTCTCGGCCTACTGGGCATCTCGCTTATACCGAAAGATTGATTTCCGCTTTCCACCCCAATTGCAGACGCTCACGCCATGCGGTGGTCACTCCACAAGCGGACCGGCAGCTCCGCTCTGTTCGGGCTGAAAACCGGACCAGCCGCTAACGACGCGATAGCGGACACTGGTGAATTCGTGCACATAGCCACAATGAAGGTGACTATTTACGATGCGACTTCGCCAATCGGTGAAGCAGACATATTCGCGCTAGACCCGCCGATGGGTGTTGCCATGGCGAAATTCATACCTTTTCCAACATACAGCCCGAATCTTCACGCGAATGTCGTTGATGGCGATTACATCGAGGACCGCAGTGAAAACCTTCGGATGGAATTGGCGGACGGGGTGGCTCTGATAAGCCAAGCAATCTCTATACAGGATTGGCCTGGGCTCGATGAGCGAGAGGTCCATATTCTCGGTATTCAGGAGCCGAGCTTCGAAGAATTGTTTCGCGATCACCCCGATTTTAAGTCGTATTGGGGTGAAGCTTGACGGCAGCTACCCACCCTTTTCGGACGTTCCGAGTTCATGGCAAATCTGCCAAAAGCATCCAGTCGGCTCGCCTTGTGGTTATGGCGAATGAAAACGTGAAATCACCGAGTGTGGTCAAATGATGGACCAGGCCGAACAATCACCTTATCCCCCCGCCGAAGCGGGGCTTTTTTGCATCTGCGGTTATTTGCCGGGAAGGTCCGGCTCCAGCAGCTTGTGCAGGTGGACGATCACGTATTTCATTTCCGCATCGTCCACAGTGCGCTGTGCCCAGCCGCGCCATGCCTCTTCCGCGCTTTCGAAATCGGCGAAGAAGCCGACGACGTGAATATCCTTCAGATCCTGGAATTCCGCTCCGCGTGGATCTGTGACGCGGCCACCCATTACGAGATGGAGAAGCTGGTGGTCGTGCTCTTCTGACATGCGATGGCCCTTCAGTTACGGCTGAAAACAAAAATCCCCTCGCGCTCTAATCCAAAGGACACGGAGCGCAAGGGGACTCGAACTGTAAAAATTAGATGCGGCGTTGTGATCAACGCTGGCCGAATGCGCGGGCGATACGCTTGCCGGTTTCGCGTGCGGAAATGCGTGCTGCATCACCGGCGCGATCGGCATTGTAGCTCGCATCGCGGCGCACGGAACGGGCGCGATCGCCGATGGCATCGCCCACATCGCCTGCACGGCGTGCACCGGCGCGGCCGATATCCTTTGCATCGTCCAGCAGTTCGCTGGCGAATGCGGAGGCGATTTCGGCACCGATAGCGGCCAGGCCAACTGCCTTGGCACCGCCGGTGGCGGCTGCGCGGCGCGGGCCCTTGAACATGCCGGCAACCAGTATGCCCAATGCAACGCCGCCGGCTGCGGCGGCGAGGGGGTGTTCCTTCACAAAGCTGGTGAACGCATCACCGGCGTCGGAGGCCTTGTCAGCCATGCGCTGCGTGGTGGATTGCTGTGCCTTTGCATCTTCGCGTGCCTGTGCGGCAGCGATGCGGGCCTTGATTTCGGCGCGTTTCGGGTCGTTCATCGGGATTCTCCGGGAAAATTATGTTTCAATCAAAATAGGAACGGGCATCACGCGCCAGTTGTTCCGCCTTCTCGCTCACCTTTTCCACCGGGGTCTTCTCGTGAAAAAGATCGTAGACGGCGTCCGCCAGTTGCTCGCGGTATTTCCAGCCAAAGAAGGCGGCCACGGCGACTGCGATGCCGGTTCCCACTTGTGCGCGGTGCGTATCGGCATATTCGTGCGTGTTATCGGAAAGTTCCGATGCACCGTCCTTGATCCTGTCGACGAAGCGGCCACCCAGGCCCTTGCATGACATATCGCCTTTTACATAGGCAACGTCGGACTTAACCATACGCTTTGCCGCGTCTCGCAACATGCGGTCTTCATGCATCTGGGTTTGCAGATCAGTCATGGTCGCCAGGCTCCTCGTCACTTGCCATAGCGGCCCTGATGTCTGCCCATGCGCTTGCAGCCTTGCGGACCAGCAGATAGGCCACCAGAAGTATCACCAGTACCACCAATGCAGTGGCGCCCCACGCGGTGATGAGCGGGGTGAGTGCGATGATCAGGCCCACGGTGAGACCGATCGTGGCGAGAACCGCCAGATAGGCGGCGACCGCACCGAACGCGATTGTCTTTTTCAGCCGATTGGCAACGAAGCCCGCGCGGGACTTCTGATAAGACATTTCGGCATCGAAATAGGTTCGGGCGTCCTCGAAAAGATCCCCTAGATCATCTGCAAGAGAGCGCGTTTCCGCAGGCGGATCGACGGGGTGCGCCAATCCGTCCTGCGGAAAATTCGCTGCGTGCGCGGCGTCGCTGGGTTGCAGTGGTTCGATGCCGCTGTCGTGTCTGACCTGCACAGTCTCTTAGCGGAACAGGCGGGCGAAGAAGAAGCCGACGACTGCGGCAAGGCCGACAGCGGTTGCCGGGCTCTTGCGGATGGCTTCACGCGATTCGTTGGCCAGTTCGTCCAGGCTCTTTTCGTCCAGCTTGCGTGCATTGTCCTGCAGGGTCTGCGAGGCGGAGCGCGCATAATCGCCGTATTTCGGGCCGAGCTTTTCGTCCAGCGTGGTGACGTTGTCGTCAATCACACGGGAAAGGCCGGTCAGTGCTTCGCTGGCCTTGTGCTTTCCTTCAACGGCGAGTTCGCCAGCCTTGGATTTCGCATCAGTGGACCATTCGCCGCCGCGGGCCTTGGCTTCTTCACGATAGCCGCTGGCGCGCAGCTTGGCTTCGTCACCCAGCGCGGCTGCACCGGCCTTTGCTTCGTCAAGCGCTGCATTGAAGCGCGACTTTGCCTCGGCAGTATTGGGGTTGGTGGTGGTCGTCGTGGTCGTGGGGGCTGCTACGGTCTCGGTCGCTGTGGGCGTTGCGGCGACTGTGGAGGTGTTTGCGGTGGGCTGCTTGGCCATTGTTGGTTTCCTTCCTTGGTACACGCCTGGTGTCCCTCAGTATTGTATTATGGGGATAAGACACCCCGGTTCAAAGGATCAACGCATGTTGCAGTGCAAAGTTCCGGAGGATAGGAGGCGCGGGACACCCGCAAAGGGGACGGCAGCAGGAGCTTACTTTAATGACCGCAATCATCGACATCCACGGGCGCGAAATTCTCGATTCCAGGGGCAATCCCACGGTCGAGGTCGACATTCTGCTGGAAGATGGCAGCTTTGGCCGGGCCGCAGTCCCGTCTGGCGCCTCCACCGGCGCGCATGAAGCGGTGGAATTGCGCGATGGCGACAAGGATCGCTATTTCGGCAAGGGCGTGACGAAGGCCGTTGAAGCGGTGAATGGCCCGATTTCTGAACTGCTGCTGCTGGGCCCGGATGCGGAAAACCAGCGCGACATCGATATGGCGCTGATCGATCTTGATGGCAGCGCCAACAAGAGCAAGCTGGGCGCCAATGCGATCCTGGGCGTCAGCATGGCCGTGGCCAAGGCGGCGGCCAATTCGCGCGGCCTGCCGCTGTGGGCCTATGTCGGCGGCGTGTCTGCCCATGTCCTGCCGGTGCCGATGATGAACATCGTGAACGGCGGCGAGCATGCCGACAATCCTATCGACGTGCAGGAATTCATGGTGATGCCCGTCGGCGCCGATTCCATTGCAGAGGCCGTGCGCTGGGGCAGCGAGATTTTCCACACGCTGAAGAAGGGCCTTTCGGAAAAGGGCCTGGCAACATCCGTGGGTGATGAGGGCGGCTTTGCGCCCAATCTTGCCAGCACGCGCGATGCGCTGGATTTTATAATGACCAGCATCGAAAAGGCCGGCTTCACACCGGGAGACGACGTGGTGCTGGCGCTGGATTGCGCCTCCACCGAATTCTATAGTGACGGCAAGTACGAGATTTCCGGCGAGAAGCTCTCGCTGACGGGTGACGAAATGGCCGCCTATCTCGCCAAGCTGTGCGATGATTACCCGATCCTCTCCATCGAGGATGGCATGGGCGAAGACGATTTCGACGGCTGGAAAGCGCTGACCGACATGATCGGTGATCGCGTTCAACTGGTGGGCGACGATCTGTTCGTCACCAATCCGGAACGCCTGAAGATGGGCATCGACAAGGGCCTGGCCAACTCGCTTCTGGTGAAGGTCAACCAGATCGGCACGCTGACAGAAACGTTGACCGCGGTAGACATGGCAACCCGCGCTGGCTTCACTTCGGTGATGAGCCACCGCTCCGGCGAAACCGAAGATGCGACAATCGCCGATCTCGCGGTTGCCACCAATTGCGGCCAGATCAAGACAGGCTCGCTCGCCCGGTCGGACAGGCTGGCGAAATACAACCAGCTTATCCGCATTGAGGAAGAGCTGGGCGATTCCGCAGTCTACGCCGGTCGCGGCTGCTTCGGCCGCCTTGCGCGGTGATGGGATCGCGGCTGTGATGGTCGGCAAATCATCGTAACGATGTGTTGGGAAAGGGCGGTGTCGCAACTGCGATTGCCTCCCTTCCCACAAATCCCGCTTTTCCAGCGTCTCAGGGAGAGATGCGGCCGTTAGTGGCCGTTCCCTGTCCCTTGCTGTACCCAATTTCTGGTGACGAATTTGGCCCCTGATGCTGCGTTTCTCGGCGGCATCACACTGCAATGTGATCGGGTGTGATGCTCACAGAGCGTTCGTCAGCCGGGCCAATTGTTCATCCGTCAGCTCAAGCCGGGTAAATTCCAGCAGCGTTTCCAGCTGCTCCACATTCCGCGCGCTGGCGATGGGGGCAGGGATGCCGGGCTGGCTCACCAGCCACGCCAGCGCAATGGCCGGCAGGCTTGCGCCGGTTTCGGCGGCGATGTCATCCATTACCGCAAGAACGGGCGGGCCGCTCTCCGCGTAATCCTTCACACGGTAGGCGCGGCTGCCCTGTTCGAAATCCTCTGGCTTGCGATATTTGCCTGTCAGATAACCCGCGGCAAGGCCGAAAAACGGCAGCATCGCGATATCGCGCTGCGTGCAAAGCGCCTGCAGGTCCGGCCCATAATCGTCTCGCGCCACAAGATTGTGCTGGTTCTGCAAGACCGTGAAAGGCGTGGCGCCCGCGCTCTCTGCATAATCCAGTGCGGCCTTCAGACGGTCCGCCGTGAAGTTGGACGCGCCAAGCTCACCGATCTTGCCGGTCTGCATCGCGCCCTCAAACGCGTCGACGATTTGCGAAACCTCCAGCTCCTCAAAATCGCGGTGAGCATAGTACAAATCGATCTTGTCGATCTGCAGCCGCTCCAGTGTTGCATCGAGGTGGGCAAGCACTCGCTGAGGCTCGTAAAGGCCGGGATCGCCCATCGAGCCGGGAGAGTTTTGCTGCCGGTCACTCCACATGCCGGTTTTGGTGTGGATGCGCATCTCTTCACGCACACCGCTGCGGGTGAGCCACTGCCCCAGAAACGCCTCTGAATCGCCGCCGGAATTTCCCGGCACCCAAGCTGAATAGACATCGGCGGTGTCGATCATCCTGCCGCCCGCCTCGTAAAAGGCATCGAGCACGGCGAAACCTTCCTCGCCAGTCGCAGTCCAGCCGAACACATTGCCGCCCAGAACCAGTGGAATGCCGGCGATGGCGTGGTGCCCGCTCAAGAGAATTTCTCGGCCAGTTCCAGCATGCGGATCGCAGCCTGTGCCGCTTCACCGCCCTTGTTCTTCTGCGCGGGATCGGCGCGCACCAGCGCCTGCTCCTCGTTCTCCGTGGTCAGGATGCCATTGCCGATGGGGATGCCGTCCATCGTCAGCGCCATGATCGCGCGGGCGCTTTCCCCGGCCACGATTTCGAAGTGATACGTCTCCCCGCGGATAACCACGCCGATGGCGATAAAACCATCGTACTGGTCGCTTTCAGCCGCCAGCGCGATAGCGCCAGGAACTTCCAGCGCGCCGGGCACGGTGATCACCTGCGCCTCGTGCCCGGCCGATTCCAGCGCAGCCTTCGCCCCTTCGATCAGCATGTCATTGAGATGGGCGTAAAAACGCGCTTCGACGATAAGGAACTTGGCCATTGATTACTCCGGAATAGGGCGGGTCTCGGCCACCGTAATGCCATAGCCTTCAAGGCCAACAACATTATGGTGCGAATTGGACAGCAGGATCATGTCGGTGACGCCAAGATCGGCCAGGATCTGCGCCCCGATGCCATATTCGCGCAGCTCGCTCTTGGCTTGCGGGGCGGTGCCGATCTCGCTTTCCAGAGACGCCGATTTCGATGGCATCAGCACCACGATCACGCCTTCGCCTTCCTCCCCGATGGCGGCCATCGATCGTTGCAGGACGCGCTTTTGTTCGCCGCTGCGGCCCAGCACATCATCGAAGATGGAGATGGCGTGCATGCGGGTCAGGATCGGCTTGCCGGGTACGACATGGCCTTTCTGCAGCACCAGATTGACAGAGCCATCCACCGTGTTGCGATAGCTGGCCACGCGCCAGTCCCCACCGTAATCAGAGCTGAAGGTGCTTTCGTTGGTGCGCTTGACCAGATGATCGTTGCGCATCCGGTATTCGATCAGATCGCGGATGGTGCCGATCTTCATGCCGTGCTTGCGGGCAAAGCCGATGAGGTTTTCCAGCCTCGCCATGGTGCCATCTTCATTCATGATCTCGCAGATCACGCCGCTGGGGTTGAGGCCGGCAAGGCGCGAGATGTCCACCGCAGCTTCCGTATGCCCGGCGCGCACCAGCACGCCGCCATCGCGGGCGATCAGCGGGAAAACATGACCGGGGGTGACGATATCGTCCGGACCTTTGGAGGAATCGATGGCGACGGAAACCGTGCGCGCCCTGTCTGCCGCGCTGATACCGGTGGTGACACCCTCGCGCGCCTCGATGGCGACGGTGAAGGCAGTCTGCTGGCTTTCGCGGTTACGGTTGCTCATCATCTCCAGGCCCAGCTCCTTGCCGCGGCGTGAGGTAAGCGAAAGGCAGATCAGGCCGCGGCCATGGGTGGCCATGAAGTTGATGGCATTGGGCGTGGCCATCTGGCCCGGAATGATCAGATCACCCTCATTCTCGCGATCTTCGTCATCCACCAGAATATACATCCTGCCGTTGCGCGCTTCCTCGATAATCTCCTCGATCCCTACAAGGACGGGCGTTTCGTCATTATCGGTGAGGAAATTGTCGAGCTTGTTCAGCGTGTCGGTGGTGGGGTTCCAGCCGTCTTCGCCGCAATCGCGCAGGGTGTTTGCATGGAGACCGGCAGCACGGGCGAGGCCAGCGCGGGTCATCTTTCCGTCGGCGATAATCTCGCGGACTCGGTTTATGATAATGTCGCTCATATCATGCGCTTATCACATTGCAATGTGATGGCAAGTCTCACGCATCACATTGGCTGCGGATATTCGCACTTGCGCCGCGACCAGCGAAATCGCAAGGAGCATAAATGAGCGATGTAGGACAGAGCCACGAAGCGCTGGTTGAAGCTTTCCGCGATTCAATGCGTCACGTGGCCGCGACAGTTTACGCCGTCACCACGATAGACAATGGCCAGCGTTACGGCATCCTCGCAACGGCCGTGAGTTCGCTGAGTTTTGAGCCACCATCCCTGCTGGTGTGCGTCAATCGCACGGCATCTCTGCATGATCCGCTGGAACGGGCGGAGAGGTTTTGCGTGAATATCCTCGGCCTTGGCAATCGGGATGTTGCGAATCATTTCATGCGGCCCGATGCGGATCGTTTTGCCGTGGGGGACTGGCTGGAAGTGGAGGGCACGCCAATTCTGAGCACAGCGCAATCCAGCCTTGTTTGCCGCACGGTCCACCGTCATGAATTTGGCACGCACACGATCTTTATCGGTGAATTGCTGGCAGCCAAGCATCGTCAGGATGCTACCCCGCTGACCTATTTCGATCGCAATTACATCGACATCAGCGAGGCATCGCGGCGGTCCGGTCAGAAGGCCTGATCGCCAGCAAAGCTCGCGTCTCTCAAGCGCAGCAGATGCCCCGGCCAGCTGGGCCCGTGGCCGAGGGGCAGATAGCGGGCGATTTCCTGTTCGATCATCGCGGCCCGTGCAGATTGCGTGGGATAGATGAAGCTGGGAATGGCTCCGCCGCCGGCAACCAGTCCTTGCTCGGATCGCCAGAAGGCCGGGGCAATCGCCGCGTCATATCCGGCATTGGCAAGGATGTGCACGGAAAGCCTGTCCGCCTCGATCTCGGCCTGGCGGTTCACCTGCTGGTTGCGGCCAAGGTGGCGCATGATGCTGGCATTATCGATGCCCGCCTCCACCTTGCGGCGGCGGTGCTCCAACACGCTGTGTGACAGTTCATGGGCAAGGATCACGGCAAGCTGATCGTCTGAAAGGCTGAGAAGGAAATCATATTGCACCTGGATCACGCGCCCGTTTGATCGCGCACTGAAATCGCCCGATGGCAAAACCTCGACCAAAGACTGACAACCCTGCGGAGCATCGAACCCCACCGAGCGCGTCTCTCCATCGCGCAATATCGTGAGTTCGACAGAAGCCTCCGGCGCTAAGCCCGCAAGCTGGAAGAAGGCGACCTCTCGCAGATGATCCTTGCCCGTTGGCACCATGCTGTTGACTGACACGCCGTTGACGGCGGCGATACCGTCTCCACTTTTCAGCCCGGCTCGTTCCGCCGTGGAGCCGGGCACCACGGCTGCAATCGCCAGCGAGCCGTTGCGGAACAGGGACGGCGCTGCATTGCCGTATTGATCCGCGCTGTGCAGTATCATGCCGGTTACAGGCATCGTTTCCCGGCAGAGTTTTACATTCGAGACCAACATCGCATCGGCAATGCGCGCTAGGCGCAAATCTTGTGCAGCAAGATCAGCATTCTGCGCTTGGGCGCCCGTTGCCAGCGCCAGCCACATCATGGCGCAGAGAAGGGCGATCAGCTTACGCATGGTTGGGCGTTAGCAGATTTCAGGCAAGCGCACTGCCATCGATCTCGTCAATCGAGGACAGCCCCAGCATGGCCATGGTGGTTGAAACCTCATTCTGCAGCAGCTCGATCGCGCGCGCCACGCCTCGTTCTCCCGCAGCGGACAGGCCATAAAGCGTGGCCCGGCCAATCAGTGTACCATCCGCGCCCAGGGCCAGCGCCTTTACGATATCACTGCCGCGCCTGATGCCGCTGTCCAGCAATACCGACATCCGGCCACCCACGGCGGCCACGATATCGGGCAGGGCGTCAATCGCGGCGATGGAGTGATCGAGAGAGCGTGCGCCGTGGTTGGACACAATTACGCCATCGGCCCCCATCTCCATCGCCAAGCGCGCATCGTCCGGGTGCAGCACGCCCTTGAGAACGAAATTGCCGGGCCAGATGTCGCGCAGCTTCTTCACGCCGTCCCAATCCAGATCGCTTTGCTTGAAAATCGCGCCCGGCTTCGATCCGCGAACGATGGAGCTTTTAAGGCCTTTCGGCAGGTTAGCCTGCTGGGGCAGGCCGCCGTCCAGAAGATATCGCCCGATAACGCCGGTCAGCCAGCGCGGGTGGGAGAGGATATCGGGGATGTTGTGCCGGTTGAGCTGAAACGGCATTCCAAAGCCGTTGCGTTGCAGATACTCGCGATTTGGCGGCACGGGCAGATCCAGCGTAACCAGCAGTGTATCGCACCCCGTGGCATGGGCGCTGCGCACCACGTTGTAAGACAGTTCGCGGTCCTGCCACATGTAAAGCTGGAACCACCTCCGCCCGTCGATCTCGGCAAACTCCTCCACATTCAGCGTGCTGGCGCTGGAGATGGAGAAGGGAATGCCAGCCTTGGTGGCGGCGTTCGCCAGGGCCAGGTCACCGCGATACCACATCATGCCTGCCGCGCCGGTGGGGCCGATCGCGAAGGGCAGGGCGCTTGGCTTTCCCAGGATCGTGGTGCTGAGGTCGATCTTATCGACATTGCGCAGCACGCGTGGACGGAACGCTATCCGATCAAAAGCCTGCCGATTGCGCGACATGCCCGTTTCATCTTCCACGCCGCGTTCCAGATATTCCCACACCCCGCGCGGCAGGCGTGCCCGCGCCTGTCCAGCTAGGTCGGCAATATTCCAGCAATTCAAAGTGTCGGTCACTATCCGCGACCAAGAAACGGGAGTTTGTTCTGCACAACCAGCGCCTCGTAGAAATTCAGGTAATCGGGCATGTCGCACATGTGCACGATCACTTCAGCTATCTCTTCGGGGGACGCGGCGAAATTGTCGGGCAGTTTCACCGATCCGGGCATGATTTCGGTGGCGACGATGCCCGGATGGAAGATCGAAACCGCGATGTTGTGATCGCGCCCGTCCACGGCCAGCGCATGGGTCAGCCCCTGAAGGCCAAACTTGCTGGCGGTGTAGCTTGGACACTCGCTGCGCGGCACCTTGGCGGAGATAGATCCGATGTTCACGATCCTCCCGTGCCCACCGTTCATGAAGTGCGGCCAGGCGTGCTTTGCGCACAGGAATGCGCTGGTCAGGTTGGTGTCGATGACCTTGTGCCAATGTTCCAGGGAAGTTTCGGCGACAGGCGTGTTTTCGGCAATCCCGGCATTGTTGATCAGCACGTCGATAGAGCCGAATTGCTCTGCCCCGCTGGCCATCAAATTCTCGATATCGGCCTCGTCAGTCACATCGGTGACGACAGCCATCGCTTCGCCGCCCATGCCCTCGATTTTCTTGACCAGCGTGTCCAGCCGCTCCTGCCGCCGGGCGGCCAGCACAACCTTCGCGCCCTTGTTCACGAATTCTATGGCGCAAGCTTCGCCAATTCCCGAACTCGCGCCCGTAACCACCGCGACGCGGCCCTGCAAAATGCTCATAGTCGTTTCTCTCCCATTTCAATCGACTGTTGCCGAATGAATGAGGGCGAAGTCAACAAATGAAGGAGGATGGTGGACGCACTAGGGCTCGAACCTAGGACCCGCTGATTAAGAGTCAGCTGCTCTACCAACTGAGCTATGCGTCCATACCGGCGATGTGTCGCTGGCGCCCTTTGATTCGCATCTGCGAATCGCTGGGAGGCGCTCATATAGCGGTTGTTTCAGCTGTGAAAAGGGGCTGCGTCACAATCGCCTAAACTTATTCGTCAGGACGTGCGGCGGTTCCACCGTTCCACCATCATCAGCGCGCCAACGCAGATCATGTTGGTCATCATCGAAGACCCGCCGTGGCTCATGAATGGCAGGGGAATACCCACCACTGGCGCGAGGCCCATCACCATCATCAGATTGACCGCGACATAGAAGAATATCGTGGCGGTCATGCCTCCTGCCAGCAACCGAGCAAAGCGCGTTTGCGCCTCGCGCGCGACAAGCAGGCCCCAGCGCAGCACGATGCCGAAGACCAGCAGCACGAACAATCCGCCGATCAGGCCCCATTCCTCAGCCATGGTAGCGAAAACGAAGTCTGTATGCGGTTCAGGCAGATAATCGAGCTGGCTTTGCGAACCATCGCCGAATCCCTTGCCGGAAAGTCCGCCGGAACCGATGGCGATCTTGGACTGGATGATATGATAGCCGCTGCCCTGCGGATCGCTGGCCGGATCAAGGAAGGTCAGCACCCGTTGCTGCTGATAGGGCTGAAGCCCGAAGAAATAGGCGATCGGAGCGGCAATAATGCCGGCAATACCGCCGCCGATAAACCATTTCTGCGGGATTGCCGCCAGGAACATCACCACAATGCCGCCAAATGCAATTGCCAGCGAAGTGCCAAGATCGGGTTGCAGCAGCACAAGCCCCACGGGCAGCAGGATCAGGCCGAGGGGAACCAGCAGTGCGCGCCAACTGCCAATCATGCCCACAGGTAGCGTGGAATAAAACGCAGCAATAATCAGGACGATGCCCGGCTTCATGATTTCTGAGGGCTGCAGCCGCATAAAGCCAAGTTCCAGCCACCGCTGGCTACCACCGCCAAGCTGGCCGACGGTTTCCACGGCAACAAGAAGCAGCAGCGTGACCGCATAGGCCGGTATCGCCACAAGCTTCGTCCAGTCCTCCGGGAAATAGGACATCACCAGCGCCACCACCAGGAAGACCCCGAAGCGGATGAGGTGCGAACCGGCATAGGGTTCCATCGATCCGCCTGCAGCAGAGTGCAGCACCGCAGCTCCAAAGGCGACGAGCAGCGTAAGGGGAATGACGACGCGCCAGGGAAATTCCGCAATAGGGGCGGGAAGGGTGATCTCACCCCTCATGTGCTGGTCTCATCGGCTCTCGGATTAGCTTCGTCGCGGGGGGAGAACACCCGGTCATCCGCAACTTCCGGCGCAGAATAGGCGGCGCGCGCTTCGGCATCCACCTGTTCCGCAAGCTTCATGGGCGGCGGCGCGGGCGGAAGGTTCACCCCGGCTGCCGTTGCATAGCTTTTGTATTGCGCATCAAGACGCTGCTGCGCCGTGCCGCCCCACTGTTCCTCCAGCTTGTGCAGGGAATCGAGAGCAGTCTGCGGGTCCAGCAGGAAGGTCATCACATCGCGCGCCACCGGATATGCCGCGCCGGAGCCGCCGCCATGCTCGATCACCACAGCACCTGCGTAGCGTGGATTGTCAAAGGGAGCGAAGAACACGAACAGGCCGTGGTCGCGATATTTCCAAGGACCGGTCTTGCCGTTCGACACGCTGAGGCTGACGACCTGCGCAGTTCCCGTCTTGCCCGCCATCAGCACGTTTTCGATAGGCAAACGCGCACGACCGGCGGTGCCGGGGCCGTTGACCACATCGCTCATCGCCTGGCGGATGTAGGCAATCTCGTCAGGCTTGAAGTCGAGGGATTGAAACGGTGCGCGCTTGTCCAGCTTGGCAAGCGAGGGCGTGATTTTCTGGCCAGTGGCGATGCGGGCGGACATTACCGCCAGCTGTAGCGGGCTGGCGAGATAATAGCCCTGCCCGATCGAGGCGTTCACCGTGTCATATGGCTGCCACTCCTGGCCATATTTCTCCAGCTTCCACGCAGGATCGGGGACGGTGCCGTAGAACTGGCTGGCGACCGGAAGATCGAACTGCTGCCCAAGCCCGAATTGGCGGGCGTAATCGGCCACCTTGTCGAAACCCACCTGCTGGGCGAAGTGATAGAAATAGCTGTCGCAGCTTTGATAGATGGCCTTTGCCATGTCCACGCGGCCATGGTTGCTCCAGCAGTTGAAGAACCTGTTGCCGATGCGCCGTCCGCCACCGCAGATGATCGCCTCATCAGGCGAGACGCCTTCATGCATGAAGGCCATGGAATGCATGGGTTTGATGGTGGAACCGGGCGGATAAAGGCCTTTCAGCGTCTTGTTGCGCAAGGGAACACGATCGTTCTCCTGCAACATGCCGAATTCCACCCGGCCAATACCGTCGGAGAAGCTGTTAGGATCGAAGCTGGGCATGGATGCCATGCACAAAAGATCGCCGCTTTGGCAATCCATCACCACGACGGAACCGGATTCCAGGCCAATCCGACGCGCGGCGTAATCCTGCAAGGGGCCATCGATGGTGAGCTGCACAGCATCACCCTGAACGTCATCACGTGTTTCCAGATCGCGCACGATCCGGCCCGATGCGGTAACCTCCACGCGCCGAGCACCCGGCTCACCTCTCAGCCGTTGCTCGAACTGCTTTTCGATGCCGTCTTTGCCGAGCTTGAAACCGGGGGTAAGCAGCAGCGGCTGTGGCTCCTCCTCATATTCCTCGCGGCTGGGGGAGCCGACGTAGCCGATCAGGTGGCCGACGGAGGCCCCGGTGGGATAGAAGCGAGAGAAACCGCGCTGCGGAATGACGCCGGGCAATTCCGGGATGCGCACGCTGATCGCGGCGAATTTCTCGAAATCCAGGCCATTGGCCACGGGCACCGCTGCAAATCCTGCGGATTCCTCCAGCCTGTCGTGAAGGTCAGCCTTTTCCGCCTCGGTAAATTCGAGGAGGTCGCCAAGGACATTTACCGTAAAATCGCGGTCTTCCAGGCGTTCGGGTATGATGTCGACGCGAAAATCCGCGCGGTTGGAGGCGAGGGGGGAGCCGTTGCGATCAAGGATCCACCCGCGGCGTGGCGGGATCAGGCTGAGATTGACGCGGTTACTCTCCGCCTCCATCTCGTACTTCTCGTTCTCGGCCACGGCGATATAGCCCATGCGCGCGGCCAGCAGCAGGCCGATCCCGCCCTGTACCGATCCGACGACAAAGCTGCGCCGGTCGAACGTTTCCTTCAGCGAATTGGAGGTGAGCTTGCGGTCCATACTCAGCGTATCCGCCTAACGCGCGTCAGTCGCAAATTGTCGAGCAAGGAGATCATCTTTGCTATAATTGGAAACGCGATGACGGAAAGCAAGATCTGCGGGATCAGAAGCGGCAAGCGGTCCAGACTGATTTCCGCCCCTGAAAACAACGCGCTACCCATCAGGTAGAGCGGAATAAACAGCGCCGCGATCAGCCAGTCCTGCCAGAAACTGCGCCATGGGAAGCGTAGCTCAATCAGTTCCAGCGCGATCATCGTGAGTGAAAACAGTAAGATACTGCTGCCGATGGGTTGGCCGGAATACAGATCATTGAACAGGCCGAGAGGGAAACCGGCCCACATCGGCAGGACGCCGGGCCGTGCCAGGCGCCAGGCCAGCAGCATCAGATAGCCGAGGGGCGGAAGGATCGGCGCTGGCGCGATAATCGGCAGCATTGGCGTGAGCGAGCCAAGCATCGTGGTGACCCACGGCACGCCATAGGCCAGCACCGGGGAATGCGCCCGGTTGATCTTGCTGCCATAGGCATCACGCCGTGCGCTGGGTGCCAGCCTTTCCATTATTCTTCAGCTTGATCCGGCTCGGCCTCAGGTTCGGGCGCGCCTTCGGAATCATTGGCGAGGGGGTCTCCCATCGTATCGATCAGTTCGCCCTGCCACACCGGCTTCACGATCACGACATCGGTGGCAGCCGGATTGCTGAGCAATTGCCCGATCGCTCCGTCATCGGTGATTTCACTGACCATGGCGACTGCCGTACCCGGATGGAACATGCCGCCCGCGCCGGACGTGACGAATATGTCGCCAACTTTCAGAGGGTTGATGCCCAGGTTGATCAGGCGGATGCGCAGCGAACCGTCCGCGCGCCCCTCTGCAAACGCAACCGTGTTATCGGTGGCGCGGCGCACGGGAACGACGCTGTCCGTATCTGTGAGCAGAAGGACGCGTGAAGTGTTGGCACCTGCTTCCAGCACACGGCCGACAAGGCCGAGCGGCGAGGTGACCGGCATGCCGGGTTCGACACCTTCCCGGCGGCCTGCCGACAGATAGGCAAAGCGCCGCGTGCTGGTGGACGTCGAACCGATCAACCTGGCCGTGGTGATCGGCGACACATCGCCATCCGAAAGAGAGAGCACAGCTTTCAGGCGCTCGTTTTCCTGGGCGAGGGCGCGAGCCTCAGCCAGTTTTACGCGGGCGATCTTGATCTCTTCTTCCAGCTCCGCATTCTTGCTGCCAGCGTCGTAATATCCGGCGATAGCTTCGAAGAAATTGCGCGATCCCACGCGGCCTGCGGCACCCACTTCACCAACAGGTGCAGCAGCGTCGCTGGCCATAGAACGAAGGCCGTTGAACGTCTCTGGCCGCCAAAGGGATATAGCCAGCAGCAGGATGCCCAGCGCCATGCCAAGGCCCGCAGCCAGATAGCCAGCGAACAGCCCTAGCTGCGCTCTCTTGTTAGAACCCGATCTGTTTGCCGATGGCGGCGCCATAACCGCCGTTACCTCCCGAATTCGTTACCGATCAAGCGGTCATCAAGACGCCGCGATAAATCGGGTCTTCCATGGCCTTGCCCGTACCCACGGCCACGCAGGTGAGCGGATCTTCGGCAATGCTGACGGGCAGGCCGGTTTCTTCCTTGATGTGATCGTCAAGGCCGCGAATCAGGGCGCCGCCGCCGGTCAGCACGATACCCTGGTCAACGATGTCGGCAGCCAGTTCAGGCGCGGTGTTTTCAAGCGCGATGCGAACACCCTCAACGATCGCACCGATAGGCTCGGACAAAGCTTCTGCGATATGCGCCTGGTTGATGGTGATTTCCTTGGGCACGCCGTTCACAAGATCGCGGCCCTTGATGATGATGCTTTCGCCAACGCCATCCTCGGGAACGGTGGCAATGCCGTAATCCTTCTTGATACGCTCTGCCGTGGCATCACCGATCAGCAGGTTGTGATGGCGACGCACGTAGGACACGATCGCCTCGTCCATCTTGTCACCGCCGGTGCGCACCGATGTGGTGTAGGCCAGCCCGCGCAAGGAGAGCACGGCGACCTCTGTGGTGCCGCCGCCGATGTCGACGACCATGGAGCCGACAGGCTCAGTCACCGGCATATCGGCGCCGATTGCAGCAGCCATCGGTTCAAGGATCAGGAAGACTTCCGATGCGCCGGCATTGCTGGCGGCATCGCGAATGGCGCGGCGTTCAACCGATGTGGATCCTGACGGCACGCAGATCACGATTTCGGGATAGCGCAGCAGGGTGCGCTTGTTGTGCACCTTACGGATAAAGTGCTTGATCATCTCTTCCGCAATCTCGATGTCGGCGATCACACCGTCGCGCAGCGGGCGAATGGCCTCGATGCTGTCCGGCGTCTTGCCCATCATCATCTTCGCATCTTCGCCAACCGCCTTCACGCGCTTGACGCCATTCAGCGTCTCGATGGCGACGACGGACGGTTCGTTCAGCACGATGCCGCGATCCTGCACGTAGACCAGCGTATTGGCCGTGCCCAGATCGATGGCCATGTTCTGAGAGCCGAACTTGAAGAGATTGGAAAAGAATGAACTCATCGAGAAATCCGTATTTTTAGGTGAGCTTCGTCACGGAGGGATTCCGCACGTCGGCAATCTGGTGTTCGAAAATGAGGCGCGTCTTTAGCGCCTTGTAACCACAAAGGCCAAAAATTTTGTCGACAAAGCCACAGTTTTGTAGCGGTTCGCCTCGAAAATGCGGCGAGTGGCCGATAAGGTGCCCAAATGCCTAAAATTCGCCGACTTCCTGAAACGCTCGTAAACCGCATCGCTGCTGGTGAAGTTGTAGAACGTCCGGCGTCCGCACTCAAGGAATTGCTGGAGAACGCCATAGATTCCGGCGCATCACGGATTCTGGTTTCGATTGTCGAAGGCGGCCTCGAATCGGTCCAGATCACCGATGATGGTTGCGGGATGACGCCGGATGAAATGACGCTGGCGCTTGAACGGCACGCAACATCGAAATTGCCGGACGAAGCGATTGAGCAGGTCAGCACGCTGGGTTTCAGGGGGGAGGCGCTGCCATCCATCGGCAGCGTATCGCGCCTGACCGTGGAAAGCCGCCCGAAAGATGCAGAGCAGGGATGGCGCCGCGTGGTTGATCACGGCGTGATAGTGGAGGAAGGGCCAGCGGCCTTGCCACCCGGCACCCGCGTTCGGGTGGAAAACCTTTTCGCGAAGATCCCTGCACGCCGCAAGTTTCTGCGCACACCGCGCAGTGAATATGCCGCGTGTCAGGACGTGGTGAAACGCCTCGCCATGGCGCGGCCCGATATCGGCTTCACGTTTGAACACGGCGGACGGCGTATTTTCGCTGTGCAGGCCGGCGAAAGCACCGAATCGCGCGTGGCGCAGATCGTTGCGCGGGAACTGGCCGATAACGGGGTTTCCATCGAGCTGGAACGGCCGGCAGGTGAAGGCATCATGCGCCTTACCGGGGTGGCCGGCCTGCCAACCTACAATCGCGGGATTGCCGATCATCAATATCTGTTCGTCAACGGGCGGCCCGTGAAGGATCGCCTGCTGACAGGGGCGGTGCGCGGGGCCTATGCGGATATGCTGGCGCGCGATCGCCATGCCGTGCTGGCCCTGTTCCTCGACATTCCCTTTGGCGAAGTCGACGTGAACGTCCACCCGGCGAAGACCGAAGTGCGCTTTCGCGATGCAGCAGCGGTGCGCGGTTTCATCGTGTCCGGCCTGCGCCAGGCGCTTTCCACGGGCGACAGGCGGAGTGCGCAGGCACCGGATACAGGCGCCATGGGGCGCTGGCAGGCAGAGCCCATGCAAGAGGAAGCGGCCCCGGCGCTGCGTTCCATATTCGCAGGGCGCGACTGGACTGCGCCTTCCGCATCGCATGTGGCAGAGCCGCGCGCGCCATGGGGCCACGATGCTGACACGATGGCAGCGCCGTACGGGCGGGCAGAGGCGGCAGAGGCCCTGCCGGAAAATGCCGAGCAGTACCCGCTTGGCATCGCGCGCGGACAAGTGGCCAACACCTATATCGTTGCCGAATCAGCCGATGGGCTGGTGCTGGTGGACCAGCATGCCGCGCATGAGCGGATCGTGCTCGAACGCCTGCGCGCGGCGGGGGCAGGGGACAAGGTCGCCGCCAGCCAGGCCCTGTTGATGCCGGAAGTGGTGGAAATGGACGAACCTGCCTGCGACAGGCTGGAAGAACAGATCGATCATTTCGCCACTCTTGGCCTGGTGATTGAACGGTTCGGCCCGGGCGCAATGCTGGTACGCGCCCTGCCGGGCACGCTGAAGCGCGCCGATCCTGCGAAACTTCTGGTTGATCTGGCCGATGATCTGGCCAAGCACGGCGCATCATTGTTGCTGGGCGAAAAAATTGAACATGTACTTGCCACAATGGCCTGTCACGGGTCCGTTCGCGCTGGGCGCACGTTGAACGTGGCAGAGATGAATGCCTTGCTGCGCGAGATGGAGGCAACTCCGCGTTCAGGGCAGTGCAATCATGGCCGTCCAACCTGGATTAAACTGTCCATGGAGGACGTAGAGAAATTGTTCGGGAGGCATTGATGAGGCTGATGGTCGTCATCCTGGCGGGATTTGCGATAGCATCCTGCGGAGAAGAAATTAGCGATGCCGAGCGGGAGGAGAAAGATCGCGCGGTGGTGGAGAGCGTGCGCAGTGCAAACGACACTCCGCCGCCGGTGATCGAGGTCGTGCCCGAACCGATCCTCTATCCCGATATAGAGGCGAATGATCTCTATGGCCTCTCCTGCTCCTATGCTCCGGGAACCAGCATGGGTGCGCGGGTGATCGCGCGGGAGGTGGATGCCTATATGAAGGTCGATGGTGACCTGCTGCGCTTTGCGGCAGACCCCGGTTCGCGGGAGCTACCGGCCAATACGCGGTCCTTCTATAACGGGCGCAAATATTCCATGCGGCTGGAGATCGATGATCAGAAAGCGGGCGAACAGGTCGGCGATGGTGGAACCGTCATGTACGAAGGCACGGTATGGCTGCGCGATCGCTGGGACCGGGTGATCTATCAGGGCACCGGCCCCGTCAGCTGCGGGGCCTGACCTTCACATCACAGCAGGACGCAACAGCATCCAAATACCCATGCCGACCATCGCAAGGTTTTCCGTCAGCGAGACAAAGCCCAGCGGAACATTGGCACTGCCGCCGACGCACGCGCATTTGATGTCCCGCTTCTGGATATAGACCGCATAAATCACGCTTGCGGCGCCGATTGTTCCGATGATCAGGGCGATCGGTATGGATAGCCACGGCAGCAATCTGCCTGCCATCAGAATGGCCGTGCCCGCTTCCAGGAACGGATAGAGATAGGCATAGGGCAGCCAGCGCTTTGCCAGCAGATCATAGCCGAGGAACATGGTGGAGAACTGCTCCACATCCTGCAATTTCAGCATGGCCAGCATAGCCATTGAGAACGCGACGAACCACTCACCTGCGCGGATGGTGAGCGGCGTTCCAAAGCTCCACCAGCTCAATGATAGCGCGAGGCCAAGGCCCACGGCGAACACCGCCAGAACGGGTGTGTAACTCGTCTCACTCTTGTCGCGTGGAGCATTCCCGAAATGAGCGCGCAGAGCGTCATAGCCGCCGATACGCTCTTCACCGATGAAGACCTGCGGCGTCGTCTTGACGTCATATTTCGCCTTGAACGCGTCGGTTTCCTCGCGCGTTGTCAGGTGGTGATCTTCAACCTCGTAACCATTGCGCTTCAACAGCCATTTCGCTTTCAGGCCATAGGGGCAAACGTGTTTGTCCATCACCATGCGATGAAGGCGCGCGAGTTTGGACCCGCGCGCCTTCGTATCTCTGAAAGAGTGTTCGGAATTCATGCCTGAAATCATGCCCGGAAGCTGGGTACTCCGGCGCTCTTGTCCAGTTCCGGAATGATCCGGTAGCGGGCAAGGATAAGGCTGAACAGGCCGAAGAGAAGAAGACCGATTGCGGTGAGCGTGAAGATGAATCCTTCACCAGCAAGGCTGGCAACTGCATCGCCCAGCGTCTTGATCTGCTCCGCACCAGCCGACATGAAGCCAGCCTTGAACAGCGACCAGCCGATCACTGCATAAACCACGCCGCGTGCCAGGAAGCCAGCGCCGCCCAGCCAGCGCGTGGCTGACGGTGCCTGTCCGCTGATGCGATGCATGAACTCACCCGTGATGCCCTTTTTCGCCTGGAAAATGGCAACGATGAAGAAGATCAGGCCAAGAATGCCGATCACGCCGCCGCCGAATTCCATGGAAAGGAGACCCGAGGCCGCTTCCTGCGCGCCGCCGCCGGAACCTCCGCCGGAGGAGGAGCCGGAACCGTCATTGCTGGCGAATTTATACGCAGAATAGGCGAGGGCAAGGTGACCGATGCCGCTACCGGCGTGGCCGATCCGCTTGGCCCAACCCTTCTTGTCTGACCCGTTGTTCTCAATATCGAACAGCAGCGAGCAGAAACGGAAGAGAGCGTAAGCCGTGAGGCCGATCACCATGATCCACAGGATGAGAGTCCCTGCCGGATAGTTCTCGATCGCGCGAAAAATGCCATTCGTGCCCTGTGCAATCTGTTGCGCGCTGGTGAGGGCGATCAGGCCCAGCACCGAATAGAGGATCGCGCGGCTGAAATAGCCAACGCGCACCAGCCAATTGAACTTCTCGGATTTGTCGACCATTTCCCTCGTGTCTCCATTATAATGTTTCCCCAGCAACGGACGAAGCGTGAAATCGTGCCAAGATGGGTAATCGTGGGTTAATGTGGAACGCATGGAACACGGTCCTGAGCGAGAAAAGCTACCGGGACAGGCGTGCCTTGCAAAAGGGGTGGCGATCCCCGTTTTCCGCCGGTTCAGCGATATGGCGCAGGTAATAAGCATGGGCCGCGCGATGCAACCCGCCCGGCAGCGTAGGAAAGTGCAGGCGCAGGTTTAGCGCAGGCGCTTTACATACAGCTGCTTGTCGTCGCGGCGTTCCATCTTGAAGTTGTCGCTGGCTGCCCGCATCAGGTCCGACAGGCGCTTGAAGCCGTGGTTGCGCACATCGAAGCTGGAACGGTTGCCGGCAATCTGACCCACTTCCTGAAGGCGTGCATATCCTTCATCATCGCGGCTGGCCGCTTTCCACGCATCGCCCAGCAGGTCCACCAGATCCTTGTCCAGCACTGTGGCAGAGCCGTTCTTGTCATCGGCGGAGTTCGTGCGGATCAACTGATCGATATCGATGTATCGGGTGCAGGCCGTGCGGAATGCCTGCGGCGCCTTCTCGCTGCCGAAGCCATAGACCACCAGCCCATCCTGCCGCAGCCGGGTGACGAGCGGCGTAAAATCGCTGTCGCTGCTCATGATGCCAAAACCATCCACCTTACCTGCGTTCAGGAGATCGATGGCGTCGATCGTCATGGCGATATCGGTGGCGTTTTTGCCCTTGGTGAGGTCAAATTGCTGCACCGGCTGCAGGCCGAAGCGGTGCGAAATCTTGTTCCAGTTGGAAAGCGCGGGCTTGGCCCAATTGCCATAGGCGCGGCGAATGTTGACCTGCCCCAGCTCCGCCAGAACGGTGAGGACCGGATCGATACCGTGATGGCTGGCATTATCGGCATCGATAAGCAGGGCGATATTCTTGAGTTCGGCTTCTGGCATGGCGCGCTACATGAAGGGGAGGGCGGTGGAAGGCAAGAGCGGGCGATATCTGCTGGTGTAACAGATGTACAAAGGTCGAAAATTAACCTGATTTCTGCAATAAAATGGCAATCTGTCAGCGCTACCAGTGTTGCATGACATACGGACAACCCGATGATCTGGAAGACTGGTATGCGTGCGAGACGCGCAGCGGTTTTCTTTCCTCCAAGCCAACAGTAAAATTGGCCGCAATTGGCGCCATGCCAATCGCTTTCTTGGCAATTACAGTGCTGCGGCGCGCTTCTCTTCGATAAGCGACTTTGCCGACCCAATTCCCGCCGGGCGTCAGGCCGCGCGGAACTCTCCGCTTTCCTCGTCCAGCAGATGCAGGATGCCGTCCGAAATCGCGAAATAGGCGCCGCGCACGGTCAGTTCGCCTGAGGCTTCCTTTTCCTTCACGCATGGGAATGTGCGCAGGTTGTTGATGCTCACCTTCACAGCCGCCAGTTCCATCGCGCGTTCGGCATCGCGGCCGGTGGTGCCAAGATCGGCGGCAATGGGTTCGCGCACATCGTCCAGCATATTGATCCAGTTGGCGACAAACCCCCCTTCGCCAAGCTGGTTGCCATGCAAATCCTGCGTCAGCGCCGCCTGGCACCCCCCGCACATGCCGTGGCCCATCACCACGACGGAACTGATTTTCAGGAACTGCACCGCAAATTCCAGCGCGGCGGATACACCGTGCTGGCCGGGCGTGGTCTCGAAAGGTGGCACCAGCGCCGCGACGTTGCGCACGACGAAGATCTCTCCGGGTGACACGTCGAAAATTTGTGCGGGGTCAACGCGGCTGTCCGAACATGCGATCACCATGACCTTGGGCGCCTGGCCCACTTTCAGCTGTTCCCAGCGATCATGTTGCACTTGCCAATCGCCGTCACGGAAGCGGCTGTAGCCGTCGAGCAGTTCGTCAAAGCTTTTCATGCCGTCACCGCTGCCGCGATTTTTCAGTTTAGGCAAGAGGGCTGCATCGAGAAGGGCGCAATGCCGGGTTGCCCCAAGGGGGGCTGTCACCTAAGTGAGCATCGATATGAACGATCTCTCCACCGCACCAGAGCCGGAAGGTGAACGCCCGGCCCGCCAGCGCAAGCCAGACTGGATTCGCGTAAAGGCACCCACCAGCAAGGGCTTTCACGAAACTCGCAAGCTGATGCGCGACCTCAACCTTAACACGGTGTGTGAGGAAGCGGCGTGCCCCAACATCGGGGAATGCTGGGAGAAAAAGCACGCCACGGTGATGATCCTTGGCGATGTGTGCACACGCGCCTGCGCCTTCTGCAATGTGAAGACGGGCATGCCGCGCATGGTTGATCCGATGGAGCCGGACAACACGGCGATTGCAGCTGCCAAGATGGGGCTGGAGCATATCGTAATCACCAGCGTGGACCGTGATGATCTGCCCGATGGCGGGGCAGGGCAGTTCGTTAAGGTGATCAAGGCGCTGCGCCGCGAGACGCCGAATACGACGATTGAAATTCTGACGCCCGATTTCCGCGGCAAGATGCGCGCGGCGGTGGAGGCGATCTGCGAGGCCGGGCCGGATGTGTATAACCATAATCTGGAAACCGTGCCGCGTCTTTACCCCACCATCCGCCCGGGCGCGCGCTATTATGCCTCGCTCAGATTGCTGGAAGAGGTGAAGAGCCACGATCCGATGATTTTCACCAAGTCCGGTATCATGCTGGGCCTGGGAGAGCAGCGGCTGGAAGTGCACCAGGTGATGGACGACATGCGCAGTGCGGACGTCGATTTCATCACTATAGGCCAGTATCTTCAGCCCACGCCAAAGCATGCCAAGGTTGAGGATTTCGTGCCGCCCAAGACGTTCGACGCCTTCGGCTCCATCGCGCGGGCCAAGGGCTTCCTGCAGGTGGCCGCAACGCCGCTGACACGGTCCAGCTATCACGCGGGCGACGATTTCGCCCAGATGCGCGCCGCGCGCGAGGCTAAGCTGGCCCAGAATGCGAGAAGGCAGGCGGCGAAAGAAGGGCGTAAAGCCTGATGCCTTCGATACGTGAGACGCACCGCCTGCCCTACACGGCAGAGCAGATGTTCGACCTTGTCGCCGATGTCGACAAATACCCGGAGTTCCTGCCCTGGGTGGTGGCCACCCGCGTGCGACAGGATAGCGATACCGAGATGACCGCCGATATGCTGGTGGGCTTCAAGGCCTTGCGCGAAAAGTTCACCTCCAAAGTGGTGAAGGATCGCCCGCACACCATCAACGTGCATTATGTCGACGGGCCGTTGCGCGATCTGGATAACAACTGGACGTTCCGCAACTGCGGAGAGAACTGCTGCGAGATCGACTTCGCCGTGGATTTCAGTTTCAAGAACATCATGTTCGAAACCCTGGCAGGCCAGTATATCGACCGCGCCTTTCGCAAGATGGTGACCGCGTTCGAAGCGCGCGCGGCAGAGCTTTACGGTAGCAGCAATTCCAGCGCACAAAGCGTAGCCTGAGAGCGCACGCCGGATCGTCCGGTGTCCTCGAAAAATCGCTCTTCCGCTTCGGGCTGCTCCTGCCCTTTTTCAAGCCGTGCGAACACCACGGTTCCCACCGGCTTACCATCGGTTCCACCGCCCGGCCCGGCGATCCCGCTGACGGCGACGGCGATATCCGCATCGCTTCGATCCAGTGCGCCACGCGCCATCGCATAGACGCAGGCGACGGACACCGCGCCAAACGCCTCTATAATGTCGCTGGCAACGCCCAGTTCGCTCTGCTTCGCGGCGTTGGAATAGGTGACGAAGCTGCGATCAAGCACGGCAGAGCTGCCGGCAATTTCGGTGAGGGCTGCGGCAACAAGACCGCCCGTGCAGCTCTCTGCCAGCACCACCGTGCGTCCGGCCGCTGCGTTCTCTTCCACCACCCGGCGGGCGAGATCGACGATTTCCTTGGGGAGCAGCGAATCCGTCATGCGCGCGCCACCATCGTTGCGATGGCCTGCGCGGCAATGCCTTCACCGCGCCCGGTAAAGCCGAGCTTTTCTGTCGTTGTTGCCTTCACACTCACACAACCTTCCGTCACTCCCAGAAGTTCCGCCAGCCGCGCCCGCATCGCATCGCGGTGGGGGCCGATTTTGGGTGCCTCGCATATCAGGGTGAGATCGATGTTGCCCACGCCGTATCCCTCCGCCGCTGCCAGCTTTACGGCGTGTTCCACGAACCGCGATGATGTTGCGCCCTTCCATTGCGGATCGCTGGGCGGGAAGTGCTGGCCGATATCGCCCTGCGCCACTGCGCCCAGAATCGCATCCACCACGGCATGCAGGCCCACATCGGCATCGGAATGTCCGGACAGGCCCTTCTCGTGATCCACCTTGATGCCGCACAGCCACAATTCCTCTCCCGCAACTAGGCGGTGAACATCGTAGCCGGAGCCTACCCTGATGGGCAGCGCGGTTGCAGTGTCGTTCATGAAATCCTCCGAAAAGGTGAGTTTTTTGAGCCGCTCGTCCCCCGCCACCAGCGCAATATCGCCGCCGGCGGCGCGCAGAACCTGCGCATCGTCACCTGCATTGCGCGCGCCTGCCCATTCGTGATGGGCTGCAAGGATCGCGTCAAAGCGAAAGGCCTGCGGCGTTTGCACGCGGCGCAGGCTTTCCCTTTTCGCATCCGCTGCCATCAGGCCATCGGCCGCCACCACCATGGAATCGACGACGGGCAGAACCGGGATCGCACCGGGATGATGTTGCAGCGCATCGCACAGGCTGGCGATGACGTGCGGCGGGCAATCGGGCCGGGCTGCATCGTGGATCAGCACGATGTCCGGTGCTTCTGCCGTCAGCGCTTCCAATCCGCGCGCCACGCTTTCCTGCCGCGTTTGTCCGCCCGTTACGAGGGTCACGCCTTCCAATCCGGCAAGGCAATCGCGCGCAACCTCGTCCGCGCCCTCCGGAATGACCACCGCCAATTGCGCAATGCCGCCCTCGATCAAAGCCATCGCCGCGTGGCGCAGCACGCTGGAGCCGCGATAGGGCGCAAACTGCTTTGGCACCGGCTGACCAGCGCGCAGCCCCTTGCCAGCGGCCACGATGATGGCAGCCAGCCGGGCTGGGTAGGACATAGAGGCAGCGCTCATATTCACAGCGGCGCGCTAGCCGCTTGAGGCTTGGGTCGCAATCCACTATGCGACTGCCTATATTTTAGGCAACTGCCACGATGACCAAGACACAGCTACCTTCCCCCCCGGCGGTTACGCCCATTGATATCGGCCCTGTGCGGATCGAATGCCCCGTGGTGCTCGCTCCGATGACGGGGGTGACAGACCTGCCGTTCCGCACGCTGGTGCGCCGCTATGGCTCCGGCCTCAACGTAACGGAAATGATCGCGAGCGAGGCCGCCATCCGCGAATCGCGCCAGTCGATCCAGAAGGCAGCATGGGCCCCGATCGAGGATCCTGTGTCCATGCAGCTTGTCGGCTGCGATCCTGCTTCCATGGCCGAGGCTGCCAGGATGCAGGAAGATAACGGCGCGGCGGTGATCGATATCAATTTCGGTTGCCCCGTTCGCAAGGTGGTGGGCCAGCTAGCCGGCAGCGCGCTGATGCGCGAAGTGGGCCTGGCGACGAAACTGATGGAAGCCACGGTGAAGGCCGTGTCCGTTCCGGTGACCGTGAAGATGCGCATGGGCTGGGATCATGCCAGCCTGAACGCGCCGGAACTCAGCCGCATTGCAGAAGACCTGGGCGTGAAGATGATCACCGTCCACGGCCGCACGCGCAACCAGATGTACAAGGGCAGCGCGGACTGGTCCTTCATCCGCACGGTGAAGGATGCGGTGTCCATCCCGGTGATCGTGAACGGCGATATATGCTCCGTCCACGATGCTGCCACCGCGCTGGAACAATCGGGCGCGGACGGGCTGATGATTGGGCGCGGCGCCTATGGCAGGCCGTGGCTGCTGGGCCAGGTGATGCACTGGTGGCAGACCGGCGAACTGCTGGAAACGCCATCGTTTGACGAACAGTACGAAAACGTCACCGAACATTACAACGCCATGCTGGCGCATTACGGCGATGACGTGGGTGTGAAAATCGCGCGCAAGCATCTTGGCTGGTATACCAAGGGGATGCATGGCAGCGCCGATTTCCGCAACAAGGTGAACTTCATCGACGACAGCGCGCAGGTGCTGGGTGAGCTGGAGCGTTTTTACGAGCCGTTCCTGCGGCGCCGCGCCGCGTGAGCGAGAGCGATCCCGCGCCGCCCGCCGCGCGTGAACAGATCAACGGCCTGAGCTTTGGCATGCTGTTGCTATCACCCGATCATATCATCATGCAGGCCAATCCGGCGGCGGAAAGCCTGCTTGGCAGAAGCAGCAGCAGGCTTTCCGGCAAATCCTTTCTGGATATCGTCAATTTTGCCCGGCCGGACCTGACGGATCGCCTTGCCGATACAGAGACTCAGCTGATTGCGCGCGGCGTAGATGTGCGTGTTGGGAACCGAGACCTACGCGTCAACATCACGCTTTCCACGCTGGCGAACCATCCCGGCTGGCGCATGGCCACGCTGTCGGATGCCAGCCAGGGCGAACGGTTTGAGGATCACGAACGACGCGGACAGCTGCGCGGACCGGCAGTGCTGTCGCATGAAATAAAGAACCCGCTGGCCGCCATTCGCGGCGCGGCGCAATTGCTGGCGCGCAAGGTGGGGGAGGGGGAGAAGGCCCTTACCGGACTGATCGCTGACGAGGTGGATCGGATTGCCCAACTGATAGACCGGATGCAGCGGCTGGGCCGTGAACGGGCAGAGCCGGTTGGCCCGACCAACCTGCATTCAGCCATTCACCGCGCTTTTGAAACGGTGCGCATTTCCAGCGACCCCAGCGTCGCTTGGCGCGAGGAATTCGATCCTTCGCTGCCGCCCGTCCTCGCCAATGAGGGGGCGCTGGTGCAAGTGCTGGTGAACCTGATGGTGAATGCCCGCGATGCCTGCAGCACTGTGGTTGCGCCGCAACTGATCGTGCGAACGCGCTTCGTCAGCGGGATCGTAATGAACGTAATACGGCTGGGGCGGCCGGTGAAATTGCCCATCGAAATTCAGATAAGTGACAACGGGCCGGGCATCGATCCTGCCATCAGGGATGATATTTTCGAACCATTCGTCACCAGCAAGACCAATGGGCAGGGCCTGGGCCTCGCATTGGTGCAGAAACTGGTGCGCGACATGGACGGACGCGTCAGCCATGAACGCGATGAGAGCGGAGGGTGGACGCATTTCCGCATCCACCTGCCGATGGCCCGCTGAGACGGGCAAATTTTAGGGGGAACATGCATGGCACACCGCGCCTTGCTGGTAGAAGACGATAACGCCATCGCGATGGTAATCCGCACCGCGCTGGAGGACGAGGGATTTATCGTCGATACCTCCGACACCGTGGCGGGCCGCGATGCCGCGCTTTCGCGCAACCAGTATGGCGTCATGCTGACGGACGTGATGCTGCTGGACGGTGACGGGATAGAAACGCTTGGCGCAGTGCGCGAAACCTATCCGGATATGCCGGTGATCATCCTTTCCGCCCAGAACACGCTGGATACGGCGGTGCGCGCCACGGATCGCGGCGCGTTTGAATATTTTCCCAAGCCCTTCGATCTGGACGAGCTGGTGCGCGCCACGCGGCAGGCAGTGGAAAGCCGCAAGTCCTCTGTGGCGAATGTGGATGCCCCCGGTGACGGCTTGCCCCTGATCGGTCGCAGCCAGGCGATGCAGGATGTCTATCGCCTGATTACCCGCGTGCTGAAGAACGATCTCACCGTGCTTATTCTGGGCGAAAGCGGCACGGGCAAGGAACTGGTGGCGGAGGCTATTCACAACCTTGGTGAGCGCAAGGCCGGGCCGTTCGTACCGGTCAACACCGCCGCGATCCCGCGCGAACTTATCGAAAGCGAGCTGTTCGGGCATGAGAAAGGCGCTTTCACAGGTGCAATTGCCCGCAATATCGGCAAGTTTGAACAGGCGCATGGCGGCACGCTGTTCCTGGATGAAATTGGCGACATGCCTGCCGAAGCGCAGACCCGCCTGCTGCGCGCGCTGCAATCGGGCCGCATTCGCCGCGTGGGCGGCAGCGAGGAAATCGCCGTGGACGTGCGCATCGTTGCCGCCACCAATCGCGACCTGCTGCCGCTGATCGAGAACGGCAGCTTCCGCGAGGACCTGTATTATCGCCTCAATGTGGTGCCGATAAAGCTGCCGCCCCTGCGTGACCGGGCGGATGACGTGGCGCCGCTGGCGATGCATTTCCTCACCCGCGCGGCGAATGAGGGGCTGCCGCAGAAATCGCTGAGTGACGAGGCCGCGCATCTGCTGTCGCAGCAGCCATGGCGCGGCAATGTTCGCGAGTTGCAGAACCTGGTGTATCGCGCCGTCCTGCTGGCCCGCAAGGACGTCATCGATGCAGAGACGATCAGGGCCATCCTGGACGATTCACCGCGCGATATCGCAGATGGCGGCAATCGCGATATCGGCGCGGTAATCGGGGAATGGCTGGAGCGTTCTGATTTTTCTGACGGCACGCTGTATCAGGAAGCGCTTGCCGAACTGGAACGGCCCGTGTTCCGGCATGCCCTGGCCAAGACCGGCGGAAACCAGCTGAAGGCCGCGCAAATGCTTGGTATCAATCGCAACACCTTGCGCAAGCGTCTGTCCGATCTGGAAATCGAACTGGACAAGTTCTCGCGCGGATAGAGGGTTACGACGCTTTTAACTTGCAAAGCTGCAACAGCGTTGTTGTATGCCTGCAACGTGACACAAGAGCCACACCCCGAACCGGATGCCGCGATCTCGAAACGCTTGCGCTTCTTGCGCCGGGCAGCGGTCGCCTCGCGCCGGTTGAATCTGTTCCTCTGGCTTGAAATCGCCTGTTACGCCGCGCTGGTCGTGATGCTGACGACGGTGTGGGTAACCTTGTCCGGTCGGCCCAATTTCGGGGAGCCCGTGCCATCATGGCAGGCAGCTGCGCTGCTGGTTGGCACCTTGCTGCCGGCTCTTGGCCTCGTCGTCCTGTGGGGGCGGCGCATTGCCAAGCGTAGGGCAGGGGGCACCACCGGACGCCTGCATGTGAACCTGGTGTTCTTCTTCTCCCTGCTGGCGGCAATCCCGACGCTGTTCGTCGCCGTGTTTGCATCGATCCTGTTCCAGTCCGGCGTGCAATTCTGGTTCAGCGACGATTCGCGCGGCATCCTGGATAATGCCAATGAACTGGCGCGCGGTTTCTATGATGAGAACCAGCGCGCGGTGGGCGATAACACGCAGGCCATGGCCAGCGATCTGCGCTTCTTCCTGTCGATCATGAGCATGACGAGCCTGGATTTCCAGCAGCAATATTCCCTCCAGGTTCTCAACCGCGAACTGAGTGAAAGCGCCATTCTGCAAGAGGCGCAGGACGGCGGTTTTCGCGTGATCGCAATCGTCGATCCGGACGAGGACACCCAGCGCCAGCGCATCAGCCAGGAAGAGCTGGAGCGTTTTCGCAGCGGCGAATCCGTGGTGCTGCGCGTAACCGAAGAGCGCACGGAGGCCGTGGTTCCGCTGGACCGGGAACTGGGCATCTATCTTTACGCCGCGCGCCGTGCCGATGCGAGGGCGCTGTCGCAATATCGCCGCGCGCAGAATGTGGCGCAAAGCTATGCCGAGCTGACAGAGCAGGCGCGCGTATTGCAATTGCAGTTCAACTTCGCCTTGTTTGGCGTCTCGCTGGCGCTGGTGGCGCTGGCGGTCTGGGCCGCGCTGCGCTTTGCTGATCGTCAGGTAAAGCCGCTGGCCGAACTGGCCGAGGCCGCGCAGGAGATCGGGGCGGGCAATTACGCCATGCGCGTAACAGGGCGCACCGGGCAGGATGAGATCGGTCTGCTGAACCGCGCCTTCAACCGCATGAGTGAACAGATCGGTCGCCAGACCGACGCCTTGCTGGGCGCAAATCACCAGCTGGCGGAACGCCGCGCCTTTATCGAGGCGGTTTTGCAATCGATCCGCGCGGGGATCATCTCGCTGGATGCCGATGGCCGCATCCTGCTGATGAACAATTCGGCCCAGCAATTGCTGTTGGATAGCGATGGCCCTATGCCGGTGGATCAACCGCTGGACGATGTCGCGCCGCAGCTGGCGCAGCTGATAAAGGATGATGCGCGCAGCGAGATCATCCAGATCAGCCGGGGCGGAGAATTGCTGACCCTGGCCGTGCAGCTATCCCCGGCAACGCAGGGGCACGTTATCACGTTCGAGGATATTACCCGCCAGTTGCTGGATCAACGCCAGGCAGCATGGTCTGACGTGGCACGCCGCATCGCGCATGAAATCAAGAACCCGCTCACGCCGATCCAGCTGGCGACAGAACGGCTGCAGCGCCGCTATTCCAAGCAGATATTGCAGGATCGCGAACTGTTCGATGAACTGACCGGCACTATCATCCGGCAGGTGGGCGATCTGCGCAAGATGGTGGACGAATTCTCCAGCTTCGCCCGTCTGCCAAAGCCCGTGTTTCGAACGGAAGATGCAGTCGATCTGGTGCGCCAATCGCTGTTCCTTCAGGAAGTTGCGCATCCGCAGATCACCTATGCCTTCAGCGCCGCAAGGGACATCCCGCCGATAGAGTGTGACCGCCATCAGGTGGGCCAGGCGATGACCAATGTGCTGAAGAACGCCGCGGAAGCCGTGGAGGCCTGCCTCCCTGATGCTCCGGCTGATTGGCGTGGGCGGATCGACGTGG
The DNA here is from genome assembly GCF_009807005.1 of Aurantiacibacter rhizosphaerae. GTDB lineage: Bacteria > Pseudomonadota > Alphaproteobacteria > Sphingomonadales > Sphingomonadaceae > Alteraurantiacibacter > Alteraurantiacibacter rhizosphaerae. Next base: position 314,634 of record NZ_WUBR01000002.1, on the reverse strand, counting down.
CGATGTCGCGACATCAGGACCAGATCGAGATTACCGTCAGCGACAATGGCGTTGGCTTGCCCAAGGGTGGCGAAAACGTGATCGAGCCCTATGTCACCACGCGAGAGAAGGGCACCGGTCTTGGCCTGGCGATTGTGAAGAAGATCGTCGAGGAGCACGCCGGCGATCTGGAATTTGCCTCGCTACCCGAAGGCGGCACACGCGCGACATTGCGCTTTGCCATCCACCCCGGCGATCTGGATGAAAACAGCGAGGCGGCCGAATGATTTTGACAGGAGAGCACTGAATGGCACTCGATATCCTAGTGGTCGATGACGAACGCGATATCCGCGATCTCGTGGCCGGAGTCCTGAGTGACGAGGGTTATGACTGCCGCACCGCTGGTGACAGCGACAGCGCGCTGGCCATGATCGACGAACGCCGTCCCAGCCTGGTGCTGCTGGATGTATGGCTGCATGGCAGTCCGATGGACGGGCTGGAAGTGCTGGACGCGATCAAGGCGCGAGAGCCGAACCTCCCCGTCATTATCTTTTCCGGCCACGGCAATGTCGACACCGCCGTATCCGCCGTCAGCCGCGGCGCGATGGATTTCATCGAAAAGCCGTTCGAGGCGGAAAAGCTGCTGCACCTTGTTGCCCGCGCGACAGAGACGGAGCGTCTGCGCCGGGAGAACGAGCGGCTTCGCGAAGGCATGGCGTCATTCGACGAGTTTACTGGCAATTCCAGCGTCATCAACACCGTCCGCGCCACGCTGAAACGGGTCGCCAACACCGGCAGCCGCGTTCTGGTGAGCGGCCCTGCAGGTGCGGGCAAGGAGGTTGCGGCCCGCCTGCTGCACGCATGGAGCCCGCGCGCCGACAAGGCATTCGTCACCGTCAATTCCGCGCGCATCACGCCGGAGCGGTTCGAGCATGAGCTGTTCGGAGAAGAGGCGGACGGAAAGCTGGTTCGCGCCGGTTTGCTGGAGCTGGCAGATGGCGGTACGCTGTATCTGGATGAAGTGGCGGATATGCCCGCAAGCACGCAGGCGCGCATCCTGCGGGTGTTGACCGATCAAAGCTTTGTTCGCGTTGGCGGCAATCGGCAAGTTGGCGTGGATGTACGCGTGGTATCGTCCACCGCGAAAGATCTGCTGGTGGAAATCGAGGAAAAACGGTTCCGCGAAGACCTGTTCTATCGCCTCAACGTGGTGCCGATAGAAATTCCGCCATTGTCGGATCGCCGCGATGATATTCCTGCGCTGGCAGACCATTTCTTCACCCGCTACGCGCGTGAACAGGGCGTCGAGCCGCCCAGCATCGCGCCAGAAGCTCTCGCCGCGATGCAAGCCTATGACTGGCCCGGCAATGTGCGGCAGTTGCGCAATGTGGTGGAGCGCACGGTGATCCTGGCGCCGCGAGAGAACTTCAAAGCCATTTCGCCCGATATGCTGCCTTCTGAATTGACCGGAGGCTCCGGCGCGGATGGCAGCGGCATGTCCACGCTGATGGGCGTGCCTTTGCGAGAGGCGCGAGAGAGTTTCGAGCGGGAGTATCTGCGCATCCAGATCCGCCGTTTCTCCGGAAATATCTCTAAGACGGCAGGCTTTATCGGGATGGAACGTTCTGCCCTGCACAGAAAGCTGAAACTGCTGGGCATGAACGATCGCAACGGCGGTGAAGACGGCGACGCGGACTGAGCTTCTTTAAGGAACAATTTGCGTTCTACGGCTTTTTGCTAATATATCGCTGCATTGCACAATATTGCAGTCGGTGAGTCTTCGGTTTGTAACTGAATGCCACCAGATTGCGGGTTACCGCCCGCCAAGAACGATGGAGTCAAACAATGGCCAAGGGCACACTCACCGCACGCGCAAGACCGGCAGCCGAAGAAGAAGTTGCTGAAACGCGCGCCGCGAAGCCTGCGCCTGCATCGGGCGCAAAGAACGCCAATTTGCAGGACGTATTCCTCAATCATCTGCGTCGCGAAAAGACGCCCGTCACCATGTTCCTGGTGAAGGGCGTGAAGCTGCAAGGCATCGTGACCTGGTTTGACAATTTCTCCATCCTGCTGCGCCGTGATGGGCAATCGCAGCTTGTGTACAAGCACGCTATTTCCACCATCATGCCGGGCCAACCTGTTGATGCAGAGCAGTTCGGCACCGGACCCAATGGCTCTCGCAAGATGCGTCAGCTGCAGGATATCTTCCTCACCCGCGTGCGTGATGCCGGCGTGGCTGTCACCATGTTCCTGGTGAATGGCGTGATGCTGCAGGGCAGGATCGCCAGCTTTGACCTGTTCTGCATGCTGCTGGAACGCGACGGCTTCGTTCAGCTTGCCTACAAGCACGCGGTGTCAACGATCCAGCCTGATCGTCCGGTCGATTTGACCGATGACGATCTGAATGATGAACCCAGCCAGGGCGACAACGACTGATCATTGATGACGATATCGAAGGCGAGGTCACGCGCGGTGCGCGTGCTCTCGTCGTTTGCCCGGACATCCGCAGCCAGCGCCGCGATGATGATCCCGATGCACGTCTGGAGGAGGCCAAGGGCTTGGCTCTGGCCATCGGTATCGTGGTGGCAGAGGCATTCATCCTGCCCGTTCGTGAGGTAAAGCCAAACACGCTGTTTGGTGAAGGGCAGGTGCAACGCATCGCCACAGATTGCGAGCTGCACGAGGCGGAACTGGTGATCGTGGATGGCGCACTCTCGCCGATCCAGCAGCGCAATCTGGAAGACAAGATCGGCCGCAAGGTGATCGACCGCACCGGCCTTATCCTTGAGATTTTCGGAGAGCGCGCCGCCACCGCCGAAGGGCGTTTGCAGGTTGAGCTCGCGCATCTGGATTATCAGGCGAGCCGCTTGGTGCGCAGCTGGACCCACCTTGAACGTCAGCGCGGTGGCTTCGGGTTCCTAGGCGGGCCGGGCGAAACCCAGATTGAGGCCGACCGCCGCATGATCCGCGATCGCATGGCAAAGCTGCGCCGCGAGCTGGAACAGGTTCGTAAAACGCGCGAATTGCATCGGAAGCGGCGGGGCAGGGCGCCTTGGCCTGTGGTTGCTCTGGTGGGCTACACTAACGCGGGAAAATCGACGCTTTTCAATCACATGACCGGCGCAGAGGTTATGGCGGAAGACCTGCTCTTCGCCACGCTCGATCCCACCATGCGCGCCATAACGCTGCCCGGTGTGGAGAAGGCGATCCTGTCAGATACCGTGGGCTTCATCTCGGACCTGCCGACGCAGCTTGTGGCGGCCTTTCGCGCAACTCTGGAAGAAGTGACCGCAGCTGACATCGTGCTGCATGTGCGCGATATCGCCAATCCCGATACGGCTTCGCAGAAAAAGCAGGTGTTGCAAGTGCTGACCGATCTCGGCGTGATCGAGGAGGAAGGGGAAGGGGAGCCCACTCCGATCCTGGAAGTTTGGAACAAGTGGGATCTGCTGGGTGATGACTTGCGCGATGAACTGGCAGAGGTGGCCGCGCATGATGACGACGTTATCACCATTTCTGCAATCACCGGCCAAGGTATTGAGAAACTACGCGAAAAACTGGGCGCGGTGCTGACAGAAGGCGCACGCCGTCACTCTTTCATGATTCCGGCGTCCGATGGCGCCCGCATTGCGTGGCTCCATGCACATGGGGAGGTGATGGCCGATAATGATGGCGGCGAGGGGCCCGATGGCCCGATGCGGCATATCGAAGTGCGGCTGACCGAAAAGGAATGGGGACGTTTCGAGGCGCTTTAGCCCCGTTCCTAACCTTCGCGCTCGGCTCGTTTCACATCCTGCCACAGCGCTTCTTGCGCATCCAGATCGCGGCTTGCGAAATCGCCGTCTGCCAGCGCTTCCATTGCGCGATATCGACGTTCGAACTTTGCGTTAGCCGCTTTCAGCGCATCTTCTGCGCCGATGCCGTATGACCGCACCAGATTGACCGCCGCAAACAGGAGATCGCCAGCCTCTTCGGCGCGGTCTGCATCGTTCGCTTCGCGCAATTCCTGCATCTCTTCCGCCAGCTTTGCGGCAGGCCCATCGTGATCCGGCCAATCGAAGCCATCGCGCGCGGCGCGTTTTTGCAACTTTTCAGCGCGCAGCAATGCGGGCAAGGCGCGGGCCACGCCGTCCATCGTGCTGGTCGATCCACTTTGCTTGCGCTCTGCAGCCTTGATGTCTTCCCAGCGTTTGCCATCCATCACACCGGTTTCATCGCCGAATATGTGCGGGTGCCGTGCTTCCATCTTGTCCGATATGGCGCGCGCTACGTCCTCAAACGCGAAGTGGCCGGCTTCTTCAGCCATCCGGGCATGGAATACGACCTGCAGCAGCAAATCGCCAAGCTCACCGCGAAGGTCTGCCATATCGTCGCGCTCGATCGCGTCGGCAACTTCATAGGCTTCCTCGATCGTATATGGCGCGATCGTTTCAAAGGTCTGCGCAACATCCCATTCGCAACCGCAATCGGGATCACGCAATCGCGCCATTATGGAGAGGAGGCGGGTCAATTGGTCGGACATGGACAAGACCTCTTTCTCTATGATAAAAGGATGATAATATATATTATGTTAAATAGCGGATAGGTCGAGAGGGTGACAGGCCACTCGCAGCGTCACATCACGATGCTGAAGAAAAACGCCAATCCGGTGAAGATGCAGCCCCATATCAACGCAAGCCGGATCGTCTTAGACATGTTTACCTGGTGCGAGCGATATGCTCCCAGTGCCAGCACAAGCCAGCCAACCAGCGCGACAATCGAAACCAGCGATGCATCATTCATGCAACAAGCTCCATCCCATCAAACCCGACGAGTACATTGTCCGGCACTTCAGCGCTCAAGGTTGCATAATCCATGCTTTTATCGAGATGCGATAGCACTGTCGTTCCAGCGCCGGTGCGTTTCGCCAGCTCCAGCGCCATTTCAAGATTGGCGTGCGTTGGATGTTTGTTGCGGCGCAGGCAGTCAGTCACCAGAATGTCCACGCCATCGAACAGGTCGATCATGTCTTCGGTTATCTCTGCGAAATCCGTGGCGTAACCTATTGATTTTCCGTCGGCTTCGAAAACGTAAGCTGTCGTGTGGATCGGGCCGTGCGGCATTTCCACAGTGTCCACGCCAAAGCCTGCATGCATACGCAGCGTGTCCAGCGTGCTGAGTTCCACAATCGTGTGATAGCCATACTGGCCTGCAAAGACATAGCCGAAGCGATTGCGCAGGCGGCGGCAGGTCTCAGCAGATGCAAAGCCTGCGATCGGCCCGGCACGGCCAAATCGCATGGGTCGCAGATCGTCTATGCCGTGGCAGTGATCGGCATGGTCATGCGTCCAGAAAATGCCGTCGACACTGCCGATATTGTTGCTGAGCAACTGGTTGCGCAGATCCGGAGACGTATCGACCAACAGGCGCTTTCCCTCATTGCTTTCGACAATGATCGACACGCGGCTGCGGCGATTTTTGGGTTCTGCCGGATCGCATTCCCCCCAATCATTGCCGATGCGCGGAACGCCCGTGGACGTGCCGCAGCCAAGAACCAGCAATCTCACGAATGCGCTCCTGCTTTCGTGAACAAATTGAAGAAGTTGCGCGATGTGGTTGCGGCCAGTTCTGAAACGTCCTCGCCGCGCAGATCCGCCACGAATTGCGCCGTGTGGCGCACGAATGCAGGCTCACAGGTCTTCCCGCGATGCGGCACCGGCGCCAGAAATGGGCTGTCCGTTTCCACCAGCAACCTGTCCTTAGGAATCTCCTTGGCGAAATCCTGCAGGTCCTTCGCATTTTTGAAGGTCACGATGCCGGAGATTGAGATCGTGAGGCCGAGGTCGAGGACCTTGCGCCCGAAATCGGCGCTGGCGGTGAAACAATGGATCAGCGCCGGAAAGGCGCCCTTCCCCATTTCATCGGCAAGAATTTCGGCCGTGTCATCTTCCGCATCGCGGGTGTGGATTACGATCGGAAGCCCCGTTTCGCGCGCCACATCGATATGCATTCGGAAAAGATCGCGCTGCACCGCGCGGTCGGACTTGTCGTAATAATAGTCCAGCCCGCTCTCGCCGATGCCGATGACACGCGGATGATCCGTCGCATCGCGCAGCACCTGCCGGCCGAGATCGGCGTGTTTGTCAGCCTCATGCGGATGGATGCCGACGGTGGCCCAGACGTCGTTCTCGCGCTCTGCGGTGGCGACCACATCGCGCCATTCGCTTTCGCGGGTGGAGATGTTGAGGAAGCCGGTAACGCCAGCTTCGCGCGCATTGTTCAGCACCTCGTTCTGCCGCTCGATCAGGCCCTTGTAATTGAGGTGGCAATGACTGTCGATCAGCGGTTGATTGAGCGTCGCGCCGTCATTTGCGAGAGTTGTCACGGTCATTCCACCGCCTCCGCCGCCGGCATATCGAGACGGGGGAAAAGCCCTTCCGGCTTATCCAGCCTGAAATCCGATTGCGCCAGGGTCGAATACCAATCGGATCGGATGGCATCGAAATTGCGCAATTCGGGCGCGATGCCCATGGCATCCAGCAGCTTGCCCATTGATCCCGGCATCACCGGAATTACGGCGACGGCCAGTTGCGCGATGCAGATGTAAAGCGTGGCCAGAACGACCTTCATGCGTTCCGGATCGGTTTTCTTCAGCGCCCATGGCGCCTGCGCATCGACATAAGCATTGCAGGCGAAAACCGCGCCCATCCACGCCTCCAGCGCCTGCGCAAAGGCCAGGTCTGTGTAAGCGGCGGGCATATCCTGGTGGATCACGCGCGAGACATGGGCGAATAGAGCCTCATCATCATCGGTGTGGCCAGCCAGCTGCGGCAGCACGCCTTCGCAATTCTTGAAAATCAGCGAGAGGGTGCGCTGCGCCAGATTGCCAAAGCTGTTTGCCAGTTCAGAATTTGACCTGCTTACAATGGCTTCTGGAGAATAGCTGCCGTCTTGTCCGAAGGAAAATTCGCGCAGCAGGAAGTAGCGCAGCACATCAACGCCATAGGCATTCGCCAGATCGGATGGATCGGTGACATTGCCAAGGGACTTGGATTCCTTCAGCCCCTTGTTCAGCAAGAAGCCGTGGGCATAGACCTGTTTTGGAACGGCAATCCCGGCGCTCATCAGGAAGGCAGGCCAGTACACTGTGTGAAACCGCGTGATGTCCTTGCCCACGAGGTGCAGATCGGCGGGCCAGAACTTGCCCATGTCCTCCGTATCGTCTGGATAGCCGAGGCCGGTGAGGTAATTGGTCAGCGCATCGACCCAGACATACATCACATGCCCATCGGAACCCGGCACCGGCACGCCCCAGTCAAAGCTGGTGCGGCTGACGGAGAGATCGCGCAGACCACCCTCGACAAAGCGCATCACCTCATTGCGGCGGCTATCCGGGCGGATGAAATCGGGATTGTCCTTGTAAAGCTGCAACAGCTTGTCGCCATAGGCGGACAGCTTGAAGAACCAGGTTTCTTCCGCGGTCCATTCAACGGGTGTGCCTTGCGGGGAAAGCTTCTCGCCCCCCTCGCCCTCTGTCAGCTCACTTTCGTCGTAATAGGCTTCGTCCCGAACGGAGTACCATCCCTCGTAGCGATCCAGATAAAGGTCGCCATTCGCCTCCATCGCCTTCCAGATGGCCCTGCTGGCGCGGTAGTGATCATCGTCCGTCGTGCGGATGAAACGATCATAGGAAATATCAAGAGAATCGAACAAGGTGCGGAAATAGCCAGACATTTCGTCCGCCAGTTCACGCGGTGTCTGGCCCAGATCGCGGGCCTTTTGCGCCATTTTCAGACCGTGTTCGTCCGTCCCTGTCTGGAAGCGGACTTCGCGCCCCATTTGCCGGTGAAACCGGGCGAGGACATCGGCAGCGATTGTTTCATAGGCATGGCCGATATGCGGCCTGCCGTTGGGATAGTGAATCGCGGTTGTGAGATAGAATGTGTCAGCCATTGGCGGGCGTCCTAGAAGCCGCAAGGTTGGCGAGCAAGGTGCCGATTTCCATCACCAGCAGTCCCGGATCGAAATTATAGGTTGGCGCCTGCCCGGCAAGCCGCACCAGTTCGCCATGTGTTTCCACCATCGCCGGGATCTGATGTTGGCCAATGCCGTGCATCTTGTCTGCCACCACAGCGCGCGCCAGTTCAATCGCGGCAAGCTGTTTCTCCCGACTGGGGCGAGCGCCGATGGCCCCGGCCAGGCGTCCGCGCAGGACAAAGTCCGGATCGCCCTGATCTGCCACCTGCTGCATCAGGGCATGGATCTTGCCGAGATCCAGCTCCACAAAATCAATCGCCGCGCCGGGTGATCCGCTGGCCGCAGCAATCGCGGCAGAGCGTTCTTGCGCACTCGCCTGCGGGCTTTCGCGCGCAAGGATGGCGTCCATATCGAGATCCGAAATGCGCGGGAAGGTGAGGATCCGGCAGCGGGACCGGATAGTGGGCAGCAGCCGCCCCATGCGATGCGCGATCAGCAGGAAAAAGGTGCCTGCGGGTGGCTCCTCCAAGCTTTTGAGCAGGGCATTGGCCGCGCTGGTTTCCATGTCATCCGCAGGATCGATGATCACCGCGCGGCGGCTGCCCAAAGTGGGCCGGGTATTCAGGCGGCGCTGCAATTCGCGGATCTGATCCACCTTGATATTGCGCGCCAGTTCGAACGGTTTGCCATCGTCTCGCTTGCGCGCTTCGGTATCGTTTCGCGGCGGGTGGCTGAGATAGCGGATATCGGGATGCTGGCCGGTTGGCTGCGGCACGCCATCCTCCGCCACCAGCTCTCGCGCTGCGGCCATAGCGAAAGCCGATTTGCCAACCCCCTTGCGGCCCGACAGGATCCAGCCGTGATGCATGCGATCACCCGCCATGGTGCGGCGCCAGTCTGCCCAGGCATCATCATGGCCGATGTAATTGCTCACCCGCCCTCCCCGATGAAGGGGGCCATGGCGCGCATCACGCGCATGTGAACCTCTTCCGGATTGCCGCTGGCGTCGATCAGTACGAAGCGTTCGGCATCGCTCAACGCCATCTGCCGGAAATATTCGGCAACGCGGGCGTGATAATCGGCAGGCTTCCCGCCGATGCGATCGGAATTGTCGCCATCGCGGCGGTGCAACCGTTCGGCCACCTCCTTGATCGGGGCCTGCAGCAGGAAGGTGATATCGGGCATCAACGCGTGCGAGCCCAGCGTATGTAGGGACAGGATCGCATCGTCGGACCACTCCCCTCCCCCGGCCTGATAGGCGCGCGATGAATCGATGAACCTGTCACACACCACCCAGTCACCGCGATCCAGGGCCGGGCCAATCAGGCCTTCCACGTGATCGGAACGGGCGGCCGCGAACAGCAGCGCCTCAGCCCGTGTGCCCCAGTCATGGCTGTTGTCCAGCAACAGGCTGCGAATGGCCTCTGCCCCCGGTGTGCCGCCCGGCTCTCTTGTCTGCACGACGCCAAGGCCGCGCAATCGCAAGGCTTCGACCAGCATCTGCGCCTGCGTGGATTTGCCCACGCCTTCGCCGCCTTCGAAAGTGATGAACCTGCCGATTGTCATGCCAGCCATTTTTTCCAGGCGTTTACTACCCTTTGCAAGGCATTTGCCTTGGGCACATCGGCGCCGGCCACCAGCGGCACTTCCATCGCCAGCTCCCCATTCAGGGTGAGGCGGAGGCGGGCGATTTCAGCGCCGGCAGCAATCGGTGCCTGCACCGGACCGCGATATCTGATTTCCATGTCTATGCGTTTGTCCTCCTGCCCGCGCGCAAGGTTAACGACGACGGGTTTTCCGGTTTCCAGTGTGACGCTCTCACTGGTGCCATCCTGCACAAGGGCATCGCCCACCTTCGCTCCGCCGGGGATGACCGTTTCCCGCTCAAACTCGTCAAAACCCCAGTTCAGCAGCGCGCGCGCCGTGCGATCGCGCAATCCGCCATCGGGCGATCCGGCCAGCACCATGACGAGCCTCTGGCCATCACGCTTGGCAGAGCCGAGGAAGGTGAAGCCAGCCTCCCTGGTATATCCGGTTTTCAGCCCATCGGCACCGTCCACGCGGCCCGTTACCGGATCATGGTTTGCCTGCGTGATATCACGCCAGCGCAGGGTGCGATGGCCGAAATACCGGTGATAGAGCGATGGGTATCGCTGTGTAATCGCCTCTCCCAACAGGGCCAGATCGCGCGCCGATGTGTAGGTTTGCCCGCCATCGGGAAATCCGTTTGGAGAACCGAAATGCGTATCGCGCATGCCAAGCTGGGTGGCATTGGCATTCATCAATTCCAGCCAGCTATCCAGCGAACCTGTCGCCGCCACGGCAATGGCGACGCTGGCGTCATTGCCGGAGACGGTGGTGATGCCCAACAGCAATTGACCGATGGTCGGCTGCTCTCCCGCGCGCAGGAACATGTTGGAGCCTTCGTTGTACCAGGCATCCTCCAATTCCTGCGAATAGGCAAAGCGGGCATCGGGCCGCAGCTTGCCTTCATCGATCAGTTTGAAGGCGGTGTAGGCCGTCATCACCTTTGTAACGGACGCCGGGACGAAGCGCCTGTGCTCCTCACGCGAAAACAGCGTCTGCCCGTTGGAGATATCCACCAGCAGGCCGATGGGAATTTCTTCCGGCACCGGAGCAGGCACCGTGGCAGGCATGGCCGGGTTTGCCCCAAGCGCGATGGCCGACGCCAACAGCGCAGTTTTTACCGAGGCCTTCAGCTTGTGCACATAATCTCCACCGCTCAATCGCGGCAGAGAAGCAAGGCTCAGCCGCTGGTCAGGATTCGAGCATCGCTATAGCCCGCACGATGCACATTGGCGAGCGAGGCCTCGGCTTCTCCACGGGTCATGAACGGCCCCGTGCGCACCTGGTAATACCGGCCAGACTGGCTGATTGCACCGCCAAGCGACTTTGCGGCACGGCGGGCGTTGTCCTGGCTCGCAAAGGCCGCCGCCTGAACGAGGAAGCTGCCTTCGGCGTCTGGGGCTGGCGATGCTGCCTGTTCAGGCTCGGCTGCGGGATCGGCGGACGGTTCGGCACTCGCGCTTTCGAAGGCTGCGGCGAATTGGTTGGCTTGCTCCTGCGCTGCTGGCTCCACGCTGGCCAGCTCTTCGGTCTCAACCGCGCTGGCTACTGCCACGACTTCCACCTCTTCAGGCGTCGCAGCATCAGGCGCAGGCGCTGGCGACACTTCCGCCTCCGAAGAAGCGGCGCTCGATGCGGCAAGCTCCACTGTCTCAATCGCGGTTGGAGCCTCCGCTTTGGTGGCAAGCGATGCAGAGCCGCTGCTCGGCAGGCGACGTTGCAGCACAGTAAGCAATGACGTGGGCGTATCCATCCGCAGCGGCGCCGCCTCCCCTGCGCGCAGCATGGCACGCTGAACCTCTGGCGGGTTCACCCGGCGAACGCGGACCGGCATTTCCACGCTGCCACCAAGCTGCGCCATCGCGGCCGGGGACAGGGCGATGAGATGGTTCGTCGTCATCGGGCCGCGCCGTTCCAGCCGCACCAGCACGGTGCGACCCGTTTCCAGCGAAGTCACCTCCGCATAGCTGGGCACGGGAAGGCTGTGATGCGCGCCGGAAAAGCCGGCGGTGTCCGGGTCTAGCGTGAGGTAGCCCACCTCGTCATAATTCAAGACGTCGGCGGGCGTGTGAAGCGTGCCCGCGATCTCGTAAGGTTCGCCCACCAGGATCGGATAATCCGCCTGCGGTCCATTGCCGGGCATGGCGGAAACGGGTGCCAGGTCTGCGCTGCCCGTGGTTCCACAGGCAGCCAGTCCAGAGGCAACGAAAATGGTTACCAGTGCGCGTGCACCGGCAGTGGTCTTCAGGTTATCGACTAATCTCATCTGCAAGCAATCCCACACTCATCGCGTAGTAATTCGAGCAGTTATATTCGAGTATAACCCTATAATTCTGGGTTAAGAGATAGCCGGGTGCTGCCGGGCCATCGGGTTCAAACAGCGATGCCATCACGTCATCACCTATGGGCGCGCGCGGCGTAATGCCCCGTTCTCGCCATTCGCGCACGGTCATCCAGCGGCTGTGACGTTCGTGAACACGCGGGCAAACCGGCGAAGTCACGCGATTTTCAATGCCGGATCGGTCTGCCGAGTTGGGCACGTAGGCGCGCACGGCCCAGGGTTCTCCCGTGCGCCATCCGGCATCGCGAAAATAATTCGCAATGGAATGCATGGTGTCGACATCGGAGTTCCAGATATCGCGGTCACCATCGCCATCGCCATCCACGGCAAGGCGCAGATAGACGCTTGGCAGGAACTGTCCGTTGCCAAACGCCCCTGCCCAGCTGCCCACCAGCTGAGAGCGGGACACGCCCTGATCCACCATCTTGAGCACATCGATTAATTCACGTTCGAACAGCGTGCGGCGGCGGCCATCCCACGCCAGCGTGGCGAGCGAACGCGGCAGATCGAAGCTGCCCATCACCGCGCCATAGGCGGTTTCATGCCCCCAGATCGCGATAACTATTTCGGCGGGCACACCATATTTGCGCTCAATATCAGCACCGATAGAGCGTGTTTCGGCAAGCTTGCGCACGCCGCCGCTGATGCGGGCCGACGTGTTATGACGGTTGAGATAGCCCGCCATGGAGGGAAATCCCGTGCTGGTGGTGGAGCCGCCAGAGGAGACATTGTCCCGGTCCAGCGCCAGCACCCTGTCATTGGGTGTAAGGCCGGAAAACACGCGATCGATGGTGCGCTGGCTAACCCCTTCTGCGCGGGCATGGGCGGCCACGGTATCGAGATAGCTGCTGAAGGATTCCCCTTGCGCGGTGGCGGGAGAGGAGCTCAGCATCAGTGCAGCAGCGAAGGCGCCGGCGCGGCGCAGGGTCTGAAATGTCATGCTATCCTGACTACTGCACGCATCGCCGCGATGGAATCCCTCATTTTCGCAATGCGACGAGTTGCCGCTGTGCTGCGCCTACTCGTCAAGAGGCGCGTACGGCGGCTGCATATCGGGGTTCTCGGCCAGCATTTCGGCAAAGGGCTTGAAGCCGCAATTCTCGGTTTCACAGGCAGTTACGGTGTGAATGTAACGCAGTTTGCCATCTTCCATGCGGAACGTGTGGCTGTCGGGCAAGGCGTTGTCACCGAATTCCAGAATGACGTTCACCGCGCCTTTCACTTCGTCGACCACGTAGCGGCGGTTCTTCAGCTCAACACCTTCGGGAACGCCCACGTTGCAGGTGTCGGTCGGCTCTCCACGACCGGTGTAGACGCCGCCTTCCAGCCGCGCACAAGGCTCACCCCATGGCACTTCGACGCCGGGATCGTTGAACAGGTCCAGATAAGCATCGGCAGCGGCGATCAGTTCCTCGCGCGTGGCATGCTCACCTTCCGGAATATCGCCCCAGTCCTCGCGCCGGGCATATTCATAGGTGGCTTGCGGATCGAACAGCCAGTCACCCTTGTCGGTCACGATATTATCGAAGGGCCCAACACCGAAGAAGCCGTTGCTGATCTGCGTTGCGCTGACGATGGGATTTTCCTCGTCCAGCATAACGGCCTCGACAAACACCTGGCATGTCGTGGTGTCCAGCAGGGCAAGGTGCCAGTCCACTTCCCGTGCCGGGGTAAGGAACCCGCCAAGCGAACCGCGCTGGAAATTCTCGTTATATTCGACCCATTCGCCTAGGTTCATGGTCATCATCGTGCCCTTCTCGAGCGCGGAAACCCAATCATTGGCGATGCCTTGCAGCATTTCGCGATCGCAGGCGCCCTGGGCCTGTGCGGGCGCGGCAGTGGCGATTGTGGCGGCAGCAGCGGTGGCGGCAAGGGCAGCGCAAAGCTTGCGGTTCATATCAGGCGATCCTCTCGAACGATCATGCCGGTTGGTCCGGCAAATTGACTTCATCCGATTTCTAGCGTGGCCGCTCTTGGCTGTCACCTAGGTGAATGAGGAAAGTGGGTAAGAGAAGTTTGCTGGCGGACAGGGTGGGATTCGAACCCACGAAGGGCTTGCACCCTTGCTGGTTTTCAAGACCAGTGCATTCAACCGCTCTGCCACCTGTCCAGCGCAGCGCGATGCCCGCTAGCGCGATTTTTCCGCGCTGTCACGACCTGGTGTCAGGACAATTGCCGATCTTCTTCCAAAAGGTCCGCATCCTGATCGAGAACTTCCGGCTGCATGGCCTTGCGTTCCGGGCGGTATTGATCCTGCGGCTGATCTGAAATTTCGTATTCCATGATGTTCACCTCTCGCACTACAAACGCGCGAGAGGTGAATGTTTTCCGGTATTTGCGACCAGCGGTTCGTCGCAAATTAAGCCATCAGATATGGATCGCCCGGCCATAGGCGGCCAGCACGCTTTCGTGCATGGATTCAGAGATGGTGGGATGCGGGAACACCGTCTGCATCAACTCCGCTTCGGTCGTCTCCAATGTCTTGCCGACGACATAGCCCTGGATCATTTCGGTCACTTCCGCGCCGATCATATGTGCGCCCAGCAGTTCACCGGTCTTGGCATCGAACACCGTCTTGGTGAAACCCTCTGCCTCTCCCAATGCGATGGCCTTGCCATTGCCGATGAAGGGGAACATGCCGACTTTCACCTCGTAACCGGCTTCCTTGGCCTTTGCCTCCGTCATGCCAACGCTGGCGATCTGCGGGTGGCAATAGGTGCAGCCCGGAATGGCATCGCGGTTAAGCGGGTGCGGATGCACATCCTTGTTGCCCAGTTCCTGCGCAATCGCTTCTGCGGTGGTCACGCCTTCGTGGCTGGCCTTGTGCGCCAGCCACGGCCCCGGCGTGCAATCACCGATGGCCCACAGCCCCTTTGACTTGGTCCGCCCGTAATCGTCGATCTGGATGAAGCCGCGGTCCATCTCTGCCAGCTTTTCCAGCCCTACGTTTTCCGTGTTGGGCATGATGCCGATGGCGACGATGCAGTGGCTGAATTCGTGATCGGCAACCTTGCCGTCCTTGCCCTTGATCTTGGCTTTCACACCCTTGTCGTCGGCCTTGATATCCTCGACACCCGCGCCGGTCATGATCGTCATGCCCTGCTTGGTGAGCGCTTTCTGGAGGAAGCCGGACACGTCCGCATCTTCCACGGGCACGACGCGGTCCAGCATTTCGACCACGGTAACATCTGCGCCCATGTCATTGTAGAAGCTGGCAAATTCGATGCCGATTGCACCGCTGCCGATCACCAGCAGCTTCTTCGGCATTTCGGACGGGGTCATCGCGTGGCGATAGGTCCAGATGCGCTTTCCGTCGGCCTTGGCGAAAGGCAGGTCACGCGCGCGGGCACCGGTGGCGACGATCACATGCTTGGCGGTGAGCTTTTCTTCGCCCTTCTCGCCCTTCACCGTCAGCGAGGTAGGCCCGGTCAGCGTGCCCTCCCCCATATGGACGGTGATCTTGTTCTTCTTCATCAGGTGCGTCACGCCTTGGTTCAGCTGCTTGGCCACGCCGCGGCTGCGCTTCACCACTGCGTCCAGATCAGCCTCGATCTCGCCCGCGATTTTCAAACCGTAATCCTTGGCGTGCTGCGCATAATGCAGGATCTCTGCGGAGCGCAGCAGCGCCTTGGTGGGGATACAGCCCCAGTTGAGGCAGATGCCGCCCAGGTTCTCGCGTTCGACGATGGCGGTTTTCAGGCCAAGCTGCGCACAGCGAATGGCGGCGACATAGCCGCCGGGGCCGGAACCGAGAACGATGACGTCGTAGGAATTGCTCATGATCTATCCTGCAAGCAAGTGTGTGTGGCGGATGGTGGCCGATGCGGCCGTGAAGTCGGGAAGTGGGTGGCGCATGGACTAGCTGCCTCCACAATCGGGCGTGCCCCGGTCAGCCAGCAAGTGGGCAACGAAGGCATTAGCTTCGCGTCCTGCGGCTTTTGCGGCTTCCTCCTCATAGAGAAATACACCGCCGTTGTATTCAACCGGTTTGGCAAGTGAGGGAATGTCGAACCCATGCTCTGCCCCCTCGTAGCGGTGCACGATGAAGTTCTCCTGCGGCGTGGCCGTCTGGAGGAAACTGTCCAGCGCTTCTGGAGTAGTGAGGTCGTCGGCCTCGCCCTGCAGCACCAGCATCGGCACCTGCGCGGTGAAGTCTTCGGGCTGACCGAGTACCAGCGGATAATAGCCAATGGCACCCACAAGGTTCGGCACCGGATCATTCACCAGCGACAGCACGCCGGAACCACCAGCGGAAAATCCGATCACGAAGCCGGGGCATTGCAGGTCCAGCCAGCCCTCGCGCTCGGCAGAGGCCAGCGCATCGCGCACCACCTTCGCTTCCATCGGGCCGGGGATGCCTTCGCTCTCGATACCGAGGATGGGGGCGGCCTCCTGGTAGTGGACCACGAGTGCATCGAGGCCGCGGCTGTTCCAATGCCGGGCCACGTCGAAATAGAATTCGGTGTCGCCGAATACCTCGATCCCGCCGCCGCCGGGCAGGATGACGATCCATGGGTTCCCCTGCCCTTCACCATCTGTAGCGGAGGGGTAATAATGTTGATCGGCGCTGGGATGGCTGGTCATCATGCGATCTCCGATTTCGCCACCGGGGGCGCATGCCGATGCCAGGCCGATAACGGCAACAGCGGCAACACGCCCGATCATGCAGCACGGCTTTCAAGTGGGCGCGGCTTGCCGGCATCATCCACGGCGACGAAGGTGAAGGTTGCCCGCGTCACCATCACTTCCTCTTCCGATTCGCGGTGACGACGCCATGCCTCGATATCAATCGCGATGCTGGTGCGGCCCGTTCTGATGATCTTGGAGTAGATGGAGACCTCGTCCCCCACCTTTACCGGGCTGAGGAATTCAACTGCGTCAATCGCCACGGTCACTGCCCTGCCCTTGGCATGGCGCGAGGCGGTGAGTCCCGCGCCGGAATCCATCAGGCTCATCAACCAGCCGCCGAAGATATCGCCATAGGCATTGGCATCGGCAGGCATCGCGGTGACGCGGATGGCGGGGTCGCGATCAGGCATGCGGAAGACAAAACCTCTCTGCTATTCTCAGCACACTCAATCTGTCCCCGCTAAATGGTGTCGGTGTGAAAAACTGGCGCCTCAGGCTACCAGTCCCAGCGGCGCCTCGCACAGTTCCTTGAAGGCTTTCATCAGCTGCGCGCCGTCCGCACCGTCGATGGCGCGGTGGTCGAAGCTGCCGGTTGCGCTCATCACGGTGGCGATCTGAAGCGAATCGTCGATGACGTAAGGCCGCTTCTCGCCAGCGCCGATGGCCATGATCATGCCCTGCGGCGGGTTGATGACGGCTTCGAACTGCTTGATGCCGAACATGCCCATGTTGGAAAGGCTGGCGGTTCCGCCCTGGAATTCTTCCGGGGCCAGCTTGCCTTCCTTCGCGCGGCTGCCGAGATCCTTCATCTCGGTGCTGATCTTGCTCATCGCCTTGGCCCCTGCATCCTTCACAATGGGGGTGATCAGGCCATTGGGGATGGACACGGCGACGGAGATATCGGCGCGCTTGAATTGCAGCATGGTGTCACCGGCGAATTGCACATTGCAAGCGGGCACCTGCTCCAGCGATTTGGCCAGCGCCTTGATCAGCATGTCGTTGACCGACAGCTTCACGCCCTGAGGTTCCAGCGCGGCGTTCAGTTCGCTGCGCAGCTTCAGCAGGGCATCGAGGCGGATATCCACGGTGAGGTAGATATGCGGCACGGTCTGCTTGCTCTCGGTCAGGCGTTTGGCGATCACCTTGCGCATGGAGGACAGCTTTTCGACGTCGTGCGGAATGCCGAAATCCTGTGCGCCCGTTGGCGCGGCAGCGGGTGCCGGGGTGGGCGCAGGCGCGCTGGCGGCTGGAGCCGGAGCGGCATCGGCGGCCTTGCCGGGCTTGGCATTCTCGACGTCAGCCTTGACGATGCGGCCGTTGGGGCCGCTGCCTTTCACCTGCGAAAGATCGAGACCCTTTTGCTCCGCAATACGGCGGGCCAGCGGGGATGCGATGACGCGATCACCCGAAGAGGCCGGAGCAGGCGATGGGCTGGGAGTAGGCGCGGGTGCCGCGTTTTCCTTCGCCGCCGGAGCGGGTGTGGGAGCAGGTTCCTCCTTCTCCTTGGCTGCGGGCGTTGGTGAAGGGGCAGGCGCGCCATCGCCCATCGGCTCTACATCGCCCACATCCTCGCCATCTTCTGCGAGGGTCGCGATGATCGTGCCGACCTGCACACCCTCTGTTCCCTCATCCACCTGGATATGGGCAATCGTGCCCTCGTCCACGGCTTCGAACTCCATCGTGGCCTTGTCCGTTTCGATCTCGGCCATGATGTCGCCAGAGGAAACCGTGTCACCCACCTTGACCAGCCATTTGGCGAGGGTGCCTTCCTCCATGGTCGGTGAAAGGGCGGGCATCTTGATGGCAATCGGCATAGAGGCGCTTAGCTCCCTGAAAGCGTGTTTTCGCGTGCCTCGCTCTCTGGCCAATTTGGCGGCGCGGGGCAAGGCATCTTGCGGTTTTCGTTGTTTCCCCCGATACGACATCGCCGGGAGAATGTAATATGCGCGTCTATCTCACCATTGTCGACGAGACGGAAGAAGCGCGCACGGCGCTGCGTTTCGCGGCGCGTCGTGCGGCGAAGACGGGCGGGATGGTGCACCTGCTGGCGCTGGTGCCGCGCCAGACGTTCAACGCCTTTGGCGGCGTCCAGGCCACCATCGAGGAAGAGGCGCGCGACCGGGCGGAGGTTCTGGCCAATTCCGCCGCGGGCGAACTGATGTATGAATCGGGCAAGATGCCGCAGATCGCGGTGCGCGTTGGGGACGCGAAAACCGTGGTGGCGGAATATCTGCTGGAACATCCTGAAGTCGCGGCTCTTGTGCTCAGTGCGGCTGCCGAAGGTGCGCCGGGTCCGCTGGTTACCCACTTTTCCACCCATGTCGGCAGCCTGCACTGCCCGCTGTTCATTGTGCCGGGCAGCTTGACCAGTGAAGAGATCGACGCGTTAAGTTAACGTGCCGCGCGTGGGATAATCCTTCTCCAGCACGATATCGATTCCCTTGATCAGCTCGTCCAGCGATGGGCGCGTGAAGGGTGCGTTCTGGGTGACAGCAAAATAAAGTGATCGATCAGGGCGCAGCAGGAACAGGCCGGGTTCGCTGAAAACGTCCGGCTCCTCGCTGCCTTCACGCTTTTCCGAGATATAGAGGCCCCACTCGCGCGCCTGCTCTTCTGTCAGGCTATGCGCCAGCGGCAGATCGTGGGTCGCCCACTCCTTGTCAGAAACCATGGCGCGCTCTTCGCTATCCATGCTGATCGCGAACACGTTAATCCCGCGATTCGTGAAATCGGACAGGCGGCCGCCCAGTTCCTCCAGATAGCGCTTGCAGATCGGGCAATGCTTGCCGCGATAGAACACCAGCATGGTGAAATTGTCCGGCGTCTGGTCCGACAATACGAAACGCGCATCGATGGTCAGCGGTAGATCGAGGTCGGGGGCGGTCTGTTCGGGCTTGAGCATTGAATTCTCCTTTGCCCAACCAACGACCTCGGCTCCCTGCCCGTTCCGCTACTTCTTCTTGCGCCCTTGGTGCCGGATGTTACCGGGCCGGCCACGCTTGCCCACGGTGTGCTTGCCCTTGGCATCCTTGCGCGGCGCACGCTTGCCCGCGCCGCCATTCTGCGGGCCACCCTTGCGGTGTTTCTTCTCCGGCCTTTTGCCGCGCGGCTCCACCTTGTGGCCGCCTTCGCTATCGGGCAGCTCGAACTTCAGCGCGCCTGTTAGCGGATTGGCTTCCGCCAGCCGCAGGTCCAGCTTGTCCCCCACGGTGAAGCTGGTGCCGGTACTCTCGCCCACCAGTGAATGCGCGCCTTCGTCATAGGTGAAATATTCGCGGCCCAGCGTGCTGACAGGCACCAGCCCGTCGCCGCCCAGCCCCACGATGGTGGCGAAGAAACCGAACTTCTGCACGCCGGTGATACGGGTGGGGAACACCTCGTCCACGCGGCCCGAAAGCCACGCGGCGACATAGCGATCCACGGTGTCGCGCTCTGCCTCCATCGCGCGGCGCTCGGTGATGCTGATGGCCTCTGTGATCTTGCCCAGATCGTCCCGGTCACGGTCTGACAGGCCCGAATGGGCGGGGATTGCGCGGTCCTTCGGCTTGGGCTGTTCCAGCTTGAAGGCATCCACCAATGCGCGGTGCAGCAGCAGGTCGGCATAGCGGCGAATGGGCGATGTGAAATGGGCGTAGGAACCCAGCGCAAGGCCGAAGTGGCCAGCGTTCTTGGGGCCATAATAGGCCTGCGTCTGGCTGCGCAACACGGCTTCCATCACCAGCGCCTTCTCGCCCTCGTCGGCCACATCCTTAATCATGCGGTTGAAGAGGCCGGGCGTGATGACCTGGCCCAGCGCCAGGTTCTTGCCGATGCTTTCGAAATATTCGCGCAGCGCGATCAGCTTTTCTCGGGTCGGCGGTTCGTGCACGCGGTAGACGACCGGGCTGGCCTTGCTCTCCAAAGCCTTTGCCGCCGCCACATTGGCCGCGATCATGAAGTCTTCCACCACGCGGTGAGCATCCAGCCGTTCGCGCACGGCGATACCCTTCACCTTGCCATCCTCGCCCAGTTCCACGCGCCGTTCGGGCAGATCCAGGTTGAGGGGGTCACGATCAGCGCGCGCCGATGCCAGCGAATTCCAGCAGGCCCACAATGCATTGATGGGGCCGGTGGCATTGCCTTCGTCGATCTGCGCCTGCGCATCTTCATAGGCGATCACCTGGTGAATGCGCACGATGGCGCGGGTGAAGCGCCAGTTGGTAACCTTGCCGTCTGCATCGATGGTGAGGTGGCAGGCCATGGCCGCGCGGTCCTCGCCTTCGCGCAAAGAGCAGACATCGGCAGACAGCACTTCGGGCAGCATCGGCACGACGCGGTCCGGGAAATAAACGGAGTTGCCGCGCTTGCGCGCTTCCTTGTCCAGCGCGCTGTCGGGCCGCACGTAATAGGAAACATCGGCAATGGCGACGAGAGCGCGGAAGCCGCCCTCCCCGTCGCTCTCGGCCCAGATCGCGTCGTCATGGTCGCGCGCGTCGGCAGGGTCGATGGCGATGATGGGCAGGTCGCGCAGGTCTTCGCGGTCCTCTTCGCTGAGCGGCAGCTTGGCGGCCTTCTCGGCCTCGTCCAGCACCTCTTGCGAGAACACGTTGGGAATGCCGAACTTGTGAATGGCGATAAGGCTATAGCTGCGCGGGGCGAGCGGATCGCCCAGCACGTCCGTCACCTTCACGCTGGCATTGCGCCCGCGCCCGGTGGGCTCTGCCACGACCAACTGGCCCTCTTCCGCTTCGCCCTGATCGGACACGGCGAAGGAATTGCGGATGCGCTTGTCGACCGGCGCCAGCCATGCCTTGCCGCCGCCGTCGATCTCGATCACGCCCAGCATCTGGTCTTCGGCCACGGCCAGCTTCTTCATCGGGTGCGCCAGCCAGCCGCTGCCCTTTTCCTCGGTGCGGGCAAGGATGCGGTCGCCGGTGCGCAGTGCGAGTTGCTTCTTCTTCTCCATCACGCGCAGGCGCGGCGGAGCGGTGCCTTCGTCGGGGTCCCAGCTTTCGGGCACGCCGATAGGTTCACCATCGTCAATCTCGACGATCTTCAGCACGGTGACGCGCGGCACGCCGCCCATGCGGTGGTATGCGCTGGACTTGCCGTCGATCAGGCCTTCCTCGGCCATGTCCTTCAGCAGCGCCTTCAGCGCGATTTTTTCCTGCCCCTTGAGGCGGAAATGCTTGGCGATTTCGCGCTTGCCGACACGCGTGTCGGAGCCGCGAATGAATTCCATGACCTGATCCTTGTTGGGCAGGCCTTCGAACTTCTTTGTGTTTTTCGGTTTGTTCATGTGCCCCGCCATATGGGGGCGCTACTCCCCGCTGTCGACGGGTAGCGGATAAAACTGTCCGCCGGGTACCGCGCTGGAGACAGGGCTTTCCGCCCCGTCCGCCGCCACGGAGCTGACGCCGAAGATCCAGTCGTCGCCGCGATCAGGCGCCAGCACCACGGAATTGAGGTCTGCCGCAGGATCGGCGCGCAGCGTGCTGCGAAGGCTCCAGTCCCGCTCATCCGTGCGGCGGCGCCAGATGTTGTAGCGCACGGCGCCTGCCACAGGCTCCCACTCCAGCAAAACGTCGGGGCGAACGATGCCGTCGCTTTGCACCACCGGCGGCATGGGTGTGCGGGCCAGCACATCGGCGGCGCGCACATTCAGGCGGGTAACGTCGGCGAGGAAATCGAAATCCATCTCGTCGATCGTGTCGCCATAGGTCACGCCGTCTTCCACGCGCAGATCCTGATGCTGATGCTCGTAATCCTCGATTGCCACGCTGAAACGGATGGCCGGATAGCCACGGTCGAGAAACGGCAGATGGTCCCCGCCCCGGCCCATCCGGTCACTGCGCCAGGTCTGCCGCACGTCTAGGCCGGTGGGTTCACCCTCGGCCAGCTTGTCGAGAAAGCGGGAGAGATTGCGGCTGGGGCTGTCGTTTGCGCCGCCAAGGCTGCGCATCCGGGCGCGCCATTCATCGCTGGCATCCGCGCGCACGCCTTCGGAGAATACGCGCACATGCTCTGCATCGCACACGCCGTCACTGCCGCAGGAGCCGCCCACCACATCATTGTTGAGCACGGCCTTCACGGTCCAGCCCTGCTCCATCGCATAGTCGGCCAGCAGGTTCCCGCCGTAGAGGCCCTGCTCCTCCCCCATCAGAAGGGCGTAGACGATGGTGGTGGGATATTGCTTCTGGCTCAGCGCGCGGGCCGCTTCCAGCACCAGCGCGCTGCCGCTGGCATTGTCATTCGCGCCGGGTGCTTCGCTGGAGGCATCCATTACGTCCGACGCGCGGCTGTCGATATGGCCCTGGATTATGACGACCTCGTTCGGCCGCTCGCTGCCGCGCTGGATGGCGATGGCATTGCGGATCATGACAGGCTCCGGAATGCGCCGTCCGCTCATCTCACGCTCTACAAAGCTTACGTCCAGGCATCCGCCACAGGCCGCGCTGGTCTCTTCGAATTCCGCCCTGCCCCAATCCAGCGCCGCGCCGATGCCGCGTTCAGGATCGTCAAGGCTGGAAAGCGTATGCCGCGTGCCGAAGGACACCATCGTTTCCACATCGGTCTGCAACCGCTCGACAAAGACCGGAGTTGCCGGATCGCTGGCGGGATCATGTGCGTTGGCGGTGGTGGCGAAGGCGGCGAACAGCGTCGCGGGCAGGATAAATGTGCGCATTTGCAAGGTGATCGCCGATCCGAGGGTGCAATGCAAGATGGCCAATTGCAGGTGTAACCAGTTGAGGGTATCCCAATGCGAACCGACATTCGGGTACGCAACAGGGAATATGCACAATGAAGACGATCGCGCTGGCACTCGCTGCCACCACCGCAATTACCGCGCCTTCACATGCCAGCGAGGTATATCGGATTCTCGGCCCGGTAATGACCGATCCCAGCGTTGAAGAAATCAAAGCGCGCTGCGATTTCTATGCCGGACAGGTGGATCTGCGCCGCGACGCACTGCTGGGCGACAGCGAGGTCCCGACAGTCGAAAACACACTGAAGCGGTATGATGCTCTTGCAGCGCTGCTGTACTCCGGAACTTACGAAGCGAACTTGTATCAGCAGGTTCTGCTGACGCCCGAACAGCGCGATGCGGGCGGTGCCTGCTCTGCACGCCTTACCGGCCTGACGAGCGAGATGACCCTTTCTCGTCCGATCTATGATCGCCTCTCCGCGCTCGACGTTTCGAGTGCGGACACGTTGATACAGAACTATTACGCCGAAACGATGGATGGCTTTCGCCGCGCCGGCGTTTCGCTGGACGATGAAAAGCGTGCCCGCGTGCAGGAAATCAACGACGCATTGGCCGCGCTCAGCACGGAATTTTCGCGCAACATCGCCGAGGACGTGCGCACTATCGAGGTGAGGCCGGAAGAACTGGCAGGCGTGCCGCAGGACTACATCGACGCGCGAGAGGTGGGCGAGAGCGGCATGATCACGCTCACCACCGCGACGACCGATTACGTCCCGGTGATGACCTATGCCGATAGCGACGAGCTGCGAAAGCGGTACGCCCAAGTTTTTGGCCAACGAGCCTACCCCGCCAATGACGAGGTGCTGCGCCAGATTTTTGCCCTGCGCGCCGAACTGGCCGAACTGACCGGCTTCGAGAATTATGCCGCGCTGCAGTTCTCCGACCGGATGTTGAACACGCCGCAGAAGGTGGAAGACCTGATTAGGCAAACCGATGCCGCGGCGCGGCCCGTGGCTCAGGCGGATTACGATCAGGCGCTGGCGGTATTGCAGCAGCTGCGCCCAGATGCGGAGCGTATCGAATCCTATCAGCTCGGTTGGCTTTCGCCCAAGGTTCAGCAGGCCAATTACGCCTACGATCCGCAGGAAGCGCGCGAGTATTTCCAGCACGACAACGTGCGTGACGGCATATTCGAGCTGACGCAGAACCTTTTTGGCGTGGAAGTGCGCGCATGGGACACGCCTGTCTGGCACGAGAGCGTAGGCGCTTATGAACTTGTCGAGGATGGCGAAGTGATCGGGCGCTTCTATCTCGATTCCCATCCCCGTCCCGGAAAATACACCCACGCCAATGTCGTGCCGCTGTACAGCGGCTCTCCCGAACCCGGCCAGGTGCCTGTCGCCGCACTGGTGCAGAACATGCCGGAAGGGCTGATGGAGCACAGGCAGGTAACGACTTTCCTGCATGAATTCGGCCACATTCTGCACTATATCTTCGGCAGCCGTCACGAAATGGCGGGTACCAGCGTGATCAACGTGGAATGGGATTTCATCGAGGCACCATCCCAGATTCTGGAAAACTGGGTCTACGATTACGACACGCTTTCGACTTTTGCGGTGAATGCGGAAGGGGAGACGATCCCGCGCGATCTGGTTGAGCGAATGAATGCCGTTCGCCATTTCAACCAGGGCATGTCCGAGATGCGCCAGCTTGGTCTGACGGCGACTTCCTACAATCTCTACACCCAGCCCACGCCAGATAATCTGGGCGAGGCAACGCGCGAGTGGCAAAAAGCCTATTCGCTCGTGCCAATCTCCCCGACATCTGAAATGCAGGCGGCATTCAACCATCTGGATGGTTATGGCGCGGCCTATTACACCTACGGCTGGTCTCGCGTTATTGCGGCAGACATGTTCAGCCGCTTCGTGGAAGAAGGGCTAACCAATCCGGAAACGGCAGCGGACTACCGCCGCCTGGTGCTGGAGCCGGGCGGATCGCGCCCCGCAGCAGAGCTGGTGCGAGATTTCGTGGGCCGCGACATTTCTTTCGACGCGTTTCAGCGCGATCTGGAAAAAGGCCTGCCTGAAGATTGAAATTGAATGGGGCCGCCGCGGTGGATAGCAGCGGCGGCCTGAACTTGCTCAATAGGCGCGCGCGACGAAGACCCGTTCCACGGCCTGCTCTCCGGTAAAGATGCAGGTGCCATCAGCAGGTGTCGCGTTCATCGGGACATTGCGCAGCGTCAGGCGCAGTTCCTTCAACGTCTCCACCACCTTTTCCAGCGCAGCGCCGGTCGGCTTGGCCCACTGGACTTCCACCCAACCGGGATATTTCGCTTCGCGGCTGAAATGGTGGGCCAGCGCGTCCATATCGGTGATGTCGCGGCGGATATTGGCATCGCGCCTTTCGCGCGCCTCCACAAGCAGGCCGTTCTGCATATCGCCAAGGATCGTGGGCACGCTTTGCGCACACAGATCGCGGGTGGGGTTCTGGAAAGCGGGCTTGCCGGTTTCCATGTCCCACAGGGCATCGCGGCGCAGCAGGCTGACAACGCCATTTTCCATATCGCGGCTGCCGACTTCCAGGATCAGCGGCGCACCCTTGCGCACCCAGTCCCAACGCTTTGCCGCAGCTTTGCCAGGCCGCTTGTCCAGCAGCACGCGCACGGGTTCTCCCAATGCGTTCTGCCCGGCGATGGCAGCGCGCAGGTTCTCGCAATAATCCAGCAGAGCATCGTCTTCAGGCTTGTCCCGCAGCATGGGCAGGATCACCACCTGGAAAGGTGCCAGCGCGGGCGGCACGCGCAGACCGTCATCATCGCCATGGGTCATGATCAGCCCGCCCACCATGCGGGTGGACATGCCCCAGCTGACCGTGTGGCACAGCGTTTCCCGGCCTTCCTTGTTCTGATAGCGGATGTTGGCCGCAAAGGCGAAATTGGTGCCCAGATAATGGCTGGTGCCGGCCTGCAGCGCCTTGCCATCCTGCATCATCGCCTCGATCGACCAGGTCTCCATTGCGCCCGGAAAACGCTCATTCTCCGGCTTCTCTCCGGCGATCACGGGAAGTGCGGCATCCTCCTCGGCAAAGGCGCGGTACATTTCCAGCGCCATCATCGTTTCGGCCTGCGCTTCCTCGGTCGAGGAATGGGCGGAGTGCCCTTCCTGCCAGAGAAACTCACTGGTGCGCAGGAACATGCGGGTGCGCATTTCCCAGCGCACCACATTGGCCCACTGGTTGAGGCGCAGCGGCAGATCGCGCCAGCTTTGCACCCAGCGGCTCATCGCGTCGCCGATGATGGTTTCCGACGTGGGGCGCACCACCAGCGGTTCTTCCAGCTTGGCGTCGGGATCGGGGATCAGTCCGCCCTCCCCATCCGCGATCAGGCGGTGGTGGGTAACAACGGCCATTTCCTTGGCAAAGCCATCCACGTGCTCTGCCTCCCGTTCAAAATTCTTCAGCGGAATGAACAGCGGGAAATAGGCGTTCTGCACACCGGCGGCCTTGATCCGGTCATCCAGCAGGCGCTGCATGCGTTCCCAGATGCCGTAGCCCCACGGCTTGATCACCATGCAGCCGCGCACGCCCGATTCCTCGGCCATGTCCGCGGCAGAGATGACTTCCTGATACCAGGCGGCAAAATCATCTTCGCGCTTGGTGTTAAGGGCATGACGAATGGCAGGCATGGCAAGTTTTTCCGTGGATCAGACAGACACAACTGCCCCCATGACGCCGCACGGTGGCCATGTCGAGTGTCTGCTTCGAGTGTCTGCTTGATGTCTTGAGAAAAGAGGCGGGTTATTTACCCAGCTGATCCAGCTTGCGCTGCATTTCGGCCATCTGCGATTTCAGAGCATCGATATCGTCCGGCTTCGAAGCTGGCTTGGATGCCGGTTTCTCAGCTGCCGAATCCGTGCCCACACTGCCGCCCGGAATGAATGCGCCCGCAGCAGCTTCGAACATGGCCATGTTCTGCTCCGCAATCTTCGAGAACGCGCCTGCCCCAATGCTGGGCTGAAACGCTTCGCGCAGTTTCGCCTGATTGGTGCGGAAATTGTCCATCGTCGCTTCGAGATAGGACGGCATCATGGATTGCATGGAATTGCCGTACATCGAAATCAGATCGCGCAGGAAGCTGACGGGCAGCATCTGCTCCCCATGCGTTTCTTCTTCCATGATGATCTGCGTCAGGATGGCATGGGTAATGTCCCCGCCGGACTTGGCGTCCAGAACCTTGAAATCCACCCCTGTGCGAACCATCCGTGCCAGATCGTCCAGCGTGATATAGCTGGATGACTGGGTGTTATACAGGCGACGGTTTGCGTATTTTTTGATGATGACCGGCTCACCATCTGAAGATTTCTTATCAGCCATGCTGCGATTTTCCCGACTTGTGTTAACCCGTGTCTTAGCACTCGCAGCATGGCGTTTGCAATCCGGGCGATCAGGAAACTCTATCGAATCTGCTGCCAAGCACGGTGAGCAGTTCATATTGGGACAGTTCCGCGATTTTAGAAGCTTGCGGTAAACCGTAGATAACTTGACAGAAATCGCCTTCCTGCACCTCTACATCGCTGCAATCGACGATTACCATGTCCATCGAAACACGGCCCAGGATCGGCAAGCGCTGCCCGTTATGTTGCAGCGCACCTTCCGCGCCCCAACTCCGCAGGAAGCCATCGGCATAGCCCAGGGAAAGCACCGCCACGCGCGTGGAACGTTCCGCGCGCCAGGTTGCGTTGTAGCCAACCGCATCGCCTGCCGAGAGATCTCGCAGTTGCAGCACCGCTGCTTCCAGATACGCGACCTGCTGAATATGTTCGGAAAGCTCTGCCCTTGGCAC
Organism: Aurantiacibacter rhizosphaerae; assembly: GCF_009807005.1. Classification (GTDB taxonomy): domain Bacteria; phylum Pseudomonadota; class Alphaproteobacteria; order Sphingomonadales; family Sphingomonadaceae; genus Alteraurantiacibacter; species Alteraurantiacibacter rhizosphaerae. The sequence continues at coordinate 286,614 of NZ_WUBR01000002.1, read as the reverse complement.
GCCGCCGTATAGCGAAAGGCCGGGCCGCGTGATGTCGAAGTGATAATCGCTGCCAAGAGCAATGCCGGCACTGTTCGCAAGGCTGAGTTTGCGGGTGTTGAATTGGGGTATCGCCTGACGGAATATGCCCTGCTGGCGGGCATTCTGTTCGCTGTCCTCATCCGCGGAGGCGAGGTGCGATAACAGCGTATCGATTTCCAGCCGCTGCAGCAGCGGGTTGCCAAGCTGATCCGGCTCCACCCCCAGGCGATTGATGCCGCTATCCACCATCAGGTGGCACGGTCCGCCGCCGCTCTCCAGCCAGATCTGCGCCTGATGCAGCGAATTCAGCACCGGAATTGCACCCGTTGCCTTGGCGTAATTCGCTTCGCTCTCGTTCGTTACCCCGTGCAGCACGGCGATGGTGGCGCCGTCGGTATGGCGCAGCACATCGGGAACCTCGCTCCAATGCGCCACGAAGAAATGACGCGCCCCGGCAGACAGCAGAGCTGGCATGACATGATCGATGCCAAGGCCATAGCCATCCGCCTTCACCGCCGCGCCCGCTTCCGCGCTGCCCGACAAACGATCCAGCGCCCGCCAATTGGCGGCCAGCGCATCAGTATCTATCCGCAAACGCAGTGTAGCAGGCGGCGGATCAGGCAGGGTCATCTTGAAAATCTCGTGGTGGTCCATTGGGGATGCCCCACCACGCTACCACGAGGCCAAAGGCGACGACGACCCAAGTGTACCAGAGGCCTGCATAAACATCGCCCGTGCGCGCAACGATATATCCCGCGATCAGCGGCAGGAAACCACCAAGGTAGCCCGCGCCGATATGATAGGGGATCGAAAGAGAGGAATAGCGGATCTTTGGCGGAAACATTTCCGACAGCAGCGCCGCCACGGACCCATAGGTAAGAGCGGATAGCGCGCCAAACACCAGCAACATGGCAACAATGCCGATAAGGTTCATCAGCGGCGGCGTCTGGACGGAGAAGTCATAGCCCTGATCTTCCAGCGCGCTTTGGATTTCCGCGCGGCGATTGCTGGCGGTGAGACCAGAGTAATCCACGCTGGCAGTGCCGATGGAAACGGCCTGCTGCTGTGCCCCGCCATCCAGATCATAGGGCACGCCAAGCGCGGTAAGATCCTGCAACACGCGGCCGCACGCCGTCGCCTGCTCCTCCGCGAAGGGATCGAAGCTGCAATCTGCGCCGCTGACCACCACGGGTGCCTCTTCGGCGCTGCGCTGCAAACCTGGGTTGGCGAGGCTGCCCATCGCCCAGAACAGCGGAAAGATCAGCAGCAGCGTGGCCAGCGCGCCGATGATGATCGGCTTCTTGCGGCCGACCCTGTCAGACCAACGGCCCACCACCAGGTAAAAGCCCATGGCGATGGCCCCTGCCAGCAGCATGATGAATTCCACCACCTGCTCGTCCACCCGCATGGGGCCGCGCAGGAAGGACAGGCCAGAGAAGAAGGCCGTGTACCAGATCGTTGTCAAAACGCCGGTGATGCCGAATAGCGCCACGAAGATGCGCTTCTTGTTGCCCGGATAGGTGAAGCTTTCGACGAAAGGATTGCCAGCGGTTTCGCCCGCTTCCTTCATCGCCTTGAACACCGGGCTTTCCGACAGTTTGAAGCGCATCCATAAAGAGATGGCGAGCAGGATCAGTGACAGCAGGAACGGCACGCGCCAGCCCCAGGCGGCAAATTCTTCCGGCGGGATAATCGCGCGGCAGGCCAGCACGACGATGATCGACAAGACGAAGCCGCCCACCACGCTGGCCTGGATGAAACTGGTGTAAAAGCCGCGCTTTTCGGGAGGCGCGTGTTCGGCCACGTAGATCGCAGCGCCGCCATATTCTCCGCCCAGTGCAAGGCCCTGCAGGATGCGGAACAGCAGCACGATGATGGGGGCCGCGATGCCGATGGTGGCCGCCGTGGGGATCAGTCCGACGCCGGCTGTGGCAATGCCCATCAATGTTACCGTGACAAGAAAGGTATATTTGCGCCCCAGCCGATCGCCCAGGAAACCGAACAGGATCGCGCCCAGCGGACGAAAGCCGAAGCCCACGGCAAAGCCTGCCCACACCAGCAGCGTTTGCAGGGTTTCATTGCCGCTGGGAAAGAACGCCGCGCCGATCAGGCTGGCAAGGGTGCCGTAGATGAAGAAGTCATACCATTCGAAAATCGTGCCTGCGGAGCTCGCCGCGATGACGAGGCGGATCTCTTTCTTGCTCGGTTCGTGAACGGTGTTTGCCGCCGCTGTCGTCATGTGCTCCCCCCCCCAACTGGCCAAAGTCGTTCGTTAGCGTGCGTTTGCCGTGCTGGAAAGAGCCGCCGCCGCGGCATTCCACGGCAGAAGCATGGCACCGTGCCGCCCGCGATAATCGCGCGCGGGCGCTATCAGGCTTAGGTCCGGCCAGGCGGGCATGGCGCCGTACTGTTCCAGCCACGCCGTCAGGCCATCGAGAGTTTCGCCGATTTCCTGCGCGGTTCGCCCGGCGGCGTGGCGCGCGAAGATGGCGGCGGCTGCCTGCCCCACCGCACAGGCGCGCACCTTCATGCCGATGGCGGCAATCGCGCCGCCCTCGTCCAGATCAAGGCCCATCTCCAGCGTGGAACCGCATGCGGGTGCGCGTGCGGACCCGTGCAATCGTGCGGTTTGCAGCGGCGGGAAATTGGCCAGTTCCACGGCAGCGGAAAGCATTTGCGGCGTGTAAAGCCGTTCCGCGCTCATTCCGCCTCTTCTTCAAGAAGGCGCGCGCGGCGCTCCTCTATGATCTGCACCATGGCGCGTGAACCGGCATCCACCAGTTGGTATGTCCGCGCCTCGGCGATCCAAACCGGACGCCCTTTCGATCCCCAGACGGTGTCATACCCCAGAACCAGCAGGGAGAACGCCACCACTACGATCAGCATGCCTTTCAACGCCCCGAAGGCAAAGCCCAGCACACGATCAACCGGGCCAAGCACAGAATTGCGGCTGGTGCGTCCGGCAATGCTGGAGATCAGTTTCATGGCGGCATATGGGATCAGCAGCAGCAGGGCGAAGGCCAGTATCGATGCCGTGATGGGCGAACCCATGAAATCCAGGATGGCTGCCGTAAGGTCTGTATGCAGGAACCGGATGGCGAAGATGGCCAGTATCCATGCGGCAACGGAAAGCACCTCCTGCACGAAACCGCGCAGAAACCCCCCGATTGCGCCGACCCCCACGATCAGCAGCACAATGAGATCAAATCCCGTCATCTGCCGATGGATTTATGCCGATGACATCACACGGTCAACGAGTGACGTCACGGCGCCCACATCTGCGTATCGCAAGCCAGGCACGTTTTGCCCTCCGTCTGCGGGCCCGAAAGCCTTGCCAAAGCCCAGTTTTGCCGCCTCTTTCTGGCGCAGATTGCCATGCGCGACGGGGCGAATTTCTCCGGAAAGGGCGACTTCGCCGAACCACACGGCATTGGCGGCCAGCGGCTTGTCGGCCAACGCGCTGATCAGCGCGGCAGCCACGGCAAGGTCCGCCGCCGGATCGGACAGCCGATATCCCCCTGCAACGTTCAGATAGACCTCCGCCGTCGAAAAGCTGAGGCCGCAGCGCGATTCCATCACCGCCAGCAACATCGCCAGACGTCCGCTGTCCCATCCCACCACCGCACGGCGCGGGGTAGCGCCCGATTGCAGGCGCACGATCAGCGCTTGTATCTCTACCAGAACGGGGCGCGTGCCCTCCAGTGCGGGGAAAACGGCGGCCCCGGCAATGGGTTCATCCCTGCCGGAAAGGAACAGCGAGGAAGGATTGCCCACCTCGTCCAGCCCATGCCCTTCCATCGCGAAAACGCCGATTTCGTCCACCGCGCCAAAGCGGTTCTTCAGGCAGCGCAGGATGCGATACTGGTGGCTGCGTTCCCCCTCGAAGCTCATCACCGTATCCACCATATGCTCCAGCACGCGCGGGCCGGCGATGTTTCCATCCTTTGTCACATGGCCAACCAGCACCAGCGCGGTGCCGCGTTCCTTGGCAAAGCGGATCAGTTCAAAGGCCGATGCGCGCACCTGGCTGACGGTGCCGGGCGCGCCTTCGATCATGTCGGAATGCATGGTCTGGATGGAATCCACCACCAGCAAATCGGGCGGATCGCCCTGCCCCAAAGTCGTGAGAATATCGCGAACCGAAGTCGCTGCCGCCAGTTTCAGCGGCGCCTTGGAAAGGCCCAGCCGCGCGGCGCGCATGCGCACCTGTCCGGTCGCCTCTTCCCCGCTGACATACACGGCTGTTCCGCCTGCCTGCGAAATCTTGGCCGCAGCCTGCAACAGCAGCGTGGATTTGCCGATGCCCGGTTCGCCGCCCATCAAAATCGCCGCGCCAGGCACCAGTCCGCCGCCCAGCGCGCGATCAAATTCGGCAATGCCGGTCGTCCGGCGCTCCAGCGGCTTGGTCGGCGCGTCCAGCGATTCAAACGCGATGGCCCTGCCCCCGCTTGCCAGGTGATGCTTGGCGGCAAAGGCTGTTTCGGGAACATCTTCCTCCAGCGTGTTCCACTGGGAACAATCGCCGCATTGCCCCTGCCAACGAGAGGACACACTGCCGCATTCGGTGCAGATGAAACGCTTTTTCGGCTTTGCCATGCGTCAACTGCTAACCGGAACGAAAGCGGAACGCAAGCGCTGCTGACAGCGCATCTGGCCAGAGCCGCGCGGTTCTGCCATCAGCATGTGTGATGCAGCAGAAAGAACTCAGGATTGCATTGGTCTGCTATGGCGGTGTCAGCCTGGCGGTATACATGCACGGCGTCACCAAGGAGGTATGGAAGCTGGCCCGCGCCAGCCGCGCATTCCACGCGGCCGGGCAAGAAAGCGTGGACGGGGTCGAGGCGGTGTATCTCTCCCTGCTGGAGCGGATCGAGGCTGAGCGGGGCATCCGCCTGCGCGTGCTGCCCGATATCATCACCGGTGCCAGCGCGGGCGGGATCAACGCCGTGTTCCTGGCGCAGGCGGTGCATTCTGGCCGCAGTCTGGAGCCGCTGACGGAATTGTGGCTGAACAATGCCGATGTGGAAAAGCTGGTGGAGCCAGAGGCGCGCCCATGGTCTCCGGCAGCGCGCGTCTACATGCGGCCCATCGTCTGGTATCTGACGCGGGCACCGGGCAACACGGTTTCCGAAACGGTCGCCGCCGAAACCCGCACCGAAGTGCGCGCCAAGATTTCCAGCCTGGTGCGCGGACGCTGGTTTGAGCCGCCTTTCTCCGGCTCCGGCTTCAGCCGCCTGATCCACCGCGCACTGATGGCGATGTCCGAAGGTGGGGCCGAGGAACCGCTGCTTCCCTCCCGGCATCCGCTGGATCTAATGGTGACGGCGACGGATTTTCGCGGAAGGCTGGAAACCCTGCGGCTCAACAGCCCGTCGCAGGTGGAGGAAACAGAGCACCGCATGCCAATCGGTTTCCGCGCGAACACGCCGCGCGAGGGTGGGCATGATTTGGCGCAATTGTGCGAATTGACTTTGGCAGCGCGTGCCACGGCCAGCTTTCCCGGCGCTTTCCCTCCCCTTCGCATTGCAGAGATTGACGCGGTTTGCGGTGGCGATTGGCAGGGCAAGGATCAGTTCCTGCGCCGCGTGATGCCCACGCATGTAGAGCGCGGCACGATGGACCACGTGGCGCTGGTGGATGGATCAGTGCTCAACAATGCCCCCTTCGAAGGCGCGATCAGGGCGCTGACAGTGCGCCCCGCCCAGCGCGAAGTGGACCGGCGGTTCGTCTATATCGACCCATCCCCGCGACGCCCGCGACTGGAGGAAAGTGAAACGCCCAAGCCGGTCAGCTTCTTTGGCGCGATTGCCGGTTCGCTGTCCGCGATTCCGCGAGAGCAACCGATCAGGGACAATCTGGAAGTGCTGGAGCAGCAGACCCGCGAGGCGGAAAAGCTGCGCAAGATGGTGGCGGCCCTGCGTCCCGAAGTGGAAGGCGCGGTAGACAAGCTGTTCGGGCGAACATTGTTTCTGGATCGGCCCACCAGAAAACGTCTGGCGGCCTGGCGCGGGCGGGCGCAGCAGGCAGCTGCTGAAAGCGCGGGCTATGCCTTCCATTCCTACGCACAGGCGAAACTGAGCGGTATATTGGACAGGCTGGCGGATCTGGCGCGCAAGGCGGCAGGCCGTGCCGGCATGCCCAGCGCGCCGGAAATCGCCTCCAGCCTGCGGGAAGAAATCGACGCGCGCGATATGGCCAGCCTGAGCGCGGCCAAGGGCGGTGGCGCAAGCGATCTGGCGATCACCTTTTTCCGTGATCACGATCTGGCGTTTCGCATCCGCCGCCTGCGCCTCTTGGCGCGCCGCTTGTCCCGCGATTGGGAGCTTGACCCCGATATCCCCGATGAAGGGCTGCAGGATGCGCGCGATGCGGTTTATCGCGCCCTCACCCTGTATTTTGCAAAGGAAGACCCGGACAATCTTGGCGCAGACTTTGCCGAAATTGCGGCAGATGTCGTGGCGCAGCCGGGCGTGTTTCTCGATACGCTGGCGCAGCGGCGCGCACTGCGTGAAACGGACGAGGCGGCGGAAGAAGTCTTGTGCGAAGCCCTGGCTGCCATGCCGAAGGATCTGCGCCGCAGGGTGCTGCTCGCTTACCTCGGCTTCCCGTTTTACGACGTTTCCACCCTGCCCCTGCTACGCAACGAAGGCTTGACGGAGTTTGACCCGGTAAAGGTTGATCGCATCAGTCCCGAAGACGCCACGGCCATCCGCGATGGCGGCACGGCGGCGACACTGCGGGGAACGGAGTTCTTCAACTTCGGCGCATTCTTCAGCCGCGCCTATCGTGAGAACGATTACCTGTGGGGCCGCCTGCACGGGGCGGAGCGGATGGTGGATCTTGTCTGCTCCACGGTGCCCGGCGGCTTTGACCAGGCGGAGTGCCTCGCCATAAAGCGCGACGCGTTTCTGGCGATCTGCGACGAGGAAGACCAGCGCGACAATTGCAAGCCGGCACTGGTCTCATCCCTGCGCGAAGAAATTATCCGCAAACTGGGCGAAGGCTGAGGCCTAGCTTCCCAGCACATCCTTCAGCTTGTTGAAGAAGCCGCGGCTTTCCGGGCATTCATCGCCGGTTTCCGTTTCACGGAATTCCCGCAGGATTTCCTTTTGGCGCGCAGATAGCTTGGTGGGCGTTTCCACCATCAGTTCCACCACCAGATCGCCGCGCCCGCGCCCTTGCAGCACAGGCATGCCCGCACCGCGCTTGCGCAACTGCTTGCCGGACTGGATGCCTGCGGGAATTTCAATAGCGTGGGATTCGCCATCGAGGCCCGGAATTTCGATCGTGTCGCCAAGCGCAGCAGCCGTGAAGCTGATCGGAACGCGCGTGAACAGCGCCGTGCCTTCACGCTGGAACACGCGATGTTCCTTGATATGGACGAAGATGTAGAGATCGCCCGGAGGCGCGCCCATAGGGCCAGCCTCGCCCTTGCCGGAAAGGCGAATGCGCGTGCCATTGTCGACGCCCGGCGGAATCTCGACTTCGAGAACCTGCTCCCGATCAACCCGGCCTTCGCCGCGGCAGTTTGAACAAGCCTGTTCCAGAACCTCACCACGCCCGCTGCAGTTGGGGCATGGGCGTTCGACTACGAAGAGGCCTTGTTGCGCACGGACCTTGCCGTGGCCGTGGCACAGATCACAACGGCGCTTGCCGGTGCCCGGTTCCGCGCCGGAGCCTTCGCAGGTGTCGCATGTGCGCGCCACTTCAACAGTGATTTCGGAAGACTTGCCGTGGAAGGCATCCTCCATGCTGATCTGCATATCGTAGCGAAGATCCGCGCCGCGCCGTGCGCGGGCATGTCCGCCGCCATTTCCGCCGCCAAAGGCGCTGCCGAAGATGGTTTCGAAGATATCGCCGATATCGCTGAATTCCGCGCCGCCCTGGCCGCCGCCGCCACCCATGCCCTGCTGGAATGCATCATGGCCATAACGATCATAGGCTGCGCGTTTTTGCGGGTCTTTCAGCACTTCGTAGGCGGCGCTGCAGGCCTTGAACCTGGCCTCCGCCTCAGCATCTCCGGGATTGCGATCCGGGTGATACTTCATCGCCATCTTGCGATAGGCGGATTTTACCGTCGCGCCATCGGCGTTCCGGGTAACACCCAGCAATTCGTAGAAATCGACTTCAGTCGCAGACATTCGTGAACCCCCAAACCGCACCGCCACCGGCGCATGTTGCGTCGATGGCGGCTGGTTTGTCCATTATTACACCACTCAGGACTTGTTGTCTTCGTCCACTTCGGTGAACTCGGCATCGACAACCTCTTCTTCCTCGGCGGGAGAAGCGGTGTCTTCGGATGCCGCGGCGTCGGCAGCGGCATCTGCGCCGGATGCCTGATCCGTCTCGTAGATGGCCTGGCCCATTTTCATGGCGGCCTGCGTCAGGGCATCGCTCTTGGCCTTCATGGCATCCAGATCGTCGCCTTCCAGAGCTTCCTTCGCTTCGGAAACGGCGGTCTCGACTTCGCCCTTCAGGCTTGCGTCAACCTTGTCGCCATTCTCTTCCAGCTGCTTCTCGGTCGCGTGGACCATGCTATCGAGATTGTTGCGGACTTCGGCAGCCTCGCGGCGCTTCTTGTCCTCTTCGGCGAACTTTTCGGCATCCTGCACCATCTGGTCGATATCGGAGTCCGAAAGACCGCCCGATGCCTGGATGCGGATCTGCTGTTCCTTGCCCGTGCCCTTGTCCTTGGCGGACACGTTCACGATGCCGTTGGCGTCGATATCGAAGGTAACCTCGATCTGCGGAACGCCGCGCGGAGCGGACGGGATGCCCACCAGATCGAACTGGCCCAGCATCTTGTTGTCGGCCGCCATCTCACGCTCACCCTGGAACACGCGGATCGTCACGGCGCCCTGGTTATCCTCGGCAGTCGAGTAGACCTGCGCCTTCTTGGTGGGGATGGTGGTGTTGCGGTCGATCATGCGGGTGAACACGCCGCCCAGCGTTTCGATACCCAGCGACAGCGGGGTAACGTCCAGCAGCAGAACATCCTTCACGTCGCCCTGCAGAACGCCGGCCTGAATGGCAGCGCCCATGGCCACGACTTCATCGGGGTTCACGCCGGTGTGCGGCTTGGACCCGAAGAACTCTTCCACGATCTCGCGAACCTTGGGCATGCGGGTCATACCGCCCACCAGGATCACTTCATCGATGCCGCTCTTGTCGACACCGGCATCGGCCAGTGCCTTTTTGCACGGCTCCAGCGTACGCTTGATCAGATCACCAACCAGCTGCTCCAGCTTGGAACGGCTGATGGTTTCCACCAGGTGCAATGGCGTGGACGAGCCACCTTCCATGCGCGCAGTGATGAAGGGCAGGTTCACTTCCGTGGTCTGCGAGCTGGAAAGCTCGATCTTGGCCTTTTCGGCAGCTTCCTTCAGGCGCTGAAGAGCGAGCTTGTCGGTCTTCAGGTCCATGTTTTCCTTCGATTTGAACTGCTCTGCCAAGTAATCGACGATCACGTTGTCGAAATCTTCGCCGCCCAGGAAAGTATCGCCATTGGTCGACTTCACTTCGAACACGCCGTCACCGATTTCGAGGACGGAAACGTCGAACGTACCGCCGCCAAGGTCATAAACGGCGATGGTCTTGCCGTCGTCCTTGTCCATGCCATAGGCCAGCGCAGCCGCAGTCGGCTCATTGATGATGCGCTCTACTTCAAGACCGGCGATCTGGCCGGCGTCCTTGGTCGCCTGGCGCTGCGCATCGTTGAAGTATGCAGGAACGGTGATCACGGCCTTGGTAACCGTCTCGCCAAGATAGCTCTCGGCGGTTTCCTTCATCTTCTGCAGGATGAAGGCGGAAATCTGGCTGGGCGAATATTCCTGTCCGCCAGCTTCCACCCATGCATCGCCGTTCTTGCCCTTGACGATGTCATAGGGAACAAGATCCATGTCCTTCTTGGTGGTCGGATCGTTGAACGGACGACCGATCAGGCGCTTGATAGCGAACAGGGTGTTGTCCGGATTGGTGACGGCCTGGCGCTTTGCCGGCTGGCCGATCAGGCGCTCGTCATCCTTGGTGAATGCCACGATAGACGGCGTGGTGCGCGCGCCTTCGGAATTTTCGATAACCTTGGCCTTGCCGCCTTCCATCACGGCGACGCAGCTGTTGGTGGTGCCAAGGTCGATACCGATAATCTTACTCATAATTCCCCATCTCTTTCAGTGTTGGACGTTGCGTGTTCGGCCTCCCGATACCGGCAAGACCCATGCCGCAACTCGATAAAAGCTGTGTATCGAGGGCGGATATAGGTGCGCTTTCGCTTGGCACAAGGGACTGCGCTCTCTAGAAATCGACGCATTCTTTCGGAAGGGTTTATGATGATTACCAAGAGCATTTCGGCAAGCATGATGTCGCTGGGCCTCGCGCTCGTTCTTACGGCCTGCGGTGGGGAGGCGACGCAGGAAGCGCCGCAGGATACGCAAGCCACGGCAGATACGGACTGTGCGCCCGGCGTGGCGGTAACGAACGGCTGGCTGGCGCTTGGCGCGGTGGAAGGCAATCCGGCAGCGGTCTATTTCGATCTGGAGAACACCGGCGCCACCAGCCGCATGATACGCTCCGCCAGCGTAATGGGCTTTGGCAGCGCACAATTGCACCAGATGGGCGAATGGAACCTGCAGCCTTCCATGGATGAGCTGATGCAGCTGGATGTGCCCGCCGGGGAAACCGTGAAATTCGAGCCCGGCTCCTTGCACGTGATGGCGATGGAGCCGCAGGAACCGCTGGAAGTCGGATCAGAGACAGAAACCACGCTGACCTTTGTTGGCGGCGACAAGTGCAGCTTCCCCGTGGAAGTTCGCGCCGCGGGAGACGAGCCGATGAACCATGCCGAAGGCGAGCACGATGGTATGGATCACGCGGAATAATGCCAGCTGGCATGAGGACAATGTGAGCGAGGCAAGCGCGACTGCCTGCCCGATCGGCGGCGAACGGCCGTTGAGCGACGGGGAAATCGCGCTTGCCCGCAGCATGTTTGGCGATGCCATCGATTATGCGAAGGTTCGCATAAGGCGCAGGAAATGGGCCTTTTTCCAGCCCAGGCGCATCACCATGGCCCCGCGCGGGCACATCCATTTCCACCCGCTGGGCCAGGCCTATTGCGAGGACTTCGCCACTGCGCCCGTGCGTCGCCAGGCACTCTTCATCCACGAGATGACGCATGTCTGGCAAACGCAGACGCGCGGCGAATGGTATCTTGTGCTCAATCGCATGCCGTGGGCCAGCTATGACTACACGCTGAAACCCGGCTGGCCGCTGACCAGATATGGCATCGAACAGCAGGCCCGGATCGTGGAGCATGCTTTCCTGCTGCGAAACGGGTTCAAGCTGGCAGGAGTCGCCGATCCTGCAGCCTATGATGTACTGGTGAATTTTGCAGGAGCGACCAGCCCTAACACGCGTGCCACCTGATACGAGCCAAGGAAATCGCCATGTCCCACCACGTCGATCACGCCGCCATTCTTGCAGCCCATGCCCAGGTGCGCGGAGAGGTTGGCAATATCTGGCAAAAGCTGGACCCTGCGAAAACCGCGCATCTGGTGGTGGATATGCAAAATGGCTTCGTGGCGGAAGGCGCGCCTGTCGAAGTGCCGATGGCGCGCAATGTGGTGGAAAAGATCAACCGCCTCAGCCGCACAATCAGGTCGGCTGGCGGGAAAAACATCTTCCTGCGCTTCACTACGCCCGACCCTGACGGCCCCGCCGCCTGGCCGGTGTTTGCGGAGCGGATGCTGGACGGAATCGCCGCGCATCGGGAGGCTTTCACGCCCGGCGCGGATTACTGGCAGATGTGGCCGGAGATTGAGAACGAAGGAGAGGACCTGCTGGTGGACAAGCATCGGTTCAGCGGATTTACGCCCGGCACCAGCGATCTGCACGATGTGCTGCGCCAGCATGGCATGGAGAACCTTATCATCTCCGGCACGCTGACCAATTGCTGCTGCGAGAGCACCGCGCGCGATGCCATGCAGCTGAACTACCGTGTGGTGATGGCCGTGGATGCCTGCGCCGCGTTAAGCGAGGAGGCGCATGGTGGCACGCTGGATTCGATGGCGTTGATCTTTGCCGATCTGCGCACGGTCGATGAAATCGAAGGATTGCTGTCAAAAGAATGAGGGCGCCGACACCCACGGTGACGACGCCCTGCAATTTCATCCGCCCTTAGAAATAGCGGCGGTAATCATCGTCATAACGGCAATCGTCATCGACGTAGCGACCATCGCCGTAATAGCCATCGCACTGGTCATTCTTGTCGACCGCATAACCGACCACGCCGCCGATCGCAGCGCCTGCCAGTGCATAGGTCTCGATATCGCCACCCAGAAGGGCAGCGGCACCGGCACCGGCAGCAGCCCCGGCAAGGCCGCCTTCAACAGCATAATTTTCAGCACAAGCGCCAAGTCCAAGAGTGGACGCGACCAGTGCAGGCGCAAACAACAGCTTATTCATGTTCGATCTCCTTAACCCCTGTATCCAAGGGGTTACGGTCAAACGGGCCTGCTGGTTCCGGGTTCTGCGGAAATCAGGGACTTAGTCGGGTTTCTTTGCCACGCCCACCATGCTGGCGCGCAGCAGTCGATCCTTGATCATGTAGCCTGCCTGCATTTCCTGCACGACCGTGCCGGGCTCTGCATCATTGGTGGGAACTTCCATCATCGCCTGGTGCTGATTGGGGTCCAGCGGCAGGCCCATGGCCGCGATGCGCGTGATGCCATGCTGCGTGAACACCTTGTCCAGCTCCCGCTGGGTAGCCTGGATGCCGGCGACGAGGCCCTTGAACTTGCTGTCTTCTCGAAGATCCTCCGGAATGGCATCGATGCCGCGGGCCAGATTGTCTGCCACGCTCAGGATATCGCGTGCAAAGCCCGTTGAGGCATAGGCGCGCGCGTCCTGAACCTCTTTCTCAAGGCGGCGGCGCTGGTTCTGCGCTTCTGCCTTGGCATACAGCGTTTCCTGCTTGGCGGCTTCCAGATCGTCTCGCAGCTGCGCCAGTTCCGTTTCGAAATCCTGGCCCTCGCCTTCGCCCTCTTCGTCATCCTGGAGGAACTCCTCCGGCACGCCTTCAAGTTCGTTTTCCACCGCTTCGTCGCGGTTCTGTTCATTATCGATCATCTGTCTCGCTAACCAAATCTCTTGCCCAGGGATTGGGCGGTGAAGTCCACCATGGGAACGACGCGCGCGTAATTCAACCGCGTCGGCCCGATCACACCCAGCACGCCAACCACCTTGCCCTCCCGATCACGATAGGGCGCGGCAATGACGGACGAACCGGATAACGCGAACAGGCGATTTTCTGCACCGATGAAGATGCGGGTCGATTCTGCCTGCCGCGCGTTGTCGAGCAATTGCGCTACCGACTGCTTGTTTTCAAGGTCGTCCAGCAATTGACGCACACGTTCAAGGTCTGTCGCAACACTTTCGTCAATCAGGTTGGATGCGCCGCGCACGATCAGGACGGGGCGCTTGGTCGCATCCTCGCTCCACGTGGCGATGCCAGCTTCCACCAGCCGCTGGCTCGCTTCGTCCAGCTCGCTTTTGCCGGATCGGATTTCGGCTTGCATCGCTTTTGCAGCATCCGCCAGCGTGCGGCCGCGCAGGCGGGCGGTGATGTAATTGCCCGCTTCCTGCAAGGTGCCGGGCGCCACCGGACCATCCAGATCCAGCACGCGATTTTCCACGTGACCATCTTCCCCCACCAAGACGGCCAGCGCGCGGCGATCGTCCAGCGGAACCAGATTGACCTGCGCAAGCTGTGCTTCTCGCTGGGGCACCATCACCATGCCCGCCGCGCCCGAGAGGTTGGACAGGAGCGAACTGGTGTTGGCCAGCGCCTCCTCTATCGGGCCGGGCTGGCCCAGCTGCGCCTCTATTGCTGCGCGTTCGGCCTGCGTGGGTTCCGCCACCTGCATGATACCGTCCACGAACAGGCGCAGCCCAAGATCGGTGGGCAGTCGCCCCGCGCTGGTGTGCGGCGCTGCCAGCAGGCCGAAGCCTTCCAGCTCGCTCAACACCGATCGGATCGAGGCTGGCGACAGGTTCACCTCCCCACGCCGGGCGATGGTCTTGGAACCAACGGGCTGCCCGCTGGCGAGGTAATCCTCCACCACCAGGCGGAAAATCTCGCGTGCGCGATTGGTCAGTTCATTGATCGGTGGAGAAGCCATGACAGGGCTCTATCTAGTCGCTAGGGCCATTCGCGCAAACATCCCATCGGAGAAAACAATGCGACCTTCCGGCCGTGCGCCTGACGAAATGCGCGCCATTACCATCGAAACCGGCTTTACGAAGCATGCAGAGGGCAGCTGCCTGATCAGCTTTGGCGATACCCGCGTGCTGTGCACCGCCAGCGTGGAAGAACGCATTCCGCCGTGGCTACGCGGCAAGGGCCAGGGCTGGGTCACCGGTGAATATTCGATGCTGCCCCGCGCCACGCACACCCGCGGCAGCCGTGAAGCGGCCAAGGGCAAGCAGAGCGGCCGCACGCAGGAAATTCAGCGCCTTATCGGCCGATCCTTGCGCGCTGTCTGCGATATGGAAAAGCTGGGCGAGCGTCAGATCACGCTGGATTGCGACGTGATCCAGGCCGATGGCGGCACCCGTACCGCGTCGATCTCCGGCGCGTGGGTGGCACTTCGCCTTGCCGTGAACAAGCTGATGGCGGAAGGCGCGATCAAGAACGATCCGCTGACTGCCAAGATCGCTGCAATTTCCTGCGGCATCCATCAGGGCACGCCGGTGCTGGACCTCGATTATATCGAGGATTCGAATGCCGATGCCGATGCCAATTTCGTGCTGATCGAAGGCGGCCAGATTGCCGAGGTGCAGGCCACGGCAGAAGGCGCCACCTATGACGAGGAAGGCCTGCTGCGCCTGCTGCGTCTTGCACAGATGGGCTGTGCGGAAATCTTCAAGGCACAGGATGAAGCGGTGAAATGAGCCGGAAGCTGGGATCGGGAAAGCTGGTGATTGCCACGCATAATGCGGGCAAGCTGAAAGAAATCGCCAGGCTGATGGAGCCTTACGGGCTCGATTGCATATCGGCGGGATCGCTTGGCCTTCCCGAACCGCCCGAAACCGGCAAGACCTTTGTCGAGAACGCCTTGATAAAGGCGCGTGCGGCGGCGGAGGCTTCGGGCCTCCCCGCCCTCGCCGACGATAGCGGCCTGTCAGTCGCCGCGCTGGACGGCCGCCCCGGCGTTTACACCGCGGACTGGGCAGAACGGCAATGGTTCGAAGGGGAGCCGGGCCGCGACTGGTATATGGCCATGGGCAAGGTGGAAGGCCTGTTGCAGGGCATGGGGCCGGATACGCCCCGCGATTGCTGGTTTTCCTGCGTCCTCGCCCTCGCCTGGCCGGATGGAGAACACACCGTTTACGAAGGCCGCGCCGATGGCACGCTGACATGGCCGCCGCGCGGCACGATGGGCTTTGGCTACGATCCGGTGTTCGTGCCCGTTGGCCGCGAGCAGACCTTTGCTGAGCTGGACCCGCAGGAAAAGCACGCCATCAGCCACCGGGCCGATGCCTTTGCCAAGATGAAGGCAGACCAGTTCGGCGCTTAGAACACGCGCTGGTTATACACATTGCCTGCGGGGAAATACCGGCAGACCAGGAAATCATTCTGCCTGCCGCGCGCCACGGCGCAGCCCACCTCGCGCGTGCCGCGCCAGATGACTTGCGTGTAATGGCCCACATCGCGCCAGTTGCCGGTGGATGATACCTTGGGAAACTCCCCGTTGCGGAAATGCTGCCTCTCCGCCACGAAGCCGCCCACCATAGTATCCGCGCCGTAATATCCGGCGTGACCCATCCACAGGTTCTCACCGCTGCCGGCGCGCTGATCGCGCGTTGCGTGAATCATGCGGCCTTGCTGCGCCAGATGCTGCGCCCATTCATTCGCCTCGCGGGCAAGGCGAATGCTCCATTGCAGGCGCGGCACGCCCACCTGTGCGCGGGCGCGGTTGTGCTCTTCCAGCAGATCCATCGCGAAGGGATTGATCCTTTCGCGATGTTGTGCGGAAAGAGGCGCGGCGATGGCGCAAATTGATCCCAATGCCGCCAGCGCGGCGCAAATGACGCGTCCCTTTTTCATGAGACTGAACTTGACTTGTGCCGGTTAACGCATGCTGAAACATGGGCATGGCTCGCGCACTTTATATCCATTGGCCCTTCTGCCTCGCCAAATGTCCCTATTGCGACTTCAACTCGCATGTGCGCGACAGCGTGGATGTGGACGCGTGGCAGTCCGCGCTGCTGGCTGACCTGCGGCACGAGGCTGAGGTGGCTGGCGGAGAGACGCTGTCGTCGATCTTCTTTGGAGGGGGCACGCCGTCCCTCATGCCGCCATCTCTGGTGGAGGCGTTGCTGCGGGAGGCTGAGAGACTGTGGGGCTTTGCGCCCGGTATCGAAATCACGCTGGAGGCAAACCCGTCCTCGGTAGAAGCTGCCAATTTTGCGGCATTGGCCACGGCGGGGGTGAACCGCGTATCGCTTGGCCTGCAATCGCTGGATGATGCAGCACTGCAATTCCTTGGCCGCCTGCATAATGCGACAGAGGGTCTGAACGCGCTGGAGACGGCGCAAAGCGAGTTCGAACGCGTATCGTTTGACCTGATCTACGCCCTGCCCGGCCAGACGCAGCGCCATTGGCACGATCAGCTGTCGCGCGCGCTCAGCTTCGGCACGGGCCATCTCTCGCTGTATCAGCTGACGATAGAGCCGGGCACGCGCTTTGCCACCGATGTGCGGCGCGGCGGTTTCACCCCGCTGGATGATGACGATGCGGCCGATCTCTTCGCCGTGACGCGAGAATTGACTGCGGCGGCCGGCCTGCCTCCCTATGAAATCAGCAATCACGCGCGCGCCGGGGAGGAAAGCCGCCACAATCTCACCTACTGGCGATATGAGGATTACGCCGGTATCGGCCCCGGCGCACACGGGCGGCGCGGCGGTATGGCGACCATGCGGCACAAGAAGCCGGAGAACTGGCTGGATGCCGTGGCGCGCAACGGTCACGGCCTGAAGGAAGAGCGCGCGCTAGGCATGGCCGAACAGGCATCGGAAGCGCTGCTGATGGGCCTGCGGCTGGCAGAGGGCGTGGATCTGGATCGCCTCGCCTCTCGCATGTATCTGAAACCCGGCGATCTGATCAATACTGCCAAGCTGGCCCAATATGCTGATATCGGCCTGACATGGGTCGATGGGCCGCGCATTGGCGTATCGCCCGATGGCATGCCGCTGCTGGACGCCCTGCTGCCTGAACTGGTGGCGGACGATCTGGTATCGGCATGAGCGCCTCTGCCCTTCTGGACCAGTGGCAGGATTATCTGAGCGTGGCCCAGCGGCGCAGTCCGCACACCGTGCGCGCCTATGTCAGCACGGCGGAGAGGCTGCTGCTGGCGCTTGGGCTGACAGATTGGCAGGGCGTTGCCGGTATCTCCACGCGCGATCTGCGCGGCCATCTGGCATCGCGCCGGGCGGAAGGCATCGTGAATGTCTCTGCCGCGCGAGAACTCTCGGCGCTGAAAAGCTTTATCGGATTTGCGCGCGAACAGGTTGGCGCGGAACCCGGCACCGCACCGCGCATGCGGGGGCCGCGTGTGAAGAAGGGCCTGCCCCGCCCCGTCACCCCGGATGAAGCGACGGGCCTTGCCGCCATGGTTGAGTCCACTGCCCGCGAAGACTGGATCGGCCAGCGCGATGCCGCCGTCTTGTTGCTGATGTATGGCGCCGGGCTGCGCATCGCGGAGGCTCTTTCATTGACCGCGAGTGATCTTCCGCTGGGGGAGACTTTGGTGGTGACGGGCAAGGGTAACAAGCAGCGCGTCGTGCCGCTGATCCCGGTGGTGAGGGAAGCCGTGGCTGCCTATGCCAAGGCCTGCCCCCACCCGCTGAACGGCTCTGACGCCCTTTTCAAAGGTGCACAGGGCCGCCCGCTGTCGCCGGGCATGGTGCAAAAGGCGATGGCGCGGGCTCGCACCGCGTTGGGCCTGCCTGCCTCCGCAACGCCGCATGCCCTGCGCCACAGCTTTGCCACGCATCTGCTGGGAGCCGGGGCAGACCTTCGCAGCCTGCAGGAATTGCTGGGCCACGCCAGCCTTGGCTCAACGCAGATCTATACTCAGGTGGATGCTGCCCGGATGCTGGACGCCTATCGATCCGCCCATCCGCGCGAGGATGATTAGCTTTCCTCACGCTCCGCGCGCGGGGTCCAGGTGATCAGCCGCCAGATGTAGCCGACAATCGTCAACGCGATCAGGCCGATGATGATGTAGCCCAGAATATGCTGCGAATCCTCCAGCCAGTGGCCCAGCCATTGGCCGCCCTTGATCAGCAGCGCATTCCACACCAGCGAACCTGCAAAGGTATAGCCGAAAAAGCGCGCCAGCGGCATGCGCGCCAGCCCGGCTGGCAAGGAGATGATCGTGCGCAGGAACGGCGAAAAGCGCAGGAAGAAAACAACCCAGTGCCCGTGCCGCACGAAGAAGCGCTGGGCGTTCTCGATATGCTCCCAATCCACCGTCAGCCAGCGGCCCCAATTGTTCACGAAGGGCTCCAGCCGCTTGTAGCCCCACTTGGCGCCAATCCAGTACCAGAAGTAATTGCCCGCCACAGTGCCCAGCGTGCCGATCAGCAGCAGCGGCCAGAAATCCATCGATCCGCGCTGCACCAGCAAACCGCCGATACCCATGATTACTTCGCTGGGTACGGGCGGGATGATGTTTTCCAGCGCCATCAGCAGGAAGATACCGAAATATCCGCCCGCCTCGATCACATCGATGATCAGTGTGTCCATGCGCATCTAACTACCAGACGGCGCAATCGGTCCTTTTTGGACTACATTTCAGCGTGGCGACGCTCCAGCGCATCCCAGATCATGCCTGCCGTGTTGGTGCCATTGTAATTGTCGATAGCCACGATGCCGGTAGGACTGGTGACGTTGATCTCGGTCAGCCACTCTCCGCCTATCACGTCTATGCCAACGAAGGTGAGGCCGCGGCGCTTCAGCTCTGGCCCCATGGCGGCGCAGATTTCCTTCTCGCGATCCGTCAGCTGGCTGGCCTCGGCAGAGCCGCCCTGCGCCAGGTTGGACCGGAACTCCCCCTCCCCCGGCTTGCGGTTGATGGCGCCCGCCACCTCTCCATCCACCAGCACGATGCGCTTGTCGCCCTCTGCCACGCTGGGCAGGAAGGGCTGCACCATGTGCGGTTCGGGCCAGGTCTGGTTGAAAACCTCGAACAGGGCGGACGTGTTGGTGCCATCGGCATCGATCTTGAAGATCGCCTTGCCGCCATTGCCGTGCAGCGGTTTTACCACCACGGCGCCGTGCTTGCGCTGGAATTCCTGCACATCCTCCAGCTTGCGCGCGATCAGCGTGGGCGGCATGAACTCCGCGTAATTCAGCACGAACATCTTTTCCGGCGCATTGATAACTTCGCGCGGATCGTTGCTCACCAGCGTCCTGCCCTTCAGCCGGTCCAGCAGCAGGGCAGCGCTGATATAGCCAAGATCGAAGGGCGGATCCTGCCGCATCAGGATGACATCGATATCGTCTGCCAGGTCGATCTTTGCCAATGCTCCGGCGCTGAAATGATCGCCCTCCACGCGCTGCACGGTAACAGGCTTGGCCCATGCGGTGATGCGGCCTTCTTCCCACGCGAGCGTCGTGACGTCATAGTGCCACAGCGAATGCCCGCGCGCCTGCGCCTCCAGCATCAGGGCAAAGCTGGAATCGCCCGCGATCTTGATCGATTCGATCGGGTCCATCTGGACAGCGACTCTCAGGCTCATTTCACATTCCTCATCAGGGCAACCCGCATCAGGGCATCCAGGCGTTTTCGATGTGGCGTGGGGTCACGCCCGGTGCAAGGAGGATTACGTCGATCCGCATATCCTCGCCGCCGGTCGCATATTCGTGCGCCACGCTCTCCGCTGCGGCGGCCACGCGCGACAGGCGGTGTTCGTCGATAGCCAAATCCAGATCGGCGATGCGCTGGCGCCACTTTACCTCGACAAAGGCGATCAGCCCCTCGCGCTTCGCCACAAGGTCGATCTCGCCCACCTTGGTCTTGCGGCGGCGGGCGAGGATGGTCCACCCCTGCCCCTCCAGCCAGCGCGCGGCCTCGTCCTCCGCCTTGCGGCCGCGTTGTTCGGCAAGCTGGCGCTTCACTGCGATTTCAGTTCCATCGCGCGGGCGTACAGCGCCTTGCGGTCCAGCCCGGTCACCTTGGCAACCTGTGCGGCGGCCTGTGATGGCTTTTCTGTTTCCAGCAATTCGCGCAGCATGTCGTCCGCATCTGCCGCATCATGCTCCACTTCCGGCGGCGGACCGACTAGCAGCACGATCTCTCCCTTGGGCGGGTGCGCCTGATAATGGTCCAGCAGTTCGCGAGCAGAGCCAGTGCGGCATTCCTCGTAAAACTTGGTCAATTCTCTGCCAACGGCCACTTCCCGCCCTGGCAGCACCTGTTCGATGGCCGTCAGGCTTTTGCCAAGGCGCGGCGCGGTTTCGAAGAAGATCAGTGTGGATTGCACCGCGCCCAGTTCCTTCAGCACCTCGGCCCGTGCCTTTTCCTTTGACGGCAGGAAGCCTGCAAACAGGAAGCGATCATTGGGCAGGCCGGACAGGGCCAGCGCTGTCAGGGGAGCATTGGCGCCCGGCAAGGCGGTGATCGGGATGCCGGCCTCTCGCGCATCTTTAACCAGGCGAAAGCCGGGGTCCGATATCAGCGGCATTCCCGCATCGCTCACCAAAGCCACGGCGCGGGTCCGCATCGATTCGATCAGGCGGGCACGATCGTTGGGTGCGGAGTGATCGTCATACCGCCACAGCGGCTTTGATATCCCCAAGTGCCTGATAAGTTTCTGCGTTACGCGGGTATCCTCGCAGGCGATGCCATGGCACTGGGCCAGCACCTGGCTCGCTCGCACGGTGATATCGCCAAGATTGCCAATCGGCGTCGCCACGATATAGAGGCCGGGAGATAAGGGTTCGACAGGTTCGTTCACAGCAGCGGCCATGAACCATGTTCAGCGGAGCAAGCAAGCATGTTGGGTAATTTGAAGCGCATTCTGGCAGTTGGCATGGGCAGCCTGTTGCTGGCCGGTTGTCAGGTTATTCCGGGCGGAGAAAGCCCAACCCCGGATCGCGGCGGCCCCATTGTCGATCAGCCAACCGCGCCCGATCGCGCCGTGCTGCCCGAAGACGAAGGCCGTCACCGCGTGGCTCTGCTGGTGCCGATGAGCGGTTCCAATGCAGAGGTTGGCCAGTCCATCGCCAATGCCACCACCATGGCCCTGCTGGATACAGGCGCTGAAAACCTGCGCATCACCACTTACGATACCAGTGCGGGTGCCGGTGCTGCGGCAAGCCGCGCCATCAGTGATGGAAATCGCCTGATCCTTGGCCCGCTGCAGCGTGACAATGTGGGCGCTGTGCTGGCACAGGCCCGGCCCAGCGATGTGCCGCTGATCACCTTCTCCAACGATACAACCGTCGCCCGCGCCGATGTGTTCGTGATGGGCCATATTCCGGAACAATCGGTGGAACGCACCGTGGAATTCGCGGCAAAGCAGGGCGCAAGCCGCTTTGCCATTCTGGCCCCGCGTGGTGATTACGGCAATCGCACCACTGCCGCGGCAGAGCAGGCGATCATGGCGCGCGGCGGCACTGTTGTGGGCGTGCAGCGCTATGATCGCGGCAACACCTCCATCATCAGCGCGGCAGAGCGGTTGGCCGCAGGCAGCAGTTTCGACACCGTCCTGATCGCGGACAACGCGCGCCTTGCCGCAATGGCCGCACCGCGCCTGAAGGACGCAGGCGATGCCCTGCCCTCCATCATCGGCACCGAATTGTGGAGCAGGCAGGATTCGTTGCTGAGCGATGGCACGATGCGCGGCGCGTGGTTCTCCGCCGTGCCGGATGATCGCTATCGCCAGTTCGCCACCAGCTATCAGTCGCGCTTTGGCGAGGCACCCTATCGCATTGCCACTCTGGGCTACGATGCGGTGCTGCTGACCTTGCGGCTGACGCGGGACTGGCGGCCCGGCACCGATCTTCCCGCAGGCCTGCTGCTGGACGATGGCGGCTTTTTGGGCCTGGACGGGGCGATCCGCTTCAACAGCAACGGCATCGGCCAGCGCGCGATGGAAGTACGGCAGGTGGGCAATGGCGTCTTCACCATCGTCGATCCTGCGCCCACGGGCTTCTAACTGCCGGATAAGTTGCACCCCGCCGCTTGTGGGCGGGGATTCCCCGTGCCTATATCTATGGCATGAGCGACGATCTGTTTGAAAAAATGCCCGCCGGTGGCGGCGATTACGATTCCTCTTCCATCGAGGTGCTGGAAGGGCTGGAGCCCGTCCGCCGCCGCCCCGGCATGTATATCGGCGGCACGGATGACCGCGCGCTGCACCACCTCGCCGCCGAAGTGCTCGACAATTCGATGGACGAAGCGGTGGCAGGCCATGCCAACCGCATCGAGATGGTGCTGGAAGAAGGCAACCGGCTGACCATTACCGATAACGGCCGCGGCATGCCGGTGGACGAGCATCCGAAGTTTCCGGGCAAGTCCACGCTGGAAGTGATCATGACCACGCTGCATTCGGGCGGCAAGTTCTCCGGCAAGGCCTATGCCACCAGCGGCGGCTTGCACGGCGTGGGTGTTTCTGTCGTGAACGCCCTTTCCAGCCACACGCGGGTGGAGGTTGCGCGCAACAAGGAAGTTTACGCGCAGGAATTTTCGCAAGGCCTGCCGCAGGGCAAGATCGCCAAGGTAGGCGATACACCCAACCGTCGCGGCACCAGCGTAACCTTCGTGCCCGACACGGAGATTTTCGGCGATCGCAAGTTCAACCCGAAGCGGTTGTTCAAGCTGGCCCGATCCAAGGCTTATCTTTTTGCAGGCGTTGAAATCCGCTGGAAATGCGCGCCCTCACTCGCCAGCGAAGATGTGCCGCAGGAAGCGACATTCCAGTTCCCCGGTGGGCTTGCCGATCACCTGAAGGAAGAAGTGGGCGACCGCGAATGCGTCACTACCGATTTCTTCGCCGGCAAGCAGGATTTTGCCGAGAATGACGAAGGCCAGCAGATGGGCAGCGTGGAATGGGCCGTCGCCTGGCCGCTATGGTCCGATGGCTCCACCAGCTGGTATTGCAACACCGTGCCCACGCCCGATGGCGGCACGCACGAAGCGGGTGTACGCGCCGCTCTCACCAAGGGCCTGCGCGCTTTCGGTGATCTGACCGGCACCAAGAAGGCCAAGGACCTGACCGCTGACGATGTGATGACGGGCGCGGAGATCATGCTGTCCGTCTTCATCCGCGATCCACAGTTCCAGAGCCAGACGAAGGACCGCCTCACCTCTCCCGAAGCCGCGCGGCTGGTGGAAAATGCCGTGCGCGACCATTTCGACCATTTCCTGTCCGACAATATGGAACGCGGCAAGGCGCTGCTTGGCTCCGTGATGGAGCGGATGGAAGAGCGGCTGAAGCGCAAGCAGGAACGCGAGATCAAGCGCAAGACGGCCACCAACGCCAAGAAGCTGCGCCTGCCCGGCAAGCTGACCGATTGCAGCGGCGAAACTGATGGCGAGACCGAGCTGTTCATCGTGGAAGGCGACTCCGCAGGCGGCAGCGCAAAGCAGGCGCGCAATCGCAAGACGCAGGCGATCCTGCCCATTCGCGGCAAGATCCTGAACGTCGCCAGCGCCACGGCAGACAAGATCCGCGCTAACTCCGAAATCGCCGACCTCGCGCTGGCGCTGGGCTGCGGCATGCGCAAGGATTGCGATGCCGAGGCGCTACGGTACGACCGCGTGGTGATCATGACCGATGCCGACGTGGACGGCGCGCATATCGCCACCTTGCTGATGACGTTCTTCTTCCAGGAAATGCCCGATCTGGTGCGCAAGGGGCACCTCTATCTCGCCCAGCCGCCGCTCTATCGGCTGACCGCGGGCAAGGAGAGCCGCTACGCCCGCGACGACGAGCATCGTGCCGAGCTGGAAGCAACGGTGTTCAAGGGCAAGAAGGTGGACGTGGGCCGGTTCAAGGGCCTTGGCGAAATGAACCCGCAGCAATTGCGCGAAACCACAATGGCGCCAGAGACCCGCTCCCTGATCCGCATCACCCTGCCCGAACAGAACGAACAGCGTTTCGCGGTAAAGGAACTGGTGGACCAACTGATGGGTCGCAACCCGGAACATCGCTTTAACTTCATCCAGAACCGCGCGGGCGAGATCGATCGCGATTTGATCGACGCGTGATTGTGCGCCAAGGTGCGGGGATGAAACGCCCTTTCCTTGCATCGCTTGCGGCACTTGCTGCGTCGTTTTACGCCCCCGCCCCCGCGCAGGCCCAGAATGCGGAGGAGAGCGCGCGGCTGGAAGAGCGCGGAGACGACATCATCGCCGCCATGCGCGGCGACGCCAGTTACGATAGCGTGTTTGCCGATGCCTTTGTGAATGCCGTTCCGCAGGACAGGTTTCTGGCAATCAAGCAGCAGCTGGAAACGCAGTTCGGCCCGCTTGTGGGTATTGAAATGCTGGACCCCGTGTCTGCCAATGGTGCCACTATCGCCATCCGGTTCGAACGGGGTCTGGCCAACGGTTCCTTCAATCTGGAAACGGCAGAACCGTACGAGATCAACGGCTTCGTGCTGAACGATGTCCGCCCGATTGGAGACAATACTGGCCAATTGCTCAGCGCGATTCAGGCCCTGCCCGGCGAAACAGCCGTGCTGGTTGCACCGCTTGGCGGCGGTGAGCCGATGATGTCCCACAATGCGGACCAGCAATTTGCTATCGGCTCCACCTTCAAGCTTTACGTGCTGTCCGCGCTTGCCCACTCCATCGCGCAAGGGGAGCGAAACTGGTCTGACGTGGTGCGCCTTTCGCAGCGCAGCTATCCCAGTGGTCAGTTGCAGAACTGGCCGGAAGGCGCGCCTGTCACCTTGCACACGCTGGCCACGCTGATGATTTCAAACAGCGACAATACCGCCACGGATCAATTGATCACCGAGCTTGGGCGTGATGCAGTGGAGGCGGAAGTTATCGCCGCCGGCCATTCCGCGCCGGAGGGCATGTTCCCCTTCCTCACCACCAGAGAGCTGTTCCTGCTGAAGTCGGACGGGATCGAGAACCTGGGAAAATACGCCGCCGCTGGGACTGCGGAGCGGCTCGCTTTGTTGCAGGAACTGGCGCAGCTTGATCGCGGCTCGGAAGACATACAGGCCGCCTTTGCCGGTGGACCCGTGGCCATTGATGTCGAATGGCTTGCGTCCGTCAGCGATATCGCAAGCCTGTTTTCCCGCATCACGCAGCTGGAGGACCAGACCGCGCTGGACATTCTGGCGGTCAATCCATCCATGTCCGGCGCCATGCGCGATAGCTGGGATTACGTGGGGTACAAGGGCGGATCGGAGCCCGGCGTCCTCAACCTCAGCTGGTTGCTGCGCGATGCGGCGGGCACCTGGCAGGTCGTCAGCATGAGCTGGAACGATAGCGAAGCGCCGGTGGATCAAAGCGCGTTCGAATTGCTGGCCATGCGCGCCATCGCCCTCGCCGCTGGAAACTAGCTTCGCCTTGCGATGTTGCATCGCAATATCTAGCTAGAGGCAAGCACAGGCAATTCAGGCGAGATAATGACCCAGCGCTTCTCCGGCACCGAAAACTACGTTGCGACAGACGATCTGAAGGTGGCGGTGAACGCCGCCGTTACCCTGCGGCGGCCACTGCTGGTGAAGGGTGAGCCGGGCACTGGCAAGACGGTACTGGCGCATGAAATCGCGAAGGCAATCGATGCGCCGCTGATCGAATGGGGCGTGAAAAGCACCACCAAGGCGCAGCAGGGGCTTTACGAATATGATGCCGTGGCACGCCTGCGCGATGGGCAACTGGGTGACGAGCGCGTTCACGACATCTCCAACTACATCCGCAAGGGCAAGCTGTGGGAGGCTTTCACTTCCCCGCAATTGCCCGTGCTGCTGATCGACGAGATCGACAAGGCCGATATCGAGTTTCCGAACGACCTGTTGCAGGAACTCGATCGCATGGAATTCGACGTTTACGAAACGGGCGAGCGCGTGGCCGCAAAGGAGCGCCCCATCGTCGTCATCACCTCCAACAACGAGAAGGAATTGCCCGACGCATTCCTGCGCCGCTGTTTTTTCCACTACATCAAGTTTCCCGATGGCGACACGATGCGCGAAATCATCGATGTGCACTTCCCCGATATTCAGAAGCGCCTGGTGAGCGAGGCGCTGGAGATGTTCTACAAGATCCGCGAAGTGCCGGGCCTGAAGAAGAAGCCTTCCACTTCCGAACTGCTGGACTGGCTAAAGCTGCTGCTGGTGGAAGACATGCCGCTGGAAGTGTTGCAGAACAAGGACCCCAGCAAGGCCATTCCGCCGTTGCACGGCGCGCTGCTGAAGAACGAGGCTGACGTGATGCTGCTGGAACGGCTCGCTTTCATGGCCCGGCGCGAAAACCGCTGAAGGCGGGCGCGTGCTTCTCAATTTCCTCGACGAATTGCGCAGTGCGGGCATCCGAGCCAGCCTGAAGGAACACCTCACCCTGCTGGAGGCGCTGGACAGCGACGTGATCGAACGGCGGCCCGAGGATTTCTACTATCTCGCCCGCGCGACATATGTGAAGGACGAGGGGCTGCTGGACCGCTTCGACCAGGTTTTTCACAAGGTCTTCAACGGCGTCTTCTCCGAACTGGGGGAGGAGCAGGCCAGCATTCCGGAAGAATGGCTGCGCGCCGTCACCGAGAAATTCCTGACCGAGGAAGAGCGCGCCAAGATCGAGGAATTGGGCGACTGGGACGAGATCATGGAGACGCTGAAGAAGCGTCTGGAAGAACAGGAGGGGCGCCACGAAGGCGGCAACAAGTGGATCGGGACGGGCGGCACCAGCCCCTTCGGCCATTCAGGCTACAACCCGGCGGGCGTGCGCATCGGCGGTGAAAGCCGTGACCGCCGCGCGATCAAGGTGTGGGAGAAGCGCGAATTCGCCAATTTGGACAGCACGCGCGATCTGGGCACCCGCAACATCAAGGTGGCGCTGCGCCGCCTGCGCCGTTTCGCCCGCGAGGGTGCTGCCGACGAGCTTGATCTCGATGCAACCATTCGCGGTACGGCAAAGCAGGGATGGCTCGATATCCGCATGCGGCCGGAGCGGCACAATGCTGTGAAACTGCTGCTGTTCCTGGATGTCGGCGGATCGATGGATGACCATGTAAAGGTGACCGAGGAGCTTTTCAGCGCGGCCACCAGCGAATTCAAGAACATGGAATTCTACTACTTTCACAACTGCCTTTACGAAAGCGTGTGGAAAGACAATTCCCGCCGCTGGAGCGAGCGCATCCCGACCTGGGATCTGCTGCATAAGTACGGCCACGACTACAAGATCATCTTCGTCGGCGATGCCGCCATGAGCCCCTACGAAATCGCTTGGGAAGGCGGCAGCGTGGAGCATATGAACGAGGAGACGGGCGAGACCTGGCTGAAGCGCGTGGTGGATACCTACCCCGCCGTCGCATGGCTGAACCCCAAGGCACAGCGCACGTGGCAATATACGCAGTCGACACAGATGATCCGCCAGATCATGGGCGATCGCATGTATCCGCTGACGCTGGACGGGCTGGATGACGCGATGCGGGCGCTCAGCCGCAAGCAGGGATAGACGCGGCTAGAATTCTCTCGGCACGGCAGCGAACATGGCCTTTACCGCAGGGCGATCGTTGATCTGCTGTATCCAGCGCACCAGCCCCGGCGTATCATCCGGGTTCACCAGTTCCGCAAAGCCTTTCTCCATGCCGTTGGCGATGGCGAAATTGCAGATGTCGGCCAGCGAGTAGATGCCGCCCGCCAGCCATTCATTATCGCGCAGGTGATCGTCCAGCCGTTTCACACTGACGGCGATCTTGCGCATTTCCTCGTCCAGCATGTCCTGCGGGAAGCCTTCGCGGGCGCGGCGCCATTTCACCTGCTGTTCCGGGATCGGAATGCGGGCGACGACCTTTTCGAACTCATCGTCCGAGAGGCCCTTCACCATCTGGCTGACGTGGCGGTGCCAGCCGATGGTGGAGACGCACCAGCAGAAATATTCATCCACCCACTTCGTCCACACCCGCATCTGCGCCGTGTCGAAATGGCTTTCCGGGCGCAGGCGTACATCGGTGGGATGCGCATCCTCCAGATATTCGCAGATCACCGTGCTTTCGGTGATGATCTTGCCATCATCGTCCAGCGCCGGGACTTGCCCGCGCGGATTTATAGCCTTGTACCAATCCTGATGATGTTCGAACTGAGCCGGGTTCAGCAGCCGGTGTTTGAACTCCAGCCCCTTTTCATAAAGCGCCAGCGTGGGCTTCAGTGAATTTGCGCCCGGTCCGAAACTGTAGAGTGTCAGCAATGCCTTCTCCCCGATGGTCTATGTCTTGCGCCATCATGGCCGCACATTTGCGCAGATCGCCGCTGAGCGCAAATGGCGGTTTTGAAGACTGGCGCTAAATATGATAAATTCGATTGCGAACATGGAGGTAAGACATGCTGAAAATAGCATCCGCCCTGATCATCCTTACCGCGACCACCCAAGCGGCAGGCCAGGACAACGCATCAAAATCAGAAACGCCGCCCGCGGTTGATGTGGAAACGCCGGTGTTCGATCCCGACGTGGACACCGCCTGCGACAATGATCCGCAGCTTGTGCAAGGCGCCGAGGGGGACGCGCAATTGTTCCGTGACCCGGCGCGGCCCGATACCTTGCAGCCAATGCATGCCGTTGGCTACGAAGTTGACGGGTGCAGCCTGCTGGTGATGACGGACGGCAGCCTGATGCGCCCTCCGCAGCAGGATGAGGAACAGCCCGTTTCGTTCATGCCTGCTCAGTAAAGCAGCAAGTCTGCCACTTCTTCGTGCCAGCTTTGCTCATCAGCGGCGGCGATGGCGTCCAGATCGTCCGGCGTTGAGCCTGCATCATCCACCCATTCGCGCAGCGCGGGCCCGCCGTTGATCACATCGATGGCGAGCACATCGTCGGTGTATTCATATTTGAAATCCGTACCGCGCCAGATCGGGTAATCGGGGTAAAGGGTACGGATCGCCTTGAACGCCAGTGCCTGCAAACGCCATGGCCTGAAGGCGGCGTGATCGTAGAATTCGCCCTCAGCATGGATCATCAGGGCATTGCACAACTGGCCGGAATGCTTGTGAAAGGTCGGCTCGAACCAGCAGTCGCGTAAAGCGCAGCCGGCCATCCATTCGGGCGCGAAACGATGCATTTCGGCCATCACGGCCTTGGCATCGATGTCGGGCGCGCCGAACAGCACCTCCAGCGGGCGCGTGGTGCCCCTGCCCTCGCTCAATGTCGCGCCCTCGATCATTACCGTGCCGGCATAGCCACGCGCCATGTTGAGGCTGGCGGCATTGGGGCTGGGATTGATCCAGATGCGGCTTTCCGGCCAGCCAAAGCCCGGCGCTGCCTCTGGCAACCAGTCATGCATGGCGATGACGCGGTAATCCACATCGAGGCCAAAGTGGCGGATAAACCACTGGCCCATCTCACCCAGCGTCAGCCCGTGGCGCATCGGCATGGGGCCTGCGCCCACGAAGCTTTCATGACCGGGGATCAGCCGCGTGCCTTCCACCGGCCTTCCGGCGGGGTTGGGCCTGTCCAGTACCCACACGGATTTGCCGTGCTTCTCCGCCTCTTCCAGCAGATACAGCAGCGTGGTGACGAAGGTGTAGATGCGGCAGCCAAGATCCTGCAGATCGAACAGGAAGACGTCCGCGCTGGACATCATCTGTGCCGTCGGGCGGCGCACCTCTCCGTACAGCGAGAACACGGGAATGCCGTAAGTGGCATCCACCTCGTCCTCGGTCTCCACCATGTTATCCTGCTTGTCGCCTTTCAGCCCGTGCTGCGGGCCAAAGGCGCTGGTGATGTTAACACCAGCGCCGATTAGCGCATCCAGGCTGTGCGTCAGATCCGCAGTGACGGATGCAGGATGGGCAACCAGCGCCACGCGCTTGCCATCCAGTGGTGCTCTAAGGTCCGCTTCGGCAAGCAGCCGGTCTATTCCGAATTTCATGCAGCGCGGGTTCGCGCAATACTCCCTGCGAAGCAAGCGGGATCGTGAAAATCGGGCTTTTCCTTGTGGTGAGAGATGGCCCAGTAGCTTTTCACGCCGCCCTCTTCCTCGATCACGGCGGCCAGGCCGATGGATGCAGGCGGCTCCGGCATTTGTGCGCGCGGCAGTGCGGCATCGAAGATTGCCATGGCCGTGCCCATGCGCATGGCGCAATCGGGTTCGCGTGCGAAATGCCTCTCCGTCATGCCTTCCCGATAATCGGTGAAGTCGTATGCGGCCCAGCGTTCCGATGGCGACAGGTTGAATTCCGAATAGGAATTGGTGCCGTCCTTCTCCATCATGAACAGTTCAAAGCAGGTGCTTTCCCACAGATTGTCCGCCCTGCCGCGCCCTGCAAAAGGCGGCAGCACAAGCTTGCTTGGCCCATCGATCCGCCAGCGAACGCGGACCCAGTTATCTGTCAAGGAAAGTACCCTCGCCTCTACCCGTCGAACGGCGAGTGGTGGTGTGGTTGCATGTGCGACCAGATCATACGTTTGCAAGCAAGTAACCCCGTGCTAGGCGCCCCCAAGTTCCAACAATTAAGCAGCCAAATCCCCCGAGATGACCACTTACGATTCCGATCTCCTGCAAGTGCTTAATGAGCGCGGCTATGTCCACCAGTTGACCGATGCAGAGGGACTGGATGCCCTTGCCGTGCGACAGACCGTTCCCGGTTATATCGGTTTTGACGCCACGGCGCCCTCCCTGCACGTTGGATCGTTGGTTCAAATCATGATGCTGCGCCGTTTGCAGCAGACCGGGCACAAGCCGATCGTCCTGATGGGCGGGGCCACCACGCGCATCGGCGATCCCACCGGGCGGGATGAAAGCCGCAAGATGTTGTCGGAAGATACCATCGCCGAAAACATCGCCTCCATCCGCACCGTGTTTGAGCGTGTGCTGACCTTTGGCGACGGACCGACAGATGCCGTGATGGTGGACAATTACGATTGGCTGGGCAGCATCGGCTATATCGAAATGCTGCGCGAGGTGGGCACGCATTTCACCATCAATCGCATGCTGTCGTTCGATTCTGTAAAGCTGCGGCTTGATCGCGAACAGCCGATGACGTTCCTCGAATTCAATTACATGATTCTGCAGGGCTATGATTTCCGCCATCTGGCGCAAACCATGGGCGCGCGGCTGCAAATGGGCGGCAGTGACCAGTGGGGCAATATCGTCAACGGCCTGGAACTTGGCCGCCGGATGGACGGGGTGGAGCTGTTCGGCCTCACCACGCCGCTGTTGACCACTGCCGATGGCGGCAAGATGGGCAAGACAGCATCGGGCGCCGTGTGGCTGAATGAAGCGCAATTGCCGAGCTATGATTTCTGGCAATTCTGGCGCAACACCGATGATCGCGACGTGGGCAAATTCCTGAAGCTGTTTACCGATCTGCCACTGGACGAAATCGCCCGCCTCGAAGCCCTGGAAGGCAGCGATATCAACGAGGCGAAGATCGTGCTGGCAGACGAGGTGACGAAGCTTGTGCGGGGCGAGGATGCCGCCGTATCGGCACGCGCCACGGCGCAGCAGACATTCTCCGGCGGCGGCAAGGGGGATGATCTTCCCACCCTCTCCGTGCCAGCAGAGGGCATCCGCGTGGGTGCCGCGCTGACCGAGCTGGGTTTCACCAAATCCAATGGAGAAGCGAAGCGCAAGGTGGCGGAAGGTGCAGTGAAGCTGGAGGACGAGACCATCTCCGATCCCGGTTATCTTATTGAACTGG
This sequence comes from Aurantiacibacter rhizosphaerae, assembly GCF_009807005.1. Lineage (GTDB taxonomy): Bacteria > Pseudomonadota > Alphaproteobacteria > Sphingomonadales > Sphingomonadaceae > Alteraurantiacibacter > Alteraurantiacibacter rhizosphaerae. Next base: position 254,717 of record NZ_WUBR01000002.1, on the reverse strand, counting down.
AAGAGGGCGCCGAGCTGCAATTGAGCCTTGGCAAGAAGCGGCACGCGATCCTTACAAGGGGGTAGCTTTACCAAAAGTCCACCATTTCCTGACAAACCGGTTTCGGGTCACACAAATCGAAGGGAAATGACAGGTCATGGCAGGCGGGGCACAGCTATCCGTCACCGATATGCGGCGTTCCACGCGGCATCCGGTCGACTTTTCGGTAATAGCGGAACATCTGCAGCACGGCGATATGAAGCTGCAGATTTCGAATATTTCAGCGCACGGCTTCATGGTGAGCCGGGTGGAAGGCGTCGATCGCGGAGATCGCATGATCATCCGCCTGCCCTCCGTCGGCCGCATCGAAGCCTATTGCATCTGGACGACGGAAGACCGTGCGGGCTTCCAGTTCGAACGCATCATCCGTCTCGATTCCTTCGAAAGCATGATTTCGGAAATGCAGCCCAATCCCGCGCTTCGTCGCCGTAGCTGAACTGTAGACGCGGCCTCCTGCTTTAGACGTCCCAATTTCGATTAGCTTGGCAAGCGCAGATCGCGCTGCCATTGCGCGCGTGTGAGTACCGAACCCTCCCCCTTTCGCATAGCCAATTTCCGCGCCTTCTGGGTTGCGCGGATGACGATGACGCTGGCGCAATACGCTATGATGCTGATCATCGGGTGGCAAACCTACAACCTCGCGCGTGACAGCGGGATGAGTGTAGGAGAGGCTTCGGGCCAACTGGCCCTGATCGGCCTGCTGCAATTCGTGCCGCTGTTCCTGCTCACGCCATTTACCGGCCTTGCCGCAGACCGTTTTGACCGCCGCAATCTTGGCCGGTGGATGGTGATGCTGCAACTGGTGTGCGCCGTGGTGCTGGCCGTCTTCACCTGGCACGACGGGATCACGCTGTATGTGCTCTACTGCGTTGCCGTGGTGCTGGGCATCGTGCGCGCCTTTGCGGGCCCTGCGCTTTCGGCGCTGGCGCCCAACCTGGTGCCGCCAAAGATCCTGCCAAGCGCCATCGCGCTGTCTTCCATTGCGTGGCAGACAGGGATGATAGTCGGCCCGGCAGTGGGCGGCGTGTTATACGATATAACCCCTGCCCTTCCCTATGCAGCGTCGGTGGTGCTGTTCGTGGTGGCGGCAATCGCGCTTTCCTTCATCGGCCACGTGCCGCGCGGAAAGCCGAAGGGGCCGGCACGCCCGATAAAGCAGATCCGCGAAGGGCTGGACTATGTCTGGCACAACAAAATGGTGCTGGGCTCCATCACGCTGGACCTGTTCGCCGTGTTCCTGGCGGGCGCGACGGCGCTGTTCCCGGTCTATGCGCGCGACATTCTGCAAGTGGGCGCAACCGGCCTCAGCCAGCTGGCCATGGCGCCTGCCATCGGCGCGGCGTTGACGGCGCTGTATTTCTCTTTCCGGCCCCTGAAGTCGGGCGTCGGGCCAAAGATGCTGCTGGCCGTGGCGGCCTTTGGCGGGGCGACAGTGATCTTCGCCTTCTCCACATCCATGCCGCTGAGCCTGGCGATGCTTTTCATCGTTGGCGCAGCCGACATGTTCAGCGTCTACATCCGCCAGTCGCTGATCCAGCTGCACACGCCGGATGACAAGCGCGGGCGGGTGTCGGCGGTGTCGCAGCTCACCATCAGCGCATCGAACGAATTTGGCGATTTCTTCTCCGGCAGCCTCGCCTTCCTGATCGGGCCTGTGGCCGCCGTGGCGCTGGGCGGAGTTGGCGCGATCATTACCGTGGGGCTGTGGGCCGTGTTATTCCCTGTTTTGCGAACAACCCGGACCTTCGACCCGCCTGATGAATTGGTAGAGACAGATGACACGCCGGTCGGCAATACTGCGCACGACCCGGCTAAAAAGGGAGCCTGACCCATGAAATTCGACAATGTCCTGCAAACCATCGGCAACACGCCGCATATCCGCCTGTCGCGCCTGTTCCCCGATCACGAGGTTTGGGTGAAGAGCGAGCGCGCCAATCCCGGCGGCTCCATCAAGGATCGCATTGCGCTGGCGATGGTGGAAGACGCGGAGAAATCCGGTGCGCTGAAGCCCGGCGGCACCATCATTGAACCGACCAGCGGCAACACCGGCATCGGCCTGGCCATGGTGGCCGCCGTCAAGGGCTACAAGCTCGTCCTCGTGATGCCGGAGAGCATGAGCATAGAGCGCCGCCGCCTGATGCTGGCCTATGGCGCCAGTTTCGATCTGACGCCCAAGGAAAAGGGCATGAAGGGCGCGCTGGAACGCGCCGCCGAACTGGTGGAGCAGACAGACAACGCCTGGATGCCGCAACAGTTTGAAAACCCTGCCAATGTCGAGATCCACGCACGTACAACCTCGCGCGAAATCCTCGAAGATTTTAGGTATGCACCGCCTGCCTATCTGATCACCGGCGTCGGCACTGGCGGACATCTGACCGGCTGCGCAGAGGCGCTGAAGAAGGAGTGGCCCGAGATGAAGGCCTATGCGGTTGAGCCCGAAGCATCGCCCGTAATCTCCGGCGGCCAGCCCGGCCCGCACCCCATCCAGGGCATTGGCGCAGGATTCATCCCCGGCAATTTGCACACCAACGCCATCGACGGCGCGATCAAGGTGGATGCAGAGGCGGCGAAGGAAATGGCCCGCCGCTGCGCAAAGGAAGAGGGCCTGCTGGTAGGTATCAGTTCGGGCGCCACGCTGGCGGCGATTGATCAAAAGTTGGCAGAGCTGGACGCAAGCACGCGCGTGCTCGGCTTCAACTATGACACAGGAGAGCGCTACTTCTCCGTGCCGGATTTCTGGCCGGAAAAATGAGCACTTTCGAACCGGTAGAGTATGACGATGCCGGTACGCAGCTGACCGGGCACGTGGTGCGGCCGCAAGGCCCGCCGCGCGCTGCGGTGCTGGTGTTCCCCACGATCATGAACCCCACCCCTGCGGTGGAAGCAAAGGCATTCAAGCTGGCACAGGCTGGCTATCTTGCCATGATCGGCGATTTCTACGGCAAGACGCCGGAAAGTTTTGACCAGTCTCGCCTGTTCGCCAGCGAAATCCGTGAGACGCCGGAGCTATATCGACAGCGCCTTCGCGCTTCCCTGCGCGCGTTGGTCGGCGTGGACGGCTCGCAGGGTCTGCCGATCTTCATCATCGGCTTCTGCATGGGCGGGCAAGCCGCGCTGGAACTGGCGCGGGAAGGTGCCCCGGTAGCGGCCGCCGTCAGCTTTCACGGCCTGCTCGACACGCAGATGCCTGCCGAGCCCGGCAAGGTCTCGGCCCGCATCCTGGTGTGCCACGGCGATGCCGATCCCATGGTGCCGCGCGGGCAGGTGATGAATTTCTGGCAGGAGATGGATCATGCCGGGGCGAACTGGCATTTCCATTCCTACGCAGGCGTGAAGCACGGTTTCACCAACCCTGCCCCCAATGACAATCCGGCGACCGACTACGACGCCAGCGCGGATCGGCAAAGCTGGGCGGCCATGATGTCCCTGTTCGCCGAATTGCTGGAAAGCTAGGCGCGCGCGAACGCGTCTTCCGGCAAGGCCATCAGGTTTTCCGCACCGGCTTCCACGCGGGCGCGCAAGGCGCTTGTCTGCGGTAGCGTGCGTTGGGCATAATGGCGCGCGGTAATGCGCTTTGCCGTGGCAAATTCATCCTCCCGCCCGTCCACGGCCTGCACCATGCGCACCCACATCCAGCCCACGGCCACCACGCCGATCATCTGCATGAAGGCATAGGACGCTGCGCCCAAATTATCCGGGTCCTGCGCCGCATTCTCCAGCATCCACTGCGCGGCAGCGGTGGTATCCTTCAGCGCAGCGTGCATGGGCCCGGCAAGCCATTCCGGCGCAGCGCCAAGATCGTCTTCCACCATCGCGGCGAAGCGCATCGCGACCTTTCCGCCATCTTTCGCCAGTTTCCGCCCGGCAAGGTCCATCGCCTGAACGCCGTTGGCGCCTTCATAGATCATGGCAATGCGGGCATCGCGCACGATCTGCTCCATGCCCCATTCCTTCACATAGCCATGCCCGCCCAGCACCTGCTGCATCTCCACCGCGGTTTCGAATCCACGGTCGCTGCCATAGGCCTTGATGACGGGTGTCAGGAACGACACAAGAGCATCGGTTTCCTTTCGCTCTTCCTGGGTTGCCGCACCATGCGCGCGGTCGATCTGAAGGGCGGTCCACAGCACCAGCGCACGAAACCCTTCGGCAAAGGCGCGCCCATCCATCAGCATGCGGCGCACATCGGGATGCACCAGCAGACTGTCTGCTGCATCATCGGGATTGGCTCGCTTGCCCATGCCCCTGCCCTGCTTGCGTTCCAGCGCATAGTTTGCGGCCCGCTGATAAGAATGTTCGGCATGGGCCAGCCCCTGCACGCCAACGGCCAGCCGCGCGGCATTCATCATGATGAACATGGCCGCCAGTCCGCCATTTTCCTCGCCCAGCAGCCAACCCTTCGCACCATCGAAATTCATCACGCAGGTGGCGCTGCCGTTCAGGCCCATCTTGTGCTCGATAGATGCGCAGGACAGTGAATTGCGTGTCCCATCCGGCAGGATCTTGGGCACCAGAAACAGCGATATGCCCCGTGAACCGACGGGCGCATCGGGAACCCGCGCCAGCACCAGATGAATGATATTCTCGGTAAGGTCATGCTCGCCGCCGGAGATGAAGATCTTCTCTCCGGAAATGCTGTAGGATCCATCGTCCTGCGGCTGTGCCTTCGTGCGCATCAGGCCAAGGTCGGTGCCTGCATGCCCTTCCGTCAGCGCCATCGTGGCCAGCCATTCCCCGCTTACGATCTTCTCGACATAGGTGGACTTCAATTCATCGCTGCCGGCCGAGATGATGGTGGACGTCGCGCCGCCCACGATGCCGGGATACATCATGAAGCCCGCGCATGCGGAGTTCATATATTCTTCCAGCACGGTGCCCAGCACATGGCCCATGCCCTGCCCGCCATATTCTTCGGGAGAGGCGAGCGTATTCCATCCCGACTCCACCAACTGGTCGTAGGCGTCCCTGAACCCGTCCGGCGTAGTGACGCTGCCATCATCGTGCCGCGTGCAGCCTTGCGCATCGGCCACGGGATTGAGCGGGGCGAGCACATCGGCGCAAAATTTGCCCATGCCTTCCACCACGGCCTGCACCGTTTCCTCGTCCAGCGATTCGTATCCCGGCAGATCACAATCGGTGATGTTGAGAACATCGTTGAGCACGAAAAGCGTATCGCGCGTGGGTGCGGTCCATCCGCTCATGCCTTGTCTCCTACGGTTTCCAGCCGGTTTCCGGTAAGCTTGCGATAAAAGCAGCTGCGCGCGCCGGTGTGGCAGGCAGGCCCGGCGGGCTGCGCCTTCAGGATCAGCGCGTCCTGATCGCAATCGACGCGTATTTCGATCACGTTGAGCGTATTGCCGGAGCTTTCTCCCTTCATCCACAGCTTGCCACGGCTGCGCGAATGGAAATGCGCTATTCCTGTCTTGCGCGTGGCGTCCAGCGCTTCCTGGTCCATGAAGGCCAGCATCAGGATTTCGCCCGTGTCCACGTGCTGCACAACGGCCGTCAGCAGACCGGCAGCATCGAATTTGGGGAGGAAAGCGTTACCTGTTTCGCGGTCTTTTACCTCGTTGGAAATCGTCTTGGTCCTTTCGCGTTTCCCAGTAGGATTCGAATAGTAGGTTTCACTCTATGTACTCATTTGTTGCAAGATAAACACATAGTCGCAGCGAAAACTATCAAGGTTGGAGTTTGCTGTTTGTCTTTGAACCTTTCGGTGGGATGAATGCAACCGCGGCTGGGCGGGCCGCCTGCCATACCGGTCAGGGTGTGGGGGGTCTTGATACTACCTGAACCATCAGGAGTATCGGGTTCATGAGGGTTTGAAATGGACGCGCAGGCTGGGGGGCTCGCGCGAAGTTTCAGCATTTTTCGTCACGCGAACGCCCGGGTGTAACGCCCGGGCGTTTTGCGTTGCGGCCATGCTTTACTGATGCCCCTCCCCAACCCTTGAGAAACAGGCAATGCGGATTTGCGCAGCGCCCGCTTGCCTCAGCGCCACCTTGCACGCGTCTGTCGTGGCGCCACTTGTCAGCACATCATCCACCAGCAGGATACGCGCGCCCGCCAGCCGCTTGATTCGCGCAGGATTGGGAACGATCGCGCCGTCCAGTACCCTGGCCCGCTCCGCCCTTCCCAGCCCGCCTAGGCTCGGCGTCCGTCGCGGCCGCAGCAGCGCATCCACCAGCAGTCTGGCCTTGGTCACCTTGCACAATTCCCGCGCGATCAATGCGGACTGGTTGAAGCCGCGCTGCCACAGGCGAATGCGGTGAAGCGGCACCGGTACGGCCAGCCACTCACCCTCCAGCTCTCCCAGGCGCGATGCGATCTGGCGCGCCATCATCGGGGCGAGCGCGATCTTTCGCCCATGTTTGAAATTCAGCACCAGCTGGCGAGCCGTATCATTGTAGATGGTGGCGGCGGCAACACCGTCGCTGTCCTGTGCCGAATCCTGTGCCGGGATTTCCAGCGTGGACCAGCATGGCGTGCAAAGCCCGCTCTGCGCGGCGATGGCGTCTCCGCAAAGCGGGCATCGCGGCGGGTAGATCAGGTCCACCAGTGGGGCGAATGCGTCTTTCACGGCCATGCGGGCTATGCTGCCTGCGCGCGTGTCGCTAGGCAAGCGGCATGGCTACGACACCTCCGAGAATCTTTTCCGAACAACGCCGCAAATCCAGTCGTTTACGCATGCTTGGTTTGCAAGAGCGTGAGCAGGATGCCGCGCGCTTCGTGCTTGATGACATGGTTGAAGACATCGCCGAACGCCTCGCATTTGTCCGGCATGATCCGGCAAGGGCGCTGGTGATCGGTGATTATTCGGGCAACCTCGCCCGGCACAGCCTGGGCAAAGCGCAGGATATTCAAGAGGCGGATATCGTGGGCAACCACGTGATCGATTTGCAGCAACCCCACCCCGCTGGAGGGCACGATTTCATCGCCGTCCTCGGCCTGCTGGACACGGTGAATGATTTGCCCGGCGCGCTGATCCATCTGCGACAGGCTCTCGCGCCCGGCGGTCTTGTGATCGCGATGTTTCCCGGCGCCGGATCGCTGCCAAAATTGCGCAAGGCGATTTATGCGGCAGAACCGGACAGGCCGGCAGCCCGGATGCACCCGCTGGTCGACACGCGCGCCGCAGCGGATCTTTTGCAGCGCGCCGGGTGGAAAGACCCGGTCGTCGATTCGCATGATCTCAACGTGCGCTATGGCTCGCTCGACAGGCTTGTTGCCGATTTGCGAGAGCAGGGACTGGGCAATGTCCTGTCCTCTGCCGCCCCTCCCCTGACCTGTGCCGGCATCGACCGGGCGCGGGCTGCATTTCTGGATCAGGCGGATGAAGATGGCCGGGTGACGGAGACCTTTTCCATCCTCACCCTCAGCGGGCGCAGATCACTCGCCGGAACGTAAGGCCGCCTGCGCTGCCGCCAGCCGCGCGATTGGCACGCGGTACGGAGAGGCGGAGACGTAATCGAGGCCGACCTTTTCGCAGAAGGCGATGCTTTCCGGATCGCCGCCATGCTCTCCGCAAATGCCCAGCTTGATATCGCCGCGCGTGGCCCTGCCGCGCTCCACGGCAATTTCCACCAGCTGGCCAACGCCGTCCACATCCAGGCTGACGAAGGGATCGCGGGCATAGATGCCCTTCTCCACATAGGGGGAAAGGAAGCGCCCCGCATCGTCGCGAGATACGCCCAGCGCCGTCTGCGTCAGATCATTGGTGCCGAAGCTGAAGAAGCGCGCTTCCTCGGCAATTTCACCAGCCATCAGCGCGGCACGTGGCAATTCGATCATGGTGCCGACCAGATATTCCACCGATGCGCCCCGTTCGGCAAACACCTGGTCTGCCGTATCGATCACCAGCTTGCGCAGGATCTGCAGTTCCTTGCGCGTAGCGACCAGCGGGATCATCACTTCGGGCACCACGGGATCGCCGCCTTCTGCGGTAACATCGCAGGCCGCCTCGAAAATGGCGCGGGCCTGCATTTCGTAGATTTCCGGGAAAGTGATGCCGAGGCGGCAGCCACGATGGCCCAGCATGGGGTTGAATTCATGCAATTCGCCTGCGCGACGCTTCAGGTGATCCATGCTGACATTCAGACTGTCAGACAGCTCCTGAAACTCTTCGTCACGCGTCGGCATGAATTCATGCAGCGGCGGATCCAACAGGCGGATGGTGCAGGGAAGCCCATGCATGGTGCGGAAGATTTCCGCAAAATCGCTGCGCTGTTCGGGCAGCAGTCGCTCCAGTGCGGTCCGGCGGCCCTTCTCGTCATCGGCCAGGATCATGGCGCGTACGGCGCTGATCCGGCCCGCGTCGAAGAACATGTGTTCCGTACGGCAAAGGCCGATGCCTTCCGCGCCGAAACCGCGCGCGGTCTTGCAATCTTCGGGCGTCTCCGCATTGGTGCGCACGCCCATGCGGCGGTGCTTGTCTGCCCATTCCATCAGCACGCCGAAATCGCCGGCAAGCTCTGGCTCTATGGTAGAGACGCGTCCGGCCATGATCTGTCCGGTTGCGCCGTCCAGCGTGAGGACATCGCCTTCCTTAAGCTCTCTGCTGCCGATGCGCAGGGTGCGGGTTTCCATGTTGATGGACACGGCGGACGCGCCCGAAACGCAGGGGCGGCCCATGCCGCGCGCCACCACGGCGGCGTGGCTGGTCATCCCGCCGCGCGCTGTCAGGATGCCGCGCGCTGCGTGCATGCCGTGGATATCCTCCGGGCTGGTTTCCACGCGGACGAGGATCACGTCCTCCTCCCGGTTTGACCAGAGTTCGGCCGTATCGGCATCCAGCACGATTTTGCCCGAAGCCGCGCCGGGCGATGCGGGAAGGCCGGTGGCCAGTTCATCGCGCGGGGCATCGGGGTCCAGCGTGGGGTGGAGCAGCTGGTCCAGCGCCATGGGATCGACCCGCAGGATCGCGGTTTTCTCGTCGATCAGGCCTTCATCCACCATTTCCACGGCCATCTTGAGGGCCGCCTTTGCAGTGCGCTTGCCGCTGCGGGTCTGCAGCATCCACAGCACGCCTTCCTGCACGGTGAACTCGATATCCTGCATGTCCTTGTAATGGTTTTCCAGCAGGTCGAACACGCGCGCCAGTTCCTCGTAGGCGGCGGGCATGGCTTCTTCCATGCTGGGCAATTCCGCGCCTGCGGCTTCTCGGCGGGCCTTGGTGAGGTATTGCGGCGTGCGGATGCCGGCCACCACGTCCTCACCCTGCGCGTTCACCAGCCATTCGCCGTAATAACTGCGTTCACCAGTGGAGGGATCGCGGGTGAAGGCAACGCCGGTGGCGCTGGTTTCGCCCATGTTGCCGAACACCATGGCCTGCACGTTTACCGCCGTGCCCCAGTCACCGGGAATGCCGTTGAGGCGGCGATAGACCTTCGCGCGCTCTGCATCCCAGCTTTCAAACACGGCAGCGATGGCGCCCCACAATTGCTCATTCACATCCAGCGGGAACGGCTTGCCCTGCTCTGCCTTAACGATCTGCTTGAACTGGCCAACCAGTTCGCGCCAATCATCCGCTGTCATTTCGGTATCGGTGAAATAGCCGCGATCTTCCTTGGCGATCTCCAGCGCTTCCTCGAATGCACCATGGTCCAGGCCAAGGACAACGTCGGAATACATCTGGATGAAGCGGCGATAGCTGTCCCAGGCGAAGCGATCATCGCCCGATGCGCTGGCAAGGCCTTCCACGGTCTCGTCATTCAGGCCAAGGTTCAGCACCGTGTCCATCATGCCGGGCATGGATACGCGCGCGCCGGAGCGGACGGAAACGAGCAGCGGATCGGCCTTGTCGCCAAATTTCTTGCCCACGCTTTTCTCGATATGCGCCAGCGCCTCTGCAACATCGTCCCTCAGCTTGTCCGAAAAAGCTTCGCCGCGGTTCAGATAGCCGACCGATTCCTCTGTCGTGATGGTGAAACCGGGAGGGACCGGCAGGCCGATGCTTGCCATTTCGGCAAGGTTGGCGCCTTTGCCGCCGGTAACAGTCTTGTCGCGCTGGCGAGGATCATCATGCGGTGCATCGCCGCCGAAAGTGTAGACTGTCTTCATCATCAATCCTGTTTTCCTGAATTATCAAGATGGCGAAGCATGTGCCCCGCCTTCTCAACTTATCCCACCACCATACTGATATTATACGTTTAGCCTCGAGTCTCGAAGCTGGTGCATCGCTGGATCAAGCCCTGCCTTAGCCTTCGATCTTCGAGAAATCGGCTACGTTGTGCACTGCAGCACGAAAACGTGCAAGCAGGTCAAGCCTTGCGGCGCGTTTGTCCTCATCCGGGTCATTTACCGTCACATCCTCAAAGAACGCGTCAATTGGCGCGCGCAGTGATGCAAGGGCGGACATGGCCCCCTCGAAATCCTCTGCCTCGATAGCCTTTGCCGCCTGCGGCTCTGCTGTGTCGAGAGCATCGATCAGCGCCTTCTCGGCAGGTTCGGGTGTATAGGCGATTTCGCGGTTGTGGCGCTCTTCCATCTTGGCGTCGATCACGGCTTTCATGTCGGGATCGTCCACCAGCGCCAGCGGGTCTTCCTCACCCGTGCGCGCGATTTCGCCTTCTGCGCCGTGCCAGTCTTCCTTCTTGAGGATGTTGGCAGCGCGCTTGTATCCGGCGAGGAGGTTGATGCCGTTTTCGGTCTTGAGAAACTCTGCAAGAGCGCGCGCGCGTGCTTCGATGCGGTCGGTGCGGGCATCCGTATGTCCATGCCATTCGCGCGAAGCGGCGATGTAATCGTGTCGAACGCCCTCTTCCCGCATTTGCACGGCAAGCCTGTCGGAAAGGAACTCTGCAACACGCGTGCCGAGCTTTGCCTGTCCAAGTCCGCCCCAGGCCTGCGCTGCCTGTTCCAGCGAAAGCTCCAGCTTATTGGCCTGTACAAGCCGCAGATAGCCCAGCGCCGCGCGGCGAAGGGCGAACGGATCCTTGGACCCTGTGGGCAGGATATCGATGTTGAAGAAACTGAACAGATTATCGAGCTTATCGGCAAGGCTGACCGCGACCGTTATCGGAGCCGTGGGCACTTCGTCATCCTGGCCCACGGGCTTGTAATGATCGCGAATGGCGTTGGCCACGTCCTGCGGCAGACCTTCCTTTTCAGCGTAATATCCGCCCATAAGCCCTTGAAGCTCAGGGAATTCTCCCACCATTTCAGTGACGAGATCGGACTTGCTGAGTTCGGCTGCCTGCCGGGCTGCATTGTGGTCACCATTTGGCGCGCGGGCGTCAGATGTCAGCCACGCGGCCAGTTTCGCCACCCGCTCCACCTTGTCGGCAACGCTACCCAGCTTCTCGTGGAAGGTGATGCGCTCCAGCTTCTTCGCATGTTCGCGCAGCGGTGTTTTCTGGTCCAGTTCCCAGAAGAAGCGCGCATCGCTCAACCGTGCGGCGAGCACCTTGCGGTTGCCGTCCACGATGGCTGCGCCGCCGTCTTCCGCCTCGATATTGGCGGTGCAAATGAAGGCGTTGGCGAGTTTGCCGTCTTTGCTCTCGCACACGAAATACTTCTGGTTCACCCGCGCGGTGAGCTGGATGACTTCGGGCGGCACGTCGAGGAAATCCTCGTCGAAGCGGCCCAGCAGCGGCACGGGCCATTCGGTCAGGCCGGCGTTCTCGATCACCAGCCCCTCATCCTCCACCAGCGAAAGGCCGGCTTCGGATGCAACCCTGGCCGCGCCTTCGCGGATCAGGTTTTGACGTTCTTCATGATCAACAATCACATGGCCTGCGCGCAGTTTCATCGCGTAATCGTCGGCATTACCGATGGTGATATCGCCGCTGTGATGAAAACGGTGGCCTAGTGTCACCGCGCCGGAGGTGACGCCGTGCACCTCGCACGCGACAACTTCGTCACCCAGCAGGGCTACGATGCCGGAGAGCGGACGAACCCAGCGCAAACTTTCGGTCGAGAGCGACGCCTCGCCCCAGCGCATGGACTTGGGCCAGGAGAAGTCGCGGATGATCGCAGGGATCGCCTCTGCCAGCAGATCGCTGGTGGCGCGGCCGGGAATGTTCTTTACGGCGAAGTAAGTCTCACGCCCCTTTACATCGCGCACTTCCAGATCGTCTCGCGAGACGCCGTTCTTGCGGCAGAAACCGTCCACGGCCTGATCCGGCGCGCCGACAGGAGGGCCCTTGGCCTCTTCACTCACCGCCTTGGTGGCATCGGGCAGGCCGCGTGCGATCAGTGCAAGGCGGCGCGGTGTGGACCAGACGGTAACGTCGTCAACGCCAACGCCAGCGGCGTCCATTTCGCGGCGGAACAGCTTTTCCAGTTCTGCGCGTGCGCCCGCCTGCATACGGGCGGGAATTTCTTCGCAGCGCAGTTCGAGGAGGAAATCACTCATAGCGACCACTCCGGATATTTGGCTTGCCATTGGGGCGCCATGGTCTGAGCATATTTCTCACAAGATCCACGCGCCAGATCGCGCACGCGGGCCATATAACTGGCGCGTTCCTGCACGCTGATCACGCCGCGCGCCTGCAACAGGTTGAAGATGTGGCTGGCTTCCACGGCCTGCTCATAGGCGGCGATGGGCACATCGGCGTTCAGGGCGTTCTGGCACTCTGCCTCTGCCTTGTTGAACAGATCGAACAGGGCATCTGTTTCGGCGACCTCGAAATTCCACTTCGACATCTGCTTTTCGTTTTCCAGGAACACCTCTCCATAGGAAACGCCCTGGCCGTTGAAATTCAGGTCGTACACATTGTCCACGCCCTGGATATACATGGCGAGGCGCTCCAGCCCGTAGGTCAGCTCTCCCGCCACGGGTTTGCAATCGAACCCGCCCATCTGCTGAAAATAGGTGAACTGGGTGACTTCCATCCCGTCACACCACACTTCCCAGCCAAGGCCCCACGCGCCCAGCGTGGGCGATTCCCAGTCATCTTCCACAAAGCGGATATCGTGCTTCAGCGGATCGATGCCGATGACCTTCAGGCTTTCAAGGTAGAGGTCCTGAATGTCGGCCGGGCTCGGCTTCAGGATGACCTGGTACTGGTAATAATGCTGCAGGCGATTGGGGTTTTCGCCATAGCGCCCATCGGTTGGGCGGCGGCACGGCTGCACGAAGGCAGCGTTCCACGGCTCCGGCCCCAGCGCGCGCAGCGTGGTGGCGGTGTGGAATGTGCCTGCGCCCATGCGCATGTCATAAGGTTGCAGTATCAGGCAGCCATGCGCGCTCCAAAAATCGTGGAGGGCAAGGATCATGTCCTGAAAAGAGGTTTGCGGATTGCGCTGCATCGTGTCCCAAACTGGTTTGGTCATTTCGCTGCGCGCTTTGGCTTATGCCCTGCACAGCGTCAATGCCGCAGGTGCGAAGGTGGCTTGACAGTTGCAGGCCCAAAGGTCTGAGGTGCAAGCCATGATAACGCGCCAGATCAAGGCCCTGCTCGCCGGTTTCGCTGCAATTGCCACGCTTTGTGCAGCACCTGCGATAGCGGAGGACGAGGCGCGCTATGCCTTTACGCAGGATTATGAGCCCGCCCCTGCCCTGTGGCGCTTATCCGACGAGGATACCACCATCTACATGCTGGGCACGATCCACCTGCTGCCCAAAGGGTTCCGCTGGCGCAATCCCGATCTGGACGCCATCATAGATGCAGCAGATGTGCTGGTGGTGGAGAGCAACGATTTTGACGGCAGCGGCTCGCTGGATGTGGTCGCCCCGAAAATCGCTCACCTCCTTCAAAACCGCACGCCCACCTCGCAGCAGTTATCAGCCCCGGCCAAGGCGCGATGGCGCGAACTGGTGGCGCAATCCGGCCAGCCTTTTGCATATGTCGATGCCATGCCGGTGATGGTGGCATTGATGGGTTTTGGCCCGACTGGCCCCGGCAGCGAGCTTTCAAGTTACGATTACGGCGTGGAAGCCGTGCTGGAGCGGGAATTTATCGAAAGCGAACGCCCGATTGAATCGATCGAGGATTTCGGCCGCGTTCTCTACAGCCTGTACCACGCCAATGACGCAGAGATGGTGAAAGAGCTGGACCTTCACCTTCGCAAATGGAGCAGGGAACCCAACCGCGGGTTGTACGGCGCAGCGCAGGATGACCTGGTGGGCGATGACTACTGGGCCATGGAGCATGCGTGGGCTCGCGGCGAAGTGAGTGATGATTTCGATCTGGGCTTTGGCGATGGCAGGATCGGAAAGGCATTCCGCGAAATCCTTCTTAACCGGCGCAACCGGCGCTGGGCCGGATGGCTGGAAGAACGGCTGGATCAGCCCGGCACCGCTCTGCTCGCAGTAGGGGCCGGTCATTTCGAGGGGCCGGATTCTTTGCTGGTGTGGCTGAAACAACGCGGGCTTAAGGCAGAGCGTATCAATTAGGGCGGATTTTGCGCGCCCGGCATTGCGATGGCGCTTGCCAATTTTGCTTTAACGCTAATATCTTATGGCCTTGCGCAAGTTCAACCGCGCGGGGCGCCTGAAAATCAGGGCCCGTTACAGGAGTTTCCCAATGCTACGCTCGCTAATCAAGACAGCCTCCGCCCTTGCCCTCTCGGCAGGCGTGCTGTCCGCTCCTGCCCTTGCCGAAGACCATGCCGAAGACCACAAGAGCGAAGGCACCGGTCCTGCCCTGTGGCAGCTTTCCGATGATGACACGACCATCTACCTGTTTGGTACCATCCACATCCTGCCAGAGGGTGAGACCTGGTATGATGATCGCATTTCCTCCGCCTTCGATGCTTCTGAAGAACTGGTGTTCGAAGTGGACATGGATGACATGGAAAGCGCAGGCGTGGAAATGGCCGCCAGGGCCGCACTGCCGGAAGGGCAGACCCTGCGCAGCCTGATGAATGAGGAAGACCTAGCGCAGTATGAGGCTGCGCTTCAGGGCATCGGCATTCCTGCCGAGGCGCTTGATCCGGTGGAACCATGGGTGGCCACGATAACGCTTGGCATGGTGCCCCTGCTGCAGGCCGGATATCAGCCGGATCAGGGTGTCGAAATGGTCTTGCGCGAGCGTGGGGAAGACAAGACGCGCACCGCGCTGGAGACGATGGACGAACAGATTTCGCTGTTCGACACGCTGCTGATGGATGCCCAGCTGGCGATGCTGGACGCAACTGTCGAGGGGATCGACGATGTCGTGACTTCTATCGAAACGATGAAGGCCGAATGGCTTGGAGGCGATGCCGAGGAACTGGGCGCGCTGATGAATGACGAACTTGATAATCCGGAGCTTTATCAGCGCCTGCTGCTGGACCGTAACCGCAACTGGGTCGACTGGATCGAGACACGGCTTGAACAGCCCGGCACCGTCTTCATCGCCGTGGGGGCAGGCCATCTCGCGGGCACGGGCAGCGTGCAGGATATTCTGGCAGAACGCGGCTACAGCGTGGAACGCGTGGCGCATTGATCGCACGGATTTGCAAATCCTTGATGATTGCAGGGGCGCTTTGGCTGGCAGGCTGCGGCGCCCTTTCAGAGCCTGATCGAGACTGGCCCGATGCGTCTCCCGCGATGTGGGAGATTACCGCTCCTTCAGGAGAGGTGGGCTGGATATTCGGCACGGTCCATGCCCTGCCCGATGATGTGGACTGGCACACCCCTTTGCTGGACGAGAAATTCGCGCAGGCAGGCGTGCTGGTGGTGGAAGTCGCCAATCTTGATGATCCGGCAGGTGCCAGCCTCTATGCCGATCTTTCCGAAACGCCGGGGCAGCCCGCCCTCACCCGCCGCGTTGACCCGGACGAGCGTGATGCCCTGCGGCAATTGCTGGACGATGCGGGCATGGAGGACGATGACTTCAGCCGTATCGAAAGCTGGGCCGCGGCCATGATGCTGTCCGGCAAGGTACGCACCGGAGACCCCACCAATGGCGTGGACCGGGCCTTGATCGATGAAGCAGATACTGTCGTGGGGCTGGAAACCTATGTCGAACAGCTGACAATGTTCGATACCCTTTCATCCGAAGCCCAGAGTGACCTGCTGTTTGGCGTGGCGCGTTCGCACCAGGCGGATTCGGGTGATGGTATGCTGCTGGCGTGGATCGCGGGGCAGGAGGATGAGCTGGCAGGCCATGTGAACGACACCCTGCAACTTTCGCCCGAACTGCGGCGGGTTTTGCTCACCGATCGGAATGAGCGCTGGACCCCGCGCATCGCCGCAAAGATCGAAGGTGGGCGCAAACCCTTCGTCGCGGTGGGCGCAGGACATGTTATCGGGGAAGACGGGCTGGTGGCTTTGCTGGAACAGCGCAGCTTTGCTGCGCGGCGCATCCAGTAGTTGCTTTTGCACCCGTTCCTGCTAGACGCGCGCCTTCCGTTGATGTCATCCCTGGAGGCGCGGCGGAATATGTATTTGCAATCGAAAGGCTTTAATGATGAGCGACGCTCTGAAACTGCCGGCTGAGATGCGTGAACGGGCTGGCAAGGGAGCCTCCCGTGCGCTGCGTCGCGAAGGCCGCGTACCCGCCGTTATCTATGGCGGCAAGGAAGAACCCACTCCCATCCACGTGGAAGAGAAGGAACTGGTCAAGCAATTGATGACCGGTCACTTCATGAACTCCATCGTAATGGTAAAGGTGGATGGCAAGGAAACCCGCACACTTCCCAAGGATGTGGCGCTGGATCCCGTCACCGACCGTCCCATCCACGCTGACTTCCTGCGCCTGACCAAGGGCTCGAAGATCGAGGTCAACGTGCCGGTGGTATTCGTGAACGAAGAAGAAAGCCCCGGCCTGAAGAAGGGCGGCGTGCTGAACGTTGTTCGTCACGAACTAGAACTGGTATGCGAAGGCGACAAGATTCCTGGCGAGATCGAAATCGACGTCACCGGCCTCGAAGTCGGCGATTCGATTCACATCAGCGCACTGACCCTTCCCGAAGGTTCGGAAAGCGCGATCACCGATCGTGACTTCACCATTGCTACTGTCGTGGCTCCCTCCGCTCTCAAGCGCTCCGATGGCGAAGAAGGCGACGAAGAGGAAGATATCCCCGCAGATGGCGTGGCTGCTACCGAACAGGGTCCCGATGCGGATGCTGCCGAGGAGCAGGAAGAAAAGAGCGAATAATGCGTATGCGCGCAACTCTTGCCGCGCTTGCGCTGGGTGCGGGGCTGGCCAATGTGCCGGCTCCCGCCCTCGCCCAAAGTGCCGCGTTCCTGCCGGCCGAACCGCAGGATTTCCAGTGCTTCACACTGATGCAGCAGCGGCGCACGCAGGTGGCCAACGCCCCTAGCCTGACTGCCGAACAGCGCGTCGAGATCCTGAACAATCTCACCATCATTTCGGCGTTCTATGCCGGTCGCCTCAGCCATTATTCCTCGGCTGAAGCAGGGTCCCAGTTCAGGGCAGCTGCCACCTTGATTGGCAATTCCAATCGCCAGCAGCTAGACGCATTCGCCAACACTTGCGCGAACTTCTACCTCTCCGTCATGGAGTTGCTGGGCAATACCAGCATCCAGGCAACCAACCCGCAGCAGCGCGCACCGCAAACCGGCGCTCCGCAGCAGGGCCAGCGTTAAGGGGGGATCCCCATGCAGCTCTGGGTAGGTCTGGGCAATCCCGGTCCGCGATATGCCATGCATCGCCACAACGTGGGCTTCATGGCCTGTGATGTGCTGGCCGATATGTATGACTTCGCGCCGGTGCAGAAGAAATTCCAAGGCTGGCTGCAGGAAGGCCGGATCGGCGGACAGAAGATCCTGCTGCTGAAGCCGGGCACCTTCATGAACGAAAGCGGTCGCAGCGTTGGAGAGGCGGCGCGCTTCTACAAATTGCCGACAGAAGCAATCACCGTCTTCCATGACGAGCTGGACCTGGCGCCATTCAAGGTGAAGGTGAAACAGGGCGGCGGCCATGCGGGTCACAATGGCCTGCGCTCTATCGACGCGCATCTTGGCCCCGATTTTCGCCGCGTGCGCATCGGCATCGGCCATCCCGGCCACAAGGATCGCGTCCACGGCCATGTGCTGGGCAATTATGCCAAGGCTGAGATGGACGACCTTATCCAGATGCTGGGCGCAATCGGCGGATGTGCCGAATGGCTGGCGGCGGGCGACGATCCGCGCTTCATGAGCGAATATGCGCTGAAAATGCAGGATTGATGGCCAGACGTGCGCTTAGCCTTGGCTGGCGGCGGCAATGGCAGCTTCGACCCGCATCGCCTCTGCATTCTGCGGGCTTCTTGCCAGAACAGGCGCCGCAATTGCCCGCGCGGTTTCCACCTGCCCCAGTTGCAACAGCGACTCTGCGTAAAGCAGGCGGGCCGCATCGTGATCGGCGATCTCTGCTTCATGCTGTTGCAGCATGGCGCGAACCCCCTCCCACTTGCCATCCCATGCCAACACGCGCGCTTCCTGGTAAACGAATTCGCGGTCCTGCGGGCGGGTCTGCGCGCCATAGGCGATCAAATGGCGTGCCACGCCCGGCTTCTCGGCCCGTTCCGCAGCGCTTATGGCTCCGATCAGGGCAGGCCGATCCAGCGGCGCGATCTCTATGATGCGCAGGAAATTGGATAGCGCCAGCACGTGATCATCCTGCACCTCTGCCAGCCGGGCGGCCACGAACAGCGTTTCTATTCGTTTCGGTGCCGCCTTTTGCGCCAGGGCCACCGCGCGTGCGGCGGCGGGCCAGTCAGCCTTGCTGAGATAATAGCTGGCTTCTGCGGCAAACAGCTTCGCCTTGTCGCCGTTGGCATCACCTCCCTGCCGAAAGGCTTCGGTGGCCTGCGCATTGTCGCCCTTCATGGCCGCTGACAATGCGCGCAATCGCCAGGCTTCTGCATCGGTTCGATTGCCGATCAGCGCCAGCGCTGCCTGAGCCTCCCCCGATTGCAGCAATCCTTCCGCTGCCAGCAAATTTGCGTCGTCAGGCTCTCCACCTGCCTTTTCCAGCCTGTCCAGCGTGGCGGACACTTCGCTGCCCTGCCCCATGGCCAGCTGGATGCGCGCCAGCAGTTCCAGCGCCGGGATATTGTTCGGGGCGCGGGCGAGAATATCCTGCACAGCACCGCGCGCGGAGACATAATCCTGCGCGTCATAATGCGCCTGCGCTTCTTCCACCGGATCACCGCTCAACAGCGCGCAGGAAGCGAGGCTGCACGCCATGCTGCCGATCAGGAGGATACGGGCGAGATTCATGCGCGCGTATCTAGCGGCAAAGCGCAAACATTCGCTTACCAACTGCAATCGGCAAAGGCTCTGCGCTGGCTTTCCGCTTCCTGTGGGTATAAGGCGCGGCGCAACATCCAATCCAATCGCATGAAGGCACGTAATTATGGGATTCCGCTGCGGGATCGTGGGCCTGCCCAATGTTGGCAAGTCGACCCTTTTCAACGCTCTGACAGAGACGCAGGCCGCACAGGCCGCGAACTATCCGTTCTGCACCATTGAGCCGAATGTCGGGCAGGTTGCCGTGCCCGATCCGCGGCTTGAGAAAATCGCCGCCATCGCGGGCAGCGCAAAGATCATCCACACGCAATTGTCATTCGTGGATATCGCGGGCCTCGTCAAAGGTGCGAGCGCGGGCGAAGGATTGGGCAACCAGTTCCTCGGTAATATTCGCGAGGTGGACGCCATCGTCCACGTGCTGCGCTGTTTCGAGGATGACGATATCCAGCATGTGGCGAACAAGGTTGATCCGCTGGCCGATGCAGAGGTGGTGGAAACCGAGCTGATGCTGTCCGATCTGGAAAGCCTGGAAAAGCGCGTGGAAAACGCAAGGCGCCGCGCCACCGGGGGTGACAAGGAAGCCAAGGCGCTGACCAGCGTATTGGGCCAGGCGCTGGAACTGCTGCGGGACGGCAAGCCCGCGCGCCTAACCGTGCCGCAGGACGACGAGGAGGAGCGCCTATTCGAACAGGCCCAGCTGCTAACGGCCAAGCCCGTGCTGTATGTGTGCAACGTGGCGGAGGAAGACGCTGCCACCGGCAATGCATTGTCAGCCAAGGTTTTCGAAAAGGCCGAGGCCGAAGGGGCGCAGGCCGTCGTCGTCTCCGCCGCTATCGAATCAGAGCTGGTGGGCATGGATGCCGAAGAGCGCACGGAATATCTGGCGGAACTCGGGCTTGAAGAAAGCGGCCTCGCCCGCGTGATCCGCGCCGGTTACCAGCTGTTGAGCCTGAAAACCTTCTTCACCTGCGGACCGAAGGAAGCCCGCGCCTGGACCACGCCTGCCGAGGCCAAGGCCCCGCAGGCGGCAGGTGAAATCCACACCGATTTCGAAAAGGGTTTCATCCGCGCCGAAACCATCGCGTTTGACGATTACGTGGAACTGGGCGGCGAAAGCCCCGCGCGTGAGGCGGGCAAGCTGCGCCAGGAAGGCAAGGAATATGTCGTGCAGGATGGCGATATCCTGCTGTTCAAATTCAACGTCTGAGCAAGAACTTCCCTAACCGGCGAAAAAAAGAAACGGCGCGAGAACCGAGGTTCCCGCGCCGTTTTCGTGTTCGCTATATTTAAAGCTTACATCTGGGCAGAAGCGTAGGCCGACCACATGCGGGCAATCGCATTGCGCGCGCCCTGAACCGTGCCGAAAGTTTCGACAGCGGCCGCATAGTTGCCCTGTTTTGCCTGCGCGATACCGATGCGGGTGTTGGCCACATTGGCATCGGCACCCTTTTCAAGTGCGGTACGATAGAGGCTCTCGGCCCGGGTGAAATCGCCCAGCGAGTACAGCACATCGCCAGCGCTCATCGCGTCAAGCGAGTCGCCCGATTTGCCTTCGGACACGATGCCTTCGATGCCGCTGCGATCCTGCGACGCACGCGTATCGGCAATGCCCTTCACCTCGGTGTAATATTCGTCACCTGCGGTAAATTCACCGATGCTCAAGCCCTTGGCAAGAACGTCCTGCACTTCATTCGCCATAACGCGCGGATCGAGATCCTCGATGTAACGGACAAACTCGCTGCGCTGCGTCAGGGCGTCTGCCGCCAGCATCAGGCGATAGAGATCGACACGGGCACCCGGATCATACTCGTTCAGCGCATTGATCACCTGCAGGGTGTTCACCCAGTTCTTTTGCGTGGGATAGTGGCGCAGCAGGGATTCAGACACCGTCAGAGCCTGGGCAGGCATTTCGTTGTCGTAAGTGGACTGAAGCCCGCGCAGCAACCAGCGCTCTGTCGGAGTGGCGCCAGCGGCTTCCGCCTCGCTCACGGCCTGCATGATGTAATCTAGCGACGCCTGCGAATTGCCTTCACGGCCATAGGTATCCGCGATCAGCAGTGTCAGGTCAGCCTCATCATCGGTGTAGCCCGCTGCCTTTGCCGCCATGAACGCGTTACGTGCCGCGGCATAGTCTTCGGCCTGGTAGGCGATGCTGCCCACGAACCAGTTAAACTGGCCAATGCTTTCCGGGGCGACGAGCCCGCTTTCAAGCATCATCTCAAGACCGCGACGCTGCAAGGCAGAGTCCGACATGGCGATACCGATATTCAGCGTGAGATTGCCGGCAAGCTGGCGATCCGCTTCGGTCTCGATCGTCTGGTAAAGCGACGTCAACCCAGCCTTCGCGCCTTCGTTGTTCGGCGTCTCGGCATTCACCATTTCAGCCAGCGGCTGATAGGCCTCAACAAACCCGCGGGAGTTTTCCTGCGCAAAAGCGGCGGAGGAGGTTACAGCGGCAGAACCCATCGCAGCGCCGCCCGCAAGGGCAACGGCGAGAGCAAAACCGGCAACGGTTCCACGAATGGATTTGGAGCGAGTGGGACGGAAAACGCGAAGCATATTGGTTATCTCTCCTGAAAAATCTTTCAGCCATCAAACTAACTAGAACTGGCTGTCGTTCCCGGTCGGGCCTCATGCACATGGGCTGCCGAGATTGCAAATAAGACCTACCAAGCGCGCGCTGAACGGCGTTTTAACGGGATAAGTCGTTCAAATTCAGATTGGGCCGCCGGAAATGTGGAAAAGGGCGGCTTTCATGGGGGATTCGCCCCCTCTCCTATGGTGCCTTGGTTCCCCTACCCCTACATTGATGGTCAACCAGAACCATAATGGAATACCAGTTTAGTGAGCGACGAGACCGAAACTCTCAGCGCCCCTGATAATCCGGGCGAATTTGAACGCATCGACATCGTCGATGAGATGAAGACGAGCTATCTCGATTACGCGATGAGCGTGATCGTCAGCCGCGCGCTTCCGGATGTTCGTGACGGTTTGAAACCGGTCCACCGCCGTATTCTCTATGCCGCGCAGGTCGGCGGCTACACTTCTACAAAGCCCTATCGCAAATCGGCAAAGATCGTTGGTGAGGTGATGGGTTCCTATCACCCCCATGGCGACAGTGCGATCTATGATGCGCTGGCCCGCATGGTGCAACCGTGGTCGATGCGCCTGCCGCTGATCGATGGCCAGGGCAACTTCGGCAGCATGGACCCCGATCCCCCGGCGGCAATGCGTTACACCGAAAGCCGCCTGGCAAAGGCGGCGGATTCGCTGCTGACCGATCTCGACAAGGACACCGTCGATTTCGTCGACAACTACGACGGCTCCGAGAAAGAGCCTTCGGTCCTTCCCGCCCGCTATCCCAATCTGCTGGTCAATGGCGCAGGCGGCATTGCCGTGGGCATGGCCACCAACATCCCGCCGCATAACCTTGGCGAAGTGATCGATGGCTGTTTCGCCTATATGGACGATCCCGGCATCACGTCGGAGCAGCTGCACGAGATCATTCCCGGCCCCGATTTTCCCACCGCCCCGCTGATCCTGGGCAAATCCGGCGCGCGTTCAGCCTACACCACCGGTCGTGGCAGCGTGCTGATGCGCAGCCGGCACGAGGTGGAAGTCGGCAAGAATGATCGCGAGAGCATCGTGCTCACCTCGATCCCCTATCAGGTCGGCAAGGCCGGTCTGGTGGAGAAGATCGCTGACGCCGCCAAGGAAAAGCGGATCGAGGGCATCGCCGACATTCGCGACGAATCCAGCCGCGCCGGTGTGCGCGTGGTGATCGAATTGAAGCGTGATGCCACGGCGGATGTCGTGCTGAACCAGATCTGGCGGCACACGCCCGCGCAATCCAGCTTCCCTGCAAACATGCTGGCAATCCGTGGCGGCAGGCCGGAAACGCTGGAGCTGCGCGAGTTCATTTCCAGCTTCATTAGCTTCCGCGAACAGGTCATCACCCGGCGCACCAAGTATGAGCTGAACAAGGCGCGTGATCGTGCGCATATCTTGCTGGGCCTGGTGGTCGCCGTGTCCAACCTTGATGAAGTGGTGGCGATGATCCGTGGATCGTCCAACCCGCAGATCGCCCGGGCAAAGCTGCTGGCCAAGGAATGGCCGATTGGCGACATCGCGCAATACATCCGCCTGGTGGAAGCGATTGAGCCGTCCGCCGATGAGAGCGAGGGCACCTATCAGCTTTCCGAGCGGCAGGTGAAGGCCATCCTCGATCTGCGCCTCCACCGCCTCACCGCGCTGGGCCGTGACGAGATCGGTGAGGAACTTCAGGAGCTTGCCGACAAGATCGAATACTTCCTGTCGCTACTGGCTGACCGCGTGAAGCTGTATGGCGTGATGCGAGAGGAATTGCAGGACGTGCGCGATCAGTTCGCCACTCCGCGCGTATCCGAAATCGCGCCCGCGTGGGACGGGATCGACGATGAAGATCTGATTGAGCGTGAGGAGATGGTCGTCACCGTAACCCACGGCGGCTATATCAAGCGCACCCCGCTGGAGGCCTTCCGGGCCCAGCGCCACGGCGGCAAGGGCCGCAGCGGCATGGCGACGAAGGACGAGGACGCCGTTGTCGAAATGTTCGTCACCAGCACGCACAACCCCGTGCTGTTCTTCACCAACACTGGCCGCGTGTATCGCCTGAAGGTGTGGAAGCTGCCCGAAGGTGGCCCGCAGACGAAGGGTCGCCCGATGGTGAACCTGCTGCCGCTGGGTAATGATGAACGCGTCACCAATGTGTTGCCTCTGCCAGAGGATGAGAACGATTGGGATGCGCTCAATATCGTGTTCGCCACTGAACAGGGCATGGTGCGCCGCAATTCTATGGATGCCTTCACCAATGTGCCCACCGCAGGCAAATATGCGATGGGCTTTGTGGAAGGCAGCGGCGATCGCCTGATCGGCGTGCGGCTGCTGAACGAGGCGCAGGAGATCTTCCTCGCTTCCGATTCCGGCAAGGCCATCCGCTTCCCCGCCACCGACGCGCGCGAAACGAAGAGCCGGACGGGCATCGGCGTGCGCGGCATGACGCTGAAGGATGATGCCAAGGTCGTTTCGCTGGCCGTGCTGGATCGCCTGGATGCCGACATGGAAACGCGCGAGGCATATTTGCGCGCGGCCGCTTGGAAAAACAACGATGCGGAAGCGACCCTGCCTGCAGATCAGGTGGAGAAGATGGCGGAGGAGGAAGAGTTCCTGCTCACCATCACCGCCAATGGCTATGGCAAGATCTCCAGCGCTTACGAATATCGTACGATTGGCCGCGGCGGTCAGGGTTTGACCAATATCGGCACCCCCGGCAGCGATCCGGAGCGCAACGGCCCCGTCGTCGCCAGTTTCCCCGTGCGCCACGGCATGCAATTGATGCTGGTGACGGACCGGGCGAAGCTGATCCGCTTGCCGATCAAGTTCCGCCATCTTACCGAGGGCGGGTTCGAGAACCACGATGGCTTCTCCATCATCGGCCGCAGTTCATCCGGCGTTCGCATCTTCAATGTCTCCAAGGGTGAAACCATCGTCGGCGCAGCGCGCATCGATGAGGATGAAAGCCCGGAGAACGAGGCCGAAGAAGCCGTGGTCGAGGAAATGGTGGAACGTCGCGGTGGCGGGGACGAGACAGAGCCGCACACCACACTGGATCGCGATGACAATATCGAAGGTGACGAGGCGGAATAATCCACCGGCGCGCAAGCGGGACTGACAGGCTTCGGCGTGCGGGGATCGGTATTTCTTCCGCCTTCAGCCCCTGCGCGTCTTTCGGAAGCGGCCGTTCTGATCCCGGCGGTACGTCAGCTTGGGCGGTTTCATCGTGAACCAGAGACGCATTCTGCTGATCAGGCCGCGGGTGACCTTACCGGTATCGTCATGGGGAGCGTCGCCCGCCAGCCAGACTGCCAATGCGATGGCAAATGCCAGAATAGACGCAAGAAATGTGATCGCGATCAGTATTATTGACAGCACCGTCATGACGAACTCGGTTCCCCCCGGACCCATATGTGTAATGACTATAGCCGAACAACTTAAATATTGTAGCCGTGTGTTTTCCTAATCCTGACGGTTATGCACCATCCGCAATTCCGGATTGCGCTTTCGCAATGTTGTTATCACGCCAATCGTGATCAGGAACTGGCCGAGGTAATAGATCGGCCACACCAGATATTCCGGCACCGCGCTGCCGGACAAGGGGCCAAGCTCTGCGAAAATCAACAGGTCGGACAATACGAACAGCAGCGCGCCCGCAGCCACGCGCATCCTTGGAAAATCGCTCATCCATGCGCTCGCGGCCATCAGGCTTAAAGCCACGGCATAGATGGCCACAGCCCATGCAATCATGCGGTCATAAGGCAGGAAATAGCCGAGCAGCGGCGGCAGGATAAGGATTGCCAAAAATGCAGCCTGATCGCCGCCGTGCAATTTGCCGCGCGAGTGCTTCATGAAGACAGACACCGCCAGCATGTGAAACACGAAGAACACCGCCGCGCCCACGCGCAGATCGATCTCGATCGCCATATCCGCCAGCGCCGCCACCAGCAGGGCCAGCGCCAGGCGATGGGCATCGGCGCTGTTGTGGCGCAGATAGGCGTAAACGGCCAGGAAGCCGACCGCGAAACCCTTTATCGGGATGAGATAAAGGCCAGGCAGGTCTGTGGCCTGTAAATAGAAGAACGCCAGCGCGGCAATCACGCTGAACAGCAGAAACGGACGTTTATCGACCAAGGCACGTTTGGGCATAAGATCCGCCCTAGCCGCGCCTCTTCGTTTGCGCCAGCGCCCGCGAAGCCTTATCTGCGCCCCATGACACATCAGGTCCATATTATCGGAGGCGGTCTGGCGGGAAGCGAGGCGGCGTGGCAACTGGCACAGCGCGGGGTGCAGGTGCGCCTGTCCGAAATGCGCGGCGGCGGCGGAGAAACCGCTGCGCATCACACCGATGGCCTGGCCGAGCTGGTATGCTCCAATTCATTCCGCAGCGATGACGATGCGAAGAATGCCGTGGGCCTGCTGCATCACGAGATGCGGCGGCTGGACAGCATCATCATGGCAGCAGGCGAAATGTCGCGTGTTCCCGCAGGCAGCGCAATGGCGGTGGACCGCGACGTGTTCAGCGCTGAAGTGCAGAAACGGCTGGAGCAGCATCCCAATATCGAAGTGGTGCGAGAGAAGATCGACCAGCTACCTGCCGAGGGCCACACCATTGTCGCCACCGGCCCGCTCACCGCGGCAAGCCTTGCCGAAAGCATCGTCAGCGCCACCGGATCGGACCGGCTTGCCTTTTTCGATGCCATCGCGCCGATCGTGTATCGCGACAGTATCGACATGGACAAGGCATGGATCCAGTCACGCTGGAACAAGACGACGGCAGCCTCCAACGAAGATGGCGATTACATCAATTGCCCCATGACGCGCGAGCAATACGAAACCTTCGTGCAAGGCCTGATCGATGCCGAGAAGGGCGACTTCAAGGAGTGGGAGGCCGACACCCCCTATTTCGATGGCTGCATGCCCATAGAGGTGATGGCAGAGCGCGGCATCGAAACGCTGCGATATGGCCCAATGAAGGGCGTTGGCCTTGATAACCCGCGCGACACCAGTGAAGAGCATCCGCAGGGCAAGTGGCCCTATGCCGTGGTGCAGTTGCGGCAGGACAACAAGCTGGGCACGCTGTGGAACATGGTCGGCTTCCAGACCAAGATGAAATATGGCGCGCAGGTTGAGCTGTTCCGCACAATTCCGGGTCTGGAGAACGCCGAATTCGCGCGGCTTGGCGGGATGCACCGCAACACATTCATCAATTCGCCCGAGCTGCTGGACCGCCAGCTGCGTCTTAAATCTGCCCCGCATATCCGTTTTGCCGGGCAAGTGACGGGCTGCGAAGGTTACGTGGAAAGCAGCGCGGTCGGACTGCTCGCAGGAATGATGACGGCGAGCGAGATCGCCGGAGAGGAATGGGCCCCTCCCCCCGCAACCAGCGCGATGGGTGCCCTGCTCAGCCACATCACAGGCGATGCCGATGCCGCGCATTTTCAGCCGATGAACGTCAATTTCGGTCTCTTTCCACCGCTGCACGAGGTGAAGAAGAAAGAGCGCAAGGAAGCCTATACCGACCGCGCCAAGGCCGATTTCGGTGAATGGCTGGCGCAGATGGAAGGCGTGCCCGCCTAGCTCGTCACCAACTCAATTTGTCAGCAGTTGCAGCGCGGGCGAGAGGTGGCGCGGGGCTTTGGCGCGCTGGTGGCGAATTCTGCCTGCGTCAGCTCCTTGTCGCCATTGCCGTCCATCTCTGCAAAGCGCGACGCCGTGGTGACGGCCCACTCCTCGAAATCCAGCAGATTGTTGCCGTCCACGTCCAGCTTGCGAAACGCATCGGTGCGGGTGGACAGCATTTCGTTGCGGGTTATCTTCAGGTCGCGATTGCGATCATAGCGAAAGAAGCGGCGCTGTTCCTTCGTCAGCTCGCTGGCCTCTGGCGGCGCTGGCCCCGTCATGTCGGCACCATCGGCAAATGGCAGCGCGTCTGGATCCTGCGCTGGTTCCTCCAGCGATGTCATATCCGGCGGAGGCGCGCCCTGCTCCACCTGTGCCCTGCCCTGCATCCAGAAGAGCCCCAGGCCCACCAGCAGCAAGGCCCCGAAGGCACCAAGGATAACTCGATTCATGCGCAATTTCCCCTAAGGATACGGGTATTTACGTTAGCGCCCTAAAATACCAAGGCGCAAGGCCAATGCCATGGCTCCCGGCCCATCCAGCAATTCCTGGGCGTTCCGCTTCATCGCCCGCACGGCCAGACCGCGCAGCACGGCTAGCGGGCGAAGCTGCGCTGGAAGACTGGCCTGTTGCGCGGCCTCGTCATGCGCCGCGGTGCGTACTCTTGCAGTTTCTTCCTGCGTGCCAAGGTTCAGGGAAAGGTCGGCAAGGGCCCAGGTGCGGCCCGCCTGCTCAACCGCTGCGCGTGATCCGGCGGCGCTGGCTGCATCCGCCACCGCGCCCCATGCCTTCGCGCGGCCTTGCGCGAAGGTGGCGATTTCATCCTTGTTAAGACTGTCCGCCAGCAGGATTTCCCAGCCATCAACCAGCGGCGAAAGCTGCGCGCAGTCTAGCCCGGATTGTTGCAGCAGGGCCAGCAACGGCTCTCCCAATGGCCACTGTGCAGGATCTTGCGCCAGCCGTTCCCGCCACCACGCCAGTTTCATCTGCGCGATCACCGGCTCTCCCCCTGTACGGATGATGCCGGCCAGCCGCGTGTCGAGCGCCAGGACTGCGCAAGTCGGCGCATGCGCGCTGCGCGGCGCGTATGATAGCGCCAGCCTTTGTGGCAGCGGCAGTGTTTCAATGAGGTCGGTGGACATGCTGCACGCCCTTCACCCGAAACCGGGCGGTGTGTCAAAGGACGATGTCAGGCGGCATGCCCAGCCTATCAGGGCGAAGATCTTGTTAACCCTGTTCGGTTACATCGGTGAAACCACACAGCCTCTATTGGCACAGGGTTAGCTGGTTTATCCAAAGGTGTACCCCATGATCCTCAAGTTCATGCGCGAGACTGTCAAGAATATTTCTTCCTGCCGCAGCGGCAATGCGACCATGCTGGTGGCGCTTGGCATGCCAGTGCTGATCGGCGGTGCCGGTATGGGGGTGGATGTCACCCAGTGGTACATGTGGAAAAGGGAGCTGCAATTCGCGGTAGACCAGGCCGCAGTTGCGGGCGCCTGGGCCGCTGCTGAAACCGAGACGGAGGGCACCTACTCCCAGCGTGCAAGTCAGGAATTCCTGGCCAACCTCTCTGTGACCGACGATTTTCACGCGGACCCTGTTATCCAATTGGCCGATTATGCCGGGGGCACGGATAATTCCGTTGCCGTATCTGCGACAGCCACGAAGGAATTGCCGTTCACGGGCTTCCTCACCGGCAAGGCGGCCACTATTTCCGCATATGCGCAGGCGAGCTTCGAGGAAGGCGTGACCTTCACCAGCTGCCTGATCGCGCTGGACGAGGAAGACGAAGGCGCCGTCACCATCGGCGGCAGCGCGGTTCTCACCGCCAGTTGCGGCATGGCCGCGCTTTCCACCGACGCCCTTTCCATCAAGGTTGATGGCAATCCCGAAGTGGAGGCAGGCTGGATCCTGTCCGCCGGCGGTGTGGATGAATGGCTGAAGACCAACACCGATGACGTTATCATGGAATATATGGAAGGGCTTTACGATCCCTTTTCGGAGCTTAGCCCACCCAATCCAACGGAATCGCGGATTTCTCGTACATACAGCTGCTCGGCAGCAAACGACACAACCTTCGCTGACGTGGCGATCCGCACAATTACGCAATACTCGTACTGGCAGGGGCCGAACAGGAACAACCTCGAGCCGTGGGAGAACGAGAGCGGACGGGAAAGCTCCAACGTCTATAATGAAGATGAAGGCATCATCGTGCCCAATGGTACCGAAGAAGGGACCGTTGAAGAAGATGAGGTCGTCTGGCGTGATCTTGGCGGAAATGGCCAGAATAAAAAGTGGGAACGTCGCGATTACGATCGCACCACCACCTATCGCAATGTCGTAATTGTCGAGGGCGGTCAGGCCGGTAACGTGCGGCCAGGTACCTATACCAACATCCATATCGGGTGCGACACGGCTTTTGCGCCCGGCGTCTACAACATCAATGGCGGCTCACTCAGGATCAATGGGCAGCACGAAGTGAACGGCGCTGGCGTGATGTTCGTGCTTTACAATGGTGCCTCGATCTCGATCAATGGCGGCGCGGACATCAACCTTACTGCCATGACTGCATCAGACCTGATGAACGTCGGCGTTTCCCCGGAAGATGCCAACGATCTGGCAGGCATGCTGGTGTTCGAGGATCGTGAGGGGCCGGGTGCCGGCAAC
The DNA here is from genome assembly GCF_009807005.1 of Aurantiacibacter rhizosphaerae. Lineage (GTDB taxonomy): Bacteria > Pseudomonadota > Alphaproteobacteria > Sphingomonadales > Sphingomonadaceae > Alteraurantiacibacter > Alteraurantiacibacter rhizosphaerae. The sequence goes on along the minus strand of NZ_WUBR01000002.1, from coordinate 224,668 downwards.
AACGGGCAAAGCTTCAACGGCAATGCGGCCACAGTGCTGAACGGGACGATGTATTTTCCGAAGAGCGAGGTGTTCTTCGCCGGGACTGCAAGCGTCACCAGCATGTGCCTGATGATCGCTGCCAACAATATCACCATCACTGGTACGACTGACATGCAGACTTTCTGCCCGTCGGACTCGACCGAGGACACAACTGTCGTCAGCACGGAATCCAAAGTGAGGCTGGTAGCATGATGAACGCCCTTGCCCGCATCGCCCGCATTCGCATGGACGAAGACGGCTCCATGGCGATCGAGACTGCCTTCGTCGCGCCGGTGCTGCTGGTGATGGCGCTGGGCGGTTTTGAGGCGAGCGCGATGGTTGCCCGCCAGACCGAACTGCAGAGCGCCGCGGCCGAAGCCGCCGCCGTCGTTCGCGCGGTTGCGCCAGAGGATGCCGCTGCGCGCAACACCGTGCGCGATATCGTGGCGACATCGCTGTGCGGGAAGACGACGCCCACCGTATCGGACGGCAAGGCGAGATGCGGCACGGTGACTGTCGACGTCGATCCCATTTATCGCTGCGGCACTGCCACCGATTACATCACCAATGCCGATGGTTGCGGCAGCGGAACCAGGTACAAGTTCATCAAGATCGATATCACCGATACCTACTCTCCCATCTGGGCGGAGTGGGGCGTTGGTTCAGCCGTTTCTTATGACGTCAATCGCACCGTGCAGGTTGGATAAATCCCATGATCAGCAAATCCATGTTCCTTCGCATCAGGCGTGACGAGAGCGGCGCAATGATCGTGGAGTTTGCGCTGCTCGCGCCGATTTTCCTGCTGCTGCTGGTGGGTGTCTTGCAGGTTGGCATGGCAATGCAGAACTACAATGCCCTGCGCGGTGTTTCCGCCGATGTGGCACGCTATGCGATGGTGCAGTACCAGACGGGCAACGAGTTATCGAATTCCCAGCTGGAGACCTGGGCAGAAAATCAGTCTCTGGGCGCGCCCTATTTGCTGGATCAGAACCGTATCAATGCCACCATCACGACGGCCAGCACGCAACGCGTGACGGGAGCAACGGAGCTGCAGGTTGTCATGTCCTATCAGCTGGACAGCTTCCTGGGATTTGCAGGCATTGAATTTCCCTTCGTCACCTACACCCGGCCCATCTTCCTGATGGACAACTGATCCGGGGCTGCAGCCCGCGCGATGCGCGATTGCCAAGCCAGATCATGAATATCTTAACCATGGTCATCAACGCTGGCATCAGGGTTGTGCCCTAGTGGTGAGGTCTGTGATGACATCCTCCCGCCCTCCCCAGCACCATGGTGCGCCGTTCCTCTCCCGCCTTGCCCGTGATACCGGCGGCAATGTCGCGGTGATGCTGGCGGCAGCGCTGTTTCCCCTGCTGGCCCTGATCGGGGGCGGCGTGGACATGGGGCGCGGCTATCTGGCGCAGGTGCGGTTGCAGCAGGCCTGCGATGCCGGCGTGCTGGCGGCGCGGCAAAGGCTGGGCGCCAGCGCTGTGGTGGACAATTCCGTACCCAGCGATGTGGCCAGCACGGGACAGCGCTTCTTCAACATCAATTTTCGCGACGGTACCTACGGCACGAAAAGCCGCAAGTTCTCCATGACGCTGGAGAATGATTACGCAATTTCGGGCAAGGCATCGGTGGACGTTCCCACCACGCTGATGAAGGTGTTCGGCCATTCCAAGATGGACATTTCCGTCGATTGCGAGGCGGTCCTCAATTTCAGCAATCTGGATGTGATGATGGTGGTCGATACCACAGGCTCCATGCGGCACACCAATCCGGGAGACAGCCTGTCACGTCTTGACTCGCTCAAGCAGACCATCCGCAACTTTCACGCCCAGGTAGAAGGCGGCAAGGCGCCCAGCACCCAGGTCCGATACGGTTTCGTGCCCTACGCCACCAATGTGAACGTCGGCCACCTGCTGAAGGATGACTGGGTAGTAAACGAGTGGACCTATCAGGGGCGCGAAAAAACCGGGGTTCTCATTCCCAATGGATCGGCCGGGGTGACCTACAACCGGAACTGGACATCTGTCGGCGGAAGCCGCACCCCTTGGACTACGGTCAGTACCTACAAAGCGAGTTTCAACTTTTTCGGGTTTTTGGACGGATCCAGCTATGAATGCAACGGCAGCCAACCCGAAAACACCTGGACATATACCGATACCAATAACGGCCTTCCCTATACCCAGCTTCAGGAAAGTCCCCCCGCAGTTCTGTATATTCAAGGCAAAAGGCGGGTTCAGAACGGAACGCGCTATCGCACGGTCAGGAACGGCACGACCTGCGAAGTACAGTCGGCCAGCGATACGAATTACATACAGACATTCGAGGAAGTGACCGAAGTTCCGGCCTTCGACAACACGCAGTGGCTCTACGGACCGATCACGCGCAGCGTCAGCAATTGGCGCACTGAAACCGAAGGATGCATCGAGGAACGCGATACCTACCAGATCGCGGATTACGACAATGTCGATTTCAGCCGTGCGCTGGATCTCGATATCGATCTGGTGCCCAGCGCCGGCAACCCCTCCACCCAGTGGCGCCCGCGCTATCCTGAGGAAATCTACGTGCGTAAAATCAAGCACGACGACAGCGGAGTTTTCGAAACGAAAAAAGTGCGCACGATCGACGAGTATGTCGATACTGGCACCTGGTGGTTCTCCGACTGTCCGGCGCGCGCGCAGAAGTTGCAGGAAATGAGCAGCGATGAGCTGAATAACTACCTCGACACGCTCGAACCCTTCGGCGCGACCTATCACGATATCGGCATGATCTGGGGTGGACGCCTGCTGTCGCCCACGGGCATCTTTGCCGGTGAAAACGCCGATCCTGACGGCCAGCAACGTGCGCGCCACATGATCTGGCTGACCGACGGGCAGACCGAACCCTATGACCTTGCCTATGGTGTTTACGGCGTAGACGGGCTGGACCGGCGCCGCTGGGATCCCGACACCTCCAGCGATACATTGGCGCAGGTGGTGGAAAACCGTTTTGGCGTCGCATGCGAGCAGGTGAAGAACCGCAACATCACAGTGTGGGTGGTGGCATTCGGCACGGGCCTCACCGATTTGATGACACAATGCGCAGGCCCCGGCCGATCCTTCGAGGCATCGAATGCCGAAGAGTTGAACGATGCCTTCGAAGCCATCGCCCGCGCAATGAGCGAATTGCGGATCACCCAGTGATGCGCTGCACCCTCCCCTCCCTTTGGCTCACCTCCCTTTGGCATGACGAGCGCGGCGTTACCGTGACGGAATTCGCCTTGATCGCCCCTGCCCTCGCGCTGACGCTGATGGGCCTCTTCGATCTGTCGTACAATATGTATGCAAAGAACATCATCGAAGGCGCGGTGCTGAGTGCCGCTCGCGATTCGACCACCGAGGCTTTCGTGAACAATCCCGCCGCGCTGGATAAGCGCGTTAAATCAATGGTGCACGATGTGGTGCCCGGCGCCACCATGGTCTTCAAGCGCAGCGCCTACACGAATTACACCGATGTGGGGCAGGCTGAGGAGTTTACAGACACCAATGGCGACGGCGCGTGCAACAACAACGAGGTGTTCGTTGATGTGAACGGCAATGGCCACTGGGATTCCGACCGCTCGCAAAACAACAGCAGCGGTGCGCGCGATGCGGTGTTGTATGAAGTGTCCGCGACATATGATCGCGCCTTCCCCCTCGCCCGCCTGATCAATCTGGATCAGGATGTCACGGTGAAGGCCAAAACGCTGCTGCGCAACCAGCCCTTCCGTTTGCAGGAAAACAAAGTGGTGACGAGGAATTGCGTATGATCGCCCGCCTTGCCGCACGTTTACGCCGCGATACCGCCGGGGTCGCGATGACGGAATTCGCGCTCGTATTCCCTTTCCTGTTATCGGTGGGCCTGATGGGCTTGGAAGTTTCCAACCGCGTGCTGGTGCAGATGAAGGTGACGCAGCTGGCCAATCTGATTGCGGACAATGCATCGCGCATAGGCGATCAATCAATGCTGGAAAATCGCAAGATTTATGAGGCGGACATCAACGATCTGTTTTTCGGCGCCCATCTTCAGGGGGGCGAAGCCATCGATCTGTTCGAACACGGCCGCGTGATCCTCAGCAGCCTGGAAGTTGTGCCCGGCACGGCGGATCAGCAGTACATCCACTGGCAACGCTGCGTGGGCATGAAGAACCACACGAGCTCCTATGGCCTGACAGGGGACGGCAAAAGCGCGAATGATTTTCCCGGCATGGGGCCTGCCGGCGAAGAGGTTATCGCTTTTGAAGATGATGCCGTCATGTTCGTAGAGATTAGCTACGATTATCAGGCGATTATTGGTGAGCCCTTCGCCTTTGGGTCCGGCACGGTGAATGCCGTTGCCAGCTTCTCCGTGCGCGCTGACCGGGATCTGTCGAAGGTATATCAGCCCACATCGGGCCCTGCCGATCCGGTTGCAGCCTGCGACGCATATCAGGGTATCAGCTACACCACGGCCAGCTGATACGGCCACCTTCAGCAAGGCAGCCGTATCTGCATGTTGGCTTATTCGGAGTAGGTGACCTTCTTGCAGGCCGCCACGACGCGGTCCTTGTCAATCAGAGCCAGCTTTTCCAGATTCGCGGCATAAGGCAGCGGCACATCCTCGTTACACACGCGCAGCACCGGTGCATCGAGGTTGTCAAAGCCCTGCTCCATGCAAACCGCGACAACTTCGGAAGCGATGGAACAGGTGGGCCATCCCTCTTCGGCAATCACCACGCGATTGGTTTTCGCCAGGCTTTCAAGAATGGTTTCGGTATCCAGCGGACGCAGCGTGCGAAGATCGATCACCTCGGCATCGATGCCCTGCTCTGCCAATTCCTTTGCCGCCTCCAGCGCAACGCCCACGGCGATTGAGTAAGACACGATCGTCACATCGCTACCCTCACGCATGATCCGCGCCTTGCCGATCGGCAGGACGTGATCGTCCAACTGGGCAACCTCAAAATTCTGGCCATAGACCAGTTCGTTTTCCAGGAAGACCACCGGATCGTCACTGCGGATGGCGGCTTTCAGCAAACCCTTGGCATCCGATGCGTCATAAGGCGCAATCACAATGAGGCCCGGTACGCTGGCATACCAGGGGCCATAGTTCTGGCTGTGCTGCGCGCCCACGCGGCTGGCCGCGCCGTTCGGGCCACGGAACACGACCGGGCAACGCATCTGGCCGCCCGACATGTAATTGGTCTTCGCAGCAGAATTGATAATGTGATCAATGGCTTGCATGGCGAAGTTGAACGTCATGAACTCAACCACAGGGCGCAGGCCGCCCATCGCGGCGCCCGTGCCGATGCCGGCAAAACCATATTCGGTGATCGGCGTATCGATCACGCGCTTGGGACCGAATTCGTCCAGCAGGCCCTGCGTAACCTTGTAGGCGCCCTGATACTCGGCGACTTCTTCGCCCATCACGAAGATGCGATCGTCCAACCGCATTTCCTCGGCCATGGCATCGCGCAAGGCTTCGCGGACGGTCAGCTTCACCATATTGGTGCCAGCGGGGATTTCCGGATCGTCTGCGCGCGGTTTGGCAGCGGGCTTGTCGATATCCAGCGGGTTGCCTTCGCGGCCCACGTCCTTGCCCTCACCGGGCACGTCTTCAACCTCATCAGACGCCGCAGACGCATCATCCGCAGAGGCATCACCAGAAGGCGCTTCGATATCGGAAGCGTCCTCACCCTCAGCCGCCAGAATGGCGATGACGGTGCCGACTTTCACTTCTTCCGTACCTTCGGCCACCAGGATCTTGCCAACGGTGCCTTCGTCGATGGATTCGAATTCCATCGTGGCCTTGTCCGTCTCGATCTCGGCCAGAACGTCACCGGCGGAAACCGTGTCACCTTCCTTCACCATCCATTTGGCCAGCGTGCCCTCTTCCATGGTGGGCGAAAGGGCGGGCATCTTGAGTTCGATTGGCATGCCTCAGTACTCCCCTACCAGAACATCGGTGTAGAGTTCGCCTGGCTCCGGCTCGGGAGAGCTTTCTGCAAAATCGGCTGCCTCGGAAACGGTGGCGCGAATGCCCTTGTCGATCTCTTTCAACTTGTCCTCTGCAACACCGTTTTCAGCCAGAAGCTTTTTCATGCGTTCGATGGGGTCGTTATGCTCGCGCTGGTCCTGCACCTCTTCACGCGTGCGATATTTTGCCGGGTCCGACATGGAATGGCCGCGATAGCGGTATGTGTTGCACTCCATCAGCACCGGGCCGTTGCCTTCGCGCACATGGGCAAAGGCGATCTCTGCCGCTTGGCGCACTTCCAGCACATCCATGCCGTTCACTTCCATTCCGGGAATACGAAATGCCGTGCCGCGGCGATAGAATTCGGTTTCTGCGCTGGAGCGTTTCACCGCGGTGCCCATGGCGTATTGATTGTTCTCCACGACGAAAACGATTGGCAGGTTCCACAGGGCGGCCATGTTCATGGTTTCGTAAACCTGGCCCTGGTTGGCCGCGCCATCACCGAAATAGGCAAGGCACAGGCCGCCGTCTTCATTGTATTTGTGAGCAAAGGCCAGGCCGCCGCCCAACGATACCTGCGCGCCCACGATGCCGTGCCCGCCATAGAACTTATGCTCCGTGCTGAACATGTGCATGGAGCCGCCCTTGCCCTTGGAAATGCCTGCAGCCCGGCCCGTCAATTCGGCCATAATTACTTTGGGATCAATGCCATAGGCCAGCATGTGGCCATGATCTCTATACCCGGTGATCACGCTGTCGCGATCATTATCCAGCGCGCTTTGCAAGCCGATGGCGACGGCTTCCTGGCCGATATACAGGTGACAGAAACCACCGATCAGGCCCAGCCCGTAAAGCTGTCCGGCCTTTTCCTCGAACCGGCGGATCAGCAGCATCTGCTCGTAAAAATGCATCAACTGCTCTTGGCTGGCCTCAAAGCGTTTCTGCTTGTCCAGCGATTCCTGCAACGTCCTCAGCGCGAAGTTTTCTTCGCTATCCGGATTTTCTGATGCAGCGCTGGGTGCTGGAGCTTTGTTGCTTTTTCCGTTCCCGGAAGCGGAGGCTTTGGCCAAGTTGCAATCCCCTGGTTCGCGCCATTTATTGGCGCCGGTTGTTCATAACCAAAGTCTATAAGCGCGCTTGCGTTCCACTGGCAACGCCGCACCTCAGAAAATAACCTATCTGGTGAAAATTGTTTTGGCCGCGTGCCAAAAGCAGCATTTGCTACTCAATCGGCTCCAGCTCGACAACGTATTCGTCAGGATGAACCACGTTCAGATTGCCGCGAACCAGTTCGGATGCAAAATCCGGATCGACATTGTTCGGGTCCAGCAGCGCAACACGGTTTTCCAGCTCAGCGCCGCGTTCCTGCAACTGAGCAATGCGCTTTTCATGATCGCTCAGGCGAGACGCCTGCTCCCCCCAGGTAAGAAGGCCAGACGGACCGATCAGCGCAAGCCCGCCCACCAGCATCAGGACAAGCAATGCGGCAGCGTTCATGACGCGCTCTCTGACTATATCCTTGCGGGGCCGGTTCATGGGTCAGCTTGAATCACAAACACCTCACGGATTCAAGCGTGTTGTGCCGGAACTTGCGGATTGTTTGACGAATTGATTGCATATTGCGCACGGCCGTAAATCAGGTTACATATGAAACTATGACTGATCTCTTTGAAAATCCAATCGGCCTTGATGGCTTTGAATTTGTCGAATTCTGCGCTCCTGAAAAAGGCAAGATAGAACCTGTGTTCAGGGCGATGGGCTTTAAGCATGTCGCCTCGCACCGGTCCAAGGATGTGCAGCTTTGGCGGCAGGGCCAGATCAACCTAATCCTGAATTACGAACCGCGCAGCGCCGCCTGGTTCTTCGCCCGCGAACACGGCGCATCTGCTTGTGGCATGGGCTTCCGTGTGAAGAATGCCGCAAAGGCGTATGAGGAATTGCTGTCACGCGGCGCAGAACCGGTCGAAGTCGAGACGGGCCCGATGGAACTGCGTATCCCCGCCATTCGCGGCATCGGCGGCGCGATTGTCTACCTGATCGATCGCTATGCGGATGAAGACGGTAATGGCCTCTCGATATACGACATCGATTTCGAATATCTCGACGGTGTCGACCCCCACCCTGCCGGTGCCGGCTTCGACGTGATCGATCACCTGACGCACAACGTATACGGCGGACGGATGGCCTATTGGGCCGATTACTACGAAACGCTGTTCAACTTCCGCGAAATCCGTTTCTTCGACATCAAGGGCGAATATACGGGGCTGACATCGAAGGCCCTTACTGCGCCCGACGGCAAGATCCGCATCCCTTTGAACGAGGAAGGCGAAGGCGGGAAAGGTCAGATCGAGGAGTTCCTGCGCGAATTCAACGGTGAAGGTATCCAGCATATCGCACTGATTTGCGACGATCTTCTCACCGCTTGGGACAGGTTGAGAGAGTTCGGCGTGCCCTTCATGACAGCGCCGCCGGAAACCTATTACGAGATGCTGGACGAACGCCTCCCCGATCATGGCGAAGACGTGGACCAGTTGAAAATGCGCGGCATCCTGCTGGACGGCACTACCGAAGGCGGCTCCCCTCGCCTGCTGCTGCAGATTTTTGCAGAGGCGCAGGTTGGGCCGGTGTTCTTCGAATTTATTCAGCGCAAGGGTGATGAAGGGTTCGGCGAAGGAAACTTCAAGGCCCTGTTCGAAAGCATGGAGCGGGACCAGATTCGGCGCGGCGTGCTGGAGGCCAGCGACGCCAAAAGCGTTTAGGGACGCCGGGGGATAAGCGCGGCAAGTGCTTGCGATGGTTCGCAACCCCCTTGCGCCGTGACGCCTTCCGCGCCATCACAACGGCTGACGAGAGGAGTTTCCCCACACCATGATCGCGTTTCGCGCCCACAAGACCACTTTGTCCATCACGGCCGCCAGCCTTTCCCTGGCGCTGCTTTCCAGCCCGGCTGCGGCGCAGGTGGACGATGCTATCGTGCTCAATATCCTGCGCAACTGCGCCCAGATTGACGATGCGACTGCGCGCCTTGCCTGTTATGACAACAACATCCGTGCAGCAGGCGGACAAGCGCGCAGCGCGGTGCCGGGCGAAATGCCTGCGCCGCAGGCTGGCCGCGGCGCTCCTCTCTCAAATTCTGGTCCATCGGGTTTCGGTAGCGAAAATGTCCGTACCGCGGATCGCTTCGAAGCGCCCGCCGGCCAGATTGACGAACTGCGCGCCCGCGTGCGCGCCGTGTCAGAGCGGCAGCGCGGTGTTTATCTTTTCACGCTGGATGACGGTGCGCAGTGGGTGTTCACGGAAAGCGTGCCCTTTGCCTATCGGCCGCCCAAACCCGGCGATCAGGTGGAAATCGATCGCGCCGCTCTCGGCAGTTTCCTGATGACTTACGATAGCCAGCGGTCCGTGAGGGTAGAACGCGTCAGGTAACAAGAGGGGCTGGCGAGCATGGGCTCGCCGCCCTTCCCTCCGGCAACCTCAGCTTCTGCCCTGTTCCAGTTCGTCGAACGTGCGCTCGCGTTCCAGCTGCACAACAGCATTGCGGCGAACCTTTTCGAAGGTGCCGGCAAATTGATCGCGCTCCGGCACGGAAAGCGGCGCAGTCAGGAACGCGCCGCGTTGGCGGCTCGCTTCCTGAATGATCTCGATCAGGCGCTGCCCCTCCTCCGTCGGCCGGAACCTGCCGTGACGCCGACCGGGCTTTCCGCTGCGTTCCACCAGGCCACGTTCCACCAGGGCGGAAACCGTACGGCCTGCCTGGCTGTGATCACGGTCCAGCCGTGACACCAGCGTGTTCCAGTCGATCGGGGTATCAAGAGCGATCTCGTTCAACACCCATGTTTCGAAATTAGATAGGTTTGTCAGTCGCTTGAAGGTCAAAGCTCCACTGCGACTGATGTAGGCCGAAAGCGTCATCAGGGGCGCCAGAATACGGCTGCGCTCTATGACGATCGGCGAACCGGCATCGGGATCGTAATCCGGATCCATCTTGAACGGGTTCAAGGATTTCACGTCGTTCTGATTGAGAGAGCGTTCCTGCTCGTACAGCATGACGGCGCGGCGCAGCAGCTTCTCGATCACTGCGAAGAAAGCCGCCAGCTCCTCATCGCCGATATCGAAGGTGAGCTCTCGATTGCGCAGTTCTGCAAGCCGCAGCAACCTGTCCGCCAGATTGGTGCCCTTGCGCGTCAGGCTTACTGGCGCGCGGATCTGATCGCGCTCCACCATCTTCAGCTCCAGCAGGCGTTTGACAGATCGGCTGACCTGCGCCTTGTCCACTCCGACAGAGCCAGAGATATCGGCAGGAACCAGCGCACCCTGGCTTCGCAGCAGGAACAGGATGCGGCGGTCCAGCTCCACCAGTTCCATTTCGCGGGCGTAGGAAAGCTCCGCGCTCTCGCGGACCTTGTATAGCAATTGCCAAAGTTCCTGCTGGATAACGGATGTGGCTTCCGCATCGCCCTTGCGATGGGTTTCCGTTTCGGGGGCCAGACCGTTGAGAATAATGGCTATTCGCGTGTCGAACTCTGGGGGGACTTCATTGCCTGTGCCAGTCACGCCGTCGGCGCTGCGCGCACCACTTGCGAAAGCCTCCATGATCCGCAGCGCCTCTTCAGCCATCGGGCCCATCAGATGGACGAGATCTTCGTAATCGCTGGAGGATGTCTTCACGCCCGCGCCATCTGCATAGACAGATTTCGCATGTTCAGACAGCAGGCTGCGCCATTGCGGGATTTCGCCCGACTTGCCTTTCATCATTTTCCCCTCGCGGGCCTTGTTCATATTGTTTCGTATTCTGCCGCGTAAAATTGTCCCATAGGTAAGTTTTTCGGATTTGAACAGCGGGCCTTACCATATGCCTCCGAACAACACGCGAGAGACATGTTCAATCATCATTTTCCTGCGCCACGGACACGATCAACATTGGACAATAACCATGATCTTGAAATGCGATGCATGACTGCAACACTTTATTGCGCGATAACGCGGTGAGACGCGAAAATACGTCGTAAACGTCTGAATTCGCGAGTTATTAAAATTTCACGAATGTGAAGGATAACGTTGATTCCCCAACAATTTTGGGGATATCTCCCCGTTTTTCCCCGAACGGCGCGCGAACCGCATTCCGGCATACTAGACATAATCAACAAGCGGGAATATGCCTCGAAGCCGGTAAGTACCAGACTGAATCAATTTCTGGACGACCGGGGGAGGGAGTTTGCATGTATTTAGCGCAACTTAGCGCGCTTGGCGGACCGGTTAAGCCGGAACGCTTGCCTGCGTCTCCAGCGCCCGTTTCATTCCATCAGACACGCCATTTCCGCGCGATCACACCGGCAATCAAAACGCTTGCCGCAGATCGACGCGGGCAATTTCGTGTGACGATGACTACTGGGGGGCGCAATCCGCTGCCTCGCCATCACTGTGAAGGGAGCACAAAGTGAAAACCTTTAACAACAAGCAGTTCTTCAGGGCTGCACTGCTGGCCGGAGGGGCCAGCACCATTCTTTTCGCCGCACCGGCCATGGCGCAGGATGCCACCGTCGGCGATGATTCTCAGGTTGGCGAGGAAAGCGTTCCGCAAGAACGTATCGTGGTCACCGGCTCGCGCATTGCGACGCAGGATTACAGCTCGAACAGCCCGATCGTGACCGTGGACGAAGGACTGCTGAAACAGTCCGCCACCGCGGCCATCGAATCCAACCTCAACAAGCTGCCGCAGTTCGTTCCGGCGCAGACCCCGACGCAGGGCCAGGACATTCAGCCAACGGCGACCAACACGCCTGGCGCTGCCACGATCTCGCTGCGCGGCATTGGCACCAACCGTAACCTCGTGCTGATCGACGGTCGTCGCGCAACGCCAGGCAACGCATCGTTGACGGTGGATATTAATACCATCCCCGCAGCCGCAGTACAGCGCATCGAAACCATCTCGGGCGGTGCCTCGGCAGTTTATGGCGCCGACGCCGTGGCTGGTGTGACCAACTTTGTCCTGAAGGACAATTTTGAAGGCCTCGAACTCGATGCTCAGGTGGGAATCACGCAGGAAGGCGACAATTTCGAATACCAGCTCTCCGGCATCATGGGCACCGACTTTGCCGATGGCCGCGGCAACGTGTCACTGGCAATGGCGCTTAACACGCGTGAAGCCAACTTCCAGCGTGATCGTGACTGGTATACCGATCTCTATTCCGATCCGAACATCGGTGGTGGGCAGTTCTTCATCCCGGCACCGGGCATCAACTTCGGCTTCGGTCCGAACCAGCCCGATTACGGCACCGTGTTTCCCGGCGGCCCCAATGGCCTTCCCGGTGTGACGGTTTTCGTGAATCCGGAAAGCGGCAATGCCTTCACCACCGGTGCAAACGGAACGCCCTCCAACTTCGGCAATGGCGCCTTCGATCTGCCGCTCGACGGCCTGCCCTTCAAGCAGACGATCAACGGAGCGATCAGCTCGAACAACACCAGCCTATATTTGATCCTGCCGCTTACGCGTTACAATGCGTTTGCCCGCGGTAACTATGAGATCAATGATTGGGTCGGCGTGTTCGGTCAGGCATTGTTCGCCCACACCGAAACCTTCACCCGTAACGAGCCGTCACCGGCCGTGGGTGGCTGGACCGTGAACATCGATCCCACGCAGCTCGATCCGGGTGAACTTCCGGCCGACCTGCAGACGCTGCTCGACAGCCGTCCGGACCCCGATGCGCCGTTCCAGTTCCAGTCGCTGCTGTTCGATGATCGTGAAACCTTCACCGATGTCACGACTTACAATCTGACGGCAGGCCTTGAAGGCTACATCCCCGGCACCTCGCTGGCTTGGGAAACCTTCGTCAGCCATGGCATCTCGTCAACCTATGCCAAGCAGACCGGCGTGAACTCGCTGACCCGTTTCCAGACAGTGCTCAGCGCGCCCAACTTCGGTCGCGGCTTCTCCGCTACGGGTAACCAGGGACCGCCCAACTTCGGTTTCGGTGCTTCCAGCGCGACCTGTACTTCGGGCCTCAATCTCTACAATCCGCCTGAAGGCGGGTTTTCGGAAGATTGCCTTGAAGCCATTCGTGCCGACCTGAAGAACCGTTCTGAAGTGACGCAGACCATCGCTGAAGCCAACATCTCGGGCGGACTGTTCGAACTGTGGGCCGGTGAAGTCGGCGCGGCAATCGGTGCCAGCTATCGCGAGGTGCAGTTCGAGTTCGACAACGACACGCTCACCACACAGGGCCGCTCGTTCCTCGATCAGGCGCAGGGCATCTATCCCAGCGGCAATGTCGATGCACAGTATGATGTGCACGAGATATATGGTGAGCTACTGATCCCGCTGGTTCGTGACGTTCCGTTCATCCAGCAGTTCAACCTGGAACTCGGCGGTCGTATTTCCGACTATTCGACGACGGGCACCAGCTACACCTACAAGATCCTGGGTGACTGGGAGGTAACCGACTGGCTGCGTTTCCGCGGCGGCTACAACCGTGCAGAACGTGCGCCGAACATCGGTGAATTGTTCCTGCAGGCGCAGCAGACATTTGGCGGCAACACCGTGGGCGATCCCTGCTCGCTGGCAAACCCACTGGACTTCTCGGCCAACCAGCCGGGTGACCAGTTTGCCGGTGGCACGGCCAATGGTGCGAAGGTCGAAGCGATCTGCCGTATCCAGATGGAAGCCAGCGGCAATCCCGATGCGGATGAACAGTACTATTCGGGCGTGCAGAGCAGCGCGACGGGTGGCTTTGCCTTCCCGACCAGTGTCGGCAACCCGAACCTGGTTCCGGAAAAGGCCGATACCTGGACGGTTGGTGCAGTGGTTCAGCCGAACTTCGGAGGCTCGATCTCTCGTGCCCGTCTGACGGTGGATTACTACAAGATCAGCGTGGACGATGCGATCGGTCTGCAGACTGTGGGTATTGCCCTGCGGTCCTGCTATGATCCGCTGCTGAACCCCGCTTTCGGTGGCTCACCTCAGGAAGTGGCGAATTCGCAGTTCTGTCAGCTCGTGCCGCGTAATGCGACCGGTGCTCTTGGCAATGTGCAGCGCACCTATGTGAACAACGGTTCGTTCGATCTTTCGGGTATCGACGTTGCTTTGGATCTCGCTCTCGAAGCCGGTCCGGGTACCGTGAACCTGAATGTTCTGGGCACCTACGCCATTGAGTTCAAATCGACGGCGCTGACCGGTATCCTCGATCAGGTCGATTATGTCGGCACGCTGGGCACCGGAGAGAATGGCCTGAACGGTGGCAATTACGAGTATCGCGTATTCACGACGCTCGGCTACAACTGGGGTCCGGCTTATCTCGGCATCCAGTGGCAGCACCTGCCCTCAATCGAGGATGCGACGGAAGCTCTGATCGGTGCTCCGACGCCGACCACGGGCTATCCGAGCTACAACCTGTTCAACCTGAACGGTTCCTATGCTGTGAATGAAACGATCAACTTCCGTTTCGGCGTGGATAACCTCCTGAATGAGCGTCCGCCGCTCGGCGAGGTTAACACCGCAGCCGATCCGGCCCTTGGTCAGCTTTCGGGTGGTAGCTACAACAACCTGTATTACGACACCAACGGGCGTCGTTTCTACTTCGGTGCGAACTTCCGCTTCTGATTGCGGAAATTCGAACCAGCCTAAAGAAAGGGCCGCTCCTTCGGGAGTGGCCCTTTTTTTACGTCTTCTTGGTGGTTGTGCCAGACCAACGCCGCGACTAAACGGCTAGGCGGCGCGCCCGTAGCTCAGTCGGATAGAGCATCGGATTCCTAATCCGGGGGCCACAGGTTCGAATCCTGTCGGGCGCACCAACCACCCGTAAAACTGGTTTAGTTGACGTCTTCCGGCGGGGCGACTGGCAGTGGTAGGGGCGCAACAGGCACGCCCTCGTCCAGCAATTCTCTGGCTTCCTGTATGCTGGCCTCGCCATGAATGGGTGCGTGATCACGCTCCCCATAATGCATGGCACGGGTCTGCTCGACAAAGTCCTTGCCCACCCATGTGCTGTCCTTCAGCGCCTTTGCCTGCGCTTCTGCCAGCTTGCCAAGCGCCTGCGCCACTTCGGGTGACATCGGCGTGTTGGACAGCTCCTTCTCGGACCGAGAGCGGGTTGAGGTCTGCACGACCTGCTGGTTGCCTTTCTTGCCGACCGACGGTGCCATGGGTGCCTTGCTGATCTCCTCCGATCCGCATTGCGGACAGGCGACAAGTCCACGCTCGCACTGCGAAGCGAAATCATCGGAGGAGCCGAACCACCCTTCAAACCGGTGGCCCTGATCACACGAGAGGTCGAATACGATCATCTGCTGGGTGATTTAGGGATATTGCGCTTGTTGGCAAGGCAAGGCAGCTGTTTGCGCACCTCTGCAATCCGGTTAAGATCGACGTCGCAGATCTGCATCCCGGCGGCATCTCCGCCCAGATCTAGCTGCACGACGCCCCATGGCCCGACGACGAGCGAATGGCCATAGGTTGATCGCCCGTCTTCATGATCGCCCACTTGCGCCGCCGCGATTACGAAGGCGCTCGCCTCCACCGCGCGGGCGCGCTGCAGCAGGTGCCAGTGCGCCTTGCCCGTCGGCACGGTGAATGCCGCGGGTATGGCAATGGCATCGCAGCGACGCCTGCCCAGCTCATCAAACAGAGCGGGGAACCGGATGTCATAACACGTTGCCAGGCCAAGGCGTCCAAGCGGCGTGTCATCCACCGTCACGACCTGTTCTCCAGGTGCATAGGCCGCGGATTCGCGCCAGCTTTCGCCCGTATCCAGTTCCACATCGAACATATGGATCTTGTCATATCGCGCGGCCACGTCGCCCTTGTGATCAAACAATATCGTACGATTGGTCCAGCGCCCGTCATCGCGCGCCACGGGTAGGCCGAGGGCGATCCAGATCGAGGCGTCTGCGGCAGCGCGCGCCACGATTTCGACGATCGGGCTGGCGGATTCCGCGACGATATTCTCCGCCGCGCGGCTGCGCTTGCGATCCAGCAGTCCTGCCATCTCCGGGGTGAAGAGCATCTGCGCCCCCTCCCCCGCCGCGCGATTTGCCGCATCGGCTATGGCATTGGCATTCGCGATCGGGTCAATGCCCGATGTCATCTGCAACAGCGCGATTTTTGGCATCGTGCCGCGCCTCAAAGTCCCAGTAGCGTATCCAGCCGACCTTCGCGTTCCAGCGCGGCGAGCTCATCCGATCCGCCGATGGGTTTATCGTCGATGAAAATCTGCGGCACGGTGCGCGCATCGGGTTTACGATCAACCATTTCCTGCCGCTTTGGACCGCCAAGGGAGATATCGTATTCCTCATACTCCACGCCCTTGGAATCCAGCAATTGCTTGGCACGGTGGCAGTAGCCGCAGTACATTTTCGTATAGATTTCGACTTTGGGCGTACTCACGAGATTCCCCTGCAAGGTGTGGAGCCAGTGTTCTTGAAAGCCTGGACAGCTTCCCTATCTGAAACACACGGATGCCGAAAGCGGGTCCGTATAACCTTCAAATTGCTCAGAAGAGGATTTGTTTCAAATGAATCGTACAGACTTTACCCCCTATCGCCGTTCAACCGTCGGGTTCGATCGCCTGTTCGACCTGTTGGAGAACAACACCCGCAACAGCGGCGACAACTATCCCCCCTTCAATATCGAGCGGCGCGATGAAGATGCCTATCGCATCACCATTGCCGTGGCCGGCTTCCGGTCCGAAGACCTCGATATCACCGCTCAGCAGAACCTGCTGACGGTACAGGGCCGCAAGCGTGATGAAGAGGCCAATGGAGAGATGCTGCATGTCGGCATCGCAAACCGCGGTTTTGAACGCCGCTTCGAACTGGCTGACTACGTCCGCGTGGACAACGCCGATCTTGCCGATGGCCTTCTGGTGATCGACCTTGTGCGCGAAGTGCCCGAAGCGATGAAGCCCAAGAAGATCTCCATCGGCGGCAGCACGCTGAAGGTGGTCGAAAACAAGGAAACCGGTGACGGTCAGGCTGACGCAGCCTGAGGCATCGGATAACCATCTTGTAGAATGAGTTGGGGGCGGAGCCCGCTAAAGCTCCGCCCCCTCGACGCTTTAGGCGCCGACTCGCCCCTGGTAAAAAGCTGTCCGGGTCGCAAGAGACAGCCTTCTTCCACAGAGCAAGATCGAACCGACAGCGCGCGAGTAACCCCTGTTGCCCGCGCTGGGTCGATCTAAACTTTAACATATTCTTAAAGGAATGTGCAGCTAACCCCGTCTGCGCACGTATTCCTTCGCGCCCTTGATAATCCGTTACGCCTTCAATCGTATAACATGCAAGATTTTTTTGAGGATAATCAAAGGCCGGAAATAACCGCGCAGTATATCAGTGGCTTATTTAAACCAATCGTGACTGTGCCAATGCCGCTGCAATAAATCCACTGAACAAGGGATGCGGATCGAACGGGCGGCTTTTCAATTCTGGATGGAACTGCACGCCAACAAACCATGGATGGTCCGGCCGCTCCACGATTTCGGGAAGCAGGCCATCGGGTGACATGCCGGAGAAGATCAGCCCGCCGGCTTCCAGCTGTTCCATGTAGTGCGAGTTCACCTCGTAACGATGGCGATGACGTTCGCTGATCGTTGTCGCGCCGCCATAGATTTCCGAAACATGGCTGTTTTCGGCCAGTTTCGCCTCATATGCGCCCAGCCGCATCGTGCCGCCAAGGTCTGTGTCGGCAGAGCGTTTCTGTAAGCCTTCCTTGCTCATCCACTCGGTGATGATACCAACCACGGGCTCGCTCGTCTCGCCAAACTCTGTGGATGAAGCGGCATCGATGCTGGCGGTGTTACGCGCCGCTTCAATGCAGGCCATCTGCATTCCCAGGCAAATGCCGAAGAATGGCACCTTGCGCTCTCTGGCAAAGCGAACCGAGGCAATCTTGCCTTCGGACCCGCGCTCTCCGAACCCGCCTGGCACCAAGATGCCGTGCAACGGCTCCAGCGCGCTGACGATTTCGCTATCGTCCTGCTCGAACACCTCGGCATCGATCCAGCGGATGTTGACCTTGGTGCGATTGGCCATGCCGCCATGCACTAGCGCCTCGTTCAAGGACTTGTAGGCATCCGGAAGGCCGACATATTTGCCAACCACGCCAATCGTCACCTCGCCTTCGGGATGTTCGTACCGATCAACCACGTCTTCCCAGCGGGACATCGTGGGCGGATTGGATGTGCCCAGCATGGCGAAGTGGCGAAGAACCTCGGTATCCAGCCCTTCTCCATGATATTGCTGGGGCACGGCATAGATGCTGGTGGCGTCCAGCGCCGGGATGACGGAATTCGGGCGCACATTGCAGAATTGCGCGATCTTGCGCCGCTCGCTTTCCGGCAAGGGATGTTCGCAGCGGCACAGCAATACGTCGGGCTTGATGCCAAGGGACGCAAGTTCGCGCACAGAGTGCTGCGTGGGCTTCGTCTTCAGCTCTCCAGCTGCTGCGATGTAGGGCACCAGGGTGACATGCACGGAAACAGTCTGGTCAGGCTCCAGCTCGTTACGCAGCTGACGGATCGCCTCCATGAACGGCAGGCTTTCGATATCGCCCACCGTGCCGCCGATCTCGCACAGGATGAAATCATGATCGCCCTGGTCCGCCAGCGCGAATTCCTTGATCGCGTCGGTCACATGGGGGATCACCTGGACGGTGGCGCCCAGATAGTCTCCGCGCCGTTCCTTGGCGATGATATCGCGATAGACGCGGCCAGAGGTGATATTGTCGTTCTGGTGCGCCGATACGCCGGTGAAGCGTTCGTAGTGACCAAGATCGAGATCGGTCTCTGCCCCGTCATCGGTGACGTAAACCTCACCGTGCTGATAGGGGCTCATCGTCCCGGGATCTACGTTCAGATAGGGATCGAACTTGCGAATCCGGACCTTGTAGCCACGCGCCTGGAGGAGAGCAGCCAGAGAGGCTGCCATGAGACCTTTGCCAAGCGAGGAGACCACGCCGCCGGTTATGAAAATGTACCGCGCCATGGGAGTCGGGCCTTAAGCTCACACTCGGATTCGGCGCAAGCAGTTTGGTCAGTGTTTCGACGATTATGGGCAATTTGCCCGCAGAAAAATCCTATTGGGCGATATCGGCCAGCGGATCGTCATCAGCTGAAGGCACATTGCTGACAGGAGCTTCGCCATCAAGGCCGGGATCACCGGGTACGGGATCGTCATTGGTGGTGCCCTGCGTGCCGATACCCTGCGCACCCTGCGACGTGGTGCGATCGAGGCTGTCATCGAAATCGCGCTGACCCGATGCATCAACGGCAACGGCGGCAAGCACGATGGCGAGGGCCACGAAAAGAATTGCAAACCACTTTGTTGCGCGGGTCAGGAAATCCGCCGCGCCGCGTGCCGACATGAGGCCGCCGGGGCTGCCGCCACCGCCAATGCCAAGCCCGCCACCTTCAGAGCGTTGCATGAGCACGAGGATCACGAGGCCAGCGGCAACGAATGCCTGGATTACGGTGAGGAAGATAAACAGGGTCATGTCGGTTTTCTGGCAATTCTTCTGGGGGAACAGGCAGCTTGTCAGGGCAGCATGTAGGCCCCTCTATCGATAGTCACAAGAGGCGGGCCTCAGTCAGGGCTTTTAGGCACGGCTCTCAGGCAGGAACGATCAGAACTTGTCATCCTGCGTTTCAGTAGCCGCCATGATAATACCGAGGAAGCTTTCCGCAGTAAGGCTGGCACCGCCCACCAAGGCGCCGCCAACATCGTCTGCCGCCAGCAATTCCGATGCGTTTTCAGGCTTTACGGAGCCGCCATAGAGAATGCGCACTTCCGCGCCTTCTTCTCCGTACAGGGAACCGAGGATCTTGCGGATATGCCGATGCATGGCGCCGATATCTTCAACGGTGGGCGTGCGGCCGGTGCCGATGGCCCAGACTGGTTCATATGCGACGGTGACCTTTTCGGCCACACCCTCGCCCGTGGGCATCGATGCCATAAGCTGATCGCCCACGACACCTTCGGCCTTGCCCGAATCGCGCTCTGCCTCAGTCTCGCCAACGCATACGATCACGCTCATGCCCGCTGCGATTACTGCGTCGGCCTTTTCCTTGACCAGCGCATTGGTTTCGCCGTGATTGGCGCGGCGTTCCGAATGGCCAACAATCGTGAACCCGGCGCCGGCATCCTTCACCATGGCGGCAGAAATATCACCGGTGTGCGCGCCGCCATCTGCTGGGTGCACATCTTGCGCACCGATGCCGATCAGGTTGGCTTCCTTGCGCGTCGCGTGAATCAGCGTGAACGGCGGAGCCAGGGCAACTTCCACTTTCAACAACCGCTCCGCGGCGCGATCGATCGCGCGCGCTTCGGCCAGCATGGCCCGCGTGCCGTGCATTTTCCAGTTGCCGACGATGTAGGGTCGATTGGACATTTGATTATTTTTCCGTGATTTTCATTCAGGCGAGCGACGCGAAAGCGCCATGATCTCGAATTGGTATAGCTGCGCGCTAGTCTGGCGTCACGATCTTGTCAAAGCCGGTTTTCCACTTTGCGGGAAAGCTGCCTCTGCCTGTTGCGGGAGAGTCGCAGGGCGGATAAAGCGGGCGCGAAACATGGCGCGTTATCCCTCCGCTCGCGCCGCAGCATAGAAAACGACACCACCGATGATCACTTTTTTCCGCAGGTTCTTCCAGTCCAAAGTGGGCGTCGTCGTGACGCTGGCATTCCTCGGCCTGATCGCCGTGGCGTTTGCCAGTTCCGATGTGGCCAACAGCGGCATGTTCGGCAGCGTGACAGGCGGCGATCGCGTGGCAGTGGTGGGCGATCGGCGCATTTCCACAGCCGAGCTGAACACCAATGCGAACAACGCCCTGCAACAGGCGCGGGCCAATAATCCCACGCTGACGATGGCTGAATTCATCGCGCAAGGCGGCCTGGATGATGTGCTGGAACAGATGGTGAGCCGTTCGGCCGTCGCGGAATATGGCAAGGAACTTGGCCTGCGGGTGAGCGACAGGCTGGTGGATAGCGAGATCATCGCAATCCCCGCTTTCCAAGGCTTTGATGGCACGTTTGATCCAGATACCTTCCGCGCTGCACTGCGCCGCCTTAACCTGACCGAATCCACCGTGCGTGATGATCTGGCGATGGGCCTTTATGCGCGCCAGCTGGTCCTGCCGATTGGCCACGGCTCCCAGTTGCCGGACAGTTTCGTGCGCCGTTATGCACAGCTGCGTAACGATACCCGCGTGGGCAGCGCGGCCAACATCCCCGCCGCTGCCTTCGCACCCGAAGGAGAGCCCAGCGACGCGGTGCTGCAGGAATATTATGACGCCAATCGTTCGGACTATGTCCGGCCGGAACGCCGCGTAATACGCTATGCCACCTTCGATATCGGCGCAGTCGGGGATCTTGAGCCGGTGACGCAGGAACAGATTGCCCGCCGATACCAGCGCGACGCCGAGGTTTACCAACCCACCGAGCAGCGCAGCTTTACCCAGCTTGTTGTCCCTACAGAGGCTGCCGCACAGGCGGTGATTGACGAGGTTGCTGGCGGCGTCTCGCTGGAGGCATCGGCCCAGTCCAAGGGATTGAGCACGACTGACCTGACGGATGTGGATCGCGGAACGCTGCAATCGCAATCTTCCGCGCAGGTTGCCGCGGCAGGTTTCGATGGCAGTCAGGGTGCGCTTGTCGGCCCCGTACGCGGTGATCTTGGCTGGTATGTCCTGAGGGTGGACAATGTGAACCGGATCAGCGGCCAGAGCGTGGAGCAAGCCAGCGCATCTATCCGAGATCAGCTGGAGGAAGAGCGCCGCAGGCTGGCGCTGAACGAGCTGACTGCCAGGCTGGAGGATGAATTCCGCGATGGCCGCAGTCTTTCCGAAGCGGCGCAGGAACTGGGGCTGGAAATCCAGACCACGCCGCCGCTCACCGCGGATGGTCGCATCTACGGCACGCAGGAAACCGCGCCGCAGGAGCTGGCGCGCGTGCTGTCCTTCGCCTTCGAAAAGCCGGAAGCCAGCGATCCTGAGCTGACCGAGATCGTGGCGGGCGAGCAGTTTCTTGTATTCGATGTGCCGGAAATTACTCCCAGCGCCACGGCCCCGCTGGCGGAGATCAAACCGGAAGTGACACTGGCATGGCGCCGCGCAGAAGGCATGGCTGCCGCCAATGCCGCCTCTGCCCGTATCCAAAAGCGCGTTGCCGGTGGCGCTTCCCTGGCAGAGGCAGTTGCAGCCGAAGACGTGGCACTGCCCGCCCCGCAGCCGCTGCGCCTGAACCGTCAGCAGGTGGCCCAACAGGGTCAGGTTACACGGGCAAGCCTGCTGTTCTTCTCCATGGCCGAAGGCACGGTGAAGCGCGTGCGCCAGGAAGAGACGAGCGCATGGCTGGTGATAGAGCTGGATGAAATCGAAACGCCGGACATTGCCGAGGACGGCCCGCTCTTCGCCTCAATCCAGCAGCAGCTGGGAGAGGCCGCGGGTTCGGAATATCTGGAGCAGTTCCTCGAAGCGGCCGAAGCATCCTATGATGTTGAACTGAATGATGCTGCGATCGATGCGGTGCGCACGCAGCTCAGCGGCTCGGCCAACTAGAGGCTACTCAGCTTGTCTGCATCGCCTCTCAATGCCGAAGCTGCAAAAAGCGCACTGTCCGGCGGGCAAAACACGCTCGTCTGGCGGCGCGTTGTCGCCGATACCGAAACGCCCATCGGCGCTGCGCTGAAACTGATTGAGCCGGGGCGCGGCGATTTCCTGCTTGAATCGGTAGAGGGCGGAGAGATACGCGGCCGCTACAGCCTGCTCGGCCTGGATCCTGACCTGGTGTTCCGGGCGACCGGGGCGACCGCGCAGATCAATCGACAATGGCGCCGGGATCGCGAAGCTTTCGATGATCTCGACGGGGACAGCATGGCCGAACTGCGCGTTTTGGCCAACGCCTGCCGCATAGACATGCCCGAAGGCCTGCCGCCTGCCCTCGCCTGTCTTGTCGGCTATTTCGGATACGAAACGATTGGCCTTGTAGAAACCCTGCCGCGCGCCCCGCAAAGCGAGCTTGATCTGCCGGACATGCTGTTTTCCCGGCCCGCGCTGGTGCTGGTGTTCGATCGGCTGAGTGACAGTCTTTATGTCATCGCGCCATTGTGGGCGGATGCGGGCAATGGCGACATCGATACCGAAGCACGGATAGAGCGCGCCAATGAACGTATCGAGGAAACGCTTCGCAAGCTTGGCGAAGCCGTGCCCGAAGCGGATCGACTGGCAGAAATGCCGAACCTCGATCTTGAAGCCGTGGTGGACCCCGAAGATTACAAGGACATCGTCCTGCGGGCGAAGGACTACATCACTGCGGGCGACATTTTCCAGGTGGTGCTGGCGCAGCGTTTCACCTGCCCGTTCCCGCTGCCGCCCATCGCGCTGTATCGTGCGCTGCGCCGGGTGAACCCGTCACCATTCCTGTATTTCCTCGATCTGCCCGGTTTTGCCGTCGTCGGTTCCAGTCCGGAGATATTGGTGCGTGTGCGCGATGGCGAGGTGACATTGCGCCCCATCGCCGGAACCCGCCCGCGCGGCGCGACGGAGAGTGAGGACAAGGCGAACGAGATCAGCCTTCTCGCCGATCCGAAGGAATGTGCAGAGCACCTGATGCTGCTGGACCTTGGCCGCAATGACGTGGGCCGTGTTTCGGGCGCGGACAGTGTGACCGTGACGGACAGTTTCAGCATCGAACGCTACAGCCACGTGATGCACATCGTCAGCAATGTCGTGGGTAGGCTGGCGGATGACAAGGATGCTCTCGATGCGTTGTTTGCGGGCTTCCCCGCAGGCACCGTCAGCGGGGCGCCCAAGATCCGCGCCTGCGAGATCATCGCCGAGCTTGAGCCGGAAACGCGCGGCCCCTATGCGGGCGGCGTGGGCTATTTCGCGCCCGATGGATCGGTAGACAGCTGCATCGTTTTGCGCACCGCCGTGGTGAAGGATGGCACGATGCATGTGCAAGCTGGCGCAGGCATCGTGGCAGACAGCGTTCCCGAATACGAAGCGGCGGAATGCCGCCACAAGGCCGGCGCACTGATCGCCGCCGCGCGTGAGGCGGTGGAGGTGGCGAGCGAGCCGGGGTTCGGCCAGTGAGGCGTGCCTTCGCTGGTCTTCTCCTGATAGCGACGGCTGCCTGCTCCATTCGCACCGATGCCGAAGATCAGGAACAGCGCGTTTCTATCTGTGAGCCGATCGTCTTCGAAGATTCTCCCTTCACCCATTGCACCGCGCAGCCGGGTAAGCATGACATTGCCATGGCGCTATCGCCTGAAGACAGCGATCGGCCCTATCGATCGCTTGGCGCGCTGTCCGATGCGCTTGGCGATCAATCTGCCGGTCTGGCGCTGGCCATGAACGGCGGCATGTACGATGCCGATGGAAATCCTATCGGCTATTATGTCGAGGACGGTAAGCGCCTCGGCATGCTCAACCAGAACGATGGTCCGGGCAATTTCCACCTTTTGCCCAATGGCGTTTTCTTCGGGGAAACTGCCAGCGGCCCGTGGAGGGTTTGGGATACCCAGCGCTTCGCAGACGATATCGAGGAAAGGCCGCAGTTCGCCACGCAATCGGGCCCCATGCTTGTCATCGACGGGGAACTGCATCCGGCCTTCGATACAGATGGCAGCAGCCGCAAGATCCGTAATGCCGTGGGCGTGGATGCCGCAGGCAGAGCGCACTTCATCATCACGGAGGCACCCGTCAGTTTCGGCAAACTGGCGCGATTGTATCGAGACGTGCTGAAGGTGAACAACGCTTTGTTCCTGGATGGCAGCGTTTCACAAATCTGGGACCCGGCCAAAGGCCGTCTTGATACCGGCCCATCCATCGGGCCAATTATCCTCGTAACCGACACGGAAAGCGCAGAATGACACAATATCGCGGCCTTTATCCCGAAATTGAGCCCTTCGACAGCGGTATGCTGGATGTTGGCGAAGGGCATTCGCTGTATTGGGAGCGCGTGGGCACGAAGGGTGCGAAGCCCGCCGTAATGCTGCACGGCGGCCCCGGTGGCGGGATCAGCCCCGATCATCGCCGCCAGTGGGACCCGGAACTTTACGATGTGCTGCTGTTCGATCAGCGCGGTTGCGGCAAATCCCTGCCCTTTGCAGAGATAGAGAACAACGACACCTGGCGCATCGTTGCCGATATGGAACGGCTGCGCGCAATGTGCGGCTTTGAAAAGTGGCAGGTATTCGGCGGTAGCTGGGGCGCAACACTCGCCCTCGCCTATGCTCAGACCCATCCTGATCGCACCAGCGAACTGGTGCTGCGCGGCGTCTTCCTGGGCCGGCAGAAAGAGAAATCCTGGCTGTACGAATATGGCGCCAGCGAAATCATGGCGGAGCAATGGGACGCCTTCACTGGCCTCATCCCGGAAGAAGAGCGCGGCAATCTGGTGCAAGCCTATCATGATCGCCTGACCAGCGAGGATGAAGAGACGCGCCTTGCCGCCGCGCGCGAATGGTCCCTGTGGGAAGGCAATGTCGCCACGCTATTGCCGAATGATGATCTGCTGGACAGCTTTGCCGATCCCGCCAAGGCCGTTCCTTTCGCAAGGATCTGCGCGCGTTTCTTCCTGAAGGATTTTTTTCTGCAGGAAGGCCAGCTGCTGACCAACGCCGACGCGATCCGCACGATACCGGGCATTATCGTGCAGGGCCGCCATGACATCTGCACACCGCCCACCTCCGCTTGGGAATTGCGAAAGGCCTGGCCCGAAGCGGACCTGCGCATCGTTCACGATGCCGGCCATAGTGCGTCCGAGCCCGGAATTATCGACGGGCTTGTGCGCGCAACCGATCAACTTGCGGGCAAATCCGCTTGATCGCGCGGTCGCGAAAGGCAAAGGCAGGGGCATGAGCGAAACGCCGGATATTCTCGTCGTCGACAATTACGACAGCTTCACTTTCAACCTGGTTCATTACCTGATGGAACTGGGTGCAAAGGTGGACGTGGTGCGCAACGATGCCATCACCGCGCGCGAAGCGCTGAAAACCGGGGCCGCGGGCATTCTGATCTCTCCCGGCCCCTGCACACCGAACGAAGCTGGCATCAGTCTCGATCTGGTAGCCGCGTGCGCCGATGAGCGGCGCCCCCTACTGGGCGTTTGCCTGGGGCACCAGTCGATCGGCCAGTATTTCGGCGGCACTGTCACGCGCGGCGGGCTGATGCACGGGAAGACCTCTCCTGTGGAGCATGACAACAGCGGCGTCTTTGAAGGCTTGCCCTCGCCCTTCACGGCAACGCGTTATCACTCGCTGATCGTGGAGGACATTCCGAACACGTTGATCGTAAACGCCACCAGCGAAACGCCGGGCCTTGATGGAACGGCTGTCATGGGCTTTCGCCATGCAGAGCTGCCCATTCACGGCGTGCAGTTCCATCCAGAAAGCATCGCGACGCAGTACGGGCACGATCTGCTGGCCAATTTCTGCAGCATCTGCGGCATCGACGCGAAGGTGCCGGCATGAGCGTGCTGCCATCGGTCGAACACCCTCTCACCGAAGAGGAAGCGGAAGCCGCCTTTGGCGACATGCTGGACGGCAAGCCCGGCGAGGAGGAGATCACCCGGTTCCTTTCCGATCTGTCCGATCGCGGCGAACATGCGGAAGAGATTGCAGGGGCGGCCCGCGCCATGCGCGAACGGATCATCCCGATCACCGCGCCTGATAATGCGATCGACGTGTGCGGCACGGGCGGTGACGGGCATCACACGCTGAACGTTTCCACCGCGGTATCGCTTGTGGTGGCTGCCTGCGGTGTACCTGTGGCAAAGCACGGCAATCGCGCGGCAAGTTCAAAGGCGGGTGCGGCAGATACGCTGGAGGCGCTGGGCCTGGACATGGATGCCGCGGGCAGGACTGCCGAGCATACGTTGCGCGAAATCGGCATATGCTTCCTGTTTGCCAAGAATCATCATCCCGCCATGGCGCGTATCCAGCCCATTCGCACAAAGCTGGCAAAGCGCACTATATTCAACCTCATGGGCCCGCTTGCGAACCCCGCACGTGTGCGCCGTCAACTGATCGGCATCGCGCGGCCGGCCTATGTTCCCATTTATGCCGATGCGATGGCGCGGCTGGGCACGGAACGCACCTTCATCGTTTCCGGGGATGAGGGGCTGGACGAACTGAGCCTGGACGAAGGCAACGAGGTTGCCGATGTGCAGGGCCGCGAAGTGTTGATGCGGCGCGTGCGCGCCGAAGATGCAGGACTTGCCCATGCCCCTGTCGAAGCTATCCGTGGCGGCGATGCCGTGCATAATGCAAAGGCGCTGGAGGCATTGCTGATGGGCGCGCCCGGCCCCTATCGCGACGCCGTGCTGTTCAACGCGGCAGCATCGCTCATGGTGGCTGGCGAGGTTGAGAACTGGGAGGACGGCGTGGAAGAGGCAGCGGAAGCTCTGGACAAGGGGCTGGCCAAGGCGCTTCTCGATTGCTGGATTGCGGCGGCGAAATGAACAAGCTCGATGAAATCTGCGCGACGAAGCGCGAGGAAGTGCGCGCGCGCAAGGGTGGCAAGACGCTTGCTGATCTGGAGGCGCTTGCTGCAGCCGCATCCGCCCCGCGCGGGTTTCGCCGCGCGCTGGAGGAAAAGGCGGCGGAGGGTTTCGGCCTGATCGCCGAAATCAAGAAAGCTTCGCCGTCCAAGGGGTTGATAAGAGAAGATTTTCGCCCGCACCAGCACGCAATGGATTATGCCAAGGGCGGCGCTGCATGCCTCTCCGTCCTCACCGATGCCCCCTATTTTCAGGGGCATGAGGATTACCTGACGGATGCGCGCGCATCATGCGCCCTGCCCGTCTTGCGCAAGGATTTCATGGTCGATCCATGGCAAGTGGCAGAAAGCCGCGCGCTGGGCGCCGATGCAATCCTGGTGATCGTTGCGGCACTGGACGATGCTCTGATGGCAGAGATCGAAGCGGCGGCGATCGATCTTGGCATGGATGTGCTGGTGGAGGTGCATGATGAGCGTGAGCTGGAACGTGCGGCCACGAAGCTGTCGTCCCGCTTGCTTGGCGTGAACAACCGCGATCTCAAGACTTTCAGCACCGATATTGCCACCACCGCGCGGCTTGCCCCGCTGGCTCCGGAAGGTGCCCTGCTGGTGGGCGAAAGCGGGATCAACACGCATGATGACTGCCAGCGCCTCGCAGAGTCCGGCGTGCGCTGCTTCCTGGTGGGGGAAAGCCTTATGCGTCAGGCAGATGTAGAGTTGGCGACGCGCAAATTGTTGCAAGGTTAGACTTGCTCCCAATCCGAATGCGCCGCATGCTGGCCCGGTATGCGACGATGACCGTCGTGCAAACCTAATGAAGGGGATACCAATGGGAATTTTCAGCTCCATGAAGGAAGCCATTTTCGGCAAGGAAGCAAAGGCTCAGGAAGCGCCGAAAACCACATCCACTCCGGGCGCAGGCGGCTTTGGCCGTGCGCAGGAAAAGGGCGAGGCCATCAGCGAAGTCGACGTTGAAGCTCGCCTCGATGCCATGGACGGTGCGGACAAGCTGAACTGGCGCACCTCGATCGTGGATCTCATGAAGCTGGTGGGCCTCGATCCCAGCTATGAGAACCGCAAGGAACTGGCGCACGAGATGGGTGACAATGATTATTCGGGCACAGCGCAAGAGAACATCGCGCTGCATCGGCATGTCATGGACAAGCTGGCCGAAAATGGCGGCAAGGTTCCGCAAAGCCTGCGCAGCTGATTATTGCCCGGTAATCATTGCCCAGTAATTATTGCTCGGTCCGGGCGATCTGCGATAGGTCGCCCGGATGAGTGAACTTACACATCTTGATGACAAGGGCGCCGCGCGCATGGTGGACGTGGGCGGCAAGGCTGAAACCGTGCGCAGCGCAACCGCCGGTGGACGCATCCGCATGGCGCCCGCAACGCTTAAGGCGGTAAAAGAGGGCAGCGGGCCCAAGGGCGATGTGCTTTCGGCAGCGCGAATCGCCGGGATCATGGCGGCCAAGAAGACGGGTGATCTTATCCCCCTGTGCCACCCCCTGGCACTGAATACCGTCAGCGTGGACTTCACTTTTCAGGATGATGCGGTGGAGGTCACCGCGCGCGCCGCCCTTACGGGCAAGACCGGCGTTGAAATGGAAGCGCTGACTGCCGCCTCAATCGCGCTTCTCACCCTGTATGATATGGCAAAGGCCCTGGAAAAGGGCATGGTGATCGAACACGTGCGCCTGCTGGAGAAGACCGGCGGAAAAAGCGGCGACTGGCGCGCGGAATAACGCTGCGATGGCACCGCCCAAACCGATTCCGCTGGAGCAGGCGCAAGAGCGGATTTGCGCCCTCGCCTCTCCATTTCCTATCGAGCAGGTCAAATCTGCCGATGCCATAGGCCGCTACCTCGCGCAGGATATACTGGCGCGGCGCACGCAGCCGATGGCGGATCTGTCTGCAATGGATGGCTATGCGGTAATGTCAGAAGATCTTGGTGGGCCATGGCGCGTAACGGGCGAAAGCGCCGCTGGGCATCCCTACGCTGGCACCCTGTCAAAGGGAGAAGCCGCGCGGATTTCCACTGGGGCTATCATGCCAGATGGCGCGGGCGCTGTTTTGCTTCAGGAGAACGCGACGCGCGATGGCACCGCGCTTTCGCTGAACGGCGAGGGAGAGCCTACGCCCCGCCACATTCGCCGCGCGGGGTTCGATTTTGCCACGGGCGACGTGCTGCTGAATCAGGGCACTGTGATCGGGCCTGCACAGCTTGCCCTCGCGATTTCCGGTGGCCATGGCACGCTCCCCATGCGCCGACGTCCCTCGCTCGCGGTTCTCGACAGTGGTGACGAACTAGGCGCCGATCCCGCCAATTGCGGTCCGCATCAGATCCCGGCCAGCAACGGACCGGCGATTGCCGCCCTTGCCCAGCCCTTCGTTTCGCAGGTGCATCGCATCGGCCCGGTCCGCGACACGATGGAGGCCATGATGGAGGGGCTTGAACGGGCCTCTGTCGCCGATGTCATTGTCACCAGCGGCGGCGCATCGGTGGGCGATCACGATCTCGTTCGCCCTGCTCTGGAGAAATGGGGAGCCGAGATCGATTTCTGGCGCGTCGCGATGAAGCCGGGAAAGCCGCTGATGGTGGCGCGCCGCGGTGAGCAGGTGATCCTGGGGCTGCCCGGCAATCCCGTTTCCAGTTTCGTGACCGCCTATCTTTTCCTGCTGCCTTTGCTGCGCACCATGGCGGGCGCGAGTGAGAGCCTGCCCTACGCAACGCCGCTGCCCTGCGTTGATCCCTTACCGGCAGGGGGTACGCGGACGGAGTTCCTGCGCGGTCATTTCGTGGCTGGCGGAGTGGCCGTGATTGACGAGCAGGACAGCAGCGCGCTACGCGCTCTCGCCGCTGCCGATGTGCTGATCCGCCGGGACATTGAAACGCCCGCCACCAAGGCGAATGACATGGTGCCGTGCTATCGCATCCAAAATGGCGGTATCGCTTGACTTGCGCAAATCTGTTTCTTAATTGTTCCTTATTCGTTCCTAAAGTGGAACATTGATAAGGGGCTTGCCCATGCTGACTGCCAAGCAACACGAACTGCTGCTGTTCATTAACCGCCGTCTGGAAGACAGCGGTATCTCTCCCAGTTTTGAGGAGATGAAGGACGCGCTCGATCTGAAAAGCAAATCCGGCGTTCATCGCCTGATTTCTGCGCTGGAAGAACGCGGCTTCATCCGTCGTCTGCCCAACCGTGCGCGCGCTCTGGAAGTGGTCAAGATGCCGGAGAACCTTGGCAGCAAAGGGATGGAGGCTGTCGCAAAGGTGACCACCCCGCCTGCCAGTCAGCCAGAGCCTGCCAATGACGTGATCCAGATACCCTTGCATGGCCGCATCGCTGCAGGCGTGCCGATAGAGGCGCTGGAAGACAGTCAGACCTTGCCCGTCCCTGCGGCCCTGCTCGGTTCGGGTGAGCATTATGCCTTGGAAGTATCCGGCGATTCAATGGTGGAAGCCGGCATCTTTGACGGCGATTTTGCGCTGGTGAAGAAGGCAGACACCGCGCGCGATGGTGATATCGTGGTCGCTCTCGTCAATGACGAGGAAGCTACGCTGAAATACCTTTACCACGATGGCGGCAAGATCCGCCTCGATCCCGCAAACGCTGCCTATGATCCCCAGATTTACGAGGATCGCCAGGTGCAGGTTCAGGGAAAACTGGCAGGTCTTCTCCGGCGCTATCACTAGGCTGCGTTTGAATTTTGAATTGTCAGGGCGGCATCCGCGAGGGTGCCGCCCTTTCCATATGCACCAATTCAATCTTCGGTGCGCCCGCGCCACCAGCCATGTTCGCCTTGCGATTCTGCAACGGTGCGAATTTCGGGCTCATCGGCCAATGTGATCGACAATCCCCCCGTGCGCGAGAGCATCTGCCTGTCGGCCTTCAGCCAACGCGGTGAACAACTGTCGGGCAGCCAGCGATCCGAAATGACGATGTCTGAGCGCTCGCAAGCGGCAGCAAGGGCGCGTTCGCCCACGATGTTGCGGCTGCGGCTCATCAGGATATCCCAGTCCCTCGCGCCGCGTTGAATGGTCACCACGCAGAAATCGGCGCTGCATTGCGCCCCCGGCCAGTTCTCCATCGGCGCCGTTTCGCCTTCCACGCCCGCCAGTTCCAGCATGTTATCGCGGGTATAATCGCTCCGCGTATCGCGCAGCACCAGCAGGCGAGCATCTTCCCCGGTGATGCCCACATGTCTTCCGTCGCTGGAAACCAGCACATCGGGAATTGGTGAGGCTATCACCATCACGGTGGCGACGGCGGCAGGGATGAAGCCCAGTAATCGCCCCCTGCCCCGCCACAGGGCTAGCCACAAACCGCCTGCCACGAACATGGCGAAGGCAAGTCCGCTCACCTGCGGAATAAGCTTTACTGCGCCGGGTTGGCTGGATGTGAAGTGAGCAATCCCGATCAGGAGATCCAGCGATTTGCCCACCAGCCACCAGGCTGGCGCGCCGGCGCCCACGATGTCCAGAGCCAGAGCCAGCGCAATCAGCGGCATGGATATGAAAGTGACCAGCGGAATGGCGATGACATTGGCCAGCGCGCCATAGACGCCTGCCCGGTGGAAGTGGAACAACACGATCGGCATCAAGGCAATCTCGATCACCATGCCGGTGATCAGCAGCATCACCGTTCTGCGCCCGATCACGGCAAGGCGGCCCTCCTCCCTAGGGGCGAGGAAGCGCTTCACAGGCTCCGAATTATGCAGCGCGACAATGGCGATGACAGCGGAGAAACTCATCTGGAAGCTTGGGCCAACTAGGCTTTCCGGCCACAACAGCAGAACGGCAACCGCCGCCACCGCCACCATTCGCAGCGACAGCGGTTCGCGCCCGATGGAAAGCGCGCCCAGCACCAGCAGGGCCGCGATGCAGCTGCGCACTGTCGGCACCTGCGCTCCTGTCAGTAAAGTGTAGCCGATGCCGGCCAGCGCGGCCACGCCTGCCGCGGCCACCGGCAGGCGTACACGCAGAACCAGCCATGGCCACAGCGCCAGCAGGCTGATTGCCACCAGATATGTGCCAGCGATCACCGCGCTCACGTGCAATCCGCTGATGGACAGAAGGTGCGTCAGGCCCGCGTCGCGCATGGCGTCCTCGTCCGCCTCGCTGATCGCGCCCCTGTCTCCGCTGGCGAAAGCGGCGGCGATGCTGCCCGGCGATCCGCCAAGGTTTTCACGAACACGGGCAGAAAGGCGCCGCTGCAAGGATGCGATGGGGTCCGCCCCTCCCTCGGCAGGTTCCAGCACGCGCATCTCCCCCTGGGCGCTGCCGGTAGCCGCCAATCCTGCGAACCATGCGGTGCGGGCGAAATCATATCCGCCGGGCAACATGGGGGATGCAGGCGGCATCAGTCTCGCCTGCGCCTCCACCAGCGCGCCTTCATCCAGACCGGGACTATCGGCCTCCAGCGGCACGTTGATGCGGATTTTGACAGGCTCGCCCGTCTCAGGGTGGCGCGTCGCCAGCACCAGCCGGGTGCGCTCTCTTGAAGGTTGCTCGATCCGTTCCAGCACGCGCCCCTGGAAGGTGTCGTAAACCGGCCGATCGAATGGCTGCGCGCCCACCATCTCCGATCGAGACCACGCCAGCCCTGTGCCAAATGCCAGCAGCAGCCCGCAGGCGACCAGTGCGCTGACCAGATGCGTGCGATCGTCGCGGCCCTTCCACAGGGCTACGGCGCCGATGGCGGTCATCAGCCCGGTGGCGATGGCGAAAACCCAATATACTGGCGAATCGAGCACGAACCACAGGCCGATTCCCGCCGCCAGCGCGACCGCCATCCACGGCCCCCGGTCAAAGCCCGATTGCGCCAGGAAACGCTCTGCAATCTCCGCCACGCTGGACAAATCACGCAGCTTTCGCCAATGCGTGTGCTGCGGCGCAGCATCGCCCGGTTCCTCACCCATTGGTACCAGTGGCGGATGCTTTGTAGCCATCAAATTATAGGACAGGAAACAAGCAGATATGGCAAGTTCTGGTGGTAATGGTGCAGACAAGCGTCCGGTGGTGACGCGCTTTGCGCCCAGTCCAACCGGCTTCCTTCACATCGGCAACGCCCGCACCGGTCTGTTCTCCTGGCTGTACGCCCGGCATCACGGCGGACAGGCGCTGCTGCGGATCGAGGATACGGACAAGAAACGCTCCACGCAGGAAGCCATCGACGTGATCCTCGAAGGGCTCGACTGGCTCGGCCTCGAATTCGATAATGAGCCGGTTTATCAGACCCAGCAGGCGCAGCGTCATGCCGATGTCGCGATGAAATTGCTGGAGGCAGGCCGCGCGTACAAGTGTTTTGCAACGCCTGAAGAACTGACTGAAATGCGAGAGCAGCAGAGGGCCGCAAAGCAGCCCCTTCGCTACGATGGCCGCTGGCGCGATCGCGATCCGTCAGAGGCGCCCGAGGGTGCGCCCTTCACGGTTCGTATCAAGACGCCGGAAGGCGGGGAAACAATTATCGAAGATGCGGTGCAGGGCCGCGTGAAGGTGGATAACCGCGAGATCGACGATTTCATCCTGCTGCGCGCCGATGGTTCGCCCACCTATATGCTGGCCGTGGTGGTGGACGATATGGATATGGGCTGCACCCACATCATTCGCGGTGACGATCACCTGAATAACGCCTTCCGCCAGATCCAGGTCATTCGCGCGATGAACGGCGCAAATGGTGGCGATCCGATCGAGGATGGCTGGGAAGAACCGACCTACGCCCATGTTCCGCTGATCCACGGCAATGATGGCGCAAAGCTTTCCAAGCGTCACGGCGCGCTGGGAGTGCGCGATTATCGCGACATGGGCATCCTTCCCGAAACGCTGTTCAACTATCTTCTCCGCCTTGGATGGGGGCATGGCGACCAGGAAGAATTCAGCCGGGAAGAGGCGATTTCGCTGTTCGATATCAGTGCGGTGAACAAGGGTCCCAGCCGCTTTGACATGAAAAAGCTGCTGAACATGAACGGCAATTACATCCGCGTGGCGGACGATGCACGGCTTGCCGGCCTCGTGGCTCCGCTGGTGGGGCCGGAAGCTGATGTCGCCCTGTTGACCGAGGCCATGCCCGTGCTGAAGATGCGCGCGCGCGATCTCAACGAACTGGCCGAGGGATCGGCCTTCCTTTTCAGCAAGCGCCCCCTCGCCATGACGGACAAGGCGAGCGCCCTGCTGGATGACGAAGCGCGTGAGCGTCTTGCAGCGATTTCCAAACGGTTGCATGCGGAAACGGACTGGACAATCGATGCGCTGGAGGCCAATTTGAAGGCCTATGCGGAAGAGCTTGAGCTTGGCTTGGGCAAACTTGCGCAGCCGCTTCGTGCGGCGCTTACAGGGCAAACCACATCGCCCGGAATTTTCGACGTGCTGGTGCTTCTTGGGAAAGAAGAAAGCCTGGCGCGGATTGATGATCAAACCGGTGGCTGAGACAACCTCTCAATCATCGAGAACAAACATTTGAAGGAGAACGGCTTTGGCTGACAAGCAAGCGGAATTGACGGTAGATGGCGAAAACTACGAATTCCCCACCCTGAAAGGCAGCTGCGGTCCTGACGTGATCGATATCCGCAAGCTTTACGGCAAGACCGACAAGTTCACGTTCGACCCTGGCTACAAGTCGACTGCATCATGCGAAAGTGCGCTGACATTCATTGATGGCGACGAGGGTGTACTGCTGCACCGCGGCTATCCCATCGGCCAGCTGGCGGAAAATTCCAGCTTCATGGAAGTGGCCTATCTGCTGCTGAACGGCGAACTGCCTGATCAGGACGAATACGCCGATTTCACCAATACGATCACCTATCACACCATGCTGCATGATCAGATGCGGCAGTTTTACCAGGGTTTCCGCCGCGATGCGCACCCCATGGCCATCATGTGCGGCGTGGTGGGTGCTCTGTCGTCCTTCTACCACGACAGCACCGATATCTCTGACCCGGAGCATCGCAAGATCTCCAGCCATCGCCTGATCGCCAAGATGCCGACGATCGCTGCCTGGGCATACAAATATGCCGTGGGTCAGCCCTTCATGCAGCCGGACAATTCGCTCAGCTACACGGGCAATTTCCTGCGTATGACATTCGGCGTTCCGGCAGAGGAATACGAGGTTGTCCCCGCTGTTGAAAAGGCGATGGACCGCATCTTCATCCTGCATGCCGATCATGAGCAGAACGCATCCACATCCACCGTGCGCCTTGCCGGTTCTTCGGGTGCCAATCCCTTCGCTTGTATCTCTGCCGGCATTGCCTGCCTGTGGGGCCCCGCGCATGGCGGCGCTAATGAGGCCGCGCTCAACATGCTGCGTGAAATCGGCACGCCGGATCGCATCCCGCACTATATCGAGCGTGCGAAGGACAAGAATGACCCGTTCCGCCTGATGGGTTTCGGTCACCGCGTTTACAAGAATTACGACCCGCGTGCCACGGTGATGCAGAAGACCGTGCGCGAGGTGTTTGACGCGCTGAAGGTGAAGGACCCCGTGTTCGAAACCGCTCTGCAGCTGGAAGAAATGGCCCTTAACGATCCGTATTTCCAGGAAAAGAAGCTGTTCCCCAACGTGGACTTCTATTCCGGCGTGATCCTTTCCGCGATCGGTTTCCCGACCACGATGTTCACCGCGCTTTTCGCGCTTGCCCGCACAGTTGGCTGGGTGGCGCAGTGGAACGAGATGATCTCCGATCCCGGCCAGGTCATCGGCCGTCCGCGCCAGTTGTACACCGGCCCGACGCAGCGCGATTACGTGCCGCTCGACAAGCGTTAAGAGCCATCGCTAATCAGGAGACGCCCGGTCGAACGGCCGGGCGTTTTCGTATCTGGCGCAGATCAGCGCGGCTGCTTGCGCCGCTCTGCGAAGCTGGGCAGTTGCAGCGTGAAGCGTGCGCCGTGCCCTTTGGCGCTCTCCACCGTCAACGTGCCATCCATCGCTTCCGCCAAACGGCGAGAAATATACAGGCCAAGGCCTGATCCTCCATCGCCGCTGCGGCCAAGTCGTTCGAACTTGTTGAACACTTTTTCCTGCTGCGAATCGTCCAGGCCTTCACCCTGATCGGCCACGGTGATCTGGGCCGATTCGCCGTCAGTTTCCGTTCTGATCCACACCTGGCCGCCTTCCGGAGAGTGGCGAATGGCGTTTCCGACAAGATTCAGCAGGATTTGCAGAACACGCCGGAATTCTCCAATCGCGGGCACGCTGTCCGCCGATTTGGGAGCGTCAAGCACGATGCCCCGCTCTCCCGCACGCACGCCAAGGATGCCCACGGCACGGCGGGCGACATCGCCAAGATCGATCATGTCGGGCGCAGTGACAAACTGATCATCCTCCACCAGATCCAGCGTGGTAAGATCGTCGATCAGCGCCAGCAGGTGTTCGCCCGCCGTGGCAATATCGGCCGCATAGTTGCTGTATTCATCGGCCAGCGGTCCGGCCAACTGTGTGCGGATGGTTTCCGCATTGGCAATGATGCGGCTGACGGGCTGACGCAACACAGGCGCGATATCGCGGCCGATGCCGCTTGTCCGGTCACCCTCCCCGCTTTTGCTCGGCGCGGCGCCAGGCAGCGGTTGCTGCGGTGAAAGGTAAAGTTCGAAGCCGTCGCTGCCCGGCTGCGGCTTGCCCAGTGGCACAAGGCTGACGGTCCAACTCCGCGCAGAGCCAGGGATATCGACTGTTGCGCCGTCCAGCAGGCGCCAGTGCATGGGTTTGTGCAGGGGTTTGTGGCTCTTGCCGCCGCCGGGTGTGATGAAGCTGGTCCACGCTTCGCCAATTCCTGCCTGCATCTTTGAGGCAAGTTCGGAAAGATCATCGCTATCACAATCAACCGCCAGCAACTCCTGCGACGGGCCAAGCCGCGCACTCAATCCGGCGATTTGCCGCACCAGTGCCAGCCTGTCGCGTGATGCGTCAGCCTTGGAGGGTGCCCTGATCGCTTCGGTCTGCCAATCGGCGATGGCGATGGACACGCCCTTACCGGCCGGCTCCACCTCCACCCAGGCCGTGATCTGTTCGCTCTCGTCCTGCGCATGGATGACCCGCGCCATGCGCAGGCCATAGACGCGCGTCTTGCGCACCAGTTCAATCAGCGCAGGCGTTACCAGCGGGCCGGGCAATTCACCGCCCGCGCGCAGGTGAAAGCCTGCCAGCGGCTCATCGGCCTCGACAAGGCGATCCTGCGCGTCGGTACGCGCGCGCGCGATGATGGATGCAGGGGCTGACATCATCTCAGCCTGCCAGTCCCGGCGCGGCAGAGGTCAGCAAGGCAGCGGCACGGTCTGCACGCAGCATGTCGAAACCTTCTGGCAGAGTGATGTCGGGATGAAGGTAAAGAAATTGCTCCTCCACGGCGCTCTGCCCCAGCCCCGCTGCGCGCAGGGATAGTGCGAGGCGTGCACACTGGTTTTCTCCAAGGGAGAGGACGACCACATCCCGATCCTGCTCCGATGCCATGTAGAGCGCCGTCAGGAATACGGAAAGGCCGGCATGGTCCACGGCCAGGGCGCGGGTGGCGGTGCTGCCCATGGCCATCACCAGGCGCGTAATCTGCCCGACGCGGCGATCGCTTTCGCTATATTCGCTACGCAGCCGATCACACACGGATTGCGCTTCTGCCGAATAATCGGTCTGGCTGTTTTTCAAGGCCTTGGTAGCGGCATGAAACAATTCGGCGGGCAGTTCTGCCAGAGGCAGTTCCATCCGTCGCTGGTGCTGCATGAAGCGCGCCTGCGCCGCAACCACGCGCATGGCCGCCGCTGCCTGCATCTCATCCTTCGATGCGGCCAGTTCCTGCAACAGCGGGGACAGCACCGGGTCAATCCCGCTGCGAGAGTTCAGGCGATCGGCAAGCTGAGCCTCGATCGAGAGCGCATGGGCGTGGCCAAGGAACGCGGTGTCTTCCAGCAACAGGGTAGCGAGCTGATCCTGCCGCGCGTCCACGAATTCGCTCTGCGCTTCTTTCGCAACCACTTCCGCCAGCTTGAAAAGCAGTTGGCGGGCAAGGTGGCCCATCATGCCGCGTATCTTGGCAATAACCTCGTCATTGAACAGCGCATGGTCATCATTCGCCAGCAGATGACGCAATATCGGGCGCGCGGTCGACAGGATGACATCACCCTGCGCCAGCTCACCGCGCAACATGTCCTCAACATTGGTGGCAGATTGCCCGGTGGTGTTCGTGTCGTTCATTCTTCAGCCGATAGCGCAACTTGGTTAAACGCGCGTTATCTGCGTGGCAGCATGATATTGGCCGCAAGCACCAGCAGACCCACCAGCATTATCGCCAGTTCCGGCGTGATGAACAGCGCCAGCAAGCCGATAACGCCAGCGATCAGCATCCTGTCGCGCAAGGGTTCCAGCCATTCCGGCACGGTGCGACGATCCAGCAGGAACAGCGATGCGACCAGAACCACGGGCGGAAAGATGCTGCGATGAAACAGGCTGTCGATTGCCATGATACCAACGGCCAGCAGCGCCGCGTCGATCCCCATGCGCAGCCAGGGCAAGCGCCTGATCCGGCCAAAAGGGGCCACCAACAGGCGTGACAGGGCCAAAAAAGCTTCCAGCACGGGCACGCTAAGCGCAATGAGGAAAAAGCCGAGAACCGGACGTTCGAAAAGCCCCGCTGCAACGCCGCCGCCCAGCAGAATTGCGCAAAGCAACAGCAAGGCGGGCCGCGCATAGGGCGTGTCGAGCATGCGCGTGCCCGCAGCCCGCACCAGCGCATTGCCCAGCCAGCGCGAAACTGCGCCAGGCGCCACTTCGCCCAGATGGCTGCGCTGCCAGTCGCTTGCCACGGCGCTCGCCGCATCGTCGGAGGCGATCAGCGTCCACCTGCCATCATCCAGCATGCTATCGGCAAGGCGCGCTTCGGGCAGGCGTTGCTGCAAGGCTATGCGCAGCAGGGCACCGTGAGGTGCAATATCCTCCGGCAAATCGGCAAGCTTGCCCAGCCAGCGGCCCGGCATCGTAAGCGCCCCCGCCCACGCGCGATCAAGATCAATCCGCTCCAGCCCGGCGCTGGCCCCCGGACCGGCGGAAACCATCAGGATACGGTCCCCTTCGGCACGAAGCAGGTCCAGTGCGGTGGGCGATTCGGGCAGCAGGCCGGGTTGCAGCACCATCAGGCTGTCAGCATCCCCGATAATGCCGGGCAAGGCATGGCCACTGGTGATAACCTGGAATTTCAACCCCAGCTTTTCTGCCGCATGGCGCAAGGCGATCCCATCCTGCGATGCCCCGCCTCCATGCGCGATTATGCAGTCGCACCCTGCCTCGCGCGCGAACATCAATTGCCGCTGCGCCAGCGATTTGCCAGCGATCGATGGCAAATCCCCTTCACCCGGCTGCGGGAGAGAGATCAGCGCGGCGCGCATGGCAAGAAATTCCACTGGTGCATCCATGCCTAGCTAAGGACGGACGGAGCCGCTGCCAAGGCGGACTGAAGGCGAAACAGATAAACTGTCGGTATCATCGGCTACACAGTGGGTTTTAACCTTTGGGCTGGTTCCATGGCCTTTGGCGTGTGTTAAGAAAGAATCATGAGCCGCTGGAAAAACCTGGTCCCTTCGCAGGACGATACTGCCGCCGATCCCATCGAGGATTCCGCCTTCGATGTGAGTGAGGACGAAGTCTACGAAACCTCCGTTGACGAGGTGTATGAAGAGGATGTGTGGGAGGACGAGCCGGAGAGGCCGCGCGGTACCTGGATCGCCCCTGCATTGGCTGTAGCTGCAGCTGTTGCCTGGACGATATTCTTTGTCTGGGCGCAATTTCCGGCGATGGCCGCCGGCGCGTCTGCCAGCCAGTGGATAGACTGGATCGTGCAGTGGTCCGTGCCGCTGATCCTTCTGATGGGCATCTACCTGATCGCCATGCGCAACAGCCGGCGCGAAGCCAATCGCTTCACCGATGCAGCGCGCGCCCTGGCGCATGAATCTACGCAGCTGGAAAGCCGACTCCACGCCGTGAACCGCGAACTTGCCCTGGCGCGGGACTTTATCGAATCCCAATCCCGCGATCTGGAGTCTCTTGGCCGTGTCGCGGTGGAGCGTATTTCCACCAATGCGGATCGATTGCAGGATCTTGTCCGTGACAATTCCGCCCAGGTGGAAAGCATCGGCCATGTCAGCGAAACGGCCGTGGGGAATATGGAGCGGCTGCGAGATCAGCTGCCCGTGCTGACCAACGCCGCGCGCGATATGAACAACCAGCTTGGCGGCACCGGCCAGTCCGCACAGGATCGGGTGGACAAGCTTGCATCTGCCTTCGAACGGCTGAACGGTTTCAACGAGACCGGCGAAGCGCATGTCGCACAGATTGGCGAGAAGGTGGACGCCACGCTTGCATCCTTCGAAAAACAGATTGTCGCACTGGGCGATCTTGCCGGGCAACGCTTTGAACGTCTGCGGGTCAACAGCGATGAATTCCGCCGGGAGCTGGAGGCAGCCGAAGAGCGCGCCTTTGACGCCATTGCCTCCCGATCGGAGGGGCTGGCCCGCCAGATGCGCGATGACGCCGAAGCCTTGCATGCAAGGGAAGCCGCGGCGGCAACGGCTATGCGCGAGCGCCTCTCGGCCCTGCGTATCGAGGGTGAAGAGCTGGTCGAGACCATGGATGGCGGACAGGCAGAGGCGGCCGAGCGTTGGTCTAAGGCGATCACCGCGCTGGAAGACCGGATGAAGGAAGTTCTCGACGGTGTCGTGAAGCTGGACGAATCGGCGATGACCAATGCCCGGATGCGGCTTGTCGCCCTGAATGACGAGGCCAGCAGGGTGGACCAACGGCTCGCCAGCAGCATGGCCGCCTTTGACGACGATTTCGCCCGCAGGCGTCAGGCCAGCGAGGAAAGCCAGCATGACGCGCTTGCCGCGCTTGAGCAGCGCATTCTGGAATTCGATCAGCGTATTGCCGATCGCCAGAAAGAGCATCTGGCACATGTCGCGGGTCTGGCAGAGCAAGGTGAAGCCCTTGCCGGACGCCTCTCTGCCATCGACACGGAGATCGCGCAGCTTGGCACGCAGGCCGATGAAACCGGCACCAAAGTGGCGGACGCTGCGGGGACACTGTCTGATCGCCTGGCGCAGAACCGGAACGTGCTGAACGAAAGCGCCACCTTCCTGGGCCGCATGACGGATGACAGCGTGCGCCTGCTCGAAATCATCCGCTCCAGCGCGGATCATTCCGAAGGGGCGCTGTCAGATGCAGTGGCGGGCGCTGAAACGCGCCTCAATTCTTTCGGCACGACCGCTCGCGAACTGCACAGGCTGATCGAAGATGCAGAGACGCGCGGCAGCAATCTTGCCGGCCAGTTGGATAAATCGCGCGAATCCGGCACAGCTTCGCTGGATCAAATGAAGGAGCTGGAAGACCAGCTCTCTGCCGTCGCTACCGAGACGGAACGTGTTGCAGAGCGCACCTCTCAAGAACTGCGCAGCGCGATCGACATGCTGAGCGCGGCCTCTGCCTCTGTCCTCGAAAACCTGCGTGAAGAGCAGACCGAGGCCGTCAACGCATTGGCCGATCAGGTTGCCGAGGCTAGCCGCGATCAGTTGGCCAAAGCCATGCGCCGCCATGCGAAGGAGACGATCGCAGAGCTGGAGCAGGCGACAAACCGCGCGGATGAGGCTGGACGCGAAACTGCGCAGCTGCTGCGGGAGCAACTTTCCCGCATCAATGATCTTGCGGCCAATCTGGAACAACGCGTGGAATACGCCCGCGAGAAGGCCGAAGAGAACGTCGATAGTGATTTCGCCCGGCGCATGGCCCTGATTACAGAGGCGCTGAATTCCAGCTCAATCGATATTGCCAAGGCATTCGATAACGACATCGGCGACACGCAATGGGCGCATTACCTGCGCGGTGATCGCGGCATTTTCACCCGCCGTGCCGTGCGCCTTCTGGACAAGCACGACGCCCGCCAGGTCAGCGCGATCTACTCCGAAGATGCCGAGTTCCGTGAGACGGTGAACCGCTACATTCACGACTTCGAGGCCATGTTGCGCAACATACTGGCGACGCGCGATGGGCACGCCATGGCGGTGACCCTGCTATCCAGCGACATGGGCAAACTGTACGTGGCGATGGCGCAAGCGATAGACCGGCTGCGCGACTAGGTTGTATGACCCAAGCTTAGCCGCATGGAATTGCGCTTTAGCTGGGGCCCATCTGGCCAAGTAGATCTACGTCTTCAACGGTGATCCACTGCTGCGAATAATTGGCGACGAACAGCGCCGTCAGGCAGGCCGCAAGCAATGTGGCCCGGAAGGCGACTCTGCCCGGCCGGAAATTGGCTGGGGCACTGTCTGCCTGGCCTGGCACCTTGGCGATACCCGCCTCGTCATGCGTTTTCACACCGAACGGCAACAGCAGGAATGCGCACATCACCCAGAACAGGGCATAAATGGCGATGATGGAGGTAATCTGCATGTCGGGCGGTGTCCTTACTCGCCTGCCATGATCACGCGCGTCTGCGGCTTCTTTCCAGACCAGCGCTGAGCAGCCCGGCGCGCGGCGAGGCGTGCAGCTTCCATCACCGCGTCACGATCCTGCCCGCGCTTGCCTTTCAGTTTGCCCAGCGACGTGCGAACATCATTTTCTGCCTCTTCAACGAAGTCATCGTAATCCTCATCCAGCGGCAGGCCGATCCCTTCGATCTGCACACCGCCCGCCTGATCCAGCACCACGATCAGCAAGCCATCGCGCGAAAGCCGACGGCGCATGGTGATGGCGTCGCCATCGGAAGGCACGATGATATCACCGTCCAGCACCAGCCTGCCGGTATGCACTTCGGCGATCTTGCCGGGGCTGCCGGGCGCAAGACGCACGATGTCGCCGTTCTTCTGGAACACGGCATGGGCGATACCGGCAGCGCGCCCTACCCTTGCCTGCTCCTGCATATGGCGGATTTCCCCATGAACCGGCACGAGTATCTCCGGACGCAGCCAGCCATAAAGCGCTTCAAGCTCCGGCCGACCGGGATGGCCCGATACGTGGATTTCGCTCTGCCTGTCGGTCACCATCACAATGCCGCGTTCAGCCAGTTGGTTCTGCACGCGGCCAATCGCAATGTCATTGCCGGGGATGACGCGGCTAGAGAACAGGATCACATCGCCTTCATCCAGGCTGAGCGGGTGGTTGCCATCGGCAATGCGCGAAAGCGCGGCGCGGGGCTCGCCCTGCCCGCCCGTGGCGATGATCATCACCTCGCCGCGCGGCAGGCCCATTGCGGTGTCGAAATCCATCGTATCGGGAAAATCATCCAGATAGCCATTTGCGCTGGCCACTTCGATCATGCGGTCAAGCGATCGCCCGGCAACGCAAAGCTGGCGATTGGTTTGCCGGGCCACTTCGCCAAGCGTCTTCAGCCGGGCGACGTTGGATGCGAAAGTGGACACCAGCACCCGCCTGCCGGAATGTTTCTGCGTTTCCTCCAGTAGTCCGCGGAATACGGCCCCTTCGCTTCCTGAAGGTACGGGATTGAAGACATTGGTGGAATCGCACACCATCGCCAGCACGCCTTCGTCACCGATTTCGGAAAGCTCCTCCTCAGTAGCGGGCGT
Source organism: Aurantiacibacter rhizosphaerae (assembly GCF_009807005.1). Taxonomy (GTDB): domain Bacteria; phylum Pseudomonadota; class Alphaproteobacteria; order Sphingomonadales; family Sphingomonadaceae; genus Alteraurantiacibacter; species Alteraurantiacibacter rhizosphaerae. The sequence goes on along the minus strand of NZ_WUBR01000002.1, from coordinate 180,625 downwards.
GCCGATCTGCGGCTCATCATCCAGCTTCCAGTCGCCGGTGTGGAAGATACGGCCATATGGCGTATCGATTAGCAGCGCGTTGCCCTCTGCGATGGAGTGGGCCAGCGGGATATAGGTGACGGTGAACGGACCGATGTCGATTTGGCCGTGATCCTCCTCGATCACGTTGAGTTTGATCTCGCGCGTCAGGCCCGCCTCGTCCAGCTTGCGCCGGATCAGGTCTGCCGTGAAGGGCGTGGCATAGAGCGGCACGCCCAGATCCGCCGCGAAATAGGGGATCGCGCCGATATGGTCCTCGTGCGCGTGGGTCAGCACGATGCCCAGCAAATCGCGGGCTCGCTCCTCGATAAATTCGGGATCGGCAAACATCAGCTCGGTACCGGGATATTCGTTGGAGCCGAAGCTCATCCCCAGGTCCACCATCAGCCACTTGCCCTGGCAGCCATAAAGATTGACGTTCATGCCAATCTCTCCGGATCCTCCCAGTGCCAGGAAAAGCAATTCGTCCTGCGGGGTGAAATCTTTTTTCATGTCGCTCCTGCGCGCTGGGCCAGGATCTGCAGGCCGCGGATGGTAAGGTCGGCGTCTATTCGGTCGAAAATATCGGTCTTCTGGTCAAACAGGATGGCTAGCCCGCCTGTGGCCACCACCGTTACGGGGCGACCGATCTGCGCCTTCATGCGCTCTATCAAGCCTTCCATCATCGCTACATACCCCCAAAAGACCCCTATCAACATCTGGTCTTCGGTGTTGCGTCCGATAACATTGCCGGTTTCGGGCGCTTCGATGGCAATGCGCGGCAGCTTGGCCGTCTTGCCCACCAGCGCATCCAGCGAAAGATTGATGCCCGGCGCGATGATGCCGCCCTTGTAGGCACCGTTATAATCGACAGCTTCGAACTTGGTCGCGGTGCCGAAATCCACCACGATCATGTCTCCGCCCACCAATTTATGCGCCGCGATGCAATTCAGCGCGCGATCCGCGCCCAGCGTGTTGGGCTGCTCCACATCGATTTCAAAGCCCCAGGCAGTCTTGCCCTCGCCCGCGATCAGCGGTTCGATGCCGAAATACTTGTTAGCCAGCACGGAAAGATTGTGATCCGCGCGTGGCACCACCGATCCGAAGATGATGCTGGTGACGGCGCTACGCTCTATCCCCTCAATGGCGAGAAGTTGCAGCAGCCACGTGGCATATTCATCGCCCGTACGCCGCCCGTCCGTGGCGATGCGCCAGCGGGCGCGGATTTCCGTACCGTCGAACAGGGCGAAAACAACATTGGTATTGCCGACATCGACTGCGAGCAGCATCAGCGTTCCTCCAGCAAAACATCGCCTGCGTGCACCATATGTGTGGTGCCATCGGGCAGGCGCAAGCGTAGCGCGCCATGCTGATCGAGGCCATCAAATGTGCCCGATATGCGCGAACCATCAGAGTTATGCACGCACAGCGCGGTGCCCGGCTTGTGCGCGGCGGCCTTCCACCTGTTGATGATCGGCTCGGCGCCGAACTCGCGCCAGCGCTGAAATTCCAGCGCCATCTGATTGGCGAGCGCCTGGGCGAATGCATCGCGTTCGGGTGCCGGACCTGTGTCCGACAATGCCTTTACCTTGCGGTCTTCAATGGCGGGCGCGGCCTTCAGGTTCACGCCAATGCCGATCACCGCATGGCCGGCCTCACGTTCCAGCAACAGGCCACAGAACTTTGCCCCTTCGAACAGCACATCGTTCGGCCATTTCAGCATGAGGGCTGATGGATTGGCCAGCATGGGGAGCACAGTTTCATACACGGCCAGCGCGGCGACGAAGCTGAGCGTGGCTGGCGCGGGGTCCCGATCGTGCAACTGCACCGCGGTGGACCCCATGAAATTGCCCGGCGCATCGATCCAGCTGCGGCCCTGCCGCCCTCGCCCGCCTGTCTGACGGTTTGCCACCAGCCAGTGCCCATCCGGCATGCGCTCACCCTGTGCCAGGCGCGCGACCATATCGGCATTGGTGCTGCCGGTTTCGGATACGTACTCTATCGAGGGGGTCAAATCAGAACGCGACGGCCAGCGAGGCTGCGGCCCTGTCTGCCAGATTGCCCAGCGGACCGATCAACAGATAGCCCAGCGGCGAAATCAGCACCGCGCAGATGATCAGCAATGCCCAATGCGGGGTGTCGCTTTCGCCCTTTATCGTGTCGACCGCTTCATCGAAGAACATCACTTTCACGATCTTGATGTAGTAGAAAGCGCCGATAACCGAGGCGGCAATACCAATTGCCGCGATGGCGAGAAGGTCTGCCTCCACCACGGCCTGGAACACCACGAACTTGCCCCAGAAGCCGAACAGCGGCGGAATGCCGGCCAGGCTGAACATCAGCGCCAGCAGGCACCACGCCAGCGCCGGACGGGTGGTGGAAAGTCCTGCCAGGTCGGAGATATTCTCCACCTGGTTACCATTGGCATCGCGCATTAGCAGCACCGCAACGAAGCTGCCGATCGTCATCACCACATAGATGGCGAGGTAGACCATCATCGCACTGGCACCCGCCAGCGTCCCTGCGGCAAGGCCGATCAGGATGAAGCCCACGTTGTTGATCGAGGAATAGGCCAACAGCCGCTTCACGTTCTGCTGTCCGATCGCGCCAAGAGCACCGATTACGATGGAAAGCAGCGCAGCGAATATCACGATCTGGCGCCATGCATCGGCTTGCGTGCCAAAGGCTTCCAGCGATACGCGGGCAAGCAGTGCGACAGCCGCCACCTTGGGCGCGCTGGCGAAGAACATGGTGACGGGCGTCGGCGCGCCTTCGTAAACGTCCGGCGTCCACATATGGAAAGGCGCGGCGCTGATCTTGAAGGCGAGGCCTGCCATTACGAAGGTCAGGCCAAACAGTTGACCGGTGGAAAGCCCATCGGACACTGCCACGGCGATGCCACTGAAATTTGTCGTGCCGGCAAAGCCATAGGTCAGGCTCATGCCGAACAGCAGGATGCCGGATGCAAGGCCGCCCAGCACGAAGTATTTCAGGCCCGCCTCAGCGCTACGCTCATCATCGCGCAGGATGGATGCGAGCACGTAGGCAGAAAGCGAGTTCAGCTCCAGACCGATATACAGCGTCATCAGGTCTGCGGCGGAAACCATAATGCTCATGCCAAGTGCGGCAAACAGCACCAGTACGGGGAACTCGGCGCGCATGTCCCCTGCCCGCTCAAAATAGCGCGGTGCCACCACCAGCGCTGCGCCGCTGGCTGCGAAGATCATCAGCTTGGCAAGGCCAGCAAAGGCATCGGCACGGAACTGGCCGCCAAAGGCAATGGTGTCCGGCCCGGCTGCGCCGCTGCACACGGCGACGGCAACCAGCGCGAAGGCACCGCCCAGCGCGACGGCGGAAGCGATGGAAATGACGCGTGCACCCTTGTCACCGCCCCATGCCGCCAGCAGCAGCAGGATGAGGCCCGAGATCGAGAGAATGATCTCTGGCAGGACCAGCGCGAGTGATTGTGAATAGTCCATCAGTGCGCTCCCCCTTCGGCATGCTCTTCTGCAGGCGGTGCGCCTTCCCCGATGGCCAGATGCGCATCGCCCTCAGGGGCGGACGCAGCAAGACGGGTGTCGAGAAGTTCGATATCGGCACGCATGGGAGCAAGGAAGCTTTCAGGATAAACGCCCATCCACAACACGGCTGCGGCAATCGGGCCAAGCAGCAGATATTCGCGGACGGAAAGATCGGGCATGGCAGCGGCGTCTGCATTCTTCTGAATGCCGAAGACGACGCGGCGATAGAGGTACAGCATGTATGCCGCACCAAGGATGATGCCAGTGGTGCATACAAAAGCTACCCAGCTGTTGGCCTGATAGATGCCGGCCAGTGCAAGGAACTCACCCACGAAGTTGCTGGTGCCCGGCAGGCCAACGCTGGCCATGGTGAACAGCATGAACAACACCGCATAGGCCGGCATGTTAATGGCAAGGCCGCCGTAACGATCGATCTCACGCGTATGCAGGCGATCGTAAATCACGCCCACGCACAGGAACAATGCGCCGGATACCAGGCCATGGCCCAGCATGATCATCATCGCGCCTTCCAGGCCCTGCACGTTGAATGCGAACAGGCCGACGGTCACGATGGCCATATGGGCAACCGACGAGTAGGCGATTAGCTTCTTCATGTCAGCCTGCACCAGCGCGATGAGGCTGGTGAGTACCACGGCAATCATGGAAAGGCCCCACACCAGCCAGGCGAACTGTGCGCTGGCATCAGGGAACATCGGCAGACTGAAACGGATGAAGCCGTAGCCCCCCAGTTTCAGCAACACGCCTGCCAGGATGACGGAGCCCGCAGTAGGCGCCTGCACGTGGGCATCGGGCAGCCAGGTATGCACCGGCCACATGGGCATCTTCACCGCGAAACTGGCGAAGAATGCGAGCCACAGCCAGGTTTGCGCTTCGGGCGCGAAATCATATTCCATCAGCACGGGGACGGAACTGGTGCCGGCCTCGTTCACCATCCACAGCATGGCGATCAGCATCAGTACCGATCCCAGCAGGGTGTAGAGGAAGAACTTGTAGGCCGCGTAAATACGGTTCTGGCCGCCCCACACGCCGATGATCAGATACATCGGGATCAGGCCAGCTTCGAAGAAGATGTAGAACAGGAAGATATCCTGCGCGGCGAACACGCCGATCATCAGCACTTCCATCAGCAGGAAGGCCGCCATGTATTCTCCCACGCGCTTGGTAATGGCTTCCCAGCTTGCGCCGATGCAGATGGGCATCAGGAAAACGCTGAGCATGATCAGCATCAGGGCAATGCCATCAATGCCGAGCGCATATTCGAACCCTGCGAACAGGCCCGCGCTTTCAGTAAACTGCCACTGCGCGCCGCCGATATCGTAATTGGCCCAAAGCACGATGCCCAGCGCCAGATCGATCAGCGTGGCCAGCAGCGCCACCATGCGCGCGGGCTTTGCGTCCATGAACAGGCAGGCGATGGCCCCCAGCAGGGGCACCAGCATCATGACGGAGAGGATAGGAAAGCCGCCCATCAGAACAGCACCCAGGTGATAGCGGCGACAAGGCCAAGCAGCATGATCAGGGCGTAACTCGTAAGATAACCGGACTGGACTTTCTTCGCAAAACCGCTGCCCTGCGACACGACCCAGGCGACGCCGTTGGGGCCGAAGCGATCGATCGTGCCCTCGTCACCCTTCTTCCAGAAGATGCGGCCGAGCCAGAAGGCAGGCTTCACGAAGATGAAGTTGTAAAGCTCGTCGAAATACCACTTGTTCAGAACGAAGCGATAGACCGGGCCAAGCTGCTCCGCTGTCTGGCGCGGAACGCTTGTGTTGCGGATGTATGCATACCAGGCGCCGACAAAGCCCAGCACCATCACGATAAGCGCGGCATATTTCACCAGCGTCGGAACCTCGTGCATGGCGTGCATCAGGTGCTCATTATAGGCGATGGAGCCGTTCCAGAAGCCGGGCTGATCGAGGAAGGCATCGTGGAACACCTGTCCTGCAAAGATTGCACCGATGCTGAGCACCAATAGCGGAATGAGCATGGCAATCGGGCTTTCATGCGGATGGTATCCGCCGGTTCCGTCACCATGCTTTGGATCCGGCACGGCATGCGTCACGTCATGGCCTGCATCTTCCTGAGAAGCGGGGTTCGCCTCGTCCGGCTCGTCATGCCCGTGGTGGACGGCGTGCTGGATATGCTCGCTCTCGATCCAGCGCGGCTTGCCCCAGAAGGTGAGGAACATCAGGCGCCAGCTGTAGAAACTGGTGAGCAGCGCGGCGATCGTGCCAAGCCAGAAGGCCAGCGATGAATATTCACCCGCCGATGCATATGCGACTTCGAGGATGGCATCCTTCGACCAGAACCCAGCAAAGCCTGCGCCGAGGTGGTAAACACCCACGCCGGTAATCGCCAGCGTGCCGAACATCATCGCCCAGAAGGTGACGGGGATCTGCTTCCGCAGGCCGCCGTAATACCGCATGTCCTGCTCATGATGCATGGCATGGATGACCGAGCCTGCACCAAGGAACAGCAGGGCCTTGAAGAAGGCGTGCGTGAACAGGTGGAACATGGCCGCACCATAGGCACCCACGCCTGCGGCAAAGAACATGTAGCCAAGCTGCGAACAGGTGGAATAGGCGATCACGCGCTTGATATCCCACTGCGTGGTGCCGATCGTTGCAGCAAAGAAGCAGGTGGCAGCGCCAACCACTGTGACGACGGCCAGCGCATCCGGCGCAGCTTCGAACATCGGCGAAAGACGGCACACCATGAATACGCCCGCGGTCACCATGGTGGCGGCATGGATCAGGGCGGAAACAGGCGTCGGGCCTTCCATCGCGTCCGGTAGCCAGGTGTGCAGGCCCAACTGCGCGGATTTGCCCATCGCACCCACGAACAGCAGCAGGCAGATGATTGTCATCGTATCCCAGCGAGCGCCCATGAAGGTGATGGTGCTGCCCTGCATCGCAGAGGCTGCGGCAAGAATTTCGGGAATGCTGGTGGTCTGGAACACCAGGAATGTGCCGAAGATGCCGAGCATGAAGCCAAGGTCGCCCACGCGGTTCACCACGAAAGCCTTGATTGCGGCGGCATTGGCGGAAGGCTTCTTGTACCAGAAGCCGATCAGCAGATAGCTGGCAAGGCCCACGCCTTCCCACCCGAAGAACATCTGTACCAAATTGTTAGCCGTCACCAGCATCAGCATGGCGAAGGTGAACAGCGAGAGATAGGCGAAGAAGCGGCTCTGGTCCGGATCTTCCTCCATATAGCCCCAGCTATAGAGGTGGACGAGCGCGGAAACGGTGGTGATTACCACCAGCATAATAGCCGTCAGCGTATCGACACGCAGCGCCCAGTCGAATGACATGTCACCCGATTGCACCCACGTCAGCACGGGCGTGACGCTGGCCTGCGCATCGCCACCGATAAACGACAGGAAGATCGGCCAGCTAAGGCCACAAGCCAGGAACAGCGCGCCCGTGGTCAACACCTTGGCGGCGGTGTGGCCCATCAGGCGGCCACCCAGCCCGGCGATGATCGCGGCCAGAAGCGGCGCGAAAACGATGATAAGGATCGAGTTCAAGGTCTATCCCTTCATCCGGTTTACGTCGTCCACCGCGATGGTGCCGCGGTTACGGAAATAGGTCACGAGAATGGCGAGGCCGATGGCAGCTTCTGCCGCTGCCACGGTGAGTACGAACATGGCGAAGACCTGCCCGGTCAGATCGTTCAGATAGGCACTGAAAGCGACGAGGTTCAAATTCACCGACAGCAGGATCAGTTCAATCGCCATCAGGATGATGATGATGTTCTTGCGGTTGAGGAAGATACCCAGCACGCCGATGACGAACAGGATAGAACTCACCACGAGATAATGTTCGATGCCGATCATAGCTCGACCCCCTTGCCCACTTCGGGACTGACATTGCGCGTCGCCTCATTGGGGTTGCGCGCGTTCTGCTTTGCAATGTCCTGATGGCCGCGCGTGCTGCGCTGTTCACGGTGGGTCAGCACGATGGCACCCACCATGGCCACCAGCAGGATGATGCCGGCGGTTTCGAACAGGAACAGGTAATTGCCGTAAAGCAGCGCTCCCAGGTTTTCGACATTGCTTTCACCCACCAGCGGCGCAGCGCTGCCATCGGGCGTGCCAAGGGCAATCTTGCCGGCGCGATAGGCACCGATGCCCAGCACCAGCTCTGCCAGCAGGATCACCGCGATGGCCACGCCCAGCGGCGCGTTCTTCATGAAGCCTGCGCGCATTTCGGCAAAATCGATGTTCAGCATCATCACCACGAACAGGAACAGCACGGCGACGGCGCCCACGTAGACCACCACCAGCAGCATCGCCAGGAATTCAGCCCCGACGAGCACCATCAGGCCCGCCGCGTTGAAGAAGGCGAGGATGAGCCAGAGCACGGAATGCACCGGGTTGCGCGCAAAGATAGTGAGCGCGCCGGAAGCGAGCATCAATGCGGCAAACAGATAGAAAGCGAAGACGGTCAAAATGAACCCCTAGATATCATCGCGTGTCGAGTCTTGCGGCGCGGTTAGCGGTAGGGCGCGTCGGCTTCAAGGTTCGCGGCGATTGCCCGCTCCCACTTGTCCCCGTTCGCCAGCAGTTTTGCCTTGTCGTAAAGCAGTTCTTCGCGCGTTTCGGTCGCGTATTCGAAGTTCGGCCCTTCCACCACGGCATCCACCGGACAAGCTTCCTGGCAGAAGCCGCAATAGATGCACTTGGTCATGTCGATGTCATAGCGCGTCGTGCGGCGGCTGCCGTCGCTGCGCGGCTCACTCTCGATGGTGATCGCCTGCGCCGGGCATACCGCCTCGCACAGCTTGCAGGCAATGCAGCGCTCTTCCCCGTTGGGATAGCGACGCAGCGCATGCTCACCGCGGAAACGTGGGGAAAGCGGGTTCTTTTCGAACGGATAGTTGATCGTCACCTTGGGCTTGAAGAAATACTTCAGCGTGAGGGCGTGCGCCTTCAGGAATTCCCATAGGGTGAACGATTTTATCAGATGGGCGACGGTCATGCCGCACCTCCATAACGTGTTAGCATCAGCCAGCCGGAGATCACGACCACGAAGATGAGGCTCATCGGCAGGAACACCTTCCAGCCAAGTCGCATCAACTGGTCATAGCGATAGCGCGGTACGGTCGCCATCACCCAGCTGAACATGAAGAAGAAGAAGAAGGTTTTCAGCAGAAACCAGACGATACCCGGCACCCAGTAGAGGAATTCGATTTCCACAGGAGGCAGCCAGCCACCGAAGAACAGCAGCGTGTTGAGCGCGCACATCAGCAGGATGTTGGCATATTCACCCAGCCAGAAGAGTGCGAAGGCCATGGAGGAATATTCGGTCTGATAGCCAGCCACCAACTCGCTCTCCGCCTCGGTAAGGTCGAAGGGAACGCGCTGCGTTTCGGCCAGGCTGGAGATGAAGAACACCACCCACATCGGGAACAGCAACAGGTTGAACCAATAGCCGTTGACGAAGCCGAACCCGTGGCCGCGTTGCATCTCCACGATAGCCGAGAGGTTGAAGGTGCCTGCATACAGCACCACGCAGACGAGGATGAAGCCGATGGAGACTTCATAGGAAATCATCTGCGCAGCGGCACGCATGGCCGAGAAGAACGGGTATTTGGAGTTGGACGCCCAGCCCGCCATCGTCACGCCGTAAACCGACAGCGAACTGATCGCGAGAATATAGAGCAGGCCGACATTGATATCCGCCAGTACCACGCCAGCATCAAAGGGGATCACCGCCCATGCCACCAGCGCCACCGTGAAGGTGATGATCGGCGCAAGCAGGAAGATACCCTTGTTGGAGGCGCTGGGAATGATGGTTTCCTGCAGGAACACCTTCAGACCATCGGCAAAACTTTGCAGCAGCCCGAACGGGCCGACCACATTGGGTCCACGGCGCAGGTTGATCGCCGCCCACACCTTGCGATCCACGTAGATGATCATGGCCACGGCCAGCATCAGCGGCAATGCGATCAGCAGGATGCCACAGATAGACGCGACGACGATTGCCCAGGTCGCATCCATGCCAAGCGAGATGAAGAACTCGGTCATTCCGCGGCCTCCTTCATCGTATCGCCATGGATCAATTCATCCGAGCACCGCTGCATCACCACGCTGGCGCGGGCGATGGAATTGGTGAGGTAGAAATCCTTGATGGGATAGCCGAGCGAGCCCGATGCAGAGGCGCCTGCCGGGGCGGATGGCATGGCGCCATAATCGGCCAGCCCTTCCTCACCCAATGCGGGCACGTCCTTCACCATCGCAGCGCGCAGCTGGTCAAAACTGTCGAAACCGACGTTCACACCCAGCGCATCGGCCAGCGCGCGCAGGATTGTCCAGTCTTCGCGAGCATCGCCGGGGGCGAAGATCGCCTTGTCGGCAAACTGCACGCGGCCCTCGGTGTTGACGTAAGTGCCAGCCTTTTCGGTGTAGGCGGAGGCCGGCAGAATGATGTCTGCGGCATGCGCACCCTTGTCCCCGTGATGGCCGATGAAGACCTTCAGACTGTCTGCAAACTGGCTCCAGTCCACTTCATCCGCGCCCAGGGCCAGCACGACCTTCGGCTTGGCGGCCACGATATCAGCAATTCCGCCCTTGCTGGCAAAGCCCAGCATCAGAGCGCCCATGCGCGCTGCTGCTGTGTGCAGGGCGTTGAAGGTTGCGCCCAGCGTGCTGGCCGCAGCCATCGCCGCACCGTGCGCCCCGGCGGCAAAGCCACCTGCGCCCAGAATGACGGCGGAATTCTCCGCATCATTGAACGCGTCGCTCACATGCGCGGGCAGATTGCCCAATACTCGAACATCTTCGCCAAGGAATTCAGCAGGATAAGTCGTATCCCACTCAGGACCAACTACGAACACCTTGGCCCCGCGCTTCACCGCCTTGCGCAGGCGAACATTGATCAGCGGCGCTTCCCAGCGTATTTGGCTGCCGACGATAAGGATGGCCTGTGCCTCCTCTATACCGGCAAAGGTGCTGTTGAAATTGACGGCCGCCAGGTTGGACACATCATAGTCCATCCCCGTCTGACGGCTTTCGAACAGTTTGGAGCCCGCCGCCTTCAGCAGCGCCTTGGCCGCAAACATCGTTTCGCAATCCACCAGATCGCCAGCGATGGCAGCAATGCCTTTGCCCGGCTTTGCCTTGGCGATGGCCTTGAAGGCCTCGTCCCAGCTGGCCTGTTCCAGCTTGCCACGCTTGCGGATCCAGACCTTGTCGAGACGGCGGCGCGTCAGGCCATCGACCTGGTAGCGCGCCTTGTCCGAGATCCATTCCTCGTTCACGTCATCATTGATGCGCGGCAACACACGCAGCACTTCGCGTCCGCGGCTGTCGATCCGAATGTTGGAGCCAACCGCATCGGACACGTCGATGCCCATGGTCTTCTTCAGCTCCCATGGACGCGATTCGTACGCATATGGGCCGCTGGTGAGCGCGCCGACCGGGCAAAGGTCGATCACATTGGCGGAAAGCTCGTGCTTGGCCGCCTGCTCCAGATAAGTTGTGATCTGCATGTCCTCGCCGCGATATAGCGCGCCGATTTCGTCCACGCCGGCGATCTCCTCGGAGAAGCGGACGCAGCGGGTGCAATGGATGCAGCGGGTCATCACCGTCTTGATCAGCGGACCCATGAACTTCTCGGTCACGGCGCGCTTGTTCTCGTGATAGCGCGTGGCACCGCGGCCATACATCAGGCTCTGGTCCTGCAGATCACACTCGCCGCCCTGATCGCAGATCGGGCAATCGAGCGGGTGGTTGATCAGCAGGAATTCCATCACGCCTTCGCGCGCGGTCTTCACCATCTCGCTGTCGGTGCGGATTTCCTGCCCCTCTGTCGCGGGCAGCGCGCAGCTCGCCTGCGGCTTGGGCGGGCCGGGCTTCACTTCCACCAGGCACATGCGGCAGTTGCCAGCGATGCTCAGGCGCTCGTGATAGCAGAAACGCGGGATTTCCTTGCCTGCAAGCTCGCAAGCCTGGAGCACGGTGGCGCCGTCCGGAACCGCGATTTCCTGTCCGTCTACTTTGACTGTCGGCATTAGCCCTCTCCTGCGGCGGTGGAGCCGTAGTAGCTACGCGACCAGAGACCGTCAGCGGCCATCTGGCGAATGAGCGAGGTTGGAATTTGCAACTGATCCTCGTTGGTGTTGGCGCAAGACACGATTACCGGACCAAGGGCATTGATCGCCTCTTCTTCATCGTCGGAGCCCGGCCGCGCCCGCAGCAGTGCATGGGTTTGCGCACCGGCGCGATAGGTCATGCAATCGACCATTGATGCCATCGTGGAAATTTGCGGATGGACGGCGCGGCCGTCAAAACGTTCGGCAATGTGCTGCGCTGTGTCGGCACCGACAGCCGGCGGCCCATCGAAATCCTGCAGATAGGCTTCTTCGGCAAGCAGATTGCGCAATGTCGAATACTGGATTTGCATGTATGTATGATAGACCCTGTTGTCGGCCCCGCGCATCAGGCGACCGATGCAGTGTTCCACATTCAGATCGTCAAACAGGGTTTCAGGATCGGAGTCGATGCTGTCGAACTGGATCGAGTAGAAATCACTGTTCGCCAGGATTTCGCGCACCGCATCCTTGTCGCGATTAAACACGCAATTTGCCACGCGTTTCTGCATCCAGCGCCCCTTGGCAGCATCGGGGGTTTCCGGCTCACGCTCAAAACGGGTGCCGGTCTGCAAGCCGTTGTTGTTTTCGCGAGCGTCCTGCGCCTGCGCGGGAACACTGGACAGGGCAAGGGTAGCAGCCGCTGCAAGACAAGTTGAACGGATCATTCCGCCGCCTCCGGCATGGCATTCTCACGCTCTTCAATGCGGCGTTCGAGTTCAGGCCGGAAATGCTTGAGCAGGCCCTGGATCGGCCATGCGGCGGCATCGCCCAGCGCGCAGATCGTGTGGCCTTCCACCTGCTTGGTGACTTCATACAGCATGTCGATTTCTCTGGAGCTGCTTTCGCCCACGCGCAGCCGTTCCATCACGCGCCACATCCAGCCCGTGCCTTCGCGGCATGGCGTGCACTGGCCGCAACTTTCGTGCTTGTAGAAATAGGAGATGCGGCTGATGGCGCGCACGATATCAGTGGACTTGTCCATCACGATAACGGCGGCCGTGCCGAGGCCAGAACCCACTTCCTTCAGCCCGTCGAAATCCATCGGGGCGTCCATGATCTGCTCTGCCGGCACCAGCGGAACGGAGGAACCGCCGGGGATTACGGCCAGCAAATTGTCCCATCCGCCGCGAATGCCGCCTGCGTGCTTTTCGATCAGTTCGCGGAAGGGGATGCTCATCGCCTCCTCCACCACGCAGGGCTTTTCCACATGGCCGCTGATCTGGAACAGCTTGGTGCCCGCATTGCCTTCACGGCCGAAGCTGGCGAACCATGCGCCGCCGCGGCGTAGGATCGTGGGCACCACGGCGATGCTTTCCACATTGTTCACCGTGGTGGGGCAGCCATAGAGACCGGCACCTGCGGGGAACGGCGGCTTCAGGCGGGGCTGGCCCTTCTTGCCTTCAAGGCTCTCGATCATCGCGGTTTCTTCACCGCAAATATAGGCGCCTGCCCCGCGGTGCATAAAGACGTCGAAATCATAGCCGCTGCCGCTGGCGTTCTTGCCGATCAGGCCAGCGTCGTACGCCTCCTCGATGGCGGCCTGCAGAACCTCGGCTTCGCGGATATATTCACCGCGGATGTATATGTAGGCCGCCCTTGCCCGCATGGCGAAACCGGCGATCAGGGCGCCTTCGATCAGCTTGTGCGGATCGTGGCGAATGATCTCGCGATCCTTGCAGCTGCCAGGCTCCGATTCGTCGGCATTGATCACTAGGAAGGACGGACGGCCATCCTTGCTTTCCTTGGGCATGAAAGACCATTTCATGCCGGTGGGGAAGCCCGCGCCACCGCGGCCGCGCAGGCCGGATGCCTTCATCTCGTCAATGATGGAATCATTGCCGCGCGCGATCAAATCCTTGGTATTGTCCCAATCACCGCGCTGTTGCGCAGCTTTCAGGCCCCAATCCTGGAACCCGTAAAGATTGGTGAAGATGCGATCCTTGTCAGCCAGCATCTTTGTCTCCTGTCGGCGTTCTCGCCAGCAATAGGGCGAAGATCAGCAGTGCCACTCCGCCAAAAATCATCAATCCGTCGCCAATCCTGTCCGCACCAAGGAAGATCAGCACGCCGCCGCCGATGAAGCTGAGGCTTGCAACGGCAAGGCCGACACGGGCAATCTGGCGCAGGACAAGCTTGTCGATCATGCCATCATCCCTCCAAACACCCAGAACGCCACCACGGCCAGGATCACCACCAGCGCAACGGTTTTCACGATGCCTTTCAGCACCTTCCACGCGATGAAGATCAGCACGACGGCGATCAGGATGGGGATGACCTGATCCACTACCATTCACCCCGATAGTCGTGATTGGCGTCGACCATTTCCTTCAATGTCGTCGGTCCGCCCGAAGGCTCCGACGTATGGCGGCCCGGCTCCTGTGTGCCGGCCTTGGGCTGCTCGCCCGCGGCAAGCGCATCCAGAACCGCGTCCAGACGCTCTGCCGTCAGATCCTCGAAATTGTCATCGTTGATCTGCACCATCGGCGCCGTGGCGCAATTGCCCATGCACTCCACCTCGGTGAAGGACCACAGGCCCTCGTCGGAAACGTGACCGGCCTTCATCCCGCGCTGCTTGCACGCGGCGATCAGATCATCCGAACCGCGCAGCATGCAGGGCGTGGTGCCGCATACCTGAACGTGGAATTTGCCCACCGGTTCTAGGTTATACATGGTGTAGAAGGTGGCCACCTCCAGCACGCGGATCACCGGCATGTCGAGATAATCGGCGATGTATTCCATCACCGGCAGCGGCAACCAGCCCTGCGTATTGGTTTCCGCACCCACCTGGCGCTGCGCCAGATCCAGCAGCGGCATAACCGCGCTTTTCTGGCGGCCTTCGGGATATTTTTTGATATGCCAGTCGGCCTTTTCACGGTTTGCGTCCGTGAAGCTCCAGCCATCGTACTGCGCGCGCAGTTCGGGCGTATCGGGGGCGATATTACGCGCGGCCATCAGCCAGCCTCCGTTCGATATAGCGGCCCACATACAGGCCGATCACCGCGGCAAAGGCGGTAGAAAGCACTTCTTTCACCGTCACCTCGCCATGAAACGCAGCGAGATATGCTGCGATTGCCGATGCGAAGGCGGCGAAGGCTGCAACAAGGATAAACACTTCGCGCAGGATCACCGGTCACACTCCCCGAACACCACGTCGATCGCGCCGAGGATGGCGGTTGCATCGGGCAGCATGTGGCCCTTGCACATGAAGTCCATTGCCTGGAGGTGCGAGAACGCCGTGGGGCGGATCTTGCAGCGATAGGGTTTGTTCGATCCGTCGCTGACCAGGTAGACGCCGAATTCGCCCTTGGGGCTTTCGGTCGCGACATAGACTTCGCCAGCAGGCACGTGGAAGCCTTCGGTGTAGAGCTTGAAGTGATGGATCAGCGCTTCCATCGACTGCTTCATCTCGGCACGTTTTGGCGGCGCGACCTTGCGATCTTCGGAGGCGATCGGGCCTTCGGGCATCTCTGCCAGGCATTGCTTGATGATCTTCGCGCTTTCGTAAACTTCCTTCACGCGCACCATGAAGCGATCGTAGCAATCGGAATTGGTGCCGATGGGAATCTCGAAATTCATCCGGTCGTACACGTCATAGGGCTGCGACTTGCGCAGATCCCACGGAACGCCGGCGGCGCGGATCATCGGGCCGGAGAAGCCCCACGCAATGGCATCTTCCTTGCTGACATGCGCGATATCCACATTGCGCTGCTTGAAGATGCGATTGTCGAGAACCAGGCTCATCGCATCGCCGAACAGTTCTGGCAGACGTCCGTCCACCCAGTCACCAATGTCGGTCAGCAGCTTCAGCGGCACATCCTGATGCACACCGCCGGGGCGGAACCATGCGGCATGCATGCGCGCGCCGGAGGCACGCTCGAAGAAGTTCATGCAGTCTTCGCGCAGCTCGAACACCCAGAGGTTTGGCGTCATCGCGCCCACGTCCATCACATGCGCACCAATGTTCAGCATGTGGTTGCAGATGCGGGTCAGCTCCGCGAACAGCACGCGCAGATATTGCGCGCGCTCCGGCACTTCCACATTCAGCAGCTTCTCGATGGCGAGAACGTAGGAATACTCCTGCGCCAGCGGGGAACAGTAATCGAGTCGGTCGAAATACGGCAGCGCCTGCAGATAGGTCTTGTATTCGATCAGCTTCTCGGTGCCGCGATGCAGCAGGCCGACGTGCGGATCGATACGTTCGATGATCTCGCCGTCCAGCTCCATCACCATGCGCAGAACGCCGTGCGCGGCAGGGTGCTGCGGGCCGAAGTTGATCGTGTAGTTGGAGATCTCCTCACCGTCTGTGGTGGGGGATTGCTCGTATGTGAGGCCGCTCATTCCTTGTCCTCCGGCTCTGTCGCGCCTTTGGTGTCATGCACGTCGCCCTTGCTCGGCTCGCGGTCGGGCTGGTTCTCCGTGGCTTCGGGTGCGCCTGCGTCCTTCGTGCCGGTTTCTTTCTCGGCAGGGGAGCCTGCGCTCACGGTCTTTGCCGCCTTCTCATCGGCCTTCGCGCCTGCGCCGGTCTGCTTGGGGCTTCCGGTGGTCTTGGGCTCGTCCACGGGCGGAGCATCGGCCTTCTCATCACCCGGCAGCACGTAATCCGCGCCTTCCCAAGGCGAGGTAAAATCGAAGCTGCGGAAATCCTGCGCCAGTTCCACCGGCTCATACACAACGCGCTTTTCCTCTTCTGAATAGCGCAGCTCTGTATAGCCCGTCAGCGGGAAATCCTTGCGGAAGGGATGCCCTTCAAAACCGTAATCGGTCAGGATGCGGCGAAGATCGGTGTTGCCGTCGAAGGTAACGCCATACATGTCGAAAACTTCGCGTTCCAGCCAGCCAGCCACGGGCCACAATGTGGTGACCGTGGGAACGGGCGTCGCCTCATCCGTCGAAAGCTTCACCATGATGCGGTGGTTCTTCGTGAGGCTCAGCAGCATGTACACGACTTCAAACCGCTCTGGACGGCTTGGATAATCGGCACCGGCGATTTCCATCAGCTGCTGGTAATCATGCTCATCACGCAGCAGGCGCAGGGCATCCTCGATGCCTTCGCGCTTTACCGTGATCGAGATCTCACCAAATTCCTCGCGCGCGTCGACAGCAATGTCGCCCAGGGCGGAGACAAGCGTATCGCGCACGCCATCATTGGTTGCGTAACGCGGAGCGGAATGCAGGACTTTTGCCATCAGCTATTCGCTCCTCAACGCTCAATCGTGCCGACGCGGCGGATTTTGCGCTGCAATTGCATCACGCCGTACAGCAGCGCCTCTGCCGTGGGAGGGCAGCCGGGGATGTAGATATCCACCGGAACGATGCGATCGCAGCCACGCACCACGGAATAGCTGTAGTGATAGTAGCCGCCGCCATTTGCGCAGCTGCCCATCGAAATCACGTATTTCGGTTCCGACATCTGGTCGTAAACGCGGCGCAGTGCCGGGGCCATCTTGTTGCATAGCGTGCCGGCCACGATCATCACGTCCGACTGGCGCGGGCTGGCGCGTGGGGCGACGCCGAAACGCTCCATATCATAACGCGGCATGTTGACGTGGATCATCTCCACCGCGCAGCAGGCGAGACCAAAGGTCATCCACCACAGCGAGCCCGTGCGTGCCCACTGGAACAGGTCTTCGGTGCTGGTGACGAGGAAACCCTTGTCGTTCACCTCTGTCTGCATCGCGTTGAAATAGTCCGCATCGGGCTGCTTCACCTCACCGCCCTGGGCAGTGGGCGCAGTTGCCAGCGCGGGGTTGGACGAATCTGCCGCACCGTCCTGGAAAGGCGGGTACAATGCGGGTTCGGGCTTTTCGGTCACTCCCATTCCAGAGCTCCCTTCTTCCATGCATAAGCGAGGCCGATGGCCAGTTCCCCGAGGAAGATCATCATGGTGATCCAGCCCGGCCAGCCGGTGAGATCCAGGCTAACGGCCCAGGGAAACAGGAACGCAGCTTCAAGATCGAAGACGATAAACAGGATCGCCACGAGGTAGAACCGCACGTCAAACTGGCTGCGCGGATCCTCGAACGCGGGGAAGCCGCACTCATATTCCGTCAGCTTCTCTGCCTGCGGATTGTGTGCCCCTGTCAGGCGCGAGACGCCCATCGGCAGGAAAACGAATGCTGCCGAAAGCCCCGCCGCAATGGCGAGGAAGAGCAGGATCGGAAAATATTGTTCGAGATCGACCAAAACAGACTCGGTGGATTGCTGCGGGGTTCGAGGGCGCGTCTAGGCAATGCCATGCCGCGATGCAAGGCAGTCCGATGGCCTAATCACGCCTAATTCGTGGGATTCCCGGATAGATCAAGCCGCCGGATGTGCGTGGCGCGCAATTGTGCACCCTGACGCAAGGTGCCGCCCTCCTCGAAAAGGTCCCAGCTGCCATTGCCAATGTAATATAGCGTACTTTCATGGATATCGCCGCCCAACGGCTCCGTCCATTCGGGATTGGCCTGCTCCAGCACGCGCAAGGACGTGATGCGATTGCCATCATCGGACAGGGCCAGCGTGATGATGCGCCTTGGGGACAAACCGTTCTGCACGGCGATCAACTCGCCCTGGTGGAGCCAGAGCCCATCGATGCCGTCGAGCAGCATAGGCTCGTCAGCAGCAAGACGAGAAACCGCACCGGATGCTGTATCCACAATGGCAAGGCCATAGCGATAATCGCTGACATAAAGGCGTGAGCCATCCTCGCTTGGCGCGATGCCCTGCGGCGAACGCAGGAGGCCGGGCGGAACCAACTGCATGATCGGGCCGCCAACGCTATCCGACCGGTAAACGCCTCCACCGATAGGATCGCTCGCGTAAAGTACCTGATCGCGGAAAAATGCGATGTCTGAAATCTGTGCGCCGTCCGGTGACGGGGCCGCGATCGGGTGATTGGAATCCTGAATGGCTATCAGGCCCGAGAATGGTTCGGAACTGGGATCAGTCATTCCAAGATCGGCGGAGGCTACCACTATGTCGTTGCTGCTGGAGTCGATCCCGCTGATGTTGCCGACTCCGGGAACAGGCACAGATGTCCAGTCATCATCTGCGCCAAACCAGACTTCGCGGGAGATGAGCGCGGTCACCGCAAAAATGCCGTCACCCATCATTGCCAAGCCTTCCGGCAGTTGCGCCTCGCTCGGGATTGTCGCCACGTGTTCGCTGCTTGCAATCGCAGCCGCGCGGCCAACATTTCCGGAAATCCAGCCGGGTGCTTCTCCCGCTGGAGCCAGACTTTCCAGCAAGCTTCTTGCGCCGGGCGAGAAAGCATAGCCATCCCGATCCAGCGCCTCTGCCACGATCAACGCCTGCGAAGCGTCCTCCGCTTCGACAAGGGCATTGAGAAGGCGCAGGCGCACCGAAGATGAATTGGGAAAGGCCTCCGCCAGAGACTCCAGTTCGGCAATATCGGTAATGGCTGCGGTCGACGCATCAACCGGGTGCCAAGCCAAGGACGGCGCGCTTCGGGAGCCTTCGCCGGAAACAGGCGTTACGCACCCAGCCAAGGCGAAAGCTGCCACCGTAGAAACCATGGCCGAAATCATGTTGCAGTGCACAATCTTGCGTATGACACAATCCCCTTCTAGACAGTCCGCCAAATCCGTTTTTCAACCCGTGTAATTGAGGCAACCACTTAATGGCTACTTTCAACGAATCCGATCCCATCGTCATTCTCTCCTACGCGCGCACCCCGATGGGTGCGATGCAAGGAGCACTGGCCGATGTCAGCGCCACCGACCTTGGCGCGACCGCCGTGAAGGCAGCGATGGATCGTGCCGGCGTTGCGGGCGAGGATATCAACCGCGTGTATATGGGCTGCGTTCTGCCCGCCGGCCTCGGCCAGGCCCCTGCCCGCCAGGTTGCGATCAAGTCCGGCCTGCCGCTCAGCGCGCAGGCCACCACCGTGAACAAGGTCTGCGGCAGCGGCATGCAGACGGTGATCATGGGCGCAGAAGCGCTCGCCACCGGCAGTGTGGATTACATCGTGGCGGGCGGCATGGAAAGCATGACCAATGCGCCCTACCTCCTGAAAAAGCACCGCAGCGGCGCACGTATCGGGCATGACATGGCCTATGACCACATGTTCCTGGACGGCCTTGAAGACGCCTATGAAGAAGGCCGCGCCATGGGCACCTTCGCGCAGGACATGGCCGACAAGTACCAGCTGACCCGCGAGCAGATGGACGAATATTCCATCGCCTCGCTCGACCGGGCGAACAAGGCCATCGAAAGCGGCGCATTTGCCGATGAGGTCGTGTCCGTCACCATAAAGACCCGCAAGGGAGAGGTAACCGTCGACAAGGATGAGGCACCCGGCAAGGGTCGCCCGGACAAGATCCCGACGCTGCGCCCCGCCTTTGCCAAGGATGGCACGATCACGGCAGCAACCTCCTCCTCCATCTCCGACGGTGCAGCTGCCGTGGTGCTGACGCGCAAGAGCGTGGCCGACGCCAAGGGCCTTACCCCCGTCGCCACGATCACCGGCCTCACCGCCCACGCACAGGCGCCGGAAGAATTCACCATCGCCCCTGTCGGCGCGATCGAAAAGCTGCTGGAAACCACGGGCTGGAGCGTGGACGATGTGGACCTGTGGGAAGTGAACGAAGCCTTCGCCTGCGTCGCCATGTTCGCCATGCGCGACATCGGCATCGATCACGACAAGATCAACGTCAACGGTGGCGGCACGGCGCTGGGTCACCCCATCGGCGCCAGTGGCACCCGTATCATCGTCACCCTGCTGAACGCGCTGAAGCAGCAGGGCAAGAAGCGCGGAATCGCCAGCCTCTGCATCGGCGGCGGCGAAGCGACCGCCGTGGCGGTGGAACTGGCCTGAGCCTGAATTGTTGAGGGCGGACAGCAATGTCCGCCCTTGGCAAGCCTCGATTTCCGTGGGACAATGTCAACGATGGGGATGGAAATGAGGAAAAATCCATGAAGAAACTTGTCGTAATCGGCGCAATTCTTGCACTTGCAGCCTGTAACAGCGCTGATGACACGCAGGCCGAAACGGACACAGTCACCGAAAACGAAACGGCAGCCACGGACGATAACTCCATGCTGTCAGGCGATGCGCCAGGGTTCGAAGCGCTGGCACCAGGCACATACAAGGTCACACGTCCGGGCGATGTAGTTGATTATATCGAGATCCATCCGGGCATGACCTTTTCCCGCGTCGATGCCGATGGGGAAGCATCGGGCGGCGTCATTTTCATGAAAGACGGCGAAACCTGTTTCCTCGTCGAGGGTGACGAGGAAGAAAACTGTTTCTCCGACGGTCCGAAACAGGCAGATGGCAGCATGGAGACAACATCGTCTGCCGGCGATGTTTCCAGCGTCATGCCCGTGAACGGAACGCTTGATGATCACGTGGGAGATGATCAATAAGGCAGATCTGCCTTGATCACCCGAATACACAAACCACCAACAGGAAGTTGTTTATGAAGAAACTTATCGCAGTTGCCGCCTTGGTCTCTCTCGCCGCATGCGGTGGCGGGGCCGATGATGCGAACGAAGCGCAGATTGATGAAACCGTCACTACGGATGTGATCCCCAGCAACACCGCCGGCACCTACACCTCCACCAGTGAAGACGGCAGCGAAGTTTCGCTGACGCTGGCCGAGGACGGCACCTACTCTGTCATGCAGGGTGGTGAGCAGGTGGAGAGCGGCACCTGGGAAGATAACATTCGCGGCACCTGCCTCACCGCAGAGGGCGGCGACGGTGAAGACTGCTGGAACATTCAGCCGGGCACCGAAGCTGGTATGATGGATGTGACCGATTCCAATGGTGACACCATGAGCTACAGCTACGAAAGCTGATTACAGCTTCTGCTGTTAAGCAAAAAGGGCGGTCCTGACGGGCCGCCCTTCTTTTGGGCCTGTGTTATTAGCCCTGCCTCGCTAGTGAGCCGCTATGGCTCCCCTGCCCCCCAAAGGCTGTTTTCGCGGATCCAGCCCTTGTGGTTTTCCACATCCAGCTCGCACCAGCCATCGCTGCATTCGCCTAGGTTGCCAACGACGCCCGCTTCCACCTGCCAGCGCAGATCAGCATCCGCCGATGGCGCGGCGCGCATCGCCGCCAGTTCATCCCCGATGACGATTGCCGTGCGGCGACGGCTGAGCAGGCCACTGGAGATCCAGCCCATGGTGCCATCGGGTTCCTCGACATAGCGCCAACCCTGGATCAGGCGCACAACCCTCACCGGCAGCCCCTCACGCCGGTACACCCATTCAATCGGAAACTGCATGCCTGCACCTGCGCGCATATATGCTTCCTCGGCATCGATGCTGGCCCAGTAGGGCAGCTCCACATCCTGCGCGGCAGCGGGCGCGGCGGCCGCGATGCCAATCGAAATGAGGGCGAGTCGGATGAAATGGCGCATGGTCAGCAAATAGCGCTCCTCACGGGCAAGCCGCAACACACAACACATCACTTGCCCATCTGGAACATTCTGTCCTAACACGCCGTCCGGACGCAATCCCGTCATCAGAACGGGCGTGGGGGAAATCGTATATGTTTCGCAAACTTGCAGCCGTTCTGGCTTTGGTGGCCATGCCGTATGTCGCGCAGGCACAGGAATTGACCAATATCGCGCAGAACGATTCCGGCGATACCGCCTGGATCCTGACAGCCTCGGCGCTTGTATTGCTGATGACCCTGCCCGGCCTGGCGCTGTTTTACGGCGGACTGGTGCGGGCGAAGAACTTCCTGTCAGTGCTGGTGCAGGTTGGCGCGGTTGCGGGGATCGCCTCGGTCCTGTGGGTGGCCGTTGGCTATACGCTGGCCTTCGGCAACACCACTGGCGGATGGATCGGCGATGGCAGCCGCTGGATGATGATCGATCTCGGCAACCTCAGCCCCATTGCAACGACATTGCCTGAAAGCACTTTCGCGATGTTCCAGCTGACCTTTGCGGCCATCACGCCTGCGCTGATGGTGGGCGCATGGGTTGATCGTGCGCGGTTTGGCTGGGTGGTTGCATTCACCGCGATCTGGGGCCTGCTGGTCTATGCGCCCGTTGCGCACTGGATCTGGGGCGGCGGATGGATGGGCGATCTGGGCGTGCTGGATTTTGCCGGCGGCATCGTGGTTCACACCACGGCGGGTGTCTCGGCGCTGGTCGTCGCCCTGTTGATCGGCAGGCGGCAGGGTTTTCCCGGCTCCACCCTGCTGCCCCATGCACCGGGGATGACGATGCTGGGCGCGATGTTGCTGTGGGTTGGCTGGTTCGGCTTCAACGGCGGCAGCGCCCTTTCGGCCACGGATGATGCATCCATGGCGATCATCAACACGCATGTTGCCGCCGCCACAGCTGCGCTGACATGGGTGCTGGTGGAGAAAATCGCATTCGGCAAGGCAACGACTGTCGGCTTTGCCACGGGCGCAATCGCAGGCCTTGCCACGGTGACGCCTGCTGCTGGATTCATCTCTCCCGGCGCGGCGATCCTGTTCGGCATACTGGCATCGATCGTCTGCTATTACGCGATACAGCTGGTGAAGAACAAAATGCGCATCGACGATTCGCTGGACGTTTTCGCGGTTCACGGCGTGGGCGGGATGCTGGGCAGCCTGCTGCTGGGCGTGTTCCTGTCTTCCGACCTGGGCGGAACCGGCTATGCCGAGGGCGTTTCGATGGGCGGCATGGTAGGCATCCAAGCCTTTGGCATCGTGGCCGTGGCGATATTCTCCGCCGTGATGACGGCGGTAATCGCCCTTGGCGTATCGCTGTTCATCCCAATGCGCGTGAGCGAGGAGGAAGAGGTCCAGGGCCTCGACGTGACCAGCCACGGGGAGCATAGCTGGCAGTTCGATTGACCCTATGCCAGCGGCGCTCTGCTACTCTCGCGCTGCGTCCACCTCTGCCATCTTCGCCAGGATCTTGTCGATACAGGTGGACGATGTGCCAAGGGTGAAATGCGGCGCGTCGATCCGCAATGTATGGTCAGCCTCGCCCTCTTTGCCGCGGGAACTTTGGGGCGAGACGATGCCGTCGGTGGCAGACCAGACGGCGATTGTCGGCACCGGTGGCTTTGCCGATACCAGTTCCGGAAAGGGCGGATTGTCCACCGTGTGATCGTTGATCGCTTCGTAAAGCTTCCACGCGCGGTTCGCATGCCGATCACCCGAGAACGGGCTGGCAACCGTCACCACCATGTCCACATCCTCGGCACAGCGATGGGCCAGCACGCGGGCGTATAGTCCACCAAGGCTCCACCCGATCAGCACCACCTTCTTTCCCGTCTCCCGGCGCATTTGCGCGATGCGGGTTTCCAGCTTCTTCAGCTTGGCGGCATCGGCACCGATGTTGATGCCCTGCCGCCATCCTTCGGGCAGAAAGCCGCGCTGGCGCAACGTGCGGCGCAGCAGAGTGGTGGAAATGTCGCCCGTGGTCAGGCCGGGGATAACCAGCGCCGCCCTGCCCAGACCAAAAGCCTTTCCGCTTTTGGGCAGGCGAAACGGGTTCAGCAATACGCGAGGGATCGCCAGCCCCTCTCGCAAGGTGTTGCGCAAGGGCGGCGGTGTTTCCCGACCCTGCGCCAGCGTCAGTCGCCGGTCAGAATGCGGTCGACCAATTGCTTCACCGACGGGGTGAAATTGTTCGAATAAAACGGGTCCTGCTTGAAGCGATATGCAGCGTGGCCAGCGAAGGCCAGATTGTTATCCGGATCGCCGCCGTGGGCGATATCCTGCAGGGTTTTCTGGATGCAGAAGCTGCGCGGATCGGCCAGACGCCCGGTGGTGTGGGTGTCATGATCCTTCCAGCTGGAAAAGCCGCAATGTGACAGGCAGCCCATACACTCCTGCTGATCGGTGCGGATTTTTTCCGCGCTTTCCGGCGTCACGAAGACGACGGTGTTATCGGGCGTCTTCAACACCTCGGAAAAGCCCTCGCCGATCCAGGACTGCGCCTTGCGCTGATCGCCGGGATGCACGAAGAAATACTTGGCCTTGCCATGATCCAACAACGGAATGGTGCCTTCTTCCTCGTCCCGCTTGAAGATCGGGATCTGCCGCTCGCTGCGGTGCATCAGATCGTAGAGGAACGGGGTTTTCACGGCACTGGAATAAAAGCCCGTGGGAGAGAACTTGTGCAGCAGCACATCGCCCGGCTCCACCGTGCGCAGCATTTCCTTCCACACCTGCGGGATCGGGCTTTCCTCCGTCAGCAAGGGGCGCGTGCCGAACTGGAAGGCGATCTTGCCCAGTTCCGGATTGTCGATCCAGTTCTCCCATTCGCGCAGGAACCACACACCGCCGGCCATGACGATGGCAGTCTCCTCCGAAACGCCTTCCTTGCGCATCGTTTCGCGCAGGGCGGCAACGCGGGGATAGGGATCTTCCGGCACCTTTGGATCTTCTGCGTTGGACAGGCCATTGTGCCCGCCCGCCAACCATGGGTCCTCATAAACCACCGCGGCCATCAGATCCGGCACCTTGGAATAGCTGCGCTTCCACAATGCGCGAAACGCGCGGGCGGAGGAGATGATCGGCAGGTAATAGACGTTATGCTTGGCCGCGATTTCGGCAAGCTTGTAGGGCATGCCCGCGCCACAGGTTACGCCTGTGATCAGGCCGGGGCAGTTTTCCAGCACGCCTTCCAGCACCTGCTGCGCGCCGCCCATTTCCCACAGCACGTTGATATTGATCGCGCCCTTGCCGCCGGAGATTTCATGCGCGCGCTTCACCTGCGTGGTGGCGCCATCGATGGCATAGCGAACCAGCTGCTCGAACCGTTCGACACGGGTCGCCTGCGGATACACCTGCGGGATGGGGTTGCCATCCTCGTCATAACTGTCTGCGTTCACTGCGCTGACAGTGCCGATGCCGCCGGCAGCAGCCCATGCGCCACTGCTCTCGCCGTTGGTGGCGGACACACCCTTGCCACCTTCGATCAGCGGCCAGACCTCGCGGCCACCATAGGAAATCGGCTTAAGACCCTTGAAACTCATCATTATCCCCAGAAGTGTCCTCTTCGGTTAAAGAGAACTCGGTGGAAGTGTCGCCTGGCTGAACGCAGGGTTCGATATCGCGCGGTTCGGGCCGATCGCCCACCACTTCGAACTGCGCGTAATAGCCAGCGATCTGCGGTTTACGCACATACTCGACGAGCCGATAGCCGACGCGTTCGAATTCACAAAACAGAAGTTGCGGGTTGATCCCATGCTGATCGGCCGGCCGATCGGTGTCCACCACGATGACCTGGCCACCGGACCGCAGGGACGGCCTCAGCCGCCAGAGCAGCGCATATGGCTCCCGGATCTCATGATACATATGGACCATGAAGATCCGGTCGAAACTGTTGTCCGGCAATTTGGGATCATCCGTTTCGCCCAATGCGATGGAGACATTGTCCAGCCGTTCACGCTCCACCCGGTTGCCCAGGCGGCGCAGCGCATCTTCATCGATATCCTGCGCCAGCACACGCCCGTTCTCGCCCACGCGGGCAGCCAGGCGGACTGTGTAATACCCCTCGCCAGCGCCGATATCGGCCACCGTCATGCCGCGCGTCAGATCGGCCTGATCCATCACCGTTTGCGCTTCCTGCCTGTCATCACGGATCTGCTCCGTGGAAAAGGCGTTGGAACCCAGCGCAGACACCGGCCTGTATGGTCTTGGAAAATCGCGCGATGTATCCGGCCTGTCCTGCTCGGCCACATCGCAGGCGGTTACGCAAAGGCACGCAGCGGCGCCCGCCAGAATCCGGATGAAAACCCCGCTCTCCATGGCACCGGCCCTAGCGATTGCCACGGCGGAACGCAAAGCACGATATTGCAAACAAGGTCAGGCTGAGGATGATAGCGCCGCCGGCGCGCGAAATTCTGTCGGTGCTTGCCGATCAGCCGGGCTGGCTATGCCGCGCCACTGGCGGGGACCAGCAGTTGTAGGGGCCGATGCGGGCCACCCGCATACCATGGGCCAACGTTCCCAGTGCCAGCAGGGCAAGCTGGATGAACAGCGGTGCCTGGGTCATGGCCCAGAATGCCTGGGCCATCCCTTCGCTGGCAAGCAAAGCGGCAATACTGCCGATCAGGGCCACGATCTGCGCCGCGGCAAGGGCCAGCGGGTACATCCGGTTGGCCCGCATGGCGACGGCGATCAGCAGGGCGCAGGCCACCGCGTCAAGCAGGATGCGGCTAAACTGGAACTGCCCGAAGGACCGGGGTCCCGCCACCAGCAGGATCAGCAGATCGACCAGAACCTCGCCGCCGATGATCGCAGCGCACCATTTTTCGGGTTGCCCTCCCCGTGCCACGGAATACGCGGCCACGAGGAGGGTGATCCCAAGTACAACTGCATGTGCGAGAGACATAGCTCGAGAAAGTCTCGCCTAGGATACTTCGCGCAAGACCGGTTGTTCGGCCATCGGCTCGTTAGGTGGGCAATCTTCATAGCCCAGCACATCTTCCTGCACCTTCAGCAGGTTGGAATGCACACGGGCCAGATCGCTTCCGGCGCTGATCAGAGTTTGATGCGATTTTGTAAGCCGCATCATCGCTTCCTGGCCGACGAATGGACCGGCATCGGTATCCCGGCGCGCCTCCAGCAAAGTGGAAAGCAGGCTGCTTTGGCGAAGCAGCGCTGTATCCAGTGCTGCTTCTGCTTCACGCAACTCGCGGATAATGCGCATCTGCGCAACGTTGGGAGACATGCCCATATCGAAAACTCCGTTCCGGTCATTCGACCTGTGATCGTCAACAGGAGCCTAGAGGCGGACTACCGCAGCAACTCGGACAGTGCGGCGAAAATCGCCAATCCCACCAAAGTCGCAATCAGCAGGCCAAGGGTAATTCCGACTATAGCGATTAGACGCCAGAAATACCCACTGCGACCCTCAAAAGACTCCGGGACGACGCGGTAATAGATGTACGGCTTGGTGCTTACGGGAGGTTCGCCGGGGGGGGCGAGCACCTCGCTTTCGTCTAAAACCGCGTCTAACCCGCCATTGTTATCAGCGGGTTGGCCGTCGTTTTCGACCTGCGAGGATTGATATACGGATTTATCGTATATCGCCGGAGCGTTGCTGGGCAGCGCCGCCATATACGCAGCGGCAAGTTCGTTGCGAGTTTCCACACCGAACTTTCTACGAGCAGAAACAATGCGTTGATCTACGGTATGCGGAGAAATTCCCAGCTCGCGCGCAATCTGCTTGGAGGTCATGTGCTGCACCAGCAGATCAAGCACTTCACGCTGCTTGTCGGTCAGATCATCCAGCAAATCCGACGTTTCTTGAACCTGTCTCATGTGCCTAATCTGGCCCGCTTTACCTGGATGCGTTACGCTTCCAACTTTGAAGCCTATAACAATCCCGATCACCGATTGCGAATGATGGCGGCGGTTATTGCACCGTCTGTTGCAGGTTCACGCTGGACGGATGCCGCGGCCCTCGGTGCACTCATCGCACAGACGGATCGCGCATGGGTGGCAAACCAGATGGATTACTCCACGTCTTCCACCTCAACCGTTTCACCCGTTACGCGCTGTGCCAAGGCCGCGGCGATGAAATCGTCGATATCGCCGTCCAGCACGTCACCCGGAGCGGTGGAGGTGGTGCCTGTGCGAAGATCCTTCACCATCTGATATGGCTGAAGCACGTAGGATCGGATCTGGTGGCCCCAGCCGATCTCGGTCTTCTCGGCATATTCACCGGCAGCCACTGCCTCACGCTCGGCAAGCTCGCGCTCGTATAGCCGTGCCTTCAGCATGTTCATGGCGGTGGCACGGTTCTTGTGCTGGCTGCGATCGTTCTGGCTCGCCACCACCACGCCGGTCGGTTTATGCGTGATACGCACGGCGGAATCGGTGGTGTTCACATGCTGCCCACCAGCGCCCGATGCGCGGTAGGTGTCGATCTTCAGGTCGCCTTCGTTGATTTCGATATCGATATCATCGTCGATCACCGGATAGACCCACACGCTGGAAAAGCTGGTGTGGCGGCGGGCAGAACTGTCATACGGGCTGATCCGCACCAGACGATGCACGCCGCTTTCCGTCTTGGCATAGCCATAGGCGTTCTCGCCCTTGATAAGCAGCGTGGCGGACTTGATCCCGGCCTGATCGCCGGCGGCATATTCCACCGTTTCCACCTTGAAGCCGCGCCGCTCTGCCCAGCGGGCGTACATGCGCATCAGCATCTCGGCCCAGTCCTGGCTTTCCGTGCCGCCCGCGCCGGCGTTGATCTGCAGATAGGTGTCGTAACCATCCGCCTCGCCCGACAGCAGGGCATTCACCTTGTCGCGGTCAGCCCGTTTGGCCAGTGCAGCAAGGCTGGCAAGACCCTCTGCCACCACGTCATCATCACCCTCGGCATCGCCCATTTCGACGAATTCCGTGGCGTCAGACATTTCGGAGCTGATTTCATTTACCGTGCCGATGGCGTCTTTCAGCAGCTTGTGCTCTCGGCTGATAGCCTGTGCTTTCTTGGGATCATTCCACAGATCGGGATCCTGCACGCGCGCTTCCAACTCGTCCAGACGGCGCAGCGCGTGCTCCCAATCCAGCGATTTTCGCACCAGCGCCAGCGCGGCTTCGATCCGATCAATATGGGCCTGCCCTTCGGCACGCATAGGCTTAAACTCCAGATATGAAAGGCGCGCCTAGCAGGGGGCGCCCTGCGTTGGAAGTGGGGCGTTGGAAGTGGGGCGTCGGAAGTGGGCGGATCAGTAGATCCCGCCCTGCTCTTCCACAAAGTCTTCACGTTGCTGGGTCTGGCGGCGGGTGCTGCTGCCTTGCTGCTGACGGCGTAGCTGCGTTAGGATCAGCTCGCGCATTGCGCTCACCTCGTCCTGCCGCTGGCTGCGGCGCGGTTCCGTATCCGGCTTGAAGGCCTCCCAGATGATGGCAGACGTCGGCTCGTCAGAAGGCCATCCGTCGAACACGCGGCGGCCCGTGCGGCGATCCACGCGCACCATCCTTACACCCGTGGGCGCAAGGAACGGCCTGCCAGACCAGTGATCGCGCGTTTCCTGCACGAACTGCTTGAAGATCGGCGCGGCGGTGTTGCCGCCCTGAATCCAGCCGCCCATGTTTCGGGGCTGATCATAGCCGAGGTATGTGGCGCCCACGATATCGGGCGAACCGCCGACGAACCACGCATTCGTGGGGCCGGAGCTGGTGCCGGTCTTGCCGAACAGCGGAATGTCCAGATCGCGCAGGCGCGTGGCGGTGCCGCGCTGCACAACGCCGGTCAGCATGTTCACGGTCTGGAACGCGGTGCGCGCATCCATCACCTGTTTTCCGCTGCGGCCAAATCGCGGCATGGGCCCGCCATCCCATTCGGACATATTGCAATTGGTGCATTCGCGATTGTCGGCGCGGTAGATAACCTTGCCATCGCGATCCTGCACGTAATCGATCACGGTGGGATCATTCAGCCGGCCATGGTTCACCAGCATCGCATAGGCGGCGGCCATGCGTTCGACCGTGGTATCGCCAGCGCCAAGAGCGAAGGCGGGGAATGGCTCGTAAGCGTCCTTTTCGGCGATGCCTGCTTTCTCGAACATGTCGATCACGTTTTCCATGCCCGAATCCATGGCGATATGGACGGTCATCAGGTTCTTGGATTGCTCCAGCCCGTAACGCATCGGATATTCACCACCACCGCGGCTGCCGCCAAAATTGGTGAAGCATTTCTCACCCAGGTTGGAGCCCTGGTAGTAGCAATATTGCGAGTCCGGCACCAAGGTTGCCGGGGTCATGCCGTTGTCCAGGCCAGTGGCATAGACGAAGGGCTTGATGGTGGAACCGGGCTGCCGATTGGCCTGCGTGGCGCGGTTGAAGCTGCCGAGGCGCGAATCGAACCCGCCCTGCATCGCCAGCACGCGGCCCGTATCGGGCGCGATGGCCAGGAACCCGCCGGAAACGGTCGGGATGGTCTGCAATCGCCAGCTGTTGCCGCTGGGAGAGGCGACGACAACGTCCCCCACCCCAAGGTCATTCGCCAGATTGGTGAGCGAAGCCTGCTCCCCATCGGCAAAACCGATGGTGGCGGAGCCGCCGCTGCGTTCGGTCACCACGCCGACGCGCCAATCCTTATAATTGATGGAAAGGTAGGAGCTTCGCAGTTGAGAGGTCAGGTCACCATTTTCAGGATTGATCGTGGCAATCGGGCCAGACCATCCGCGATTGCCGTGAAAGCGCAGCATGGCATCGCGCAGCGAGTTGCGCGCCGCATCCTGCAATTCCATGTCGAGCGATGTGCGCACCCACAGGCCGCCTGCATACACGCTGTTGCGGCTGTCCTCTGCCTCTTCACCGAAGCGATCGATCAGTTCGCGGCGTACTTCCTCAAGGAAATAGCCGGCATCGGCTGATCGTTCCGTGCGCTGTCCCTGCACGATGCCAAGCGGCTTTGCCTGCGCGGCCGCCATTTCCGCCTGCGTGATGAAGCCATTGTCCTCCATCTGCGCCAGCACCATATTGCGGCGCTCGCGCGCGGTATCGTAATTGGCGGAGCGGCTGTAAACTTCAGGCGCGCGGGGCAGGATGGCCAGATAGGCCATTTCCTGCAGTTCCAGATCGTCCACATCCTTGTCAAAATAGGCACGCGCCGCGGCCTGCACGCCATAACTGCGGCGGCCCAGCGGGATTTCGTTGAGGTAAAGGGTGATGATCTGCTGTTTTGAAAGCACGCCTTCGATGCGCGTGGCGAGGATCATTTCCTTCAGCTTGCGCGTGACCGAATATTCATTGCCGACAAGGATGTTCTTGGCCACCTGCTGGGTGATGGTGGAGCCACCCACGGCCCGCTCGCCCGAACCGATCTTCGAAACATAATCGATAACGGCGCCCACGAAGCCACCGGCATCGATGCCGCCGTGGCTCCAGAAGGTTTCATCCTCGGCAGAGATATATGCATTCATCAACTGCGGCGGCAGATCGCGGAATTGCAGTTCCACGCGCCGTTCCCGCTCATACCGATGCACGATCTCTCCATCGATGCCGCGCACCACGGATGGAAGGTTGGGTTCGTAATCCAGCAAGGTTTCGGCATCGGGCAGATCGCGCGACAGCCAGAACCAGCCGATGATGCATGCCAGTACTGCGGCCAGTACCGCATAGACGGCATAACGCAGCAGGCTCTTTTCACGCCAGAGCGCGCCTAAGCCGTGGGTGGATTCACGCAAACGCTGGAAAGCGTTGCCGGGGGCAGATGTGGATTCGTTCATCATAGGGCAGCCAAGCGCCTTACATGCCAAGCGATGATGGCGCCAGAATGAATAGCCATCAGCTTTCCAGGGACTGGCGGGCGAAATAGATACGGATGGCGCGGGCCATCACATCGGCAAAGCGTTCACGCCCGGCGGGGGAGGCAAGCCGCTGCGCGTCTTCCAGGTTTGTGATGTATCCCGATTCGTACAGCACGCCCGGCACATCGGGTGCGCGCAATACGGCGAGCGATGCGGAGCGGCGCGGTTCGGGGCGGAATTGCAAAGTGCCCTGCCCTTCACGCTCTATCAACCGTGCGAACTGGCCGGATCGATCCGATGTGCGGCGCTGGGAAAGTTCCACCAGTATCGCGTTGACGGCCATATCCTGGCCCGAAAGATCGACACCGTTGAGGACGTCGGCATTGTTCTCCCGCTCGGCAAAGCGGGCGGCAGCTTCGGACGATGCGGTTTCGGACAGGGTATAGATGGTCGCGCCGGTCACGCCTTCTGAATCTCCGGCAGAATCGGCATGGATGGAAAGAAACAGGTCCGCCCCCATGGCCCGCGCAATTTCGGCGCGTTCTTCCAAAACGATGAAACTGTCATCATCGCGCGTCATGGCCACGCGGATGCCGCCCTCTTCCAACAGGCGATCGCGCAAGGCCTGCGCCAGGCCAAGGACAATGGTCTTTTCCCGGTAGTTCTCGTTGACCGCACCCAGATCAGGGCCGCCATGCCCGGCATCGATCACGATCAACGGGCGCGTTGGATCGCTGGGGCCGCTGATTTCGGGAAGGCCAATTGTGGCAGAGCCATCCGGCAGGGCCACCCGCACCACATAGTCACGTCCCATCACCGGCACGGGTATCGATGCGCCAACGGCATACAGCGCCCCGACCAGCAGAACCGGAAGAGCGAATAGCAGGCCGATCTGCACGCGATACGACATACGTTTGGCGATATGCCCTTTCTGCCTGGCGTCGCGCTGGCCTCATCCGAGCCGGCACGCGAAGGCGCAGTAAACTGTCTGCAACCTCAAGAGAATTATGCGTGAACGCGCAACAAGGTTGCCGTGGCTTTCCCCGGATGCTAGCAAATCCACAGCCGGTGCAATATTGCAAGCCGGCAGTCCCGGACAGGTTGAATTTACACCTGCCGGCAATGCTTACAGGTTGATGCCGCGATGCAAAGTAAAAGCCAGCAAGCCAAGATGCTACCGATCGGTCGCATTATGGCTGCAAGGCTTCCAGCGCAGATGCAAACCCTGCGCCTTATCATCGCGACAGACACGTTTCGCACCCTTGTTCGCCACCCGGCAAATCGCCGGGCCGACAGGGTGATGATTTCCTTTTCCCGCATTTCTGGCGGGGTTCACACATATCGGCAATCCCCTCCCCCCGGTTCGGCTTTACGCCCTCCGGCAGGCGCAGGGGCGATTGCCCGGAGAATAATACATGGCAACGCGCATGCTTATCGATGCGCGCCACCCGGAAGAAACACGGGTGGCGGTGCTCAAGGGAAACCGAATTGAGGAATTCGATTTCGAATCTGCCGAACACAAGCAGATAAAGGGCAATATATATCTAGCAAAAGTCACCAGGGTTGAACCGTCGCTGCAAGCGGCGTTCGTCGATTTTGGCGGCAATCGCCACGGCTTTCTCGCCTTCAGCGAAATTCATCCCGATTATTACCAGATCCCCGCTCAGGACCGAGAGGCCCTGTTGGCGGAGGAGCATGCTGCTGCGGAAGAAGAAGCCCAGCTTCGTGCCGAAGAGGATGAAGAAGATGGCGTCGCCACCGATGATGGTGACGATGAAGATGACGACGATGAAGGCGGTCTCGAGGAAATCGACACCAGCGAGAAGGACGACGTCTCCACCATCGAGGACGGTCACGTAGAGCACGGGGAAGACGATTCCTCTGACGACAGTGACGATGAGGACGATGATTCGGACGATAGCGGCAATGGCCGTAATCAGCGCCGTGGCCGTGGTCGCGGTGGGCCGAAGGGTCGCCGTCAGCAGAACCGTCGCGGTGGCAGCCGTGCGAAGGAAATTGATGAGGCGCGCGCAAAGCGCCAAGCGCTGCGTCGCCGTTACAAGATCCAGGACGTTATCCAGCGCCGCCAGGTGTTGCTGGTGCAGGTCGCCAAGGAAGAGCGCGGCAACAAGGGTGCAGCGCTCACCACCTATCTCTCGCTGGCGGGCCGCTATTGCGTGCTTATGCCCAATTCCAGCCACGGCGGCGGGATCTCGCGCAAGATTTCCAACGGCGGAGATCGCAAGCGCCTGAAGAGCATCGTCAGCGATCTCAGCCTGCCGCGCACCATGGGCCTGATCGTACGCACCGCCGGACTGTCGCGCACCAAGACAGAAATCAAGCGTGATTTCGATTACCTCGCCCGCCTGTGGGACGAGATTCGTGAGCGCACGCTCGGCTCCGCCGCGCCCAGCCAGATCCATTCCGATTCAGACCTGATCAAGCGCGCCATTCGCGACATCTACAATCGAGAGATCGAGGAAGTGATCGTGGAGGGCGAAGGCGGTTACAAGGCTGCCAAGGCTTTCATGAAGCTATTGATGCCCAGCCACGCCCGGCGGGTGAAAAGCTATAATGATCCCGTGCCGCTGTTCCAGCGCTATGGCGCGGAGGATCAGCTATCGGCGATGTATGATCCGATGGTGCAGCTGAAATCGGGCGGCTATTTGATCATCAACCCGACCGAGGCGCTGGTGTCCATCGACATCAACTCTGGCCGTTCCACCAAGGAACACGGCATCGAACAGACCGCGCTGCACACCAATCTGGAAGCGGCGAAGGAAATCGCGCGCCAGCTGCGCCTGCGCGACATGGCCGGCCTGGTGGTGATCGACTTCATCGACATGGAACGCACCGGAAATGTGCGCAAGGTTGAGCGGTGCATGAAGGATGCACTGAAGAACGATCGTGCACGCATCCAGGTGGGCCGCATTTCCGGCTTTGGCCTGATGGAAATGAGCCGCCAGCGCCTGCGCACCGGCGTGCTGGAAGCGACCACGCGCGAATGTCCGCATTGCGACGGCACGGGGCTTGTCCGCACCGCCAGCTCCGCCGGACTTTCCGCGCTGCGCCTGATCGAGGATGAGGCCGCCAAGGGCAAAGGCACGGTGATCACCCTGCACGCTTCCACGGAAGCTGCGGTGTACCTGCTGAATGCCAAGCGCGCCGATCTGGCAGAGATCGAACAGCGTTATGGCGTGATCGTGGAAGTGAAGCCGGAAGGCGAGGATGAAGGCGCCAAGATGCGTGTCGTTTCATCCGGCCCCCGCCCCGCCGAAGCACCGAAGTTCGAGCCGATCATTGATGATGACGATGATGACGACATCGGCAGCGATGGCGATGATGACGGTGACGACGACACCGAAGACAGCGACAATGACGACAATGATGGCAGTGGCAGGAAACGCCGCCGCCGTCGTGGTGGACGCGGTCGTAACAAGGGTCGTTCGCAGGACGAGGATCAAAAGGACAATTCCGACGATTCCGATGATGGCGACGACGATGGAAACGACGGCGAGAATGCCTCTGAAGACAATGACGGCAATGACGGCGAGAACAAGCCACGTCGCCGTCGCGGTCGCCGGGGTGGTCGCGGTCGCAATCGCAAGCGCCAGGATGGTGACGCATCATCGAATGACGATGACACGGCGGGATCAGATGCCGAAGCTGATACGGCCGAAGCACCTGCTGCAGAAAAGAGCGATGCAGAAGCTGGCCAGTCCGATACCCCGGTAGAGGACGCCAAAGTCGAAGCAGCCGAGGAAGAGCCCAAGCCAAAGCCGCGGCGCACACGCCGCAAGAAGGCCGATGCAGAAGCTCCCGCAGAAACAGAGGCAGGGGCAGCAACCACAGCCAAGACTGATGAGGCTGCGGAGACTGAGGCCGAAGCCAAGCCCAAGCCCAAGCGCACGCGGCGCAAGAAGGCGGAGCCTGCCGCGGAAAGCGAAGCTGCGGCAATCGCCGAAACCGTAACGGAAGACGCACCGGCCGAGGAAAAGCCGAAGCCCAAGCGCACCCGTCGCAAGAAGGCGGATACGCCTGCAAAGGCTGAGGAAGCTCAACCTGAGAAAGCGGAAGCCAAGCCAAAGCTGGACGGTGGTGACAAGCCTGTGATCTCAGAGGTTTTAACTGGTGACGTAGCGCCGCTCGCCGATAAGGATGCGAAGGCGGATAATGCTGACCAGTCCGATGGCGATGATGGCGTGAACGAAGACGGGTCTCCCCGTCGCGGATGGTGGCAACGCACGTTCGGTAATTAATCTCGGCAAGACAGGAAGCTATCCATGGAGAAACTCCCGGTCACAGTCATCATGCTGGCGGCCCAGCGCACGGGCGTCATCAATCCGATTGCCGAGCGCGCTGGCGTCAGCCACAAATGCCTTGCCCCGATCTGCGAAAGCCCGCTGATCTCGCATGTCCTGGAAGCGCTAACCACGCTTCCGGGCATTCGCGAGATCCGCGTGGTGCTGGAACCGGACGGTCAGGCCGAAGTAGACAAGGTGCTGGAAACCTTCCGCCCTCGCGGAACGCCCATCACCATTGTCGATAGCGATCCCAATATCGTGGAAAGCGTGCTGGCCGCCGCCAAGGGTGAAGATGGACCTTTCATCGTCACCACCGCGGACAATGTATTGTTAACGCATGACGGCTTTGAAAAAGTGCGCAGTGCCTTGCACGGTGCGGACGCCGTGATCGGCATCACCACGCGCGAACGCGTGCAAGCCGTTCACGAACGCGGCCAGCGCGGATTTTACGACTTCAAGGATGCGGGCTACGCCAATTGCAATCTCTATGGCCTGGCCAATGACAAGGGCTTGAAAGCGGCTGACGTGTTCCGCGAAGGCGGGCAGTTTCAGGCGAACAAGGGCCGCATGGTCCGCGCGTTCGGATTGCTCAATATCGTGATGATGCGATTTGGCCTTGTCACCATGCGCGACAGCTTGAAACGGGTTGGCAAGCGCTTTGGCGCGAAGCTGGATGCAGTGGTGTTCGATGACGGCGCGCTGGCCATCGACGTCGATAATTGGCGTACCTACGCGATTTGCGAATGGGTACTGGGCCAACGACTTGGCATGGAAATTCCCAAGCCGGAGATTGAAGCCTGGGTTTGAGCGATCCGGGGTCCGAAAAGGCTCTGCGTTGAGACCGGACGCTTCAGTCCGATCGTTTATCGCGGGCTCAGCAGGCTGCGAATATCCTCCAGATCGCTGGGCTTGTCCGCATCCACCGCGGCCAGCCCGCTTTCGGCCTGCACCAGCCTCGCCTCTATCCCCAACCTCCTGCCAAGCTTGATGATGCCCTGCGCCAGCTTCAGCCGACCCAGCGCGTAGGTAAGCAGGGTGCCAATGCCAAGCCGCCGGGCGATGCGCCATGGCCGCTTCCGGTCCGCCTCCACCGCTTGCCAGCTATCGATGGCCGCGCGCGCCTTCGGCGTCTTCAGGAAAAACAGGTTGCAGCCGGACCATTGCCCGTCGGCAAACCGCATATAGGTGCGGCGGCTGCCGGGCAGTGTAGCCTCAATCTGCTCGCGCCGGGCCAGCATGATGCCAATATCGGCATCATCGGGGGTATCGGCCACAAGTTGCCTCACCCATTCGCTTTCCAGCAGCGCGTGGTCTGCCGTGGTCACCACCATGGGGCCGCCGAAACGTTCAAATGCTATTGCGGTGCTATCGCTTGGCCCGCGCCCTGTTGGCAGAACCTGCGCGCCGAGCTGCGTTGCCAGGGCCATCACCGCAGGGTCATCGCAGGAAACACCGATGGGCTGCGCCCCGCTTTTTTGCAGAGCGGTCAGCACCCGTTCCAGCAACGGACGGCCTTCGATCTCTATCAGTGCCTTGTGCGATGTGCCCTGTGCCTTGGCCAGCGGATCACCACCCGGACGCGTGCCGGCAAGCACCACGGCGGAAAAGATCAAGCGGTGTCTCCTTGCGTGCGAAGCTTGCGCAGGATGATCCACACGATCACGCTCATCGCCAGATAGAAAATGCCCATCGCCACCGCCACGGCCCAGCCCACCCCGGTCGGTCCGGCGAAGACGAAAGCGGGCACTGCGATGGCAAGTGCCGCCACGGACAAGAGCCGCGCCAGCAGCGCATAACGCGCATGGCCAGTGGAATAGAGCATGGGTTCATAGGCGACGCTGGCCAGTTCAAAGCCCGCGCCCACGGCCAGCGGCACCAGCACCACAGCACCGCGCGCATAATCGCTGCCGCCGATCAGCACCAGCAGCGGCTCACCAGCGAAGATGGCCAGCAGCAGCACCGATACGCCAGCCAGGGCCGCGATTGCGGAGATCCGGCGAACAAGCTTGGTGAAATCATGGGCAGCATCGGACATGCGCGACATGGCAAATTCGGGCAGTACGGCGCGCGCCACCAAAACGGTGAACTGCTTCGCCCCCACCGCCAACTGATCGGCCAGCCGGTAGAGGCCAGCAGCGCTGGTGCCGAGGAAGAAGCCCACGGCCAGCAGCGGCCCTTGGCGGACGACAGCATCCAGCGTGGTGGCCATGTAGGTCACGCCAAAAAATCCGCGAACCCCGGTGTTCTCGTCCAGCATCTGCCGAAAT
Source organism: Aurantiacibacter rhizosphaerae (assembly GCF_009807005.1). Lineage (GTDB taxonomy): Bacteria > Pseudomonadota > Alphaproteobacteria > Sphingomonadales > Sphingomonadaceae > Alteraurantiacibacter > Alteraurantiacibacter rhizosphaerae. The sequence continues at coordinate 142,226 of NZ_WUBR01000002.1, read as the reverse complement.
TGCCCGAAATTGCGCCAGTGAAATGCATCGGGTGCAAGACGCGCGGCCACGATCCAGTACAGCAGGCCCGACAGCAGATCGAAAAAGGCCCAAGCAAACAGGAATTTCACCACGCTGGCGCCGGTCGCCAGGATAATGCCGCTGGCGATCAGGCGACCCGTGGGGATGATAGCCTCGATATACATGCCCACGTCAAAGCGATCCAAGACGCGCACGATGCCGCTGGGCGTGGTCAGCCGTGACCACATCAGCGCGCAGGCGAACAGGAAACCGGGCACGACATAGGCCGGGTTCAGTTCAAGCGCGCTGGAAAAGCCGAAATAGAGGATGGCGGCCACCAGGCAGCCGGTGATGGCGCCCAGAATATCGGCGGAGGCGCAGAACCAGATGAGTCTGCCAAAGCGACTGTCATGGCGATCCACCACGTGCCGCGCGCCATAGCGCACAAGGGTTTGCCAGGTTTGAAACCCGGCCACCGCCACAAGTGCCTGCGCCGTGCCGAAGATGAGCGAGAAATGGCCGAAATCCTTCATGCCCAGCGAACGGGCGAGGATTGCCAGGTAGAAAAAGCTGCAAATGGCGCCAAAGCCCTTGCCGCCCAAAATCCAGGCCAGATTGCGCAGGATATTGGACAGCCCGTCTCTGCGGGGGGCTTGTTCTGTATCCGGCGTCATCGCGCGGTGCTTTGAACGAAATCGGGCCTCTGCGCAATTCAATGCTTTTCGTGCCTCCAACTCACTCCTATGCCCCTCCCGCCATGCGTGCCCTGTTCCTGTTCAATCACGATGCCGGTCATCAGGTTGCCCATCTGGCGGGGATCGCGGCTGCCACGGCTCGGCTGCACCCGGATATCGAGACGGTGGCCGCATTTGCCACGCCATCGATAAAGGCCAGGCTGGATAGCCTGATCGCGCCCGAAGATGCCGCCTTGATCCGCTGGGAAGACCTGTCGCTAAGCCCGCTACAGGCCGCAGTGGCGCGCCCGTTCGACCGGGTATTTCCGGCAAGTCGCCTGTGGCGGCTGCGTGCGCATCGGCAGCTGTTCGGCTCGGCAGATATGATCATTTCGACAGAGCGCACCTGCCTGCGGCTGAAGAAGGATCTGCCACAGTCGCGCATGCCATTGTTCGCCAAGGTGCCCCATGGCGCGGGTGATCGCAGCGTGGCCTATCACCCGGATTATCGCCGCTTCGATCGCAGCTTCGTTGCCGGGCCCAAGGTGGTGGATCAGCTGGTGGCTCACGGCGTGGAGCGGGATCGCCTGGTGATCGTCGGCTATCCGAAGTTCGAGGGGGTGGACCTGGATGGAGCAACCGATTTCTTCGGCAATGGCCGCCCCACCTTCGTCTATAATCCGCATTTCGATCCCAACCTTTCCAGCTGGTATTCCAGCGGCCCCGATCTGCTGCGCTGGTTTGCGGGGCCGGAGGGACGGCGCTTCAACCTGATCTTCGCGCCGCATGTGATGCTGTTTCGCAAACGGCTGCATGTCTCGCCGGAATACCGTATCGCGCACCTTCGGCCGGATATTCCGGCAGAGGCGCTGGCGGCGGACAATATCCTTGTCGATCTGGATGGCCCGCGCCTGTTCGATATGAGCTACACGCTGTCAGCCGATGCCTATATCGGCGATGTCTCAAGCCAGATTTACGAATTTCTGGTCCACCCGCGCCCTGCGTTTTTCATCGATTCCCGCAAACAGCGAAAGGCGCAGGATGACGAGTGGCACCTGTTCTGGGATGCAGGACCGGTTGTGCATGATTGCGCCCAGCTGATGAAACTGCTGCCCGATCACGCGCGGATCGGAGCGCATTACAGGGCGCGGCAGGAAGAGATATTCCGATACACCATCGATATCACCGATACACCGCCCAGCACGCGCGCGGCCAATGCCATTGCAGAGGCGATCAGGTCTCGAGCGGATCGATAACCCGCCATCCGCGCACCCTCGCCCGTCGCGCCTGCGATGCGGAGCTGGTCACGAAGATCGGCTCGTCCGCCCAATCCAGCAGCGGGGCATCGGCGAAACTGTCTGACGCAAAGCGGATACTGGCCCGATCCCTTGGTATGCCCTCGCCTTCCAGCCATGCGAGAACGCGCGCCTTCTTGCTAGCTCCATAGCAATTGCCGCCGGGAATAGCGTCGCCGTCCCATTGCGTGGCAATCACTGCATCGAAGCCTAGCGCCGCGGCAAATGCGGTTGCGTAAAATTCGAATGCCGCGGTCGCGATCACCAGTCGGGCGCCAGCCCTGCGATCCTGCTTTAGTTCTGCCATGGTTTTCGGCATCAGGCCGGGATTGGCGATGAAACGGCTTGCGAAAGCTTCGCCAACGCTACGCAAACGATCGGGGCTGGCCGAACCGGTCATCAACCGAAGGCCGAAGCGCTTCAGCGCGGTGCGGGAATACAGCCCTGCACGATAGCCAAGCATAGCCACTATCCAAATCGGCAAGGCGAGCAATCGCCATGGCGCAGTGCGGCGCGCGCAGAACATCAGGAAGGGCGTGAAAGTGGCGCGCTGCGTCAGCGTCCGGTCAAGATCGTAGATTGCGATGCGCACGCGAGGCCCGCTGCCACCGGGCGCGGCTTTGCGCAAGGCGCATGCGTTGCAGGACGTAGCGGCGCCCTATGGTTCGATGCGCTCACCCTTCCAATCGAACACGTCGCCGCTGTCTTCAGGCGTTAATCCCTCCAGCACGGAAAGCAGGTTTGCGGCGCTGTCCTCTGGCGCGGTCAGTTGCCCTTCCGGCAGATTGTTCTGGAAGGGCTCGGAAAGCTGCGTGTCTACGGTGCCGGGGTGAAGGCCCACGATGATGGCCTGCTTATGCGTGCGGCCCAGCTCTATGGCGAAATTGCGTATCAGCATGTTCAGCGCAGCCTTGCTGGCGCGGTAACTGTGCCAGCCCCCGATGCGGTTATCCCCGATGGAGCCAACGCGCGCCGAAATGGCGGCAAAGCTGGCAGGCTCTGTTCGGGGGAAGAGCGGCAGCACATGCTTTGCGATCAACGCGGGGCCGATGGTGTTGAGGTGCATCACGCGCGCCATTGCGGCGCTGTCCAACTGCTTTAATGTGCGCTCCGGCCCGGTGCCGTTCGCCAGTGTCAGCAAGCCTGTGGCCACGATAACCAGATCGGGCGCGGGCGTTCCCCATGCGGCCACCGCGCTCGCGATACTGGCCTCGTCATCAAGATCGAAAGAAAAGGGGGTAACGCCGTCAATGTCCGGCCCCTCCCTCGCGCGCGAACCAGCCAGCACGGGGATGCCGCGCCGGGCCAGCGTTTCAACCAGCGCACGGCCGATTCCGCCGCTGCTTCCGAAGATTGCCGCCCGTTGCCAGATCATGCGCTTCCTTTCCTACAATTGCCCTTCGCCATAAGCCCGCCGCATGGCTAACGAAACACCCGCTCAAGCCCGTATTTGCACCGCGTTCAGCACCGCCCATATAGAGAGAACGTTTTTCCGCTCTGGACACTGTTCCATGTGTTCCACGTTAGTTGGAAAATCGGCACGATACGGGCATATTTGCAAAGCTTCGCCTTGCCCTCGCCCGCTGTTTGGTTAGATAGGCGGTCAAACGCTTTAGGGACGATTATTTCATGGCCACCTTCACTCTCCCCAAGAACAGCAAGATCCGCAAGGATGGCGAGGTCCACACGGCGACCAGCGGCGGCAAGATCAAGAAATTCCGCATCTATCGCTACGATCCCGACAGCGGCAAAAACCCCAGCTACGATACGTTCGAGGTCGATCTGGACGAATGCGGCCCGATGGTTCTGGATGCCCTGTTCAAGATCAAGAACGAGATCGATCCTACGCTCACCTTCCGCCGCTCCTGCCGTGAAGGCATCTGCGGTTCGTGCGCGATGAACATGAACGGCAAGAACGGCCTGGCCTGCACCACCGCGATCGAGGATGTGAAGGGCGATATCCGCATCACCCCGCTGCCGCATATGGAAGTGGTGAAGGATTTGGTGCCCGATTTCACCCACTTTTACGCGCAATACGCATCCATCCGTCCCTGGCTTCAAACCGTTTCCACCACGCCTTCCGGTAAGGAACGTTTGCAGACACCGGAACAGCGTGAAGACCTGGATGGCCTTTACGAATGCATCCTGTGCGCGTGCTGCTCCACCGCCTGCCCCAGCTATTGGTGGAACAGTGACAAGTTCCTGGGCCCGGCCATTCTGTTGCAGGCCTATCGCTGGCTGGCGGACAGCCGCGATGAAATGACCGGAGAGCGACTGGAAGAGCTGGAAGATCCCTTCCGCCTCTATCGCTGCCACACGATCATGAACTGCGCGAATGTCTGCCCGAAGGGTCTTTCCCCGGCAAAGGCCATTGCGGAAATCAAGAAGATGCAGGCAGAGAAGCACATTTGACGATGGGCATTGCAGAGGGACAAACGGCTGAAGGTGGCTGCCTGTGCGGCGCGATCCGCTATACCGTCACCGGGTCGGAACTGTTCACCTCTCAATGCTGCTGCAAGGATTGCCAGAAGGCAACCGGCACGGGCCACACCACCATCGTGGGCCTGCGCCGCGCCCAGCTTGAACTGCGCGGCGAACCCAAGACCTACACCAATGATGGCGACACCGGTGGCAAGGTAACGCGCCATTTCTGTGGCAATTGCGGCGGGCGTCTGTTCACCACCGGAGATTTGCCGGGAGACGAAATGGCGATCCTGCAGGCAGGCTCGCTCGATGATCCCAATATCGTCTCTCCTGAAAGCGTGATCTATGTGAAAGACGCGCCGAAGTGGGATTTCTTCGATCCCGCCCTTCCCCAGTTCGAGGCCATGCAACCGCGCGAACGATGAGCGGGATGCTTTCTCGTTACGAGCAGCTTATCGCTGCCGAAGAACTGCGTCCCGATGAAGATCAACGCCGCGCGGCAGTGCGGCTTGATCAATTGCAGAAAGAGCTGGAGGCGGAACAGTCGGGCGGCCTGCTGGGCCAGCTGTTCTCTCGCAAGAAAGCGCGGCCGCAAGGCGTCTACATGGTCGGCGGCGTCGGCCGCGGTAAATCCATGCTGATGGACCTGTTCCATTCCTCGCTGGACATCGCCGAGAAGCGCCGCGTCCATTTCCACGCCTTCATGCAGGAAGTGCACGCCGCGCTAAGGGAAGCCCGCAAGAGCGAGAGCGGCGATCCCATTCCTCCCGTGGCGCGGGCGCTGGCGCAAGATCTGAAGGTTCTGGCCTTTGACGAAATGGTGGTGAACAACTCCGCCGATGCCATGATCATGAGCCGGCTGTTCACCCACCTCATATGTGAGCAGAACGTCGCCATCGTCACCACCAGCAACCGCCATCCTGATGAGCTTTACAAGGACGGGCTGAACAGGGAGCATTTCCTCCCTTTCATCGACCTTATCCAGAGCGAGCTCGACGTGATTGCTCTGGACGGGCCGACCGATTACCGGATGGAGCGGATCGGCGGGCTGGACACCTGGCATACGCCGCTGGGGGATGCGGCAACGGCCAAGGTGCGAGAGGCATTTTTCCGCCTTACCGACTATCCGCCAGAAGATGCAGAGCATGTCCCCAGCACCGATCTGGACCTTGGCGGCGGCCGTATGTTGCACGTGCCAAAGGCGCTGAAGGGGGTTGCCGTCTTCAGTTTCAAACGCCTGTGCCAGCAGCCGCGCGGCGCACCCGATTATCTGGCTATCGCCCAGGCTTATCACACGGTGATCATCGTTGGCATTCCCCAGATGGACAAGGATATGCGGAACGAGGCAAGCCGCTTCGTTACCCTGATCGATGCGCTGTACGAAAACCGCGTGAAGCTGTTCGCCACGGCCGCCGCAGAGCCGGAAAACCTGTATCCCGCCGGTGACGGCGCATTTGAGTTCCAGCGCACCGTCAGCCGCCTGAAGGAAATGCAGAGCGAGGAATACATGGCGCTCGGCCACGGTGTTGCTGATTAGGTAATACCCAGGCGCGCCAAAGAGCGGTCTAGCATGATGAGTTGCCACAACACGCGCGAATGGTCCGCCCGTCCTGCGATATGCTCCTCCGCTATCAGGGACAGGCGATTGTTGTCGAACCAGCCCGTTCGCGCCAGCATTGCACTCTTGGCAATGCCGCGCGCCTTGCCCGCCAGCGGACCGCGCAGCCATTCTGCAATCGGGGTGACGAAGCCTTGCTTGGGACGGTACAGAATATCGTCAGGCAGGTATCGCTCCATCGCCTTTTTCAGCAACCATTTGCCCTGCCGCCCCTTCACCCGCAGCCCATCGGGCAGGCCAGCGGCGAATTCGACAAGGCGATGGTCCAGCAGTGGCTCTCGCGCTTCAAGGCTGGTCGCCATGCTGGTGCGGTCCACCTTGGTGAGGATATCGCCGGGCAGCCAGAATTTCAGATCGGCATATTGCGCCACGTCCAGCCTGCTGCGCGCCGGGGCTGTGTCCATCAGGTCCAGCAGCGGTTGCTCCGCCCGGTAATCGCCCAGCTTGGTAAGCAGTTCGGGTGAGTAGAGGGCAAAGCGGCTTTCCGGCGGCAGCACGCTCAGGGCGCGGGCGTATCCGCTCTCTCCCGATCCGGCCAATGACAGCAGAGTGGTCTTCGCCCGCAGGGGGCGCGGTGCCCAGTCGGCCTTGGGATACATGCGGCCCAGTGGGCCCAGCACCTTCGTTCGCACGGCCTCTGGCAACAGCTTGCGCAGCCGCTCTTCATGTGCGTGGAACACCTGCCTGCGATAACCCGCCAGCGCCTCGTCCGCGCCATCCCCGGACAGCGCGACGGTGACATTCTCCTTCGCCAGTTGGCACACCCGCCACGTAGGCAAGGCAGAGGCATCGGCGAAAGGCTCGTCGAACATGCCGGCAATCGCGTCAATCGCGTCGAACTGGTCCGCACTTACCGTGCGCGCCTGATGATCGGTGGCGAACAGGCGGGCCACCTTTTCGGCGTGGCTAGTTTCATCAGCGCTGGCGACGTCAAACCCTATGGAGCAGGTCTTCACCGGCTGCCGGCTTGCCTCAGCCATGAAGGCCACCACGCTGGAGCTGTCCACCCCGCCCGAAAGGAACGCGCCCAGCGGCACATCGGACACCATCCTGCTGGTAACGCCCTGTTGCAGGTGATGCAGCAATTCCGCTTCCAGGTCCTTCGCCTTGCCCCTGTGCCGCTGGGCAAAGCTGATGTCCCAATATTGGCAAGGCGTGGCCACGGCGCTGTCATGCTGCAACAGCAGGGTGTGACCGGCGGGAAGCTTGTGCACGCCATGCAGGATGGAGCGGTGATCGGGCACATAGCCCCACGCCATGTAATCCTCGATTGCGCGCGGATCGATCTCGCGGCGCATCAATGGGTGCGCCAGCAGGCCTTTAAGCTCCGAGGCGAAGGCTACCGATCCATCGGAAAGCTGGGTGTAGAACAGCGGCTTTACGCCAAAGCGATCGCGGGCGAGAAATAATTCCCGACGTTTGCGATCGTAGATGGCGAAGGCGAACATGCCGTACAGATGCTTCACGCAATCGGCACCCCACTGCTCATACGCGGCGAGGATCACCTCGGTGTCACCATCTGTCTGGAAGGTTACATCGCGGGCGATCAGTTCTTTGCGCAGTTCGCGGAAGTTGTAGATCTCGCCGTTGAAACTAATCACCAGGCGCTCGCTGGCGGAATGCATCGGCTGCGGCGAACCCTCGACATCGATGATGGAGAGGCGGCGATGGCCCAGCCCCACGCCGGGCGCCGTCCAGATGCCCGAACCATCCGGCCCGCGATGGGCCAGCACATCCGTCATCCGTTCAACCCGCGCGGGGTCTACCGGTTTGATTGTTCCGCAATGAAAGAGGCCCGCGATCCCGCACATGACGGCGGATTAGTCCAGCCCGGCCACAGCGTCCATCCATTCAGGCAGCGGGGACGTGGATTTGATGAATGCGCCCATGGTTTCCTCGGCATTCTGCGATGCAGTGTCCTCTGCGGACAGGATAAGCATGATCGTTGGCTGGGGCGCTGCGATTAGCCGGTCCTGCATGTTTGACAGCTTCAGCTGTAATCGGCTGCTGCCCGTCCAATCGCCATGGCGATACCAGGTGTAGGCCACCCGCTGGTGCAGACCCAGCGCCTGAAGCCTGTCCCCCGTGGCACCACGTGGAGCGTCTGCCGATGCGAGCCAGCGCCATTCGCCATCGGGCGGCAGAGCCCCTTCGCCAAACGCACCGGCCTCGCGCCCGTCCTCCTGCGCAGCATACAGGGCGTAGATTACGTCCACCGTCCGCCCCTGTCTATCGCGATATGTCCCCACCAGCTTGTGATCGGCGCCGCCAGCGCGCGCTTCCCACGGGTATCCGTGGCTGACCGCGCTTCTGGTCCAGCCCTCGATTTCGGGAAGTTCGATGCGAGCGGGCAGCTCCGCCTCCACGCTGCGCGCCTGTGTGGACCACATCAGCATCACCAGCGCCACGCCGGCCACGGCCGCAGTAATGCTCCAGCCATTTCCGTTGAAGCGTTCCAGCCTGTCTGGCCATCCGGCGTTGATCACCCGCCCTGTATCGATGAACGGATCGTCCACCTGCCGATCGAAAAAGCGCCAGCCCATGGCGATCAACGCCGCCATGACGAGGGCGAAGAATATCCAGCCATAGAATATGTGATCGAAGCCCGCAGCAAAGCTGATGCCCTCCGACTGCGCGATATAGATCGTGCCCCATGCCCGCACGCCATTGGCGAGGATTGGCAGCAGCACTGCGGCCAGCATGAACACCGCGCGTCTTGGCCAAGAGCGAAAGCAGACATGCGAGACGAGCGTTCCCAGCGCGATCATCGCGATCAGGAATTTGACGCCGGAACAGGCCTCCGCCACTTCGAACAGCCCTGCAGGCGTATCGATGAATACGCCGTCAATCACCGCCGGAATGCCGCTCGCATGGGTCAGCGCGATGGTGATGTGCGCGGTGATCATCTGCAGGGCGGGCACCAGTTCTTCCCCGATCGGGATCAGGAACAGGCCGAATGCCAGAGGAAACAGCAGCGCCCAGGCGACACGCGGGCCAAGCAGCGTGACCACGCAAAATTGCATCGCGGTTACGATGCCTACATGGCTCAGCGTCGCTGTGCCGGAGATATCGCCCAGCAGCCAGATGAACAGCGATCCGGCAACCAGCGCCACACCGGGCCACCATGCTTGTGGCGCCAGCTTCGCCAATTGGGGAGCCCTTTGCCACACGAGCCAGGCAATGATCACCGGCACCAGCAGGATGTGATTATAGGTGGAAATATCCCAATACAGCCGCGCCATTTCCGCCCAGTCCGAGGCGAAAAGCGCAAACAGGACCGACCAGGCAAGCGCGAGCCGCAGTAATGGCTGACGCCAGCTACTCTCGACACGCTCTGCCAGCAGTGCGCGGCGCGGGGATATTGCCTCAAGCGGCATCGCGCTGCGTCCGCGGTGCTATGCCAAGCATATTGGAAAGGTCTGCCAAAGTGGCGGGCCAGCTCATATTATTCAGCACAAAACGGCGCGCTTCCTCGCCCATCGATCGGGCTTGGTCCTTTTGCTGCCAGAGGCGCAGCAGGGCAGCGGCGAAATCGGCATCGTCCTGCGTAATGATGAAATGCTGGTCGGGCCTCGCGTCGATCCCCGTCGCCGCATCGGGAGAGACGACCACGGGACGGGCCATCGCCATCGCTTCCAGCACCTTGTTCTGCACGCCGCGCGCGATGGTGAGCGGAGCGACCACGGCATCTGCACCCGCGAGCCAGGGGCGCGTATCGGACACCTCCCCCACCACATGCGTGCCGTTGGCGCCGTGTAGCGCCAGCACCTCTTTCGTAGGGGCGCGGCCCACGATGTGGAACTGTGCCGAGGGAAGCGTCTGTTGCACTAGCGACATGATCTGCTGTGCCATGCGAGTTACCGCTGCGATGTTGGGGGCGTAATCCATCTGGCCGGTGAAGACGAAATGCGGGCCATCACTTTTTAACGATGGTTCAGGGGCCACGGCAGCCGGATCAAAGGCCGCGCAATCAATTCCGTTGCCAAGCGACCGGATGTCATGACCGCCCGGCGTCCGGCTGCGCAGGAATTCAGCCTCCGCTTCGCTCACCAGCAATGTGGTGTCCGCCCGTGATACAAGGTCCGCCTCTACCCGCGAGAGCAAGCGGCCCTCGCGCCAATCGATCCAGCTCCGCGGTCCTTTGCCCGCTACGCCATACGCCTCGAACTTTGCCGAATCGACATCCACCAGGTCCACCACCAGGCGGCCTTTCCAGCTAGCAGGAACATACTGCCCCATTTGTCCGGAAAAGACGTAGATGGCCCGAATGTCGCGTTGCCGCAGCACCTCTCCGACCCAGTGGCTCAGCGCGGAGGAGCGGAAGGCGGAAAGGCTGACAGGCTCGCGGCGCAGAAGAGATTCTATCCCGGCCAGTGGCAGGCTCTTGGTGCGGCGCGGCATGCACCAGCTTGTCGCCACTTCCGACAGCATACCCTCGTTCGCCACATCGGCATCGGTTTCCGCCAGGCAGCCCACATGCACAGGCGCGATCTGCGCCAGAGCCTTCAGTATATGGTGGGATCGAATCTTGTCGCCGCGATCAGGCGGAAAAGGCAGGCGATGGGCAAGGAAGAGAATTTCACCGCTCACCCCAGCCCCCTTGCGATCAGCGGACCAAGCCTGTTGGCCAGCGCAAGCGGCAGCTTCTTCCACAGCGCGATACGCGATTGGTGTTGAGCACTGGTGGGATCGGCATCGCGCGTTTCATGGCCGGGGGCCGTCCAACTGGCGTAGGACAGCGGTTGCGGATCGAAGCCCCAGTTCTTCTTGAAGTTGTATGCACCGCTGCCTGTCTTGCTGCGTCCGAAATCAAACCGATCGCATCCGCGCCTGCGGGCGTGCAGCATCAGTTCGTAATACATGCGATCATTCGCGCGCAGGTGCCGCGCCGCGTGTGTTCCCCCGCCCCAATACGGCATGACCGCGCCATCGTGATAAAGCGAAAGCACGCTGGACACAGGTTTGCCGCCGTCCCACGCGGTGAGGATATCGGCATCGAGATTATCGAGAACTGCGGCAAACAGGCTTTTGGGAAAGACTGGCGTTCCCAGATTGCGCACGCTTTCCGCATAGACGGCGTAATGAGCGGCCCTGTCCAGCGCAGCATTGCCCATGGTCACGCGCAGATCATTGCGCAGCCCCTTGCGCACCTCTGCACGCTGCTTTCGCGGAATGGCCTTCAATTGCTCATCATCATCATCGGCCAGCGGCGCGATGAAACCGCAATGACTGTCTTCGCGCATTTGCCAATCGTCACCATACGCCGGCCCGCGCAGTTCCACCGTCGGGCAGGACAGGCGCAGCGCATATTCCTGCACCGCATCGCAAAGCTTGCGCGCTGTCTCGGCATCTTCGGCAAGCACGCCGCCTTCGACAGCGAAGCCGGAGGATGTCAGCGCCCTGCCGAAGATAGGCGAGTGAACTTCCGTCAATGGCAGCCATCCTGTTAGCCTGCCCGCGCATTCCGCCACCAGGCCGAGCGCTCGCTGGCCCGCCCCCTCTTGCACAGCAAGAAGCCATGCCGGCCGGTGAAATACCGATCCGCCTAGCTCGGCCACGAACCCCTCCAGCAGCGCGAGTTCGTCTGGCTGGCGCAGGTTAGCCGGGCGCAAGGTTGTGCGGGTATGGACGAAAGGCGCGTTCATTGCTGCACCGCTCTTTCCAGGCGGAGACGCAGATTTTCGCGCTTGGCGATGGCGTCCATCCGGCCCCACTGGAATTCCTGCACCAGATGTTCCAGCTTCACGGCCATCCGGTCAAGATTGGTGTAGTGCCGCAGGCGAGAGCGCAGCGGAGCGCCCGCGACGCGGGGCTGACCGGGATCGATTTCCCACGGATGGAAATAGAAGACGGCGGGCCGGCCCTCCGTACGATTCACCTGCCGGATGGCCCATCGGCTGAAAGAATAGGGTAGCACGCGGAAAAATCCGCCGCCGCCCGCCGCCAGTCGCTTGCCGCGAAACATTGCCGTGGTGACGGGCAACTCCACGAAATTGCTTCCCGAAACAGGCTTGAATGCGAAGCGCGGTGCCTCCGGCCAGCCATAGTGATCATGCTCTATCGGCGCGACGCTGGACGAGTAGGTATAGCCCTCTTCCGCCAGCACATCGAAGGCCCATGGCGTTCGCGCATCGATGGAGAAACTGGGCGCGCGATAGCCCACTACGTGAGTGCCGCTGGCGTCCTCAAGCACCTTGCGGGTGCGCGCAATGTCCGTTGCGAAGCTTGCCGGGTCCAGCCGGAACACACGCTGGTGATCCCACCCGTGGCTGGCGATTTCATGCCCGCGATTGGCGATTTCGTGCAGCAATTGGCCATGGCGCTGCGCCACCCAGCCCAGCGTGAAAAACGTGCCCTTGGCCTGCACGGTATCGAACAGGTCCAGTATCTGGCGAACATTGCGGTCCACCCTGTCATCCAGGGATGCCCACTGATCCCGCTCGATCACATCTTCGAACGCGCCGACCTGAAACCAGTCCTCCACATCGACTGACAAACCATTGATAATGGCGTCAGGCTTTGCCGGCACATGATCGAAATTGAGCGCGTTCACGGGGTTTCAGCTCCTTGGCCAGGCGTTCAAGCGGCCTTGCTCGAATCCATTTCGCTCTCGATCCAGTCGATCAGCATGGTCAGCGTCTGGCGGATGGTGCGTTCCTGTTCGAAGCACCGGGCTTCGACGCGCGCGATCTGTTCGCGCAGTGTTTCCACCTCCGGGTTCACGACATCGGCGATGGCGCTGTCGCGCTGCTCTGCCATCTCCACGATGGCTTGCTGCAATTCGGCGATCTGCGCGTCACGTTCTGCCAGGTATTCTTCCAGCATCTCCTTGTCGACGCGCGGCGTGGTGGGCATGGCCTTGACCGGCTCGAACACCTTTTCCGCCTCTGGCATGGGCGATGGTGCTGCTTCCGGGAAGGCGCGCTCTGCCTCCATCTCGCCCAGCACATTTTGCAGCATGGCCGCATCGATCCGGCCACGCTCTTCCACTGCGCCCAGCAGCAGCAGGCGATTGGCAATCTGGTTCACCCGGCGCGGAATGCCGCCGCTCGCCTCATAAAGTTCGGAGAACACGCGCTGATCGAAGGTGGGATTGCCGTCCCAGCCCACCTTTTTCAGGCGGTGGAAAATGTACGGCTCTATCTCGCCCTTCTGCATCGGCTCCAGATGGTGCGCTGCGATCACGCGCTGACGAAGCTGCTCCAGTCCCGGATCGCTCTGGATGGTGACGCGGAATTCAGGCTGACCCAGCAGCAGGGTTTGCAGCAGGGGATGGTTGCCCAGCTGGAAGTTCGAGAGCATCCGCAATTCTTCCAGCGCGGACACGGTGAGGTTCTGCGATTCGTCCAGCACCAGCAGGCAGCGGCGGCCTTCGCGGGCTTCCTCGTGCAGGAAGCTTTCGATCTCCGTCAGCGCGGTTGCCTTGTCGTGCCCTTCGATATCGAGGCCGAAGCTGCGCGCCACGACGTGGACGATTTCCTCGCCGTCCAGCTTGCTGGTGACGATCTGCGCCACGGTAACCTGGCTTTCGTCCAGGCTTTCCATCATGTGCGCCACCAGCGTCGATTTGCCGGAGCCGACCTCGCCTGTGATGACGATGAAGCCCTCCCCCTGCGCAAGGCCATAGCCGAGGTATGACAGCGCCTTGCGATGCGTGACGGAGCGGAAATAGAATTCCGGATCGGGCGTAAGCTGGAATGGCTTGCCGGTGAGGCCGTAGAAGTTATCGAACATGGCTCTGGTCTCCTTGCTGGACCGATCAGTCAAATGTGTAGCGCAGGCCCAACAGGGCGGATGCGGCAGTAAAGTCGGGAAGATTGTCGCGGCTGACACCGTCGATACCGATGGCGGCAACGCCGGTGAGGCCGCGCCAGATATCGCGGTTGTAAGCGAGCGATGCGGAATAACCCATGCCATCGCCAAGGGTGCCGGAGCCGCCATTGAACCAGCTGATATAAGCTCCGGCGGAAAGACCGGACTTGCGATCCAGTTGGCGGGAAGCGTTGGCAGCGATGTAATAGCTTTCGTCGATCACACCATCGACGCTGGCCAGCACCGTATCCTGCCCGCCGATGAAGCTGCGGCGATCATAGCCAGCGCCCACGCCAAAAGACGTGCGCCTGCCCGATACGGAATAGCTTGCGGCTATACCTCGGTTACGAAATACGGAGGACCGCAGCGAATTGAGCTGTGCCAGTGCGCAATTGTTACCCTCTGCGCCGATCACGCAGCCGCCAAGATCGCCAGAGATCGGGTTGCGCGCTGCCTGGAAATCGGAACCCAGCATATCAAGGGCATCGGTCAACTGGCCGCCGAAGCCGGTGATGTTGTCATAGACAGACACATTCACGCTGGAATTCACGCTCGGCACATATGACAGAGAGCCGTAATATGTGGTGGAGCCATAGCGGCGGCCAACATGCGCCTCCAGCGAGGTACGGATGCTGGGGCGCCACATGACGCCCACGTCCCAGATCAGCCCATCTGTCTCATAGGCGATGCGGCGCGGTTCGCTCTCATCCGTCACCAAACGTCCGTCATTGCCGATCACCGGCGCGCCGTTGGCATCGCGCAGGGCATCGCGGCTGGAAACCTCCACATCCTCATACCCCACGCCGCCAACCAAGGCGACATTGGGCGACACGGGATAGATGACGTCGGCGCGCACATAGCGATCATCAATGCGCTGATCGAGGTTGGAGATATCCTGCCGGTTCCATCCGCCACCAATCCCCAGCCCCACGGGCGCGACGGTATAGGGTGCCACGCCGAAGCGGATGTTGGCATTATGGGTCACACTGTCATCGAAGATATCGACCTGCTGGCCACCCGGCGCGGCAATCGCCACATCCGATGTTTCCACGCGGGTATAGCCAAGGCGATAGGCACCGCTGATTTCCAGCGGGCCGGACCGCGTCTGGATGGTGGGGCCGGCATAGACTGAATAGATCTGGCTGGTGGCATCATTGTTTCCACCGATGGCACCGATGGAAGAGAAGCCGTTGCTTTCAAGCCGCGTACGAGATGCAAGTCCGCCCGCTTCCAGTGTTATGCCACGGCGCACAAGGCCCACGGATGCGCGGGCAATACCTGAAATCGTGTCGCTGTCGGCAGCATTGCCATAGCCGATCTCGCGCTCATACCGGAGGGAAGCGGAGGCATTGGAATTGCGGCCTGCAACGGCGGCATCCACGCCAGCGGCAAGCTGTGTGTAGGTGAGCACATCGCTGCCCGGCTGCAACTGCGCGGTGATAACCTGTGACGCCTCGATATAGGGGACGATGTCCACCCGCGAGGTGCGCTGTTCGCGCTCACCCAATTCGGCCTGATCCGGCATGGCGGCAGTTGGGCCCGGCGTATCCTGCGCCAGTGCCGCGTGCGGCACCCAGGCCAGCGCCAGTGCAAGACTGATTGAAAAGATCGTGCTCTTGGCCATGAAATATCAGGCGTCCTCGCCGTAATAGGCACCAAAGCGGCGACCGCTGGGGCTGAAATGCGCGGCATTCAGAAGCAATTTGAGATCGGGACAGGACGAAAGCAGCGTCAGCGCATCTTCCAGCGCGCTTTGCCCGGTGCGATCCGCGCGCGCCACGACGATGGCCTGGCCCACGTGATCGGCCAGTTCCGCCGCTTGCGATGCGGCCAATGCCGGTGGGCTGTCAAAGATCACGATGCGATTGGGCGCGGCACGGGTCAGCCGGTCCAGCACCTCTGCCGTGCGGTGGCTGGCAAGGTACTCGCTATCCGATGTCGTGTGATTACCCGCGGGCAAAACGTGCAGCCCGGCGATATCGGTGGCAAGAACGCAGTCCTCCACCTTCATGTCCTCGCGCGCCAGGATATCCATGAAGCCCGGCCCCTTGGGCAGGCCAAGCATTTTCAGCAGCGATGGCTTGGCAAAATCCGCATCAACCAGCAGGACTTCGCTGTCCTTTTCAGCCGCCAGGGCGATGGCGAGATTGGCCGCGCAATAGCTTTTGCCCTCATCAGGATGGGGGGAGCAGACCAGAACCCGCTGCGCCAGTGCGCCGGAGCCTGTTTCGCGCGCCTTGCGCACAGATTGCAGCACCTGGCGTTTCACGATGCGGAATTCTTCCAGAAGCTCTGTCACCTGCCCCTCCGGCTGAATCAGGCCGTGGCGCATCAGGCAATCGCGATCGATGGGATGCACGGTGGTGGAGAACTCCACATCCTCATAAACCGGTTCCGGCTGCGGCGTGGCAAGCGGCGCAGGCGCGGCCTGAGGGACAGGTTGCGTTGGCGGTGCCGCTGCGTCCTGCGCAGGGATTACCGCTTCGCGCGCCTTGGGCGTGGCGCGCTTCGGGCGCCGATTGACAGGCTTCTTCAGTTCCTTGGGAACAGCAGCAGGCGTATATCCACCAAGGCCGAACATGCTTTCCGCACGTTCTAGCAGCGTCTTGGGAGGATCGGGCAATTTGCGGTGTTCTGTCATCGCGCTGTCCTTCACGCCACCATGCCGCGCTGGACGAATTCAACGCCCATCAGCACGACGAACAAGACGCCCAGGCCACTGACCCCGGCGGCGAAATACTTGAGGCGCTTGGCTCGCAACTCGCGGCCAGCCTCTGTGAAAGTGTGTGAGATCGTGCCGATGACAGGCAGGCCGAAGCTACGCTCCAGCTGGCTGGCCGTGGCGAAGGTGGAGCCAAGCTTGCTCAATGCAAATGCAGTGCCCGCGCCCGCCCCCAAGCCTACGATCAGCACGCCCAGTAGCAATAGCGGGCGGTTCGGCGCAGCCGGAAGGCGCGGCGTGGTGGGCGGATCGACGACTTCGAACTGCACGGCGCTACGCTCGTTCTCCACCTGCCCGCGCAGGCGCAGTTCTTCGCGATCTTGCAGAAGCTGGTCATATTGTTCGCGCAGCACATCGTAATCGCGGCTGATGCGCTGGGCTTCCGCCGCGGCGCCGGGTTCACGCATCTGGCTAGCAGTGATGGAGGCGATTTCGGCTCGCAAGGCAGCAGCGCGCGATTGCAGGGATTGCACATTGGACATGCGCTCCACCCGCATGGATTGCAGCGTGCTGTAGGCAGGATTGGTGGTGCCACCGGCAGGTCCGGCGGATTTCGCCTGCTCGCGCAAGGACGCAACGGTGCGGCGCGCCGCGACGATATCGGGATGCTCATCGGTCAAACCGCGCGCTTCCATCGCGGCAAGGTTTGCCTGGGCCTGCGCCAGCGATGCCTGCGGGCCGCCCGATCCGGGAGTGATGATAGTCTGCGGCGTGCTGGCGATCTGGCCTTCCAATGCGGCAAGCGCGCCTTGCGATGCGGCAAGATCCGATTCCACGGAGCGCAATGCCGCGCGCGTGGCTGTAAGCTGGTTGGCAATGGCCTGCGCGCCGCCGATCAGGTCTGGATTGGCGGATTCGAACGCCAGGCGGCGCTCCTCGGCGGCCTCAAGCTCAGCCTCGCGCTGGGCAAGCTGCTGGTTCAGAAATTCGATCGAATCGCGCATTTCGCCGCGCGCACCGCCCAGGTTCTCCTCGCGGAAGATATCGATCATGCGCTGCGCGATCACTTGCGCCAGCTCTGCGTTCTCGGCGTCGGACAGGTCGGACCTGCCGCTGACGGCGGAGATTTCGAAGATGTTCTCGCCTTCGCTCACCACTTCGATATCTTTGGTGAGCCCCTCGATCGCGCGTTCCATTTCGGTGGGCGATGTCACACTGTCGCCAAGGCGGGTGGAGCGGACTACCTTTTCCAGGTTTACCGAACTCACCAATGTCTGACGGATGCGATCAATATCCCGCGCGCGGCTGCCTGCGCCGATGCCGATCTGTTCGGCCAGCACATCGTCAAGCTGCACGAAAATGCGCGTCTCGCTTTCATAGCTGTTGGGTATCAGCGCAACCACCAGCCAACCCAGCAGGCAGACGCCCCAGGCAATGCCAAGCGCCAGCCAGCGGCGATTCCAGATCGCCCACATGCCTGCACGCAATTCTTCGAGAAGCTGGTTCAAAGCTGCATCCCTTCCCTAGAACATGCTCTCTGGAATGATGATCACGTCGCCGGGGCGCAGCATCACGTTCGCCTCGCTATCGCCGCGGCGCAGCAGATCGGACAGGCGCAACGAAAATTCGCGCTGCTGTCCGCTCTGCCGGTCAAACCGGATCAGCTTGGCGCGATTGCCTGCCGCATATTCCGAAAGCCCGCCGACGGAGATCATCGCATCCAGCAGCGTCATATTGGCGCGATAGGGCAGCGATGCGGGCTGCGCCGTGGCGCCCACTATGCGCACCTGCTGGCTGAAAGTGCCCGCAAATTCGTTGACGATAACGGTCACCAGCGGCTCTTCGATATATTGCGAAAGCTGCAGGCGAATGTCCTCTGCCAGCATGGTGGGCGTCTTGCCCACGGCGGGCATATCCGCCACCAGCGGCGTGGTGATGCGGCCATCGGGGCGCACCTGTACTTCCGCGCCCAGTTCATCGTTGCGCCACACGTGGATGGTCAGCTGATCGAGCGGGCCGATGACGTATTCCTCGCCCGGCCCCTCCTGCATGGCCACAAAGCGCGCAGGCTCCAGCTCCGGTCCGGCAGCGCCCGTGCTACAGCCGGAAAGGCCAATAGCGAGGCTTGCCGAAGCAAGGAGGAGACAGACGGGCTTTTTCGTGCGCATAGATGCGTCCTTCGCGAATATTTGGTGGGCGGCTGAAACAGCCCGGTCAGGCTGCACAGACAATCCACCCCTGGGATCCGATGGGGGTTCTCGCCAAAAAGGGTGAACATTGCGTTAGCCTTCAGCCCCAAAACCGCGCTGGAGGCGGGTTTTGAGAAGACCTGTCCTAAAGTGGGACGGGTTTGGAAGCTCGCGTCAGACGAGCATTTCCTGCGCCGGCCCTTGCCCAAGGAAGGTTGCCGGGCTGGCGCTTGCCCCATATGCTCCGGCGCAGAAGACGGCGACCAGATCGCCCACTTCGGCGCGCGGAAGGCTGGCGGCATCGGCCAACCGGTCCAGCGGCGTACACAGGCAGCCCACCACGTTGACCACTTCCTGCGCCTCTGCATCAAAGCGATTGGCGATGGCCACGGGATAGTTGCGCCGCACCACAGTGCCGAAATTGCCGGAGGCGGCAAGCTGGTGATGCAGGCCGCCATCGGTGATCAGATAGGTTGTGTCATGGCTCACCTTCCGGTCCACGATGCGGGTAAGATAGACGCCCGCCTCGCCAACCAGATACCGGCCAAGCTCGATTGCGAACTGCGTTTCGGAAAGGATTTGCGGCAGGTCGCCAAGCCGCTGTTCCAGCGCGGCGCCCACCGCGGCGATATCCAGCGGGGTGTCCTTGTCAAAATAGGGAATGCCAAAGCCGCCACCCATGTTCAAATGCGGCACGGTAACGCCCGCTTCGCCCGCCAGTTCGGCAGCGACATCCAGCACGTGGCCCTGGCTTTCGATAATGGCATCCGCATCCAGCGCTTGACTACCGGAATAGATGTGAAAGCCGCGCCAGTTCGCCCCTGCATCCACGATTTTGCGGGCCAGCGCCGGAACAAGCGCAGTATCCACGCCAAACGGCTTTGCCCCGCCGCCCATCTTCATGCCCGATCCGCGCAATTCGAAACTGGGATTGACGCGGATGGCCAGACGCGGAGCAACTTTCAGATCCCTGCCGATCTGCAGAGCGCGATCCGCCTCGTTCTCCGATTCAACGTTGAGCGTAACGCCCGCCCTGATCGCGGCGAACAGTTCCCGGTCACGCTTGCCGGGACCTGCAAAGCTGATTTCGCGGGGGGTATACCCTGCTTCGCGAGCCTGCTGCAATTCGCCAGCGGAGGCGATATCCAGCCCGTCCACCAGATCTGCGATAAATTCCAGCAAGGGCCCGTATGGGTTTGCTTTCATGGCATAATGTATATTCAGCCGGTCAGGCATGGCGGCGCGAAGATCAGCCATATGCTGCCGGATCAGATCGCGCGAATAAACGAACAGCGGTGTATCGCCAGCCTCTTTCACCAGCGCGCTGGCCGTGCGTCCGCCAATGGCCAGCTCGCCATCTTTTGCTGCATATCCTACGGGAATTGGTCCTAACGCCTTCACGCTGCTTCCCTCGCCAAACGGGCGCGATCTATCTTGCCATTGGGATTTAGCGGCATGGCATCCAGCCAGCGGATCACCGATGGCTGCATGAAATTGGGCAGTTCCCGGCGCAATGCACCCCGCAAGCCATCATCATCCCCGTCACCGCGCACAACCAGGTGAATGGCATGGCCCAGCTTTTCATCCGGGATGCCCAAGGCAACCGCCTCTTCAACAAATGGCGTGGCGATGGCGGCCTCCTCTATTTCCTGCGGGCTGATCCTGTTGCCTGCGCTTTTGATCATCGCATCATCACGCCCGATAAAATACAGCAAGCCATCGTCTGCCCGGCGAACATTATCGCCAGACCACACGGCCATGCCGCCATATTGCGATCCGCGCGGCACCGGTTTGAAACGCTGTGCCGTTCGTTCTGCATCCTGCCAATAGCCCTGCGCCACCAACGGCCCGCAGTGCACCAGCTCCCCCTCGCTGGCGATTTCGCCCGCATCGTCCACCACCAGAATTTCCGCAAAGGGAATGGCGCGGCCCATGGATGTGGGATGATCGTCCACCAGATCGGGATCGAGATAGGTGGATCGAAATGCCTCGGTCAATCCGTACATCGGGTACAGCCGCGCTTGCGGGAAAAGCTGACGCAGGCCGCGCACCAGATCCGTGGTGAGGGCTCCGCCGCTGTTGGTAAGCCGCCGCATTGGCGTCACCGCGTCTTCCGGCCAATCCTGCCCCAGCAACTGTATCCACAAGGGCGGAACCGCGGCCAGCGTGGTGATGCCATGGCGGCCGCATGCCTTGATGACGTCACGCGGGGTGAGGTAATCCAGCGGCACCACGCTGCCGCCTGCATACCATGTGGAAAGCAGCTGGTTCTGCCCATAATCGAAGCTGAGCGGCAGGACCGCCAGCGTCACATCATCGCGCGCCATTTCCAGGTAATGCGCCACGCTAACCGCGCCCAGCCACAGGTTCGCGTGGCTCAGCATCACGCCCTTGGGCCGCCCGGTAGAGCCGCTGGTGTAGAGAATGGCGGCAAGATCATCGGGATCGGCATCCGAGGGGTCTGACAGCGGTGCCGCATCCTTGCTGGCGTCCAGCACCAGCATATCTTCCAGGGAAGTGCAGGAAGGCGGGATGTCGCCATCTTCCAAAGCGGCAAGACGCGCGGCATTCCCGATCAGCAGGCTGGCGCCGCAATCGTTAAGAATATGCTTAACCTGCGCGCGTTTCAGCAGTGGATTGATGGGCACATGCACCATGCCTGCGCGCGCTGCGGCAAGCGGCATCAGGCACGTGAGTTCGCCCTTGGCCGCCCATGTCGCCACCCTCGCACCCTTTGTGGGGACCTGCTTTGCCAGCCAGCCTGCAAGCTGGGCGATACGGGTTCTTAAACCATTCCAGTTAAGCGTGTGCCCGCGCAAGACCAGCGCTGTGTCCGCATCATTTCCCCGCATGGCGAGGTGATCGAGCGGGCGGGGTGTGGGGTCGGGCGCAATTGGCATTGAATTCCTGGAGCAAGCTTTTTCGTGACGGCCATCAGCTATCACCACACGGTTAACGATCTGCAAGGCCTGGATTGGTCTGGCGCACATCCGTTTGCGCGTGTGGAATGGTTTGCGCTGCTGGAAAACAGCGGGCTGAAGCCGCTGCTGGCGATGGCGCAGGAAGGCAGGGCAGGCATCGCGCTCCCCTTGCGAAAGGGAAAGGACGGGCTGGAAGCACTGACCAACTGGTACGCTTTCACCTGGAGAGAGCTGCAAACCAATGGCCTTGCCAATCACACCCTGCTGGAAGAACTGGCCGAAGATCTTGCCACGCATACCCATCGCGTAACCTTTACCAAGCTGCCAGCAGAGGATGGCACGCTGGATCGGCTGAGCCACGCCTTCCACCACACCGGTTGGCGCGTGATTGTGGAGCCTTGCGATACCAATCACGTGCTGCACGTTGCGGGCCGCAGCTACGCCGAATTCTTTGCCGATCGTCCCGGAGCATTGCGCAACACGTTGAAACGCAAGGCAAAGAAGGTGGACGTAACCCTGTCCACGCAGTTCGATGCAGGGCAGTGGGTCGAGTATGAGGCAATCTATGCCGAGAGCTGGAAGCCGGAGGAAGGCGATCCGGTATTGCTGCGCAATTTCGCCATCAATGAAAGTGAGGCGGGGCGATATCGCTTTGCCATTGCCCATCACGATGGCGCGCCCGTGGCTGCCCAGTTCTGGACCGTGGATGGCGGCACGGCCTACATCCACAAGCTGGCCCATCGCACGGATGCGCAAAAGCTTTCCCCCGGCACTACGCTGACGGCCGCCCTGTTTCAGCGGGTGATCGATACCGACGGCGTGGAATGGGTGGATTTTGGAACGGGGGACGATCCATACAAGCGTGACTGGATGGAGCAGGTGCGCACGCGGTGGCGGCTGACCTGCCTGCGCGCCGGATCGCCATTGAACTGGCCATATATTGCCAAGGCCGAGATCCGAAAGCTTGTTTCTCGATCAAACGGTGTCTAGTGCCGCAGATGTTATGGCGTCCAATCTTCCCGCCCCTACTGAGCAGAACGAGGAGACCGATCTCCTCCTGCGACAGGTTCTGGCCGATGTGCTGGGCCTATCGGCAGAGCGTATTGCAGAGCTTGGCGACGAATCCGGCCTGTTTGGCCATCTTCCCGAACTCGATTCGATGGCCGTGGCAGGCCTTCTTACAGAGCTGGAAGATCGCCTCGACATTATTATCGAGGATGACGATGTGGACGGAGAGATGCTGGAAACCTTTGGCTCCCTGCGGGCCTTCCTCAACGAAAAGCGCGGCAACGGCTGATCAGCCATGCTGACGGGTCTCTGGCCCTCCCCTTCAGGTTCCAGTGAATATGCGCTGTCTTTCGACAGGCAGCGCGAAAAACGGGTACTCGTGATCCCTGCCCTGTTCGAAGAAGGCAACAAGCTGCGCCATTTCACGGTGGAGCTTATGCGCAGGCTGGATGCAGGCGACATCGATTGCTTCCTGCCCGATCTGCCAGGCACGAATGAAAGCCTTGAGGACCTGGAGCGTCAGTCGCTTGATAGCTGGCGCGCAGCCATTGATGCTGCGGCCCACCATTTTGGCGCGACCCATGTGCTCACCATGCGCGGCGGCGCTTTGGTCGCGCCGGCCCATCTGTCTGCCATGCATTACGCGCCCGTTGCAGGCTCCGGCCTGCTGCGAGCGATGCTGCGCGCGCAGGTGATGATCGCCAGCGAACAGGGGCGTACGGAAACGCGCGATGGCCTGTTGGCGAGCGGATTGGCGGAAGGGCTGCGCCTGGGCGGATATGATATCGGCCCGCAGATGATCGGCGAGCTGGAAGCGGCCAAGCCCGCTCAGGATGCCGAGCAGATTGCACAGGGCGATGTGGGCGGCGGCGGGCTGTGGCTTCGTGCAGAACCCGGCCACGATCCTGCACAGGCGCAAAGACTGGCCGATATCATTATGGAGCGCCTGCGATGAAGCGGCACCACGTCACATTTTCATGCGAGGGAGAGACGCTGGTTGGCACGCTCGACACCGCCGATGGCGAGGTGGGCCTGCTGATCGTCAGCGGTGGCAGTGAACCGCGAAGTGGCGCGTTTGGCGGGCACGCCAGCCTGGCCTCCCGCATCGCAGCGCGTGGTTTCCCCGTGTTCCGGTTTGACAGGCGCGGGGTGGGTGACAGCAGCGGGACAGACGCTGGCTTCAGACAGTCGCAGCAGGATATAAGGGCCGCCCTCGCCTGCTTTCGCGGGGAATTTCCTGCTGTTCGCCGCATCGTGGCCTATGGCAACTGCGACGGTGCAGCCGCCCTCATGCTGGGCGAAGGTTTCGGCGTTGATGCGCTGGCGCTGGCAAATCCCTGGACTTTCGATGACGCGCAATCGCAGGATGCTCCGCCTGATGCGATCAAGGCGCGCTATCTGCAAAAGCTGCGCAATCCGCGCGAGGTGGCACGATTGCTGACCGGCAAGATCTCGATCGCAGGCGTTGCCGGGGGCGTGAGGCAAATCATCGCCGGGAAAAGCACCACGTCACAACTCGGGCAGGCGCTGGCAGACGGCATTTCGGCATTCCATGGCGATGTGCAGATCATGCTGGCCGGGCGAGACCGCACCGCGCAGGCCTTCCACACGAATTATCCCATCGGCAAAGAGGTCGTCACGGTTCGCGAGGGAGCTGACCACGGTTTCAGCGAGCCATCCGACCATGAATGGCTTGAGGACCAGATTGTCTCGATGATGAAATCGCTGGCCTAGCGGACAAACAGGCTGGCAAGTTCCACATGGGTGGACCAGCGAAACTGCCCCACGGGTCGTAGCTCTGCCAGAGTGTAGCCCGCTTCTTTCAGCTGCGCCGCATCACGCGCCCAGCTTGACGGGTTGCAGCTGATATACACCACCCGCTCGATCCCGCTCTTGGCGATTTGCTCCACTTGAGAGCGTGCACCGGCGCGCGGCGGATCGAGAATTACCGCGTCAAATTCGGCCAGCTCCTCTGCCCGCAGCGGATTTCTGAACAGGTCTCGGTGCGCGCATTCGATGCGTTGCTGCATGCGATTGGCGACGCTGCGCAGCGCGGATATCGCCGCCATGTCAGCTTCTGCTGCCAGCACATGGGACACCCCGGACAATGACAGCGCGAATGTGCCCAGCCCGGCGAACAGATCCGCGATCTTTGCCGAACCTTTCAGCCACTCTTGGCACGCCGCCACCAGACTGGCTTCGCCATCGGCGGTCGCCTGAAGGAAGGCTCCCGGCGGAAATGCCACGGGCACCCCGCCCAGCGTGATGGTAACAGGCTCCGGCTCCCAGAAGCTTTCCGCGCCGTAACCGTGATCCAGCGTCACGCGCGCAAGTCCATGTTCCCGGCAGAAATCCAGCAGGTTTTCTGTCTGCTCCAGCCCTTCAGGAGTGAAGCCGCTGATATTCAGGTCCACGCCCTGATCCACCAGCGTCATCTCGATACCGATGGCATAGCGGCCCTTGATCCGGCCAAGGTAGCCGCGCAGGCTGTTGACGACGGCAAACAGGCGTGGGTGCAGGACGTGACATTCCTGCATGTCGACGACCTTGTGCGATCCCGCCTGCGTAAAGCCGATTAGCGGGCGGCCACCGCCATTGATAGCCCGCAGGCTGGCCCGGCGGCGGGAGAATGGCGGGGACATGGCAGGCGCGGTAACGGTCTCTGGCTCCATCCCCTGTGACTGCGCTGCGTAAACCACGCGATTGCGCACAAAATCCGCCAGCGCGCCCTCGTCGCAATGCTGCAACTGGCATGCGCCGCAGGTGCCGAAATGGCGGCACGGGGGGCTCACGTGATGGGGGCCATGCTCCAGCGAGCCATCCGGCAATAACAGATCGCCGGGTGCGGCCATGGGGGCATGTTGCCCATTGGCGGTTACGCCATCGCCCTTGGCAGCGATGCGGATGATTTTGCTGGCTTGCGTCACAGGAAGGCCGCGTAGGCCCTTGGCAGCGCATCAACAAGGTCACTGGCGGAAAATACCGGCCCCGCAATACGTGCGGCCTCGGCGTGAATTTGCACGGCCTGCTGCGCTGCAAGGAACGGCGTGCATCCGCTGGCCACGCGGCTTGCCGCGATACCGGCCAGTACATCGCCCGTTCCAGCGGTGGAAAGCCATGGGGACGTTGGTGGGAAAAACCGAATACCGCTGCTGCCCACAAGGATATTGTCCGACCCCTTTGCCAGCACCGTCAGGCCAGTGGCTTCGTGAAGCGCCCTCGCCTCTTCCAGCTTGCCGTTGGCGGAAATTCCAAATGCCTCACACAGGCTCGCCAGCTCTCCTTCGTGCGGCGTTGCCAGATGCGCTGCCGCGCCGTCTCCCAACATATCGGGCGAGAGCAAGGTGAGCGCATCGGCATCCAGCACAAGCGGCGCGGAGGACGCCAGCGCCTGCCGCAGCTTTTGCCGCGCCTTTTCGCTGCGGCCAAGGCCGGGGCCGATCAGTAGAGCGCCCAGTCTTTTGTCATCCAGCGCCGGGCTCATATCCTCGTTCTCGTCCAGCACGATATCGGCGGGCAGATCGGGATGGGAATGTGGCGCCAGCAGCTTCACATATCCCGCACCCGCATGTTGCGCAGCCTTGGCGGCCAATATCGCCGCGCCGGGCATTTCGCCGCCGATGATGGTGACAAGCCCGCGCGAATATTTGTGCGCGTCTCGCGCAGGTGCGGATAGGCAGGGCCGCTGCGTCAGTTGCACCGCGTTTTCGACTGCGCCAACGCCAATATCGAAGAGGTGGCGCGATCCCATGGCCGCGCAGGCAGGCATCAGCCAATGCGCCCGCTTCCACGCGCCGAGCGCCACGGTAAGGGCGTAATGCGGAAGTTCGTCATTCAGACATTCGCCGGTGTCGCTGTCCACGCCGCTCGGCAGATCTATGGCGACAGACAAGGCGTGTGCATCCGAAAGCTGCGTCAGTTTCGCCAGCAGATCATCCGACAGGGGCCGAGCAAGGCCGGTGCCAAACAGGCAATCCACGAAGACCTCGCCGCTGGCGAAATCCACCGGCGTGCCCGCCCAGCGCTTGCGCGCCGTAACGGCAGCATCGGTTTTCGGCCCCATCGGCGCGACCACCGACACAGCAACACCGCGCTGTTCCAGAAGCCGCGCGATGACATAACCATCGCCGCCGTTATTGCCGGAGCCGCACAGCACGGTGACCGGCCTTCCGGCGGACAGGCGCCAGACCCAGTCGGCGGCGCCAGCACCGGCGCGTTCCATCAGGCTTTCAACCGTTTCGCCCTGATCGATCAACCGCTGTTCTGATGCGCGCATCTGATCTGCGGTCAGGATCTGCTGGGGCGCGGCGGCTTTCATTCGGCAACGGGCAAGTGGTATCTGTCAGAACTCACTCGCACTTCGATATAGCCGCCACGCGGAGTAACCTCGGCCTGCTGCGCCCCCGCGGCGGTAATCAGGCCGCGACCGGGCACGCCCAGTTCAAACCGGCGAAATGCACCATCGGGGTGTCGCACGATGACAAAATCAGCACCATCCTGCTCAACCAGCTCCATAGTGCAATCGCGGCCAAATCCGCCTGCGCCGTTCAGCGAGCAGTCGATCATCGTGCCGCCGGTGCTCGCCTGCGCTGTTGCCTGCTGGCCCTCATCACAGGCGGCGGTCGCCATCAGCGTGAGTATGCAGGAAAGCAGCGCTGGCTTCACTATTTGATACCCTTGGTAACCTGGCTGACATCGCGCACGGCGCCCTTGGCGGCGCTGGTTGTCATCGTCGCATAGGCCTGAAGCGCGGGCGTGATGCGGCGCGCGCGCGGCTTAACAGGCTGCCATGCGTCATCGCCCTTGGCTTCCATCGCGGCGCGGCGATGGGCTAGCTGCTCTTCACTGACATCCAGGTTGATGGTGCGGTTCGGAATATCGATCTCGATCACGTCGCCGGTTTCGACAAGGGCAATCGCGCCGCCCTCACCCGCTTCGGGTGATGCATGGCCGATGGACAGGCCCGATGTGCCGCCAGAGAAACGGCCATCGGTCAGCAATGCACATTGCGCGCCGAGCCCCTTCGATTTCAGATAGCTGGTGGGGTAGAGCATTTCCTGCATGCCCGGCCCGCCCTTCGGTCCTTCGTAGCGAATGACCACGACATCGCCCGCCTTCACCTCGTCACCCAGAATGCCGGAGACGGCATCGTCCTGGCTTTCATAAACGCGTGCGGGGCCGGTGAACTTTAGGATGCTCTCATCCACGCCGGCGGTTTTCACGATGCAGCCATCGCGGGCGATATTGCCATACAGAACGGCAAGCCCGCCATCCTGAGAAAAAGCATGTTCGGCGCTGCGGATCACGCCGTTTTCACGGTCCAGGTCCAGCTCGTCCCACCGGCGGGACTGGCTGAAGGCTGTCTGCGTGGGAACGCCGCCGGGTGCAGCCTTGTAGAATTCATGGACCTTGGGATTGCCGGTGCGCGAAACGTCCCAATCGTCCAGCGCATCACCCATCGTGGGGCTGTGCACCGTGGGCAGCGCGGTGTGGAGCAATCCTGCACGGTCAAGCTGACCAAGGATCGCCATGATCCCGCCTGCGCGGTGGACGTCTTCCATGTGCACATCGCTTTTTGCAGGCGCGACTTTCGACAGGCACGGCACCTTGCGGCTCAATTTGTCGATATCGGCCATGGTGAAATCGATCCCCGCCTCATGCGCGGCGGCGAGCAGGTGGAGCACCGTGTTGGTGGACCCGCCCATGGCAATGTCCAGGCTCATGGCATTTTCAAAAGCCTGGAAGTTGGCGATGGAGCGCGGCAGGACGCTGTCGTCGTCCTCCTCGTAATACCGCTTTGCCAGTGCCACGACGAGGCGCCCTGCCCGTTCAAAAAGGCCCTGCCGATCCGAATGCGTGGCAAGCTGCGACCCATTGCCGGGAAGCGAAAGGCCCAGCGCCTCTGTCAGGCAGTTCATGGAGTTGGCGGTGAACATCCCGCTGCACGATCCGCAGGTGGGACAGGCCGAACGCTCGATGTCCGCCACCTCTTCATCGCTATAGCTCTCGTCCGCCGCAGCAACCATGGCGTCAACCAGGTCAAGCGCCACTTCCTTGCCCTTCAGCACCACCTTGCCGGCCTCCATCGGGCCGCCGCTGACGAACACCACCGGCACATTCAGCCGCATTGCCGCCATCAGCATTCCGGGGGTGATCTTGTCGCAATTGGAGATGCACACCATCGCATCGGCGCAATGGGCGTTGACCATGTATTCTACGCTGTCGGCGATCAGATCACGACTGGGCAGCGAATACAGCATGCCGTCATGGCCCATGGCGATGCCATCATCCACGGCTATGGTGTTGAATTCCTTGGCAACGCCGCCCGCCTTCTCAATCTCTCTCGCCACCAGCTGGCCAAGATCCTTCAGGTGGACATGGCCGGGCACGAACTGCGTGAAGGAGTTGACCACGGCAATGATCGGCTTGCCGAAATCGCCATCCTTCATGCCGGTGGCGCGCCACAGGCCGCGGGCACCCGCCATGTTGCGGCCGTGGGTGGAAGTGCGTGAACGATAATCGGGCATGGTCTATCCTGGTAAAGCTTGTCGCCGCACCCCTAAAGTATAGACCACCCGAACCGAAAGAGGAAAAGCTTGGCTCGCACCAAGTCCTGCTCAGTCGCCCGATCAGTCGCCTTCCTATTCGTAAGTGTCCACCGCCAGTTTAACGCGGCCTGCGACATCGGCGATAATGGCGGCCCAGCGCGCCTGCCCCGTCTCCGTGGCGATCAGGTCATTGCGGATTTCGATGGCGCAATACGGGCGGCCCTTCGCCTCTGCATGACGGTTCATCGTCGCGTTAAGCTGCTTGCCAGAATACGGCTCGTTATCGCCAACCGTCACACCCAGTTCGCCAAACAGCCGAATGGCGTGCCGCGCGGCGCGATCGTCTTCATTGTAGAGCAGGCCGATTTCCCAGGGGCGCTCCTTATCAGGATCGCTTTCCAGCGCGGGTGTGAAGCTGTGGATCGACAGGATCAGGCCTGGATCAACCTCGTCCAGCCATTTCGCCAGATTGGCGTGATAGGGCTGGTAATAATCCTTTACCCGCGCATCGCGATTGGCCCCGATATTGCCGGGCACAAGAATGCCATCCGTGTTCACGGGGATCAGGGCTTCGTGATCCTCCTCCCGGTGCATATCGACCACCAGGCGGCTTACTTCACAAAGATAGGCGCCAATGCCGTGGCGGCGCGCCAGCCTGTCGCAAACTCCGCTCGCGCCAATGTCATATGCCACGTGCATTTCCAGTGTCGCAGCCGAAACGCCCAGTTCAATGCCTTCTGGCACATGGTTCGAGGCATGGTCGCACACAGCAACAATGCCGCCGGGCTTGGCCTCGCCAATATGGCGGAAGACCGTTTCGCTCATCGCAATTGTCCTTTCATCTGCCACCAATCGGGATGATCGAATGCCAGCTTTTGTGACGCCCTATCGCGGATTTCGGCAGATTCATAAAGGGCAAAGCACGTTGCGCCGGAACCGGACATTTCGTGCAGCCACGGATCGCTGGCCTCCAGCGCGGAGAGAACGTCTGCGATGGCCGGGCAGATGGAGATCGCCGGGTCGCGCAGATCATTGCGCCCCGCCTGCGCAATCTCGCGCGCTGTTCCATGCGGCATCGGGCCGCGATCCTTGCCATCCCATGCCTTGAACACAGGTCCGGTAGATACGGCGATGCGCGGGTTCACGAGCAGGACGGCCATGCCAGCCATGTCGTTCTCAACCGGCTCCAGTTCGGTCCCCGTGCCGCGCCCGACTGCCATTTCGCTGCAGACGCAGGCGGGCACGTCTGCACCAAGGCGCGTGGCGCGCGCATGCCAGCCATCCGGTAAACCATGGGCCTGCTCCACAATGCGAAACACTGCGCCTGCATCGGCAGAACCGCCACCAAGACCGGCAGCCACCGGCAGGTTTTTCTCCAGAGCGATTTCCAGTCCATCGGTGCGCGGCAAAGCGCCCAGTGCCTGCATCACGATATTGTCGAACGGATTGTCCAGCTTGGCCGCAAATTCACCGGTAGTTATCAGCCGGTCCTGCGCGGCAGAGCGCACCGTCAACGTGTCACCTGCGTCAACAAAGGCGAACAGCGTTTCCAGCTCATGATAGCCGTCCTCGCGCCGCATGCGGACATGCAGCGCGAGGTTGATCTTGGCATAGGCTGTTTCAACAAGCCGCAAGTTGCGGATCACATGTTGGGATAGTTCGGCCCGCCGCCGCCTTCGGGCGTGGTCCAGTTGATGTTCTGGTTCGGGTCCTTGATATCGCAGGTCTTGCAGTGGACGCAGTTCTGCGAGTTGATCACGAACTTGGGCTCCTCGGCCCCCTCCTGCACCCACTCGTAAACCCCTGCAGGGCAATAGCGGGTGGAGGGGCCGGCAAACACTTCAAGCTCGCTTTCACGCTGCAGTTCCATGTCCTTCACCTTCAGGTGATTGGGCTGGTCCTCCGCGTGATTGGTGAAGGAATAGGATACGCTGGTGAGGCGATCGAAGCTGATCTTGCCGTCGGGCTTGGGGTAATCGATGGGCTTGTACAGATCGGCTCGCTGCGTTTCGGCATAATCGCGGTGATGGCCCATCGCGCCAAGGCCAAGGCCCAGCGTGCGCAGCCACATATCCGCGCCTGCCAGCACGGTGCCCACATCGCCGCCGAACTTCGCAACCAGCGGCTGCGCGTTCTGCACTGTCTTCAGCTCTTTCGCGATCCAGCTGTCGCGCAGGTTTGCATCGTAATCGGCCAGTTCGGTGTGCTCTTGCCCATCTGCAATGGCCGCAACAACGCTTTCAGCGGCCAGCATGCCGCTTTTCATCGCGGTGTGGCTGCCCTTGATACGCGGAACGTTGACGAAGCCCGCGGCACACCCGATCAGCGCGCCGCCGGGGAACGCCAGCTTGGGCACGCTCTGCCAGCCACCCTCGTTAATGGCCCGCGCGCCATAGGCAACGCGGGTGCCGCCTTCCAGATATTCAAGAATGGCGGGATGGTGCTTCCACCGCTGGAATTCCTGAAATGGAGAGACATAGGGGTTCTTGTAATCCAGCGCCGTAACGAAGCCGAGCGCGACCTGGCCGTTGGCCTGGTGATACAGGAAGCCCCCGCCCCAGGTGTCACTCTCGCTCAGCGGCCAGCCCTGCGTGTGAATAACGCGGCCGGGCACGTGCTTTTCTGCGGGGATATCCCACAATTCCTTGATACCAAGGCCATAGACCTGCGGCTCGCAATCGGCCTCCAGATCGAACTTTGCCTTCATCTGCTTCGTCAGGTTGCCACGCGCACCTTCCGCAAACAGCGTGTATTTCGCGTGGATTTCCATGCCGGGCTGATAATCGGGCTTGTGCGATCCATCGGCGGCAACGCCCATGTCCTGCGTGATGACGCCGCTGACGGCGCCCGCATCATCGAACATAACCTCCGAAGCCGGGAAGCCGGGGAACACCATGACGCCCAAAGCTTCTGCCTGTTCACCCAGCCAGCGGGTGAGATTGCCCAGCGAACCAGTGTAGCAGCCATCATTGCTCATCAATGGCGGCATCATTGCGTGCGGCATGTTGATCTTGCCCGATTTGCCGAGCATCCAGTGCCAGTTATCCGTAACCGGCGTTTCCGCCATCGGGCAGTCCATCGTGCGCCAGTCGGGAAACAATTCGTCCAGCGCCTTGGGATCAACCACGGCGCCTGAAAGGATATGCGCCCCGATTTCGGAGCCCTTTTCCAGCACCACGACTTCAAGCTCTTCATTCAACTGCTTCAGCCGGATCGATGCGGAGAGGCCTGCGACACCGCCGCCTACGATCACAACATCGACTGGCATCGATTCGCGTTCACTCATCATTTCGCCTCGTTTTGCGGAACATCCATCGGTCAGGACTTGATCGTTGGCTTGCTAACCGTCAAGACCAACAACAGCCCGATCATGGAAATTCGCAACGATATCACTCTTGGCCAGCAGTATGCTGCAACCATCGACTGGTGGCGTGATGCTGGCGTGGATTTCGTGTTTACGGACGAGATAGAGCCGCTGCTGGCTGACGATACCAAGCCTGCGCCCCCACCATCCGTGGCGAAAGCGCAGCCTGAGGTTGAAGAACAGCCGGAACAAAAGGTCGATATCAATGACCTGCCAACTACTCTAGCCGATTTTCGTGACTGGTGGGTGGGCCCGGACAATCCCTTTGCGCACGGGCAATCCCATCGCCTTGCCCCCATCGGCGTGGAAGGCGCGCCCATCATGGTGATGTCTGCCATGCCGGAGATCGACGATCGCGACACACTGCTGTCCGGCCCGCAAGGCAGGCTGCTGGGCAACATCCTGCGCGCCATCGATGTGGACCCCAACACGGCCTATTTTGCCAGTGCGCTGCCATCACACACCACCCTGCCCGATTGGGCAGAGCTTGGCCGCACCGGACTGGGCGGCGTCGTCGCTCATCATCTTGCACTGGCGAAACCGCAGAAAATCCTGCTTTTCGGCAGCAATCTGCCCACTCTTCTGGGTCATGACGCCAGCGCGCCCCCTGAATCCGTCAGCCGCATTGCCGACATACCGACCCTCGCAACCTTTTCCCCCGACCGTCTCCTGGATCACGCGCGCCAGCGTGCTCGACT
This sequence comes from Aurantiacibacter rhizosphaerae, assembly GCF_009807005.1. Classification (GTDB taxonomy): domain Bacteria; phylum Pseudomonadota; class Alphaproteobacteria; order Sphingomonadales; family Sphingomonadaceae; genus Alteraurantiacibacter; species Alteraurantiacibacter rhizosphaerae. The sequence goes on along the minus strand of NZ_WUBR01000002.1, from coordinate 109,013 downwards.
TTGGAAACGGCTTTGCCAATGGACTGCCACTTTATGAAGCGACTTGCCGCGGCGGCTGCCGCCCTTGCCTGTCTTGCAACATCCCCTGCATTTGCCCAGCAACAGGATTCGCGCACCTACTTCACCGCCCGTCTCTCCCAGAACCCCGCTCCGCAGCAATTATCGGCGCAGGATCGGGAATATTACCGCGGGCTGTTCTCCGCCATCGAAAGGGGTGACTGGACGCAGGTAGAAGGCCTGTTGGCGCAAAGGCCCACCGGCCTGCTGCATGATGTGGCGCGCGCCGAATATTACCTTGCGGCCAATTCCCCGCGGGTGGAGCTGGACCAGATTACCCGCTGGCTGGAAACCGGATATGAACTGCCGCAGGCAGCGCAACTCGTGCGCCTTGGCCAGACCCGTGGGCTGACCGGGGAGCCAAACCTGCCCTACGCGCGCGATCTGGTATCGCAGCGATCGATCCCGCGCAGAACACGTCCGCGTTCGGTGAATGACGGAACGATGCCATCCGATGTGCGCGCAGCCATTCTCGATCACATCACCAATGATGATCCCACCGGCGCGCGCCTGCTGCTGAACGGTGTAGAAGCATCGCTCAGCCCGGAGGCGCTGGCAGAATGGCGTCAACGCATCGCGTGGAGCTATTTCATCGAAAACCGCGACGCGCAGGCCCTGGCCATGGCGCAGACTGTATCACAGGGGCGCGGTGCCTGGGTGGCTGAAGGCGAATGGACTGCAGGCCTCGCGGCATGGCGCCTGAATGATTGCGAGACCTCTGCCGCATCCTTCCAGCGCGCCGCGCAGGGTGCAATCAATCCCACATTACGCGCCGCCTCGCTGTTCTGGGGCTCGCGCGCTGCGCTTCGCTGCCGTCAGCCGGCGCTCAGCCAGGATTTGCTGAACAACGCCGCGTTGCTGGATGAAACACTGTACGGAATGCTGGCCAGCGAACAGCTGGGCCGCAATTTGCCGGACCGGGTAGAGAGCGCCGACTTCTCCACGCAAGATTGGCAGGCCATCGGCGGTAACACCAATACGCGCATCGCCGTGGCTCTGGCGGAAATCGGGCGCGATGTGCTGGGCAGCCAGGTTCTGCTGCACCAGGCCCGCATCGGCAATCCGCGCGATTATGATGCCTATTCACGGCTGGCGCGCGATCTGGGCTTCCCGCAAACGCAGCTGTACATGGCCCTGAACGCACCGACGGGCGGTGAGGCGGATCCCGCCTCCCACTACCCCGCCCCGAAGATTGCGCCGCGCGAAGGCTGGCAGATCGATCCCGGCCTCGCCTTTGCGCATATCCTGCAGGAATCAGCCTTCCGATCCGATGCTGTCAGCCCCGCCAATGCGCAGGGCCTGATGCAGATCACGCCGCCTACCCTTCGCCAGCATGCTGGCTGCGTTGGACGCCCGGCAGGCGCGATCGACGTTTTCGAGCCGGAAATGAACTTGGCACTGGGGCAATGCAATTTGCAGATGGTGGCCAGAAACCCTGCCACGCAAGGCCGCCTGCCGCAGATCATGGCCGCCTATAACGCGGGCCTCACGCCGATCACGCGATGGACGCAGGAGGTGAACGACGGCGGCGATCCGCTGATGTATATGGAAGCGATCCCCTATTGGGAGACGCGCGGCTACGTCGCCATCGTGATGCGCAACTACTGGATGTATGAGCGTCAGGCGAATGCAGCATCGCCCACACGCGTGGCACTAGCGCAGAACAACTGGCCGATGTTCCCCGAAGCCGGCAGCACTGGCCGTGTCTACATGTCAGGGGGACAATAATGGCTATCGATGAGAGCCGCGAATTTCGGCCGATCAACATCGCCCTGCTCACCATATCGGACACTCGCAGCTCGGATGAGGACACATCGGGCGATATCCTGGCCCAGCGCATCAGCGATGCCGGACATAACCTGGCCACGCGCGCTATCGCAAAGGACAGTGCCTCCGCCATTGTTTCGCTGCTGCGCCGCTGGGTAGACGATCCAACAATCGATGCCGTTGTTTCGACCGGCGGGACCGGGCTGACGGGCCGCGATGTCACGCCAGAGGCGCTGAACAGGATCAAGGACAAGGAAATCCCCGGTTTCGGAGAGCTTTTCCGCTGGATCAGCTACAAGACCATCGGCACCTCCACAGTGCAATCGCGCGCGATGGCGGTGTTGGCAGGCGGCACGTACATCTTTGCCCTGCCCGGTTCGAATGGCGCGGTTAAGGATGGCTGGGACGGCATTCTGGCAGAGCAGCTGGACAGCCGGAACCGCCCCTGCAATTTCGTTGAGCTGATGCCGCGCTTGAAAGAACGCTAGCACAGCATCAGCGGCTTGCCTTTGAGCGCGTTTGTTCTATTTATGTTCTATGAGCAAACTGGAACCTCGTCATCGCGGTCGCGGCGCGCAATCGGGCGAAGTGTCGCAGCGTTTCGGCCTCGCCGCGCGGGAGGCTGATGGCGACTGGCGCGACGCGATGGAAGCGCTTGACGGTCCGCCGGTAAAACTGCGCACCACGGTGACGGAGGAACATCCCAAGACGATCCTCACTTTCAACCAGTCTCCTGACATTCGCTTCGATCGTTCGATCAATGCCTACAGAGGATGCGAGCACGGCTGCGTTTACTGCTTCGCGCGCCCTACCCACGCCTATCACGATTTGTCGCCCGGTCTCGATTTCGAGACGAAGCTGTTTGCAAAGCCCAATGCCGCGCGGCTGCTGAGGGAGACGCTGTCCAGGCCGAAATATATTCCTCGCCCCATCGCCATGGGCACCAATACCGATCCCTATCAGCCGATTGAGAAGCGGTATGAGATCACGCGGCAGGTGCTGGAACTGTGCCTTGAAACACGCCATCCCGTCACTATCACCACGAAATCTGATCGGGTCTTGCGGGACATCGATCTGCTGGCTGAGATGGCGACACACAACCTTGTTGTGGTTGCCATATCTGTCACCAGCATGGATCCCGTGCTTTCCGGAAAGCTTGAACCAAGGGCAGCATCGCCGACTAAACGGCTTTCAGCATTGGAAAAGCTGGTGCAGGCGGGCGTGCCGGTTCACTGTTCGATCTCTCCTGTCATACCCGCGATTACGGATGAATTCATGGAAGAGATCATTCGCCGGGCGGGCATCATCGGCGTGGATGGCTGTGGCTGGATACCTCTGCGCCTGCCGCATGAAGTGGCGCCGCTGTTTCGTGAATGGCTGGACGTTCACTATCCCGATCGCGCGGGCAAGGTGATGCAGATCGTCCGCTCCATCCGCAAGGGACGTGACAATGACCCCAGCTTCTTCGGCCGTTTCAAGCCCAGCGGCGTGTGGGCAGACCTGTTTCGCGCACGATTTCGTATCGCATGCAGACGGGCTGGCATTGAAAACAAAGCATTTAATCTGGAAACCGTTGCATTTCGATCACCCACAAGGGACGGTCAACTCAGTCTGCTCTGAAATCCATCGCAATGGATGTGGGATTGCTCTAACAACCCTCGCAGTTTCAACGCTCAAGCGGGGATTTCTCCACTGCGTTGTACAGCTATAAATTCCATTCCTTAGTATGGGGGAATCATTGATGAAGAAGTTCACAATCGGCCTGCTGTCGGCCACGGCGTTCATCGCCACGCCAGCAGTTGCCGGCGATAACGAGTTCTACGTCGGCGTGGGCGCCGGCGGTGCAGTGTCGGAAGACATCGATCTGCGCCTCAACCCGACTGACGAGATCGTCGTCGACACCGATCTTGGCTGGGAAGCCGAGGCAGTACTCGGCTACGATGCTGGCCCCGTCCGCCTCGAAGTGGAAGGCGCCTACAAGCGCATCGGCGTGGAAGCGATCGATGCCGCTGGCGTTGGCGTTCCCGGACCCACCACGGCGCTGATCGGCTTCGTCGATCCGATCGAACCTTCGTCGGGCGATCTTGCGATCTGGAGCGGCATGCTGAATGGCCTGCTCGATTTCGGCGGCAACGATGGCATCGGTGTTTCCCTGGGTGGCGGCGTTGGCATTTCCAACGCCAAGCTTGAGAAGTTCACCGCAAACACGCGCGGCGGCGGTTTCATCGATGATGACGATGCACGCTTCGCATGGCAGGCCATCGCACAGCTGCGCGCGCCGCTGACGGATTCGGTCGATGCTTCGCTGAAGTACAAGTTCCACCGCGTGACCAACCCGACCTATGTCGATCAGCTGGGCCGCGAGTTTGAAAGCGACATCAGCACGCATTCCGTTCTGGCGACCCTAATGTTCAACTTCGGCGGTGAAGAGGCCCTGCCGCCTCCTCCCCCGCCGCCGCCTCCGCCTCCGCCGCCTCCCCCGCCTCCTCCTCCCCCGCCGCCGCCGCCTCCGGCCGCAGTGTGTGAGCAGGGCCCGTACATCGTGTTCTTCGATTGGGATCAGTCGGACATCACGCCGGAAGCAGCCACGGTTCTGAACTCTGCAATCACCGCCTATGGCGATTGCGGCACGGCAGCAATCATGCTGGCCGGTCACACTGACCGTTCGGGCAGCGTCCAGTACAACATCGGTCTCGCCGAACGTCGTAACGACTCGGTCGAGAACTACCTGACCGGTCGCGGCATTCCGTCGACCCGCATCACGACCGAAGCCTTCGGTGAAAGCATGCCTCGCGTGCCGACCGCTGACGGTGTTCGTGAGCTGCAGAACCGGCGCGTGGAAATCACCTACGGTCCGGGTTCGGGCATGTAAGCGACTTCGCTTCGATGATTACGAGAAGGGCCGGGAGCAATCCCGGCCCTTTTTGTTTGTGCTTTAGGCTGCACAATCGGCAGCCCGTGGGGAAAATCGTCAATCGTCAGTACCGTCATCACCGTCATAATCGGCGACGACCCAATCACCGCCAACCCTCTGCATGGTCACCTGCTCCGTCACCTGCGCGCGGTTGCTGAATTCACTCTCGAACGTGAGAATGGCAAAATCGCCCAACGCGCCGCTCTCTTCAGCCGGGCGCATTTTGGTTTCCACCAGATTTCTGCGCAAGGGGACGCCCCAATTGTTCTGGCGCAGGGCTACGCCCAACTCCCACACTCCCTGACTGTGTCGCTCGCGCATTGCAGCGCCCGCAGCAGCGCGGCTGGCCTCGGCGTTTCCGTTATCGACCAGGGCAAGCCAATCGCGGGCATGCTGTTCCACGCCTACCTCACTGCCGGAGGCCGGCGCACCATCGCCAGCTTTTTGTGCAAGATTATCGTGTGAGCGGCCATCGGCTCGACCGGCATCTTCACCCGAGGTTGAGAGGGCAGCTGCCATTGCCACGATAGCGAGGGATATGGTCATGATGAGAACTCCTTTGCGTTGCCAAATGGGCCGGGGAGTATCCCCGTCCTCCGTGGCTACGCTGTCATCATCATTGGCGTGATGGCCTGCACTGGCGACCCCGAAATGCGTGTGCGCAACGCTTTCGGGTGTCGCATTTCCCGGCACTGCCAATGTCTCGGCCTCGACTAACAGCCTTGCAGCTTCCCGGCTGCTGGATACGCCCAGCTTGCGGCGTGCGCTGCGCAACCTGTCGTTGATCGTATGGAAGGAGAGATCCAATTCCCGCGCGCTGGACTTGGCATCATGGCCGGCGAACAGGAGGCGAAGGGCCTCCTTCTCCTTTTCGCTCAGCTCATTGACGCTATTCGTCATGCAACAAGGCGGAGGTGCCCCACCCCGCGGATCGGGGAAATTGCCACATTGGCCAGGCCGGGAATGGTCGAAAGCCTGTCCACCATGTCTCCCCCAAGCTTGAAATCGCTGCCGAGCAGCACCTGCGGTTCGTGCTCCTCACCGATCCGCAGGTGCAGGACCACTTCGCCATGTCCGGCACGCCCGATTTCGAGCATGTCCTTCAGGGCGACGATCGCGTCTGCCTGATGGACATCCGCCGTCAATTGCATTTTGGCCGTGCTTTTCACATCGACAAGGGGACGCGCTCCGCGAACCGTGATGCGTGGCGGATCGTCGGGATTCGGCGAATCGAGTTCGACATTCAGCAGCACGCAGGTTCCTTCCTGCGCCCACTCCACAAAATTATCGACCAGCGTTTCCTCGAAACAGGCGGCGCTGAACTGGCCGGAACTGTCCGAGAAATCCGCCCGAATGAATTCCGCGCCCCGCTTTGTGCGGCCCTTGTTCACGCTTTCCACCATGGCGGCCATCACTGCGGGCTGGCGGCCACCTTCCACGCCGCTTCCCATGATGGCGGCATAGGTGCGCGCACCGTTGGATGATGCGACTTCGCGGAATTCCTGCACCGGATGTTCGGCAAAATAGAAGCCGAACACATCACGCTCCACGGCCATTTGCTCTGATCGTGGCCATGACGGGGTATCGACAAGGCGCAGGTCAGGCTCTGCCGTATCCTCCCCGCCAAACAATCCGGCCTGCCCGCTGCTGCGCTCCCGATTGGCGGCGTCGGCCACGGCCAGCAGCATGTCAGCATTGGCAAGCACCTTGGCGCGGTTTGGTTCGAACGCATCGAACGCGCCGGCCCCGGCCAAGCCTTCCAACTGCTTGCGGTTCATCGATCCCGAAGGCAGGCGCTGGAATACGTCCTGCAAGTTTTCGAAGGGGCCATGCGCCTCCCGTTCGGCGCAGACCTGCTCCATCGCGCGCTCACCCACGTTGCGAATGCCGGCCAGGGCATAGCGCACGGCATATCCCTCGTCCGTGGGCTCCACGCAGAACTCTGCTTCCGATGCGCCGATATCAGGCCCCAGCAAAGCCACGCCATTGCGCCGCAGATCGTCGACGAAGACCGCCAGCTTTTCCGACTGGTGCATGTCGAAGCACATTGATGCGGCGTAAAATTCCTCCGGATAATGGGCCTTTAGCCACGCTGTTTGATAACTCAGCAGAGCATAGGCGGCGGCGTGCGATTTGTTGAAACCATAGCCTGCGAACTTGTCGATCAAGTCGAACAGGCGGTTTGCCTCGTCCTTCTCGATGCCGGAGATTTCCTTGCAGCCCTCGCAGAAGCGGGCGCGCTGCTGGTCCATCTCTTTCTGCTTCTTCTTGCCCATCGCGCGGCGCAGCAGGTCTGCATCGCCAAGTGAATAACCGGCGAGGATCTGCGCGGCCTGCATCACCTGTTCCTGATAAACGAAGATGCCGTAGGTCTCTTCCAGAATGCCCGCCAGCTTGGGGTGCGGATAGACGATGTCCTCCTCCCCCGCCTTGCGCTTGCCGAAGCTTGGAATGTTGTCCATCGGGCCCGGCCGATAGAGGGAGACGAGCGCGATGATGTCTTCGAATTTGGTCGGTTTCACCGCGGTCAGCGTGCGGCGCATGCCTTCCGATTCCAGCTGGAACACGCCCACCGTATCGCCGCGCTTCAGCAGGTCGAACACGCCCGCATCGTCCCACGGCAGGGTGTCGAGATCGATGGTAATGCCGCGCCGCTTCAGCAGGTCCACCGCCTTGCGCAGAACAGACAGGGTCTTCAGGCCGAGGAAGTCGAACTTCACCAGCCCTGAATCCTCGACATGCTTCATGTCGAATTGCGTCACCGGCATATCGGAACGCGGATCGCGATACAGCGGCACAAGCTGGCTGAGCGGCCTGTCTCCGATCACGACGCCCGCGGCATGGGTGGAGGAATTGCGCGGATAGCCCTCTAGCTTCATCGCCAGGTCCAGCAGGCGCTTTACCTGGTTATCATTGTCATATTCGCGCTTGAACTCGGCAATGCCATTCAGCGCGCGCGGCAGTGTCCACGGATCGCCGGGATGGTTGGGCACCATCTTCGTCAGCCGGTCCACCTGTCCATAGGGCATCTGCAAGATGCGGCCCGTATCGCGCAGCACGGCGCGGGCCTTCATCTTGCCGAAGGTGATGATCTGGGCGACCTTGTCCTTGCCATAACGATCCTGCACATAGCGGATCACTTCACCGCGCCGGGTTTCGCAGAAGTCGATATCGAAGTCAGGCATGGAAACGCGTTCCGGGTTCAGGAAGCGTTCGAACAGCAGGCCGAGCCGGATCGGGTCGAGATCGGTAATGGTCAGCGCCCACGCCACCAGCGAACCTGCACCGGAACCGCGGCCTGGACCCACGGGGATGCCCTGATCCTTTGCCCATTTGATAAAGTCGGCAACGATCAGGAAGTAGCCGGGGAAACCCATGTTCTTGATAATGCCGACTTCGTAATCGAGCCGGTCGGTATAAACCTTCAGTTCCTCGTCGGAGAGAGCATCATAAAGCTCCAGGCGCGCGGCGAGGCCACGGCGCGCGTCCTCCTCCAGCATCCGCTCCTCCCCTTCAAGATCGCCGGCGAGGCTGGGCAGGATCGGCTTGCGACGCGGCGGCGCGAAGGCGCACCGCTGTGCGATGACGAGGGTGTTTTCAGTCGCTTCCGGCAAATCGATAAACAGGTCCGCCATCTGCGCGGCCGATTTGACGTAAGCCTCCGCATTGGAAACCGGGCGATCGTCGCTGTCGATCTGGCTGGAATTGGCAATGCAGAGCATGGCATCATGCGCGCTGTGCATATGCGGTTCGGCAAAATTGGCGGGGTTGGTGGCCACCAGCGGCAAGGACTTGGCATAGGCAAGATCGAGCAGACCTTCCTCTGCTGCCTCCTCCACCGGATCACCGCGCCGTGCCAGCTCGATATAAAAACGCTGTGGGAACAGCGCGGATATGCGATCTGAAAGATCATGCGCGGCGCGCTCTTTCCCGTCTGCCAGCAAACGGGTAAGCGCGCCCTCACTCGCGCCGCTCAACGCGATCAGGCCGTCCGTGTGCCCTTCCAGGTCTTGCATGCCGACATGCGGCATCTGCTCAAGCGGGCGATCCAGATGCGCGGCGCTGACCAGGTGGCATAGATTGTTCCACCCGTCCTCATCCTGCGCGAACAGCGGCAGATGGTCCACGGTTTCTCCATCGTCCGCCAATACGCCCAGCATCGTGCCGATCAGCGGCTGTACGCCCTCTTCCATGCAGGCAGAGGCAAACATGCTAGAGCCATAAAGGCCGTTGCGATCACAAATCGCGATGGCGGGAAAGCCGCGTTCCTTCGCCAGCTTCGCAATCGCCTTTGGATCGATCGCGCCCTCCAGCATGGAGTAGCTGGAGAGAACGCGCAGGGGTACGAAGGGAGAGTACGGCATGCCCGCAATATGGGACAGTCGCCCGGATTCGCCAAGCTGGAGGAATTAGCTGTCCCCTGACTCCTCCACAGGAGTTTTGGCGATCTTGCGGCGCGTGTCACGTATGGTGGAATAGGCACCATATGCGATCAATACGGCAAGAAATATCCAGACCCAGAGGGGGATATCCAGTCCGAAGATTCCCAGATAAAGATATGCAGATACAAAGAAAAATCCCGCCAGCATGGTGGGCAAAACAGTGGATCGGCCCGCACGCGCCCGCTTCACCAGCCACGCGATGGAGGCAAGAAAGAAGGGGATGGCGCCAACATAGATCGTGACGAAAACATAGGGATTGACCCCGTACTGCGCGCCCTGCGCAAGGATCCAGTCATTGATCGTTTCGAGCATTGCGCTCTCCTGCTAGCGTTGCACCTGTTTCGCAGGATCGCGGCAAAGGGTTACCCGGCTTGGTGGTAACAAGTCTTCTCGAAACCAGCCCCGGTTCGACCATCCCGGCACGAATGCAGGCTACCGAACCGGGGAAAGTACATCACTTGCCGCGCGGAAAATCCGTGCTGTTGTAGAGATCGACGATTTCACGATACTCAAACTTGCGGTCGCCCGCCTTCTGGATCGAGTATTCGGAACGACTTTCTTCCGGCAGCAGCATGATGTGACGGATCAGATCAGCAAAGGTGCCGTCGCGGATGGAATTCACCCCATTCAGCAGGCCACCATCATCGTCCCCATGGTGCAAAAAGGCACGGTCGTCCCACTGGATTCCCTCGCGGTGGGTGTCTTCTGCCTTGTAGGTGCTGGGATGGTCAGTCATGAAAATTCCTCCTTTTCACACCAACGCATCGCACCGCGCAGGGTTTCCCTCGCTTATGCGGCCCCCTAGCTTATGCGTCCTTCATGAAGGCGGACGACGCGGTCCATGCGCGCAGCCATGCGTTCATTATGCGTGGCAACCAGTGCGGAACTGCCCTGCCCTCTTACCAGATCGAGGAATTCATCCAGAACGCGATCCGCCGTCTTTTCATCAAGATTGCCGGTGGGCTCATCTGCCAGCACCAGCTGCGGCTTGTTCGCCAGGGCACGCGCCACGGCCACGCGCTGTTGCTCCCCGCCTGAAAGCTGGCTGGGGCGGTGATCGAACCTGTGTTCCAGACCCAGCGCACCAAGCAATTCCTCTGCCCGGATTTCCGCATCCTTGCGCGGCACATCCAGCAGCAATTGCGGCAGCACCACGTTCTCTCTGGCGTTGAAATCGGGCAGCAGGTGATGGAACTGGTAAACAAAGCCCAGATGCTCACGCCGCAAGGTGGTGCGATCCGCGGCGTTCAGTTCGCCCGCCTGCGTGCCAGCAAGTTCGATCTGGCCGGAAAACCCGCCTTCCAGCAGGCCAACTGCCTGCAGCAGGGTGGACTTGCCCGAACCCGATGGCCCCAGCAGCGCCACGATCTCTCCCTGGCCGATCTCAAGATTGACGCCGCGCAGCACATCGATGCGCACGCCGCCCTGTTCAAAACTGCGCGCCAGATTGCGCAGCGCGATGACAGGCGCACCTGTGTTCACGGGGCTATTCATAGCGAAGAACCTCCACCGGATCGGTGTTAGATGCGCGATAGGCGGGATACAGCGTGGCGAGAAACGCCAGCCCCATTGCCGAACCGGCGATGGCCAGCACTTCAAGCGGATCGGTCTTCGCTGGAAGTTCGGTCAGGAAGCGGATGGAGGGATCCCACAGTTCCACGCCGAAAACGGTGCTGATAAAGGTGATGATCCCCTGCCGGAAGAACAGGACTATCAGGCCCAGTGAAACCCCGGCCACGGTGCCGATCACGCCGACGATGGAGCCGGTGGTCACAAAGATCTTCAGCAGGCTGCGGCGCGTTGCGCCCATGGTCCGCATGATCGCGATATCGCGCGTCTTGCTGCGCACCAGCATCACCAGAGAGGAAAGGATATTAAACGCCGCCACCAGCACGATGATGCCAAGCGCAAAGGCCATGGCCACACGCTCCACCTGCAACGCCTCGAACAGGGAGGCGTTCATCTGCTGCCAGTCGGTTACCTGCGCCTGGCCTGCGAGCTTCTCCTCCAGCGGCGCGAGTATCTCGTTCACGCGGTCCGGGTCTTCGGTCTGGATTTCGATCATGCTGACGGTGTCGCCCGTCATCAGCAATGTCTGCGCCGATGGAATGGGCATCACCACGAAGCGTTCGTCAAAATCATACAGGCCAACTTCGAAGACCGCCGTCACGGTATAGCCGATCTGGCGTGGCACGGTGCCGAACGGTGTCGGGCGGCCTTGCGGATTGATGATGGTGAGCGTGTCACCCAGCCTGATGCCAAGGTTTTGCTGAAGTCGCGAACCGATGGCGACATTGCGCTCCCCCGGTTGCAACAGCGACATGTCGCCGATCACGACATTGTCCGTCATCCGCTGAATGTCTTCTTCGGTATTGCCGCGAACGAAGATGCCTTCCGCACGGCCATTATAGGTGGCCAGCAGAGGCTGCTCTATCAGTGGGGAGGCACGGGTAACGCCGGGCGTCTCTCTCACTTCGTCGAGAATATCTTCCCAGTTTTCCAGCCGTCCGCCGAATATCTGCACCACCGCATGGCCATTCAGCCCCGTAATACGATCGAGCAATTCGGCGCGGAAGCCGTTCATCACGCTCATCACGATCACCAGCATTGCGACCGAGAGCATGACAACAGTGATGGAGATGCCAGCGACCAGCGCGATGACAGCTTCGCTGCGACCGGGCAGCATATAGCGCTTGGCTATGGACCATTCGAATGGGGAGAGGATCACGTGTGAATATTTCGCATTTCTGAAGCGGTTTGAACGCGTTTAGGGCCCCATTACACCACTGGCAACTGCATAGGTCATTAACCACTGGGTGACGTTCTCACACCTATAGGCGGCCATGGCCCTTTCGAAACTCTTTCACCATGGCAGTGCATCCAAGGCGCCTTCCCGCCTGGGATCGCTGTTCATCTTTGCGGTGCTGGTGCTGGCCGTCATGCTTGCCGGATCGAGCTGGCTGTCTTCGCAAACGCTGCAGGAACGGCGCATCGCCTATGATTACGAGATGCGCGCGCGCGAGGTGTTGAGCGAAACTACGCGGCTGCGCCTGGCGGCGCTTTCCGCAATGAACAGCGAACGCGGTTATCTGATCACCCGCGACGATACCTATCTGAACGCAGTGGAGTCCGATGGCACGGCCCTGCGCGCAGGCCTTTCCCGATTGCAGGGCCTGCTGGCGGATGACCCTGCCTACACCCTCACCCTGGTGCGTCTTGAACGCCGGATCGAAAATCATCTCAACACGGTTTCCACCATGGTGACGCTGGCTTCCGAGGGACGCGAGGCGGAAGTCATGCGGCGGGTCTCCGCCGGTGAGGGACGGCAGGCGATGGCCGCCATTGCAGAGGTGATCGACAGGCTGGAGCAATCGGAAAGCGATTCGCTGGCGCAGCGCACCGCCAGGCTGGAAACATTACGCGATCAGTCCGAACGCATGCAGCGCGTTCTGGGCGTGGTGGGCCTTGCCCTGTTGCTGCTGGGCACCATTGCCGCGATCATGCTGCGGCGGTCATTGCTGCGCGAATCCAGTGCCAATGATGAATTGCGGCGCATTGCCCTTACCGACGATCTCACCGGCCTTGCCAACCGCCGCGAGGTGCTGCGATCGCTGGACCGGATGATTGCCTCATCGCGGCGTGATGGCCGCCCGCTGTCCATCGCCATACTCGATATTGATCGGTTCAAGCAGGTGAACGATCGCTATGGCCATCCGGCGGGTGACGAGGTGATCCGCATGGTGGGGAAGCTGACGTCATCCTTCATGCGAGAGCAGGATCTTGTGGGCCGGTTGGGCGGCGAGGAATTTATCGTCGCCTTCCCCGATTGCGATGCGGCATCCGCCATGCAGGCGTGCGAACGGCTGCGCAGCGCCATCGCCGGCACCACCATCATCACCGAAGGCGGCGATGTGCTGAACATAACGCTCAGCTCCGGCGTTGCGCAATTCGGCGCGAACAGTGATCGCACGCGCCTGATCGCACGGGCGGATGCGGCGTTGTATGATGCCAAGGAAGGCGGGCGCGATCAGGTGCGATTGGCGGCTTGATCCGCCATTATCAGCCTACTGATCGGCCAGTTGTCCGGCAATCCACGCATCCACATGCGCTTCCAGCACGTCCAGCGGGACGGAGCCGTTTTCCAGCACGGTATCGTGGAAGGCGCGCAGGTCGAAATCCTCGCCGAGGGCTTCCTCTGATCGGGTGCGCAGTTCGCGGATCTTCAATTCACCCAGCTTGTATGCCAGTGCTTGCCCCGGCCAGGTGATATAGCGATTGACCTCGGCATTGATGTTGCCTTCTGACAGCGCGGTATTCTCCAGCATGTAATCCACGGCCTGCTGGCGAGTCCAGCCGAGGGCGTGGAGGCCGGTGTCGACGACCAGGCGGTTTGCGCGCCACATCTCGTATGACAGGCGGCCCATCTGTTTCGCGGGCGTATCATACAGGCCCATCTCGATGCCCAACCGCTCCGAATAAAGGCCCCAGCCCTCCACGAACACGGTGAAGAAGGTGCCGTTGGCGCGCAGCGGGTGGATATCGAGCTCCTGCTGCAACGCGATCTGGTGATGGTGCCCCGGCACGGCCTCATGCACGCCAAGCGCGGGTAATTCCCACAAAGGACGCTGATCGAGTTCCGTCAGGTTCAGACGGTAAATTCCCGGCTGACCCGTCGCGATGGAGCCGCTCTCGTAATAGGCCGTGGTGTTGCCCGGCGCGCTTGCTGCGGGGATTGGCTCAACCGTGTATGGCAGGCGCGGCAATTTGCCGAACAGGCGCGGCATCCATCCGTCGATCTCCTTGGCCAGCGCTGCGGTGTATTCGAGGTAGCTTTCCTCGTCGGTGGGGTAATATTGCGGATCGGTGCGCAGGTGCTCGATAAAGGCTTCCCGCGTGTCAAAGCCTGCCTCTGCCGCCACGGCCTCCATCTCTGCGCGAATGCGCGCGACTTCGGAGAGGCCCAGATCGTGGACTTCCTGCGGCGTCATCTCTGTGGTGGTGAAACTGCGCACGCGGTAGGCGTAGTATTCCTGCCCGCCGGGTGTACCGCCGATGCCGGGAGACGCATCGGTGCGGCAATTGGGCGCATATTCCTCGGTATAATATTCCAGGAAATCGCCCAGCCCCTCGAATGCGCCGTCATTGATGGCGGTGCGTCCGCGAACCTGCAGGTCTGCCCACTGGCTTTCGGAAATTGCGGAGGGCCGCGTTTCGAAGGCCTGCCACCATACGGAGTCTTCAGGCGATTGGGCGATCAATCCGCTGACGGAATTCTCATATCCCTCCATCGGTTCGCAAGGCAGCGCCAGCCCCAGCTCCAACCCCTCTCGGTTGTTTTCAATAAATGCCTGCACGTATTCGGGGAATGCTTCGATCCGGGTCAGGTAACTGTCGTAGTCAGAAGCGGTGAACAAGGGCGAGGAATAGGGAAGGCCACTGATCGCTTGCTGCGGTCCGCCGCGATTGGTGAAGCTGATATAGCGGGTGTGAGGATACTTCGCGCCTTCCAGAGTATCGCGCAGATCGTGTTCAAGAATGGCGTAATCGATCGCCAGCTTTTGCGGCAGCGCATCTGCATCGATTGCATCAAGACGGTCGACAAAGGCGCGAACGTCTTCGTTGCGTTTTTCATACCCTTGGCCCGAAGGATCGCCGAGCTTACCGTCACCGCGCGGGTCACCAATGTTGGTGGCAAGCCATGGGGTCTGGTCCAGCATCCACTGCCACGCCTCCTCCCTCAGCTCCAGGAAGTCCGCCTCGGCATCCTGCGCATAGGCGGGCAGCGGCATGGCGATGGAGAGGGCGATGGCAGAAGCGACGAGCAGGCGGTTCATGGTGTGGAGACTCCGGCAAAAACTGGTTGCGCCAGAGACTACGGGCTTAACGCGGGAAGTCTAGCCGCCCCGCAAGGTCTGCACACCCCAGTCGCGTTCCAGCAGGTACAGCACTATGCGCGCCGCCTCTCCGCGATCAGGGTTGGCAAGCCCGCCCTGGCTTTCCACCAGCATCTTCGCATCGGCATTGGCTGTGTCCAGCAGCCGGGTAACCTGCTCCAGATTGGCGATGGAGAAACCCTCCTCACCGCTCTGTTTCGTGCCCAGCAATTCACCGCCACCGCGCAGTTTCAGATCCTCTTCCGCCAGCAGGAACCCGTCTTGAGAGCTCTTCATCAGTTCAAGGCGCTTCTTCCCCGTCTCGCTCAGCTCGCCAGAGCGCAGCAGCAGGCACGTGCTCTTTTCGCTACCCCGCCCTACCCGGCCACGCAGCTGGTGCAGCTGTGCCAGGCCAAACCGTTCTGCCTGTTCGATCACCATCAGTGTGGCATTGGGCACGTCCACGCCGACCTCAATCACCGTCGTGGCGACCAGCACCTTGGCCTCGCCCGCCGCAAAGCGCGCCATCGCGGCGTCTTTCTGTTCGGGCGCAAGCTGCCCGTGCACCAGGACCACATCGTCTCCGAACCGCTCTTTCAGGCTGGCATAGCGCGCCTCTGCGGCGGCAAGATCGTCATTCTCGCTATCCGTATCGCGCACCATCGGGCACACCCAGTAGGCCTGCTGGCCGCTTTCCACATGGCGGCCCACGGCGGCCGCGATATCGGCCAACCTGTCCAGCGGTAGAACGCGTGTGTCGATGGCCTGCCTGCCGGGCGGTAGCTCATCCAGGCGGCTGACTTCCATCTCGCCATGATTGGCCAACACCAGCGTGCGCGGAATGGGCGTTGCCGTCATCGCCAGCGTATGCGGGGTGACGCGGCCCTTTTGCGACAGCATCAGCCGTTGCGAGACGCCAAAGCGATGCTGCTCGTCAATCACCACCAGGCCAAGGTTCTTGTAGCCGACGCTTTGCTGGAAAATCGCATGGGTGCCCACCACCATATCTATGCTGCCATCCAGCAGGCCCATCAGGATACTCTCGCGCGCCTTGCCCTTGTCCCGCCCCGTCAGCAGAGCGATCTCGATGCCTGTGGGCCGGGCCATGGTGCGCAGGGTTTCAAAGTGCTGGCGGGCCAGAAGCTCCGTCGGTGCCAGCATGGCAGCCTGCGCGCCGCCTTCTACCGCCACCAGCATTGCCTCCAGCGCCACCACCGTCTTGCCCGCGCCCACATCGCCTTGCAGCAGGCGCAGCATTGGCGTGGCCTGCGCCATGTCACCGGCAATTTCTGCGATGGAACGGGTTTGCGCGCCGGTAAGCGGGAATGGCAGTTGCAGCCTGTCGCGCAAGCGTTCGTCGCCCTGCAACGGCTGTCCTTTCCGCTGGCGGTTCGATTGTCGCACCAGCATCAGGGCAAGCGCATTGGCGAACAATTCGTCATAGGCCAGCCTGTCGCGCGCCTTTGCATTCTCACCCTTGTGGGCCAGTGCGATGGCATCGTGCCATGATGGCCAGCCCTCGCGGGCAAAGGTGGTCGGCTCTATCCATTCTTGCAGTTCAGGCGCCCGGTCGAGCGATTGCGAAACAAGGCTGGCGACGCGCGGCTGCGTCAGCCCTTCGGAGAGGCGATAGATCGGCTCCACCATCTTGCCCATCGCACCATCGCTCTTGTCGGCAACGTGATCGGGATGGACGATCTGCAACATCTGATCATACTGGTCCAGCCGGCCCGCGACCCAGCGTTTTTCTCCAACAGGCAGCTGCTTCTTTGCAGTGTAGCTGGCGCGCCCGAAAAAGGTGAGCGCGCAGATATTGCCCTTCGCATCGCTGGCCATCACCCGGTACGGCCCGCGAGGGGAGCGACTGGCGCGGTGTTCCACCACATCCAGCGCGATAACCACCTGCTCCCCCACCTGCGCATCGTCCAGATCCGCCACCGCGCGCCGCACCACGAAGCGTTCGGGCACATGGTACAGCACATCGCGGATGCGGGTCAGGCCCAGCTTTTCCAGCGGCTTTTTCAGCTTGGGTCCGATGCCCTCCAGGGTCTCGGTCTCGGCAAACAGGGGGTTGAGGATATCGGGGCGCATCGCGCGCTGTTTAGCGTCTGTATCGCGACTTGCGAAGCGCCGGGTTGACGCACGGCGGCCTTGTGAACAGTTGCGATAGGAAAAAAGCGTTTCGTCTGTTACTAAGTCTATCGGGGCGCATCATTGAGAATATCACATCTTAACAGATGAAATATTCAGGGGGACTATCACTATGAAATTCAAATCCTTATTCGCACTCGCAGCTGCATTCTCGCTCTCTGCGACTCCTGCTGTCGCGCAAGAGCAAGAAGAGCCGCGCACAACCTATCGCGTAACGATGGTTGATCTTGCAGATGGCGCTGATGAGCGTTGGAACGAGATTTATACGACGATGGTCGTACCCGCGCGAGAGGCTGCAGGTCTTTCTCCGGAAACGGTGCATTGGGTTATGATGAACCCTGATTACGATCTCATCATCGTTTCGGAAATGCCGCGCGGACTGGCAGCATTCGATACCCACGCAAATGCCGAGCGGGATGCATTCTATGCGCAAATGCAAACCATTGCTGGCGGAGAGGCGCAACTGAAGGCGCTCGGCGAAGAAATAAACGGACTGATCGAAAAGCGCACAGAGCTTTACACCCATACGCACCCTTGATCCTCGGATCAGAGTGATTAGACGGGGCCTCTCGCCAGAGGGGCCCCGTTTTCATGTCTGACCAAGCTGACCTTTCCACCCGCATCGCCCGCGCGAAATTTCGTGGCTGGCACCGCGGCACGCGAGAAGCCGATTACATGTTCGGCGGTTTCTTCGATCGCTATCACGCGACCTGGGATGAGGCGGGCCTGCTGTGGTTCGAAGCTTTGCTGGACGAGGATGACGTAGACGTGATGGCATGGGCACTGGGCACGGCGCCTGTGCCAGAGAAATTCGCCGGGCCGCAAATGGATGCCATGCGCAAGCTGGATTACGTCGACATCCCGCGCTGAGGCCATTTAGGCGACGCTGTTCGGGCTGGATGAAAGCCCTGCTGCACCTTCTAATTTTCTCCTGATCGCCCTGCTGGCGCTGCGGCGCTGATGGCGCTAGGGCACACGCCTGCAATCCCTTCGTCTCTGGCGCGGGGATTTTTCTCGTGTCCGGAACACGCAAGCGAGTGAGAGTTTAAGACAACGCATGGCCGATCTCCAACGCATCCTGACAGCAAAGACGCCCCTCTCCCTCACCTCCGTCGTGCGCGGTGCGCAGCCACTGGTGATGGCCGATCTTGCCCGCGCAGCAAAAAAGCGCGCCGTTTTCATCGCACCCGATGAAGCCGCCATGCGCGACGTGGCCGATGCCGCGCAATTCTTCGCGCCGGAACTGCAGGTGGTGGAATTCCCCGCATGGGACTGCCTGCCATATGACAGGGCCAGCCCTGCCCTTTCCGTCAGCGCGCGCAGACTGGCTGCGCTCCACGCGCTGCAAGCGGGCGGTAAAGGCAACCAGCTTGTCGTCACCACCATCAACGCGCTGCTGCAGCGCGTGCTCACGCCGTTTCGCATTCGGGAGGCTGTGCGAGAGTTCAAGGCAGGCACGCAGATCGGGCATGAGAGCCTTGCCGCTTTGCTGCAACGCCAGGGATACAGCCGCGTCGATACCGTGGTTGATACGGGCGAGTTCGCCATGCGCGGCTCCATCGTCGATATTTATCCCAGTGGGCTGGAAGCTGGCTTACGCCTGGATTTCTTCGGTGACGAGCTGGAAAGCCTGCGCCTGTTCGATCCCAGCACACAGCGAACCACGGCCACGATTGAAAGCCATCTGCTGCTGCCCGCAAGCGAAGCCTTGCTGGACGAGGATTCCATCAAGCGCTTTCGCAGCCGCTATCGCGAGATGTTTGGCGCCAATGCCACGCAGGATCCGCTTTACGAGGCGGTGAGCGACGGCAGGCGAATGGCAGGCATGGAGCACTGGCTGCCCCTGTTCGAGGATCGCCTCGCCACCCTGTTTGATCACCTTTCTCCGGAAGACGCGCTGGTTATCGATTCCGGCGCGCTGCCGGCTGCCGAAGAACGGCTGAAGGACATTGCCGATTACTATCGCCAGCGCGGCGATATTTCGGGCCAGGCCAAGGGCAGCTATCGCCCCATTCCGCCGGAATCGCTGTATCTGGCGCAGGATGAATTTGGCACCGCGATGGCAGAGTGGCCGATCCACCGCACTTCCATCTTTGCAGAACCCGAAAGCGACAAGGTGGTGGATTTCGGTTTCCGCTCCGCCCGCGATTTCACGCCCGAACGTTCCGCAGGAAAGAACGTGTACGAGGCTGCAGCCGCGCATCTGAAGGATCTGGCGAAGGCCGGAAAACGGCCATTGCTGGCCGCCTATTCGCAAGGGTCGCGCAGCCGCATCACCTCCATCATCCAGGAAGCCGGAACGCCCGTTGCCCTGGCGGAAACCTGGCAGGAAGCGCTGGGATCGGCTGCCAAGGGCAAGGCCACCGCAGCTATCCTGCCGCTGGACACCGGTTTCGCCAACGATCAGCTGGAAGTCATCACAGAGCAGGATCTGCTGGGTGACCGCCTTGTTCGTCGGCGCAAGAAAAAGAAAGATGCAGACGCTTTCCTGGCAGAGCTGCAAGCACTGAGCCGGGGTGATCTGGTGGTGCATGTGGACCACGGCATCGGCCGCTATCTGGGCCTTGAACCCATCGCCGCAGGCAAGAGCCAGCACGATTGCGTGATGCTGGAATATGCGGGCGGCGACAAGCTCTACATTCCCGTTGAAAATCTCGATGTCCTCTCCCGCTATGGCTCCTCTGAAGATGGGGCCGCGCTGGATCGACTGGGCGGCGAAGCATGGCAGCGACGCCGTTCGCGCCTGAAGGAGCGCATTCAGGCCATCGCTGGAGAACTGATGCTGGTGGCCGCCCGCCGCGCCCTGCGCAAGGCGCCGGTGCTGGAGGCCGAGGAAGCCAGCTACAACCAGTTCCTCGACCGTTTCCAGTACGAGGAAACGGAAGACCAGGAACAGGCCATCGCAGATGTGTTGCGCGATCTGGAAAGCGGCCGCCCGATGGACCGCCTTGTCTGCGGCGATGTGGGTTTCGGCAAGACGGAAGTGGCCCTGCGCGCAGCATTCGTCGCCGCGATGAACGGGCAGCAAGTTTCCATGATTGCCCCCACCACCCTCCTGGCCCGCCAGCATTTCCAGAATTTTTGCGATCGCTTCAGTGGCTTTCCGCTCAAGATCGGCCGTCTCTCCCGCCTCGTCTCTGCCAAGGAGATGAAAGAAACGCGCGAGGGGCTGGCATCGGGCGATATCGATATCGTGATCGGCACCCACGCCATCCTGTCGAAGAACACGAAGTTCAAGGATCTGGGCCTCGTTATCGTTGACGAGGAACAGCGCTTTGGCGTGACCCACAAGGAGAAGTTGAAACAGCTTCGCGCCGACGTGCACGTCCTCACCCTCACCGCAACGCCCATTCCGCGCACGCTGCAGATGGCGATGACGGGGCTGCGAGAGCTTTCCACCATCAAGACCCCGCCGGTCGATCGTCTGGCCGTGCGCACTTATGTGATGGAGTGGGATGACATGGTGGTGCGCGAGGCCCTGCTGCGTGAACACCATCGCGGCGGGCAAAGCTTCATCGTGGTGCCGCGCATTTCCGACATGGCCCCGCTGGAAGACTGGCTGCGTGAAACCGTGCCGGAGGTGAAGGTAATCGCCGCACACGGCCAGATGAGCGCGGGCGAGATCGAAGAGCGCATGAGCGCGTTCTACGAAGGCAAATACGAGGTGCTGCTCTCTACCACCATCGTGGAAAGCGGGCTGGACCTGCCCAGCGCCAACACCATCATCATCCACCGCGCGGATCGCTTTGGCCTGGCCCAGCTTTACCAGCTGCGCGGGCGCGTGGGCCGCGCCAAGATTCGCGCCTATGCCTATCTCACCACGGATAAGGACATGGCGCTTTCCGAAGTGGCGCAAAAGCGGCTGAAGGTGCTGGGCGATCTCGACAGTCTGGGCGCAGGGTTCCAGCTGGCCAGCCACGACCTTGATATTCGCGGCGCGGGCAATTTGCTGGGCGATGAGCAATCGGGCCATATCCGTGAGGTTGGCTTCGAACTCTACCAGTCCATGCTGGAAGACGCGATCATGGCGGCCAAGGCAGGCGACGCCGGGTTGGAGGCAGATCGCACCGGCCTATCCCCGCAGATCACTGTCGATGCGCCGATCATGATCCCGGAAGATTACGTGCCCGATCTTGCCGTTCGCATGGCGCTGTACCGCCGCCTGAACCAGGCGGAAGGCAAACAGGAGATCGAAAGCCTCGCGGCCGAAATGATCGACCGTTTCGGCGAACTGCCGCAGCCGACGAAGAACCTCATTCGCCTGATCGAGATCAAGGCGCAGGCCATTGATGCCTGTATTTCCAAGATCGAGGTGGGCGCGCGCGGCACGCTGGTGACCTTCCACAAGGACAGTTTCCCCGATCCCGTGGGCCTTGTCGCTTATGTAGACAGGCTGAAGGGTACGGCCAAGCTGCGTCCGGATATGAAGCTGGTGATCAACCGCGCATGGGGCGATCCGCAAAGCCGCCTGAATGGCCTGTTCCAACTGACACGCGGGCTGAGCGGCGTGGTGAAGAAATCGGCGAAGCAGAAGGCCTAGGCGCAGGCCAGTTCCTGGAACCCGTCGATAGGCATGGGTTTTTCGCCAAGATAGCCCTGCCACACCTCGCAGCCTTCCTGTACGATCACGGCGCGCTGGTCCTCTGTCTCGATACCTTCTGCGGTGACGGCGATGTTCAGCGCCTTTGCCATCGCCACGATGCCGCGCAGCACGGCGAGATCCCGCTCGCACGTGGTGATGCCGTCGATCATCGATCGATCGAGCTTCAGCGAATGCAGTGGCAGCACCTTGAGATAGCGAAAATTGCAGAAGCCGGCACCGAAATCATCCAGCGCGATTTGGATACCTGACTCTGCCAGCCAGCTGAGCTTGCGCGCTGACCGGTCGAGATCCGCCACCAGCGCCTGCTCAGTAATTTCCAGCGTCAGCCGCTCCGGCGGGAATCCGCTATCCGCCAGCATCTCCAGCAAATCTTCGCCAAAGGTGCGATCGAACAGGTCCATGGCCGTGACGTTGAGGGACAGATGCAAGCCTGCCGGCCAATGCGCTGCCGCGCTGAATGCAGCGCGCGCGATATGGCGGGCAAGGCGCCGCGTGATGCCGCCGGATTGCGCGATGGACACTATCGCATCGCCCGCAAGCTCTCCCAGTTCAGGGTGCTTCCAGCGCACCAGCGCCTCTGCCCCGGCCAGCGACGAATCGGTTGATCGGTATTGCGGCTGAAACAGGATTTGCACTGCATCCCCTGCCAAGGCAGCCGACAGCTCTTCGCTGATGGGGTGCGGCTCTGCACGGCGGCGATCCGCCCTGCGGCGGCGATCATGAGTGGGTACGGGAACGGGCATGACAAAGCCTTGTATTGTAAGCACACGCAAGTCAGCCAGCGAGAAAGGTTCGTTGCAAATCGGGACGCTCATTCATAGGGTCGCGCCAACATATCGGGGGAATGTAATTCGTGTCAGACGATAAACCGAGGTTTGAAAAACTGGGCCTGGCCTATGCTGAAAGCGACCGGGCCCTGAAAGCTGCGAAAGAACTGGGTGAACAGTTCGACTTCGTGCCCAAGGAAGAAGCCGACGCCATTATTGCCCTGGGCGGAGATGGCACCATGTTGGACACCCTGCATGAGATGCTGGACGGCGGTGAAATTCTTCCCGTATTCGGTTTGAATCTTGGTGCAGTTGGTTTCCTGATGAACCGTTATCATGGCGCTGTGGGCTTGATACAGCGCCTTGCCCAAGCAAAAGCCATGTCGGTTTTGCCTTTGCGCATGAATGTAACGACGCAAACGGGCGAAAATTTCACCTATTGCGCGATCAACGAAGTCAGCCTGCTGCGCGAAACACGGCAAACCGCCAAGGTGGAAATCTCCGTCAATGGACGCGTGCGGATTGCTCAGCTGGCGGGTGACGGCGTGCTGCTGTCAACGCCGGTCGGGTCCACCGCCTATAATCTGTCGGCAAACGGGCCGATCCTGCCGCTCGATTCGAATATGCTGGCCCTCACCCCGATCAGCCCTTTTCGTCCGCGGCGCTGGCGCGGGGCCATTCTGCCCGATCGAAGCCGCGTGAGTTTCCGGGTGAACGAGCCTGCCAAGCGTCCCGTTGCTGCCGTTGCCGACTCAAAGGAAGTGCGCGACGTGGCGGAGGTGCATATCGAGGTGGCTCGCGACAAGGAAATGACCCTGCTGTTCGATCCGCACCAGGCTCTGGACGAGCGGATCGTGGCCGAGCAATTCGTGACATAAAGTTTTGCTGCGTTTCTGGCGATTCTGGCCTTGCAAATCCAAATCACGGCCCATATAGGCGCACTCCTGCCTGACGGGCTGCTCCCCGATAGCTCAGCGGTAGAGTAGGTGACTGTTAATCACTTGGTCGTTGGTTCGAATCCAACTCGGGGAGCCACTTTCCAGCGCGATGTTGGAAAAAGCCACTGCGCGGCACGCGCTCAGCAAAGTCACTGAATTTAGACATGAAAAAGGCCGCGCCTCTTTGACCCGTCGGCCAGGGAGTCAGCGCAGCCTTGAATCCGAAAATGCAACTTTTCCCGATTGGTTCCCGGCGCGCGTAAATTTTTTTACAGCGGCTTTCTGAACCGCAGCGCGAACTTGTCACTCACTCCATCGAAGTCTCCGGGCAACGCATCGTGCGGATCGGTGGCATTGCGCAACACATCGCTTTGTGCCTCCAGCACAAAGCCGGCTGAGCTTACCTGCGTCTTCACCGCTGCAGGATCGATGCGGTGCAAAGTTGACGTCATGCTGGTGCCCGTACCCGGCGCTGCGTGATCTTCCACGAAATAGATACCGCCGGGGCGCAGGATGCGGAAAATCTCCGCATTGAGGGGCGCGATCTCGCGATTGGCGAGGTCATGATAGTTCTCTGTGGTCCACACCAAATCCACCTGCTGCGGCAGGGCGATGGCATCATAACCATCGACCACCACGACTTCGACATTGCCATAGGTTTCGGCAATCGCATTGATCGCATCCAGGCCGCCGGGCTGGTTGGCGAAGAATGCGGGCATCAGGGCGTATATCTTCCCTTCCGGGCCGACGGTCTGTGCAAGGATGCGCGTGTAATATCCGCCGCCCGGTGCGATTTCTGCAATCACATCGCCGCGCTGCACGCCTGAGAATGCAATGATCTCTTCCGGCTTTCGCGCCGTATCCCGCGCCACGTCCTCTGCCGGGCGCGCCGGGCTGATCACGGCGGCAAGGATATAGTCCTGCATCGCGGCCTGCGAATAGGCGGCCGGTGGAAGATCCACCGCACAGGCAGACAGCGATGCTGCGGCAAGCGCGGCAGCGGCAAATTTCGCCGGAAATCGGGTGAAAGGCATGGGGGCTCTCCTCAAGCCCCCATGCTAAACCTTAAACCCGGTGGAGCAACCGCTTATGCGGCGGCGCCGTGGCAATGCTTGTACTTGTTGCCCGAACCGCAGGGGCAAGGCGAATTGCGGCTCACCACCTTATCGGCATAGGGATTCTCGCGCTGCGCAGATCCGGCGGTGCCGGTGCTGGCTACGGGAGAGCTGGCCAGGGTGCCGAACAGCGGCTGCCTGTTCTCAGAACCGTCACCATCATTGCTGTTGTCCTCACCCGTCAGCGGATCGATATGGCCCGTCAGGAAATCGGGCAAGTCAGGCAGCCTGCGCGGCGGTTGCGGCGCGGATGGGCGCAGTTCTGCCGTCAACAGCACCTTGCTCACATCTTCGCGCAGCGTGTCCAGCATCAGCTGGAACAGGCCGAAAGCCTCCTGCTTGTATTCGTTGATCGGCTGCTTTTGCGCATAGGCACGCAGGAACACGACCTGGCGCAGCGCATCCAGCGTGGCGAGGTGTTCCTTCCAGTGATAATCCAGCCGTTCCAGCAGGATGCTCTTCTCAACGCGCCGCCACGATTCCTCGGGAATTTCGGCAGTGCGCTCACTCAGCCGCTGATCAGCCAGTTCCTGCAAACGCTCCTCGATCAGTTCGGGCTCAACCGCATCCTCTTCCATCCAGATATCGATGGGAGGATTGAGGCCGAGGACCTCATCAACCTTTTCCTTCAGGCCGGCGACATCCCACTGTTCCGGATAGGAGCCGGGCGGGCATGCGGCGACGACGATGGAATTGATGGCGTCACGGCGCATTTCTTCCACCACGTCGTCAACGCGTTCGGAATCCATGATCTCGGCGCGCTGTTCGTAGATGACCTTGCGCTGGTCGTTCATCACGTCATCGTACTGAACCACCTGCTTGCGCATTTCATAATTGCGCGCTTCCACCTTCTTCTGTGCAGTCTCAATGGCCTTGGACAGCCACTTGGAGCCGATGGCCTCGCCATCCTCCAGATTTGAGTTCATCATCTTGGAGAACAGCGTGTCCGGGCCGAAGATACGCAGCAGATCGTCTTCCAGGCAAAGGTAGAACCGCGAAAGACCGGGGTCGCCCTGGCGGCCTGAACGGCCACGCAGCTGGTTATCGATGCGGCGGCTTTCGTGGCGTTCAGTGCCCAGCACGAACAGACCGCCTGCATCCTTCACCCGCTGGCGTTCCTCGGCCACCTCGGCCTTGATCTTTTCGATCGCGGCGTCCTTTTCAGGGCCGTCTTCCATCCCTGCAAGCTCGTCACCCACGCGGAATTCCACGTTGCCGCCCAGCTGGATATCGGTGCCGCGGCCCGCCATGTTGGTGGCGATGGTGACGGCGCCGATCCGGCCCGCCTGCGCCACGATATGCGCCTCACGCTCATGCATGCGGGCGTTCAGCACTTCGTGCTTTACGCCCTCTTCATCCAGGAACTTGCTGAGCAATTCGGACTTTTCGATGGACACCGTGCCCACCAGAACCGGCTGACCGCTGGCGGATTTCTCGCCGATGGCCTTGGCGATGGCTTTGAACTTGTCGATGGTGTTCTTGTAGAATTCGTCTTCCTCGTCCACGCGCTGCACCGGCAGGTTGGTGGGAATTTCCACCACGTTCAGCTTGTAGATGTCCCAGAACTCAGCCGCCTCGGTTGCGGCCGTACCGGTCATGCCGGAAAGCTTTGGATACATCCGGAAATAGTTCTGGAAGGTGATGGAGGCCATCGTCTGGTTCTCGGGCTGGATCTCCACGCCCTCCTTCGCCTCTGCCGCCTGGTGCAGGCCGTTGGACCAGCGGCGCCCGTCCATCATGCGGCCGGTGAACTCATCAATGATCACGACCTTGTCGTCCTTCACGATGTAGTCGGTATCCTTCTTGAACATCACCACCGCGCGCATGGCCTGATCCAGGTGATGCACGATCTGCGTGTTCTCGATATCGTAGAGGTTATCCGTCTCCAGCAGCTCTGCCGCGATCAGGCGCTGTTCGATTTCCTCGACGCCCTCCTCCGTCAGCTGGACGCTGCGGGCCTTTTCGTCGGTGAGATAGAATGCCGCCTCATCATCCAGCGGGCCGCCGTTTTCCTTTTCGGCGGCTTCCTGGTCCCTCACCAACTGCTTCACGATGGCATCCAGCGCGACGTAAAGGTCCGACTTGTCCTCGGTGGGGCCGGAGATGATCAGCGGGGTACGTGCCTCGTCAATCAGGATCGAATCGACCTCGTCAACGATGGCATAGTTGAAGGGGCGCTGCACCATCTGGCTGCGCTCCTGCTTCATATTGTCGCGCAGGTAATCGAAGCCGAATTCATTGTTCGTGCCATAGGTGATGTCGGCAGCGTAAGCTTCGCGCCGGGCAGCTTCTGGCAGGTTGGGCACGATCACGCCGATCGTCAGGCCCAGAAAGGTGTGGAGCTGGCCCATCCATTCCGCATCGCGCGCGGCCAGGTAATCATTGACGGTCACCACGTGCACGCCCTTGCCTTCGATGGCGTTGAGGTAGGTGGCCAGCGTCGCCACCAGCGTCTTGCCCTCACCCGTGCGCATCTCGGCGATTTCACCACGGTGCAGCACGATGCCGCCCACCATCTGTACATCGAAGTGACGCATGCCCAGAACGCGCTTCGACGCCTCCCGCACGGTGGCGAAAGCTTCGGGCATGATATCGTCCAGCGTCTTGCCGTCTTCCGCAATCTGCTTGCGGAACTTGAAGGTCTGCGCCTTCAGCTCTTCATCGGAAAAGTCAGCAAGCTGCTCTTCGAGCGCATTGATGCGCGCCACGATCTTGTCGAGCGAGCTAACGTAACGGTCATTGGCAGAGCCGAAGATGGATTTGGCGATGGTTTGCCACATGATGGACACATCCTGTCAGATAATATGGAGAAAGGCCGCGCATGGGTGCGCAGCCGGAAAAGGTCAGAAAATATCGGGATCGACGCGCTATTCGCGCGAACGGTCTACCTGGATCTGCACTGTGGGAATCCACACCGTGATCGGCGTGTCCGGGCAATTGGGCTTGGTCGCCCGGAGCATTGCCGTCCCGCTTACGAATTGCAGGGGGCCGGAAACGGCCGTCTGGCAATCTTCCGCATCGCCCGCTGTCACCACGCTTACCACGCTGGCCTGCGCAGCCACGGCAGGCGTGGCAGCAAGGCCAAGCCCGGAGATAAGCGCAAAAAGAGTAAGCAATTGGCGAAGCATCAGGGGTGTCAGATAGCGTCTCATTCCTTAAAGTCTACTGACGAAGGCGGTGAAGTCGTGAATTGTCGTGTTGGCGCGGGCCAAAAGCGCATTTAAAGGCGTGGGCCATGGACCTCGAAAAATCACCGCTCGCCCTGCCCTTCCCTGACATGCCTGCCATTGACGGGGTAACCTTGCGCGTCGCGCGCGCGGGCTACAAGAACTGGGACCGCGCCGACCTGACCTATGCCGAACTGGCAGAGGGCACTGCGCTGGCGGGCGTCTTCACACGGAACGTATGCTGTTCGTCCGAAGTGGAGATCGGACGCGAACAGGTGAAAGCAGGACGCGCACGGGCATTGGTGGTGAATGCTGGCAATTCCAACGCCTTCACCGGATATCGCGGGCGTGAGGCGGTGGAGCAGATCATGGCGCAGGTAGCGGATAGCCTGGGATGCGACACAAGCGAGGTGCTGGTATCCTCAACCGGCGTGATCGGCGTGCCGCTGCCCAAGGACAAGGCGCGCGACGGCATCGCAAAGGTGCTGAGCGAAAGCCCCGCCTCTTGGGAAGATGCGGCCAACACCATCGGCACCACGGATACATTCGCCAAGGGAGCAACCACCGCGGCCATGCTGGGTGATACGCGCGTGGTGCTGAATGGCATAATCAAGGGCAGCGGCATGATCGCGCCCGATATGGCGACCATGCTGGGTTACATCTTCACCGATGCCGCGGTGGAGCCTGCTTTCCTGCAGCAATGCCTCTCTGCCGCCAACGCGGGCACATTCAACTGCATCACCGTGGATAGCGACACTTCTACCAGTGACACCGTGCTGGCCTTTGCCACGGGCAAGGCAGGCAATCAGCCGCTCGCCAGTTTTGACGATCCGGGAGCCGACGCCTTCATGGCGGCGATGGAGGATATGTGCCGGCAGCTTGCCCACCTGGTGGTGCGCGATGGCGAAGGGGCGCAGAAGTTCATCGGGGTCAGCGTAACAGGCGCGGCGTCCGACGACAGCGCCCGCCGCGTGGGGCTGGCGATTGCCAATTCGCCGCTTGTCAAAACCGCGATTGCAGGCGGCGATGCCAACTGGGGCCGCGTGGTGATGGCCGTGGGCAAGGCAGGCGAACCGGCGGACAGGGACAAGCTCGGCATCGCTTTTGGCGGCATCTGGGCCGCACGCGATGGCCTGCCCCTGCCCGATTATGATGAAGAGCCCGTAGCAAGGCATCTGGAGGGGCGTGAAATCGACATCACCGTCGATCTTGGCCTGGGCGATGGAAAGGCCACCGTTTGGACCTGCGATCTGACGCATGGATATATCTCGATCAATGCGGATTACCGATCATGAGTGTTATCGACCGCGAGATCCTCGCCCTGTGCCGCGACGTGACTGAAAACGTCATCCTGCCGCGCTACCGCAACCTTGCTGACCATCAGATAGAGGACAAGGGCGGCAATGACCCCGTCACCATCGCCGACCGTGAAAGCGAGGCGGCGCTGAGCGAGGGGCTGGAGAAGCTGGCGCCGGGCCTTCCCATCGTGGGAGAGGAAGGCGCCCATGCCGATCCCGCAGTGCTGGAAAGGCTGAAAGGGCCGTGCTGGATTGTCGACCCGATTGACGGCACGCGCAACTTTGCCAGCGGTCAGCCGCCCTTCGGCATATTGATTGCGCAGGCTGACGAGGGCGTGGCGCAAAGCGGGTGGATTTATGATTGCCTGTCAGGCCGGTTCTGCGCGGCCCATCGCGGCAAGGGTGCATTCGTGGGCGGAGAGCAGATTACGGCAATTCCAACCGGGGAAGACCCTGCCGTTGCCGCCATTTCGCTGATCTTCATGGACGAGGCGAAGCGCGCCGCCATGATAGACCATGTCTGCCAGCATTACCGCCTCACAGACATTCCCTATTGCGCGGCAGAGCAATATCCGCGCCTCGCACTGGGGGAGAACGATGTCTCCATCTTCGAACGCACGTTGGCGTGGGATCACGCCGCCGGGTGCCTGTGGCTGGAGGAAGCGGGCGGAAAGGCCGCGCGTCCCGATGATGGTTCACCCTACAGGGTGGACGAGTGGGATCGAAAAGGGCTGGTCGCCGCCGCCACGCCCGCCCTGTGGGAGGAAATGGCTAAGCGGCTGAACACGCTGCCAGCTTAAAGTTCGCCCTCAAGCCAGCCCTTCAGGGCATTCTTCGGCGCGGCACCCATCTGCTGGGCCACGGGCTTGCCATCCTTGAACAAGACAAGGAACGGGATGGACTGAACGCCCATCTTGCCGGGCACATCGGGATTTTCCATGATATCCATCTTGGCGATGGTGACCTTTTCGGAAAGCTCGTCAGACAGTTCTTCCAGCGCAGGCGCAATCATCTTGCACGGTCCGCACCAGTCTGCCCAGAAATCCACCAGCACGGGCTTGTCTGCATCCAGCACATCGGCCTGGAAGCTGGCATCGGTTACAGTCTTGGTCGCCATTCTTGTTCTCCTGATATCTCTTGGCCCCCTATCTAGGGCCGTCATACGGGGACTCAATGCACGGGGCCTAAAAGCTTTCCTTGAGGGCAGCCTTATTGCGGCTTGTGCGCCGCCAGAACATCGGCGGGGATCGCGATCAACTGGGGCGTCTGCGTGTACAACACGGCGGCCTCTATCGTGCGATCGGGATAGATTACAGATAGCGCAGCGGCATAGGCTCCCATTTGCGACAGCGTGCTGGCAGACATCTGCTCCAGCCCACGCGGAGGGCGCCGCGCAGTTTTGAAATCGGCCACCAGTACGCGATCCGGCAGCACCAGCAGTCTGTCCGCCGTTCCCGCAATCACCTGCTGCCCTACCGTGGCCGCCAATGGCACCTCGGCCAGCGCATCGGGACCGAAAAGATCACGCCATTCCGGTGCATCGATAACGGCCAGCGCGCGCGACAGCATCTCCTCCCGCTCAGCATCGGACAACAGCGGAGCATGGCGCAGCAGCCATGCCCTGCCCCCGCTCTCGCGCATGTCGTGCGGCGTATCGGGCAGCCGTTCCAGAAGGGCGTGGATCAACACGCCGCGCTGCGCGGCAATGGCGGCCTGCTGCGCCGGCAATGGCGGATCGGCACCTTGTTCCTCCGTCCCCGAAGACGGGGCGAGCGGGCGTGGCGGGCGCGGTTCGGGTCCGATGGGATTCGTCGCCCAGCGAGGCAAAGACGGCGGGATCGGCAGGGCCTGCTGCGAACGGTGCGGAACGGGATCGGCGCGGCGGCCCAGCTCAAGCCGCCATTGCCAAATGGGATCGTCTATCGGTTCTGCATCGAACAGCGGTGCAAGCCGCGCGAACCAGCTATCCTCCTTCGGTTCCTTTTCACGCTTGCCCAGCGCGCCGCCGATAAAAAGGGCCTCCTCCGCGCGCGTCATCGCCACGTATAGCAGCCGCCAGTGCTCCTCCCGCTCTGCGGCCTTGGCAGCCTGTGCCGCCTGTTCGATGCGCCCTACCCGCTCTTCCGATTTCAAATCCGGCAAGGGCACGGATAGTCCCTTGCCATCATTGCCGGGCAACTGTTCTTCCAGCGCCAGGCCGGACGGGCGCGAGGCATCGGGATCGCCGCAGGCATCGGCCAGGATCACGATGGGGGCCTGCAACCCCTTCGATCCATGCACTGTCATCACGCGTACCAGATCGCCCTGCCCCTCTGCCTCCCGCTTCAGCTCTCCATCGCCTGCATCGAACCAGCGGATGAAGCCCTGCAGGCTGGAGGTGTTGGAGGATGAAAATTGCAGCGCAGCGTTCAGCAGCTCGTCAATCGGGTCGTTCGCTTCCTTGCCCAGTCTTGCCACCAGCTTCGCCCGCGCCTGCCATGGGCCCAGCAATATCCAGTGCAGCAGCGCCTGCGGAGTTTCGAAATCCGCCAGCGCCAGCAGGTTGGAAAGATTGCGCACCGCCTCTGCCGGTTTGTCTGCCGCCAGATCGCGCAAGTGATCCCACAGGGCAACGCCCTTCACCCGCGCGGCATGTTGCAGCAGATCATCCTGCGACCAGCCAAGAATGGGAGAGACGAGCAGGCAGGCAAGGCTGAGATCATCGCGCGGCTGCGCGGCAAAGCGCAGGGCTGCCATCAGGTCCTTCACCGCCAGCGGCGCGCCAAGACGCAGGCGGTCAACACCGGCCACCGGCACACCTGCGGCATGCAATTTGGCCACGATCAGCCCGGCCAGTTCCTTGCGCTTGCGCACCAGCACCATGAAATCGCCGGGCGTGGCGTTGCGCGGATTGTCCTTGTCTTTCACCAGGGCAAAGCCGCCGTCCCACATCTTGCGGATTTGCAGCGCAATTTTCTCCGCCATGCGCCGTTCGGGTTCGGAGATGCCGATTTCCGGGCCGTCTTCGCCTTCGCCCTCCACCTCGTCTGGGTGGCCGGGAACAGGCGCCCACAACGTTATTAGACCGGGGCGACTGTCACCGATATGCGGCTCCGGCTTTTCCTTCAGGCCAAACTTTTCGTATCCGATGGCATCGATGGCATCGTCCACGAAGGACAGCACGCTTTGCGCGGTGCGGTATGACCGCCCAAGCCCAAGGTTGCGCAATTCGCGCGCGTCAATCCGCTGGCGAGCCTGCGCGGCATTGTTCACCCAGTCGGACAGCCGCTTTGTATAGCTGGCGCGGGCGGCGTCGAATTCTTCCGGGCTGGTACCCTGAAAACGGAAGATCGCCTGCTTGTAATCGCCAACCACGAAGATGGTTCGCAACCGGTCTTCCGCCTGCCCCAGTCCGGCAAAGAAATCATCGGTCAGCGCATCGATAATGTCCCATTGGGCGGCGTTGGTATCCTGCGCCTCGTCCACAAGGATATGATCGAAACGGCGATCCAGCTTGTAACGAATCCATGCCGACATATCGGCATTGCCCAGCAGACTGGCGGCACGCATGATCAGATCGTCAAAATCGACGAGCCCTTCACGCGCCTTCGCATCATCCCAGGCAAGCGCGAACTTGCGGCCGATTTCCAGCGCCGGACTGATCCGCTCTGCAAGGGCGAGCAGGGTCGCAGTGTCTTTGATCGCAGCGAGGTCTGCCCGTGCAGCTTCGCCAATCGCCAGAATGTCAGGCACCTTCTTTTCGACATTGCCCGCCCACTTGGGCAAATCCTTGTTACTGAAGATGGCCGAATAGACTTCATGTATGGCTGCAAGTCGTTCTTCAGGTGATGCGGCGAGCCAGCTAGACACGGGGTCCGACACTTTAGCCGCGCTCTTTGTCCCCCATTCAAGGTAAGCGTCGTAAATGCCGCGGACGGAACGACAGACTGCGGAATTGTCCGAACATTCCTGCGCCACCACTTCCATCGAAGTTTCCGCATCCAGCCCCAGCAACCGCTTCACGCGCGGCTCCATGGGTGGTTGCCATGCGCCGGTGTCAAACCACATGTCCCGCGCCATGGCGCAGCGCATCAGCCAGCTTTGCGCCTTGTCCGCGCCCATGCGCAGGGATAGGTCTTCCAGCGCTGAAATCGCCGTCGGATCGCTGTTTTCCCACTCCAGCAGCAATTCGCGCAGCACCCTGTCCGCCAGCAATTCGCGGTCCCGATCTTCCATGGGCCGAGTGCCGGGCATCAGGCCCGCTTCCTGCGGAAATGCGGAAAGCAGCCATTGCGAAAAGGCGTGGATCGTATCGATGCGCAGGCCGCCGCCGGGGCAATCCAACACGGCGGCAAACAGGGTGCGCGCGCGGGCCAGAGTGGCAGGATCGGAATCGCCGCCGATGGCGATCAGGTCTGCGGCAAGGCGCGTGTCTTCCATGCGCACCCAATTGGCCAGCACCTCGTTCACGCGGGTGGCCATTTCGGCGGCCCCGGCCTTGGTGAAGGTGAGGCACAGGATCTGCTCCGGCCGCACGCCCGGTGTCAGCAGCAGGCGCAGCACGCGGGCAGACAGCACCTGCGTCTTGCCCGTCCCGGCGGACGCCGAAAGCCACACGCTGTCGCGCGGCTCCACGGCCAGCGACTGGTTGTCCTTCAGCGGGAAAACCTTGCCGCTCATGATCCGCCACCTTCGCGTCCCTGCCATTCGGCAAGGCGCATCAGCTGATCATAGGTGTCGTAACCGGGCGCATCCGGGTTCAGCCGGGCGGTGAAAGGATCGCTGCCCAATATCCAGCGGTCCAGCGCATCGTGCAGATAACGCTCGCTTTCGGGCAAGAAATCTTCGGGCGGGATGCCCTTCTTCTTGTTCCCTTCCAGCACCGGCGTGGTGATGTTGCCAAAGCCGGTGGGGTGATCCTTCGTCTTGGCCTTGGCGAGGGACCAATACTCGAACCGGGCGGGCTCTCCCGCGATACGATCAAAACCGCCCGCCTGCGCGATCAGGCCGATTGTGCCGAGCTGCATGGCATAGCCTTCTTCCACCTGCTTGCCCGTGGGCGGACTGCCGGTCTTGTAATCGACGATGGCCAGCGATCCGCCGGGCAGCGTGTCTATCCGGTCCGCCTTGCCGAAAATGCGCACACCGCGCACGGTCATTTCGCCCCACTGCTCTATCGCTGCGGGCTGGCGCTCGGGGTCTGCCTCAATCTGCTGCGCCACCCATTCCAGCGCGGCCATCAGGCGCGGTCGCCACAGGGCGCGCATCAATGGATGGGCGGACATGGCATCAAGGTGCTGCTCTGCCAGATCGCCGATGGAGCCCTTGCCCTTGTGCCAGTCTTCCAGAATCTTGTGCGCCAGTTCCCCCTGCCAGGCGGGCGTGGGTGCGGCATCCAAGTGATCCAGATCTTCCAGGCGCAGTAATTTGGAGGCATAATACTGGTACGGATCGGATCGCAGTCGATCCAGCGCCGTGACGCTGATATCCTGCCGACGCATCGCTGCATCGGGGCATGGCTTTGGCTGCGGATAGCGCGGCAGTTCCAGCGGGGCAGGCTCCAGCGAACGGGCCAGCTCGACAATCGCGTTATCCTCGTGCCGCTGCACCAGATCCTCCCCCAGCAACGCGCGAACGCGCAGCAGGAAGCGTGAAGCGATCGCAGGCCCGGCGACATCGCGGCGAGAGCGGGTAAGCACGACGTCCGGCGCGCCAAGGGCGCCAGCCAGATCATGCGCGGAAAGGCCGATGCGGAAATCCGCGCCCGGCACGCCCAGCGCGCGCAACACTCCGGGTGCCAGCAGCGGATCGGTGGCAGGGCGCGGTGGCCAGGTGCCTTCGTTAAGGCCAGCACAAATCACCAGGTCGGCCCGCGTCATGCGCGCTTCCAGCAGGCCGTAGATCGCCACGCGGGGATGGCCGCCATAGGGCGGTCGCACGGCCACACGGTCCATCGCATCGCGCAGGACGCGGGGCAGATCATCCGCCTCTATCGGCGTGGCCACATCGCGTGCATGCAGGCGCAGATCTTCCACGAAGGCAGACAGGGCGCGGCCATCTTCCCTTGCCCACAAGCCTTCGCCGCACATGGCTTCACCCGCCGCGGCAAGCAGGTCCAGCCAATGTGCAAGCTCACAGGTTTCACCCGCCTGCAGCAAAGGCGAAAGCTTTTCCTCCACCTCTTGCCACCACGGTTCCACCCCGGCCTTTTTCGCTAGCGGACGCAGCGGCGCAAAGCCTGGCGATTTGCGCGGGCCGCGCAGCTTCAGTTCAAACCGCCGCGCCGCGCGCAGCCAAGCCGCCCTGCCCTCGCCCGCGGCCACAAGGGGATGTTGCAGCAGCGCCATCAGCGGGACAGGCGCAGCAGCCTCCGCCGCGATTTCAGCCAGCAGCAGCAGCACGCGGCCCGCAGCGGTTTCCCCCAGCGGCCGCCCGGCAGAATCGTCTGCGGAGATATGCCAGCGGCGCAAATGCTGCACCACGCGCCCTGCCAGCCCGCGATCGGGCGTCACCACGGCAACGCGCCTTTCCGGCTCCTCCAGCGCCTCGCGCACAAGCAAGGCGATAACCTGCGCTTCCTCCTCAGGATTGGCGGTTTCCACCAGGCGGACGCCTGCCATGCGCCGTTTGGCTGCGGGCAGCGTTACCCATGCCTTGCTCGCCTCTGGCGGAAGGAACAGGCTGCTGATCGCGTGAGAGCGTTCAGGCGGCCCTTTGGCCAGCCCCGCGCGGTGCCATTGCTGCACTTCCCCGCGGGCAACGCCCATGCGGTTCAGCAACAGCTTTAGATGATATTGCGGATGGGTCAGCGCGTCTCCGCTGGTGAATGGCGTTTCGCCGGACGTATCGCCCGCACCGCCCAATTCATCCCACACCGCATCATCCATCGAAAGATCGAGATCGGGCAGAATCACCGCGCCTTGCGGCAATTGCGACACGGTGCGCAGCAGCCGGGCCAGTGCCGGTGCGGCGCTGGTTACGCCGGCGGCAACAAAGGGCGTGGACGGGGGATTGGCGCGCATCCGCCGCGCGGCCTCCCGAAACAGGATATTGCGGCGGGCGGCGGCGTCGCGCTCTCCCCGCTGATCAAGCTCAGCCAGCCACAGTCGCTGGATGGTGGCGAAAAGATGCAGATTGTCGCGCCAATGGTCTGACAGATCGCCGACAAGGTCTATCACGCGGTCAGACAGCAGCTCTTCCGGGGCGATTTCCTCCACCAGCAGCCGGTCCATCACCTGGCCTGTTTCCAGCGCCAGTTTCAGCAGCGCGGCACCTCTAGGCGCCTTGTCCCCGCGCACGTCTCGAATCAGCGCGGCAAGCCGCAGCCAGCGATAGGTAGGGTCGGCGGCAGGAGGGATGGCCGCGCCCGCGCCCAGCGAATCGAAGATGGGGCCAAGCGATTCATCAAGGTCCAGATCGCCCACCAGCACCATGCGCGGCATCAGCAGGCCCGCACTGCCCGTCTCGCCTGCATGGCGCACGAATGCCTCTGACATGGTGCGTGCGGCGCGGGCGCTGGGCAACAGCAGGGTCAGCCGCGCCAGGCCGAAATGGTCATCCGCGTAACGCGGCACCAATCCTGCCACCAACGCATCAGCAAAGCCGCGATGCGCGGCGATGGAATAAACCTGTGGTGTCTGAATTTCCTGCGGCCCCGCCATCAACCAAGACTATCCCTGGTGTGAGCCAACCGACAGGGCCTCCTCAGTGGGCTTGATCGCTTGCGGAGTGCCGACCTCGAACCATTGCCCGGTAAAGGCCATGCCATAGAGGCGATCCTCCTCCATCGCGCGCGTCCACAGCACGTTGGTGGAAAATGCGCCTTCCGGCGCATCGCGCATCAGGCGCTTTGAAATCAACTGGATGCCGGTGAAGATGTATGGCGCGATCCGGCCAGAGGCGCGGCGGCGCAAAAGGCCGTTGGCATCCATGTGGAAATCGCCCTTGCCGTTGAAATTATGCGCCGCCTTGTGCGTTACCAGCAGCAACAGCGCATCCATCTTGTCCGCATCCCAGAAGGTGGAAAGATCGGCAAAGGCATTCACCGGGCCATCCAGCCAGATATTGTCTGAGTTGAGGCAGAAGAACGGATCGGGAAGCTGCCCCTCCGCCTTCACGATGCCGCCGCCGGTTTCCAGCAATTGCTCTCGCTCGTCAGAGAAGATCACCTGCGGCGCGGTGCGCCCCTGCAAATGCGCCTCCAGAGAATCGGCCAGGTAATGCACGTTCACCACGGCGCGGCCCACGCCGGCCTCTGCCAGCTTGTCCAGCGCGTGATCCACCAGCGGCTTTCCCGCGACGCGAACCATCGGTTTTGGCTGGGTGGCCGTCAGGGGTCGCATCCGCTTGCCCATCCCGGCGGCAAGCACCATCGCAGTATCGCTGGCCAGCTTGCTCACGCCAGAACCCCTCCTTGTTTTGCACGGATATCGTCCGGCACATTGGCATCGAACCAGCGTGCAACAGGCTCCAGCGCGGGATGCGCAAGATCGCGCTCCATGGCTTCCCATACTCGCGGAATCATGGAGAGGTAACGATCCTTGCCGTCACGCTTCCACAGCCGCGTGAAAATGCCGACGATCTTGGCATTCCGCTGCGCACCAAGGCGCGCGTAATCACCGTCAAACTCGCTATCGACAGACAGGCGCGAGCGGTAATGCTCCAGCATATCCTGTTCCAGCTGGGGCGAAACCTCCCGCCGGGCGTCCTGCAACAGGGATACCAGATCATAGGCCCGGTGGCCCACCAGCGCATCCTGAAAATCGATCAGGCCCTGTTCGCCGGAATATTCACCGCCCGGCCTCAGCAGCATAATGTTTTCGGCATGATAATCGCGCAGCACAGTTACGCCCGGCTGCTGTCGCAACAGCATCGGAGACAGTGCCTCGCGCCATGCAGCGGAAAAGCCCATGGCATCCACCTCTATCCCGGCGGCCTTGCAGAACCAGTCCGGAAACAGGGACACTTCGCGCTGATAGGTTTCCAGCGAATATGGATCGAATGGACCCGGCGGGCGCTGATGCAATTCCACCAGGGCATCCACCGCATCGCGATAGGCGCGCGCTTCTTCTGCCGGATTGGTATCCAGCCAGTCGCGCATGCGATCATGCCCGAAATCCTCGATCAGCACGAGGCCTCGCTCAGGCGCCTCTGCATAAATACGCGGCGCGCGCAGACCCTGTTCGTTCAGCCATTTGCCGACATGCAGGAAAGGGCCGGGATCTTCATGCGGGGGCGGTGCATCCATCAGCATGGCGTGATTATCACCGCTGCGAATGCGGAAGTATCGGCGAAAGCTGGCATCGCCGGGCAGTGGATCGATCTGCGCGCCGTGCCATCCGGCATCGGCAAGGAATTGATCGACGCCTGCGGGAAGATTGCTGGTCATGGCCAGCGTCCTTGCCAAGCTGCACCGCATTCCACAATCGCCTTGCGCCCGTTACCCGCCGTTTCCAGCGTGATTTGAAGGCATTCCGGCTCATTCGCGAAGCCACCGGCGTTTTCCGGCCATTCGGCTATCAGCACTGCCCCCTCCCGATAATCGTCCAGCCCCAATTGCAAGACCTCCGATGGATCTTCGAGTCGATAGAAATCGGCATGGACGACGGGCGGAGAAAGATGATCATATGCCTCCAGTATCGTGAATGTCGGCGATGGCACTTCACCCTCATGCCCCAGGGCGACGAGGATGGCGCGCGAAAGGGTGGTTTTCCCTGCGCCCAGACCGCCAGATAGGGCCAGCACATCGCCGGGCAAAAGCTTTGCCGCAAGCTGCCGCCCGAACCGCTCCATCGCGTCAAGATCGGGCAGATCGACGATCAAGGCAGCTTCATCGTTGCAGTGGTGCCAGCGCCCTTTTCAGACTGGATTTCCAGCCTGCCGCCATGCGCCTCTATTAGCTGGCGGGCCAGCGGCAGGCCAAGGCCGCGCTTGCCTTCCTTGCCGTCACTGCCGTTCAGGCGATAACCGTCAAGCGCCCGCGCCAGTTCGCTGGGGCGCATCCCTTCGCCATTGTCGGAAATCACGATCCGCACGCCGGACTTGCGCCGCGCCAGGGCCACGAGGATACGCCCGTTTTCGGGCGTGGCGGTGATGGCATTGTCCAGCAGATTGCCAAGTGCACGGCTCAATTGGCGAGGGTCCGCCTGCACGCTGCCCGCGCTCTTGTCCCCGCGCAGGTCCAGCGTGATGTTCTTCGCCTCTATCGCATCCTCACGCGCGCGCACCACTTGCGTGGCAAAGTCCAGAAGCTCCACCTCCTCGGTGGCGATGGGCAGCAGGCCAGCCTCGCTCTGCGTCAGGTCCAGCACGCTTTCGATCTGCTGGGACAACCGCTCTACCGATGCGATGATGGCAGAGATGTATTCCTTGCCTTGATCCGAAAGCTCTCCTGCAACGCCGGTTTGCAAGAGCTCTGCAAAGCCGCCTATGGAGGTGAGCGGCGTGCGGAATTCATAG
Organism: Aurantiacibacter rhizosphaerae; assembly: GCF_009807005.1. GTDB lineage: Bacteria > Pseudomonadota > Alphaproteobacteria > Sphingomonadales > Sphingomonadaceae > Alteraurantiacibacter > Alteraurantiacibacter rhizosphaerae. The sequence goes on along the minus strand of NZ_WUBR01000002.1, from coordinate 69,484 downwards.
GACATGTTGGCGAGGAAGCGCGTCTTCACGGCGTCCGCCTCTTCCAGTGCCTGGTTACGTTCGCGTAGCGCCTCTTCCGCCTTGGTGGAATCGGTAACGTCCATCACCGTCAGCAGGCCGTTGCCATCGGGCAAGGGAACCCCCGCAAATTCCACCGTGCGCCCGTCTGACAACACCACCCTGCCCCCTCGCTGCTTTCGGTCCAGCGTGGCGGCACGCACCACTTCGCCAATGGCCTTGCGCTGCGCCGGACGGGCCAGGCGATTGGCGATGCGATCCAGCAGCTTGTCTACATGCGGATGCTTGTCGAAAAAATTCTCGGGCAGACCCCAGATCGCGGGAAAGCTGCGGTTCCACAGCTGCATGCGGCCATCGGGCGCAAACACGGCCAGCGATTCGAAAAGCGAATCGAACGTGGCCGTGCGCGTGCGCAGCAGCGTGTCGCGCGTGGCGGACAGGGCGAGCTGTTCGCTGCGATCCTCCGCCACCAGCACCAGCCCGCCATCTGGCAAGGGTTGAGCAACGATGCGCAGATGCGTGCTGTCCGGCAGGGTCCAGGCATCCTCCACCGGTGCATCCTGCGTGAACCATTGCCCCATTTCCCCGCGCCATTCAGGGAAATCGCGCCTTTCGGGCAATCGGCCCGCATCCCTAGCTATATCAAGGAAGCGATCGAAATTGGGCGGATCGAGCCGGGCGGATTGCGGCAGGGCAAAAATGCGCTGGAACGGCTGATTGGAAAAAGCCAGCCTGCGATCCGGATCGAACTGGGCGACGCCGATGGAAAGCTGATCCAGCATGGATCGCTGCGCCGCGCGGAATGCGCGGAAGGCGCGGGTCTGCTCTTCCATCTCCTCGATATCGATGGCGTAACCGGCAACGCCTTCTTCGCCCAGCGGCAGATCGCTGACGCGCAGCGTGCGGCGCTGGTTGCCCACCGTGGCCTGGACGATCCGCTCCACCGGCAAATCGCGGCTGTGGGCCTGTCCGGCAACCTGTGCGGCGGTAAGCCCGTCGACGGTTTCGACCAGCTCGATCTGTTCTTCCACCACCTTTGCGGCGCCCTTCGCCCCAACGGCCGTGACATAGGCGCTGTTGACCAGGCGCAGGTCCATATCAGGTCCGCGAAACCACATCGGCATGGGCGCAGCCTCGATCAGTCCCACCAGCGCGGCAAAATCATTGCGCGCCCGCGCGGTCTCCTCGCGCAAGCGGGATAGTTCGCCCTGGCTGTCCGAAAAATCGAACCACCATATCAGCGCCGCGCCGCCCGATGCGATGGCAGGGTCGGCCAGCTGTCCGCGCACGGCAAGGCTCTTGATCGATCCCTTGGGGGTGATCACCATGCTGAAAGGTGCGGCGGTTTTCTGCGTGCGGCTCACGGCTTCGCGAAGATCCTTCAGATCCTCCTCGTCCAGCCCGCCTGCCAGTTCACTCAGGAAGCCGGGCAAAGACCCCAGCCCCAGCCACTTGGCCAGCCTGTCCGGCCCCTCGATCTTCCCGTCCGACCGCACCAGCAGCGGGATCGCGGGCGCATCGTCGATCATCTTGGACAGGCGGCGCACCGTGCTGCGGGCCTGGCGGGCGGCCCTGGCGCGCTGTAACGATCCCACGACAAGCCACACCGCGCCAAACGTCCAGGCGGCCAGCATAAGTCCCAGAAGGGCCACGGAAGATGGGGTCAGCTCCATTGGTTATGCAGCTATGAGCGCGCGCGTTGAGTTGCAATGGCTCTTGCGCAAATGCTGACAGTCCTGAAGCCAGAAACAAATCACCCCGACACTATGGCCGGGGTGAAATGATGTTTGCAATGCAAACCCTGCGATCAGTAGCGGTAGTGCTCAGGCTTGAAAGGCCCTTCCACGGGCACGCCGATATAGTCGGCCTGCTTCTGGCTCAGCTTGGTCAATTTCACGCCCAGCTTGTCGAGGTGCAGCGCGGCAACCTTTTCGTCCAGATGCTTTGGCAGGACATAGACGTCGTTCTCATACTGGTCGTGGCGTTCCCAAAGTTCCAGCTGCGCCATCACCTGGTTGGTGAAGGAACAGCTCATCACGAAGCTGGGGTGGCCGGTGGCGCAGGCCAGGTTCACCAGGCGGCCCTTTGCAAGGATGATGATTTCCTTGCCATCGGGGAACTTCACCAAATCCGTGCCGGGCTTCAACTCGGTCCAGTCGTAATTGTCGAGCGCGCTGATCTGGATTTCCGAATCGAAGTGGCCGATGTTGCACACGATGCTCATGGGCTTCATCGCCTTCATGTGCTCTGCCGTGATCACGTCCTCGTTACCGGTGGTGGTCACGAAGATATCGGCGCGCTTCACGCCGTCTTCCATGGTTACCACCTCGAAACCGTCCATTGCGGCCTGCAGGGCGCAGATCGGATCGATCTCTGTCACCAGCACGCGCGCGCCGCCGTTGCGCAGCGATTGCGCGCTGCCCTTGCCCACGTCACCGAAACCGGCAACCAGCGCGACCTTGCCCGAAAGCATCACGTCGGTAGCGCGGCGGATGGCGTCCACCAGCGATTCGCGGCAGCCGTAGAGGTTGTCGAACTTCGACTTGGTCACGCTGTCATTCACATTGATGGCGGGGAACGGCAGCTTGCCCTTCTTGGCCAGCTGGTAAAGGCGGTGGACGCCGGTGGTGGTTTCCTCGGAAACGCCCTGAATGTTCTTTACAGACGCGGTCAGATAGCCGGGCTTGCGCTTCAGGAATTCCTTCAGCGCGCGCTGCATCTCTACTTCTTCGGCATTGCCCGGCTCAGGCAGTTCCTCGCCCGCTTCCACGCGCGCACCCCACAGGGCGAACATGGTGGCATCGCCGCCGTCGTCCAGGATGAGGTTGGCAGTCTGGTTCGCATCATCGTCGGTCGACCAGTCGAAGATCTTGCCCACGTAATCCCAGTAATCCGCCAGGCTCTCGCCCTTCACGGCAAATACGGGAATATCCTGCGCGGCGATGGCGGCAGCGGCGTGATCCTGCGTGGAGAAGATGTTGCAGGTTGCCCAGCGCACTTCTGCACCCAGCGCGGTGAGGGTTTCGATCAGCACGGCTGTCTGGATCGTCATGTGCAGCGAACCGGTAATCCGTGCGCCCTTCAGAGGCTGGGAAGCGCCAAATTCCTCGCGCGTGGCCATCAGGCCCGGCATTTCGGTTTCGGCAATGTTGATTTCCGCGCGGCCATAATCGGCCAGCGAAATATCCTTGATGATGTAGTCGTCAAAAGCGGCGTCGGCCACGGGCACTTCTCCTGTGATGTGCGGGTGATGCGTCGCCGGGGCTCCATGCAACGCCTATGTTGGCCTCGCACTTAGTGGCGGCTTGCGCATTGGACAACCCCTGCAAACGACTGCAACCGCTTGCGCCAGCCAGCGCAGTACCTATGTGCATGCGCGGACGGTGACAGGAGGATTACCAATGACGATTTCCAAAGGCGACAAGATACCCGACGTGAAGCTGGTGAAGCCGACCGGCGATGGCCCCGAGGCCGTGCAGTCGGGCGATTTCTTCAAGGGCCGCAAGGTGGCGCTGTTCGCAGTACCCGGCGCATTCACGCCGACCTGCTCTGCAAAGCACCTGCCCGGCTATGTCGAAAAGGCATCTGACCTGAAGGCAAAGGGCGTGGACGAAGTGGCCTGCACATCGGTGAACGATGCCTTCGTAATGGGCGCATGGAACAAGGCCGATGGCTCTGACGACATCACCATGCTGGCAGACGGCAATGCCGAATTTGCCAAGGCACTGGGCCTGTCCACCGAAATGGACGGATACGGAATGGGCACCCGCTCCAACCGGTATTCCATGATCGTGGACGATGGCGTGGTGACCGAAATCAACGTGGAAGGCCCCGGCGAATTCAGGGTTTCCAGCGCAGAGCACATGCTCGGCCAGCTTTGATTTTCAGGCACGATGAATAAAAAGGGGGCGCTTTCCACACGGAAGGCGCCCCTTTCTCGTTGTGCAGGATCGGAGTTAATCGTCCCAGCTTACATCCACGCCAAGACTGTCGATGTTCTTCACAAAGTCCGGATGCGCGCGGCGAATGGGATCGGCATCCAGAATGGTGCTCTCCCCATCGATGCTGGCCGCCACCATCAGCAGGGCGATGGCCACGCGGATGATGTATGGGCTGGTGACCGTTGCCGGGCGAAGCGTATCGCCGCCAAAGGTGATCAGGCGGTGCGGATCGCACAGCAGGGTGTGCGCGCCGAACAGGCTGAGTTCGGTGTGCCATGTCAGCCCGCCCTCATACACCTTGTTCCAGAACATCGTCTGCCCCTTGGCCTTTACGCCAAGCGCGATGAAGATCGGCAGCAGGTCAGCCGGGATATAGGGCCACGGCGCAGCCTCCACCTTGGTGGTGAGGTGGCTGGTGAAATTTTGCTGCACGCAAAGTTCGGCAGGCGCTTCCAAGCGTGACCAGCCATCTTCGTGCGAAACATGCGCGCCGAATTTCTCGAACGTGCGATCGATCAGCATGAAATCTTCCGGCTGCGTATTGCGCACCGAGATATCTCCGCCGGTCACGGCTGACAGCGCCAGGAAGGTGGCGACCTCGTGGAAATCCTCCACGAAGGTATAATCCACGCTCTGGAACTTGTCGCAGCCTTCCACGGTCACCATCGAAGTGCCCTTGCCGCGGATCTTGCCGCCCATCTTCTCCAGGAAGGTGCAGAGTTCCTGCACATGAGGTTCACACGCGGCGTTCACGATCTGGCTGGTGCCTTTCGCGGTCAGCGCGCTGATGATGAAATTCTCCGTCGTGGTGACGGAGGCATATTCCAGCCACATGCGCGCACCGTCCACCTTGTGGGTGTTGCGGAACACGATGTCCTTGCCCTCGTAGGATGTCTCTGCGCCAAAGGCCTTGAACACCTGCACATGCGGGTCGATCTCCCGCGCGCCGAGTGTGCAGCCCTTCACCTCATGCTCCAGCCGGGCTTCGCCAAGGCGCGCAAGCAGGCCGGGGATCATCATGATGGAAGCGCGCATCGCCTGCGGCAGCTTGGCCTTAGCGCTGGATGAGATCGTGGAGTGATCGATCCGCAGCGTCTTCGCGTCCTTGTCCCATTCCACCGTGGTGCCAAGGTCGCTGAAGAAGGCGTGGATGCGCTGGACGTCGGTAATCTCCGGCACATTGCGCAGCATGATCGGCGCATCGCTCAACAGCGTCGCACACAGAACCGGCAGCACCGCGTTCTTGTTGGCGGATGGATCGATCTTGCCCACCAGTTTCTGTCCGCCTCTTACGCGCAATGCGGTCATCATATTCCTTTCAATTAAATGTCTTCATCGGCCCAAGGGCGCCGCTTGTCGTGCCGCTGATCAGTAGCCCATCAGTTTCAGGACTTCTTCACGGCTTTTGGAATCCTTGCGGAATGTGCCCATCACCTGGCTGGTGACCATGCTGACACCGGGGGTGCGCACGCCGCGCGCCGTCATGCAGGCATGGCTGGCCTCTATCACCACGGCCACGCCGCGCGGGTTCAGATGTTCCTGAATGCAATGCGCCACTTCTGCCGTCAGCCGCTCCTGCACCTGCAGGCGCCGGGCATAGCCGTGCAGAACGCGGGCCAGCTTCGATATTCCCACCACGCGATCGGTCGGCAGATAGGCGATGGCCGCCTTGCCGATGATCGGGGCCATGTGATGCTCACAATGGCTCTGGAACGGGATATCCTTCAGCAGCACGATCTCGTCATAACCGCCCACTTCCTCAAACACGCGGGCAAGGTGGTGCGCTGGATCTTCGTTGTAACCCAGGCAATATTCCTTCCACGCGCGTGCCACGCGTGCTGGCGTGTCCAGCAAGCCTTCACGCGTTGGATCGTCGCCCGCCCATTCTATCAGCGTGCGGATCGCATCCTGCACATGTTCGGGAACCGCGGGCTTGCCGCGGGGATCGTCCTCATCGGGACCTACCAGACTACTCATTCGCCCTGTCGCGCCTTCTCTTCAGCTTGTTACGCGCCTTGGCCAATAGGCCGCCGCGATGGAAAAGGCCACGTTTGGAGGCATCGAACTCGAAAAGCTCTTCCGGCTCTTCAGGATCGAATGTCTCGCGCACGGCCAATTCGCGGCTCCATTCCTCATGCCGGCCGGGGTGCAACGGCCGCAAGTGACGGCGATTCCTGTCTCCCATGCTGGCAATCATTCCGGCAATTGAACCGTTCTTCTCGATCTTCAGCGGCACATCCTGCTCGTAACAGCCCAAGTGTTCCGCCAGCAGCGATTCGCGAATGCGGCGAATAACCGGCTCGGCCTTGTCATTGCCGGGACGATCGCAATCGATGAACACATCGCATTCGCTATCCAGCCCCATGGACCGGTTGTTCATATTGGCAGAGCCGACGCGCAAAATCCGGTCATCAACGATGAACAGCTTTGCATGGACATAGATCGGCGTCTTGCCGGTGAATGGAACGTAGAGGTGGAAGCGGTCATGCTTGTCCAGTTCCTCCAGCGCTTCCATCAACTCGGCGCGCGCCGGGTCCATCACGGCAGCTTCTGCCCAACCATCGCCACTGATCGGCATGACGATCACGATTTCTGGTGGGTCGGGCTCCGACAGCCGCTTCGCAATCGCTTCGGAAATGGTGCGAGAGGTGAAATACTGATTCTCGGCGTAAATGAAGTGCTTCGCCTCGGCGATCTGCTTTATGTAGAGTTGCTCGATCTCGTCGATCTTGGGATCATTGTCATAGGCGGCGCGTGTGCGGGCGATGCCGATTTCGACATCTTCGAAATGCGGTTTCAGCTTGTCCGGCCAGGCGCTGCCCTTGTCTTCCTTCAGCTTGGACAGCGGCTTCCCGCCTGCACGCACCCACCTGGCCCGGCCAAGCCGTTCCAGTTCCACGGCAACGTCACCCTCCATCATCATCGTCAGGTCATGCCATGGGCCATAAAGATCGCCATTGGGCTGCGTGCGATCCTCGTTCACCTCAATGTGTTCCCGCGTGTCCCAGCGGCGCGTTGTCATGTCGATCCCGCCGCACACGGCGAAATCGTCATCAATGATCACCAGCTTCTGATGATGTGAGCAGCCAACGGGATGGGCCGTGTCGAACTTGAAATCTATCCGGCGGTGGCGTGACCAGCGAATCAGATCGAACACCATCGCGCCGCGCCCGAAGAATTTCAGGAAGCCATAGCTCCATTTCAGGATGCGAATTTCCAGGTCCGGGCGGTGATTGTTTAGCCACACGATGAAGCTGCCCAGGCGAGATGGGTACTGGCGACGCCAGCCCTTCTGCCACCAGCGACGCCCACGTTGCAGGTGAATGCGGGTATCGAAGTCCCAGCCAATCAGCAAAATACGCTGGCGCGCCTTCAGCATCGCCTGCTGAATCAGATCGAAATAATCCGCACCGTCGATAACCACACGAACGCGTTGGGCGCGGGCATAACGCCACACGCCCGTCTCGATCGAGGTATCGTGAAAACCCTCGACGCGTTTCTCAAGCCTTTCCACAAGCCCTCCCCTTCAAACGTCCAGTCACTATTCCTTGGCGTCTTCCATCTTTTCGGGGGTGACTTTGGCTTCGTCCTTTTCCTCGGCCTTGCGGCGATCGAAGACGGAACGCATGTGCTGCCTGTCTTCTTCGGTCAGATAGGGTTCGAATTCGGGGAAGTGGTCTTCCTCTTCTTCGTTGATGTGGTGGCGGTAATCATGGTCCAGCTTCTTGAAGGAAGCCATCCATGCGGATGAGGACATGTCCTGCGCAGCCAGATCGTTCAGAAGTTCGTTCAACTCGTGATGTTCTGCAACGGAGTGGCGCGTCATGTCTGTGGTGGGCGGCTTGCGCAGCATGGTGGAGTACAAAGCCTGCTCTTCCGCTGCGGCGTGGCTTTTCACTTCCTTGGTGAACTGTTCCAGCAGTTCCTTGCGCTCGTCACTCTCGCCGCTGGTCTCGGCCATCTGATCGAGAATCTTGCGATGCGATTCGTGATCTTCCTTCAGGCGGGCAAAAATATCATCGGACATGTCGGGGAACTCCTGTTTGGTTGTTGCAGACTGAACAGGTGAGCGGATGGAGGGTTCCGGACACGCGGCCCGAATGGACCAAAGGGGGTAAGTTCGCATGTCGCAAGGCGGCGTTCCCATTAGATCCGCGCCCGCACACACCCCCGCACCAACAAAAAAGCCCACCCCCTTGCGGGGATGGGCTTTCTTGGTGCGCCAGGAAGGATTCGAACCTCCGGCCGCCTGATTCGTAGTCAGGTACTCTATCCAGCTGAGCTACTGGCGCACTTGAGAGGCGGGCACATAAGCGGGCCTTTGCAGCTTGGCAAGGGCCTATCTGTGGAGAAAGGCCAATAGTTGCCGATCCATGGGGGCAAGCGGCAGATTGGCGGCGTCTTCATGCGCGAACCAGCCCCACGCCTGCCCATCCCGGCCAACCAGTTCCCCGCCTTCGAAGGATGCGGTGTAAAGATTTAGTACAACGGCCCGATCGCCCGGTTCTTCGGCGAAAAAGGCCGGTGTCAGGCTGCCGGGCTCCAGGTGAAGGCCCAGCTCCTCCTCAATCTCCCGTACGAGGGCAACCCTTGGTGTTTCATCGCTTTCCACCTTGCCACCGGGAAACTCCCACAGGCCGCCATGATGCTTTCCGGGCAATCGCTGCTGCAGCAGGATCCGGCCGCTTTTATCGAACAGCGCCAGTGCAACCACCAGCATCCATGTCGGATTATTTTCCACTTTCACCTGCCGTTGAAAGGTTTTGTTAAATCAATGCTGCAAAACCCATGGTCGTCGTACTTTACTTAGGGGACCGGCATTGTCTGCGAAGAAATTCATCAAGCGTCTGATGCACGATACCCAGGGTGCGACCGCCATAGAATACGGGCTTATCGCCGGCCTTATCGTGATCGGCATGATCGTTGCGCTGCAGGACTTCGCCAATGAATCGACCGAGATGTGGTCTGGCGTGGAGACGAAGTTCGATAACGCAAACAATATCTGATGTGATTAGCACTTTCTCAACACATCATACGTAGAAACCAAATCGCTCTCTCGGAAAACTCCGGTTGAGCCGGGAACCGAAGACCTTAACCAGGAGACTACAAATGACCTTCTTCAAGAACATGATCCGTGACGAACAGGGCGCCACCGCCATCGAATATGGCCTGATCGCTGCCCTGATCGCCGTTGCTGCCATCACTGCAATGCAGAGCCTGGGCAACAGCCTGGACGACACGTTCGGCACGGTTTCGACCAAGCTGGATAACTCGATCTAAGTCGACTGACCTAGTTCAAGAAAGGGCGTCAGGGAAACCTGGCGCCCTTTTTGTTTGCCAGTTTGGTAAAATAAAAACGGGCCGACAGTGCGTCGGCCCGTTTTTCGTTGTGTCGATCTGTCTTAGTTTGAGCGGATGACCAGCTTGTATTCCTGGCCCGGCACGATCTGATCGCTGGCAGATAGCCCGTTCAACACGCGGAAGCGCGCTTCTTGTGCATCGGTATAAGCCATACGGTTGGCCAGCGATCGCACCGTATCGCCGCGGCCCGCTGTCACGACGTCAACGCGGCGTGGCACCACCGCGCCTGCCTCGCTGGCGCTGATCCGACGCATCGACTGGTACAGCGAATTGAACGTGCCTGCCTGTCCTGCAGGGGTGATCGACATGAAGTGATAGGCCGTGTTGGGGCTGAACTCGTAGGCGAAGACAGTAACGTCCACCTGCTGCTGCCCATTGTTGACGCGCGCGGTGCCATAGGCGGCGGGAAGTCCGTTCACGGTTGTGCGTTCAATGCTGGACGGCGTGACCTGCTGCTGCTCCCCACCCAGCTTGGTGAACACATCGCGCACATAGCTGTTCAGATCGCCATTGAACTGGCCCACCGTCATCTGAGAGCGGCCCTGATCGCCATTGATCGTAACCGCCCGGGTGCCGTTCACCATGTAAAAGCCTTGCGGCGCGGTGAAGCTGAGGCGCAGCTCGGGATGGATGAACTGCCGCCCTTCGATCACGCCCTGTGCCGGATCATCGCCATAAACCATGCCATCGATTCGGTTCAGGAACGTGTCGCGATTGATGACGCCGGTGCCGCCTTGCGCCAGTTGCAGTGCATTCTGCACGCGGCTGGCAGGATCGGGGTGAGTCGATGCCCACGCGGGAATGGTGGCATCGCCGCGTCCCTGCAACTGCGCATCCAGCTGATTCTGCGCGGCCAGGCTGGTGAGCAGCGTGGCCATCGCATGCGGATCATATCCGGCACGGTTCAGATACTGGATGCCAAGCTGGTCGGCCTCCAGTTCCTGGCTGCGTGAATAGCTGAGCGTGGCAAGCTGCGATCCCTGCAGGCTGAGCTGCGCGAGATCCGAACTGCCCAGCAGACCGCCACCGATCACTGCGCCGAGCAGGCCAAGCAGCTGGTTACGCTGCGCTTTTTCCTGGCGGCGGGCTGAATGACGGGCAGCCACGTGGCCAACCTCATGCCCCAGCACGGCGGCAAGCTCTGCCTCGTTGTTCATCAGGTTCACCAGCTGGCGCGTGGCGTAAACATATCCGCCGGGAACGGCGAAGGCGTTGTTCACGCTGGAATTCAGCAAAGTCACGTCGAACGCATCTGGCCGGGTGGCAAGGCCCGATTGCACGGCGATGTTGGAGCCTACCTGCTCGACATAGCGGGCGTAGGGTCCGGTCATCTCGCCGCCGAACTCCGCCACGAACTGATCGTGATACTGCGCACCAACCTGCGCTTCCTCCGCCGTGATGGGTGATCCTGGCGCGACATTGGCGCCGGGAATGCTGGCGCATGCGCCAAGGGCAAGCGAAGCAGCCCCGGCAAGAGCCATGGCAGTGAATTTGCGGAATTTCTTGATTGGCATTGGGGCCTCCTCCGGGGAAATTGCGTCAATACAAACCGAGGTTTGCACTGGTTATCCCGAAAAACCGCAATAGCGGCGGGATGTTCCCGAAACCGGCCCTTACTTCTGCCCGCTAACTATCAGATCAGCCTATTGAAGCGACTCGCGTCCGATGGCCAGGAAGCGATCCTCACGCTTGCGACGCAGCTCTTCGCTGCTGAGGCCGGAGAGTTCGTCCAGCTCCTCACCGATGGCCTTTGTAAGGTTCGCCACGGCTGCCTGCGGATCGCGCTGCGCACCGCCCATGGGTTCCGGCACGATCCTGTCGATCACGCCCAGCTTGGCCAGATCCTGCGCGGTCATCTTCATCGCCTCTGCCGCCTGCGGTGCCTTTTCCGCCGTGCGCCACAAGATTGAGGCGCAACCTTCCGGCGAGATGACGGAATATACGGCGTGTTCGAACATCAGAACCCGCTCTGCACTGGCCAAGGCCACTGCGCCGCCAGAGCCGCCCTCGCCCACGATCGCAGCGATCAGCGGCACGCCAAGCGCAAGGCACGCCTCGGTAGAGCGGGCAATGGCCTCAGCCTGACCGCGCTCTTCCGCCTCGATACCGGGGAAGGCGCCGGAAGTGTCCACAAGGGTGACCACCGGCAGGCCGAACCTGTCTGCCAACTCCATCAAGCGGATGGCTTTGCGATACCCCTCCGGCTTGCCCATGCCGAAATTGTGGCGGATGCGGCTTTCGGTATCATTGCCCTTCTCATGGCCGATCAGCACGATCTTGCGGCCGTCGATCTGCGCCAGTCCGCCCATGATCGCCTGATCATCGCCATAGGCCCGATCCCCGCCCATCGGCATGAAATCGGTGAAACCCATGCTGACATAATCGTGGAAGTGCGGGCGAGAAGGATGCCGCGCAACCTGCGTTTTCTGCCACGGAGAGAGATCGCGATAGGTGTTTTCCAGAAGCTGCGCGCTTTTCAATTCAAGCCGCTTCAGCTCGTTTGAAATATCGACATCGCTATCCTCGCCCGCGGCTTTGCGCAGGTCGGATATTTTGGCTTCCAGTTCGGCAACCGGCTTCTCGAATTCGAGGTATGAAGTCATGCCAAGGCCGCTACCGCGCCCCGCGCTCCGCTGCAAGGGGATGCCGTTCATTCACCAGTGCAACAAGGCGCGCGGAGTCGACGTGGGTATAGATCTGCGTGGTGGCGATATCGGCGTGGCCCAGCATGGTTTGCAGCATGCGCAGATCCGCCCCACCCTCCAGAAGATGGGTGGCAAAGGCATGGCGCAGCACGTGCGGCGAAACCTTTGCAGGGTCCAGCCCGGCGCGCGCGGCCAGATCCTTTACCAGCTGAAACAGCCTGACGCGGGTGATGTGCGATTGCCGCGATGGAAACAGGAAGGGCGATCCGCTTTCGCGCACCTCCATCCACCGCGCAACGGCGGCCTGCGCACGGCGGGATACCGGCACCATGCGCTGTTGCCCGCCCTTTCCCGTGATCGTCAAAAACGGCGCATCGCGCGGCACGGCGGCAACGGGCAAGGCGACAAGCTCCGTTGCGCGAAGGCCGGAGCCATAAAGCAGTTCCAGCAGCGCCAGCAGCCGCACACCGGGCCGGCGGCCTGCCTGCGCCTCCGTCTCTGCCTGCTGGAACAAGGCCTCTATCTCTGTATGGCCCAACACCTTTGGCAGCGGGCGGCGGGCCTGCGGGCGGGGAAGCACGGTGGAGGGATCGTCCTCGCGCAGCCCTTCATCGATGCAAAAGCCGAAGAACTGGCGCAGCGCGGAAACCTTTCGCGCCACGGTGGACGGGGCAAGATCGGCCCAGATGCCGGTCAGTTTCGCCAGATCATCGCGGCCTGCCGTGGCCAGATCGCCAACGGCTTCCTCGCTGCCCTCCAGATCCCTGCGATAGGCGGCCAGCGTATTTTCCACCGCGCCGCGCTCTGCCGCCAGCATGGCCAGAAAGCTGTCTATCGCATGTGCCACAAGGCTATCCGCGCGCAACGGCCTCCGCCGCGATCATCCGGGCCTCTGCCGAAAGACCCGCCGCATTCAGCGCGCGCACGATGAAATAGAGGTGGCGCGGGGTCATCCGGTCCCAGCCTGAACCCTGCATCCCCAGCCCGGCCAACATGGCGACCAGCGTGGAATTGCCAAGCTCGCCCGCGCGGGAGATCTTGTCGCTCCAGGCGCTGCGGCGCGACAGGTTCCGGCCAAGTCGATCGGTGAAATCCTCCAGATCGTCCGCTTCCAGACGGCCTAGCCCGGCAAGGCCCGCCACCAGGAAGGCGGATCGGCGCATGTCCGCGCTGCCATCATTGTCCAGAAACTCGTCCACCGCGCCGCCATCTACGGCGCCCTGTATGTCCGGCTGTGCTAGCGCCAGCAGCGCCCAGCCCTGGCTGCCCTCCGGCACGACGCTGCTCCACCGCATGGCATTGCGGTCAAGCCCTGCAGACAGCATGGATGCGATCAGCGTTGCGGCATCGTCTGCCATTGTCTCCGTTACAGGAAGGCGCGCCGCGGCATAGGCGGTAAGGACAAGGCGGCCATAATCGCCCTCGTCACCCCACAATGAGCGCATCGCCTCCAACCGCTGAGCGGCAGAGTTCGCCACATAAGCCTCGCGCAATTGCGCGGCCGTGCCCTTGTCGGCAGCATCGTAAAGATCGCTGGCCCACAATTGCGAATAGAGATCGACCATCGCGGAGGAGGACAGCACGCCGCGCTCGCCTGCCGTATCGGCCACTTCCACGCGCCGCAGCAGCGGCGTTGCGGGGATCAGCACATCGGAAATGGCGTAGTCAGCATCAAGATCCGCCGTCAGGCTTTCCGGAATGTCCTCTCCCACGGCCCGCGCGAGGGAATATCGCCACGGAGACAACGCATCGACGCCGTCCCACTCGATATTCACCGCGCGGCTCGCTTCTCCTGCAGCGCCAGCATAGCGCTGCGCTAGTCGCACGTCGATTTCCTCTGCCACTCCGGTGCCGAATGCACGCTGCAAACGCCGGTCTGCGCTGCGCGCTTCACCAAGATAGGCGGAGCAGATCGATTTCAGCAGTTCCCATTCGCCGTCCTCGCGCAGATCGCCCTGCAAGCGGGCCACCGGGCACATGCCGAGGATATCGCCCGTGCCAAGATATGCCGCAAACGCTGCATCGGCCAGCGCGCGATTATATTGCGAGCCGTCGATATCCTGAACCAGGCTGCGCGCCACGGCATCTTCCCCGATCGCATTCAGCGCCTGCGCCCGAAGCGCGGCAAAGGCCACGGGGTCCAGCCCGCGCGGCGCATCCAGCCTGCTGGCCAGCACGCGGCGAAGAAGGATGTGCCCCCAGCGCGATGCGACAGGACCATTGCTGGCCTGCAATGTGGCTGCCACCAGCGCACCGGGCTGATTTCTCAAGGAGCCGGCGGGAAAGCCGCCCTCCGCCTGCGACAGAATACCCACCTTCTCCACCGCGCGACGTGCAGCGGCGGGAATATCGAACTTGGGGCGCAGGCCCAGCAGTTCGTTGACCTCGTCATCCTCCATCGCGTTGATCTCTGCCAGGGACGGGAAATCCGCCGGCAGGGCAATGCGCGGGGTGGATGAGGAGGAGGACTGGCCGCCACCGCTGGGCAAGGGTTGAACCACTTCGCCGCTGCTGGTGGGCGCCGGGGTGGAAGGCTGCGCAGGCCGGGCAGTCTGGCTGGCCGAAGGCGCCGGCGTTGGCGTTGGCTGCTGCTGCGGCGGGGGATCACGGAACATCGGCGGCAAGAGGTCTTCCGGCCCGCCTGCCATGGCCAGCGAGGAGGTGAGCGCAAGGCCCGCCGCGGTCACCATCAAAACGGCGCGCTTCACGAATTGCTCTCCGTCATCGAAACAGGCTCCACGATCAGGCGCTGCTCCTGCCGCCCGCCATCGTACCATGCCACGCCCAGTATCACGGCGATCGCCAGAACACATAAAACCACAATCGTCATCCGCCGTTTCGACACCTTCTGAAAATCCCCGGCTGAAAACTTTAGCCACAAAGCTCGCCTTGGCCACTGAAAAGCGGCTCGTGCTTGCCAGCGCGACTAGCCCAACTATAGGCCTTGCGGCAATGACCATTGCCACGCCCCTACCCGATGATGCGACGATCCGCACCATTCGCCAGCGCATCACGCGCCCCATCGTGCTGGTGGGCATGATGGGCGTGGGCAAATCCACCGTGGGCCGTAAGCTCGCATCGGTGCTGGAAATGGATTTCGTCGACGCGGACGAGGAAATTGCCGACGCTGCCAACATGACCATTCCGGAAATCTTCGACCTGTTCGGAGAACGCTATTTCCGCGATGGAGAGCGCCGCGTCATCGCGCGCCTGCTGGAAGAAAAGGGCGGCGACTGTGTGATCGCCACGGGCGGCGGCGCTTTCGTGCAAGATGAAACCCGTGCCATGATCTTGGAACGCGGGATCACGGTGTGGCTGGATAGCGATGTGGAAACCCTTGTCGAACGCGTCAGCCGCAATGACAAGCGCCCCCTGCTGCGTGACGGTGACACCCGCGAGATCGTAACCCGCATGAAAACCGATCGGGAGCCTGCCTATGCGCAGGCGCCGATCAAGGTGCAAAGCGATGCCGGCCCGCATGTGGTGGCAGTTGGCCGTATTCTGGAGGAGCTTGATCGATGGCTGTAATCGGCGTGGAACTGGCCGGGCGCGGCTATGATGTGCAAGTCGGCCACGGCCTGCTGGCCAATGCAGGCGAGCTTACAGAAGGCTTCATCCGCAAGGATCGCGTGGCCGCCGTGGCAGATCGCAATTCGCATCGCGCCCACGGCCAGCAGCTGGAACATGCGCTGGCTGCCAAGGGCGTTTCCATCGACTGGTTCATCACGCAGCCTGGAGAAGGCGCGAAAAGCTGGGGCGTGCTGGAAAAGCTGCTGGACTGGCTGCTGGAACGCGGAGTGGAGCGCGGCGATCACATCTTTGCGCTGGGCGGCGGCGTGGTTGGCGATCTGACGGGTTTTGCCGCTGCGGTGTTAAAGCGTGGATGCGGTTTCGTGCAGATCCCCACCACACTGCTGGCCCAGGTAGACAGCTCCGTTGGCGGGAAGACGGCGATCAACACCGCAGCGGGCAAGAACCTTGTCGGCGCATTTCACCAGCCTGCTCTGGTGCTGGCAGACACGGGCACGCTGGATACCCTCCCCCCGCGTGAAATGGGCGCCGGTTATGCAGAGGTGATCAAATACGGCATCCTTGGGGATCGCACCTTCTTTGAATGGTGCAAAGAAAACGGCGCGAAAGTGACCGCGCGCGATCCGGCGGCGCTGGAATATGCCGTGACGCAAAGCGTGCAGGCCAAGGCGCGCATCGTTGCCGAGGATGAGCGCGAAACCACCGGCACGCGTGCCCTGCTAAACCTTGGACACACCTTCGGCCATGCGCTGGAGGCGGAAACGGGTTTTTCCGACGCGCTGTTGCATGGGGAGGCCGTGGCGCTGGGCATGGTGCTGGCCGCGCGCTATTCCGCGCGGCGCGAGTATATTTCGCTGGACAATGCGGCGCGCATCACTGCCGCCATAGACAAGGCCGGGCTGCGTTCGGAAATCGCATCGCTGGGGCTGGAATGTTCCGGCGATCAATTGGCCGCGCACATGCTGCATGACAAGAAGATGGATGCAGGCACCCTGCCCTTCATCCTGCTGCGCGGGATCGGGCAGGCATTCGTTGATAAACAGGTGGATATGGCGGACATCGCCGCGTTCCTGGGCGAGCAGCTACAGGCTCATTAAGACCCGCCGGTTTCGGTATCGGTATCGCCCTTCAGCATCCGGTCCAGCGCGCTGTACTGGCTGGCGGGAAGCCCCTCGATAACGCTGAAACTGCCATCGGATTCCAGCACCACGGCGGCAATCTTCTCGATCTCCCCATGGCCCTTTCCGCGAATGGCGGCCTCTATCTCGCCGTGTGTTACCCGCTCCGCCTTCATTTCGGCTTCCAGGAACTTGCCATCCTTCAGCAGCAGGCGGGAATCCGACCGGATGACCTGTTTGAACCATCCGAAACGCACGGAGACAAAGCTCACCAGCCATTGCAGGAACGCCAGCACGATGAAGGCCGCAAGCCCGTCTGCAATCGACAGGGCCTTGGTCAGCATGACGGAGGCCAGGATAGAACCCAGCGCCACCGTCACCACCAGATCGAAAATATTGAGCTTGGCGATGCTTCGCTTGCCCGCAACCTGAAGGATGCCGATAAGCGCCGCATATATTACCAGCGTCGTGAGGGCGATCCGCCCGATGTCCGTCCAGCTATCAAACCACATGCGCCCTCAACGCTCGGCGCACGGTTCCGTGCCTAGCCGGGCATGGCGGCATGCAGATGGGTGACATTGGCATCCCCAAATGCGTGCTCGATCAGCAGGGAGCGGTGGCACTTTTCCGCTTCTTCGCAATAGCATAGCAGGCAGATACGCTTCTCGGTGGCCAGCGCCTGTATCTCGGCCATCTGCGCCAGCGCCTCGGGCAGCTCAAGCTGACCTTCATAGACACGGCGCAACGTCGCATAATCGCCTTTGCGTGCCGCATCTCGCCCTTCCTTCGGGGTGCCAAGGTGCTTGAAATGCCGATACTCCATGCCCGCCGCCTCCACCGCTGAACGCAGAGAGGTTTTGGAGAAGCCCGCACGGCGTGAAAGCGGCAGGGCGCGGATATCGGCGAGCAGTTCAACTCCCGCCTCCCGCAGCGCGGCGATCAGCGCGTCTTGCGTGGCGTGGGCATAACCGATGGTTGTGATGGCTATCATCGGCAAACCGTCGCACGTCGCCCTGCAATGGTCAAACGTGCGGACTTGCGCATTAACGCTGTGGTTTCCTTACCGTGATATCCACTGCGTCGAACAGCGCGAGACGGGGAAATGCTGCAACTTCTTGGTGAGATCGGTGACATCGTCAGCCGGGGCCTTTCCTTGGCGATGGGCCTCGGCGTCTTTCTGGCCATCATGACGATGATGGTGAGAACAAGGCTTGTCCCGTGGCGCTGGTTCGCCCGGTTCACACCAAGATATGGATTGCCGCCCGAAATCGCTTCGGAGGCAATGGGCGTCGTGTTTGTGTCGAACGTCCCCTCTCACGACATGCTGAACCTGCGCTTCGGGCGATATTTTGCGCAGCGTATCGGCGTGCATCGCGAAGGGCTTTCGATCCGGCCCCGCCGCCCCAATTTCTATTTCCAGTCACCGATCCTGCTGCCCTGGGACGGGCTGCATATCCAGCCATCGGCTGCCTTCATCGGCAAGGCCGATATCGCCATAAGTCATGAGCGAATGGACGATGCCTATCTTATCGTCGCCGCCCGCCACATCGAATTTGCCATCCGGCACGGCGCACCGCTGACGATGCCTGACAAGGATGCCATGAAGCGCGCAAGCCGCAAATTGGCGCCGCCCGATGGGCCAACCGCACGCGGAGAGCGGGAGCCCGGCATCTTCCGATGAAGTAGGCGCGTTGCTGGCGCGCCTACTTCATCAGCACCAGTTCTTCCGCCATCGTGGGATGGATGGCCACGGTCGCATCGAAATCGGCTTTCGTCAGCCCGGCTTTCACGGCGATTGCCGCTGCCTGCATCATTTCCGGCGCTTCGGGCGCGATCATGTGGATGCCCACGATCTTGTCATTGCTGGGATCGCAGATCATCTTGAACAGCGATCGCTCATTGCGCCCCGCCAGCACGTTTTTCATCGGGCGGAAATCCGACTGATACACTTTTACAGAGCCAAGCTGGTTCTTGGCCTCGCCCTCCGTCATGCCGACAGATGCGATGGGCGGGTGACTGAAAACCGCGCTGGGAATGCAGCCGTGATCCACGGCGATGGGTTCATGACCGCCAAACACCGTATCGGCAAAGGCCTGCCCCTCACGGATGGCAACGGGGGTGAGTTGCACACGATCCGTCACATCGCCGACGGCGTAAATATGGTCCACGCTGGTCTTGCTGAAGCGGTCGACCACGATTTCGCCGCCCTCGCCCAGCTCCACGCCCACATCGTCCAATCCCAGGCCCTCAGTGTTCGGAATCCGGCCCACTGCGAACATCACGCAATCGACATGCTCTTCATCGCAATCCGACATTTTGACAAAATAGCCGCCATCGTCACACGGCTTGATATATTCAAAAATCGTGTTGAATTTAAAAGCGATGCCCTTGGTCATTGAAATTTGTAGCAGGCGGTCGCGCACGGCCTCGTCATAGCTGCGCAGCAATCTGTCGCCGCGGTTCACTATGGTTACTTGGCTGCCGAATTCATTGAAGATACCGGCAAATTCATTGGCGATGTAACCGCCACCTGCAATAATGATTTTCTTTGGAATCTCATCAAGATGGAAGGCTTCGTTCGAACTGATCGCATGTTCCGCGCCCTGGCACTCCGGCATGCGCGGCCGCGCGCCCGTGGCAATCAGAATATGCTTCGCCGTAACCTTGCGCCCACTCTCCAAAGTCACCTCATGCGGCCCGGTCAGCCTGGCGCGTTCCTTGAAGATTTCGACATCGTGGCTTTCCAGAGTGTTGGTATAGGCACCCTCCAGGCGGTCCACATCGGCCAGCACGTTATCGCGAAGCTTTTTCCAGTTGAACGTGGCGCCCTCGATCTCCCAACCAAACTTCTGGCAATCTTCCAGATCTTCGGCAAAATGCGCGCCGTAAACCAGCATCTTCTTGGGCACACAGCCGCGGATTACGCAGGTGCCGCCGACGCGAAATTCCTCTGCAATGGCAACTTTTGCGCCGTGTCCCGCAGAAACCCTGCTGGCGCGCACGCCGCCGGACCCTGCGCCGATGGTGAAAAGATCATAATCATATTCGGACATTGGCGCGAAATGCTCCTGCTGTGGGTTAACGTGATGGTCCATGGCCATACGTTCGGCAGCGGGCAAGGGTTTCGAACCTTTTGCGCGCAGGCGATCAGCTTTCTAGCAGCAGATCGTTATCCGCCAGCATTTGCCAGCTGGGGCCAAAGCGCATCGTCAGCAGCATTTCTGGCGCGATGCCTGCACTTGTCTTCAGCAGCCGGCGAATGCCATCGGCGCGGCCCAATTCATCCTCGCCCAGCGCCACCAGCGTTTCTGGCCCGTGGGAGAGTTTTTCCTGAAAAAGCAAAGAGGTGTTGAGCGAATTGAAGTTGAAGCCGATGAACACCAGGCGGCGAGCACCGGAAATACCGCTGTGCATCGACGCCTTCAGTTGGCGATCTTCGCTGAATTCCGATGCCGTGCGAACAGTCTCTGCCACCTTGAAGAAATTGCCCGGCTTTTCCTCGCCCCAGGCGGCCACTGGCTCCGATCCGGTCTGCCAGTCCAGGCGTCCGGCACGGCCGAAGGGTTGCACCACGTTCAGCTTCTCCGCACAGATTGCCTGCGCTTCGGTGATCGGCATACCAAAGCCTGAATGCAGCACCCACGGCATGTAATGCTGGATAGAGCGATCGGTGTTGAAATTCACGATGTGGAGATTGTCGAAGCAGTTCTGCGCGCGCGATCGGCTGACACCGTCCACCACCATGCGGCCAAGCTGGAACAGCCAGTTCTCGGCACCGCGAAAGGGCATTTCGCCCGGATCGCGCGGCTCTGCTTCCATGGCGGACTGCTGTTCGGCCTGCAGCGTGTAATAGGCAATGGCCAACTTGCCCACGGCCAATACGTGCTTGTCCTCCCCATGCTGCTGCAACAGGGCGTGGATCGAACTGGTGAGCCGTGAACCGGCGCGGATGCGAAGGGCTGCTTCACGCAGCTTGTCACCTTCGCCTTTTACCTTTTTGAAAAGCGCGTCAAAATCCTGCATCTCGCGCGTTTGCAGATCAGAACCCAGGCGCTGGAAATCGAAACCGTGGGCGATCTTGCTGAGCAATTCACGCTCGCCCGGCATCTCTATTTCGACACCGGCACCTGCGCCAATGATAATGGCGGTCTTCGTCCTGATCATCGATAGTCCTAACCTTGCGCGCCCTGAAACACGAATGTCCTAGAGCGCGCATGGTTAAGATTGGACTATCTTTTCAGACAGTTTGTTGCCGACCGGGAAAACCGGCCGGTGGAGCTATCAGCCCTGCGATGAGCCTTGCGAGCGGCCACGACCGCCGCCGCGACGTTGTCCGCCGCCCTGCTTCGGGCCGCCGGAGCGACGCGGTCCGCCGGGCTTGGAGCCACCGCGACCGCGGCCACCCTTGGCACCATCGCCACGCTCTGCAGATGCACCGCGCGGCTTTGGGTTAACCCGCTGGCGCTGCTGCTTTGGCGCAGGCTTGGTGGGGCCAACGCCTTCCACCACGGCACGGAAGTTATCCGGCAGGGGAAGGCGCTCAAACGTGGCGTCGGTCTGCTTGTTGATATCCTTCAGATATGCGCGTTCATCCTCGGCACAAAAGGCAATCGCCACACCATCGGCGCCGGCACGCGCGGTGCGGCCGATGCGGTGGACATATTGCTCTGGCACGTTGGGCAGTTCGTAATTGATCACGTGGCTGACGCCGGGAATGTCGATACCGCGCGCGGCCACATCGGTGGCCACCAGGATCGGCGTCTTGGCGCGCTTGAACTCGCTCAGCGCGCGCTCACGCTGGGGCTGGCTCTTGTTGCCGTGAATGGCGTTGGCGGGAATGCCCACCTGCGACAGCTTCTTCACGATCCTATCCGCGCCATGCTTGGTACGGGTGAAAATCAGGACACGCTCGAACTTGCCGGGCACCTCGTGCTTTTCCGACAGCATCAGTTCGAGCAGCGATTGCTTCTCGTCCTGCTGAACCATGAACAGATACTGGTCGATCCGCTCTGCCGTGGTGGCTGCGGGGGTGACCGATACGGTGACCGGATCATGGCAATATTTGCCCACCAGCTCCTTGATCTGCTTGGGCATCGTGGCGCTGAAGAACAGCGTCTGGCGATCGCTGGGCACCAGTTCGCTGATGCGGCGCAGCGCATGGATGAAGCCGAGATCCAGCATCTGGTCCGCTTCGTCCAGGATCAAGATTTCCACGCCAGAGAGATTAAAGGCCTTCTGGTCGATAAGGTCCAGCAGGCGGCCCGGCGTCGCGACGAGAATGTCACAACCGCGATGCAGCTTGTTACGATCCTTGTTCACGGATGTGCCGCCGACGATGGAATGAACCTTCAGGCCAGCCAGTGCGCCGTAATCCTTGGCGCTCTGGGCGATCTGCCCGGCCAGTTCACGCGTCGGGGCGAGAACCAGCATGCGGCAGGATTTGAACGGGATCTGGTTGTCGGCCTTGCGCAGATTGTCGATGCTGGGCAGCATGAATGCGGCGGTCTTGCCGGTGCCGGTCTGCGCGATGCCCAACAGGTCACGGCCTTCCAGCACGGGCGGAATGGCCTGCGCCTGGATAGGCGTAGGTTCTTTATAGCCCTGCATGTCGAGCGCCTGCATCACCGGCTGCGACAGCCCGAGATCGGAAAATTGAATAGTCATGTGTAGTATTGAACTCGCAAAATATGCGGCGCGCATAGCTACAGCTCGCGCGGCGCGGGTGTCAAAACGACCCGCGTGAAAAGGGAAGTCTCAGGGAAAAGGACCGAAGGGCTGCCGGGGTTTGCAGCTTTCTCGCTACAACCACTTCACGCTGGCGCGCGCTTCGATGGACGCCATTTGGGCGACAGACCCGCAAAAGTCAATCTATTTCAAGAAAGGGTTCGATCATTACGCGCCGCGATACGGCCCTGCATGCGTAAATCTTTGGGTGCGGCCATCTTCAATTGTGAAGAATGGCCGCACCCGGCCTGCATTAATTGAGGCCGGCAGCCTTCAGCAAGGCTTCCGTACTGGCATCAAAGCTTTCGCCGCCTGCCTCGATCTTCTTGGCCATGTCCTTGCCCAGTTCAACGCCGAACTGATCGAACGGGTTGATATCCAGCATCACGGCGGCGGCGAAAACGCGATGTTCGTGAAACGCGATCAGCGCGCCGAAGGTGGCCGGGTCCAGATCGTCACACAGAATGGTGGCAGACGGGCGATCACCCGGATAGCTGCGGTGCGGATCGTCGCTCTGCTTGCCGGACATCAGCGCGGCTCCTTGCGCGAAGCAGTTCATCAGCAGGATGTGGTGGTGCGCGGCATCCAGCATATCGCCCGGCTCCACGCTGGCGATGAAGTCTATCGGCACAAGGTGCGTGCCCTGGTGCAGCAGTTGGAACACGGCGTGCTGGGCATCGGTGCCCACCCCGCCCCATGTGATCGGCGCGGTGGGGCCGCTCGGCTGCCCATCCACGGTCACGCGCTTGCCGTTGGATTCCATTTCCAGCTGCTGGAGATAGTCCGGCAGCAGGCGCAAACGCTCGTCATAGGCGAACACAGCGCGGGTCTGGCAGCCGCGCAGGCGCAGGTAGTAAAGATCCGAAAAGGCAGCGCGCAGCGGCAGATTGTCGCGCCCGTCCGTATCGCGGAAATGCTCATCCACCTTGGCAGCGCCTGCCAGCACCTGCTCAAATTCGTCCCAGCCAATCGAAGTCGCGACAGGGAAGCCGATGCTGGACCAGAGCGAGTACCGCCCGCCAACGCTCTCCGCAAAAGGAAGGATGCGGGTTTCGTCCACGCCCCATTCCACTGCCTTTTCCGGCGCAGCGGTCAGCGCGATCACGCGGCCGGTTGGGTCTTCCACCCCGCTATCGGCCAGCCATTTCAGCGCCGACTGCGCGTTCGTCATGGTTTCGATCGTGGTGAAGGTCTTGGATGCAACCGCGATCAGCGTGGTGGCCGGATCGCAGGCCTCGAACGCTTCCTCCAGCGCGACGCCATCGATGTTGGAGACGACGTGCACATCCACCTTGGGCGCATCACGCCCCAGCGCATCCACCGCCAGCGCCGGACCAAGCGCGCTGCCGCCAATGCCGACGTGGATGAGGTGCTTCACCTCTCCCATCGCGCCATCGTGGATCGCGTTCACCAGCAACATCATGCGATGGCGCAGTGCCTCTGCCTCCTCCACGCTGGTATCCAGGCCCACGCCGCGCAGGGCGGAATGTTCTGCCGCCCGGTTCTCCGTGGGGTTCACCACTTCGCCTGTGAAAAGCTTGCGCCGCATGGCGGTGAAATCGGATGCCGCCGCCAGTTCTTCAAAATCGGACAGCAGGCTGTCGGTCAGGTGCGTTTTGGACCAGTCGAACAGGATGCCAGTTTCCGCCAGTTCCAGCCTGGCCGAAAGCTTGGCCACCCGATCTTTATCATCCGCAAACAATTCCACCAGCGTGGGATCGGGATGGAGGGCCAGTGCCTTCCAGGCTTCGTCGCGGGTCTTAGTCACTAGGGGCGATTCCTTTCCTACCGGTGAGATTGCTGGCTAGTCGCTTGGGCCATGAATGAAAACCGCAAATACCGCCCTTCCCGCCCCGCCCCATGCCTGTGGCCGAGGGGTTTTGCGCTGGCCCGTGTTTTTCCCCTCAGGACAGTGTTCCATGTGTTCCACATTAGCCGTCAATTTCGCGCTGCCGCGCAAAGCCATGCTTGACGAAGGCGCGCTGTGGCAACAAGACCGCCGCCGATGACTGACACTGTAACCCCGCGCGAAGTGACCGAGCCCAAAACGGCAAAGGTCGAGGAAAAGGAAGACTGGAAGAGCTTCGGCTGGTTCCTGATCAAGCTGGTGCTGGTGGTGCTGATTTTCCGCACCTTCTTCTTCACCAGTTTCAACATCCCTTCCGAAAGCATGATGCCGCGCCTGCTGGTGGGTGATTACCTGTTCGCGCAAAAGTGGTCCTACGGCTATTCGCGCTATTCTCTGCCCTTCGATATCGACGTAGGCGACGGGCGCATCTTCGCGACCCTGCCGGAACATGGCGATGTGGCGATCTTCAAACATCCGATCGACAAGACCGACTATATCAAGCGCGTGATCGCCCTGCCGGGTGACACCGTGCAGATGATCGACGGGCAACTGCATCTGAACGGCAAGCCCGTGCCTAAGGAGCGGGTGGAGGATTTCATCGTCGAGCTGGCTGACGGGGATCGCTGCTATTCCGGCCGCTTTGCCATGCAGATGGACGATGGCACGCCCGCCTGCCGCTACCCCCAATTCCGCGAAACGCTGCCCAATGACGTGAGCTATAACGTGCTGGACCTTGGGGTTGTTGGCGTGGACAATACCGCGCCTGTCATCGTGCCGGATGATCACGTGTTCATGATGGGCGACAATCGCGACAATTCGCAGGATAGCCGCCGGGCCACGGTTTCGGGCGGCTGGGTCGGCCTGGTGCCGACAGAGAACCTCGTCGCCGAAGCCAGCTTCATGTACTGGTCTTACGGCAATGGCGTTCGCTGGAACCGGATCTTCAAGGGCATATGAGCTCGCTGGAGCCAAGGACGCGAAGCTGGCTGGAACAGCACGGCTTCACCATCCGCAACGAGGCCATCTGGCACGAGGCCTTGACCCATGGCAGCACTGGCGAGGCCAAGGATTACGACAGGCTGGAATTCCTGGGAGACCGCGTGCTGGGGCTGACGATTGCAGATTGGCTTTACGATCAATCGCAAAGCGCAGAGGGCAAGCTGGCGCAGAGGTTGAACGCGCTGGTCAGCAAGCAGACCTGCGCCGGGCGCGCGCGTGCGATCAACACCTCCGCCCACGTGCGGTTGGGAAAACAGGCAAGAGAAGACGGCGCACAGGATAGTGACAATGTGCTGGGCGACATCATGGAATCGCTGCTGGGCGCGAATTTTCTGGATGCAGGCTTTGATGCCACGCGCGATCTGATCCGCGCGCTGTGGCGCGAAGTGTTCGACGGCAGCACCGGACGCCGCAAGCACCCCAAAAGCGCGTTGCAGGAATGGGCCGCTGGCAATCAGCGCCGCCCGCCCGATTACGAAGTTACCGATACGTCGGGCCCCGATCACAATCGCCTCTACACCGTGCAGGTCAGCGTGCACAATGTGGGCGCGGTGAAAGCCACAGCCGGCGGCAAGCGGGAAGCCGAGACAGAGGCTGCGCGGCTGTTCATGGAGAAATACGGATGAGCCAGAACGCTGATATGACAGATGCCAAAACCCAATGCGGCGTGGTGGCCGTGATCGGCGCGCCCAATGCGGGCAAATCAACGCTGGTGAACCAGCTGGTGGGCCAGAAGGTCGCCATCACCAGCGCCAAGGCGCAAACCACGCGGGCGCGCCTGCTGGGTATTGCGTTGCACGGCACGGCGCAGATGATCCTGGTGGATACGCCGGGCATTTTCGAACCCAAGCGCAGGCTGGACCGGGCGATGGTGAGCGCGGCCTGGGAAGGCGCGGTGGCGGCCGATGCAGTGCTGCTGGTGGTGGACCCTATTAAGCAGCGTAGGCATGAACTGATGCCGCTGGTGGAACAGTTGAAGGATCGCAAGGAGCGCAAGATCCTGGTGCTCAACAAGGTCGACCGTTCGAAGAAAGAGCCGCTGCTGGAACTGGCGCAGGAACTGAACGCGCTTGCCGATTTCAGCGAGGTGTATTTCATCTCTGCCCTGACGGGTGATGGTGTTCCCGAATTGAAGGATTCGCTGGCGGGCCTGATGTCCGAGGGTCCGTGGCATTATCCCGAAGACCAGGTGTCGGACGCCAGCGAGCGTCTGCTGGCAACAGAAGTGACGCGCGAACAGCTTTACCAGCAATTGCACGAGGAACTGCCCTATGATGCGGCAGTGCGTCCCGAAAGCTATGAAGTGCGCAAGGATGGCAGCGTAGAGGTGCGCCAGCAGATCGTCATCTCGCGCGACAGCCAGAAGCCCATCGTACTGGGCAAGGGTGGCCGACGCATCAAGGAAATCGGAGAGGCCGCGCGCAAGGAACTGAGCGATATCCTCGGCGTGAAAGTCCACCTGTTCCTGCATGTGAAGGTGGACGAGAAATGGGCCGAAAACCGCGAAGTTTACGAGGAAATCGGCCTCGACTGGGTAAAGTGAGCGAAACGATCGCGCGCCCTTAAGGCCTGCTTACCTGTTCGCCGGATTGTCCCGCTGGCTGAAGCGCGCCATGCTGGCCAGCGCGGCCACCACGGCAAGCGCGCAACAGACATAAAGCGGTGTCGGACCAAGGCCCAGCCCGCCTGCCAGCACGATGCCGAGGACAACCGCCGCCATCGTCTGCCCGAACAGGCGGGAGGTGGATAGCAACCCGCCCGCCGCAGCCGCCCTGTTCCGCGGGGCGCGACCGATCAGCAGGCGGGAATTGGGGCTGAAGAACAGACCGAAGCCCAGCGCGGTCAGGCTCAGGCGCCAGGCAATGCCAAAGGCTCCGGGCTGTTCGGGCATGGTGGACAGCAGGACCAGGCCGATGATGGCAATGACCATGCCTGTCACCCCAAGCTTGGTCGCCGCGATCCTGTCAGACGCCCAGCCCGCCAATGGGGAGACGATCAGCATCGTCAGCGGATATGGCAGCAGCAAGAGCCCCACGGTCTGCGGTGCATAGCCCATGCCGTTCTCCAGGCGAAACGGCAGGGCCAGCATCAGGAGGCCGGCGGAAATGAAGCTGCTGAAATTGGCCAGGATCGAAAGCCCGATTACCGGCTTTGCCAGCAAGTCCACGGGAAATACCGGCGCGTCCCGGCGCCTTTCACGGGCGATCAGCAGCAGGAGGGCCAGCACGCCAAGAACGAACACGGCGATGCCCCAGGGCAATTGCTCATGCGTGCCCAGCTGGATACCGCCCACCAGCAACAGCATGGTCAGCGCGCTCAGCGCACCGTTTATGAAATTGGATGGCTGCTTGCGCGGCTCGTTATCCGGCAGGAAACGCCCTAGCATCAACGAAATCACCGCCAGCGGCGCGGCAGCGACAAAGATCAGCTCCCAATACAGATGGCCGACGATATAGCCACCCAGCGTCGGCGCCATGGCGGCAGAGCTGGCCAGGATCACGCTGTTGAACCCCAGCCCCGCGCCAAGCCGCGAGGCGGGGTAAATCTGCCGCAGCAGCGCTGCCGAAACACTCAGCGCCATGCCTGCGCCAACGGCCTGCATGCCACGCAGCACCAGTAATATTGTAAACGTATCCGCGAAATAGCACGCGGCAGAAGCGATCATGAAGATGACCTGCCCCGCCTGATAAAGCCGCCGGTGCCCCAGTCTGTCTCCCAGCGAGGAGAACGGCAGCAGCAGCATCACCAGCACAAGCTGGTAAACCGTCACCACATTGGTGACCGCGGCCTCGCTGACGCCAAGATCGCGGGCGATGGTAGGCAATGCGACATTGGCGATGGAGCCATCGAGAACGAGCAGGGCCGTGCCAAAGCTGATGGCCGCGATGGCCCACCAGCGGCGCGGCTTGGGCAAGCCTGGGTGATCGTCCACCACCCGCGCCGGGTTCACGCCCGGATGTATCGCGCCATGCTCATTCATCGCCAACAGGTGCGACTTCGCCAGTGATTGTGCAAGTGCAGCATTTTATTGCGCGATGTCAGAAATACTTTTCGCTTGCTGCGCCGCTGACAGATCACCGTTTCTTGGCGATGGCGATCTTGTTTTTCTTGGCGAAATCGCGCGTGGATTCCTCGCTGCGGTTCAGGGCCTTGGCAATCTGCTTCAGGCCCTGCCCCTTGGTGGCAAGCATTTTCAGCTGCGCCGCCTCATCCGATTTCCACGGTTGCTTGTGCCGAGAGAATTGCTCTTTCGACACTACTCCGCCTCGCTCTTGGCTGCGGGCTTTTTCTTCGCCGGTTTCTTGGCTGGCGCTTTCTTCGCAGCAGGTTTCTTTGCCGCCGCATTTTTCGCAGGAGCCTTCTTTTTGGCCGGAGCCTTGCGCTTCTTCTTAGCGGGTGCCTTCGCCGCCTTCTCCGCGATCAGAACCAGCGCCTCTTCCAGCGTGAGCGAATCCTTGTCCTTGTCCTTGGGAAGTGTGGCGTTCACGCTGCCATCGGTGATGTAGGGGCCGTAACGGCCATCCATCAGCTTTACCTCTTCGCCAGCTTCCGTTTTGCCCAGAACCTTCAGCGGTTCACGGCTGCCACGGCCACCCTTGGTCTTGGCGGACTGGGCGATCAGATCGACTGCACGGTTCATGCCTATCTCGAATATCTCGGCCGTGTTCTGCAGCTTCCCATAAGCGCCATCATGCCGCACGGCCGGCCCGTACCGCCACAAGCCCGCCTCGATATCCTTGCCGGTATCGGGATGCTGGCCGACCACGCGGGGCAGAGCCAGCAGCTTCAGCGCCCATTCCAGATCGAAATCGTCAATGTCCTTGGGGATGGAGGCGCGCTTGATGTCCTTGCCCTCACCCGTCTGCACATAGGGACCAAAGCGGCCGGACTTGCGCTCCACCGGCAGGCCGGTTTCGGGGTCTTCACCCATCGCGCCATCTTCGCTGCCATCGTCGTTGCCGGGCTGGCCGAACTTGCGGCGGAAGTTGCATTCCGGATAATTCACGCAGCCGATGAAGGCGCCATAGCGCCCGCCGCGCAGGTGCAGTTCTCCGCCTTCGCGGTTCTGTTCCGCACAGAGCGGACACCAGCGCGGATCATGGCCATCCTCGCGTTCTGGGAAGAGGAAATCGGCGAGGAATTCGTCCAGCACCTCAGTCACTTCCGAAGGCTGGCGCTCCATCACCTCGTCGCTCTTGGGTTTGAAGTCCCGCCAGAAGTCCGCCAACAGCGCCTTGTACTGCGCGCGGCCGCCGGACACTTCGTCAAGCTCGTCTTCCATGCTGGCCGTGAAATCATAGGCGACATAACGGGGGAAGAAACGCTCCAGAAATGCTGTGAGGAGACGGCCAGAATCCTCTGCAAAGAAACGCTTTTGCTCCATCCGCACATAATCGCGATCACGCAGGGTCTGAATGGTGGAGGCGTAGGTGGACGGACGACCGATGCCCAGTTCTTCCAGACGTTTCACCAGCGAAGCTTCGGAAAAACGCGGCGGTGGCTGGGTGAAATGCTGCAAGGCTTCGACAGATTTCTTCGCGGGTGCATCGCCCTTGCGCATCACCGGCAGGAGGTTGTCGTCATCCTCCTCCGACTTCTCGTCAAAGCTTTCGGAATAGACGGCCAGGAAGCCGGGGAATTTCACCACCTGACCCGTGGCGCGCAGCTCGTGCTTGCCGGTGGGATCACGCATGGTGACGGTGGTGCGCTCCAGCTGCGCGGTTGCCATCTGGCTGGCCATCGCGCGCTTGAAGATCAGGGCATACAATTTGGCATCATCGCCCGATCCGGCGCGATCCTTGCTGAAATTGGTAGGCCGGATCGCCTCGTGCGCTTCCTGCGCATTCTTCGCCTTGGTGGAATAGAAACGCGGCTTTTCCGGGCGATATTCTTCCGAATACCGTTCCGAAATCGCATCGCGGCAGGCCATGATGGCGCTCATGTCCATCTGCACGCCGTCGGTACGCATGTAGGTGATCGCGCCCGCTTCATACAGCGTCTGCGCACAGCGCATGGTGTGGCTGGCGGAAAAGCCCAGCTTGCGCGCGGCTTCCTGCTGCAGGGTGGAGGTGGTGAACGGCGGTGCGGGATTGCGCTTCAGCGGCTTGGTCTCAACCTCCTCAACCGTGAAGGCGCCCTGTTCCACGGCAGCTTTTGCAGCGTCAGCCGTGCCCTTGTCCCCGATGGAAAGCTTTTCCAGCTTCTTGCCGTCATAGCGTACCAGGCGCGCGTCGAAACCGGTGCCGTCCTGCTCCATCTTCGCGGTGACGGACCAGTACTCGTCTGCCTTGAACACCTCGATCTCGCGCTCGCGCTCGCAGATCAGGCGAAGCGCCACGGATTGCACGCGGCCTGCCGATTTCGCGCCCGGCAGCTTGCGCCACAACACAGGCGAGAGGGTGAAGCCGAACAGGTAATCCAGCGCGCGGCGGCCAAGGTAGGCGTCGATCAGGTCCTGATCCAGCTCACGCGGGGCCTTCATCGCATCGGTCACGGCCTTCTTGGTGATGGCGTTGAACGTGACGCGGTCCACCTTGGTTGGCAGGGCCTTTCGCTTCTTCAGCAGGTCCATCACGTGCCAGCTGATCGCCTCCCCCTCACGATCAGGGTCAGTCGCCAGCACGAGGCGGCTTGCGCCCTTGGCGGCATCGGCGATGGCTTTTACCTGCGCGCGGTTGCGCTGATCGGAATAGACTTCCCAATCCATCGCGAAATCCTCGTCCGGGCGGACGGAGCCATCCTTGGGCGGCAGATCGCGCACGTGGCCGTAGGAGGCGAGGACCTTGAAGTCTCCGCCCAGATATTTCTCGATGGTTTTTGCCTTGGCTGGCGATTCTACGATGACAAGCTGCATTGTGGTTCCGGATATTCCTGACACTGGGCCCAGGACCGGGCCTTACGTGTGCATGTGTGTACGTGTGCGCGAGGGTGGTGCGCTTCGCAAAGATTCGTCAAGCGGCCTTTCGCAGCTTCAGCCACACAATCAAGAACAGTCCGGCAAACAGCAGGTCCACCGCTCCGCCCAATGCCATGTCATCACCTGCCTGACCTTCGGACCAGAATGCCAGCGCGGGAATGCCGAAGCTGATTTTCTCGAACACGGTGAGCGGTACAAAGGCCGCGTGTTTCAAGGGATCGCGAGCGATAACCAGGAACACGCCCTGAAACACCAGCGCAATTCCCGCAAAGGCGAAATACAGCAAGCGGTGCGGATCAGGTGCACCGGTGAAATAAAGGGCGGGCACGGCGAGGAACCCGTAGATCGCAGCGATGATGTAAACGCGGCGTGCGAATTTGGCGGATGGTACGGATAGGTCAGGCAAGGCTCACCCGCCCCCCGGCGTGGCGTTCCAACCGTCCGGCAATCTCAAGCTCCAGTAGCGCCATCTGCACCGTGCCCGGCGTGGTGCCCGTCTGGCGCACCAGCTCGTCAACGGAGACCGGCGCGGAGGAGAGGATTGCGGCAATGTCGCCGGCTGGCATCTCGTCATCGGTATCGCTGTAGATGAATTCATCGGTGTTTTCGCGCACGGAAGACAAAGGTTTCCCGTCGAAGCCGGACAGCAATTCCACCACGTCATCAGGCGATTGCACCAGCACGGCGCCTTCGCGGATCAACTGGTTGCATCCGTGGGACCGGCTGTCTGCCGGATGGCCCGGTATCGCCATCACCTCTCTGCCCGCTTCACCGGCGAGCCGCGCGGTGATCAGCGATCCGGACTTTGGCGCGGCTTCCACCACCAGCGTGCCAAGGGCCAGCCCGGCGATGATGCGATTGCGCTTTGGAAATTGCTGGCCGCGCGGCTCCGTTCCCGGTGGCTCTTCTGCAATTAGCAGGGCCTCGCTCGCGATCTGTTCCTGCAATTTGGCGTGCTGCGCGGGATAGGCGATGTCGATACCGCTGGCGATGACGCCAATCGTGCTTGGCATCGCGCCTTCGTGGCTGGCCCCGTCAATGCCCTTGGCAAGGCCGGACACGACGACGAAGCCTGCCGAGGCCAGCTCCCTTCCGAAATCGCGCGCCAGCTTCACTGCGGCGGCAGAGGCATTGCGTGCACCCACCAGCGCCACGCAGGGCCGCGATGCCAGCGACAGGTTGCCGCGCATGGTGACGATCGGCGGCGCGCCATCCAGCGCAGCCAGATTGGCCGGGTAATCGGGCTGATCGTGAAACAGGTATCGTGCCCCTGCCTTGCGCGCAGCCTGCACCTCGCGCTCTATCCGCTCCCGCTCGGCAGCTTTGTAGTTCCGCTTCGCCCCGCGTGCAGCAAGATCCGGCAGAGCCTCCACAGCCTCCCGCGCGGTGCCGAACCGGCGCAGCAACTGTCGATAGCTGACAGGCCCGATGTTGGCAGAGCGCAGCAGCCGGATGCGGGCAAAAGCCTCTTCCTGAGAAAGCGACGGAGCCTCGCTCATTTGCCCTGCCCGATCTTCGGCTCCTCTCCGCGAGAAAGCCGCCCGATATTGGCGCGGTGCAGCCACAGCACCAGCACCGCAATCACGCCGAGGGCAGGCACATAGGCCACGTAGCCGAGCACGGCCGCCGCAACCGCTGCCGCAACAACAGCGCACATTCCGGCCAGCGAGCTGATGCGCGAGAAATAGGCAACCGCCAGCCACACCAGCGCATAGGCCAGCCCGATTTCCCAGGCGAGGCCGATCGAAACGCCCAGATTGGTGGCCACGCCCTTCCCGCCCTTGAAACCCAGCCAGATTGGAAAACAATGGCCCAAAACCGCGCCCACCGCTGCCAGCGGCGCAGCACCGAACATGGCATCGGGCATTCCGGCGGGCTGATCGAACAGCGCCTTTGCCACCAGAACAGGCACCAAGCCTTTCGCCAGGTCCAGCAGCAGGGTGGCCGCCGCCAGTTTCTTTGATCCCGTGCGCAGCACATTGGTCGCGCCGATATTGCCGCTGCCGATATTGCGGATGTCGCCCATGCCGCCGGCCTTTGCCAGCAACAGGCCAAACGGGATGGAGCCTGCCAGATAACCTATCAGCAGTCCGAAAATCTGGTCCAAATTACTACTCCTGCCCGTCGCAAGCTTGTTCGGAGACGGCATTGTCTTATAGCGCACCGTTAACGGTAATGGCCTTCATTCCACAAGCGCAGGGTTAGCACAAAGTGCAGAAAATCAATTCGAATTCCCCCATCCTGCTGTTCGATTCGGGGTTTGGCGGGCTTACCGTGCTATCTGCCCTGCGCGCACAATTGCCGCAGGCGCCGGTCATCTATGCCGCCGATACGGCAGGTCTGCCCTATGGCGAGAAGACGGAGGCCGAGGTTGCCGCAAGGGTCGCCGGGCTGCTGGGCCGCCTGGCAGAACGGTATCAACCGCGCCTGATCTGCATTGCCTGCAACACTGCCAGCACCATAGCGCTGGGCATGGTGCGCGATGTGCTGGAAACGCCCATCGTGGGCACCGTTCCCGCCATCAAACCTGCCGCCGCGATGACGAAGACGGGCACCATCGGTCTGCTGGGCACTGCGGCGACCATTCGGCAGGCCTATGTCGACAATCTTGAAGCCAAGTTCGCCAATGGTAGCCGCCTGCTGCGCCATGCCGCGCCCGAACTGGTGGCTGCTGCTGAATGCAAGCTTCGTGACCAGACGCCCGATCCCGCGGTGTTTCGGCGCGCGGCCGATGGCTTGCGGCAACAGGATGGCGGCGAAAATATCGACACAGTCGTGCTGGCATGCACGCACTTTCCGCTGGTGCAGGATGAACTGGCCGAGGCTTTCGGAGAGCAGGTGCAATTTATCGATGGTGCGCAAGGCATCGCGCGCCGCATCGCCTTTCTCACGCAAGGCCAGTCATTTGATCGACAGGGCGATGATCTGGCCATCGTCACCGGCGAGGGAGAGGATGACCCCGCCCTGCTGCACGGTTTGGCACAATTTGGCATCGGCAGAATTGCGCGGTTTTAATGCGAGTGGTTCGCAAACTCCGGGCTTTAAAATCGCATCGTTATTGACTAAATCCGCCGCGTGAACAGCCGCGATTCTGGATGCGGCGCAGCTTGGACAGGTACGCTGAACTACGACCAGATCTTCGACCAGGCGATTGACCGTCTGCATTCCGAAGGGCGTTACCGCGTCTTTATCGATATCCTGCGCAACAAGGGCGCCTACCCCAATGCCCGCTGTTTTGCCGGGCATAACGGCCCCAAGCCCATCACCGTGTGGTGTTCCAACGATTACCTCGCCATGGGCCAGCATCCCAAGGTGGTGGAAGCGATGGAAGAGGCGCTGCACGATGTTGGCGCTGGCTCCGGCGGCACTCGTAACATCGGCGGCAACACGCATTACCATATCGAGCTGGAAAACGAACTGGCAGACCTGCACGGCAAGGAAGCCGCGCTGCTGTTCACCAGCGGATATGTTTCCAACGATGCAACGCTTTCCACGCTGGCGAAGCTGCTGCCGGGTTGCATGATCTTCTCTGACGAGCTGAACCATGCCAGCATGATTGCCGGCATTCGCAATTCCGGCTGCGAGAAGCGCGTCTTCCGCCATAATGATATCGAGCATCTGGAGCAGCTTCTGGCTGCCGAGGATCACGAAACGCCCAAGGTCATCGCCTTCGAAAGCGTCTATTCGATGGATGGCGACGTGGCACCGATCCACGCGATCTGCGATCTGGCGGAAAAGTATAACGCCCTCACCTATATCGACGAAGTGCATGCCGTGGGCATGTATGGCCAGCGCGGCGGCGGCATTTCCGAACGGGACGATGCTGCACACCGTATCGATCTGATCGAAGGCACCCTGGGCAAGGCATTCGGCGTGATGGGCGGCTATGTCGCCTCCAGTCGCAAGGTTATCGACTGCATTCGTTCTTATGCGCCCGGCTTCATCTTCACCACCTCGCTCAGCCCGGTGCTGGTCGCAGGCGTGCTCGCCTCGGTAAAGCATTTGAAGGGCAGCTGCGAGGAGCGTGATGCGCAGCAGGCTGCAGCCGCCATGCTGAAGCAGAAGCTGCGCGACGCGGGCCTGCCGGTCATGGATTCCACCACGCATATCGTGCCGCTGATGGTGGGCGATCCCGTGCGGGCCAAGAAGATCAGCGATATCCTGCTGGCCGAATACGGCGTGTATGTGCAGCCCATCAATTTCCCCACGGTGCCGCGCGGAACGGAGCGGCTTCGCTTC
The DNA here is from genome assembly GCF_009807005.1 of Aurantiacibacter rhizosphaerae. Classification (GTDB taxonomy): domain Bacteria; phylum Pseudomonadota; class Alphaproteobacteria; order Sphingomonadales; family Sphingomonadaceae; genus Alteraurantiacibacter; species Alteraurantiacibacter rhizosphaerae. The sequence goes on along the minus strand of NZ_WUBR01000002.1, from coordinate 34,142 downwards.
ACCCCAGGCCCCGCCCACAGCGAGGCCATGATGGAAGAGCTGACCAAGGCCCTGGTGGAGATCTGGGACCGGCTGGAACTGGAATTGCGCGCAGCCGCCTGACCTGCCTCAGCTCGCTCAAAGGCACCCTCGCCTACGGGCAATTTCACGATAGATTTAGCCGCTAATTAACCATTGCATGCCACAGCGTTCCTATGGATGCCGGATTACGGCGCGTATAGGATTGATGGATCGAAATGGCAGTCAGAGGTCTTTTCAGAGGACTCACTGGAGAAAAGGTTGTCGCAGACGATTCTTTGCGCCGGGAGGTTCTGGACGACTTTGAACAGGCCGGCATTGGCTGGATCTGGGCAAGCGACGCCGAAGGTCGCCTGATCTATCTTTCCGAACGCGCAATCCAGAGCCTGGGCCGCGAACCTTCCGCCATGCTGGGGAAACCGCTGGTGGAGCTGTTCGAGGTCGATCGCTCCAACCCGGATGAGAAATCGGACCGGCCGCTGAACTTCCAGCTTTCGGCCCGCAACAAGCTATCCGATCTGGTGGTGAAGTTCGGGGCCGATACCGATCGCCCCAAGTGGTGGGCGCTCAGCGGCCACCCGAAAGTTTCCGAAGACGGCACCTTCCACGGATATCGCGGAAGCGCGAAGGACATCACGCTGGAGTTCCAGCGAAAGCTGGAGGATTCGCGCGCGGCGGAGTTCGACGCGCTCACCGGTCTTGCCAATCGCCACCGCATGGATCGCCGACTGGATTCCACGCTTGCGGCATACAAATCCGCAAAGCGATCCTGCGCGCTGCTGATGATGGACCTCGACAAGTTCAAATATGTGAACGACACGATGGGCCATCCCGCCGGTGACGATCTTTTGCGCCAAGTGGGTGACAGGCTGCGCTCCGTAATCGGCAATCGCGGCGAAATCGGCCGTCTTGGCGGCGATGAATTTCAGGTTATCCTGCCCGATATGGACGACCGTGGAGAGCTGGGCGAACTCTCCGACAAGATCATTCAAATGCTGTCCTCCCCCTATCAGGTGGAAGGAAAGCGAGCCATCATCGGTGCCTCAGTCGGCGTTTCCATCGCGCCCTATGACGGGCTGGAACGCGATGAGCTGACCCGCTCTGCCGACCTTGCCCTTTATGCCGCGAAGAACGGTGGCCGCGGCATGTATCGCTTCTATTCCGCGGAACTGAAGGACGTGGAGCAGGAACGCCAGATCATGCTGGACGATCTGCGAGAGGCGATGGAGAACGAAACCCTCAAGCTGCATTACCAGCCCGTTGTGCGCACCAGTGACAATTCCATCGTTGGTTTCGAGGCGCTGATGCGGTGGGAACACCCTGAAAAGGGGAATATTCCCCCCAACCACTTCATCCCGGTTGCAGAGGATTCCGATCTGATCAACCGGCTGGGCGAATGGGCCATCCGCCGCGCTTGCGAGGACGCAACGGCCTGGCCTGAAACCGTGCGCATCGCCGTGAACGTGTCGGCAAAGCAGTTTGCCAACAAGACCTTCGTTGCTGGCGTGACGCAGGCTCTGGAAGCCACCGGGCTGGACCCGGACAGGCTGGAACTGGAGCTGACCGAAACAGTCTTCGTCGGCGATCTGGAAACGACGGAAAAGACTTTTGCCGAGCTGAAAAGGATCGGCGTTCGACTGGCGCTGGACGATTTCGGCACCGGCTATTCCTCGCTCAGCTATTTGCGCTCCGCCCCGTTCGACAAGTTGAAGGTGGACAAGAGCTTCGTCGATAGCTGTACGCAAAAGGATCAGAACAGCGCCAAGATCATCTCGGCCATCATCGGCCTGTCCAATGCGCTGGGCATGGATGTGACGGTCGAGGGCGTCGAGGCGTTCGACCAGTTCGATCTCGTCTGCAAAAAGGGCGCGAAGTACATCCAGGGCTGGATCTACTCAAAAGCTCGCCCACAGGCCGAAATCCTCGATGAAATCGCCAATGGCGGTTTCAAGATCAAGCCCAGCGGACCCGATCAATATCGCCCGGAGCGTCGCAGCGTTTTCCGCCGCATCGGCGTGATCCACGAAGATCACCGCTACGAGGCGGTGATGCGCGATCTCAGCAAGACAGGATCTCGCATCGAAGGCCTGGTCGGGGTTCCGGTAGGCACCGGCCTGGTGCTGGATCTTGGCGGCGGCCAATTGGCCGTATGCGAAGTGCGCCGGTCTGAAGATTCCACCATCGGTGTGGAATTCGAAAACCCGCTTATCAGCGATGGCTCCGGCGGATTGTGCACGCGCCACCGTGTGTCACCTTATGTGCTGGCCGCTGCCGGTATGCCGCTAACATCCCTGCCGCCGGGCAATTACCCGGACTCCATGCTGGGTAGTGGCTCAGGAAGCCAACCACAATTCATGCAGGTGACGGTGCAGCGCAGCTGACAGGCCGCGCCGCTCCGCACAATCAGCGCAGGCTCACCACATTGTCGCTTTCGCGCGGATCGGGGCGATCACCGCGATAGAGGCTGAACATGGGCTCATCCGCCACCACCACGGCCTCGCTCGCGCCAAAGCCGTTGAACGCGGTCTTCATCGCCGCGCCATAGGCGCCCAGCATGCCGATCTCGATATAATCGCCTGCCTGGATATCCTCCGGCAACATGAAGGGTCCCTTCATGTAATCGGCATCGTCGCAAGTCGGCCCGTAGAAGGCGAACTCGGCCAGCGGCTGCAGCAGATCGTCTTCCAGTGCCGTTACGGGGAAGCGCCAAGCGACATGGGCTGCATCGAACAGCGCGCCATAGGCGCCGTCGTTGATGTACAGCTCGTCTCCGCGGCGCTTTTCCACCTTCACGATGATGGAGGAATATTCAGCGCAAAGCGCCCTGCCCGGCTCTGCCCACAGCTCTGCCGAATAGGAGATCGGCAGCGCCTCGAAATGCTCGTGGATCAGGCGGAAATAATCTTCCAGCGCAGGCGGATCGAGATCGGGATAGACGCTGGGGAAACCGCCGCCAACATCGATGATGTCAACGGTCACTGCGGCCTCCGCAATGGCGGCGCGCACACGCTCCAGCGCCTGCACATAAGCAAACGGCGTCATCGCCTGGCTGCCGACATGGAAACAGATGCCCAGCGCATCGCAATGCTGGCGGGTAGCCTGCAACAGCGGCGCTGCATCGGCCAGATCCACGCCGAATTTGGCGGCAAGCGACAGCTCGGAATGTTCGGAGGAAACGCGCAGGCGGACCAGCAGGTTCAGATCCTTGGCCCGCGTGCCGTCTTCAGCCGTGGTCGCTTCCACGACCTTCTTCAGCTCTTCCAGCGTATCGAGGCTGTAGGTTTTCACGCCATGCTGAAAATAAGCCTCACGAACGGCGCGGCTGGTCTTCACCGGGTGCATGAAGCACAGCACCGCATCGGGCAGCGTATCGCGCACCATCCGCACTTCGGCGATGGAGGCGACATCGTAATGCGTGACGCCGGCATCCCACAAGATGCGGATCAGGTCAGGCGACGGGTTCGCCTTCACGGCATACATCGCCTTGCCCGGAAACTTATCTGTAAAGAAGCGGGCAGCGCGCGACGCCGCATGCGGGCGCAGTAGGGTCACGGGTTCGTCCGGCTCGAGAGCGCGGACTACAGCCTTGGCATCAGGATACTGGAGCAATTCAAGGGACCCCCTAAGGTGTTAACCGAACAAGTAGCTGCCTTGCGGTGGGAATCCCTTGGGGCAGCGGAAGCGCGCATTTAAGCCGCATCGGCTGAATTGCAAGAGAAATCGGTTGGGTCGAGCCCCGATTGGAAGCGCCGTTAGAATTGCACCTTCGGCGCCTGGTCCACCACGCCCTTTTCACTGTCGTCCAACCGGTGGAAATCGGCTTCCTCAAAGCCCATCGCGCCGGCAAACATCACGGCCGGGAAACTCTCCCTCCCCGTGTTGTAGCGGGAAACCGCGGCATTCAGCGCGCGGCGGGCGGCCGCCAGCTTGTCTTCCACATCGGACAATTCTCGCTGCAATTCCTGAAAGTTGCTGGATGCCTTGAGTTCTGGATAAGCCTCCCCAAGGGCAAGCAGCCGATCCAGCGCGACGCGCAGCTGCGCCTCGTCCTGCGAATTGATGGAGCCTTGCGCTGCCATGTTGCGCGCGGTGATTACGCCCTCGAGCGTATCCTGCTCATGCGCGGCATAGCCCTTTACCGTGCTCACCAGATTGGGGATCAGGTCATGCCGCTGGCGCAATTGCGCATCGATATCGGCCACGCCCTGGTTCACGTTCTGCCGCAGCGCCACCAGCCTGTTATAAATGCCGATCAGCACCAGCAGCAGCAGCACGATGACGATAATCGCGATAATCAGTTCCATGATGATCCCCCAAACTCAACCTTGATAGATGAAGGTTTGCCATGATGGCGGACAAAGGCAAAGGTTTCGCTATTAGTCTTCATGAAAAGGGGGGAATTGCATGATCGAGCACCCGGATGTGGACCTGTTGATGGCCGGTCCGCTGGGCCAGTGGCTGGTTGACCAGGAACAGGTTCGCGCGGATGCCAAGAAAAAGACCTGGAACCGGCGGTTTCTGGTTCTCATCGTTCTGCTGCCGCTTGCTCTGTTTGTGCTGATAGCGTTCCAGATGGAATTAATGCCCGTCATCTGGGGCACCGCGGTTCTGGGCGGGATCGCATTTGCATGGGCGCAAAGGCCGGTGACCAATGCCGTGAGAGCAGTAAAAATCGGCATCAACGAGGCGATTGCCGATGCGCTGGACCTGCAATACCGCCACGATTGCGAGCCGGATGCCGCGTTCGAACTGGCGAAATCATGTAAGCTCCTACCCAAGTACGATCGCGCCCATTTTGAAGACCACTGGAGCGGCCAGCTGGGCGATATTGCCATCACCGTACACGAGGCCAAGCTGGAGGAGCGCAGAGGCTCCGGCAAGAACAAGCGCTGGGTCACCGTGTTTCGCGGACTGGTGATGAGCGTCGGCTATTCCCGCCGTTTCTATGGCACCACACTGCTGGTGCGCAACAATGCTTACAAGCATTTCTTCGGCACCAAGAAAGACTCCATCAAGGTGATCGGCAAGCAGCTTGATTATGCCGAGATGACCCATCCCGATTTCGAGGACAAGTTCGACATCTACACCTCAGACCAGACCGAGGCGCGGCACCTAATCGACCCGCTGTATGTTGAGCGGCTGATCGCGGTGGAGGACAGCTATCAGGGCGAGGATGTTGCCACGATCTTCCACGATGGCAGCCTGGTGGTGACCCTGAAAACCGGCAATATGTTCGAAAGCGGCCATATCGACGCGCGCAATGATCGGCGCCGGATGGAAACCACTATCAATCAGTTTCGCCGCATCGCGGATCTGGCCAGAGAGCTTAACAGCAGGGAACCGGTGACGGGCTACAGATAGCCCGCCACGATTGCACCAACCCTACTTGTCGAACAGCTTTGCCCAACGGCGCTTGTCACGGCTTTTCCAGTGTTCGCGGTGATAGGCGTCGCTTGCCAGCAGCGGCATGACCGATCCGGCTTCTGCAAACACCATCTGTTCGATGCCGGTGTTCACCTTGCCCCAGCTTGCTGCCTCTTGCAGCGTGGAGGATGAACAGGCGCCGTCACGCACGTCAGCCACGGTGATCTGCACCGCGTATTTGTGCACGGATACATCCTCGTGACCCAGGATCTCGGCGCAAACCACCGTGTCCTGAATGAAATTCTTGGGCACACCGCCGCCGATCATCAGCAGGCCGCTTTCGCCAGCCTCGATCTTGATCTGGGTCAGCTCGCGGAAATCGGCCACCGCGTCGATCATCATGTAACCCTCGCCCTTCTCCATCTGGTCGACCTGGTGCTTCACCAGGCCGAAACCGGCAGAGCTGTCCACGAAGGCGGGGCAGAAGATCGGCACGTCATGTTCATACGCCAGCTTGACGAGGCTGTTTTCCTTCTTGCCGTTCTCGACAAGATACTTGCCCATCTCGCGGATGAACTCGCGGCTTGAATAGCCGCGATGTTCAAGCGAATTGGCGATCTTGTTGATCGTGAAGTCGCAATCCTGCAGCTGCTCTTCATCGATATAAGTGTCGTAGATACGGTCGATATACAGGCTGCGCAGCGTATCATCGTCAGGAATTTCAAGCGCTTGATAGTGCTTGTGGCCAAGGCCTTCGAAGAAATCCATGTCCACGATGGTGGCGCCGGTGGCTACCACGCAATCGACCATGTTTGATCGGATCAGCTCTGCATACAGATCCATGCAGCCCGCCGCGCTGGTGGACCCGGCGATGACGAGGAAGATGGTGCAATCCTTGTCCTCCAGCATCTGGTTGTAGATGCCCGTGGCATTGGCCAGATCGCGGCTGGTGAAGCTCATCTTCTTCATCGAATCGATGATCGGCCGCGCATCGAAGCTGGTGATGTCGATATGCTCGACAGTGGTGGAAAGCAGCTCTGCCTTGCGCGTGTCGTTGATCTTCGAATCGGTCATTGTGGTATTCTCCTGTCCGTCTTGCCCGGAAAACGGGATGCGCGGCTCCCCGTTCCCTAAAATGCTGCCAAATGGAAGGGGTTTTCCAACTAATGTGGAACACCTGGAACACTGTCCTGACCCAAAACTTTGGGGCACCTGCAAACTGTGCGACAAGCCGGGGATATCTGCGGAAATTGGCCGGAGTGAAAAGCATCCCGGCGGCATGTTCGCGAGGCCCGTGGTAGGAAAGCGTGAAGGCGCTGGCCACCCATCGCCAGTTTCGCCATAGAATGGCGCCCGATGACTGAGCATACTATCCGACAGCCAACCCGTGACGGCGTTCTTAAGGCAGCCCGCAAGGTAAGCGCCATACTGCCTGCAACGCCGCTTATCCCGCTCGAAATCGGAGAGGCACAGGTCTGGGTGAAGGCGGAATGCCTCCAACCCGTGGGCGCGTTCAAGATACGCGGGGCGTGGCACCGGCTAAGCGCGCTGGACGAGGATGAGAGAGCGCGGGGCGTTGTCGCAGTGTCCAGCGGCAATCATGCGCAGGGCGTTGCCTGGGCAGCACGGCGACTGGGGATAGAGGCCACCATCGTCATGCCGCGCGATGCCCCGCCCATTAAATTGGAGCGGACGAAGCAGCTTGGCGCAACGGTGGTGACTTATGACCGGATGACGCAGAACCGTGAGGAAATCGCCCAGAAACTCGCGGCGGAAAAGGGGGCGGCCTATGTCCACGCTTTCGCGGATGCATGGGTGATAGAGGGACAGGGCAGCGCCGGGATCGAAGTGCTTGCGCAATTACAGCAGCAGGGCGCGCCGCCTCCTACCCGCATCCTGGCCTGTTGCGGCGGTGGTGGATTGTCCGCCGGCCTCGCCCTCGCCTGCCCTGAGGCGCAGATCGTGCCGGTGGAGCCCAAAGGCTGGGACGACGTATGCCGCTCACTCGAAACAGGGGCGATCCAGTCCGTTGGCGCCTGTCCCCCGACTACGGCTTGCGATGCCCTGCAAACCTTTCAGACTAGCCCGATCAACTTTGCCGTGTTGAAAGAGCGCTGCGACCACGGACTGCGCGCGACGGAGGAGGAGGTGAAGGAAGCCCAGCGCTTTGCCTTTGCGAACCTGCGCCTTGTGCTGGAACCGGGCGGCGCGGTGGCGCTGGCGGCGGCATTGGCTGGCAAGGCAAAGCTGGATGGCACCACGGTCATCATCCTCTCCGGCGGCAATGTCGATCCGCAGCAATTCGCCAAGGTGATCGCAAACAGCTGATTAAAGCTGCACAGGCCCGCGTTGCGTTGCAATTGACAATGTAATTTTGAACACGCAGGCTCCACCCCGATCCAGGGAGAGGACCTTACCTATGAACATCGAAATGCTTGCCCCGGCTGCCGCGCTTGCTGTGTGGTCCATGATCATGCTGGTATGGATGGCCGCAACGCGACTGCCTGCGCTGGCGAAATTGAAGATGCCGTCTGAACAGTCACGCGGTGGTCGTGGCGCAGATCTGGACGGGGTTATCCCGGACAATATCCAGTGGAAAGCGCATAATTACAATCATTTGATGGAACAACCTACGGTGTTCTATGCGATTGTCATCATCCTTGCGCTGGTAGGCGGATCGCAGTTCGACCTTATCCTTGCCTGGCTTTATGTCGGCGTGCGCGTGGTGCATTCGTTCTGGCAATCGCTGGTGAACACGATCCCCATCCGCATCACGCTGTTCATGATTTCCAGCATAACACTGACGATCATGGCAGTCCGCGCGCTGCTGATCACGATTTAGGGCGACCGATCGGCCAGGCGATCACTGGCCGGTATCGGCAAGGTCCTCGATAAAGTTCTCGGTCCAGCGCTGCACGTTTTCCTCGCGCACGGTTACGATCATCTTCTCGTAACGCACCTTGCGCTCTGCCAATGGCATATCGAGCGCAAGGCGGATGTTGTGGGAGATATCGTCCGCGCTGTGCGGATTGATCATCAGCGCGCCCTCCCCATCGCAATCCAGTTGCTGCGCCGCGCCGGCAAAGCGCGACAGGATCAGCACGCCCGGATCTTCGGGGTCTTGCGCCGCGACATATTCCTTCGCCACAAGGTTCATCCCGTCACGCAATGGCGTGACAAGGGCGATCTTTGCGGCGCGGTAGAAGCCGTAAAGCTCTTCCTGCGTATGCCCGCGGTTGACGTAGCGGATGGGCACCACATCCACTTCGGAACGCGCGCCATTGATCTGGCCCGCCTTCTGCTCCAGCGTTTCACGGATCTGCTGGTAACTGCCGATATCTTCCCGGCTGGGCGGCGCGATCTGGATGAACACAAGGTCCCGCACACGGTCCGGATGCCGATCAAAAAAGCGGGCAATGCCGTCCAGTCGCTCTGGCAGACCCTTGGAATAATCGAGGCGATCCACGCCGATCATCGCGGTGCGGTGGCGGGTGGAGGATAGCAATCGCTGCGAGGCCTGCCGCGCTTCGCCGGTTTCGCCCTTTGCGGTGAAAAAGTCGTAATCGATACCGATGGGATAGGCGCGCGCGATGGTGGTCTTGCCGTCAACCGTCACTTCGCCAGTGTCGTAATTCACCTCCGCACCCAGTTCCTTCCAGCAATAGTGCAGGAAGCTGTCCAGCCAGGTGTCGTTCTGGAAGCCGAGCAGGTCATAATGCAGCAAGGCTCGCACCAGGCGCTCGTGATAGGGCAGCGATACGAACAGATTGGTGGGCGGCCACGGCGTGTGCAGGAAAAAGCCCATGCGGTTTGTCACGCCCATGGATCGCAGGCGCTCGCCCATCGGCATCAGGTGATAATCATGCACCCACACCAGATCGCCATCGGAAATCAGCGGCAGCGCACTTTCGGCAAACCGCTCGTTTACGCGCTCATACCCCTTGCCGAACTCGCGTTCGTACTTCGTCAGATCAATGCGATAGTGAAACAGCGGCCACAGCGTGGAATTGGCGTAGCCGTTGTAATATTCGTCAAGATCCTGCGTTTCCAGATCGATGGTGGCCGTGGTCACGCCGTCCGAAGACTTCACGTAGTTGATCGATCCGGTGAATTCCTCTGTCTCCTGGCCGGACCAGCCAAACCAGATGCCGCCATTGGCCTTCAACGCGGAATTCAGAGCACCGGCAAGCCCGCCCTGCGCTCCCGCAACCCCGCGCGCCTTGGGTACGGCAACGCGGTTCGAGATAACAACAAGACGTGGCAATTTCAGCCTCCTAGCGAACGGTGTTCCAGCTTTTCGACAACAGCGAGGCGCAGTTGATTATACCAACCAAGGAATAGGTCTGGGGGAAGTTCCCCCACAATTCACCGGTTTCGAAATCCATATCTTCCGACAAAAGGCCGGAACCAGTGCGGTGGTCCAGCATGGTGCAGAACAGGGTGCGCGCCTCTTCCTTGCGGTCCATCAGCGCCAGCGCCTCGATCAGCCAGAAAGTACAGATGTTGAAGGCCGTTTCGGGCGCGCCGAAATCATCTTCCGCGGCATAGCGCAGCATGTGCTCTCCACGGCGCAGTTCCTTCTCGATCATCTCGAAGGTGGAGACGAACTTGTCGTCATCGGGATCGATGAAGCGCAGTTCCAGCAATTGCAGCAGGCTGGCGTCGAGGTAATCGCTTTCGAAGCTGGCGCCATAATGGCCGCCCTCCCCGCCGTTTTCCTTCCACGCCTTCGCCTCGATCGTGGCGGCAATGGTGTTGGCCCGGTCGCGCCAGAACGCCGCGCGATCATCCTTGTTCAAATGAGCGGCGGCATTGGCAAGGCGATCACACGCGGCCCAGCTCATCACGGCGGAGTAGGTGTGCACCTCCGTACGCGTGCGGAATTCCCACAGGCCGGCGTCGGGCTGATCGTGCATCTTCCACGCCATTTCGCCCACCTGCTCAAGGCTTTCGAAATCGTGATCATCGGCCATGCGCAGCAGGCGCTTGTCGAGAAAGCCCTGCACTGTCGGCAGAACGATCTGGCCATAGCAATCGTGCTGCACCTGCTTGTAGGCGGCGTTGCCCACCCGCACTGGCCCCATGCCGCGATAGCCCGCCAGCCAGCTGGCCGTGGTTTCGTTCAATTCGGCAACGCCCATGACGGAATACAGCGGCTGAATCTGTCCGCCCTTCGCATCGTCCACGATATTGCGCAGATAGCCGAGATACTTCTCCAGCACATCCAGCGCGCCTAGGCGGTTCAACGCCTGTACGGTGTAATAGGAATCGCGGATCCAGCAGTAGCGATAGTCCCAGTTCCGCTCCGAATAAGGCGCTTCGGGGATCGAGGTAGTGAGGGCGGCGACGATGGCGCCGGTTTCCTCGTGCTGGCACAGTTTCAGCGTGATGGCGGCGCGGATAACCTCTGCCTGCCATTCGAACGGGGTCGCCAGGCTGCGCGCCCAGTTTTGCCAATAGCTGCGCGTGGATTGCTCCATCCGCCGCACCTGCTCTCGCAGATTGCCGACGAAGGGCTCGTCCGGGCCAAGGAAGAAATGCGTGTCGTTCTCGATCCGGAAGGTCCGGTTTTCGAGGATGTAACCGACGGATGCATCGGTAGACAGGCGCAGCGCCTGCCCCTTGGTGAGATAGCGGATATGGTTGGTGCCATTGGTGCTGTCTGCCAGCGAAGCACCGTAATTCTTCATCGGCTTGATGATCACCTTGATCCGCGGATTGCCGGAAACGGGCCGCACGATCCGGGCATAGGCGACCGGGCGATACATCCGGCCAGACCCTTCGTAGCGGGGGCAGAAATCCAGGATTTCCACCGCGCTGCCATCCTCAGCCTCAAGCCGCGTCAGCAGGATTGGCGTGTTGCGGATATATTCCTGGTGGGCGCTGACCTGCCCTTCCAGTTCAAAGCGCCACACGCCCACATCTTGCGAATCGCCGTTCAGCAGCGCGCAAAAGGCAGGGTCGCCATCAACGCGGGGCACACAGCCCCACACGATGCCGCCGCGATTATCAATGAGGCCGGAAACCTGGCAATTGCCGATGGGCCAAAGGTCGAGATCACTAGTATGGGCTGTCACAGTTCCAACCAATGGTGCACTGCAGCAGGGCTGGCAAGACCGTATTTCGCAACCGTGGGCTCTCTTTCCCCCACCAGCACGCCAAAACCGCCCATGTCGCGGGCGGCGCGCATGCCGTCTTCGTCGGTAATATCATCCCCCACAAAGATTGGCATGGCCCCTGCAAAGGGCGCGCATTCCATGAAACCGCGCAGCGCAGACCCCTTGTTGGCGCCGCGCCCGACCAATTCGATCACGCATTTGCCGCGCTTGATATCAAGGTCGCCCTCCTCCGCCATGGCCTGCGCAAATTCTACGCCCTCCTCCTCCAGCGAGGGATCGGAGCGGTAATGCAGCGCCGCGCCGTGGGGCTTGTCCTCCAGCGTAAAGCCGCGACGCTCGGCAAATTCCGCCACGCGGGCCAGCAGTTCGGGCGGCAGCCCTTTGGGGATCTTGCCGATGTTCTTTCCGTCCGCATGCCGGCAATCGCCGCCGTGCGACCCGGCCTTGGCAATGGTGAGCGGGCCAAGATGCTGCTCCAGATCGACAATTGCCCGGCCACTCACAAGCGCGAGACGGCCGTTCAGCCTGTCGAAAAGGGCATGCAGGTTCTTGGCCAGATGCTGCGGCACATCGATCCCGTCCGGCGTTTCCGCCAGCTCCACCAGCGTGCCATCGAAATCCAGAAACAGCGCTATATCCTGCGAGGAGAGTAGCGCTTCAAAGCTTGGCGGGGGCGGAAGGTTCTGCATGGACAGCCCGTCTAACGAGACAGCCTGCAACGTCAAGAAAGCCTGCGCAGCGTGCAGCTCTTGATGCGGACCCGCTGGAGGATACGCTGAAAAACAGGGTTTTCCTGCGGCATTGCCTACATCCCAAAAGGCCGACCGCTCGCACCGCGACACATGACACCGCTACTGGCCGCACTTTTTTGAAGCCAAACGCGCACAATACGCCTATGGGAACCCGCGAAGAGAGGCTGGCGCGAATGCCGCCTCCAGCTTTCCAAAGCCAAACTGTTGCTCGCCGCGCTCTTGCGGGGGGTGCCCCTATATGAGCGTATGTAATGACTTTCCCCAAATTGCCATCCACCCTTGAAGCTGCCCTTGCCGAACGTGAGTATGCTTCTGCCACCAAGGTTCAGTCCGAAGTTCTCCAGCCAGAGGCAGCCGGGCGCGACCTGGTCGTTTCCGCGCAAACGGGATCGGGGAAGACCGTGGCATTCGGGCTGGCGATGGCAGAACAACTGCTGGGCGATGATGAGCGTATTCGCTTTGCCACCGCCCCGCTTGCCCTGGTGATTGCGCCCACGCGTGAACTGGCGCTTCAGGTCAGCCGCGAACTGGCGTGGCTTTACGGCAAATCCGGCGGGCGCGTTGCCACCTGCGTTGGCGGGATGAACCCCTCGCAGGAACGAAAGTCCCTGCGATCAGGCGCCAGCATCGTGGTGGGCACGCCAGGCCGCCTGCGCGATCACCTGGAACGCGGCGCGCTGGACCTGTCCTCCCTCGCCGCCGTCGTGCTGGATGAGGCAGACGAAATGCTGGACATGGGGTTTCGTGAAGAGCTGGAAGAGATTCTCGACGCCACGCCAGAGGGGCGCCGCACGCTGCTGTTCTCCGCCACCATGCCGAAGCCGATCGAGGCATTGGCCCGCCGTTATCAGCGCGATGCCCTGCGCATTGCCACCATCAACGAAGGCCGCGGCCACGGCGATATCGAATATCAGGCCGTCACCGTATCACCGCCAGAGATCGAGAACGCGGTGGTCAACCTGCTGCGTTATCATGAGGCGGAGACGGCAATCCTGTTCTGCGCCACGCGCGAAAAGGTGCGCCATTTGCACTCCACCCTGCAGGAACGCGGCTTTGCCGTGGTCGCCTTGTCGGGCGAGCATTCGCAGTCGGAGCGTAACCAGGCGCTGCAGGCCTTGCGAGATAAGCGGGCGCGCGTTTGCGTTGCCACCGATGTTGCGGCGCGCGGTATCGATCTGCCCTCGCTCAGCCTGGTGGTGCATGTGGAAATTCCGCGCGATGCGGAGGCCTTGCAGCACCGTTCCGGCCGCACGGGCCGTGCCGGGCGCAAGGGCACGGCTGTGCTGATCGTGCCGTTCTCGCGTCGCAAGCGCGTTGAATCCATGCTGCGCAGCGCAAAGATCACTGCCGAATGGACCGATGCGCCAGACCGGCAGGCTATCAAGACCAAGGATCGCGAGCGCCTGCTGGAAAAGCTGCTGCAACCCGTTGAGGTGGAAGATGCCGACCGCGATCTGGCGGATCGGCTGTTGCAGGAAAAGACCCCGGCCGAAATCGCGGCCATGCTGGTCCACGCCCATCGCTCTGCCATGCCGGAGCCGGAAGATCTGATCGCCAACACGCCCGAAGCGCGCAAGGCCGCGCAGCAGGAACGGCATCGTCCCGGCTTTGAAGATACGGTGTGGTTCCGCATGGACATTGGCCGCCGCCAGAACGCCGATCCGCGCTGGATCCTGCCGCTGCTGTGCCGCCGGGGCCATATCACCCGCAACGAGATTGGCGCCATTCGCATCGGCCCTGCCGAAACCTTCTTTCAGATCCCGCGCACTATTGCCGAGAAATTCGCCGATGCTGCCGCTCGCACCGCTGGTGCGGACCCGGATGACGAACCCGTCACCATCACGCAGTCCGAAACCGGGCCGCGCGTGGAAGCGCGCACCAATCGCAAACGTGGGCCGAACAGCGATAATGCCGGCGGCTTCCGCGTAAAGCCAAAGTCGAACGGCAAAAAATTCGACAAGGCGAAGAAGCGCAAGGACGGGCCCAACGCGGCTGGCGGGAAGCCGCCCTACGCAAAGCCTGCTAATGGCAAGCCTTCTGGCGGAAAGCCCGCCGGGGGAAAGCCTAATGGTGGCAAATCGGGCAAGCCGTTCAAATCAGGCAAGCCCAAGTCGCAGCACAACCGCAAGCCTGACTAGGCCCAGCCAGCGATCATCGCGGCTTAGCGGGTAAGCTGCACCAGCTCTCGCAGCGCATCACCGATTTCACCATCGGCGGATTGCGCTGCGGGTGTGTCTGCGTTGAGAGTGAAATAGCGTTCGCTGCGAGAGGCGAGCGTGCCGATCTTTTCGTCCCCGAACAGCGCCGCTACGCCAGCGATCTGGTGCAGGCGTATGCGCAGCTGCTGCGCGCAGGCAGGCTCCTTGCCCTCCGCCCCTGCCAGCCAGTCCGTCGCGGCGGCGTGCACCTGCTCTTTCAGCTCATCGAACTTGGGCCGCATCCGCTCCACCACGCTGTTGCCATCGCTTTTTGCAGGCCTGCGGGCTTCGCGCTGCCACTGGCCGATGCAGGCCTCCAGCTTGCCGGCATTGATAGGCTTCGCAAGATGCGCCTGCATCCCTGCATCCAGGCATTTTTCCACGTCATCGCCAAAGGCATTGGCCGTCAGCGCAACGATCGGCAGGTCCTGCGGGCTGTGCCCCGCCTCGCGAATTTTCCTGGTGGCGGTAACCCCGTCGCAGCGGGGCATCTGGATATCCATCAACACGAGCTTGTAGACGCCCTGCCCCGCCGTCTTTTCCACCATTTCGATGGCTTCCAGTCCATCCACCGCCAGATCGAAATCATGGCCCAGATTGCCGACAAGCGCAGAGATCAGTTCCTGATTGATCGGGTGATCCTCCACGATCAGGATCTTGCCGCTGCTTGCCTCAGGCTCACTCGCCAAGGGCCTTTCAGGGCTTCTCTCAACAGTCTGTGGGTCTGACCTCTCGACATCCCTGAAAGGCAGTACGAAACGGAAGGTAGAACCTTCGCCAACTCTGCTTGTCACAGTGATATCTCCTCCCATGAGTCGAGCCAGTCTGCGGCTGATGGCCAGGCCAAGGCCGGTGCCACCATAATTCGAGGCAACAGCGCCATCCGCCTGCGTGAATTCACCGAAAATCGCTTCTAGCCGGTCTTCCGCGATGCCGATGCCGTCATCTTTCACCAGTATCTCGATACACTTCGTATCGCCCTGTGGGTGGCATGCCACCTGCACATTGATCGCGCCTTCCTTGGTGAATTTGATGGCATTGCCCAGCAGGTTCGAGATCACCTGCCGGATGCGCAGCTTGTCCCCCGCCATCGTGGTGGGAAGATCTCCGGCAATGCTCAGGTTCAGATCGATCCCCTTGGCGGTGGCCGTGGCGCGCATCAGCCGGACTGCCCCGTCCACCGTATGGCGCACGTCGATCGGGACAGAGGCGATGCGCATCGCATCGGCATCGATCTTCGAAAGGTCCAGGATATCGTCAATCAGTGTAACCATGGATCGCCCGGATTCCGCGATCAGTTCGATATGCTGGCGCTGCTTTTCATCCAGGCTGGTGGTCAGCAACAGATCGGCAAAGCCCAGCACGCCGTTCATCGGCGTTCTGATCTCATGGCTCATATTCGCCAGGAAACTGGTCTTGGCGCGGTCGGCACTTTCGGCCTTGTCGCGCGCGTCGCGCAATTCCTGCTCTATGTGGTGCCGCGCAGTAATGTCCATCTGCACGCCGACGTAACCGATGATTTTGCCTTCGCTGTCATGCTCCGGTGCAACCTGCGAATGGATCCAGCGCACGGGTTCTCCCGGAACGCAAATCCTGAATTCCACCTCGTAACCCCTGCCCGTTTTGACTTCGGCGGCCCATTGTTCCAGCAGGCGGTCACGATCTTCCGGATGCACATGGCGGGCGAATTTTCCCTGCGTCGCCTCCTCCAATGTCATCCCGCTCAGCTTCAGGGATTTGGCATTGGCATAGGTACACTTGCCCTGCAGATCGCAACGGAAGATGCCTGCAGGAGAAATCTGCGCCACCGTATCGAATGTGCGATTTGCATCGGCCAGATTTTCCGCCAGCAGCCGATAGCTCGTTTTGCGCTCTTTCAGAGACTGCACCAGCGCCGCAAACGGCAGGCCGACGGCGAATGAACTGGTGAGGAAGACCTGCAGCACCATCAGCTTGTCTGCCATGCCGCCCTTAACCAGATTGATCGGCCCATAACCCAGCGAGGTGGCGACCGTTGCCACGATTGCCAGGTTGATGATGGCAATGGCATTGCCCAGCGTGCCGAGGCGCAAGGCATATAGCAGCACCACCGGCGCATCCAGGAACAGGAAGGGATAGCTTGTCTGCCAGAAGGTGAAGACGCTCACCGCCGTGCCGAAGCAGATGATCAGGCAGGCTTCGATAAAGGCTCGCTTCGTCAGCGCCTTGCGGTTCTCAAAGGCATCGAGAATGATCGTGATGGCCGGGACAAACAGCAGCAGACCCAATGCATCACCGCGCGCCCAGGGCCACCAGAAATCGAAAGCCCCGGCAAGGCCAGCTGGGTTCAGCACCAGGCTAGCCGCAAGGCCGGAGCATGATGCCGCACCTACTGCCGCAAGCGCGAATAGCCCGATGTCAGTGTTGCGAGAAAAATTGGGCCGCTCACAGCCAAGGCGCGTCAACAGCAGCAGCACCACCATCACTTCGATCACATTGGCAAGCGCAAGGGAAGCTGCACGCAACGTCTCGTCGCCGCCCAGAATGTTGGCGGAAAAATTGCCGATCACTGCGCCGATCAGCATGGCGGGCCAGTGGCCTTCGCGTTGCCGGATGATCAGCGCCACCAGCACCGCATTGGGAATCCATACCGCAGCAATCCGCGTCTCGTCGCGCGTCAGCATCACGCTGAAATAGGCCAGCACGCCAAACACCAGCGCGGTGGCACAAAAGATCCCCAACTGGATGGACGAGACTGCGCCCAGTCTTGGGATCGAGAAGCCGGGCTGTCTGTCGGTAACCTGCGTCATCTTGCTATTCACGGATGCGTGGCGCAGCCAAGCGGCGATGTCCGCGTGATCTTTTTCGCGATCAGCTCTTCAGCCCAGAAGAGCACCTCCTGCGGATCGAAAGGCTTCGTCATGTAACAATCGGCGCCCTCGTAATAGGAGATGCGCTCGTCCTCTTCCCCGGAAATGGCTGTCAGCATCATGACAGGCGTCATCACCAGATTGGCGTCAGACCGCATTGCCCGCAGCACGTCCCTGCCGCTGATATTGGGCATGTTCTGATCAAGGATGGCGAGATGTGGTGGGCGCCGTTTCATGGCGGCGAGGGCCTGTTCCCCATCGCTCAACCAGCCCACGCTATGGCCTGCGTCGATCAGTGTTTCGCTGAGGATAGCCCCAACGATCTCATGGTCGTCTACTACGATAATACGCGCCATATCTTTTCCCTGATCAGTACAGGGAACGGCATAAGGCGGTAAACTTGTTGGTTAATGTGCAGGCTACTAAGTAGAAGCCGCATGGTGCGACCCAGCGTTTGGCGACCACGTCCAGATCACGTCGAAACCGTGGCCAGTGGGGGCGCCCCTACGAGGGCAGGAGCGGCATCACGGCGTCATCTTCTTGATAAAGCGAAACATCTCTCCATTCTCCGGCATCCCTTCCGGGCGCGGCTCATGCGATCCGGGATGGCGCGCATGGAAATACTCGACGATCTGAAAGCCGCAGACGTTGACGTAGAAATGGATATTGCGCTTCTCGAAGTAGGGAGTGTGGGTTTCCCAGCTGCGCGTGTTCGGAAACATCGCCTCGATCGCCAGCCACGCTGCCTGGCCCAGCCCGCGGCTATGGTTGCCCACTGCCATATACAGCAGGTCCAGCGAATTTTCCTGCGTTTCTTCGTTGATCGTCACCACCGCGCCACCAACCTTGCGCCCATCGTGAAGGATATGCAGGACCTGCGCATTCTCAGCGCTCATCATCCCGTCCAGATCCTCGTCAGACGGGATGGCGCCCTTCGGCACCTCCCCCAGCAGTTCCATCAGCGGGAGCGAGAAGGCTGCTTGCAGTTCCCGCTTGAATTCAGGGAAATCGGCTTCCTCTGCGGGCACAAGGGTTACTTGGCGTTCGGTCATCTTTATCTCATTCCAAAAGCGGCACGATCTTCATCCGGCGCGCTAACCCTCTGTTGGCCTCGCCACAATTGCGCGAACCGTGGCGCTTTCTTGCGAAAACGGACACCCTTCCCCAAAGCGCACTTTGTCCTTGTCGTAAGCAAGCTTACCTTTTAGCATCGTACCGATTTTTCAGCTTTCAGGATGCATGCATGACCAAGATTACAGAGCTGCTCGACAGACTGGCCCCCTTCCCGGCCATGGATTTTTCCGAATGGGGTGAGGTCGAGATCACGCCCACCACGCGCTATCAGAAACTTACCGGGCAATTCCTGGGCCGCAACTGGGTGGGCATTCCTCACGTCACGCACAATGACGAGGTTGATGTGACCGAGGCTGAAGCCAATCGCCGCGCCTGGAATGCGGATAATCCCGAAGAGAAGATCACGCCGGTGGCGATGGCGGCAAAGGCGCTGGTAGAGGTGTTGCGCCAGTTTCCCATGTTCAACGCCTCCCTGTCAGAAGATGGGGACGCGCTGATCCTGAAGCGTTATTTCAATATCGGCATCGCGGTGGATACGCCGAACGGATTGCTGGTGCCGGTGATCCACGGGTGCAACACACAGACAACCGCCGAAATAGCCGCGAGCATGGCTATCCTTGCTGAAAAGGCGCGCGACAAGGGGCTGAGCATGGCGGAAATGAGCGGCAGCTCCATCACGGTGAGTTCGCTGGGCCATATCGGCGGCACGTCTTTCACGCCGATCATCAATTCGCCGGACGTGGCGATTGTGGGGCTGACGAAGCTGATCGAACGCCCCGTGCGCGGCGCGGATGATGCACCGGAGTGGCGGCTGTTCCTGCCGGTATCGCTCAGCTACGATCACCGCGTGATCAATGGTGCGGATGCGGCGCGCTTCGTGGTGGCCCTCGGCAAAGCCTTGAATGACAAGGCCCTGTTCGCCTAAGCGCCGGCAGAGACGCCTGCATCAGATCCGGTAATTCTTCAGGGGGGCAAAATGCCCCCCTAACTATTAGCGCTGCCCCTTGCGAAACAGGATCGTGAGCAGGAACAGCAGCGTCTTGAAGTCGAGAAGCTTCAAGGCCGCCCTCGCCTGATCCGGCGTCAGCATGGCCTGAATGGGAAGCGCGCCCATGATGCGCCCTTCGATGACGAGGTTGTCGCCATCCTTGCGCAGCGCCTTCACGTCCATCAGGGAGTCGCTATCGATCGTCTTAAGTTCCACCAGTCGTTCTCCTGCTAGCGCCCGCGAGTTCTACCGCTTCGCTGTCTTGATCGAATTGTCATGCGTAGTGGCGAGGATGGATGAAATCCACCAGACCACGAATGCCAGCCCCATGCTCAAGAACGTCGTAGCGGTCATGAACGCTGGCGATGCCGATGAATTGATTGCGTTGTACCACGGAAAGCCCGCGCCGAAATGCGCCATCAAAGTCGCGATCGGACAGATCACGATCACCAGTGCCTGCTTGATGCCGGTAAGATGCGGCAGCAGGAACACGATCAGGCAGGCTCCGAAAATCTCGGACGACGCATTCAGAATGCCCCAGATCGGTGGCTCCGTCATCTTCCAGATCCACAGCGGCTGCGGCTCGAAATAGACCCACAGGCCCGTCGACACCCCGATTGTCTCGCCAAGAAAATATAGAACCGCCGTGGTCGCCGCGGTCTTGAAGACGGTGGAGCGGTAGAGCGTTCCGTGCAGCGCCTTCTGGTAGATCACCAGGTAAACCGCGCCAAAGCCCGCAGTGTAACCCAGCGCGATGTGCCAGGGGATCGTGCGATCAACAGCGCTGAACAGCGCGATGCTGCCTCCCGCCGGATGGACGACGTGCCCCAGATAGCCCGCCAGCGATTCCAGCGGGATCGAGCAGAACGCACCGATGACCAGGAACACCGGGATGAAAGAGCCGAAGCGGCGCGCCACGAAAATCGCGTAGATCAGCATGCCGATTGCCGCCACCAGCGACACCCAGAAGAAGATCGTCTGCAGCGGCTCCGGCATGCTGAGTGCCGGGGCGACTGGAATGGTGCTTTCAGGATTCATGGGTCTCTCCACAGCGTCTCGATATCCGCTTCACTCGCAAATTGATGGTATATAGTTCGGGGTGGCCAGAACGGGTGATGATCACGCGTCCTTCAGCGCGAAACGCCCGCCCTGGCGCGGCATTTCGGTGAAGAGCCTCCAGCCCGGTTCTGCCAGCGTGATACTTTCAATGGCATTCACCAGGCGGGATGATGTCATCACCATCGCATCTGACCATCCCTTGCCGGTGCCGCCTTCCAGACCGAAGGGGAAATCGGCCTTCACGGGCGGGAAGCCCTTGATGTCGATACCATAGCCGCCATCATGGCCGATCCGGTAAAAATCGGGGCCGGATTGCTGCCCCATGCGGGTGACGTGGTTGACTGCGAACAGGTCCTTCCCATTGCGCACGCCGGCCACGCGGAACTTGATCGCCTCTATCGTTCCCTCGCCAATTTCCAGCCCTGAATCGGAGACATAGGCTTCTTTTGCCAGCGCCACATCCACATCCACGCGCACATCGTCCAGGGTGACGCCGAAAGCATCTGCCATGATGTGCGGGCATCCGCCCCAGCAGGTGCGCAGGGTCTCGATCCCGTCGGCGCTCATATCCTCCGGCCTGGAGCCAAAGCCCAGCATGCGCATGGCAGGCAGGATTTCGTAGGAGCCATAGTCCAGCACTTCCCACGTATCGATCGAAGTGATCTCGCTGACGATGCAGCTGGAGATATAGCCCAGCGCATCGGGCACGAAGCCGGGATCGATACCGCCGACATACAGCGAGCTGCCACCTTCCTGGCACGCGGCTTCCACCCCAGCCTTGAACGCCTCTCCATTCTTCAGATGGCGCCAGTGCGAAATGGAAAGGATAGAGGTGACCACATTCTTGCCGCTGCGCAGCAGGTCCAGCAGATCGGGCACCCATGCAGATGACGGCGTGCCCTCCACGCTCGGATCGGTGAGAGCATCGAACGGCACGAAGATGCAGACATCGGCATCCATCGCCAGAATGGCTTCGCGATCATTCGTAGCGGTTATCCCGGTGGCCGCATGTTCGCCATTGGCAAGATTGGCCGCATCCTTGTCCACCTTGGCATCGTGATAACATTTCACGCCGACCAGCGTCAGATCAGGGCGCGGCAGCAAGTAACGAAGGGCATATTGCCCAACCATGCCCGTGCCCCAGACGATGACCTTGTAAGAATCCACCCGCTCTCTCCTCATGCTGGAACATCAGTACCGTATCAATCGCTAGCTTACAATATGCTAGCGATTCTAATACGTCTCGACTTGGTTTGTAAAACTGCGGAAGCCTCATAAGGTGATTGGCCGCGATTATCGTTCAAATCTGCGCGCCATTTTACAAACCTGCTCAAGACACCTTGCTCTCACGAAAATAAATGGTACTATGCCGTATGGTTAGCTAGCCTACACTAATCGAGGCTGGCATTCGTGATCGAAGATTCAGCGCAAGCATGGGCCATACCCGGTGTTTGATGACAAGAATCTCGATGGAGAGGAATAAGGCATGAACTTGCGCCATCATTCGCTCGATACTGCAAATTCGAGCATTCTTCGTGTCACTGCAACTGCGGTGGCCCGCAAAGCAGCGGCCCCCCGGTTTGCAAATGAGGGGGAGGCTTAAGATGTCAGCCAGTGTTCAAACGGCCAGCCGCCCTGCCCCGCTGCAACCGGGCAACGCCCCGCACCACCGGATGGAAAATGTGTCCTTCGCGCCGCAAACGCGGTCTCGCCTCGAGACGGAGGTGCGTTTTCGCAAGCTTTTGACAGGGGCGCAGGTCAACCCGCTCGACGGGATCAACCTTGTCGCATCATCGCGTGCGCTGAACTGGGAAGGCATGAAGCTGGAAGTGGGCGTTAGCCGCGGGCTGGATGTCGAGGATCTTGTCGTCGACGGCCACTATCTGGTGCTGAACCTTGGCGAAGAAACGATTGAGCTGGAAACCAAGCGTGATGACGAATGGGTATCGGCCAGCCTTCCGCCAAAATCATTCTGGATTAACACCGAAGGTCATCCATTTTCCCTTCGCCATTCGAGCCACACCTATTTCGC
This sequence comes from Aurantiacibacter rhizosphaerae, assembly GCF_009807005.1. Taxonomy (GTDB): domain Bacteria; phylum Pseudomonadota; class Alphaproteobacteria; order Sphingomonadales; family Sphingomonadaceae; genus Alteraurantiacibacter; species Alteraurantiacibacter rhizosphaerae. Next base: position 11,689 of record NZ_WUBR01000002.1, on the reverse strand, counting down.
TACCTGCCTGATAGACGGCGGATATCTGGATAATCGCGTGGGCCATCATTGCGCGCTGCAGAATGTCTGCGGTGCCTCCGATCGCCTCCTCGCCAGCCTGATGGAAGCGATGATCGCATGTCTGTTTGAACAGCAGGCGGACGAGAAGACACGCCAGCTTTCCAACGAGATCATCGGCAATTTTCTGGATGCGCTGGCCATGCGGTTCGGCAAGCGGGTTGGCGCATGCGTCAACAAGGGCGGTATCGCACCCAGCCAGCTTCGCGCGCTGAAAAGCTGGGCGGAATCGCGGCTGGACCAGTCGCTATCCGTGGCCGACATGGCCGCCCGCGTGGAACTTTCATCCGCCCATTTCTCCCGCGAGTTCAAACGATCCACCGGTACCACGCCGTGGCGGTTCATCATTGACCTGCGATTGAAGAAGGCACGGCACGCCATCTACTCCGGCTATTCCGTGGGTGAAGCTGCGGCCGTGGCGGGTTTTTCCGATCAGGCGCATCTAACCCGCGCCTTCAAGCAATCCTATGGCCTGCCGCCCGCGACTTTCCTGAGAAGCTGCGGACGATCCAGCAGGCACACGCTGGTGGATGGCAATTAGTCACTGACGGGGCTGCAATTCGCAGCGCCTCACCCTCTCCCAAATCTCTCCCTAGGCGCCGGTCAACCTGACCGGCGCCATCTTTTCTATTTGAATGAAATTCACTTCGCGTCGCGCAGATCGGGCAGCCAGTGGAACTGCGGCATTTCGGTGTCCAGAATACCGGGATCGGCGCGGACCACGGCCGGGATCGCCTGAATGGCTGGAATGATCGAAGCGATATAGGCCAGCGGCGCGGGATTATCCGGCACCAGCCGTTCTGCCCGCTTTAAGGATCCGACAACTTCCAGCCCCAGCCGGGTGGACGGCCTGCCCTCGATCTCGATGACCCAGTAATCATCGCAGGGCACATTATCGGGGCGCAGCACCTCGTTCAGATACCAGAACACCTCGATCTGGAACATGGGCTTCTCATCCACATAACCCACCCAATCATAACGCAGCATGCCAACGGTATCGGGTTCGACGGAAAAACCGCTGTCGATGGACATTTTCTCCGGCGCAAGAACGTGGTGCGCCGTGCGCTCGATCCTGTCGATGTGCAGACCAAGATGATCCGCCAGATAATGCATGCCCATGGTCAGGTAATTGCCTGCCATGGTCGCCGCGATCGGATCCTTCTCCACCTGCTCTATCGTCGTGCCGAAGCCGAACAGCGGCAGAATGTCCGGCCCCTGATTGATGAGGGACGTGTATTCCTTCAGCTTGATCTGTTCGATCTCGCTGGAAAGGCCAGTCATCAACGGGGCAAGGCGTTCGTAGAAAAAGCCCGGATCGATGCCGGTGCCATACAGCGTTGCCCCGCCCTTCACGCCGGCGGCGTGCAGCCTGTCATGCACATCCTGCCCGCGCGCGGCGGGATATTGATAGGGCAGCACGCTGATGACGTTGAAGCCCTGTTCCAGCACATGCACGATCTCGTCATCGGCGCGGAAATCGGCGAAGTCGCGGGCTGTGTGCAGGATGACTTCGGGCTTTGCGGCGAGGAATGTATCCATATCCGTGGTGATCGCCACGCCGCATGGCTCCTTGCCCAGAAACTCGCCCACATCGCGGCCGTTATTATCCGTGTTGTATCCCAGCACGGATACCAGTTCGACTTCTGGCAGGCGCAGGATCTCACGGATCGCGGCCTTGCCCATTGTTCCTGGCCCCCAGACGGCGACGCGATAGGGTTTACGGGTCATTCTCTTCTCCCTTGGCCCGTGCGGTTTTCCGCCTGGGCGCGACATGATGAGCCCGGCAATCAGGCCCTTGCAGGAGTAGAATTGTGAAAAGCCCACCTTCCCTTGGCAACCATCGGCAGTCAGCATACTATACATAGCAGCACGATTGGATGCTTCGCAGCGGCTTTGTACAAGCTGCCTGCCGCTGCTCCACCTAGCCTGCTGAAATGCGGTGACTTCCCGATCGCTGGCGCAGATTCTCGCGCCGCGCAGTGGCGGATCATCCCACAATGATCGCGGTGTCGGCATCTGGCCGGAAAACCGGGGCGACAAGGCATTCTACAGGAGAGCAGGATGATGGCAGACACAGCAAATGGCCCTGGCGCCAACAAGGCCAGGGAACTGGAAGCTATTCGTCAGATGGAAGCGGATATGTCCAAGGCGATAGCGCGCCTCGATATTCCCGAAGTCATGACCCACTATGTCGATAATGACAGCCTCGTGCTGTTCGACCAGATGACGCCGCGCCAGTACAACGGCAGGCAGGCCATGATCGACATCTGGAACGACTTTCTTGAAAACAAGGTGAAGTCACTCGACAGCTACAGCTCCAGCGAGCCGACCATGTGGGTTTCCGAAGCGGGCGATCTGGCGGGCGGTTTCCTTTTTCACTCATCCGATCTCACCATGCTCGACGGAACGCAGATGAGCGTGGTGCTGCGCGTTACCCATGTGCTGGTGAAGCAGAACGGGCGCTGGGTAGTTCAGCATGAGCACGGCTCCTTCCCCATCAATTGGGAAACCGGCGAGGTTGATTACCTGTCCAAGGAATAGCGCGCTGGCGGCGCTTGGGCACATTCAGGTTTGCGGAGGTTTTATGGAAAGCGCAGATAAGTCGGGTGAGGCGAACAAGCGTGTGGTGCGCGAGTTTCTGAAGCACATGTCCGCGATGAATGCGCCGGAAATGGCGAAGTGGATCACCGATGATTTCACCATCGTTCACACACCGGCGTCGGTGCTTCACGGGACGTACTCCGCAGCCGAAATGCCCGCCCTGGCCGAAAAGATTACTGCCACTCTGCCCAACGGCATCCAGCTGCATATCACGGACATGTTTGCCGAGCGTGATGCGGTGATCGTGCAGGCAACGGGCACTGCCACTTCGGCATCGGGCAAGCCGTACAACAACACATATCTGCTGCTGTTCAAAGTGCGCGACGGGCGCGTCGTGTCGATGACCGAATATCTCGACAGCATCTTGGTGAACGAGGTGTTCGCAGCAGCCTGACGTTATTCAACAAAATATCGAGGAGAGAGAAATGCGTGAGCCATATCGTGTTGGCATCTGGGGCCCCGGAAGCCTGGGCCAGAGCGCCATCCGGCAATTGCTGCGCCTGCCCGAAACCGATCTGGTGGCCGTCATGGCCTATAGCGCGGAAAAGAACGGCGTTGATGCAGGTGACCTTGTCGGCCTGCCGAAAACCGGCGTGCAGATCACCACGGACATAAACACCTTCGTTGCCGCAAAGCCCGAAGTCGTGCTGCACACCGCGCGCGATTTTGGCGATTTCCGCAATGACGAGGAGATCATCGCGCTGCTGGAAGCGGGGATCAACGTCATCAGCGTGCTGCCCTATCAATACCCCATAGCGCGCGGGCAGGACGCGCATGACAAGTTGCAGGCCGCAGCCGTGAAGGGCGGTGCAACGCTGCACGGCACGGGCATCGATCCGGGTTTCCTGTATGAACGTCTGGCCGCCACTATGACGGGGATGTCGAACGAGATTACCCAGATCCGGCTTGAAGAATATTTCAACTGTTCCGGCCTGGAGAACGGAGAGATCCTGAAGCTCTACGGCTTTGGCACCAGCCTGGAAGAGCTGGAGCAGAACGCTGTTCCATCCACCATGGCCGAAAACTATCTGACCATGGGCATTCAGTACCTGGCCGATCACCTTGGCGTTCCGATCAAGAATATCGAACGTCGCAGTCACCACAAACTGACAGACAGCGACATCAATCTGAACAATGGCTTCAGCGCAAAGGCCGGCACCGTGGGCACCGTATCCTTCGAATGGATCGCCTATGCTGAAGATGACACCCCGATGTTCCAGGTGCAGGTGGTCTGGTATCTTGACCGCTCCATGCGGCCCGACGCTGCGCTATCGGACGATTACTGGATCATCGAGGTTGAAGGCACGCCGTCGTCGCGTCTGGGGCTGGAGATCAAGGGATCGATGAAGGACAATCTGGCCATAACGGACAGGGATCCGACGCCGGCCGCCTACCTCGCCACCATGGCCCCATCGGTGCAGGCCATCCCCAAGGTTATCGATGCCGAACCGGGCATCATGATCGCAGAGATGCCGGAGTTTTACTGGAAACCGGACCTGCGCCGATAGCAGCAAAAATAGTACCGTCGCAGCATGATCATTCTAGGAGCGCGGCAGGATTGTCGCGTAGATTGAGGACTCACCGCAAGGCAGGCCAGCATGTGGCCGCAAAGCGGAAATAGTTAGGGAGAACAGACAATGTCCGACACGCTCGAAGACAAGAAGGCAATCGCCCGCAAATACATGGAGGCCGTGTCCAATTTCGACGCTGCCACCATCATGTCGCTGGTGTCCGATGATTTCAAAATCATCACGAAGGGCACTTCTGTCCTCTCCGGTGAGCGCACCATGGCCGATATGCCCGCGCTGACCGAGAAGATGAGCGCGAAGCTCGACGGTCCGGTCCAGACCGAAATCCTCAGCATGATTGCAGAGGGTGATCGCGTGGCGATCGAGATGGAAGGCAAGGGCAAGAGCGTGGACGGCAAGGCCTACGACAATCAGTATCTCTTCATCCTGCATATCGCGGATGGCAAGGTCCATTCGATGACGGAATACATGGATACGCGCCTTGTGGACGATGTGTTCGGTTGATCCATCCTCCATGGCCCGCGCCGCTGATTTTTAAGGAATATTGATATGGCAAACGCACCCAGTGAATTGTTCTCGCTCGCCGGCAAGGTGTCGATCGTGCTTGGCTCGTCTCGCGGCATCGGCCGCTCGATTGCAGAGGAATCCGCAGCGCTTGGCGCGTCCGTAGTCGTCACCGCGCGCAAGGTGGAAGACGCGCAGGACACCGTTGACGCTATCGAGGCGGCGGGCGGCAAGGCGCTGGCCGTGGCTGTCGAAATGAGCAAGAAGGAAGACCTCGAGGCTCTTACCAAGAAGACGCTGGAAGCCTTCGGGCGTATCGACAACGTGGTGGCCAATGTGGCCGTCAATCCCGGCATGGGCCCGATTACGCAGCGCCCTGATGAGGATTGGGACATCGTGATGGCCGTCAATGTGAAGGCCGTGGTCCAGCTGGCCAAGCTGACGCTGCCAGAAATCGCCAAGCAGGGCGGTGGCAGCTTCACCATCATTTCATCGAACGGTGCGCTATTCGGCACGCTGGCGGCGCCGGTCTATTCGGTGTCAAAGACGGCAGAGCTTGGCCTGGTGCGGCAGCTTGCGGTCGAATGGGGCAGCCAGAACGTTCGGATCAATGCGATCCTGCCCGGCCTGATCCAGACAGAACTGTCTCGCGGATTGTGGGAAAACGAGGAGCTGCTCGCCCATTTCGAGGCGACGACCCCGCTGGGCCGCATGGGCCAGCCTGCCGATATCGGCGGCCTGGGCGCCTTCCTTGCCACAAACGCTGGCGCTTACATCACCGGTCAGGCGATTGTGGCCGATGGCGGCTCCACCACGGTGAGCAATCTGTGATGCAGGCGGCGCCCCGTCGGCACGCACTCACAAGTGCGCCTATCGACGCGGCGCCGCCCCCACGCGGGCACCCTGCCCTGCCCTGTAAGATTAGAGGACATTTGCTGTGAAAGCGATCGTAGTAGGCGGCGGATTGGCCGGTTTGGGTGCAGCATACAGGCTGCACAAGAACGGATGGGAAGTCACCGTTCTGGAGGCTGACGAGGAAGTAGGCGGGCGCGCCAAGATGATTGAGCGCAACGGATATTCCATTCCCACCGGCGCCACGCAGGTGTCCACCGGCTATCACGATTACATCGCGCTGTGCAAAGAGCTGGGCGTGGATGATGATTTCGTTGCCGGCAGCAACATGGTCAGCCTGATCCGCGATGGTAAGCTTTACGAAATTGACGGCACGAAACCGCTCACCGTCGCACTGACGGGTGCTCTCAGCCTGCGCAGCAAATATCTGATCGCGCGCTCCATGATGGAAATGCGCGCGATGGAGCCAAAGCTCAGCCCGCTGGACATGAGCGCGAACCACGCCGTGGACGATGGCCGCACCGCGAAGGATTTCGCGATGGAGCGGATGAACCAGCAGAGTTACGACGTGCTGGTCGACCCGCTGATGCGGGCATGCACGCTGAACCGGGGTGACGCGGTTTCGGCGCTGGAGTGGTTCTCTGCACTCTCAACACTTGGCGGGGTGAAGTTCATCACCCTGCGCGGCGGGGTGCAGCGCCTGTCGCACCTGCTCGCCGCCAAGGTGGATACGCGGGTGAATGCGCGCGTTACCGATGTCAAACGCACCACTGGCGGCGTGGAGGTAAACTTCACCCAGGACGGCGTGCCGCAATCCCTCACCGCCGATGCCTGCGTCTTGGCGACCCGCCTGCCAGAGGCGGTGGAGATGAGCGAAGAGATGGCTGAGGTGGCAAAGCCACTGGCAAGCCGCATCGAATACAATCGCGGTTTCCTGGTTCACCTGGGTTACAGCGTGAAGCCAAAAACCCGCTCTGTCGGTGTGATGGTGCCGACGGTTGAGAACCCCTATATCGCGCTGATCTGGCTGGAGCATAACAAGGGCGAGGATGACATCACCCCGCCCGGCCACGGCCTGTTCACCGTGTATTTTGACGAAGCCGCGCTGGACGATGTGAAATCGGGCAGTGACGAGGAATACGGCAAGATCGCCGCCGACTATCTGGAAAAGCTCTATCCGGAATTGAAGGGGCATCAGGACATGATGGCAGTGTCCCGCTGGAACCTTGCCATCCCGCATCCCACGCCCGGCCACTATCGCGCAGTGAATGAGATGAAGGGTCGGATCGATCCTGCCGGCCCCATTCAGCTTGCGGGGGACTATTTCACCACCACCGGCCAGAACTCCGCCATCCATTGGGGGCAGCGGGCCGCGGACAATATCATCAAGCATATCGGCCGCCGGAATGCTCCCGCAGAGAGCTTGGCCGAACTGAAAGCATAAAGCGCCAATTGCCGAAAATTACAGGCCGCCTTCTCCGCCGATAAGGAGTGCTGGCTGGCCGATAGAGGATGAGGAACAAGGCAAATGAACATCATACCAAAACCGGTAGACGCCGTAATGCCCGCCATGCCGCAGATGGTGATCATGGTGATCCTCGGCGTGCTTGTGGTCCTCTCCCTGATCTACGCGCTGCGCATGCTGTCCAAGGGTGACAACCGCATGCTGATCCTGATGTTTGCCGGTCTGTTTCTGACGCTGGAGGAAGGCCTTGCCGCTTTCCTGATCAAGGTCGATCACTCGCCCGTGGGCCAGTACGAGGCGTTTGAGGCCTTTGGCGTCCACGTGCCCTGGTGGATGGCGCTGCTTTACATCGTGTTCTTCGGGCTTGGCGGATATCTGATGCTGAAGTCTTTCGGCACCGGCGTATCGGGCAAGGCGTTCTGGGGCACTTGGCTCTATCTTGTCGTTTCCGAAGGCGCTTTCGAGGTTTACGCGACCCACATCGGCATGCTCACCTATTACGGTCCGCAGCCTATGATGATCGGCGGTTTCCCGGCCTATATGGGATTGGTGAATGCAACGCAGGCGCTGGCCTTCGTGCTGGTGGCGCGCATCTGGTTTGCGACATTCCAGGGCGGCACGCGCTGGCTGCTGGTGCCGCTGGCGCCGCTGATCGCGCCGGGCGTCTTCGTCTTCATGATCCTGCCGCTCGCATCCGGGCTTGATTCCGGCAACTATGCCTATGCTTGGGCCGGTGCAATCGCCAGCTGCATCATCGCGACATCGCTTGCTGCCCTCGCCCTTCGCGGTCTTCGCCGCATCGCCCGTATCGAGGGCAAAGGCCAGACCTTCGCGCCGCTGGGCACCGCGCCATCGGCCTTGTGAGCCGCTGAACGCAGGAAAAGAATTCACGTTTACAGCGAAAGCTGATCCGAGGAGATTTGAGACATGAGTAAATCCTTCAAAGTCGCAGTGTGGGGCACCGGCATGATCGGCCAGTACGCCTTGCGCTACATTCTCGGTCGCCCGGAGCTGGATCTGGTGGGCGTCCTGTGCTGGTCTGACGACAAGGTTGGCAAGGACGCGGCAGAGCTTGCCGATGGGGATCATCCCGACAGCGGCATCAAGGTGAGCAATGACGTGGACGCCTTCATGGCGCTGGATGCAGACGTGGTAATCTATGCGCCCAAGGATGCGCTGGCTGATCCTTCAATTGAAGGCTCCCCTTCATCGCAATCCGTGCCGCATATCGAGGCGCTGCTGCGGAGCGGCAAGAATGTGCTGACGCCGATCCTCTCCTTCACGCACTGGCGCCACCTCAAGAATGGGGACGCCCTGCGCGCACGGTTGGAAGATGCAGCGAAGGCAGGCAACGCCAGCCTGCTGGGTGCCGGGCTGGATCCGGGTTACGTCACCGATGCCTTCGCCTTCTTTGCCAGCACGGCGACGGGCGAAATCGATTCCATCGATACCTGGGAAATTCTCGATTACGGCTCTTACGGTGCGCTCGACACAGTGCGCATGCTGGGCTTTGGCGCACGTCCGCAGGATATGCCGCCGGAAGGGCTGGAGACCTTGAAGATCGGCTGGGGCGGCGCGCTGCACGTGCTGGCGGATGCCTTCCATATTGAACTGGATGATATTCGCCTGGATGTGGATGTCGCCCTCGCCAAGGAAGCCTACACCGGGCAGGCAGGTCTGGAGATCGCGGAAAGATCGATAGAGGCGATGATGTTCCGCGTCGCCGGTGTTTACAAGGGCAAGGATGTGTTCGGCATCAACCATGTCACCCGCATCGGGCCGCAGGCTGGGCCAGACTTCCGCAACATCGGCCATGATGGCGGCTACGCCGTTCACATCGCCGGCTACCCGCCGATCAATGCAGAATTTCCTTTCGGCTATGATGAGGGAACCGGACGTGGCTGGTCCGATGCCATGGCGATGACGTCGGCGCGGCTGGTGAACGCCGTTGAAAGCATTGTCGATGCCGAACCGGGCTGGCGCCTGTTCTTCGAAACGCCGCGCCACGGTGGCCGGTTCGCCCTGAAGCTACGATAAGACGGGAAAGATCGATCATGCATAAAGACAAGGTGACGGATAACGACAGCGCGCAGGAGTTCCTGAATGCGTTCTCGACGATGGCCAACCAGCCATCGAAGGAAAATCTGGAGCGTCTCCAGGCCTACTACTCGCCCGATCTGCATTTTGAGGACCCCGGCCAGACTTATGAAAGCTGGGAGGCATACGGCAACGCCTTCATGCATTTCCAAAGCGCGGCGAAAGTTGGCCTGACGGTTCAGGAATGGGCACTGTCTGAAGGAAACCTATTCGTGCGGTGGGGCTTCTTCATGCACTCCGGCGAAGGGTTCGAAGGCGAAGCTGCCTATGATTCCGGCGATGCGGCAATCGAATTCGATGGCTTCACATATTTCAGGCTGAATGCAGAGGGCAAAGTCCAGTTTCAGCAGGAAGGCTGGGCGCAGGTGCCAGAGGCTTATCGCCAGCACCTGAGGTAAACCCATGCGGCGGACGGCTGGATCTGCTGACCGCATGGCTGCATAAAGCTTCGTCCATTTCATGGGGCGGTCCTTACAAGGGGCCGCCCCTCATCATAAGGATTTGCGCAGATGGCCATTAATGCATGGGTGTTGTTGCTGGCGGCGATCGCGCTTGAAGTGGTGTCGACCAGCCTGCTGAACGCTTCCCAGGGTCTGACCCGGTGGAGATATGGCCTGCCCGCAATGGCGGGTTACGGCGTGTGCCTGTGGCTGCTGGCCATGGCGATGACGCGCATACCCATGGGGGTCGCCTACGCCGTTTGGTCTGGCGTGGGGATCGTGGCGATCTCTCTTATCGGGTGGACCGTGTTCCGCCAGAACCTGTCCCTTGCGCAAACCGGGTTCATGGCATTGATCCTGATCGGGGCCATCGGCCTCAACCTCTCGACCCCGAAGATCGCGGGCTGAATTCAGCGATAACCCATGCGCCGCGTCACCCAGTCCAGCGCGCGGAAAGACAGCAACCAGGATATGAAGCGGAAGGCGTGCGATGCCACGCCCTGCACGTAAACCGGCTTGGGCCGCCTCGCCTCCAGCGCTTTCACGATATCCTTCGTGACGAGCGACGGCATGAAGCCGGTTTCAAGCCCAACACCGATAGTGGTCAGCTGACCCTGCAGCATCTGTTCGTAAAACGGATCCGCGCCACCTTCGGGCTGCATCAGAGCGGTGTTCTGATCCCGCTCATAACTGCGATGCGTCACCTCTTCAGGTGTACATCCGCGAATTTCCGCCAGCCTGTGCTTCGTGGCTTCGTGCAGGCCCTGCGCCATATACGTGTGCTTGATCACCCCCGGCAGCAGCAGGCTGACGCCGATGCCCGTGTTCTTCAATTCCCGCCGCAGCACGTGAGACATTCCGTTCATCGCGCACTTGGCCGTGACATAAGGCAGCACCATCGGCGGCGGGGCAAAGGTGGTGGCAGAGCTGATGAAAATGATCCGCCCGCGATCCCGCTTCAGCAAAGGCAGGCAGGCCATGATCGCCGCAAAATTGCCGATGACATTCGTCTCGTAAGTATCGCGCAAAAGGGCAACCGATGTGTGCTCTGCCGGAACCCCTTCGGGCGAGGCCGCACCGTTCAACACCAGCCCTGCCAGGCGCTCCCCCGATGCCGCAATCTTTTCCGCCAGCTCCGCCATCTGCTCATGCTTGCGCAGGTCCAACATGACGGGCGTCAGTTCGCCCGCACTCGCTGGCTGTGCGGCCAGAGCGGACACGATGTCCCACTCCCACGGATCAATCGCACCAGCATAGACGTGGTATCCCCTGTCGCGCAGGGTCTGCACCGCATCATGGCCTACGCCACCTGCCGCGCCCGTGACGATGACGGCCGGCGAACCCTTGGATGATCGATCTTCACGCACTGTTTTTCCCTCCGCTCCCACACGCGACATTGATTGCCATTCTGGTTGCGAAGTTACGCCTTGCCCTGCCCTCCTCCTTGTCGATTTCGCATCGGCGCGGGCAAAAAGTGCTGTTTTGCTGAACCGCCACTGAGAGGTGTCGCAGGCATTCTCCAATTATGCCTCGCAAGATTGGTAAGGCATCCATATAGTAAGGAAGTGTTCCATTCAGCTGATAGGAAGAACATGAGCTACACAAACATCATCCGATCGTCTGAAGTCCCCGCGGGAGAAATGCGCGCCGTCACCATCGGCAAACGCAAGCTGATGGTGGTCAATGTGGATGGCCGCTTTTATGTGGCAGACCGCAAGTGCCCGCATTTTGGCGTGAACCTGTGCCGGGGCAAGCTGGAGGGGGAAACAGTGATGTGCCCGCTTCACCGCGCGCGTTTTGACCTGAATTCGGGAGAGGTTCTGCGTGATCCGCACATCCTGTTCATGGATCTGAACATTCGCGGCGGCCTGCGGACTTACCCTGTCCAGATCGAGGGCGACAAGGTCATGAGCGATATTGGCGAAGCCTGAGCAAAGGAGCGGCTGCGCGCCGCTCTTTTAACAATTCGGCGCGGGACCGGTGGGCAGTGATGCGCCATCCCAGTCCCGCGCCGGTATTTTATCAATCCATCGCCTTCACGATTTCCTCGACCATCTTCTTGGCATCGCTGAGCAGCATCATGGTCTGGTCCATGTAGAACACGTCATTGTCGACGCCCGCATAGCCCACGCCGCCCATGCTGC
>NZ_WUBR01000001.1 GCF_009807005.1 Aurantiacibacter rhizosphaerae | reverse complement strand
CGATCAGGCCACCCACGATGATCACCGATGAAATAGCGTTCGTCACCGCCATCAGCGGCGTGTGCAGCGCAGGCGTGACAGACCACACCACGTAATAGCCGACGAAACATGCCAGCACGAAGATCGATAGAATTGATATGAAATCCATTTCAGGCGCCCCCTTCAGCGCTCTCGGTCGAAGTCATCCAGCGGCCAAGATTCTTGCCACCGACATATGCGATGATCGCCGCTAGGATGAGCACGATGACGAAGATCACCACGATGCTCTTGCTCTTCACGACGCGGCGCTAAGACGCTGGTTCACAACTTCGCCGCCCTTGGTGAGCCGGATGGCATCGCCGATCTCTTCATCCAACACCGGCTTGTTCTGATCCTTGTCCCAGAAGGCGCTGAGGAAGTTGAACAGATTGCGGCTGAACAGGGCGCTGGAATCAGCGGCCAGATGTGCCGGCGTATTGGAAAAGCCCATGATGGAAACGCCGTGCTTCTCGATCACCTGATCGGCCACACTGCCTTCCACATTGCCGCCCTGCGCCACGGCGAGATCAAAGATCACGCTGCCTTGCTTCATGGTGGCGATTTGCGCGTCCGATACCAGGCGCGGCGCGGCGCGTCCGGGGATCAGCGCGGTGGTAATCACGATATCCTGCTTGGCGATATGGGCGGAAACCATTTCGGCCTGCGCGGCCTTCTGCTCATCCGTCAGCTCAGCGGCGTAACCGCCTTCGCCCGATGCTTCCAGACCTTCTGCGAACACGGGCTTGCCGCCCAGGCTTTTGATCTGTTCGGCCGTTTCCGGGCGAACGTCGGTTGCAGAAACCTGCGCGCCCAGCCGCTTTGCCGTGGCAATCGCCTGAAGGCCCGCAACGCCCACGCCCATGATGAACACCTTGGCCGCAGACACTGTGCCTGCCGCCGTCATCATCATGGGAAAGGCACGGCCGAACTGGTTGGCCGCTGCCATCACGGCCTTGTAACCTGCAAGGTTGGACTGGCTGGAGAGAACGTCCATGCTCTGCGCACGGGTGATGCGCGGCATGAATTCCATGGCCAAGGCTTCGAAACCGCCCTTGGCATAGGCATCCACCCGCTCGCGCTGTCCGAAAGGATCGAACGTGGCAGCAACCCACGCGCCCGGCTTTGCACCTGCCAGCGCCATCACATCGGGGGCATTGATGCCCATCACGATGTCGGCATCGGCAACGGCCTTGGCGGCAGGGCAAACTTCGGCCCCTGCTTCAACATAGGCTGCATCGGAGATGGCGGCAGCTTCGCCAGCGCCTTCCTCTATGGCCACAGATGCCCCCAAACCGGAGAGCTTCTTGACTGTTTCGGGCGTGGCAGCCACGCGGGTTTCCCCGGCTGCACGCTCCTTCAGGACAGCAATCTTCATTCCCCCGCCCGTCAAATCAAGCGATCAGGATGACGACGAAGAGTGCGATCAGCGCAATCAGCGGAACTGACCATTTCAACATGCCGATAAAGCTGTCGTAAGTGCTTTTGGCTGCCTTTATGTCATGCGGATGCGGATTGCTCATTTTAATAGTCTTCCCTTTGGGGTCTGGTTGTTGCGGACAGCCCTATAGCCGCTTGCTCCGCTGCTCAAGACCACAAACGTGGATTATTGGCCTTAATCGCCTCTTTACCTCGCCTTGTTATCTCGATTGCCAGACAACCGGATTTTACCGGGGCCAGGGATATTTAGTGCATGTTAGAGGCCGAACAGCGGTTGCTGATGCTTATCGACAACGATCCGGCACAGTGTCGGCTCGTCAGCGCACTCGCGGGCCGCGAAGGGTGGCGCACGATTGTTGTCGATGATTACGAGACTGCAATTGCCACGCTGGGCACGCGCGAGGGCATGCAGCTTTCCGCCATCATCCTAGATCACAGCGTTCCCGGAGATCGCGCCTGCGAACTGGTGGCCGAATTCAAGGATCGCCGCCCGGCCCTGCCGATCCTGATGCTGACCAACAGCACCAGCCCGCAATTGGCAGTAGAGGCCATGCGCGCGGGCGCGGCGGATTATCTGGTCAAGCCTGTCTCCCCCGACAGGATGATGCAGGCCCTGCGCAACACCACCACGCGCGAAAGGCCGCAGGACGAGCTTACGCCGCTGTCGGAAAAGATGCCCGCACAGCTCGATTTCGATTCCATGGTGGGCACGGCGCCGCCATTTCGTGACGCACTGGCAAAAGCCGCCAAGGCGGCGCGTGGCCACGGCCATGTGCTGATCGAAGGCGAGAGCGGAACCGGCAAGGAAATGCTGGTGCGTGCGATGCATGCAGCATCGCCTAGGGCGAAGACCGCATTTCGCATGATCCACATTGCCGGCGTCTCCGCCAACAGCCTGGAATCGCAATTGTTCGGCCATGAGAAAGGCGCCTTTCCCGGTGCCTTCGATCAGCAGGCCGGCGCCTTCCAGCAATGCGATGGCGGCACGCTGGTGCTGGACGAGATCGATCGGCTTTCGCTCGATGTGCAGGATCGGCTTGTCAGCGTGCTGGAAAGCGGCAGCGTGAAGCCGCTGGGCGCGCAATATGGTTTCAAGGTCGATGTGCGCGTGATTGCGGCCAGCAACTTGCCCCTGGCTGACATGGTTTCAACAGGCCATTTTCGCGCCGAACTGCTGGAATTGCTGTCTCGAACCGCGATAGAATTGCCGCCCTTGCGAGAGCGCGACCGCGATATCGGATCGCTGACCCGCTATTTCCTTTATCAAATCGGCCAGCAGCCCGGATTGCGCCCGCTTGGCATCACCTCGGATGCGCTGCGCCTGCTTGGCGCCTTCGATTGGCCGGGCAATGTCCGCCAATTGCAGGCCGTGCTTTTCCGCGCAGCGGTGTTCAGCGAAGGTGACGCGCTGACCGCAGAGGATTTCCCGCAGTTGCGAGAGATCATCGGTGACAGCGAGCCTGTCCGCAATGGTCCGGTGCGCGAAAGCGCCGGCGTGCAGCTTTACGCCAAGGACGGCAATCTGCGACCGCTGGAAGAGATCGAGGCGGATGTCATCCGCCTGGCCATCGGCCACTATCGTGGACGCATGACGGAGGTGGCCCGCCGACTGGGTATCGGACGCTCCACCCTTTATCGCAAGCTCAGTGACCTGGGCATCGATAACGCGGCGTAAGCAGTGCAGCTTCAGTAAGCTTGAGAAACAGGTGTAGTTTCATCTTTCGGACATGGTGCGAAGGGTAGGAAACTCTTTGCTCCTTGTCTTGGAACAACTCTGCAACTTGGCCGCTCTCCTTATATGTACGTAGGTCGCGCAGCAGTCCTGTTAGCCCTTGTGGCGGGGATCGGTGCCTGTTCCGGAGAAAGCTCCGAGAACGACAGCGAAATTGCGACTCTCGTTCCTGAAGACCAGGCAACCTCCCCTATCGCGGCCGGTACCATCGGGCCCGTTGCCTATTCCTACGATACATCTGTGCTGACGCGGGCCGAAATTCGTCTGCCGCTGCCGCCGACTTTTGAAGAGACGGAGTTCGCGGTGAAGTTCCTGCCGGTCGACCTGGTGGACAAGCTGGGGGAGAGGGACTGCTCCTATACCCGGCCCGATGGCGACGCGAAGTGCACTGCCGAACAGGAAGTCGGCTTCGCGCTCGCTTTCCTGGAGCGGCCCGTGGAGCATTACGGTGAAGCCCTGATCGATAATCTTACCGAGGACATGCGGATCGAGGCCGTAGAGATGGCAGGACGATCCGGCTTCGCCCTTGATACGACCCGCAACGGCAGCAAGTTGCGCTATACTTTCCTGCCCGTGGAGTCCCGTACCCTGTTGATGATGGAGCGAAATCAGGGCACCGTTTCCAATGCGGCAGAGGCGTTGAAAGACGTGCGCGAGAGCCTGCGCTTTCCCGAAGACTGAGTCCCCGCGCGACCTAATCCGCCAACCCTATTCCGCTAACATCGCGAAATCCGTAAGCGCCGCATCGCGCAGCCCGCGCCACACATTGCGGGCCTGCACCGTTTCGAACACATCGTGCACTCTCAGCATTTGCACGCCCGCGTTCATGCCAAGTTGCGCGATTGCCAGTGAACCACCCAGCCGCTTGTCCGCGGGCGCTTCATTGGAAAGCGCGCCGATCATCCGCTTGCGACTGGCGCCCAGCAGCAGCGGCTGCCCCAGCGCGTGAAACAGCGGCAGGGCGTTCAGCAGCGCCAGATTATCGGCCATCGACTTGCCAAAGCCGATGCCGGGATCGAGTACGATCTTCTCCCGCGCAATGCCGGCCGCAATCGCCCGGTCGCGCTGATCTTTCAGAAAATCGAACACGTCGAACACCACATGGCCATAGTCACCGTCTGCGTGCAGGTTTTCACCGTTGCCGGGTGCGTGCATCAGGATCACCGGCGCGCCGGAACTGGCCGCGAATTCAAGGCTGCGCGGGTCATAGCGCAAGGCTGATACATCGTTGATGATATGCGCGCCGGATTGCAGCGCGGCCTCCATCACGGCCGGGCGGCGGGTATCCACACTGACGGCGGCGCCCATGCCTACGCAATATTCTATGGCGGGCTGGACGCGCTTTATCTCCTCGCCCTCCCACACATCTTTCGCACCGGGTCGCGTGCTTTCGCCGCCGATGTCGATGATCGCCGCACCGGCTTCGTTCATGGCGGCGGCTTGGGATTGCATGGCTTCGGGATTGTCCATGAACTCCCCACCGTCGCTGAAGCTATCGGGCGTCACGTTAAGAATGCCCATAACCTGCGGCATGTCGAGCCGAACGGTGCGGCTGCCCAACTCCAGCGGCGTATGCGCCATGCGCAGGTTGGACCATTGCAGTTCCGCTTCCGCGCCCAACTCTTCCGGCATGGCGGCCAGCACATCGTCAATGGTGGATTTGGTGGCGATATGGCGTTCGATTACCCTGCCATCGCGCCGCAGCATCACTGCAAATTCGCGCGCATAGACCATGCCGCCAGCCAGCCGCACGGCCTCTCCCTCAACGCTTTGCGGTCCGGGTACGGTGGTAAGCGGCTGGATGTAGATCTGGTCAGGCATTCAACGATCCTCGTCTTGGCGAGCGGTGCTTGGCAATCCATCGCGGATCGCGCTTGTTCGGGATGTGCAAGTTTGCCGGGTTTGCCGCAATGGCGAAAGCGGCTTTGTGCCCGCCACCGCTGCGCCAGATCCATCTAATGTGGAACACATGGAACACTGTACTGGAGCGAAAAAGTGGCGCGCTGCCAGCGGTGGGGAGACAGCGCATGTTTTTCGAGGACGACAGGGTCATGCCCTGCCACTTGCTCCGCTCCCGCGCAGTAGGAAATCTCAGTCCTCCGCCGCCAGCAGATACAGGCCGCGCGCAGCATCGATGGGTTTCACCTCGCCGCCATCTTCGTAATGCCAGAAGGTCCAGCCGTTGCAGCTTGGCGCGCCCTGCAATTCCTTGCCCACGCCGTGGATGGAGCCTGTTTCCTTGCCGCATGCGATGCTGCCATCGGCGCGTACTTTCGCAGTCCAGCGGCGCTTCTTGTCGAACAGTTCAGTGCCCGGCTTCAGCAATCCTGCCTCCACCACTGCGCCAAAGGCGACGCGTGGCTGGGTCTTGCGGCTCTGCATCGTGGTGAGCGTGCTTTCATCCAGCGGCAGCTCTTTCTCGATGCGCGCCTTCGCCACCTTGCGGTAGCTTTCCTCCCGCTCACACCCAATCCATTCGCGGCCAAGCCGCTTGGCAATCGCGCCCGTCGTGCCGGTGCCGAAGAACGGGTCCAGCACCACGTCTCCTGCCTCTGTCGTGGCCAGCAGCACGCGGTACAGCAATGCCTCCGGCTTTTGCGTGGGATGTGCCTTGTGGCCTTCGGCATCCTTCAACCGCTCTCCGCCGGAGCAGATGGGGAAGGTCCAGTCGCTGCGCATCTGCAATTCATCGTTCAGCGTTTTCATGGCGCGATAGTTGAAATGATAACGCGCCTTTTCGCCTTGGCTGGCCCACAGCAATGTCTCATGCGCATTGGTGAAGCGGGTGCCGCGGAAATTGGGCATGGGGTTCGTTTTGCGCCACACGATATCGTTGAGTATCCAGAAGCCCAGATCCTGCAGCACCGCGCCCACGCGATAGATATTGTGATAGCTGCCGATCACCCACAGCGCGCCATCGGGCTTCAGAACGCGCCTGCACTCTGCCAGCCATGCCCTTGTGAATGCATCATATGTGCCGAAACTGTCGAAACGATCCCATTCATCCGTCACGGCATCCACATGGCTGCCATCGGGCCGGTTCAGATCGCCGCCCAGTTGCAAGTTATAGGGCGGATCGGCGAAGACCAGGTCCACGCTGTTATCCGGCAGATTGCGCATCGCGGCCACGCAATCGCCATCCAGTATCTGGCCCAGCGGCAGGTCCGCCTTGTCGACGGCCGGTGCCTTGGCCTTGCGGACGCGCGGAGCCGCGCGAAGTTTCGTCAACTCGCCCATGAAAAGTCTTTCCCTCACTTATCCACAGGGGTTTGAGTCCTCGGAGTCCGTGGGTCAAGCGGCAATTTGGTCGCAGTTCAACGGCTTCAACGCGGAACGAAAGGAGTCCGGCACAAGATGTGGAGTTCGCCGCGGCAGGCGAGACTCGACATCATGGGGTGTGACCGCAAAGACTCGCCTTGCCGATTTGCAAGCAAACAGAGTGTTTCACGATGGCGTTGACGCCGATCGGAGCAGGTCCGAGCGGACTGTCAGAGCCCTCGCCCGGGCAGGTGCCAATTTACGCGGGAGGAAGGCCGGGATCGACGCCGGTCAGTTCGATCGACTTGTCCCACAGCCTTTTCGCCAGTTCCTTGTCCCGCGCGCGCTTGGTCTGCACGCCGCGACCGGATGCGCTGCCGCGCACTTCCATCAGGCCGTAGGGGCCGTAATAATCGCCGCCCTGCGCAGCGGGATCGGTGGCTGCCTGTAATGCGGGCAAGGCGCCTTGGTCGGAATCGTTCAGCACGGTGCCCACGATGCTGGAGAAGATCTTCTCCCCCTTGATATGGCGCATCAGTTCCGTCGCAGCGATGCCGGGGTGGCAGGCAAGCGCGATCGTTTCCGATCCCTTGGCGCGCAGGCGGCGGTTGAGTTCATTGGCGAACAGCAGATTGGCAAGCTTGCTCTGGGAATAGAACTCGCTCTTGTCATAGCCCTTGCTGCCGTCGAGATTGTCAAAATCGATGTCCGCCCGCCTGTGCGCCAGGCTGGATTGCATCACGACGCGCGCGCCATTGTGCTCCTCCAGCTTGTCCAGCAGCAGCGACGTGAAGGCAAAATGGCCAAGGTGGTTGACTGCGAATTGCAGCTCGCACCCGGCAGTGGCTGTGGAGAACGGCGGCATCATCACGCCTGCATTGTTAATCAGCAGATCGATGCGCTTTTCCTTCATGGCCGCTTCAGCCGCCTCGCGCACGCTGGCGATATTGGCGAGGTCCAAATGCAAATATTCAACCTCGCCGCCCTGCTCCTTCCCGCCCTCGATCTTGCGGATCGCCTCTGCCGCCTTGTCCCCGTCACGGCAGGCCAGCAGCACGCGCGCGCCCTTGGCGGCCAGCGTTTCGGCAATGGCAAAGCCGATGCCGGTGTTGGATCCAGTGACGATGGCGGTCTTCCCACTCTGAAGCGGGATTTCGGCGGGGGTAAAGCTCATGCAAACATCTCCAATTGCGCGACAGGCGCAAAGCTGCGGCGATGCAGCGGTGTTGGCCCGTGCTCTCGCAATGCCTGAAGATGATCTTGCGTTCCGTATCCCTTGTTCCGCTCCCACCCATACTGCGGATGGCGGGCGGCGGCTTCCACCATCAGCCGGTCACGATATTCCTTGGCGAGGATGCTGGCTGCACCGATGGCGGGTTCCTTCCCATCACCACCCACGATGGCGCGCGCGGGCCAGCGCCATTCGGCGCAGCGGCCCTGCGGGGTGAGATTGCCGTCGATCAGCGTTTCCACCCGGGTGTCGCCGATCGCCTCGCACAATCCGCGCACCGCCAGGCTCATGGCCAGCATCGTGGCGCCGAAGATGTTGAGCCGGTCTATCGCGTCCACATCCACCACGCCGATGCCATAGGCGCAGCGGCGGCGGATGGCTTCTTCCGCATCTGCCCGAGCGTTGGGGGACAGCTTCTTGGAGTCGCCTACCCCTTTTGGTCGGGGCTTGCAGAGCAGCACGGCTGCCGCCACAACCGGACCGGCAAGCGGCCCACGACCGGCCTCATCCACACCCGCAATCAGCGGGCCGGGGCCAAGCGAGGCACAAAATTCGTGCGAAGGAGTTCCTGAAAGCATGCGTAACAAATTCCTCACCGCCACCATATTCTCCACATTCGCTCTCGCAAGCTGCAACAGCGCGGCAATGGGGGATAGCGCGCCCTCGCCCACCCCGTCCGCTGTGCCGGGCAGCGCGATGGGCAGCGCGACTGATGGCGAAATGGTGAAATTGCAATCGCAGTCTCCATTCAAGGCGGTTGCCTACGAAGCCTTCAACGAGCCATGGGCGCTGGCGTTCGAGCCGGGAACGGGCGTGATCTTCATCACCGAAAAACCCGGCACCATGAAGTTCTACAATCCCGCGACCGGCCAGCTTGGCACGGTCAGCGGTTTGCCGTCTGTCGCTTACGAGGGTCAGGGCGGGCTTGGCGCGCTGGCCTTTGCGCCCGATTATGCACAAAGCGACATGATCTATCTCACCTGGGCCAAGCAGGACGGCGAAGGCACGAAGGCCGCTGTCGGCCGCGGCATGCTGGTTTGCGATGCTGCCGATGCCTGCCGCATCGACGGCTTCACCCAGATCTGGGAACAGAGCCAGCCGATGCCGCGCCCCGGCCATTATTCGCACCGCCTCGCATTCTCGCCCGATGGGCAGCACCTGTTCGTTTCCAGCGGAGACAGGCAGGCACAGACCCCGGCTCAGGATCTGAAGAACAATCTCGGCACGGTCGTCCGCCTGAACCTGGATGGTACGACTGCGGCGGGCAATCCCTTTGCCGATCGTGGCAGCCCGACGGACCAGATCTGGTCTTACGGACAGCGCAATATGCTGGGCCTGGAATTCGATTCCTCCGGCAATCTGTGGGCGCTGGAGCACGGCCCTGCCGGTGGGGACGAACTGAACCTGGTGAAACCCGGCAACAACTACGGCTGGCCCACCCGCTCCAACGGCGACAATTACGATGGCAGCGATATCCCCGATCACACACCCGACGATGGCTTTACCAAGCCTGCCATCAGCTGGAGCCCGGTGATCGCGCCGGGCGGCATGGCCTTTTACCAAGGCGACATGTTCGCTGACTGGCAGGGCCAGCTGCTGATCGCCAATTTGCGCACCCAATCGATCAGCCGCGTCACGGTGGATGCCTCCGCCAACTCCGCTGACGAGGCTTCACGCTATGAAATGCCGGGCCGCCTGCGCGACATCGCAATCGCTCCTGACGGGGCGATCTGGGTGATCGAGGATGGCGACGAAGGCCGCCTGCTGCGCTTGACGCCGAAAGAATAAGGCCACCGGTATCGCGTGAAACAGTTGCACCTGTCGCAACGCGGGCCTATCGGCGCGCGCCCATGACTGATGCAACTGCCACTCTCATTCCTCTTGCAGAGGTCGACACCGCCATGGTGGAGGCCCTGCTGGACCGCGCCTTTGGCGAGGACCGCCATATGCGCACCGCGTACAAGGTGCGCGAGGGAACGGACTGGCTTCCTGCGCTCAGCTTTGCCGTGGTGGACGAGGATCAGATGCTGGTCGGCTCCATCCAGGTGTGGCCCGTCGCTCTCACCGATGAACAGGGTCGCCGCCATCCCATGCTGATGGTGGGGCCGGTGGCCGTGGTGCCCGAACAGCATAACAAAGGGTTTGGCCAGGCACTGATGGCCGCAATGGCCAGCGCGCTCGATCCGAAAGCGCCGCTGCCGCAGGTGTTGATCGGCGATCCCGACTATTATGGCCGCTTCGGTTTTCACGGCGCCCCCACGCAAGCATGGCAGCTTCCCGGCCCGTTTGAGCGGCACCGCCTGCTTGTTCGCGCAGACAATCCCGCGATTTTGCCCGATCAAGGCACACTCGGCCCTTGGATTGGCTGACATAAGGGGCCATCTGTTGAAACACGATGGCCTACGATATCCCACCTGATCTTGCCGGAATGAGCCTGCTGGAAATTGCAGAGGCCGTGTCCGCGCGCAAACTGCCGCCCGTCGATAAGTGGAAGCCCGATGCCACCAGCGACAGCCGCATGCGTATCGCGGCGGACGGTACCTGGTATCACGATGGCAGCCCGATCACCCGCCCCGCCATGGTGCGCGCTTTCGCGTCCCTGCTGTGGCGCGATCCGGCGGATGGGCAACATTACCTCGTCACCCCGCAATACCGCCAGACGATAGAGGTGGAGGATGCCGCCTTCATGGCCACCGATATGCGCGTGGACGGCGATGCGCTGGCCTTTCGGCTCAACACGGATGAGCTGATCATCGCCGGTGCTGACAATCCCCTGCGGGCCGAAGGTGATCCCGATGCACCGGCAATATACCTTGGGGTACGTCACGGCTGCGAGGCGCGGGTCGACCGTTCGACATGGTTGCAACTGGCCGAATTTGCGTTGAGCCAGGGCGAAAACCTGACAGTCGAAAGCCAGGGCGCAACCTTTTCGCTGGTGCCCGCCGAATGACGACCCTGTTCGACAGGTTGCAGCGCTATTTCGACGATACGCAGCACATGGGCATGGCGGGTATTCGCGACGACAGCGAATTCGTGGTGGGCAAGACCTTGCGCGATGCCGCCGTCCTTATCGCCGTTACGGAACGGGCGGAGCCCGGCGTCTTGCTGACCCATCGCCCCGAAACCATGGCCAGCCACCCCGGCCAGGTCTCCTTCCCCGGCGGCAAGCTGGAGCCGGGAGAAAACGTGATCGAGGCCGCCTTGAGAGAGGCGCAGGAAGAACTGGCGATAGACCCGGCGCAGGTGCGCATCATCGGCGAAGCGACCACTTTCGTCACCGGCAGCGGATTTCGCCTTACGCCCGTGCTTGGCCTGGTGCCCGGCGATGTGGAAATCCGTCCCGATCCGCGCGAAGTGGCGGACTGGTTCGAGGCGCCTTTGCGGCACCTGCTGGATCAGGACAATCACAAGCCCAAGATCGGGATGTTCAACGGAAACAAGCGGCCCTACGTCGAGATTGACTGGGAAGGCCACAGGATCTGGGGAATTACCGCCGGGATCATCGCGCACCTCTCCCACCGCCTCTCGATCGACAGGCTTGTGGACTAGGCTATCCCCCACGCCGCGCAGGCTGCGCTTGTGGAAACGGCGACATTTCCTCTACCTCTCGCCGCAATATCGAAGGTGAGACGAACGCAAAGTGGCAAAACTTCCCGAAACCGACTGGACCTCTCGCAAGGATCTTGCGGCACTGGTCAGCGCGCTGGGCGCGGATAATCTGCGCTGGGTTGGCGGCGCGGTGCGCGATACGCTGCTGGGCCTGCCGGTAAAGGATATCGATGCTGCCACCACGCTGCACCCTGAGGAGGTGATGGCGCGGCTGAAGGAAGCGAAGATCAAGAGCGTGCCCACCGGCCTTGATCACGGCACCATCACCGCCGTCACAGAAGGCGGCCCGGTGGAAGTCACCACCTTGCGTAAGGATGTTGCCACCGACGGCCGCCGTGCCACCATCGAATTTGCCGAAGACTGGCAGGATGACGCCGCCCGCCGCGATTTCACCATCAACGCGCTGTTCGCGCATCCCGAAACGCTGGAAATTTCTGACTTTTTCGGCGGACTGCACGATCTGGAGGCGCGGCGCGTGCGCTTTATCGGCGATGCCCGCCAGCGTATTCGGGAGGATCACCTGCGCATCCTGCGGTATTACCGCTTTCAGGCGCGCTTCGGCTCCACGCTGGATACAGAGGGGGAGGAAGCCTGCGCCGAGCTTGCCCCCATGCTGAAGGGGCTGAGCCGGGAACGGGTGGCCATGGAATTGCTGGGCCTGCTGGCGCTGCCCGATGCGCTGGATACGCTCACCCGCATGCTGGAGCGCGGCGTGATGGAGGTGATCCTGCCAGAAGTCTCGGCAGAGGGGCTGGATCGTCTGGCCGCGCTGGTCCGATCCGAGCAGCAACAGGCTGCCGCGCCGGACGCGATCCGCCACCTGGCCGCCATGCTGCCTGCGGACCCTCGCATCGCGGCGCAGGTCGCTTCGCGGCTGCGCCTATCCAACGCGCACAAGAAACGCCTTACCCGCCTCGCCGGGCGCGCGCGCAGGCCCGGCGATGCCCGCGTGCTGGCCTATCGGGAAGGTATGGAAGTGGCGACGGACCTGTTGCTGCTGTCAGATCAGCCCACGGCACCGCTGGACAATTGGCAGGCCCCGCAATTCCCGCTGCGTGGCGGAGAGATCGTCGCGCGCGGCGTGGATGCCGGGCCGGAGGTTGCCCGCATTCTGCAATCGGTGGAAAGCCGCTGGCTGGAAGAAGGCTTCCCCGAACGGGAAAGCGTGCTGCGTTTTCTGGATGAGGCGCTGCAATCCGATACACATATGTGAAACTTCACATTTGACGGTTGAATTACCCTGCACGTCTGGTGCAGGTAGCGTTCAGATGTCGTCTGCTAGACGGTTTCTTAGCGGGATTGGCGCGGTTTTGCGCCATTTGTGTCTGCCCCGGCCAAGGCCGGGTGTTTGCCGCCCGCGTGCCATTTCCGGCGCCACTCATGGCCTTGTCGGAGGAATTCAACTCCCGGACCCTCATCATGCGAGGGACCGGAACGAAGGGAAATTTGCATGAAGAAGATCGCACTCACCGCCGCCGCAGCACTTGCTGCAATCGCTGCCAATCCAGCACTGGCCCAGGAAGCCGGCGACACCGTGATGGGCAATGACGGCAATGCCATCGGCACCGTTGCAGACGCCAATGAACAGGCCGTGATGCTGACGGTTGGCGAATATCAGATTGCCCTTCCCAAGAACGCTTTCGGCACCAGCGACACCGGCCCCACGCTGAACATCACGCGTGATCAGCTTGTGCAGATGCACGAACAGCAGCTTGCCGCTGCCGAGGCAGCACTGGCCGCCGCACTGGTGGAAGGCGCCGCAGTCGTCACCGCCGATCCGCAGCCGCTGGGCACGATCGAAACGATCGACGGCACCAACATCGTCATCACTCGTGAAGACGAAACCAAGGTTACCCTGCCGCGCGAAATGTTCGCAGTGGATCCCAACGGCGCACTGATGGCCCGCATCATGATGGCCGATCTGGAAGCTGCGCTGGCCGCACAGGCTGGCTAATACAGACGGGTTTACCCAAATCACCAAGGAACCCGGCAGGAGCGATCCTGCCGGGTTTTTTGTGTCTAGAACCTGTTGTCTTTCGGGAAGCCCTGCGGCGGCAGGCGTCCGGCGGCGCCGCGCGCCACCTTCCACATGCCGATCTCGTTCTCCGTCCGCGTGCGGCCAGTATCGCCGCCCATCGTCCAGCTGAGCCCGTCTTCCAGCTTGAAGGTGGTGACATCTGACAGGCCGCCATCGCGATAACGCTGCAAGGTTACGCCCTGCCCGCGCGTCATCACCGGCATCTCCTCCAGCGCGAAGACCACCAGCTTGCGGTTCTCTCCCACCACGGCAACGTGATCGTGTTCGGCGGGAATGGCGCGGGCTACCAGCAGCTTTGCATCGCCCTTCAGGTTCACCACCTGACGGCCCTTGCGCGTTTCGGCCAGCAGTTCATCGGTAATGGCGACAAAGCCCTTGCCGATGGTGGAGGCCAGCAGCACCTGCTTGTCCTTCTCGTGCACCACCATTGCGATGATCTGCGTGGCAGCATCGATATCCAGCGTGTTGCGCACCGGCTCACCAAAGCCGCGGGCGCTGGGCAGCTTGTCCGCACCCAGCGTGAAGAAACGCCCGTCCGCGCCGCACAGCAGCAGCTTGTCTGTCGTCTGGCAATGCACGGCAAAGGCGGGGCCATCGCCCTCCTTGTATTTGAAATCGCCGCAGCCATCCTTGCCCAGGTCAACGTGCCCCTTGGCCGCGCGCACCCAGCCCTTGGCCGAGAGGATGACCGTCACCGGCTCCTTCTCGATCATGGCATCGGGATTGAATTCCACGGTCGGCGCAGCCTCGGCAATCGTGGTGCGCCGCGCGCCGATTTCGGTATCCGGCCCATATTCTTTGCGCAGCTTTGCCATGTCCCGCTTCAGGCGTGTGCGCTGGCGGGAAGGCGAATCCAGCAGCTTCTGAAGCTCGTCCTGCTCCTTCAGCAATTCGTCCTTCTCGGTGCGAAGCTGCATCTCCTCCAGCTTGCGCAAACTGCGCAACCGCATGTTGAGGATCGCCTCGGTCTGACGGTCGGTCAGGCCAAATTCGGCCATCATCACCGGCTTTGGCTCATCCTCCGTACGGATGATCTCGATCACCCGGTCAAGGTTGAGGAAGGCGATGATGTAGCCTTCCAGCAGCTCCAGCCGGTCCGCGATCTTGGCAAGGCGGTGCGTGGTGCGGCGCTGCAGGATCTCGATCTGGTGGGCCACCCAATTGCCCAGCAGTTCCTTCAGCCCCATCACCATCGGCGTGCGGTTGGCATCCAGCACATTGAGGTTGAGGCCGAAGCGCGTTTCCAGATCGGTGAGCTTGTAGACGCTTTCCTTCAGCAGTTCGGGATCGATGTTGCGGCTGCGCGGCACCAGCACGATGCGCACCTGCTCGTCGCTCTCGTCTCGCACATCCTCAAGGATCGGCAGCTTCTTGTCGGCGATAGTGGCGGCGATCTGCTCGATCAGCTTGCCCTTGGGCACCTGGTATGGGATTTCGGAAATCACCAGCTGATATCCGCCGCCCTTCAAACGCTCGATCCCGGCCTCGCGATCCTCCTCGTTTTCCGCCTCTGCAGCGTGGAAACGGCCCCGCACGCGGAAACTGCCGCGCCCGGTTTCATAGGCGTGGCTGATCGCCTCTTCACTGTCCACGACAAGGCCGCCGGTGGCAAAGTCCGGCCCCTTGAATACGCTCATCAATTCGGCGTGGGTCACGTCCTTGTTGAAGAGCACCATTTCGGCCGCATCCAGCACCTCTGCCACATTGTGGCTGGGAATGCTGGTGGCCATGCCCACGGCGATGCCGCTGGCGCCGTTGGCCAGCAGATTGGGGAAGAGGCCCGGCATGATGACCGGTTCTTCTTCCTCGTTATTATAGGTGGGAATGAACTCGACCGTGCCTTCGTCCAGCCCATCCATCAGGTGCATGGCGGTGCGCGTCAGGCGGCATTCGGTGTAGCGATAGGCGGCCGCGTTATCGCCATCGATATTGCCGAAGTTGCCCTGCCCCTCCACCAGCGGATAGCGCAGCGTGAACGGCTGAGCGAGCCGCACCATCGCATCGTAAACCGCAACGTCGCCATGCGGGTGATACTTGCCGATCACATCACCCACGACGCGCGCGGATTTCTTGAAGGTGTTGTCCGGCGAAAGGCGCAATTGCCGCATCGTCCACAGCAGACGGCGGTGAACCGGCTTCAGCCCATCGCGCAGATCGGGCAGCGAACGCGCCGTGATGGTGGACAGGGCATAGACGAGATAGCGGCTTTCCAGCGCGCTTTCGAAAGGTTCGCGGGTGATGCCCGCGCCGGAATCATCTGGTTCTTCAACGGTTGCCATGCGGCTTGCCCTATCACCGTCTCGCCTCGGCGGACAGCAGGGAACGAGGTGCTTTCCCCACCCGTTAAGGGGCCAAACACCAATTCCCCGAAAGGAACACAAACATGGCACAACGCATCATGATTCTCGCCACCAACGGCTTTGAACAATCGGAACTGGAAAAGCCCAAGGCCAACCTTGACGACGCCGGGTATGAAACCGTGGTCGTCAGTCTGGAAGATGGCCAGATCAAGGGCTGGGACGAAGACGACTGGGGCAACACGGTGGATGTCGACCTGACCGTGGACGAAGCCGAAGCCAGCGAATTTGACGCCCTTCTTCTGCCGGGCGGCCAGATCAACCCGGATATTCTTCGCCTGAATGACAAGGCGATCAAGCTGGTGCGCGATTTCGTATCCGCCGGAAAACCTGTCGCCGCAATCTGCCATGCACCGTGGTTGCTGGTGGAAGCCGATGTCGTGAAGGGTAAGACCGTAACAAGCTGGCCCAGCGTCCGCACCGATCTATCGAATGCCGGCGGCAATGTCGTGGACCAGGAAGTGGCCGTTGATGGAAATCTCATCACCAGCCGGAACCCGGACGACATTCCTGCATTTTCCAAGGCACTGATCTCCGCATTGGAAGATCAACTTGAAGTAGCCTGATCGAAGCCACCTGATCCTCGCGATCATCCCCCCTCCCGAGAACCAGGATCGGGGCTTTGGTTAACCCCGCCGCGCCGAAACAGGCGCGGCGGGGTTTTTCTTATTCAGCCATCTGGTTCTGGAACGGGATGCCAGCCAGCGACACCTGATGAAGGCGCTGATCGCCGGCGGCTGATACGCTGAACAATTGAAAATTGACCGTTGCCGAAGATATGTCCCTCATCGACGGCATCATCTGGGCATCGAAATTGGCCCGCATGGAGGCTGTGACTTTTGCCGGACTGTCACCGGGCGCAAGCGTTCTGAACGAGCCAGGATTCGCGGCAAAGCAATCGGGGCCGCTTTGCCGGCATTCCTCCAGGCCGCTGGGACGGTAGGGGTTCGAGGTGGCGTTAACGCCATTCTCCAGCGAGGCGACGGCATATTCATCCATCAGGACAACCCGCAGATCTTCGTTCGATCGGTTCTCGACTGAAAAGGTGCCATTGAGCGAGGCATTCGTCGATCCGGTGGGTACAAGGTTAAGCGTATCGGCGCGAACCACCAGCGGCCCTTCGCAAAAGGCGTTTTCCGGACAATTGGGCAGCGGCATTGCCGTTTCGGCGGGAGTCTCGGCACTTCCCGTATTGAAGAGGTCGGGTTCGTCGGCGATTGAGATTTGCTCCGCCGGTGCGTCTGCATCGATGTTGTCAGCCTCGCCCGCGTCACAGGCTGTCAGCACCAAACCTGCGGCTGAAAGCATGGCGGTCATTCGTATCATGTGCATTGCAAATCCCCTGCTGCTTCACTGGATGCCAGCGCGTTGTTCAGCGTCCTGGCAACCTCGATTTCCAGCCCACGCCGCGTATCGAAGCGCAACCCTCCCTGTCGGCAGGTGAGCCATTCCGATTGCGGCAGCCGCATGGCCCACGCCAGCGTCACCGAGTTCTTGGTTCCACTGGTGGAGGAAAGCCCGGTCAAGCCGTAGCGAAGCTCCAGGCCCGAGAGCGTATCGCTCACCGAATCCAGCCTTGGAAGAATAGATAGGTGCATCGATTCGCCAAGCTGGCCCGCTGCACCGCCGTCATTCTGATAAGTAATGGCTGAGACATCCAGCGGGCGGCGTATGCGGTTTTCCTCGCCCGGACCGCCTCGATCGCCGCGAATGATTTCCACGGGAGACGGCCACCAGTCTTCGGTGATGCCAAAACTGTAGAGGGCGAATGCACAGATCGTTGTAAGTGCAAGTTTGAGGTGATCGATCGTCCATTCGACGACTACGCGGCCGGCGAATTTCTTCGACCGACCAAAGAGATCCTGCTCGCTCTGCGAGTTCATGCCAGTGTAACCCCCCGATTCGACCAAAAGCATAGAAGAAAAGGCGCGCTGACAAAATCCCCCGAAGTCCAGCGGTGTTTTCTTTTAAAACCCCTGCGCGTCGTTGCTGTCGCTGGGCATGCGCACTTCCATGCCGTCCAGCTCTTCTGACAGGATTATCTGGCAGGACAGGCGGCTGGTGGCCTGCACATCGGCGGCCAGGTCCAGCATGTCTTCCTCATCCTCCACTGCAGGTTCAAGCTTGTCGAACCATTCGCGCGCGATGATCACATGGCAGGTGGAGCAGGCCATCTGGCCCTCGCACGTGCCTTCCAGCGGCATTCCCGCCGCCTGGCCAACTTCCAGAAGCCGATCACCGGCGGCGGCCTGCACCTCCACCTTCTCGTTCTTGCGCGTAATGAAGGTGACTTTGATGAGGTCTATCCTTGTTGCGATGCAGCAATCTTAACCTTTTCAGCGGCGGTTTCAAGGTCACTAATGGCGGTATAGCGTCCGAAACCCAATCGGATGGAGCTTTTCGCTTGTGCAGCATCCAGTCCGATAGCCTGCAACACGTGGCTGGGCCGTCCCGATCCGCTGGCGCAGGCGGACCCGGCAGAGAACATCACGTCGCGGCAGTCCGACATCAAGCGGGCGACATCCAGCCCGGCCTTGCGAATGTTGAGGTTGCCGTGCCAGCGCGCCTCTGCGCTACCGTTCAGTTCCCAATCGGCGAACAGTTCACGCGCCCTGTTCCACAGCGCTTCGACATGGGCGGCATCCTCGTCCATCCGCTCTGCAGCCACCTTTGCCGCCGCGCCAAAGCCTGCGCACAGCGCCGGGCTCAGCGTGCCGGACCGCAGGTTCGCTTCCTGCCCGCCGCCTGTCTGCTGCGGATCGAGCTCGATGCCATTGCGCACCCACAGCGCGCCGATGCCCTTTGGCCCGTGCAGCTTGTGCGCAGAAACGGCGATCATGTCCGCGCCCGCCAGCGGCATCTTGCCAAAGGCCTGCACGGCATCGCACAGGTACAGCGCGCCAGCTTCCTTCGCCTTCCGGTGAAATTCCACCGTTGGCTGGATCACGCCGATCTCGTTATTCACCTGCATTACGGCCACCAGCCTGGTGTTGGCGGGAATGTCCTGCTTCGCGTTGCATTGCCCGTCCGCCGCCACGTTCAGCTCGTGACATTTGCCGATGGCGTGCGCTGTATCCAGCACTGCGGCGTGTTCGATGGCGGAGACGCTGATCGCGCCATTGCCGGGGCAGCCGCGCATGGCAAGATTGATCGCCTCCGTCGCGCCGCTGGTAAAGATCACCTTGCCATTGGGCGGAAACAGCGCCGCCACCCTGTCGCGCGCCAGATCGACAGCCGCCGCGGCCATGCGCCCCATGCGGTGCGGGCTGTGCGGATTGCCGAAGCCCGTGCCATCCGGCCCATCCAGCCATTGCAGCATCGCATCGCGCGCTTCGGGCGCCAGCGGCGTGGTGGCCTGGTAATCGAGGTAGATCATGTCATGCCCTTCCAGGCTTGGGTAAATGCGTCGAGTTCCTGCGCGGTCGTGTTCCAGCCCAGCGATACGCGGATCGTGCGGCTGGCGATATCATCTGCCACGCCAAAGGCATCAAGCACCTTGCTTTTCTTCAATGTGCCGGAAGAACAGGCGCTGCCCGCAGAAACCGCAAAGCCCATCGCATCGAGGCGGACCAGCAAGGCCTGAGCGCTGATCGTTTCATGGGTAAGGCCGAAAATATAGTCGCAATGCACCTGCCCTGTAACAAGGCGATTGCCCGCAATCGCGTTAGCAAAAGCCGCTCTTTCTTCCTTCGAGGTGGCCCAGCTATCCTGCCCGCCCTGCTCCAGCGCGGCGGCAAAGCCCATTGCGCCCGGCAGGTTCTCCGTTCCCTGACGATAGCCGCGCTCATGCCCGCCAACAGGATTGAGCAGCGCATAGTCGCTTACCAGCAGAGCGCCTATCCCGATCGGCCCGCCCAGCTTGTGCGCGCTGACCACCCCCATGTCGCAATCGGGCAATCCATGTTTACCCGCCCCTTGGGAGCAATCTGCCAGCAGCAACCCACCAGCGTCCGATACTCGGCGATGAATGTCGCCCAGTTCCAGCATCATCGCACCGGTTTCTGAATTCACCTGCTGCAAGGCGATGATTGCGCCCGAAAGGCCTTCTGGCAATTGGGCCATGCCGTTCTGCACCGGCATGGTTTCGGCACCGGGCGCTGCGCGCAGCAGGGCTTCGTGCTCCACCGCGCTGACGATACGCCGATCGCCCTTGCTCTGGTTCAGCGCGATCGACAGCGCCTCGCTCGCGCCGCTGGTGAAGATGAGTTCGCCGTCCCAGCCCAGCGCTGCCTTGCACCGCTCTCGCGCGTCTTCCAGCGCGGCGCGGGCCTTGCGCCCTTCCGCGTGCGGGCTGGACGGATTGGCCCATTTGGTGAAACCTTCCTCCATCGCGGCGCGCGCCTGCGGGCGAAGCGGCGTGGTGGCGGCGTGATCCAGATAAACACGGATCATGCGAGAACAATTGCGAAAAGTGACATAATCCCTATATAGCCGCCCACTTGCACCGCGCCACCCGCGCGGTTCAGCCCATTTTCAAGCAGAGCACCAACCGCCCATGCCCCACGTTATTTTTCCCGGCCCAGAGGGTCGTCTCGAAGGCCGTTTCTCCCCCGCCCCGCGCCCGCGCGCGCCCGTGGCGATGATTCTGCACCCCCACAGCCAGGGTGGCGGCACGATGAATGACCGGATCGTGCAGCAATTGTACAAGACCTTCGTCAACCGCGGCTTCGCCACATTGCGCTTCAATTTTCGCGGCGTGGGCAAGAGCCAGGGCAGCTTCGACAATGGCATTGGCGAGCTTTCCGATGCCGCCAGCGCGCTGGACTGGGTGCAGCAGATCCACCCCGAAGCGCAGACCACATGGGTTGGCGGCGTTTCCTTTGGCGCGCTGATCGGCATGCAATTGCTGATGCGCCGCCCGGAGATTCGCGGCTTCATCTCCATCGCGCCGCCTGCGAACATGTATGATTTCAGCTTCCTGGCGCCCTGCCCCGCATCGGGCATCTTCATCCAGGGCACCGCGGATACCGTGGTGCAGCCCGTTGCCGTGCAGAAGCTTGTCGACAAGCTGCGCACGCAAAAGCACATCACCATTCATCATGATGAAATCCCGCGCGCCAACCACTTCTTCGAAAACGAGCAGGAAGAACTGATGAAGTCGGTCGACAATTATCTGGATTTCCGCCTGGATCCCAGCTGCCCGATTACCTGATAACAGCCTGAAAATTAAAGCAATTCGCGCGCGTCGGAACCAGTGGTTTCGGCGCGCGCTTGCATTTGCTTATCTCCTCGCGTAGTGTAACAGTATATCATGACTCGCCCTCTAACGGGTGAGCTACAGGAAGAGGATAAAAATCATGGCCTATGCAAATGCTACAGTCAGTCCCACGGCCCGCCTTCGCGCGGCAGCCGGCGTTATCGCGATCCATGCCGTGGTAGGTGCAGGGATCATCGCCGGCCTTGCGGTGACAGGCGTGATTACGGAGGATGACGGCGGCCTTGTCGCCTATTTCAATCCCGATCCGCCTGCGCCGCCTCCGCCCCCGCCGGAAATCGTTCCTGAACAAGCGGAGCAGGCATTGGCGCCTATAACCGCGCCAAAGCCTCCGATCGAATTCTTGCGTCCGGCTCCTGTGGAGGCAGCGCCGGTCAATCCCAACATCAGCGATGTGGTGGTGCTGAACCCGCCCCGCACGCTGGAAATTCCCGGCCCCGAAGTGATCATGCCCACGCCGTCACCCTCATTCTCCGCCATTGCCGCATCACCGCGTAACGGCCCGGCGGGCTGGATCACCACCAATGATTATGCGCGCAGCGATCTTGTGCGGGATCGCGAAGGCACCGCAGGATATAGGCTGGTAATCGGCAGCGATGGCAAGGTGGATGCCTGCGAAATCACACGCAGCAGCGGCCATTCCACACTAGATCGCAACACCTGCCGCCTGCTGGAAAGGCGCGCCCGCTTCGACCCGGCGAAAAACGATCGCGGAGAAACGACGGTGGGCACCTACACCGGCTCTGTCACCTGGCAGATCCCGGAGAGATAGGCCGCAGTCAGTCCCTCAGGACTGCGCCCTCATCAACGGCATCGACGGCGGCCTCCATCGGAGTGTCGCCGTCTTTCATTGGCACCAGCCAGATCGCCACGTTGACGAACATCACGACAGACAGGATCGCCATCAGCATGGCCTGTTTCGTGACGCCCTTGCGCCACAGGACGAAGGCCCCAGCCGCAAGGGCAATCGCGGCCAGCACGATGATCGAGATGACAAGATCGAACATGGCCCTGCCCTAGCCCGCCACGGGCACCCTCGCCAAGCCCCTTTGCCCACGCGCCAGACAGGCCCGCGCAATCTTTCTTGACTGGATCGGTTGCATCGGCAACCACTCTGCCATGCACAAGATCATCGACATACCGTTCTCCCGCCGCACCTTCATCGGGGCGCTGGGGGCTTCCACCGCGCTTACCGTTCTGCCCGGCTGCGCCACCACGGCCATGCCCGGCGGGCAGCCTGCGGCGGAGGCTTTGCTGGATGATATTGCGTGGAACCTGCTGCGGCATGAGCCGACCCGCGCCACCAGCCTTGGCGTGGATACAGGCGCGCATGCCGCGCTGCGCGGACAGCTGGGCGATGCCTCTCCGCAGGGGCAGGATGCCTATGCCGCCACGCTGCGCGCCGATCTGGCCCGCGCCCGCGCCTTTGACAAGACCGGCCTCGATCCTGCCACGCGCACCAGTTTCGAAGTGGTGGAAAGCGCCTATGCCACCGCGATCGATGGCATGGCCCTGCCCTATGGTAGCATTCCCGTGGGCAGCTGGCGCACCGCGCCTTATGCCGTGATCCAGAACGTGGGCGCCTATATCGATCTGCCGCGCTTCATGGATTCCGATCACCCCATCGCGGACGAGGGAGATGCCGAAGCCTACATCTCTCGCCTGCAGGAAATGCCCGGCGTTCTGTATGGAGAGCTGGAGCGGATCATCAACGCGCGCGAAATGGGCGTGGTGCCTCCTGACTTCCTGCTGGACAAGGCGATTGCCCAGATGACCGCGCAGATTGCCGATGCGCGTTCGGGCGGCGCGATGGTGGAATCGCTGGTTCGCCGCACGCGCGAGGCTGGCATTGCTGGCAATTGGGAAGCGCGCGCGACGCGAATCGTCACCGGTGATATCGCCCCTGCTCTGGAAGCGCAGCTGGCAGAGTTGCAGCGGGAGCGCGCGGTGGCAGACAGCGATCCTGGCATCTGGTCGCAACCTCGCGGAGACGAATGGTATGACTGGTCCTTGCGATCCAGCACCACCACCAGCCTTTCTCCCGATGAAATTCACGAGCTGGGTCTTTCGACGCTTAACGATATTCATGCGCAGATGGACCCCATCCTGCGCGACATCGGCTATACCGACGGATCCGTGGGCGACAGGATGACGGCGCTTTCGGAAGACCCGCGTTTCAAATTTGCAGCGGGTGATCCGGGGCGTGCCCAGATCATGTCCTTTATCGAGGATCGCATCGCATGGATCCGCGCACAAATGCCCCGCGCTTTCCGCGAAGTGGCGGCAGGCAATCTTGAAGTGCGCCGCCTGCCCCCGGCTGAAGAGCCCGGTGCGCCCACCGCCTATGGCGGCGCGGGCAGCGTGGATGGCACGGCGCCCGGCAAAATGTGGATCAACCTGCTGACAACCGATCTGCACCGCAAATATGATCTGCCCACGCTGGTCCATCACGAGACTATTCCCGGCCATGTGTGGGAAGGCGAATATTCCAACCAGCTGCCGCTGATCCGCTCCATCCTCGCCTTCAATTCCTTCTCCGAAGGTTGGGCCTTATATGCAGAGCAGCTGGCGGATGAGCTGGGTGCATATGATGAAAACCCGACCTGGCGGCTGGGATACTTACAGGCCGCCGCATTCCGCGCCTGCCGCCTGGTGGTCGACACCGGCCTGCATCACAAGCGATGGGGCCGGGAGCAATCGGTCCGCTTCTTCATGGACCAGAATGGCAACAAGCGAGACGAGGTTGCCAGCGAAGTGGATCGTTATTGCAGCTGGCCTGGCCAGGCCACCGGCTATATGGTCGGTAAGCTGGAAATCCTGCGCCAGCGCGCGGCCGCGAAAGCTGCGCTTGGCGGATCGTACGACTTGCGCGATTTCAACCAGGCCGTTGTCAACGGCGGCAACGCGCCGCTGGATGTGCTGGCAGCCAATGTGGGCCGCTATGTGACGGATACGCAAGCTTAACCTCCGCCCTGCTAGGCCTGTTCGATCAAGCCCGCTGCACCCACGCAGCATGGCGATAGCGGATCGGACAGGCAGAAGGCACGGCGGATGGTCGCACTCTATGTCACCATCGATACGGAATACGAACCCGGCTTCACCGCAAAGCGCGGGCTGAACACGCGCGCCGCAAATTTCGACCGCGCCATTCGCGGGGCAACCCCTGCTGGCGATGTAGGCATCTTTCACCAAATGGACGTGCTGGAGCGGCATGGCCTGAAAGCCGTTTTCTTCGTGGACCCGATGCCCGCGCTGATCTGGGGAACAGGCGCCATTGCGGACGTGGTGGAACCCATCGTCACACGCGGCCACGATGTGCAATTGCACCTGCACACAGAATGGCTGGCCATCGCAGGCGATGCCAATCCACTTGGCGCCGACAGGGGCCCCAATCTGAAGGACTTTACCTTCGATGAACAATGCCGCCTGCTGGATCTTGGGGCGGAGATCCTGATGGACGCAGGCGCCCCGCGCCCCGTGGCCTTTCGCGCCGGGAATTACGGCGCAAATGACGATACCTTGCGCGCGCTGGCGCATATCGGGCTGACGCATGATTCCAGCCATCCGCCCGGACTGATGCACGGCGACTGCGACATCGCGCTGGACGAAGGGCACCGTGCGCCACTCGTGCGTCATGGCGTGGTGGAGGTGCCCATCGGCTGTATCGCCGATGCGTTCGGCGGGCTGCGCCATGCGCAATTGACCGCGCTATCCTATCGCGAAATCTTCGCCGCCCTGCGCCATGCGCGGGAACAGGGTGACGCAAGCTTCACGATCGTATCGCACAGTTTCGAACTGCTGTGCCGCAAGCGCACGCGGATCAACAAGGTGGTGTCCCGCCGCTTTGAAAAGGTCTGCGAAAAAGTCGCCAGCATGAAGGGCGTCGACACGGCGACCTATTCCGACACGCTGCCGAAGGCGGTTGGCGACCCCGCTCCGGTGATGCCAGCTGCGCCCCTGCTCAACGGCTCTCGGCTGGTTGAGCAGGCGGTGGCCAACGCCCTGTATGGCTAGATTTAAAATGGCAGCGCCATCCGTAAAAAGTGGGGCGCTGCCATTGTTGCACATTACATTTGGATGCGACGCGCAGAACGCCGCGCCCCCTGCCGGGTCGCTTATTTCTTGCCGAAGAACTTTCCGGCCATGTCCGTAATATCGTTCAACGGATTGCCGTCGTGATCCTTGTCCAGCATCTGCATGAAGGAGCCGAGCGAACCTTCGCCGCCCACATGCTCCATCACCTGCGTCAACACGCCTGCATCGATGCCGCTGCGCTCTGCCGCGGTGGTGACCGTATCGGTATCGGCCTGGTGCCCTTCGGTCAGCGCGGCAATGGCGCGCTCTGCGGTCTCCTGGTCGATCCCCATCTTCTCGGCCATGTTCTTCACCGTGGGGTGATTGTGGGCCGCGCCAAGGATCTGGTCAAAAAGGCTCATGTCGTGCTCTCCGGTCAATTGCTGAGGCATCGAACCTAAGCTTCCGATCCGACATATTAAAGACCCCGCTACGGCTTTCGCCGCGCGGGGTCCTCCTCTCCAACTGTGTGTCAGGTGTCAGGCGGCTTGCGGAGCAGCCTGGCGAACGCCCTCGTCCACGTGCTCTGCGAACTGGTGGAAGTTTTCCACGAACAGTTCGACGAGCTTCTGCGCGGTAGCGTCGTATTCTTCCTTGTCGGCCCAGGTGCTGCGCGGATCGAGCACGGACTGGTCGATGCCCGCCTCGTCCAGAGCGGGCACGTGTACCGGCACATCAAAGCCAAAGTTTTCATCCTTGCGGAATTCAACGTCGTCCATCTTGCCGTCCAGCACGGCATTCAGCAGGCCGCGCGTTGCCTTGATCGGCATGCGGCTGCCGACGCCGTATTTGCCGCCGGTCCAGCCGGTGTTGAACAGCCAGCACTGCACGCCGCCCTTGGCGATGCGTTCTTTCAGCAAATTGCCATAGACGCTGGGGTGACGCGGCATGAAGGCAGCGCCAAAGCAGGTGCTGAACGTCGCTTCAGGCTCGGTCACGCCGATCTCTGTGCCGGCCACCTTCGCGGTATAACCCGAAAGGAAGTAGTACATCGCCTGATCGGCAGTAAGCCGCGCGATCGGAGGCAGCACGCCGAAGGCATCGGCGGTCAGCATGATCACGTTGGCCGGTGCCGGGCCGAGGTTCTTCTCGCTGGTGTTGGGAATATATTCGATCGGATAGGCGCCGCGGGTGTTTTCGGTCTTGCTGCCATCGTCGAAGTCGAGTTCGCGGGTGTCCTCGTCCATCGTCACGTTCTCGATGATCGTGCCGAACATCTTGGTGGTGGCGTAGATTTCCGGCTCACCTTCGGCGGACAGGTTGATCATCTTGGCATAGCAGCCACCTTCGAAGTTGAAGACGGCATCGTCCGACCAGCCGTGCTCGTCATCGCCGATCAGCGTGCGGCTGGCGTCGGCGGAGAGCGTGGTCTTGCCGGTGCCGGAAAGGCCGAAGAAGATCGCCGTCTTGCCGTCCGGGCCGATGTTGGCAGAGCAGTGCATCGGCATCACGCCCTGTTCGGGCAGCAGGTAGTTCAGCAGGCCGAACACGCCCTTCTTCATCTCGCCAGAGTATTCGGTATTGCCGATCAGGATCAGCTTTTCCGTCAGGTTCACCGCAATCACCGTGTCGCTGCGGCAGCCGTGGCGTTCCGGATCGGCCTTGAAGCTGGGCAGGTTGATGATCGTATATTCAGGATCGAAGCCTGCCAGTTCTTCCGCCGACGGGCGCACCAGCAGCGTGCGAGCGAACAGGTTGTGCCAGGCCATCTGCGTGATGACGCGCACGTTCACGCGGTATTCCGGCTGACTGCCGCCGAACAGGTCAGCAACGTAAAGCTCTTCCTGGTCCTTCGTCGCGGCGAGGAAATCGGCCTTCAGATTGGCCCAGTGATCTTCCGCCATCGGCTGGTTGACCTTGCCCCAGTCGATCGTATCTTCGGTAGTCGCATCGCGGACAACGAACTTGTCCTTCACACTGCGGCCAGTGAACTTGCCGGTATCGACCAGAAGCGCCCCGTGTTTGGTCAGCTTGCCCTCACCCTTGCTGATGGCATGTTCCACCAGTTCGGCACTGCCAAGGTTTGGATGAATAGTGGCGGCGGTCGCAATGCCTTGATCAGACAGCGACTTGGAAAGCGTATATGACACGTTAGCTCCTCAACACGGGTCAAGATGAAGCGCAGCGCATTCGTATGCCCTGCGAATGATTTACCGCATAGGGGTGTAACTTTGCTGCGTCAATTTGGCAGGCCCGGTTTGATTTTGTCCTTTGTTGAGACAAGTCAGATGCGGGGATTTTTCGCAACGGTAACGCGCCTGTGTTGTCACTTTGCTTTCGAACGATTACTTCAATCGTGATCAAGGAAACGCATGACCCAAGCCAGCCACGATAACACCGCCGAGCCTTTGAATTCTGCGGCAGACAGCCAGCGCACCATCGCCCTGGTGGATGACGATCGCAACATTCTTACCACCCTGTCCATCGCCCTGCAGGCGGAAGGATACGCCACGCGCGTGTATTCCGATGGTGAAGCTGCGCTTGCAGCGCTGGAACAAAATCCGCCTGATCTGGCCGTGTTCGATATCAAGATGCCGCGCATGGATGGCATGGAATTGTTGCAGAAACTGCGCGAATCGTCAGACCTGCCGGTGATCTTTCTGACCAGCAAGGATCAGGAAGAGGATGAAGAGGCCGGCCTTGCCATGGGCGCGGACGATTACATCGCCAAACCCTTCAGCCAGCGCCTGCTGCTGGCGCGCATCCGCACGATCCTGCGCCGCGCCGCGCCTCTGCCTGAAACGGCGGAAGGGGCCACCCCCATGCCCACCGGCAATAATGAGGTGATCGCGCGCGGGCGGCTGGCGATGGACCCGGCGCGCCACCAGGTTACCTGGGACGGCAAACCGGTCAGCCTGACGGTGACCGAATTCCTGATCCTGGAAGCGCTGGCCATTCGCCCCGGCGTGATCAAGAGCCGCAACCAGCTGATGGATGCCGCCTATCCTGACGATATTTTCGTCGATGATCGCACGGTCGATTCGCACATAAAGCGCCTGCGCCGCAAATTCCGTGCGGTGGACGGGCAGTTCGGCGCGATCGAAACGCTGTACGGCGCCGGTTATAGTTTCACCGATGGCTGATGAAAGCGCACGCGATGCGCTGCAGGCCAGCCGCTTGGAACGGCTCGCCTTCCCCATCGGCAGCTCCCTTACGGCGCGCATCCTTGCGGTAAACCTGATCCCCCTGCTGGTGCTGGCAGGCAGCCTGTTCTTCCTCGATTCCTATCGCCGCCAATTGCTGGACGAGCGTTTCAAGCTGGCCCGCATCGAAGCGCAGATCACGGCGGAGGCGCTGGCCGGTGCAACTTCCGCAAGGCAGGAAGCGCTGCTAAGCCAGATCGGCCGTGAACAGCGCATGCGGCTGCGCATGTATGACAGCGCCGGCACGCTGATTGCGGACAGCTTCGATCTGGACGAACCTTCCTTCACCTTCGATGATCCGGTGGCAGAACCGTTTCTGGAGGACATGGCGCGGTGGACAGATAATGCGCTGAACTTCGCCGTGCGCGCACCCTCCCCCCCGCCTTATATAGAGCCTGAGGAAACGCAGGCCGACAACTGGCCGGAACTGGCGCGTGTTCGCCAGCAGGGGCTGACGCAGATCGAACTGCGCCGCGCGCCGGATAACACGCCTGTCATCAATGCAGCCGCGCCTGTGGGCATTAACGGCGCCAGCCTGCTGACCACGCGCAACGCCACGGATATCACGCAGGCCGTTCGCAACGCGCGCAGCAGCCTGATGACGATCATCCTTCTGGCTCTGGTAGTGTCCACCATCCTGTCCCTCTATCTGGCCAACACCATCATAGAGCCGCTGCGCCGCCTTGTGCGCGCCACATCGCTGGTGCGGCTGGGGCGAGAGCGCGAGGTGGAGGTGCCCCGCATGGATGCACGCGCCGATGAAATCGGCCTGCTGGCGCGTGCGGTATCTGACATGACGGCAACCCTGCGCCACCGGATTGATGCCGTCGAAGCCTTTGCCGCCGATGTCGCGCATGAGATCAAGAACCCGCTGGCATCGCTGCGCAGCGCCACCGAATCGCTGCCCAAGGTGGACGATCCCAAATTGCGCAGCCAGCTGGTGGACATTGCCGCGCATGATGTGCGGCGCATCGATCGACTGGTGTCGGAAATATCGGAAGCCAGCCGCATCGATGCAGAACTCAGCCGCGCCGTGTTCGAGGCTGTGGAACTGGGGCAGCTTTTTTCCAACGTGGTGGCGCGCAAGCTGGAGCGGAGCGAAAACCGCAGCTGCACCATCACGATAGACATCACCACCACCAGCGACGTGGTGATGGGCGTTCCCATCCGGCTGGAACGGATTGCCGAGAACCTGATCGACAATGCCGTGTCATTCTCCCCCGAAGGTGGCCGGATCAACGTGACGATTGCGCGCGAAAATGATCGCGTCAGCGCAACCGTATGCGAC
The DNA here is from genome assembly GCF_009807005.1 of Aurantiacibacter rhizosphaerae. Classification (GTDB taxonomy): domain Bacteria; phylum Pseudomonadota; class Alphaproteobacteria; order Sphingomonadales; family Sphingomonadaceae; genus Alteraurantiacibacter; species Alteraurantiacibacter rhizosphaerae. The sequence continues at coordinate 1,568,741 of NZ_WUBR01000001.1, read as the reverse complement.
GAAGGGCCCGGCATTCCGGAAGCGGAGCGGGAGAAGGTGTTCCGCCGCTTCCATTCCCACCGGCCAGAGGGAGAGGAATATGGCAATCACTCCGGCCTTGGCCTGGCCATCGGCCGCACCATTGCAGAGGCGCATGACGGCACGCTGAGCGTGGTGGAGACGACCGGCGATCTTTGCGGGGCATGCCTCGCACTGGAACTGCCCGGAGCATGAGCGCGCTGGCATGAGCGCGGTCATTGCAAATGTCACCTGCGTGGCGATGCGCGGGCGCGCGATGATGATCAGCGGGCCGTCCGGCATCGGCAAATCCAGCCTGGCGCTGGCCCTGATGGATCGCGGGGCAGAACTGATCGGAGATGATGGCGTAACGCTTGATCAGGTTGGCGAACTGGTGGTGGCAACGCCCCCGCCCAATACGCGAGGCCTGATAGAAATTCGCAATGTCGGCCTGCTGGAAGTGCCCACCGCACGGGCGCCCGTCGCCATCGTGCTGAAGCTGACGAAGGATGCCGAACGCCTGCCGCTGGGCCATAAGACATCGCTGCTTTTGGGGCGCGAGGTTCCACTTGTTGAGCTTTATCCTGATACGCCCTATCTTGCGATCAGGGCAGAGGCCGCGCTGGAAATGCACGGGCTGGACTGAAGTCCAGTCTTCACAACTGTAACTAAAACGCACATCAGGCCCAAATGGCACAAGAGAGTTTGCAAACGACAGCGGCATCCCCGCCGCAACACATCCTGCTTGTCACCGGCATGCTGGGCGCGGGCAAGACCACGGCCCTGCGCGAGCTGGAGGATCTGGGCTGGGAGTCGATCGACAACTTCCCCATCCGCCTGCTGGATCGGCTGGTGGGCACCGACCATGCCAATCACTCGCTGGCCATCGGCTTCGATTGCCGCACCCGCGGCTTTGTGCCGGCCGAGATCATAGAGCGGGTTAAGGACTGGGTAGATAACGATAATCTCTCCATCACCACGCTGTTTCTGGATTGCGCCGGGGGCGAGCTGGAGCGGCGATTTAACGAAACGCGCCGCCGCCATTTCCTCGCTGGCGATCTTCCGGCGGCATCCGGCATTTCGGCAGAGCGTGAATTGCTGGCCCCGCTGCGCCGCTGGGCAGATGTGCTGATCGATACCAGCGATTTTTCCACGAATGACCTGAAGCAAACGATTCGCGACCAGTTCCAGCAAACCGCGCCGCAGCAGATGACTGTTACTGTCTCCAGCTTCGGTTTTGCACGTGGCAAGCCGCCCACCGCCGATCTGGTGTTCGACATGCGCTATCTGGACAATCCGCATTGGGAGGCAGGGCTGCGCGAACAGACCGGGCTGGACACAGGCGTTGGCGAATTCATCGAACGCAGCGCCGTGTTCGCCTCCAGCTTCGACAAGATCCGCAGCCTTCTGCTGGAACTGCTTCCCCATTATGCCGAACAGGGCAAGGCCTACGTGAATATCGCGTTCGGATGCACAGGCGGAAGGCACCGTTCTGTTTACACGGCGGAGAAGATGGCGCAGGAGTTGCGCCAGGGCGGCTTTTCGCCCACCGTGCTGCATCGCAACCTGCAATCGCGCGCGGAAGATCTGGTGGAGGGAAGCCAGCAGCCGTGACGATTGCCGCAACTTCCACAGCAACCGTTAACAGCGCAAAGAGCATCTTAGTTTCATGATCGGACTGATTCTCGTCACCCACGGCCGCCTGGCCGAGGAATTCGTTTCCGCCATGGAACACGTCGTTGGGCAGCAGGATGCAATCGCCACGATCTGCATCGGCCCCAATGACGACATGGAAGATCGCCGGCAGGAAATTGCCGACGCGATCGAGAAGGTGGACACAGGCTCCGGCGCGATCCTGCTGACGGATCTGTTTGGCGGCACCCCATCAAATCTGGCTATTTCACTGCTACAATCGGGCCGCACGGAAGTGCTGGCCGGGATTAACCTGCCCATGCTGATCAGGCTGGCAGGCGCGCGCAAGGAATTGCCGTTGGGCCAAGCCGCCGCCGCCGCAAGGGAGGCGGGACGCAATTATATCACCCTTGCGTCAGAATTCCTTGGTCAGGACGCCTGAAGAGGAGACGGCGATGAGTGAAGTAAGTCAGGACATCGTCATCCCCAACAAACGCGGCCTTCACGCCCGTGCCAGTGCCAAGTTCGTCACCGCTGCCAGCGCGATGGATGGCCATCATGTTTTCGTGGAGAAGGACGGTCAGGAAGCTGCCGGCGGATCGATCCTCGGCCTGATGATGCTGGGCGCGGCGATGGGGGACACGGTGAAAATCCGCGTTGCCGGCGATGATGCGCCCGCCAAGCTGGCAGAGCTGATTGCCCTGGTCGAAGGCAAGTTCGGGGAGGACTGATGCCCTCTTCCACCGTGCGCAACGCCCGGCGCGAGATCACCGGCTTTTCCAATCCCACCGTCAAATATCTGCGATCCCTGCGCGAGAAGAAACACCGCAAGCGCGAAGGCGTATTCCTGGCAGAAGGCCTGCGCCTGCTGACGGACGCACGCGAATGCGGCCATGTTCCGCAAATGCTGGTGATGGCCGCCGGGCGTGATCCCCACCCGTTGATCGACGCGCTGGAGGATACCGTGGCGGCGGCGGGCGGCGAGGTGATCGTCACCTCTCCTGACATTCTTTCCAAGATCACCGGCAAGGACAATCCGCAAAGCGTGGCGGGCGTTTTTGCTGAGTTCGATACGTCGCTGGCATCGCTGAACCGTTCGGCGGCGAAAATCTGGCTGGTGGCGCAGGCCCTGCGCGATCCGGGCAATCTTGGCACCATGCTGCGCACAGGCGATGCGATCGGCGCTGGCGGGCTGATCCTGATCGACGACTGCGCTGACCCTTTCAGCGTGGAAGCGGTGCGCGCCAGCATGGGCGCGGTGTTCACGCAGAAATTGGCGCGCGCTACGTTCGACGAATTCCTGCCGTGGCTGCGCGGCGGTGACGGGCAACTGGTCGCAGCCTCGCTCCGCGATGCCGTGCCCTATCGCGGTGCGCCATACGCCGCGCCAAGCTTCGTGATGGTGGGCAACGAATCGCAAGGCCTGCCTGAAGCTTACGAAATGGCGTGCGACCTGCGCGTCACCATGCCGATGAAAGGCCGCGCCGATAGTTTAAACGCGGCCGTGGCAGCGGCGGTGCTGGGGTATGAGGTGCTGGAGGCGATGAGAAGCTGAGGTCGGCTTTTAGGGTGGGAAGCTGACGAAGTGATTAAACACCGTGCAACCCTTCTCGGTCGCGCGAAAGGTGATGCTCTGCACTGCGCCGGGAGTTACGTAGTCTATGGCGCAGTCATGCTCGCTTCCGGATGCGTAGCGAAGCGCGATACGCCCGCTGCCCTCGCAGTCGATAGCCTTGCTAACCGAGAACCGCCCGCCGCTGCGTCGGAGCGGAGTTTCTTCACTGCAGAGCAGTAGGTTGGCCGCAACCACGGCCCGCTGCTCATCTTCGACCACAAATGTGTTCTCCACTCTCGAACAGGCGGGGAGCGCAAGCGGTAGGACGAAAACGAGCCACTTCATTGGGATGGAATAAAGGTTGGGCCTAATGTCCCAAACCGGGTCGTAAGCAGACCCAAGACCCGTCTCAAATCAATCCCCCGCAACCAGCGCCGTAATCCGCCAACGATCATTGCGGCGATTGGCGATCAGGCGGTAGTCGATCATGGAACGCAGCTTGTCCTTCGCGATGTAGCCTTCCACGCGCTCTTCGCTTTCGGGCCGTGTCCAGGCGACGCGTTCGAAGCCTTCGCGCTGCGTATCGTCGGGCAATCGTTCCACCGCATCCCACGAAATCGTGGCGAGTTCGGATGCGTCGGCGGCGGGTGCGCTGTAAAGCGGCACGTCCTCGCCTGTAACAATGGCGCCCATATAGGGATCGACCGGGATCGTCTGCGCGAAATACCACGGCAGGGTGATGGAGGTTTCGTCACCCGCCGCGCAGCCGAGGTTGAGCAATTGTTCCAGCGTCTTCCAGAACGCGCCATCATCTGCGGCAAGCTTTTCACGCAATTGCGCCCGGCCCGAACCGCCGCCAAAATCCAGCTTCACATCTTCCGCCGCCAGCGCCACCAGCGCATCGGCATCGCGGGTGTCGATGGCCGCCTGCAGGCTGGCCTGAAAATCTATCGCGCCCGGCAGCGCGTTGCACTCATTGCGCGGTGCCCACGGCCCGTCGGCCTGTTGCGCAGGCAATTGCTCGCTATCCACGTCGGAGACCAGTTCCTCCGCCGCGCGCTCAAGCCGCTCAGACGGCGGATCGCTGCGATCGCAGGCGGATAGCAGAGCCAATAGCGGAAGGGTTGCACCAAGGGCGCGCGTAATATTCATGGGGTGTTACGAAGCCTCCTCGCTCTCGTCCCTATCAATAAGCAACGCTTCGCTCGGTTCCGCAAGATCGGATAATCCATAAGCCGGAATTTTTTCGACCGGATCGACCTCCTCGATCTCCTTCTTGCCGATCTCGATACCCTTTTCCGCCAGACGCCTGCCGGATGAAAGGACATTGCGTTCAAAACTGCCGACGAACTTGTTGTAATTGTTCACCGCGGTATCCAGCCCGCCGCCCATGCGCTTCAGATGTTCGGACGCAACGCGCAGACGGTCATAAAGCTCGGCACCCATGCGCCCGATTTCCTGCGCTTCCTGTGCCAGAGCATCCTGTCGCCAAACCTGCGCCACGGTGCGCGCGATGGCGACAAGGTTGGTGGGTGTCGCCAGCAGAACGCGCTTTTCAAAGGCGAAGTCCCACAGCTCCGGATCAGCCTCCAGCGCGGCGGCGACGAAGTGCTCTCCAGGCACGAACATCACCACGTAATCGGGCGCGTCCTCAAACTGGCTTTGATAGCTTTTCGCGCCCAGCGTCTGCACGTGGTTGCGCATGGATTTGGCGTGCAGCAGCAGATGGCGCTGCCGCTCATCCTCATCATCCGCCTCGAACGCGGCCTGATATGCGTTGAGGGACACCTTGGAATCGATCACCAGTTTCTTCTGCCCCGGCACGTTCACGATGGCATCGGGGCGCAGGCGGCCTTCGTCGGTATCCATCGATTGTTCGAGGTGGAAATCGGTGTGCTGCGCCAGCCCGCATTGTTCCAGCAGGTTCTGCAAGGCGCGTTCGCCCCAGCGGCCGCGCGCCTTGGGCGCATTGGTGAGCGAATTTCCCAGCCGCTGCGCTTCGCGGCGCACCTCTTCCTGGCCCAGCCGCATGCCCTCGATCTGCTGGTGAAGCTTGGAAAACGCATCCGAACGCTGCGCTTCCAGCGCGCCCACATGCTGTTCGTATTTTTCCAGCCTGTCATTCACAGGCTTCAGCAGATTGGCGACGGCTTCCTTGTTCGCCCTTTCCGAATTGCCGAAGCGTTCGGCGGCATCGGCGATGAATTTCTCCTGCGCCTTGCTCAACACCTCGCTGCCCGCGGCGCGGAACTGGGTCAGCAATTCCTCGCGCGCTTCCTTCATCATCACGATCTGCCGTTCGTGATTGGCGGCATCGGCTTCCAGCGTGGCGAGACGGTTGCGCGCCGTATCGCGCTCCTCCCGAATAACCTCTATCTGGGCGGCAAGGCCATCCACGCGATCCGCGCGAACCGTGGCATTTTCCAGATCGATCACGGCGCGGCGAAACTTCTCATCCAGTTCCTTTGCCTCTATATCGCGCTGCGTATGGCGATCCCGCCACTCGGCAACAGGGCGCTGGCCCAGCCAATAGCCAAGCCCCCCCAACACCAGGGCAAGAACGACTAACACCAGAACAATCGGATCCATAAACAGCCTTCAGCAAAGCAAATCGGAACGAAAGGCGAACTTACCCATCGCCACCCTTCCCCGCAAGCGCCCAGCCCCGGCCATCCCCTGACGGTTACGAAAAAACCTTGTGGACTCGGCCTGAAAAATCGTATGCGGTGCTTACTAATTCAGATTTGCGAAATTTTCGCTGTTGCGAAATTATCGTCAAACGACATCGACTAGAGAGGACGCCGTCATGCCGACAGATATTGAAATCGCCCGCCAGGCAACTTTGAAGCCCATCACCGAAGTCGCCTCCGCCGCAGGCATCCCTGACGATGCTCTGATCCCCTATGGCAAGTACAAGGCCAAGGTGGATACCTCCGCCCTGCCAGACAATCCCAACGGCAAGCTGATCCTCGTCACCGCAATCAACCCCACGCCTGCGGGCGAAGGCAAAACCACGACTTCCGTCGGCCTGTCCGACGCGCTGCATCGCATCGGCAAGAAGACCATGCTGTGCCTGCGCGAGCCATCGCTCGGCCCGTGCTTCGGCATGAAGGGCGGCGGCGCTGGTGGCGGCAAGAGCCAGGTGATGCCGATGGACGAGATCAACCTGCACTTCACGGGCGATTTCCACGCTATCACCAGCGCGCACAATTTGCTTTCCGCGATGATCGACAACTCGGTTTATTGGGGCAATCCCAACGATATCGACGTGCGCCGCATTACGTGGAAGCGCGTGCTGGACATGAACGATCGTGCGCTGCGCCAGATCGTCGGCCCGCTAGGCGGCGTGTCCAACGGCTTCCCGCGCGAAAGCGGTTTCGACATTACCGTGGCGTCCGAAATCATGGCCATTCTGTGCCTCGCCAGCGATCTGAAGGATCTGCAGAAGCGGCTGGGCGACATCATCATCGGCTACACCCGCAAGCGTGAGCCGGTGTACTGCCGCGACATCAAGGCCGACAGCGCGATGACGGTGCTGCTGAAGGACGCCATCCTGCCAAACCTGGTGCAGACGCTGGAAAACCGCCCTGCCTTCCTGCATGGCGGCCCCTTCGCCAATATCGCCCACGGCTGTAACTCGGTGATCGCCACCAAGACGGCACTGAAGATGGCCGACTACACGGTGACCGAAGCCGGTTTCGGTGCTGACCTTGGCGCGGAGAAATTCCTCGACATCAAGTGCCGCCTGGCTGGCCTGAGGCCCGATGCCATCGTGCTGGTGGCCACCGTGCGCTCGCTGAAAATGAATGGCGGCGTGCCCAAGAACGAGCTGACCGAAGGCGAAAACGTCGATGCGGTTCGCGCAGGTTCGGTAAACCTCAAGCGCCATATCGAGAACCTGAAAAAGTTCGGCATCACCCCCACCATCGCCATTAATCACTTCTATCTCGACACCGATGCAGAGATCGCCGTGATCGAGGAGATGGCCAAGGAATACGGCGCCGACGCCGTGGTGTGCAAGCACTGGGCCGAAGGCGGCGCAGGCGCGGAAGAGCTGGCGCGGATCGTTTCGGCCAAGGCCGATGCCGGTGCCCCCGAATTCGATCAGCTCTACCCCAGCGACATGCCGCTGGCGGACAAGATCACCACCGTTGCCACGGAAATCTATCGCGCTGGCGAGGTGAGCATTTCGCCTGCCATCCGCAAGCAGCTGAAGCAGTGGGAAGATATGGGCTACGCCGACTACCCCGTATGCATGGCGAAGACGCAGTACAGCTTCTCTACCGACCCGACGGCGCTTGGTGCGCCGGATGATCACACGGTAGAGATTAACGAGGTTCGCCTGTCCGCAGGTGCCGGCTTCATCGTGGCGATTGCGGGCGGCATCATGACAATGCCGGGCCTGCCCAAGGTGCCGAGCGCGGAGAATATCTACCTCGACGAAAACGGCCAGATCGAGGGATTGTTCTAAGACCCTCTGGCTTTATCCGAACACCGAAAGGGCTGCTCCGTTGGGGCGGCCCTTTTTGTTTGGCCGCGGAAATTCGGCGGCAAGGCGCAATTTGGGGAACCGGATATCCAAGGCATCCGTAATGACTACAAACCCCCAAAGAGAGGCAATTTTCATGGCCAAGAACAAGAGCGGACAATCCGTTCCCCCCACCACCACCGACGCAGGCATCCCCATCGCCAGCGAAGAACATTCGCTGACGGTTGGCCCCGACGGCCCTATCGTCCTGAACGATCACTACCTGCTGGAGCAGATGGCCAACTTCAACCGGGAACGTATTCCGGAGCGTCAGCCCCACGCCAAGGGCTCCGGCGCGTTCGGCCATTTCGAAACCACCGCCGATATCAGCAAATACACCAGCGCCAAGCTGTTTCAGCCCGGCGTAAAGACCGATGTCGCCATGCGCTTTTCCACCGTGGCAGGTGAGCGCGGCAGCCCCGATACCTGGCGCGATCCGCGTGGTTTCTCGGTGAAATTCTACACCGAGGATGGCAATTTCGACATGGTCGGCAACAACACGCCGATCTTCTTCATCCGAGATCCCATCAAGTTCCAGCACTTCATCCGCAGCCAGAAGCGCCGCGCCGACAATGGCCTGCGCGATCATGATATGATGTGGGATTTCTGGACGCTTAGCCCCGAAAGCGCGCACCAGGTGACATATCTGATGGGTGACCGCGGCGTGCCGAAGAACTGGCGTGAGATGAACGGTTATTCCAGTCACACCTACATGCTGCAAAATGCCGAGGGTGAGAAGTTCTGGGTGAAGTTCCACTTCCACACCGATGTCGGCTCGATGAGCGGCAATGCTCATCTGACGCAGGATGAAGCGGTGAAGAAGGCGGGCGAAGACAGCGATTATCACCGTCGCGACCTGTTTGATGCGATTGCCGACGGCAATTTCCCCAGCTGGACGCTGAAGTTCCAGATCATGCCCTATGAGGATGCCAAGACCTATCGCATCAACCCGTTCGATCTCACCAAGACATGGCCGCATGCCGATTACCCGTTGATCGAGGTCGGCAAGCTGACGCTGAATGAAAACCCTGTCGATTGGGATACGCAGATCGAGCAGCTCGCGTTCGAGCCGAACAACATGGTGCCGGGAATTGGCCTATCGCCAGACAAGATGCTGCTGGCTCGCGGCTTCTCCTATGCCGATGCGCATCGCCATCGTCTTGGCGTGAACTACAAGCAAATCCCGGTGAACTCGGCCCGTAATGCGGAAGTTTCGTCCTACTCCCGCGCAGGTGCCATGCGCGTTACCAATGCGGTGGATCCGGTATATGCGCCAAATTCCTACGGCGGACCGGCGGCAGACCCATCGCTGGTGGGCGATGCCGGCCATTTCTACGCCGATGGCGACATGGTGCGCGAAGCCTACACCTTGCGTAAGGATGACGACGACTGGAGCCAGGCACGTGCCCTGATCAATGACGTGATGGACGAAGAACAGCGCAAGCGCTTTGTCTCGAATGTCGTTGGCCATCTCAGCGATGGCGTTTCGGAAAAGGTGCTGGTTCGCGCATTCGAATACTGGCGCAATGTCGATGATGCGATCGGAGAGAAGATCGAAAAGGGCGTGCGCGACAAGATCGGCGGCAAGTCCAAGGCTCCCGGCATGGCCTCTGCCAAGAGCATTTCGGGCCAGAAATAAACAAAAGAAGATTTGGAGAATAACAATGTCGATCAAGGAAATGATCCAGGATCACCCCGCCGTGGGTGCTGACTATAACGAACCGCTGGCAGAGGCTGTGAAGCACGCGATGTACTGCGCTGCCATCACCAGCAGCTGCGTGGATGCCTGCAATGGCGAAAGCGGCGACATGTCGGAATGCATTCGCAAGTGCTCGGACGCGTCCGACATCTGTCAGGCCGTCAGCACCGTTGCCGCGCGCCGCACGCATGGCAATACGGTGGTGATCAAGTCACTGCTGGAAGCCTGCATCATCGCCTGCAAGGTGTGCGCGGAAGAATGCGCCAAGCATGACAACCCGCATTGCAACCGTTGCGAGCGCATGTGCCGCGAAGTGGTGGAAGATTGTACCAAGGCGCTGCAGGGCATGGTGGAAGCCGCAACCGCCTGATCAGCGATCACATAATGCAAAAGGGCCGCTTCAATGGAGCGGCCCTTTTCATATGCGGATTAGTCGCGGCCCGATTGCCGCTTCGCCAGCGCGTTCATCAGGAAACGAAAGCCAACCGTGAAGGCCACGAAATATATGGCGAACCGGATGGAAAGCGCATCGAAGCCCAGCCCGCGGTCGTAATAAACCCACGCACACATCACCATCGCATAAAGCAGGCCAGCAACGCTCGCCTGGCTCCAGCTGATCGTCCGCATCAGGCGGCGCGCGCCTTTTGCAGCTTCTTCAGCGCCATGTTGCGCTTCAAACGGGAGAGGTGATCGATGAACAGGATGCCGTTCAGGTGATCCATCTCGTGCTGGATGCACACGGCCATCATGCCGTCCAGCTCTTCCTCATGCGTATTCCCCTCCAGATCCTGCCAACGCAGACGGCAGCGCGACGGGCGCTCCACATCGGCGTAGATATCGGGGACCGAGAGGCAGCCTTCCTGATAGCTCTTCGTATCATCGGAAGGATCAAGGATTTCGGGATTCACGTAAACACGCGGATCGTTGATGATCGGCTGGTGCGTGTGGCTGTGGCCATCATGATCGCAAGGAACGGGATCGGCATCCGGGTCCTCTTCCTGCAGATCGATCACCAGCAGGCGCAGGGGTTCGCCCACCTGGATGGCGGCAAGGCCAATGCCATGGGCATCGTACATCGTCTCGAACATGTCATCGACGAGGGTTTTCAGATCGTCATCGAATTTCTCGACAGGAGACGACACGGTTTTCAGCCGGGGATCCGGCGCTTCAAGGATTTCGCGAATAGCCATAACTGGCCATATAGGGCGAAGGGTCTGAACCTTCAATTGCCGACGTCGCAGCTGCAATCAGCTCCTGATCAACCCAGCGGCCGCCGCGCCCGCAGTGCCTGCGCCAGCGTACCTTCGTCCAGATAATCCAGCTCTCCGCCCACGGGCAGGCCATGCGCCAGCTGCGTGATGCGGACGGGGTGATCGTCCAGCCGCTCTGCAATGTAATGGGCGGTGGTCTGCCCCTCCAGCGTGGCGTTCATGGCCAGCACCACCTCGTCCACCGCGCCCGCTTCCACGCGGCCCAGCAGGCTGTCTATCGCAAGGTCTTCGGGCCGGATGCCGTCCAGCGCGGACAGTCGCCCGCCCAGCACGTGGAATGTGCCGGTGAACAGGCGCGCACGGTCCAGCGCCCACAGGTCCGCCACATCCTCCACCACGCAGATGGACTTTGTGTCCCGCTTGGGATCGGCGCAGATCGTGCACGGATTTTGCGTGTCCACATTGCCGCAGGTGTCGCACTCCACCAGCTTTTCCTTCACCGTGCCCAGTGCATCCAGCACCTGGTCCAGCGCGGTTTCGCGGTGTTTTACCAGCCACAGCACCGCCCTGCGCGCCGAACGCGGGCCAAGGCCCGGCAGGCGGGCCAATGCAGAAGCGAGGTTTTCGATCTCTTGCGATGCCATGCTGTGCCAGATAGGGCCGCACGCAAGGAATAGGAAGGCTGACAATGCGGCTGATTTTCATGGGAACGCCCGATTTCGCCGTGCCGACGCTGGATGCGCTGGTGGATGCGGGCCACGATGTGGTGGCGGTATACAGCCAGCCACCCAGCCGGTCTGGCCGGGGTAAGAAGGAGCGCCCCTCCCCCGTCCACGTCCGCGCCGAGGCCCTGGGTATCGCGGTTCGCCATCCCGTCAGCCTGAAGGGCGCGGACGAGCAGCAAGCCTTCGCAGCGCTGGAGGCGGACGCCGCCGTGGTTGCCGCCTATGGTCTGCTGCTGCCGCAAGCGGTGCTGGATGCGCCGAAGCACGGCTGCCTGAACGTGCACGGTTCCCTGCTGCCGCGCTGGCGCGGTGCGGCGCCCATCCACCGCGCGATACAGGCAGGCGACGCCGAGACCGGCATCACCATCATGCGCATGGAACGCGGCCTTGATACTGGGCCGATGCTGCTGAAAGGCGCGACGCCCGTCGATCACAAGACCACGGGCGAACTGCACGATGAACTGGCCGCGCTTGGGGCAAGCCTGATTGTGGAGGCCCTGTCGCAGATCGACACGCTGCAGGCCGAGCCGCAGGACGAGGCGCTTGCCACTTATGCGCCCAAGATCAGCAAGGCGGAGGCGAAGCTGGATTTCACGAAGCCTGCCGCGATGCTGGAGCGCGAAGTGCGCGCCTTTGCACCCTTCCCCGGCAGCTGGTTCGAACTGGATGGAGAGCGGATCAAATTGCTGCGTGCCGAACTTGCAGACGCCGATGGTGCGGCAGGCACGATACTTGATGACCGGCTGACCATCGCCTGCGGAAGCGGCGCGCTGCGGCCTTTAAAATTGCAACGCGCAGGCAAGCCCGCCATGTCACTGGACGATTTCCTGCGCGGCAATGCCGTGACACCGGGCGCGCAGATCACGTGACCCGCTTCGCCCTCACCGTGGAATTCGACGGCGCGCCGTTCTTCGGCCTGCAACGCCAGGCGGACGGACCCAGCGTGCAGCAATGCATTGAGGAAGCGGCTCACGCCGTGACCGGCGAAACCGTAACGCTGCACAGCGCCGGGCGCACTGACAGCGGCGTGCACGCCCTTGCCATGCGCTGCCATCTGGATATCGAAAAACCGTTCGAGCCGTTTCGCCTGTTGCAGGCGCTGAACGCCAAATTGCGGCCCGATCCCGTGGCCATCATCGGCTGCGAGATAAAGCCCGACGATTGGCATGCGCGCTTCTCCTGCATTGGCCGATCCTACGAATATCGCATCCGCAACCGCCGCGCTCCGCTGACGCTGGAAAAGGGCCGCGCCTGGCATATCGCGCGCCCGCTGGATGCAGATGCCATGCATGAAGCGGCGCAGGCGCTGGTGGGAAACCATGATTTCACCACCTTCCGCAGCGCGCATTGCCAATCCGCCAGCCCGGTTAAGACGCTGGACCGGCTGGACGTCAGCCGGGAGGGCGACGCAATCATCATTCGCGCCGCCGCGCGCAGTTTCCTGCATCATCAGGTGCGATCCATGGTGGGGTGCCTGTCACTGGTGGGCCAGGGCACCTGGGGGATAGATCAGCTTGCCCATGCGTTGGAAGCGAAAGACCGGGCGGCCCTTGGCCTGAATGCGCCGCCCGAAGGTCTCTACTTCGTGAAGGCCACCTACCCGCAAGAGGATTAAACCACATGACCACCACCGGACGCCAGCTGATCTCCACCCTTTCCGCAGACGGCACGATGGTGCTGGAACTGGAGGAGAAAACCTTCCCCCAGCCCACCGGCAATCAGGTGCTGGTTAAGATGGAAGCCGCACCGATCAACCCGTCCGACCTGTTCCTGATCACGGCGGGCGCCGACCTTGAAAACGCAACCTATGAAGCCGGCAAGGTGACGATGCAGATCATGCCGCAGCTGGCCGCCGGCCAATCAGGCCGCCACGGCAAGCCGCAGACGGTCGGCAATGAGGGCGCAGGCGAGGTGATTGCAGCGGGCGAAGGCGAACAGGCGCAGGCGCTGCTGGGCCAGCGCGTGTCCTGCGTGCCGGGCAATGCCTTCAGCGAATATGCGATAGCCGATGCGATGATGTGCCTGCCCTTGGGCGATCATTCAGCAGAGGAAGGCGCAAGCTCCTTCGTCAACCCGATGACGGCGTTGGGTTTTGTCGAAACTGCCAAGCGAGAGGGGCAAGACGCCATCGTCCATGCCGCTGCCGCATCCAATCTGGGCCAGATGCTCAATCGCATTTGCCAGGAAGATGGCATGAGCCTGGTCAATATCGTGCGCAAGGAAGCGCAGGTAGAACTGCTGAAGGATCAGGGCGCGGCGCATGTGGTGAACAGTTCTGACGATGATTATATGAAGCAGCTGACAGCGGCGATCGACGCGACCGGCGCATATCTAGGTTTCGATCCCATCGGCGGCGGCAAGACGAGCGACACTGTCTTGCGCGCGATGGAGCAGGTGGCTGCGGCGAAAATGACGGAGTTCAGCCGCTATGGCTCCAACCAGCAGAAGAAGATGTACATCTACGGGCGGTTGGAAATGGGGCCAACGATCCTGACGCCCAGCTATGGATTTGGATGGACGGTTTCTGGCTGGCTGCTGATGCCTTTCCTGGCAAGCTGCGACATGCAGACGATGATCGCGCTGCGCCAGCGCGTGCAGGATGGGCTGAAAACCACCTTCGCCAGTTCGTACAAGACTCGGGTAAGTCTGGATGAAATGCTGACGAAGGACGCGATGATGGATTATGCGCAGATGTCGACGGGTGAGAAATACCTCGTCACGCCGCACGGCTAGCGCCCCATCTCCTCGTCGATCCGGCGCTGAAGCTCTCGCTCCGCCGCTGCCTCGTCCAGATCCATCATGAACTCGCCGTCGCGCACGCGCAGTTCCAGCGGCACGCCTTCGATCTCGGTCGATAGAATGGCCTCGTCCTCATTTATGATGAGGCGGCGGCCATCGCCCAGCGGGATGTCCTGCAATTCCGGCACGTCCTGCGGTTGCACGGGGCCGCTGGGATCGGGCGACGGCGTGGGCCGGGGCGGGGCGGCCGATGCGCCAAGTGCGGCGCGCATGAAATCGCGCCAGATGCGCGCAGGCAGTCCGCCACCGGAAATATTGCCGAGCGGCGAGTTGTCGTCATTCCCGACCCACACGCCCACCACAAGGCGGTTCTCGCCCTCGCCCGCATAGCCCACGAACAGCGCATCGCGATTGTCCTGCGTGGTGCCGGTCTTGCCGTAATTGGCAATGGAAAGCGTGGCCGCGCGGCCCGTGCCGGAATTGATGGCACTGCGCAGCATATCCTCTATCTCGCGCTGATCGGCGCTGCCCAGATTGCCGCGCCCGTCCAGCAGCCAGTCAAACCAGCCCTGCTGCCCCTCGGCATAAGCGTGCGGCTCTATCGGGAAGCTGTTGGCGGCAACGCCGGCATAGGCCGCGGTAAGCTCCAGCAGGCTCATGGTAGAGGTGCCAAGCGCCATGCTGGGATCGCCCTCCGGCAATTTCGATGTAACGCCCAGCTCGCGCGCGGTCTCGATCACGGCCTTGCTGCCAACCTCATTGAGCAAGCGCACGGCGGCCACATTCGAGGATTGGGCAAAGGCATCGCGCAAGGTGATCGTGTCGGAATACTTGCCGCTCGCATTGCTGGGGCGATAGGAACCCTCGGTGAAGGGGCGATTAGAAATGGTGTCATCCGGGCTCCATCCGTTACGAAGCGCGGCAAGATAGACGAACAGCTTGAAGGTGGAGCCTGGCTGGCGACGGGCCTGCGTCACGCGGTTGAACGGGCTGGTCTTGTAATCCTTGCCCCCCACCATTGCCACCACTTCGCCATTGGTGCGCATGGCCACCAGCGCCACCTGTGCGCTGCCCAGCGGCGCGCGCTGGATCACACGGTTGGCTGCGGCCTGCAATTCGCTGTCCAGCGTGGTGGTGATGGTCTGGCGCGAATAGGTCATCTCGCTCTGATCGCGCGCAGTGGGCAATGCCCAGTCGGCGAAATAGGTGCCGGTGGGCAGATCATTGCGGGTGCGCACGTCCAGCTTGGGCACCGGCATGCGCTTGGCCTCGTCCTGAGTAATATAACCCGCCGCAACCATTGCGCCTTTCACCAGGGCAAAGCGCTTTGCCGCCAGGTCGGGATTGCGCGTGGGGGCAAGGCGGCTGGGTGCCTGCAACAGACCCGCCAGCATCGCCGCCTGTTCAGGGCGCAGGTTCTCCGGATGGCGATAGAAATAATGCAGCGATGCCGCGCGCAGGCCGTACATATTGTCGCCGAAATAGGCATTGGACAGATAGCGTTCGAGAATCTCGTCCTTCGTCAGCCAGCTTTCCAGCCACAGGGCGATCAGCGCTTCTCGCGCCTTTCGCGTCAGCGTCTGCTCCGGTGTGAGGAATGTGAACTTCGCCAATTGCTGCGTAATGGTGGAGCCGCCGCCAACCCCGGTAAACGCCGCGCGCGCCACGCCCCGCGGGTCCACGCCCCAGTGGCTGTAGAACCGCCGGTCCTCTATCGCCAGGAACGGCTGCGTCACATGGGCCGGCAGCTTGGCGATCTCCACCGGTTCCTCCACCACCGCGCCGTTGCGGGCAATCGGCGTGCCATCTGCGGCCAGCAGGGTGATCTGCGGCGGTGCAATCGGCTCCAGGCTTTTGGAAAGCGGCGCGGTGATCGCCAGCCAGGCAACCAGCACGATGAACACCATCAGGATGGCGGCGAATATCCGGCTGCCCCACCACAGCTTGCCACGCCCACGCGCACGCTCTGGCAGGAAGCTGCGCCAGCCGCTGCGATAGCGCGACCGATCATATCCGCGCGGAGGCACGGCATCGCGGCCGAAATCATCGTCATCCAGATCGGACAGCGGCGTCCACGGCGCATTCTCCAGCGCCAGATCACGCTCTGTCCAGCGATGATAATCGGCCTCTCGCCGCTTGAATGGATTGCGCCACATGCGATTCACAACGCTGTATTAGCAGAACAATACACGGCGCGCGAGGGGTTCATGCCATTCTCCGCCGATGCGCAGCTGTAGAAACATTTTAATTATAAAACATGGTCCAAGCACCCGTTTGTAAAACGTTTTTTTACAACTGCCCAATAAATCCGCAGCCGGGAGAAGTGGAGGATCAATAATAATGTCATTGTCTGGCTGGGCAAATCGCCCACGCGTACGCGACTCCCTGATGCTTGACCTGATCAGGCACGACATCCCGGAACGGGATACGCAGTGGTGGGCGCAGTGCAAGCTGAACCACACCAAGGCTTTTCCCTATCTGCAGTATGATATCGTGCGAACCGTGCTGGGCGTTGCGGTGCTCAGCCAGTTTCTGCCACTTCTGTATTTGATAGCCGTTGCCGTGATGGGCGGCGCGATTACCATGCGCCAGGCCTTTATCGAACGGCGCATTGCGGCAAAGACCCATTCGAGCACGCAGAATTATCGCGCGCTTCAGACCCTGGTACTCGTGCGGGCAATCACCTGGTCCGTGCCCATCGGCCTTGCCCTCACCTACGCGCCGGAGGAACTGGTGCTGCTGCTGGTTTCGGCGGGCATCGTCATCACCTTCATCGATGCCCTGTGCATGATCGCCATGCCCAAGCGCGCCCTGATCGCGGCCACCATTCAGGCTGCCGCGATGGCGTTGGCGCTGATCTCGCGCGGCGGCTGGCCGCATATTCTGGCAGCAATCCCTATCGTTGCGGGGTTGTTTTTCCTGCACTGGGCGCTGTTCAACCTGCACTACATGTTTGCCACGCGCCGCCTGCGCACGCGAACTCTGCGGCAGGCGAATGACACGATCCAATTGCTGCTGAACCACTATGACGAGGATGGCAGCGACTGGCTGTTTGAATGCGACAATGACGGCCGCATCCTTCGCCCCAATCATCGCTTTTGCGCAGCGGCCCGCTGCTTGCCGGAAGAGCTTGAGGGCATGAAGCTTTCGCAGCTGTTTAGCGACAGCACGCAGCGTGATGAACTGCGAGAGATCAGCAAGCGCAAGGCAGCCTTTCGCAACCACGTTCTGCCACTGGAGATCGAGGGAGAGCAGCTTTGGTGGTCAATCTCTGCCCGCCCGATCTATCACAGCGATGGAGAGATGGAGTGCTGGCGCGGCTTCATCGCCGATGTCACCCGCACACGGCAGGCGGAGGAGAAGGTCACCTACATGGCGCATTACGATGTGCTGACCAACCTGCCCAACCGCAACCTGTTTGCAACCACGCTGAAGCGCAGCTTTGCCCGGCGCGAGGGGGAGGAGATCTCGGCTGTACTGTATATCGATCTGGATCACTTCAAGGCGGTGAACGACAATTATGGCCACGAAACCGGCGACAGGGTTCTGGCGGAGGCAAGCCGCAGGATCGAATCGGCAGTAGATCCGCGCGCGATCGTGGCGCGCCTGGGCGGGGACGAATTCGCTGTGCTGCTGGATCAGATCGCGGATCGCGGCGCGGCGCTGAAAACCGCCGAAGCCATCGTCACCGCGATGGATAAGCCAATCGTGATCGACGGGCAGGAAATGCCCATCGGCGCCAGCGTTGGCATCGCCTTCGCGCCCGATAATGGAACGGATGGAGAGGACGTGCTGCGCGCCGCCGACCTGGCGCTGTACGATGCCAAGGCGCGTGGCCGCCGCGGGGCCAGCGTCTTCGATCCTGCCATGCAGACAGAGGTGCAGGAACGCCGCGCCATGGAGCTGGACCTCAGGGTTGCCCTGTCCCGCCGCGAGTTGGAGCTCCACTATCAGCCGCTGTTAGATCTGCAATCGGGCGAAGTCGCCGGGTACGAGGCCTTGCTGCGCTGGTATCACCCCACGCGCGGACAGGTCAGCCCGACGGATTTCATCGCCATCGCAGAGGCGACCGGCCAGATCGTGGAGATCGGCGCCTGGGTCATCCGCCAGGCCTTGCAGGAATGCGCCAACTGGCCAGAACATCTCTCCGTCTCGGTCAATCTCTCGCCCGCACAGATGCGCAGTGGAGAGCTGACCGGCACCATCGTCAACGCGCTGGCCGCCAGCGGCGTTGCCCCGCACCGGCTGGAACTGGAGATCACGGAAAACCTGCTGATGATGGACAGCAAGGAAAACATCGCCCTGCTGCACAAGCTGCGCGAGCTGGGCGTGCAGATCGCGCTGGATGATTTCGGAACGGGCTATTCCTCACTCAACTATCTGCGCAGTTTCCCGTTCGACAAGATCAAGATCGACCGCTGTTTCGTGAACGATATCGCCAATCGCGATGACAGCGATGCCATCGTCGATGCGGTGGTGGGCCTTGCGGGCAAGCTGAACATGCGCACCACGGCGGAAGGCGTCGAAAATGCCGAACAGCTGGAACGGCTGCGCCAGACGGGCTGCACGCAGGTGCAGGGCTTCCTGTTCAGCCGGGCAGTTCCCGCCAGCGAACTGGGCCATCCGCGCGCCGATATGGACGGCGGCCCGCCCACGCCCATCGCCTGTGTTGGCGAAAGCGCGCTGACGCAGGCTCAGCCGGAAATGAAACAGCCTGATCGAAAGCGCAGCGGGAAAGCCGCGTGACGATCAGGCCCTCACGACACTTTCGGGCAGGTCTTCACCCATCACGCGCTGATAATATTCGGCCACCAGCATCCGTTCCGCCTCGTCACACTTGTTCAGGAAGCTGAGGCGGAAGGCATATCCGGGATTGCCGAAAATCTCTGTGTTCTGCGCCCAGGTGATGACGGTGCGCGGGCTCATCACGGTGGAGATATCCCCGTTCATGAAGCCTTGCCGCGTAAGGTCCGCCACGCGGATCATGTCGGCCACCATCTTGTCGTCCAGCGTCGTCTTCGCGCCGATGATCTTGCGCTCTGTCTCCGCCGGCAGATAGTTCAGACCCACCACGATGTTCCAGCGGTCCATCTGGCCCTGGTTGATCGCCTGCGTGCCGTGATACATGCCGCTGGTATCGCCAAGGCCCACCGTGTTGGCGGTGGCGAACAGGCGGAAATGCGGATCGGGGCGGATAACGCGGTTCTGGTCCAGCAGCGTCAGCTTGCCCGCCTGTTCCAGCACGCGCTGGATCACGAACATCACATCGGGGCGGCCAGCGTCATATTCGTCGAACACCAGCGCGACAGGATGCTGCAATGCCCACGGCAGCAGCCCTTCGCGAAATTCCGTCACCTGCAATCCGTCGCGCAGCACGATGGCATCGCGGCCCACCAGGTCGATACGGCTGATATGCGCATCCAGGTTGATTCGGATCGTGGGCCAGTTCAGCCGCGCTGCCACCTGTTCGATATGGGTGGATTTGCCAGTGCCGTGATAGCCCTGGATCATCACGCGGCGATTGTGGGCAAAGCCCGCCAGGATCGCCAGCGTGGTGTCCGGATCGAAAACATAGGTTTCGTCGGTATCTGGCACACGTTCGTCCGCCTTGGAAAAGGCCGGGACTTTCATGTCCACGTCAATGCCGAATGTCTCGCGGACGTCCAGCTCAATGTCGGGGGCGGTCATGGCGGTGCCGCCAGCTTCTGCGTTGGTCATGTCATTCATCTCTGCGGCTGCCTAGACGGGTGGCCCCCCTGCTGCAACACAGATGTTCGCGCTATACGGACCAAAGGAGCGGGAGGATAGATAACATGCGTACGATCTGCCGGTTCCCCGATAGCGCGCGCTTGGTCAAACTGCGTCGATCTTTGCAGGCAGGGCAAACAGGGCAAGATATTGCTGAGCCAGCGCCCGGTCACCCTCGATAACAAGGCCCGCCTCTTCCTCCAGCATGGCCAGCGGCATTCCCGAATACAGCGCGCCCGCCACAGGCCGCGCATTTGGGGCGCGTAGCACGGCATCGCCCTCGGCCCGGTCGCTGCGTTCGATGGCAAGCACCCCGCTGCGAATCGTCGCGCCAAATGCCTCCCCGCCAAGCTCGAACCCGATGGTCATATCACGCGCCTGTGACAGCGCGGGCAATTGCATCGTGCGCATCGATGCCATCAGCGATGCAGCCGACAAGGGCAGATCGGGATTATGGCGACAGGACCGCGCCGCCCAGCGGCCCAGTTCATTCAGAGCGTGATCCGCCGCATATCCCCACTCGGTCAAACCATAGACCTGCGCGGATGCGGGGGGCGGCAATTGCGATTTTTCCACCACGCCCCACTGTGCCAGTGTTTCCAGCCGTTCGGTCAGCACCTTGGCGCTGATACCCGGCAGGCTTGCGCGGATGGCAGAGAAGCGGCGCGGCCCCAGCATAAGCTCGCGCACTATCAGCATCGACCACCGCTCTCCCAGCACCTCCAGCGCGAAGGCCGTTCCACATGCGTCGGAGTACCATTTGCCATGCGCGACCGCGTCTTTGGTTTCTTTTTGTAACTTCATAGTTGCTTTTAGTAACTCACAGGCGCATCACATGCAAGTGGGGCGATTCGGACCGCGCTGGGAAGGCGGGGTCCTGGCGAAGGAGACGCGCTATGTATGTGCAGGGATTTCTCATTGCCGTGCCGGAAGGCAACAAGGAGGCATATCGCGCCGTGGCCGAAAAGGCCGCCGCGAAGTTCGCCGAATACGGCGTCACCGAGATCATGGAGGCATGGGAGGAAGACGTGCCGGATGGGAAGGCCACCGATTTCCGCAAAGCGACAAAGGCCGAAGCGGGCGAAAAGATCGTGTTTTCATGGATGATCTGGCCCGACAAGGAAACCTGCGATGCCGCCCATGGGAAGATGGAGGAAGACGATTTCTGGACCAGCGAAATCGATATGCCTTTCGATGGCAAGCGCATGATCTGGGGCGGGTTCTCGCCCATTTTCACGATGGGCAAGTTAGGCGATCTGGCCTTCGATTGCAGGAACATGATATGAAAGAACTGAGCGTAACCGCTTTCATCGAGGCAGCGCCCGAAACGGTTTGGGACACCATGGTCAACCGCCAGGAAGAATGGTTTTGCCCTGCCCCCTGGCGCTGCAAGGTGATCGAGCAGGATCGGCGCGCCGGCGGGGTAAACCGCATGGTTTTCCTGGGCCCTGACGGGGAGGAGATGCCGCAGGAAGGCATCTATCTGGCATGGGATGAAGGCCGCAGGCTCGCTTCCACCGATGCCGTTGTCGATGACCTTCAGCCGGCAGGACCGTTCATGATCGGCATCTGGGAAATCGAGCCTGAAGGAAACGGAACGCGCTACACCGCCCTCGCCCGCCACTGGCGTGATGAAGACCGCAAGCAGCACGAGGAAATGGGCTTCATTGAAGGATGGCAGGCTTGCGCGACCTTGCTTAAATCACTTTGCGAGAGTGAGTGACGCGTTGGCCGCCCCCATCTTCAATTCAGCAGGAGAGCAACATTGAGCGATTACACCCTGTTCTTCAACCCGATGAGCCGCGCTCTGATCGTGCAATGGGCCTTTGCCGAGGCTGGCGTGGAGCCGAAGCTCGCCATGGTGGAGTGGGAGGACAAGCCCGCCGCGCTGCTGGAGGCCAATCCCATGGGCAAGATCCCCACCATCATCCACCATGCCTATTTCGGTGACAGGGTGGTGAGCGAGGCGGCCGCCATCTGCCACTACCTCGCCGAAATGGAGGCCCCGGACCTTCTGCCGCGCGATGAGGAGAAGGCGGCCTATTTCCGCTGGCTGTTCTTCGCCGCCGGGCCGATGGAAAGCGCCATCACCAACCGGGCGATGGGGTGGGAGCCGAAGGACGCCAAGCAGGAGATGACATCCGGCTTCGGCAGTTTTGACCGCGTGGTCGATACGCTGGATATCTGGCTGCAAGGCAATGATTTTGCCTGCGGCGACAGGTTCACCATGGCCGATGTCTATCTCGGCAGCCAGGTGGACTGGGGCCTTGGTTTCGGCACGCTGACAGACAGGCCAACGTTCCGCTCCTACCAGTCGCAAATACAGGCGCGTGAAGCCTATGCGGCCACGCTTGGCCAGCTTGGCGACTGACCCCTCGCATTTCAGCGCGCCGCGCCCCACATATCCTTGATGGCGCGGCCCGATCCCATAGAGTTTGCCCGGCAAAAGCTGGTCGAGAGTGTGCGCGCAGCATTCAACGATAAGGCAAGGGGTGAGACCCCGGTGCCGCCTTCGGACGAGGCGCTGTTTGCCAGGGATACGCCCATCCGCATGGTCCATGCCGATGTGGTGAGCATGATGGTGGGCGGCATGGCGGCACTGCTGCTGCAAATGCTGCATCCCCATGCCCTGCGCGGCATTCTTGATTTCTCCAATTTTCGTGCAGACATGCATGGCCGCCTGCGCCGCACGGCGCGCTTCATTGCCGTCACCACATATGGCCATCGTGACGATGCCGATGCGGCGATAGCGCGGGTGAACGCCACCCACGCCAAGGTGCACGGCACCCTGCCCGACGGCACGCCCTATTCCGCCACCAACCCGCGCACGCTGGCATGGGTGCATGTGACAGAGGCGCTGATGTTTCTGGAGGCGTGGCTGGCCCATGTCTGCCCAACTATGCCGCTGGCAGAGCAGGACGAATATTTCCGCCAGTTCGCCCTGATTGCGCGCCGCCTTGGTGCCGATCCGGTGCCAGAAACCAAGGCAGAAGCGCAGGCGATCTTCCGCACCATGCGCAGCGAGTTACAGTCCGGGCCGGAAGCGCGCGAAGTTGCAGACCTCATCATCAACAAGCGTGCCGAGGGCGCACCGGGCGCGGTGCAGCCATTTCTGGCCAGCGCGGCGGTGGACCTTATCCCGCCCTTTGCGCGTACCATGCTTTCGCTGGATCGCCCCGGCTGGAAAGCCACGCCTGCAAAGCTGGTGACCAACGCCATGGGCGGAACATTGCGCTGGGCGTTCCGGCAGAAGCCCTAGCCGAAGGGCTCCGCACGCCGCAGGAGCTGGTAGGCTTCCACCACGCGCTGCAACCGCGCCTCGTGGCTGCGATCCCCGCCGTTGCGATCGGGATGATAGCGCCGCACCAGTTCCGAATAGCGGCGGCGCAATTGCGGCCTGTCCGCCTTCGGCCCCAGCCCCATCACCGTCAGCGCCTCCCGCTCCCTTGGCGTAAAGCGGCTGTGCACGGCGTGGCTGCGCCCTCTGGCGGCGCGCTTTATCTCGCCCGCACGCGCGCCGATGGCGTCCAGCGGATCGTGAAAGTCGGCCCAGCGCGGCATGCCGTCTATCCCGGCAGTGGGCTTGAACGCAGGCGTTTCGGTCTGCCAGCCGGAGCCGGGGGCCTGTGCTGCATAGATCTCGTCGGCATTCATGCCTTCGAACCAGTCGTAGCCTGCGTTGAATTCACGCACGTGATCGAGGCAGAACCAGCGCCATTCGCCCGGCCCGTCGAAGGAATTGCCGCGCGTGCCGGGTGCGCGGAACTCTCCGGCCTCTCGGCAGGTGGGGTGTTCGCACACCCGTCCATCGCTCTCATAGCGTCCATGAAATCGCGCACCTCGCATGAACACCCCTTGATGGGGATTGCACCGCGCGAAGTGAACCCCCAATTGGGACGAATGAGCGGACCACTTGCACAAGAGATCGAAACCCTGCTGCGCGGCGCCCTTGCGCCAACGCGGCTGGACGTCATCAATGACAGCGCGCAGCACTCTGGCCATGCGGGAGACGACGGTAGCGGCGAATCGCACTTCACCGTGATCGTGGAAAGTCCGCATTTCGAAGGGAAGAACCGCCTGCAGCGCCAGCGCATGGTACTGGGCGCGCTGGGCGATATCCCCGGTGACCGGGTGCATGCCTTTGCCATGAAGTGCATCGCCCCCGGGGAAGAGGCATGAGCATCGAACTTTGGTACTGGCCGCAAATCCCCGGTCGCGGTGAATTCGTCCGCCTGTTCTGCGAGGCCTTCGGCGTCGAATACACCGACATGGCGCGAGAGCAGAATGCCGATGCGCTGGTGGAGCACATGCATGGGCTGGAAGGCATCCGTCCCTTCGCTCCCCCATACATCGTGGATGACGAGGTGGTGATTGGCCAGACCGCGCTGATCCTGCAATATCTTTCCGACAAGGAAGGCCTTGGATCGGGCGAGATGGAAGTGGACCTGCAATTGTTCCAGCTGCAACTCGACATTGCCGATTTCGTGGAGGAGGTGCACTCAGTCCACCATCCCGTGTCGAGCGGGCTCTATTATGCAGACCAGATGGATGCCGCCTTCGACAAGGCGCAGCATTTCCGCGCCGATCGCATTCCCAAATACCTCATCCACTTCGACAATGCACTGGCCGCGCGTGGCGGGCCGTTCATGCTGGGGCAGCAGCCAACCCATGTCGACACCAGCCTGTTTCACATCATGGAAGGGCTGGATTACGCCTTCCCCAATTACATGAAGCAGATGCAGGGCACCTGGGTGAACCTGGAAGGCCTGCAGGGCGCCGTGCCCGATATAGAGAGTCTTGCCGATTACCTCGCCAGCGAAAACCGCATGGAATTCAACGAAGACGGCATCTTCCGTCATTACGAGGAACTGGACGAGCAATAGGCGCAT
Source organism: Aurantiacibacter rhizosphaerae (assembly GCF_009807005.1). Taxonomy (GTDB): domain Bacteria; phylum Pseudomonadota; class Alphaproteobacteria; order Sphingomonadales; family Sphingomonadaceae; genus Alteraurantiacibacter; species Alteraurantiacibacter rhizosphaerae. Next base: position 1,544,018 of record NZ_WUBR01000001.1, on the reverse strand, counting down.
TTTGACGGTATGAGCATTCTCAAGACCGTCACGCCCGTCAGCCACGATCTCGGCGATTTTACCGTGCGCCGCGCGGTGCCATCGAAGGAGTGCCGCATGGTCGGCCCCTTCGTGTTCGTGGACCAGTTCGGCCCCGCGCAGCTTGATCTGGGCGGCGGCATGGATGTGCGCCCGCATCCGCATATCAACCTCTCCACCGTCACCTGGCTGTTCGACGGCGCGATAGAGCACCGCGACACGCTCGGCACCTTTTCCACCATCCATCCCGGCACGGTCAATCTGATGACCGCCGGCAGCGGCATCGCCCATTCCGAGCGCAGCCCGCAGGGCGAGCGGGCGAAAGGCCCGTCCCTTTATGGTATGCAGACATGGCTGGCGCTGCCCGACGGCCAGGAAGAGATTGACCCTGCGTTCGAGGCGGTAGCCGATCTGCCGTGGATCGACGGAGACGGCGCACGCGCGCAGGTCATCATGGGTGAGCTGTGGGGCGAGCGCGCCGCCACCACCTGCCACGCCGAAACGATCTATGCCGAAATCCTGCTGCAGGAAGGCGGCTCCATCCCCATCGATGCAGAGGCGGACGAGCGCGCGGTGATGCTGGTGGGCGGCGATGCGACAATCGATGGCACGCCGCTCCAGCTTTATGATCTCGTGGTGCTGAAACCGGGTGACGCCATGACGCTGGCCAGTCGCTATGGCGCGCGCGTCATGCTGCTGGGCGGGGAAGCCTTCTCAACCAAGCGGCACGTCTGGTGGAATTTCGTAAGCTCCGACAGGGAGCGGATCGAACAGGCCAAGGAAGACTGGCGCGAGGGGCGCTTCGGCACCGTGCCGGGCGATGACGCGGAATTTATCCCCCTGCCAGATGGTGCACCCAAGACGGTCAGCTATCCCTAGCGCTTAGGATGATGACGAATGGCATTGCCCACGCTATCGCATTGCCATGATCAAGATTCTTCTCCCCGCCCTCGCCCTTTCCCTCGCCGTGCCCGCGGCCGCGCAGGATATTCCTGCTGAGCCTGCACCCGGTGCTCCCGGCAGCCTCGCCTGGCACAATATGCAGCAATCCGCGCTGCACTCGCTCACCCCTGCCGATGGCTGGGCGACGCTGGATGGCGGCGTGAAGTTTCGCCGCACGGCGGGCGATGGCACCGGCCCCGCGCCCACTGTGCGCGACGTGGTGCAGGTGAACTACATCGGCAGCTTCACCGATGGCGACGTGTTCGACAGCAATGAGGATGCTGCACCGATAGAATTCCCGCTCGGCAATCTGGTGCGCGGCTGGCAGATCGCCATCCCATATATGGGCGTGGGCGACACCGCCGAAATCGCCATCCCGGCAGAGCTGGCCTACGGTCTGCAAGGCCGTGGCCCCATCCCCGGTGGCGCGACCCTGTTCTTCACCATCGAACTGGTCGGCATCCCCAGCAAGGGCGTTTGATATGAGCGATCTGACCCGTGTGAAGCTGGCCAATGGTATAGAGCTGGACGTGTGGGACACCGGCCCGCGCGATGCACCGGCGCTGATATTCCTCCACGGCTTCCCCGAAAACCACCGCACGTGGCGGCACCAGATAGAGCACCTGTCGGATCGATACCGCTGCATCGCGCCCGATCAGCGCGGCTATGGCAATTCCTCGCGGCCCCAAGGCGCGGAGCACTACGAGACGATTGCGCTGGTGCAGGACATCGCCGGATTGGCGGAGGCGTTGGGTGTGTCCAGCTACACGATCCTGGGCCACGACTGGGGCGGCGCGATCGCGTGGCTGGTAGCGGCCTTCGGTCAGGCCAGCGGCCACGTCACCCGCGCGGTGATCGCCAATGCGCCGCATCCCGTGATCTATCAGCGCCTGCTGCTGACGGACCCGGATCAGCGCGCCGCCAGCCAGTATATGCGCGTGTTCCGCGATCCCGCGCATGACGATACCGTGCGCGAACACGGGCTGGCAGGCCTGATGCAGACCGCGCTAACCTGGGAAAACCGCCCGCCCTACGATCCGGCGGAGCTTGGCCTGCTGATGCAGCAGTGGCGCAATCCGGAAAACTCCTTTGCCATGCTGAACTGGTATCGCGCCAGCGCCGTCTCCGTGCCGTCCGTGGACGATCCCTACGGCCTGCCGCCGGAATACAGCCCGCCTCCCGTGCCCAAGATCGAGATCCCCACGCTGGTGGTGTGGGGCATGAATGACGAGGCGCTGCGGCCCGGCAATGTCGAGGGGCTGGACGACGTCGTGAGCGACCTGACGATCGAGCGGATTGCGGACAGCGGCCATTTCGTGCCGTGGGAAGCACCGGCGGCGGTGAATGAAGCGCTGGACCGATTCCTGGAACGGACGGCCTAACCCTCACCCAGCCATTCCACCCACGCTCCGTGCGGGTGCGCCTCTGCCAGCAATTGCCATTCCTCGCCGCCGCCGGGCCAGTATTTCACGCTCAGCTCGTGCTTGAAAGTCTTGCGGTTGGTTTCCAGGCGAATCCACGCCAGCGGCTTGTCCGCCGTGGCTTTCGCGGCCGCCGCTTCCATCGCTTCTGTAATCCGGTCCCGCGTGATTTGCGGCATGTATTGCCACATTACGGTGTGGAACAGGGCGCGGGTCACGCCATCATCCTGCGGGGCGGCAAGCCGTTCTTCCACGAAATCGCCCGCATCCATCTTCACAAGGTCCGGCGCAGCGCGCTCTACCATGGCGATGGCCGCGTCCATGCGCGCCAGCCGATCCGTGGCGTCGGGCCAGATGTAGCTTTTCAGACGGATCGCCTGGGCTTCGTCCGCCAGGTCTATGGGTGAAATATCGCAGCCCTTGATGCCCACGATCTCCACCGCGTTCTGCGGCGGCGCATCGCCGCGCCAATCGGGCTTGATCGTGATGGAGGACAGGCTCGGCCCCGCCTTCGTGCCGCCAAGATCATAGAAGAACCGCCCCATCATCGTGTTCACGCCGGCGCTTGCGCCGATTTCGGTCAGTTCGAATTGCGGGCCGAGTTTGCCCGACAGCCAGAGGAGCGCGGCCATCACGCTGGCGCTGCGCCCGGCCTCATTCGTTTGCGGCGGACCGTCCAGCCACGGCAGCAGCGTGTGATCGTGTCGCTCCGCAATCTCCACCACCAGCGCATCGATCTGCGCCTGATCGGTGATGAAACCGCGGTAGATATCGCCCAGCCGTTCTTCCTCGCCCGTCAGCAGCAGGTAGTGAAACCCGCCCGCCACACGCAACGGCATCGCGTCTTCCAGCGTCAGCCCCTGCCAATTGGCGATGCGGCGCCCGGTGGCGGTCTGCGTTTCCATCACCGCCAGCAGGGCGCGCAGGATGCGGGCGTTGTTGGGAGAGCCTGCCCGTTCCATGTGCTGCGCCTGCCATTCGATGGCTTCTGCAACACTGGCGATTTCCATCACATTGCCGGTTTCGTTTTCGCCTGCCATTCGCATTGCCCTTTTTGCCTTGTGCCCCTACATCGCGCGCCATGACCACCAGTTCCGACGATACGCGGTTTGGACCGCTGATTTTCGCCCTGCCCAAGGGGCGCATCCTGGATGAGGCGCTGCCCGTAATGGCGGAGGCTGGCGTGGTGCCGGAAAGCGCCTTTCACGACAAGCTCGATCGCTCTCTCAGCTTCGCGGACGAGACGGGCACCATGCGCATCCTGCGCGTGCGCGCCTTCGATGTGGCCACCTTCGTGGCATTTGGCGCGGCGCAGGTGGGCATCGTGGGGTCCGACGTGATCGAGGAATTCGATTATTCGCAGCTTTACGCGCCCGTCGATCTTGGCATCGGTGCCTGCCGCCTTTCCACCGCAGAGCCGAAGGAACCGGTGGAATATAAATACGGCAACGCCAGCCACCTGCGCGTGGCGACCAAGTACCCCAACATCACCAGCCGTTATTTCGAGGCGCAGGGCATCCAGGCGGAATGCATCAAGCTGAACGGCGCGATGGAACTTGCCCCTTCCAGCGGGCTGGCGGGCCGGATCGTGGATCTGGTGTCCACCGGTGGCACGTTGAAATCCAATGGACTGGTGGAGAAAGACGTGATTATGCAGGTCAGCGCGCGCCTGATCGTGAACCGCGCCGCGTGGAAAACCGATCCGCGCGTGTCTGCCCTGGTTGAACGGTTCCGCAAGTGCACCGAAAGCAAGGCCGCCTGATGCGCCGCCTTACAGCCAATAGCGACACGTTCGAAACGCAGTTCACCCGCATCGTGAACGATCGGCGCGAAAGCGATGCCGATGTGGCCAGCGATGTGCGCGGCATCATCGCGCAGGTCCGGCAGAAGGGCGACGATGCCCTGATCGATTTCTCCATGCGGTATGACAAGCACGCGCTGACGGCCGATGTCTCCAGCTGGCGGATCGGCAGGGATCAGTGCAAGATCGCCTATGACATGCTGATGCCCGACGTGCGGGAGGCGCTGGACATGGCGGCCCAGCGTATCCGCACCTATCACGAAGGGCAGCTGCCGCAGGATCGCGATTACCGCGACGAGACGAACGTGCGCCTTGGTGCGCGGTGGAATGCGGTTGAGGCGGCAGGCCTCTATGTGCCCGGTGGCCGTGCGGCATACCCATCCAGCCTGCTGATGAACGCCATCCCTGCCAAGGTTGCAGGCGTGGATCGCCTGGTGGTGACGACGCCCACACCCCACGGCCAGATGAATGATCTGGTGCTGGCCGCCGCGCATGTTTGCGGGGTGGACGAGATGTGGCGCATCGGCGGCGCGCAGGCGATCGCCGCGCTGGCCTATGGCACGCGGCGCATTCAACCGGTGGACGTAATCACCGGCCCCGGCAATGCCTGGGTGGCAGAGGCCAAGCGCCAGCTTTACGGCGTGGTGGGCATAGACATGGTGGCCGGACCCAGCGAAATTCTGGTGATCGCGGATGAGAAGAACGATCCGGACTGGATCGCGGCAGACCTGCTGAGCCAGTCGGAGCACGATCCCTCCAGCCAGTCCATCCTCATCACAGACGATGCCAATTATGCCGCCGCGGTAGAAGATGCCGTGGACGTGCTGCTGGCACAGCTCAGCACCAAGATGGTTGCCCGCGAAAGCTGGGAGAACAACGGCGTGGTGATCGTGGTGGAGGATCTGATGGCAGAAGCTCCTGCCCTTGCCGATCGCCTTGCCGCAGAGCACGTGCTGCTGGCCATTGACGAGCCGGAGGCCATGTTCGCCAAGATCCGCCACGCAGGCAGCGTGTTCCTGGGCCGCCATACCCCAGAAGCCATTGGCGACTATGTTGCCGGGCCCAACCACGTGCTGCCCACCGGGCGCCGCGCACGCTTTTCCAGCGGCCTGTCCGTGCTGGATTTCATGAAACGCACCAGCTTCATTTCGCTGGATGAGAAGGCACTGGGCGAAATCGGCCCCGCTGCCGTGGCGCTGGCCGAGATCGAAGGACTGCCCGCCCACGCGCGCAGCGTAAAGGTACGACTGTAATGAACACCCCCAACCAACCCTCGGCGCGGTCCCGCGCCCGTTCCGCCGCGCGGCTGGCCGCCGTGCAGGCGCTGTACCAGCGTCACATGGAAAAAACGCCGACGGCAAAGCTGCTGAATGAATTTCACCAGCACCGCCTTGGCGCAGAGATCGAGGACGATCAGTATGAAGAGGCCGAAGTGCCTTTCTTCGACGATATCGTGGCGGGCGTGATTGCGCGGCTTGATGAAGTGGACGCCGTGCTGACGGAAAAGCTGGCCGATGGCTGGACGCTGGCCCGGCTGGACAAGACCATGCTGCAAATCCTGCGCTGCGGCACCTATGAGTTGATGGCGCGTGTGGACGTGCCAAAGGCCAGCGCCATTTCCGAATATGTGGACGTTGCCCACGCCTTTTTCGATGCGAGGGAAGCGAAATTCGTCAACGGCATTCTGGATGCGGTGGCCCGGCAGGTGCGCCCCTAGGGCAGTCATTCGGGACGGGGGGCACATGAACGAAGCCGATTTCATCGCCGCACTGCGCGCCCTCCCCCTCCACCCCGGCGCGCGCGGACTGAACGATGATGCAGCCGTGCTGGAAATCGGCGGTGAGACGCTGGTCATCACGCATGATGCGATGATCGAAGGCGTGCACTACCTGCCCGATCAGGACATGGCCGACGTGGCGTGGAAGCTGGTCGCCACCAATCTATCAGACCTGGCCGCGAAGGGCGCAGCGCCAATCGGCGTGCTGCTGGGCCACACGCTGGGCGATGGCGATGAAAGCTTCCTTCACGGGCTGCACGAGGTTTTGCGCCATTACGGCACCGGCCTGCTGGGCGGTGATACTGTCGGCAGCGGTAAGGGCGATGGAGCAAGGCGCACGCTTGGCCTAACCGCGATTGGCCGCGCTTCGCACACGCCCGTGCCGTCACGATCCGGCGCGCAAATCGGTGATGCGCTGTTCGTCACCGGCACGATTGGCGCGGCCATGCTGGGTTTTGAGGCATTGCGCGATGGCACCGGGGCAGACCATGCCGCCTACGCCCGCCCACTGGCCCGCGTGGCAGAGGGAGAGGCGCTGGCCCCGCATGTTACCGCGATGATGGATGTGTCGGACGGTTTGTTGTTGGATGCCTACCGCATGGCAGAGACAAGCGAAGTGAGCATCGCCATCGATACCGCCACCTGCCCGGTGGCCGATCCGGCGCGGCGCATGGAATGCCTTGGCTGGGGCGATGATTACGAACTGCTGTTCACCCTCCCCGCAGGGGCGGCATGCCCGGTGAAGGCGGTGCCAATCGGCACGGTGGAGCCGCGAGGCTTTGCTCCGCTCTTTGTTGATGGAGAGGCCGTCACCAATGCTCAGGGCCTTGGCTACACCCATCAATAGCCGCTGATCCGCGCCATTAGTGGGCTCCAGCCATGTGCGGGGGTAAAACTGCTTTCACGCTTGTGAATGGCCCTCTTTGTGTTAGCCCTATGCCCTATGCGGACCCGGATGACCGGGCCGTTCAAATTGGGAAGAGGGGAATAGCTGGTCATGGACCTTATACTTATCGCTATTGTCCTGGGACTGCTGGCCATCGTTTATGGCTTTATCACCAGTCGCCAGGTTCTCGGCGCCGATCCCGGCAACGAAAAAATGCAGGAAATCGCAGGAGCCATTCAGGAGGGCGCGCAAGCCTATCTGAAGCGGCAATACACCACCATCGCCATTGTCGGCGTCGTGGTGGCTGCCCTTGTTCTCCTGTTCCTCGGGCCGCTCAGCGCGGTCGGATTTGCCATCGGTGCGATCCTTTCAGGCGTCGCGGGCTTCATCGGCATGAATATCTCGGTGAAATCCAACTTGCGCACTGCTGCTGCTGCGATGAAGGGCCTGCAGGAAGGCCTGACGCTGGCCTTCCGCGCCGGTGCCATCACCGGCATGCTGGTGGCGGGCCTCGCCCTGCTGGCCATCGCGGTGTTCTATTGGGTGCTGACCAATGTGGTCGGCCTGTCGCTGGCAGAAGCTGCAGAGCGGCGCGAGATCGTGGATGCACTGGTGGCGCTGGCCTTCGGTGCCTCGCTCATCTCCATCTTTGCGCGTCTGGGCGGCGGTATCTTCACCAAGGCAGCAGACGTGGGTGCAGACCTTGTCGGCAAGGTGGAAGCGGGCATTCCAGAGGATGACCCCCGCAACCCCGCCGTGATCGCGGACAATGTGGGTGACAATGTGGGCGACTGCGCCGGCATGGCCGCCGATCTGTTCGAGACTTACGTCGTGACAGTGGGCGCCACCATGGTGCTGACGCTGCTGCTGCTTTCGGGCAGCACGACGGCGGTTGTGTTCTCCGGCCTTGTTGCCTTGCCCCTGCTGATCGGCGGTGCCTGCATCGTCACCAGCATCATCGGCACCTATTTCGTGCGGCTGGGCAGCGGCACGAATGTGATGGGTGCCATGTACAAGGGCTTCATCGTCACCGCCGTGCTGGCCGTGCCGCTGATCTACCTCGTCACGCAATATGCGCTGGGCGATATGAACGCCATGATCGGTGGAGAGAACCTGGGCAATGTCGATCCGGGCGCTCCGCTGGCGGAGGAAGGCACTTCGGCGCTGGCACCGTTTACGGGGATGGACCTTTTCTGGTGCTCCGTCATCGGCCTGGTGCTGACCGGCGTCATCATCTGGATCACGGAGTATTACACGGGCACCAATTTCCGCCCGGTCCGCTCCATCGCCAAGGCTTCTGAAACGGGCCACGGCACCAACGTGATCCAGGGTCTGGCCATCAGCCTTGAATCCACCGCCCTGCCAACGCTTGCGATCATCGCGGGCATCATCGGCAGCTATCAGCTGGCGGGCCTGATGGGCATTGCCTATGCGGCCACCGCGATGCTGGCGCTGGCGGGCATGGTCGTGGCGCTGGATGCCTATGGCCCGGTAACGGACAATGCCGGCGGCATTGCCGAAATGGCGGGCCTGGATGAAAGCGTTCGGGAGAAAACCGATGCGCTGGATGCCGTGGGCAACACCACCAAGGCCGTGACGAAGGGCTATGCCATCGGTTCGGCGGCGCTGGCGGCACTCGTGCTGTTCGCTGCCTACACCACCGATCTGGCGGAGCTGTTCCCGGCGGCTGACGTCGATTTCTCGCTTGAGAACCCCTACGTCATCGTCGGCCTGTTGCTGGGCGCCTTGCTGCCATACCTGTTCGCCGCCATGGGCATGACTGCCGTTGGCCGCGCTGCGGGCGATGTGGTGAAAGACGTGCGTGCCCAGTTCAAGGAAAAGCCGGGCATCATGGATTACTCCGAAAAGCCCGATTACGCCCGCACGGTGGACCTTGTTACCAAGGCAGCGATCAAGGAAATGATCATTCCCTCGCTGTTGCCGGTGCTGGCCCCCATCGTGGTGTATTTCGTCATCTTCCTGGTGGCGGGACAGGAAAATGCCTTCGCGGCGCTGGGCGCATTGCTGCTGGGCGTGATCGTGGGCGGCCTGTTCGTGGCGCTTTCCATGACGGCCGGTGGCGGCGCATGGGATAATGCCAAGAAATATATCGAGGACGGCAATCATGGCGGCAAGGGCAGCGATGCCCACCACGCCGCGGTTACCGGCGATACCGTGGGTGATCCTTACAAGGATACCGCAGGTCCCGCCGTTAACCCCATGATCAAGATCACGAATATTGTGGCCTTGCTGTTGCTGGCTGCCCTGGCGGTCTAGCAACAGATAACATTTGATAATGAAGAATTACCCTGCTCGGCATGTGCCGGGCAGGGTTTTCTTTACCCTTGTGTTTAAGCCTTCCTTCTCGCCCCGTGCCTTAGGAGAGTGCCATGTTCCCCATGGTATCACCGGCCCGGAGGTTAACCTTTTTCCTTGGCGCATGACCTGCCCTTTTCCCTGCCCCTTCAAGGGCTTGTCGCGACAGGCGAAGGCTCTGCCAGATCGGCAGGCAGCGCCGCCGCGCCGCGCATCGTGGTGGAGGAGCATGACTGGAGCGAGTTCGAGGGGCGGGATCGGATTGCCGCGTGGGATGCGCTGGCCCAATGCGCGGCGGAGCCGAACCCTTTCTACGAAAGCTGGTATCTGCTGCCATCGCTGCGCGCGCTGGATAGGCGCGGCGATGTCACCCTGCTGACCCTGCAGGCCAATGGCCAGCTGGCCGGCTTGATGCCCGTATTGCGCACCCGCGATTATTACGGCCACCCCATCCCCCACCTGCGCAACTGGCTGCATCCCAACTGCTTTTGCGGACAGCCATTGGTGGCAAAGGGGCTGGAGCAGGAGTTCTGGCAGGCGCTGCTGGCATGGTGTGACGGTCACGCCGGATTGTCCCTGTTCCTGCACCTTTCCCACGCGCCCGCCCACGGCCCGCTGCGCAGCGCGCTGAAATCGGTGCTGGCGGGCGAAGCGCGCCCGGCGGCAGAGGTGATGCGCGAAGAACGGGCCATGCTGCATACCGCGCAACCGGCAGAGGATTATTTCGCCCAGTCCGTCTCTGCCAAGAAGCGCAAGGAATTGCGCCGCCAGCATCGCCGCCTGGCCGAAGAAGGTGATCTGAGCGTGGAGCGGCTGACCGATTATTCGCAGGTTGCCGAATGGACGAGAGATTTTCTTGAGCTGGAATCGCGCGGCTGGAAAGGCGATGCCGGATCGGCCCTCAATTCTGATCACGATACGAGGGCCATATTTCAGCACGCCATTGCCGGGGCTGCTGCGCGCGGCAGGCTGGAACGCCTTGCCATCAGGCTGGACGGCAGGCCCATCGCCATGCTGGCCACCTTCACCACGGGCCGCCACGCCTTCTCCTTCAAGACCGCTTATGACGAGGACTACGCCCGCTTCTCTCCCGGCGTTTTGCTGCAAAGGGAAAACCTTGCCATGCTGGAACAGGACGGGTTCGAATGGGCGGATAGCTGCGCCTCGCCAGATCACCCGATGATAGACCATATCTGGCGGGAACGCCGGGTGATCGAACGCCTCTCCATCGGCATTGGTGGCGCATTGCGCCGCGCGGCATTTTCAACACTGATCCGGCTGGAAACCGGACGTGCCGCAGGGGGCATTTCATGAGCCATTATGTTGGAAACCTGCGCGGTCGATCTGTCGGCGCAAAGCAGGTGTTCCCCGCCCGCAGCCGCGCCTTCCTGGGCGCATCCTATCCCGAAGGCGCAATCAGGCTGGCACATGACCTCGTGCAGCATCCGCTGCTGGAGCTGGAGGCGCTGGCCATTCTGGGCGAAAGCCTTCCGGGCAAAAGCGTTGAATACAATCGCGGCGATCTGCCGGTGGGCGTGACGGGCAAACCTGAGGGCACCGGTCTTTCCATCGGTGAAACCATCAGGAATATCGACAGCACCAACAGCTGGGCCGTGCTGAAGAATATCGAACAGAACCCGTCCTATGCGGGCATGTTGCATGAATTGCTGGATGAAATCAGGGACGTGATCGAACCGTGCACCGGAGAGATGCTGACCCCTCAAGGCTTCATCTTCGTATCCAGCCCCAATGCGGTGACGCCCTATCACTTCGATCCGGAGCACAACATCCTGCTGCAACTGCGCGGGTCAAAGGTGATGACGGTTCTGCCCGCAGGCGACACGCGGTGTGTTCCAGATACCGTGCACGAGGCTTATCACACCGGCGGCGCGCGTGAACTGCGATGGCACGATAGCCTTTACGATTTCGGCATGGCCTTCAAACTGCAGCCGGGCGATGCGCTGTATGTCCCCGTCATGGCGCCGCATTACGTGCGCAACGGGCCAGAACCTGCGATTTCGCTGTCGATCACCTGGCGATCGCAATGGAGTTATGACGAGGCGGACGCACGCGCTTTCAATCACCTGCTGCGCCGGTTTGGCGCCAACCCATCTGCCCCGCATCGCTGGCCCCGCCACAACCGTTTAAAGGCGCTGGCCTGCCGCGTGGCGCGCCGTATTCCGGGGCTTCTCTAGGGCGTCTTGCTTGACGAAATGTGGCTGACGCGTAATGGCGCAGGGAATGGCTCCGCAATCGTCACATACGCCTGAACAACTGGTCGCAGATCTTGTCTTGCTGCTGGATCTTGAACCCAAGGGCGGAGACCGCTTCATCGGCAGGCGACGGCCCGATGGCACCGGCCGCGTGTTTGGCGGACAGGCCATTGCGCAGGCGCTGGGCGCGGCGCGCCGCACGGTGGATGACGCGAGAGAGGCGCATTCCCTGCACGCCTATTTCCTGCGCCCCGGCAGCGATGATCTGCCGATCGAATACCGGGTGAAGCGCGATCTGGACGGTCGCAACTTCTCCAATCGCCGGGTGGTGGCCAGCCAGGATGGCAAGCCGATCCTGAATCTGACGGCATCGTTCCAGATCCCCGTGGATGGCCCCGATCATCAGGCCCCGCAAATGCCCGATGTGCCCGGTCCCGATGATCTGGTGCCCGATGCGCAATTGCAAAGGGAGGTGGCGGACAAGCTGCCCGATGGCCCGCTGAAGCGGCTGGCGCTGCGCCCCAACCCCATCGATTTCCGATCTGTCGAACCGCGCGACTGGCTGAACCCGCAGCGGCGCGAACCCATCAGCCATCTGTGGTTCCGCACCGTGTCTTCCCTGCCATCGGAATCCTCCGTGCACCGCGCGGTGCTGGCCTATATTTCCGATTATCAGCTGTTGGGCACGGCCTTGCAGCCGCATGGCATGGGTATGCTGGATAAATCGCTGAAAGGCGCCAGCCTCGATCACGCGCTGTGGTTTCACGAAAGCTTTCGCACCGACGATTGGCTTTTGTACCGCACGGAAAGCCCGTGGTCCGGCCATGCGCGCGGATTTGGGCGCGGGCAGATCTTCACGCGTGATGGCAGGCTGGTGGCAAGCGTAAGCCAGGAAGGCATGCTGCGCCACGTCTGATCGCCCGCCAGCGAAACGGCGCACACGGAACGCGCCGTGCCGCCCGGCGTTATCAGGCCATGGACATCTCGAAAGAACAGGCCCGCTATCGTCGCAGCAAGCCATCATGGCTGGGCCGCGGGATAGAACGCCTCACCAATCCATTCGGCCAGGCGATCGCCCAGCTGGTGCCGAAATCGCTGGTAGAGGCGGTGCTGAAAGGGCTGGATACGGCAGTCGCCGCGCCCCGGCTGGTTAACTTCACCCATGATCCGGCAGATATTCAGGCCGCGCGCACAGCGGCCAAAAGCGTGTCCCGCGCTGCCAGTGGCATCAGCGGAGCCAGCGGTGCCGCGGCTGGATTTGGCGGCGTGGTGACGGCGGGTTTGGATATTCCCGCCACAATCGCCATCGCCCTGCGAGTGATCCGCGATACCGGCAAGGCCTATGGCTATGCCGGCGACGGCCCGCAGGAAAAGCTGTTTCGCCTGCAGGTGCTGGAGCTTTCCGCGCTGGACGATCCTGACGAACGCGGAAAGCGCATCGCCGCGCTGGAGGCTGCAATCGGCCCGGACGGAGAGCTAGTCGATGCCGATCACAAGGAAATTACCCCCGTCATCGATCAGGCGGTAGAGCGCGTATCCCGCGCCATCGCCCTCACATCCTTCCGCAGCCGCGCGGGCATGATCGTGCCCATCGTCGGCTCTGCCGTGGGCGGCATCGTGAATTCATCGTTCCAAAGCGACGTTGGCAAGGCCGCGCGCTTTGCCTTTCAGGAACGACGATTGAAAGCGGACGCCAACTCTCCCGCCTGACCTGCTGGCCTAACCGCCCGCGTGGTAGAAATCGTATATCGTCCGCGCCACGCTTTCGCTGACGCCGGGTATGCGCTGCAAATCCTCCAGCGATGCCGCGCGCACCTTGCTGGCCGTTCCGAAATGCAGCAGCAGCGCGCGCTTCCTTGCCGGGCCGATACCGGGAATCTCATCCAGCGGTGATGCGCTGATGGCACGGCTGCGCTTTGCCCGGTGCGCGCCGATGGCGAAGCGGTGCACTTCGTCCCGCAGGCGTTGCAGATAGAACAGCACCGGCGAATTGGTGGGCAGCATCTTCTCGCGCCCATCGGGGAAATGAAACACCTCCCGCCCCTCTCGCCCATGATGCGGACCCTTGGCGATGCCGATCAGCGGCACGTCTTCGATCCCCAACTCCTCCAGCGTATCCTTCACGGATGACATCTGCCCCTTGCCGCCATCCAGCAGCACCAGATCGGGCCATAGCCCGCCCTCGCGATCCGGGTCTTCCTTCATCGCGCGGCTGAAACGGCGGTCCATCACCTCGCGCATCATGGCGAAATCATCGTTGCTCTGCGCGCTCTTGATGTTGAACTTGCGATACTGGTTTTTCATGAAGCCTTCCGGCCCCGCCACCACCATCGCGCCCACGGCCTTGCTGCCCTGGATATGGCTGTTGTCGTAGATCTCGATGCGCGCAGGAATGTCCGGCAATTCAAGGAATTCCGCCATTTCGCGCATGATCTTGGCCTGCGTGCCGGTTTCCGCCAGCCGCCTGTCCAGCGCCTCCGTCGCGTTGCGGCTGGCCTGTTCCATCAGCCTGCGTCGTTCCCCGCGCTGGGGCGTGCTGATCTGCACCTTGCGTCCCGCCAGCTCTCCGAATGCTTCCTCCAGCAATTCCTGCTCCGGCAAATCACGGTCCACCAGAATGGTGCGCGGCGGCGGCACCTCTTCGTAGAATTGCGCCAGCACGCGGGCCAGCACCTCGTCCTTTTCAAGGTCCTGCGTGTGGGTGGGGAAGAAAGCCTTGTGCCCCCAGTTTTGCCCGCCTCGCACGAAGAAGCCCTGCACGCCGATCTGCCCGCCCTTGGCCGCCAGCGCGAAGACATCGGCATCGCCCACGCCGTCCGCGTTGATCGCCTGACTGCCCTGAATGAACGTCGCCGCGCGCAGCCGATCGCGCAGCAGTGCGGCAGTCTCGAAATCGAGATCCTCCGCCGCCTTTTTCATCTGCTCCTCTATCCGCGCCTGCACCGCGCCGGATTTACCGCCGAGAAAATCTTTCGCCTCCTGCAACAGCCGGTCATAGCCCTCCTTGTCGATACGGCCGACGCAGGGCGCACTGCATCGCTTGATCTGGTAAAGCAGGCAAGGTCGGTCACGGCGGGAGAAAAAGCTGTCCGTGCAAGACCTTAGCAGGAACAGCTTCTGAAGCGCGTTAATCGTCGTGTTCACCGATCCGGCGCTGGCGAAGGGGCCATAGTAATTGCCCTTCGCCCGGCGCGCGCCACGGTGTTTCTGGATGCGCGGGAAATTATGCCCCTCGCGAAGCAGGATGAAGGGGAAGCTTTTGTCGTCGCGCAGCAGCACGTTGTATGGCGGGCGGAAACGCTTGATGAATTGCGCTTCCAGCAGCAGCGCCTCCGCCTCTGAATTGGTGGTGACGATTTCCATCGCGCGGCACTGGCTCACCATGCGCTGCAGGCGGTTGGTGAGGTTCTTCACCTGTGTGTAATTCGCCACGCGCGCCTTCAGGCTGCGCGCCTTGCCCACGTAGAGAACGTCGCCCCGCGCATCCAGCATGCGATAGACGCCGGGCTTGGGCTTGAGCGTCTTCACCACCTCGCGAATGGCGGTGACGCCGGCTTCCAGATCGGGTTGGGAATTGCCCTTCACCGTATATGCGGCGCGCTCCTCGTTGAAACGCTCCGCCCCGCGGGGGTCTGAAGGGGATCCGGCTTCGGTTCGTGACATGCCAGATCAGATAGGTGGTGACCGCGCACTTGGCAAAGCTTGCGCGCAACCTCCCCACAGGGCAGCGTGTGGCTTTGGGGACTTGAACGGGGACGACGCATGGACAAAACACCCGCCGCCCTGCCGCGCACGGTGGGCTTTTGGGGCACGGCGCTGTTCCCGGTGAACGGGATGATCGGCGCAGGCATTTTCGCCATGCCCGCCATTCTGGTGGCCGCAGTTGGCAATTTTGCCCCATGGATGATGCTGCTGGGCGCGATCCTGATTGCGCCGCTGGCATTCGTTTTTGCGATGCTGGCCACGCGGTTTGATACACATGGCGGGCCGGTGCTGTATGCCCATGCGGCCTTCGGGTCATTCTTCGGATTTCAGTCGGGCTGGATGCGCTATGCCAGCGCGGTGGTGGCGGTGGCGGCCAATACGCATGTCGCCATTGCCTATCTGGCCGTGCTGTTTCCGGTGCTGGAGGACCCGACCCTGCGTTCCCTGGCGGTGATTGGTTTCATCGCTTTCATGACGCTGATCAACCTTGTGGGCATGCGCGCCTCCGTCAACGTACTGGGCGCGATGACGGCGGTGAAGCTGCTGCCGCTGGTGGCGCTGGTGATTTTCGGGCTGTTCACGCGTGATCCCTCGGTCGGATTCAGCCTGCCGCAATTCGGCCAGTTTGAAAGCGTCGTGCTGCTGACCTTCTATGCCTATATGGCGTTCGAGAATGCGAATTTCCCCGCGGGAGAACTCCGCAATCCCCGCCGCACCATCCCTTTGGCTTTGCTCACCACGATTGCGGCCGTTGCCCTGTTCTACATGCTGGTGATCTGGGCTTATCTCGCCATTGCCCCGCAAGCTGGCGAAGGCGAGAGCGCGCTGGCGGCTGCGGCCAATGTGGTGGCAGGCCAGGCAGGCGTCATCGTGATCTCGATCGCGGCGGCTTTTTCCATCGGTGCCAATATCCTGAACGGCGGCATTGTGGTGCCTCGCATGACCTTTGGCATGGCAGAGCAAGGCACCCTGCCGCGCATCTTCGCCCATGTCTCGTCCCGGTTTCAGACGCCCGATGTCTCCGTGTTGTTCTATGGCGGCGCGGCCATCGTGTTCAGCCTGTGGGCGGGGTTCGCCGCGCTGGCGGTGGCCAGCACGCTGTCCCGGCTGGTGATGTACCTGCTCTGCTCCCTCGCCCTGCCCGTGCTCCAGAACCGTGATGAGGCAAAGGCGTCCTGGTGGCACCTGCCGCTGGCCATTATCGCCGCGATCTCCACGCTGTGGGTGGCCAGCCATGCCAGCGCAGAGGCGTTCCAGATGTTGGGCCTGATATTCGCCGTGGGCACGGGCCTGTACTTCATCGCGGCGCGGCAGAAGGCAGGCGAGTAATCTTGGACGCGCAGGTATTTCCTGCCTAACGCGGGCCACATGGATACCACATTCGATGCAATCGTGCTGGGCGGCGGCGCGGCGGGCCTGTTCTGCGCGGCGATCGCTGCGCAGCGCGGGCGCAATGTGCTGGTGCTGGAAAAGGCCGGAACTGTCGGCAAAAAGATACTGATTTCCGGCGGCGGTCGCTGCAATTTCACCAATATTGGCGCTGGCCCTGCGCACTACATCTCGTCCAACCGCCACTTCGCCAAATCGGCGCTCAGCCGCTACACCGCGCGCGATTTCCTCGATCTGGTGGAAAAGCACGGCATCGCCTGGCATGAAAAGACGCTGGGCCAGCTGTTCTGCGATGGCAGCGCAAAGCAGATCGTGCAGATGTTGCTGGATGAATGCGCCGCTGGCCCCGGAACGGTGGATATTCGCTGTAATCAGAACGTGGACGACGTAGCCCATGACGGCGCGCGTTTCACCGTCACCACGCAGGATGGCAGCCACAGCGCGCCCGCACTGGTGATAGCCACGGGCGGGCCATCCATTCCGAAAATGGGCGCGAGCGATTTCGCCTACGGGCTGGCGCGGCAATTCGGGCTGAAAGTGGTGGAGCCGCGCCCTGCCCTCGTCCCGCTGACGCTGGGCGGAGAGGACGTGCTGTTCCGCGAGCTTTCCGGCGTTGCGACGGAGGTGGAGGCGACCGCCAACAAGACCACCTTCCGCGAAGCTGCGCTGATGACGCACCGCGGGCTATCTGGCCCTGCCATATTGCAAGTCAGCAGTTATTGGCGGCCCGGCGATCCTGTAACGATGAACTTTCTACCCGATGCCGCGGCAGACTGGCTGCTGGACGAGAAACGCACCCGCCCCTCTGCCACTTTGCGTGCCGTCCTGCGCGATTTGCTGCCCGCCAGACTGGCCGACACGCTGGCGGAACGCCTCGCCATAGAGGGCGATCTTGGCAATGTGCCGAACAAGGCCCTGCGCCACGCGCAGCAGCAACTCTCGGCCTGGACTTTCCGCCCCAACGGCACCGAGGGATTTGCCAAGGCCGAAGTCACCGTCGGCGGCATCGACACAGGCGAGCTTTCGTCAAAGACCATGGAGGCGCGCAAGATGCCTGGCCTCCATGCCATCGGGGAAGCCGTGGACGTTACCGGCTGGCTGGGCGGGTACAATTTCCAGTGGGCCTGGGCATCGGCCCATGCAGCGGCGCAGAACCTGTAGATGGCCTGCGCCGGATGCTGCCCGTCAGAACATCTTGCGAAATTCAATCTCGAAACTGCGGCCCACCGGGTCCACCAGGAAGGGCTGATATCGCTGCGGGGTAATGCCGTTGCTGTCCACCACCCGCTGCCGGGCGTCGAACAGATTGTCGATATCAAAACCGATGCGCGATCCCTTGAGGAAAGGCACCGCCTCCACCAGCGAATCGCGCCGCCCCAGATCGATGAAACTGCGCAGGCTGACAGTCATGAAGTCGCCGAAAAACAGGTCCGTACTGCCCGGCAGGGCCGATCCACCGAGGCGGGATGACCCGGTGTATCGGGCCGACACGATCATGCCGTAGCCATCGTAGAACGCCCCGCCGCGTGCGCTCACCGCGTGGCGTGGTTCTCCTCCGCCGGACAGGGCATCGCCATCCAGAAGGTCCAGCCTGGGGATGCCGTCCGCGATCAGCACGGTGTTGTCCAGCTCCAGCGTGTAATCCAGGTTGAAGAACCAGCGCCCAGTTGGCGGGCCGTCATTGCCTCTGTTCATGAAGCGGCCCATCCGCCCCATCCCCCGTCCACGGCCCGATTGCCCGCGATTGCCGGCGCGTTCACCACCACCAGCCTGCGGGGCACTGCCATTTGCCTGCGCACCCTCGGCATCACATATGCGGGCGCGGATGGCGGCAAAGCGTTCCGGATCGACCTGGCCGTTTTCCCCGGCCAGCCGCTGCAACATGCGCGGCGGGATGGAAATGGGCTGCCCGTCAGCATCCGTCGGCGGTGCTTCCCCCGCAGCCTGCGCTGCCAGTGCGCGGTTGAACCGGTCAAGCAAGGCATCTGGCTCCTGCTCACAGAACATGGCGCGCATCGCCTGCATGCGTTCCGGATTTGGCGGCCCGCGCCTTTCGCCGCCACGTTGACCGCTGCGTTCGCCTTCACGTTGACCGCCGCGCTCACCGCCGCGTCCGCGCTGTTCGCCGCGCGCAGCATCGCCGCCGCCGATACGGCCCGAAAGGTTCAGGCCGAATTGCAGGCGCTTCTCGTCCCGTTCTGCAAAGGTGACGAAGCGATCGTCCAGCTGCACCAGCCGCCCCGTTGCATCGCGCGTAACGCGGCGCGGAAATGCGGCCTCTATCGCAGGGGTCAGCGTGGGCAGGCCGTTGGTGACATCGTCGGAATGGTTGTCGTAGTAATCAAAAGAGAAGGTGGCGTTGTCGATAAACGGCAGTTCCCAGATCAGCCCCAATTTCCAGTCGCTCTGCGATTGCGCAGGCAGGTTCGGATTGCCGCCGGAGATAACCGTGGCCAGCACCGTCTGGTTATTCGCGATATCGAAAACCGGCACATTGGGCGTGGCAATCGCCGGATTGCCCAGCTGGCTCAAACTCGGCGCGACTTCGCGATTGATATGCGTGGCTGTCAGGGTGAGGTTTTCGGTCACGCCCCAGGTTAGTCCCACCGTCCAATCCTGCAGCGTGCCAAAGTCCGAAAGGTAATCCACCCCGGCATTCAGGTTCAGCGAAAGATCGCCAATTGCATCGAGGAAATCCTCCTCCCGGCTGGTGAGCGGAATGGAGATATTCGCCCCGCCGAACACGCGGCCACGGGTAAGCTGCGTATTGCTGGCTAGCGCGCGAGTGTCGCTGCTTTCGATGCGGTTCCATTTGTATCCGCTGCGCAGGGTAACGGATACATCGCCCGATGGCAGGTAGATCGGATTGCCGCGCGCCGTGGCCAGCGCGTTGAAGGTGTAGGTGTCGCTCAGGCTCTCGTCGAAAGCCGCATCCGCAAACGCGCCAAGATCGGCGGTGATCGGCAGCAATCCTGCCGCTGCATCCAAAACCAGTCCGCTGGTATCGATGCTCTGCTGGGTGCGGCTGACATTGTCGGAATAGGTGCCATCCAGCGTGCCCGTCACCTCCCAATCGCCCGCCCGCAGGTTCAGCGTGCTGCCGAGCGAGTAACTTTCGGAGCGGCTGTCCACCGTCAGCGGGTTCGCCTCGTTAAATGATCGCAAGGCGGAGTTGCCGGCAGGATCGTTCAGCAGCACAGTATCCAGCCCCTGGAAGCGCAGCGTGTCGGCCCGTTCATACGTGGCGTTGAGAGACAGGTTCGGGCCGCCTTCGCTTAGCTGGCTTGTCCAGTTCGCGGTGGCTTCCACCCCGGCGGTATCCGCCACAAGGCTGCGGAATTGGGCAGGATCGGGGTCCGTCGCAAGATCGGGAATGCTGCCTGCGGTCTGCACGATATCGCGATCCGCTTCCGTCAGCGGGCTGGAGTTTTCCCATTCGACATTGAGGTTCAACCGGCTTGGCCCGTCGATCCGCAGATATGTGCCTTCCACTTCCTGCGTGGAGAAACCGCCTGCGAAGGGCTGGCCATATTCCAGCTCTATCTCACGGCTGGAGAAATTGTCCTTCAGGATGAAGTTCACCACCCGCTGGTCCGGCGAATAACCATATCTCTGCGCCACTTCCTCGCTGAACACCTCGGTCCGCTCGATCGCTTCGGGCGGATAGCTGCGCAATTCACGGAAGGAGGAGATGCGCACGCCGTTGACGAGGATCACGGGCCCTCCGCTGCCGCCGCGCCCGCGAGAGGAGCTGACCTGCGGACCAAGCGCCTGCAACAATTCCTCGATCGAGCCAGCCCCGTAGGCGGCAATATCCTCTGCATTCAGCGTCAGCAGCGGCGGTTCGGGCGCGTCGATCCGGTCAATCAGCCGTGCGCCCAGCACGATAATGGTGTTAACTTCGTCATCCACCGGCTGATCTTCCGGTGCATCAGGCCCTTCCTGCGCAGAGGCAGGCGCGCTGCCCTGATCCTGCGCCAATGCGGTGTGGAACGGGGCCGTGCACAGCGCGGCGGTGATCGCCAAGGCACTGCAGGACATCGAAATTTTCAGAATCGGAACTCTCCGCACAAGGTTTGAATCCCCACCCAGGAGGCCTATGTTCCGCATCGCTTGCGCAGGCAATACAGACCCTTGTCGTATTTTGTCGCAGATGTATCGCAGCTGTCGGCCCTTTAAAGGCGCGATACACGGCCTATCTTCCATTTTGTGCAAGAGGCGTCTAAGGGCGCGGCCTGCACTGGGTAAATCTTACCGGAAAAGCATATGACCAAGCACAAGGACCAATAGACTGAATGGCTAAGGAAGAACTTCTCGAAATGCGCGGCAAGGTGGTTGAACTGCTGCCCAACGCAATGTTCCGCGTCGAGCTCGAGAACGGCCACGAGGTTTTGGGTCACACCGCAGGCCGCATGCGCAAGAACCGCATCCGCGTGCTGGTGGGTGACGAGGTGCTGTGCGAACTGACGCCGTACGATCTGACCAAGGCACGCATCACCTACCGCTTCATGCCGGGTCGCGGCGGACCGCCGGGATACACCGGCTAAGGCGCAAGCCAGCGCCCTAAGACTATCGAGTGGCTTCCGATCCGCTGAAACTCGTCCTCGCTTCCGCCAGCCCGCGTCGCCGCGAATGGCTGTCGCGGCTGGGTATAGAACCTGACGCGGTAACCCCCGCAGATATCGACGAAACACCCCATGCGCGCGAATTGCCGCGTGACTATGCCGTGCGCATGGCGCGTGAAAAGGCGCAGGCCGTGGACGGCGCGGGCGCGCACGTGCTTTCTGGCGATACAGTTGTCGCGGCCGGTCGGCGCATTCTGCCCAAGGCCGAGGATGAAGCAACGGCACGCGAATGCCTTGTACTGCTCTCCGGTCGTCGCCACCGCGTGTTTTCCGCCGTAACTCTGGCCGCGCCCGATGGCTCTATCCGCGAGAAATTGAGCGAGACGCAGCTTAAGTTCAAACGCCTCTCCCCCGAAGAGATCGACGCCTACATTGCCAGCGGCGAATGGGAGGGCAAGGCAGGCGGCTATGCGATACAGGGCATGGCAGAGGCGCTGATCTCGTGGATACAGGGCAGCCATTCCGGCGTCGTCGGCCTGCCGCTGTATGAAACGCGCATCCTGCTGAAATCCGCCGGGTTCGCCATTGGCTGAGTGGTTTCTGGAGGAAGGGATCGGCGAAGATCGCGCGATCCGGCTGGAAGGAAGCCGCATTGCCAAAGCGATGGTTGTCTGGCCCGGCGGATTGTCCACCGGCCTGGTGGAAGAAGCCACCCTTACATCGCGGCGCAAGGGTGCAAGCCGCGGCACCGCCACATTCGACAATGGGCAGATTGCGCTGGTGGACCGCCTGCCGAAAGACGCCGCAGAAGGCGCGCGCATCCGCTTGCAGGTCGTGCGCCCCGCTCTGGCAGAGGCAGGCCGCGCCAAACATGCGCAGGCCCGCCCCACGAATGCCCCGCCCCGCCCTGCGCCATCTCTTGCCGAGGGATTGTCCTCCGCCGGGCATGCCGTGCGCAATGTGCGCAGCTTTCCCGAATGCGATTGGGATGAACTGGTGGGCGAAGCCATGGATGGCCGCGCCGATTTTTCCGGCGGTTCGCTGCATTTCGCCTGCACGCCGGCGATGACCGTGTGCGATGTGGACGGCAATTTGCCGCCACGCGAACTGGCACTCGCCGCTGCCGATGCGATGGGAGACGCGGTGAAGCGGCTGGACCTGCGCGGCAATCTGGGGATCGATTTCCCCACCCTGCCTGCGAAGGAAGATCGCCGCGCTATCGATTCAGCATTGGCCGATGCACTGTCACGCTGGCCGCATGAACGCACCGCGATGAACGGCTTTGGCTTTGTGCAAATCATCGCGCGGCTGGAACGGCCATCTCTTCTGCAACGCGCGACCTATCACCGGGCCGCCTTTGCCGCGCGGCAATTGCTGCGCCGGGCAGAGCGATTGCAGGGCGCCGGCGTGGTGGAGCTTTCGGCCCATCCTGCCGTGATCGATCAATTGTCGGCCAGCTGGCTGGATGAATTGCGCCGCCGGACGGGAACGGACGTGTCGACAAGGCCCGATCCGGCCCTTGCGATGGATGCACCCCATGCCCAGATTGTGGCGCGATGACGAAGCGCCCCTGCCCCATTTGCAAGAAACCTCGCACAGAGGAATTCACGCCCTTTTGCTCCAGCCGTTGCCGCGATCGCGACCTCGCACAGTGGTTCAACGATGGCTATGCCGTGCCCGGTCCACCAGCCGCGCCTGAAGATATTGCGACAGAAGACTGAATTGGGGTCTTGCCAAGCGCACGAGGGTTCGCCATAGGCGCGCTTCCCTTGACCGCGAGCATGCATCTGCCGCTCGCAGCCTGAAGAATGCCTGGGTAGCTCAGGGGTAGAGCAGACGACTGAAAATCGTCGTGTCGGTGGTTCGAATCCGCCCCCGGGCACCACTCCCTTTGGTTAGACCCACAAGCGCCGGGCGCGGGAATCCGCCCGCTTGGCTCCCCCTCGCATTGGCCTCGCATTGGCTCGGGCGGCCGGTCGGCCTTGCGAACCCTCGCGGGTTCGGAGTTAGACCCTCACGCGTCAGCCCTTTTCTTCGGCATCCAATTGCGCGGCGATGTGATTCCACGCGGCGGATATCACCACGGACCCTTCCCCCACGGCGCTGGCCACGCGTTTGACTGAGCCGGAGCGTACATCGCCGATGGCATAAATGCCGGGCGTGGAGGTTTCGTACTGGCTGGCCGCGCCCACTTCGTCGCCCGTCTTCACGAAGCCGCGATCATCCAACTCTGCCATATCGTTCAGCCAGCCGCTGTTCGGCTCCGCGCCGATCATGATGAACAATCCGTTGGTGCGCACCTCTGTCTCGCCATCGGGGCCGGAAAGGGTGACGCCGGATAGACGGCTTTCCCCATGCAGCGCGCTCACCTCGGTCTCGTAATGGATCGTCACCGCCGAATCGTTCTCCAGCCGGTGACTCAGATACTCGCTCATCGTCGATGCTAGGCTGTCCCCGCGCACGATCAGGTGAACGTGTGACGCATGGCGGCTGAGGAACATGGCGGCCTGCCCCGATGAATTGCCGCCGCCCACCACCACGGCATCGCAATTGCGGCAGAAGCGGGCCTCCATGTCGGTGGCAGCATAATAGACGCCCGCGCCTTCGAACTCGGCCAGCCGTGGAAGCGGCAGGCGGCGGTATTGCACGCCCGTGGCCACCACCACGGCGCGTGCGCAGACCTGTACATCATCGTCGAGCGTCACGCAGAACTGGCCGTCCTCCCGCTTTGACAAATCCACCACGCGGCGCGGCATCACGAAACGCGTGCCGAATTTCAGCGCCTGTATCTCTCCGCGATAGACAAGGTCGGAGCCGGAGATGCCGGTGGGGAAACCCATGTAGTTCTCGATACGGCTGGACATGCCGGCCTGCCCGCCGATGGCCGTGTCCTCTATCAGCATGGCGCACAGCCCCTCTGCCCCTGCATACACCGCCGCTGCCACACCGCCCGGCCCGCCGCCCACGATGATCACGTCATAGCTGTTCTCTTCGCAGATATTCAGATCCAGCCCCAGGCGATGCGCGATCTTGCGCGGGGTCGGGTCTTCTATCACCTCGTCCCGGTTGAAGATGACGGCAGGCGTATGATCGGCCAGCCGGCATAGCGTCACGCTCTCCTCGTCAGAGGCGTCCAGATCATAGGTGTGGTACGGCACCCGGTTGCGCCGCAGGAAGCTTTCCACCTTTTGCACGGCCGGATCACGGTCCGCCCCGATCAGCTTGATGGAACTGCGGTTCTCCTCGAACGTGCGCCTTCGCCGGGCGGCGAACACGGTGATGATGTGATCTGAAAGTTCGGGCACGCGCCGCATCAGGTCCATCATTTCGTCCCGCGGTGCGGCAATTACGCGGGTGTCCTTCGCCGCGCGCATCGGCAGGGTCCAGCTTCCGGCATTCAGGAAACCGATCTCGCCCATGAACTGCGTGGGGCCGATCGCGCTCTTCATCAGGCGGCCGCCGGTATAGGGATCGACGATCTCGATCTCCCCCTCCAGCACATAGAGAAATTCTGTCATCGCATCGCCGACTTCGGCCACGCTGTCCCCGGCGGAGTAGCAGCGTTCCGTCCCGATCTCGCAGATCATCTCCACGTGATCGTCTGCCAGCGGCACCCGCTTCATCGTGTCCAGATCATCGCCAATCGCTTCCATGCACTTTTCTTCCCGATGGCCCGAAGGCTGGATAACGAATCAAACCCGATGAGGTTGCAAACCGCCTTACGCACCCGTGCCATGCAGCGCGCCACGACATTTGGCCCTCCTTGCGGCGAATGGCACCATTGTCAGCCAGATTGAAGCGGAAAGCATCGCATCATCGCTTCTGCATGGTTGCGGAACCGGCATGCGCATCCAACATTGCAATACGGACAGGATCAATCTGCCCTCCCCTCTCGCCGCGATTTTTGCGGCAACAGCCTCCCCGGCAAGCGAAAGGATCACCATGGCTCGCATTCTCGTGCTTTATTACTCTTCCTACGGACACGTCTCCACCATGGCAGAGGCCGTGGCCGCGGGCATTCGCGATGCCGGGCATGAGGCGGATATTCGCCGCGTTGCCGAAACCGCGCCGGAAGATGTGGTGAAGAATTTCGGCTTCCAGCATGATGAAAGCCACGATCTGATCGAAGGACCGGATGTGCTGGGTGAATATGATGGCCTGGTGCTGGGCGCGCCCACGCGCTTTGGCCGCCTGCCCAGCCAGATGGCCGCCTTCCTCGATACCTGCGGCGGTGTGTGGGCATCGGGCGCGCTGATCGGAAAGCCGGGCGCTGTCTTCACCAGCAGCAATTCACAGCATGGCGGGCAGGAAACAACGCTGTTTTCCATGATCACCAACCTCATGCATTTCGGCATGAGCATCATTGGCCTCGACTACGGCTTTGAAGGCCAGAACGGTATTGACGAGGTGAAGGGCGGCGCACCCTATGGCGCCACCACCATCGCCGGGCCGGATGGCAGCCGCCAGCCAAGCCAGGTGGAGATCGACGGCGCGAAATATCTTGGCCGGCGCGTGGCCAACACCGCGGCGAAGATGGCGGGGTAGGATTTACCGGCGGGCGCGGCTAAACCCCCGCGATGGAACATGCTAGCGCCGGCCTCTCACCCTTCGATCTTGCTGCCATGCTGGTGGTGGCCAGTGCCTTTCTGGGCTGGTTCAACCACCACTTCATAAAACTGCCGCATGTCGTCGGGTTAACGGCGATGGGCGCGCTTGCCGCCATTGGCCTGCTGGTGGCCAATGCGGTTTTTCCCGGCATCACGCTGGATAACACCGTAGCGCAGCTGCTGCAGCAGATGAACTTTACAGACACGCTGCTGCAGGGAATGCTGAGCTTCCTGCTGTTTGCAGGCGCGCTGCATGTGGATCTGGACAGGCTGAAGGCGGACTGGCTGCCGGTGCTGCTGCTTTCTACCGTGGGCGTTATCCTTTCCACGGTGATTGTGGGCCTGCTCACTTGGGGGCTGGGCCTGCTGCTGGGCTTGGAACTGGCGCCCATCTGGTATTTCGTATTCGGCGCGCTGATTGCGCCCACCGATCCCGTGGCCGTGCTGGGCGTGCTGAAGGAGGAGAAGGTGGACGAAAGCCTGCAGGCCAGCGTTGCGGGCGAAAGCCTGTTCAACGATGGCGTGGGCATCGTGGTGTTCGCCATCCTGCTGGGCGCGGCGGTAACGGGCACCGAATTCAGCATCGCCGAAGGTGCACGGCTGTTCCTGATAGAAGCTGGCGGCGGCCTGCTGGTGGGCGCGATCTTCGGCTATCTCGGCTTTCGCGCCATGCGTTCGATGGATGAATATGCGCTGGAGGTGACGATCACGCTGGCGGTGGTGATGGGCGGCTATGCCCTGTGCACCGCGCTGCACATTTCCGGCCCGCTGGCGATGGCCGTGGCAGGCCTGTTAATCGGCAATCACGGCGTCACCTACGCCATGAGCGATATTACCCGCGATTACGTGATCCGCTTCTGGGAAGTGGTGGACGAATTGCTGAATTCCGTCCTCTTCCTGCTGATCGGGCTGGAGATGATCGTGCTGGTTCCCGGGCTGAATGAAAGCCTGCTGATGCTGACCGCGATTCCCATCACCCTGCTTGCCCGCGCCGTGGCGGTTACAGTGTCCACCAGGGTGGTGCCCGCGGCCAAGCCAAAGGCGGAAGGCGCGTGGGGCGTCTTGTGGTGGGGCGGCCTTCGCGGCGGCATTTCCATCGCGCTGGCGCTATCCCTGCCCGCAGGCCCGGTGCGCGATCTGTTGCTGGCTGCAACCTTCGGCGCGGTATTGTTCAGCGTGCTGGTGCAGCGTGCCACGCTGGGCCGCGTGATCGAACGCACGAAAGTGCCATGCGAAGATAAGCCCGAAACAGAAGGCGGCGTGCCAAAGGGGCTGGGTTAGCCACTACGCATTCCCGTTCGCCGGTACAGAAAAGGGCGCGCCACCTTCGTGACGCGCCCTTTCTCGTCTTGATAAATGTCAGGAATCGACGCGGACGACTGTCGAAACATCTTCCGGATCATTGTCGGAAACAGACGTCCAGACACCATCGGCATCGATTGTCTCGGTCGCGCATTCAACTTCCTCGCCTTCATCGGCGCCGCACCACTGGTCCGGACGTTCGGAAGTCCATGTGCCATTCGTTACCGTACCGTCGGCCCGCGTGCTGGTGTAGGTGCCGTCGTCGGATACGACCTGCGTATAGGTTTCGCCTTCGGCATTGGTCACTTCGAAAGTGCCGGCCATCGGCATGCCATCGGCAGCCATGGCGACTTCTGCCGCAGGCTCTGCGACAACCACTTCTTCTTCCATCATCGGCTCCTCGGTTTCGGCTTCACCGCAGGCGGCCAAGGCAAACACGGCAAGGAATGCAAACTTCTTCATTTCGGTAGTCCCCCCATTAATGGTTTACAAAAGCTATCATGAAATTCGGGGATGGATTGCAACAATTCGCAGATGATTGGTTTCGCCGGATAATGCCGGGCAAATCTGTACTGCCGGGCCAGCGCTACAATGCGAATCACCTGTTGCCTGCGCCCGATTGCCCCGCTGCCAACTTCGGTGTATAGGCCTGCTTTCTACGCGCCCCGGTACTCCGCGAACCCAGTTCGCGACGCCGGGGCGCTCGTTTTTTCGCTGCTGAAAGGTGCCGCCAATGTCCCGCCGCCGCCAGATCTACGAAGGCAAGGCCAAGATCCTTTACGAAGGTCCTGAGCCGGGCACGATCATCCAGTATTTCAAGGATGATGCCACCGCCTTCAACGCCGAGAAAAAGGGTACGATCAACGGCAAGGGCGTGATCAACAATCGCATCAGCGAATATGTGTTCACCCGGCTGGCGCACATCGGCATCCCCACCCACTTCATCCGCCGCCTGAACATGCGCGAACAATTGGTGCGGCAGGTGGAAATCATCCCGCTGGAAGTGGTGGTGCGCAATGTGGCCGCAGGCTCCATTTCAAAGCGTCTCGGCATCGAAGAGGGCGAAATGCTGCCCCACACGCTGCTGGAATATTATCTGAAGGACGATGCGCTGGGCGATCCGCTGGTGGCGGAAGAGCACATTGCCTGCTTCAACTGGGCCAGCCATGAAGAGATGCAGGATATCGCCGCGATGGCTATCCGCGTGAATGATTTCCTGAGCGGCATGTTCGCCGCCGTCGACATCCGCCTGGTGGATTTCAAGCTGGAATTCGGTCGCATCTTCGATGGCGATTTCAGCCGCGTGATCCTGGCCGATGAATTCAGCCCGGACAATTGCCGCCTGTGGGACATGACCAGCGGAGAGAAGCTGGACAAGGACCGCTTCCGCCGCGATCTTGGCGGGGAAGAAGAGGCTTATCAGGAAGTCGCGCGCCGGCTTGGCGTGCTTTCCGGCGAAGACAACGGTCCCGGCGAAGTGCTGGATATGGATGCGCATCGCTCTCGCCTGCGCACGCCGCCACCTTCCAAGCCGAAGAAATAAATGGGCATGGGGGCGCTGGCATCCCCCCCCTCCCCACGATTTTTTGAAAGCGTTCCAACGAAGCTGTGCAGCTTAGGGCTTTGTGCCCTCTGGGCCTGTTGCGCCCTGTTAATCCCGTGTGCATATGATGTTTCACTTGTAACGGGCGTTTCTGCCCCGCAACATCAAGATATTCATTTGCTTAGGGGACAATCTTCATGACGATCCGCCGCGCGTTCAACACCGGTATTTCCTGCGCCGCCCTGGCCATCACCCTGGCACTATCGGCTCCCGCCGCCGCGCAGCAAGAATGGGGAACGCAGGCAACCGACGTGGTGCAGGATCCTGCTGTCACCTATGGCGTGCTGGAGAATGGCATGCGCTATGCCATCCGCCAGAACGACACGCCCGATGGCGCGGCATCGTTTCGCATGCATTTCGATTTCGGATCGCTGGGTGAAGCGGACGACGAACGCGGCCTTGCCCATTTTATCGAGCACATGGCCTTCAACGGCTCCACCAATGTGCCCGAAGGCGAGATGATCCCTCTGCTGGAGCGGCTGGGCCTGGCCTTCGGCCCCGACACCAACGCCTACACCAGCTTCGATGAAACGGTGTATATGCTGGATGTGCCCAATGCGAATGAGGAAGGTCTGGACACAGCCCTGTTCCTGATGCGCGAAACCGCCAGCGAGCTGACCTTCGATCCGGAGGCTGTCGATCGGGAGCGGGAAATCCTGGTGAGCGAGCGCCGCCTGCGCGACACGGCACCATTACGCAATTTCCGCGATCTGTTCGATTTCCGCATCCCCGGCACGCGCTACACCACGCGCTTTCCCATCGGGCTCGATTCGGTGCTGCGTGAAGCCCCGGCAGAGCGTTTGAAGGCGCTGTACAATCGCTTCTACCGCCCGGAAAATGCCACCTTCGTGGCCGTGGGCGATTTCGATGTGGCAGAGATGGAAGCCGCCATACGTGAACGCTTTGCCGATTGGCAGGGCGTTGGCGAACCCGGCGCAATCCCGGCAGCGGGCACGGTGGATTTCAACCGTGAAATCGCCTTCGATACCTTCGTCGATCCCACCATCAGCGAAAGCGTGGCCATCTATCAGCATCGGCCTTACACCGATCCTGTCGATACCGTGGAAGAACGCACCCGTTCTCAGCTTCGCGGACTGGCGGAGGCCATGTTCGATCGCCGCATCACCCGCATCGCCAATCGGGAAGACAGCCCGATCCTGGGCGGCGGCTTCGGCGTCAGCGATGATGAGGACGTGGCCGATTATTCCGTCGTCAGCATCAGCACCCGCGATGGCGCATGGGACGAAGGCCTGCGCATTGCAGAGCAGGAACTGCGCCGTGCGCTGGAATATGGCTTCACCCAGGCAGAGCTGGACTATGCGCTGACCAACACCGAAAGCGGCCTTCGCCGCAGCGCCGCACAGGCAGGCGCGCGCACCAATTCCCAGCTGGCCAGCGCATTGGTGAATGCGGCGGCGGAGAACGACTTCGTCACCGATCCGCAGTGGCGTTATGACCTGTTCAACCAGATGCGCCCGCAGCTGACGCTGGAGGCGGTGAACGAGCTGTTCCGCGATCTGTGGAGCGAGGGCGAACCGCTGGTGCGCGTGGCGGCAAAGGAAATGACCGGCGGCGAAGAAACGGTTGCCGCGATTTACAATGAAAGCGCGCAGGTCGCCGTGGCAGAGCCGGAGGACGTCGTCGCCACCGATTTCGCCTATGCCGATTGGGGTGAGCCCGGCACGGTGATTTCCGATAGCATGATCGATGATCTGGGCATTCGCACCGTCACCTTTGCCAATAATGTGCGCCTGAATATCAAGCAGACCGATTTTGAGCCGGGCCGCGTTCGCTTCAACGTGAACATGGATGGCGGCAATTTCGCGCTGGACGGGATGAACTCCACCTCTGCCGGCATCTACCTGCAAATCGCCTCGCAAGTGGGCGGCCTTGGCAAGCACAGCTTTGACGAGATTACGGAGATCCTTGCCGGACAGCAGGTTTCCGCCGGTATCGGTGCAGATACCGATGTCTTCAATTCCGGCGGCGTAACCACGCCGGAAGATCTGGCCATGCAGATGAAGGTCAGCGCCGCCTACCTCACCGATCTGGGACTCCGGCCAGAGGCGGATGCCCGCTTTGCCGCGGTTATCGATGCCATATGGGGTCAGCTGCAATCGCAGCCGTCGCAGGTGTTCAACCTGCGCACGGGAGAGCAGATTGCCGACAGCCCCTACACCGCCTTCCCCACGCGAGAAGAGCTAGGCTCCGTCGACAGAGAAGCCCTGCGCGACGCGGTGCTTTCCGCTGCCGCGAACGGCGCGATCGAGATCGCCATCGTCGGCGATATCGATCCTGCCGCTGCAATCGATGCCGTTGCCAACAGCTTTGGCGCGCTGCCGGAACGCAACGCCGAATTTGCCGATTATGCAGACAAGCGCCAGCTGGATTTCCTGGACCTGTCGGGCGATGAGATCACCGATTACACCCACACGGGCCAGGCGGATCAGGCGCTGGTCGGCAGCATCTGGCGCACGCGCGACGATACGGACTTTCAAGAGGATATGGGCCTGGCCCTGCTTTCCGGCCTGATGAACCTGAAAGCCCTTGAAACCCTGCGGGAAGAGCTGGCGGCGACCTACAGCCCATCCGTTTCCAATTCCACCAGTGAGGATTTTACCGATTACGGCACGTTCAGCGTGGCAGCCGTGGTCGATCCCGCGCAGGCGGACGAGGTGCGCGATATCATCGTGCGCCTGGCCAGCGAGCTACGGGATGAAGCGGTAACGGACGATTTCCTGCTCCGCGCGCGTCAGCCCATTCTGGAACGCATCCGCCAGGCGCGCGAGAACAACGGCTTCTGGATCAGCATAGCATCGGACGCGCAGAGCGAGGCGAAGCGGCTGGACAGGGTCCGCCAGCAGGCAGAGGTGATCGAAAGCTTCACGCCAGCCCAGCTGCAGGAACTGGCACGCAAATACATCACGCCAGATCGCCGCGCCGACACGCGTATCCTCGTCGCTCCTGAAGCGGCAGATAGCAAGTAAGCCAATAGGCGGGGGAGGATGGGCCGCGTGCCCCCTCCCCCGGTGCTATTCACGCCTAACCCTATCCGTCGTCGATCAGGGTCGAGTGGATATGGAGTTCACCCTCCAGCGTCTTGTGAACCGGGCATTTGTCGGCAATTTCCATCAGCCGCTTGCGCTGTTCCTCGGTAAGATCGCCTGAAAGCTCTATCGCCCGGTCGATCACCTGGATTGGCAGGCCCTTGTCCTCGCAATCGGTGCAATCAGCCACGTGATCGCGGCTGTGCTCCATCTCGATCCGCACCTTTTCCAGCGGAATCTTCGTGCGATCGGCATACATCTTGATCGTCATGCTGGTGCATGTGCCAAGGGCTGCCAGCAGCAGGTCGTAAGGCGTGGGCCCATGGTCGCTGCCGCCATAGCTTTCCGGCTCGTCCGCGATGAATTCGTGGCGGGGCGTGCGCACCCACTGGGCGAATTTGCCGCCAGCGGTTGAAACTTCCACCGTGCCGGCAAAATCCTCGCGCGGCTCCATCGGCAGGTCTGCCAGATAGGGAGTGGCCCAAGAGGCAATCATGTTGGCCGCATATTCCGCAGCGCCCGGTTTCGTCAGCAGGTGATCGGCATCATCCAGCGCGACGAAGCTCTTGGGGTGCATCGCCGCCTCGAAGATCAGGCGTGCATTGTCGATGCTCACCACCTCGTCCTGCGGGCAATGCAGCACCATCAGGGGCAGGCCAAGATCGGCGATCCGCTGGGCCTGCGGCTGGTCCCGCCCCTGCTCCAGGAATTCGCGCGCGATGCGGAACTTGCGGCCTGCCAAGGTCACTTCGCCTTCGCCGCTTTGCTCGATATCGTCGATGGCATCGCCGAAATGTTCGAACACATGGGCCGCATCATAGGGCGCGTTCAGCGTGGCCACGGCGCGCAATTGCGGGATATGCGCCGCTGCCGCCAGCGCAGCCGCGCCGCCCAGCGAATGCCCGATCAGGAGGACAGGCGGCAGGCCCCGATCTGCCAGAGCCCGCGCCGCGCAGGCCAGGTCCTCCACATTGGTGGCAAAGCCCGCATTGGCAAAATCGCCGTCGCTGCCGCCCAGACCGGTGAAATCAAAGCGCAGCACGGCAATACCCCTCGCCGCCAGGGCGGAGGCAACGCGCGTGGCGGCATGGCTCTGCTTGGTACAGGTGAAGCAATGGGCGAACAGCGCGGCGGCACGCGGCTTGATATACAGCGGCAGTTCCAGCCGCCCGTCCAGCGATTGGCCCTGCTTGCCGGTGAAGGTGAACTTCTCGGTCGAAATCATGTTCGTCTGGCCCCTTTGCCGCGCGCCTGTCCTACGCGCCAGTCGCACACTAACGCGCCATGCGATGCAACCGTTTCCTTCTTCCTGCCAGCCCGCCTTCGATCAGCCTCGCGGGGCCATCGACATTTTTGTCATCAGGACAGTGTTCCATGTGTTCCACATTAGCTGGAAAACGGGCATGCTTCCCCGGCGCAATCATGGCGCGCCTCTTGCGGGAATCGCCCCCAATCGCCATAGGCAGCGGCAAATTCACGCTCCTTTATCCAACCCGCCGCGAAAGGCCCGCCCCATGAAAGTCCGCATCCATGTAAGCCTGAAGCCCGGCGTGCTCGATCCGCAGGGCCGTGCCGTCCACCACGCGCTGGATGGGCTGGGGTTCAAGGGCGTCGACGATGTTCGCATCGGTCGCCTGGTGGAGATGGAAGTGGCCGATGACACCAGCGACGAGGCGCTGGACGAGATGTGCCAGAAGCTGCTCGCCAACATGGTGATCGAGAATTACCGCATCGAGAAGGTTGCTGCATGAAGACCGCAGTCGTCACATTCCCCGGATCGAATTGCGACCGCGACATGTGGGTCGCGCTGCGAGACGTATCGGGCAGGGAGCCGGTAAAGGTTTGGCATGGTGATGCCGAACTGCCCGACGGCCTTGATTTCATCGCCCTGCCCGGCGGTTTTTCCTATGGCGATTACCTGCGCAGCGGCGCGATGGCGGCCAACAGCCCGATCATGCGCTCCGTCGTGGCGGCGGCAGAGCGCGGCGTGCCCGTGCTGGGCGTGTGCAACGGCTTCCAGGTGCTGACGGAGGCGCGATTGCTGCCCGGCGCGCTGATGCGCAACGCAGCGCAGCACTTCATCTGCCGCACCGTGCCGCTGGTGGTGGAAAACGCGGGCAGCATCTTCACCAGCGCATATGCCAAGGGTGAGACGATCCAGATCCCGGTTGCCCACCACGATGGCAACTACTTCGCTGCGGATGACGTGCTGGACCGCATTGAAGGCGAAGGCCGCGTGGCCTTCCGCTATGCCGAGAACTGCAACGGATCGCGCCGCGATATCGCCGGTATCCTGAACGAGCGTGGCAACGTGCTGGGCATGATGCCGCACCCCGAACGCGCTATCGAGGCCGACCATGGCGGCAGCGATGGCAGGCGCCTGTTCGAAAGCGTGATCGGGAGCCTGGTAGGGGCCTGATCTCGCGACTGTTCGCCGCGCGCGTTCCTAAACTTGCCTACAAGAACGGTCCGCACCTAGCGGACCGCAAAGGCCGACCGGCCTCCCGCAGCGGGCGCAGCTTGTTGCGCATCTAGCGGAAAACAATCTACGCCGCGCGAATTGTGTTGTTGCTTTTTACCACCAGAGATCGGGCTTCCACCGCCTTCATCGGGCGGCCAAAATAATAACCCTGGATCTTGGTGCAGCCCAGTTCGCGGATCAGCGCAGCCTGCTCTGCATCCTCCACACCTTCTGCGGTGGTGGTCATTTCAAGGCTGCGGGCCATGGCCACAACGGCGCGGATGATTGCCAGGCTTTCCTGGCTGTCATGCGTTGCGCCCTGAACGAAGCTCTTGTCCACCTTGATGGTGGAGAACCGCAGGGTCCGCAAATAGCCGAGCGAGGAATAACCGGTGCCGAAATCATCCAGTGCGATGGAACAGCCCAGCGCCATGATCTCTTCCAGCGCCTGGCGCGCGATGCGTCCGTCACGCAGGAAAACGCTCTCGGTAACCTCTACCTCCAGCCGGTGAGCAGGTAGGCCAGTCTCGGCCAGCGCGCGCACCACGGTGCCGGCGAAATTGGGTTCGAGCAATTGCTCTCCCGATACGTTCACCGCCACCTTGATATCGTCCGGCCAGCGTGCGGCTTCGCGGCATGCCTCGTGCAGCACCCATTCGCCGATGGGCACAATCAGGCGGGTATCTTCTGCCAGCGGGATGAATTTAACAGGGCTTACGAAACCGTGCTCCGCGCTGTTCCAGCGCAGCAGCGCCTCGAAACTCACCACGGTTTCGCTGCGGGCGTTGACCACCGGCTGGAAATTTAGCTCCAGCTCGTTGTGGCTGATTGCCCGGCGCAGCGAAAGCTCCAGCTTGCGGCGCTCTTCCGCATTGGCGTGCAGCGACGGCACGTATTGATAATGCGTGTTCCCGCCTTCATCCTTCGCCCGATAGAGGGCAAGATCGGCGTTGCGCATCAGGGTTTCCACAGAGGATCCATCGCGCGGCCCGATGGCAGAGCCAACGCTGGCCCCGATAAACAGGGTGTGATTGTCGATCGTATAGGGCTGCGAAAGGGCGCTGATGATGGCATTGGCCAGCTTGTCCACGCGGCCCTTGTCACTGGCATCGCGGATGACCACGGCAAATTCGTCTCCGCCCAGTCTGCCGCACTGCTCGTTATCGGTGATCACACCGGCGAGGCGTTTGGACACGCTGGCCAGCAGCCTGTCACCCAACTGGTGCCCCAGCGAATCGTTCACTGCCTTGAAGCGGTCGAGATCGATCATGAGGAAGGCGCAGCGCGATTTCCACTGATCGGCATAGCGCATGGCATCGCCCAGCGCCTCTGTCAGCATCAGGCGGTTTGGCAGGCCGGTGAGCGTGTCGTAGCGGGCGAGATAGGCAATCTTCTCATCCCGGTCCCGCTGCTCCGTCACGTCGGAGCCAACACCTCGAAAGCCGACATAGCTGCCGTTATCGTCATACATCGGCGTGCCGGAAAGCTCCCACCAGCGGCGGCCGGTCTCAAGATAGACCTGCACCAGGAGGTTGGAGAAATGTTCGCGCCGCTTCAGCTTCTCGGCCAGTTCGTGCAGACTGCGCGGAAATTCACCGCTTTCCCACGACGATCCGGCAATCAGCTTGATAAAGCTCTCGCCCTCCAGGTTCTCTGGCGCTGCGCCAAAGGCAAAGGCGAAGCGAGGCGATGCAGAGCGGATGCGGCGATTGGTATCGACCTGCCACAGCCAGTCCGATTCCTTTTCCTCGAACTCGCGCAACAGCAGGGAAACCACCTCGTCCTTTTCCGCAACGCCGGCCTCGGCAATCTTGGCGCTGAGATATGTACGGGCGGATCGCAAGGCGCCCGCCACGATGGTCACGGTGTAAACAGCAGCGGCGATTGCGAACATGATGTCGCCCGCCAGGATAAAGGAAGCAACGCCGGTCGCGCCCACGACCAGATCGAAAACCACGATGGCGACAGGCGCGCTGGCCATCGTCGCCGCGCTTCCCGCAACCAGCATGGCCACCACCGCCCACAGCGCGAAATGGTCTGCCGAAGTCCCCTCCGGCACGAAGAACATCAGCGCTGCGGCCCATGGCACGGTACACCCCGCCACGCCCAGCGCCTGCCGGGTGAACTCGTTCCACTGGACGCCGCGCGCCTCGATATCGATGAACTTGCGATCGATGCGGCCCACGTTCCACACGGCGGCAACCACACTCAGCAGCCAGATGCCCAGCACCCAGTGCGCGATACTGTTCATGTACAGCGCCACGGTCAGCATCGCCGCCAGCCCATGGGCGGTAAAGCGGATCATGGAAACCTTGTGCAGCTCTGAATACTGGAGCGTGCGCAGCCGGGTCCAATCGCCCTCACCCGGGTCACGCAAGCCGATCACCTGCAGAAAACTCATCTGCAGCGGAAGTGTCGGTAATCCAGAGTGTTTATCGCTCACCCACTCGCACTACCTGCTCAAAGGTTAGTGGGTGGTAAAGCGCCGGGTCTGAATCTCTGAAAAAGCGAATATTATTCCACGGTTACGGATTTCGCCAGATTGCGCGGCTGATCTACATCGGTGCCCTTGGCCACGGCCACGTGATAGGCCAGCAACTGCACGGGAACGGCATAAACCAGCGGTGCGATCAGCGGATGCACCTTCGGCATCTCGATCACGGCCATGCAATCCTCGCCTGCCTGGGCAATGCCCTTGGCATCGGAAATCAACACGACCTTGCCGCCGCGCGCCTGCACCTCCTGCATGTTGGAAACGGTCTTGTCGAACAGCGGGCCGGACGGTGCCAGCACGATGACCGGAACCGAATCGTCGATCAGCGCGATGGGGCCGTGCTTCATCTCTCCGCTGGCATAGCCCTCTGCATGGATGTAGCTGATTTCCTTCAGCTTCAGCGCACCTTCCAGCGCCAGCGGGAAATCCGCCCCGCGCCCCAGATACAGCACATCGCGTGCCGGGGCGATCAGGTGCGCCATCGCGGCGATATCTTCATCATGGTCCAGCGCGGCGTTGAGGCAAGCCGGTGCTTCCAGCAGGTGCTTCACCACCTCTGCCTCTTCCTCGCGATCCATCAGGCCCTTCTTCACCGCGAAATGCGCGGAAAGGGCGGCAAGCACGGCCAGCTGACAGGTGAATGCCTTGGTGGACGCCACGCCGATTTCTGGGCCTGCATGGGTTGGCAGCAGCAGATCCGCCTCCCGCGCCATGGAACTGGTGGGCACGTTCACCACGGCAGCGATGACCTGGCCCTGCTCCCGGCAATGGCGCAGGGCTGCCAGCGTATCCGCCGTCTCACCGCTTTGGGAAATGAACAGCGCCAGACCGCCCTTGGTCAGCACGGGTTCGCGATATCGAAACTCGCTGGCGAAATCGATATCCACCGGCACGCGGGCAAATTGCTCGAACCAGTATTTCGCCACCATCGCGGCGTAATAGGATGTGCCGCAAGCCACGATCGTCACGCGATCAATGCTGGAAATGTCGAAATCGATCTGCGGCAGGGCGACGCGCTGTTCGCCGGGGCGCAGATAGGAACGCAGCGTCTGGGCAACCACGGTAGGCTGCTCAAAAATTTCCTTCTGCATGAAGTGGTTGTAATTGCCCTTCTCGATCATCGCGGCGGTTGCGCCGGATTCCTGCACGGCGCGTTCAACGGTGTTGCCGTCCAGATCGCGGATCGTGGCGCTGTCCCTGGTGATGGTGACCCAGTCACCTTCTTCCAGATAGGCGATCTGCTGCGTCAGCGGGGCAAGAGCCAGCGCGTCGGAGCCGAGATACATCTCTCCCTCGCCATAACCCACCACCAGCGGAGAGCCGAGCCGCGCACCTATCAGCATATCGGGATGATCGCGAAAGACGATGGCCAGCGCAAAGGCACCGCGCAGGCGCGGCAGCACTTCGGCAACGGCATCTTCAGGGGCCAGGCCCTGCTCGATCCGGCGGGAGATCAAGTGGACGACGACTTCGGTATCGGTCTCGCTTTCGAAAGTGCGGCCATCGGCGCGCAATTCGTCCCGCAATTCCTTGAAGTTCTCGATAATGCCATTGTGCACCAGCGCCACGTGCTCGGTCGCATGGGGATGCGCGTTTTTTTCAACCGGGGCGCCGTGGGTGGCCCAGCGCGTGTGGGCGATGCCGGTGCTGCCAGAAGCGGGATTTTGCGCCAGTTCGTTCACCAGGCCTACCAGCTTGCCCTCCGCACGGCGGCGCAGCAGCTGGCCATCATGCGCGGTGCAGATGCCCGCACTGTCATAACCGCGATATTCCATCCGGCGCAGGCCATCCACCAATCGCGCAGCAACATCGCGCTGGCCCACAATTCCGATAATTCCGCACATCTGGCGATGGTCCCCTAAATTTGCCTTTGTCGCCTTTTAGACGACGAGGTTCATATAAAACGTGAAAATATTGCGATAGGCGCCCTGCCTGCGCGATGCTGAATGGAAAATGGCCGCGTCAGCCATCGAAAATGGCAGGATCGGCATCGAAAGGCACCAGTCTGCCCGCTTGCAGCGGGATAGAGCCGCCCTCTGCATCGCCCACGGAATAATAGGCGAGGAAATGCCGGGCGAAACCCGGTGCTTCCACCTGGATACGGATGGCATCGTCCATCCCGTCATCCGGCTGATCCAGCTTTACCGCAGAGATGATGGCCGCGGCGATCAGTCCGCCGCTGGCAGCCTCCTTCGCCACTTCGCTGTGCGTCAGTGCCAGCACCTCGTCCGGGGTCTTGTCCGTTCCGGGTTCGGCAAAGCGGGTAAAGCCCATTTCGCCATCCGGCTTCACCACGCAGGCGAAGGGCAATACCGGCATGCCTTGCGCGATCTGCTCAAAGGCGAAATCACGAGAGGCCTGCAACACCAGCGCAAGCTGTTCATCGGTGAATGTGCGCTCAGCCATTCTTCTTTGCCGCGGCCTTTTTCTTCTTCATCGCGTCGTGGAAGCGATCCGCCCAGCCCGGCTTCACCAGCTGATCCGCCCGCACCATGCGCAGATCGCCATCATTCACATCGCGGCTGACTGCGCTGCCTGCCGCAACGATGGCATCGGCACCGATGTTCACCGGCGCGATCAGGGCAGAGTTGGAGCCGATAAAGGCGCGCGGCCCGATCTTGGTCTGATGCTTGAAATAGCCATCGTAATTGCAGGTGATGGTGCCTGCGCCGATATTGGCGCCCGCGCCCACCGTGGCATCGCCCAGATAGGAGAGGTGATTGGCCTTCGCCCCTTCGCCAAGCGTGGTTTTCTTGATCTCGACAAAATTGCCGACCTTGCTGTTGGCTTCCAGCACGGCACCGGGCCGCAACCGTGCGTAGGGCCCGACTTCCACCCCTTCATCAACACGCGCGCCCTCAAGATGGCTGAACGCGCGAATCAATGCGCCGCTGGCCACCGTGACACCGGGGCCGAACACCACATTGGGTTCCACCACCACATCGGGCGCAAGCTGCGTATCATAGCTGAAGAACACGGTTTCGGGCGCGCGCAGGGTAACGCCGTTGGCCATGGCGTCCTCCCGAGCGGTTTCCTGCCACTGCGCCTCTGCCGCGGCGAGTTCGGCGCGGCTGTTGATGCCGGCCACCTCTTCCGCGCTGTCACAAGAGACAACGGCGCAATTGCGGCCATCGGCAATGGCAATGTTCACGATATCGGGCAGGTAATATTCGGCCTGCGCATTTTCATTCTTCACGCGTGACAGCAGGGCGAAAAGGTCTTCTGAACGCGCCGCCAGCAGGCCGGAATTGCACATGGTGCAGGCTCGCTCGTCCTCGGACGCGTCCTTATATTCCACCATCTTGATGATCTGGCCCTGCTGGGAAACCACGCGGCCATAGCGCAGCGGATCATCGGGTTCAAAGCCCAGCACCACGGCAGCGGGCGCATCATCGGCGCGCAGGCGATCGATCATGGCGCGCATCGTCTGCGTTTTCACGAAGGGCACATCGCCATACAGCACCAGCACATCGCCATCAAAATCGGCCAGCGCATCCTCTGCCTGCTGCACGGCGTGGCCGGTGCCCAGTTGCGGATCCTGCACGCCAAAAACGCATCGCTGCGCAAGGCGTTCTTCCAGCTGCTCCCGATATTCGCCCACGATGGTGACCAGCGTATGAGGCTCCAGCCGGTCTACACTGGCAAGCAGGTGTTCGATCATGGGGCGGCCCGCAACTTCGTGCAGCACCTTGTGGCGGCTGCTGTT
Organism: Aurantiacibacter rhizosphaerae; assembly: GCF_009807005.1. Classification (GTDB taxonomy): domain Bacteria; phylum Pseudomonadota; class Alphaproteobacteria; order Sphingomonadales; family Sphingomonadaceae; genus Alteraurantiacibacter; species Alteraurantiacibacter rhizosphaerae. The sequence continues at coordinate 1,503,765 of NZ_WUBR01000001.1, read as the reverse complement.
CATGCGGGTTCCCTTGCCGGCGGCAAGGATGATGGCGGCTATCGGTCTTTCACTCATATCGCGGCCCATGCCACCATTTCATTGCAGTTTCCATATGTGAGCACCACATGGCGGCACGATGGCAAAATTTCCTTTCGATATCGTCCTTTTCGACCTCGACGGCACGCTGGTCGATTCCAATCTCGACCTTGGCCCCGCGATCAATCACGCACTGGCGCTGGAGGGTAGAGAGCAATTGCCCCTGTCCCAAGTGCGCCAGCTGATCGGCGGCGGCGCCGTGCCCATGCTGGAACGCGGGCTAGAGCAGACCGGTGGGGCCGTTTCCAAAGAACGCTTTGAAGAACTGAGCAATGCCCTGCTGGAACATTACTGGGCCCATATTGCTGACAATACCGTGCCCTTCCCCGGCGTGCTGAATGCGCTGGACGTGCTGGCAGACAGGGGCTGCAAGCTGGCCGTGTGCACCAACAAGGCAGAAAAACCCGCCCGCCAGTTGATCGAGGCGCTGGGCATGACAGACAGGTTCTGCGCCATCCACGGCGGCGATACCTTCGGGCGAGAGAAGGCCAAGCCCGCGCCGGATATGCTGCTGGCCGCCATAAAGGATTGCGGCGGTGGAGCAGCGGCGATGGTAGGCGATTCCACCTTTGACGTGCGTGCGGCCCGCAATGCCGGCTGTCCGGTGGTCACCTATCGATATGGCTATAATGATGTGCCGGTTGGCGAACTTGGCGGCGATGCCATGATCGACCATTTCGATGAACTGGTGGGCACGCTGGAAGGCCTGAGCCCCGCCTGACGTTCCGGACGGACGCTCTCTACGGAGCGCGTCCTAGTCCACCAGTTTCAGCAGGCGGCGCTCTATCGGGGCGAGCACGTTAGCTAGTTCATGCCCGCGCTTCAGGATCTGGCCGTGTTCACCGAACAGCGCCCACATGCCCTGCTTCGTGTGCAAGGCCGGGCGCTTCTCCAGCCGCATCTGCGGCACTTCGGCTGTGCGGCGGAAGGCTGCGAAAGTGGCGCAATCCTTCGTGAATTCCATCGCGTAATCGCGCCACTCGCCGGCGGCGACCATGCGACCGTAGAGGTTGAGGATATGGTTCAGCTCGCGCCGGTCAAACCCAACCTGTTCGGGCGGGCGCTGACCCGGAAAGGCAACGATATTGTTGGCACCGCCATGGGCCGCCATCAGTGCTGTGCCCCGCTCTGGCGGTTCTGGCTCTCATCGCCCGTGGCAGGCAGATGCTTGCGCATTTCCGACATTTCCAGTCGCAATTGCGCGATTTCCGCTTCCAGCGCCTGCACTCTTTCGGTTGGCGCAGGCTCGCACGGTTCATCACAGGGCGTGCCATAGGGGATAAATTCGCGCAGCCATGTTTCGGCAGGCACCAGGGTGGACCGCGCCTTCAAGCCGATCATCGTTGCCCCTTCTGGCACATCGTCCGTTACCACGGCATTGGCACCCACGCGGGCGCGCTCTCCCACGGTGATCGGGCCGATCACCTGCGCGCCGGACCCGATGATCACATTGTCGGCCAAGGTGGGATGGCGTTTGCCGCCCTCGCCATTGGTGGGGTTCGTGCCGCCCAGCGTCACGCATTGGTAGATCGTCACGTTGTCGCCAATTTCGGCGGTTTCACCGATCACAGTAAAACCATGATCGATAAAGAAATTCTTCCCGATCTTGGCGCCGGGATGAATATCGATGGCGGTCATCCAGCGGGAGAGATGGTTCACCAGACGCGCCACGAAAAACATATTCGCCTCGAACAGCCAATGCGCGATCTTGTGCATGCCGACGGCCAGAACCCCCGGATAAAGCAGGATTTCCCAGCGCGATCGTGGCGCCGGATCGCGTGCGTGGATCGAGTCCAGATAGGCGATAAGTCTCTCGAACATCGTTGCTCCAATGTCCCACCAAAATCCGATCAGATCAAGCGGGGTTCCTCTGGCCCGTGCACGGCTTCCAGCGCGGCGCGCCAGATTCCCATGTTAGGTGGGGCCTTTCGTTCAAGAGACAAGCGGTCGATCGTGGCCACCAGTTTTTCCAGCTCCACCTGCGAACGGGACGCGCGCGGAACCAGGTAATCGGCCGCATCATCCCGCAGGGGCAGGCCCCGCTCCTGCGCCAGCGAAAGCAGCAGGTCGCGCGCCATGTCATCGTCAGGCTGGCCGATATCCAGTTGCAGCGATCCGCCAAGGCGGGACCGCAGATCGGGCAGCGTGATATTCCACGGCGGCTCTACGCCCACGATCAGCAGATCGGTGCCGCTTTCCTGCGCCCGGTTCCAGCGATGGAAAACCTCGTCCTCCGGCATGTGCTGCGCATCGTCGATGGCATCGCGCCGGGTGCCCGCAGGCGCATTATTGACGAACCAGCGCGCCAGCAGCGATTTACCCGAGCGGGGCGGCCCGGTGAGGACGGCGGTGCGAAATGGCCAGTTTTCCGTCGCCACCAGCGCCTCTGCAACATCGCGGTTGGCATTACCGATCACGATCCGCGCCGGTCCCCGGCCGCTGGCGGCAAGTGGCAGGGCAAACTGGCTCATCAGCCAAGGGCCCTAGCGAGAGATGCCGAGAGCGTTCTGCCCTTCGTTAACCGCCCAGCCCCGCTGGCGCAGCAAGGCGGCAAGCGCAGGCAGTTCACCCGCATAGGTCACATCGAACACCGACGCGCCGCCGATGGCGGTGGACCGCACCGTTACCCGCGAAACACCGGGAAGCGCGCGCAGGGCCGACAGTGTACCGTCGAAATCGGATGCTGCAGGCGTTGCCGCCTGAATGCCGTAGCTGGCCGTGGTGACCGCGGGCTCTGCCGTTGGCGTTGGCGTGCTGGGCGCGGCGTCTGCGTTTGTATCGCGGGCGTTCGCCGCGGCATTGGCGGCCGCCAATTCGGCATCGCGCGCCTGTTCCAGGATAGCGCGAATCTCCGGGCTGATCTCGATATTATCCAGCGTCAGCGTGGGATCGGGCTGCAACGTCCCCTCCGCCAGCGCGGCAGCGAAAATCTCGTTGAAGCGCGCGACTGCGCGGCGCAGCATGGCGGGAAGTTCCGCGGCACTGTCTGCCTTCATGGTGAAATCAGCGAGATAGCGATTGTCCGGACCGTGCCGCGCGGTGAAATGCCCTTCCACCGGGCCGCCGGGCCATTCCCAGCGCAGGCTGGCGATGGGCACCAGCACATCTGCCGCGCCGAATTGGTCGAGAATGTTGTTCCACCACGCACGGCTGCGCCTGCCGCTCTGCCCATAGGTCAGCAGCAGCGATTCGCCGCCGGAACCGGACGGGCGAACATAATCGATGGTGCTGGAGCCGAACTGATATTCCGCCCAGGCGCGCTGCCACGGATTGCGCACCTCGAACATGGTCTGCGTTCCACCGGTCATCAGCACCGGCAGCGTCAGCATTGGGGCGGATCGCGCACGCTCCCCACCTGCGCCCAGCAGGGCGCCGGCTCTCTGCCGATCGAAAATCACGCCAAGCCGCGCCACATAACGGCGCGGGCCGATGCTTTCTTCCTCCACAACGATGGCAGCCACCAGCGAATCGAGTCGCGAATCGGGAATTTCCGGCCCGTCTATCTTGGCCCAGGCCAGGCGCTGCGCCTCTCGCCAGCCGTTGGCGCGCGCTTCTTCCGCGCTTTCGCCGGTCACATTCACCTCGATACCGCCAACGTCGATATCGCTGCTGCTGGCGACGGGCGCGATACCGCGATTGCCGGAAACCTGCGCGGTGAGCGACACGGCTGCGAAAGCGGCAAGCGCAATCAGGCACACCGCCGCGATCAGGGCGGGCATGCGGCTGTGATGGTGCCGGAAAAGGGGGAAAACTATGTTCATCGGGGAATTCGAGGGCCTTTTGCCGAAAGGCGAGTGGAATTCCAAGCCTGAATGACTATGGCGGTGGTATGAATTCGGACAAACAATCCTACACCTATGAGCAGGCCGGCGTCTCCATCGATGCGGGCAACCGTCTTGTGAAGGCAATCGGCCCGCTTGTGAAGGCCACGATGCGCCCCGGCGCGGACGGTGAAATCGGCGGCTTTGGCGGCTTCTTCGATCCACGGGCAGCGGGTTATAAAGATCCGTTGCTGGTGGCCGGCAACGATGGCGTTGGCACAAAGCTGAAACTGGCCATCGATACCGACCGGCACGATACGGTGGGCATCGATCTTGTGGCCATGTGCGTGAATGACCTGATCGTTCAGGGCGCAGAGCCGCTGTTCTTCCTGGACTATTTCGCCACCGGCAAGCTGGAGAACGGCATTGCGGAGCGGGTGATCGCGGGCATTGCGCAAGGCTGCAAGGATGCAGGCTGCGCGCTGATCGGCGGCGAAACGGCGGAAATGCCCGGCATGTATGCCCAGGGTGATTACGATCTGGCCGGCTTCTGCGTCGGCGCGGTGGAGCGCGGCGAGCAATTGACCGGCGAACGCGTTGCGCCGGGCCATGTTTTGCTGGGTCTCGCCAGTTCGGGCGTGCATTCCAACGGCTTTTCCCTGGTGCGCCGCCTTGCTGCAGACAAGGGCTGGAAGCTGGAGCGTCCCGCCCTTTTCGATGCGGACCAGCTTTTGATCGACGCGCTGATCGCGCCGACTCGCATTTATGTCAAAAGCCTGCTGCCCACCGTGCGCGCGGGCCATATTGACGCGCTTGCGCATATTACCGGCGGCGGCTTGCTGGAAAACCTGCCGCGCGTTCTGCCCGAAGGCGCGCGCGCCGTGGTGGATGCCGATAGCTGGGAACAGTCGCGGCTGATGGCCTTCCTGCAGGCACAGGGGAATATCGAGCCGGGCGAAATGGCTCGCACCTTCAACTGCGGCGTGGGCATGGTGCTGGCGGTGACGCCGGACAAGGTGGAAACCGTCACCCAAGCCCTTACCGAAGCAGGTGAGGAAATCATCCGAATCGGCGAGATCGTGGATGGCCAGCGCGGCTGCACGGTGAAGGGTTCCGCCGGCACCTGGTCTGCGCGTGAAGACTGGGTTGCCGAGCACGATGCCTAAGGAGGGGCCTGAAACCGGACCTGAGAACGGGCCTGACGGCGTGCCCGCCAAGAAACCGGCGAAGGCGCGAATCGCGTGCCTGCTTTCCGGCAATGGCACCACGATGTCTGCCCTGCTGTTCCAGTCGCGCCTGCCCGATTGCCCCTATGAGATCGTGCTGGTCGCCAGCAACAATCCCGATGCGCCGGGCCTGAAAATCGCTGCGGCGGAGGGCATTGCCACCTTCGCCCACGATCACCACGGCATGGATCGGCGCGAGCATGAAAAGATCATGGACGCCGCCCTGCGCGATAGCGGCGCGGAGTACCTGGCCCTGTGCGGATACATGCGCATCCTCACCGCCGATTTCGTCAGCGGTTGGGAGGAACGGATGGTCAACACCCACCCTTCCCTGCTGCCGAAGTACAAGGGGCTGGATACGCACCAGCGCGCGATTGACGCGGGCGAGGAATTCGGCGGCTGCTCGGTTCACGTGGTGACGCCGGAACTGGATGGCGGGCCATTGCTGGGTCAAGTGCCCGTGGCCATCCTGCCGCATGATACGGCGGATAGCCTGGCAAGCCGCGTCATCCTGGCCGAATACCAGCTGTATCCCCGCATGGTGGCGCAATATGTCAGCCGCACACAACGTGCAGACTGGCTGCTGGAAAAAGTGCGGAGCCTCGCCCTTTCCTTGCCGGAGACGGAGGAGCGCGACAGCCACGGCAGCCCCGGCTGGCGCACCGGCGGCAAAAGCGGCAAGTACTTCGCCTATTTCCAGGATCAGTTTCACGGGACCGATCACATCGCTGTGCTAGTGAAAACCGGCGGCGCGGATGAACTGGCGGGCCTGGTGGAAACGGCGCCCGGCACCTATTTCAAACCCGCATATTACGGGGCCAGTGGCTGGGTCGGGATCATATTGAACCAGGCGAGCGTTGATTGGGACCATGTCTCTGATTGGCTTGAAAGAAGTTGGCGCAGCTGCGCGCCCAAACGGCTTACCCGGCTGCACGATGCCGCTGACGATTTTTAACCCATGAGCGTGCCCCCGCGTCCACACCCCTGCGTTCGATCACCACGGGTGGACCGGGTGAACGGATGGCTGGAAACGGCCTGGCGGCGCGGATTGTGTGACAAGCCTACGCTTAATCCCGAAGACCTATGGGCCAAGGCCACCCGCGATGCGCCCGCATCGGGTGAACAGGGCCCGCGCTCCGATGCCGATGTCGCAGATTTCCGCCTCCGGCTGGAAGCGCTGTGCGCGGCGCTGGAAGACACGGCCAAGCTCAATTCACTGGGTCTGACCATGGCCCACGGGCAGCTGGTGCGGGCAATCCGGCAACGGCTGGAGCTTGGCGCATTGTGGCAGGTGGAACCCGAAATACTGCAAACCCCGCTGGCCCCGCCCGTTATCGTGGTGGGCCACATGCGTAGCGGGACGACACGCGTGCATCGCCTGTTGGCGGCGGACCCGGCGCTGGCCGCCACGCGTTTCTGCGATAGCTGGCAGCCTGTGCCGCGATCCCCCGATACGCGCCCGGCATGGTCTGCATTGACGCTGATGTTTGCCCGCGCGCTGGATCCATGGCTCGATTCCATCCACCCATTTGGCGTGACGCGCGCTGATGAGGAACTGGGATGGCTGGCAGCAGCGCTGGATCATTGCGCTTACGAGGCGCAGTGGCGCATCCCCACCTTCACCGCATTCAGCGAAGCGCGCGATCCCGCTCCGGTGTACCGTGAATTTGCCCGGATGCTGCGCACCGATGCCAACTGGCACGAGAATGCGGATCGGCCCCGCGTGTTGAAAGTGCCGCAATTTGCTGAAGACCTTCCCGCCCTACTCTCCCAGTTTCCCGATGCGCGCGTGGTACTGACGCGCCGCTGCGAGAAGGATCTTGCCCGCAGCGCAGCGTCCCTTGTGGCAAACCAGATGGCGATCCAGTCCGATGATGTGGACTTCGACTGGATCCAGACCGAGATGCAGCGCAAGATTGCCTTGCGTGAAGATCGGATGGCCGCCGCGCTGGAAAGCTTTACCGGGCCGCTATCAGTGGTGGAATTCGAAGCCCTGAACGATGACTGGGAAGCGGAAATCGCCCGCGTGTATAACGATCTTGGCCTGCCGCTTTCTCCAGAGGCGGAGAAGAACATGCGCGAAGAGCAGGCCCGCGCAGCCAATGGCAGTCATCAGGCGCATGCCAAGACGTATGAGGCATTTGCGCAAGCGTGACGCCGCGCAGCTATTGCAGGGATTTTGCGACTTGCGCGATCAGGGAAGCCCCACTGCCGCGGGCGTAAGACTGCCATTCCAGCATCTTTTCCTTGCTGGCACGCGCGCGCCACTGGCTGGCACTTCCCATCAAGCGATCCGTGGTTTGAGAGCTCCCCGAAATCAGGATGTCTTCACCCCGTTGAACGATCGAGGTCGCAGTTAGCTCGTAATCCGGGATCAATTCGGCAAGCCGAACCAACAGCTCAAGACACTGATCCCGGCCCTGCAGGCTGCGGCCGGTATTATCGATCAGGCGAAAGTCATCTGCCAGCAATTCTTCCACCCGCGCGAAGTCCCGCTTGTTCAGCGCATCGATGAAGCGCTTGACGGTATTTTTGGGAGTTTTCTTGGACCAGAACATCGCACCCCTCCAAAGACCCGGCCCGCAATGGACGGCGAAAAACTAACATTTATCAGTTATATGACGGTTTGATTTGAACGCTAGAAGACGGCGCGCCGTTCAAGAATACGGAATTTGGCACGTAATGCAAAAGTGCGAAATCATGCGCCATCCGCGTAACAAAAGTTATCCAAAAAAAATTCGCGGTTATACAGTTCTGCGCGAGCTATTTGGCGAATTGATTTCGCATAACAAAACGGCGGCGGTGACCGAATCACCGCCGCCGTTTGGCTTTAACCTTCGAAAATCGGATGTCGGGGATCAGCCGACGATTTCGTCTTCCTTGAAGAAATAGTCGATTTCGATCTTGGCGTTTTCTTCGCTGTCCGAACCGTGGACCGAGTTTGCCTCGATGCTTTCGGCATAAGCCTTGCGGATCGTGCCTTCATCGGCATCGGCAGGGTTGGTGGCGCCCATTACCTTGCGGTTGCGAGCCACGGCATCTTCGCCTTCCAGCACCTGCACCACAACCGGGCCGCTGATCATGAATTCAACCAGTTCGCCAAAGAACGGGCGTTCCTTGTGAACGGCGTAGAAACCTTCGGCCTGTTCCTTGGTCATCTGGATGCGCTTGGATGCGACGATGCGCAGGCCGGCGTCTTCCAGCATCTTGGTAACAGCGCCGGTCAGGTTGCGGCGGGTGGCATCGGGCTTGATGATCGAGAAAGTGCGGGTAGCCGCCATGAGAAGTTCCTTTGCGAGAATTCGATATGGTGTGAGTTCGCGCGGCCCCTAGCGCCCCCGCAGGCGCAGGGCAAGCGGGCTTGCGTATCGTGCAACCGGCGCCGACTGGGCCTGCCGCTGCCTAGTTCAGTCCCTTGCCGACCACCAGCTGTCCCGTAGTGCCCTCGCCCGATGATGTTGCGTTGAAGCTGAAGGTGGCGCCGTCATCGCTTTCCCCCGCTACCATTTTCGCGCCGTTGGAGCTCGCTTCCATTCCGATAGCGATACCGGATTTTTCCGCCTGGGATCGGTAGAAATCCGCCATCTCTTCGGGCGAATCATCGCTCTGCATGATCACCAGCGTGCCCTGCCCGTCGGACTGGTTCATGACGGTGGAATTGACGATTGTAGCGCCGGGATAGACGGTGAAGCCATCGGGCAGGCTGACATCAGCGCCGACGCTGGAATTGATGACCATCTCCTCACCATCGTCACCGGTGATGCGGATTTCGCTGTCATCGCCTGCGGTATCGACCTTGTAATCTATGGTTTCGCCATCGTCTGTTTGAACGCTGCTTTCATCGCTTCCGCCACAGGCGGAAAGGCTGAGTGCAAAGGCGGATAACAGGGTGATCTTGCGCATCGGTTTTTCCAGTTCAATCGTTAAAAGTTTGCGCCCCTCGGCACTATGCGTCATGGCCCCTCTACCCAGCGGCCGTCCTGCTGTTTCCAGAACTTGCGCTCCAGCCCTTCCCGATCTTCCAGCGCCTTCCAGGTCTGCCGCGCGCCTGCAATCGTGCTTTGATCGAACAGGTACAGCACACGCGCAATCCCCTCGCCCGGCTCTCTCCATAAGCCATCGGCTATCAGCAGGAAGGTGGCGCCGTTTGTGGGATCCACCTCGTTGGACAGCAGGATAGGTTGCGCAGCATCATGCTCGTCACCAGCGATACCGTTTGCGAGGAAAGCCTCCGGCGCGGCTTCCCACAGGGTCTGGCTGGTGTCTTCCAGCAGCGCGAGATCATCGGCCACCACCAGCAAGCGCTCACCCGCCTTGCGCACCTTTCCGGCCAGCAGCGCGATTGCGGCAGGCGCGGTATCGGAAGACAGCAGATAGAAATCGACGCGCATCAGCCCTTCCCGCCAGTTGCCATGCTATTTCTGGCCATCCGGCTTTCCTTTCGACCTTTTGCACCGTTCGGAGCAATAGCGGACATGATCCCAGTCCCGCTCCCATTTCTTGCGCCAGTTGAAAGGCAGGCCGCATGCGGCGCAAATCTTTGACGGTAAATCGGATTTGCGCCGCATTTTTGGCATCGGCCGCTGCCCTTAACCCTTCACCGTGTTACGGATGAAGCGATCGAGCAGGCGAACGCCATATCCGGTGGCGCCCTTGTCCCAGGTGGCGCCGGGTTTGTCTGCCCACACCATGCCCGCGATATCCAGATGCGCCCAGGGGGTATCATCCTCGATAAAGCGCTGCAGGAACTGCGCGGCGGTGATCGATCCGGCATAGCGGCCGCCGATGTTCTTCATATCGGCAATCGGGCTGTCGAGCAGCTTGTCATATTCCGGCGCCAGCGGGAAACGCCACAGCTTGTCACCCGCCTGCTTGCCCGCGTGCAGCAGGTCGTCCGCCAGATCGTCATCGTTGGAGAAGATGCCAGCATGCTCGCTGCCCAGCGACACCAGGATCGCGCCGGTCAGGGTGGCGAGATCCACGATCCGCGCCGGTTTGAATTCCTTTTGCACCCAGGTCAGCACGTCGCACAGCACCAGCCGTCCCTCGGCATCGGTGTTGAGAACCTCGACCGTCTGGCCGGACATGGATGTCACCACGTCGCCGGGGCGCATGGCGCGGCCATCGGGCATGTTTTCCACCAGCCCGCAAACGCCGACGATATTGGCCTTCGCCTTGCGCAGCGTCAGCGCCAGCATCGCGCCTGCAACGGCGCCAGCGCCGCCCATGTCAAACTTCATGTCTTCCATGCCGGGTCCGGGCTTCAGCGAGATGCCACCTGTATCGAAGGTGACGCCCTTGCCCACGAATGCCACGGGCGCTTCACCCTTGGTGCCGCCCATCCACTTGATCGCCAGCACGCGAGAGGCGCGTTCCGAACCAAGGCCCACGCCCAGCAGCGCGCCCATGCCCAGCTTTTCCATCTCGGCATCGTCCAGCACCACCAGTTCGGCGCCGGTGCCGGCAAACCGCTTGTTGCAGCGTTCAACGAAGCTCTCGGGGTAAATGATGTTGGCAGGTTCAGCCACCAGTTCGCGGGTGAATTCAACGCCGGTAGCCACGGCCTGCGCGTCGGTCCATTCATCCTGAGCGCCATCGGGGGCGCCGATCACGACGACCTTTTTCAAGGTGCGCTTCTGTTCGTCGCGCATCTTCGTGCGGTATTCGTCCCACCGCCATGCCCGCAGTCGCGCGCCGAGCAGCACTGCGGCCGTTTCGGTCGCATCAAGGTCGCTGGCACCGGCATCGATGGCCATCTCCGTCTCGCCGCTGGTCAGATATTTCGCGGTCAGCGCAGCGCCAGCGCGTTCCAGCGCGGCGTGGCGGCCTTCCTTGTCCTTTTTCCCGGCACCGGCCAGCGCGAGTCGCACCACCTTACCATCCACCTCGGCAAAGCCATCGAACACCTGGCCCGGCTTGCCGGTAAAGCGCGAAGCTTCGGCCCCTTGGCTGATGGCGGCGGGCAGATCGCCCGGAAGGCTGTCCAGATCGAGGATGCGCGCAACAATGCGCGGCGAATCGGCGTCCGATGAGTTGCGAAATTCGATTTCCATGAGTGGGGGGCTCCAGCAAGAATGTAGGAATGGCGACACAGCTTTTCGCTATGCAGCAAAGCTGGCGTTGCGATTACGTGCGCGTGGTGCAATAGGCAAGCCATGCTCCCCGGCCTGCTCCCCGCACTGCCAGCGAATCCGCTCCGTGTGTCCGTTGCAGGCGCAGCCGTCCTGCTTGCCCTCGGCAATCCAGCCGCTGTCTTCGCCCAGGAAGGCGCAGCGCCGGGCGTAAGAACGGCCATAGACCCGGTGGAAACGCCCGAACCTCGCGATGGCGAGGATGATGGCTTTCCCGTCGTGGCTGAGGACATTCTGCCGGTCGATCAAAGCGATGGTCCGCGGGAGATCGCGTTTGAGGCGAATGAGCTGCGCTATGATCAGGCTACCGATACGGTAACCGCGGCGGGCAATGTCCTCCTTCGCTCCGGCGATCAGTCGGTGCGGGCCGATGCCGTTACATGGAACCGCATGACGGGTGAAATCGTCGCCACCGGCACCATCCGCCTGTTGGATGAAAACGGCAACCAGCTATTTACCGATCGCATTGTGCTGACAGATGAGCTGGAGGCAGGCGCGATGCAGAACCTGCTGCTGGCATTCCGCCAGGGCGGCAGGCTGGCGGCGCAGCAGGCGACGAGAGACGCCAACGGCGATATAGAGCTGACCCGCGCCGCCTATTCCTCCTGCGCGGTGGTGGATGCCGATGGCTGCGACAAGAGCCCCAGCTGGCGGGTGACGGCAGAGCGCGTCTATTATGACGAGGACACGTCCGAAATCCGCTTTCGCGGTGCCTATCTGGAACTGTTCGGCGCGCGCATTCTGCCCCTTCCCGGCCTGACCATAAGCGCTGATGGCAGGGCGAGTTCGGGCTTCTTCATTCCCGATATTGGGCTGACCGCGTCCAACGGCATAGAGATTTCCGACAGCTATTACTGGCGGCTGGCCAACAACCGCGACCTGACGCTGTCGGGCTATGTCTACACCGAAGCTGCGCCGATGGTGTCCGCGCAATATCGCCAGCTGACGGAAAAGGGCGCTTTTCAGGTTACCGGCTACGCCACCTATGGATCGCGCATTCCATTGAACTCCACGATGCGAACGTCCGAGAATGACTTTCGCGGCTACCTGTTCACCAATGGCCGTTTCCAGCTGGACGAAAACTGGACCGCGCAAGGCTCCATCCGGTTGGCCAGCGACCGCACTTTTCTGCGCCGTTACGATATCAGCCGCGAGGATCGCCTGCGCTCTGTCGTAGAACTGGCGCGGCAGGATGAGAATTCCTACGTCTCCATCGCCGGGTGGGGAACGCAAGCGCTGCTGGTCAGCACGGATCAGGGCCAGGTGCCGCTCGCGCTGCCATTGATCGATGCGCGCTATCGGCTGGAAGAGCCGGTGTTCGGCGGCAATGTGGAACTGCAGGCCAATACGCTGGCGATCACAAGGCTGGAGGGGCAGGATACGCAGCGCGCCTTCGCCCGTGCCCGCTGGGACATGCGGCGCATCACCGCCTGGGGCCAGGAAGTTACGCTGACCGGCCTCGTGCGCGGCGACGTTTATCACTCCGATGACAATTCACTGACGCGGATCGCATCCTATCGCGGTGAGGATGGCTGGCAGGCACGCGGCGTGGCCACCGCAGCCATCGATGTGAAATGGCCCTTTATTGGAGAATTCCTGGGCGGATCGCAGATCCTGACCCCGCGCGTGCAACTGGTGGCAACGCCCAGCATCCGCAATCTGGATATCCCCAACGAAGATGCCCGCGCCATCGACCTGGAGGATTCCAACCTTTTCGCGCTCAACCGTTTTCCCGGTTATGACCGTGTGGAAGACGGGGTGCGCGTTACCTATGGCATTGACTGGCAGGCCAATTTCCCCGGCTGGCGGTTGCACACCACGATCGGCCAATCCTATCGCCTGAACGATGCTTTCGATCTGTTTCCCGATGGCACCGGCCTGACGGAGCAATTCTCCGATTTCGTGGGCCGCACCGAAGTGCGCTATCGCGATTATCTGAAATTCACCCACCGCTACCGTCTCGACAAGGACAATTTCACCGTCCGCCGGAACGAGATCGACGCCACCGTGGGCAGTGATCGCACCTATGTGGAAGTCGGCTATCTGCAGCTGAACCGTGATATCGATTTCCGGCTGGAGGATTTGCAGGATCGTGAGGAAATCCGCCTGGCGGGGCGCGTGGCCTTTGCCCGCCACTGGTCCGTTTTCGGATCGGCGGTGGTGAACCTCACCGATCGCAACGAAGACCCCACACTGCTGGCAGACGGGTTTGAGCCGCTGCGTACCCGCCTTGGTATCGCCTATGCCGATGATTGCCTGGAATTCGGTTTCACCTGGCGGCGCGACTATATCCAGCTGGCCGATGCGCAGTCCGGCAGCAGCTTCCGCATCTATTTCAACCTGCGCAATCTGGGCTTCAACTAGTCTTTCAACCAGTCTCTCCTTCGCCGGATTGGCAGCGGGGAGACATTTGGCTAGGAGGGGGCCGGCTCAGGTGGGGTTAAGCCACACATTGCAAATACCCGGCCCTGCTCAAGGGTGCATTTCCGTGCGCCACAGACAACACAAGGTAACCCAAGTGATCGTGTTTGCGACCAAAATGCTGAAATATTCCGCCACCGCAATAGGTGCTGTCATGCTTGCCGGAACTGCGCAGGCCCAAGGGGTGCAGGTCGCAGGTTCTGATGCCTTCAACCTGCCCGATGACATTTCTTTCATCGTGGAGCCTGCCGATCCCAACATCCGCCGCGCCACCGCGCGCGTGAACGGCGCCGTCATCACCGGCACCGATGTGGATCACCGCGTCGGCCTGATCCTTTCCGCGCAGGAAGGCCAGCTTCCGCCTGAGGAAATTCAGCGTCTGCGCCTGCAGGTACTGCGCAACCTGATCGATGAGACACTGCAGGTGCAGGAAGCCGCCGCGCAGGACATGGCCGTCACCAACGAAGAGGTGGAAGCCGCCTACGAACGGTTTGCGCAAGAAGGCCGGGGCATGACTGCGGAACAGTTGAACGCCTACCTTACATCCATCGGCTCCTCCGCGCGCTCCATCAAGCGCCAGATCCAGGGAGAGCTTGCCTGGGATCGGCTGCTGCGCCGCAACGTGCAGCCTTTCGTGAATGTTTCCGAAGGCGAAGTGAACGAGCTTTTTGAACGGTTGCAGGCATCGCGCGGCACCACGGAATACAGGCTGGGCGAAATCTTCCTGGCAGCCAACAGCGCCAACCGCGATCAGGTGGTGGCCAATGCCGGCCAGATCATCGAACAATTGCGCGCTGGCGGCAGCTTCGTGGCCTATGCGCGCCAGTATTCGCAGGCATCCAGCGCCATCGTTGGCGGTGATCTGGGCTGGATCCGGCTGGAGCAGTTGCAGCAGCCCACGCTGGAAGCCGCGGCAAAGCAGATGACGCCCGGCCAGCTGGTTGGCCCGCTGGAGATTCCCGGCGGCTATTCCATCCTGCTGATGATTGATCAGCGCCAGATCGGCATGGCCGACCCGCGCGATGCCCTCCTCAGCCTGAAACAGATCAGCATCGCCTTCCCCGAAGGCATTTCACCTGCAGAGGCGGAGGAGCGCGGCTCTTCCTTCATCCAGGCGGTCAGCACCATGAACGGTTGCGGCGATGCCAACATGCGCGCAGCCGCCATCGGTGCATCCACGGTCGACAATGATGAAATCAGCGTGCGACAGTTGCCTGAAGCCCTGCAAAGCATTCTGCTGAACCTCAACATCGGTGAAACCACGCCGCCCTTTGGCGACATGAGCGAAGGCATCCGCGTGCTGATGCTGTGTGGACGCGACGATCCGCAGGAAACCGCTGGCCCCAGTTCTGACCAGATCATGGCCCAGCTGGAGGACGAGCGCGTTAACCGCCGTGCACAGCGTTACTTGCGTGACCTTCGCCGCGATGCGGTGATCGAATACGACTGATCCGGATGACGCAGCCCCTGCCGCTTGCCGTCACCATCGGCGACCCGGCGGGGGTCGGTCCGGAACTTGTTCTGGAAGCATGGTCTCGCCGGGACGAGCTTGATCTTCCCCCGTTCGTGGTGTGCAGCGGCGGCGATGTTCTGCCGCAGGCGGCGCGCAAGCTGGGCATCGCCATACCCGATAATCTGGTCGTCAACGTCGAGGGCGCTGGCGCCTACACGCCCGGCACACCGACCAGAGAAGGTGCCCTGCAGGCCCGTGCCGCGCTGGTGCAGGCGCTCGACATGGTTCGCGAGGGGCAAGCGGCAGGCGTGGTGACGGCCCCCGTGGCCAAGTCGGCGATTTTCGCAGTGGACGATACCTTCGTCGGCCAGACCGAATTTTGCGCCGATGCCTGCGATGCGCCGCGAGACGATGCCGTGATGATGCTGGCCGGGCCATCGCTGCGCACCGTCCCCATGACGGTGCATTGCGCGCTGGCAGAAGTGCCAACCCGGTTGAGCATCGATCTTATTGTTGAGCGCACGCGCATTGTCGCGCGGGCCATGCACACAGATTTCGGCATCGCGCAGCCGCGCATCGCCATTGCCGGGCTGAACCCCCATGCGGGTGAGGACGGGCGAATGGGCCGGGAGGAGATAGACATCATCGCGCCAGCCATTGCGCAATTGCGCGGCGAAGGCATCGACGCCACCGGCCCCCATCCTGCCGATACGCTGTTTGCCCCGCACAAGCGCGACAGCTATGACGTGGCGATCGCGATGTATCACGATCAGGCGCTGGTGCCCTTGAAAACGCTGGATTTCGATGAAGGCGTGAATGTCACGCTGGGCCTGCCGGTGGTGCGCACCTCGCCCGATCACGGCACGGCTTTTGATATCGCCGGAAAGGGCATCGCTCGCCCGAATGCGATGATTGCCGCGATCCGCATGGCCGGCGAAATCGCCGCGCGAAGGGCGGCGCTGGCGTGAGCCTTCCTCCCTTACGCGAAGTGATCGCGACGCATGGCCTGTCTGCCAGCAAGGCGCTGGGCCAGAACTTCCTGTTTGACGAGCAATTGCTGAATCGCATCGCCGCTATCCCCGATGATCTGGCAGACAAGGCCGTGCTGGAAATCGGCCCCGGCCCCGGCGGCCTGACCCGCGCCCTGCTGCGCGCGGGTGCCCGCGTCACCGCGATAGAGCGCGATTCGCGCTGCATCCCTGCCCTTGCACAGGTGGAGGAAGCCTTTCCCGGCAAGCTGCGCGTGCTGGAAGATGATGCCCTGAAACTGGATCACACCGATCTGATGGGCGAACCCTTCGCCGTGGCCGCCAACCTGCCTTATAATATCGGCACCCTGCTGTTCACCCGTTGGATGGGCGGCGAAACATGGCCACCTGCGTGGACCAGCCTGACGCTGATGTTCCAGCAAGAGGTTGCCCAGCGTATCGTCGCAAAGCCCGGCAGCAGTGCCTATGGCCGTCTGTCCGTGCTGGCTCAATGGCGCGCCACCCCAAAACTGGCGATGAAGGTGCATCGCAGTGCCTTCACCCCGCCACCCAAGGTGATGAGCGCCATCGTGCATGTGGAGCCTCGCGCGGCGCCGGAAGGCGTTTCTGCCAAGGTGCTGGAACGGCTGACGGAGGCCGCTTTCGGTCAGCGCCGTAAGATGCTGCGCCAGAGCCTGAAAGCCCTGCCCGGCGCGCTGGACGCCCTGAACGCCTGCGAGATTGACCCTACGCGCCGTGCGGAAACATTGTCGATCGAGGAATTCGTGGCTCTTGCCCGCGTGCTGACGCCCTAGAGAATAATGTAGGTCACGATCAGATAGGCGGCGGAAAGCGCCGTAAGGCATAGCACGCTGTAAGTGATGATCATCGACTTTAGCGACATCTCCTCCGCAGGTTGCGGCACAGCCGGAGTGACGGCCTTCCGCGCCTGCCGTCTGCCGCTGGTGAGGGATTTGGCGTCAACGCGTTCGCGCAGGTAAACGCCGAATTTCCGCCCGTTGACCCAGCGCACCTGCCCGCCCAGTTCCTGACCCGGAAAATGCACGCTGATGAATTCCCCGCGCTCTGGCGGGTTGGCCATCGTGCCGAGCATTCCATGCGAGCTGATGTCGGAAATCTGTGCTTCATGCGTGCCGCGCGAATCGACGACCTTGGCGCGCAACATCACTGTTTCGCGCACACTGGCCCTCGATTTCGTATCCGCTGCCGGCATTGCTTGTCCTGGTTTGACGTCAGCCTGCGCGTTTACGGCAAAGGACCTAGCACTTCGTTAAGCATGCCAGCGCGCCCTGGCAGGCACGAAAGACAGGGCGACAAGAATGGCCACTGTGTTGCATTGCGCGGCCTGAGGCGTAATGCGGTTTGATATGCAACCACTTTCCCAGATCGAGCGCGACCTCGTCGCCAATATCGACCAGCAGCGCATGCTTTCCCGCACTCAGGAATGGGCGGCGATCAATTCCGGCACCGATAATCTGGGTGGCCTTGCCCGCATGGCGGATGCCTTGTCGCAAGCGTTCTCGGCGCTGCCCGGCGAAGTCACCCTGCATGATCCCGCACCTGTCAGCGTGGTGGATGCAGATGGCAACGAGGTTGAAAAATCGCATGGCAGGCACCTGGTCTGCTCCATCCGGTCAGAGGCTGAGCGCCGCTTCTTGCTGACCGGCCACATGGATACCGTGTTCCCCGCCAGCCATCCGTTTCAATCGCTCACCTGGCTGGACGACGACATTCTGAACGGCCCCGGCACGGCGGATATGAAGGGCGGCATCGCTGTTATTGCAGAGGCGCTGATGGCGCTGGAACGCAGCGATGCGGCGGCCAATATCGGCTATGACGTGATGATCAATTCGGACGAGGAAACAGGCTCGCTATCCTCCGCCCCGCTGATTGACAGGCTGGCGCAGGGCAAGTTTGCCGCCCTCACCTATGAACCCAGCGCCCTGCCCGATGGCACGTTGGCCCATGCACGCGGGGGTAGCGGGAATTACACGCTCACCTTCACTGGCCAAAGCGCACATGCAGGCCGCAATCCGCAGGATGGCCGCAATGCCGTTGTCGCCGCAGCCGATTGCGCCGTTCGCCTGAAGGCGATGCAGCACGCCAATCTGCCAATAAACCCGGCGAAGATAGAAGGCGGCGCGGCCAATAATGTGGTGCCCGATCATGCGATCCTGCGCTTCAATACCCGCCCCAAGACGACGCAGGCAGCAGAGGAATTTGCTGCCAGCCTCGATCACCTGATTGCAGAGCTTGCCAAGCAGCACGATCTTGAAATCACCAAGCACGGCGGCATCTCGCGCCCGCCAAAGCCGGTGGACGATACAGCGCAAAAACTGTTCGATCTTGTGCGCGATACGGGCGCGGCACTGGGCCAGACCATCGGCTGGCAGAGCACGGGCGGCGTTTGCGATGGCAACAATATCGCGGCCAATCACGTGCCCGTGGTGGATACGATGGGCGTGCGCGGCGGCAAGATCCATTCGCCGGATGAATTCATGATCGCCCCCTCTTTGACAGAGCGTGCCCAGCTTTCCGCAATTGTCCTGCATCGCCTCGCTACCGGAGACGCATTATGAGCTTTGTAATCCGTCCTGCCGCGAGCGACGATCTGCAGTATCTGTACGAGATGGCGAAACTGACCGGTGGCGGCTTCACAAACCTGCCGCCCGATCGCAATTCGCTCATCAGCAAGCTGGAAGGGTCCGAAGCCGCGTTCACCCGTGAGGGCGACGATATCGTGGGCGAAACCTTCGTGCTGGTGCTGGAAAACACGGAAACCGGCGATGTGCGTGGCACCTGCCAATTGTTCACGGCGGTGGGCCATCAATACCCCTTCTATTCCTATCGCATCGGCAAGTTGACGCAGTATTCCAAGGAACTGGACCTGACGGTGGAGGCCGAACTGCTGAGCCTTTCCAACGATCTTGGCGGCACCAGCGAAGTGGGCGGATTGTTCCTGCATCCAGGAGAGCGGGCGGGCGGGCTCGGCCTGCTGTTGGCACGCAGCCGATACCTGTTCATCGCCGCCCATCGCCACCGTTTTGGCGAACGGATTCTGGCCGAATTGCGGGGCATCATAGACGAGCGCGGCGGATCGCCCTTCTGGGATGCCATCGGCGGCAAGTTCTTCGGCATGAGCTTTCAGGAAGCGGACGAATTCAACGCCGTCCACGGCAACCAGTTCATCGCCGACCTGATGCCGAAACACCCCGTCTATATCGCCATGCTGGATGAAGAAGCGCGCAAGGTAATTGGCCTGCCCCATCCCAGCGGCCGCGCCGCGATGCGCATGTTGCAGGACGAGGGATATTCCTATCAGGGATATGTCGATATTTTCGATGGCGGCCCCACGATGCTGGCCGATACCGACAAGGTAAAATCCATCGCCAATGCGCATCGTGGCACGGTTGTGGATGCGACTTTGGAGAAGGGGGAAAAGGCCCTGATCGCCGCGGGTCAGTTCGCCGATTTTCGCTGCTGCTATGGCGCGCGAGAGCTGCGCGGAGATGATGTCGCCATCGATGCGCAGGCGGCGGAATTGCTGCGTGTTGCCAAGGGTGACACTGTCTGGAGCATTGCGCGATGAGCCTGCAGGAAATCAATTTCGACGGTATCGTCGGCCCCAGCCACAATTACGCTGGCCTTAGCCTGGGCAATCTTGCCGCAACGAAAAACGCAGGCGCCACCGCCTATCCCCGCGCCGCTGCATTGCAGGGTATTGCCAAGATGAAGGCGAATATGGCGATGGGTCTGGCGCAAGGCTTTTTGCTGCCTCTGCCGCGCCCCAATACCGGGTGGCTGGATGCTCTGACGGTGGACGAGCACACCGATCCCGCCCTGAAAGCCGGCGCATGGTCTGCCAGTTCCATGTGGACGGCCAATGCCGCCACGGTGTCACCCGCGCCCGATACCGAGGATGGGAAATGCCACCTGACGGTCGCCAATCTGGTCACCATGCCGCATCGCAGCCATGAATGGCCCGATACGATAGCCCAGCTGCGGCTGGCCTTTGCCGACACCGATCATTTCGTAGTGCATGAACCCGTGCCGCCCTGCTTTGGGGATGAGGGCGCGGCCAATCACATGCGCTTTGCGGGCAGCCATGGGGAGCCGGGGCTGGAGGTGTTCGTCTATGGCAAGCCCGGCGGCCGCTTCCCGGCACGTCAGCATCAGGAAGCCAGCGCCATCGTTGCACGAAAGCACGGGCTCGATCCGCAGCGCGTCCTGTTCGTAGAGCAGGCGCCGGAAGCCATTGCAGCAGGCGCGTTTCACAATGATGTGGTGGCCGTTGCAAACGAGGGCGTGCTGTTCACTCACCAGCTTGCCTTTGCCGATCCCACGGCCACTTATGACGCCATTCGTTCGCGCTGCGAAGGCGTGCAGGTGGTGGAAGTGCCCGCAGATCGCGTCGGCCTGGACGATGCCATCGGCAGCTACCTGTTCAACGCCCAATTGCTCACCCCGCCCTCTGGCGAGATGACGCTGGTGGTGCCCGAAGAATGCCGGGACAATGCGAATGTGTGGAACTGGCTGCAGGATATGCTGGCGGGCAACGGCCCGATCCGTCACGTCAACGTGGTGGATGTGCGCCAGTCCATGGCCAATGGCGGCGGGCCTGCCTGCCTGCGCCTGCGCGTGGTGGCGGACCCTGCCACGGTGGACCCGCGTTTCATGCTGGACGATGCCAAGTCCGCCGCGATGGAAGCCGTGGTGGCGCAATATTGGCCCGAAAGCATTGCTCCTATCCAAGTGGGGAGTGACGTCCTGGCGGAGCAGGTAACCACCGCGCGCGGCAAGTTGCTGGAAACGTTGGGCATCACCGAACTGGCGTGATTGTCGCCAAAGCTGTCGGTTTTCCTTACACTCTCACCTGCCTTAACCATCAAGAATCGCGGAACTGAGCCATTGGCACGGTGTTTGCGTAGTAGGCGTTAAGAAAGGTTACTGATGCTTAAGAAAATCTCCCGACTGTTTGTAATCAAGACCCGGTGGGAAGCCTTTCTTATCATCTATGCCCTTGCGCTGGGCGCAATGGAGCGTGGCACCCACTATCTGGAACAGTACCCCGGCTGGGGCGGCTATCTGCTGATGGCAGCATGCAGCGGCGCTGTATTCCTGGCGGGCGCGAAGATCCTCGACTGCCTGAAATATGAAAAGGCAGAGAAGGAAGCCCGCAAGGCGATCCCCGAGAAATTTTGAGCAAACCTAGGCACAAGCTGTTCGATCGCGTGTGGGGATGGAGCTACATGCCCTCCTCACTTGCAGGTTGCGCAATCATATTCCTATTTGTCGCGTTTTGGCTTGGCGTGATCTTCGCCCTTATTCAGCAACGTCGCGGGCGAACTGACAGCCGGGATTTTCGCCGCCATAATCATGGTTCCGACCACGATTGCGTTCTTCAAATTCGTTGATGACCATAGCGACTAAGGAAGGTGGGGGTTTCTGTTGCTAGCTACCCCCGGAGCCCCGGAATCCGTTCTGTTGCCCGGTCGGTCCAACCGCGCTTTAGCTTTGTAAATTCAGTCCGTTAGGACATCAAATTACGCAGCGATTGCGAGTGCTTCGTTATCGTTGGCACTTGTGTGTTGTGAACAGTTTTACGGGTTACTCAGCCCGAGCAAAAACACCGTCTTTCAGCACACGTCGATCCTGGTTCGGCCCCATCAGGATCCGCAGAAAACTGCGAATTTTGGTGGAGCCGCCGGGTACTGCCCCCGGGTCCGCTGTACCTATTGCACGGCGCAATTTATCGCCATATCCGGTCGAAACCGGCCCTGCCCATATAGCGCGTCCATCCTGAATGTGAAGTGCACAGCATGGGACAGGGAAAGGACAGCAGCGTCCCGAGGGTGCCAGACCCTAACCCATCGGGCCGTTTTCCGGTGCATAGTCAGGTTTTGCCGATGGCTTGTCCCGCAATTCGGCCAGAATTTTCTTCAGCACGTCCAGTTCCGGGTTCGTCGGCACGTCATCACTTTGGGAGCTGTCTTCCGTTTCGGCCTGCTTTTTCTGCATCTCTTCTGTCACGCGGTTTACGCTGCGCACGAGAATGAACAAGGCAAAGGCCACGATCAGGAAATTGATCACCGCCGTCAGCAATGCGCCATAGCCGATCATGGAAACGCCGGCCTCTTTCAACTGGGCGTAATTGGTGAGCGATCCAGTGTAGCCTTCGGGCACCGGCCCCAGCAGCAGGAACCAGTTGGAGAAATCGATCTCTCCGAAAATCCATCCGATCAGCGGCATCAGCACGCTGTCCGTCAATTGCGTGACGATAGCGCCAAACGCCGCGCCGATCACCACGCCGACGGCAAGATCGATCACGTTGCCGCGCGCGATGAATTTCTTGAACTCCTTGAACATGGCTGGCTCTCCTAATTTCTGGCCTGAGTTCTGGCCAATTCGCGGCCCTATCCGCTGGCACCCGCGCCACCTTTGCGACAGCGACTGGCGGCAATGCAAGAGCGGAACGTCACTTGTATGCAGGCGCAGCCGTGCTATATCAGCAACACACCAAATTTACGGTCGGGTTTAATGGCCAGTTTTTTCGAGGGGTACACGGGAATGTTCACACGTCTGGCCAAGGCGGCCACTCTTTTCGTCGGCACGCTGGCGCTTGCATCCTGCGGCATCAACTCGGTGCCCGCCGCCGAAGAAAACGCGAAGGCGAAGTGGGCCGATGTGGAGGCTGCGTTCCAGGAACGTGCCAACCTGCTGCCCAACCTCCAGGAAATCGTGATGAGCTCTGCCGAGGAAGAGCGGGAGACGCTGCAAGGCGTGATCGAGGCGCGCGCTTCGGCCACACGTCCCGAAATCCAGGTGGATACCGATGATCTGAACGATCCGGCGGCGATGCAGCAATACCAGGCCGCGCAGAACGAATTCGGCAGCGCCCTGTCGCGCCTGCTCGTCTCCGTCGAGGCCTATCCCGAACTGCGCAGCCAGGACAATTTCGGCCGCTTCATGACGCAGCTAGAAGGCAGCGAGAACCGCGTGCGCGTGGCCATCCGCGATTATAACGAGGCGGTGCGCCAGTATAACACCACCATCCGCACATTCCCCGACACTATCGGCGCCAACATCATCCACGGCGCAGAACCAATGGTGCCGTATGAAGCCGCCACCGAAGGCGCAGAGGTCGCACCCGAACTCGACATGCGCAGCGAGTGATTTCGCACACCGCACCCCGCTTGCTGCTGCGGCAAGCCATCGTCCTGCTCAGCGTCGTCATGGCGCTTTGCTGGGCGAGCCTTGCCGCCGCGCAGCCCGTGTTCCCCGAACGCGGCACATCGCCCGTGGTGGACGGGGCGGATATCATCGACCCGGCGACCGAGGCGCGGCTGACGCAGCAACTCGACGATTTCGAGGAGCGCAACCAGCGGCAATTCGTGGTTGCCACGGTGCCTACGCTGGATGGCTATGACATTGCCGATTACGGCTACCAGCTGGGCCGCGAATGGGGCCTTGGCGATGCGGAGAACAATGACGGCATCATTCTGCTGGTGGCCCCGAACGAGCGAAAGATGCGCGTCGAAGTCGGCTATGGTCTGGAGGCGATCATCCCCGATGGCCTGGCCTACGAATATGTCGAGGGGATGAAGCCCTATTTCCGCGATGGCAATTATTCTGCCGGTATCGAATGGGGCGCAGACCAGATTATCCAGCAGCTGGAACTGCCGCCTGAAGAGGCTGCTCAGGTAGCGCAGCAGGCCACGCAGCAGCGCGCCAGTGGCGGCGGCTTTCCTATCGGCACACTTATCTGGCTGGGCTTCATTTTCTTCTTCTTCATCCTGCCCATGATCGGCGGCGGCAAGCGCAAGCGTTATCGCCGCGGCGGCGTTGGCGGCGTGGTGGGTGACATCATGCTGTGGGAAGCGGGCAAGGCAATCGCGCGCGGAATTGACGGCGGCGGTGGCGGCGGCTGGGGCGGCGGAGGCGGCTTTGGCGGCGGCGGTTTCGGCGGCGGCGGAGGCTTCTCCGGCGGCGGCGGATCATTCGGGGGCGGCGGCGCCTCTGGAGGGTGGTGACATGCCTATTCTCGATGAAAGCCAGCACCAGATCGTGTCCAATGCCGTGGCGCAGGCGGAGCTTGGCACCAGCGGTGAAATCGTGCCCGTTTTGGCAGAGGCATCGGACAATTACGCCGATATCGCCATGATGTGGGCAACCGCCATCGCCTTTACCGTGATGAGCATATTTGCATTCATCCCAGTGCCTTTCCTTGATCTGTGGGACAGGCTGGCCGGTGGCTGGGAACATGACTGGACCACGGGCGAAACCGCCACCATGACCATCGCACTGGGCCTCATCGCCTTTGTCGCGGCGTGGCTTGTGCTGCTGGTGCCCGCCATCCGGTTTGCTCTGGTGCCCAGCCCGGTGAAGCAGCAGCGCGTGCGAGAACGTGCCATCCGGCATTTCAAGGTTGGCGCCGATGGCCGCACCCATGGTCGCACCGGCGTATTGCTCTATCTCTCCATGCGCGAACACCGCGCGGAAATCGTCGCGGACGAACCGATCCATGAAAAGGTGGAGCCGGAAGTCTGGGGCCAAGCAATGGCCGATATGCTGGTGGAAATCCGCAAGGGCTGCATCGCGGAGGGCATTGCCGCCGGTGTGCGCGACGTGGGCCAGGTGTTGGCCCCGCACTTTCCCCGACGTGATGACGATGTAAACGAATTGCCGGATCGCTTGATCGAACTGTAAGCCTTCGATAGCGCGCTTTGTCATGAGCTTTCCAGATCGAGACAAACCCGAAAAGATTGCCTGGCAAGGCGATTGGATCGTCGCCAAGACGCGCGGCAAATGGGAATATGCCACCCGCGCCCGCGATATCCGCGCCGCCGTTATCCTGCCGGTGGACGATGGCGAGATCGTGCTGGTGGAGCAGTATCGCATCGCGCCAGACCAGCGCTGCCTCGAACTGCCCGCCGGGCTGATCGGCGATGATGAAGGCGGGGCGGACGACGATCCGCTGAGCGCCGCCAAGCGGGAGCTGGAGGAAGAAACCGGCTATGCCGCCGCGCAGTGGCAGGACATGGGCGAGTTTTTCTCCAGCCCCGGAATGACCAACGAAAGCTTCACGCTGCTGAAGGCGAGCGGCCTTACCAAGGTCTCCGAAGGCGGCGGCACGGAGACAGAGGACATTATCGTCCACCGCGTGAAATTGGCCGATTTGCCGCAGGTGATCGCCGATTTCCGATCCCGCGGAGTGGGCATCGATACGCGCATATTGCTGGCGCTTGGCTCGCATATGCTGGGCGATATGGCATGAAGGTGATCGTGCTGGGATCGGGCGCGATGGGCTGCCTGTTCGGTGCGGCCTTTCATCGCGCCGGCGCAGAGGTGACGCTGGTGGATGTGAATGCCGACCATGTCGACGCGATCAACGCCGATGGGCTGAAGGTGGATTTGCGCAGCGGCGAGGAAACGCTGCCCATCCGCGCCGCCCTGCCCGCCGATGTCAGCGAGGCTGCGGATCTGGTGATGGTGTTCACCAAGACATTCCACACCGCCGCCGCGCTGGAGGGGATTTCCGCCGCCATCGGGGATGATACGCATCTGCTCAGCCTGCAAAACGGGCTTGGCAATGATCGACGGTTGGCTGATTTCGTTGCTGAAGAGCGCGTGATGGTGGGCGCCAGCATGCTGCCCAGCGATCTTGTGGGGCACGGCCACATCCGCAGCCATGGCGAAGGCTATTCCAAGCTCTACCCCGCATTTGGCGATGACACGGCGATGGCCACGCGTGTGGCTGACCTGCTGACGCAAGGCGGGCTGGAAACCGTGCTAGACGCAAAGATCCACGAAGGCATCTGGTCCAAGGCGATATTCAACGCCACGATGAACCCGCTGTGCGCCCTCACCCGCCGCACGCCCGGCTTCCTTGGCGCAAATCCGCAATCGCGCGCCACCATCCGCGCCGCCGTGGCAGAAGGCATCGCGGCGGCCCATGCCAATGGCGTGATGCTGGATGGCCAGCCGATCTATGACCTGACCGAGGTCAGCATGACGGACCACGCCGATCACGAACCATCCATGCTGCAGGATATCCACGCCGGGCGGCGCACCGAGGTCGACGCGATAAACGGCGCCATCGTCACCGCGGCGAAGGAAGCGGGCGTTGAGGCACCGGTGCTGGAAACGCTGTGGAACCTGATGAAACTGGAAGAGGCAAAGCTGGCCTGATTGCGTGCGTTCGCATGCACCACTTTGACTCTGTCTGAAATGCGGCTAGCAAGCCACCTCTCAAGCGAGGGGAGAGCCAATGGCCGATAAAAGCGTGACACTCTACGATCTGCAGGTTTCGACGGGGGCGACGATCAGCCCCTTCGTCTGGGCCACGAAATTCGCCGTCCGGCATAAGGGGCTGGATCTGGACATCGTGGATGGCGGCTTCACCGGCATTATGGATCGCACCGGCGGCAAGACGGAGCGTCTGCCCGCCATCGTGGATGATGGCACGTGGGTTCTCGATAGCTGGGGCATCGTGGAATATCTGGATGCAACCTACACCGATGCGCCGCCGCTGATCCCGCATGAAAGCGTGGCGGTAATGCTGAAGGCGCTGGACGCATGGTTCTGGGGCGCGGCCGTGGGCCCGTGGATGCGCAGCTATTGCGCCGATTATCGCGACGTGTGTTTTGAGCATGACAAGGACTATGTCACCTCTTCGCGCGAAGTGATGCTGGGCGGCAAGCTGGAGGATCTGCAGGCCGGGCGCGAAGATCGCCTGCCCGCCATTTCCGCCGCGCTGGAGCCATTGCGATTGGCCTTGCGGGAGGCTGATTTCCTTGGTGGCAGCAGCCCCAACTATGCCGATTATCGCATCATCGGCGGCTTCCTCTGGCTCGCATCGCTGGCGCAGACACCGGCGCTTGCCACAGATGATCCGCTGCGCGGCTGGTATCAACGGGTGTGCGACCTTTACGGCGGGCTTGGCAATCACCCCGGCCTGTTCCCCATCTTCGGACTGGAACAGCGCGAGGGCGACCCTGAACTGTTCATCCGTGACGCAGGCATTGGCGGGATATACAAGCGCAACACCGGGCCTGCCTCCACCCAGGCTGAAACGAAGATGATCAGAAAGCAGGACTGAACTTTGCGCATACTCGTAACACGCCGCTGGCCCGATGCCGTGGAACGCGCACTGAGCGAGCGTTTCGACGTCGTGCTGAACGAAAGCGACACGCCGCTGAGCCAGACGGAGCTTGGCGAGGCGATGGGGGCATTCGACGTGCTGGCCCCCACCGTTTCCGACAGAATCGATACAGAAGTGATCGCGGGCGGGGATCGCTGCAAGCTGATCGCCAATTACGGCGTCGGCTTCGATCACATCGATATCGCCGCCGCTTCGGCGAAGGGCATTGCCGTCACCAACACGCCCGGTGTGCTGACCGATGCGACCGCCGATCTTGCCCTCACGCTGATCCTGATGGCCGCGCGCCGCGCTGGCGAAGGGGAGCGCGAATTGCGCGCCGGTGAATGGAGCGGCTGGCGCCCTACCCACCTCATCGGCAGCGCGCTGAAGGACAAGGTGCTAGGCGTGGTCGGCTTCGGGCGGATCGGGCAGGCGACGGCGCAGCGCGCGCATCACGGCTTCGGCATGAAGATCGCCTATTTCGCGCGCGGCCCGAAGGACGAGGCTGCGGCGCTGGATGCAGAGTTCTGCCCTTCCCTCCCCGATCTGCTGGCGAAATCCGACTTCGTTTCCCTGCATGTGCCGGGCGGCGATGACACAGCCAATTTGATCGATA
The DNA here is from genome assembly GCF_009807005.1 of Aurantiacibacter rhizosphaerae. Taxonomy (GTDB): domain Bacteria; phylum Pseudomonadota; class Alphaproteobacteria; order Sphingomonadales; family Sphingomonadaceae; genus Alteraurantiacibacter; species Alteraurantiacibacter rhizosphaerae. Next base: position 1,475,950 of record NZ_WUBR01000001.1, on the reverse strand, counting down.
CCAAGGCCCTGTCTGCGATGAAGCCGGGCAGCTACCTGATCAACACAGCGCGCGGCGGCGTGGTGGATCATGATGCCTTGGCGCAGGCGCTGAAATCCGGCCATCTCGCCGGGGCCGGGCTGGATGTCTACCCGCAAGAGCCGCAAGTTCCTGAAGCGCTGCTCGGCTTAGAAAACGTGGTACTGCTGCCGCATCTCGGCAGCGCCACTGCCGAAACGCGCGAGGCGATGGGCATGCGCGCGCTCGCCAATATCGAGGCTTTTGCGAAAGGCGAGCCGCTGCCGGATCCTGTCCAGTGAGCGACAAGGTCCACGACCTGATCGCTGCCGAGGGGCTTCCGGACAGCTATACCGAGGTGGTGGCAAACCACTGGCAACCGCTCGCCACCCGCATCGCCCGGCTGCCCGCTGCCCGCGCCCCGTTGGTGATCGGAATCAACGGCGCGCAAGGCTCTGGCAAGAGCACGGCCTGCAAATTTCTGGAACTGCTGCTGGCCCGCCGACAAGTCCGCGCGATCACGCTGTCGCTGGATGATCTCTACCTCACCAAGGCAAAGCGGCAGACGCTGGCGCAGGAGGTTCACCCGCTGTTCGCCACGCGCGGCGTGCCCGGCACGCATGCCGTGGGACTGGGCCTTGGCCTGATCGAGGATATGCTGGCAGGCCGCCCGCTGGAACTGCCACGCTTCGACAAGGCCACGGACGACCGCGCACCGGAAACCTTCACCATCACCGGCCCGGTGGACGTTCTGCTGCTGGAAGGCTGGTGCGTAGGCGCAAAGCCGCAGGATGCCGCAGCGCTGGCCGCGCCGATCAATGATCTTGAGCGCGACGAAGACCCCGACGGCATCTGGCGCAATCTGGTGAACCACTGGCTGACGCAGGACTATGCCCGCCTGTTTGACCAGATCGATCTGCTGGTGATGCTGAAGGTGGAGGGTTTCGATGCCGTGCGCCGCAACCGCGCGCTGCAGGAAGAAAAGCTGCGCGCCGCCAATCCCGATGCGACGCAGACGATGGACGATGCCGCACTGGAACGCTTCTGCGCGCATTACGAACGGCTGACCCGCCACATGCTGGAAGAAATGCCGGCCCGTGCCGACGTGGTTATCCCCATCGGGCCGGACCAGAACCCGCTCGACCCGGTCAAAGATTGACTTTGCCCGATGGACACGGGCGTTCTTCCAACATAGGCTCCCTCCCGGAAGAGATGACGCGCCGCCAACGGGCGTGCATCGGGGAGAGATGCGTCGATGATCGCAAAACGCGTTGTTACCGCCGTTACCGTGGCTGGCCTCGCACTTGCTGTGACGGGCCTTGGCGGTCTGGAGGCAAGCAACACCCTCGCCGGCAATGTAACGCACGAACGGCTGCTGGATGCGGACAGCGATCCCGACAACTGGATGGCGCATGGCCGCACCTGGAACGAGGATCGCTTCAGCCCGCTGGCCCAGATCAATGTCGATAACATCAACCGCCTCAGCCTCGCCTACGCAGTGGAGTTCGATACCAATCGCGGACAGGAAGCGACGCCCATCGTGGTGGACGGCGTGATGTATGTCTCCACCGCATGGTCAAAAGTCATGGCGCTGGATGCCGCCACGGGCGAACAGCTGTGGTTCTACGATCCCGAAGTCGACGGCGCGAAGGGCGCGCACACCTGCTGCGATGTGGTGAACCGCGGTGTCGCCGTATGGGAAGGCAAGGTCTTCGTCGGCACGATCGACGGGCGACTGGTGGCGCTGGACGCCGCCACGGGCAGCGAGTTGTGGGATGTCGTCACCGTCGACCAGTCCCAGCCCTACACCATCACCAGCGCCCCGCGCGTGGTGAAAGGCAATGTCATCATCGGCAATTCCGGCGCGGAACTGGGCGTGCGCGGATACCTTGGTGCCTATGACGCCGAAACGGGCGAGCAGGTGTGGCGCTTTTACACCGTGCCCGGCAATCCGGCCGACGGACCCGATGGCGCGGCTTCGGACGCGGTATTTGCCGAATTTGCCACCGACACATGGGCCGGCGAATGGTGGGAAATGGGCGGCGGCGGCACCGTGTGGGACTCCATCGTCTACGATGCGCAGCTGGACCAGTTGCTGGTGGGCGTGGGCAATGGCTCCCCCTGGAACCACCGCGCCCGCAGCGATGGCAAGGGTGACAATCTCTTCCTCGCCTCCATCCTCTCGCTCGACCCCGAAACCGGCGCGTATAACTGGCACTACCAGCTGAACCCCGGCGAGACATGGGATTACACCGCCACGCAGCAGATGACGCTGACGGATATGGAGGTGGACGGCGAAACGGTGCCCGTGGTGATGCAAGCACCGAAAAATGCCTTCTTCTACGTGATAGACCGCCGCGACGGCACGCTGATCAGCGCAGAGCCATATGCGATGCAGAACTGGGCCGAGCGGATCGACATTGAAACGGGCCGTCCGGTGGAAATTCCGGAATCCCGCTATGCCGATGCGCCCTATCTCGTCACCCCCAGCGGCATTGGCGCGCATGCCTATCACCCGATGAGCTATTCTCCGCAGACGGGCCTTGTCTACATCCCCGCCATGCAGCCGCCGTCCGCCTATATGGACGACGAAAACTACACCCGGAACATCGGGCGCTGGAACACCGGCGTGATCTTCCTCACCCCGCCGGAAGGGCTGGTGCCGGGCGATACGCCGGAAGCGCGGCGAGCCTACCTCACCTCCATCACCAAGGGCGAACTGGTGGCGTGGGACCCGGTGGCGCAGGAGGCGCGCTGGACGATCGAGCGGGAATTCCCGTGGAACGGCGGCACGCTGGCGACGGCAGGAAACCTGGTGTTCCAGGGCCTGCCCGATGGCAGCTTCAACGCCTATAACGCCGAGGATGGCACCCCGCTGTGGAGCTTCAACACCGATCGCGGCATCGTGGCGGGCGGCATCTCCTATGCCGTGGATGGGCAGCAATATGTCGCCATCATGGCTGGATACGGCGGCAGCATGGGCATGGCGACACAGGCCGACTGGATGCGACGCCCACCGCCCAACGGCATGCTGTTCGTCTTCAAGCTGGACGGGACAGGCGAATACACGCCGCTGCCGCCGGCGAAGCTCGCCCCATATGTCTCTACTGACGAGGCATTCAGCGCAGAAACCATCGCCAAGGGCCAAAGCGCGTATCTGGGTTTCTGCACCATCTGCCATAACGGCCCGGTCAACCCCAATTTGCTGCGCAGCGTCTATGCCACCGATGCCGATGCGTGGAATGCGGTGGTGATGGACGGCATCCTGTCGGACAAGGGCATGGTCAGCTTCGCCCCGTGGATCGATGCCGAACAGTCCGAGGCAATCCGCGCATACGTGCTGAGCGAGGCCGCCCGCCGCGCAGCCGAGGAAGGTAGCGAATGATGCACGAAACCGATGTGCTGATCGTGGGTGCAGGGCCGGTGGGCATGCTCACCGCGCTGACATTGGCGCAGGGCGGTGCGAGCGTGCGGGTGCTGGAGAAGGAGCCGCACATCATCAACAGCCCGCGTGCCGCCGTCTATTTCCCCTCCACGCTGATCATCCTGCAGGAACTCGGCATCCTGGATGAACTGCTGGAAATCGGCTTCACCAACCGCACCTTCGGCACGCATATTCCGGAATTCGACTATCACTCGGTGGTCGAAACCGAACCGGTGGAGGGCATTCCCTACGACTACCAGCTTCACGCAGGCCAGCACGACGTGGCGCGGGTGGCGATGGAGCATGCGCGCAAGCTGGGGGTGGAGGTTTTGTTCGGCCACGAAGTCACGGGGTTTGCCGAGGATGAAGGCGGCATCACCGTATCCGCCAGCGGACAGGATTTCCGCGCAAAGTGGCTGATCGGCGCAGACGGCGCGCGCAGCACGGTGCGCAAGCTTGCAGGTATCGAGTTCGAAGGCCACACCTGGCCCGAACGCTTCGTTGCGACCAATGTGAAATTCCCGTTCCAGGAGTTGGGCTATCAGCAGGCGAACTTCGTGTGCGATCCGGTCAACATGGCGGTGATCGCGCAGCTCGATCGCGAAGGCGTGTGGCGCTGCACCTATATGGAGGACAGCGCCCTGCCGGTGGAGGGCTGCGAGGAGCGCATTCACCAGCGCTACGAATGGTTCATGCAGGGGCGCGAGGATTACGAGATCGTCTCTTTCAGCCCCTACATGCTGCACCAGCGCGCTGGCGAAACCTTGCGCAAGGGCCGCGTGCTGCTGGCGGGCGATGCCGCGCATGCCACCAATCCTTGCGGCGGGCTTGGCCTCACCTCCGGCGTGTGGACGGGCGTGGTGCTCGCCGATGTGCTGGGCGCCGTGTTGCGCGGCGAGGAGAGCGAGGAGATATTGGACAGGTTCTCCGACGAACGCCGCCGGGTGTTCTGGGACGTCGTCTCTCCCGCCGCGACAGAGAACAAGCGCATGTTGCAGGAAAGCGATCCGGAACAGCGCAGGCAGGACATGCAGCATCTGCGCGCGCTGAATGACAATCCGGAAAGCGGCGCGCTGCTGATGCTGTTCGCCTACAAGGTGATAGGCGACGTGCTGCGCCCAGACAGCCGCTGGGCCGATGCCGATCCCAGCGCGCATGTGGCGATAGATATCGGCAACAGGCAGGGGCAGATCTACTGATGCGACACTTGCGCTTCCTCATGCTTTCCGCCGCTCTCGTCGCCGCGCCGCTGGCCGCGCAGCAGGAGCCTGCCGATGGCGATTGGCCGCATTATGCGCGCAATCACGCCGGGCAACGCTATGCCCCCTTGGACGATATCAACCGCGAAAACGTGAACCGGCTGGAGCGCGCATGGGAATACCGACTGCGCCCCGAAGGCGGCGGCTTCATCCTTGCAGGTACCGTGCCCAGCGTGGTGGACGGCGTTATGTACATGCCGCTGGGCGATGCGGTGGTGGCACTGGAGGCTCATACGGGCCGCGAGATCTGGCGGCACGCGGTGGAGGGCACGACCATCCGCCGCCGCGTCACCTATTGGGCGGGGGACGCGCAATCGGGCGCGCGCCTGTACTATAACGGCGGCAATGAAATCGTCGCCTTAGATGCCGCGACAGGAGAGATCGCGACGCATTTTGGCGAGAACGGCCGCGTACCTTTCGAGGTGCGCTATTCCTATCCGCCCAGCATCTTTGGCGATGTGCTGGTGATCGGTGCCTCCACGCCCGAATTGCCCAGTGGCCCGCTCAGCAACCAGAAGGGCTATGATGCGCGCACGGGTGAATTGCTGTGGGATTTCAACACCGTGCCGCAGCCGGGCGAGTTGGGGCATGACACCTGGCTGGACGACGGCTGGAAAGACAGGCCCGGCAACAACATGTGGGTCTGGTACATGACCGGCGATGTCGAGACCGGCACGATCTACATGACGCTGGGCAGCCCTGCCCCCAATTATTACGGCGGAGACAGGCCGGGCGACAATCTGTTCGGCAATTCGATCCTGGCGCTGGATGCGCGCAGCGGCGAATATCGCTGGCACTTCCAGACCATCCACCACGATTTGTGGGACTGGGACCTACCGGCCCCGCCGGTGCTGGTGGACGTGGAAAAGGACGGCGAAACGATCCCCGCCCTCGCCCAGACCGGCAAGCCGGGCCTCATGTACATCCTCGATCGTCGCACGGGAGAGCCGGTACATGGCGTGAACGAGATGCTGGTGGCATCTGCCGATGTGCCGGGCGAATGGTATTCCCCCACCCAGCCGATCCCCGCCAAGCCCGAACCGCTCAGCCGCATGTGGTGGACGCCTGACGATGTCGTGACGGCGGAAGACACCAACGCGGAGCATGTCGCCGCCTGCCATGCCTTGCTGGATAGCTATGGCGGCAGCTTCTTCAACGCCGGGCCATTCACACCCTTCTTCCTGCATGAGGAAGGCGACGAGCCGCGCGCCAGTATCAACCTGCCGCACAATGGCGGCTCCAACTGGGGCGGCAGCGCGGTGGACCCGTCTACCGGCTATGTCTTCGTCAACACCAGCGAGAGCGGTTCCATCGGCTGGATCGAGGCGCGTGATCCGGATGGTAATTACGGGCGCGGCACCGCTGCCAGTACGCAGCGCTTCGATCGCGGCAGCCTCAGCGGGCCCGGTGCCTATTCCTCCTTCTCCGCCAGCTTTACGGGCGAGGATGGCACCACCGTCAACCTGCCCTGTATTCGTCCGCCGTGGGGGCGGCTGGTGGCGGTGGATGCCAACACCGGCGAGATCGCCTGGGCATCGCGCCTTGGCACCACGCCCGCACTTGGCGAGGACAAGCAGGATACAGGCGCAAACAACACCTTTGGCGGGCCGATGGTAACGGCGGGCGGGCTGGTCTTCATCGGCGCGACGTCGGACGGCATTTTCCGCGCCTTCGATGCGGCCACGGGCGATGTGGTGTGGCAGGAAAAGCTGCAATATTCCGCCATGACAATCCCGATGAGTTATCGCGGCAGTGACGGGCGCCAATATATCGCCGCCGTCGCTGCCGGGTCAGGCTTCGATCCGCCGCAAATGGGGCCGGACGGCCCGCTTAATAACGAGGCGCTGATAGTCTGGGCGCTGCCGGAGGAATGATGATGGTCCGCCCCCTTATCGCCCTTGCCTGCTGCGCGCTGGCCGCCTGCACCACCAGTGTTCAGGATGGCGCACAATCCGACGCCCAGCTGCGCACGCCCGAAGGTGCGCTGCTCGATACCAGCGGCGATCTTGCCTATGATATCGACACGCTGGATGCGAACGTACTGGATGCAGATAACGGCGCGCTGTTCGTGCAGGATTCCGCCAACGTCTTTCGCCGTTACCCGCGTGAGCTTACACCGCAGATGGTGCGGTTTTATACAGAGGCGCTGGCGCTGCGATCACTCAGCCCCATACAGCTCACCAGCACGCAGCAGATGATCCTGACCGGCGTTGGCAGCGGCCAGATCAAGCTTTCCGCAGGGCAACAGGGGGATCGTTCCTATGATCTTTCAGGAGGGATCGAGGGCGGCACAGGTATCCGCTTTCTGCGCCTGACCTATCCCGATGCCGATGTGGTGCGGCAACGCTTTAGCGACGCCGGTTTTCCCGCGCCAGAATTTGCAACCACGGATGGCTTTCCCGCCGCACTGGTGCAGGACCCGGCAGGATTGCCGATCCTGATCGCCATCCACGAAGGGGCGAGCGACCGATCGGATGATGGCATCGGCGTGGGGATCGGCGTGTCCGATCTGGAACGTTCGCGCGCATTCTATCGCGATTTCGTGGGGCTGGAGGAATGGGCCGATATCGAAAGCGCGCAATTAGGGCTGACCTTCGCTCCCTATCGCCACGGCGAAACCGTGCTGCTGCTGTATGAAGTTGGCGAAGGCCTGCCTGCCGACACCGGCAGTTCTGGCATCCAGTACGTGGTGAGCGACGCGCCGCTGGTGGATGCCCGCGCGCGCCATCGCGGCGTTCCGGTGGAAACCCCGCTGAATCGCCTGCGCGGTTTTGACCTGACGACCATCTGGCTGAACGATCCCGACGGCGTGACCAATTACTTCGCGCAGGTCGGGCCGAATTCACGCACCGCGCAGGCGCAAGGTGACTGATACAATGATCGGCACAAAAAAGGGGGCCGCGAAGCCCCCTTTTCCTCGTCCCGTCCAGGGCTGAAGTCAGTCGGCCTTTTTCGCCACGATATAGCGCGACAAGGTCTCAATCTCTTCCTCGGTCACCATCCCGCCAAAGCTGGGCATGGCGCCCTGCCCGTTGCTGATGATCTGGTTCACATATTCCACGCTCAATGCGTCATTCCCGTCCAGGGAGGGGCCGATGGAGCCGAAGCCATTGGCATCGGCCAGGCTGTGGCATGCGCCGCAGCCATACTGGCTGAACAGGGCGCGGCTCGATTCGATCTCGGCATCGGTCAGCGGGGCAGCATCGGCTGCGGCCGCTTCTTCCTGTGCCATGGGCGCGAACGAAGGTGCTGCCAGTGCCGCACATCCCAATGCCAGCAGCGCCAGCTTGCCACTATTCCTCACGTTGAAAACCATCTACCTCAAACCCCTTCAAAAATCTGCGTTGGCCAAATGCCATTCTTCGGCCCTAGTCAATATGTGTTCTAACAGAACCAAGCTTTACCGGAGATTTATGGTAGAGCGAATCCCGCCGATAAACTGGACATTGTCAATCTTATGGGCAATTACCATCTCGGTTGCATCGCGGCAAGCCAGCTTCTAGCACAGCCTTATGGGGCAAGAGGAACAGATATGAAAACGGGTTTTGGCGGCAAGATAATGTTCCCTGTCATCCTGGCTGGCACGCTGGCGCTGTCCGCCTGCGATCAGCCGCAGGAGGTGCCCCCGCTGGGCACCGCGCAGCAGATGATGGCGAACGAGGTGCAGCCCACGGCAGAGATATTCTGGGGCGCAGTCGGCGCGAAAAGCGAGCTGGTAGACGGGGAGGCCGTGTTCACCGAATGGCAGCCGGAAACCGATGCCGAGTGGGATGAAGTGCACGCTGCCGCCGTGCGGCTGGGCGAGCTCGGCGAAATTCTCAAGACCCCGGCCTATGCCGAGGGGCGCGGCGACGACTGGATGGCCTATTCGCAAGGTCTGGTGGATGTGTCCGCCCAGGCGTCCGAAGCTGCAATGGCACGCGACCCGGATGCAATTTTCGAAGTGGGCGGCACGATTTATTCAGTATGCAGTGCCTGCCATCGCATGTACCCGCCCGATGTCCTGCCAGAAGGCATGACGGTGGATGACATCGCGCAGCCACGACCGAACGAAGAGACACCCGCTTCGGAATAGATCGAGAGGACCGATGCCGATCAGGCACTGCCTGGGATTGCTGAGCCGAGTGACAAGCCGGATGCCGGGCCCGATGCCAGGCCGAATGCCAGCAGCGCTGCCCCTTGCCGTTCTGCTGGTGCTGGTGATGCTGGCCATTCCGGTAGACGCCTTCGCCCATGATGTGGCGGAGGGGGACAAGGCCTTCGTCCGTACGATAGACGGGCCGGCGATCATCCCCTTCATGTACCTTGGCGCCAAGCACATGGTGACAGGATACGATCACATCGCGTTCCTGGTGGGCGTGGTGTTCTTCCTGCGCCGCTTGAAGGACGTGCTGCTGTATGTCTCGATGTTCGCCATCGGCCATTCCATCACGCTGATCGGCGGCGTGCTGCTGGGCACGGGCGCAAATGCCAATATCGTGGATGCCATCATCGGGCTTTCCGTGGTTTACAAGGGCGTGGAGAATATCGGCGGCTTTGCGAAGCTGGGCTGGCATTTCGACACGCGCATTGCCGTGCTGGTGTTCGGCCTGTTCCACGGGCTGGGCCTTGCCACCAAGGTGATGGATCTTGGCGTTTCGCCCAATGGCCTGCTGGTCAATCTCATCGCCTTCAACGTGGGCGTGGAACTGGGCCAGGTCATCGTGCTGACGCTGGTGGTTCTGCTGCTGGCCGCATGGCGCGACACGCCCAGTTTCAAACGCTATGCCTTTGCCGCCAATATTGCGCTGATCCTGGTGGGGATCGCGCTTACCGCTTATCAAATTCAAGGATATTTTTCATCATGAGCAAAGCCCCGATCATCGCCGGTGTCGCCCTTGCAGGTGCTGCACTTGCCGTCCTCGTCGTGCTGCCCGCAGAAACCGGGTGGGACCCGACGGGCGTTGGCGGCGCGCTGGGCCTGACGGAAATTGCGGAGCCCACCAATCTTGAGCTGGAGCGCGGCATGGCGCGCATGGAGCAGGAGGACGTGCTGACCTTGTCGGACACGCCCCTGCCCGCTTCGCCCGGCGTCACCGATGTGTGGGAATATGAACTCATGCCGTTCCAGTCGGTGGAATTCAAATACACCATGCCTGCGGGCCAGCCGATGACATTCCACTGGGAAGGCAGCGATACGCTGGCCTTCGATATGCACGCCCACCCGTTCGATGGCGGGGAGGACGTGACGGAAAGCTATGGCGTGGATTCCGCGCGCGAGATGTATGGCGTTTACACCCCTGCCTTCACCGGCATCCACGGCTGGTTCTGGGAGAACCGCACGATGGACAATGTCACCTTGCGACTGGAAGCCAGCGGCGCGATGACGAAGGCCACGGTGTTCAGTTCCGCCGGGGAGGAGGACCGCCCGCTGGAGGGCGCTGCCGAGGGGCCGCAGGGCGCGGTGGAGGGCCACACCATGCAATCCCCCGGAGATACCCCCAGCGGGGATTGACGATGCTTGCCAAAGTCCGATAATTTCGGATTTTATCAATCTCGATGCCGTTTCACCCTTGTTGATCGGGGGTGATTGCGTCTAGGCATCGGCATGAAAGACAGCCGATCAGGCTGCGCATGCTTATGGGAGCTTTGGCTTGAACACCGCGAACCGTCCACATCACACCCGTACCCGGCAGGCGCTGCGCTTTGCCCTGGCCGCTTCGCTGGGCATGGCGCTGGCCGCCTGCGCCGCCACGCCGCAGGGCGAGATGACATCGGCATCGGGCGCAGCCGTGGCAGGGTCCAGCTTCGATCATGAAAGCTGGGACGGCTATCTTGGCGGTGCGGACAGTTCGCAATATTCCTCCCTTTCGCAGATCAACCGCTCGAACGTTGGCCAGTTGGAAATCGCGTGGGAATTTCCCACCGGCGACGGCATGCCGCCGCTGTTCAACCCCGTGGTTGCGGGCGGGCGAATGTATGTGATGAATGGCGATAGCCAGCTTGTCGCGCTGGATCCCGCCACCGGCGCGCAGATCTGGGAAAGCAGCCTTGAAGGCCGCATCGGCACGCGCGGCATTAATTACTGGACAGATGGCGCAGGCGATGAACGCCTGATGGTGCTGAACAACGGCTTGCTGCGCGCGATCAACGCCGCCACGGGCGAAGTGATCGCCAGCTTCGGCAGCGATGGCGGGGTGGACCTGCGCGATGCCCTGCCGGATGACGTGGTTGAAACGGCTCCGCTGCAAACCAACAATCCGGGCCGCATCTACAAAGATACGATCATCATGAGCCTGCCCGCAGGCGCCTATGACTATGCCAGCGCGCCTGCCAATATCCACGCCTATGACGTGCGCACGGGCGCGCTGAAGTGGACGTTCAACACCGTTCCGCAGGAAGGCGAATTCGGCCATGATACCTGGCCGGAAACGGAGGAGTTCAGCAAGTTCGGCGGCGTGCACAACTGGTCTGAAAGCACGGTGGATACCGAACTGGGCATGGTGTTCATCCCCACCGGTACGCCGCGTTATGATTTTTACGGCGGCAACCGCGAAGGCGACAATCTGTTCGGCAATTCCCTGATCGCCATCGATGCCGAGACGGGAGAGCGCGTGTGGCACTTCCAGACGGTGCATCACGATCTGTGGGATTTCGATCTTCCCGTCGCGCCCAAGCTGATGACGATCACCCATGATGGCAAGCAGGTTCCCATCGTCATCCAGGGCACAAAGCACGGCTATATCTTCGTGTTCGATCGTCGCGACGGCACGCCGATCTGGCCGATCGAGGAAGTGGCCGTGCCCGAAAGCGATGTGCCGGGTGAGCATGCCAGCCCCACCCAGCCTGTCCCCACCTGGCCAGAGCCATATATGCGGCTGAGCTTCACGCCAGACGATATCAATCCCTATTTGCCGGAAAGCGATCAGGAAGCTTTGCGCGAACTCTTCGCCAATTCCCGCTGGGGTGACGGGCCTTTCGTTCCGCCCAGCATACAGGGCACGATTGCCTTTCCCGGCCACAATGGCGGGCTGAACTGGGGCAATGTCTCCGCCGATCCCGATCGCCAGCGCCTGTATGTGGTCAGCCGCGAACTGCCGCTGATGCTGCGCATCCAGGCGGACAAGCGCCCGGAAGCGCTGGATGCCATGCCCAATGCCGAGGGGGAAGACCTTCCCTATCGCTGGCCGGTGAATTTCATGCTGCAAAGCAATGGCATGGGCGCGATGAAGCCGCCATTCTCCAACCTCACCGCCTATGACATGAATACCGGCGAGAAGATCTATTCCATCCCCAATGGTGAGATCCTGACGCTGGAAGAACAGGGCATCACCGGCGTCGGCGCGCAGACGCCGCGATCCGGCCCCGTGTCCACGGCGGGCGGCCTGCTGTTCGTCAACACCGCAAGCGACCGCGCCTTCCGCGCACGCGATGCCGATACGGGTGCCGTATTGTGGGAGCATCGCTTTGATGCCGGAACGGAGGGCGTGCCCGCAGTTTACGAGGTGAACGGACGGCAGATGATCACCGTGCCGGTGGGCGGCATGGGCCATTTCCTCGGCGGACTTGGGCTGCCCGATCCCGGTCCCAGCCGCTATGTGACGTTCGCCCTGCCAGAGGGTGCGCAACAGTGATCGGCCGGGTCGTCCTCGCGCTTGCTGCCGCCTCACTGGCCTTGCCGGTGAGCGCGCAGACCGTGCCGGACGACCTGACCGTGATGCCGCCCGTCCCCACCGATTTCGCGCCGCCGCGCACCAGCTGGGGCGATCCCGATATTCGCGGCACCTATCCCATCGACGATATCGCCAGCATCCCGTTCGAGCGCCTGCCGGTGTTTCAAGACCGCTTCTGGCTGACAGAGGCGGAATTTGCAGAGCGCCAGCAACAGACCGAGACGATAGAGCGCAATTCCGATGCCGCGGCGGAGGCGAGCGACAGGCTGGGTTTCGCGGCCTTCCTGAGCGCCAACACGTCTGGCAGGCGTACATCGCTGCTGGTGTCCCCCGCCGATGGCCGGGTGCCCGCGCTGACGCCGGACGCGAGGGCGAAATACGAGGCCGGTCGCTCCAGCTGGACCGATGGCGTTGCGTTCGACTGGGTATCCGATTTCGATACGTTTGATCGCTGCATCACGCGCGGTTTTCCCGCCACGATGATGCCGCACCGCTACAACAACGGCTACCGCGTGATGCAGGCACCCGGCTACGTCATCATCATGACGGAGATGGTGCACGAGGCGCGGATCATCCCCGTCATGGCGCGCGCCGAGATGGCGGCGCGGCGCTGGCCTGAAAACACGCGCACATGGCTTGGCCAGTCGCTTGGCTGGTGGGACGGCAATACGCTGGTGATCGAAACCACGAACCTGCGCACGGGCAATAGCGCGGACGAAGATCATCTCGCCCGCGGCCCCTCCCCTCTCAACCTGGCGACGCACGGGCGTGAGCCGTGGAACACCCTGCCCACCAGCGAGGAGGCCCGCGTGGTGGAACGCATCACCATGACCGGGCCAGATTCGCTGGTTTACGAGGTGAACTACACAGATCCGCAGGTCTTCACGCAAGGATGGACGGCGCGCCTCGATTGGAGCCGCGACGATAGCTACCAGATGTTCGAATACGCTTGCCACGAAGGCAATGTGCAGATCCGCGATTACATTTCCGCCAGCCGGGCGCAGCGCGCCGCGGCCGCCAACGGAGGCTCAGAATGATCCGCCACACCCTTCTCGCCGGGGTCACGGCCGGGGCGATGGCCCTGTCCTTCCCGCTCGCCGCGCAGCAGGTGCCCGATGACCTGACCACCATGCCCGAGGTGCCCGAAGGCTACACGCCGGCAACCACGCCATGGGGCGATCCCGATTTTCGCGGCATCTGGCCGCTGAACGATGTTGCCGAACTGCCGGTGAACCGCCCCGCCCAATATGGCGACCGGTTCTGGAAAACACCGGAGGAAATCGCCTCCGAACAGGGCCGTGTCGAACAGCTGGAAGAGGCTTACGAGGCAGAGGACGAGGACGGCACTATCGGCCTTGGCCATTGGATCGAATACCAGGCGGGCAGCCGTCGCACATCGATGGTGGTATCATCGCAGGACGGCCAGCTTCCCGATTTCACGGAAGAGGGCATCCACCGATCGTCCCTGATGCGCGCCAGCTGGGTCACCGGGCAGACATTCGACTGGGTGACAGACTTCGACAGCTGGGACCGGTGCATCACGCGCGGCTTTCCGGCCAGCATGTTCCCCTTCCGATACAACAACGGCATCCGCATCTTCCAGTCGCCCGGATACGTGGTGATCGCGCTGGAAATGCTGGGTACGCGGATCATTCCCGTCGCCGGACAGGGCGAGGAATGGCCTGCGGGCGTGGACGGATATTTCGGTAACAGCCGGGGCCGCTGGGTGGATGGCAACACGCTGGAAGTCGTCACCGATCACATCAAGCCCGGCGCATCGGTGCTGAACGTGGCGACGCGGGGTGTGCCATCAGGCAACACCATTCCGATGAGCGAGAGCGCATCCGTTACCGAGCGTTTCCACATGGTCGGCCCCGACACGATTACCTACGAAATGCACTATTCCGATCCTGTCGTGTGGGAGGATGATTTCACCCTTCGCTACAACTGGTCACGCGACGACGATTACGAGTTTTTCGAATACGCCTGCCACGAAGGCAATGTGCAGGTCCGCAATTACATCACCGCCGATCGCACGAAGCGAGAGCAGGAATATGCGCGCGGCGCGATGGTGGACGAAATCGATCCCGATGCAGGCCCGCCCCCGGCGATGGATCCTGCCAGCCGGGGCACGCAAAACAGAAATACGCAAGGAGACTGAATAATGGCCCGTAGCACTCTGAAAACAATCGCCATACTTTCGGCCAGCGTGCTGGCTCTGGCAACGCCTGTCGCAGCGCAGGAGGCGGTGCCCGACGATCTGACGACGATTGCACCTGTTCCCAAGGACTTCGATCCGCCCCGCACCAGCTGGGGCGATCCGGATCTTCGCGGCACCTTCCCCATCGACAATATCGCGCAGCTGCCGATGCAGCGTCCTGCGCAGTTCGGAGACCGGTTCTACCTGACCGACGAGGAATATGCGCAGCGTGAGGAACAGGCAGGCCGCAGCGATGCCGCCTATGCCGCCGAAGACGAATCCGGCACCATCGGCATGGGCCACTGGGTGGAATCGGATGCATCGGGCCGCCGCACCTCGCTGCTGGTTTACCCCGAAGACGGCCAGCTTCCGGCGATGACCGAGTGGGCGCAGGAGCGTTACAAGGCTGGCCGTTCCAGCTGGACACCCAACACCCATTTCGACTGGGTTTCCGATTTTGACACCTGGGATCGCTGCGTCACCCGTGGTTTCCCGGCCTCGATGTTCCCCTTCCGCTATAACAACGGCATCCGCGTGATGCAGTCGCCCGGCTATGTCATCATCTCGCTGGAGATGATCCACGATGCCCGCGTGATCCCCATCGTGGATGGACCGGAGGCCGCCGCAGCCATGCGCTGGCCGGAAAACGTGCGCACGTGGATGGGCCAGTCCATCGGTTGGTGGGAAGGCAATACGCTGGTTATCGAGACCAGCAATATCGAGGATGGCGACAGCGTTTCGGAAGACAATTACGAACGCGGCCCCAGCCCGCTGAACATGGCCACCTTCGGCGTGCCGCCGTTCAACACTATTCCCACCAGTGCCAAGGCATCGGTGACGGAGCGGCTGACGATGACGGGCCCGGACCACATCGTTTATGAACTGGATTACAACGATCCCGAAGTCTTCACCGACAAGTGGACGGCCCGCCTCGACTGGACGAGGGACGAGGAATACAGCTTCTTCGAATATGCCTGCCACGAAGGCAATGTGCAGGTCCGCAACTACATCACCGCAGCCGCAGCCGGGGTGGAAAACACCGAGGGCGGCGCTGCCAGCGGTGAAGACGGCGGCGGCCACTAGGTAAAAAGGGTGAGCGGGCACGCCGCCATTATCGGCGCGTCCGCTGCCTTTCGCACAACAAGACAGCCAGCAAGATCGGGGACGGACGGGATGATGAAGCTTTGGGCACGCGCGGCGCTGTTGGCGACGGCAGGACTTGGACTATCCGCCTGCGCGACGACGCCCGCTGTATCCCCGCAAACCTCCACTACGGCAACAGCGCCGCAGATTGCCGAAACGCCGATATCCAGCGGCCCGGTCACCACGGCGAATGGCCGTGTGCAGGGCGTTCCGTCGACTGCGGTTGATGGCGTGACCGTATTCAGGGGCATCCCTTTTGCGGCACCACCAGTGGGCGATCTGCGCTGGGAAATGCCGCAGCCTGCCGCCAATTGGGATGGCGTGCTGGTGGCCGACGAATGGGGCGATAGCTGCGTGCAGAACCCGGCACTGCAGCGCTTCCCCGTCAATTCCGCCACGGACATGCCCGATAGCCCCGGCACATCCGAAGATTGCCTCTATCTCAACGTCTGGACGCCTGCGCAAAGCCCCGATGCCAATCTGCCGGTGATGGTGTGGCTGTATGGCGGTGCCTATACCGAAGGCGGCGGCTCCAGCCCTTTCAGCCAGGGCGATTACCTTGCCGACAAGGGCGTGGTGATGGTCACCTTCAACTATCGCGTGGGATCGCTGGGCTTCTTTGCCCATCCCGAATTGACGGCGGCAAATGGCGCCAGCGGCAATCAGGCGCTGGGCGATGCCATCGCCGCCCTGCAATGGGTGCAGGACAATATCGCGGCCTTTGGCGGCGATCCTTCCCGCGTCACGATTTTCGGGGAAAGCGCGGGCTCTGCCATGAACGCCGCGCTGGTTGGCGCGCCGCCCGCAGATGGCCTGTTCGCCCGCGCCATTGCGCAAAGCGGCACGTTCCAGGGCCTGAACATCGGCCAGATGGTGGCGCGAGATGTCGCGCAGCAGCGCACGCTGGATGCGGCGGAGGAAAAGCTGGGCACCGCCAGCCTTGCGGAACTGCGCGCCCTGCCCGCCGCGGAAATCTTCGCCAATATTCCCGGCCAGGGCATGATCGTGGACGGGCGCATCATTCCCGAGGATCTTGCCATCACCTTCGCGCAAGGGCGGCAATTGCCGGTGGACGTGCTGGTGGGATCGAACGAGGATGAAGGCAGCTTCACCGCCATATTCGGCCCGCCCGCCACGCTGGAAAGCTGGCAACAGGGCGAGCCCATGCGCTGGGGCCAGCAGGCCGAATTGGGCCGCACCGCCTACCCCGTCACCACCGATGACGAGGCGCGCGTCACCGCGACGCAGCCTTTCGGCGACAATATGAGCTGGCTGATGCGCCAGTTTGCGCAGTGGCAATCGAACATCGGGACAAACGCCTATCACTACTGGTTCCGCCACGATCCGCCTTACGATGCCGATCGCGGCGATCTGGGCGCGGCGCATACGGGCGAGATACCCTATGTGTTCGACAACCTGTGCGCCCCGCGCACCTTCCCCGGCGGATCGTCGGTGGAGATGATGTGCGGCAATGCAGCCGAAGAAGCCTTTGCAGACCAGGTTTCGCAATACTGGGTGAATTTCGCCGCCACGGGCAATCCCAATGGCAATGGCCTGCCGCAATGGCCCGCCATCGGTGATCTCGATGCCAACGAGGTTTTCGTCCTCGACGCAGATGGATCCGGCGTTGCCGAGTGGTTCGGCCCAACCAAGGCGCAGCTTTACGAGGCAATGTATCAGGAGCGTGTAGGAGGTCCATTGGGGATCGCGCCGCAGGAATAAGGCGGCGGCAAATGCGCGCTTTCCGTGGGAGAGGGAAGCAAGGATGATCGGTAGACTATTGCTCGCAAGTGCGGGTGTTTCGGCTCTGGCGCTGGCCGCCTCTGGCAATGCGCAGCAGGGTGCCTCGCTGGACAGCCAGCTTGATGCAGCCCGCACTGCCTATGCCGCCAATTGCGCCACCTGCCACGGTGCAGACCTTTCCGGCGGGCAATTTGCCGGCACGCTGAAGGGCCCTGTTTTCCTCTCCACCTGGGGAGAGCAACCGGCAGGCGAACTGTTCGATTACATCTCCACCTCCATGCCGCCGGGCGGTGGTGGACGGCTGGATGCAGAGACTTACGCTGCCCTCACCGCGCTGGTGCTGGCAGAGAACGGTGTCGACACTTCCATGACGCTGGCAGCAGCATCTGTGCCCGCCCTGCCCGCCGATGCGGAGGCGGGTAACGAGCTTGGCCTTCCCGGCATCAGCAGCCGCTACCCCTTCCCCGAATCTCCGCCGCTGGCAGACCCCTTCGCCAGTTTCACCCCGGTGACGGAGGAGATGCTGACCAATCCTGCCCCTGAAAACTGGATGGCGTGGCGGCGCGGACATGAGGGGCAAGGCTTCTCCCCCCTTTCCCAGATCACGCCTGAAAACGTGGGCGATCTTTCCATCGCTTGGGCGCAGGCGCTGCCCGTTGGCCCCACCATGTCAGAACCGCTGGTGCGTGACGGGGTGATGTATGTGCATGCCTATGGGGAGGAGGTGTTCGCCTTCGATGCCGCCACCGGCCGCCAGCTGTGGCGCTATCGCCGCCAGATGCCGGAAGGCACACTGATGCAGGGCAAGAAGACGATCGCGCTGTGGGACGACAAGCTGATCCTTGCCACCAGCGATCTGCACGTGATGGCGCTGGACGCGCGAACGGGCCGCCCGGTGTGGGATGTCGCCATTCCCAACGCGCAGGATACGCGCAGCAATGGCGGGCCTCTGGTGGCCGACGGCGTGGTGATGGTGGGCCTTGCCACCCAGCGCGCCGGCGGCGGGCTGATCGCGGCTTTCGATGCTGACACAGGCGCGCATCTGTGGAATTTCGATACCGTCGCCAAGTCCGGCACTTTGGGCGGCAACACGTGGAACGCTGTTCCCGATGCGGAGCGCAAGGGCGGCTCTGTCTGGACCAGCGGCAGCTATGACGCTGAAACCGGCCTCGCGCTGTGGGGTGTTGCACAAACCTATGACACCGGCCCCTTGCGCGATCTGGTGCCGGGCGAGAACAACGACGGGCTCTTCACCAACTCCACCCTCGCATTCGAACCGCGCACGGGCAAGCTGGTGTGGTATTTCCAGCATATGGCGAATGACCAGTATGATCTGGACTGGGTGTTTGAACGCGTCATCGCCGATATCGAGGTGGACGGCCAGCCACGCCGCGTGGTGATCACCGGCGGCAAGGAGGGGTTGTTCGACACCGTCGATGCTCGCACAGGCGAATATATCTCCACAGCCGACATGGGCTTTCAGACACTCGTCACCGCGATTGACCCTGAAACGGGCCGCAAGACGCCCGATCCCGCGCTGTTGCCGGGCCGAGACAGGGATGCGGTGTTCATGTGTCCGCACGCGGGCGGTGGCCGTAACTGGAGCCCCTCCGCCTTTGACGAGAGCAGCGCCATGCTGTTCATCAACGCACGCGATACCTGTATGGAACTGCGCCCTGTCGAAGGCGGCTTTCTCACCAGCGGGGTGGACATCTTCTTCTCTGCGCCTGCAGACAGCGATGGCAATTTCGGCATCTTGCAGGGCATCGACATGGAAACGGGCAAGGTGATGTGGGAACACCGCCGCCGCGCGCCATACAACGCTGGCGTGCTGGCCACGGGCAGCGGCCTTTTGTTCAGCGGCGCGATGGACCGGGAGGTGCTGGCCTATGATCAATCGACCGGTGAGGAGCTGTGGCGCAGCGCATTAACGGGCGTGCCCAATGCCAGCCCCATCACCTATGCCGTGGACGGCAAACAGTATGTCGCCTTCGTCACCGGCATGGGCAATCCGCTGGCTTTCGGCCTGCCCAACTTCACACCGGAAACACCGCTACCCGAAGTGAACAGCGCCGCAGTGTACGTGTTCGCGCTGGATTAGATGAAGGCTTGAGAGGTCGTCAGGCTCGGTCGCGACAAGCGACCGACAGCGCGCGACCGCGCAGCCCGCAGGTGCCGCGCAGCGAAGCGGAGCGAACAGCACCGAGGACGCCCCGGCGGAGGCCGGAGCGAAAAACAAGAAAGGCCGCGCAGGGTGTCCCGCGCGGCCTTTTTTCGTGTCACGCTTTGACGCGCCGGGTCAGTAGTAAATCCCCAGCGTGAAGCCGATGGCACGGCCGCAGAAGATAACGCCGATCCACAGCACCAGAGACAGTGTCGCCGCCACCTTTGCGCCGGTTGGCAGCACGGGCTTTGCATCCCATTCGCTCACCGTCTGATACGTCTTGAAATGGAAATACAGCATGTTCAGCCCGGCCAGCGCCATCAGGCTCATCTTCCACAGGAAGTACGGGTTCACCATGTAGGTGGACGCCTTGCTGACGAACAGCAGAGTGCCGGTGATGGCGGCCAGCACGAATGCGCCCCAGGTCCACGGCAGCGTGTCCCTGCTCATCTGCGTTACCGCCCATTCATTGGAGGCAAGGCCCAGCAGGCGCAGATCCATGATCATGATCGTGCCGAACACCGTCACCAGCGCGATGACATGGATCGTTTCCAGTGTGGGGAAGGCCCACAGGCTTTCCGCGATGGACGTGCCGAGGGACGAATATTCCAGTGATTCCCAGATATTCGTGGGTTCAGGATAGTAAGAAGCCATTGTATTCAATTCCCCTCAAACCGGCGCGTAAGCGATCCAGCGACCGCAAACCATGATAAGGCACCACAGGATCACGATGAGCCAGGATGTCAGGCGCATGCCGCCGCCCGCGTTCCACGCGACGCCCGCAGCATGGGCCTGCGCCCGCGCGGCATTCTGAAATGCAACGGTGATCAGCACGGTGACCAGCAGCAGCGCCATCTTCACCCAGAACACGCCGTTGATCATGTTGCGCACCGGTTCGGCGATCAGCATCAGGAAACCGCTGATCACGATGAAGATCAGCGCCCACCACACCCACGGGATATAGCGCCCGGCCACCTGCGGCACCGTGCGCGCACCGCCGGCAAGGTTGTTCACCCGCAGCGTGAGCATCAGCGTGGCGCCGAAACCTGCCGCGATGGCCATGATGTGCATCACCTGCGCCAGCGGCACGGCCCAGAAGTTCAGGACCATTAATTTGTTCAGCGCAGTTTCCTGCATCCAGAACGCAGCATCGAGGAGAAACGTCTCCCGAAGCTGCTCTGTCAGTCCGTAAAAGAAGTCACCCATTCCCTCTTGTCCTCATATTTTTACCCCAGGCTTACCCCAGATTGATCCTGTCCGGCGCTTTTACGCCTTGATCGCCTGCAAATTGGCTAGCGATCATTTGTCCTTTCGCCAAGTCCGGCGCGCCGGAACATCCACTTCGCAGCCGCGCAAAATGTGCTGCAAACCGCTGTTTTTCCGCCGCATCCAGTCCACAACCACGCGTGTTATCATGGACTTAGCGATCGCAATCCACACCCTGCCACCCCCTGCTGCTGGAACAGGCGGTGCGAGGCATTGTCAAAGCCATGCAGTATGTTTAGGACATAATCAACAAGAGCGGTTCCCTCAACGGTCCGTCACTGATGCAAAGCGATTCGGGAGATCATGGGATGCGAGTAGGTTCGGCTTTCAAGCTTGCCATCCTGCTTGCGTGCTCCACCGCCTGCACCACCGTGTCTTCAGAACCCACGGCCGCCAATGATCATGGCGCTGCACACTCCATGCCCGATGGTGATTGGCAGACCATCCACCGCGATCTTGCCTCCACGCGATATTCCCCGCTGACGGAGGTAAATCGCGATAACGTGGGCAATCTGACGCAGGCATGGGCCTATCCATTTCGCGCTTTCAACAGCGCGGTGCCGGTGGTGATCGATGGCGTCATGTATTTCACCGCGCAGAACCGCATCATCGCGCTGGATGGCGCAACGGGCGCGGAAGTGTGGGTGCATGAGCATGATTTTCCCACCCCCACCCAGCCGGGCCCGCCGCCCAGCTTCTCCGGCCGGGGGCTGGCCTATTGGCCGGGCGATGAAACTCACGCCCCGCGCCTGATCGTTACCGCGGCTCAATCGCTGATGGCGTTCGATCCGGCAACCGGCGAACCTGTCACCTCCTTTGGCGATGGCGGCGTGGTTGCCGTCGATCCGGGGCATCGCGGCACGCCCACCATCACCGGCAACGTGGCCATCATCGGTGCGGACAGCCTTGAAAACCCGCAGGGACCGGAAGGCAATCCGCGCGGGTTCGACGTGATTACGGGCGCAAAGCTGTGGGAATTCGACACCACGCCTGACGAGGGGCAGCCTTTCCATGAAACGTGGGGCGGCGGCGCGGAGGGGCGCGGCGGCACCAATATGTGGGGCTTTGCCGCCACGGTGGATGAAAGCACCGGCACCGCATACCTGCCCATCGCCGGACCGGCGCATAATTACTATGGCGGGGATCGCCCCGGCAACAATGTGTTCGGCAATTCCGTGGTCGCCGTGGATGCGAAGACGGGCGAATACAAATGGCATTTCCAGACCGTGCATCACGATATCTGGGATATCGACATGAGCCACGCCGGGCCGCTGCTGCCCGTGCAGACGGCAGATGGCGAGATTATGGCGCTGGCCAATGTCGGCAAATCCAGCCTTTTCTACGTGCTTGGCGCGCAGGATGGCGATCCGGTGCACCCGATCGAGGAACGCCGCGTTCCTCCTGGCGATGTTCCGGGCGAATATTACAGCCCTACGCAGCCCTTCCCCGTCATCACCCCGCCGCTCAGCCGGATGGAGATGAACTATCAGGACATCGTGGGGCCAGAGGATACCAGCGCCGCCCATGCAGAGGCATGCTATGCCATGTGGGACAAGGCCGGCGGCTTCGTTAACATGGGGCCGTTTACGCCTTTCATGTATCACGAACAGGGTGAGCCGCCGCACTCCACCATTCAGCTTCCGGGCGGAATTGGCGGGGTGAACTGGGGCGGTCCGGCAGCCGATCCCACCACGGGCATGGTCTATGTCAACGCATTGGACACATCGCTGGTTGGCTGGGTGGAAAAGGTTGAGGGTGACGAACCTTATTCTTTCGACACGCTGGCGGGCGGTCCCCTGCCCGAGTACGATCGTGCCAGCGTCGATGGCAAAGGCCCCTTCTTCACTTTCAGCGCGCCGCTTTCCGGCGAATATGACGACAATGGCCGCCCTGTCGGGCCAAGCCTGCCGTGTTACAAGCCGCCCTGGGCGCGGCTGACGGCGGTGAATGCGAACACGGGCGAAATCGCTTGGGCCGTGCCGCTGGGCCAGTATGACGAGCTGCCGGAAGGGCGCCGCGTGCTGGGCAATGCGGGAAGTGCAGGCCCCAGCGTGACGGCGGGCGGCCTGGTTTTCATCGGTGCGACCAATGATCGGCGATTCCGCGCT
The DNA here is from genome assembly GCF_009807005.1 of Aurantiacibacter rhizosphaerae. Taxonomy (GTDB): domain Bacteria; phylum Pseudomonadota; class Alphaproteobacteria; order Sphingomonadales; family Sphingomonadaceae; genus Alteraurantiacibacter; species Alteraurantiacibacter rhizosphaerae. The sequence continues at coordinate 1,452,994 of NZ_WUBR01000001.1, read as the reverse complement.
TTTGACGCGGATAGCGGCGAACAGCTATGGGAAGCACAATTGCAAGGCAACGCCAACGCCAACCCGTTCACATATCGGGGCAGCGACGGCAGGCAATATGTCGCGATCAATGCCGGTGGGCAGATCGTTTCATTTGCTCTCGAACAATAGCAATATCTGAGGAGAGAATATGCGGGCTCTTAAAAACTTGGCGACGGTCGCTGGTATGGCAATGGCCATTGCCATGGTTCCGGCCACTCCGGCTCTGGCCGATGACCACGAAGGCATGGCGATGGAGCGTATTGGCGACCATCCCAACCTGAATGGCGTGTGGCAGGTGATGAACTCTGCCAACTGGAATGTGGAGCCGCACAGCGCCGGCCCCAATCCGCTCGAAGCCGGTGACCGGCTGATGGGCGCGATCGGTGCCGTGCCTGCTGGCCTTGGCGTGGTGGAAGGGGGCGCGATCCCTTACAACGATGCCGCGCAGGAACGGCTTCAATACAACCGTGACAACGTGATCAATTACGATCCTGAAGCCGCATGCTATCTGCCCGGCATCCCCCGCGCCACCTACATGCCGCATCCCTTCCAGATCGTGCAGGGTGATGGTGACGATATCCTGATGGTGTATGAATATGCCTCCGCCAACCGCGTCATCAACATCGGTGAGGTCGGCATTCCGCCGATCGATACCTGGATGGGCACCAGCTATGGCGAGTGGGACGGCGATACGCTGGTCGTCACCACGCTGGCGCAGGGCCCGGGCCTGGTGAAACTGCCTGCGGGCGAGATGGTTCAGGGCGTTACCTGGCTGGATCGCGCGGGCAATTACCTCACCAGCAATGCCACCGTGACCGAACGTTTCACGCTGCGTGAAGGCGGCAATCACATCGATTACCACGTCACCATCGAAGACCCTTCGATCTACGAACAGCCGTGGGAAATGGACATGGTTCTGTACCGCCATGTGGAGGACGATGCGCAGATCCTGGAGTTCAAGTGCGTGCCGTTTTCGGAGCGATTGCTCTATGGGGACTTAATCGCAGAGTAATGTAGCGTTTGCTATTCGGACAAAGTCAACGTAAAGATTCGTCCGTCTGACAGCTTGCTAATGTTTATTATAATCAGGAGTTCAACCATGCAGATCAAGAAGCTCAGCGCTGCCGCAATCGGCGCCGTGCTCGCTGTGACGGGCGCAGGTGCTTTCGCGCACCACTCGTTCGCCACTGAATTTGACCGGAATGCCCCGATCCGCCTTGAAGGCGAAGTCGTGATGTTCGAATGGGTCAATCCCCACAGCTGGATTCACATCGATGTGAACCGCGGCGGCAAGACCGAACGCTGGCGTATCGAGGGCGGTGCCCCGTCCGCGCTGCTGCGTCGTGGCTGGAACAGAAATTCCCTGCCCGCCGGTACGGATATCATCGTCGACGCCTTCCAGGCTCGCGATGGCGATACCCGCGCCTCGGCTGCGGAAATCCGCTTCCCCAACGGCCGTGAACTGTCGCTCGGCAACCCGACGACGGAAGCCGTTGCCGCTGCACGCCGCCGCGCGCAGAACTAAGCTTTCCGCGCAAACGGAACACGATGCGGGGGCCTTCCATTGGAAGCGCCCCCGTTTTCATTCGTGCGATTGAAACCTGACCTGCACCATCGCCAAACCGCTGAAGACGACGAGGAAACACCATGCGCCCAACCACCACGCGAATTGCCGGACTGGCCACTGTCCTTGCCATCCTGGCAATCCCCTCCGCGCCTGCATTGGCGCAGGATGATCAGGAAGCGGCATCATGCCTGCCGCAGGGCATGTTTGCCGTGCCGGATTACGCATCGGTGGAGCCGCTGCCCGATGGCCGCGTGACATTCCGCATCTGTGCGCCGCAGGCAGACAATGTGCGCGTGGTCAGCAACGATCTGGACCCCGCGATCCCTGCCGGTTTCGGCGGAGGAGAACGCGGCCTGCCCATGGTGCAGGATGCATCGGGACTGTGGAGCGTGACGACGGCCCTGCCCATCGCGCCCGACACCTATCGCTTCAATTTCGAGATTGACGGTGCGCGCGTTCCCGATCCGCTGGCCACCACCTTCAGCCGTCAGCGCAAGGGCATCAACTCCACTTTCGAGATGCCGGGAGAAGACGGCGCCTTCCAGACTTTCCGCGAAAATGTGCCGCACGGCATCGTCAGCCGGGTGGAATATGTCTCCGGCGCGCTGGGCGCCATGCGCGAAGCCTATGTCTACACGCCGCCCGGATACATGAACGGCAGCGATCGCTATCCCGTGCTGTATCTTGTGCACGGCGCGGGCGACTCCGCTGACAGCTGGACCAGCGTTGGCCATGCCAATTACATCCTCGACAATCTGCTGGCACAGGATGGCGCGGAGGAGATGATCATCGTCATGCCCTTTGGCCACACCCCCGTGGTGGAGGGGATGGAGATGCTGACCAACAGCGGCTTCGGCGATGATCTGCACGGCGATCTGATCCCCTATGTGGATGCGACCTTCCGCACCATCGCCGACAGGGATCATCGTGCCATGGCGGGGCTTTCCATGGGCGGTGCACACACGCTGCGCTTTGGCCTCACGCGGCCGGACGTGTTCAGCGAGGTCGGCATTTTCTCAATGGGCTTCGGCATGCAGCCCGGCGAGGTGGAAAGCTATGCCAAGGACAACGCCGAAGCGCTAAGCCGCGCAGGCGAGGAGATGGACCTGGTGTACTATGCCATGGGAACGGATGATTTCCTGTACGAAACCGTCGCGCCCACGCGTGCCATGATGGATGCGCAGGGCATCAGCCATATCTATAACGAGAGCGATGGCGGCCACACCTGGATCAACTGGCGGCGATATTTGCGCGATTTCCTGCCACGCCTGTTCCGCTAATCATCATCCGCGCTGTTGCAGCCCCGGCGTAAGAATGGGGGCATCGTAGCAGAAGGGCTGTGATGGTGGAGGAAGTATGAGGCGATGGGGGATTACGGAGCCTCATCCGCTTCGTACTACGATGCACCCTCTTTCTACATCGGTGCCCGTCAATGAAAATACGGGCTTTGGTGCATCGGCACAAAGCCTGTATCTGCGGCCGATCAGATACCCGCCTCTACCGCCAGCCGGATCATTTCGGCAGAGCTTTGCGCGCCAAGCTTTTCCATGGCGATACCGCGGTGCATCTTGATGGTTTTTTCAGACAGGCCCAGTTCCCAGGCGATCTGCTTGTTACGCAGGCCGCTGGCCACCATCTGCAACACTTCCATCTGCCGCTTTGACAGGCCCTTGATCTTCTCCGTCGCGGCCACGCGGCGCGTCAGGCTGGGGCCTTTTGCGTCTTCCTCCAGCTCCACCTGGGAGCCGAAGAAATAGGCAAGTTCGCCATCGTCATCGAAGATGGGCGCAACCACCACGACATTGCGAAACGGCGTGCCACCCTTCTTGTAATTGAGGATTTCTACCATCACCGGCTTGCGGTCTTTCACGCCCTGCCGGATCGTTTCTGTCAGCCAGGGTTCCGTGCCCTCGCCTGCCAGAAAGCGGCAATTGCGCCCGATAATCTCGTCATCATCGTAACCAGTCAATTGCTTGAACGCTTCGTTGCAGGCGATAATCGGGTTGTCGGGCAAGCGAGGGTCGCTCACCACGGAGGCTATCGGGTTGGAATCGATTAATTCCAGCACCGCCGGATCAGAGGTTTTTCGTTTCACTTCCACCACCCCATCTCTTTAGCGCAGCGAAATGCGTATGGCAAAGCCATGTGGCAATCACCTAGCCATGATGGAGTGTGGACCTTTTAATTCCGTAACCCTGATTATCCCGTAACCCTGATTATCCCGTGACCCAGGTTATTCCGCCACCCAATCTTTTCGCAGCGCCGGTCCGGCCAGGGCCATCAGCAGGGCGGCAACGCCATACAGCGATAATCCGTACAGCATGGAATAGCGCAGGGCTTCATCCCCGTAGATGGGCGAGAGAAAATCCGACAATGCGCCCAGCGCATAGATGCCGCCGCCAAGGCCGATCAGATTGTTGATCAGCAGGAACAGTGCCGATGCGGTGGATCGGGCAGCGGGCACCACCAGATGCTGCACAGCCGAAAGCACCGGGCCCAGCCAGATATAGGCCAGCGCCTGCGGCAGCAGGAACAGCAGGAAGGCAGTTTGCGCATTGCTGCTGGAAATGCCCGCGGCAAACAGCGGCGCGCCCAGGAAAAACCCCAGCCCCGGCAGCCAGGCGTAGAAGGCCCTGTCTCGCCCGCCCAGCCTGTCTGCGATAAGGCCGCCGGCCATCACCCCCACCACGCCGCCGATCAGCAGCAGCGCGCCGAAGAATTGCGATGCCTGCACCAGTTCGAAACCAAAGCTGCGCATCAGTAGGCTGGGCAGCCAGAAGGCGATGCCATATCCCAGCATGGATGACATGGCGGCACCGAAGGACAGGAACCAGAAGCTTTTCTTGCGCGCCAAAATGCCCGCCGTTTCCTTCAGCGTGGGCGAGACCGGCAGCGGGGCGGGATTGTCTGCCGCAACCTTTGGCTTTGCCTTGTCCCGCACCAGCAATTTGAAGATCGGCACGATGATGACGCCCGCGATGCCAACGGCGAAAAAGGCCGTGCGCCAGTCTACAGTCGCGGCGATATATCCGCCCAGCAGCACGCCGATGCCCGAACCGATGGGAATGCCCAGCGAATATATGGAAAGCGCCGTGGCACGCCGTTCGCTGGGAAAGTAATCGCCGATCAGCGCGTAGGACGGGGCCACCCCGCCCGCCTCCCCAATGCCCACGCCCAGCCGGGCCAGGAAGATGTGCCAGAAATTGCCCGCAAGCCCGCACAGCGCGGTAAAGCCGCTCCACGCTGCCAGCGATACGGTGATCACCCAGCTTCGACTGGTCCGGTCTGCCAGCGCGGCCAGCGGCACGGCCATGGTGGAATAGAGCAGCGCAAAGGCCAGCCCGCCCAGCAGGCCCATTTCGCTGTCGCTCAATTGCAGATCGGCCTGGATCGGCGCTGCCAGGATCGACAGGATCTGCCGGTCCACGAAGTTGAAGATGTACACCACCAGCAACATGCCCAGCACGACATTGCGATTGGGGTCGCGCCGGGTGGTGCTGGCCGTGGTGGTCATGACATATGCTCTTTCAGGAAAGACGTGATGGCATCCAGTGCCGCGGGTTCATCCAGCAAGGGAGCGTGACCGCGGTTCGGCACATCCACGGCCACGAATGGCCCCTTGTGGCGATCCTTCATGCCGGCAACGGTTTGTCTCGCCAACAGATCGGACAAGGCGCCGCGGATCACCAGCACGGGTGTTTGCCCCAACGCATCCCACATCGGCCACAGATCGGGCTGCGCGCTGTCGTCGACATCGGCAAAGCCATCGGCAATGGCGGGATCATAGGCGAAGGACACGCGGCCATCGGGTAATTCGCGGCAAGTGCGGCGCGCCCATGTCTGCCAATCCGCTTCCGCGAAATCGGGAAAGGCACTGGCGTTGACAGCACCGCTGGCCCTTGCGGCACCGTCCCAGTCTGCAAACGGCTCCACCCGGCCGACATATCCGCCGATCCGGTCAAGCCCCGCCTCGTCCAGCACGGGGCCGACATCGTTGAATACGATGGCCGGAAAGGTGCCGGGCTTCATCATGTTCATCACCATCGCCATCAGCCCGCCCATGCTGGTGCCGATCAGGCCGGGCCGCTGGATATCCAGGCTATCCAGCAGGGCGAACATGTCCTGCGCATAGATATCGGGCCGATAGCTTTTCGCATCGGGATCATATTGCGAAAGCCCGCGCCCGCGCTGATCAGGCACGATCAGGCGATAATGCCCGGCAAGATGCTGCGCCAGCGGCTCAAAATCCGCGCTGTTGCGCGTCAAGCCGTGCATCAGCAGCAATGGCGGGCCATCGCCGGGATAGTCACGTGCGAACAGCTCCAGCTGCCCGCACGCGCTTTTGTAGCGGTGCTCTGAATACGCCGTCATCTCACCATCTCGCTCTGGCCCGCAGACACGCGGATCAAAATTCGATCGTGGCGGTGAGATAGACCTGGCGCGGATTGCCGTAGAACGCCGTCAGCGTGCCTTCGGTGCCCAGCGTCGGAACGGGGGGATCACCCGCCACGAAGGTGTAGCCGGACGTGCGATATTCCTTGTCCGTCAGATTGCGCCCGTACAGGCCGAGGCTGAAACCGCTGTCCAGGCTGGTCCACACGATGCTGGCATCAACCAGCGCATAGGCGGGCTGATCCAGGAACGGGCTTGGCACTTCGAACTGCGTCGTCTTGCTGCGGTATGACACGGTGCTGCCCAGGTACAGATCGCCAGAGCCAACGGGCGTCGTATAACCCAGCGTGGCGCTGCCGCTCCATTCAGGGGTGTTCTGCACCACACGCTGATCGGAAACATCGGTGGGCTGGCCGCCCACCAGCGTCAGATATTCCGTATAATCCGCGTCGATCCAGCCAAGCGAACCCTGGAACCGCAGTGCATCCCCTGCGGCGAACATGTCGCGGCCAAGGCGGGCGTTGGTTTCAAATTCAAGACCCTTGATCTCTGCCGCACCGGCATTGGTCACCACGCCGCAGAAGGTGGCAATGCCGCCCACGTTACATGCGGTGGAGCCGGGGATCTGCACATCGGTGTAATCGGCATAAAAGGCCGCCACCGCGACATAGACGGCATCGTCCAGCAGGCTGCCCTTGTAGCCAACTTCATAGCTATCCACCGTTTCAGGCGCGAAGCTGAGGAAGTCGGCAACCTCTGCATCCGTAGGTGCACCCGGCGTTGCGGAGGGTGCGTTCACACCCACGCCGCGCGGATCGAACCCGCCGCCCTTGAAGCCCTGCGAATAGCTGGCGTAAAGATTGTGATCAGGCGTCGGCTGGAAGCTGAGCGAGACGCGCGGCGTGAACTTGTTGAAATCCGCGCTGCCCTGAAAATCGGTGCTGGGCGCGCCGAAGGGGATGCCGGCGCCGCCGAATACGGGGGAGCCGCCGCCAAGGTAATTCTGGCGCAGGATGTCGGCCGTGCGTTCATCCCAGGTGTAACGTCCGCCAACCGACAGGCTGAGCTGATCGGTCAGATCATAGGAGAAGTCACCGAAGACGGCATAGGTTTCCGTGTCCACATTCGCCTGCGTGAAGGCGGTGAAGCCGGCAAATGTGGTGAACAGGCGCACGTCGAACTGCGTGTCTGCGCTCGCATCCAGGTAATAGCCGCCCAGCAGGCCGCTGAGGGGGCCGCCATTGTCCCAGATCAGCTGCACTTCCTGGCTGATCTGATCGTTGCGATAGAATGCGGGCACATCGAGATCGACGGCAGGCAGCGCGTCGAAATCGATGGGAGAGGCGCTTTCATCCTCGCGGTAGGAGGTGATGGAGCGGAACGTCAGCGCATCCGAAATGTCGACGCGGGCGTTGATCGCAAAGCCATAGGCTTCCACGTCCTGCTCCGGATCGGTGAGGCCGCCGCGCGTGTCGAACACATTGTCCAGCACAGGCGCACCCGATGCCGCGCCGGGTATCAGGCGATGGCCGCCGCGGGCATTGGATTTATCGCGCGAGTAATCGCCCGAAACGCGGATCAGCACAGGTTCGCTGTTCGCGCCGATTTCCAGCGTGCCGCGCCCTGCCCAGATATTCTTGTTGTAGTTTTCTTCCCCGGTGGTGAGGTTCTCGCCAAAGCCATCGCGCGAAATCCGCGCAACAGAGCCGCCGATGCGGATCATGTCCGTGATCGGCGTGGATGCCGTTACCACGCCTTCTGCACGGCCATAGGTGCCGATGGTTCCGCGCAGGCGCAGGCTGGGTTCGTCAGGCAGATCCTTGGTGACATATTTCACCGCGCCGCCGATGGTGTTGCGGCCATATAGCGTGCCCTGCGGACCGCGCAGAACCTCGATCCGCTCTACATCATAGATATCCAGCACGGCGGCCTGCGGACGGTTCAGATATACATCGTCCAGATAGATGCCCACGCCCTGCTCAAACCCGGAGACGGGATCCTGCTGGCCGATGCCGCGGATGAAGGCGGACAGGGTGGAGTTGGTGCCGCGCGATTCTTCCAGCGTGGTGTTGGGGGTGACCTGCGCGATATCCGTAATGTCGACAGAGCCGCGCTGCTGCAGTTCCTCTGCGCCGAAGCTGGTGACGGCAACGGGCACATCCACCAGCCGTTCTTCGCGGCGGCGCGCTGTCACGATGATGGCACCGCCGGTGGCTTCCTCTGCCTGCGGCGGGGTGTCTGCCGCCCGCTGCGCATGGGCGGGCACGGCCGTCGCACAAAGAACAGCGGCAGTAGCGGCGGATTGCCAGAGAGTGGCCTTCGACATCAGTATTCTCCCAAGAACGTCTTTTCTATTGCCGCCCTCTTATTGAAACATGAACCACCTTTCAACTTTTAAGTTTTGCGCTTCCCCGGAAAAGCGGTTAGCCATTGCAGAATGGCAACACGTACCCCGCCCGCACCCAGCAGCGAAACCAAGGTTCCGCGTACCGAACGCGGGCGGCAGACGCTGCGCAAACTGCTGGATGCAGCGGCCAAGGAATTTGGCGAAAAAGGTTTTCACGAAGCGTCCATCAGCGGGATAACCCGCCGGGCGGGCATGGCGCTGGGCAGTTTCTACACCTATTTCGACAGCAAGGATGAAATCTTCCGCGCGCTGGTGAAAGACATGAGCGGACAGGTTGCCAGCCATGCAGGCGGCGCCATCACGCCAGACCTCGCCCCGTTCGAGGTGGAGCGTGCTGCCCTGCGCGCCTTCCTGGAATTCGCGCGCGACAACAAGGAAGTCTACCGCATCGTTGACGAGGCCGAATTCGTCGATCCGGCAAGCTTTCGCGAACATTATGAAACCACGGCCCGGCGCATCCTCACCCGCCTTAAAAAGGGAGAGGCCGCAGGCGCATTCCAGCCCGGAATGGAGGAGGCGCACGCATGGGCGCTGATGGGTATGAACGTCTTCCTCGGCCTGCGCTATTGCGTGTGGGACGAGGATACCGATGCGGACCGGGTGGCCGATATGGCGAATGACTTGCTGCGAAACGGTATCGGGCGGGACTAGGCGCCCCGCCCTAACCTCAGCCTATTCCCACCAGTATGGCGCGCGCTGCGCGTCTCCTGTCACGATTTCATTCATCGTTTGCGCATCATAGGCGCGGCCACCCAGCACCACGGTATCCACCCGCTCTGTATTGCGGATATTGTCCAGCGGGTTGCCATCCAGGATCACCAGATCCGCCAGCTTGCCCACTTCCAGCGATCCGATCTCGCGATCCATGCCCAGCGATTTTGCCGGTACGATGGTGGCGGCCTGCAGGGCTTCCAGCGGAGTCATACCGCCGCGCACGAAGGACCAGATTTCCCAATGCGTGCCGATGCCGGCCTGCTGGCCGTGCGCGCCGATGGACACCAGAACATCCCTGTCGGCCAGCTTGGCAGATTCGCGGGCGATATCATCATCCACGAAATCGCCTTCGGGCGCAGTGGTGCGGCGGGCATTCTCCGCGCGCAGGATCGCGGGCGGCGTGTGCGCCATCAGCAATGGCTGCTCAAACACATTGGTCGCCTGACGCCAGTAGGGATCGCCCGCCAATCCGCCATATCCCACCACCAGCGTGGGGGTGTAATTGGTGTTGGATTGGCTGAAGAACTGCAGCACATCCTCATACAGCGTCATCACGGGGATGTTATGCTCCAGCGTGGAGTTGCCGTCCGCGATCAGGTTCAGATCCATACCGAACAGTGATCCGCCTTCGGCCACCACCAGCATGTTTTCCTGCCGCGCGGCCTCCACCACCATCTGCCGCTGATCACGGCGCGGCTGGTTATAGTTCTTCACGCTGGGCGCGCCCTCTGCACGCAGGCGGCGCACGTGATCCAGCGCATCGTCCAGAGTATCGATCTGCGCATAGGCATAGGGGTTGCGCGCGCCATAGATGATGCGCCCGGTAGAGAACATGCGCGGCCCCAGGATCATGCCGGTACGCTGCATATCGTCCGCCACGAAGAAGGGCGTATCGTTGGAGGGATCGTGGATCGTGGTGGTGCCCAGCGCCAGCGTTTGCAGCAGGTTCCAGTTCTGCTGCGGCACCAGCTCGTCCACCGCATATGATCCATGCGCGTGTGCATCCACAAAGCCCGGCACGATCGTGCGGCCAGCGGCATCGATGGTGGGGGTGCCAGCGGGCACCGTTACACTGCCAGCTGCACCGATGGCAGCAATCTTGTCATCCTCTATCAGGATGGTGGCGTTTTCGATGATGCCGCCATCTTCGCCCGCCATCGAGATGACGCGCGCACCCGTGATGGCCAGCCTGCCGTCATGCCGGTCTGCAGCGACCTGGCGCAGCATGGACACGCCGGTTTCCGGCGGGGTAAATGCGTCCACCGTCTCCCCTTCTGCCGGGGGAGCATCGGCGAACAGATCTGCCAGCGTGGCGGAATACAGCGTAGGACCAAGCGACCAGTTCAGGCGCTGCCCACCATCGGACCAATGGATGTAGCTTGCGCCGGAATCGGAAACCTCCACGGTGGGCAGGCTCTTCGCCTCTCCCGAAATCGTCACCGTCTGTCCGCCGGGCATCAGCGGCGTGGCGAAGGCATCGTAATTCTCGCTGAAGGCGAAGAACTTGCCATCGGGAGACACGTGATAGCCCGTTACCAGTTCGCCGCTGGCATGGGTGCGCGGATCGTTGCCGTTCAGATCGGTGGAGACGAGCACTCTGGCGTTACCGTCTGACCCGGTCATGAAAATGCGATCATTGCTGGCGCCGAAATGCGGAGCCGACATGTCGCGGCTGATCAGCACCATGTCTCCGCCATTGGCAGAGATGCGGTAAACTCCTGTGTTATCGGAATATTCCGGTGCAGTGAGATATCCGCCAGCGCTCTTTTCAAACACGATGGTGTTGCCATCGGGAGAGAAATGCGGCCGTGCGTAATGGCCCGGAGTGGCGGTGACGGTGCGCCCGCCCCGGCCATTGCGGCCCACCGTGCGGATCTGGCCCAGACCATCGTCGGTCCAGCGCACGAATACGATCTGCTCTCCATCGCGGGACCAGCTTGGAAACAGTTCCAGCGCGTCCCCCTCTCCCGTCAGCGCGCGCGGCGTGCCGCCGCGGGCAGGCATGGTATAAAGCTTGCCAAGGCTTTCAAACACCACGGTATCGCCATCGGGCGAAACCTCGGCAAAGCGCGCCATGGTGACGTCCACCATGTCCGTTGCCACGGGGATCACCGGATGCGGCGCGGGCAGCACGCCGCGCGTATCGGCGATGGTGAAGGGAATTTCCGCCACGCCGGTGCCATCGGCATTCACGCGGCGGATCTTGCCGCCTGCCCAGAACACGATGGAGCGGCTGTCGGGCGTCCAGTCCATATTGGGATAGACGCCGGTTACGGCCCAGGTTTCCTGCACGTCCTGATCCAGATCGGCATAGATCATGCGTTCCAGCCCGGTCTTCAGGTCTTTCACATGAAGCTGGGACCGCGTGTTCTCGCGCCGCACGAAAGCGATCTTCGTGCCATCGGGCGAAGGCTGAGGCCGCACTGCGCCGCCCAGCCCGCTGATTGCGGTGGTGACTTCGCCGGTTTCCAGATCGTAGCGTTCGATGTTGAAAAGATCGGTGTTGGAATCCTGCGCATAAATGAAGGTGTTACCCGGCGTTATGTTGCGCGTGTAATAGATGGCGCTGCCATCGGGCGCGTAGGTCGGCTCGCCCAGTTCCTTCTGCAACTGCTCGTTCGCACGCTCTACCAGGGCGATGCCGCTGCCGCCGCTGACGTGGTACAGCCACACCTCGCCCGTGCCCAGCGAACGGCCCGTGGTGAAATGCTTCTTGGCCGCGATGTACTGCCCATCGGGAGACCATGTGGGCTGGTTCAGCAGGCGAAAGCTTTCATCCGTCAGCTGGCGCATATCGCTGCCGTTGGCATTCATGATCCAGATATTGTCCCCGCCCCCGCGATCGGAGGTGAAGGCGATGCGGCTACCATCGGGGGAGAAGCGCGGCTGCACTTCCCACGCCAGCCCTTGCGCGATGCGCGTTGGCGTGCCGCCGGTGATCGGCATGGTGTAGATATCGCCCAGCAGGGAAAAGGCGATGGTGCGCCCATCGGGAGAGACATCGACGTCCATCCACGTGCCCTCGCTCACATTGATGGGCACTTCGGTTATCTCAACGCCGGGAGGGTTGTTCACATCCCACTTCGCATCATCTTCCCCCGCATCTGGCGCAGTTTCGGCAACCGGATCGGGCATGGGCTCGAACATGGGTTCGGATGCTTCATCCGGCGTCGGGCCGGACGCGGGATCGGGCTGCTGTGCTGCTGCCGCAGTCGCCAGCATGGCGGTTGTCGAGAGGAGGAGGAGTTTGCCGAGCATGTGGGGGGCTTTCTAAGACTCTGGAAAGCCAGCACCCTTACGCAAAGCGGTAGCAACTGCAACCATTGGCGCCGTCAGCGGCCACTATCAGCCATTGCAGTGCGGGCTATCAGTGCCCGTCATACTCCACTGCGCCCGATGCGGCCCCGCTCATGATAAAGCCCACGGGCCGCTCCGCCTCTTCCGTCAAATGGCCGATCAAACTGCCGGTGCGCGACAGCAGGCCGATGCCTTTCAGCGCCGCCAGCGGCCAGCCGATATCCAGCAGGATGGCAGGGATCGGTCCGTTGACGTTGACGGGCAGTTCGCGCCCGATCGTTTCCGGCAATGCAGCCTGCAAAGCGCGCATCATTGCCACATGCTCCCCACTGGCGCCACGCGCGTCTGCCAGTTCCAGCAATTTCAGCGCGCGCGGATCGCCATTCACATGCTGCCAGTGGCCAAAGCCGGGCACCGCCTTCGTGTGCTCTCGCCAGCGCTTGATGTTGCGCGTGGCCACCTGGTCCACCGGATCGCCGCTCTCGCGCTGGTCGGCCACGCATTCGGCGTAGAAATTGCCAGCAATCTCTGCACTCCCCAGCGCCACCGATCCGCAGCCGAGAATGCCCGCCGCAACCGCGCCCTGCACCGCCTCCGGCGCGGCGGCCAGCGTCATGCGCGCGGCCACCACCGATGGCACCATGCCATGCTCCGCCAATGCCACCAGTGTGGCGTTGAGGAAGAAACTCTGGTTCTCGTCAGGCTCCTGCCCTGTCACCAGCAGCCAGAAATAGCTGGAGAAATCGACCTTCCCGATCAGGTCTTCGCACAGGTCACGCCCGCGCACGGTGATTGTGTCCGCATCCGATGTGCAAATGGCAGAGTAGCCCGTGTCCTGCTTGCTGGTGCGCAAAGTGTCTCTCCTTGATTCTATCCGGTTGCGGCGCTGCCCCCCTGCCTATAGCGATGCAGTAAAGAGGCAAGGGAGAGAAAGCTTGGCCAAACCACTCAAAGGCATCCGCGTGCTCGACATGGGCACCTTCATCACCGGGCCGGCGGCCGGCATGCTGCTGGCCGATCTGGGGGCAGAGGTCATCAAGGTGGAGATGCCCGAAACGGGCGACCCCTTCCGCGCCTTCAAGGGCGATCTGTATTCACCCCATTATCAGACCTACAATCGCAACAAGAAAAGCATCGAGCTGAACACCAAGGCCAACCCGGAAGACCTGGATGCGCTGGATGAGCTGGTGAAGACCGCCGACGTTTTCATCCAGAACTTCCGCCCCGGCGTGGCCGAAAGGCTGAATGTTGATGCAGCGCGTTTGCAGGGCATCAACCCGCAGCTGATCTATGCGGATATCTCCGGCTTCGGCAACGAGGGCCCTTGGAAGGATCGCCCCGCTTTCGACACCGTCAGCCAGGCGGCCAGCGGCTTCCTTCGCCTGCTGGTAAACCCCGGCAACCCGCGCGTGGTCGGCCCGGCCATCGGTGATGCGATCACCGGCTTCTACACCGCCTATGGCGTGCTGGCCGCCCTGTATGAGCGGGAGACGACCGGCAGGGGGCGCAAGGTCGAAACCTCCATGTTCGAGGCGATGTCGCACTTCAATCTCGACGATTTCACCCATTACCTCAGCGCTGACGAGGTGATGGGCCCGATGAGCCGCCCGCATGTTTCGCAAAGCTATGTGTTCCAGTGCGAGGACGGCGGATGGATCGCCTTGCATATGTCCAGCCCGCCAAAGTTCTGGGAGAACCTGGCAACGGCAGTGGGCCAGCCCGATATGCTGGAGCGGCCCGAATTTGAAAGCCGCCCGGCCCGCATCGAAAATTACGAGAAGGTGATCACCTTCCTCGCTCCGCTGTTTGCCGAAAAGCCGCGCAGCCATTGGGAAGAAAGGCTGGCGAGCTGCGAGGTCCCGCATTCTCCCGTCTTCAGCTCGAAAGAGGTGCTGGAGGGCGATCTTGCCAAGCATCACCAGCTGGAGATCAGCGGCGAAGGCCAGCGCGGCACGTTTCGCACCATCCGCAATCCCATCCGCTTCGATGGCGAGGTTGAAAGCGATGTCACGCCGCCGCCGGAACTGGGCCAGCACAACGAGGAGATCCTCGGCCGCAAGGGGTGATTGGCGACCTACGCCTTCTTTGATAAAGTCCGAAACAAGCGCCGAAGAATCGGCCACATGGGAGAGAGAAAATGGCAAAGCTGCCAAGCCGCCTGCATCACACCGCCTTCGTTACCGAAGACCTGGAAGCAACGCGCGCCTTTTACGAAGACGTGATTGGCCTGCCATTGTCTGCCTGCTGGACCGAGATCGATCACCTGTTCGGCAAGGATCGCACCTATTGCCACCTGTTCTTCGATCTGGGCGATGGCAGCTCGCTGGCATTCTTTTCCTTCGCCGATCCTGAAGACCAGGCCGAGTTCGGCCCGCCCCTGCCGCCGTCGCCATTCCGCCATATCGCGCTGAATGTGGACGATGAATTCCAGGCAGACGTGGAACGGCGCATCAAGGATGCAGGCATTCAGCCGCCCAAGACCTATGTCCTCGAACATGGCTATTGCCGCAGCGTCTATGTGGAAGATCCCAATGGCATGATCGTGGAATTCTGCCGCGACGATCCGCGCGCTGCCGATGGTGCGGAGGAGCGGAAGGCCAAGGCCCATGCCGAGCTGAAGCGCTGGCTGGACGGCGATCACACCAACAACAACACCTTCCGCCACGACGAAGAAGCCGCCTGATGGCGACGCCCTTGTTGCCGGCATCGCTGGTCGGCTCCTACTCCCAGCCCGACTGGCTGATCGACCGTGCCAAGCTGGCCGGTCGTTTCCCTCCGCGCACCCGTGCAATGGAATTGTGGAAGGTGGAACCGGACCTGCTTCAGCAAGCATGGGACGATGCCACCATCGTCGCCATTCGGGAGCAGGAGGCGGCGGGGCTCGACATCATCACCGATGGCGAGATGCGGCGCGAAAGCTACTCCAATCGCTTCGCCACTGCGCTTAACGGCATCGACATGGAAAACCACGGCACCGCGCTGGATCGCAGCGGAGAGCCGGTGCCTGTGCCGCGCGTGATGGGCGATATCAGCCGCAAGCATCCCGTGCAGGTGGAGGACGTGAAGTTCATGCGCCGCTTCACCGACAAGCCGATCAAGATCACCGTGCCCGGCCCCTTCACCATGAGCCAGCAGGCGCAGGACGATCATTACGGCGACCCGGAAGCTCTGGCACTGGCCTATGCCGCCGCCGTGAATGAGGAGATCAAGGATCTGCACGAAGCCGGTGCGGACGTGGTGCAACTGGATGAGCCATACATGCAGGCCCGTCCCGATGCGGCGCGCGAATACGGGCTGAAGGCGCTGGCTCGCGCGCTGGAGGGCGTTGAGGGCACCACAGCGCTGCACATCTGCTTTGGCTATGCCGCGCTGATCCATGAACGGCCCGAAGGCTATTCCTTCCTGCCCGAATTGGCGGGCACCGCGCTGGACCAGGTGAGCATCGAAACCGCGCAGCAGAACCTCGATTGCACCGTGCTGAAAAGCCTGCCGGACAAGACCATCATCCTTGGCGTGCTGGACCTTTCCACGCATGAGGTGGAGATGCCGGAAAGGGTGGCGGAACGGATACGTAAGGCGCTGCCGCATGTCGATGCGAGCCGCGTGATAGTGGCGCCTGATTGCGGCCTCAAATACCTGCCGCGCGATGTCGCATTCGGGAAGATGAAGGCCATGACAGATGGCGCGCGCATCGTGCGAGAGGAGCTGGCGTGAGCGGCTTCGTCACCACGCACACGGGCAGCCTGCCGCGCCCGGAATACCTGCTGGATCTAATGTTTGTCCGCGAAAGCGGAGAGGAATTCGAGCAGCCCCCGCTGGACGAGGCGATTGAGCGCGCCACCGCCGAAGTGGTGATGCGACAGAAGCAGGCTGGCATCGCCGTCATCAACGATGGCGAAATGTCGAAGCCCAGCTACGCCACCTATATCAAGCATCGCCTGTCCGGATTCGGCGGCGAGGCGGGCCAGTATGAATTCCAGGACCTGGAGGATTTTCCCGGCGCAAAGGCCCAGGTGTTCGGCAACAAGGGCCGCGCCAAACGCTCCGCCCCCGCCTGCACCGGCCCCATCGAAGTGATCGACATGGACGCCCCGCGTCAGGATGCGGAGCGGCTGAACCGGCTGGCCGATGGGCACGCCACCTTCATGTCCGCCGCATCGCCCGGCGTGACCGCGCTGTTCTTCCCCAACCAGTATTACGCCAGTGACGAGGAGTATGTTTTCGCGCTGGCCGAGGGATTGCGCCACGAATACGAGACGATCGCCAATGCAGGCATCACCTTGCAAGTCGATTGCCCGGACCTTGCGATGGGCCGCCATGTCCAATTCACCGGCCTTTCGAACGCGGAATTTCGCAAGCGCATTTCCATCAATATAGAAGCGCTGAACCACGCGCTGAAAAATGTCCCGGCTGAGCAGTGCCGTATGCATCTGTGCTGGGGCAATTACCCCGGCCCGCACCATTGCGACGTGGATTTCGCGCTGATCGCGGATCTCGTCTGGCAGGCCAAGCCGCAAACCGTGCTGGTGGAAGGCGCAAACCCGCGTCACGCGCATGAATTCGCCTATTTCGAGGAGCACAAGCTGCCGGACAGCAAGATCCTGTGCCCCGGAATGATTGAGCCGCAAAGCCCTTACATCGAGCATCCTAAGCTGATTGCGCAGAGGATCGGTCGCTATGCGGATTTGCTGGGAAAAGAGCGCGTGATGGCGGGCGTCGATTGCGGTTTCAGCGTTCACGCGGGCAGCAACAGCCTCGATCCCGAAATCGTCTGGGCAAAGCTGGCCGCGCTGTCCGAAGGGGCCGCTCTCGCCAGCGAGAAATACTGGTAGTCGGCTCTAGTTACCGCTGGCCAGCATCGGCAGGCGATAGATCGTCATCGCCACATTGCGCACGCCCTCTGGCGTTTCCCAGGCCTCCCCAGCGGGCGTCACCGCGCCCATGGCACCGACATACAGCGTGCTGCGATCCGCACCTGCAAACGCCAACGTGATGGAGCGGCGCGGCACCGGGATCACGCCAAGCTTTTCGCCGCTGTCCGCAAACACATAGACGCCTGCGTCGCCTGTGACGTAGAGCCGGCCCTCGGTATCGACGGTCATGCCGTCGCCGCCAAAACCTTCGCTATCCTCGTCCAGCGTGGCGAAGATAGTGCGCTCCCCACTCGCGAGATCGAAGGCATGGATCGTGCGCATATCGGTGACGTAGAGGCGAGAGCCATCGGGGCTGATCGCCACGCCGTTGGTAAAGGCCTCAGGCTCGTACAGTTTCGTCACGCTGCCATCGGCGTCGATATGCCACAGCGCGCCTTGCGTAACCCAAGCCCCGCCCTCGCCATCGGCCAGCACATCGTTGAGGCGGCCCAGCGTCTCGCCATCGCCCATGCTATCGGCAATCACGCGCCGTTCCGGCAGCAGTTGCACCAGCGCGCTTGGCTGGCTGCATTCCAGATCGCCAAGCCCCGGATCGCTGCAGCCGCGCTCCACCGCCAGCAACGTACCGTCCGCGGCATAGGAGGCAGCGCCCGCGCCCAGCACATAGGGCACTTCCACAAAGGCACGCTCGCCATTTTCGCCATCGGGCCACAGCGCCCATATCGCATTGCTCTGCTCCTGCGCGAAGATCAGACGGCCGTCGGGCGCGGTGGTCATGCCGTCCGCCGTCATCGGGCCGGACCACGCGATTTGCCATTCCGCATCGCCGGAAACGACGCCGTCTATCGCTTCGATCTCGGCGTTTTTCTCACCCGCAAGTGGCGCTGTTTGCGCCAACACGGGGGCGGACAGGAAAAGGGCAGCAAGGGCCAGGGAAGCGCGGATCATTCCACCACCTCCGCTTCGATTGTATTCACGCCGTTTTCGTCCACTCCAGTGCGATCATTGTCCCAATCGACCATGATCATCCGGTCGAAACCCTCGTCTCTGATCCAGCTCACTTGTGTGACGAAAGGCTCCTCCAGCGTGGTGGGATCGGTGACGGTGACATCGGACACGAGGCGGTCTCCTTCCAGCCTGATCCGCTCTTCGTAATGCGCATCGTCAGAGAAAGGCGGCGCGCCGTGGAAATATTCGATGGGGGATCGCACCATTGTCGTTTCCACCACCAGCGTATCGCCTTCCCAATGGCCGACGGAGGTGCCCATCACCGTGGGCCACAGGTCGAACTCGTCCGGCATATCGCGATCGGTGTAGACGTGGCGCACTTCGCTGTAGGCATTCACGATCAGGACGTGTTCTGGCGTGATCACGAATTGCAATGGCGTTGCCGCGTTCATCATCATCGGGAAGCCCCAGCCCGCCGCCTTTCGCCCCGCATTGATGGCCTGCGCCGCTTCCAGCCGTCGCTGGCCTTCCGCGTTCCATTTCGCCGCGCCGCCGCGCAGGTTCATGAAATTGGCGACGGCCTCGCCTTTCTCTCGCGCGGCAAGCACTGACGGGGCGATCCCGCCGACGGTGGTGCCTGCCTGCTCCTCCGCCACCCAGTACCCCGGCCAGAAGGGCAGCTGCGAAAATTGCTCCACGCGATCAGCCTGAGCATCGGGCGCATCCTGCGATTGCACCATGGTGGGCATCGCGCCAAGGCCCAGCATCGCCGCCAGCGCCAACAGCGGGGCTTTCACTGGTTGCTTCCAATCGCTCTGCCATCGGCATCCACCACATCCAGCACCACGCCGCCTGCCTTGCCGCTGCGCAGGGGATGGGCGCGCACCGTCACCTCCGTTCCCGGACGCAAGGTGCGGGGCCGCCAGCCGCGCGCGTAGAGATACATGGGGGAGCCCATTTCCATGCTCCATTCCACGTTCCTGCCGCCCGCATCGGTGGACACCATCTGGATATAGGCATGGGGGTTGGACCACTGGAACTGCTTCACCGTGCCGCGCACCGTCACTTCCCGCGTGTTGTCGAACATCGCCATGGAATGATGGGCGGCAACGGTGCCGGCGCCGATGGGAACAAGCAGGGCTGCAGCAACAGCCAATGCGATACGCATGATTTCACACTCCCAGCTATTTGTCTTTTTATAGGGAGGGATAATGCCAGCTTCGGCGGGAGAGTCACCCCATCTATTTCGCGCAGAGCTACGCGGGATTGTGCGATGGAAACGAATGGGCGCGCGCAACAATTGTTATCCGTTGAAACTAATTTCCAGCTTTTGGACCCTCGCTTGGACACTTCGCCAATCCCGCGCGTTGCATGATGAAACTGGAGTTTATCGTGCCAATCACCATCAACAACACCGCCCACCCCCTTCCCGACGATCCCCGCACCAGCCTGCTGGATTTCCTGCGGCGCGACTGCGGGCTTACCGGAACGAAGAAGGGATGCGATCATGGCCAGTGCGGCGCCTGCACCGTGATTGTGAACGGGCAGCGGATCAATTCCTGTCTCTCGCTGGCCGTGATGCACGATGGCGACAGCGTGACCACGATTGAAGGGCTCGGCACACCCGATGCCCCCTCCCCCATGCAGAAGGCCTTTCTGGAGCATGACGGATTTCAGTGCGGCTATTGCACGCCGGGGCAGATCTGCTCCGCCACAGCCATGTTGCAGGAAATTGCCAACAACATGCCCAGCGATGCGAGTGAAAGCCTGGACGGCCCGATCAAGCCAACGCCCGAAGAAATCCGCGAACGCATGAGCGGCAACCTGTGCCGCTGCGGCGCCTATGCAAACATCATCGCCGCCATTTCCGAAGTGGCAGAGGGAGACGCAGCATGAGGCCGTTCCAATACGCCCGGCCCGACAGCCTGGACCACGCCACGCAGCTGACCGCGCCTGAAGACACCATGGCCATTGCGGGCGGCACCAATCTGATTGATCTGATGAAACTGCAGGTGGAAACGCCGCAGGAACTGATCGACATCAACCGTCTTACCATGGGCGAAATCGCCGATACCGACGATGGCGGCCTTCGCATCGGCGCGCTGGCCACCAACACTGCCACTGCCGCGCATGATCGGGTGCGCAGCGATTATCCGCTTCTGGCCCGCGCGATCCTTGCAGGGGCGACGCAGCAATTGCGCAACAAGGCCACCACCGGCGGCAATCTGTGCCAGCGCACGCGCTGCTATTATTTCACCAATATCGATCAGCCCTGTAACAAGCGCGATCCCGGTTCCGGCTGCGGCGCGATAAAGGGCATTGCGCGCCTTCACGCCATTCTCGGCACCAGCAATCACTGCATCGCCACCTATCCCGGCGATATGGCCGTCGCGATGGCCGCGCTGGATGCGCAGGTGCTCATCACCCGCGAGGGGGAGAAGGAACGCACCGTGCCGGTTCGCGATTTCCACCGCCTGCCCGGCGATACGCCCGAAAAGGACAATGTGCTGGAGGCCGGCGAAATCATCACCGGCGTAACCCTGCCCGCGCCTGTCGAAGGCAAACAGATCTATCGCAAGGTGCGGGAGCGTTCCTCCTATGCCTTTGCGCTGGTTTCCGTCGCTGCCGTGGTCGCCATGACAGATGGCCGCATATCGCGCGCCAATCTCGCCTTTGGCGGCATCGCGCACAAGCCGTGGCACGATCCGCGCCTGTCCGAATTGCTGGTGGGCGAAACCCCCTCTGCTGCCGTGTTCGACAAGGCGGCAGACCTGCTGCTCGAAGATGCGCAGGGCTATGGCGAGAATGATTTCAAGATACCGCTGACGCGTCGCGCGCTTGCGGCAACCCTTGCGGATGCGACGGGAGTAGAACTGTGAGCAATCATATGAAACAGGATCAGCCCGCCACGGATTGCAAGCTGGACCAGATGTCGCAGGATCTGCTGGGAAAGCCCATCGCCCGCTCCGAAGGCTTGGCAAAAGTCACCGGCACCGCGCCCTATGCGGCGGAATATCCGGTCGATAATTGCCTCGAAGGCGTTCTGGTAACCGCGCCCTTCGCGCGTGGCACCGTGACCGATATCGACACCCAGGCCTGCCTCGCCATGGATGGCGTTGTGGCCGTGGTGGAAGATGAGCGGATGACGGCGCGCGCCGCGCAGGGCACCGCTGGCGAAGCGCCCGTGCAGCAGCCGCGCACCGTGTGTTACTGGGGCCAGCCCATCGCGCTGGTGGTGGCCGAGACGTTCGAGCAGGCCCGCGATGCGGCAAAGCACCTTGTCATCAGCTTCGATGCCGATGATCTTGATGACGTTGCCTTCGATCCGAACGCGGTTGATCCTGAAAACAAGGAAAGCACCAGCCAGGGCGACTTGACCAGAGCCATGAACGAGGCATCCAGCAACGTGGATGCCCGGCTCACCACCAGCGGCCACGCCAGCGCCGCGATGGAGCCCCATGCCGCGATTGCGGAGTGGGATGGCAGCAAGCTGACCGTCTATGCCTCGCTGCAAATGCTAAATTACAATATCGCCGAACTGGCCGATGCAGTTGACCTGGAGGAGGACGATGTCCGCCTTATCTCCCGCTATGTGGGCGGCGGCTTCGGATCGAAGCTGGGCATCTCGGAAGAAACCGTGGCAGCGGCAATCGCAGCCATGCAGCTGGAACGCCCCGTGCGCGTGGTGATGAGCCGCCAGCAGGTGTTCCAATGCATCATGCGCCGATCCGAAACCACGCAGCGGCTGCGGCTTGCCTCCGGCGATGATGGCGCGCTGACGGGCTTTGGCCATTATGCGCTGGTATCGAATTTGCCGGGAGAGGAATTTGCCGAACCCGTGCTGCAAAGCTCTCAATTCCTGTACGCCGGTGAAAACCGCCTGCTGGAAATGGACGTGGCCCGCGTGCACCGGATGACCGCAGGCTCCGTCCGCGCGCCGGGTGAAGCTGTGGGCATGCCCGCGCTGGAAGTGGCGATGGACATGCTGGCAGAGGAAGCTGGCGTCGATCCGGTGGAGCTGCGCCTGCGCAACATCCCTGAAAACCATCCGGTGGAGGGTACGCCCTTCTCCTCCCACAAGCTGGCCGAATGCCTGAAACAGGGCGCGGAAGCTTTCAACTGGGACAGTGGCAAGCGAAAACCACGCCACACGAAGGATGGCGAATGGTGGATCGGCACCGGCATGGCCAGCGCCGCGCGTGTGCACAATGTTTCAGAAGCCAAGGCCCGCGTCACGCTGAAGGCGGATGGCACGGCGATGGTGGAAACCGATATGACCGATATCGGCACCGGCACCTACACCATCCTTGGCCAGGTAGCGGGCGAAATGCTCGGCTTGCCGCGCGACAAGGTGCTGGTGGAACTGGGCGACACGCAATTCCCGCGCGGCTCCGGTTCCGGCGGCAGCTGGGGCGCGGCCTCGGTCGGCTCTGCGGTGTTCGTGGCATGTCAGGCCTTGCGCAAGAAACTGGCCGAACGTGCTGGTGTTTCAGAAGACGAGCTTTCCTTGAAGGACGGCGCAATCTCCGGCGGCACATCGCTGGTCGATCTGCTGGATGGCAAGGATCTGGCCGAGGAAGGCCATTACGAGCCCGGCGATATTGACGAGGATTTCGTTGCCGCCGGCTTCGGCGCCTATTTCGCGCAGGTGCGCGTCAACCGCTTTACCGGCGAGACGCGGGTTGAACGCATGACGGGCGCATTCGGCTTTGGCCGGGTGCTGAACGAGAAGACCGCCCGCTCCCAATGCATCGGCGGCATGACATGGAGCATCGGCGTCGCGCTGACGGAGGCGCTGCATTTCGATCCGGTGGACGGCCATCTGGTGAATTGCGACCTTGCCGAATATCACGTGCCCGTACACCGCGACGTGCCCGATCTGGATGTGATCATGGTGGAAGAACGCGATCCGGCGGCCAGCCCCATCCAGGCCAAGGGTATTGGCGAATTGGGCATGTGCGGCGGCGCGGCGGCCATTGCCAACGCGATCTACAACGCCTGCGGGGCAAGGGTGATGGACTTCCCGATGACGCCCGACCGGGTGCTGGCGGCAATGCCGTACGACTGACCTTTTAAGAAAAGCGACACATTACTGTAAATATAGCGTGGCAAGCCCTGCGCCAGTACTCTGGCGCAGGGCTTTTGCCCGTCAGATCCGTCTTCTCTTGCCGCGCCCCCACTTGGGCAATTGCCCGCCTCACGCGGCTTTGCGCCTTACCCTAATGGGGATCGCGGGCCGCCCATACACTCTCCATTCAGCAGGTGCCTGCCAAATAAGGGCATGTTTTCGGAGGCCAATTTGTGATGCCCGTATGCACGTATGAATACGGGGTCCAAACAAGTCCCAATATGGCACATGCGCGTTGCAGTGCAGCATAGCCACTGGCTTCCGCGGCAATTTCGGGTTAATTAACTTTTAACGAATCAGAGCATCCGAACGGCCTTTTGGCAGCAACGCCAAGGCGCCACGACGATGCAGGGTTCGTGAATTAGGGGGCAACCTAATTAAGTATATCGTGCCTTTGCCAAGTAATTACGGTGTTTGGCAAAGTACAATTTAAGCAACCGGGGGTGCGTATCATGCGCAAGGTATCTACAAGTGTTTCGTTAATCTGCTCTAATTCTATCGTGAGTGAGGGGCTGAAGTCGATTTTGATCGACGAGGATTTCGCCATCGTCGGTCAGCACAAGACCTGCACCGCGATGATCAACGCCAAGGTGGAAGGCGCATCGGACGTGGGGATGATCGTGATTGATTCCGATGCATCTCTTAACGTCAGCAAAGAAGTTGCTGCCCTGCGAGAGGCTTTTGCCGATACGCGCATCGTCATCCTGCGTGAAGAGCTGGAGATGGATTGCCTGATCGATGCATTCGAGGCTGGCGCTGACGGCTATATCCTCAAGAACATCTCCTGCGAATCGCTGGTGAATTCCTTGCAGCTGGCCGCATGCGGCGAAAAGGTTGTGCCGGGTGAACTGGTGAAGCAACTGCCGCAGTTTGCGCATGCAACGGCAGACCAGGTGAAGGCCGAGGGTGAGCTTTCCGACATCCTTTCCGAACGTGAAATCGCAACGCTGCGCTGCCTTGTCATGGGCTATCCCAACAAGGTTATCGCGCGCCGCCTCGACATTGGTGAGGCCACGGTAAAGGTGCATGTAAAGGCCATCCTGCGTAAGCTGAATGTCCAGAACCGCACGCAGGCCGCCATTTGCGGCGTGAACTACGGCGTGCAGGCTGCCCTGCCCGAAAGCGCAGTGCGCACTTCCTCCACAATGACGGACGATGTCGCCGTAACTTGCGAGAGCGATGAACCCGGCAGCTTCATGCTGGCTGACAAGCGCACCAAGGAATACGCAACGGAAGTCTGAGCGTAAATCGGCGGCTTGAAACGAGGCCGCAGATCGCATGGGCGATCTAACCTAAAAGCCGCACCAGCCTTGCATGTCATGGGGCAAACGCGCCCCTGACACGGCAAGGTTGCCGGTGCCAGCCTATCCATCGGATTGAAAAATCATCCGAATGGGCAATTGATACCGGCAGGCGATCTGCGCCAAGATTGCCACCTGCGGCCATCACGCTGCATCCAGCGAATTGGAATTGTCATGAAAATCACGATGATCGGTTCAGGCTATGTCGGCCTGGTGTCAGGAGCATGCTTTGCCGATTTCGGCCACGACACCGTGTGCGTGGATCTGGACGAAGCGAAAATCAGCGCTCTGCAAAACGGCCAGGTGCCGATTTACGAGCCCGGCCTTGCCGACCTGATCGCCCGCAATGCCAAGGCGGGCCGCCTGTCCTTCACCACGGATCTTGGCCCGGCTGTGGCGCGAGCCGACATCGTCTTCATCGCGGTTGGCACCCCCTCTCGCCGGGGCGATGGCCATGCGGATTTGAGCTTCGTCGCCGCTGCGGCAGAGGATATTGCCCGCTCCATAGACGGGTTCACCGTCGTGGTTACCAAGTCCACCGTTCCCGTGGGCACGGGAGACGAGGTGGAGCGCATCATTCAAAGCACCCGGCCCGATGGCGATTTTGCCGTGGTTTCCAATCCGGAATTCCTGCGCGAGGGCGCCGCTATCGAGGATTTCAAGCGGCCCGATCGCATCGTCGTGGGCAGCGAGGATGAGCGTGCGCTGGCCGTAATGCGAGAGGCGTATCGCCCGCTCAGCCTGAACAAGTCCCCCATTCTGGAAATGGATCGCCGCTCTGCCGAGCTGACCAAATATGCCGGCAATGCATTCCTGGCCACCAAGATCACCTTCATCAATGAAATCGCCGATCTGTGCGAGAAGACAGGTGCCAATGTGCAGCACGTGGCGCGCGGGATCGGGATGGATAACCGCATCGGCAACAAGTTCCTGCACGCAGGCCCCGGCTATGGCGGCAGCTGCTTCCCCAAGGATACGCTGGCCCTGCTGAAAACCGCGCAGGATTTTGAGGCTCCGCAGGATATCGTGGATGCCGTGGTGCGCAGCAATGAAAAGCGCAAACGCGCCATGGGCCGCAAGGTGATCCAGGCCATCGGCCACGATGTGCGCGGCAAGATCGTGACTGTGCTGGGCCTGACCTTCAAGCCCAACACCGATGACATGCGCGACAGCCCTGCCATCGGCATCGTGCAGACCTTGCAGGATGCAGGCGCGGTGGTGCACGCCTATGATCCGGCGGGCGCGGAAAACGCGCGTGAAGTGCTGGAAGATGTCGTCTATTTCGATGACCCCTACGCCGCCATGGAAGAGGCAGAGGCGCTGGCCATCGTCACCGAGTGGGACGAATTCCGTGCGCTGGATCTTGCCAAGGTGCAGTCCAAGCTGAAGGGTATGATCGTGGTGGACCTGCGGAACATCTATGACCGCGAGGAAATAGAAATGCTCGGCATCAAATATGTGGCAGTTGGCCGTTAATCTTGTGTGGTTAAAGGCAAGCTGACACCTGCCAGCGGTGCCTCGGCATCGCAGAAAAGCTCTCTCGATTACGAACTGGCCGATCCATTATCCGAAAGGGGTGCAGCGCGCCGTGACCAAGATCAGCAACCAGCAAGCGCCCAGCGGAAGGCCCAAGGTGATGTTCGTCATCTCCGGGCTTGGTGCAGGCGGCGCGGAGCGGGTGATCTCCCTGATCGCGGACCATTGGCACGCGCGCGGCGTGGCGGTTGAAATCGCCAGCTTCGATGCGCCGGGCGACCCTGAATTTCATCACTTCGGCCCCGAGATCGTGCGGCACCAGCTGGGCAGCAGATCGGGCGGCAAGCTTTCGCGCAAATTGTCCAAGCTGGGTAATCTGCGCAACCTCAGGGCTTTGCTGAAATCGTCGCGCCCCGATGTGGTGGTATCCTTCCTCACCAAGAACAATCTGCTGGCGCTGATCGCCACCAGGGGCCTTTCGATCCCGGTCGTCTGCTGTGAACGCAACAACCCGGAAAAGCAGGCGAAACACCCCGCGTGGAACATGATGCTGGCCCATGCCTATCGCCGCGCAACACTCATCATCTGCCAGACAGAGGCGGTTAAGCGCTGCTTCTCTCCAGAGGTTCACGATCGCCTGCGCGTGATCCCCAACCCGATCAGCGGCTGGCAGCAAACGCGCCAACCCGCCGATCCACCGCGCATCGTGGCGGTTGGCCGGCTGACCGAGCAAAAGGGTTTCGACGTGCTGCTGGATGCCTTTGCCAGAATCGGGCCGGCGGCGGCAGGCTGGCGGCTTGAAATTTTCGGCGAAGGGCCGCAGCGCGCCGATCTGGAAGCGCAGGCCGCGCGGCTTGGGCTGAACGATCAGGTGCAACTGATGGGCAACAGCCCCGCGCCCGGCGGCTGGGTACAGAATGCAGAGCTGTTCGTGCTGTCATCCCGCTATGAAGGCTTCCCCAATGTGCTGGGCGAAGCGATGGCGGCGGGCCTTCCGGCGATATCCACGCGCTGCGATTTCGGGCCTGAAGAAATGATCGATCACGGCCAGTCCGGCCTGCTGGTGCCGCCGGAAGATCCCGCCGCGCTGGCCGATGCCATGCGCGAATGCATCGTTGATCCTGCCTTGCGGGAACGGCTCGGCAAACAGGCCGCACAAGATATCGCCGCTTTCTCTTCTCAGCGCGTTTTGCGCCAATGGGACGCGGCCTTGGCTGAAGCTCTGGCACCGCACGCACAAATACCGCATGAGCCCACGCGGAACACGAAGGAAACCGCCGCATGACAACCCGCGAACTGAAGATGCTGGTGACCTCCGCCGGTCGCCGTGCAGGGCTGCTCGAATGCTTTCGCGCATCTGCAAAGCGCATGGGCGTGGCGCTGGAAATCCACGCCTGCGACCTGAACCCCGATCTCAGCGCCGCCTGCGCATTGGCAGACGCCAGCTTCGCCGCGCCGCGCTGCACCGATGATGGCTACATCCCCCTGCTGCGCAAATACACGCGCGAAAACGGCATCGGGCTGATCGTGCCCACCATCGATACAGAGCTGCAACCGCTGGCCGACGCGCGGCCGGACTTTTCCGCGCAGGGCACATACGTCCACGTATCCTCCCCGCAGGTGATCGATATCGTGCGGGACAAGAAGCGCACGATGGACGTTCTGGCAGAGGCCGGCGTGCCGGTGCCCCGCACTGCCCGGCTGGAAGATTTCCGCCGCGATCCCGCGGGCTGGGACTGGCCGCTTTTCGTGAAACCCGTATCGGGCAGCGCCAGCCGCGGGGTGGAGCTGGTGCAGGATATCAAGGCGCTCGACCGCGAATTTGACGAACCGATGCTGGTGCAGGAACTGCTGCGCGGCGATGAATACACCATCAACCTGTTCGTGGATGAAGACGGCGTGATGCAGGCCGCGATCCCGCATTTGCGCATATCCATCCGCGCGGGCGAGGTGGAAAAGGGCCGCACGGTGCGCCGCGATGATTTCGAGGCGATTGCTCGCAATCTTGCCGCCGCCATGCCCGGTGCGCGCGGGGTTCTGTGTTTCCAGGTTTTTGACGATCCCGTGCTTGGCCCGCGGGTGATAGAGATCAACGCCCGTTTCGGCGGCGGCTATCCACTGGCAGACCAGGCCGGCGGCCATTTTGCAGAAAACGTGCTGCGCCAAGCCATGGGCGAACCGCTGGTGAATTGTGCCGACTGGCGCGACGGGGTGACGATGCTGCGCTATGACAATGCCGTCTTCGTCTGACGGCAAGGGGCCCAGCGTCCTGGTTTTCGACCTGGACGATACGCTCTATCTGGAACGGGACTTCGCCTTCAGCGGCTTTGCCGCGGTGGAGGCGCATCTGCAGGCAACGCATGGCGACAAGGTGTCGCCGGGTACGTGCCAGTCCCTTTACCAGCAGGGCGTGCGCGGAGAGATATTCAACCGCGCGCTGGATCAGTTCGGCCTGCCCGCCGATGCCGAGGCGATCGCCGCTCTGGTGGAGGTGTATCGCCTGCATCCGCCGCAGATCGCCCCCTGCCCTGATACGATGCGTTTTCTGGCCGCTGACAGCAGGCCCCGCGCGATCATCACCGATGGCCCTGCCGCGATGCAGCGATCGAAAATCGCCGCGCTTGGCTTTGGCGATCTCTTCGGCCTCATCATCCCCACCGGCGAACTGCCGCAGGGCATGGGCAAGCCCCATCCGCGCGCGTTTGAGAACGTGATGGCGTGGTCTGGCGAGCCGGGGCCAGAGCATGTCTACATCGCCGATAATCCGGCGAAGGACTTTATCGCTCCGCGTGCGCTGGGCTGGCGCACGGTGCAGATAGAGCGGGAGGGCGGCGTGCATTCACCCATCCCGAAATCGCCTGATCATGCGGCTGAACAGTATATCGGTTCTCTGGATGAACTGGCCGGGATACTGCGCCAGTTCGGCTAGCTATCAGCCGGTTATTACCTAGTTTTTGGCGTTGCCAACCACGGTTGGCGTGCGCCGCTCGCCGCCCACCATTACCAGCAGCGTGCGCATGATGATCCGCAGGTCCAGCGCCATGCTGCGGTTTTCGATATACCACAGGTCCAGCGCCATCTTCTCGTCCAGCGAGAGCAGCGTGTTGCCATTGACCTGCGCCCAGCCCGTAAGGCCAGGCTTCACCGCGCCGCGGCGGCGGCCCACTTCGCCCTTTTCGGCAATTGTCGGCGGCAGCAGCGGGCGCGGGCCGACGAAGTTCATGTCCCCGCTCACCACGTTCCACAGGCCGGGCAGCTCATCCAGCCGCGAACGGCGCAGCAGAGTGCCCACCGCGCCGGTCCGCTCTTCATCGGGCAAAAGCTCGCCCCGTGCATCGCGCGCATCGTTCATGCTGCGGAATTTCACCAGGGTGAACCCCTCCCCGCCCTTGCCCGATCGGGTCTGGCGGAACATCACCGGCCTGCCCATCGACAGAGCGACCAGTACAGCCAGCACGGCAAGAATGGGCAGCGCCAGGATCAGCAGGACGAGGGCAACGAAGCGTGAAAACATGATCGGGATCTGACGCGGCTTAAGCGTATTCATCCTGACGGGCGCGCTTGCCGCGGAAGATCCGCATAATCCGCTCCTTGATCGATGGCGATGAGTAATCGTCGGAATAGTAATCCGAGGCATCGACATAGAACTGGATGGAGTCGCCATACTGGCGGCGGGCATGCTCGGCATAATCGACATGGTCGAACACCACCCCGTCAGCACGGCCGGAAAGCGTTTCCAGCGTCGCGCTCATCTGCTCGATCGTGGTGCGGCCCCAGCGGGATACCACCAGCGTATGATCGGTAAAATCGCACATGGCGCGGGCATCGCGCACGGCCAGCGCGGCAGGTGCGTTGATGATCAACAGGTCGAAATGCTTTTTCAGGTCGGCCAGCAGCAGGCGCAGGCTTTGCGCGTTGAGCAGGGCCGCCGGATTTTCCACCGGCTGCTTCGCACTCAGGATCACGATACGCCCGGTATCCACGGCAAAGGCGTTTTCGATCTCTTCGGGGCCAAGGCCTTCCGGCGTATCCAGCATCGGCTTGACCTCCGGATCCTGCAACAAGTCATCCACGCTGGCGCGGCCCGTCAGCACGTCCACGATATCCGGCGTATCGAGGTTACGCTGCACGTCTTTTAGCAGACCCTTCACGCGCAGATCAAGGTCAACCAGAACCACGCTCTGCCCCATCACCTTGGCGGCGGCAGCCAGCGTCAGCGATACGGTGGATTTGCCATCGTTGGGCAGCGGGCTGGTGATCAGCACCGATTGCGAACCGCCATCCTGGCGCAGCGCGCGCATTTCGGAATAGGTGGAGCGAGCAGCCTCAGCAAACAGCGAATGCGGATCCTGCAGAACCGGGCTTTCGTTGATCTCTTCCGACAACCCTGCCTCGATACGGGGCAGCATGCCCAGCGTCGGCAGGCCGAAGTGGCGGGCCACGTGGGCAGAGGTGCGCAGGCGGCCATCGGCCAGGTCCAGGCCCAGGGCCATCATCACTGCCAGCACGGCAGAACCGAGGAAGGCGACCAGCGTCATCTTCGCAGGCGCCGGTGCAACACGGTCATAATTGGCGACCGCGGGCGAAACCACGGTGGTGTTCACGCCTTCCAGCTGCATCTGCGCACGCACCTGCTCGATACGTTCAACAATGGATGCAAAGGCCATGTTGGCAAGCTGATCGTTACGCTCCAGCTCGGCCAGTTTCACGGAGTTTTCGTTGTTCTGGAAAGCCTGCGATCGCACCGATGAAAGCGCGCCCTGCAGGCGGCTGGCACGGGCGGCGTCCTGCGCGGCCTGGCTGCGTGCCATTTCGCGCATCTGTGCAGCTTCGGCATTGGCAACGGCCTGCGCCGCGGCCTGCGCATCGGCGCGTTGGCGGGCAAGCTCGCTCTCCACGGTGGCGAGTTCATTGGTAACGCGAACCATATCCGGATGGCCGGAGCCGAGCGTGGCGCCATAGCGCGCCCTTTCGGCGATCAGCGTTGCCTGTTGCCGCTCCAGCTGCTGAACGGCGGCAGAGGTTGCCTGCGCCGTGCTGCGCAAACCGGCTGCATTGCCGATAACCGCACTGCGCGAGGAAGAGCCCGCGCTGTTGGCGCTGGCCGAAGCCGCTTCGGCAGCAAGCTGGTTCATGTGAGACAGGTTTTCAGTCGTGCCTAGGCCAAATGGCATGCGCGCATCGCGGCGGAATTCCGCCAGCTCATTGGATGCGGAGCGCGCGGCTTCTTCGCGATCGGCCCGTTCTGCCACCAGCGATGCCAGCAATTCTTCACGGCGCTGCGTGCTCTGCCCCTTGCGCACATTGCTGACGCTGTCGGGATACTGGTTCGCGATCCGCGCAGAAAGTTCTGGCGATTTGCTGGTGATGGTGACCTGGATAAGGTCGGAATTCGGCTCACTGGTGACGGAAAGCATGTTCAGCAACGTGTTGATCGCGCGGTGCATCTGCGCCGGTTCGTCCCCTGTCACCTGGCCCATTTCCGTGCGAAATTCCGGATCGTTCAGCAAATCAAGATCCTGGATCACGGCCTCTGCCGAGGAGCGCGAGCGATTGAGGCGCACCGCGTTGGAAACGCGGACTTCGTTGCGATTGCTGACGTCGGCCTGGTTGGTGCCCACTTCGTCAATCAGCTGCA
Source organism: Aurantiacibacter rhizosphaerae (assembly GCF_009807005.1). Classification (GTDB taxonomy): domain Bacteria; phylum Pseudomonadota; class Alphaproteobacteria; order Sphingomonadales; family Sphingomonadaceae; genus Alteraurantiacibacter; species Alteraurantiacibacter rhizosphaerae. The sequence continues at coordinate 1,421,231 of NZ_WUBR01000001.1, read as the reverse complement.
CCTGCACATGGGCAGACGAGCTATAGAGGTTGGGCGACATCAGCTGGTAGACGAGAACCGGCAGGGTAATCGCCGCAATCACCAGCAGGATCATGCGCTTGTGGCGTTCCAGCAGCCGCACGAAATCGCGCAGCGACAGGTTGTGATGGGCCACGGCCTCCGGACGATACGTCCACGGCAGCCGCCGCTCTGCCGGCAGATTGTTACCGAAATTGTTGACTTCTACCAGATTCGCCATGCGATTTTCAGCCCGTTGTCGCCCCTTGCAGAAGCGACTCCTTCATAGGTTTCCTAGATCCTGCATTTCGCAGATCGCGCGTGTCTTGGCACTTTATCATCGGTATGTCGGGCTACTTATATAGGGTAGCCCATTTTGATACATGCGATGGCCAATTGCGCTTTCGGCGCCGGGCCCCTGCGGACACGGCGCCGAATTCCTTGTAACTCAAGCCCCTGTGACAAGCCTTGTGACCAGCCCTTGGGACAAGCCCGTGTGACTAGAGGCGCACTCTCACGCCCGCCCCTGCACGGAAGCGGCTGTATCCTTCCAGCGGGCCATCGCTGCTGCGATCGCTGTAGCTGACCCGGCCAAACACCGACAGGCGGCGGTTAATCAGATATTCAAGGCCCGTGGTGGCGCGCCAGCGCTGCTGCGTTGGCGAATTGCTGCCGGAGAAGTTGTAGCGTTCAAATTCCACACCGGCAGAGCCGAGGAAATTGTGCCGGATCTCCTGCTCCACGAACAGGCCGATGTTGGTCTCGGTCCGGGTTGAACCACCGGAACGGAACGAGGCAACGTCCCCGTTGAACAGGTTGAGCCTGACGGCGGTACGCTGCGTGGGACGATAGGCCAGCTGGCCTTGCAGGGAGAAACCCGTGCGCCCGTCGCGCAGCGGATCGTCCGTGCTGAGCTTGAAAATACCCGCGCCAACGCGCCCTTCGATCAGGCCGCCATCGTCGAAACGAATGCCCGCCAATGCGCCGACGGTGGAGGTGTCACGATCGATATTGGTGATCGGTTCACGCAGGCGGAAATTGCGCCGCGTGTAATAGCCTGTACCGGTGAGGTAGAACGGCCCGCCGGATCGATAGCCCACGGTAACGCGGCCCGAATAGGTTTCGTAATCACGCTGCGCATCGATGATGGCCAGCGCATCGACATTCCGATAATCGCCCACGGCTTCTACCAGAAAGCGGGAGCCCTGGCGGGTATAGCCCGCAGAACCGCCCAGGATGCGATAGATACGCGGGCCGATGCCTTCGATCTCGCGCGCTTCGGGATCGCCGCGATCCTCGATTGCACGATCTGCCAGCGCGGTGAGCGTGAACGCTTCGCCAGCCTGCGGGCTGTATGAACTGGTCAACAGCGCGCTGGCGCCGGTGGCGTTTTCACTGGTGAAATCGAAATAACGGCGCAGGTCGAACTTGGTGGACAGCGTTGTCCTGAGTGCGCCCGTCCTGTGCTCGATACCGGCATAGGGCCGGAACCGGGCGATCACATCGCTTTCGGTCGCGGTGGGTTCGGCGAAGATATTGTCGTCATATTCCAGCTGCGCTTCTGCACCCACTTCGATGTTGAAGGGGCCGAAGGGCACCGGCTGATGGCGATATTCAGAATCGTCACCCAGAACGCCGCCCGCCGTCGATCCGATTTCCTGTGCGGAAACCGAGACCGACGTACCGGCGATGGCGCATGCCGCCGCGCTGACAAACCAAAGGGAGCGAATGTGCATCAGAACCATCTCTCGTAAACGCGGATACGATCACCCGGCATGATAAGCGTGTTTTCGGTTGCCCGCGAACGGACCTCGCGGCCATCGATGGTGCGGACCAGTTCAACCTCGCCCTCCTGCGCGCGGTAGGTGTAGCCACCGGCAGCGGAGATCGCGGACAGCACAGTCATGCCCTGGCGATAGGGAATTTCACCCGGACCCTTCACTTCGCCGATCACGTAGAACGGGCGCAGCGTGCCCATCTGTACCGATACGATCGGGTTGGTGAGGAGGTCGCGAGAGCGATAGCCATTGGCAATCGCATCCTCGATTTCGCGCGGGCCCAGCCCCGAAACCTTCACTTCCTGCAACAGCGGCAGCGAGATCATTCCGCTGCTGTCGATGATGTAGGAGCGATCGGCCTGTTCAACGTCCTGAATGGTGATCAGCAGCTCGTCACCCGGCTGCATGCGATATTCCATCGTCTCGGCGCTTGCCAGGGATGGCAGGCCGGCCAGGGAGGATGAGCATGCGGCCAGCAGCGCAAAGCCCATCATGCAGGTTAATGCCTTTATCAGGTCTCTAGTCCGTCGAATCATGTCGCACCCCTTTTCATTCTTCCAAATAGCCGCAAAGTCGAAATCCGGATCATCCCGGCATCGCCCCTCGGCACCATGTCATGGCAAGTTCAGCATACTGTTCGAACCCCGCCATGCCCCTGTATAGAGGGAAACTTACTTTCCCATTATGTCAAGTCCAACACGTTGCATGCCCATACCGGGCGGCTGGACTTGAAAATCGCAAATCACTTCAAGACGTCAGTTCCCACAATACCTCTGCGGTTCGAGCCATGTCGTCTGCATCCAGAGTATGATCGACCAGCAGCATCAGCGTGCGCCGGCCCAGTTCGTGGGCGTTTGCAAGCGTGCCGTCACGGCGGCAATCCAGCCCTTCCAGCCCTAGTTCCTGGCTCATATCCGGGCATGAGCCCGTGCCGCAGGGAATGCCATTGGCCATCAGATGCGCGATGATCTGCGCACGCTTTGCCTCTGGATCGGCGATCTCCGGCCGCAGCAGCAGATAGTATTTGTAATAGGAATGGGTGATGTCCGCCGGGACTTCCGGCACCATCAGCAGCGGATGATCGGCCATGGCTTCGGACAAGGCCTGCGCATTGGCATTGCGCGTTTCCAGCCAATCGGGAAGCTTGCGCAATTGCACCCGCCCGATGGCCGCCTGCATCTCCGTCATCCGGGCATTGCTGCCCATGCTATCGTGAATATAGCGGAACTGCCCCGGAATGCCTTTTCCGTCAGACAGTTTCTCCGGGTTCTTGCCATGGTCTTTCAGGGACCATGCGCGCCGATGAGCCTCTGCATCGCGCATCACCAGCAGACCGCCCTCCCCGCCGGTGGACATGATCTTGTCCGTGCAGAAGGAGAATGATCCCGCATCGCCAAATGTGCCGACCTTGCGCCCGTCAATCGCAGCGCCATGGGCCTGCGCGCAGTCCTCTATCAGGAACAATCCGTGCCGCTGCGCTATGCCGCACAGCGCCTGCATGTCGCATGGCAGGCCCGCCAGATGGACGCAGATGATCGCCCTGGTCTGCGGCGTGATCATGCGTGCCACAGACTCGGGATCGATGTTCTGCGAGGGTGACAGCACATCGGCAAACACCGGCAATGCGCCCACGGCGGCAACGCAGCTGGCCGTGGCGAAGAAGCTGCGCGCAGGTACGATCACCTCGTCACCCGGCCCAACGCCCAGCGCACGCAGTGCAATCTCCAGCGTCACCGTGCCATTGGCCATGCACAGGGCCTGATCGGCACCCAGATATTCGGCGAATTCGGCGGCAAAGGCATCGCACTCCCCGCCGTGGACAAGGGCGTTCACCCGGCCCGTGACGAGGACGTTGGCCACTGCCTCACGCTCATCCTCCTCGAACCGGGGCCAGGCCGAACGGACCTCTCGCCTTGTAGACGGTTTGGCAACGGCATTAACGGTCATTGGCGGTCTCTGCACGATAGGCGCGTTCGAACAGCGTGGTGAGTTCGGCGGCCGATGAATATTGCAACAGGTCATGGTCATTACCATTCGCCGGATATCGCGCCAGTCCGTGTACCAGCCTGATGATACCCTCGTCCTCGCCAGCGTCGGCACGTTCTGCGATCAGGTTGATGGCCATGGTGATGAACGGCAGCGGGATGGGGCGTGAGCGCGCTTCGAAGATGCCTTCGATGCCCGATTCCACCTGCTCCTCGCAAATGTCGAACAGTTCTTCGTAAAGCTTTTCACCCGGACGCAGACCCACGAATTCGATGGGCACATCTTCCTCAGGCTCCAGCCCGTAAAGCGTGATCATGCGGCGAGCCAGATCCACGATCCGCACAGGGTTACCCATGTCGAGAACGAAGATGGAGCCGCGCTGCGTTTCATATTCCAGCGCGCTGGAGCTGCTTTGCAGGATCAGCTGCACGGCTTCGCGAACGGTCATGAAGAAGCGTTCGATGTCAGGATGCGTCACGGTCAGCGGCTTGCCTTCGCGCAACTGGCGTTCGAACAGGGGCACGATGGAACCGCTGGAGCCCAGCACGTTGCCGAAACGCACCGTCATGAAGCGCGGCGCATCGGGATCATCCACCCCGCACATATCCAGCGCCTGGCAGTAAAGCTCGCCCACGCGCTTTGTCGCTCCCATCACGCCAATGGGGTTCACGGCCTTGTCCGTCGAAACCTGGATCATCGCCTTGGCACCAAACAGGCACACCGCGTTGGAGATGATGCGCGTGCCGATGATATTGGTCATCGCGCCGGCGCAGGGGTTGGCCTCCACGATGGGCACATGCTTCAGCGCGGCGGCGTGAAACACGATTGAGGGGCGGTTGTTCTCGAACACGCGATTGATGGCGGCGGCATCGCAGATGCTGGCAATTTCGCTCACGATCTCAAGATCGGGGAACAGCTCCCGCAGGCTCATATCGATCTGGTAGAGATTGTATTCGCTGGAATCGAGCAGCACCAGCCGCGATGGCTTGATCTGCGCGATCTGGCGGCAGAGTTCCGAACCGATGGTTCCGCCAGCGCCCGTCACCAGGATGCTGCGGCCTGCAATCTGGCGCAGCACGCTCTTGTTGTCGCGCTTGTATTCGCTGCGGCCCAGGAGATCCTCGATCGGCAGGCGCGGCGCGTTGGCAGGCGATGCCTGCTGCAACAGCTGCGCCCACGGGTCACGCACGCGGCGCACCTCCACCTTTCGCTCGCGGCAGGTGTGGATGATGCGCGTTACGTCGCGATTGCTGAGGAAGGTGCCATCATCGCAGACCACGACGTAGTCTGGCGAATTGTCCTCGAACTCCAGCTGGCGCAGCACGGCTGGCAGATCGTACTGGCTGCCCAGCACGGGAATATCATCCACACGCAGCAGCGCATCTTCCTGCCGCGGCAGCAGCACGCCCTGGATTTCCATGGAGGAACTTTGATCGGTGTTCGCAATATCGATGGAGATGCGGGCCCACTGCCACGATCCGATCAGCACGGCCTTCTTGCGCTCCGCCGACAGCGGCTTTGGCCGCACAACCAGGCGGCGACGCTCGAAAAACTGGCGCTCCACCCGGCGCATCATGCGGGCGCTGAGCATGCCCAGCGTGGCAAAAGCCCACTGGATCACCGCCACGGGGATCAGCAAGCCGGCCTGTTCGCGCACGGCGGGAATGGCAGCGGCCAGAACCCATGCCAGCGCCAGCCCGCCTAGGATCACCATGCCAAGGAAGCTGGAATGGGTGAAGTTCACGAACCGCCAGCTGCGCTTGTAAAGGCCGGACAGGGCAAAGACCGCGACCGCCACAACCGCAAACGCCAGCGTGAAGGGCACGAAGCCGAGCACCGGGCCGAAGGGCTCGATCGGAAACAAGTTGAGTGCGGCAAACAGGGTGACGAACACGACCGTAAAATCGATACCCATCACGCCAACATCGCGCGTCAGCCGTCGCAACTTTCGCCGGGTGCTGGACGATGTGCTGTCAGCCGCTTCCGGAATCTGGTGCGATTCCCTGCTTTCAATCTTCCTCTCGGGCTTGTTCATCAGCTCTGGCTCATTCCTGTTGTGTCCGCGTAGGCCACCCCCCTGTTTCAGGCCCTGTTTCAGGATGGCCTGTTTCGGGATGGGCAACTCCAATACGATGCACGTTACCCCGGCGGGGCGAAGATGAGGCATGAGCAAGCTGGGAATAGCCGGATTAGTCGTCAGCGCGCCTGAAACGCCCGACAAGCTAGTGTCGCGATAATTCGGCTAGGCCACCCTATCACCTGCGAAGAAGAATCTCCCAAATGGCCCAAGCGGACATATCGAAAGGATAGTAACCGTCTGCCGCGGTTGCCTGACAGCCGCTTTTGCCGCCATATCGGGGGCGTGACTTTTCCAGGCAATCTTTCCTTAAACAGCGTCCGCCATAGCTGCGACAGCTGCGAGAAGACCGTTCCGGCAATTGCGAAAGATGGTGTCCAGTGAAGATCCTTGTCCTCTCCAGCCTCGCCTATTCGCTGATCAATTTTCGCGGTGATCTGCTGCAGGCGATGATCGACAATGGCCATACGGTGATTGCCGGCGCGCCGGATCGCGATGCGGAGACGGAGGGCAAGCTGGCAAAGATGGGCGTTACATTCGCGCACACCCCGATGCAGCGCACCGGCACCAATGTGATCTCGGACATGGGCCTGATGCTGAACTACGTCAGCCTGATCCGCCGCGAAAAGCCCGATATCGTGCTGGCCTATACGCAAAAGCCGATCATCTACGGCGGTATCGCCACGCGGATTGCCAGCATGGCCGGTGCAAAGCCGAAATTCTATGCGCTGATGTCCGGCCTGGGCCAGGTGTTCAGCATGGATGCGGGTTATTCCAGCCTGCTGCGTAAGGCGGTGACGCGGCTGTATCGCAGCGCGCTGGCGCGGGCGCAGGCCACCTTCGTCTTCAACGCCGATGATCGCAAGGACATGATCAAACTGGGTATCGTGGATCCGCACCAGCGCGTGATCCAGGTGCCGGGATCGGGCGTGTCGCTCACCCGCTTTACCCCCAGCCCTGCCGTTACCCAGCCGATCCGTTTCCTGATGATCGGCCGCCTGATGCGCAACAAGGGGATCATGGAATTTCTGGAAGCGTCGCGCATCGTCCACCAGACCTATCCCGATTGCCAGTTCCAGATCGTGGGCCGTGCAGAGGATGAAAACCCTTCCGGCATCTCCAGCGAGGAAAGCGCGCGACTGGCCACGGAATATGACGTGGAATTCGTGCCAGGCACCAATGACGTGCGGCCCTATCTTGCGGCCAGCTCTGTGTTCGTGCTGCCATCCTATTACCGGGAAGGCCTGCCGCGCACGATCCTGGAGTCGCTGGCCAGCGCGCGCGCAGTAATCACCACCGATCTGCCCGGCTGCCGCGATGCGATAGAAGACGGCGTGAACGGCTTTCTGGTGCGTCCACGCAATGCGCAGGATCTGGCCGAGGCTATGCAGAAGTTCGCCGCCAATCCCGCGCTGGCGCAGGAAATGGGCGCCGCTTCGCTGAAGCTGGCGCAAGAGGTTTACGACGTGCACAAGGTCAATCATCAGCTGCTGGCCGAAATGGGCCTGCTGCGCGGCACGGGCGCGCAATCGCCTGCAGCCACGCCCACTGCAGCGGGTGCTTCGCTTTCCGGCACTGCGGGCTGATCGGTCATGTTGAAAGCTGCACTTGTAGGCTGCGTGGGCAGCACCGCGCTGGCCGCTGAAACACTTGCCCGATCGCCGGAATGGTCGCTTGAGATTATCGTCACGCTGGAGCTTGAGGCGGCCAGCAGGCATTCTGATTTCGAGGATCTTGCTGGTCATGCCGAGAGGGCGGACGCCAGATTATTCCGCACGCTGAATTCCAATAGCGCCGAAACCCTTCAGGCCATCAGGGATGCGGACGTCGATTTCATCTTCGTGATCGGCTGGTCGCAATTGTGCCGCGATGAATTCATGAATCTAAAGCCTGATGCGATCATCGGTTATCACCCCGCCGCCCTGCCGCGCCTGCGCGGGCGCGCGGCCCTGCCGTGGACGATCCTGTTGCAGGAGCCGATCACCGCAGGTTCGCTGATGTGGCTGGGCGATGATGTGGACGATGGCGACATCATCGATCAGCAGTTCTTCCATGTTGCACCGGATGAAACGGCGGAAACGCTGTATGCAAAGCATCAGGATGCGCTGGAAACGATGCTGAATCGAACGCTGGCCACCATCGCTAGCGGCAAATTGCCGCGCCAGCCGCAGGAAGCGCGCTATGCCACCTATGCCGCGAAAAGGACGCTGGCAGACGGGCTGATCGACTGGAACCAGAGCGCAATTGAAATTGAACGCCTGGTGCGCGCCGTGGGCAAGCCTTATCCCGGCGCCTTCACCTTCGACGCGGATAACAAGCTGACCATCTGGCGCAGCAGCGCCCTGCCCGACGATGGCCGATATCACGCCATGAATGGCCAGATCATAGAGCGGGCTGACGGCGAGATTACCATCATGACCGGCGATGGCCTGCTGCGGGTGGAAGACTGGGAAACAGCATCGGGCAAGACCCCGCTGCAGCATGCAATTCTGGGAAGAGAGCGGTAATGAAACTGTCCGATAGGTTTGGCCGCGTGCTGGCCATAGCGCCGCATCCGGATGACGAGATACTGGGCTGTGGCGGCACGCTGGCGCGGCTGGTGGATGAAGGGGCCGATGTCACCATTGCCGTCGCCACCACCGGCCGGCAGCCGATTTTCCCGCGCGAACAGGTGGAGCAGGTGCAGCAGGAAATGCGCCGCGCCCACGCCATCATCGGTGTGACCGATACCCGCATGCTGGACCTGCCCGCTGCCGAGCTTGATGCGATCCCCGCTCGCGAATGCAACGCGCCTTTCGCGCAGCTGGTGGATGATGTGCGCCCCGATACGCTGCTGCTGCCATTCGTGGGCGATATCCATCTGGATCACCAGTACACCTTTCTTGCATCCATGGTTGCCGCCCGCCCGCGCCATTCAAACGCGCCATGTGACATTCTCTGCTATGAGACGGTGAGCGAAACCAATTGGTACGCCGCCCCCACCACGCCCGCCTTCGTGCCCAATGTGTTTATCGACATTCAAAGCACGCTGGAGCGCAAGCTGGAAGCCTTTGGCGCATTCGCCAGCCAGGTTCGCCCCTTCCCTGAAGAGCGCAGCCCCGAAACCCTGCGCGCCATGGCAGCGGTGCGCGGGTCTGCCGTGCACCTGCATGCGGCGGAGGCTTTTATGCACGTCCGCTCCATCCTGCGGGCCTGACAACAGGGGCTCGAATCAATAGGTGAGACGGGCGAATGCTGCCCTTCGCGCGCCCGCGCCAGCTTCTCGTCGACAAGAGTTCCACGATCCGGCGCTTTCGCTGCACGATTCGTCATTTATCGCGGTAAAAGTCACACGCATTCAACCTGAATGGTGCGAGAGGCGCCCTGCATCTAATACAGGGGGATGACGAAAGGGCCGGTGTGCCCTCATTGCAGGTAAAATACGATGGAAGACGAATTTCGCGCAGCGCCGGTGGACATGGTGCGATCTCTCCGTGGCCGTTTAGGCTTTGTGACCCTGGCGCTGGCGCTCTTAAGCGCATGCGGGGGCGATGATAGCTCTCCCTCCACGCCAACATCGCTCGCCACGGCGACGCCCACCCCGTCTCCATCGCCAACGCCGACACCCACGCCCACCTCGGCACAGAGCACGGCGGGCGCTGCGGCCTTTGCCGACCCTGACAATGGCAGCATTCCGGAAGCCAGCCGCCATCCGCTGGCATTCCCCACCGCCATCGGCTTTGGCGCGCAGGCCAGCGTGCGCAGCCCGAATGCCGTGGTCTATCGCATCAACAGCCTGGCGGACACGGCAGACCCCAATGATGGAAAGATCACCCTGCGCGAATGCGCCCTCGCGCTGCAGGTATCCTCCCCCTATTCCATTCCTGCGGGGCGCCCGCGTTATTGCGTGTTCGATGTGAGCGGGCAGATCGTCATTCAATCGGCGATGCGCATCACCGTGGATGGCCTCTATATTGCGGGCCAGACCTCGCCCCGCGGCATAGAGGTGGTGCGTGGCAAGGGGCTGGTGGACGCGCCGCTGTTCTACACCCGCCGCCAGGACGATACGATCGTGCGGCACATCCGCTTCCGCTATGGCAACCATACCGATGCGCCCAGTAGCAATGGCGATTCCGTGCGCATCGGGGAGAGCCAGCGCCAGATCCTGGATCACGTGACGGCCATGTTCGGCACGGATGAAAGCCTGGACGCGGTGTGCACCGATTGCACAATCCAGTTCTCCATGATCGGGCCGAACCTGTGCCGTGATGCCGGCCATGATCCCGGCGCATATCATTGCAAAACGTTCTTCATGAAGCCTGCAAACCGGGCCACGATTGCCTATAATTTGTCGCAACATGGTGATGAGCGCGGGGCCAATATCGCAGGCGGCGTTTCGCCTTCGCCCACGGGCACCACAGGGCAGATCGATTTCATTGGCAACACGGTGTATAATTTCATCAGCGAGCCGGGGCTGATCTCCAACCAGTTCGGCACCGTCTTCCTCAACTGGGTCAGCAACAGCCACATGGAAGGCGTGCTGTCGCAGGATCGGCCCGAATCGTTCTTCCCCGCCCTGTTCGACAGGGCGACGGACACGTCCTTCGGCTTCAAGGTTTTTCGCGAGGGCAACAAGAGCCGCCGCGGCTTTGGCGCCTACCCCGGATCAACCATCAGTTCCGGCGTCTACGCCAATGACTGGGTCTACGCGCCCGGTATCAACGACAATTTTCTGCGGCCCTGGATGCTGACCGATGCCCGCACGGCGCAGCGCACCGTGATCGATCAGGCCGGGGCACTGCTTTGCCGATCGGGCCGCTGCCGTGACAATGTGGACGCGGCCTATATCAAGGATCTGCAAACCTGCGACAGCGCGCCTTATCTGTTCCAGAACGGCTTCACCAGCGGCAACCCGGCAGATTATGGCGGCTTTGCCAAGATCACGGCCGGCGTCGATGCCTTGGCAGACAAAGACAATGACGGCATGCCCGATGCATGGGAAAACAAGTACAAGAACACCGATGCCAATAAATCGGATGCAAATGCCGATGCCGACGGCGACGGATACCCCAATATCGAGGAATATCTGAACATGCTGGCCAATGATCACACGCGCTATGGCTCCGGCAAATTCTTCAACACATCTGCCAAACTGCCCGCCGCCAACTGCGGGCGCTGAGTTCAGCTCTCCTAAACGCGAAGGCGGCTATTGCCTGTCTCTATTAGGGACACCGGCATGCTGACGTAACGCTTCGCTGCGTATTCTTGGTAATGTCCAATTCGGCGGGTAGACAGGCGAAGGTCCACCCGCTGCAAGTTATTGGCAATAATACCAAAGATAGCTTGAGCTTTTGATACTTCGCGTCGATTGTCTGGCCCCGGAAACGGGCCCACCTGGACTGATCGTCTGAACTGCATCGCAGCCGGCGATATGCGGATGTGATCTGTCCAGGCAGAATTGGAGCATGCAATGTCCGGCCTCATGAATACCGAGCGAAAAACCACGGTCTGCCTCGCCTTTGCGGGTGATCGGATCGGTGGCAGCCATATTTCGCTCAAGGGTTTGCTGGATGCCCTGCCCCGTTCGCAATATCGCATCATCATCGTGCCAGAAGTCGCCGGCGGCAAGATTGCAGAACTGTACAGCGATTATGATCAGGTGGCCGATCCCGGCGCGATGGAAAAACCGTTTGCCGTTGGCCGCAATTTCGGCATCGGCAGTGCGCTGCGCACCTTGCCGCGCATGTTCAGCCGCGCGCGCATGTTGAAGGAACTGGGCGTGGATATCGTCCACACCAATGACGGGCGCAGCCATGCCAGCTGGGCGATGGCGGCCAAATTGGCGGGGTCGCGCATGGTCTGGTATCATCGCGGCGATCCCGATGCGCGCGGCACCAGCATGATCGCGCCGATCCTGGCGGACCAGATCGTGTCCGTATCCGAATATTCACTGCCCCGGCGCCGCTGGGGCAAGCTGAAGTCAGCCCGCGTCATTCACAGCCCTTTCGATGTCAGCGTATCCGTCGATCGCGCCGATATGCGCCAGCGACTGATCGCGGAACTTGGCTGCCCGGACGATGCCATCATCTGCGGCTATTTCGGCCAGTATATCGTGCGAAAGCGCCCGCTGGCCTTCATGGATGCCGTTGCCGAGCTGGAACGCATCTCGGATCGCCCCGTGGTGGGCGTGATGTTTGGCGAACCGAAGGACGCCCCGCTTTTTGCCGAGATGCAGCAGCGGCTTGGCAGCCCCGGCAAGACACCGCCGGTACAGCTGATGGGCTATAGAGAGCCGGGCCACGAATGGATCGGCGCATGCGATGCGCTGCTGATCACCGCCCTTAACGAGCCTTTGGGCCGCACTTTGGTGGAAGCCATGCTGGTTGGCACCCCGGTGATCGCCACCGATTCAGGCGGCAATGCAGAGGCCGTGGCGCCCGATTGCGGCATCATCGTGCCGATGGACGATGCCCCTGCCATGGCAAGGGCCACGCTGGACCTGCTGAACGATCCCGAACGGCGCGATGCGTTGACCCAGCGTGCACGCCTGATGGCAGAGAAACGCTACACCAGCGAACATCACGTTGCCGAGGTGCGCAAGGTCTATCGCGAGTTGGTGGGAACACTGCGCCGGCCGAAGTCCCATGCTGGCCGGCGGAACAACTCCTCCTCCTTCACTACAAGCTGACGCTGCACGCGGGTTTACGCGCCCTGCTGAAATACTTGCGAAGCTGGTTTCAGCCCTGCCGCAATTGCTCCAAGCACGCGGCGTGCATATCCGAATAGCGCTCCCCAATCTTGGGCAGCGAATAATCGCGAACCACGCGCTCGCGCCCGGCCTGCCCCATCGCTTCACGTTTTTCTGGCGGTAGCGCGGCCATGCTGAGAATAGCCTCCGTCATGGCGTGCGTATCCTTGGGCGGCACGATGATGCCATCATCGGCAACGATCCGCGCACTGTCTCCCACATCCGTGGCCACCACGGGCACGCCGCAGGCCAGCGCCTCTCCGATCACGTTGGGGAATGCCTCGCCCCAGGCCGATGGCACGGCCAGCAGGTCCATACCCGCCAGCCAGTCTGCCACATCGAAACGCGCGCCGCAGGTGGTCACCCTGTCGGCGGGCAGCTTGCTCTCGATCAGGTGCTTCAGATCCGCGGGTGGCTCCTCAAGCCCGTGCCCCACAAGAACCAGGTGGATGTCGCACCCCCTGATGCGGGCTGCAGCCACCGCCTCCACCAGCCGCGCATGATCCTTCATCGGATGCAGGCGGGCGATGCAGGCGATGCGAAACGCGCCATCGGCAAAGCCGAACTGCGCCGCCGCCGCATCGCGCGCGCCGGGGGCGGGCTGATAGCGCGAAGTGTCGAAACCATTGGGGATCACCATGCCGCGCGTCGCCGAGTAGCCAATCGCCTCATGCTGCGCGCGGGAGACATGGGCGTTGTAAACGATCGCTTCCGGCCCGCGGGATATGGCTGCGCTCAGCTTCAGCAGGATGCGCGTCTGCCGGCTTTCCATCGCCAGATCGGGGATGGAATGGCGGATGTTCCACACCAGCGGCAGCCTGGGCTGCAACCGTTTGCGTGCATAGCTGGCGGCCAGATTGCCGTGATACATCCAGCCGTGGATCAGGTCTGGCGCTATCGCCTCCACCATGCGCGGCAGCCGCAACATGGCAGCAGGCCCAACCGCGCCGCGCCGCATGTTCAGCGTGTGCACCTTCACCCCGCACGCGGTGATTCGCTCCGCAATGGGGCCGGGTGGCAGCAGGGAAAGGACTTCGGGCGTATCCGCCCCGCCTCGCTCTATCAGCTTGGCGAGCATGTTCTCCGCCCCGCCGACGTTGAGCCCGGTAATGACGTGAAGAACCTTCATCCCTGATTTCTAGACCGCGCTACCCTGCGGCACGCTTGCACCGATGACTTCCAGGTGCCGTTGTTCCAGCCAGGCATCCATATTGGCCACACCGTCTCCATTGGCATCATCCCACGGATCGGCAAAATCGGGGCTGGAGCCATGTGCAGTCTCCCAATCATCTGGCATTCCGTCGCGGTCCGTATCTCGCCCGGCGCGCTCCATGGCAAATTGCGGGATGGTGCCCGGCGCCTTCATCACAGAACCTGTGCGGTTGCGCACATCGTCCACCACCTGCCGATCCAGCGCATCGCGCGGAAATGCGCCTGCACCGCCCAGCACCGACTGATAGGCCTGCTGCGCGGAGGCCGGTGTGAATGTTGTCGCGCAATCGGGCTGCGTCAGGCTGATGTCGGCAAGGCCGGTGTCTTTCTCCATGAAATTCCCGATGAATTCATTGTCATCCACGTAAACGCGCGCGGGCCCGGTGCTGGAAATGATCTGCCGGATAATGCCCAGCGCGTTCCGCTGCGTATCGGGACCGGCGATGAAGGTATTGCCGATGATGGCGACAGGCGTCCCGCCGTAGGATTCCCACACTTCCGCAAATTCGGACTGCGCGTTGTAGAATACGTTGTTCACCACCTCCACGCAGGAATCGGGCGGAAAATTGATATCGGGATTGCGATCCCCGTTATGGGCGCAAAGATTGCCGATGAAGCTGAAATACTGCGGTGCCTTGGGGTCCGATGCCAGCAGCGCGCACTTGTCATGCTTGGGGATACCCCAGGAAAAAATCGAATTGCTGACGGTGATGAAGTTGTTGTTGCCGTGGCCGTTCACCAGCTCATCACGCGCCCAGCTGGCGCTGACGTGATCCAGGATCACGTGCGAACTGTTCTCGATCGTGATCGAATCCTCGCTGCCGCGCCGGTCTCCGATGCGATCGTTGCGCACGCGGATGTGGCGAATGATTACGTCATTGGTATCCTTGATCACCAAAGGCGTGCGGCCCATTTCCCCGCCGCTGTGGGCCAAGGTGATCCCATCGCCCGGCGCGGTTTGCCCGGCAATGGTGATGAACGGGTGGCGGATGCGGGGCGGCTGATCGGTATAGCGGATGACGCCGGAAACGCGGAACACGCAGACGCGCGGGCCCATCGCTTCAATGCATTCGCGCAAGGTTCCGGGTCCGGAATCCTCCAGCGAAACGACCTGCATGATCTTGCCACCGCGCCCGCCCTTGCTGCGAGAGCCATATCCCTGCGCACCGGGAAAGGCCGGGTGCTCCGGTGTCTGCCAGCCTGCCTCCCCTTCCTGCGTGCCGCTTTCCGCCGGACCGGAACAGGCCACCAGGCCAGCAACCATCGCCAGCCAAATAGAACGGGCGGGAAGGATTCGATCACATCGCATGATATTCACTGCCCTCTTGCCTGCACCGGGTAAAATACTGAAATTCGCTCCCAAGGGTGCAGTTCGTATCGCCTGCTGTCTACTGTTCACTGGGGTAATTACTGCGTTTAAACTGCGCATTAGCTCGATGACACTCCCTCAAAGGGTGTAGTCGTATCCTCATAATCGCCAGCGATTGATCGCCTTTGGCACGGCGATATCCAAACCCGCCTTTGGCCTGCCCTCGCAAATGTATTAGCGTTTGCGGTGATGAGCACATTTCTCGACGATACTCGCTCCGATGCGACAGCCTCCTACACAGGGGCGCGTCGTCACACGCCAACATCGGGGGCTACGCTCTCGCTTTCGCGCGTGCTCGAAATATTCCTGTTGATCGGCGTCTTCTGCGTTTCGTGGCACATCGCCCGGCCGGGAGACATCAACTTCACATTCTCGGACGGGGCATTTCTGATCGTGCTGGGCGGCCTGGTGGCCACATCGCGCCTAAACCTTGCGCCCATGGCGGCGCTGTCTCCGGCGTGGCTGTTTTCCCTGATCCTGATGCTGGGCGCATTGTTCATCAGCACGCTGATCAACGGAGAGATCATCCGCTGGCTGATCGTGGCGATGCAATATATCTTCGCCTATCTGATGCTGCCGATGATATTCGCCAGTTTCGACCTGAAAACCCTGCAACGCTGCGTGGTCTTCTATGTCCTTGGCGTGACCTTTTCACAGGCGTTCGGCAATATCGCCAGCCTTTTCTTCACCTATGCCGATACCGCGCCCTATTTCGGCAACAACTTCATCACCGGCATGGGCAGGCTTGGCGCGTTTTCGGGTAATGCCAACAATAACAGCGCCATGGCGGGTTTTGCCCTGGTGTTCCTGTTCTACATCGCGGGCCGCAGGCTGATGCCGCCCTTGCTCAGCATCGTTTGCGGACTGTTCCTGGTGTGGGGCCTGATATCGTCGGCCAGTTTCGGCGGCTTCGTGATCTGCCTTTCCGCCAGCGCGCTGGTGATGCTGGCACGCTGGCCGCGCCGCGCGATGTTCGGGATATTGGCAGTGATCGGCATCGTCGGGGTTTATCTGTCCAGCGGCCTGCCCCTGCCTGCGGCTTTCGAAACCCGCGTGATGGGCGCGTTGTCGGGCGGCGGCCTGCAGGAAGCGGGCACCTTTACCGGCCGGATGGAGCTGGCGCAGGAAGCCTGGCGCATGGCGGGCGACACGCTGGTTATCGGCATCGGCGCGGACAGTTTCCGGGTGGTGAGCGTACATCAGGCGCCGGTGCATGTGTTCCCGCTGCTGCTGCTTACCGAAGCCGGCCTGATGGGATTGATCGGCTTCATGGCGATGCTGGGCCTGATGTGGTTCCAGGCTCTCACAGGTATTTCAACCGATGCCCGGCGCGGCATCATCTGCGTGGGTGTGCTGCTGATCTTCACCCTGTTCACGCTGACAGTGCCGCATATGTATGCCCGCCTGTGGGTTGCGCCGGTATTCCTCGCCCTGCTCACCTGCGTAAGGCCGGAGGCGCCCGGTGCGGCCGCCCCGCCGCCGCCGCGCAATGCGAAGCGATACGGCGGGCGCCGGTGGCAAACTCCCGTTAAGGACCATGGCTTTGGCCATGAAGAGGAGGACGAACCCGTCTCATTTCTGGACCCGCCGCATCCCGGGAATCGCGGGCGGCGCTAGATTGCTGTAACTGGGCGGGCGAAAGACCTATCCAATTTTGACACCCTGAATTGCCACTGCGCGTCCATCATGCAAATGGCATGACCTGCGCCATCAGCCTATCTTTTGCTCGCACTTACCCGTGCTGGAGATCTTGCGTGCACCACCTGAATACCACGAACGGAACGCTACGATGAGCGACGGGACAACCTCGCCCCAGGCGGGCGGGAAATCCGTTCTGCGCAAGCGCATTGAAAGCGTGCTGCACCTGATGACGGGCAGTTTCGGCAATGCCGTGATCATGATCGGCAGCCTTGCGCTGGCCACGCGCGCGCTGGGGCCGGAAGCTTTCGGCGTGCTTGCCATGACGCTGGCCGTGGGCCGCGTGTGCGAACGCGTGGTGCGCTTTGAATCCTGGCAGCCATTGGTACGCTATGCCGCGACGGAGGAAGGCGCGAACGATCCATTGCGGATGTCCCGCCTCTATCTGTTCGGCCTGATCCTGGATGTGGTGGGGGCCGTGGTGGCCGCTGTCCTTTCGGTGATCATCGCCTTCATCATCACCAGTTTCTTCGATTTTCCGAAGGAGATGGTGCCGCTGGTCGCGATCTATGCGATTGCCATTGCGCTAAACCTGCGGGGCATGTCTTCCGCGGTGATGCGGATGGCGGGCATGTTCCGCACGATGGCCTATATCGTCTTCATCGCCGGAATATTGCGCCTGATTCTTGCCGGCATCTTCTATTGGGCCGGCGCCGGACTGATGACCTTCGTATGGGTGTGGACCATTTCGCAGGTGGTGGATGCGCTGGTTTACAATTTCATCGCCTTTCGCCAGCTCCACAAACAGGGCACGCCTTCTCCGCTGCGGGCAAACCCCAGCGGTCTGATGAAGGATTATCCGGGCTTCCTGGGTTTTGCCTTCACCACCAACGCCTCCAGCGCCCTGCGCACGATCACGCATGAGGCCGATACGCTGATCGTCGGCGCATTCACCGATAGCTCTGCCGCCGGTTTCTATCATCTGGCAAAGCGTATGGCGAAGGTTGCCATGCAATCGGGCGAGATGATCCAGATGGTGGTGTATCCCGATCTGGCGCGCATGTGGGTGGGCCAGAAGAAGAAGCAGTTCCGCAAGACCATTGCCGGTGTGCAGGGTCTGCTGGGCGTGATCCTGGCCGGTATCTTCCTTGTCGCGCTGGTGATTGGCAAGCAGCTGATCGAATTTGCCTTCGGGCCGGACTTCGTGGCCTCCTACCCGATCCTGATGGCGCAGCTTGTGGCGGTGTTCCTGATCATGCACTCGGCCCCGGCGCGGTCCGCCCTGCTGGCTATGAACCGCCCGCGCTTCGTGCTGATATCGGCAGCGGTCTCCACTGCCCTGTTCCTGGGCATCGCGTTCTACGCCATCCCGATTTACGGGGCCATCGGGGCAAGCTTTGCCCATATCGGCTTCGGCCTGCTGAACGCCATCGTGCTGGACACCGCGATGTGGGGATCGAGCAAGGATCTGCCCACCGTGGAAAAAGCGGAAACGTCCTGAACTAAAGGAAGATAGCCGGGCGATGATGCCCGGCGGGTAGCAGCCCTAGCTTTCCATCCAGTGGCGATGCCACAGGCTGAAGCTGATCACGCCCCACAGGTGGAAGCCCCAGTTGCGGCGACCGGACAGATGCTCAGCCCAGTGACGGGCCACGGCCTTGCTATCGAAATAGCCAAGCGCATTAAGCCGTGCAGGGTTCAGATTATCTTCCGCCAGTTCGCGCAAAGGACCGCGCAGCCAATCATTCAGCGGCACGCCAAATCCGCGCTTCGGGCGGTTGATCATGGAATCGGGAACGCGCCGCGCCAGCAATTTGCGTAAAGCCACCTTGCCAGCGCCGCCATCGGGCATGCGCAGGCTGTCCGGCATGCGCCAGGCGGTGGAGATCAGTTCATAATCCAGCAGCGGAGATCGCACTTCAAGGCTGGTCGCCATCGATGTACGATCCACCTTCACCAGAACATCATCCGGCAGATAGCAGATCGAATCGAGGAACATCATCTGTTCCAGCTGGCCCAGGTTATCGGGAATGTCCGCCGTGGTGAACGGGCTGGCAGAGGAGCCGGAGCCGCCGGTCCACTGCGAATTGAAATGCTCGTAACGATGACGGAAATCGGGCTGCGCGACGATATCGCGGATTTTCTCCAGACGATCCCCGCTCACCTCTCCGGCAAGGCCGCCCGGTTTCAGCATCGCGCCAGCCTTGGCGCCCGCATCCAGCAGCCAGAATGGCGCGGCACGCGATGCGCTGCGCAGGGCGCCGGGCATACGCTGGGCCAGCCGCTCCATCGCCAGCATGCGTGGATAGCGCTTGTATCCGCCAAAAAATTCGTCCCCGCCATCGCCCGAAATCGCAACGGTGACTTCGGACCGGATCAGGCGCGAAATCAGCAGGGAGGGGATTTGGGAGGCATCGGCGAAGGGCTCGTCGAAAATCTGCTGCATCTCGCCCACGGTTTCCAGCGCGGCGCTGGGATCAAGTGGAAGCTGGGTGTGCTGCGATCCGATATGTGCGGCCAGCTCTGCGGCATCCGCCGTCTCGTCAAACTCGCTCTCGGCAAAGCCCACCGTATAGGTGCGCGCATCGCCCGAGAGCCGCTCCTGCATCACCGCGCAGACAAGGCTGGAATCCACCCCGCCCGATAGAAACGCGCCAACGGGCACGTCGGAAATCAGGCGCTGCTCCACCGCTGTGCCCAGCCGCTCTTCCAGAGCTGTGAGAGCTTCATCCTCATCCTCGAACCGGGTTTCCATGCCTTCCTTGGCGGCGGCATACATGCTCCAGTAGGTGCGCGTTTCCGCGCGCATGGTGTCGAAATCCGGCGCCCTGCCTTCCAGCGGCAGAACCAGATAGCTGGCGGGGGGCAGCTTGCAGATGTTTTTGTAAATCGAATGCGGCGAGGGAATATAACCCAGCCGCGCGAACAGCGCCGCGGCCTGCCGATCAATTTCCACCTGTTCGAATTGCGGATGGCGGCGCAGCGCCTTCAGTTCCGATCCGAAGGCCAGTGCGCCATTTTCCAGACCGATATAGAGCGGTTTCTTGCCCAGCCGATCCCGCGCGAAGGAAACCTGCTTTTCCTTCCTGTCGTACAGCGCCAGCGCGAACATGCCGTTGGCCCGGCCCAGTGCCCCTGCAAAGCCGAAGCGCTCAATCGCCTCCAGCAGCACCTCTGTATCCGACGTGCCGCGAAAGCTGGCACCCAGCGCCGTCAGCTCTGCACGGATGGACTGGAAATTGTAGATCTCGCCGTTGAAGACGATGACATATCGGCCAGAGGCGGATTCCATCGGCTGCGCGCCGGTTTCCGACAGATCGATGATGGACAGGCGGCGATGCCCCAGCCCCACCCGGCCCTCTGCCTCCAGCACGGAACCGCCGGCATCCGGTCCGCGATGCAGCAAGGCATCGCGCATATCGTCCACCACCCGCCCCGGATTGCGCTGCAACCCTCGTTCAAAATCTACAAAGCCTGCAATTCCGCACATACTGCCAAGCCTATGTTCCGCACCGCGATGCGCGCGTGCCAGTAAAAGGGTATCGCAGGCCGTGCCTGAGGCTGGTCAGGTAAACCCGCACTCTTGCAACGCGCCTACAGGGCGCTGACGGCCTGCTGGATAACGGATGTGGTCTGCATTTCCTTCAGACGATCCTTGATCTTCTGCGATTCTTCGGCGTGGTTTGCGCTCATCTTGTCGATCTTCTCGATGATGCGGTCCACATCGGGCTCGCGGATATCGAAGACATAATCCTGCTGCCCGAAATGGGCTGCCAGATCCTGGTACTTGCTGGCCCAGCCCAGGATGATGGCGGGAATACCGCTGCGATAGCCGAACACGATGGAGTGATAGCGCGATGCCACCACATATTTGAACCGGCTGAGGATATCGATCAGTTCCGGGCTGGAATATTCGCCGCTGATTACGCCAACCTGATCGCGGCCCCTGGTCCTTTCCAGAACCTTTTCCACCAACTGCATATCGGCGGTGGATGTGTTCAGGAACACCACCTTCTCTCCGTCGTCCACCAGCTTGTCCAGCATCTTGGCGTAGAGGTTGAACACCGCTTCGCGATCGCCGATGCGGAACACGTTTTCATTGATGATGAAGCCTACGGAGCCCGGCGCGGGGTATTCCACGCGTGCCGGATTATAGGACTTGTGGATGTCGGCGGCGGTGGGGAAGATATCTTCCCTGATCACCATGTCTGCCGACAGTTCCACATTGGTCAGGCCCAGCGCCTTCAGGCATTCATAGCCTTCCACTTCGCGGGCATAGATCTTGGTGCAATAGCTCAGCTCTTCCTTCACCTCTTTCAGGAAGGCCTCGTCATCATCCTCGCCCCAGTCGAACGGGCCGAAGCTTTGCGGCATCAGGATGATCGGCTTCTTGTGCGCCTTGGCGATGCGGATCGTCTGCAACAGCATCCGGCCGCCGCCCTTCCCCCAGCCAGAGCCGAGGGTGTAGCCACTGGCATCGAGGATGGCGTCCGCCTCTCGCAAGGCCTTGTCCATCTTGGAGATTGCGCCGTCCCACTTGTCCGTCTTGCGCGAACGACCGGCCAGCGCCGTCAACAGCGGGGTTACCAGCGGAATGTTGTTCAGATTATACTTGTACAACAGCCGGGTGTAATCGTCATATGGCAACAACTCGAAAGAGTACTGCTCCGGATCATCGTACTTGTTGGCGAATGCCGTTACCTGGCAATCCTTGTACAGCGCCTTCAGGCCATAGTACAAAGACAGAAACATCGCCTGAGAGCCCTTGTTTCTCATCTGGATGCCGGTGATGATGAACTTCTTCATGGTAATTCTTGGCCCTCTTGACGATAGCGTCATCTCTGCGTGCGATGCACGTTCCAGCGAAATCGTCCCGTCTGGTTGAGATGGAGATTGTACACACACCGGGTTACCAATGTGTGGGCATGCGCGCAGGTGGGAAAAGCGATTAGCCCATAATTGACTTTATCGCTGACCAATTGGGCCTGCGGGTCTATTTATACCAATGGTTCAACGACTGGCCGCTCATTTTCTCCAGCGCCTCGATCGATGGGGCGTAATACTCGCTCACGCGCTTTTTCAGATCGTCGGTGTACTGCGGATATTCGGTCTTGCGCGCGATCATGCCGCGCGCCGCCTCGAACGGGGCCGTGCCGCGCAAGGGCTGCACCAGTGGCTTCATCCAGGACAGGCGCTTGCGCATGCCGACTGGCACCAGCGGTGCGGTCTTGTCCTTCACCTTTTCGCGCCCTTCGGGTGCCAGCGCACGATCCGGCAGGCCCAGATGGCCACGCACTTTCGACATCTGCAATTCCGGCGTTTTCGACACGCCATCGAAGAACAGGATCAGCAGCTTTTCACGGCCGTAAAGATCGACGTAGGATTGCAGGTAAGACGCAAAATTGCCGGAGCCCAGGATCTGCGTGTGCTCTCCCTTCGAAGGATCGAGATAGTTCTCGATATCGGACCCCACCTCTCCGCGCCTGAAAAGCATGCAATAGCTGGAATAGGCCCGCGCAACCGGATTGCGCAGCTGGGCAATCAGTTTGACATGCGGCAGATCGCGGTGAACACGCTCCGGCGCTTCGGGCGTGTAGAGATAGGAGTTGGACTTTTCGCCAACGACCTTGCCGATCCCCTCATCGCTGAACTGCGACAGATACCAGTCCGTGCCACGCTCATATTCCCTGGAGAAATAGTGGAGTTCAGGGTCAGGCATGTAGATCGCCGGATCAGACTGCAACTGCGTCTGAAGCCAGGTCGTGGCCGATTTGGCCGCGCCGATAATCACGAAATCAATGTCACTGAGCTGCATTGGTCATTGGCACCTTAGAGTAGAACGCAGGATGATAAGGCGACTGAAATCGACTTCACCGCGCAAATAAAATTCAGGCATCGAGAATGGCAGCGTCCAACTGAAATTGCCATTGCCCGCGCAGGGGATCTGCTGCGCATCGGGATTACTCCCAAACTGTATGGGCAATAGCGGATACGCCGTGGTGCCGCCCTCCCCACCCCTAGGCAGTAACCACTTTGATTATGCGCCTCTCATTGCGGGAGGGTGGCTATACCGATGCCCACTTTTTGATTCCGGCCCATTTTGGCATCGCCTCACGACACAAGTTGACTGAATTCCGGTCATTTCGGACAGCGATCGTTGCAAAGATTGCTCAAGAACTTTTGATTGATTGCAGGGCGAAGGGAAACAGAATTGATTTTTACAGACCCTCTCTTTCTGTTTGTATTCCTGCCTATCGTATTGATAACTTTTTATACTATCAGCCATTTCGCCGGCAAGAATGCGGCTCTTATCGTCCTGTTCGTCTCGTCGATAATCTTCTACATTCCGCACAGCTGGTTCTCTGTCGCGCTGCTGATCATTGCGCTGATCGTGAATTTCGTGATCGCCCTTGCCATCACCTTCATGGATGACGAGGACAAGCGCAGGAAACGGCTCTACCTCGCAGGGCAGGCGTACAACTTCCTGTCGCTGTGTTATTTCAAGTACAAGATCGTCTCACTGCTGTTCGGCCCCAGTGGCGGGGTGCTGGTGGACATTGCCGGCATCGCCATTCCGGCAGGTATTTCCTTCTATACCTTCCACCAGGCCGCCTTTCTGGCGGATGCCTATGGTCGGGAGAAGAACGTACTCCAGTTCCTGGGCAAGCTGTCCTCGCCAAAGGCAATGGTTTCCGCCTTCTGCCGCTACGGCGCCTTCGTCAGCTTCTTTCCGCAGTTGATCATCGGGCCGATCACCTATCTCAGCGAGTTCAATCCGCAGATCCAGTCCAAGCGGTTCCTCCGCCTCAACCCGATCGACCTTGCCGTAGGCCTCACCTTCATCGCCATCGGCATGTTCAAGAAGGTGGTGATTGCAGACAATCTTGCCCCCACGGTGGATGTCGTGTTCAGCGCCGCCAATGTGGGGGCAGAGATCCACCCGGTGCAGGCATGGATCGGGGCGCTGGCTTACATGGGCCAGCTCTATTTCGATTTCTCCGGCTATTCGGACATGGCGCTGGGCCTCGCCCGCATGTTCGGCCTACGCTATCCCATCAACTTCTTCTCGCCCTTCAAGGCAAACGGCATCATCGATTACTATCGCCGCTGGCATATGACGCTGACGCGCGTGATCGCCCGCTTCCTGTACACGCCCCTCTCGGTGGCGGGTACGCGATATGCCATGTTCAACCGGCTGGCCCCGATCCCGGCACATCTGCTGAGCCTGTGGATCCCCATGCTGGTGAACTTCCAGATCATCGGCATCTGGCACGGCGCCTTGTGGACCTTCGTGGTGTTCGGCCTGATGCATGGCTTCTGGTTTGCGCTGGAAACAGAGGTGCGCGCATCGAAGTGGTATCGCAACTTCTCGAAGGACAAGAACCGGCTGTTCATCGGCTTCCTTGAACGCGCCGTGTTCTTCCTGCCGTTGCTGCTGAGCCTGGCGATGTTCCGTTCCGAAAGCGTGGCCGGCGGCTTCCACCTGTTCTCGCAGATGTTCGGCACATCCTTCGATGCGCCCTCGGCCTTCAACATGCGCTATCCGGTGATGATGCTGGGCATCGCGTTTTCCATCATTTACCTGTGCCCCAACAGTGTTGAGCTGATGCGACGTTATCGTCCGGCCATCATGACCTATGATAACAAGAGCTATGGCCCTGCCTTCCTGCGCCGCCTGTGGCGGCCGGGCTGGGTCCAGGCTGCCTATATGTCGGTGCTGGTGCTTGCCGCGCTCTACTATGTGTCCCGCCAGCCGCCGTTCCTCTATCAGGGATTCTGACGCCATGACGAAACCTGACAACGCAAGCCCCGTGGCACCATCCGCATCGCGAAACGCGCGCAGGCAATCGCTCAAATCCATCCGCTGGAAAGCGGCGCGGCCCATGCTGTTTGCAGCGGTGCTGATCAGCGTGCTATACCTGGCGCTGGCCGCGCTGGTGATCGCGGTTGATCCGCACAATGTCTATCGCTGGGGCGCCGAACCGCGCATCGAGGCGGGCGATACGCCAAGGGATCTGGTGATCGACTGGATCGATGTCGCGGCCAAGGATCCGTCGTACAACACCTTCCTCGTCGGCAGTTCCATCACCGCGATGTACACGCCGGAATATATGCGGGAGATATTGGGGCCGGACACCAATGCCGCCAATTTGAGCTATGGCGGCCCGCGCCCGATCGATCGCGACCTGGTGCTGGATAGGCTGGTGGATAATCCCGCGGTAAAGCGCGTGATCCTGACATACGACTGGACCTATATGGAAGGCGCGGACGTCGCCAATCGCGGCTTCCCCACCTTCCTGTATGACGATGACATCACCAACGATCTGCGCATGGTGAACCCGCCGACCATTCGCCGCACCTTCGATATCCTGCGCGGCAAGACCACCTACAGCAATCCCGATGATGCGGGTTACGACGCCTACATCGAAAACATGTATGCCCGCTTCCAGAGCCCGCCGGAACTCTCCCGGATCAAGCGGATGGTGGAGCGCAACCGGACCGGCATCACCCAGTCCAGCGGCAAGACCTGCGACAGCTTTACCGCTCTTAACGAACAGCTGATCCCCGATCTTCAAAAGCTTTCCGCGCGCGGGGCGCAGGTGGATATCCTGTTCCCGATCGTGTCCTATGCTTTCTACTACGTGCGGCGTAACGACATCAGCCCCACCCTGCTGGATGAACAGATGGTGGCGCGGCGGTGCCTGGTGAATGCCGTGGCCGATCTGCCCAATGTCAGCATTTTCGCGCTGGACAATGATCCCACTGTCGCGGGCGATCTCGCCAATTATCGCGAAGTCGGCCACATCTATAACCCGGCCATTCTTCGCCGTTTCATGATGGCGATCAAGAACGGCAGTGACCGCGTAACGCGAGAGAATATCGCAGAATACGAGGAAGAAATTCGCACCGCCGTTAAAGACTATGATCCAAATCGGGATTACACCGATCTAAGGCTCGTCGTGCCTGATCTGTAAGGCACATGCCTAATGATTGATGCGCTCCAGAACTTTCAGCAAAAAGGATAATTTCATGTCGGACCCACAGGCCATTCTTGAACAGGTTACGCAAATCATCAGGGACCTGTTCGATGAGTATGACGGCCCCGTCACCATGGAAACCACGGCAGACGATGTCGCACAGTGGGACAGCCTTTCCCACGTGCGGCTGATGGTGATGATCGAGATGGAACTGGGCGTTCATTTCAGCACATCCGAGATGCAGGGTTTCAAGAACCTGGGTGACCTGGTGAACGCGGCGGCGAAGCAGAAGGGATGACATCCTTGAACTTCCCCTGGCGCCCTCCCCTGGCCAACGACTGGGCAGACCGTCTGGCAGAGATCGAGGCCGTTCTGGCAGGCGGTGCAGAGCCGGATTATGTCGCAGTAAAGACCCTGGCCAACCAGCAGCTGGGTATGCGCGAACAATTGCGGACGGAGCGGCTGGCGAAGAAGCTGCAGAAGGCCGACTTTCCCAATTCACAGTTCACGCCGGTAAGGCTGGGGCTGCTGGGTTCTCGCACGCTCAGCTATCTGCCCGCCCCGCTGGCTGCGGCAGGCTTGGCGCGGGGTTTGAGTATTTCGTCCGTCGAAGCCCCTTACGACA
This sequence comes from Aurantiacibacter rhizosphaerae, assembly GCF_009807005.1. Taxonomy (GTDB): domain Bacteria; phylum Pseudomonadota; class Alphaproteobacteria; order Sphingomonadales; family Sphingomonadaceae; genus Alteraurantiacibacter; species Alteraurantiacibacter rhizosphaerae. The sequence goes on along the minus strand of NZ_WUBR01000001.1, from coordinate 1,394,844 downwards.
GCGTGGCAAGTTTCGCCTTTTCGCCCGCCGATTGCTTTGGCTGCGCGCTGGATGCCCTGCTGGTGGTGCTGGATGAAAGCGCCTTTGCCAGTGAGCGGCCGATGCTGGATCAGGCCGCGGAGGATGAAGCGCTGGCCGATGCGGAAAACCTCGTCACCGCGCTGGCTGCGGCGGCCAAGGACAAGACCGGCTGCCAGGTCATTTTCGCCACGCTTCCTGCCGCCTTGCAGGTTTCCTCCGCAGAGCTGGCAACACCCGGCTCCAGCGCGCGTTTTAGGCAGTGCATGAATTTGATGCTGGCCGAAGGCGCGATGCAGGGCCGCTGGCTGCTGTGGGATCAGGCTGCCCTTGCCAGCCGGGTCGGCATGGAAAATTGGCTGGACCCCGTGCGCTATCATGCGGCAAAGATCCCTTTCAGCGTGGACGTGTGCCCGCTGGCCGCGGATTCCATCGCCGGCGTGCTGGCAGCGATGAAGGGCAAGGCCGCGCGCGGTCTGGTGCTTGATCTGGACAACACATTATGGGGCGGCGTGATCGGCGATGATGGGCTGGCCGGTATCCGGCTGGGCCAGAACTCGCCGGAGGGTGAGGCTTTCGTCGCGTTCCAGAACTTCATCATCACCCTGCGCAAGCGGGGCGTGGTGCTGGCCGTATGTTCCAAGAACACCGATGAAATCGCGCGGGAGCCGTTTCGCAACCACTCCGAAATGGTGATCAAGGAAGATCACGTCGCGGTGTTTCAGGCCAATTGGAGCGACAAGGCAACCAACATCAAGTCCATCGCCGAAACGCTCAGCCTTGGCCTGGAATCTTTCGTTTTCATCGATGACAACGCCGCAGAGCGGGAGCGTGTTCGGCAGGAATTGCCGCTGGTTTCCACCATCGAAGTGGGCGACGATCCGTCCTTTTACATAGAGCGTATTGCGCAATCCGGCCTGTTCGATCACCTGCCGCTGAACACGGAGGATATCTCTCGCGCAGAAAGCTATGGCGGGCGCGCGGCGGCAGCGGAAATCCGCGCAAAAATCGGCAATTACGACGATTACCTGACATCGCTTGGCATGCGTATGACGATTGCCCCCTTCGATGATGCCGGGCGCAGCCGGATCACCCAGCTGATCAACAAGTCCAACCAGTTCAACCTCACCACCCGCCGTTATGGCGAGGAGGATGTCAGGAAGATGGAGGACGATCCCGATCTGCTGGGATGGCAGGTACGGCTGGAGGACAAGTTTGCAGCGCACGGGATGATCGGCGTGGTTATCGTTCGCAAGGACGGGGCCGAATGGTCAATCGACAGCTGGCTGCAATCGTGCCGCGTGCTGGAACGCGGCGTGGAGCAATGCGTGATGAACAGCCTGTTCGAAACCGCAGCGCTGGCGGGCGTGGAGACCATCAGGGCCACCTATATCCCAACCGATCGCAACGCCATGGTCGCCGATTTCTACACCCGTCTGGGCTTCGAGATTGTTGACGAGAATGACGATGGCAGCGTGACATATGCCTGCGCGGTGGATGATTATACGCCGCACAAGACCTTCATCGACGTGACGCTGGCCTGACCGGCCTCTTTCACCCCTGATGGTTCGCATGGCGTGCATCGCTGCGGCGCCGATGACGGTTGACGCGGATCACCGCACGTCTATTCGCATGTGCCAAAGTATGCTTGCGAACCATCGGGTTGGATAATGTCATGAACCGGAAGAGCGCGATTACACAGCCGCTCCATCTGCCGCGCGGGCCAGTGTGGAGCCACCGCATCGCGCTGGCCCCGATGACCAATATGCAAAGCCACGCAAATGGCGCGCTTTCGGACGATGAGATTAATTGGTTGACGATGCGCGCCGATGGCGGTTTCAGCATGGTGATGACGGCGGCTGCCCATGTGGAACCGCAGGGCCAGGGCTTTGCCGGCCAGCTTGGCATCTTCGATGACGCGCTGCATCTGGAGGGGCTTACCCGGCTGGCAGATGCCATCCGCAGCCGCGGTGCCGTCTCCTCGGTGCAACTGCACCACGGGGGCCTGCGCTCTCCGGCTGATCTGGTGGGCGTGCCTGTCGGGCCGTCCGCTGCCGAGGACGTGGCCAGCCGCGCCCTGACCTTGCATGAGGTTGAGGCCGTGCGCGACAATTTCATCGCTGCGGCGGTGCGCGCAGAACGGGCCGGGTTCGATGGCGTGGAGATTCACGGGGCGCATGGCTATCTGCTCAGCGCCTTCCTCTCACGCGAACTGAACCGCAGGACGGATCGCTATGGCGGCTCCCCGGAAAACCGCGCGCGGCTGTTGCTGGAAGTGATCGATGGCATTCGCAGCGCCTGCCGCCCCGATTTCCAGCTGGGCGTTCGCTTGTCACCAGAACGCTTTGGGCAGGACCTTGGCGAAATCCGCGATCTGGCGGCGCAGATCCTGTTGCAGGAGACGGTAGACTATCTCGATATGTCACTATGGAATGTGTTCAAGAAGCCGGAGGATGACCGCTTTGGCGACAAGGACCTGCTGGACATCTTCGGCAGCCTGCCGCGAGACAAGGTTGCGTTGGGCGTGGCGGGAAAGATCAGCAACCGAGGCGATGCAGAGGCTGCGATGGCCAAGGGTGCGGATTTCGTGCTGGTGGGCCGCGCGGCCATCCTGAACCACGATTTTGCACGGCGCGTAATGGAGGAGCCGGGCTTCACCTCTCCCGATCTGCCGGTGACGTCGGAATATCTGCAATCGCAAGGCGTTGGCCCGGCATTTCTGGAGTATCTGGGGACCAGGGACGATTTCCTGCAGGAATAGCTGAAACCGGCAGGCCTAGCCGCCCGACGAATTTAGCGCGCGATATCCAGGCTGGCGAACTGCGCAGCGCCCAACACGTCGCTTGGCGTTTCATGCGGCACGGCCGCCGGCTGCTCCAGCGAGATCGCCAGAACGCCGCCCTCATCGGCGATTTGTCGCAGGTCTGCCGAAAGCGTGATCGGCGTGCTCGCGTCGCGCGTGCCAAAGCCCAGCGAACGCGGCGTGCCATTGCTGTCCAGCAGCCACAATTGCGGCACACGCTCTGCATCGGGAATGTCGGACAGCTTCACATATAACGTGCCGGTATCGGTGTCATACAGGGCGGACACTAGCGATGTCGTATCGTCAGAACTGATCTGCGCAACGCTGAACTGCTCTTGCCTGTCGGGCATCGGCGGAACCTGCGCGTCCGCAATGGGCCTGTCCTGCTGCGAAGGGTAATCCTGCTGCGCGGGGCTATCCAGCAGCCACAGGCTGGCGAACACCACCGCCGCCAGCGAAGCAGCAATTGCCAGCGGACGCCACAGGCCCGGATCATTTGCTGCAACAGGCGCAGGCTCATGCTCCGGGCTGACAGCACCGCCCTCATCATTCAGGCCGACAGCAGCGGCAATGCGGGCGTAGCTTTCTTCCGACGGTCCAGCATCATGCTCCCCGTCGCCCCAGCCATCTGCCTCCTCGATCCAGCGATCGACTTCAGCGGCAAAGGCAGGGTCGACAGCATACAGCTCCTCACACTGGGCACGCGCAGAACCTTCCAGCAGGCCGAGAGCATACTCGGCTGCAAGCAGGGCGCGTTCCGCATCAAGGCGAGTGCTGTCAGTCATCGATCCATTTTTGACTTCAAATGTTTGATGCCGCGCCGGATGCGGCTTTTCACGGTGCCGAGGGGGAGATTTTCCCGCTCGGCGATTTCGGAATAGGTCAGGCCATCGTAAAATGCCGCGCGAATGCAATCGGTGGAGGCAGCATCATATTTGCTCACTTCTTCCATTGCGCGCTTGCCTTCAGTTTGCGTTGCCAGGGCTTCATCCAGCGGCTTCTGCTCGTCCTCCTCGATAGCGATCAGATATTTCTCGCCATCCAGATTGTCTCGCCTGCCGCGCGCCCTGATGCGATCGATCGCCGTATTGCGCGCCATCAGGATAAGCCACGGCCACGGCTTTCCCCGATCACGATCAAACGCACCCGATCGATTTAGAATCTTGATATATGTTTCTTGTAATACGTCTTCCGCAGCTTCGCGGTTTTTCACAATGCCAAGAATGTTTGCAAAAAGCCTTCCGGAGGTCGCGCTGTAGAACTCCGGGAAAACCGAAAGGTCCCGCCGCGCGATGTGCTTCAGCTGTTCAGCAAGAAGCCGGTCGGGATCGGTATCGGCCATATCAACCAATTCTCTGGCACAAAGATTGGTTCCTGACCAGCGATGCGTACCTGCGGCCCACCTTTGGGCAAAAAATTTCACCGCATCGAAATCCGCTCAGCAAATCCTTTCGTACTGGTGAATGAACGCGATCGAAGAATCCGTTCACCAGCGTCATCGGGCGCGGCACATCGGGAGGTCATTCATGAGAAGAAATGCCAAATTAATGGCGGGTGCGGCGGGGCTTGTTCTTGCCATCGGCGCTACGCAGATCCTGCCGGGCCTCGGCCTGACAGCAGCCGATCACCTTGATCCGCCGGGCCGCACGGACCCAAGCGTGGACAGCACGCCGGATCGCGCCGCAGACATCGCCGATATCTTCGCATGGCACACGGACGACAAGTTCAACATGGTACTGACCTTCTCCGGCCCGCAGGCGACGGACGAGCCGGCGACCTATGATCCTGACGTTCTTTACCAGATCAACATTTCCAACGCCGGTAGCCGTGTCGATACGGAAATTCCCATCCGCGTCCGCTTTGGCAGGGGCGCGATGACGGACGAGTTTGGCGTGCAGGTTTCCAATGTGCCGGGCGTCACCGGTAACATCGTGGGGTCTGTCGAAAAGGATCTCACCAAGGATGGCGTGATGGTTCGCGCCGGCCTGTTCGACGATCCCTTCTTCTTCGACCTTCAGGGTTTCATGGAAACCAAGGATACAGGCGATCTCAGCTTCATGGCCGACCGCGATTTCTTCGCCGGGCAGAACCTGACGGCCATCGTCATCTCCATCCCGCTCGACCGGATCGCCAACGGCGACAATCTGGTGGACGTCTGGGCCGAAACCGCACGCTTTGGAGGACAGCTGTAATGACTTTTGCCAACACACGGTGCCTTCGCGCAATCGCACTGGCTCCGGCCTTTGTTGCCCTCACCATGCTGCCGGGCTGTTTCGACGGTGATGACGATGACGACGATATGGTCGTGATGCCAACACCCACTCCAACGCCCACACCCACGCCCACATCGGCAAGCTTCGATGTCGGCCCCTGTCTGCAGCAGGAAATCCCCGGCACCGGCGGCTTTACCGTCGCCGATGCGGTGATCCCCGATACGCTGACGATCAACCTTGGTGCCGATGCAGGCTTCCCCAATGGCCGATTGCTGAGCGATCCGGTGATCGACGTGACGCTGGCGGTGATTTTCCTGGATCTGATGGAGCACAGCCCGCTGACCTTCGCCAACATCCCGCTCAATCCACCGGAAAACGATGTGGCATTCCGCAGCGGCTTCCCCTTCCTGGCTGCGCCACAGGGTTCTCCGCCCCTGGCATCCACCAGCGGGACCACCTTCACCTTCAGGACCGATGCCCCCGCGGCATATGAGCGGGTCGATCGCATGGGCATGCCCGCGGTTGCCACCGTTCTGATCGGTTCGGATCAGAAGATCCCATACAATGATGCCAGTCCGCAAGATGATGCGAACGAGACCTTCGTCCCCGAACTCGCGCAGCAGCTTACCGGACTGACAGAGGCTCTGGCAGACGATCTGACCAACGCAGGCCTTACCCCCTGCGCGATGCCGAGCTGATGGTTGCCGGCGGCGCAACAGGGGCTGATTCCGCCGCAACCGCCGAGGGTCGCGGCTTCTGGAAGGGTGTAGCGCCGCGCGCGCTTGCGCTTTCAGGGGCGGCGGTTCTCGCTATTGTCGGGGCCGAGGTTATGTGGAGCGGTGGCGAAACGGCCACCGCCGCTGTGGCACTCCCCTCTGCCGGCTTCGGTCCCGACAATTTTGATCAGGAACTGGCGGCATCCGATCGCCAGCTTGCCCTTGCCAGAGAGAGGGTGGCCAATGCGCCCGATCAATGGCTCCCCCGCGAAGGCCTGGCGCGCGCAGAGCTTGCCCGCTTCAAGATGACGGCCGACCCGGAGAGGCTGGCCCTGGCCAGAAACAATCTGGCGATGGCGCAAGACCTTGCTCCCGCCGCGTCCGGCCCGATCCTCACCGCGGCAGAGATTGCCATGGCGGGACATGATCTGGCAGCAGCAGAAATGCAGCTGGACCGCCTTGAAAAAGTGGCCGTTGCCCCCTCCCCCGCAGAACGGGCGGAGGCCGTGGCATTGCGGGGCGATATAGAATTTTACCGCGGCAATATGGCAGGCGCTGCCAGCGCCTACACCGCTGCCGATGCGATATTGCCGACATCGGGCACTGCCATCCGGCAGGCTCTCCTCGCCCGGTCACAAGGCCGGTTTGACGAGGCTATCGAACTGGTTGGCAAGGCTGCCCGGCGAGACAGCCTGCGCACCCCGCGCGGACTTGCCTCCTATGCTTTGCAGATCGGCATGATCGAGAGTGCGCGCGGCAATTTCGAAGCCGCGGCAGAACGGTTCTGGCAGGCCGACAGGCTGTTTCCGGGTCACTGGCTGACCCAGCTTTATATCGCAGAGGCGCAGGGCGTCGCGGGCGATTTCGACGATGCTATCGCGGTGCAGGAGCGCATTGCGCGCGAATATGGCGATCCCCAGGCGCTGGATGCAGCCGCGTCGCTATATCTGGCACAGGGCGATACGCAGGCGGCAGACCAGCTGACGCAGCGATCCACGGCAATCTGGCGCGCACGCGCCAAGGCCATGCCGCTGGCCTATACGGCTCATACTTTCGAGAACGAGTTGGCCTTCGGCGATCCGCAACGGGCCCTGCGCCTTGCGCGAGAGAACCTGTCGCACCGGCCATATGGCGATGCCCATATCCTCGTGGCGGAGGCGCTGCTGGAGACGGGCGATCCGGCACAGGCCCGCGCGCATCTGCTGGAGGCGGAGGCACAAGGCTGGCGCAGCGCCCCGCTTTACGCGCGTCTGTCCGAAGCGGAAGAGATGCTGGGTAATGACAAGGCATCGAAGGCTGCTGCGAAAAAGGCACGCGAGCTTAACCCCAGCATCTTCGATCCCGTCATGTCGCGCCTGTGGTTCGGCCACGGCTAGCGATCACTTCGCTTCGCCGGGCCGAACGCCTGCATCTCAGTCGCCTTCGCCCGTGAAGTCTTCCGGCGTGGCGATAGTTTGAAGGAAAGCGGCATCGTGAGGCAGGATATAGCCCTGCGCCACTGCCTCGGCCTTTGCAGCCTCATACTGCGCGCGGTAATTGGCGTAGCTTCCGTACATTTCGCGCAGCCGCTGCGCTGAATAGGGCGTCTTGGTGTCATAGGCGAGACCGCAGTTCGTCTCCTCCTCCACCAGATAGACGGCGGACGGCGCCGCCACCCATGGCAGCCTCACGCCGCCGATGGCATTGCCGGTGGTGGCATCTCTTACGATGTCATCCTCGCTACGCTCCACGCGCGGTGATTTCGGCATCGGCGTGCCATCGCGCACCCACTTGTCCATGCCATCCAGCAGGGCCGAAGCGACGATTTCCACCGGCTCGTTATAAAGCGTGTTGCAGCGCGGATCGTCTTCCTTGCCCACGTCGACTGGCATCGGCTCGATCTCTCCGGTGCCTACATCCTCCGGGCGCAGGTGCGGCGTGCCGGGGATTTCGTAATGGCGCAGTTTCGGGCTGTCTGTATCGGCGGGCAGCGGGATCGCATTCACCGCGTTGTATCGCAATTCAGACTGGGTGAAGATGGTGACGAAAGGCGCGTCTTCCGGCATGTGTTCGGGCACGCGGATCACTTCGCCGCCCACCTCGCCAAAGGACATGCGCCCCGTCATATAGGCATCGATCAGGGCGCTGCCGTCCGGCATTCTCCACTGCTGGTGACGGCCCTGATCAAGGTAATCCATCCATACCTGCGCGGTAACGGCCCAGCTGTTCACATATACGCGATCAACCTGAAGGCCCGCCAATGGCCCGTCAGGATCGTTGGATTTCAGCAGATAGGCCAGTTGCGCCCCCACACCCTGCGATTGCGGCACGAAGGGATCGACGAACTCGCCGCGTTTGAAACGGTCAGGATCGAAATAGAAGCCGAGCGGGGAATAGCGCGAATAATCGAAGTCACGCATGAATTCGAAATTCACGATGCCGACATAGCGCGCGATGTCCTTTGGCAAATCGGTCGGCAGAAACTTCGGGTCCTGCTCCGGCTTGTTGATGTTCAGCGTGTAGCCGACATAGGCATATCCCTGGCGCAGCAGATATTCGCGCGTCAGGATCCAGCTTGCCCCGCGTTCGCCGAACCATGTGAACGGCTCGATAATCACCGTGCCGTTGAAGCGGTCTGGATCCTTTGGCCTGCGCACCAGAATGCGCGTGGTGTAAGGCGCATCGAACAGGGTTTCACCCTCGGCCGTGATCGCCGGGGCAATGCCGGAGAGATAATATTCCTCCTCCTCATACCCCGCAGCTTCAAGGTCGATATATTCGGTGCCTTCCCGGCTTGCTGAGGACAGCGGGGCGATACCAGACGGCGGCACGGGTACCACATGCGGCATGGGCGGAACCTCCGCCATGGCAGGGGCGGAGAAATACAGCGCGGACGCGGCGATCATTATCGACGTGCGGCCCAGCCGTTGCAGTACTTTTTTCGTCATCTCAGTAGTCTTCCTCTCCCAGATCAAGATATGACCCGCCATCATCGCTGACCTCTATCTGATTGTTTTCGCAGATGTATTCGCTGATCCGGTAATCGGATTTCTTGTATGTCAGGGTGAAGGAGTATGGCTCTGCAAACACCGTGGGGTCATGGATTGTCACGTGATCTTCCAGCGTTTCCTCATCGACCCTGCGGATGCGCTCGGTCAGCCGCAGATCATCGGTGTGCGGAATGCCGTAATAGGTTACATCCGGCCGCACGCCCTGCGTTTCGATCACCAGCACATCGCCTTCCCAGCGGGCCACGGAATGGCCGTTGAAAGACGGCGAAATCTCGTCGGCAGGCGGCATCGCATCATTCAGCCATATCCGCCGCGTCTGGGTGAGAAATTCTGCCAGCACGATCACCTGGCCATCTGTCTGCACGATCTGGATCGGATAGATCGCCTCCATGATGGTGGGCATGCCTTCGGGCAGGCAGCGCGTGCTGGAATTGGCCAGCGGAGTGCCGGCAAGATTGGCCGCCGCCTTGCGCTCCTGCAAATCATCATAGGCTGATGCATAGGGTTCGTTCAGTTTGAACGGACCATTGGGCGGGATCGGATTATCGGGGTCCGGCCCCGCCCAATCTTCAGGATAGCGTTCCCAGGTGCCGCTGATGTCGCGCTCCACTGAAACATCATGGGCCGATACATCATGCGCCTGCACGGCAACGGGCATGTGCAGCGCGCCAAGGGACGCCAGCAATCCGCCGCACAGCAGGGCATGCCGCAAGGACGGGCGTGATTTCATGCCAGTGCCGATCACAGCCGCCCTACCCATTCAGCACCGTACCATCGGCCAACCTCACCTTCACCAGCAAACCGCCACGGCGCCCATCCTTCAGGGGATTGTAGACCACGGTTATCCTGTCGCCGGACTTGATCGCACCCACGCGCCAGCCTTCGCGCATCAGGATATTCACGCTGGCGCTTTCGATCCGGTACCGTGCGGAATTGCCCTGTTTGTCCTTAACGGACATGTCGATCATGACATGCGGATTGGTCCAGGCGAATTTGCCCACGACGCCGGTGATGGTCTTTTCCTCGCTGCGATCGAACATGGCGAAGGAATGATGCGCGACGGCCGGTGCTGCCACCGCGCCGATGGCCAGGGCGAAGGCCGGCATCCAGGCTTTGGACAGTTTCATCATACGAAAATCTCCTGCGTTCTTGGTGAGGCGCGAAGCGGCTTTAGAAGTTCAGGCGAACCTGAAGGCCGATCTCGCGCGGACGGCTGACTGCGCCGCGAGGCAGGCGCTGCACATCGCCGCCTGCGGTCAACTCCTGACGCTCAAAGCCATTGGCGTAGAGATCGCCGAAGTTCAGACGCTTATCGAGCAGGTTCTTGCCGTAGATCAGCACCTCTGCACGATCGAAGCCCAGCCCGATATTCGCGTTGAGGAGGTTGAACGGCTGGCGTGTCAGGAACCCGCCCACATTGTCCGCCACCTTCACGGCGCTTGTGTAGGAATAGTCAGCGGCTGCGAACAGATCCGCGCTGTCGCTGACAGGCGTGCGGTAATAGCCGGAGATCGTGCCGGTGAAGCGCGGCACCTGTGCCAGGCGGGAATTGGGCGATTGCGGCAGGAAGCCGGGCTCCACCAGCTTGCCATTGGTGTAGCCAAGGCCCAGCTGTACCGTCAGCGGAACGGACGCGATGGGCCGCCCCGAAACCTCCAGCTCACCACCGCGAATGCGGGCCTTGCCCGCATTGGTGATGAAGGAAATGCTGCAATCGGGCAGGAAGATCGTCTGCTGCACATCGGACCAGTCGATCTGGAACACGGCGGAGGATACAGACAGCCTGCCGCCAGCCAGCCGGGCCTTTGCGCCCAGTTCATAGCTCCACAGAGTATCGGGCTGGAAGTTGCCGATGGCATCCTTCGACAGGCCAAGCGCGTTCAATTCCGGCACGCAGAAATCGTCTGTCTGCGCTGGCTGGGTGCCACCCACGCGGAACCCCTTTGAAACGGAGGCGTAGATATTGCCGCCGTCGCCAATTTCATAGGAAGCGACGAATTTTGGCACCAGGCCCGACTGTTTGTTGCTTTCTGCCGGGGTGATGTCGCCCTCGGGCGAGTTGAAGAACCCCAGGCTGAGGAATTCGTCCGCCTTCTGCTTGATCCAGTACTGGCGCAGGCCAAGGGTCAGCGTCAGCTTTGGCAGGATCTCGTAATACAGCTCCCCGAAAACCGCGGTGTTGTCCACGTGCTGCGGAAAGCTGAAATCCGAAAGGTAAGCGGGTTCGAAACCGGCATCCGCCAGTTCGGGAATGAACACGGCCGGCTGCGTAAAGGTCTGGTCATCCTCCTGGTGGAAAACGCCCACGATGCCAGACAGGTTCGGGATCAGCACGCCTTCGTCAAAAGACAGGCGCGTTTCGTGGGTGAAGCGCTTGTCCTTGATGATGTTCAGGCCCGTAAACGGCGCGCTGTTCAGATCGACCTCGAAGAAATCCACCAGGAATTCATTGGTGCCCTCGGTCACGTCCTCCTGCTCCTCCACCCGGCGGGCGAAATAGCTGGTGGAAGAAACGACGGAGAAGCCATCCCCTTCGTAATCGAGCACGATCGAGGCAAGGCCCCAGCGGTCCTTCGAATATTCCTGAATGTCGCGGTCGCGCGTCAGGGTGTAGGACACAGGCGCATAGCCGGGCAGCGGTACGTAGGCCGCGGGATAACCGTTCAGCTTGGCCTTCTGGCCCAGCGCATTCAGCGTCACTTCAAAGCTATCGCTCAGCCGCGTGCGCAGTGCCACAGATCCGGAGAGGACATCATTGCGGCCCTGATCATCCTTGGTGATAAACTGGTCGGGTGCTGCAGGATCGGGGAAGCGGCGCTCAAGAAACCCGGATTCGCGCGTGTAACCAAGCGAGACATCCACGGCCATCACATCGGGCACCAGCACGGCGCCGCCAAGCGCCTCTATACCGTAATCGGTGCCGCCCGATTTGGTCGTGCCTATTTGCCCCTCTGCCATGAAGCTGTTCTTGGTGAGCGAGGGCTTGCGCGTGATAAAGCGCAGGTTGCCGCCCATCGAACTTGCGCCGAACAGCGTGCCTTGCGGGCCCTTCAGCACCTCGATCCGGTCCAGCCCCAGTGTCTGCGGGCTGACGGTGGAGGGGATCGGCGTATCGTTCAGGTAATAGGCCGTGGTGTTCGCGCCCGCGACGCCGCGAATGGTGGTGACGCGGCCACCGCTGAAACCCGTGGCGGCAAAGTCGGAGCCTTGCCCGTATTGAAAGGTGACGTTCGGGATCTTGGTCGCATAATCGGCGAAGGTCTGGATGTTCTGCTTTTCCAGGAAGTCAGACGAATAGGCGGTGATCGATGCAGGTACGCCCGTCAGCAATTCATCCCTGCGCCTTGCCGTAACGACGATTTCCGTCGTCGGCTCCACAGTGCGTGCGGGCGGAGCCTGCCGTACCTGACCGGCATCGGCCTGCTGTGTCGAAGCCTGCGTAGAGGTCTGCGCAGCCGCAATCCGCGCAACCGGGCGCGAAGCCTTCTGTTTGACGATATAGACACCGGAATTTCCCGGCGAAGCCTCAAGCCCGGAATTGGCCAGCAGGATGCCGATGGCATCGTTGATCGTATAATTGCCGCGCAGCGCAGGGCTGGTGCGGCCCCTTACGGCATCCATATCGAAAACGATCTGCTGCCGCGTGGACTGGGCAAATGCGCGCAGGGCGCTGTCCAGTGATTGTGCCGGAATATCCAGCTGATAGGTCTGCGCCTGTGCGCTGACTTCCATTGGCGCCGATATCGCAGCGATGGCCGATCCCATCATGAACAGATTGCGCACACTTACCATCTCATTCCCCCTTCTTGTTCCCAATCACCCAGGTGACGTTAACTAAGACGCAGGATGTGTGGCGACCCTCACTTCAATCTTGAAGTATTTTTGACATAATTACCACCCGATCAGAATTGACCTGCGTTTTCAAAGGGTAAAGCCCGGTGATGGCATCCAGAAAAGCGCGGCTGTCCCCTGCATTGAATACGCCGGTGATCCTGATCCCGGAAACGCGCGCATCACCGATCTCAATTTTCGTGCGGCTATAGCGATTGACCTGTTCCAGCACCGCCACCAGCGGTTCATCGATGAAAACAAGCTGGCCGTCTTCCCATGCCTTCGCGCCCAGAAGATCGGCCTGCTCAACCCTGGGCACCGCCAGTGGCGATAGGTTGGCAACCAGCTTCTCTCCCGGTGCCAACGTAACGGATCGGGCAGAAGGGGCACTGCCGGCAGCGGCGACCTTCACCTGCCCTTCAAAAAGCACGACCTTCATGTCCTGCCGCAGCAGTTCCACGCTGAACGATGTTCCCGTCGCCACAGTGGTCCGCCCGCCTGCCGTTACCGAGAAGGGGCGATCCGCATCTTTGCCCACGTCAAACTTGGCGCGGCCTTTCTCCAGCGTCAGAACGCGCCTGTCATCCTCATAAAGAACGGTGACCGTGGTTTGCGCATCCAGTGTCAGGCGCGATCCATCGATAAGGGTAACGATCTGCTGCTGGCCGACATTGGTGGCGAAAACTTCCGGCTGCACCTCCGCGCTTGTCTGGAAATTGGACCATAGCGACACGGTGAGGACCGCGACCAGAACGCTGGCCGCCAGCGCCGCGGCCCATTGCCAGTTGCCTTGCACCTTGCGTGACCACCGACTGCGATTGGCACGGCGCAGCGCATCCAGCGCATCGGCACGCTGGGCAATGATTTCCGGGCTGTCGGCAATGGCGGAAAGCCCTCTCCAGGCCATCTGCGCCCGGTCGAACACTTTGCCATGGGCATCATCGGCAGATATCCATTCGTCGAACTCCGCCTGTTCGGCGGGGTCCAGATGACCGGAGGCCAAGCGAATGCACCAGGCGCTGGCCTGTTCCTCTATCGTCATGCTGGAACCTGCGACCTCGACCAACCTCACGCTTTTTCTCCTAGCGCCTTGATAAGTTTCGCCATCGCGCGATGGACGTGTTTTTCCACCGCACTCACGCTGATGCCAAAGCTTTCTGCGATCGTGCGCTGGTCTATTTGTTCATAGCGAAACAGCATGAAAATCTGGCGCGTGCGCTCCGGCAATTCTTCCAGTGCCGAAGTGAGCAACGCCAGCGATTCCCGCCCCACGCTGATCCGGTGCGGATCGAGCGGATCTATGCCCAATTCGTCTGACAGGCGCTGGCGCGAAGCATAGTCGCTGCGCACTTGGGAGCGCCTGCCGCGATCTCTCAACAGGTTGGCGGCAACCTGGAATATGTAGGCATCGGTTTGCCGGAATGCGGTATCATCCTTGTCGGCAATGCGAATGAAAACTTCGTGCGAGAGGTCTTCGGCCTCGGCATAATCATGCGTGCGACGCAGGAAGAATGCGATGAGAGCGGGACGGTAATCCCGGTGGAAATTGGCCCACTTCTCCTCTTCCTTCGATACCATGGTGTGCAATCGCTTTTTTGCTGACAGCCCTATGACGCACCACGTGGGGCGACCCACAAGGCTTTTCGCGCGTTTTTTCGGCGTTCTGACTTCACTTTCAGCGCAGGCAACCAGCGTGGCGGCCAGCGGATATGGCCGCGTAACCCCTGTGGGGGAGTATCCTGCGCGGGCCTTGGGACGTAGCCTCGACCGGACAATCTGGTGGAGATCCGAGGTTCGGCATTCGCCACCAGCCGCCTGATAACCGCTGTACCAAGGAGAAGACCCATGATCGCCTCTCGCTCTTTCCAAAGACGTCTGGGCAAAACCGCATTCGCTGGCTCCACTTCCCTCGCGGCATTGCTGCTGGCAAGCCCCGCGCTTGCAGGGCCGGACATCATTGTGGTGAATGGCGATGTCTACACGGTTGATGAGGAATATCCCCGCGCGCAGGCTTTCGCCGTGGAGGATGGCAAGTTCACCGCCATCGGCACGAGTGAGGAAATTCGCTCCCTTGCTGATGCGCAAACCGAAGTGATCGATGCCGGCGGGCACACGATTACGCCAGGCTTCATCGATGCCCACGCGCATTTCAGCGGCGATAGCAATCGGCTGAACCTTTACGTGCAGTCGCGCGATGAATGGGCAGACCTGCTGCGCACCGAACATTCCCGCCTTGGAGCGGATAACTGGCTGCTGGGCGGAAACTGGGATCACACCATCATTGACGATGTGCTGCCAACGAAGGAATTTCTGGACGCGATCGTGGGAGACCGGCCAACCGTGCTGACGCATATCGATGGCCATTTCGTGTGGGTGAATTCCGCCGTTATCGATATGGCTGGCATTACTGCCAATACGCCGGTGCCGCCGGGGGGCCAGATCGTTGTCGATCCCGAAACGGGGGAACCCACCGGCATTCTGAAGGAAGGCGCGGTCGATCTGGTACGCGCCCTGATCCCGCGGCAGACGGATGAGGAACGCTATGCCTCCCTTCCCGCCGCGATCCAGTACGCCAACAGCCTTGGCATCACCGGCATGCACAACATGACAGCCTATGACGATTGGCTGCACGTGCTGCAGCAGGGCGGCCTGACGATGCGCATGTGGCACGGTTTCTTCGGCGGGTTCGATCCGGCCAACGATCCGATGCGACAGCCCGGCAACATGGATGGCAGGATCGCCAAGCTGCGCAACGAACAACAGCGCGTGCGCGAACTGGTGGATGCGACAGGGTTCGAAGACAGCGTGGGACCGCTGTTCGAGATGGGGTTTGTAAAGCTGATCAATGACGGTGTTCTTTCCGTACACACGGCCGTTCTGCTCGAAGCCTATCGCGATCAGCCAGGCTGGACCGGCAACTGGTTCGTGGAGCCGGAGGAGCTTTCCGCGAATGTCTCTGCTTTGACCGCTGGCGGTTTCCAGGTGGCCATCCACTCCATCGGAGATGGCGCGGTGCGCGCGTCCCTTGATGCTTACGAAGCCGCGCGCGATACCAGCACAACGGACCTGCCCATGCGGATCGAGCATGTGGAGCTGCTGGACAAGGAAGACCTGCCCCGCTTCGCCGAACTGAATGTGGTGGCATCGATGACGCCCAATCACATGACCAAGGCCGTCGCCTATATCGAGGATCGGATAGAACCGGCCCGTGAAGACCGCGCATATACCTGGCAATCACTGATCGATACCGGCGCCAAGGTGATGTTCGGCGCGGATGGCAGCACATCCATACATCTCGATCCGCTGAAACAGATTGGCGATGCGATGTACCGGGCCAACCACGCCGGGTTCAACGATGGTGAGCCTTGGCATTCGGAACAGGCGCTCACCTTTGCGCAGGCGCTGAAGGCCTACACGCTGGAGCCAGCTCAAAGCACCAGCTGGGGCGATCAGATCGGTTCCATCTCAGCAGGCAAATGGGCCGACTTCGTGATCCTGGGCGGCACCGTGGCGGAGCCGGTCGACCCGCAGATTTTCGACATGGGTGTAGCGGCGACCTATTTCGCCGGACGCCCAGTCTTCGAAGCCGAATAGGGCTCCGCGCCATTTGCGGAAGGCGGCCATGCTCCCGGCCGTCTTCCGCAAAGCCTGGCATCAATCGCGTGCCTGCGCCTCTCCCAGATTTGCGATAGCGCGGAGCAGGACATTGGCCCCCGCCTCCAGATCGGCAGGCTCCGCCGATTCCAGTTCGTTGTGGCTCAGCCCGTCGGCACATGGCACGAAGATCATCGCGGTCGGCGCGAATTGCGCAGTGTGCAAGCTGTCATGCCCCGCACCGCTGACCAGCCGCATGCTGGAATAGCCCAGCGCGTCTGCGGCAACCTCTATGGTATCCACCAGATGCGGTGCAAAGGTGGTGGGCGGCATGTGCCACACTTCTTGCAGGGAATGGGTAACATTGGCCGCGGCGCAGGCATCCGCGATGATGCAGCGCATCTCTTCTTCCATACTCGCAAGCACGCCCTCCTCCGGGTGCCGGATATCTATGCTGAGATACAGAGTATGTGGCACCGTGTTGCGCGCACCCGGATCGGCCGACACATCGCCGATGGTTGCACGCCCCCATGGCGCGTGATCATCGGCCAGTTGCAGAACCTGCGATACGATTGGCGCCACGGCGCGCCACGGATCCTTGCGCATGGCCATTGGCGTGGGGCCTGCATGGGCGGAGGCACCCGTCACCTTCAGGTCAAACCAGTGTGCGCCCTGAATGCCGCTCACCACGCCGATGGTTTTCTCGTCGGCTTCCAGTATCGGGCCCTGTTCGATATGCGCCTCCAGCATGGCGGCATAGGGTCTGGGCGAGGCGGGCAATGTGCCGCGGTAGCCGATGCGATCCAGCTCCTCGCCCAGCGTCCTGCCCTCCTTGTCCGTAGAGGCATAGGCCTGCTCCAGCGAATAGGCCCCGCTCATCACGCCCGACCCCAGCATGGCAGGCGGAAAGCGGCACCCCTCCTCATTCGTCCAGACGGCAATCTCCAGTGGCGGCGCGACGACGTGCTTCGCCTCGACCAGCGTCTGCACCACTTCCAGCGCGGCCAGCACGCCGTAAACACCGTCAAACTTGCCGCCGGTTGCCTGCGTATCGAGATGGCTGCCCATCAGGATGGGATCTGCGTCGGGATTACTCCCCTCCAACCGTGCGAAGATATTGCCCACCTCGTCCACCGCTATCGTACAGCCAACGGCCTTGGCCCACGATATGAAAAGGTCGCGCCCCTGCTTGTCGAGATCGGTCAGCGCCTGGCGATTGCAGCCGCCCATCTCGGTCGCACCGATCCTGGCCATTTCCATCAGCCTGTCCCACAGCCGCGCGCCATTGATCTTCAGGTCCTCGCTCATCTACCGCATCCCCTTGCCGGTTGGGTCAAAGGGCCTGTGTGAACCAGTCTGCAAGCCGCTTTCAAGCTACCCCGATAGGGTACAACGGCACCGAAAGCGGTTTCAGACCCTATAACCCGTGGGGGGGACTATCGGCTTTTTCCATGCGCACTACTTTTATCCGCAGAGTTAAAGCTGACGCATCTTTGGAGCAACGAAATGGATGGCACTTCGAAATCGGATAGCTGGCGTGCTGATCGGGATCATTTCATCCATCCCTACACCGACTTTACGACTTTCGCGGAAACCGGCAGCCAGGTGATGAGCCACGGCGATGCGATGATGATCACCGATGAGGACGGGCGATCCTACCTGGATGGTATTGCCGGCCTGTGGTGCGTCAACCTTGGCCATGGCCGCCGCGAGATTGCCAGCGCCATGGGCGAACAGGCCGCGCGGCTGGGCTATTTCAACACCTTTGGCCATTCAACCAACACTCCCGCCGCCCTGCTGGCGCGCAAGCTGGCGGAGCGTACACCGGGTGATCTGAACCACGTCTTCTTCACCACCGGCGGCTCCACCGCGAATGACACTGCGGTGCGGCTGGCGCATTACTATTTCAATCGGCTTGGCAAACCAGCAAAGAAGAAGATCCTGTCGCGCCACAACGGCTATCACGGATCGACCTACTTCGCCGCCGCGCTGACGGGTATTCACGGCATCCACTATGGGTTTGATCGGATCGCAGAGGACATCGTGCACCACCTTTCGGCAGCCGATTGCTTTCGCCGGCCGGACGGGATGGACGAAGCGCAGTTCTGTGATTTCCTTGTCGACGAAGCGCGCTACCGCATCATGCAGCTGGGCGCGGAAAATATCGCCGCCTTCATTGCAGAGCCCGTGATGGGCGCCGGGGGCGTTCTGGTGGCGCCCGAAGGGTATCACCGCCGCATGGCCGATCTGTGCCGGGAGAATGACATTCTCTACATCGCGGACGAGGTGGTTACCGGCTTCGGCAGGCTGGGCCATTGGTTCGCTTCTGAAGACAGGTTCGCCCATGTCCCGGACATTCTGATCACCGCCAAGGGTATTAGTTCTGGCTATTGCCCCATCGGTGCGGCGATCTTCTCCGATCGCATTCACGAGGTGATCAGCGTGCCGCAGGGGCCGGGCGGCGTGCTGACGCACGGTTTCACCTATTCAGGCCACCCGGTGTCGTGTGCTGCCGCGCTGAAATCCATCGAGCTTTACGAGCAGGAGGATGTCTTCGCCAATGTTCTGGATACAGGCCCTTACCTACAGGAGCGTTTGCAGGGCCTGACCCGGCACGAGATCGTGGGCGATGTTCGCGGGGAGCAGTTGATGGCCGGTGTGGAGCTGGTGGCCAACCGTGCCAGCAAGACAAGCTTCGCCCCAGAACTTGCCGCGGCGGAAATCGTCTTTGGCCGTGCCCGCGAACTGGGTGTGATCGTGCGGCCCGTGGGCAATACGGTAATCATGTCGCCACCGCTGATCATCTCTCGCGAACAGGTGGATAAGCTGGTGGATGCGCTGGATCAGGCGATTGAAGATGTGTCGGGCCAGCTGCTTTCGCAGGCGGCCGCAGCCTGATCTTCAACGGCTTGGAGCCTAGAAGCTTTTGCGGAAGAACATGGAGTATATTTCGCGCGTGCTGCGAGTGCCAAGCTTGCGATTGATGCGCTTTCGGTAGACCTTCACCGTCTCGTGACTGATGCCCAGTTCGCGGCCGATCATCTTGTTGGAATAGCCGCGCAGCAGATAGCCGGTCACCTCGATCTCGCGCCCCACCAGGCCCCGCGCGCCACATATGCTTTGCAGATTGTCGTTTGAATTGCCGGAGATGGTGGAAAGGCTGGACCACTGGCGATACATCAATTCGCGAATGGCGGGGAACAGCGCGCGCAATTGCTTCAACTGCCCACGCCTGAGCGCGCCCTCGTCGCTTGCACGGATGCCCAGCATCGTGACCAGGCTAATCTGTTTGCTGAGGCGTACGAAGATGCCGCACTCGTCAATCAGCCCGGTGGAATCATAATAGGTCAGGTAATATTCGCTCTTGCGGAAGCCGTCGGGCACATTGTCCGACAATCGATACACCCCGTCCTCGATCTGCGAATTTGCCATGTTGTACCATGGGTCTAGCAGGTAGGTGCCATCGAAATAGGGGCGCAGCGTCGTCTTCTCGTCGTCCGGGCTGAGATCGCTGTGCAGGCGCACCGGCTTTGCCCCTTCTGAAAAGGCGGCGACCACTGTCGAGGTATAGCCGCTCATCCCTTCCAGCATGGCGGCAAGGCTGTCTCCGAAACTGGTGGAGCCGACGGATGAAATCGCCAGCGCAAGCTGGCCGGCTATACGCTCCAGCTCCGGGTCCGGATCGTCGGCCTTTCGCGGCTTGCGCCTTTGCAATGCATCGTTCGGCTCGCTCATTTCGGCCGGTTCTGGACCTGCATACACTGCATCCCGCTCATACTGGTGCTTCGGCTGATTTATACGTGAAAGAAATGATAAGCCCCACCACCAGCCACAGCAAGCCGATCATCAGTGCCAGGCCAGAAAGGCTGAACCACAGCCAGATGGTGAGAAGCAGACCGATGATCGGACACACCAGATATCGCAGGATGATGGCCCCCGTCTTGCGGCCAAGCTTCTCCCTGAAAATGAAGGGCACCGAAAGATTGACGATTGAGAACGCGAAGAGCGCCCCGAAACTGATCAGCGATGCAAGGCTTTCCAGAGAGATGAACACCGCGATCAGGGAAAACAGGCCCACGGTGCAGATGGCATAGGTCGGCGTGTTGAACCTGCGGTCCAGATGCCCGAACCATGATTTTGGCAATTGTCCTTCGCGGCCCATGGCGAACAGGATGCGCGAAACGCTGGCCTGCGAAGCAATGGCGGAGGCTACGCAGCCAGCCAGATAGGCGGCGATGAAGGCCGCGGAAACGATGGGCCCCAGTGGTTTCATCACTTCCAGCCCTGCGGTATCGGCCGACTGGATCTGCCGCCAGTCACCCAGCACCAGCGTGCCCGCATAGGAAAGCACGATGAAAATCGCCCCGCCCAGAAGCGCGGTCAGCAAGATCGCGCGCGGCACGCTTTTTTCGGGGTCACGCGCCTCTTCTGAAAGGGTGGAAACGGCGTCGAAACCCAGGAATGACAAGCACAGGATCGCCGCACCTGCCAGCAGCCCGGCCCATTCTAAACCCGGTGAGTAGAAAGGGTAGGAAACAAACTCTGTCTCTGGCCTCAGGAATACGATTGCCACGAAAACCGCGGCGAAAACGATCTGCGCCACCACCAGCAACAGGCTGGCCCGCTTCACCACGTCTACCCCCACCACATTGAGGCCCGTGACCAGCAGGATGGCAGCGATGATGAAGAGGCTACTGGGAATGCCAGGAAAATAGGCGTTAAGATAAATACCGATAATCAGATAGTTGATCGCCGGTAGTAAGAGATAGTCCAGCAGCAGCGTCCACCCGGTGGCAAAGCCTGCGCGCTTTCCGAAGGCGGCTGAGACATAGGCAAAAGCGGAGCCTGCCGAGGGGATCTTGCGCACCAGCACGGCATAGCTGAGCGCCGTGAAGAACATCGCTATTGTCGTGACGACATAGGCTAGCGGAAGATGGCCCTGGGTAATCTCGGTAACGGCGCCAAAGGTTGTGAAAACCGTCAGCGGCACGAGGTAGGCGAGCCCGAACACCGTCAATGAGAATGTGCCCATCACCCGGTTCAGCTTTGCAGCACCTTGCTCCGTGGGCGATGTCGCAGTGTCGATCGGGGTGCCTGTCATGTCGTGGAATCTGCTCCTGTTCGATCAACACGGGCCGACCGGACACTGCCCAATCGACCCGCGCCGAAGTTTAATCAGTAACGGTATGCAACAGTCAGCCCGACCGTGCGCGGACGCAGGGACGAGGCTGTGTAAACCACGTTGTTGAACTGCGCGTCGAGCCCGAAAAGCGGCGTTGCGTTGGTGAGGTTCTCGACGAATATCGAAACATCGAGTTCATCGAATTTTGCACCGCCGCGAAGGTTAACCGTGGTGTATGATTCCAGCGGCCGCAGCAGCGGATCGAACTGCGGTGATGCCGGATCGGTTTCCCCGTATTCCCGCGCCGAGGTAAGATGAGCGACATCGGCACGGCCATAGAAGCGATCAAAATCATACTGCCCGTAAAGCGAGAAGCGCCAGGGCCGCGTTTCGCCGATTGGCGTGCCCGCCGCACCCAGCACGGTGCCATCGGGCGTGATGACATCATCTTGATAGGTGGTGGAATTATAACCCACGGTGCCGCCGATGCGCAGATCGTCAACCGGTTCAAGATCGATAGCAAGATCGATACCCTTGGATGTCGCATCGCCAAGATTATCGACAAAGGCATAGAGGCAGGTGGGCAGGAAAACGCTGTTCTGGATGTTCGACCAATCGATGTAATAGGCGCTGAGATCGATATTTACGCGCCCGTTGGCGAAGCGGTTCTTGGAACCTGCTTCGTAACTCCAGACTGAATCAGAGCCATAGACCGCAGGCTGGCTGGCATTGCCCTGCCCATCGACATAGCCGATGTTCGCAAGGTCAGGTCCACAGAACTTTGCCGGCACGCGGGCGTTCACACCCGCCGGGCGGAATCCCTTGGCAATCGTGCCGTAGAACAGGTGATCCTGCGTTGCCTGCCACGAAATGCCGAACTTTGGCGTGATCGCGGTTTCGGAATTCTTGAAGCCGGATGTGTCCACGTAAACGGGCGCGAATGTGCCAGAGCCGACAACACAGGTTTCACCCGCAGGACAAGGTGCACCATAGGGCGCGTTATCATTGTTGAGCGGGCCTCGGAAGGTTGCGTCAAGTTCTAGATCGTTTTTGGCAACACGTACCCCGGCGATCAGCGTAAGATCTTCGATCACTTCGTATTCAACCTGGCCAAAGCCTGCCAGCTGCTTTTCCGTCAGATCGCGGTTTTCGATATAGGAGCTGTTCTTGGGACCGAGCAGCGGTGTGCCGAAGGCATTCTCCACCGCAGAAGACCCCGGTCCGAACGGTTGCCCGCCCGCAACGCCGCCGAACAATGGAAGAACCGGTAGATTGGAAACGAAGTTGTTGCCGATGTTCTGCGTAGATCCCTGCTTGTTGCGGGAATAGAAGCCGCCCAGCACCCAGTTGAAGCGGGACGAGGTATCGGTGGATTGCAAGCGGATTTCCTGAACGAAATTCTCCTGCGCCACGCCATAGGCGGACATTGATTTGTAGCCTTCAGGCACGAAAAATTCGAATGCATACTGGAATGCATCGATGACGGTGAAATCCAGGAATGTCTCGCTTTCCCGATCAAAGTAGGACGTGCTGCTAATTAGCTGGACCGTGTCGGACAGATCGATTTCGGCATCGACTGCGTAAAGCCAGAACGTATCCTCTGATGCTTCCAGGTCAGGAATATCGACCTGTGTGAACAGCGGATTGGAGCCGGGTGCACCCTGAAAATTGACGCGGCGCACATAATCCGCATCGTCCAGGTCAGACCCTGCCAGCCAGAATGCGCCAAGGCCATCGTCGCGGCGCAGGCGCTGGTAGCTGACCGATGGCGAAATGCTCAGCCAGTCATTCGGGCGGAACTCCAGCGCCAGTCGCGCCGTCAGCGCGTTGGAACTGTTGGTGTCTTTGCGCAAAACCTCCGTCGTGTTGAAATCGACAAGGTTGGCATAGGGATATTCCGGCGCTGGCGGATTGCCGGTTGCGGGGTCGACAGCGGGCGTGACATCCGCCCGTACCGCGTCAACATATCCGCCATCCTTGCGATAATAGACGTGGCCACGAAAGCCCAGGACACCCGGCACGATCGGCCCGCCGATGGCAGCACCGGCCTCATACGATTCATCGCCATTGTGCGTGGTGGAAATTTCAGCGCGTCCGTAGGCGGACCAGTCATACATTTCGGGCGCAGTCTGGATGAAGCGGACTGTGCCGCCTTCCGATCCAGCACCGAACAGCGTGCCTTGCGGACCGCGCAGAACCTCCACCCGCTCAAGGTCGAAAATCTCCGGAAATGCCGTGCCCGCGCCATAGCCAAGGTTGCGCACCTGGATCGGCGTATCGTCGATATAGACACCGGTCGTGCCCGCGCCGGCACCGGACGCGATCCCGCGAATGGAGATATTGTTCGAGCCTGTAAGGGTGCGGCCAAGCTCAAGGCCGGGCGTCAGGCTGACAAGATCGTCGATCTGCTTGGCACCCACCGCTTCCAGTGTTTCGGTGCCGAAGGCCGAAACGCTGACCGGAGTACGCTCAATCGATTCCGCCCGGCGGGTTGCCGTCACCACTATGGTGTCGGTCCGGTTCGCCGCAGTGTCCGTATCATTCGGCGCGGCCGTCTGGGCCGCAGCAGAACCGGCGGAAAAAGCGCCAAGTGATGCACCTGCCAGCAAGATTAGTTTTCGCATTTTCGACTTCCCCATTCATGTCGGTATTTGTTGAACCGTTCCTCGCCTGCGTCTTTTTATCGATTGGCCCGATAGTCCCCCTCACCCTCGCGATCAGCAAGTCACCCTGCGGGGGTACAGTGGCGGTGGGGGCTGCGTTCCGGGGGTCAGCAACGCTGATGACAGGTGACCGACAGATCGGCTGGAACACGCCTTAAAAAGACGCGCCAGCCCCTTGATCGGGAAACAGGAAATTTCGCAGGTGAAACAGAGATTATCGCCCCATTTAACAGCCTGAGATGGGGATTTAGCCGATGCTGCAGCCGCAAGGTCGCTGCTCTCAACAACGCAGCAAAGCCAGCACCCGCAAGCAGGCGCTGGCTTTGCTATTTACATGATGAAAAGGCGGTGGAAGCCCGAGGACCGAAGAAGCTTTCGGCCTGACCCTCCTCTTTACTGCGCCTGATACACCAGCTCTCCGCCCACGAAGCTCATCAGCACTTTCGTGTCATGAACATCGGTGATCGGCACTTCGAAGATATTACGATCAAGCACGATCATATCGGCCAGCTTGCCTGTCTCGATCGTGCCTGTGGCGTGGCCGGAATTCATCTGCTCGGCAGACTGGCGGGTGAAGATATCGATCGCCTGCTCCAGCGTGATACGCTCCTGCGCGCCCAGCACCTCACCGCCGCCGCCCGGCACCTGGCGGGTGACCAATGTCTCGATAGCGATCCACGGATTGACCGAGGGGACAACGCTCCAGTCCGATCCTGCCACGACATGCGCGCCTGCATCCAGCGCGTCCTTCACAGGGATCCAGCGCTTCATCCGCTCCTCACCCACGGCGGCGCGAATGTCCCCGATGATGGGCGTGGGATACCAGATGTAGGGAGAGAATTCGAAGGTGGCGAACATGTCGCGCGCACGGGCGATATCATCCATCTGCACGAAGCTGTTGTGGCCCACATTGTGATACTGGCCGCTGAAGCCATTCTGCTCTCGCGCGAATTCGATTGCGTTCAGCCCTGCCCTCACCGCGGCATCGCCTGCGGCGTGGAACTTCACGGTGAAGCCGCGACGATCCAGATCGGCGACGAGGGTGTTCAGCTCATCCTGCGGGATCATCAGCAGGCCACGCTCGCGCGCGGTCTGATCGTGATCGGAATGGCCGCCATCCACATAGGGGTCCACCATGGCGGCGGTGTGTCCGTCCGTCGGCACGCCATCCAGCATCAGCTTCACGCAAGTGGGAGAGAACTTGTCGCGCGCAAACTCCATGTGCCGCGCAATCAGGGACATGTCGCGGCCCCACAAGCACCCGCGCGCCCGCAGTTTCAGATCGCCGCGATCGGCCAGCATGTCATATGCGCGCGCCGTGGTTTCCGAAACGCCGGCATCGTCAAACGCGGTGATCCCGTAGGACATCATTTCATCCAGCGACCAGAGCAGCGCAGCCGCGCCTTCTTCCACCGAAACCTCCGGTATGCGGACAGAGACCAGCATCGCTGCCGCTTCGCGCAACACGCCGGAAGGGTCGCCTGCGGCATCGCGTTCGATAATGCCGCCATCGGGATCGGCGGTGTCGCGGTCGATCTCTGCAATCGCCAGCGCGCGTGAGTTGGCCCAGGCGCTGTGCCCGCTGATATCGCGCAGGATGATCGGATTGTCCGGGGCAACCTCGTCCAGCATGATACGCGTGGGCGTGGTGCCAAGGGAGTTGTTGTCATACCCGCCGCCGGTGATCCAGTCGCCCGGCTCCGCATTGGCGGCGCAATCGGCAATCACCGCCAGCGCGGCCTCTGCATTGGAACCATGGGGAATGTCGCAAGCCGATTGTGCCATGCCTGCACCAAGCGGATGAACATGCATATCGTGCAGGCCCGGCATCACCATCCGGCCATCCAGATCCATCACCTGCGTGGTTGCCGCGCGATGTGGCGCGACGGCGGCATCATCGCCCACCGCCACGATCACACCGTCGGCAATGGCAACGGAACTTACCCAGCCATCCGGCGTGTAGATCCGGGCATCCTCGATAATCAGGTCCGCTTCGGTAGGATCATAGGTGTTGGGCTGGTTGAACTGCGCCGATGCGGGTGCCGCCAGCATGACGGCGCCGGCCAGGAGGATGGTTTTCGCCTGCATTTTCATGGTCTCGGATATCCCTCAGTTGGCGGTCAGTTGGCAGTCAGTTGTGGGGGGTTTGCGGCATCGTAAACCAGTTCACCCTCGATATAGGCGCGCGCCACCTTGGTGCTGTGCACGCTGGTGATGGGCACTTCGAAGGGGTTCGTCTCGGTGACGATGAAATCGGCCATCATGCCCGGCTCCAAAGAGCCCCAGGTGGATCGTTCCCCCAGTTGCGAAGCGCCGTTGGCGGTGAAGATCTTGAAGGCGGTTTCCAGGTCGACACGCTGCCCCTCACCCACGGTGTTGCTGCTGCCACCCGGCATCTGGCGGGTTACCATGGTTTCAATCGCCAGCCATGGATTGACGGACGGGACGACGGACCAGTCAGACCCGGCCACCACCAGCGCGCCGGTTTCCACCGCATCGCGGATGGGGATCCAACGCTCCATCCGCTCATCACCGATGGCGCGGCGAATATCCTTGTCCGCAATGGGCGTGGGATACCAGATGTAGGGAGAGAACTCCCACGTCATGTTCACTTCGCGCACACGGGGAATGTCCTGCGGATCGATGAAGCTGTTGTGGCCAACATCATGCATCGGCCCACCCGCGCCGTTTACCTGGCGCGCATGGGCGACAGCATTGATCGCGGCGCGCACGGCGCCGTCCCCTGCCGCGTGAAACTTGATCAGCAGGCCTTGCCGATCGAAGTTGGCCACCGCCTCGTTCAGCACATCCTGCGGCACCATCAGCAGGCCGGTGGACGGCCCGTCCGAATGGCCGTGCGGATTATCGACATAGGGCCGCAGCATCGCGGCGGTGTGGCTTTCGGTCGGCACGCCATCCAGCACGATCTTCACGCAGCGCGGCTCAAATCGGCCGGCCTCGTAAAAGCCCCGCTCGTTGATGAGCTGCATGCTTTCCTCATGGCCTTCCATGCCAGGAGGTGCCCAGCGGATGCAGCCCAGCACCCGCTGCTTCATCACGCCGCTTTCGGAGAGGTCTGCAAGGACGCCGATATTCTCTTGTGTAACGCCGGCATCGTTGAAGGACGTGATCCCGTAAGACAGCATCTGCGCGGTGGAGAGGCGCAGAGCCCGCTCCCGCTCTGCCACGCTGGCAGGCGGCATCGCGTTGGCCACCAGAGCTTCTGCACTTTCACGCAGCAGGCCGGTGGGTTCGCCATTGGCATCCCGGTCAATAATGCCATTCAGTGGATCGGGCGTGTCGCGGGTGATGCCCGCCAGTTCCAGGGCGCGCGAATTGGCCCAGGAGCTGTGGTGGGATTCGTCCACCAGCACCACTGGATTGTCGGGCGCGATTGCATCCAGGAATTGGCGGTTCTGCTGACCATCCTCGAACACGGCGGCGACCCAGTTGCCGCCGGTGATCCAGTCACCCGGCTGCGCATTGGCGACGCATTCGCCAACCCGCTGCGCAATCCTGTCCGGCGATGCGCCCGGCTCAAACCCGCAGGCGAATTGCTCCATACCGGCGAACAGCACATGGACATGGGCATCGTGAAGACCTGGGAGAATGGTTTCACCGCCCATGTCCATGCGCCGGGTGGCGGCATCTGCAAGTTGCGCCACCTCTTCATTCGTACCGGTTGCCAGAATGACCCCGTCTGCCACCGCCATGGCCTCTGCCCAGCCATCGGGCGTGTGCACTTGCGCGTTGTAATAGATCTCTGTCGCATGTTCTGCGGCCAGATCATCGCGTTCGTGTGCCGTTGCCGTGGTGGCGATGGCAAGACTTGTGGCGAGCGTAATGGCAGTTCCAGCCAGCAAGGTGGGTCGGGTCATTCTGTTTCCTCTCAAGAGTGTTCGCTGATCGGCCTCAATATCGCACGGTGACGGTCACGCCGCCGGTACGCGGCCGGGGGCTGGTGGCACGGAACAGGGGTGAAAACTGCACGTCGCGCTGGCGGAACAGGCGCTTGTGCGTGTTGAACACGTTGTTCACGAACAGCGAGATATCCAGCAGATCGGTCTTCACGCCTGTGCGCAGTGACAGCAGGTGCAGTTCCTGGCGCGGCAGCAATTGCAGATCGGCACCGCCGTTGAGCGGGTTGAGGCCCGGCGTCAGATCGTTCTGCTTGCTCTGGAACTTGTAATCGAAGCGGGTGTAGCCTTCCTGTCCGAGCATGTCGTAATCATACTGGCCATTCAGCGTCACCTGCCACGGGTTGAGCGAGATCGCATCGCCCTCCGTCACCAGGTTGAGCGGTGCGGAAGGACCTGCACTCACCGTCTCATCCAGCTTCGCATCGACATAGCCGACCTGTCCGCCCAGCGTCAGATTGTCAGTGACCAGCGCCGAGAAAGCGACGTCGAAGCCCTTGCTGGTGGCCGAACCGAGATTATCGGTGAAGGCAAACCCGCAGGCGAGGCCGACGTTCTGCTGGATATTGTCCCACTTGATCAGGAAGGCGCTGGCTTCAACATTCACGCTGTTGCCGAACAGACTGTTCTTGGAGCCAACCTCGTAACTCCAGACAGAGTCCGATTCATACAGTTCTGGGCGATCGGACAGGCCGATATTGCCCAGCGGCGTGCCCGGAATGGGAGCACCTTGGGAAACACCGCACGGCAGGCCCACGGCAGGATTGTACCCGCCGATGCGGAAGCCCTTGGCGGCCGTCGCATAGAACAGGTGATCATCGTCCGGCTGGTAGGAGATGCCGAACTTCGGCGTGATCGGCGTTTCGCTTTGCGAGCCGGTGTCATCCACCGGCGGGCCGACCACGGGCCCAACGAACTGCGCGTTCACATCAAACTTGGTGCTGCTTACGCGCAGACCTGCCGTAAGGCTCAGCTCGTCAGTGACCTGGAAATCAACTTGGCCAAAACCGGCGATCTGTTCGTCCACCGATTCAGCATCGTCCAGCACGAACGTATATTTCCCATCGATCAGCCCCTGACCGAAGAACTGTTCGATCGTGATGCCGAAATTGTCCATGATCTGCTGCGGGAGGAAGGTGTTCTGCACCAGCTGCGCGGCGGTCTGCTTGTTGCGGGAATAAAACCCGCCGACCACCCAGCTAAAGCGCGAATCCGGATCATTGGATTGCAGGCGCAGTTCCTGGGTGAAATTGGCCTGCTGGTTATCCTGGAACGCCGGTGCGAAATAGCCGGCGGGAAAGAACGGGTTGCGTGCCCACAGCGAGGATTCAAACACCGTGTAATCGTTCACCGCGTTCTGGCTGCGATCGAAGTAGGAAGTGTTGGAGAACAGCGCCACTGGGCCAAGATCGAGTTCGATCGCGAGGGCAGGCAGCAGCAGACGGTCACTGCTGGTGTTGGCCAGCGCGTTGCCGTTGCGGAAATCGCCATCGTCGATATCGGACAGGTCTTCCCAGTAATAATTGCCGTCCGCGATATCGATGTCCTGATAGAAGATCGACGGGCGAATGGTCAGGTTCTCGGTCGGCTCGATTGCCAGCGCGCCTTGCAGAACGACCGTGTCGGAGTGGTTGGAATTCTCGTCCTCGATATTGCCGTTGATGTAATTTACCCGGTCGATGTAACCGCCATCGCGGCGGAAATAGCCGCTTACCCGGCCGGCAACCTTGCCTTCCACCAATGGCACGCTGACTGCGGCGCCCATTTCGTAGCTTGGATCACCGCCTTGCGTGAAGGCCAGCTCGCCGCGCCCGTAGGCTTCAACGTAATTGAGATTGGGCTGCTGCGTGATGAAGCGCACCGTGCCGCCCTGCGATCCTGCACCGAACAATGTGCCCTGCGGCCCGCGCAACACTTCCACACGTTGCAGATCGAACACTGCAGGGAACGGCGTGAAGGCAGAGAAACCGATGTTGCGGATCTGGATCGGCGTATCGTCGATATAGATGCCGGTGGTGGCAGAACCCGCCGTGGAGGAGATGCCGCGGATGGCGATATTGGCCGCGCCCGCATTGCGCTGATCGCCGCGGGTCAGGGTTACGCCGGGCGTGATGTTGGCGATATCATCGATATTGCGAACGCCCTGCTCATCCAGCGATTCCTGGCTGTAGGCAGCAACGCTGATCGGCACATCGGAAAGAGATTCCTCCGTCCGCCTTGCGGTAACGACGATCTCGTTGGGCCGCTCGCGCGCTTCGGGCTCCCCTGCCCGTTCAGCGGCGGTGTCCTGCGCGAATGCGGGCGTCGCAAAACCGGCGATTGCTGCGGATACGAGAAGTAGAGATTTGGTACTGCCGAACTTGTTCATGATTTTCCCCGACCTTGAATTCGAGGGTGCATGAGATGCCGGATAGGGCAATCTGGCTTGGCAATTTAGGCCATGATAATTCGCCCTTTTACGCTTGCAGCAGGCACGACTTCAGGCCCGCCGAAACAGCGAGCCTGAAGGTTGAAAATTCACTCTCTCCGCGCGGGTTGAGCCGGCGCGATCAGGCCAGATTGTTGCGCGCCAGCGTGGTGCCAGCCCGCCAGGAAACGCCGATCTCGTGCCAGTATCCCGCGATCTTTTCCTGCGGTGCAATATCCAGCAATTCTTCTACCGGACTGTCGAAATAGGTAATATCGAAGTCGCCCTTGAAACAGCGGCCCTTCTCCACGTCAAAACCGCTCATGGTGACGACTTCGTTAAGACTTTGCGTGCCGTCTGTCTCGATCGCAGGCATCCAGCGGCTGTGCGCCATCGGGTGCCCGTTAACAAAGCCCGCCGACTCGCATTCCTCACGGATGGTGAAGCGCCCCTCGGCCAGACGCCGATCAAACGCTGCCAGCGTCACCCCAAAGGTGCCGCCCGGTTCCAGTCGGGGGCCAGCCTTGCCCACCACGACAGGGCGGCTCATCTGGATGCTGCCCAGCTTCTTGGGATAGCCCTGGTGCTGCCCGCGCAGCATGGCAAATTCCTTGTCCACCCAGATATACAGGCAGCGCGTATAGGTCTTGCCCTGGAATTTGCAGCGGCACACGATGAACATTTCCTTGTACTGCACCCGCACCGGGTCCAGCAGCTGCCCAGGATCGTCACCGGTTGATTGCCAATCCGCCCAGATCGCCGCCAGCGCGCCCGGATCCTCGTCCGCCAGTTCGAAACCTTCTGGCATCAGCGCGGCCACCTTTGCCGGGTCCGTGCGATATTCAAGGGTGATGAGATCGCCCGAATAGTGCCACGGCACCGGCGGCACGATGCTCGCCTTGCCGGTTGGCGTGCGTGGATAGAATAGGCCCTTGAGCTCGCTCATCATTGTCCTCTTGCAATCTTGTGTCGACTTGATGCCAAGACTTGTCTGCCTTGCGGCGGAAAGCTTGGCCACAACGGCCAAAGATGAAAGCCGCCTGGCACGCTAAGTCCTGTATCGAACGCTTACGCGATTAATTCCGGGAGATCTCGATGACCACCGAATACCGCCGCATCCTGCTTCATGGATATCCTATTCTAACCACTCGCGAAGGCGACGAACTGGTGACGCGCGATGGGCGCAGCATCGGTGTGGACGATGCGGTGCATCTGGCCCCGGTCCAGCCCAGCAAGATCATCTGCGTGCATCTGAACTATCATAGCCGGGTGGATGAATTCATCACCAAGCTGCCGCCCGCGCCAACCTATTTTCACAAGCCCATCACCGCGCTGAACACCCACAAGGGCGATATCGTGCGGCCGGAACGGTGCAAATACCTGAATTACGAAGGCGAGATCGCTATCGTGATCGGCAAGACATGCCGCAATATCTCCCCCGATGAAGCGGGCGATTACATTCTGGGCTATTCCGTTTCCAACGATTACGGCCTGCATGATTTTCGCGATACCGATGCCGGATCCATGTTGCGCGTAAAGGGATCGGACACGCTGTGCCCAATCGGGCCGGGCCTCGTCACGGGATGGGATTTTCATGACAAGACCATCCGCACCATCGTGAACGGCAAGGTGGCGCAGGAAGACACCACCGCCAACATGGAATGGGACATGCATTATCTGGTGGCCGATATTGCGCGCACCATCACGCTGGAACCGGGCGACGTGCTGCTGTCCGGCACGCCCGCCAACAGCCGTCCGGTGGAGCCGGGCGACGTGGTGGAAGTGGAGGTTGAAGGCCTTGGTAAACTCACCAATCGCATCGTGACCGGCCCCACGCCGATCCGTGACGATGTGGGCGCGCAGCCTTCCACCAGTGAAGAGGTGATCTCCACCGCCATGGGCGGCGATTGGGAGCATCGCGGCAAGCGCGCAGCAGGCGGCCAGGGTGCCCAGTTCTACGAATCCAAACTTGGCGAGAAAGATTGAAGCGATGGCCCTGCCCGATGCAACGCGCCACTTTATCGATGGCGAATGGATACAGGCGGAGCGGACCGCGCCTGTCATCAATCCGGCCACAACCCAAGAGGTGGCACGCGTTGCAATGGGCAGCGCCGCCGATGCGAAACGCGCCATTGATGCGGCCGCCCGCGCCTTTCCCGCATGGTCCCAAACCAGCGTTGACGAACGCCTCGCCATCATCGGACGGATCAATCAGGCGCTGAAAGACCGATCGGACGAGATCGGCGATGCGATCATGGCAGAGATGGGTGCGCCCTTCTCCCTCGCCCGCGGCGCGCAGGCCGGATCGGGTCCGCAGCATTTTGACGAGATCCTGCGCCTGCTGCCGGACTTTGCTTTTGAAGAGCCCTTGGGCTCCACCATGCTGCGGCGAGAGCCCATTGGCGTCTGCACCCTGATCACCCCCTGGAACTGGCCGATGAACCAGATCGCTGCCAAGGTTGCACCGGCGCTGGCCGCGGGATGTACCATGGTGCTGAAGCCAAGCGAACTGGCCCCGCTGGATGCCACGATTCTGGCCGAGATCGTCGAAGAGGCTGGCCTGCCTGCGGGCGTGTTCAACCTTGTTCACGGCACCGGCGGCGATCTGGGCGACACGCTGACGGGGCATCCCAAAGTAGATATGGTGTCCTTCACCGGGTCCACACGGGCCGGCATCGCCATCGGGCAGAACGCGGCCAGATCGATCAAGCGCGTGGCGCTGGAACTGGGCGGAAAATCCGCCGTGATCGTGCTGGAAGATGCAGACCTGGAAAAGGCGGTTTCGAATGCCGTTGCATCCTGCATGTTCAACAGCGGGCAAAGCTGCAATGCCGGCACGCGCCTGCTGGTGCCTGCCGCCCGGCAGAAGGAAGCGCAGGAAATTGCGGGCCGCGTCGCGCGTAATCTTACCGTCGGCATGCCGCAGGATGATGCCGACCTTGGCCCTGTCGCCAATGAGGCGCAATATGGCCGCGTCATCACCCATATCGAACAGGCCATCGTGGATGGCGCTACGCTGGTGGCAGGCGGGAGCGAAAAGCCTGACGGTCTGACAGGGTATTTCGTAGCCCCCACCGTTCTGGGCGATGTCACCACCGATATGCGCGTCGCCACCGATGAAGTGTTTGGCCCGGTGCTGGCGATCATGGGTTATGACGACATCGATCAGGCTGTCGAAATCGCCAATGACAGCGAATACGGCCTATCCGGCTATGTCTGGGGCAGCGATATCGATGCTGCTGCGAAAGTGGCCGCACGCATGCGCACCGGCATGGTGCACCTCAACGGCAGCGTGCTGGACAGCAAGGCACCCTTCGGCGGCTATCGCAAAAGCGGGAATGGCCGCGAATGGGGCGTGCACGGACTGCTGGAGTTTCTCGAAGTGAAATCAGTCTATGGCGGAGCAAAGGGCAAGGCATGAGTAAGACCGTCGAAATTATCGAGCGTGACGGCCAACGCCGCACGATCACTGCGGACGAAGGCGTTTCGCTGATGGAGGCGATGCGCGATAATGGCGTGGACGAAGTGCTGGCCCTGTGCGGCGGTTGCTGTT
The DNA here is from genome assembly GCF_009807005.1 of Aurantiacibacter rhizosphaerae. GTDB lineage: Bacteria > Pseudomonadota > Alphaproteobacteria > Sphingomonadales > Sphingomonadaceae > Alteraurantiacibacter > Alteraurantiacibacter rhizosphaerae. The sequence continues at coordinate 1,361,017 of NZ_WUBR01000001.1, read as the reverse complement.
CCTGCGCCACCTGCCACGTGATCCTGCCGCAAGACGTGTTCGCCAGCCTGCCCGCAATGTCGGATGATGAGGACGATCTGCTGGACAGTTCGGATCACCGAGAGGCAAATTCGCGCCTGTCCTGCCAGGTATCGATGGCCGATCTGCCGGACAATGCCGAATGCCGTGTGGCGCCGGAAGACTGATCCGGCCCGGCCTCCCTTCCGTTTTCACGGAATTTGCGGTCTAACCTTGCGCCATGGCCGAACCGACCATTTCCGTCCTGCTGCTGCGCCACGTTGCCAATTGCGTGGAGCTGACAGGGCGCGCTTCGGAACCGTTGCTGGAAGAGTTCGGTCTGGGCAAGGATCTGCTGGAAGATCGCGAGGCAACCCTGCCCCTGCGCACCTTCCTGGCCTTTTTCGAAAGCGCGGCGGAGTTCGCCAATAATCGCCATTTCGGCCTTCACGCAGGGCGCATCGCCAGTGCGGACAGCCTTGGCCCGCTCAGCTTCCTCTTCCTTTCCGCGCCCACACTGGGAGAAGCCTTCTCGGCATTCGTGCACTACCTGGGCGTGATGCAGCAATCGGCGCGCAATTCCATCAGCGTCGGGCCGGACACGGCGACCTTCGAATACGGCGTTCGCGATACCAGCCTGGGCGCGCGGCGGCAGGACGCGGAATATTCGATTGCCGTCACCTATACGCTGGCACGCAATTACTGCGGCGGCCGACTGGATCTGCGGGAGGTGTGCTTCGAACACGCGCAGGTCGGCGATTACCTGACCTATCGCGATTTCTTCGATTGCGATGTGTTCTTCGATCGGCCGCGCAATTCCATCAGCTTCGATGCCGCCGACCTAACCCGAAGAGGAAGGGAACTGAGCGGCGACCTGTTTCCCATCCTGGTCGACCACCTGCAAAGCAAGGCAGAGGACGAGGCAGGCCCGGCCACCTTGGTGGAACGGCTGGAGGACTGGCTGCAAATGCGTGCAGTCTCCGCACCTCCAAAGGTGGAGGATGCCGCTGCTGCGCTGGGCCTGTCCGTCCACGCATTGCAGCGACGGCTGGCGAAAGACGGCCAGACCTTCCGCGACATGGCCCAGCACCACCGGATGCAGCAGGCGTGCCACCTGCTGGCAGAGAGCGACCGCTCCATCGCGGATATCGCGCTTTCCGTTGGCTATTCGGAAAGCGCCAGCTTTATCCGCGCCTTCAAGGCGCAGTGTGGCAATACACCGGAACGATATCGCCGGATGACTGCCGAAAGCTGACGCTTTCCGAAAATTCAGTCGCCGAACGGTATGCGCAAGGTCGCGCCATAGGTGCGCGGCGGCGCGAAGAACGACGTGGTGCCCAGAATGCCAAGGTTCAGCGTGTAGGCACGATATTCCTTGTCGAACACATTGCGCATCCACAGCTGCGCCGAAATGCCGCTGGCGTCATCCGTGTACATCAGGGACGTGTTGGTGACGTTATAGGCTTCCTGCAGCGAGGACAGGCCATTGGTCACTTCCAGATACTGATCGGCATACCATGCCCCGTCTACCTGCGCAGCCAGTTCGCCGCCGCCCAGATCGAAGTTGTAGCGGAACAGATAGTTCAGGCTGAATTCGGGCGAGTTGGGGAATTCGGCATCGGTGATGAAATCCTGCGGATAGTCACAGAAGAAGAAACCGCCCTCATTCGTGCAGAACTGTGCATCGGGCGCGCCGGGGAAGAACTCCGGCCCGAACTGTTCGCCCGGTCCGCGCACCTGATCCACCTTGGAGGTTTGCCAGGTGCCGCCCAGCACCACGTTGAGCTGAGGCGTCGGGCTCCAGTACGCCTCAACCTCAGCACCGGTGGAACGGGCATCGCTGTTGGTTACGAATGGCACGCCGCCGGTTAGTGCAAATGCCTGATAATCATCGAAGATGTAGTGGAACACCGTGCCATTCAGACGAAGGTCGCCATTGGCCAGCGTGCTTTTGAAACCGGCTTCAAAGCTGTTGAGCGTCTCCGCCCCGTGCTTGAAATCCTCTGCCACAACGTCAGAGCCCAGCGACCAGTTGCCGCCCTTGATGCCCCTGTTCCACGATGCGAACAGCAACAGGTCGGGGTTCGGCTCGTAACTCAGCGCCACGCGCGCGGCCCAGTCGCCATAGTCGATATCGTTCACGCCCGGCACCACGGTTTCAAACGCCGCGCTTGATGCGATGAGGAAATCGTCGGCCACCGCCGGATCGATAAGCGTGGCCGTGTAATCGATTGACTTGTCGTCTTGCGAATAGCGCGCACCAGCGGTCAGCGTCAGCGTATCGGTCAGCAGGAAATCCGCCTGACCGAAGACAGACCAGTTGCGAGATGACAGGCCGAATGTCTGGAACACCGCCGGATCAACCGCATCGCCATTCACCTCCAGCGCGGAGCCAAGAACCGGCGCGCCCTGCGTCTTGATGGAGCCATCCATGTCGATATCGAGGTAATAGCCGCCCACCTGCCAGCGCGCGAAATCGGTATCTCCGGCCAGGCGCATCTCGTGCGAGAACTGCCGATAATCATTGGTGGTGTCGAAATTGATCACCAGCACCGGGATGGCATCGCCATCCTCGCCATAGGTTTTTGAAAGATCGGTGTAATTGGTGATGGACGTCAGCGTCAGCGCGTCGCCCAGATCCCATTCGAAATCGGCCTGATAGATATCGACATTGCGATCCAGATAGCCGCGCCGTTCGCCGAAGTTCTCGAACGGGCTGGCAGGTTCGCCAGTGATGCCGTTGATCACCCCGCCCTGACCATTGCCGAGGCCGGTATCGTCCACGGCGCAATATCCGTTAGCCAGAAAATCGCAATTGTCGAACACATAGCCGCCAGTATCGACGTCATTGTCCTGCGCATGCTTGTACCACAGGTTCGCGGTAAGGTCTGGCGTGACTTCGAACTGCATCGTGATGCGTCCGGCCCAGCCGTCCTTGCCGCCCAGATCCTGGCCGCTGCCCACCAGTCCCGCAGCTGCATCGGTATCGCGCGAGATCACGTAGCCATCGGCTTTTTCCAGCCGACCTGCGGCGCGAATGCGCACGCCCTCGGCAATGCCGCCGCCCATGGCAGCCTCGATCGACAGATCGTTGAAGCGGCCATAGCTCGCCTCGATATAGCCGTTGAGGTTATCCTCCTCCGCCTGGCGGGAGAGATAGTGGATCAGCCCGCCCGTGGCGTTGCGGCCGAACAGCGTTCCTTGCGGTCCGCGCAGGACCTCCACCCGTTCGACATCGAAGATCTGCCCGCTGACGCCGTTGATCGACCCCATGTAGGCGTTGTCGAAATACACCGCGACGGGCGCTTCGAGATTGTCGGTAAAGTTGTTCTGCGAAACGCCGCGCAGGTTGAAAATGGTGAGGTTGGGTGACCATTGGTTCACCTGCAGCGCCGGTATCTGCTGGGTGATGCCGGTGGTGTCGGTCACGCCCAGCGCGGTCAGCTGATCGCCGGAAAAGGCGCTGACGGAAATTGGCACGTCCTGCAGGTTCTCCGCCCGCTTGTTGGCCGTAACGATAATCGCGTCGAGAATGCCGGGCTCATCCGCCTGTGCAGGCGTGGCGGCGGGCTGCCCATCCGCATCTTGCGCCTTGGCAAGTTGCGGATTGAGCGAAACGATGGTGATGGCAGACAGACAGCTGCCGAGTAACAGATTGCGCATTTCAGACCTCCCTAAGGTGCCGGGAAAGGTGCGTCGCAATCCGCCAATACGCTTGGCCGAGTAGGCCAAAACGAAGGGCCTGCTACCCGGCGGCGGCGCGCACGACCTTTTCGATCCTGTCGAGGCCGTCTTCCAGCACATCGTCGGGCATCGTCAGCGCCGGCAGGAAGCGCACGACATTGCCGCGAATGCCGCAGGACAGCAGCAGCAGGCCTTCGGAAAGACCCTGCGCCACGATGGCCTTCGTCAGCTCAGGATCGGGCCGCGATGGATCGCCATCCTTCACCAGTTCCATGGCCACCATCGCGCCGGGGCCACGCACGTCCCCGATGCATGAGAGGCCAAGTCCGCGCATCCTTTCCTTGATGCGGCTGCCGATCAACCGCGCACGGGCGCACAGATCTTCTTCGTCGATGATGTCGAGAACCTCCAGGCCCGCCACACAGCCCAGCGGCGATCCGCCATAGGTACCGCCAAGGCCGCCCGGCCCCGGCGTATCCATCAGATCTGCCCGGCCAATTACGCCGGAGATGGGAAAGCCACCAGCCATTGCCTTGGCCACGGTCATCATGTCGGGCCGCACATCGGCCTCCCGCGCAACCCAGTCCATGGCGAACAGTTCGCCGGTGCGGGCAAAGCCCGACTGCACTTCATCCGCGATCAGCAGGATGCCGTGACGGTCGCAAATTTCTCGCAGCGCGCGGAAGAAATCATAGGACGCAGTGTAGAACCCGCCCTCGCCCAGAACCGGCTCCAGCACGATCGCTGCCACCGCCTCGGGTTCGATCGCGGATGCGAACAGCGCGTTCAGCCCTTCGATTGCCGCATCATCGCCGAAGCCATGATAGGGAATGGGGAAACGCGTGTGAAAAATGTCGCCCGGCATCGGGCCGAACTGCGCCTTGTACGGCTGCGTTTTCCCGGTCATCGCCAGCGTCAGCAGCGTGCGCCCGTGATAGCCGCCCTGGAAGGTGATCACGCCGCGCCGCCCGGTGGCGGAGCGGGCGATTTTCACCGCGTTCTCCAGCGCCTCAGCGCCCGTGGACAGAAAGATAGTCTTCGCGTCGCCTGCAACCGGCGCGCGCGCGTTCAGCTTCTCCGCCAGCGCGATATAGCTTTCGTAGGGCGTCACCTGGAAGGAGCAGTGCGAGAACCGGTCCAGCTGATCCTTCACCGCGGCAACGATGCGCGGATGGCTGTGGCCGGTGTTGCAGACCGCGATGCCGGTGGCGAAGTCGATATATTCGCCGCCCTCTGCATCTGTGACATGGGCATTGGCGCCTTCGTGAAAGAAACGCTGGTGCATGGAGGCGACACCGCGCGGCACGGCAGCCTCGCGCCGCTTCCAGAGATCTGCATTCACGCTCATCAAATTCCTCCCACCAGGCAGTATTTCAGTTCAAGATATTCATCGAGGCCGTGGCTCGATCCTTCGCGGCCCATGCCGGATTGCTTGATGCCGCCGAACGGCGCGACTTCGGTAGACAGGATGCCATCGTTCGCCGCGACCATTCCGTATTCCAGCCCCTCCATCACGCGGAACACGCGGCCCACGTCGCGGGCGTAGAAATACGCCGCCAGGCCATAGGGCGTGTCATTGGCGATGCGGATTGCCTCGTCCTCTGTCGAAAAGCGGATGACGGGCGCGACGGGGCCGAAAATCTCCTCGCTGGCAATCGCCATATCGGACGTGACGCCGGTGAGGATGGTGGCCTCGTAAAAGCCTTCCCCGGCATCGCTGGTGGTTGCGCCGGTGACGGGTTTCGCGCCCGCGGACAAAGCCTGATCCACCAGCCTTGCCACCTTGTCTCGCCCGGCGCTGTTGATCAGTGGGCCCAGCGTCGTGCCCTCTTCGCAGCCTGCGCCGATCTTCAGCGCCTCTACGCGCGTCTTCAGTTTTTCCACGAAAGCATCGTGGACACCGTCCTGCACCAGTATTCGGTTGGCGCACACGCAGGTTTGCCCGGCATTGCGATACTTGCTGGCCATCGCGCCTTCCACGGCGGCGTCCAGGTCTGCATCGTCGAACACGATGAAGGGTGCGTTGCCGCCCAGTTCCAGGCTGAGGCGCAGGACATTGTCCGACGTCTGGCGCATCAGCGTCTTGCCCACGGCGGTGGAGCCAGTGAAGCTGAGCTTGCGGATGCGGGGGTGCGTGCAGAACAGTGTGCCCAGTTCCGCCGGATCGGTGGTTGGCACCACGCGAAACAGTTCGCGTGGCACGCCCGCCTCATGCGCCAGACGCTCCAGCGCCAGCGCAGAAAATGGTGTCGCCTCTGCGGGCTTTACGACGATGGCGCAGCCTGCCGCCAGCGCCGGGGCCACCTTGCGGGTGATCATGGCGACGGGGAAGTTCCACGGGGTGATGGCAGCGCAGGTGCCTACCGGCTGCTTTATGGTCATCACCCGCTTGCCGGCCGCGAAAGTCGGCACCGTTTCGCCATAGGCTCGCTTGCCCTCTTCCGCGAACCATTCGATGAAGGACGCGCCATAGGCGACCTCTCCGCGCGATTCCGCCATCGGCTTGCCGCTTTCCGCGGTCACCAGCCGGGCCAGTTCTTCAGTGTGCTGTTTGGTGAGGGCAAACCACTTGCTCAGTATGGCGGCGCGATCTTTGGCCGTTCGTTGCGCCCATTCCTGCCCGGCGGCATCTGCCAGCGTGATAATGGAGGACACATCGTCCTCACTGTATGTTGTGGCGCGGCCAATTTCGCTGCCGGTGGCAGGATCGAATACGGCAAGCGCGCCTTCGGCATCGCCGAGGCTTTCAAGTTCAAGGTTCATGGGTCAGACAGTCGTTTCAGAGAGAAGCAGGCGCCGGTGCGCGTTCATCGGCACAAGCAGGGAAAGGTAACTGAGAATGAAGAAGCCGATGCACACCAGCTCCACCCAGAAGAAGGAACCATCGGTAATCAGCGGCGCGGCCAGCAAGGGGCCGCCGCCTAGGCCGATCATCTGCAAGGCGATGGCGTATGAGATCATCCGGCCGCTGACTTCGAAATCGCAGACCTTTGCCAGGATGAAAGGCAGCACGAAGTTCCACAGCAAGTTGAACCCGCAGACGGCGATCAGGAAGGTGGCGTAATCCGGCTGGCCGAGCAGCAGCGCAATGCTGGCCCCGCCGCCCAGAATACCGATGGCGATGGCCCAGTGGGACGTTATCCGTTCCGCCAGGAACACCGCCGCCAGCGCGCCCGCAATTGCCAGTATCTGCGACAGGAACAGCGCGTCCGCCACGGGCTGTTCTGCGTGGCCGGCGGCAAACCCCACCAGCGCCAGCACACCCCATGCGATGCCCTGCGCCAGATTATAGGCCAGCACGCCGGCCAGCGCCAAAAGGATCATCGGGCGGCCAAGCTGGCGCGCATTGGGCGCGTCTACCGCTTCGGCCACATAGGCGCGCGGCACGTAACGCACGGTGATCATGGAGATGAGGCACAGTACCGCGAAACAGCCGAACAGCGTGGTGAACCCGAAGGTGGCAAGGAAATTCGGCAAGAACCACAGGACGAATGCGCCATAGGTGAGGAGCAGCACCAGATAGAGCGCCAGATTGCGCTCTGCATGGCGAGTGATGCCGATGAAGGTAAAACTGATGGAGATGATCAGGCCGTGGCCCAGCCCTGCCACCAGCCGAGCGACCCAGAAGCTGGACGATTGCAACATCGCCGCTGACAGCATATTGCCGAAAATCGCCAGCGCCAGCCCGAAGAAGACAACATATCGCCAATTCAGCCGATTGCCGAAGAATGCGAGTACGATCGCCGAAATCGCGACGCCCAGCATCTCCACACCGGCAAGGTTGACCGCCTGCGGCTCTGTATAGCCAAGCTCACTCACAAATCCGCCCACAACGCCGGGCTGGATGATGAAGGACAGCACCCCAATCGTGCCCAGCACGATGGCGCTGGCAATCGCGCTTATGGAATTGACGTCGACCGCATTGGCCGCCGCTGCGCTGTGTTCGGGCATGTGCACACGATCGGCCATCGATATCGTCCTCCGGTGCCGTTTCATCTGTCACGATCGCGGCGACGGGCTTGGCCGAAGTGGACAAGTGTAGCCAATTCCTGTCCTAAACTGTCAGTCAAATGGCACAAACTATCAATTCAGCGTGCAACGCCGGGTATAGCTTTCTTCCCATTGAGGGAGAAAAAAACATGGCGGTTACCTGCGTTCGCTCTTCCGCCCTTGATGGGTGGCAGCGTTTCATGTCCAGCCAGGGCTATCGTACGGAAAGTATGAAGCCATTCCAGAACTTTGCCCAAGCCGATGCCGAGGCGGAGAGACGAATACCGCTGAGAGGCTTCGTCGATTTTTCGGAATGCGTGGTGCGTGACACCAAGGATGTTGCGATCCCGTGGCTGGTAGGCCGCAACTACAGCCTCCAATCGCTTGGCCCGGTGGGCGATGCCGTTTGCGCCTCCACCAGCGTGGGCTCCGCCTTGCGCAGGTTCGTGGAATATTTCGCGCTGCTACAGGATTGCACCGATATCCGCATCGATAGCCAGGAACGCACGACTTCGCTCAGCTACCGCATCCTCGATCCCAACATCTGGCCGCGCCATCAGGATGCAATGTTCAGCTTTGGCATATTGGCGCAGATCCTGTGCCAGGGTTCCACCGATGGCTGGGACCAGGTGGAATTCCACTTCGAAGCCTCCGCCTCCATGATGACAGGCGACATCCAGCGCGTGGTGGATGCGCCGTGCAGTTTCGAGGCGGATACCAACATGTTCCGCTTCCCCACCCGCTTTCTGGATCGCGCCATCGAGCCGTGCGATCGCGCGGCGCCGATCAACGAACTGAACCGCCAGATCGCCGACAAGAACCGATCCAGCGCGCTGGTGGAACGATTGGCGCAGGTTGTTTATCGCGACCTGGACCAGCTTGGCATCGATCAGGAGCGCGTGGCTCGCGAGGTCGGCATGTCCAGCCGCACCATGCGCCGCCATTTGGCAACCGAAGGGCACAGTTTTCAGCAGGTGCTGGACGAATGCCGCATGCGCCAGGCGGTGTTCGAATTTCGCACAAAGCCGGACCTGTCCATCGCCCAGATCGCCTTGCGCCTCGGCTATTCGGAACACAGCACATTCACTCGCGCGTTCCGCCGGTGGAGCGGGGTTTCACCGCAGGCGTGCCGCAAGCAGATGGCGCAGTAGAATTTCTGGGGCCCCTCAGCCCTTCTGATCCAAGACTTAAATACCACAGGGAAACACGATGCCGCGATTGCTATTGCTTGAAGGAAACACCGCCGAAAAACGCGCTCTGGGCGCAAAGATCGGCGTGCGCAGTTCCAGCCAGATTTACGCAGAGGCCATTTCCACTCACTTCCCCGATCTGGAAATGGATACGATCAATGGCGCAGACGAGGACTGGGCTTTCCCCGAAGGCCGGGGCTTTGGCGATTATGATGGCATGGTGATCACCGGATCATCGCTGCACGCCTATGACAGCGAATTTGCCGTGACCAACCAGATAGAGCTGACTGCCAGGGCAGGCGAAACCGGCATGCCGATATTCGGATCGTGCTGGGGCCTGCAGATCGCGGTGATGGCAGCCGGGGGCCAGGTGGAATACAGCCCGATGGGCCGCGAAGTGGGCATCGCCCGCAAGATCACCCCGACAGACGAGGGGCGTGGCCATCCGATCTTCAGCCTGAAGAACCGATCATTCGATGCGCCCTGCATCCATTATGACGAGGTGACACGCCTGCCCGACAGCGCCACTCTGCTGGCATCCAACCCCCACAGCAAGGTGCAGGCCGCGCTGGTGCCGGTTGGCAAGAGCACGGTATGGGCAGTGCAGTATCATCCGGAATTCGATCTGCAGCAGCTGGTGCAGCTTTATCGCCTGTATGAAGATGCGATGATCACTGAAGGCTTCTTCGTCGATAAAGACAGCATGCACGCCTATGTCAGAAAGCTGGACCGGTTGATCGCCGCGCCAGATGATATGGGCCTGCGCTGGCAGCTGGGCATCGATGATGACATCCTGGATGATCGCACCCGCAATGGTGAGATCATCGCCTGGCTGGAGAGCGAAGTCCTGTGATCTGAACTGCGGCAGGAGCGGCTGGATCTAGGCCCAGCCGTCTCCGTCGCGATCAAACCACACGTGCACCTGGCTGGTGCCGGTGGCGTTCTCATAATCGGAGAACTGGCGCCCCTTTGCTTTCCAGTCACGCCCGCCGCATGCTGCGGCCATCATCAGGTAGTGGCCAAAGCGCGCCTCTGGCAGGTGCTGCAGGAAATCGTCCATTGTATCGATGACCTGCGCATGATCACCCGCCTTCATCCATTCGATCCGCTCCAGATCCGCCTCGCGCGCTTCGGGGCGGGAGATATGGATGGGATCGGAGGATTCGTGATCCGGGATTTGCAGGAAGGGCCAGAAGCGATGGCTCATCGAACCGCTGGCGATGATGGCAACGCGCCGATCGCTTTCACGGATGGCCCTGCCAATCCCCTCGCCCACCTTCAGGAAAGTTTCCGGCTCCCCGGTATAGGCATGGCTGACAGACAGCCATTCCTGCGCATCGTCATGCAGGAAGGTGGAGAGATTTACCGTCGGATAATGGATCGGCAACCACGGATCGTCGATCGGGTTGGTGCGCACGCCGACTTCGGTGGCGCGATGCGCGATGCTATTCGCAAGTTCCGGGTTGCCCTTCAGATTATAGGGTATCTGCTTCATCCCGCGCGGCAATTCGTCGGACGTATAAAGCCCGGCGCGCCGTGCGTGGGAGGTGACGCAGAATTCCACGATGGTGTGCCAGTGCGTATCCAGGATAATGATGGTGTCCGGCTTCAGCGGGTCCAGCACTTCCTCGCGCAGCCGGTGCAATCCGGGAACGAGGCTGATTTCCTTGCCCTCGTTCAATTCCTTGCGATCTTCTTCCGACATCATGATCGTGGGCGCGTGTGCCACGATGCCTGCTCCAACTATCTCACCCATGTCGCGCTCCTCTGTAAGTTCTTGCAGAGGCGAATAGCGTGTTTTCGGCAGGGTGGGGATAGCTGGGCGGCATCTTGTCCGGTTCTGCCAAGTGAAAGGAACGCTTGCTTCCTAGCTAGATGGCAGAGGCTGATGTGATGATTTATCCCTTTTCCCGATCCGAAGATCCCCATGTCGATCTGTCATCGCAAGATGCTTTCGACAACGGCGCACCCTTCGCGACTTTTGACCGTATGCGCAGCGAGGCGGCGGTCCACTGGACCGAATTTACCGGCCCCGATGACGGGTTCTGGTCGGTGGTGCGGCACGCCGATATCCTGCAACTGAACCGGCAGACCGGTCTGCTATCCTCCGCTCGCGGTATCCGCATGGAGGACCAGACGGAGGAAGAGTACGAGGCGCGCAAGACCTTTCAGGAAACCGATGCGCCTGTTCACCGCGCCTTTCGCGCGCTGGCCAGCAAGGCTTTTTCCAAGAGCACAATCTCGCAATATGAAGATCGCATCCGCCAGATCGTGACGGAACTGCTGGACCAATCCTTCGAGGAACGCGAATTCGACGCGACAGACCGTATTGCACGCCGCCTGCCGATGCAGATGCTGGGCCAGATCATCGGTGTGCCGGATGAAGATGCCGGCTGGCTGGTGGAGCGCGGCGATGCGCTGATTTCCAACGCCGATCCCGATTACACCGATTTCGTTATCGATAAGGTCGATACCGATGAATACCGCCTGCTACCCTTCCGCTCTCCTGCGGCTGTCGAACTGTTCGATTACGCCAATGATCTGCTCGACCGGATCGAAAAAGGCGAAGAGATCGGCGTTCTGAACACCGTTTTGCAGCCCACCAGCCACGGCACGCAGATGACGCGGGATGAATTCCGCAACTTCTTCTGCCTGCTGGTCGCGGCCGGAAACGACACCACCCGCTATTCGATTGCGGCCACCATCCATTCGCTGGCCAACCAGCCCGGCCTGCTGACGGCTCTGCAAGCCGGAAACCACGGCGGCTGGGAAGGCGTGACGGACGAGATGATCCGCTGGGCCACCCCCACCACCCATTTCCGTCGCACCGCCACGCAGGATTTCGAACATGCTGGAAAAACCATCCGCGCCGGTGACAAGGTGGTGCTGTGGTTCCTTTCCGCCAACCGCGATGGCGATGCTATGAGCGATCCCTATCAGCTACAGCTGGACAGGCCGCGCAATCCGCACCTCGCCTTTGGCCAGGGCGGCCCGCACATTTGCCTGGGCATGTGGCTGGCCAAGCTGGAAGTGCGCGTGGTGCTGGAAGAAATGACACGCCGCCTTGGCAAGATCGAGCAGATTGCACCACATGAATATCTGCGGTCCAATTTCATCCACGGTATCAAGAAACTGCCGATCAGGGTCACCGCTCGCTGACACGTGGCGTGGGACGGTAAAATGGCAGATAAGGGGGCAGTTTTGGGAGATAGCAGTGTGACAGCGTCAGGCGAAGCCACGCAAAGGTGCCGGCTCCTTTTTGCCGATCAACTGAATCTGGCACGCGGCAAATATGTTCCGCTGTCAGAAGCGCGAAAGGGCCATGCACGGCTGTGCGTGGGTGCCTATGCTGTAACCTATTGCAAGGACATGATCGCCGCACCCGGCGCGGGCGTGCTGGACGGTCTGCCGGACATGCAACTGGTGTTCGATCCGGCAAACCTGCGCATGTCGTGGGAACGCGATACCCAGGTGGTGGTTGGCGATCTGCGCGATGGCGATACGGATTTCCCGCTGTGTGGACGCTCCGCCCTGAAACGCGCAATTGCGTTGTGGCGCGACCGCGGGCTGGAGCCGCAGATCGGCATCGAAATGGAAGCCTATGTCTATCAGCGCAATGCCGATGGCGAATGGGTGCCCTACGAAACGCCCGGCGCCTTTGTTTATGGCACCGGCCCCTTCTCCGATCCTGCCGGACTGGTGGACGATATCTGGCAAGCGGCGGCCAATTGCGGCCTGCCAATTGAATCCATCAATGCCGAATTCGATTCCCCGCAGTTCGAGTTGACCCTGCGCTATGCCGATGCGCTGAAGGCGGCGGACGATGCATTCCTGTTCCGCCAGATGGCGCGCGAAATCCTGTTCAAGCGGGGCTACCTGCTATCCTTCCTGCCAAAGCCGATCGAGGGCAAAAGCGGCAGCGGATTGCACTTCAACCTCAGCTTCACGGACAAGGACGGCACAAACGTGTTCGCCCGGTCCGATGTGAACGACACCTCAAATCCGGTGATGCAGGGCGTGATCGCCGGCATGCTGAAACACCATCGCGCGCTCACCGGCGTGCTGGCACCGGTGACCAATTCCTATGAACGGCTTAAGCCGGGCAATCTTGTTGGATATTGGGCGAACTGGGGCGTGGATCATCGTTCCGTGACAGTGCGCCTGTCGGGCGAAACAGGAAACGGCGCACGGCTGGAACATCGCCTGGGCGATTGTGCCGCAAGCCCCTATTTCGCCATCGCAGCGCTGTTGCAGGCCGGGCATCTGGGCATGGAAAACAGCTATGCCCTGCCCGACCCGGAAACAGAGGACGGCATCGAAAGCGTCTCGGCAGAGGAGCATGCCCCGCACGATCTTGGCTCTGCACTGGATGCGCTGGAAAGCGACACCGCGCTGACCGAAGCAATCGGCAGCGTGCTGGTGGCCAATTACGTCGCCATCAAACGGCGCGAGATAGAGCTGCTGGCAGACAAGTCTCGCGAAGAACAAATCGCCTATTACCTGCATTACATCTGAGGACCTTCATGGCCGAGCGTATCGACATCGACGGTGTATCCGTCTCTCCCGACCATTTCATCGGCAATCGCCGGGTGTCTTCGCCCCGCACTTTCGAAACGCGCTGCCCGTTTGACTGGGATCGCAAGCTGGCCGACGTCGCGCTGGGCGATGCCGATACCGCGAAGCAGGCCGTCGCCGCTGCGACGGAGGCTTTTCCTGCATGGGCGGCCCTCTCTGCCAAGGAACGCGCCGCCTATCTCAACCGGCTTTCGGACCTGATCGAGGAGAACAAGGAGAAGCTCGCGCTTGTCGAATGCCTTGACATGGCGATGCTGCTGGAGAGCCTGCAACTGCGCGTTATCTCTCGCGCTGCGCTGAACTTCCGCAATTACGCCGATCTGGCGGTGGAGCATGAGGAACGCGTCTGGTCTTCCAAGGGCACGCTGAACCGCGTTATCCGCATGCCCGCCGGCCCGGCGCTGATCATCACGCCGTGGAACGCGCCCTTCATGCTCTCCACGTGGAAATGCGCCCCCGCGCTGGCGGCAGGCAATACGGTGATCCTGAAACCTGCCGAATGGTCTCCGCTGTCTGCATCCATGCTGGGCGACCTGATCGATGAAGCCGGCTTTCCGCCGGGCGTGTTCAACATCGTGCAGGGCGGCGCGGAAATCGGCAACGCCCTGACGTCGGACCCCGGCATCAAGCGCATCAGCTTTACAGGGTCTGTTCCCACGGCCCGCGTGATTGGCAGGAATGCGGCCGAAAACATCGTGCCGTTCACTGCCGAACTGGGCGGGAAAAGCGCGCTGCTGGTGTTCGAAGATGCGGATATCGATGCCGCTGCCAAGAAGGCGGCGGGCCAGTACGATGATAGCGGACAGGTCTGCATGGCAGGCTCCCGCGTGATCGTGCAGGAAAGCGTGAAGGACGAATTCCTCGAACGCTTCAATCACTATGCAGATCAGCACGTGCTGGGTGACAGTATGGACCCCGCCACAACCGTTTCCGCCATGATCCATCCCACCCATGTCGAACGCGTGCTGGGCTTTATCGAGCGCGCCCGCGAAAGAGGTGACGAGATCGTGCGCGGCGGCAAACGCTGGAAGGAAGGGCAGAACTGGGTGGAACCCACGCTGATTATGCCCAGGGACAACAACAGCGAAGTGGTGCAAAGCGAGATCTTCGGCCCGGTCCTCACCTTCCAGACATTTGCCAGCGAAGAGGATGGCGTGGCCCTTGCCAACTCCACCCAATACGGCCTTTCCGGCATCGTCTACACCGGCAATGCAGAAAGAGCAGAACGGGTCGGCAGGCAAGTGCGCGGCGGCACGGTGTGGGTAAACACCTTCCTAGTGCGGGATCTGACGGCGCCATTCGGCGGTATCGGTATCTCCGGCATCGGCCGTGAGGGCGGCGATTACGCGCTGGATTTCCATTCCGATCTCAAGACGCTGCAGATCCTGGAGCAAAGCGTAAAATAGCCTTTAGGATCGGCGAACAGGGTGGATGAAGCCCTGCATGTCGCACGCGCCGGCGGCCAATCTGGCCGTCGGACCTTTTGCCGTTTCTCATTCCGATATTGTCAGCCAGCATAAAATACGCTTCAATACTTCCCACCCCAAAGGCCGCACTGGTTTGCAATAAGCTGGCCGGGGGAGAGAAGGATGTCGTGAATGACGGATGGCACTGTGACTTCGGCCACGCCGGTGACCGCCAAGAGCGTTTGCCGCTGCTGCGGCGGGTTCTGCCCGGTGATCGCAACGCTGGATGGCTCGCGGATCGAAAAGGTTGAGGGCAATCCTGACGCCCCGCTGCATCGCGGCTTCATCTGCCCCAAGGGGCGGGCGCTGGCGACACAGCAGAACGATCCGAACCGATTGAAGCACAGCCTGAAGCGAATGCCCGATGGTTCCTTCGTGCCGATTTCCAAGGATCAGCTGATAGACGAAATTGCCGAGAAAGTGCGGCAATGCATCGAGGAATACGGGCCGGATTCCGTTGCATCCTACATGGGCAACCCGGTGCACGAACAACCCGCCACCGCGCCGATGATGGTGTCTTTCCTGGAGGCGATCGGCTCCAACAGCCTCTACACCGTGGCGACGATAGACCAGCCGGGCATGTTCGTATCCGATGCGCTGCACGGCACCTGGGAAGGTGGGCACGTTCCGCTTGATCTGCTGGATGTGTTCCTGATCATCGGCGGCAATCCCATCATTTCAAAGCAATATGCCAACAACAATCCCGGCCAGCGGCTTAAAAGCTTCGTGGGCCGTGGTGGCAAGCTGATCGTGATAGATCCCCGCCGCACCGAAACCGCCCGGCGTGCGGCCGTTCACCTGCAGGGCATTCCGGGAGAGGACCCCGCGATCCTGGCGGGCCTGATCCATCTGGTGATCAAGGGCGGCGGCACCGATGCTGCGTTCGTGAAAGAGAACGCAACCGGGCTGGACGCGCTAACAGCTGCCGTCAGTCCCTTTACGCCGGACTATGTCGCGCAGCGTGCCGGCGTCGATCCGGAGCAACTGCGGCAAGCAGCCCAATTGCTGATCGAGGCGAAGCGGGGCGATGTGGGAAGCGGCGTCGGGCCATCCATGGCGACGCGCGGCACGCTTTCCACCTATCTGTCACGCTGCCTGATCACCCTGCGCGGGTTCTGGACGCGGCCCGGCGATCCTGCCCGCAGCCCTGTTTTGCTTGCGCCGTGGCAGCCGCGCGCGCAGCCGTCCGCCCCCTACCCCGCCATCATGCCGGATGCCCCGCGAAAGCCTGCGCGCGGCATTGGAGCCAGCGTGGCAGGATTGCCGCTCAACGGCCTGCTGGAAGAGATGATGACGCCCGCGAAAGGCAATGTCTGCGCGATGTTCATGCATGGCGGCGCGATGCGCACCTGGCCCGATACGCGCAAGGTGAAGGAAGCGCTTGAAGCGCTGGACCTGCTGGTGGTGCATGATATCGAGATGTCCGCCACCGCCCGCGTGGCAACCCATGTCATCGCCACGAACACCCAGCTTGAGGTGCCCACATTCTCGCAATGGTTCGAATCCGTTTCCTTCACTCACCCCGGATGGGGCGTGCAGGAGCCTTACGGGCTTTACAATCCAGCGCTGGCCACGCCGCCACCCGATGCCGAGATCATGGCTTCGTGGGAGATCTATTACCATGTCGCGCGCCGTCTGGGGCTTTCATTGAAGCTGGGGCGCATCTTCGAGGATCGCGCCAGTGCCCTGCCGATGGATATGGAGCGGGAGCCCGATACCGATGCGCTTTACGCACTGCTTTGCGAAGGCTCCGCAATCCCGCTGGAAACAGTAAAGCAATATGCTGATGGACATATCTTCGAGGAAGCGCGGACAAAAGTCGGCCCGCGCAGCGACGATTGCTCCGCCCGGCTAGAACTCGCCGATGCGGGCATGATGGCCCAATTGCAGGAGGTGGCGACGGAAGACTATCACGCACGCCGTGGCACGGGGCCGGACTTTCCCTACCTCTTCATCCCCCGCCGCATTCAGCAAACCACCAATGCCACATACCGTGCCGAGGGTATTCTCAGGACACCCTATAACCCTGCCTATATGCACGGCACGGATCTGGCCCAGCTTGGTCTATCTCCCGGCGATCTGGTGCGCATTCGATCGAAAAACGGATCCATCGTCGGCGTGGTGGAAAGCGATGACGATCTGCGCCCCGGCGTCCTTTCAATGACGCACGGCTTCGGCGCCAATCCGGGAGACGATCACGATCCGCGGGAGCACGGCGCGAATGTGAACGAGCTTCTAAGCTGGTCCGACGATTACGATCCGCTTCACGGCCAGCCGCGCATGGGGGCCGTACCGGTGTCTGTCCTGCCAATTGAGCAAGAAGAGAAGGCCTGAAGTAGTTGTTCTGTGAGTGAGTGGCGGAGAGGGAGGGATTCGAACCCTCGGAACCCCATAGGAGCTCAACAGTTTTCGAGACTGCCCCGTTCGACCACTCCGGCACCTCTCCGCAAACGGGGTGTCAGCTTAAACCCGCAGTCGATGGGAAGCGCGGCGGTTAGCCGACTGGTTATCGCTTGCCAAGTCCCTTCCGCGCCTTTTCGTCGTAAAATCGGGGGACGGGCTTACGCTGGCGCTTGTTACGGCGAAGGCACGGCATATATTCGGGCCATGGAACGCTCTGAATTCTATTCATCCCAGGCCGGTCGGCTCATCGATGCGCCCCGCCGGTCGCGTGCCCGCTTTGCAATCGGGGACATCGTGAAACACCGCAAGTTCGATTTTCGCGGCGTGGTTTTCGATATCGATCCGGTCTACGCCAATTCGGAAGAATGGTTTGAGCAGATCCCGGAAGGGCAGCGCCCGGATCGGGACCAGCCGTTCTATCACCTGTTGGCAGAGAACGAGGACAGTTCCTACGTCGCCTATGTCAGCCAGCAGAACCTCTCTATCGATACAGATGGCGAACCGATCGACCATCCGCAGGTGGACCAGCTGTTCGAAGATTTCCGCGCCGGTCGCTATTTCCTGCGCCGCAGCCTGACGCACTAGGTTCAGCTCTTGATCTTCCAGCCGCTTTTCAGAACGCGGTAGGTGATGAAGCCCATCACCAGGTTCAGCACGCCCACGCCAATCGCCGCGCCGATCACCGCCTGATTGGTGTCGCCAATATCGCTGGAGCCGAGGAAGCCGAAACGGAAGCCAGAGATCATGTAGAAGAACGGGTTCGCCTTGCTGACCATCTGGAAAAATGGCGAGAGGTTGGAAATCACGTAGAACGTGCCCGACAGCAGGCTGAGCGGCGCAATCACGAAATTGGTGATCGCCGCGTTATGATCGAACTTCTCTGCCCAGATGCTGGCCAGCAGGCCCAGAATCGCCAGCATGGTGGCCCCCATCAGGCCGAACCACACCACCGCCCAAGGGTGCGCCACGTGCAGGTCCACACCCGGATACAGCCACATGGCCAGCGCCACCGCGCCGCCCACCATCACCGCGCGGGTGATGGCCGCCATCACGATGCCGATCATCAGTTCCGCCTCTGACAAGGGCGGCATCAGCAGATCGATGATGGTGCCCTGCAGCTTGCCCGCCAGCAGGCTGAAGCTGGAATTGGCAAAGGCGTTCTGCATCATGCCCATCATGATCAGGCCCGGCGCAACGAAAGTGCCGAAATTCACGCCCATGATCTCTCGCCCGGATCGGCCCAGCGCCACGGTGAAGATCACCAGAAACAGCAATGTGGTGACGGCGGGCGCCCACACAGTCTGCGTCTGCACCTTGAGAAAGCGGCGGATCTCCTTAATATAGAGACTCCACAGCCCGATCCGGTTGATGCCGGTGATCTGCGGCTCTCCCTTTGGCGGGAATTTGCGACCGGCATTGCTGCCGGCTGCCACAAGATCGCCGGTGGCGGAAAGTGATGCAGGTGCTTGATCGGTCATAGGGGCGCGACTATCTCTCCTGTGCCGGGCTGGCAAGAACACAAAGGACCGTGACCGGAATGGTGCGCGGTCCGCAAGATGAACGGAACACGATAACTTCATGAGCTGGACTGAAGAACGCATCGCCACCCTCACAAAGCTGTGGGAAGGCGGATCCACCGCTAGCGAGATTGCCACCGAACTGGGCGGCGTGTCACGCAACGCGGTGATCGGCAAGGCGCATCGTCTGGGCCTGAAGGCACGACCAAGCCCGGTAAAGGCGAACGAGAAGAAGGCTGCCAAGAAGAAGGAGGCTGCTGCAAAACCAGCAGCGCCCAAAACAAAGCCGAAACCCGCGCCCGCCAGAAAGGCAGCGGAAGCCCCGGCGGCAAAGCCGGTGGAGCGTCAGGAACCGCAGGCCGCCGCGCCCGCATCCAACTCCAATCCGCAGCAGCCCATGCCGGACAAGCGATCCGACCTGCCCAAGATCGTATCCTATGGCCCCGGTGGTTTTCTGCGCCAGGGCCCAGGTGATCAGCAGCCGCCGATCCCGCCGGCCCCGCCGCGCCGATTGGTGCCGGCAAAGCCCGATCCTTCCATCGCGGACAAGACCAGCCTGCTGGACCTGAACGATCGCGTGTGCCGCTGGCCCATGGGCCATCCCGGAGAGGCGGATTTCCACTTCTGCGGAGAAAAGGTGAACCCCGGTTTCCCCTATTGCGTGGAACATTGCGGTCGGGCCTATCAGGCGCAGCTGCCCCGTGGTGCGCGCCGTCCCCCGCCGCCCCTGCCCTTTGGCGGACCGCGCGTTCGCTGACGGCAACAGCCATTTAACAAAAAGGCCCGCTTTCCAATATCCGGAAGGCGGGCCTTTTTTGTGCTGTTTGCTGTCGTCAGGCCTCGCCCGTTTTCCAGCCCCACACCAGCAGGCAGGGGGGAATGTTGCGCCAGACATAGCCTGTGTCCACCTTGTCAAAATGTGCCTCGGTCAGCTCTTTCGCGGTGGGGCGGAACTGATAGGTCAGGAATGCGCCGCCGCTGCGGATCACGCGCTGCGTGGCTTCGACGATGCGCGTTGCCACCCCTTCGGGCAGGGATGAAAACGGCAGGCCCGAAAGGACGAAATCCGCCTTTTCATGGCCAAGCCGGCGGACATATTCCTCCACATTCTCTGCCGAACCAAGAATGGCATGAAAACGATCGTCATCCACCGTGCGTTGCAGATATTCGATAAAGCGGGGGTTGGTGTCGATCACCAGCAATTGCCCACCCGGCGGCAGGCGATCCAGGATATGCGGGCAGAAAGTGCCCACGCCCGGCCCATATTCCACGAACAGCTTGCACCGTTGCCAATCCACCCGGTCCAGCATGGCATTGATCGTCACGCGGGAGGACGGGATAATGGACCCCACCATCTTCGGATTTTCCACAAAGCCCCGGAAAAACACGCCCAGCGGGCCTATCATGCGGCTGAATGCCCCGCGCCGTGCACCTTGGGTCGACAGGACTTGATCATTTCCATTCACGTATCTGGCAGCCTTTTCCTTGCGGTAGGTTGATCGCTTTTCAAACGGGTTTCCCCCCATGCCGATGCATTGCGCCAAAGCCAAGGGTTACTGCCAATTCACGCAAGCCCGGTTGCTGAAATCGCTGATAATTGTGCCGGAAGGCTCTGCCTGCGCAAAAACCGTTAAGCCCCAAATCAATCGCCAAGCGAATCAGGAGGTTACCCTTCCTTGCCCAGCGGCGGCACGTGGCGATCCACCACGAAGGCCGCTGCAGACACCAGCACGGCAGCCGCGGCCAACGTGCCGAAGAAGGGCCACACGCTGGTGCCGCCAGCATCCAGCAGCGCCCCACCCAGCCCCGTGGCCGACACTGCGCCAAGGCGGCTCATGAATATGCCAAAGCCGATGCCGCCCGAACGGCAGCTGGGCGGATAGCCGTGGGTCATCATCACATACATGCCCGCGATGGCGGCGCTGAAGGCAAATCCGGACAATCCCACCAGCCAGGTGACATAGGTGCGTCGCGCCTCGTCCAGCTGATCCGGCAGGCCCTCTATCGTAAAGCCGATGGCCAGCATCCACACCACCATGATGGCAGACAGCGCCGCCATGACGATCTTCGATCCGAAGCGGCGCATGATGATGCCGCACAGGATCGATCCCACCATGGAGCTGAGCCCCGCCAGCGCCACTGCATCGCCCGCCTGGTTCAGCGTGAAATCCTCCGCCGTCAGGAACGTGGTTCCCCAGCTGAGGATGCCGTACGCCACCAGCGTGGATGCGGCAAAGGCGATACCGATGCCTAGGTTCAGCCTGAAATTGGAAGGATGCAGCACGCCGATCTGCGGCCCGCCCTCGCTATCCGTGTGGTGCCTGTCAGGCGACAGCGCCACGTCGTCATCCAGCACCAGCTTCGCGTGTTTCTGCGCCAGTTCTGATCGCCCGCGTGCCAGCAGGAAGGATGGGCTGTCACGCAGGACAATGCCGATGGCCAGCACCACCAGCAGCGTGGCCGCGCCAAAGATCATGAACGTGCCTTCCCAGCCATAGGCGGCCTCAAGGTCAGGCCCGATCCAGCCTACCACCGTGCCGCCAATGGGTGTGCCAACGGCAAGCGTGCTGATGGCCACGGGGCGCCAGCGATCCGGCAGCCATTCGCCCGCCATTGCCAGCGCATTGGCATAGGCGCCGCCGAAGCCCAGCCCTGCAAACATGCGCCAGAAGGCCATGGCCCACACCCCCTCGGATGTGGCAGCGGCCATCGTTCCCAGCGAAAACACCAGCGCAGCGATCACCAGCGTCCAGCGCCGACCGATGGCATCGCCCAGCCAGCCGCCACCCCATCCACCAAGGCCAAAACCGATCAGCGCCGCCATCATCGCAATGCCGAAGGTGGAGCGTGTTACATCGAACGCCTCCATCACCTTTGGTGCGACGACGCCCAGCAATTGCAGATCAATCCCGTCGCATACCAGCACCAGCATGCAAACGGTGACGATGGCCCACTGAATGGGCTTCACCGGCTGCGCGTTCAGCGCCTCTCCAAATGTCGTGGTGCGCGGCTTCGTGGCCATGAATCTCTCCCTCTCCGCTCGCACAATGCCAGCAGGTGGGCGAATGTCACGCAGAAAGCTGGCCCGCCGGGGCGCCGCCGCCCTTGCAGACACTGGCCGGGAGTGGCAGCAAATGGCGCAGCCCTGACGCGAGGACCTTTCGATGACCATTTCGCTTTACGACGCCATCATCCCCACCATGATCCAGATGCTGGGTTCTGCGCAGGGTTGGATCGAAAAGGCCAAGGCGAGCGATCTTGCTGATGGCGACATCGCGGCGTTCAGATTGGCCGAAGACATGCTGCCATTCGACTATCAGGTGAAAAGCATGGTGGCGCATTCGCTGGGCGCTATCGAGGGGGTGCGCAAGGGCACTTTCTCCCCCGATCTGGAGGAGCCGGACAGCGATCTTGAAAAGATGCGCCTCAATCTGGGCGCAGCGGAAAACAGCCTGCGGGCGCTCTCCACAGGAGAGCTGGAGAGCTTCGTCGGGCAGGAAATGCATTTCATTTTCAAGGCAAAGGACGTTGATATCCCCTTCACGGCGGAGAATTTCCTGCTCAGCTTCTCGCAGCCCAACTTCTTCTTCCACGCCACCACCGCCTACGCCATCCTGCGGCACATGGGGGTGGACGTGGGCAAGATGGATTACCTTGGCCAGATCCGCACCGCGCCCGCGGGATAGGCGCTACGCCGTGGCCTAGCCGGTCACCTCCAGCACCATATTGGTTGGCGTTTCCGCTGCGCGGCGCACCTTGGCAAAACCCGCCTCGTTCAGCACCTCCGTTAGGCGTGCCTGCCCGGCCTGTGCACCCAGCCCAAGGCCGACTTCCTGCGCCAGCGATGCAGGCGTGCAGGCCACCGTGCTGAAGCCGTAGAATATCTGCCCCAGCGGATGCATGTTGGCCGCCATGCTGTCGCCCGCCATCGGCTCTACCAGCATGAAAGTGCCATCGTCCTTCAGCGTTTCTCTGATATGTCGCGCCGCGCCGACAGGGTCGCCCATGTCATGCAGCGCATCGAAAATGCAGGCGAAGTCGAAATCGTTGCCAGAGTAATCCTGCGCGCGCGCGACTTCGAAGCTGACGTTCGAGACACCCGCTTCCCTTGCCTGTTCGCGCGCCTTTTCGATCGAAGGTTCGTGGAAATCGATGCCGACGAATGTTGAATTGGGAAAGCGCTGCGCCATCATCACCGTAGACGAGCCATAGCCGCAACCGATGTCCGCCACCCTGGCGCCTGCTTCCAGCTTTTCTTTCACGCCATCCAGTGCCGGCAGCCACTCGTCGATCAGGTGGGCCTGGTAGCCCGGTCGGAAGAAGCGGTCTGTCGAGCAGAACAGGCATGGCGAATGATCGGACCAGTCGCGCCCCTCCCCCGATTTGAACGTTTCCACGGCCTTCTCGTGGGTTTCGAACTGCGCAACAATGGCTTGTATGAAGCCCTGCATACAGGCAGGCTGCCCCTCGCGGGCCATCACCAGTGCCTTTTCGGGGGGCAGTTCAAAGGTCTCGCTATCTGGATGAAAGTCAACGTAACCCGCTGCAGAGACGGACCCGAGCCATTCATGCAGATATTTCGGATTGAGGCCGGTCTTGTCCGCCAGTTGCTGGCAGGTCATGGGGCCTTCGCCATCCATAGCGTCAAACACGCCAGCCTGATCGCCCATATAGGCCATGAAGAGGCTGACCGCTCCTGCAACATCGCCCACGATCTTGCCAGCCATCTCCTCGACTTTGGCGAAATCGATCTGTTCCTCGCTCATATTCTCTCTCCCAAATATCAGCACAACCCTGCGCCGGGCCATAGCACGAAATGGAATGAGAGAGGAATCGCGCCCCCTATCGCTGGCGGCGGGCGAACCAGATGTGGTGCTGCGGGCCCTTGTTGTTAGGGCGTGCGCGCACGCGGCGCACCTCCACGTCCAGGCCTGCATCCTTCAGGCGACCTGTAAACTTGTGATCGGGCGCGGCGGACCATACGGCCAGCACGCCGCCCACGTTCAGCGCATCGCGCATGCGGGCAATGCCGGTGCGGGTGTAGAGCCGTTCGTTACCGTCGCGCACGATGCCGTCGGGGCCATTGTCCACGTCCAGCAGGATGGCGTCATATTTTGGCGTCGTTTCGTCCACCGCATCGTCTATCAGCGCCGCCACATCCGCCAGCACCACCTCGCCACGCGGATCATCCAGGCAATTGCCGGTGAGTTCTGACAACGGACCTTTCGCCCAGTCGAGAATTTCGGGCACGACCTCGGCCACCACCACCTCGCCCTTTTCCGGGAGGGCAGCCAGCGCGGCGCGATAGGTGAAGCCCATGCCGTAGCCGCCGATCAGCACGCGCGGAGCGGGCATTTCCAGCCGTTCCAGCGTCAATTGCGCAAGCTGTTCCTCGCTGAACTGCATGCGCGTGCCCATCAGCTCGTCCCGGCCCAGCATGATGATGAAATCGCGCCCGTGGCTGATCAGCGTCAGCGTGTCGCCTTCGGGGATCTGGGCAGTGGCGATTTCTTCGCGTGGCAGCATTGTCGTTTCTCCAAATGGAAAGGGCCGCGATTGCTCGCGGCCCTTCCCTGATAGTCTATCGAACGGGTTTAGTCGTCCTTGAGGAAGGCCGGCATGTGGTCGGCACCGCCGCCACCATTGTCACCGCCCTTGTCACCGCCGCCGCGAGGGCCACGATCACCACCGCGACCACGGCCACCGCCGCCGCCACGCGGGCCACGACGATCACCGCCACGGCCGCCACGGTCACCGCCGCCTTCACGCTTTTCACGCGGGGGACGGGTGTCTTCCAGCTCTTCGCCGGTTTCCTGGTCTACAACGCGCATCGACAGACGAACCTTGCCGCGGTTGTCGATCTCGAGAACCTTGACCTTAACTTCCTGCCCTTCGGACACGACGTCGGTCGGCTTCTCGACACGCTCGTTCTTCATTTCGGACACGTGGACGAGACCGTCCTTGCCGCCCATGAAGTTCACGAATGCGCCGAAGTCCACGATGTTGACGACCTTGCCTTCGTAGATCTTGCCGACTTCGGCTTCCTCGGTGATGCCTTCGATCCACTTGCGTGCAGCGGCGATCTCGTCAGCATTGGAGGAGCTGATCTTGATCACGCCTTCATCGTCGATATCGACCTTGGCGCCGGTTTCGGCCACGATCTCGCGGATAACCTTGCCGCCCGTGCCGATAACGTCACGGATCTTCGACTTATCGATCTGCATCGTCTCGATACGCGGAGCGTGCTTGGACACTTCACCGCGGGCACCCGAAAGCGCCTCGGTCATCTTGCCAAGGATATGCGCACGGCCGGCCTTGGCCTGCTCCAGCGCGGACTTCATGATTTCCTGCGTGATGCCGGCAACCTTGATGTCCATCTGCAGCGAGGTGATGCCCTTTTCGGAACCTGCCACCTTGAAGTCCATGTCACCCAGGTGATCTTCGTCACCCAGAATGTCGGACAGGACGGCGAAGTCTTCGCCTTCCAGGATCAGGCCCATGGCGATGCCGGAGACGGGGCGTTCGATGGGAACACCGGCGTCCATCATCGACAGACAGCCACCGCACACGGTCGCCATGGAGGACGAGCCGTTGCTTTCGGTGATGTCGGACAGGATGCGGATCGTATAGGGGAAATCCTCATGGGTGGGCAGCACGGGGTGCAGCGCACGCCATGCCAGCTTGCCATGGCCCGTTTCGCGGCGGCTGGTGAAGCCGAAACGGCCAACCTCGCCAACGGAATAGGGCGGGAAGTTATAGTGCAGCATGAAGTTGTTGTACGAAAGACCTTCCAGCCCATCGATCATCTGCTCTGCATCCTTCGTGCCCAGCGTGGTGGTGCAGATCGCCTGCGTTTCACCGCGCGTGAACAGGGCCGAACCGTGGGTACGGGGCAGCAGGCCAACCATCGCCTCGATCGGGCGAACCTGGTCCAGCTTGCGGCCGTCGATACGCTGGCCGTCCTTCAGGATGGCACCGCGAACGATTTCCGCTTCCAGCTTCTTTACCGCCTTGTTGGCGACCATCTGGGTCTGCGCTTCTTCCTCGGCGAAAGCTTCCTTCGCCTTGGCGCGGGCTTCGTTCAGCGCGTCCGAACGCTGGCCCTTGTCGGTCAGCTTGTAGGCAGCGGCGATATCATCACCCACGATGCCACGCAGCTTTTCCTTGATGGCGCTGGTGTCGTCGGAAGTGTCGATTTCCCACGGATCCTTGGCAGCCTGTTCGGCCAGATCGATGATGGCACCGATGACCTTGCGGCTTTCCTCATGCGCGAACATCACGGCGCCGAGCATTTCCTCTTCGGTCAGCTCCTTGGCTTCGGATTCCACCATCATCACGGCATCGTTGGTGGCGGCCACGACCAGGTCGAGGCGGCCTTCTTCGAAAATGTCGGAGACGCCGGGGTTCAGCACATATTCGCCATCGACGAAGCCGACGCGTGCAGCGCCGATCGGGCCCATGAAGGGCACGCCGGAAATGGTGAGCGCGGCAGATGCAGCGATCATCGCAACGATATCGGGCTCGGTCTCGCCATCATAGGAGAGAACCTGGCAGATCACGTTGATCTCGTTATAGAAACCTTCCGGGAAGAGCGGGCGCACGGGGCGATCGATCAGGCGGGAGGTGAGCGTTTCCTTCTCCGTCGCGCGGCCTTCGCGCTTGAAGAAGCCGCCGGGGATACGGCCCGCGGCAGAGAATTTTTCCTGGTAGTGAACGGTGAGCGGGAAGAAATCCTGCCCCTCGCGTACACTCTTGGCGGCGGTCACGGCGCACAGCACCACGGTTTCGCCATAGGTGGCCAGAACGGCGCCGTCGGCTTGACGGGCAATACGGCCGGTTTCCAGAGTGAGGGTTTTCCCGCCCCACTCCAGCGATACAGTTTTCGTGTCGAACATTGATTATCCTTCTGACCCGCGTGCCACATTGCATCGCGGGGCCTACTTGTTCCGGGTGATCCGTCCCGGTCCGGTGCGGAGCCTTGTGCGGCCCCCGGCCCCTTCACCGAATTGTGAAGGATGCCATTTCACTTACGCTCCTAATGTGACGGAACGTAGATAGACGAAGGGGCGGCCTCATCAGCCGCCCCTTCGGGAAACTCTTACTTACGCAGACCAAGCTTCTTGATCAGGGCGTTGTAACGGTCGAGATCCGACTTCTTGAGATAGGCCAGCAAGCTGCGACGCTTGTTGACCATCTTCAGCAGACCACGACGGGAATGGTTATCCTTGTGGTTGGCCTTGAAGTGATCCGTCAGGTTGCGGATACGCTCGGTCAGGATTGCTACCTGCACTTCCGGAGAACCGGTGTCGCCCTTGTTCTGGGCGTGCTCTTCAATAACTTCCTGCTTGCGTTCTGCGGTAATCGTCATGCGTTTTGTAACCTTTCGCAGTATCCTTAAACGTTGAAACCCCGCACGACTTTCATCGTGCCCCCTTCAAGTTCCACCAATGCCACCGGAGTTTCCTCCAGCCTGGCAAAGTAGAGCCCGTCGGGTTGGGGCAATCCGGATACGACCCGGCCCTGTCGGGCCGCCTGCGCACTATCCGGATCGAGAGCGAGGGCCGGGATACCGTCCAGCCCCGCCTCCAGTGGCAGGAGGTGGTCTTGAAGTGGCGCGCCCTTACCGATTTCGTTCAGCTTGTCCAGCGAAATCGCTTGCGTTTCGCTGAAGGGCCCGGCCTTCACACGTCTTAGATAGGTAACATGACCCAGAGTTCCAAGGGCATGGGCGATATCGCGTGCTAGGCTGCGGATATAGGTGCCCTTGGATACGCTGGCGACCAAGGTGACGCTGTCGGCCAGTTCCAGCGGCGCCTGCGGATCATAGGGATCGGGCCGGCCCGCCACGGTGGCGAAGGCGGAGGATACCCCGCCATCGGCTCCGCCGCCCAGCGGATGCAGCGAATAAATGGTGACGGCCCTCGTTTTCATTTCCACATCCTCGCCCGCGCGGGCGAGGTCATAGGCGCGCTTTCCGTCTATCTTCAGCGCGGAATATTTGGGCGGCACCTGTTCGATTGCACCGGTGAAATGCTCGCAGATGGCAGCAAGGGCGGCGCGCGGTGGGCGGCGGTCAGTCGTGGCGGTTATTGCGCCTTCGCTGTCCAGTGTCTCCGTCTCCGCGCCGAACTGGATGGTGAATTCATAGGTCTTGTCGCTATCCAGCATGCGGCCCGAAAGCTTCGTCGCTTCGCCCAATGCGATGGGCAGGACGCCTTCTGCCAGCGGATCCAGCGTGCCTCCGTGGCCCACCTTCACCTTGGGATAGCCGCCTTCGCGCAGATTGCGCTTCACCGCGCCCACAGCCTGCGTGGAGCCAAGGCCCACGGGCTTATCGAGGATGATCCAGCCGTGCTGGGGAAGTTTATCAGCCACCGGCGATCCATTCGGAAACGGCAAGGTACTTGTTCATCGCCCATTCCACGGGCGGGAAGACGACGTTCTCGATGATGTTCGCCTCCGGGAAAACATAGGGCACCACCAGCAGCAGGATGAATAGCAGCGGGAAGCCGAACGGCCTCACCTTGTTGTAAACGCGCGCAGCAGACGCTGGCAGCAGCCCTTCGACAATGTGCGAACCGTCAAACGGCGGGATCGGCAGGAGGTTGAACAGCGCCAGGAACAGGTTGATCGCGATGAAATAATAGGCGCCATCGGCGAGCCATTGCGGCGGCGGCACATCTGCCGGGAATAGCGCCATCACCACGCCCAGCACGATCGCGCCGATCAGGGCGAGGATGAAGTTGGTCATCGGCCCCGCAGCGGCCACCGCCATCATGCCGAAGCGCGGATTATCCAGCCGCTGCTTGATGACGGGCACAGGCTTGGCCCAGCCGAACACCGGCAGCCCCGCCAGCGCGAGGCCACCGGGCACCAGCAGCGTGCCCACCGGGTCCACGTGGCGAATGGGGTTTAGCGACAGGCGGCGCTGCTCTTTCGCCGTGGGATCGCCCAGCATCAGCGCAACCCAGCCATGCGCGACTTCGTGGAAGACAATGGCAACGATCAGGCACGGGATCAGGATCGCTGCCAGCAGGATGGTTTCAGTCATTGCAGGCTAAATGGGCGTTCGACAGGCTCTGGTAAAGTGCCACACTTGCCGTCATGCTGCGCCGCAG
This sequence comes from Aurantiacibacter rhizosphaerae, assembly GCF_009807005.1. Classification (GTDB taxonomy): domain Bacteria; phylum Pseudomonadota; class Alphaproteobacteria; order Sphingomonadales; family Sphingomonadaceae; genus Alteraurantiacibacter; species Alteraurantiacibacter rhizosphaerae. The sequence continues at coordinate 1,332,077 of NZ_WUBR01000001.1, read as the reverse complement.
GGAATAAATGGGGTTTCAATGAACCAAGCGGCAGTGGCGCAAACGCAGGGCGGCATCCTCGGCTGGATCGAGAAGACGGGCAATCGCCTGCCTGACCCTGTCTTCCTGTTCCTGTGGTTCATCCTTGCGCTGGTGGTGATTTCGGTGGTGGCGGCATGGGCCGGATGGTCTGCACCGCACCCGGTAGAGATCGATCCCGAAACCGGCACCTATCGCATCATCGCGGTGGAAAGCCTGCTGTCAGGCGCGAATATCCGCCGCCTGCTGACGCAGATGCCGGAGACGTTCACCCACTTCCCGCCGCTGGGCTATGTGCTCACCGTAATGCTGGGCGCCGGCGTGGCAGAGCGCTCCGGCCTGTTTGCCACCGCCATGCGCGCGGCCATGGCCAAGGTCTCTGCCTTCTGGCTGACACCTGCCGTGGCGCTGGTGTCCATGATGGGCAACCACGCTGCCGACGCGGCGTTTGTGGTGATGATCCCGCTGGCGGGCATCGTCTATCATGCCGCAGGCAGGCACCCGCTGGTGGGCATCGCCGCCAGCTTTGCCGCGGTATCGGGCGGCTTTTCCGCCAACCTGCTGCCGGGGCAATTGGATGCCCTGCTGCTGGGCATAACGGAGGCGAGCGTAAACACTGTTTTCGAAGGGTGGACGGCCAATATCGCGGGCAACTGGTTCTTCATCGCGGCGATGACGATCATCTATCTGCCGGTGATCTGGTACGTCACCGATCGCATCATCGAACCGCGCCTGTCGGGCTATGCGCTGGATGGAACGGCCGCGCGCGCGGTGGACGATGGCGATGATGATACCTCGACGAGCCCGGACGAGCGGCGCGGCCTGCGCAATGCCGGGCTGGTGGTGCTGGCGCTGGTGGCGCTGTGGGCCGCGATGGTGCTGATGCCGAATGCCCCGCTGATAGACCCCGATGCTCCGCCCGAAGGCCAGCTGACGCCGTTCTACCGCAGCCTGCTGCCATTCTTCCTTCTCGTCTTCCTGCTGCCCGGCTGGGCCTATGGCCGCGCGGCAGGCACCATTGCCGATCACCGCGATCTGGTGGCGATGATGGCGGAGGCGATGAAGGACATGGCCTATTACATGGTGCTGGCCTTTGCCGCGGCGCATTTCGTGGCGATGTTCGCATGGAGCAACATGGGGCTGGTGCTGGCGGTGGACGGGGCCGACGCCCTGCGCGCTAGCGGCCTGCCCGCCTGGGCGATGCTGCTGGGCGTGCTGATCTTCGGCGCGACGCTGAACCTGCTGATCGGCTCTGCCAGCGCCAAGTGGGCGGTGCTGGGACCGGTGATGGTGCCCATGCTGATGCTGCTGGGCCTCTCGCCTGAAATGACCACCGCCGCCTATCGCGTGGGTGACAGCGGCACCAATATCATCACGCCCCTGATGCCCTATTTCCCGCTGGTGCTGGTGTTCTGTCAGCGCTGGGTGAAGGGCTTCGGCCTTGGCAGCCTGGCGGCGACCATGGTGCCCTATGCCGTGGGGATCATGGCATCGGGCATGGCGCTGACCGTGGCATGGGTGGTGTTTGACCTGCCGCTGGGTCCGGGCGCGAGCGTATTCAGCGAAGTGCCGACTGCAATAGTTGCCCAATGACGAGCCTCGCCATCATCTGGTATTCGCGCACCGGCGGCAGCAGGCAACTGGCGCAGGCCGCATGCGATGCGGCGCGAGAGGCGGGCGAGATCGATGTCCTCTTTCTGGCGGCGGAAGATGCCAGCTCGCAAGACCTGCTGGATGCCGATGGCTACCTGTTCGCCTGCCCGGAAAATCTCGCCGCGATTGCCGGGGTGATGAAGGCGTTCTTCGATCGCACCTATTACGATGTGCTCGGCAAGATCGAGGGGCGGCCCTACGCCGCGATGATCTGCGCCGGATCGGATGGAGAAAACGCAAGGGCGCAGCTGGAACGCATCTGCACCGGCTGGCGGCTGAAGCGCGTTGCGGACACGCCGATCATCAACGTGGCCGCGCAAACGAAGGAAGAGATACTGGCCGAAAAGACCATCGGCGAAACCGGGCTTTCCAAGGTCCGCGAACTGGGCGCAACCCTCGCCGCTGGCCTGGAAATGGGCGTGTTCTAGTCTTCGGGGTCTTCCAGATCCTGCCGCACCTTGGGATCGTCCAGCAATTGTTCGATCCGGCCTGCCTCGTCAAAACTCTCGTCAGGGCGGAATTGCAGCTTGGGCGCGAATTTCAGGCCCAGGCGCTGGGCGACTTCGCGTTGGAAGAACGCGGTATTGGTGCGCAGGGCCTTGATGACGACGTCCTCGTCCTCCCCCAGCAGCGGCTTTACGTAGACCTTCGCGTTGCGCAGGTCGGGCGACATGCGCACTTCCGTCACGGAGATGTTGGACGCGCGCAAGGTGTTGTCATGCGCCTCCCCGCGCGCCAGCAGTTCGGAGAGGATATGGCGCACCCGCTCCCCCACTTTCAGTAGGCGGACGGACTGGTCTTCGGGTTTGGAATGGCGGGCCATCAGTCTTTCATCTTTTCCATGATCCGGCGGATCGAGGTAACATTGCGCGCTGTGCCGCGGCAGCCGAGGCGGCGCTCTATCAATTGCTTGGTCAGCTTCGAACTGCCCAAGCCATCGACATAATCGATGTGGAGAGCCTTGGTGCCGGGTGCAAGTTTCTCCGGCCCGCGCCCCTGGTGATCCGCCTCAAGCTGCGCGAAGGCAGACGCATCGGGCTGGCCTTCCAGAAACATGGTGTGGACCAGCTTCTCTTCACCCGCTTCTGTAAATGGATTGTTCGCCAGCGCCGCAGCCAGTTCTGTGCGGCTGCGCACGGCCGCGAAGCTGTCGATACCGAAGTCGCTTTTCAACAGCGCAGCAATGCGGCCCTCTGTATCGTCCTTGCCATCATCGTTGAACAGCACGTTGCCGCTTGCGGTGACGGTGGCAACGCCGGTGAAACCCGCTTTCTCGAAGGCAACCCGCAGCGCGTCCATCTTCACACGATTGCCGCCTACGTTGATGGAGCCGATCAGAGCGACCAGACCTGCCATCAACCCTCGGCCTCGGCACCTTTCGCCTGTGGCCAGTCGGTCACCATGCTGGTGGCGGTGCAGCGTGCGGCCAGCTTTCCATTCACGTCGAACAGGTCGGCATCCAGAAAGCACACGCGCCGCCCGGCCTTTGCCGCGCGCGCCTTGATCGTGAAACGCTCCAACGGAACGGGCCGCAGCAGCGACAGGTTCAGGTCCAGCGTCAGTTGCAGCTTTCCGCCCGTCGCCATATACAACGCCGCGCCAAAAGCCTCGTCAAACGGGCCTGCCAGCAATCCGCCCTGCACCGTGCCGCGCATGGCGGCGAATTCGGGCGGCAGTGTGAACGCCATCTCGACCGTCTGCGTTTCCGCATCATAGCCGAGATATTCGGCACCCATCATGCGCGCGGATGGCCATTGCGGTATCGTGGGAAGTTCGCTCATCAGTTACTCCGTTCCCGCCCCTTCCCGAAGGAGAAGGGCGGGATACACTCGGCTCAGAGCGTACGCTCTTCCTCGTTCACCTCATACACTTCAAGCTGGTCACCCGGCTTGATGTCGTTGGTGTCTTCGAGGACCACACCACATTCCAGGCCAGCGCGGACTTCGTCCACATCGTCCTTGAAGCGGCGCAGCGATGCGATGGTGGTGGCAGAGACGATAACGTCCTCGCGGGTGAGACGAGCGTGCAGACCCTTGCGGATAACACCCTCTTCCACCAGCAGGCCGGCAGCCTTGTCCCGCTTGCCGGACTTGAAGACTTCCTTGACCTCTGCACGGCCAACCACGTTTTCCACCTTGAGCGGGCCAAGCTCGCCCAGCAGGTCCTTCGTGATTTCGTCGGTCAGGTGATAGATCACATCGTGATACATCATCCGCACGCCATCGCGCTTCACCAGTTCACGCGCCTTGGCATTGGGACGCACGTTGAAGCCGATGATCGGGGCCTTCGAACCCGACGCAAGCTGCACGTCGCTTTCCGTGATGGCACCCACGCCTGCATGCAGCACGCGCACCTTGATGTCATCGTTGGAAAGGTTGTGCAGCGCAGAGGTGATCGCCTCGACAGAACCCTGCACATCGGCCTTCACCACCACCGGCCATTCGATCACGTCCGACTTGTTGAACATGGTGTCGAAGCTGGTCGGGGCCAGCGCGGTACGCTTCTCGGTTGCCTTCTCACGGCGATATTCCGCCACTTCGCGGGCACGCTGCTCGTTTTCAACAACGGTCAGCTTCTCACCCGCAGACGGCACGCCGCCCAGGCCCAGAACCTCTACCGGCATCGACGGGCCAGCTTCCTTGATCTGCTTGCCTTGGTCGTTGACGATGGCGCGAACCTTGCCGCTTTCGGTGCCGACAACGAAGGTGTCGCCACGTTTCAGCGTGCCGCGGTTGATCAGCACGGTGGCAACAGGACCGCGGCCCTTGTCCAGCTGTGCTTCCACCACGGTGGCTTCGGCATCGCGATCCGGGCGGGCCTTCAGTTCCAGAAGCTCGGCCTGCAGCGCGATCTTCTCGATCAGTTCGTCAAGCCCAGTGCCTTCCTTGGCGCTGATTTCCACGTCCTGCACATCGCCGGACATGGCCTCAACGATCACCTCGTGCTCCAGCAGACGCTCACGAATCTTCTGGGCATTGGCCTCGGGCTTGTCGATCTTGTTGATCGCCACGATCAGCGGCACGTTGGCCGCCTTCGCGTGATTGATGGCCTCGATCGTCTGCGGCATGATGCCGTCATCGGCGGCCACCACCAGCACAACGATATCGGTGACGTTGGCACCGCGCTGGCGCATTTCGGTAAAGGCAGCGTGGCCCGGCGTATCGAGGAAGGTGACCTTGGACTTGTCCTTCGTGGTCACCTGATAGGCACCGATATGCTGGGTGATGCCACCCGCCTCGCCGCGCGTCACATTGGTTTTGCGCAGGGCATCCAACAGGCTGGTCTTGCCGTGATCGACATGGCCCATGACGGCCACCACCGGCGGACGCGGAACCTGCGTTTCTTCGGGATCGACGTCCTCGTCATTGACGATGTCGACATCGCTTTCGGAAACCTTCTGGATATTGTGGCCGAACTGTTCGACCAGCAATTCCGCCGTATCCTGGTCGATGGTCTGGTTGACCGTCACCATCATGTCGAGGTTGAAGAGTTCCTTCACCAAATCAGCGCCCTTCTCACCCATACGCTTGGCAAGTTCGCCGACCGTGATGGCTTCGGGAACGACGACGTCGCGGATCTGCTTCTCGCGCGGCTGGCTGGAGCCGCCGCCACCCTGGGCGCGGCGTTCCTTTTCGCGGGCACGCTTCAGCGCGGCGAGGCTGCGGGCGCGGCGGCCCTCGTCCTCGTTCAGCGCCTTGTTGACGGTCAGCTTGCCTGAACGGCGCTTGTCGGCAGCATTGCCGCCACCAGCACGATCCGAACGGCCACCGGCCTTCTTCTCTTCCTTCTTCTTTTCAGGACGCTTGGGCTCTGGGCGGGCAACCGGCGTAAACTTGCGGGCAGCAGGCGCCTTTGCGGTCTGCTCCTCGGCTGCTGGCTCCGGCGTTGCCTCGGTTGCGGCCTCGGCCTTCGGCTCTGCAGCGGGCGCGGCGGTTTCGGCCTTGGCGGCGGCGGCATCGGCCTTGCGTTGCTTCTCGGCTTCTTCCTCGGCCTTCTTGTTTTCGGCGGCGCGCTTTTTCTCGTCCTCGGCAGCCTGCTTTGCTGCCTCTTCCTCACGCTTGCGCGATTCCTGGGCCTGGCGCAGCCGGTCTTCCTCGGCCTCGCGCTGCATGCGGGCGACTTTTTCCTGCGGAGTCTCTCCGTCAGGCGCCGCACGCTTTGGCGCAGGCTTGGGCGCGGCAGGCTTCTTGGCCACGGGTGCGGGCGCAGGTTCCGGCGTCGGCTCTGGCGCGGGCGCAGGGGCAGGTGCCGCGGCGGGCTCTTCACCCGGCTTCACGAGCTTGCGACGACGCTTCACTTCCACCGCAACCTTGTTGGTGCGGCCGTGGCTGAAGGTCTGTTTGACTTCCCCGGCATCCACGGCCCGCTTGAGTCCAAGCGGCTTGCGGGTGCGTTTCGGGGTTTCGTTCTCTTCGCTCATGTGCTCGTTTCAGTCCTTCAAAATCAATCAGTCACGCCGTCCCTCTCGGGGCGGCATATTTCGCCACCCGGCGAGTTACGTCTCAGCAGCCGTTGTGGCGGCTCCCATAAAGTTCAGCAGGCGCTGCAACGGGATAGCTATCCGTTGCGCCGATTTCGCATCGGCCAGCGCCAAGTGGACGACATTTTCCCGGCCCAATGCCACAGACAGGGCCTCCCGGTCCAGTGGCAGGCGCTCGCCCGTCCGTCCCGAACCTTCTTCATCAAGGCCAACACGCCATGCCTGATCCAGCTTGCGGCGCCCGTCCTCCTTCGCATCCTCGGCGTGATAAAGGGCGGCAACGGCCCCCATACGCGCTTCGTTAGCGATGCGATCAGACCCCAAGATAAGGCGTCCGCTGCGCATTTCGAGGCCCAGGCGATCCAGCACGGCCTTTTTCAAGGCGTTTTCGATTCTTGTAGGCAAGTCTTCCGGCACATTCAGCGCACCTTCCGTGCCGCCCGTTTTGAATGCCCGGGCCAGCGCGCCGCGCAGGCGGCCACTGGCAATCGCTTCGCAAAGCTCTGCCTGCGAAACGCCGATCCACGCGCCGCGTCCCGGTGCCTTTGCCAGCGCATCGGGGTGCACATCGCCATCGGGAGAGATGGCAAGGCGCACCAGTTCATCGCGCGCGCCGGTGTTACCCGTCAGCACGCAACGACGCTCGCTCCCCTTTGCGGGGGAGACGTCGGCTTCGGTTTTAGGCGAACCTAATGTGTCATTGTGAGGATTCCGCATCGGCGGCCTCCTCTGCTTGGGCTTCGGAAGCAGGTGCAGCAGGTGCAGCCTCTTCCTCGTCCTCGAACCAGTGCGCGCGGGCAGCCATGATGATCTCGTTGCCCTGCTCTTCACTCAAACCGAAGGCACCCAGAACACCGCCCTTGTCCTGCTCTCGCTGGGGACGACGCATCGGCGGGCCATCGGGGCTGTTGTTGCGGCGACGGGGAGCTTCGCGCTTCTTGGCGATCAGCTCGTCCGTGGCGAGATCGGCCAGATCGTCCAGCGTCTTGATCCCGGCCTTACCCAGCACCACCAGCATTTCTTCACGCAGATGCGGAAGTTCTGCCAGATCGTCTTCCACGCCCAGTTCACGGCGGGTTTCACGATGCGTAGCTTCCTGGCGGCCAAGCGCTTCCTGCGCACGGCTCTGCAGTTCTTCGGCCAGCTCTTCATCGAAGCCTTCGATGGTGGCCAGCTCGTCCAGCTGCACATAGGCAACTTCTTCCAGCTCGGCGAAGCCTTCGGCAACCAGCAGCTGCGACAGGGTTTCGTCGACGTCCAGCTCTTCCTCGAACATCTTGGAGCGCAGCGCGAATTCCTTGCTGCGCTTTTCCGAGGCTTCTTCCTCGGTCATGATATCGATCTGGCTGTCGGTCAGCTGGCTGGCGAGACGCACGTTCTGGCCGCGGCGACCGATGGCCAGCGAAAGCTGATCGTCAGGCACGACAACTTCGATGCGGCTCTCGTCCTCATCCAGCACCACGCGCGAAACGGTGGCGGGCTGGAGGGCGTTCACCACGAATGTCGCGGTGTCTTCCGACCACGGGATGATGTCGATCTTCTCGCCCTGCAATTCCTGCACCACCGCTTGTACGCGGCTGCCCTTCATGCCGACGCAGGCGCCGACGGGGTCAATGGAGGAATCGTGGCTGATGACGCCGATCTTGGCGCGGCTGCCGGGGTCGCGGGCGGCGGCCTTGATCTCGATGATGCCATCGTAGATCTCGGGCACTTCCTGCGCGAACAGCTTGCGCATGAAATCGGGATTGGCGCGGCTGAGGAAAATCTGCGGGCCGCGGTTGTTGCGCTCCACCTTGCTGATCAGCGCGCGCACACGCTCACCCACACGGGCAGCTTCGCGCGGGATCTGCTGGTCGCGGCGGATCACGCCCTCGGCACGGCCGAGGTTCACGATCACGTGGCCGAATTCCACCGACTTGATAACGCCGGTGATCACTTCGCCTGCGCGATCCTTGAACTCTTCATACTGGCGCTCACGCTCTGCATCGCGCACCTTCTGGAAGATCACCTGCTTCGCGCTCTGCGCGTCGATGCGGCCAAGATCGTCCATGGCGGGCAGCGGATCGACGATGAAGTCACCCACGGTGGAACCCGGCTCCAGCTTCTCGGCCTGTTCCAGGTCTACCTGCTTGAAGTAGTCTTCCACTTCCTCAACCACCTCGACAACGCGCCACAGGCGCAGATCGCCGGTCACGGGGTCGAGCTTGGCGCGGATGTCGTTTTCCTGGCCGAAGCGTGCGCGTGCGGCCTTCTGGATCGCCTCTTCCATCGCTTCGATCACGATGCTCTTGTCGATCATCTTTTCCGATGCGACGGCATTGGCGATCGCAAGCAGTTCAGCCTTGTTGGCGGAAATGGGACTGGCCATCAGTTGTTAGCCTCTTCTTCCTGTTCGAGTTCTTCTAGATCGTCGACGCCGCTCATATCCAGCGGCTTGGTTGCGGCCATCAGCTTGTCGGTGAAGACCAGCTGCGCCGAGTGAATCTTGTCGAGCGGGACGGTAACGTCCCCTGCCCGGTTGTCCGTGATGGTGACCATATTGTCTTCAATGCCGACAATATCGCCATGCAGATTGCGGTGGCCGTAAACCTTTTCGCTCAGCGCGATCTTGGCTTCATGCCCGGCCCAGTCCGAATAATCCTTTGCGCGAGTCAGCGGACGATCGATGCCGGGGCTGCTGACTTCGAGGTGATACGCGCCGCGCACCAGCTCTTCGCCCTCGGCCTCAACCTCGTCGATCCGGTCAGACACGCGGCGTGACAATGCCATGCACTGTTCCACAACCAGCTGGCCCGTTTCCGGGTCCTCGGCCATGATCTGCAAGGTGCGTTCATCACCCGAACCCGTCATCTTCACGCGCACGAGTTCAAAGCCGAGTGCCTTAGCTTCGGGTTCGATCACGTCTGTAAGGCGCGCAATATCGGCCATCGGGTCTCCATCATCAGGTCCAAATCACCAACACGGTGCAGACAAAGGTTTAGGTGCCGGCCCCGTTCGGCGCCAGCCCCTCCAGTGTCAGACAATGTCGGGATTGCGGCTATGTAGGCGCAGCAGCGTGGGAAAGCAACACGGGAATCTCAGATTGCAGGGGGAAAAGCACGGCGCGCGGGCCTGCCGTGGGCATTGGCCTGCGATATTTTCTAGTTCCAGGCAGAGCCTGCGCCGCTATCCGATGCCCGTTCCAGCGCGGGCGTGCCCCAGCCGCCATCATCGTCATCGGCATAAAGATCGCTGACCGGATCGCCGAAGTTTCCGACGACGTAATCATCGTCCACCATGGCCACAATGTTTTCGCGGGGCTGCTCCACCCGCTGGGGAGCGCCGCCTTCATAGATGACATGCGGGCCGGTATCACCGCCATCCATGCCGCCGCCGATGCTCGCCAGGCCGAAAATGCCCACCACCCCGATCGCGCCTACAAAGGCCACTACGCCCACCAGGAAGTTCACCTTCTGAGGCGGAGCATCCGCTTCGGAATAGACAGGGCGACGAGCGATCTTTGAAACAGCTTTCGGCATCGTTCTGGTTGCAGCTCTTTTCTCTATCAGGCCTCTGGCAGGCGTAAGGCAGGCGTCAGGCTAGTCGCGCTGACGGGGCCATGGCCCGAACCAGCATTGCCGTCCTCTCTCCAGAAAATGCCTAACCGCAAGTTCCTAAGCCAGCCTTAATGCGAGGTAAAAACCCGTAAGCGATCACGACTTGTCCTGGCCAATCCCATGCTTTTTCATCGTGTGGCGCAACTGATCATAGGTAAGGCCAAGGGCCTGCGCGGTCTGCCGCTGGTTCCAGCGATTGGCACCCAGCGCATGTTCCACGATCGCCTTTTCATGATCGTCCACCGCGGCGCGCAGATCGTCGATCTTGTCCAGCCGCGGCTGTATAGCGTGTTGCGGGGCGTTTTGAGGGGTCTGCTGCGAGTTTCCAGCGGAGCTTGCGCGGCTGCCCGCCGCCGTTGTTGCATCGGCCAGCGGCTTCCACGGCGAATCGAACGGGTCGAACACCACCTCTCCGATGGGTTGTTCCCAATTGTCCCAGCGATAGACGGCGCGCTCCACCACATTGCGAAGCTCGCGCACATTGCCGGGCCAAGGGTGGTTCTCCAGCCCGCGCGCCACGTGATCGGCAAAGCCCGGCCATTCGTCCCAGCTCAGCTCTGCCGCCATGCGCCTGCCGAAATAATCGGCCAGCACGGGAATATCCCCCTCCCGCACGCGCAGGGGCGGCAGGGTGATGACTTCGAAGCTGAGCCGGTCGAGCAGGTCGGGCCGGAAAGTGCCTTCTTCCGCACGGCGTGGCAGGTCTGCATTCGTGGCGGCGACGATGCGCACGTCCACACGGGTGGGGCGGCTGGACCCGATGCGCGTGACCTCGCCATATTCCACGGCCCGCAGCAGCCGCTCCTGCGCGCCCATGGACAAGGTGCCCAGTTCGTCGAGAAACAACGTACCCCGGTCGGCTTCCTCGAAACGCCCCTCGCGCGCTCTGGTAGCGCCGGTGAAGGCGCCCTGCTCGTGGCCGAAAAGCTCCGCCTCGATCAGGGTTTCGGGAAGCGCGGCGCAGTTCATGGTGACGAGCGGCTCTTCCCAGCGGTCCGACAATCGGTGCAGGCGTTCGGCGATCAATTCCTTGCCGGTGCCCCGCTCTCCGATTACCAGTACGGGACGCGCCATCGGGGCCGCACGGCTGGCCCTTTCCACCGCATCCAGGAAGGCGCCGGACTGGCCGATGAACTGATTTTCGCGCTCCATCCCCAAGATATAGTGCAAAATCCCAACACTTGGCAATAGTCGCTAACTGCCGGCACGCACAATCCTCAAGAAACCGCAGTTTTCTCCCGTTTCCCAAAATTGGCACAGCTGTTGCAATTCATGGTGCAGAAAGGGTTCAGGAGGAAAAACATGTTCGATCGCAGCTTCTTCAGCAGCCAGGTTGGCCAAGCCGCAATGGTTAGCATCGCCGCGATGATTGCCTTTACCATCTTCGCCGGCATGGAGCCGGTTGCAGACGCGCCAGCCATGCTGGTGGGCCTGCCGACGGTGGAACTGGCATGACCGACGAAAACCGCACCCCCTTCTTGCCGCGCGGACGTGGCAGGACTGGCATCGGATCGCGCCTCGACAAGGAAATCGAGCGTATTCGCACCAGCCCCACCCCCACCGGCAATTCGCTTAATATCGGAGGACCCTTGATGGGCATTTTCTCGCGTACTCGTGACATTATCGCCGCCAACTTCAACGAACTGCTGGACCAGGCAGACGACCCTTCGAAGATGATCCGCATGATCATCCTCGAAATGGAGGAAACGCTGGTGGAAGTCCGCGCAAGCGCGGCCCGCACGATTGCCGATCAGAAGGAAATGCACCGCCACACTGTGAAGCTGGAACGGTTGCAGAACGACTGGTCTGAAAAGGCGCAGCTGGCACTCAGCAAGGATCGCGAAGACCTGGCCCGTGCCGCCCTGATGGAAAAGCGCAAGTCTGCCGACATGTGCGACCAGCTGAAGCAGGAAATCGCCGTGCTGGACGATGCGCTGCGCGCCTATGAACAGGATATCGCCAAGCTGCAGAACCGCCTGCGCGAAGCCCGCAGCCGCCAGAGCCAGATCTCGGCCCGGCTGGAAAGCGCGGAGAACCGCGTGAAGCTGCGCAGCCTGATGACCAGCGACCGGGTGGAGGAAGCGCACAGCCGCTTTGACCAGCTGGAACGCCGCGTGGACTATGCCGAAGGCTGCGCCGATGCCCTGGGTATCGGCGATGGCAAACCCAGCCTCGCGGATGAATTCGCAGCGCTGGAAGGCGGCGACAAGGTGGATGACGAACTGGAGGAAATGAAGCGCGCTCTCGGCATGGGAAGCAGCGCCAAGAAGGACGAAGGGGAATAGACGTGGAAGAACTGATTGCCATACCGATCATTTTCATCGGCCTGCCATGGGTCATCCTGCACTACGTAACAAAGTGGAAGACCGCCGCCACAATCACCACCGATGATGAGGCGCTGCTGGAAGAACTCTACCAGCTGGCCAAGCGGCTGGACGAACGGATGGACACGGTGGAGCGCCTTGTCGCGGCCGACAATCCCGACTTCGAAACGCCCCGTATCCGCCACGACCAAGCCATCGACAACGTACCATTGCGCGAGCTGGAGGAACTGCTCGCAGAAAAGAAAGGAAACCAGGCATGAACAGCCCCCGCACAACGCTTTACCGTGACAAGGTGAATGGCAAGCTGATGGGCGTTTGCGCCGGGGTTGCCGACTACACCGGGGTTAATGCCCTGTGGGTTCGCCTGGCCGCCGTGTTCCTGCTTTTCGCAACCAGCGGTTCGATCATCCCGTTCTACTTCATCGCCGGACTGCTGCTGAACAAGAAGCCCGCGCACCTCTACACCGCGCCGGAAGAGGCGCAGTACTGGCAGCGCGTACGGCAGAGCCCGAAGCGCACGGCGCGCGAAATCCGCGGCCGGATGAAGGACATCGATCGCCGCCTGGCCGAAGTGGAGAGCTATTACGTATCATCCAACCCGCGCCTGTCGCAGGAAATCGAACAACTGCGCTGAGGGGCGCATCACACAAGGACAAAGGGGGACCGATATGCCTGGAGAACTGATCCCGATACTTGGCATTATCTTCGGATGCATGATTCCGATCAGCTTGATCTGGACGAGGCACAAGGAAAAAATCGCCAGGATGGAAGTCAACGTCACGGCCCAACATACAGCGGAAAAAGCCGCGCAATATGCCACCCATGCTCAGGAACTGGAGGACAGGGTCCGCGTGCTGGAACGCATCGTCACCGACAAGGGCTATGACATCGCCACCCAGATCGAGGCTCTGCGTGACCAGCGCAGCGTGGACGAAGGCAGCGGCGTGCCCCTGAATATCGAGAAGAAGGAAACGGTCTGATGGATTTCTCGCAACTTCCCGCAGCGACGATTGCCATACCCTGTATTGCGATTGGCGTCGCATGGGTCGCCAACACCTGGATCCGTGTGAAGCACGGCTATCCGCTGGAAAACAGCTGGGGCAAATCGGTCTATCCCAAGAATGATCAGGCGGTGGAGCGCGTCAAACTGCTGAGCCAGGAAAACGCCGCGCTGCAGGCTGAACTGGGATCGATGAAAGATCGCCTCGCCAATGTGGAACGCATCGTCACCGACAGCGGCTATCACCTGACGCAGGAGATCGAGAGCCTGCGGGGCGACAAGAAGGACGCCAACTGATGGACGCTGTCACCGTCTTCATCATCATGGCCTTTATCTTCGTCATGCTGCTGGTGTGCCTGATATTTGGCACGATCGCGGGCAAGCGGGATCGGGCGCACAAGATCCAAAAGCTGGAACTTGAGGCGCGCATTGAGGAGGCAAAGGCTGCGCAGGTTTCCAGGGGCGACCAGACGCAGGCCGATCTTGAAGACAGGATGCGCGTGCTGGAACGCATCGTTACCGATCCCGGTGCCGATCTCTCCCGCCAGATCGAAGATTTGCGCGCCGAGACAGAGGCAAGAAAAGAGGCAGCATCGTGAGTTTCTGGAGCGCCATCGTCCTGATCGTACTCATCACCGCTGTGGCCAAGTATCTTCATGGCCGCCGCCCCGGCGATGATCGAATTGAGGATACCGAACATGCCACAAGGCGCGAGGCCGAGCTTGAGCACGAGGTGAAAGAACTGCGCGAAAGACTGCAGGTTCTTGAACGCATCGCCACCGATCCGGCACGCCGCACGGCGGAAGAAATTGAAAAGCTGCGCGACGAATAGTCGCCGCACGCACCACGCACACCCGCAGGGAGGAAAACAATGACACACATTGACCTGTTGTTCGCCGCCAGCAGCCTGCTCGCCATCGCCATGCTCAGCGCCTCTGCACTGATGGGATGGCAGGGATGGCTGGACCTCAAACGCAGCGAGCTGGACATGCAGCGCGGCCAATCGGACAGCGCGCCGGACATGGAAGGCGGATCGCGCGAAGGCATGGCGCGGATAGAGATCGCCGACCTGAAAGAGCGCATCCGCAAGCTGGAAGCCATCGCAAACGGGGTGGACCTCTGACGCGCAGCCCCTACATGGCTTGGCATGCGAACACTTGAAGATATCCAAGAAGAATATGAATTTCTCGAAGGCGATGAACGCTATCGCCTGCTGATCGAGCTGGGCCGCGAGCTTGATGAAATGCCCGCCGCGCTGAAAACCGATGCCACGCTGGTGCGCGGATGTTCGGCGCAGGTGTGGGTCTATCCTACCGGAGAGGCGGACCAGCTGCACTTCCTGGCAGACAGCAACGCGGCAATCACCAAAGGCATCGTCGCACTGGTAATTTCCGCCGTGCAGGACAAGCCCGCAAGCGATGTTGCACAGATGGACATTGCAGAGGCGCTGTCCCCCTTCGACCTCAAAAACCAGCTGTCTTCCAACCGCACGCAGGGCGTGCCCAACATGATCGCGCTGGTGCAGGATCACGCCGCGCGCATTGCGGCAGGCTGATATGGCGCGTCCGCTGTGGATGGCAGCGGGGATCGTGTTCTTCGCCCTGGGCTGGATCGGCATGGTGTTGCCGGTGATGCCGGGCTTTGTCTTCCTGCTGGGCGCGGTGTTCTGTTTCGCGCGGGGCAATCCGCAGTGGGAAACGCGAATGCTGGATCATCCGAAGTATGGCCCCGCATTGCGCGACTGGCGCGAACATCGCCGCATTGCGCGCAAAAGCAAATATGCAGCGCTGGGCTTCATGGCCCTTGCCGCCGTGCTGACGGGCTTCACCGCCGGCTTTCCCATTGCCCTTATACCCATCGGCATCATGGCGCTGGTGGGAACATGGATCTGGACCCGGCCGGAGTGATTGCGCGCCGTAGCGCCTGAAGATGCAGGAACATGCAGCGCTCCGCAGGATTGAAGGGGTCAACATCCCTTTAGTCCCGAACGGAGCTACACATGAATATCCTTATCCTGATCGCCACCATCCTCGTGCCGCCGCTGGGCGTTGCATTGAAGCATGGCCTTGGCGGCACCTTCCTGATCAACCTGATCCTGACGCTGATCTTCTTCGTGCCGGGCCTGATCCACGGGATTTACGTGAACTTCGTGCGCTAAATCGGTTTCGCTGAAACGGGCGCGCTGATCAGCGTATCACGCGCCCACGCTGTCTCTTACGACGGCGATACCGGCTTCGCGTTGCTTTTTCAGATCCGCCTTCAGGCTGGCGGGGTCCCGCGCGAAGACAAAGCTGAAACTGACCCCGCCTTCCTTGCCCACGGTGGCATGGTGCAGCTTGTGAGCCTGCACCAGCCGCTTGGCATAGCCGCGCTTTGGCACCCATTTGAAATAACGCTGATGCACCAGTCCATCATGGATGAAGGTGTAGATCAGGCCGTAAACGGTAATCCCCATCGCGAACCACCACAGGAAATCGGACACGTAATAGCCGATTGCGAACATGGCGACTACGATGCTGCCAAAGACGACGGCGAAAAGATCGTTCTTTTCCAGCACATTGTCATGCGGTTCATGGTGATCGCGATGCCAGCCCCAGCCCCAGCCATGCATCACGTATTTGTGCGCCCACCAGGCGAACACCTCCATGAACACGACCGCACCTGCCACGGTGAGGATGATTGCAGCTACGCTCATCTTGTCAGCTCCGTATCGTTTCCGCAGTCGCACGGCGGCGGCGTGGCAAGGCCCACCATGGCGTTTGCGGATAGATGTGATGTTCGTGATGATAGCCGAAATGGAAGCAGGTTGCGAGGCTGACCAGCGGCGAGAAATCATCGGACCGGGCGTTGTGCCTGTCTCCAAACCCGTCATCCGCATGCCGGTGCGGGCGATAGGTGCCGAAATAAAACAGCTGCAGGCTGGATGCGATGGCCGGAAGGCCGAACACCAGCACGATCTGCACCATCGGCACGCCCACCACCAGCCAGTAGATCGTCACCAGGGTGGAAACATAGACGATGGAGCGCCAGCCGAAATAGCGCATCAGGAATGTGGTGTACCAGCGCCAGAAATGGCTGGGGTTGGCGGTGTCGAAATCGGGATCGCCTTCGCGGCCGGCATGGATGTGATGATCGAAATGCGCATCGCGCATCTTGCGCCAGCCAAAGCCTGCGTAAAGAAACAACAGCCCGCCGCCGATCGCCCCGTTCAGCCGCGCCCAGCCCGGCGCCAGCGAACCGTGCATGGCATCATGGCTGATGATGAACACGCCGACCGAAAGCCAGCATTGCAGCACCGCGATCCCAATGCCCAGCGGCAGGCTGGCCCAGGTAAGCTCGAACACGAAGATCGCGTAAATGTGCAAGGCAATCCACGCACCGGAAATCAGCGCGGCAAGGCCAAGGCCAATCGCCGCCTGCGCTCTGCGGCCAAGGCCCGGCGCTGGTTGCTGAACGGTTTTCGTCATCACCATGCGCTGTAGGCGCAAATCCGCCTCAAGCAAACGCGTCCCGTGGTCCGTACGGCGCTGGCGCTATGTTCGCGGCAGACCAAAGCAGCGTTCCGCCACGTCCTGATCAATGCGTGCGGGCCGCAAGGTTGCAGCATCGATGCAGCACCACATGCTCTGCACCTCGGCCAGCACCTCTTCACCGCGGCGAATCACCGTGTTGTAGAAACTGCGTGCACCCTTGATCTTTTCCAGCACGGTTTCGGCTATCACGTCATCCTCCAGGAAGGCGGGACGGCGATAGGTAATCTCGTGCTTCAGCGCGACCCACGCCTTGCTCGCCACCTCGTCTGCCGGGGCGAGTTTCTGCCAGTGCTGCAGCACCACATCCTGCACCCAGTTGAGATAGCGGGAATTGTTCACATGCCCCATGAAATCGATATCATCGGGCAGGATCTTGATCGGGATGGCAAAGGGTATGGCTGACATTTGTGTAAGTTAGACGCCCAAGGTTAACTTTCCAAGACGATAAGAAGCATTTTTTCGTAATGCTTGGCTCAAAACGATACGCGCGCTATCTGCGCGGCATGGCCAGCAAACCCCGCACACTCTACGAAAAGATTTTTGACGCCCACGTGATCGAACGGCGCGATGATGGCACCTGCCTGATTTTTATCGATCGCCACCTCGTTCACGAGGTTACCAGCCCGCAGGCTTTCGAGGCGCTGCGCATGAAGGGCCGCACCGTGCGCCACCCTGAGCTGACCCTGGCCGTTCCTGACCATAACCTGCCCACCACCGCGCGCCTTGATGCAGATGGGAAGCGCATCCCCATCGCGGACAAGGAAAGCCGCGATCAGCTGGCCGCGCTGGAACGCAACGCGCCGGAATTCGGCGTGCGCTATTTCAACGAGACTTCGGCGCAGCAGGGCATCGTGCACGTTGTCGGCCCGGAACAGGGCTTCTCCCTGCCCGGCACGACGATCGTCTGCGGCGACAGCCACACCGCCTGCCACGGCGGGCTTGGCGCCTGGGCCTTCGGTATCGGCACCAGCGAGGTGGAGCATGTGCTCGCCACGCAAACCCTGCTGCTGCGCCCGTCCAAGACCATGGAAGTGCGCGTGGATGGAGAGCTGGGCCTTGGCATCACGGCCAAGGATCTGATCATGCATATCATCGGCGTTGTCGGCACCGCCGGCGGCACCGGCCACGTGATCGAATATCGCGGCAAGGCATTTGAGGACATGAGCGTGGAATCGCGCCTCACCGTCTGCAACATGAGCATCGAAGCCGGCGCACGCGGCGGCCTGATCGCGCCGGATGAAACCACCTTTGCCTATATCAAGGGCCGTCCCCTCGCCCCGCAGGCAGAGGAATGGGACGATGCCGTCGCCTATTGGAAAACGCTCTACACCGATCCCGATGCGAAGTTCGATCGCTCCGTCGTGATCAACGCGGCCGATGTGGAGCCGTCCGTTACCTGGGGCACCAGCCCGGAGGACGTGGTGCCCATCGGCGGCACCGTGCCGGCTCCTGAAAGCTATGACGATCCGTCAAAGCAGGACGCCGCCCGCGCCAGCCTTGAATACATGGGCCTGACGCCGGGCACGCGGATGCAGGACGTGGAAGTGCAGAACATCTTCATCGGCAGCTGCACCAACAGCCGCATCGAAGATCTGCGCGCCGCAGCAGAAGTGCTGCGCGGACGCCGCAAGGCGGACAATGTGAAATGGGCCATCGTCGTGCCCGGCTCTGGCCTTGTGAAAATGCAGGCAGAGGCTGAGGGGCTGGACAAGGTGTTCACCGATGCCGGACTGGAATGGCGAGAACCGGGCTGCTCCGCCTGTCTCGGCATGAACCCGGACAAGGTGCCATCAGGCGAACGCAGCGCCTCCACCAGCAATCGCAATTTCGTGGGCAGACAGGGGCCGGGTGCCCGCACGCATCTGGTCAGCCCGGCAATGGCCGCCGCCGCCGCCGTGACCGGACGCCTCACCGATGTCCGCGAACTGACGCGTGAGCCAGCGTAAGACATCTTTCGCGCCCATCGTTCAGGACGATACGCAATTGCTGATCCTTGGCAGCCTGCCGGGGGAGAAATCTTTGTCGGCCGGACAATATTACGCGCATCCGCAGAACCGTTTCTGGCATCTGATGGAGCGGGTTATCGGCGCTCCGCTCGTATCGCTTCCCTATGATGAACGGACCGGGGCGCTGCTTCGCCACAAGGTTGGCCTGTGGGATGCCGTCAAATCGGCAGAGCGCAGCGGCAGCCTGGATGCCAGCATCCGCAAGGTGGAAGCGACCGACCTTTGCGATCTTGTCTCCCACCTGCCGAAATTGCGGGCCGTAGCTTTCAACGGAAAGAAATCGGAAGCGATCGGCAGGCCGCAACTGGCGCAATCGGGCGCCAGATGCGTCACCCTCCCCTCCTCCAGCCCGGCCCATGCCGCGATGACATTCGATGAAAAAGCGCGAGAGTGGGACAAATTGCAGCATTTTCTTCGCTGAATCTTGCAACGTAGCCATCACAAGAGCATTTGAACTATTATGACTGACCGTATTCAAAAGACAGCGGCCATTGCCGCCGGGGCCATCGGCTCTGCCGCTATTGCCGCAGCCATGCTTTACGCCAACCGTCGCAAGAAGAAGAACGAGCCGACACAGCCCGGCCCCATCCCCAGCGGCGAAAAGCCGGAGACGGATTGATGGAGAAGGTTCAGACCGTAGAAGGCAGGGCGATCCCGTTCGGTCGCAAGAACGTGGATACGGACCTGATCATCCCCGCGCGCTGGCTGAAAACCACCAGCCGCGAAGGCCTAGGCGCTGGCGCGTTCGAATCCGTGCGGGCCAACGATCCGGACAATGTTTTCGATAGCGAGGAATTTTCCGGCGCACCCATCCTTGTGGCCGGAGACAATTTCGGCTGTGGTTCCAGCCGCGAACATGCCGCGTGGGCCATGCTGGACCTTGGCATCCGCGCCGTGATCGCCCCCAGCTTTTCCGACATTTTTGCAGGCAACGCCTTCAAGAACGGCATCCTGACCGTGGCGCTGCCGCAGGCGCAGGTGGACCGATTGCTGGAAGTGGCGAAGACCGATCCGATCACCATCGATCTGGACGCGCAAACCGTCACCACGCCATTTCAGGATCGTTTCACTTTCGAGATCGACCCCTTCCGCAAGCATTGCCTGATCGAAGGGCTGGACGAAGTCGGCCTTACGCTAACGCGCGATGATGCCATCTCACGCTACGAAAACCGCCTGTCGGCAGACAAGCCATGGCTGGTTCGCGGCACGGCAGCGGCAGCCTGACATTTCAATTTTACGCTTTCCACTTAGCAAGGAATAATCCGATGACCAATTTCAAGGACCGCGAACGCGGCGAAGAAGCCAAATATGCGCTGGACGAAGAGACCGCCTTCAAGGTGGCCGCGCGCCGCAACCGTCTGGTTGGCGAATGGGCCGCCGGATTGATGGACCTGACGCCCGAAGAAACCGACGCCTACAAGAAGGCCGTCATGCAGGCCGATTTCGAGGAAGCCGGTGACGAGGACGTGATCCGCAAGGTGCTGGGCGATCTGACACAGGCCGGCTGCGACGTTGACGAAGCCGGCGTGCGCGCCAAGCTGGAAGAAAAGGCTATCGAAGCCCGCCGCCAGTTCATGAGCGAATCCTGATCATTACCCTGCAAGGACAATCCTGATGCCCATGCCAGCCGAACAGATCGAGGCGCTGATCAAGGCCGCCATTCCCGATGCCGCAGTCGAGATAGAGGCCCTGGCCGACGATAACGACCATTGGCTTGCGCGGGTCACCTCCGCCGAGTTTGCCGGGAAAAACCGCGTGCAGCAGCACAAGATGGTGTTCGCAGCACTGGGCGGTCGCATGGGCGGAGAGCTTCATGCCTTGCAACTGCACACCAGCGTTCCCAACTGACTGTCATCAATTTTTTCTAACGACGTGGTGGGATAGATGAGCGACAACAGCGCTGAAACCAATGAACGCATTGCAAAGATCGTGGGCGACAAAGATGTCGTCCTGTTCATGAAGGGCACCCCGCTCTTCCCGCAGTGCGGTTTTTCCAACCGGGCGGTTTCCATCCTCGATCATTGCGGTGTCGCCTTTGGCAGCGTCGATGTATTGCAGGATCAGGAAATCCGCCAGGGCATCAAGAGCTACTCCGACTGGCCGACCATTCCCCAGCTTTACGTGAAGGGTGAATTCGTCGGCGGCAGCGACATCATGATGGAGATGTTCGAGGCTGGCGAATTGCAGCAGTTGATGGATGAAAAGAAGGTCGAAAAGGCCTCCTGAACAATTGGGCGCCTGCGGGCGCCCAATTTCTTTGAAAGCAGGGTCCGTTTCCGTTCAGGAAAATCTCTCTATCCTCCAGACGATAGAAATCCTGGAGCTTTCATGATCCGCATCCTTGCAGCCACAACCCTCGCTCTTGCCGCGCCCCTGGTGGCGCATGCGCAGGACGCCCCGCCAGCCGAGCCCGCTATGCCCGCCGATCTGGCGGATCGCAGCGCGCAGGCAAGAGAGGCCGAGGCCACCGCACGCATCATGGCCGATGTGCAGATGGCAAGCGCCATTGCGCAGCGGCAATATGCCGGGATGACCGGCGGCGAATTTGGCGATGGCTATCGCGGCGCAGTTGCCTTCCCCGCAGATACGCTGGGCGTATGGAACGTTACGATCGTAGCGGCGCGCGGCGAAGGCGCACAGGCCCCGCTGGTGGCCCTTGGCGAGTACGAAATTGCACAGGGCCAGATCCTGTCCGAAACCCTGCACGATGCCGCATCCGCCCCTGCCCTAACTGGCATCGCGGAACAGATGGCGCGGGCAAAATACGTCGCGCCGCGCGCGGTGATATCCGCCCCGTCTGCCAGCTATTGCCTTGATGGAGAGCCTGCCGACCCGAAAGCCAATCACTCGGTCAGCTACATTCCCATCGTCCTGCCGCCGAGCGACGATGGCAAGCTTGTCGCCTATGTCCTGAATGGCCCGATTGCCGAAGGGGCCGTGCCCCTGGGCAAGCATTACCGCGTCAGCTTTGATGAATTTGGCCAGGTTGGCGATCCTGAAATCGTGACCGACACCTGCGAAGTGGTGACGTGGAATGGCGATGAGGCCGATCTTTCGAACAAGGTCTATTTGACGCAGTTCGAACAGGGCACTGCGCCCACGGTAATCCATAGCTTTATTTCCAGCCAATTGCCGATGCGGCTGGGCGTGGTGACCGGCGATATCGTGTGGCTGATGGCGGACGGTATGGCCGCGCCGCCCGTTCCCTTTGTCGACGAAGGCAGCTGACCGGCCATGTGCAACCTTTATCGCATGTCCAAATCGCAGGACGAGGTTGCGCATTTCTTCGATGCGATTGCGCAGGATCTCTCCGTTTCCCCGGGCAGCAATGCGCCGGAAATGGTGTATCCCGGCTATCCCGGCATGGTGCTGGCCGAAGGGCGGCTGGCGCAGATGAGCTGGGGCTTCCCGCTCAATCGCACCGGGGCAAAGGGCCAGCCGCTTAAGCCCAAACCGATCAATAACGCGCGGACGGACAAGCTTGGCAGTTCATTCTGGGCGGCCAGTTTCAAGACGCGCCGCTGCCTTATCCCGGTGTCCGCCTTTGCAGAGGCGGAAGGGCCAAAAGGAGGCAAGACGCGCACGTGGTTCTCCCTGCCCGACAGCGATCTGATGGCCGTCGCCGGTTTCTGGCGCGACAGTGCCGAATTTGGCGAGGCCTATACGATGGTGATGACCGAGGCCTGCATCCACGTGCAGGGCGTGCATGACAGGATGCCCGTGATCCTGCCGCAGGCTGACTGGCAACAATGGTTGCAGGGCACGCCGAACGATGCGTATCAGCTGTGCCGCCCTTATAGCGGTGACATGCAGGTGACGCGAACGGACGAGCCCTGGGCCGGCAGGCGCTAGTACTTCTCTGCGATTTTAAGGGGAGAAGGTTTCTTCGGGGGAGGCGGAGCCGGGAGACTTGGTTGGGGACCGTTGGATCGGCCCCGCCTCATTCGAAGAACTCTTGATTACACCACTAACATTGCACGGCCCGTGCCAGTTTTGCCGATGCACGCATTTGTGCGCCTTACGATGGTTTTCAAAACCTAAACGCCGGCCGCCTGTGTCAAGAATCCCGACAGCGGGGCGGCTAGTCCTAGGCGTGCCGCTCAATCCATCGCTGATGGCGCGCGCACTGGCCACCATGCCGGACCTAACGCCGCCGCGAAGCGTCTTTCAATCAAACGCTAATGTTTGAAGGACACCCATAAAAATGAGCACGATCACAACCGTCAATCCTGCGAATGGAAAGAATCTCGACACCTACGAGGAAATCGATCTCGATGCTGCCAGCGCCAAGGTTGAGGCCTGTCACGAGGCATTCACGAAGTGGAAGCTGAAATCCGCCGAGGAGCGGGCCGAGGTGATCAAGGGCCTTGGCCAGGCGCTGCGTGATAACAAGGAAGAGCTGGCCCAGCTGATGACGGACGAGGTCGGCAAGCTGATCAAGGATAGCCGTGACGAGGTGGAGCTTTGCGCCGCCATTTGCGATTACACCGCGCAGACCGGGCCCAAGGAACTGGCGTCGGAACCGCGCGACCCATCCAACGCAGGCCGCGGCATCGTTACCTATTCGCCCATCGGTGTGGTGTACGGTATCCAGCCGTGGAATTTCCCCGCCTATCAGGTGATCCGCTATGCCATCGCCAGCTTGATGGCCGGCAATGGCGTGCTGCTGAAGCACGCATCCAACTGCACCGGCAGCGGCCTGATGATCGCGGACATTTTCGAAAAGGGTGGCCTGCCGAAGAACCTGTTCACCGTGCTGGTGATAGACCACGATACGTCGGATGCGATTATCGAGCATGACAAGGTGCGCGGGGTAACCCTCACCGGATCGGACGATGCGGGCAAGCATGTGGCGCAGGCCGCGGCAAAGGTGCTGAAGCCCACCGTGCTGGAGCTGGGCTCCAACGATGCCTATCTCGTGCTGGAAGATGCCGATCTCGATACAGCGGTAGAGGTCTGCTCGCAGGCGCGGCTGTATAACAACGGTGAAACCTGCATCAACGGCAAGCGCTTCATCGTGACGGAGAAGGTGTATGACGAATTCCTGAAAAGGTTCGTCGCCCGCTTCGAAGGGGTGAAGACCGGCAATCCCAATGACGAAGACACAGATCTTGGCCCCATGGCCCGCACGGATTTGCGCGATACCGTTCACGAACAGGTGGAAAAGAGCGTGAAGAACGGCGCAAAGATCGAATGCGGCGGCAAGGTGCCGGATGGTGATGGTGCCTTTTACCCCGCCACCGTTCTTTCCAATGTGAAGCCGGGCCAGCCCGCCTATGACGACGAGATCTTCGGCCCCGTCGCCTCCGTCATCAAGGCGAAGGATGACGAGGATGCGATGCGCCTTGCCAATGATAGCCGCTATGGCCTTGGCGGCGGCATTCTCTCCACCAATGAAGATCGCGCGATCGAACTGGCATCAAAACATTTCGACACCGGAATGGTGTTCGTGAACGTCTATGGCGTGGCGGACCCTTCGATGCCCTTCGGCGGCGTGAAGAACTCCGGCTATGGCCGGGAGCACGGCCGGTTCGGCGTGAAGGAATTCGTCAACGTGAAGAGTATCTTCGTCGGCCAGCCATAATCGGCTTTGCCACAAAGGATTGGCGCGCCCAGCAGGAAGGCGCGCCATGCAACAAGTTGCAAGGGTTTCAGCCATTTTTCTAGTCCAAATTCGGTTACGTTAGGACCAAGATTAGGACCATTTACCCATCCGTTGGTAGCCATATTTTTTGTCAATCGTCGGTTATATGCGCCTAGACTATCCCATTGAAAATTCATCGCCCAGCCTCCGAGCTTGCAGGTTTTAAGCCGGTTACGGGGATTGAAACGGCTAATGAGTTTAGCGGCTCGACGGTGTAGCGTCGGGAGATCATCTAGACGCGGTTAGGTCGCTCTTAACTCTGTTGACGATAGTAAAGGCCGAATGACGATTTCTTCGCGATCTTCAATACGGCAAACGCCAATCGTTTCGTTTGGCGTGCGGGCATATCGCGAGTTCGCACGGACCAACTCTACTTTGGTTGCCGATCTTGCAGAACAGCGGTCTCGATGGAAGCACATTTGCTCTCAACTGGCCGGACTATCGCGGCGGCAACAACATAGCCTGGTTCGTAAGATACTGCGCTTCGATGAGTTTGGCCTTTTCCATGCTTATCGTGGGGTCTTGAAAGCCAAGCTTATTCGCGAAGCCTCGCGCCAATCTCTGCAAGCACTCGCTGACCGGCTTGATCCATTCTCTCCATGCTTCGAGCCGATGCAGCAACGGGAAATCGAAAAGGATGGCCGAACACGTCTCGTTGACAATTACGGACCTCATAAGCGCGCGCTTCAGCACATGGTCGCTGATTTAATCCGCGCTACCAATCCACCCCGAGCGAACCAATTCATGTTCAACGGTGGGATACCGGCAGCCCTTAGTGCTGCCGAAGCGGCCTATGCACGCGGCCTGACACATGCAGTCGAACTGGATGTCGAAGGCTTCTATCGGAACCTTCCGAGAGAGTGCTTGGCCGGTCTACTGCGACCTTTACCGGAAGCGGTTGTCGATCACGTGGTATGGGACATGTCCATTCGTGTGGCGGGCGACGGCGTTTCAAGGCGTATATGGTCTCGCAGTGCTGCACCTCCCCTCAATGCCTCGTATGGCTTGTCGTTGGGTTCCGCGTCGTCTCCTATTGTTGGGGAGGTAGTGATAGGCCGTCTGCTGGCCGCAAACGAGATCGACTTTGATCAAGACATCATCACCTATGCCGACAATCTGCTTGTTCTAGGACATTCAGAGCAGGAGGCGGAAGCGAGAGCAGAACGCCTGACGGCCTTGGCTTTAGAGCCGGTCTACGGGTCATTGAGGTTGAGGGAAAAGGATCGTGGACACTTCCTTCCGCCCGGCCGATCCGAAGGCGGAGGATTTTCTACCGGAGTGCCATTTGTTGGTCAATTCGGTCAGATCGAACCGGACGGCGCGTTTAATTGGCAGCCGACGCCTGAACGGCATAACCGGCACAGAATTGCGGAGCGGGAGATTTGCCCGACAGAGGAAGAAATTCTTCGAGCGCAGCGTCGGGTTGCCGCGTCCCATCGAGCATACCCGCGATGGGCAACGCGCGAACTTCGGGAGGCAGAAGAACGGGCCAGTCTATCGGCTGCCCTGTATATGCGCTCTCCGACGCCAGAGAGACTAGCGTCAGCGGGACGCGACCTCGTATTCGCGCTTATCATTACCCGGTGGGAAGGGCGCACACTGGAAGAACTGGTGCCCGAATACGACAATAAAGATGCCGTGGACCGCCGGGAGGATTTGATCGCAGAATGTGCCCGGCTGCTCAACCACATCCGTCGTCCAGTGGATACCGACCGAGCAGCCTAGAAATCAAATTGAAGGTGGGGCGACGGTTTATCATGGGGCGTTGGCAGTCTCTCCGGGTAGGTGAGGCGAAATGATCGCCATTGAGACGCCGGATCGAGTGACAGCAGCCTAGGCCACTCTGAACGAACTTCGACGCTCTGCAGGCGCGATAGCCACCGCTGTGGGTCACTAAACCGTGCATGGAGAGCCGCATGACATTTCTTGCAAGCCGGAAAGAGTTCGGCGGGCCGGTCATATTGTTCGAGGTGCGCGAATATGTAACCGCTCGTTCGTAGCCGCGCCGGATCGCTAAATCCGCAAATCGAACAGACCGTGGGCCGCGCAAGCTGACCAGAGCGAAACAGTGCATTTTGGATCGGGTTGACGGCTATACGTTCGGCCCAAGTCCATCCGTTGTATGATGTCTCCCAAGGACGTGCACGACTGCTACTCATCGGAGGCATCGACCTGCTTCCCAACGCTGTTGATCGTTCGGTTGATTGAGCCGGTTCCGCTACGAAGCAGCCTTGCAAGCGCACGCTGAATGTCTGGCGAGTTATCTCTCCGCTGCCCTTCGATAGCGATAGCGTGCAAATCTTCGAGCTTGGCGGTGATCGCAGCAAACAGGGCGGGAACGGCGTTGCTCATCCTGCCTCGGCTTCCGACAAGATGCGATAAACCGAACTGCGGCTGATATGAAGCCGGGAGGCGATCTCGCAGGCCCGAGCACCATCCGCTCGCATTTCTCGCACCTGCGGGGCCATACGGCGCGCTGTGGGTGCCCGGCCACGGTATTTCCCGGCGGCCTTCGCTTTCTCGATACCCTCGCGCTGACGTTCGAGCATCAATTCCCGCTCGAACTCCGCTATCGAGCCGAGCAAGTTCACCATAAGTTTGCCGGTTGGTGTTGCAGTGTCGAGGCTCATCGACAGGATGCGAAGCGCCACGCCCTTGGTCCGCAGGGTATCCATGATCGACACAAGGTCCGCAACGCTCCGGCACAGCCTGTCGAGCTTAGTCACCACCAAGCAGTCACCCTCGCGCGCGAAATCGAGCGCGGCGGGAAGTTGATCGCGCTGCGCGACCGATGATGACTTCTCGCTAAATAGCTTTGTGCAACCCGTTGCACGCAGATCGCGTTCCTGCGCCTCAAGTCCCGCCTCCTGATCGGCAGTTGATACCCTCGCATAGCCAACAAGCATCTGATTTCCCTCGCTCTTGCCAAGGGAAATCTAGCATCGGGTATTACTTAAGTCACGGAAAAGACTAGCTTATTCTAAGCGTCACAGAGATTTTTGCACAATCTGAATTGATCGGTTTTACCTGCCGATTTGGGCGGGGCTAGGATCAATTGGCTGGATCAAACTCAATGTCGGTTATAGTTGCGCGGGCTTTTCCCTCGCTCCATTCGGTGGGCACGTTCTTCGCCATGTAGAAGCGGTCGTTCTCCTGCTGCCAAATATAATTCGGGCGAAGTGGTCGGTCTTCATTTCCCATGCTGAAACCGCCAACATTGACCGGATAATATAGTTCTTCAGCAATGGGCTGGTCATCTGCGTCATAGAAGATGACCTTCAACGTCAAGCTGTTGATAGTGCGATCACCCTCATTTTTGATCTTGAAGTCCACACCAGGTACCCGGCCTTCAAACATGCTGTCGTGGTATTTCGCCTCGAACTCATAAAGGCGCAGGCTGTTTTGGATATAACCTGCTTCTTCGCCGGTGGGGCCGGAACTGGTTTCGGCTTGTGTCACGGGTGACGAAAAGAGTGAGCGTGCATCGGTGTCGTCCGCAGCGGCAGCGTTCAAATACCCCCATGCGTCCTGCACCGGCGCTATCACTAGGACGAGCGCAGAGATACCAGCAATAATACGCTCGACATTGTCACCTAGGGAAAACAGAGGCGAGCCTTCCGACTTCCGGTCCTGAACCGCAACATAAACCAAAAGTGCCGGTCCTGCGGCGAGGATAATCCAACCCCACTGCAAGCCCACTGACGCCATAGCTGTTTGAGCAAAACCCGCGAATGGATTGCCTTCCAGTTGCTCCGTCATATTGGAGCGCATTTGCATCATGCCCCATTGCAGCCGTCCGAACATATAGATCAAGGTGGCTAGTGCTGCTCCTCCGGTCCAAATCAAAACATCGCGGCGGTTGGCCCAAACGAATAGTCCGCTTAAAAGACCCAAAATCAGCAACCCAACGGCTACGACATTGAAGCCATAGCTCATGAGCGTGATATTACCGACGAACGGTAACGACGCTATGGGTAAGAAAAGTCCTGCAATGAGCAGGGCTGATCCCGCAAAACCCAGCATTTTGTTATTCATTGCTTCGCTCCGCCGCGCCTAGCCGACATTCAAAATGCCCGCTGAACCGTTTCAGGATCATATCGCTGACACCGACCGGAGTAATCGCCCGCCTTGCCCGAAATGCTAATAGCACCTGTCATGCGGTCAATCCGAAGTCTCGGATTATTGAGAGGATTGACGCGGATGGAGCCGGTAATTTCATCAGGGGTGATTTCGATAGAAGATACCCTGAACCACCCATCTTCTCCCCCTCGAATAGCTGGCAACATTGCGCGCGGCATACGCAACCGGCCTTCTTCGCCCTCAATCCATAGGTTGACCTGATCGTCAAAGGGAACAGAGCGATTTCCGACAACATTAGCCGAACCGAAGCCTCCTTGGTTGTCCCAAGCGTTGACGGTTGCGGTGGCTTGACGGTTTGCTGCGCCAGCACCCAAGCATACTAGGTCGAAACGCGATGACTGATCTTGCGCGAGTGTCGGACTTGCGGCGCAGAGAAGCAAAAAGCCGCCAAAGAATAATCGCATTGTTTCCCTCCATCTAGGAAGGATGCGTGATAGTGTAAAACCACGAACAAAATCTAAAGGGACATTGGCGCGTGGCCCCACATTCTCTTGTTAACAAATCGCACCAAGCAGCAATTTACCCGAACGTGCCTTGGCTACGAGACGTAGCAGAACGGGCAGAACTAGAGGTAGGTTTAAACTCTCTCACTAGGCTCTATGGCAAAGCGAGAAACCGTCCCACGGCGGCAAATACAACTCATGTGAGACACGCTCACAGGAGACTACACGGTGTCACATGAGCAGGGCCTAGTGCACTCGATAGTTACTAGGATCGCAGAGGCTAATCGGAAGGAATACGATGATATGAGTGATGTGCTCGATAACGCAGAGATTTATCTATCGGATATTGGCCTAATCAATCGTCCCGGCGCGGTTCTTTACTCCTCTGATGAGACTTTAACGAAAGGTCCGGTTTATCTTTTAGGCTTAAATCCAGGAGGGTCCGAGAGTTCGACCTTGCAGGACAGCATTGACGCTTCACGGCGCGGAAACAATGCCTTTTTAGATGAAGAATGGGCACCGGGCGGGCACATTCTGCCGAAAGGCCAATCGACGATGCAACGTCGAATTAAAGCTCTTTGCGGGGAGATGGGCGTAGCTACGCGATCTACTCCCGCCTCCAACCTAGCCTTTACAAGATCGACCGGCGTTGCAACCCATCCCGGCTATAGAGGAGCAGTGAAGCTATGTGAGCCGGTGCATAAGATGTTCATTGAAGCGATTGAACCGCTTTTTCTGATGACGTTCGGCCATATCGAACACTTTGCATCTGGCATTGAAATAATTTCGCAAGAAAGTCGAAGCGCAGACCATGGCAAGTGGCAAGCCCACCGTGGTGAGGCCTCAGCATTTGGCTTTTACGTTCGGTTTGGGAATGTGCCTCATTTGTCCGTTTGGGGAAGTGACACCCGGGAGGACGTCGTGCGCTGGTCGATTGAAGGTTTACGAGCTTAGCGGCTTGCGAACCCAACCTCGTGAGTTGCCCGTTCTTCAAAGGCCGGGCTGTATGAGATCAGCTATCCTTATCTTCAATAAGCTCTGGAAAATTTTGCGCCAACCAATTCTTTAAGCCGAAAAGTCGCTGGGTTCGACTAGACTTACTCCGGGTGCGAGAACTTGCGCCTTTTCTGAACTCCGCAAGACTTTTCTGATCCTCTTTCACATCATCATCATTCGCGGGGAGGCCTGCATAGGCCTGAACAAAGCCCAAAAGTCCTGCACGCCATTGATCTGCTGGCTTTTCCTCACATACATCGAAAAGTGAGTGGAGTGTATATACGTAGTTCTGGGTCGCGAAAAACGCCTCTATCTCCTCGTCTAGAAACACCTCATTGACGAGTTTCAGAGACTTTGAAACATTCGCCTTATCAATTTCCGCTTCCGAGTAGTCATCATTGAATTCATTATAGAGTTCGTTCATCGTTTTCGGGGTGTCATTCGCTATCCCCTTTCTCTCGTAGCCGAGAAGCTGGCTGGCGAACTCGACGTCCCCCATCCGGCGTATATTGTCCAGAGAGAAAATTTGGAGAGCGAGAAACTCATCGGTATCTGCAAGTGAGTTCGCCGCGGCGAGAAATTCACCGTTCAGCGTAGCGTTGCGCATCTCTTGCGGATTGAGTGAGCGGTCGGTCTCATTAAGTCGAGCAAACATTTGCCGTATATCGTCATCGGAGACCTCGCTAGGGATGCGGCGCGCATTGATGCTGTATTGAAAGAACTTTGATCGAGTATCAGCGTCTAAATCCTTCCAGAAGCAGTCCGCAAAATCTTTTTCCGCATTCTCTTCATCGAGATAGGCTTTTTTGAGAGGCCATTCGTTACTAGTGAATTCGCGGAGAGTAGAGAGACGCTGTTGGCCGTCAACGATGCTAAATTTCTGCGATCCAGATTGAGGGTCTGGCGCTTGCTCCCAAAGATAAATTTCGGGCATCGGATATTCCATAAGCACCGTCTCTATCAGGCGGACTTTTTGCTTCTCGTTCCAGACCAAACGACGTTGAAATGAAGGATCGACGAAATAATCCCCTGACCGCATCTTGTTTACGATCTCGGTCACATTTGGGCGTGATGGTTGGATTTCGCTATTGTATCCCATGATGCTCCGCCAATTTTTGCATGCTCCAAATGTGATATGCTTTAGCATCTGTCCACGAGGCGTAGACACGCATTTTGATCGTTTGCGTTATGCCGAATTTTGTTGTCGCTTCCTTACGCACCCGGTCCATTAAGCGAGATAGATCGCGAAGATAATGGGTGTCCCGCTCATCATCAGCCCCGATCATGATAAATCTGCGAAACACGTCTTCTTGAAAAAACTCTCTCGCGTTGATTGCACCCTGGTAGTGCGCTCTGCGCAATTGGTGCCATGTCTCATTGAAAATTGGTCGGGATACAATCACCACGTCAAGATCTGATGGATTGGGTTCCTCATCGCTCGGCTGAAAAGCACGAAATCCTTTTTGGGGTGCTAGGCTAAAACCGAACTTAGCGCTACCAACAACGGCGATTTCAGGCGAAGAAACCCCGAAAACTGGCGCGAAGCCGCTTTTGAAGTCCGCATATTCTGCTCCGCTTCTGGTAGGAAAATACCATGCGTTATCATCGAACAGGATTTGTTCGACGAACCTAACAGGGCCATCCTTCTTCAGCCGCTTCAATACCTCGCCACTCTTCATTTTAGAACGAAGCTGTCGGGGATTGAGCGTCTAGGAACCACCTTGAACTGCGCAGCGTCCGGGGCGTGCGAGACGAATTCGCTCTTTCCAGTAGGCGGCAAGCCCAGCGCTGCGATTGCAGTTGCATCATAAGTTCCGGACAGAAGCAAAATTCCTTCCTTCGCCAGTCGGTCTCTGGTCCCGCGTCCATTGTCTGCTCGTATCCTACGCATGAAGTCTTTCTGACGGGCCGTCGCCTCTACCACCTCTCTGGCAATCGGTATGCCCTGAACTTCTCGAAAAAGCGTTACAACACGGTCGTTCCCAGTTCTCTGAACCGCGACTGCTTCAGCAGACGCCTCTGCAATTGTCCTCCAAAAATTAGGTTGCAACGGATGCTTGCAAAATACCCATAGGATGTGCCCGAAGCCTTCGGCAGATACCTGACGCTTTTTATCCTGATTTGCCCCGGCAGTAAGATACTCTTCATCGGCACAGAACAATCCGAAGTAGCACTTCGCCTCAGCTTCATCGGCAGCCAGCAAAAGACAGGGCTTACCAACAGCCTCTCGTGGTATCATCCAGTTATTCTTCGTGGTGAATTTAACGTCGGCGTCTTGTCCCAATAGGAGCAAATCCAGCTTACCCTTCGGAAGCCGGAAATACGATCTGACAAGGATCTCCACACGTGTGCCGATGTAGGTTTTCTCTGTCTTTTCGAGATCCTCGTAATCGCGGCGTCCCGTCCGTGGGGTATCTATTACCACATCAATCGCTTCCCTAAGTAAGGGCGGGATCTCTGAGCAAATGGATCGAAGGGCGCCCGCCCTATTGATCAGATCATCTTTCATTGCTGACAGCAGTGAAAAACGCGGATGTCCTTCAACGATCTTGCTCTCTGGAATGTTCGATTTCAAACCGGCCTCCTAATGGAGGCGGTATGCAATCATCGAACGAAATTTGGAAGGCTCAAGCGGCCTTTAAGGCTTTGCGTTCGGCTGCCTCAATTGCTTCACGGATCTTTGTGCCAACGGCATTTGCAACTGGTGGTGGGAAAGCGTTGCCAACCTGACGATATGCAGCGGTTTTACGACCCACAAAGTTCCATCGAGGAGGGAAGCCCTGGATACGAGCAACCATCTCAACTGTGAGACGCGGCATGCCGACAAAATCCCGCTCGGGCGCTTCTTCGGCAATGGTTTTTCCGTTCACGCCGAGGGTGGCCCAAGCGGCCTTTGCACGAGTTGGACCGAGGTCAGGTCCACCATGCTTTTTTGATCCGCCGACAATTGTTGG
Organism: Aurantiacibacter rhizosphaerae; assembly: GCF_009807005.1. GTDB lineage: Bacteria > Pseudomonadota > Alphaproteobacteria > Sphingomonadales > Sphingomonadaceae > Alteraurantiacibacter > Alteraurantiacibacter rhizosphaerae. Next base: position 1,299,290 of record NZ_WUBR01000001.1, on the reverse strand, counting down.
AGCAATATCATCCGCACGCTCTTTCCATGCCTTCGCACCGATCCAGTCATTGGCCGACATGAGCTTGTAGAGCGTCTCTCCGACGGTCTTAGGAGGCTTCTCCAACCCGCTTGGCCATTGGAAATGAGGCCACAATTGCCTCTGCATAGCAACGATAATGACACGGGGCCGAAGCTGAGGAACTCCGAACTTTGACGCATTCAAGAGGTCCCAATCGACTTCGTAGTCCATCCCTTCGAGTTGCGACTTCAATTCACGGCGGTAGTCCTCGAACGCTCCATCTAGGAACCCGCGCACGTTTTCGATCATCACCGCCTTAGGTCTTATGGTGTCGATAATCTCAAGTGCGTCTGGAAAGAGGTTTCTCTCGTCTTTCTCTCCCAACTGTTTGCCAGCCTTGGAAAAAGGAGGGCACGGTAGTCCACCGGCGACCAATTCGATCCCCGAATACTCGTTGGCGACCTTTTTAAAGGATCGAACGTCATCCTCGATCACATTCCAACTTGGTCTGTTCTTACGGAGTGTCGCGCAGCAATGCGCGTCATTCTCGACCAGCGCAACGTGCTCGAAGCCAGCTTGCTCTAATCCTAGGGCTTGCCCGCCCGCACCTGCGCAAAGTTCAAGGGATTTCATATTTCATCCAATCTGTTCTCGTTACGTTCGTAACCGAGTTAACCGCAAACGCAAGCGACAGCTTCATGGCTCGGTGGCCCACCTTGAGGGAAGCCTTACGACAATGGTATCCCCAGAACTCCAAAAACTAAGCGGAACCTCAAGGGAGCGACAGTTTCCGAAGAGGGCGCTGCTTGGTCGGATCACCAGCATCGACCGTGCTCCGCAGGATGTCCGTCGCGCGCCACAGATGCCGGTCTGATGCTTGTTGCGTAAGCTTGACCACGAATGTTCTTTGTCCCTGAAGGACTTGCTTATCATCGTGGTAGCCAGCTTTCTCTAGTCCCTGCTTGTATCCAGGAACATTCCGTCGAGCAGTTTTAAACCTTCTGCGACCGATGCCCGATGTTTGTCTAGGTAAGTGCAGCCAGCCTCGGTAATCCTGAACTCGCCCACGCCAGTTCGCACGATTAATCCATTCCGGCATAGCCTGCGCTTGCCCTGAAGCGCATTAGCAATGATCTGATTGATCTTGCTTTCGTCCCGCTTGTTCGCTCGCTCCAAATCGTCGGGTGTGAGATTGAGGCGGCGACGAACCGCTGCATAGATTTCCTGCGTAGTTCTCGCATGCCCCGGTTCAAGAACCTCCAAGATCACATCCTCGACATCTTCTTGCTTGTGTGCGCGCTGCAATGACATGCCCTTCTCCCCTAGTTGGCATTAAGCCCCATATCCCGGCTTTGAAGCTTGCGCTTCCATAGCTGTTCCATCGCGAGGATTTGCTCCGTGGTCGCAGCGGAACCGGCGACTTCCAAGATGCTTACCTGATAATCCGAGGCATCTCTGCTCTTGAGGCGAATGTTACCGCCATGGCCAGTCACCGCATAATCTTTCCAGCGTCCCCAAAAGCCTTCAGTGCCGCAAGCCGAACCGACATACTGCTCAAATGTGCGGGGGCACGTGAGCAAATAGACACCGCGCGCGGCGGATAATGCCATGACCCAAGATTGCGGTAAGCTGGGAAGCCCACCGAAATTGCCGATGAAATTGGTGAAGCCGGGGAAATCGGGTTCTCGGAACTCACGAGCAAGCTCCACCACCGGCTTGTCGCCCTTTCGATTGCTCGCCCGTTGCGCCCACGCTCTGGTCCCGTCGCCCCACTCGACCCGAACTCTCCCAGCGTAATGGTCAAACGCGGGAACTCGCTCGAACTGATAGATGTCCAGCGCCCTGCCAATTTGCGTCGAGGTTTGCCGCATCAGCGGGTCTATCCAGTCAGTTGCAACCGGGGCACAATCGCCAATCTCATAAAGCCCGACGAACAATGTCGAGCCGTCAGGAGGCACGACAAATGCGGCCCAATAACGGCTGGCGAAGTATGCGCTCCGGTCGGATTTTTGCGCACTCTGGTAACGCTCGAACTCCCCCGGCCTGTCTCGCCAGAGGGCATAAGGCGTCAATCCGTCTTTGGCCACGTGCTGGTGACGCAGCAACCGCACTTCGCGAGGATCGTAACCCTCGTCTTGCAACAGCATATTGAACCTGAGCGCCATCCGATCACTCTCCAAAACTAGATGGAAAGTGCAACCCGTTGCACGGTTAGACCTTCATTTCGGTTTACAGCCGATTTTCAAGTGCTCGAAAACGCAAGGGGAAAATATCGCCCAGTTTACAGCAGAGACGGGAGAAATCGGCCGATCACGCGAGCTAGGGAAGCTTACGACCACGGCTCTGGTGAAATCAGTCCCGGATACCCCACCTCAATCAGCGCCTGATGCAATTTCCCCACCGGATACTTCGATCCATAACTCTTTGACACGCCTGCGGTCCACCTCCCTGTGAGAGCATTGCCTATCGGCGTGTCGTGCAAATCGGCTCGTCGTAGAGCATCCTCGAAACTGTGGCGGAAACTATGAAACGACAGATTACGCCCCTTAAGATCGAGGGACTTCACCTGTCGAGAGAACCATTTTGATGTGTGATCCCCCCACTTTCCTAGCTTGTCGGGTTTCACATCGGGAAACAGGTGTTCGCGCCCTGCTGTTTGCGCCTCAACGACGAAATCCCAAAAGCCGAGCCTCAAAAGTTCTGGATGGACTGGCACCTTCCTACTCTTACCATTCTTGATCGCTCTGTCGTCGGGACGATGTCGAAAATGAAAGGCGTGGATGCCTTCTTCAATGATCATCTCATCGACACGCTGACCGCAAATCTCGGTCAAGCGCGCCCCGGAAAAAAGGGCGGCCAACGGTGCCCAATATCGTGAAGGTCGCTCCTTGGTGCTTACACCATTATCGCTCCAAGGTGATCGGGCGAAAACAAGGTTCAACTGCTCGATGGTGAATGGATCACGCTTTTCGGATGGGTCGATGGGGTCTGGAACCTGCAAATCAGCCGTAGGATTGCCTGCGATCCAGCCCTTGTCACGACCGTAACGGACAATCGCCCCGAGCTTGCCGAGATGGCTGTTGATCGTTGCCGGAGCGATTGTCTTCATCTCGTGGGAATGAGCAATCTCGATAGCTTCGGCTACTGACCGTCCCCTAGTGAGAGGTGACTTCTGATAGTTGACAGGCAAGCCTGCCAGCCGCTTGGCAATGTCCCGACAATAGTCTCGATCAATAGCAGAAACAGGAGTATCAAAGCCACAAATCTGCTCTAAAACTGCGAAGATGATTTTGTAATTCTTTCGCGTCGATAGCGACCAATGCTCATGTTTCTCCGCTTCAAACCCTTTTTTTAAGTCGCCGAGGGTAGTTACGAGCTTGGCGTCTTTCTCGGGGTTGGCGGCAAACAGCGGGTCCGCTTCAGGATCGGGCGCAAAATGGCCATTTAGCTTCCGAAGCTCGGTGCGATAGGCTTCGAGGCGGGCGCGGAGAAGCATTTCGCAGAGGTATTTGAAGCGTGGCGACTTTTCGGAGAGCACCCAGCCCATCTCTTCGATCTTCCAGCGCGCTTGGATGTCCATAATTCCCCAATCTTCGGCCTCCGCCCTGTCCACATGATAGAGCAAAGTCTCTTCCAGGCTGGCAATCCGTCCTTGTCGGGTCGATTGGGTCTCCCCTTGAAGCGAAACCACCTTGCCACGCTGCAACTCAACCATGCGGCAATAATGATGGTATGATGAAATCTCTATGTCATCCAAGCTCGGCTCTCGTGGCATATGGGATGCTACATCTAGCTGCGGAAATGCGCCTCTGGCTCTATCAATCGGTTTTTGAAGCTCCGAGACGGTCCGGTGGTATGCCCGCTTCGCAGCGGCTAGATCGCCGCCGAGCGATTTCTTCAATTCCCCTTTTCCCACTGCCGCTTTTAGTGGGCGTGGAACCTGAAGGCGAACTTCGTAGCTTCGCCCGCGCTGTCGAAGGTATGGAAAGCCTTCGATACCTTTCCGTTTTGATGTCATTTCCGATCCTCGCTTAGGACCAGATCTAGGACCAATTCATCAACAAAAGCCCAATGGGCCTTTGGGTTTAGCGGTTTTCTGCGGCTTTCAAGAAAGTTGGCGCGCCCAGCAGGAGTCGAACCTGCGGCCTCAGGATTAGAAGTCCCGTGCTCTATCCAGCTGAGCTATGGGCGCGTTGCAGGGGCGTTTAGCGGCATTTGCGGATCACGCAAATGCCGCTAGCACCTTGGCGATGACAAATTCGCCGCCAGACCACCCGCGTTTCCGCTATTTCGACCTTGTGATGGCCGCCTTCGTCGTGGTGCTGGTGCTGTCGAATGTTATCGGCGCGGCGAAGCTTTCTACCGTGGCGGGCTTTACCTTCGGGGCGGGGATACTGTTTTTCCCACTCTCCTACGTCATCGGAGACGTGCTGACCGAGGTTTACGGCTATGCCCGCGCGCGCCGCGTGATCTGGGCAGGCTTCGCCGCGCTGGTGTTCATGGCTGTGATGAGCTTCGTTGTGGTTGCCCTGCCCCCTTCCGAAAGCTGGACCGGGCAGGACGCCTATGAACAGATATTCGGCCAGGTGCCGCGCATCGTGCTGGCGTCCATCACCGCCTTCTGGGCCGGGGAATTCGTGAATTCCTATGTCATGGCGAAAATGAAGGTATGGACCAGGGGCAAGGCGCTGTGGACGCGCACCATCGGTTCCACCTTGGTGGGCCAGGGCGTCGACAGCCTGTTGTTCTACCCCATCGCCTTTCTGGGCGTGTGGGAGACGAGCGATGTGCTGCTGGTGATGGTGACGAACTGGGCGTTGAAGGTGGGCTGGGAAGCTGCGCTAACACCTGTCACTTATCGCGTGGTCGGCTTCCTCAAGGAGCGCGAAGGTGTCGAGATTTTCGATACCGACACCGATTTCTCTCCCTTCGCGGCGCGCGACAGCCGATAGGGAGTTGGCGAAATGGCCGCCGGCGTCAGTCCGCCAGCAGCCAGATCGCGAGATAGATGAGAATAAAGCTGCCGAAGCCGGCAACGGCACCCACGGCAAAGATGATCCGCACGATCAGCGGGTCCATTCCGATATATTTGGCGATACCGCCGCACACTCCGGCGATCTTGCCATTGGCGTGGTCGAGGCGGAATTTCTTCTGTCCCGACGGGCGCACTGCGTTGTTGTTGCGCTCAAGATCGCTCATGCCAGGATACCTGCAACGGTGGTGGCATGGGGATTGGCAAAACTGCTGGTCAGCAGGGTGAAGGTCACGGCGACGGCGGCGAATGCGGCCATCAGCTTGCTCTGGAATTCATGGGTCATATCTTTCTCCTGTGTTGTGGTTGCGGTTGGTGGTGATCGGCGTCAGGCAATGATGCTGGTGACGACGCTGGCTCCGGGGGTGGAGAAGCTGCTGACGAGGATCGTGGTGGTCACCACAATCGCGGAGAAGGCAGCGGTGATGCGAGCGGTGAAGTCATTGGTGAAAGTCATTTTGTTTCCCTCTTGTGTTAGTTCGGAACCGTTTCGTCCCATGCAGCAAACATTGCATGGGGTGTGCCAGTTTTGAAAAATGGCGGAATTCTGCCATTCCCGTTCACGAAGCAGAAAGGTTTCCCTGACAACCAAACCGATATTTGGTGATTTTCACCAACCTATGGGATCGGGATTTAGTGTGGCGCGATGCCGCACCCTCGCATAGGGTTTGCGCGATACCATGGCGCTTGATCGCATCACCCTTTCCACCTTCCGCAACCACGCCGGAACGCAGCTGGACCACACGCGCCAGCTGAACCTGTTGGTGGGGGAAAACGGCGCCGGCAAAACCAATATTCTGGAGGCATTATCGCTGTTCGCGCCCGGCAGGGGCATGCGCCGCGCCGCGCTGGCGGATATGGCGGGGCACGCCGGACAGGGCGGCTTCGCGGCCAGCGTTACCCTGGATACGCGCGACGAGGCGGAGCCTGTGAAGCTGGGCACGGGCATGGCGGCGGATCGCCCCGGCAGGCGGATCGTGCAGGTCAACGGCGCGGAGGCCAGTGCCATCAGCCTGGGCGAATGGCTGGCCGTGGGCTGGCTGACCCCGGCGATGGACCGCCTGTTTGCCGAAAGCGCAGGCACGCGGCGGCGGTATATGGACAGGCTGGCCGTGGCGCTGGAGCCGGAGCATGCGCGCAATGCCAGCCGCTATGAAGCGGCCTTGCGCGAACGCAACAAGCTGTTGTCTGACGATATGGAGCCGGACCCATCCTGGCTCGATTCCATCGAAACGCAGATGGCACTTGTGGGTGCCGGGCTGGCGCAGGGACGCGCGCGGCTGGTGGGCGCTCTCACCGCGCGGCTGACAGAACTGCCTGAGGCACCCTTCGCGCATCCCCTGCTGTCATACTGCCCCGGCGGCGCATTGACGCAGGCCGATCTGGCCGCCCAGTTGCGAGAGAACCGCAGCCGGGACCGCGCGGCCCAACGCACCTTGTCCGGCCCGCATAGAGACGAGCTTGGCGTCACCATGGCAGGCAAGGACATGCCGGCCGCCGAGTGTTCGACAGGCGAGCAAAAGGCCATGCTGGTGGCTATTACGCTGGCCCATGCGGAACTGGCCGCGCGCGGTCGGCCCGGCGTGCTCTTGCTGGATGAAGTGGCCGCGCATCTCGATCCCGTGCGCAGGGAGGCGCTGTTCGCAAGGCTGCGCGACAGCGGCACGCAGGTGTGGCTGACAGGCACGGAGCCTGCGCCGTTCGAAGCGATACTGGAAGAAGCCGCCGTCTGGCGCGTTACCGGCGGCGCGGTGGAACGGCTTTAATCCGTCTTTTCTGGCCCCGTCTGTTCCGGCAGAGCCGCCGCAACATCGTCCACCGTGGCATTCACCATTTCCTCGATACCCTGCGCGGTGGGATGAACGCGGTCCCCCTGGAACAGGTCGGGGTTTTGAAACAGTGGCTCCATAAAGAACGGCACCAGCGCGGTGCCATACTGGCTGGCAAGATCGGTATAGATGCCGTCAAACTGGCCGACGAAATCCGCGCCCAGATTGGGCGGCGCGCGCATGCCCATCAGGATGATCGGGATATCGCGCGATTGCACTTCCTCGATAATGGCGGAGAGGTTGGCGCGGGTCTGCTCTACCGGGATACCGCGCAACAGATCATTCCCGCCCAGTTCGATAATGGCGAGGTCTATCGTCTTGTCGGCGTTGTTATCCAGCACGAAGGCGATGCGCTGCGCACCGGCGGCGGTGGTATCGCCCGATACGCCTGCATCGATCACGCGGGCATTGATGCCCTTGCCGCGCAGGGCGCGCTCCAGCGTTTCAGGATAGCCTTGCGCTTCTTCCACCTGGTAACCCGCCATCAGGCTATCCCCAAAGCCCAGGATCACACGTTCCGGCCCCATCACGGGCAAGGGGTCCTCCACCGACGATGCCGTGCTGGCGGTGGGTTCCGGCGGCGTTACCGGCGCTTCTTCCGCGCAAGCGGACAGGGCCAGCGCGGCAGGAATGGTGATCGACGAAGCGCGAATGGCGCTATGCCACCGACTTAGGACTGGCTTGCTCATCACCCATAGCTATGTCATCGCCGCCCGGTGACAAGCCCTATGACCAGTTCCGACATCGCAAATCCCGTAATCGCCGCGAAAAACCTGCGCCTTACCCTTGGCGAAGGTGCTGCCGTGGTTGAAATCCTGCGGGGGATCGATCTTGAAGTGATGCCCGGCGAAACGGTGGCCCTGCTGGGCCCGTCGGGCAGCGGGAAAAGCTCTCTGATGGCGGTGCTTTCCGGGTTGGAGCAGGCAACGTCCGGCTCTCTTATCGTGGCGGGAGAAGATTTCACCGCGCTGGACGAGGACGCGCTGGCCATGGCCCGGCGCGGGCGCATCGGCATCGTGCTGCAGGCATTCCACCTGCTGCCCACCATGACCGCGATAGAGAACGTGGCCACGCCGATGGAGCTTTCGGGCAACAAGGGCGCGTGGGACCGTGCCGGGGAAGAACTTGAATCGGTCGGCCTTGGCCATCGCCTCACCCATTACCCGGCGCAGCTTTCCGGCGGAGAGCAGCAGCGCGTGGCCATCGCCCGCGCCATCGCGCCGCGCCCGCCGCTGATCTTTGCCGATGAGCCTACCGGCAATCTTGATGCCAGCACCGGCGATAGCGTGGTGGACGTGCTGTTCCGCCGACGCGAGGAAACCGGCGCCACGCTGGTTATCATAACCCATGACAAACACCTGGCCGATATGTGCAACCGCGTGGTGACGCTGGGCGATGGAAAGATCGCTTCGGACGAAACAAAGACGATCGGGGCTGCCTGAGCACATGGGCTGGGGACAGGCCTGGATCATCGCCAAGCGCGACCTTGGCAGCGGCTTTCGCGGCCTGCGGCTGCTGCTGGTGTGCCTCTTCCTGGGCGTGGGCGCCCTGGCGGCGATCGGCAGCCTGACGTCGGCCATTCAGGGTGAATTGAACGGCCAAGGGCAGGCGATCCTGGGCGGCGATCTGGAAGTGGAGCTGTGGCAGCGCATGCCCAGCGACGCAGAAATGGCCTATCTGGAAGGGCTTGGCACCACCTCTCCCGGCTATCGCCTGCAGGCCATGGCCACCACGCCGGATGCTGCCGTTCCGGTGGAGATGAAGGCGGTTGCAGACAATTATCCCATGTACGGCACGCTTTTGCTGCAGGATGGCAGCGCCGCAGGCGCACCGCAGGAAGGCGAGGCATATCTCGCCGCCGGCGCGGCAGAGCGGCTGGGCGTGGAGCCCGGAGACAGCTTCTCGCTGGGCACCGAGCAGGTGAGCGTGGCGGGCATCATTGCAGAGGAGCCGGACCGGCTTTCCGAAGGCTTTGCCCTTGGCCAGACGGTTATCGTGCCCAGCAGCCTGCCCGAAGCTGCCGGACTGGTGGCGCCCGGCGCCATGTTCCAGACCAAGACCCGCGTCGCCTTTGACGGTCAGCAGGATCCCGATGAAGCGGCAGAGGCATTGCAGGAAGCCTTTCCTGACAGTCCGTTTGATATCCGCACACGTAACCGTGCCTCCCCCGGCGCGGATCGCTTTGTCAGCCGCATGGGCGAATTTCTGACGCTCGTAGGGCTGGCCGCGTTGGTGATTGCCGGGATCGGCATTGGCGGCGGGGTGAATTCGTACCTTGAGGCGCGGCGCAATTCGATTGCCACGCTGAAAATCCTGGGTGCAACATCGCGCGACATCAATCGCATCTATGCGCTGGAAATCGGCATCGCTGCCTCTGTCGGTGCCCTGGCAGGCCTGCTGGCCGGTGTGCTGGTCACGCCGCTGCTTGCCGGTGCGCTTGGCTCCTTGTTGCCCGTCTCCACGGCCTTTGTGTTCGATCCGCTGGCCTTGCTGCGCGCTGCCGCGTTCGGCCTGCTGGTGGCGCTGGTGTTCGCGGCCCCTCCCCTTGCCCGCGCAAAGAAATTTCCGGCAATGGCGCTGATGCGTTCGCGCGTTTCCCCGCTGGCGCAGCAATGGCGCGGCGCGGCGCTGCCCGTGGGGCTTGGCATTGCCGCCATCGTGGCGCTGGCGCTGGTAGGCTCGGCAAATCCGCTGCTGACGGCGATGTTCCTTGGCGGGTCTGCCGCCATTCTGGGTTTCCTGGCGCTGCTGGGCCGCGCGATCCGCTGGGCCGCCTCCCGCGTCCCTCGCCCGTCCGATCCGATCTTGCGCGCTGCCGTGGCCAATCTCCACCGACCGGGAGCGGCGACCGGATCGCTGGTCACCGCGCTGGGCTTTGGCCTTTCTGCATTCGTGCTGCTGGCGGCGGTGCAATCCAGCCTCGATGGCAATATCCGGCAATCCGTGCCTGCGCAGGCCCCGGACTATTTCGTGCTGGACGTGCCACGTGACGGGGTGGACCAGTTCCGCAGCCTGGTGAGCGAAAGCGCACCCGATGCCTTGGTGCAGACCGTGCCCACCCTGCGCGGCGCGATCACCGCCTTCGGCCCGGAAGACGCCATGACCCACGTGGACGAGATGGAGGAGCGCGAGGGCACATGGGGCCTGCGCGGCGAACGCGGCCTCACCTATTCGGACACCGTGCCCGAAGGCAATGTGGTGACATCAGGCGAATGGTGGGATGAAGGCTACGACGGAGAACCGCTGGTATCCGTTGACGAGGAGCTGGCGGAGGCTGCCGGCATCTCCATTGGCGACAGGATTGACATCAACGTGCTGGGAGTGGCGTTCTCTGCCCGCGTGGCAAACACCCGCCGCATCGATTGGGAGAGCCTTGGCTTCAACAATGTCTGGGTCTTTTCCGCCAACACGTTTGAGAACGCGCCGCACAATCTGGCTGCGACGATAGAGCTTCCCGAAGGGACCACGGCACAGGGCTTGCTGCGCACCCTCGTCACGGCCTTTCCATCCTCCAGCGTGATCGAGGTCGGGCCCTTGCTGACCGAAGCCCGCACCATACTGGACCAGGTATCGCTGGCTATCCTGGCCGCCGCTTCCGTGGCGGTGCTGGCGGGCATTGCCGTGCTGCTGGGCGCGATTGCCGCCGCCCGTGCCGCTCGGATTTACGACACCGTGATCCTGCGCGTGCTGGGCGCCAGCCGCCGCCAACTGCTGGCCTTGCAATTTGCAGAGTTCGGGCTGCTGGCCGCCGTTCTGGCCATCGTTGCGCTGGCACTGGGCACGGGCGTTGCGTGGCTGGTAATCGTGCAAATGTTCGAATTCGATTGGCTGCCCGATTGGGCGGAAATCCTTGCCGTGCTGGGCGGCGGGCTGGTGCTGGTGCTGGCCTTTGCTCTGGCCGCCTCGCTGCCACTGCTGCGGGCCCGTCCGGCGCAGACCCTGCGCTCGCTCTAAGCGAAGACGGAGGCCTGCGACGGGTCCTTTGGATCAGGGCCCCAGCGGTTCGCCCCCTCCTGCCCCGGCAGGATGCAGATGATGAACAGGGCGATATAACCAAAGAACGCCAGCATATCGATGACGGGAATAAAACTCGCGATCAGCAATCCGCCATACCACCACCCCGACATTCCGCGATCATGCAGGCGGCGCACGGTGACGGCCAGATTGGGAATGAATGTGGCAAGGAAAAACAGGCCATAGAGCCCCGCCCCGACCCACAGGCCAGCGCCAAACACCTCGAACGGGTCGTCTTCAATCAAGTCCGGGGCCAGGCTTTCATTGATTATCGCCTCCCAAGGAAAACCGGAAAACGTGATAGCGAGCAGCACGGCGGTGATGATGTAATACAGCAGCGTCCACCACCAGAACTCCGCCCTCCGCGAGCGCCCGCGAAAATCGGCATAGCGCCGCAGCGGCAGGATCATCCAGTCCAGTACAGAATTCGACATTACAGCTGCGTGCCCCTCTCGTATCTCAGCGCGGTTATTCGAATACGCCAGCTGTCGAATACTCGCCCGGCTGGCCCTTCAGCACATAAGTGCTGGCCAACTTATCGTGCAGGCCCTGCTTCTTTTCTGTAAACGCCACCATGATGTAGCCGATCATCAAAATGATGGCCGAAAGTAGCCGCCCGAAAAACCGGCCCAATGCGCGCAGGAAGGAAATGCGATTGCCGCTGGTATCCACCACGATCAGGCCCAGGGCTTTCTTGCCCACGGTGGCCTGCCAGGCAGAACTTTCCAGTCCGGCGAAATAGACAAGATAGATCAGGAAGCTGATGACGGAGCCCAGCGGAGATGCAACATCCTCCCCGCCTGCTGCGGACAGATCCCCCATGTTCGCGCTGTAGCTGGCGCCCATGTTGATGCCGGTGAGGCTTTGAAAAAGATAGATGAATATCGCCAGGAGTATGGCGTCGATCAGATAGGCACCGACCCTGATCCAGAAGCCTGCAAATTGCACAATTCAATCCCCCTTTGCAAATCCCTCACTGTTGGAAAAGCATCACAATTCATCGTGCATGGCAAGCTGTGGACACAAAAAAGGGGGCCGCGAAGGCCCCCTTTCCCGTTTTTCGCAAGCTGCTTCTGTCTAGAAGCGGACCTTTGCCGTCGCGCCATAGGTACGCGGCTGGTTCGGATAGGCGGAGATCGATCCCGGTTGTGCCGGGGAATCGAAGATCGACAGGAAGTAACGATCGTCCAGCAGGTTACGACCCCACACCGAAAGTTCGATGCCCGGCTCGTCAAAGACATAGGTCAATGATGCCGAAAGCTCGTCCACCTGGCGGGTAAAAGGCGTGGCTGCGGCCAGCGCCTGAGCCTTACCGCCGTCGGGCAATGTCCGGTCAAGGAAGCCCGGCAGGCCATCCACGATCTGCACTTCGGATTCGTAGGCATAGGTGGAGCGCAGGATCAGTTCATCGCCATTGCCCATCGGCTGCGCATACTGGCCGCCGATCACCACGGACCATTCAGGAATACCCGCAGGGGTCGTGCCCGAAATGTCTCCGAAGGGCGACAGCGGGAAGCTGACATAGCTTGGATCCAGCCAGGTTACAGCCAGGCTCAACGTCAGCGGATCGACCGGGTTGGCCGTGCCTTCGAATTCCACGCCATAGGTGCGCTGCTTGCCGGCGTTTGCCAGGAAGAAGCCCGTGCCGGTGAAGACGTTGGACTGGAAGCCATCGATATCCTGACGGAAACCGGTGAGGTTTGCCGAATAGTCACCCCAGTTGCCCTTCAGGCCAACTTCGATAACCTTCGATTCCTCCGGCCCGGCAAAGCGGCTGCCGAATGTCTGGTTGTTGCGCAGCAGACCCGCCGCAGCCAAGGCCGCCGCATCAGCGCGCGCCGGGCGACTGTCACGGCTCAGGGCAAAGGAGCTTGCCTTGAAGCCTGTCGCATAGCTTGCGTAGATGTTGAGGTCCGGGTTGATGTCATAAGCAAGGCGCGCGGTGTAGGAGAAATCCTTGTCATCCGTCTTGCCGCTTTCCACCACGTTGGGGATGTTCACGAAGCGCGGGAAGTTCTGCAACGCCTGCGCCTGCAACAGCGGGTTTACAGCAGGGTTTGCATCATTGGCATTCGCAAATGCCTGCACGCCTGCCTGGATGGTGGGGAACGCCGCCGCACCTGCTGCGCCAGCCGGGCTCATGCCAGTGGCGAAAGCCTGAATTTCGGCCTGCGTAGCTGGACGGCCCAGCATCAATGCCGCGCCGACCTGGTTGGCAATGCCCTGCGCCACGATGGCGCGGTTGCCCACGGTCACCAGATCGATGTTGGAGAAGGTGCCGAACGACTGGTAATCGGTCGTGCCGGTCTTCTCGTCCATCGTGTAATTGCCGCCCAGCGTCAGCGTCAGGCCGTCTACAATCTCGAAATCGACCTGCGAGAACAGCGACACGGATTCGTTGTCGAGCGTGAATTGGCCGCCCTCCACTCTGCCGGGTGCAAAGAAGGTGCCGATGAACTGCGCCGGATTGCCCGAAAGCGCGCCGATCAGCCCTTCGGCCTGCGTCAGTGACTGGCCCAGCAATTGCGTGGTCAGCACGTTGGCGAACGGACGGAAATCCTGGCCGTAGTTCACGGTCTGGTTTTCGATCACGGATTCATTGAAGTAGAACACACCGGCCAGCGCGCTGATCCGATCCCAGTCACCGCTAACACGGAATTCCTGGGTGAAGGTATCCAGCGCCTGCTCGTTAAAACGCTGCAACAGATCGCCGGAGGTGAAATCCACGTCCTGGCCGAAATCGCCGCGCGTTTCGCGGTAGGATGTGATGGAGGTGAGCGCGACGTCATCACTCACATCATAATCGAGCTGCGCCGAGAGGCCGTAGTTCTTCACATCGTTGGTGGACGGGAAGTTGTTGTACACGATCCCGTCAAAGGCGTCCGCCGGGGCGTTTACCTGTCCGCCAACGGCCTGGATGGCCTGGGTGAAGGAAGACGGCTGAATATTTACAACGCCGCAGCAGTTTTCATTGATCCGGTCATAATCGGCGATGATGCGGGCGCTGAAATTCTCGGCATTGTCGAACAGCAGCTGTCCGCGCACGAACCAGCGATCACGCTCGTTCGTCGTGGTGTCCGAAGCGGGGTCATAATTGTAACCGTCGCGCTTGTTGATGCCGGCGGCGAAGCTGGCTGCAACATTTTCTCCCAGGGGGCCGGTGATATATCCGCGGGCAACCATGGCATCATAATTGCCGTAGGAAACTTCGGCCGTGCCTTCGAGATTGAAGGACGGTTCGGACGTCACCATCGAGATAATGCCCGCCGAGGCGTTCTTGCCGAACAGCGTGGACTGCGGCCCGCGCAGCACTTCGATGCGGCTGACATTGGGCAGATCGCTGATCTGGGAGGCGGAGCGGCTGCGATAGACGTTGTCGATAAACACGCCGACCGAAGGTTCGATACCCGCATTGTTGGCACCATTGCCGAAGCCGCGGATAATAAAGTTGGTGTTGGCGGAGCTTTGCAGCTGCGTAACGCGGAGCGATGGAACGATGGACTGCAGATCCTTCAGATCGCGGATCTGTTCGCGGTCCAGCGTCTCTGCCGTGGTGACAGAAACGGCAACCGGAATTTCCTGCAGCGTCTGTTCGCGCTTCGTGGCGGTAACGACGATGCTGTTGCCCTGCGCCATCTCCGGCTCGTCAACAGGTTCGACCGTGTCGACCTGTGCCTGAGCATAGGCGGAAACAGGAGCGACGAGCGCGATGGCTGCGACACCACAAAGGCACTTGCGCGTAAAACCGGCGGGGCCGGCGGTAATGCTGGTCATTAAAATCTCCATCTCTCCCAAGATAGCCGATCGCTCCCTTTCGGTGATGTCGATCGCTATCAAGGACCTTCTTGCGAGGCAGTGTATTATTATAGCTTGGCGGGGCCTCGTACAATCAACGTGGTACCACCGATTACCGAAGAAACCGCCTGTGTAGCATTTCCGCAACATGGAGGTATCTTACGTATACGTCAAGCAACTCTTCCTAGATACGCTTGCGGCGAAGCCAGTCTTAGGCTATCGGCGCGCCAATTCGCAGGTGCAGCATTGAGCGCCCGCCCCTCTGCATTCGCACAGCCCAGGAAACCACAGATTATGTCCGCCCCTCTTCGCAACGTGGCGATCATCGCCCACGTCGACCACGGCAAAACCACTCTTGTCGATCAATTGTTCCGCCAGTCCGGCACCTTCCGCGAGAATGAGCGCGTGGAAGAACGCGCCATGGATTCCAACGAGCTGGAGCAGGAGCGCGGGATCACCATTCTTGCCAAGCCCACTAGCGTGGAATGGGCGCCTCCCGGTGGCCAGCAGAACTACCACATCAACATCGTCGACACGCCCGGCCACGCCGACTTCGGCGCCGAGGTGGAGCGCATCCTCAGCATGGTGGACGGCGTTATCCTGCTGGTGGACGCCGCCGAAGGCCCGATGCCGCAGACCAAGTTCGTTACCGGCAAGGCGCTGGGCCTGGGCCTGAAGCCCATCGTGGTCGTCAACAAGATCGATCGCCAGGATGCCCGCGCCGCAGAAGTTCTGGACGAGGTGTTCGACCTGTTCGTGAATCTTGACGCGAATGACGAGCAGCTGGATTTCCCCGTGCTCTACGCCTCCGGCCGCTCCGGCTATGCCAGCGAGGATATCGACGCGCGCGAGGGTGACCTGATCCCGCTTTTCGAGCTGATCGTCAGCCACGTGCCCGCACCCGATCTCGATCCCGATGGCGAATTTGCCATGCTGGCCACCCTGCTGGACCGTGACGCGTTCCTCGGCCGTATCCTGACGGGCCGCATCGAAAGCGGCCGCCTGGAAACCGGCATGCCGATCAAGGCGCTGGACGTGAACGGCAACCTTGTCGAATCCGGCCGCGCAACCAAGGTCTTCGCCTATAACGGGCTGGAGCGCGAACCCGTGCTGCACGCCAAGGCAGGCGACATCGTCGCCATCGCGGGCCTTACGGATGCAACCGTTTCCAACACGCTGTGCGCCCCGCACGTCAGCGTGCCGATCCACGCATCGCCCATCGATCCGCCCACCCTCTCCATGACCTTTGCCGTGAACGACAGCCCCTATGCGGGCCGCGAAGGCGACAAGGTTCAGAGCCGCGTGATCCGCGATCGCCTGGAGCGTGAGGCTGAAGGCAACGTCGCCATCCGCATTACAGAGGCCGCCGGCAAGGATGCCTTCGAAGTGGCAGGCCGCGGCGAATTGCAGCTTGGCGTTCTGATCGAAACCATGCGCCGCGAAGGCTTTGAACTTTCCATCAGCCGCCCGCGCGTCCTCTACAAGGAAGAGGACGGCCAGCGGATGGAGCCGTACGAAACCGTCGTTGTTGACGTGGACGACGAATTCTCCGGCACGGTTGTGGAGAAAATGGCGCAGCGCAAGGCCGAGATGACCGAAATGCGCCCCAGCGGCGGCGGCAAGACGCGCCTTACCTTCATCGCGCCCAGCCGCGGCCTGATCGGCTATCACGGTGAATTCCTGTCTGACACGCGCGGCACGGGCATCATGAACCGCCTGTTCGACAGCTACGGCCCCTACAAGGGCAAGATTTCCGGTCGCCAGAACGGCGTTCTCATCAGCATGGAACAGGGTGAGGCCATGGCCTACGCGCTGAACACCATCGAGGAGCGCGGCGTATTGTTCATCGCGCCGGGCGAAAAGTTGTATCAGGGCATGATCATCGGCGAGAATGCCAAGCCGGACGATCTGGAAGTGAACCCGCTGAAATCCAAGCAGCTCACCAACTTCCGCGCCAGCGGCAAGGATGAGGGCATCCGCCTGACCCCGCCGCGCAAGATGACGCTGGAGCAGGCCATCGCCTACATCGGTGATGACGAGATTGTGGAAGTCACGCCTCAGAACATCCGTCTGCGCAAGCTCCACCTCGATCCGCATGAGCGCAAGCGCGCCAAGCGTTCCAACCAGGATTGATGCATATTAACGGCAGCGGCGAAGGATAAATTCTTCCCGCTGCCCATAATGCGCGCGCATGGTGTTGGCGTCGTCCAGTTCTATGCGGAAAAGCGCCTCCCCCTTCGGCATGGACAGGTGAACGTCTGCCGCAGTCTCGGAGAAGGTCACACCCTCCACCCGGCCTGAGAAATCGGCGCGATCTATCTGGATTGCGCTGATTTCATAGCGCCGCGTATTATGGGTGAGGCAGGCGGCAGGCATCTCCGCCCATAGTCCGCGAAATCGTGTGGGAATCGCGTGCGATTCCTGAATTTTTGCACCCGCCGCCTTTTCCGGCGCCTCGCCAGAGCAGGCTGCGCAATTCAGCGATATTGCGAGTATGCATGCAAGCCTTGCTGACATCGGCGCCTCAAACCCAGTGGCGCTCTGCCAGGATCAGCCCGGCATATAGCAATACGCCTACCACGAATGGCATGAAATAGCTCTGGCGTTCCTCGGGCAGTTCCTCCTTCAAGACGTTCAGGATGATGCCGCCCGCCAGGAACGCGAACAGACAGCCGACAAGCACGGGGGACAGATCAACCACCAGCCCCAGCACCCAGCCGCCCAGCACCGCTGCACTGATCACCCAGCGCCCCAGCCTGTCATAAGCCTCGGGATGATCCTGTCGCATGCCGAAATCGGCGGTGAAGAAATGCAGCCCCAGCGCGACGAAATACAGTCCCAGCGACCATGCGCCGGCATCCTCCCGGTGCAGCAGCAGATAGCCGATCAACGCGTTCAGCGTGCCGTAGGTGACAAGGTGCAGGTAGAGCACCCGGTTGCCCATCTTGTCGCCCTCACCCGCCTTGCGGCTTTCGCCACGGCTCATCTTCACGGCCCGTTCCAGCCCGTAAAACACCGCGAGGCCGGCAAGGGTGAGGGAGTAGATTATGCTCTCCGCTTCCTTGGCACCCACGCCCATGCCATCTGCAAATTCGCGCTGATGAAGGGCGATATCGGGCAGCACGTGCAGGAACACATAGGATACCGCGACACCGCCTGCGAAAGACAGCCAGCCACTGCGCGGCGTTGCATCCAGGAAATTCAGGCGGCGCACCATCAGGTGAATAGCGATAAAGCCACTGGCCATGGCTGCGGTGATGGCGATTTCGCTGATATCCATTCCCACCCAACGCCGCGCCGGGCTTCCCCGTTCCGGCCGTGGCCGACTATGCTTCATGCGGCATTCTGCATTCAGCGTGACAACTTCGTGTGCTGACACTCGCCAATCCGCCTCGCCTCCATTAAAGGCTGCAACGATGAAAAGTTCGGACCTTCGCGTGGCCCTGTTTAGTGGCAATTACAACTACGTCCGCGATGGGGCGAACCAGGCGCTTAACCGGCTGGTGGATTACCTGCTGCGCCAGGGCGCGCAGGTGCGCGTGTATTCGCCCACCACCGACACCCCGGCGTTTGAGCCTGCAGGAGAGCTTGTGAGCCTGCCCTCGGTGCCGATTCCGGGCCGTGGTGAATATCAGTTTTCCACCGGCCTTGGCGATCCGATTAAGGAAAACCTTGCAGAGTTCGATCCCAATATCGTGCATCTATCCAGCCCCGACGTGGCCGGCCACCGCGCCCTCACCTGGGCGCGTGCGCAGGGGAAACCGGTGCTGGCCAGCGTCCACACAAGGTTCGAAACATATCCGCGCTATTATGGGTTTGGTTTTGTGGAGCCGCTGTTCGTGGCCCTGCTGCGGCGGTTCTATCAGCGATGCGACGCGATCGTCGCGCCATCGGCCAGCATGATTGCAGAGCTGCGCGAACAGGGCATGCACGATGATATCGGCACATGGTCCCGCGGGGTGGACCGCAGCGTGTTCACACCGCAGCAGCGCGATCTGGAATGGCGGCGATCCCTCGGCATTGCCGATGGCGATATGGTGGTGGGCTTTCTGGGCCGGCTGGTGCTGGAAAAGGGCATCGATATCTTTGCAGAAACGATGGTGGAATTGCGCCGGCGCAATGTCGCGCATCAGGTTCTGGTAATCGGCGAAGGACCGGCGAAGGACTTTTTCGCGGACAAGGTGCCGGAGGCGAAGTTCATCGGATTCCAGCAGGGCAAGGATCTTGGCCGTGCGGTGGCCAGCATGGATGTACTGCTGAACCCTTCTGTTACAGAGACATTCGGCAATGTAACGCTGGAGGCGATGGCCTGCGGCGTGCCGGTGGTGGCAGCGGATGCAACAGGCGCATCAAGCCTGGTGATCGATGGGGAGACCGGATATCTGGTACCCCCGCGCGACATCGCCGCCTATTCGGACAAGCTTGCCGCCTATTCCGCCGATCCGGAACTGCGGCAATCGCACGGAAGAGCGGGCGCAAAGCGTGCCGATGCATTCGACTGGGATACGATCAACGGCGCGGTGGCCGATACCTATCTGCGTTTGATTGAGCAGCGCCGGGACGAAGCCAAAGCGAAATCAGCGTAAAACGCGTTTGCGCGCCATGGCCATCGCGTATACGAAGATTGCCACCTGGATGACGCCCAGCACAATCGTTGAGATCATGCCCAGTCCAGTGGTCATGCTGGCAGGCGCCGCGCCAGAAAACTGGTGCAGCGTTGCTATGGCAAATCCCACCAACCCCAGCAGCAAGGCTGAAACCGCGAACCGGCTTTTCAGCAGCATCAGCAGCGCGCCAAGCAGCGCGAACCATACGCCAATGGCCCACGCGGCATCGAACCATATCGGCGCAGTTTCGAAATAGGCGAGTTGTTCGGGTGTGTAACTTTCAAGATACGCAGCATTATCTGACTGCATCATCAAGTAGTTATAAGAGCCGCCACCGTAAAACAGCAGCGCCAATATGGTCACCAGCCAGAAATGCCATGGTGTACGCCGTTCCATGATGGCCATTCGCAAACTCCCTGTTGCGATGTTTAATAACATAAATCAACGCAACAGGAAATAGTTCACAATGCTACAGGCGCTCTATCTTGCGTGCCAGTTCGTCGATCAGGTCGACGACCTTGTCCTTGTCCATATCTTTCAACCCGCCTTTCGATGCCTTATTTGTCAGCACCGAACCAAGGTTGCCCATGGCGCGGAAAAGCTCTGCTGAACCAGTTGGACGTGCGCGTTCCCGCTTGCGGCCCAAACGTGCCCACAATTCTTCCAGCTCATCCTGCCGGTCCTGCAATTCGCCAAGGCCGGACTTGGTCGCCTGGAACAGCTTCCTTGCATCGTCGCTGGTCTTTTCGGCGATGACGCCCTCGTCGGCCAGCATTTGCAATGTGGGATAAATGGTGCCGGGACTGGGCGAATAGGAACCCGCCGTCATCTCTTCCAGCGCCTTTATCAGCTCATAACCGTGGCGCGGCTCCTCTGCCAACATGGCCAGCAGGACGAGACGCAACTCGCCCGGCCCGAACAGGCGACGCCTGCGCGGGGCATCCCCGCCATGAGGCTGCACATGCTCTCTACGCCGGGCCTTGCCGCTCTTGGCGAACAAGCCGCCGGGTCCGAACATGCCGTCCTTTCCGAAAGGTCCATCCTTGCCGAAGGGGCCATCGGGGCCGAAGGGGCCGCCCGTGCCAAACGGGCCATCCTGGCCGAACAGGCCCTCTGCACCGAACAGATCATTGCTGCGATAGGCACGGCGGCGATAGCGGTGTGATCCGCGATTACCCATGCCCTCATCCTCTTCAGTGTCGTCAATCTCCACGTCGATATCGACGTTAAAGTCCTCGCCCTCATGATATTCGTCAATCTGGCCTTCGATACCCTCAGGCTCCACGATTTCGCCCTTCGCGCCACGTCGGCGCGCGTTGCCCGGCTTGGGTGCCTTGGGCGGTTTCGGCGGCTTGGGGGGTTTTGCGTCGTTCTTGCTCATCCGTGCTCTCCAATATATCCCACGCGCTTAAGATATATCTTAGTGCTATCTTAACAAGAGCCGGTGAAAAATTTGCCGCGCGCCCTACTTCGCGCAGGCAGAGGCGCTACATAGGCGGGTATGGCCGATCTCTTTGCCGATGATACACCGCAATCCGCACCCGAAGTGGTGAGCGATGACGCTCCGCTGGCAGATCGCCTTCGTCCCCGCACCCTTGCCGAGATTATTGGGCAGGAGCACATCACCGGTCCGGAGGGCGCGATTGGCCGGATGGTGGCCGCCGGAAAGCTTTCCAGCACGATATTATGGGGTCCGCCGGGTACTGGCAAAACCAGTATCGCGCGCCTGCTGGCAGCCGCCGTGGGCATGCGGTACGAGGCTGTCAGCGCCGTGTTCAGCGGCGTTGCGGATTTGAAAAAGGCCTTCGCCGCCGCCGAAAAGGCGCAGCAGGCGGGCCAGCGAACCCTGCTGTTCGTGGACGAGATTCATCGGTTCAATCGCGCGCAGCAGGATGGCTTCCTGCCGTTTGTCGAACGCGGCCTGGTGACGCTGGTTGGCGCGACCACGGAAAACCCCTCGTTCGAGCTCAACGCCGCATTGCTCAGCCGTGCGCAGGTGCTGATCCTGCACCGCCTTGATGCAGAGGCGCTTGGCCGCCTGCTGGACCGTGCAGAGGAGCTGGAAGGCCCCCTACCCGTAACCCAGCCGGCGCGCGAAGCCCTGATCGCATCGGCCGATGGAGACGGACGCTTCCTGCTTAACCAGGCGGAAACGCTCTACGCCGCCAAGATCGAGGAACCGCTGGATCCTGCTGCCTTGGGGCAATTCTTGCAACGCCGCGTGGCCGTGTATGACAAGGATCGCGAAGGGCATTACAATCTGATCTCCGCCCTTCACAAGGCCGTGCGCGGCTCTGATCCGCAGGCTGCGCTCTATTACATGGCGCGCATGCTGGTGGCGGGAGAAGAACCGCTGTTCGTTGCCCGGCGCCTGATCCGCATGGCGGTGGAGGATATCGGCCTTGCCGATCCGCAGGCGTTGACCCAATGCATGGCCGCCAAGGATGCGTACCAGTTCCTCGGCAGTCCGGAGGGCGAGCTTGCCCTGGTGCAAGCGTGCCTTTATGTCGCGACCGCTCCCAAATCCAATGCCGTTTACAAGGCGCAGAAATCCGCCTTCAAAAGCGCCAGGGAAACGGGCAGCCTGATGCCACCGATGAACATCGTGAACGCGCCAACCAAGCTGATGAAGGACGTCGGCTACGGCAAGGGCTACACCTATGATCACGATGCGGAGGAAGGCTTTTCCGGCGATAATTACTGGCCAGCCGAAATGCAGCCGCAAACCTATTACGCACCTGTGGAGCGCGGGTTCGAGCGGGAGATTTCCAAGCGTCTGGATTACTGGAACAAGCTGAGAGCCGAGCGGGATTGACGCGGTTCAGCCATTTCGTCGCCATTGATTGGTCAGGCGCGGTCGGCCCCCGGCACAAGGCGATCGCCATGGCGATTGCCGATGCGAAGGGCGGCGCGCCCGTTCTGGTGAAGCGCGAAAAGGGGTGGAGCAGGCAAGAGGTTCTGGCACTGCTGCGTGACGATCTGCCGCCTGCAACGCTGGTTGGTCTGGACCTTGGCATATCGCTGCCCTTCGTGGATTGCGGCAGCTTCTTTCCCGGCTGGCACGAAAGCCCATCCGACGCGCGCAGCCTGTGGCAGATGATCGAACGGATATGCCTTGATGACCCACATCTGGCCGCCAGCAGCTTTGTCGATCATCCCGATGCCAGCGCCTATTTCCGGCGTCACGGTGGGAGAGAGGGGGCGCGGTTCGGCGGTGGGCGTGGCCGCTTCCGCGTGACAGAGATCGAACAAGCGAAGCTTGGCTGCAAACCCTATTCAAACTTCAACCTTGTTGGTGCGGCGCAGGTCGGGAAATCCAGCCTCACGGGCATGCGCATGTTGCATGCCCTGCGCGGACATCTGCCCGTGTGGCCCATCGATCCGCTGCCCGCCAAAGGCTCGGTAATCGTGGAGATCTACACCTCGCTTGCCGCGATCACCGCCGGTCGCACCGCGTCGCGCGCAAAAATGCGCACGTTTGAGGAATTGAACGCAGCGCTGATCAATCTGGGCAGCCCGCCGATTGCCGCGAAGGGCGCGATAGACGATCACGCCAGCGATGCTCTGGTGACATCCGCCTGGCTGCGCACGGTGGCAGACAATCCGGCGCTGTGGGCTCCCGCTGCCATGACAGCGCAGGTCGCGCAAACGGAGGGGTGGACCTTCGGCGTGGCGTGAGCCTCTTGCCCTAGCGGCGGCGCATCTCGCGAATTTCCTCCACCCTCGGATCGAAAGAAGCGGCGGGCTGCGCGGGCTTGGCAAGCTGTGGCTCCGGCGCCATCGGCTCACGCGCGCCCAGCTTGCGAATGGTTTCCAGGTTTTCATCCCTCACCAAGTCCGGGATCAGGAAGGCGTCTATCAGCCACCAGAACGCCAGCGGGATGATGCCGATCACCGAAAGGCACATCAGCAACTGCACGATCCCACTGCGCGTGCGCCCGATATAAAACCGGTGTGCACCAAGAAATCCGAAGAAGAACCACAGCAGGTAGCTGACGCCGGTGGACTTGCGATGCGCCTCGAAAATCAGGTGGTCCTGGGTACGGGAATCCATTCAATGCTCCTGCTTCGCCCCACATCGATAGAAGCACAAACGCAACTTGGTTTCAAACGGCACTTTCGCGCGATTTGCCGCAAAGAACAGCTGCACCCACTTGCCATTGCGAAGCGTTTCGGACAAAGGGGCCATCGCCCGATTGGCCATCGTCCGATTGGTAAGCCGGTTTAGCTCAGTTGGTAGAGCAGTTGATTTGTAATCATCAGGCCGAGGGTTCGAATCCTTCAACCGGCACCATCCCCGAATTGCAATGCATCTCACCAGTCAGCAAACCCATCGTCAGGTGATTGCCGGGGGAGCCGCACGCCGCACCGCTTCTCTAGCGGCGCTGCCGAAGATCGTCGCATCGTTGCTCACCATCACCAGCGAGAAACCCATTTCAAGATAGAGCTTTGCCTCCTCCGGCGTTCCAGCTGCGGCTCCTGAAACAATCCCGGCTCGCCGTGTCACGTCCAGCACTTGCTTGGTAAGCGCCCGGACTTCGGGATCAGCCGATGGCTTGCCGCTGGAAAGCATCAAATCGCCGTGACCGATGAAAATGCCGTTCACGTTTTCGAGCGCAGCATATTCTGCCGCCATCTCCAGGTTCTTCCAATCTTCGAGCTGGACCATCCGCAAGCATTGATTGTCACCTCGATCGAGATAGTCGGACATTTCGCCCAGCCCCCAGCGGCCTGCACGCGATGTCGTGCCCAGGCCCCGTTCCCCTGCCGGGCTGAAGACCATTTTCCTCGTAACGCTCTCGGCATCCTCAAGGCTTGTCACGCGGGGCACCAACAGGCCATCCGCCCCTCCGTCCAGCAAAGGCTGGATGGTCGAGCCGCTACAATCCGGCAAGCGCACCAGTGCAGCAAGGCCAGCGGCCTGCGCGGCGAAAACCAGCTTGTATGCCGTTTCGAGGGTGTGGGGCGCGTGTTCCATGTCGATCACGACGAAGTCGAAACCGGCATGGCCCAGCAATTCGACAGTTTCGAGCGAAGGGATCTTGACCCAGGTGCCCAGAAGTCCGCGCTCGGCCTTCGCAATCGTTTCAATGATATTCTTCATTCTGCCCTCAGCCCACGTTCGCGAGGCCACGATGGTGGTCCGCCATTTCCAGGTAATGATCGCACTGCTCCGCCATGCCGGCGATTTCTTCGGGCGTCAGCGCGCGCATCGGTTTTGCCGGACGGCCGCTCCAGATCTCGCCCGCTCCCACGGTTTTTCCCGGAGTTAGCAGCGCTCCTGCACTCAGCATCCCGGTTGAGAGCACCCCCGCCTTGTCCATGACTATGGCGCCCATCCCCACGAAGGCGCGATCATCCACGCGGCAACCGTGCAGCACTGCCATGTGCCCGATCAACGTATCCTCACCAATGATGGTGGGCAGCACTTCGCCCTTCGCGCCAATGCGCGGTCCTTCGACATGGATCACGGTGCCGTCCTGCACATTGCTGCGCGCGCCGACCCTGATCGGGCCAAGATCGCCGCGCAGAACGCAGTTGTACCAGATGCTTGCGTGTTCACCGATCTCCACGTCGCCGATGATCTTTGCCCCCGGCGCTATGAAAGCGCTGGGGTGTATCTGCGGTGCCTTGCCGCGATAGGCGAGGACGAGTGCTTCTGGATGGTCGTGCATGGCAATATCCTGCACATCCCTGGTCCGCCAAAAAACCGCCAATCGCTCCTGAGCCGCTTATGACCGGATATGATGCCGCTTGGGTCAAGTTGAGGGCACCCATCATACTGGAAAACCCCGATCCCAGCGGCGATAAGAGGCACGCCCTGAGAAATACGCCGAACATGCCAAGGGTGCCGCGCGAGGGGAGACCGCCAAAGTGACTGACACAAGTATCAACCTGTACCAGGTTTCCTGCGTGAGGATTGGTGCCGACATCCTGACCAAGTGCGCTAGTGACTGCGCTGCTGCCGGGGCGAAGCAGGTCATGATCATAACCTCCAGCCCCATCGCCGCGCTGGCTGCGCCCCTTTCGCAAGCCCTGGATGCGCGGAAGATTGACAACCTCGTCTACTCCGGCCCCGAAGGCGAGCCGACGCGCGCCGATCTGTTGCAGGCCTTGGCAGCAGCGACGGACTTCAATGCCGACTTTGTGATCGGCCTTGGCGGTGGCAGCGCGATGGACCTCGCAAAACTGGTCGCAGCGCTGCACCAGTCACCGCAATCGTTCGAGGATGTGGTCGGGATAGACCTTCTGGCGGATCGCACGCTTCCCCTCGCCTGCATCCCCACCACGGCGGGCACCGGCAGCGAAGTCACCCCAATCGCCATCATCGAAGACGAGGAGGCCGAGCTCAAGAAGGGCGTCGTCAGCCGCCATCTGGTGCCGGACTTCGCTTATCTCGACGCGAAGCTCACCTGCTCTATGCCGCGCAAGGTAACCGCCTCCACCGGGCTGGACGCGCTGACGCATTGTATCGAGGCTTATGCCAACCGCTTTTCGCATCCCGTGGTGGATCGCTGGGCGCTGGACGGCATCCGCCTGATCGCCGAAAATTTGGAACGCGCCTGCGAGGAACCCAATGATCTTGCGGCGCGGGAGGGCATGCTGATGGCAAGCCATCTGGGCGGGATGTGCCTTGGCCCCGTCAACACTGCTGCCGTACATGCGCTCGCCTATCCCCTTGGTGGAGAGTTCCATATTCCGCACGGGGTGGCAAACTCGCTTTTGCTGCCGCACGTCATCCGCTTTAATACAGAGCTTGAAGCGGGCCGCTATGCACAGGTCGCTTACGCCTTGGGCGTGGAGCCGACGGGCGATGCGCGCGCCGATGCGCATGCAGGCGTTGCCGAGATTGAACGCCTTTCTTCCGTCGTGGGTATCGACCGCCGCCTTAGCGACGTGGGGATCAGTTCCAACGCCCTGCCCAAGATGGCAGCCGCGGCCATGACCGTGCAGCGATTGCTGAAGAACAACCCGCGTGAGGTTACCGAGGCAGATGCCCTGGCCATTTACGAGGCAGCGCTATGACCACCGCGACGAACATCCCTGCCGAAGCTGAAGGCGCAGAATCCGAAGCGCCGGATCGCAGCCTGTTCGGCTGGTATCGCGAAGCCCCGCGCAAGACCCGGCGCGTTTTCTGGACCGTGTTTGGCGGCTGGGTAATGGATGCCGCGGACGCGCAGGTCTTCCAGTACCTGATACCGCTCCTGATCATGTCGCTGGGCATTACGCTGACCGAGGCCGGATCCATCGCCAGTGCCAGCTATTTTGCAGCGGCGATCGGCGGCTGGCTGGGCGGCTGGTTGTGCGACCGGTATGGCCGTGCGCGCATCCTGATCGTCACCATCCTGTGGTTCTCGGTTTTCTCCTTCCTCTCGGGCTTCGCGCAGAATTATGAGCAGATGCTGGTGATCCGCGTGCTCCACGGCATCGGCTTTGGTGCCGAGTGGGCCGTGGGCGCGGTGCTGCTGGGCGAGATGATCAATCCCAGGCATCGCGGCAAGGCGCTGGGCGCGGTGCAATCGGGCGCTCCGATCGGATCGGGCATCGCGGCGCTGATGGCGGGGCCGGTGGCGGCCAGCTTCGATCCCGATATCGGCTGGCGCATCGCTTTCTGGGCTGGCCTTGCCCCGGCGCTGCTGATCTTCTTCATTCGCAAGGGTTCGGACGATTCGCAGATCTTCAAGGATACCCATGCCAAACTGAAGGCAGAGAACCGCAGCGTCGGCCTTGGTGCGATCTTCAATCGCAAGGTGGTGTGGATCACGCTGCTGGCCTCCATGCTGTCCCTCGGCGTGCAGGGTGCGGCCTATTCGGTTGCCAATTACCTGACCTCTTTCATGACGGTGGAGCGCGGGCTGACGCAGACCGTGGCGGGCCTGCTGGTGCTGGTGAATTCGGCCGGCGGCTTCTTCGGCTGCATCGCCAATTCCTATATCAGCGACGTGATGGGCAGGCGCACCGTGTTTCGCCTGTTCGGCTTCGGCTTTCTTATCATGGCGTCTATTTACCTGTTCGGGCCATGGGGCGGGAACCTCTGGTTCCTGGTACCGATCGGGATGATCTACGGCTTCTTCCAGTTCGGCATGTATGCCAGCTTCGGCCCTTATTTCACCGAGCTTTTCCCCACCGAGATACGTGGATCGGGCCAGGCCTTTGCCTACAACTCTGGCCGGGCCGGAGCGGCGCTGTTCATCCTCGCCGTCCCGATTACCGCGCAATTCATGCCGCTTAGCGCAGCAATGGCGACGATGGGGATTGTCGGCATTGCCTGCGCACTGATACCCACGCTGATCCTTCCTGAAACCGTCGGGCGCGCCCTTTCGCCCGGACAGGAACCAGTGACAGATCGGAGTGATGCATGAGCAAGGGCGTAATGCTGGTGATTGGCGGCAATCGCGGGATTGGTGCCGCGACGGCAAGAAAGGCGGCACGGCGCGGCTATACCGTCGCGCTCACCTACGCCAGCAGCCCCGATGAAGCGGCTGCGGTGGTTCGCGAGATCGACGCGGAAGGTGGTTCTGCGACTGCCCTTCCCTGCAATGTCGCAGACGAAAGCGATGTGGTGGCGCTGTTTGAAAAAGCAGCCGAACTCGGGCCGCTTTCCGCGATGGTCTACTCCAGCGGCATCACCGGCCCCGCGTCTCCGCTGGCGCAAGTCAGCGGCGAAACGCTGCGCGATGTGGTTGCGATCAACCTGACCGGTGCGATGCTGTGCGCCCGCGAAAGCGTTAAGCGCATGTCCACGCGGCACGGGGGCAAAGGCGGCTCCATCATCTTCATATCCTCGCGCGCATCGGATCGCGGCTCTTCGGGCGAATATGTCTGGTACGCTGCCAGCAAGGGCGGCGTGAACAGCCTGTCCATCGGCCTGTCGCGAGAGGTGGCGCAGGAGGGCATTCGCGTGAATTGCGTCTCGCCCGGCCCGGTGGATACAGGGATGCTGAGCGCAGAGCGGCAGGCAAAGGGCGCAGCAGCCGTGGCCATGGGCCGCGTTGCCGAACCTTCCGAGATCGCCGATGCGGTGATCTATCTCGCATCGGACGAAGCATCTTACGTAACCGGCGCAAATCTGGCCGTAGCGGGAGGTGCATAGGCCAGTGGCCCGACTTGCCAAACGACGAACGATGTTAGAGTATTGATAACAGGTACCAATGGCTCGACAAGAAGCCTGGGCCGGAGAGAGGAAAGCGAATGCAGTCCTACAATTCCGACACGTTGCCGGCGGCCACGCGGACTTCAGCGTGGAATGCGCTTTATTCAAAGCAGCTCAACAACGTCGAATTCACGCCCGCCAGCAATGTCGATTTCGCCGCACGGCTGAGCCTGGGGCAGCTGGGCCCGATCCAGTTTGCGCGCATGTGCACCAATCGCACCAACATAATGCGAACGCGCAAACACATTCTGCCCAGCCAGCAGCGGCTCTATTCCTTCCTGTTGCAGGCCAGCGGCAGCAGCACGCTTTCGCATTGCGGGCAGGAAGCGCAGCTGACCGCGGGCGACTTCGCCCTGTGCGACAGTTCCGCCCCGCACAATTTCACCGTGGACGACAACAGCATCGTGATCATGCTGCGGATCGATGCCAAGACGCTGAAGAAGCATCTGCCCACGCCGGAGCGTTTCTGCGGCCTGCACCTGAAAAACGAAGTCGGCCTGACCGCCACGATGTCGGCCATGCTGGAGCGGTTGGACAGGCAGCTGGAGAAGGGCTTCACCTCCACTTATGACGAGCGTTTCGCACAGAACGTGCTGGAAATGCTCTCCATGTCCTATGCCATCGGCTTCGATCTGGAGCCCGATGTATCCGCCGTGCTTCGCGGGCGGCATGCAGAGGTTATCCGTTATATCGAGGATAATCTGCGCGATCCGAACCTGTCACCTGCCAGCATTGCGAAGGGCATGCGCATCTCGCCGCGCTACCTGCGCACGATCTTCGCGAGTTCCGGCGAGAAGGTTTCATCCTATGTCATCCGGCGGCGGCTTGAGGAATGCGCAAAGCAGATCCGCGATCCCAACTGGTGCGGCCATACGCTGACCGAGATCGCATTTGGCTGGGGCTTCAACAGCGCATCCCACTTCACGCGCACATTTCACGAACATCACGGCGTCGCCCCGCGCGAATATCGGCGCCGCATGATGAAGTGACCGCCAGATTCTGCACCAAACCGTTTAGGGCAAGTCACCCTGCCCCGACAGGCAAGTCGCCGCTCCCCTAACCTGTCAGCGCTCGCCAGGTTACTATTGGCGGAGACGGGCATGACAAGCGACAGCAGATCGGCATTGACGCAGGAGCTGGCGCTGGTGCTGGCAGACTACTGGCACGAGATCGATTTCAACGGCGGCGCCGGTGCCAGCGCATATTACACACCGGACGCCGAATTCCACGGTCAGTTCGCCTCCTACGTAGGGCGTGACAAGATCCAGGCCTTCTATGACTGGCGGCGCGGACAAGGCCCACGATTGTCGGTACACAGCTTCACCAATTTCCGCGCGTATTTCACGGGCGAAGACACGGCCGAGGCGACCAACTTCCTGTTCCTCTACGCCGCGAATGGCGAGAAGCCGCTCGCCAGCCATGTGCCGGTAACGATCTCTCTTGCCACGGACCGTTTCCGCCGCGTCGATGGCAGGTGGCTGTGCACTTTTCGGCGTTTCGAGCATTTGTTCGAGAGTGACACTCCGATCACCAATCCGGATCTCGACGAGGAAACATGACCGAACAACGCGGCAAGCTTAACCAACCAGACCTGCTCATCTCCAAGGCGTTCGTCGCCGGCAAATGGGTTGAAGGGGAAAACGACGCTATTGCGGTGGATGACCCGTTCACCGGCGACACCATCACCGAAATTGCCTCTGTCAGCGCCGCGACCACGCAGCGCGCAATCGATGCTGCGTCCGAAGCCCTGCCCGACTGGGCGACGCGCCCGGCCAAGGAGCGCGGAGCCATCGTGCGCAAATGGTTCGAACTGATCGAGGAGCACAAGGAAGACCTTGCCACGATAATGACGCGCGAAAACGGCAAGGCCATTCGCGAAGCGCGCGGCGAGGTCGATTACGCCAACCAGTTCATGGAATTCTACGCCGACGAGGCAACGCGCGTGCTGGGCGAGATCATCCCCGCCGACAAGCCGGGCCGCCGCCTGCTGGCAGAGCGCGAACCTGTTGGCGTATGCGCGGCCATCACGCCGTGGAATTTCCCCCTGGCGATGCTGACACGCAAGGCGGCCCCGGCGATGGCCGCAGGCTGCACCATGGTGGCAAAGCCCGCTGGGCAGACCCCGCTCACCGCGCTCGCCTTCGCCAAGCTGGGCGAGGAAGCGGGCATTCCCGCGGGCGTGTTCAGCGTCGTCACCGGCAAATCCAGCGACATCGGCAAGGTGCTGACGAAAAGCATGGCCGTGCGCAAGCTGACCTTCACCGGCTCCACCCCCGTGGGCGTTTCGCTGATGGAGGCATGCGCAGCGACGATGAAAAAGGTGAGCATGGAACTGGGCGGCAACGCCCCCATGCTGATCTTCGACGATGCCGACTTGGACACTGCCGTCGAAGCCGCGATGGTCGCGAAATTCCGCAACAGCGGGCAAAGCTGCATCGCTGCCAACCGCATCTATGTGCAGGACGGCATACGCGACAAGTTCCTCGATGCGTTCAAGGATCGCGTCTCTCAGATGTCGGCCGGTGACGGGTTTGACGAGGATAACGACATCGGCCCGCTGATCGATGGCGATGCGATAGAGAAGGTGGACGAACACCGCGAGGACGCCTTGTCGCATGGCGCGCAATGCGTTGCAGGTGGATCGTCTCCCGGTGGCCGGATCGCCATTCCCACCCTGCTGACGGACGTGCCCGCAGACGCCAAACTGGCGCATGAGGAAACCTTCGGGCCGCTCGCCGGTGTCATCGGTTTCGACACAATCGAGAAGGGCCTCGAGCTGGCGAACGACACCCCGTTCGGCCTCGCCGCCTATCTCTGCTCCAGTGACCCGGAAACCATCGCGCATGTCTCGCGTGGACTGCAGTCGGGCATGGTCGGGATCAACACCGGCCTCATCTCCAATGCCTCCGCGCCGTTTGGCGGGGTGAAGATGTCGGGCGTGGGCCGCGAAGGCTCTCACCATGGCATCGAGGAATATCTCAACACCAAGTACATCTGTCAGGCCGGTCTGTAAGGAACATGTGAATGCGCAAGACGAACAAGGTAATCCTCACTTGCGCGCCCACAGGCTCCATCCACACGCCCTCCATGTCGCCGCATCTGCCAGTCACGGCAGACCAGATCGCCCACGCGGCGATCGAGGCGGCGGAGGCCGGGGCCGCTATCCTGCACCTTCACGCCCGCAATGAGGCTGATGGCAGCCCCAGCCCGCGCGCGGCGGACTTCATGCGCTTCCTGCCGCGCATCAAGCAGGGCTGCGATGCGGTAATCAACATCTCCACCGGCGGCAGCGCCATGATGAGCCTGGATGACCGGCTGGAAGGCGCGAAGGCCGCCCAGCCCGAAGTCTGTTCCCTCAACATGGGCCCGCTGATCTTCGACTTTTCGGGCGCTGGCAAAAGAGTGGAGCACTGGCAGCATGAGTGGGAGCGCGAATATGTCGAAAGCTCGCGCGGCCGCATAATGTATAATGACAACGCCTATATCGAACGCATCATGCTGGAAGTCGGCCGGGAGTTCGGCACGCGCTTCGAATTCGAATGTTACGACATCGGACACCTCTACACGCTGGCGCATTTTGCCGATCGCGGGCTGATTGATCCGCCGTTCCTGGTGCAGGGCGTATTCGGCATCCTTGGCGGGATCGGGCCGGACCTGCGCAACCTTGGCCACATGGTTACGGTTGCCGACAGCCTGTTTGGCGAGGACTACATCTTCTCCGCATTTGCCGCGGGCAAGCACCAGATGGATTTTGGCACGCAGTCCGTCCTGCTGGGCGGCAATGCGCGCGTCGGGCTGGAGGACAGCCTGTTCATAGATCGCGGCGAGCTCGCCAAGAGCAACGCTCAACAGGTCTCGAAGCTGCGCGGCATCGTGGAGGCTTTGGGCCGCGAAGTGGCAACGCCAGCCGAAGCACGCGAAATGCTGGGCCTGAAGGGCGGCGACGCTGTAGCCTTCTAGCTTCCAATGGGCAGCGCCAGCGGGCGCTACAGTTCAAATTACAAACAAAGAGGGGCCGGATCGCTTTGCTGCGATCCGGCCCCTTGCTTCGTCGACCCTGTCAGGATCAGTAGCGCAGCCTAACCCCTGCGCGGAAACGCGATCCGAAGGTGTCGAAATAGACGGGGTTGGTCGGGTAGTTGGACCCGCCAAGGCCACCACCGCCCGGCGCAACCGGAGGCTTGGTGTCGAACAGGTTCTGGATCGCGCCAAACACCTCCACGTACCGGTCTCCGCCAGCGTTGATGGGTATCTGGTAGGACATGGCGAGGCCGAAATAGGTCGCGCTGTCTACACGGTTGTCATTGATGCTGTCCGGCAGTGACGGGTCATAACCCGCGTCTTGCGGCCCGATCTTCTCCACGTCGTAAATGCCGCTTGGAATATGGCGGACCGACAGCGTCGCGTTGAAATTGTCATCGTCGTAGGACAGGAACCCGTTGTAGATCCAATCCGGTGCCGGGTTGAAATCGCCGCCGTTCGTAACCGGGCCAGACTGACCGGCATAATCGATGACCGGCGTCGTTGGATCGGCCTGTACCTGGAAATCATACTGGTGGTTGGCCAGCAAGCGCAGGCTTACCGCCCCTTCCGATCCGGCGAACACCTCGTACAGCGGCAAATTATACGCCAGTTCGAAATCGAAGCCGCGCACGTCCAGGCTGCCAAGGTTCACCTGCCGCGCATCGACGAAGGTGATGTCGTTTGGCGAGGCAAAGGTGATGCGATCGCAGAACAGGTCAAAGTCGCCGCAGAAATCCACGATCCTCTGGCCCGGCAGCGTGGTGACGGTGTCGGTCACCTCGATCTGGTACCAGTCAGCCGACAGCCGCAGACCGGGAATGAAGTCGGGACGGAAGACGACGCCGAGCGTGGTCGTGTCCGCGCTTTCCGGTTGCAGCGCAAAGCTGCCTCCGTTCAGGATGGGTGTCGGGTCATCACCCAGCCCCGGTGAGCCGGGAATGTTGAAATTGTCGACAATGCCCTGCGAAGAGCCTTCCTCGGTCGGCACCTGCTGGTTGAACAACTCGCGGAAACCCGGCGATCGGATATCGCGGGACCGCGAACCGCGCAGGCGGACACCTGCGCCAAGTTCCCAGATACCTGCCAGCTTGTAGCTGATTGCATCGGTGGTCTTGCTCTCCCCGGTGTTGGCGTTGTCGGCGGTGTTCTGCGTCCAGCGGACCGCGCCGTTCAGCTCCAGGATTTCGGCGAAGGGAACATCGGCAAGGATCGGGACATTCAGCTCGCCGAATGCCTCGAAAACGTCGATGGAGCCGCCGTAATCGGTGCCGAAGGTGAAGGCGTAATCATTGAAGTTGGGAATGTCGCCATTGGTCACGTCACCCTTTTCAGTGCGATATTCCGCGCCGATTGCAGCACCGATGGGACCGGCTCCGAACCCTGCGAACAGGTCACCGCTGATCACACCAGCAAGAACGTGCTGCGAATATTTGAAATCCTGCACGATCGGGCGATAGGCATAATCGATCGCCTCCTGCGTCAGATTGTCGAGGCCAAACAGATTGAGCGGTGCACAGCCTTGCGAGCGCGGGTCCGGATTTGCGGCCAGCGTTTCGCGGCAGACGACGTTGCCATTGGGCGTGCCGGTGAGGAACTGGCCCTCGTCAACCGCATCGAGCGCATACTGGAACTCGGTGTTGACGCGCGAATAGCGGCCATCGCGATGCTGGTCGTTCTTGCCGTACTGGTAATAGACGTCCCAGGTCCAGTTGCTGCCGATTTCGCCCGTAAAGCCCAGAACCCCGCGGAAAACATCGGCTTCCACCTGGTTGAAGGCCGGGATCTGACTGTCCACATCCTTGCCGAGGCTGAAGGACGTACCGTCGAGCAGATCGACAAGTTCATCCGGCAGATAGGCATTGTCCGGCTTAATGAAGAAGGTCGAGCGCGGACCTGCGGTGACGCCGGAATTCGATGCCTCCCGGTGCGAGTAGGTCAGCTCTGTGTAAGCCTCGATCGCGTCGCTGAAGGCGTATTCCGCATAGAGATATCCGACGTAGCGTTCCTGCGGTGTCTGGATATCGGAATCGGCATAGGTGGATTCGCCGTCGCCGCCGCTGCGCGGGCCGAAGGTGTTGGCGTTTACGTAAATGCCGGGGTCAAAGTCGAAGATGGCCGTGCCATCGTCGTTGAAGCGCAGGTTGCGCGCGGCAGGATTTGCCGGGCCACGGTTGCGAACCACGCCGCGGCTATCGTTGAAGGCCTGCTTGGAATTGGGCGCAATGACGAAATTGGGCTCGCCGAAAGTGGAAGAACCGGGCGTGTTGTAGCCGGTCACAGTGCCATCGCGCAGCACGTCACCTTCATTGGAGAAAATATCCCAGCTTTCCGCACACCACAGGCGCACGGCGGCACAATCCCCAATGCCCTTCACGTTCTGGTATTCGCCGCCGAACACCACATGGCCGCGGCCATCACCGAAGGACGTGCCGTAAACAGCGGACGCGTGATAATCCTCACCATCCCCGCGGAAGGTCTGCCCGTAGTCGGCCTGGAGCCGCAACCCTTCAAGATTTGTGTTGAGGATGATGTTGACCACACCGGCAATGGCGTCAGAGCCATAGGCAGCAGAAGCGCCGCCGGTCACCGTTTCCACCCGCTCGATCATTGCCGTCGGGATCATGTTGAGATCGACCGACCCGCCATTGGATGTCGGCACGAAGCGACGCGAGTTGACCAGCGTAAGCGTGCGGGTGCCACCATCAGGGTTGAGGCCGCGAAGGTTGGCAAAGCTTGCGCCCACATCGGCACCGGCGGTGATGCCCGCCGTTGCGTCGGACTGGAACGCGGTGTTCTGCGGGATCAGTTCAACGATGTCGCCTGCATTCACGATGCCAAGATCATTGGTCGTTTCCGCGCTAAAGACGGTTGCCGGTGTCGGCTCGTTAAAGCCATCGCGCCTGATGCGCGTGCCGGTCACCACGATGGAGGCTTCTGCATCGTCAGTTCTGACAGGGTCAGCGGGCGGCGGAACGTTTTCCTGGGCCATGGCCGAAGTCGCCGACAGCAGACCGATGGCCAATGCGGCCAGTGCGGCTCCTGTCTCCAGTTTACCAGTACGTGATCGTTTCAAAAGCATGTATTCCCTCCCTCAAAGTCCGGCGCCTCATTCTTCCGGGTTTCTGGTGGCCGGAGATGACGCTTCGGTTGTTTCATTCGCAGGGAAGGGGATTCAGGGCTTTCCCAAAAGGGTACGCCTTTCTGCCGCAGGCGGCACTCGCAGGCCGGGCATTACCGGATCAATTGAAGTAAAGTTGCAGGCCCGTGCGGCAGATTTCCGCGCGCTTTTCCGGGTCGGGCAGCCAACGGGCATAGCTGGCCAGAACCTGCTCATAAGTCACCCGGCTTTCATAGCCCACAAATGGTGCATCACTGCCCCACAGCAGGCGATCGGTACCAACGCGGCGCAGCAACTCTGCCGCCACCGTCGCGGCAACGCTTTCAAGATCGCCATCGGGATCGTCGCGCCACGCGGCCGTTCCCGGCAGACGGAAACCCGCTGACATCTTTATCCAGCACAAACCCGTATCGACAGCGGCCAGCATGGCATCGAAACCATCGCAGCCCAGCGGGTCTTCAGGCGCAGGATGGCCGAAATGATCGATCACCACTTTCACCCCTGCATCCAGCAAGGGGTCTATCACCTGCCGCAGGTTGTGCCCTTCCACCGCGACTTGCGCATGCCAGTCGAGATCGCGCATGCGGCGGATCAGCAGCTGACAGTCCGCAGATTTGAAGTCGGGCAGTGTCTGCTGCCGCGCCAGTTGCAGCCGCACCCCTACGATGCCGTCCGCCTGCATCCGCTCCAGCGTATAAAGGTCTGTCCGGGGATCGACGATGGCGGTGCCCTTCAACCGCTTGTGCTGCCGCAGAGCACGGATCATGTAGTCGTTGTATCCGCCCGAAATGGACAGGCCCGAAAGCACGGCGAAATGCACGCCGTGTGCATTGAGCGTGCCAAGCAGATCCTCGACCGTGAAGGCATAGTCCGGCACCGTCCAGGCATCGGGACTTGTCGGCATATATGCATCGAACACGTGGGCGTGGCAGTCGATGATCAAACTGCCCGCAATCGAGTTTCCTCCTGCCGCGGTCATTCGTTTTCCCCTCCCCTGCGCCTCACTTGCGCGGATAATCATCCGCGTTGAGCACCCAGCCAGGCATGTCGGAGAAATCTTCCCGCGGGGGCGAGAAAATATCAACGAGGACATTGGTCTGGGGATCCGATGGCGCGGAGGTGTGGATCACGCGCGGCGGAATGACGCAGACCGACGGGGCAAGACACCTCTCGTGCTCATCCTCCCGCCACTCGTTCTGATCGGCCGTCCAGGGCCAGCGCAGGTGGTGCATGTACCAGCCCTTCACCGCCAGCGAGCATTGCTCGAAATCGTCGTGATGATGCGGCGAAAGCTTGGTGACATCGCGCGGACCCTGCGGGGGAAACACGTTGACCATGAAGGTGGTGCAGCGGAAAATCTTGCCGAAACGCCCCTCTTCATCGGGCACGTCGAGGCTGTAGCTGCGGATGCGAAAACCGCCATTCGGTGTGGGCCATGATTCCAGTTCCGGCACATGCGGATGATCGCCCGGATAGCGGTCGGCATTGTGGACCTTGGCCACGATATCGGGAGAGCGGGTGGAGATCAGCCGCACGGCCGGCCCTTCGCCATGCAGCTTGATCCTGCTGTCGCCCGGCGGGATCATGGTGATCGAAAACGGTTCGACCTCCTGCGTCTCGCCATTGGCCTCTACCGTGGCGCTGACGTTGGTTTCGGGCAGCAGCAGAACATATTCGTCCACCTGTCCGTCGCGCTCGAACACCGCGCCGTCTTCCACCTCGGAATAGCAGACGACCATGTTCTGGCCCCTGGTGTACCATGTTCGGGCATGGTCGCTGCGCTCCTGCGGTTCGCTGTCGTAATAGCGGGCGTAGGTGCTGGTGCCGAAGGCATCGCTGGCTGACGCTGCGGCCTGCCCCGATCCACCCTTGGCTGTTGAGAGGCCCGCACGCGGGTCGTCAGATTCATACATCGTCATGGTCCAGTTTCACTCGCGATTGCCGTCAGACCAGGTCAGCGGCGTTTCGGCCTTCCGGCCGCTGACGGGGTTATCAAAGTGGAAGCCCATCGGCCTGATATCAGGGAAGGGCGCGAAGGTTTCGCCGCGCAGGGGCGCATTTGGGGCGAATTCGGCGATGACATCCGCACTCACGCCAAAGCGCGAGTTGTTGGCAGGATCTATGCCCATCCAGCCGCCGTCGTAATCGCCCAGCCAGACGTAATCGAGATCCATGCCGTGGATACGCCAGATGCCATCTTCCTTGATCACCTGGTTCTCGTAAACGCCGCCGATCCAGCTGCCGCCCGGCTCCGTACCGGAATTGAATTGCAGCAAACGGTTGCGCACGAAGGCGCGCGTTCCATCGCCGAATACGGTGACATAGGGCTGGGTCTTCTGGTGAATGGCCTGGAAGGCATCGTTCGGTCCGCCCTCGCCATAGCGCTGGATCAAGCTGGCGAGCACCCGGTCCTTACCGATGAAGGTGCCGATATAGGATAGCTCTTTCCAGCCATCGCGAGAGAAGACGGCGGCGGTGTCGCGCCAGGCGAACTGATCGATGTAATAGCCATAGGCATTCGAAACATTCGCCGCCCCGTCAAAAGCCTCGGCATGATTGAGCGCATTCACCTCGCTCGTGACCTCGCCCGTGGCTTTCTCTTCCAGCCGGAACAGTGGCAGGTTCAGCGATGGCGATGCCAGCGGCACGCCATAGGCCGATTGCGGATAGGCCATCGCATGCACCGTGGTCTCCGCATCCGGCTCTCCGCCAGCGGGCACCGGCAGCGCTGCGGGCAGCGGATCGCTCCACCCCGTTTCATAATCGGCGCGCATAAAGGGCGTGCGGGTAATGGCGGCGATGCGCCACACGCCGTCCTCGCCCTCGCCAAGGCGGAATACCTGCGTGCTGATCGACCATTGTCCGCTGCCGCCATGCTGCCCCGTCATGCCCAGCTCGATCGTCATGATTTCGATCTGGCCGTCTGGCAGGAAGGTTGTCTTCGGCATCAGCAGAGGCCGGTCGTTCAGTTCCCCCTGCTCCAGCCCCGGTGCACCGAAGCGGAGCAGATAGCGCCGCGCGCCATCCGCCCCTACCCAGCGCCCTTGTCCGGCGACATCAATGGTCGCGTCGTCGGCCAGCAGGTCCACGATATCGTCGTACAACCCGCGATCGAGATAATAGCCATAGGCATTCACCAGGTTGAGCGCATGGCTCTGATCAAGCAGCGCGCCCGATTGCGCTGCCAGTTGCGCGTGGCTCATCGGTTCGGCGGCGCTCCTGCCGGTGAATATCCGGCCCGCCTCGTCCGGCGTGTAGTGATAGGGCGCGCGCTCCAGCGTCTCGGCATCGTGGAACCAGCCATCGGCCTGGGTTCCGGCGAAATGCTCATAGGGCCGGATGCGGGAGATCCGCCACTCGCCCCGGTCCAGGCGATAGTCGATGACGTGGGTCAGGCCCTGCCAATCGGCGCGCTCTCCGCTGCGACCGGTCATGGCCACTTCATGCCAGCGTGCGGTGGCAGACTGGCCATCCTTAGCCAGCGTGATGACCGGGCTGAGAAAAATCCGCGCGTTGAGAATGCCGGGGACGAAAGCATCACCGCTGCTGCCATCGCCCTGTGTTTCACGCAGCCAGCCTTCCACGCCAGCAGGTCCGGTGATGACGCTACCCGCCCTCACCAGTTCGATATCATTGGTCAGCAAAGAAGCCATGGCGGGAAAGGCTCCGTGGAATGCCAGATGCCCCCACGTGGCCTGCAGGTTCTTGATCTCGCGGATGGAGCGCAGGTCTTCGAGGCGCGCAGTTTCCAGCGCGACGTCATTCGCGGCCTCCTGCGCCGCAGCGGGAATGGCCAGCAGAGCTGCGCAAAACAGGATGAAAGCGTTACGGATCATCCGCCCGCTCCCAGCGCGACGGCTTCTTCGTAAACGCTGGTGTCGATCAGCGTGGCAAGCTGTTCGCGCGTGCGCGGCTCGCGATCGTCGCGCTCGGCAAGCCATTGTTCCTGCACCACCAGCACATCCAGCAGGTCATCCGGCACGTTGGCGAGCCATGCATGGTGTTCCCAGCTATCGACCACGTCCTGCGGATCGAACTCGCCCGATTGCGT
Source organism: Aurantiacibacter rhizosphaerae (assembly GCF_009807005.1). Lineage (GTDB taxonomy): Bacteria > Pseudomonadota > Alphaproteobacteria > Sphingomonadales > Sphingomonadaceae > Alteraurantiacibacter > Alteraurantiacibacter rhizosphaerae. The sequence continues at coordinate 1,259,667 of NZ_WUBR01000001.1, read as the reverse complement.
CACCAGCTGCTGCGCCCGTGCGGGATCGCTGCGAACCTCTTCGCTCGCATCCAGTATCGCGCGGATGAAATAGACGATCTTCTTGCGGGTAACCGGATCCGCCAGCTTTTCTGCGGTGGAATTCAAATTGAATAGCTCGCGGTAAACGCCCTCGCCGCTGAACACGATCAGGTCGTCGCCCAGCACCTGCGCGGCATTTTCGCTTTCAGGCTCCCAGATCACCACCGCGTCGACTTCGCCAGCTTCCAGCGCCTCGGTCATGCCGGCAAGCGGCACGATGGAAACCGCTTCGATATCGGCGTAGCTCAGGCCTTCGCGTTCCAGCATCAGCTTGAAAAAGTAGCCTGCCGAGGTCTGCGGAATGGTGGCGACGCGCTTGCCGCGCATATCCGCCATGCTCTCGATCCCGGCGGAGCGGCGCGCAACCACGCGGTAAAGTCCCTCGGTAACCGTCATCAGGATGCGCAGGTTGGGATGCTTTACCGAATAGCGCAGGGCCTGCGTTTCGGCATTGGTCGCAACATCGGCCTCCCCTTCCTCGCCAAAGCCCGGCACCGGCGGTTCGCCCACTAGGTTGGCGATCGAGCCCATCCGCACCGTCGCCTCGCCCGGATAGAATTCTTCCGCTGCAAGAAGAGTGGAGGCAATTTCGAAAGTCTGCACATTGCCGTAAACAGCGATCGGCCCCGGATCTGGCTGCGGCGCAGGCTCCTGCACGGCTGCGCATGATGCGAGCAGCATCAACCCCGTTACATTTGCGAACGCGTATTTCAGGCTTCCAGCCAAGACTAATCTCCCTCCGACGATCCGGCTCGGCGAGAAAACCCACCGTCCGATGCAGGATCAACTATTCATGGAAGGAGCAAAACTGCAATCGCTGCAAAGGCCGAAGCCGACTAAGGCAGGTTTCAGTTCCGAAAAGGGCAAAAACCGCAGCTGGTCGCGATGAATCGCACTGTGATTGTCATCCCGTTGCTCAAGCTATCATTGCCGGACGGGTTCTCTCTCAGGCCGCGAGACACGCGAGCCGGGAGCGGCGATATTCGCGCGGGGCCTGACCATATTTTTCATTGAAGGTGCGCGTGAAATGGGCCGCACTGTTGAAGCCCCACGAAAAGGCTATCTCGGTCAGCGTATGCGCCTTCCATGCCGGGCTGGCCATTTGCCGGGCGCATTCCTCAAGGCGGCGGCGCAGGATGTAGGCGCCCATCTTTTCCCCGCCGGGAGAGAACACCGCGCGCAAATAGCGGGGCGAGACTCGCAGGCCTTCGGAAATTGTCGCGGGCGAAAGTTCAGGGTCGCGCAGATTGTCCTCGATATAGCCAATGACATCCTTGTGGCGCTGCCATGCAACGGCGGTCGCTTCCTCGCTTGGCGCGATGCCTGCTCCCGTGGTGTAGGCCATCGAGATCATTTCGAGGAGATATCGAGCCACCCTCTCTTGGCACATGTGGTTGACACTGGCGACGCCGCCGCTGCTGAGTTCGCCCACCATCGCTGCTACCGCGCCGGACAAGCCATCCGCACGGCCGAGGCGTTGGCCGCAATATTGCGCCGGTGTGGGCAGATAGGTTTTGAGGGTCTCTGCACAAACACGCACCATGACGGTGGTTGACTGCGTCTCGGTCCGAAAGAAATGTGGCAGGCTGGTATCGCAAAGGACGAAATCACCCTCCACCAGCTCGGCCTCCTTGCCGCAGTGGGAGAAGATGCTCGTGCCCTTCGCCTGCAACAGGAAATTGTAAAGGCGAGAGGAGTTGCGGGAGATGTGAGAAGGCTTACGCTCCACGCTGCAGCGATCCAGCTCCAGCCGCGCCAGCTTTACCGGCCCAAGGTGGCCGATCCGCAGCTCTGCATCGAACTCGTCACGATGCTGCGGTATGAAATCGCAGGCACTCATGCGGGTGGCGTACAGTTCCGCCCACGCTGCCGCCCTGCGCCCTTCGGGCAAGCCCTTCGTGCTCAGTAGTTCCATCACTCTCTCCCCGCCGTCCCTCGCCGAATCTTTCGGTCATTTTTCCGGTTGTCTGGTTAACCGCAATTTACGCATCATGTCAAGTTTTCGAAACAACGTTTCGTTTTTGCGGTGCAGCATGAAGGACGGCGCTACAAATCGTCGCAGGCATGGCAGGCATCGTGCCTGGCGAGACAAACAAGTTTGCTGGGAGCGCGCGGTTTGCGCTGGATCCCGTTAAGACGGAGCCGCGGCTGTCGCGGCTCCGCCCCAGGGAGAGTGCGCCGGAGAGGGCAGACGCACCTCGTCAAACTAGCTTGGAATCGTACGGTGGCTTGACCGGCCCGGCGCGCGAATTTGCCGCGCAAAGTATATTTGCATAGGGCTTTTTTCCTGCTTGAATCGAGCGGTTTTCGGTTCCTATGCTCTGCCCCGAACACTTCGGGAAACCGCCATGACCACCGCCGATCCGCTATTTTCGCTTGCAGGAAAAACCGCTCTCGTCACCGGGGGGACGAGCGGCATCGGGGCCATGATCGCCACCGGCCTCGCGAAGCGCGGCGTGCGGACCTACGTGACCGGCCGCGACCTTTCACGCACGTCGGAGGTTGCCCGGCAACTGGCTCAAGATAGCGACGGCGAAGTCATCGCCCTCGCCGCCGATTTCGCTGATGCCTCCTCCCCGTCCGCCCTCGCTGCCAAACTATCCATCAGAGAAAATGCGCTGCACATTCTCGTCAACAACGCGGGCACCAATTGCGACGGGGACCTTGCCGATCTGACGGAGGAAGCGTGGGACGAGGTAATGGCCGTCAACCTGCGCGCGCCGATCTTCCTGGTGAAGATGCTGACGCCCATGCTCAAATCCGCATCGCAGCCCGGCGATCCGGCACGGGTCGTTAATGTCGGATCGATTGGCGGCCTGCACGTGCCCAATTGGGAAGCCCATCCCTACGGCGCATCGAAAGCCGCCCTGCACCAGATCACCCGTTCGCTGGCGAAATCGCTGGGCAAGGACAACATCACCGTGAACGCCATCGCCCCCGGCCCTTTTCCGTCAAAGATGCACGATACGACAAGCGAAGCAACGCGCAGCAGCATCGCGACCTACATTCCCGCAGGCCGCGCGGGAGAGGCGGAAGATGCGCAAGGTGTGGTGATATTCCTGGCTTCTCGTGCGGGTGCCTATGTCAACGGCCATGTGATCCCGCTCGATGGCGGATATATCGGCGCGCTCTGACAGCGGCGCCAGCAGGCCAGCGCCGCTAACAAGCCCACCCCCTAAACCGCCAGTCGCGCGCTGATTTCCGTTGCCGCATTGCACAGCGCACGGATCAGACCTTCGGCGGGCTCGCGGGTGATGAACTGGATTGAATCCATAGCTGTCAGCATGGCCACCAGTTCCTCGCGATGGTCGTAAATCGGCACACTTACCGCATTGATGCCCAGCACCACCTGCTCCGGCGCGTCAGCCCAGCCTTTTTCGGCAACATCCTCGATATCGCGCAGCAGCACTTCGCGGTCCTGAATCGTGTGCGGCGTGAACCGTTCCAGCTTGCCCTCCGGCAGATTACCATCACGCCGAAGCCGATCGGCCAGCAGCAACTTTCCCGCCGCCGTCGAGTGCAGCGGCAGTTGCTGGTTTGTTTGCACAACGATCCCGACAAGCCCCTTGCCCTGCAGGGATTCCACGATCGTTACAGAATCGCCGTAGACCAGCGACAGGTTGAAAGTGTGATCGAAAGTCTCGTGAAGGCGTTGCAGCAAGGGCCGCGTCAGGTCCACCACACCTTCTTCGGACGATTGCCCGATGACCCGCGCCAAGGCCTGCATCTTGGGGCCGAGCGCATAACGGTCACTGCCGTTGTATTGCACCGCATAGCCCAGCGTTACCAGCGTGCGCAGATAGCGGTAAACACGCGCCTTGGTCATGCCTGTCTCGCGGGCAACCTCGCTCACGCCCAGCTCTTCATGCGTGGCAAGCTGTTCGAGCATGCGCACGGTCATGCGCGCTGCCTGGACCGATTCCTCGGCCTTGTCGGGTGCGATGTCGGGCATTTTACCGGGTGGTGAGATCGGACGGCATTTTGCCATCATGCGTCGCGCATGCGCGTCTATCAAGCCCTCCACACCCGATGAGCTGCCGAACACGATGCTGCCTCCTCAAGGAAAAGTGGAAAAATGTCCGGGACCGCCTGATTTCAGAATTTGAGAAGCGACCCCGGACCAGTGGGAGGTTCCGTCAATCGATCGAGAACAGGCTGCGCGCGACATGCCGCACGCCTCCGTTGGCCTGGATCGGATCATCCTTGCTGTTGAAATAATAAAGCGCGCCTACGGTGCTGCCCTCCACGTGCCAGACATTGGGATAGCCAAGGTCCCAGCTGCCGCCGTCATCACGGATGATCAGTTCACGGCCCCAGGTCTTGCCCCCGTCTTCGCTGACGCGCGCCCGGATGCCCTGCGGCGCGAGGCGATAGCCGTAGATCGCAACCACCCTGTCATCCGGCATCACCACCAGGCTGCTCGGCGCGCCGAAATCATTGATGCGCGACAGAAAGCCCCATGTCCGCCCGCCATCATCGCTGCTGTAAACCTCGCTCCACATCACGCCCGTCGGATCGCGCTGACAACGGATCACGCAGATGATGCGGCCGGACGAAAGCATGTAGCCGCGCGGGTAGAACCAGCGGTGGCCGACGAAGGCGACGCTGGGATCGTCATAGTCGCCATCGGCATTCCCCCAAGGATCTTCCTCCGGAACGATGTAGTTCATGAAGCGGAATTCGCGGCCCTCGTTCACACTGCCATAAACGAGCGGGCGGCGGCGGGTGTTGTCCGGCTCGACAGAGAACAGGAACATCAGCATCCGCCCGTCGGGCCGGACCATTGTGGATTGTATGCCGGTCAAGGATGGCAGGTTTTCCATCGGCACGAGGACAGTCGGCCCCCACGTCCTGCCGCCATCGCGAGACAGCCGCGTGGTCGCTTTGGTGCTAGCCGTGGCGAAACCATCCATGCTGCCGCTGGAAACCAGCACGTTCGGGTCCGTGTAGTCCACCGGCGCGTCGAACGCCTGCGGCATCGTTTCGGGATCGAGCGCCTCTCCCCCACCACCGGGCCCTGCCATCATGTTGTATTGCGGATCCTCGCCATCCCATGTCCGCCCCCGGTCGTAGGACCGGACCGTGACGGTACGCGGGTTGGAGCTGTTCTGGCCCAGCACGTCGTGACGAATGGCATCGCCGCTGGCATAGCTGACGTTCCGGGTCATGAAATTGGCAATCAGCGTACCGTCGCCATTTTCCCAGAACCCGCTGGTGAAGGGCCATGAGCAAAATTCGTCATCGCGGTAATAGACCACGTCGTTTTCGAGCCCGGTGGGCGTGATCGGGGGCCTCATGTCAGTTGCCATATTCATCCCTTCCCGCAACGTGCGGAGCATTGTTCTTGCATGGCCGTGCCGATCTTCGCCAAGCGGGCATTACGGGTACCGAATGTCAGGAGCCGCGACCGCCCGGAACATGGATCGTCTCTGCCGTGGTCCAGAACAGCTGTTCCTGCTGAGCGGGCGTCAGCCCCTGCGCGGAAGCGAGTGCGTATTGCACCCAGCCGAACATGCTGCCCGGCGTGTTGCCCACATCGCTGCCCCAGCACAGCTTGTCTGCCCCGAACGTGCCTACCATCGCCTCCAGGAATGGCTTCTCGTCGATATTGGCGGCATGCAACTGCTCGATCAGCAGGGTGGTGTATTTGTAATAGACGTTGGGCAGATCCGCGAGCGCGAGATGCTGCGGCGTCAGGCCCCAGGTTTCCGGCAGTTCCTGCGGGCGCGGGAAGCCGATGTGATCGAGCAGGATGTTCGTGTTGGGATAGCGCGCCGCATGTTCGCCAACCGCTGCCATTGCGCCCGGCGTGTCCCCACCGATCGGCATCAGCACGACCACGAGGCCAAGATCATTGGCCGCCTCCCATGCGCCCGAAGCCGCATCGGTCAGGAAGGGGAAGAAGCCCTCGCGGTCGACGCCGGTGAAGCGGACGCCGGCGATATTGTTGTCGCGCGCCATTGTCGCCAGCTTTTCCGGCGTATCTTCTGCGCGCGGATCGAGGATGACGACAGGCACGATCCGGTCGGGATATTCATCCGCAATATCCAGCAGGTAGGAATTGTCGTACCGGTATGTGCTGGAATACTGCACGCCTGCGCCCTTCGCGATGTTGTTCTCGTCCCAGAACTCGAACACTTCCTTGGGCGTCTGCGGAAAGCGCATGGCCTTGGCCACCATGATTTCCGGGCCGTAGCGTGCCGTGGTGGAATTGAAGGGATAGTTGTCGACATCGTTGGTATAGAAATGCCCGTGCGCGTCCCACAATTTGTAGGACGGCTTGATGACATGGGCGAAGGCCGAACGCGGCAACGCGGCAAGGCCCGCGGCGGCTGCAGTCGTTCCGATAAATGTGCGACGGTTGATCATGCTGGGTCCTCTTCCCGAAGTCATTTGTCATTCGATCCTAGCGCAGGGCAGCGCCCCGGCTTGATTGGAGCGGCACTGGATATGCTACGAAAAATCAAATCCCGTCACTTCAATTCCTGATCCAGAAGCGCGATGACGGCGTCGCGGGCGGCCTTGGCGGCGGTCTCGTCATAACCCGGATCGTCGGCCACGTAATACCCGTGCGGTGCGTCGATAATGGCGACCTGTCCTGTCAGCCCCGCCTCGGCAAAGGCAGTGCGAAGGTCATCCTTGTCACCCGGCTCACGTTCGTCATCCGCGCTTGCGATCTCGATCAAATAGCCGGCCTTGCTCTGGTCCACGAAGAGGTGCGGGCTGGTATCGCGCGAGGTTGCAATGGCCAAAGGATGGATCGCCGCGACAGCTCTCACCCGGTCCGGCATAGCGCGCGCAGCCACGAAGGCATGCGCCCCGCCAATATCGATGCCCACCGTCCCGATTCCCGCCGCCGCGTCGACCGAACCCAGGCTGTCGAGATAAGCCACATAGGCGCGGGTATCGGCGATGATCGCTGCGTCACTGGCAGCTTCTCGCCACGGTGCGCCGCGCTGCATCGTCTCGCCAAACGGCATGCGTGGTTGCGCCGTCGCGGGGGAGCCATCCAGCGATACGCTGCGGTAGAAGGCGTTGGGCACAAGGACCACATAGCCCGCCTCCGCGATCTCTATCGCCATATCGGCATAGGCTGGGCGCAAGCCGGACAGGTCCGGCCACAGGATCACGGCAGGATGACGCGCGCCATCTTCAGGCGTTGCCAAGATCGCTCCGGCAAGGCCGTCTGCGGCCTGCACCTGCACCGCCTGTGTCGCTGGCGTGGCAGGGCCGGCAGGAGCAGTCGCGCAGGCCGCCAATGTGGCGGCGACGAACAGCGCCAGCGCATTGCGCATCATATGGTCAATCCGCATGTTCGCTCTCCTTGCCCTGCTCACGGTTCGAAGACGGTGCAGGCGATATGCCGGACGCCGCCGTTCATCTGGATCGGGTCGTTTTTCAGGTTGATGTAATAAGTCGCCAGCAGCCTGCCCGGCGCGATCTCGATCACGCGCGGATAGCCGACATCCCAGCTGCCGCCGTCGTCGCGCAAAATCATCTCGCGGCCCCAGGTGAGGCCGCCGTCCGCGCTGATGCGATAGCGGATGCCCTGCGGCGCGTTGCGGAAGCCGTAGACGCAGCACACGCGCCCATCTTCCATCGGCACGATGTCCCCCGGCGCACCCCAGTCGTTGACGCGGCTGAGCCAGCGCCAGGTGCGCCCGCCATCAAGGCTTTCGTGTACCTCAGTCCAGATATTGTAGCGGGCATCGCGCTGGTATCTCAGCGCGGAAATGACGCGGCCGTCGTTCAGCACCACTGGACGCGGGTAGAAATGCGGAGCGGCGGCAAAGGGCGATCCGCCGGGATAGTAGGGGTTCTTCTCCTCGAACCCGATGATCGAGCCGAGGTAATGAAAGTCCCTCCCATTGGCGGTTGCATAGACGATAGGTCGCGGACCTTGCGCGCCGGGCGCATTGGTCTGCACGCCGAACAGCATCGTGCCGTCAGCCCGCAATGAATACATGGAACTGCCGGGGATCGAGACAGAGGGAAAATCGTCCATCTCCAGTAACCGATGCGGCCGCCAGCTGCGCCCGCCATCGGTCGATGCGCGCATCCAGCCTTGCGCCGGATTGGCAAACAGCGCCGGGATACCGCCACCCATCAGCAGTGTGTCACGGTCCGAGAAATTGAGCGCCGGGAGGTCCGACCAGTCATCCGCCTTTCCGCCGGGAAAGTCGCTTTCTTCCTTGATCAGCATGTCGAAGACGGGGACGATGGAATCCCGGTCCCATGTGGCCCCGTCATCGGTGGAGCGGATCACGACGATCTCGCCCATGTTGCGCGTCAGGTTCGTGTGATCGACGGCATCGGGCTGTCCGTAATCGGAGGGGACCCGCTTGAAGCCCGCCACGATGGACCCGTCGGCCACCTTCCACAGGCCGCAGTAATAGGGCCAAGCGGCAAATTCGGCCTCGTTGCGATAGACGACGCTGTGCCGCGCAGTGGTTTCCTTTTCCGGCTTCCAGTCGGTGCGTACCAGCACGCTGGTCGCTTGCGCCGCGACCTTGGTGGAGGCCAGAACCGCCGCGCCCCCGATCCCGGTCAGCAGGTTGCGGCGGGTGGGTTTGGAAAAGGCTGCGCCCATCGGTTCAGTCAATGGAGACGATCGAACGCTGGATGTGGCGCACGCCGCCGTTCACCTGCACCGGATCGTCCTTGCTGTTGAAATAGTAGATCACGCCAACCTTGCCATCGGGCATCGCCCAGGCGTTGGGGTAGCCAAGGTCCCAGCTGCCGCCATCGTCACGGATGATAAGCTCGCGGCCCCATGTACGCCCTTCGTCCTCGCTCACCCGCGCGCGAATGCCCTGCGGGGCGAGGCGATAGCCGTAGACCAGCACCAGCCGACCGTCCGACATCTGCACAAGGCTGCCCGGCGCGCCGAAATCATTCGCGCGGCTGAAGAACTGCCAGGTCCGCCCGGCATCATCGCTGGAGAAGATTTCCGTCCACATGGCCCCGCGCGGATCGCGCTGGGAGCGTAGCGCGCACAAGATCCTGCCGCTCGGCAGAAGATAGCCGCGCGGATAGAACCAGCGATGCCCGCCAAAGCGGAAAGTCGTATCGTAAACCCCGTCGGCCGCGCCCTTGGGATCGCGATTGGGCGTGATGAAGGTGAGGAAATGGAAATCCATGCCGCGTGGCGGAAGCGCGAAGACGCATGGGTGGCGGTTCCATCCTGTCTCATCGACTTCCATAAGCCAGATCAGTGCCGTTCCGTCAGGCCGGACCAGCGAGGAATTCATGCCGGAAAGCGAATGCAGCGCGTCCAGCGGAATGTCGATGGACGGTCCCCAGCTATGGCCGCGATCACGCGATACCCGCACCAGTGTCCGCCCTTCCGGCGTGCCGAAACCGGGGGACGAGTTGGCGATGATCACGTTCTTGTCGAGAAAGTCGATCGGTTGCAGGTCGCCCATGCTTTCCGCGCCGGCCTGCGCCGGGTCGGCCCTCTCCATGATGTCCACGATTGGGTCCTGCCAGGTGACACCGTAATCCATGCTGCGCAGGCCGATCGTGCGCGTGCCCAGCCCCTCTCGCCCGAGATTGTCATGGCTGATATCGTCGGCATTGCCATAGCGCGTGGTGGTGGAGCGCGCCTGCTGCAGGATCTCCCCGTCATCAAAATTCCAGTATCCCATGACGTGCGGCCAGCCGACCATCTCGTCCTCGCGGCGGTAGACGATCATGTGATCCACATCGGTCAGCTTGCGCGGCGGCAGCCAAGCATCGCTGCCAGCGGGAACCTGCGCCCGTGCCATTCCGGCGAACAGCGCCCCGCCCATCGCAGTGCCCCCGACCATGGCCGACCGGCGGGAAACGGGACGGCCACACAGCTCGGGCAGGAATTTCATACCAGCTCTCCGGTTTCGCTTATCATCATGATTTCAGGGTGTGCCCGGTGCGCGGACAGGTCAATCGCAAGCGCACGATGCGTCCGGCTCGGTAAAATATGCGCGCCTCTACGGTCCATTTGCGCCCGCCAGATCATGCCGCAGCCCCGGAAGAAGGGGCCGCCTTTTCAAGATCGTAGAGCCGCGCGGCATTGTCGTGCAGGAAGGCGGCGCTCTCCTCCTTGTTAAGCAGCTCGCAAGCGCCCACCGCCATCGCCACCTTCTCGTCATAGGTCCACAGCATGCTCTGCCCCACGTCCGATCCCCACACGATGCGATGCGGACCGAAACGGTCAACCATGTGGCGCAGCAGATCGGCAGCGCGGACGTTGGCCTTCACCAGCCGCTCCATGTTGATCTCGGTGATCTTGAAATAGACGTTGGGGCAATCCTCGAAGATAGAGATCGTCCCGTCCATGCCGTAGTCCGGCGGCGGCGGCATCACCACCGTCTCCCCGGCCTCTTCGCGCAGCGCCACCTCGTATTGGGAAATGCCGAAAGGCATGGCCCCGTGGTCGAGAATGATGGGCAGGTCCGGATACATGCCCGCGATCATCCTGATCAGCGGCAGCACGTAAGACAGCTGGTTGTCGAACACGATCAGCGTCATCGGCGTGCCAAGGTCGGCACAGGCCTTCCACACCTCCATCGCGCTGGGCGAACTGAGCCACGCGGTATCGAGGATCCATGGCCTGCTGTTGGCCATGCGGAACCCCGCGACGCCGCTGTTCTTTGCCAGATCCCGATATCGCAGGGCCGTGCCGGGGTCCTGCGTGTCGAGGATCACCACCGGGTGGAAACGGTCCGGATAGCGGGCCGCCGAATCGAGAATGTAGCTATTATCATACCCGTAGACATGGCCGCGCTGCACCAGGCAGGCACTGGTCACGCCATGCCGATCCATATGCGCCAGCAGTTGCTCTGCAGTCATGGTGAAATCCGGCCGATCTGGCATAGGCAGGTCCGGCGTGAACGGCCGAGCACGATAGGTTTCCCAGTCGTCGGCAATCAAATGTGCATGCGTATCGAGCAGTCTAGTGGTCATGCCGCCCGGTCCCTTCCCGGCTTCAATATCTCCAAGCGTTGCGAAACCGGGCCGGACAATTCTTGCCCGGCCCGGCATCGTCTCCAATCAGAAGCGTTTCTTGAAGCTGAGATACCATTCGCGCGGCGGGGCAGGCTGGCCGAGGTTGGTCGGCAAGCCGAAGCCGCGGAAAATGATTTTCTGGCGATAGTAGAAGTTGTTGAACAGGTTGGTGGCACCCAGCGCGACTTCGAAATCGTGCGGATCGTTGCGATAGGTGATCCGACCGTTGAAGGTGCTGAAAGCTTCCTGCTTCGTACTTTCCTGGTATTGCGGCAGCGTGCTGTAAAAGATCGTGCCGGAATAGAACCAGTCGAGGCGCGGCGTGATCGTTCCATCCAGCATCGGCACCTGCGCCTCGTACTGGATACCGGCGCTGGCGGTCCAGTCCGGCACGATGGTGCGCTGCGCGTTATCTTCGGACGTGTATTTGTTGTAACCGATCGAGCCGTTGATCGTCAGGAAGTCGATGGGCTCTGCTTCCAGCTCACCTTCGAAGCCCTTGATCGTGCCGTCAGCCACGCCGTAGCTGAAGGCCCGCGCCACGCAGTTCACGCCCACACCCTGATCCGGCGTGGTGTTCAGCTGCGGGGGGCCGTCGGAGGCCGCATTGTAGGGGCGGCACGTGGTGAAGGCGTTGGCGAATTCGGATCCTTCCGGTCCTGCGCTGACCACTGTTGAATTGCCGGGGACGAGGCCGGTGAGATTGTCGTTCCACTGGCCTTCCTGGCCGGTGAATCCTGCCGGACGTTCCGTGAAGTCCATCTTGAACGCTGCGACGTTTAACTTGACACGGCGATCCCAGAACTCGGCTTTCGCGCCGATTTCGTAGCTGATGAGCGATTCACCCGGAGTCTGGCCCTCCTGCCCGGCTTGCGAGGGACGCACGTTGAAGCCCGGCAGGCGATAGCCCGACCCTGCGGATGCATACAGCAACAGGTTGTCGTTAAGCTCGAAATCGACGCCGGCCTTCCAGTCCCAACGCTTGCTCTCCAGTTCGATATCGAAAATCGTGCTGGCGGCAGAGGGCACGAATTCCGTCGATCCAGGCGGCGTATTGTCGGTGAGGCTTTCAAAATAGACGCCCTTCTTGTCGTGCGAATAGCGCAGGCCGCCGATGAGGCTCAACCGGTCCGTGGGCCGCACGTTGACATTGACGTACCCGGCAAGGGCCGAAGGTTCGTAAACGTCGTTCTGGAACCGTTGCGTACCGGCGCGCACGCCCGTGGGATTGCCGAAGTGGTCCGCCTTGCCGTCGTAGTAGAAGGCGCCGGTCACGAAATCGAACCAGTCGAACTGGCCCGTCAGGCGCAATTCGCCCGTGATGTGGTCCTCGTGGAATTCGTGATAGATAATGGAATCGTTGAGTACGGTGCCGTCCGATGCCGCACCGAAGCTCAGGTCAAGCTTGCGGTAGCCCGCAATCGCCGTGAAATCGATGTTGTTGGTCAGACCGACGATGATCTTGCCCTGCACGCCCTGGCTGGTGAGCGGAACGGTGTTACCGTGGCAATAGCCGCCCTTGTAAATGGAGCCGTTGTAATAGCTGTTGCCCGGAATGTTGGTACCTGCGGGAAATGGATCGCAGTAGTTGTCGTAGGTCTTGTACGGATCGCCCGTCTGGAACCTTTCATCCCAGCGGAATGGCGTGCCGGGGATCGAGAACTGGTCTGCTGCGGTCACGAAATTGGGCCGCGTCAGGGTCTGCGAATAATCGGTTTCGAAGATGTATTCCGCCGGGATTTCGTCATTCTGATCGGTGTAATCGGCTGAGATCGAGACTTCGACCGTCGAGGTCGGCGCCCAGTAAAGCGAGCCACGCACCGCTCTCGTATTTTCCCCGCCCAGGTGGTCAATCACGCAGTTATCCGGTTCGCGCGTTCCCCCGAAACTGGTTTCCGGGCTCTGGAACGGGAATGTGCCGGCAAGCTCAGGCGTGCCGTTAAGATACATCTGGCAAGAGAAATCGAGCATTTCCTGATAGCCGGTGCGCTTCTTCGAAATGAACGAAGCGCCGACGGCCAGCGTATCGGTAAGAGGCACGGTGAAGCCTGCCCGCAGATCCTTCCGGTTATATGCGCCCACGGTCACTTCCACGAAGCCGGTTGCTTCCGTCAGGCTTGGCTGGCGGGTGACGAGGTTCATTGCACCGGCGATGGAGTTGCGACCGAACAGCGTTCCCTGCGGACCGCGCAGGACTTCCACCCGCTCCAGATCGAGCAGGTCGAAGTTCGAACCGAAGAGGAAGGGGTAATAGACGTCATCAATATAGTAGGCGACCGAAGGCTCCCCATTGAACTGGGGATCGGTCTGGCCGATGCCGCGCAGGTAGACGGACACTGCAGGGCCATAAATACCCTGCGATTTGCGGAAGCTGGCATTCGGGACGATACCGCCAAGGTCCGCCGTGCTCGTGATCCCGCGCGTTTGCAGCGTTTCGGCTGTCACGGCAGTGATGGCGATGGGAACATCCTGAACGTCGGTCGCGATCTTCGTGCCCGTAACGAAGATGACATCGTCATCACGTGCGTTGGCCCGATCGCTGGCGGCATCCTGTACAGTATCAGGCGAATTGCCCGCATCGTTTGCTGCATCCTGAGCAAATGCTGCCTGTGAAGCGAACAGAGCGAATAGCGAACTTGTGTAAAGCGTTGCTTTCAACGTCATCCCAAAACTCCCTTGATGTTGCGCAACCACATATGGCAGCGCGTCCGGCGTTCTCTTGTCTGCGCAGGCGGCGCTAATTGACTGGATGAACAGCAGGCGCCTTCGTCAAGACGGCAAGCTGGATAAGAGACATGTCCTGAAACAACCCCCTTATTTCATTGTCTTGTCTGGTATTTTAGTTGGATGCCGAGCGGTGCATGGCATCTTTTGCGGCGCTGAAAGTGCTGGCCGGTCAACAATCGTCGCCGCGCTGTTCAATTGTCCGGAAGAACGCATAATCGACCCGCCGGTTTGACCCAGAAGGCACGGATACCGCACCCTTGGTGCCGAACCGACGATGCGGCCTTGAACAGCATCTGCGCTGGCAGCATGCTGGGCGACAACACGCGCTCTACGCACAAAATCACGGGAGATTCCTATGCAGCGCCGCCTGCTGTTCGCAGCCCTGATGGCCGTTTCCTCGCCCAACGCACTTGCCGCGCAGGATGTTTCGCGGGCGCAACTGGACGAGCTGGCAAGAGACGTCTCACGCGTGGAATCGGTGCGGGAGGTGAAGGACGTGCAGCGTTTCTACGCCCAGTTCGCGCAATTCGGGCTGACCGCAGAAATGGCCGCCCTTTTCACCGATGACGCAGAGTTCGTCCGGGGCGAAGAGGCAATCCGCGGGCATCGAGCGATCCAGGAATGGCTTGCCGATCACATCGGGCCGCGAGGACTTTCGAACGGTGCCCTGCACACCGAATTTATCGAAGACCCGCTCGTCAACCTGTCCCCGGACGGCAAGTCCGCCAAGTCCCGCTGGATGTCGATGACGATGGCTGGCGACGGGCGGGGTTCCGCCACGATAGAGGGCGGCATTTACGAGAACGAGTACGTGCTGCAGGGCGGCAGCTGGAAGCTGTCCCGAATGCATTACTATCCCCAGTACGAGGGCAGTTATGCCGACGGCTGGACGAATGTGAACGATGCGCCGCTGAAACAATTCCCGTTCCACTTCACCGTTGATGAAACCGGTATTCCGATCCCTCCGCCCGAAGGCGCGGCCCCTGCGACCAACGCGACCCTCGCCACGCTGGAGCAGCGGATCGGCGCGCTGAATGTCGAGGACGAGGTGCGCAATTTGCAGAACGCCTACGGCTACTATGTCGACCGCAAGATGTGGGACGACGTGCTCGACCTCTTCGCGCCCGATGCACGGGTGGAGATCTTCGGCGTGGGCACGTTCCAAGGCGCCAATGGCGTGCGCCAGGCGATGGAGCGGATGGGACCGCAGGGACTGCAACAGGGCGATTTCAACGAGCACCCCCTGTTCGACACCATCGTGACGGTGGATGCCGGACAACAGACCGCGCACACGCGCGGCCTGGAACTGGGGATGAAGGGGACGAGCGACAGCGCCGGGTGGAGCTTTGCGGTGTTACGCAACAAGTTCGTGCTTCACCAGGGCCTCTGGAAAATCGCCGAGATGCGCATCTTCCCGCTGATGGAAGCGGACTATGCGGACGGGTGGGGGAATGGCGGCACGTGGCGCCTCCAACACGGAGTACTCCCTGCATTTACCGAGCCACATCCGATCACCGGGCAACCCGTAGAGATCGCTGGTTTCACCATTTCCGGTGCGAACGAGCATGGCGAGGCTCTTGACCCGCCATTGGCTGTGCAGACCGGCACCGGCGAGGCCGAACGCTACATCGATGCAAAGCGAAAATTGCAGCGGTCATGGGCGTATGACGGGGTGGTCAACGTGTCTTCCGCCTATGGCTATTATCTCGACGATTTCTACTGGGTCGAACTGGCATCCATCTTCGCCGAGAACGGAAACAAGCATTCGCCCTTTGCCGGCTTCTACCTCGGCCGCGACAGGATCCAGGCCGCCGCCACCACCATGTGGGGAGAGCCGCCTGAATATCGCGACAGCATCGCGTTCCACTGGCGGTTCCAGCCGGTGATCGACGTCTCGCACGATGGACGATCCGCAAACCTGCGCACCCGCCTGTTCCAGCCGCGCACCGGCCTGCCGCTGGAAAAAGGGGAAACTCCGAACTACCTTTCGTCAGCCGGGTTCAATACCGGGATGTATCCCAATGATCAGGCCGTGCTGGAAGACGGCATTTGGCGCCTGTGGAGCCTGACGATCGACGAGCATTACATGGTCACCCAGAACTGGCGCGAAGGCTGGGCCGGCGTCGCCCCGGTCGAGCCCGGCCAGGCGGCTGGACAAAGCCCGCTTGTCGAAAGGCTGCCACCCGACATATTGATGACCGAACTTGGCCGACGCGCCGAACATTTTCGCGGCGGCACGGGCGTGACCTATGCCTGGCCGGACATCCTGCCGATGTGGTTCCATTACAAGAACCCGGTCTCGGGCCGTGTGCCCGAATATTACTGGCCCGACAGCGTGCCCGGCCTGGGCCTGCCGCAATCGAGACTGATCGCGAACGGATACCAGATGCCGCCCAATGGCCCTGACCAGGACGGCATCCACATCGAACTCACCCCGCCCGAGGCGAACGAGATGGAAGGTCAGGACTAGGGTTTCTGTCAGAATGCGGATTATTTCATTCAGTCAGATACGGCGCGCCAGATCATAAGTTTTCAATTTCACGTGAGGGATTATGTGCTGTCACTGCGTCACAAGAGCGCATAATTCATATGGGCTGGTCACCTGAAGACGTCCATATGCGCGGCGCCGATATGTCAGGACCGAAGTCTTGGCGATCGCAAGGTCGATCGCCGTTGCCTCGACGCTCATGCCAATGGCTGCCCGAGCGCAGACCTGACATTCGCGCGGTGTCAAAGCTTCGAAGCGGCTGGCAAAACGATCCTCCATCTGCGGCACGGTCAACTGGGGATGTGCCTTTTGTCTCTTCCTGTTGAGCGGAAGCATGGGCAAGGCCAGCGAGGCAATTGCCACCAGTGAAGAGAGTTCGACGTCGCTGAAACATCCCACGTTCTTATGTCTTGCCACATTCATGATGCGCCATTGCTGCGCACCGCGCTGAATGAAGGATACCCGCTCAACTATGCCGCAATCGTCAAAGAAGGTGCGGCGAAATCCGGCAGATGCGATGTCTCCAGGGCGGATGCGCAGCAGCGCCATGTCGTGATCGGCAGGCGCCGCGCGATAGGCATCCCAAACCGGATCCAGTTGCAGGTAATGCTTATGGTATGACGGCAGCAGGCTTGTCAGGCTGGGTTCGCAGAAAGAATATTGTAGCTCGCTGTGCTCCCTGCCGGTCGCCTCGAACAGGTAGACGCGGCGAACGCCCGCAGTGGCCGATGCGATGCAGTCGCGAACCGTGGAACCGAATTCCTCGGTCCCCACCGTAGCCAGCAGTTTTTCGTATGCGTCGCCAGTTGTGCCCGGCAACCGCCAATCATTGATCTGCCTGATTTCAGGCATTTCCCTTCTCCGCTATTCAGGCGCTGCCGGTTTTGACCGTGTGCAGCACGCTTTTTATTGATAACGATGATTTCACGCTCTGTCGCGGAAGTTTGTCATCTCTTGAGAGGACAGCCGCAAACGAGCCAGATCGCCAAGTTTCGCCATGGTCATACCCCGGAGCACGCAAGTCGCGCGGGGAGAGGACAGACGAATTTCGGCGGACCGGCAATGTTCAGCCACCAGAAGACACGAGGGGCTCCAAGGCAATGTTTGCAGGCAACAAGTTCATCATCACGGCTGCCCTTAATGGCGGGATGCAGCAGGATCGCGACGGGGCGATCGTGCCCAAGCAGCCCGTTGAACTGGGCGAAGCCGCGGCGCGATGCTACGAAGCCGGTGCGTCCCTGATCCACATCCACGCGCGCGGGCCCGACGGCAAGAACACCAGCGATACGGCTGTCTATTCGGAAATCATCTCGGAAATCCGCAAGCGTTCTCCCGTCCTCGTGCAGACCACCAATGGCATCGGCGTGCGTCGCGATCCGAAGACCGGCGGCTTTATCTGGCCAACGGACAAGGAGCGGCTTGGACTGCTGAATATCGAGCCCAAGCCCGATGTGTTCGGCGTGGCAGCGGGATCGGCCGATTTCTATCACCCGGAAGGCGGATATCACAAGGAAACGCCTTACGTGAATTCGCCTGAATTCCTCCGCTCCACGATCGAGGAAGTCTACAAGCGTGGATCGGCCCTTGAATATGAAGTGGTCGAAGCCAGCGTGATCCACCGCTTGATGCGCTATGCCGAGGAAGGACTTTTCGATCGCCACCAGAAGAACATCTGGCTCCTTCACGGAGGCGGCTTCGGCGCCGTTCCGGCAATTACCCGCAACCTGCTCTTCAATATCGAGGAGGGGCTGCGCTATTTTCCGCAAGCGATTTTCGGCATCACGTCGACCGGCCGCGAGATGTTCAAGATGATTACGCTTGGCCTGTCCATGCAATGCGACTTGGTCCGCGTCGGGTTTGAAGACAGCATTCACCTGCCCGATGGATCGGTCGCGACGCACAATCACGACATGGTGGCAAAGGCGAAGGAGATCGGCGCCCTGTTCGGTATGGAACCCGCGAGCGTCGAGGAAGCGCGCGAACGCTTTGGAATCTAGGCAGTGACTGCACCGATCATAGTCCCGGCCAGGTTTCTGTATGACCGCTCCGCCGAGTGGAACTCCGGCTGGCCAATGATCGGACCGGACGAGATCGCCGATGGCCTGTCAGACGATGTGCTGGCGAGTGTTGAGATCATGGTGACGGCGGGAAGCACGTTCGATCCGGATCTGGTCGCAAAGCTGCCTGCCCTCAAGCTGGTGGCCTGCTTCTCCACGGGGATCGAGGCCATCGATTGCGATCTACTCGAACGGCGCGGCATCCAGCTTACTACGGCGGCAGGGGTCAATGCGCATGATGTGGCCGATCAGGCCTTCGCGCTCATGCTGGCGCAGTGGCACAGTGTGTTGCAGGCAGATGCGCTTGTCCGCGACGGTGGCTGGCAGCAGGGCTTCCTACAGGGCCTGGCGCCGCGTCCCTCCTTGAAGGGAAAGCGGGCGGGTATCGTCGGGCTTGGCAGGATTGGATCTGAAGTCGCGACGCGCGCTGCCGCCCATGCAATGGACGTGCGCTGGTGGGGACCGCGAGAGAAGCCGGATGCCCCTTACGAGCGCGTCGGATCGCTGGGCGCTCTCGCCGAATGGGCGGACGTCCTGTTCCTCGCCTGCGCGGCTAGTGCACAGAATGCCGGCATGATTAACCGTTCGGTCCTCGATGCGCTCGGCCCCAGGGGTATTATGATAAACTTCACGCGGGGCATGCTCGTTGACGAAAGTGCCCTGCGCAGTGCCCTGATGTCGGGCCAGCTTGGCGGGGCCGGGCTCGACGTTTTCCTTGAAGAGCCAACCGACGCGGCCCTTTGGAAGGACGTGCCCAACTGCGTTCTCAGCCCGCATATTGCCGGCTTCACACAGGAGGCTGGCGAAGACATGTTCGGCCAGTTGCGCGAAAATGTGCGGCGCTGCATTTCCGGCGAGGAACTGCTGACGCCATATTTTACCTGACCGCTATTCGTCGTAGCCGGGATTGGTCCGGTCGAGCATGCGCACCAGCGCTTCCCATTCGCGATCGATCACATCGCTTCCACCCTGGAAGGCGTTGGACAGCGTTTCGCATTCCCCGGCCTCGACATAGACAAGCTCTTCGGCTGGATCAGTGCATTGCGAAAGCGATGCCACCTGCATACGGCAGGCCCGCTCAAGGTAATACATGCGCGAAAACGCGATGCGGACGCTCGGCCCGACGACCAGCGGACCGTGATTGCGCAGCATCAGCACGTCGCCCTTGCCCAGCGCTGCCGGGATGCGATCGCGCTTCTCCGAAGAATCGAAAAAGCCGCAATAGTCGAGGTAACCCGTACGCCCGTAAAACCGCAGGGCATGCTGGGTAAGCGGGAGCAGGCCCTGCTTGTAATTGGCCACCGCGATGGAGGCCTCGGTATGGGCATGCATCACGCAGGCCGCATCGTCGCGGTTCATGTGAATTACCGAGTGGATGCAGAAGCCGCCCTTGCTGATACCCAGCCCCGTGGGATCGGAGATGATACCGCCTTCCGGATCCACCTTCACCATCTGTGATGCCCGCGCCTCGCCGAACAGGTGGCCGTAGGGCAGTTGAAGGAACTGTTCGCTCTCACCCGGCACGCGCACGGAAACATGGGTGTGGATGAGATCGGTCATGTCCAGCCAGTCGAGCAGGCGGTACGCGATCGCAAGATCGACACGTACCGCCCACTCTTCGGGAGAAATCATGTCGTCTGCACCCAAGCCAGCCCTGGATTCGACGATATTGCCCTCGCCAGCTGCTTCGTTGTCCAATGCACTCATAGCTTCGGCTCTTCCCCGGATAGCGTTTTCTTGAGCTGTGCCATCGCACCCAGTGCGCGGGGCAGACCGGCGTAGGGAATTGTCTGAAGAACGATCTCCTTCAGCTCTTCCTCGGTGAAGCCGACGTGGTGAGCGTTCTTGAAATGCATGGCCACCCCATGCGCCCCGCGCGCGATCAGGATCGAGATGCAGATGAGTTCGCGCTCTCTCAAGGAGAGGCCGGGGCGTGACCAGATCGTGCCGAAATTCGTCTCGGTGATGATCCGCCACATATCCTCATCTAGCTCGCGAGTGCCCTCGTTCTGACCCCAGCCGAGCTTCGCGAGGACTTCGAGGCCCTGCTGTTCCAGATCCTTGTCGTCTTCGCTCACGCTGTCCTCCTAGAAATCTGCCGATAGTTGCACACCATAGGTCCGCGGGGCGAGCAAGTTGACCCCGACTATCTGGTTCTCGCTGTAGGCTGTATTCACAGTCGAATTGTTGATCGTAACTTCGTCGAACGCATTGTCGATGAATGCACGGACGCGAAACCGGCCCGCCGGATCTTCGTAACCAAGCCCAAAGTTCGCGCGGAAGGATTCGTCTGCCACCGTTTCGACGGTGTAGGCGGTCGAAGGAAAGAAGGCCGACTTGTACTGCCCGCGTCCATCAAGGAAAATGCGCCCGCCATTGCCAAGTTCGAACCCCTGTTCGAACGAACCGCTCAACGTCCATTGGGGCGTCTTGACCGGCTCCAGTCCGGAGCAATCGACATTGAACGGGAATGGCGGACCTACCACGCACAGGGTCGTGGAGCTTGGCGGGGCTACGGTGTCGTAGCTGAACTCGTCATACTCGGCATCTATCCAGCTGGCGGCAAAGCCGATGCGCGTGTCTTCGGCCAGCAGGAATTCCGATTCCAGTTCGATGCCGTAGGCGGTGGTACTGCCGGCGTTTTCGGTGACAAGCACCACCGATCCTGGGCCAATCAGTTTCACGAAGGATATCTGCTGGTCGGTGTAGTCGAGGTAGAACGCCTCGATATTCAGCTGGATCGTATCGTTTGCGAAACGGTTCTTCGTGCCAATCGCATATGCCGTCACGTTTTCGGGATCGTATGTGTTGGAGCCCGGAGGACCGTAGTAGAAACCACCTGCCTTGAAGCCCGTGGAAACGTTGGCGTAGAGCAGGCTGTCAGGTGTGGCATCATATTCCACGCCCAGCTTCCAGTTGACCGAATTCCAGCTTTCCTCCTCCTCTAGGTCGATGGTCTTCACGCCGCTGGGGCCGTCAGGGATCACCGGATCGGGGCCGACGAGGTTCAGCAGATTGTAACGCTCTGAATCCGTTTCCTTGTTCTCGTAAGTGTAGCGCAGCCCGCCGGTAACGCGGAAGTTGTCGGTCAGCGAATAGGTGAGCTGGGAAAAGGCCGCCCAGGTCCAACCCTCGTTGTTCGTGAAGGAGTCGCTGAACCGCCTGTTGTTGAGGCTTTCACTCTGCGACCGGGATTCCATGGTCGTATCGAGGTAATAGAGACCGAAGACATATTGCAGAGGGCCGTCGTTGTTCGATGCCAGCCGCAATTCCGCCGAAGTCTGTGTCGGCATCTGCATTTCGCGCAATTGCCAGCTTGTGCCGGTGCCGACATAGGCACTGTCGGCTTCGCGATAGGCGCCGATGAAGGTGAGATCGCCGATCGAGGTTTCGTAATTCACATTCAGCGCGAGGCCGTAATAGTCGCCCTCGATAAACTGATTTTGCGTCGGCGGCGCTTCGCCTACCGATGTGTACTGCTCGGCAAGATCGGCGATGCCGGTGTACGGATCATCGGCCACGAAGCACGCGCCGGTCTGCGTGTTGCCGGGGATGTTGGCGCATTCCTTGCGGATGGTTGCCCCCGGGCCAACGCCGCCCTGGTGTGCGTAATCGCCCGTTATCAGGATCGAAAGTTCGGGCGTGGGCTCGAACAGCAGCGATGCGCGGATCGCTTCGCCATTATCGTCCGATGCTCCGTCACTCATGTAACCATCGCGGCGCACCCTCTGGCCCGCCACGCGCAAGGCGACGGTATCGGATACCGCCAGATTGAGCGCGCCACCGATATTGAACCGGTCCAGGTTTCCAACCATCAAATTGGCATTGCCGCCATTGCGAAACTCAGGGCGGCGCGGAATAATATTGATCGCGCCAGCCGTGGCATTGCGGCCATACAATGTGCCTTGAGGCCCCTTCAGGATTTCGATCCGCTCAAGATCGTAATAGAGGCCATGCAGCACCGTGGGGGTCGCAAGGTAGACCCCGTCGAGATTTACCGCGACAGCAGAATCGGCAAAGGCGTTGCCGCTCAGCGAACTAATCGACCGGACCGAGAACGTGGCATACGGCCCCGCCGAGGTGTTGACCTGGAAGCCGGGTGAAAGGATGCCGAGATCCTCGACCTGTGTCACACCCCGGTCCATCAAATCCTCGCCGGAAACCGCGGTGATTGCCAGGGCGGCACTCTGCAGGTCTTCCGAACGGCGCTGGGCAGTCACGATGATATCGCCAAGCCTGCCCTCGGCACTCGCCGGGTCCGCCGACGGGCCAGTATCCTGAGCGTATCCAATCGTCGGCAACATCGTGCAGAGCACGGCGAAAGAGACGCTCGCAAAAAGCATCTTTGTCATGCAGAATTCCTCCCCATCTCGAATTAGTTGGCACCAAAATATGGTGGCCATCTTCAGGGGTCTGTCCGTAATTGAGAGGAC
Source organism: Aurantiacibacter rhizosphaerae (assembly GCF_009807005.1). GTDB lineage: Bacteria > Pseudomonadota > Alphaproteobacteria > Sphingomonadales > Sphingomonadaceae > Alteraurantiacibacter > Alteraurantiacibacter rhizosphaerae. Next base: position 1,236,916 of record NZ_WUBR01000001.1, on the reverse strand, counting down.
AAGGCCGACGGTCTTCGCCGCATTTTCCGCTTGGGCCCGCTTCTTTGTCCTCTGCTGAGAGGACAAGGCGTGAGCGGGCGATTTGTCAGAACATGCGCCTGCTAGAGCGAACGATGAGTTTGCCGGATGGGAGAGTTCATGGCCGATACCAACAATGGCCGAACGGATGACGAAAGGCGATTTAGCAAAGCGCAGCTAACCGCAATCGGGATAGCCGCCGCGATCTTCTTTCTTGACGGACTGATCCACACGATCTTGGGTCCAATGGCCCCGGAAATCTCGCGCGAAATGGGCCTCGATAACACGACGCTCGGCCCGATTTTCTCCGCCAACCTGATGGGCCAGACCATTGGCCTGCTCAGCTTTCCGATCATCGCCGGGCGATACGGCCATCGCGTGGCGGTGATTATCGCAGTCATCGGCTTTTGCCTTGCGCAATTTGCCACGGCGCTGGCCTGGGATGCCACTTCGCTCTTTTCATTCCGGTTCATCGACGGGATTTTCCTGGGCGGCGCGATGCCCAGTGGCCTCGCCATCGTTGCCAAGGTCGCTCCCAAGGCGAGGCGCGGCCTTGCCGTCAGCATGCTCTTCACCGGCTACGGAGCGGGCGCGACCGCATCCGGCATCGTGGCTTCGGCATTCCTCGATGCAGGCGGCTGGCGCATCGCCGTCGGTCTGATCGGTTGCGTCTCGGCACTGACGGCACTGGTTGCGATCCGTTACCTGCACGGCGTGGACGGGCCGCCGGAACAATCTGTCGGCACTGATGGCCAGCCTGCTGACAAGGACAGGATCCTGGATGTCGTGCGCCCGCGCCTGCTGGCTGGCACGCTGCTGCTGTGGACCCTGTTCATCTGCATGCTGACAATCCAGTACTGCCTCAGCTCCTGGCTGCCCACGCTGCTGGTACAAGTCGGGCGTGACCAGTCCTTTGCGGCCCTGTCCGTGACCATCTTCTCGTTGGGCGGGATTATCGCCGCGCTTGGCGTCGGCATACTCATCGACCGTTTTGGAGCGACCCAGGTGCTAGTGACCTTGCTGCTCATCGCGACCACGATGCTGTTCATCATCGGACAGGTCCTGGCCAGCGCGTCAGGTACGATGCTGATGGTCCTGCTCGGTATCGGCGGGTTCTTCTTCCTTGGTGCCTATGGCGGAGTGAATGTGGTGCTCGCCACCTATTACCCGGAAGCCTTGCGCGCCATCGGGATCGGATTGACCAAGAGCGTGGGCCGCGTCGGAACATTCGTCGCGCCGGTGATGATCGGGATCGGGCTGGATGCCGGCATTGCCGAAACCTCGATAATGTCATCGTTCGCGCTGCCTGCTGGCGTTGCCGCGCTCTCGGTCCTGGGTATCGGGATCGCAGCGCGCTGGCGGCAACGCCGGATGGCAGCCGCACGGCTGTAATTTGGGCAACCGCTTCGGGCGGCCCGCAAACCGCCATCTCCCGATGGAAGTAAGAAGCGGACGAGCCATCGTGGCCCGCCCGCTTTCTAACCCGCTCAGAAGTTTTTCGTTACCGAGACGCCATAGGTGCGCGGCTCGCCATGCTTGGTGAGGTAGGCACCGATGGGCGGGAACGGGAAGGACTCGTTCAGATATTCGGTTTCGAACGCATTCTTGAGGAATGCCGAAACGACCAGACCTGCATCTTCCTGCTCATACCGCAGGAATGCATTGACGATCGTGTGACGCCCCTGACTGGCGAGCAGATCCTGATTGTTATCGAGATACTGGCGACTGTTGTAAATCGCTTCTACCCGCGGGGTGAGCGTAGACGTGTTGCTGATGTCGAACTCATATTGCGCTGAACCCGTCAAATTGAGCTTCGGAGCCAGCGGCAGGCGATTGCCTTCGAGGAATGCCAGGTTCTGGATCTCCACATCCGTGATCTTGGCGTTCAACCAGGTGCCTGCCAGTGCCAGCGTAATGGCGCGCACGGGCCGCAATGTCAGATCCGTTTCCACGCCATAGGTACGCGCCGAAGCGGCATTCACCACCTGCGTAACCGGCACGATCCCGTCGACAAAGTTAAACACCTGCAGATCGCTGAAATCATTGTAGAAGCCAGCAAGGTTGAAGATGATCGCACGGTCCAGCCAGGTGGATTTGAAGCCAGCTTCATAGGCGTTCACATATTCCGGGTTCACGGTTGTGAATTCGCCCGGCACGAAGACGGTGCCGTTAAATCCGCCCGTCTTGAAGCCGCGATTGTAGCTGGCGTACAGCAGTTTCGTCGGCTCCATCTGGAAGTTCACGCCCAGCTTGTATGTCGGCGCCTTGAACGTGCGCTTCGTATAATCATCCACCAGGGTGACCGGGAAACCGGAGAAATCATACACGCCATCATCGATGGTGAGGAATTCGATGCTCTTTTCCTCATAGGTATAACGCGCCCCGGCGATCAGGCTGAGCCGGTCCGTCACATCATAGGTCAGCTGTCCGAAGGCGGCATAGTCAGTGGTGTTCTGGGTATAGTTCTGGTCACTCGTCCCGCCGAAGAAGGTGGTGATATTGGCGGCCTTCAGTTTTTCGTCAAATACGTAGAGGCCGGCTAGCCACGACAGCGGGCCGCCGTCGGTGGAGGCCATCCGCAGTTCCTGCGAAAATTGGCGGCTCAGATCGTTGTAATCGACCGTCGCGATATCGGCGCCGCTGGCATCGGTATCTTCCCACAGCGAATACTTCGTACGATCGAAGGCGGAAACGGAGACGATGTCCACGGCATCAAGCTCAACCTCGATCCGCAGGATCGCGCCGTTCTGGCGAATGCGCTCGCGTTCATCCACAAGGTCGCTTGCGATGGTGAAAAAGTCATCGCTGGCGACATAGCCGTTGATATCGCCCAGCTTGCCGTTGCCGGTGGGGATCAGGCCGCGGCTGTAGTAATAATTGGGATTGGCCCTGGTGTTGGCGGCATGCACATTTGCCGTCACCGTTACCGCTTCGCTCACATCATAGCGCAGGATCGCGCGGCCCGCATAATTGCGATAGCCATAGGTGCGTTCTCCAACGAATTCATTGAATTCCGCACCGTGGCGACGTTCAAAGGTGCCGGCAAGGCGCACCGCCGCCTGATCATTCAGCGGGAGAGTCACACCCGCTTCCACGCCCTTCAGCGAAAGGTTGCCGACACGCGCGGTTACTTGGCCTTCAAGATCGTAGCCCGGCTGTTTCGAATTCAGATTGATCGCGCCGCCGGTGGTGTTCTTGCCATAGAGAATGCCCTGCGGGCCGCGCAGCACCTCGACACTTTCCAGATCGTACATCTGTGAAAGCTGGCCGGATCGGGCCGCGATATAGACTTCGTCCTGATAAACGCCGACGGCCTGCTGGTCCGTCGCGTTGAAGCTTTTGAAGCTGATCCCGCGAATGGCGAAGACCGGCTTTGAAAACTGGAAAGAGCCCGCAACCTGCAAACCCGGCGTGGCAACCGCCAGTGCGCGGGTATCGGTGATCTGGGAGCGGGCGAGCCCCTCGCTATCATAAGCGGTGATCGAAATCGGGACTTTCTGCAGCGGCTCTGCACGGCGCTGTGCGGTGACGACGATCTCGTTGCTGGCAGCCTGCTCCTCGGCTGCGGGAGACTGCGCATCCTGCGCAAGAGCGATTGATGACGTGCTGCAAAGAGCCGCCGCCGCCAGAGCCTTCAACCCGTTTTGCAGAACCGAGACTTCGTTCATCATACTTTCCTCCGCTGGCCAAGTCGATTTATTTCAAACTTGAACTTAATTCTTCGGCAGAGGTAGACCAGTTGTTTCAAGCTGAAAATATATTTTTCGCGTATCTGAAAAACTGGGCGTGATTGCGGCAGCTTTGCCACAGGGGCATGCCAACGCGCTCCCGAATTCTATGGAAGGGTGAAAGGCTTTGTCATCCCATCGGGCGCAGGACCGCCCTTACCGGTGCCGCTCTCTTCGGAGTGTTGACGCCCAGTATGTCTTCAGCACGGATCGGAAATAGAAAAAGCCCGCCGGATCAGCGTTCTGCCGACCCGACGGGCTTTTCGTACCTAATTCAGATGCTGCGGTGTTACCGCCCGACGGCGATATAGGTGAAGCCGTGACGCTCCACATCGCTGCGGCTGTAAAGGTTGCGCAGGTCCACCAGCAACGGCTCGCTCAGCAGGCCTTTCACGCGATCAAGATCAAGCGCGCGGAACGTGTCCCACTCGGTCACGATAACGGCGGCATCGGCGCCCTCCATCGCATCGTAAGGACCATCGCAATAGGTGACGTTGTTCATCACCTTCTTCGCCTGGTCCATGCCCTCGGGATCGAAGGCTTTCACCTGGATGCCGGCATCCTGCAGGGCCTGCACCACGCTGATGGCGGGGCTGTCACGCATGTCGTCGGTGTTGGCCTTGAAGGTGAGGCCCAGTACCGCAACTGTCTTGCCATGCTGGTCTCCACCGCCAAGCGCGTTGATGACCTTGCGACCCATGCCACGCTTGCGCTGATCATTGCTGGCTACGACGCTTTCGACGATGCGCAGCGGGCTTTCATAATCCTGCCCGGTCTTCAGCAGGGCTAGCGTATCCTTCGGGAAACAGCTGCCGCCATAGCCGGGGCCCGGCATCAGGAAGCGGTTGCCGATACGGTTGTCGAGGCCAATGCCCTTGGCCACATCACGAACATCGGCACCCACCTTTTCGCAAAGGTCCGCGATTTCATTGATGAAACCGATCTTGGTGGCGAGGAATGCGTTGCCTGCATATTTCGTCAGCTCGGCTGCACGGCGGCTCATCACCACCAAAGGCGACTCGTTGCGTGTCAGCGGGCGGTAAATCTCTTCCAGCACCTGCTCTGCATGGGCATCGTTCACGCCGATCACCACGCGGTCAGGCCGCTTGAAATCGTCGATGGCCGCGCCTTCGCGCAGGAATTCCGGGTTCGATGCGACGGAGAATTCCAGCTCCGGCGCTGCTTCGCGAATGATGCGTTCCACCTCGTCACCTGTACCAACGGGCACGGTGGACTTGTCGACCACGACAACGCCCTTGGGCAGCAGGGGCGCCATTTCGCGCGCGGCGGCATAGACATAGGACAGATCCGCGTGGCCATCACCGCGGCGGCTGGGCGTGCCCACGGCGATGAACACCGCGTCCGTACCGGGCAGCGCCTGCTTCAGATCAAGTGTAAAGGACAGCCGACCCGCTTCGACGTTCTTGGCCACCAGCTCGTCCAGGCCCGGCTCAAAAATCGGGATTTCGCCGTTCAGCAGCGCGTCGATCTTCGACTGATCCTTGTCGACGCAAATCACTTCGTGCCCGAAATCGGCAAAGCAAGCGCCCGAAACCAAGCCGACGTAGCCTGTGCCAATCATTACAATACGCATGGAAATCCCCAAATCATTCTGTTCGAATCCGCGCGGCTTATAGCGCGCTGAAGTCAGACAATGGTTAAACTATATTGGACAGCCACGTCCGCAATATAACTATTTTGGTCAACCCCGTCCGCGGTAGGACGAAACCCCCTGTTGAGGGAGCCACAAGTCTTCGGGCGGCGCGCCGCTTTGCCAGAAAACGTCGATCGGGATGCCACCGCGCGGATACCAATAGCCGCCAATACGCAGCCAACGCGGCTTCATTTCTTCGAACAGTCGCTGACCGATGCCAACCGTCACATCTTCATGAAAGCCGTTGTGATTGCGAAAAGCGCCCAGGAAGAGCTTCAGGCTCTTGCTCTCCACGATGGTTTCCCCCGGCGCATAATCGATCACCAGATGCGCGAAATCGGGCTGGCCTGTTACCGGGCAAAGCGAGGTGAACTCCGGCGCGGCGAAGCGCACCAGATACAGTGTGCCCGCCCTGGGATTGGGCACGTAATCCAGCACGGCCTCCTCCGGAGATGCAGGCAAGGCGCTGGTCTGGCCGAGGTGAAGCGGATTCACCGGATTATCTCTGTCGCTCATGGCCCGCCAAATGGCGCGAGACGGCGCGGAGTGCAAGCCGCATGGCTTTAACAGCGCCCGTGGCCATTTACGAAAGGGGTGGCACAGGTTACGCCCCCGGCATGACCTTACTCGTGACGACGGAATGGCTATCCGGGCAGCTGGACGCGCAGGATCTGGTAATTCTGGATGCCTCTTCACACCTACCCATGGCCGGCCGAGATGCATCTGCCGAATATGCAGAAGCGCATATTCCCGGAGCCCGCTATCTGGATCTGAAAAACCTGATCGATCCCGATGGCGATGTGATGGCCGCCCTGCCCACCCGCGCGCAGTTTGATGCACATATGGGAAGGCTGGGCCTGCGTGATACCGATGACGTGGTGCTTTACGATAACAGCGTGATGCGCACATCTGCCCGCGCTTGGTTCATCTTCCGGCTTTACGGCGTTTCCAATATCTCGATCCTCGATGGCGGCATGCAGAAATGGCTGGCGGAAGACAGACCCGTGGAAAGCGGCCGGCGGCAATTCACGCCGTCCACCTTCGTATCCACCGGAGGGATGGGGGACTTGCGTGACAAGCGCGATGTTCTTTCCAATCTGGAGACGCACGCCGAACAGGTCATCGATGCTCGGGATAATCCGCGCTTCACCGGCAAGGAACCTGACTTTCGCCCCGAAGTTGCTTCCGGCCATATACCGGGATCGTACAACGTCCCGTTCGACAGCATGCTGAACCCCGATGGCACGTTCAAGGACGCGGCCGGCCTGCGCGCAGCATTTATCGAGGCTGGCGTTGATCTTGATCGCCCCCTCACCGCCAGCTGCGGCAGCGGCGTGACGGCTTCGGTTCTGCTGCTGGCGCTGGAGATGATCGGCAAAAACGACACGGCTCTGTATGATGGCAGCTGGAGCGATTGGGGCACCGATCCCGATACGCCGAAGGAAACGGGCCACGGTGCGAATGGTGCAAATGGCGCGAATGGCGGAGCAGGCGCTTGAGCGGGAAGGATCACAAGCCGGCCACGCGCCTGATAGAAGTCGGGCGCAAGCGCGAATGGACCAGCATTCCAGGCGCAAAGGGCTGCGTGGTTAGCCCCCCTGTCTGGCGCGCCAGCACGCATCTGTATGAGGATTGCGAGGATCTGGCACGAGGACGTCCCAACGAAGATGGCCATTTCTACTACGGTCGGCGCGGCGGGCCTACGCAATGGGCGCTGGCCGATGCGCTGACCGCGCTGGAACCCGGCGCGGACGGGACGGAACTGTTCCCCAGCGGCGTTGCAGCCATTGCCTGCACCTTGATGGCCCTGCTGCGTCCGGGTGATGAATTGCTGGTGACGGACAACGCCTATGAACCGACGCGCAGCATAGCGCTGTCGATGTTGAAGCAGTTCGGCATAACCGCGAAGCCGTTCGATCCGCTTGCGCCTGAAAGCCTGGCGGACCTGATAGGCGAGAATACCAAGGCCGTTATGCTGGAAAGCCCCGGCAGCCTGACGATGGAAGTGTGCGACATACCCGCCCTTGCCGCCATCGCCCGCAAGCACGGCATGCTATCCATCATCGACAACACCTGGGCCAGCCCGCTCGGCTTCCCGGCATTGCAGCACGGCTGCGATGTTTCGGTGATGAGTCTGACAAAACATGTGGGCGGCCATTCGGACGTGATGATGGGCAGCGCCTCTGCAGCCAAGCCCGTTATCAACCGTATCCGCAGGCAAGCCCAGTTCATGGGTCAGGTCGTCTCCCCCGATGATGCGGCCCTTGCCATGCGCGGCCTGCGCACGATGCAGGTACGGCTGCGGCAATCGACCGGCACAGCCGTCCAGATTGCCGAATGGCTGAGCAACCATCCCGCGGTTGCCGCAGTGCTTTGCCCCATGTTGCCCGGTGCACCAGGCCATGATCTGTGGCGCAGGGATTTTTCCGGCGGCTGCGGCCTGTTCAGTTTCGTGATGGCCAATCACGTCGATGCAGCGGCCCGTGCCCGTTTCATTGATGCGCTGGATCTGTTCGGCGTGGGCTTCAGCTGGGGCGGTTTTGAAAGCCTAGCCATCCCCTTCGATCCGGCACCGGTGCACACGCTGCGCCCGTGGCCTCCGGGTATTGATACAGGCAGCGGGCTTGGCGTGCGGCTGTCAATCGGGTTAGAAGATGCCAGCGACCTGATCGGCGATCTCGCCCAGGGTCTGGACGCGATGGGAATTTCATGAGCGCGACGAATGCCACAATGCCGGAAGCGCAAAGCACGGCCGAGGCACAACCAAACCCCGATGCCGTGACATTGCGCAATCCGGAGACGGGTGAACCGCTGATCAATCCTGAGACCGGTGAACCGCTGATGGGCGTACCCGCTCAGCCCGAAGCGGTTATGATCATGGACCCGGAAACGGGCGAACCGATTATCGATCCTGACACGGGGGAGCCGCTGATGGCCATCCCCGACGCGATCGAAACGCCCGCTGCCGATCCCGAACCCGTTACCGCGATCACCACCTCTGATGATCTTCGCGAAGCGGTTACCGAGCGCAGCGAAACCGTGGGCGGCATCGTCGACACGCTGGATAGCGCAAAGCTTGAAGTCGGCTCCATCAGTTTCTCGATGTGGGATTTCGTGGTGCTGATGCTGGTCATCGCGCTGGTGCTATTCATCGCCTGGGGCGTGACCCGCCTCAGCCGCTATGCCCTGCGCCGGATGACGAAACTGGACAGTTCGCAAAGGCTGCTGTCCGAGAAGATTTCCACCATCGTCATCTGGGCGGTGGCCTTCCTCATCGGGATAGACCTGCTGGGCATCGATCTTACCGCGCTGGCGGTGTTTTCGGGCGCATTCGGCCTCGCCATCGGTTTCGGCCTGCAGAAAACCTTCGGTAACCTGATCGCGGGCATCATCCTGCTGATGGACAAGTCTATCAAGCCGGGAGACGTGATCTCCGTGGCGGATTCCGCCGGCAACGAGGGGTTCGGCCAGATCCGCAAGATCGGCATTCGCGCTATCTCGGTGGTGACGCGGGATCAGACGGAATATCTCATCCCGAACGAAAACCTGATGATCAACCAAGTGGTCAACTGGTCCTACAGCTCTCGCGATGTGCGGGTGAAGGCCCCTGTCGGCGTTGCTTATGACAGTGATCTCGATCTGGTGGAAAAGCTGCTTTACAAGGCCGTGGAGGAAACCCCGCGCATTCTGCCAACGCCAAAGGCGCGCGTGAATATCATGGCCTTCGGCAACAGTTCTGTCGATTTCGAACTGCGCTTCTGGATCAGTGATCCCGAAGGCGGCCTCGCGAACATCCGGTCTGACGTTTACAAGCGCATCTGGCAGCTGTTCAAGGAAAACGACATCGAGATCCCGTTCCCTCAAAACGATATAAACTTGCGCAGGAACGAGCCTTTCGAACAGCTGGTCGCCGCAATCGGTCAACGGCTGGAAAAGGATTCCACCAACGGTTGATTTTGTCCGACGAGCTTCCTTCGGGCCTCTAAGCACCAGTGATATACCCCGCGGTCACGAAGTCGGGGTTTATGACACAGTATCTGGCTATCATTACCGCCTACGGTGCGGTCGCCATCCTGGTCTGGCTTTCGGCCCTGCTGTACCCGCGCCTGATCCCCGCCGCCTTGGGTTGCGGCACGGATCGGCGTTGGCGAAGGGCCGGCCTGTTCGCCCTTGCCGCGCTTACGTTTGTCGTTCTGGAATATCTTCGCGGGTTCTGGCTTGTGCAGATTGGCGAAACGCTCTTCTTGGCTGTGCTGATCCAGGTCGTGATCTATCTGCCTTTCCTTGGCTACATCCTGCTATGCGGTGGCCGCCGGGCCGCGTTCGTACCGGAAAGGGGCGCGCTGCGATCGCTGCTGATAGGCGTCGGCCTGGCGATCCTGGCGCTGGTCGCGTATTTGTCCACCTTCATGCCCGGCGCCAGCACGGTTACTACGCCATCGTTTTCCGCTGCGGACAGCATCGTGATAGTCACGCAAACCCTGATGCAAACCTTGGCGCTTGGCGCATTCCTGGCGATGATCAGCGAAGGCTGGTCCGCAAGGCTGGCGCTAACGCTTTCCTCTCTTGTAATCGTGGTTTTCCATGTGCCGGAGATCATGCAGAGCGGCCTCTCCGCTGCGTGGCTGGGGCCGGTGCTGGTGCATCTTGCCATCGGCCTCGGCCTCTTCTCCGCCGTCCTTTTTACGCGCAACATCGTGTGGTTCTGGCCCGTCTATGCCGTGCTGGCGCTGGCCCAGACCATGTCCGCATAAAGCTGACCTAGGGCACCGCCAAAGCTTTCTCACTGGCAGACCCACCATGCGGCGCGCATTTTGGCGTCATGGAAAATGGCACGATCTTTCTGGTGGGCGCAGGCCCCGGCGATCCCGACTTGCTCACGCTGCGCGCAGCGCGCCTGATCGAGAGCGCGACGCTTATCGTTCACGATGGACTGGTGGATGATGCCATCCTCGCCATGGCGCGCAAGGAAGCAACGCTGGTTTCGGTTGCGAAGCAGCGGGCTAGGCACACCCTTCCGCAAGAGGATATCAACGCCCTGCTGGTGCGCGAAGCTCTGGCCGGACGCGACGTCGTGCGCCTGAAAGGCGGCGATCCCTTCGTTTTCGGGCGCGGCGGTGAAGAGATGGAAGCAGCGCAGGCCGCTGGTGTGGCAGTGCAGGTTGTGCCCGGCATCAGCGCCGCGAACGGCGCAGCGGCTGCCAGCGGGATTGCCCTCACCCACCGGGAAGACGCCAGCATCGTCAGCTTCGTGGCAGGCCAGTGCAAGGGCCTGTCGGAGCAGGACTGGGCAGGCCTTGCCGGCAAGGGCCGCACGCTGGTGATCTATATGGGCGTGAAAACCGCACCGCAGATTGCCGAGAAGCTGATGGCTGACGGGCTAGCGCCCGACATGCCAATTGCCGTGATCGAAAAGGCTTGCCGCGCCGATATGCGCGTGCTGCGCGGGCCGCTGGCCGGCCTTCCCGATCTGGTGGAGCGCGAGGCGGTGCAAAGCCCTGCGCTGATCGTGATCGGCCATGTCACTGCGCGCGGCGATGCTGCGCTTGTTCAAATCGCCCAAGAAACCACCCGAGAGACCACTGGGGAAACTGCATCGTGAAGATCCTTACAGGAAACGACCTGAAATCCGGCGCCGTCGTATGGTGGGACGGCCAGGGATGGTCGACCCACATTACCGAGGCCGTGGACGCGGGCGAGAATGCCGACAGCATCATCGCCACCGAAGACGCCGCCCGCCGCGTGAACGCCGCCTACGCCATCGATGCCGAGCAGACCGAGGACGGCCCTCGCCCGGCACACATCAAGGACCGGGTGCGCGCGCTCGGCCCCACAATTCGCCCCGATCTCGCCGTTCCAGCGGCAGACAAGATGGGCTGGGACTGGGTAATCTGACATGTATCAATATGACCAATATGACCAGGCCATGGTCGACGCCCGTGTCGAGGAATTTCGCGACCAGTGCCGTCGCCGCCTCGAAGGCACGCTGACAGAGGACCAGTTCAAGCCGCTGCGGCTGCAGAACGGCCTCTACCTGCAACTGCACGCCTACATGCTGCGCGTCGCTATTCCCTATGGCACGCTGAGCGGTAAGCAGATGCACGCGCTGGCCGATATCGCGGACAAGTATGATCGTGGCTATGGCCACTTCACCACGCGGCAGAACATCCAGTACAACTGGATCAAGCTGGAAGATTGCGGAGACATCCTGGCCGATCTTGCCAAGGTGGAAATGCACGCCATCCAGACCAGCGGCAACTGCATCCGCAACATCAGTTCCGATCAATACGCCGGTGCCGCCGCCGATGAACTGGTAGACCCGCGCCCCTATGCAGAACTGCTGCGCCAGTGGTCCAGCTTCCACCCGGAATTCGCCCACCTGCCGCGCAAGTTCAAGATCTGCGTCATCGCGTCCGAGAAGGATCGCGCGGCCATGCGTCTGCACGATATCGGCATCAACATCGTGAAGAACGCCGAGGGCACGCTGGGCGTGGCATTCTACGTGGGTGGCGGCATGGGCCGTACCCCGATGATTGCCCCGCTGATCCGCGAATTCGTTCCGCTGGACCAGATGGTGACCTACTCCGAGGCGTGCCTGCGCGTCTACAACCGCCACGGACGGCGCGACAACAAGTACAAGGCCCGCATCAAGATCCTGGTGCATGAAATGGGCGCGGAGGAATATACGCGCCAGGTGGAGGAGGAATTCGCTCACCTGCTGGAACAGGATATCGAACCGCCCATCGCAGAACTGGACCGCATTCGCAGCTATTTCCAGCCGCCCGAATTTGCCACCGGCCTTGCTGAAAAGGCAGACCGGTCGGACCCGGACTTTGCCCTGTGGATCGATCGCAACTGCTCGCCCCACAAGGTGCCGGGCTATGTCTCGGCAGCGATCAGCCTGAAGCCCGTTGGCGGCATTCCCGGCGATGCTTCGGCGCAGCAAATGCACCTGATGGCGGAGCTTGCGAAGGATTACAGCTTCGACGAATGCCGCGTCACCCATGCGCAGAATATCATCCTGCCGCATGTGGAAGTGGGCCGCCTGTACGAGCTGTGGGAGAAGCTGGACGAAGCCGGTCTTGGCACTGCCAATCTGGATCAGGTGGGTGACATTATCGCCTGCCCCGGCCTTGATTATTGCAGCCTCGCCAACGCTCGCTCCATCCCCGTTTCGCAGAAGATTTCGGAACGCTTCGCTGCAAACGGCAAGGGTGAATTGCTGGGCGAGCTGAAGCTGAAAATCTCCGGCTGCATCAACGCCTGTGGTCATCACCACGCGGGCCACATCGGCATCCTCGGGGTCGATCGCAAAGGCGTTGAGAATTACCAGCTGCTGCTTGGCGGTAGCGAGGCGGAGGACGTTTCGCTGGCCAAGATCACCGGACCCGGTTTCAACGAAGACGGCATCGTGGACGCGGTAGAAACCGTGGCCGACCTTTACCTGGAGCGGCGCGAGGACGGGGAACGCTTCCTCGATACCTATCGCCGCCTTGGCATGGATACCTTCAAGGAGGCACTTTATGGCTGATCGCAACCCTGTGGACCTCGGCACCGGTCGGGACGACGTGCAGCTGCGCTTTCGCAGTGATGAGCAGGCCGGGATCGCCGCAGTGACGGTGGATTCCTTCCTTGATCAGCCCGATGCAGAAGCCGTTCGGATAGAGCCCGGCGATAACGCGCTGGACCTGTTGCCGCATCTTTCGCGCCTGCGCCTGGTGGAAGTGAACTTCCCCGCCTTTACCGACGGGCGCGGCTATTCCTCGGCACGCACGCTGCGTGAGCATGGCTATACCGGCGAACTGCGCGCCGTGGGTGACGTGCTGGTGGACCAACTGCGTTTCATGCGCCGCTGCGGCTTCGATGCCTTCGCGCCGGACGCACCGATCAACGAGGCCGACGCCGCAGCCGCTCTGGAACGGTTTGATCACGTGTATCAGCCCGCCGCGGATGAGGCTGTTCCCATCTGGACCTTGCGGCATGGGTGAAGCGGCCCGCAACATAGACCGGATAGACACCGCCCCTGACTTTACCCAGGCCGATGCCGATGCCCTGAATGCACGGTTCGAGGGCGTGACAGCGCCTGAAATGCTGTCCGAATTGCTGGCAGAGGATACGCTGGGCCGCATCGGAGTGGTCTCCAGCTTTGGCACCGAGGCCATCGTGTTGCTGCACCTGGTGGCGCAGGCCAACAGGGACGTGCCCGTGATATTCGTCGATACGATGAAGATGTTCGATGAAACCCTGGCCTATCGCGAACAGGTGATCGATCTCCTGGGTTTCACCAATGCCAGCGTCGTGCAGCCTGATCCCAGGGTTCTGGAAGCCAAGGACGAAACCGGTATGCGCTGGTCATACGACCCTGATGGCTGCTGCGAAATCCGCAAGGTGGAGCCGATGCGCCGGGCCAAGCAGTCGCTCGACAGCTGGATTTCCGGGCGCAAGGCTTTCCAGTCGCAGACCCGCCAGAACCTGCCCCGGTTCGAGGTGGAGGATGGCCGCATGAAGGTGAACCCGCTGGGTGACTGGACCAAGGCCGATCTCGATGCCTATTTCGAGGAGCATGATCTGCCGCGCCATCCACTGGAAGCGCTGGGCTATCCTTCGGTGGGCTGCTCGCCGTGCACCAGCACCGTAATGCCGGGCGAAGATCCGCGCGCCGGGCGCTGGCGTGGGTGGGACAAGACCGAATGCGGCATCCATTCAACCACCGTGCCCAAGGGCGATGATGGTGAACTGCCGCCGGGTTACGAGCCTTTTCTCTAGGAGGGGCGCGTCGGGCGCACCGCGTCAATTGCCGGGTTACAACCAGCCGTGCTGCGCATACCAGCGCGCGGTTTCGGCCAGGCCATCGCGGGTTTCGATCTCAGCCTGCCACATGCCCGCAGGTACGCGGCGCTCCACTGCGCTGATCCAATCGGGATGCGCCATATAGCGCGCCCGATCGGGTGTCAGCTTGGCGCTCTTCCGGCGAAATAACCGGTCCAGCCGCGCCGCGCCAAGCAGCACGGATCGCGGCACGTTGGGGGACCATACGCGCTTCCCCATCGCCTGCCCTATCGCTTTAGCCAGCTCCGCATGCGTCCAGCCGCCATCGCGCCCGTCATCGGGTTCGAAAACGCGGGCGTGGCTGTCCGACCCTGCATCGACCAGCGTCAGCAACAGCCGCGCCAGATCGTCTACATGGATCATGGATGCGCGGCCCGCTGGCGGCATGGGCACAATGCCCCAGCGCGCCGCCTTGAACAGCTCCAGTATCTCCGTATCGCGCGGCCCGTACACCGCGGGCGGGCGCACGATGGTCCAATCCAGACCGCTGGTCTGCACCACTTCTTCCGCCAGCCGCTTGGAATGGCCATAATCGGATAGTCCGGGCTCTCTCGCGGCAAGGGACGACACGTGAATGAAGCGTTTTACCCCGGCATCCCTCGCCGCGGCAGTCACTGCTTCTGTCCCCGCCACGTTCCCGCTGTGAAAGCCGGCTGAATCAGGCGCATTCACCACGCCAGCAATATGGATGATGGCGCGCGCGCCGCTGGCCATTTCGACCAGCGCATCTTGCGTCGACAGATCTCCGCGCACCCACGCCACATGCGTGCGGCTTTCCTGTGGCCGCCGCGTTAGCGCCGATACATCAATTCTCTGCCTGCTTGCCGCATCCAGAACGGCCTGTCCGACAAAGCCGGTGCCGCCGGTGACGGCAAGTGTCATAACAACACCAGATGATCCCTGTGGATCACCGCCGAACGCGGCGTGTGGCCGAGGATGTCTTCATGCTCCTCGCTCGAATGGCCACGGATAGCGATCACGTCGGACCAGTCATATTCCACCACGCCCTTGGCGATCATGCGGCGGCTTTCGTCGTAAACGGGCAGGATATCGCCGCGTTCGAATTCGCCTTCCACCTTGATGATGCCGGTGGCGAGCACGCTCTTGCCGTTCTGCAAGGCCTCAACGCAGCCATCGTCCACGGTCAATGCACCGTTGAAGCGCATGCGCCCGCCGATCCAGGCGCGCCGCCCGGTGTCTTCCCGCTTGGGCAGGAACAGCGTGCCGGTTTGCCCGGCCAGCGCGCGGGCCATGGGCATTTCATGCTGCCCGTCGATAATGGCGAGCGCGATGCCGGCACGTTCGGCGATCTCAGCGGCCAGCAGTTTTGCCGTCATGCCGCCCGAACCAAGGCCGGAACCCGATCCGCCATCGGCCATGGCGTGGATTTCATCCGTCACGCCGCGAACCTCTTCCAATCGCTCCGCATCGGGATGGTCCGGGTGGCGATCATACAGGCCGTCAACATCGGTCAGCAGCATCACGCCGTCGGCATCGCAGGCCTGCGCCACGCGGGCGGCCAGCCTGTCATTATCGCCAAAGCGGATTTCGCCGGTGGCAATCGTGTCATTCTCGTTCACCACGGGCACCACGCCCGATTTAAGCAGGCGGCGCAGCGTGGCGGAGATGTTCAGATAGCGACGGCGATGTTCGAAATCATCCAGTGTCAGCAGCAATTGCGCGGCCACCAGTCGCCGCTCTGTCAGCAAGTCAGACCATGTGGAGGCGAGCGCAATCTGGCCCACCGATGCAGAGGCCTGCGCCTCTGCCAGCGTGCGCCTGCCGCCATGGGTGAAGTTAAGCTGCTTGCCACCGATGGCAATCGCGCCGGAGCTGACGACCACCACTTCCTGACCACGTTCCTGTGCGGTCACGATTTCGTTCACGATGGTGCGCAACCATTCCACCCGCACCTGGCCTGCGCCATCAACCAGCAGGGCGCTGCCGATCTTGATAACAAGGCGGCGGCAGATTTCAGGATCGCGGAAGTCTTCTAGTGTTTCAATTGGCATGGGCAGGCAGATAGAGGCTGTCTGGCGCGGATGCTAGGTCAGATTGGCGTCCATGGCTTTTCTTCCGGGGAATCAACATCATCCGAAGGAAGAGTTCCGGGCTGCTCCGTCGCCGTGCGATCAGGAAGGTATGATAATACCGCATCCATCAATTCGTTGATGCCCTCCCCGGTTGCCCCGGAAACCGGAAAGACCTTGCTCGCCCCGGCCGCGATTAGCTCCTCGCCAAAGCCCTTGGCCAATTCCGCATCGGCCAGATCCACCTTGTTAAGGGCAACCAGGCGCGGCTTGTCTTCCAGGCCTGCGCCATAGGCTTCCAGCTCCTGCTCCACGATACGCATGGCGGAAGGGGGATCGTCATGGCTGATATCGATGAGGTGGATCAGCACGCGGCAACGCTCGATATGGCCGAGGAAGCGATCACCGATACCGGCGCCGTCTGCCGCGCCCTCGATCAAGCCGGGAATATCTGCCAGCACGAACTCACGGCCCTTGTGGCGCACAACGCCCAGCTTCGGGATCAGCGTGGTGAAGGCATAATCGCCCACCTTCGCCCCGGCATTGGATACGGCATTGATAAAGGTGGATTTGCCCGCATTGGGCAGGCCGACAAGGCCGACATCGGCCAGCAGCTTCAGCCGCAGCCAGACCCACATTTCCTGCCCCGCAACGCCCGGCTGGTGCTGACGCGGGGCACGGTTGGTGGAACTCTTGTAACTGGCATTGCCGCGCCCGCCCATCCCGCCTTCCAGCAGGACGACGCTCTGGCCCTCCTCGGTAAAGTCGACCAGCACGGTTTCCTTGTCCTCATCCAGCACCTGCGTGCCGATGGGAACCTCTATCACCAAGTCTTCCGCACCTGCGCCCGTGCGATCGCGGCCCATGCCGTGGCTGCCGCGCTTGGCCTTGAAATGCTGGTTGTACCGAAAATCGATCAGCGTGTTGAGGCCGGGCACGGCAACCAGGATGATGTCACCACCCTTGCCGCCATTGCCGCCATCGGGGCCGCCGTACTCGATATATTTCTCACGCCGAAAGCTGACCGCGCCGGGTCCGCCCCCGCCGGATTTCAGGTAAATCTTGGCTTGATCGAGAAAATGCATGGGGCGCCCATATGCGCTTTTGCGCCTTCGCGCCAGCTACTCGGCAATCCTGGGCCAAAGTGGACGGGATAAACAGGATGGCTGCGCCGAGGCTGGCCGATGATTTGGCCGACGTGTCGCTGCTGCCATAACGCGTCGCGGCCCAGCCGCGCGTAAAGCGAGACTGGGCCAGCGAACTTTAAACAAGGGTCTGGATGGGGAACGCTCCCCCTTTATCTTCAATCCTGTGCGTCGTTTGGTATCGGCTGCACCACAGGAGTGCTGGCGACACTATCATCCACATTGATCACCGGGATCAGTGCGCCGGTTGCCGTGTCAGGCACGCCAACGGTCTGTTCCGGGACGACGCTTTGTATAGCCACACCCATTGCGCGCTGCTGCTCCGGCGTGCCGTAAAGCGCGACCCAGCCCGGCTGCGAATAGCCGTACATGTCACCATAGCGGGCATCCCAGGCGCTCGATTCCGCCTGATACTTCTCATACGCAGTGTAAAACTGCTCGAACGCCATTTCATAGCGTTGCAGCCCTGCGGTTGCGAACAGATCGAAGTCAGTGGGCCGAGTGGCGAGATAATCATTGGCCACAGCCAGCGCCATATTGCAGAAATGCGATCGCGCCGGGGGCGAGGCGAAGTAGTTGTAAAGGCCGGTGGAATGCGTTTCCCGCATCAGCAGCGCGGTGCGGTTCACCTTCGCACGGGCAGTGGATTCGCCCGCATTGGCCAACTGATCCTGCGCATCCTTGCGAAAACGGCTTTCCACGGCTGCGTTCGCAGCATCCAGGCGGCTATCTTCCGCAAGCAGCATCTGACCATAGGCATCCAAGATCGGTGCGTGCACATCGCGCGTGCAGTTGAGCGCGGCCACGTTCCACCCGGAACGGAAGTGCCAGATTGCCTCGTCAGTGGTGAGGCCGGTGTTGATCGTCTGCCGGTAACCCATCGCATCCTTCGCCGGGATAACCATTCCGTAGGATGCCTGTGGCGGCGGAAGGGGCCGATACGGCGTGGTTTCAACCACCGGCGGCGGTGGCGGCGGCGGAGGGGGTGGCGGTGGAGGGGGCGGTGTTGCGCAAGCAGCCAGCAGAGCGACACCGGTGGCCGCTGCGATGGCGCGGATACCAAGGGGTGGTTTTGTCATAAGTGCAGGTTAAATCCCTCTCATGCCACAGTTGTTCCACTGTCAGCACAGTTATTTGTACGCTGGCTTAGCCGGGACTGAAGGCAAAGAAAATGCCCGGAATGCATATTTGCACTCCGGGCACCGTATTTTCGATTCAGCCTGCCGGAACAGGCAGTTACGTAGAAATCCTATTCGCGTGCCGCGCCCATGAAGCGAAGCAGGAAGAGGAACATGTTGATGAAGTCCAGATAGAGCGAAAGCGCGCCCATGACCACCATCTTGCCTAGCGGGTAAGCAGCTGCGGCAGAGGGGTTGGTCATCTTCACCTGCTGGATCGCCAGATAGTCGTTCTTGAGACGCTGCGTATCGTAAGCGGTAAGACCTGCAAAGATCAGCACGCCAAGCGCAGAGATCGCCAGTTCAAGACCGGGCGAACCGATCAGGAAGGCATTCAGCAACGAGGCAACGATCAGGCCTATCACGCCCATGATCAGGAACGATCCCCAGGCCGAGATATCCTTTTTCGTGGTGTAGCCGAACAGGCTGAGGCCCGCGAAGGCACCCGCGGTTGCGAAGAACGTCACCGCGATGGACGCACCGGTGTAGACCAAGAAAATCGTCGACAGCGAGAGGCCCATCAGCACGGCAAAGCCCCAGAACATTGCCTGCAGCGTACCGGTAGAGAACTTGTTCTGGCCAAAGCTCATCGCGAAAACGATAGCCAGCGGCGAAAGCGCCACCAGCCACATCATCGGGCCCTGTGCAAATTGCACCGCCAGGCCAGAGCGCGCCGTCAACAGCGCGACAATACCCGTGAGCAGAACGCCCGAGGCCATGTAATTGTAAATCGAAAGCATGTGCTTGCGCAGTCCGGCATCGAAGGTCGTACCGCCAGCGACATCACCCGTCTGGCTAGGCGACACCCCAAACCCGCTGCGGGTCGAACGGTTGTCGTTCCAGTTTGCCATGTTATCCAAAACTCCTTTGGCCCGGCCTCACATAGCGGACCGGATTGCCTACAATATCGGGATTTTCCGCAAGATTTTCAAGTGAAACCGGATGATGCTCCGGTTGTCACAGGTTAACCTTGCAAACGGCTTATTTGCGCGCTTCGCGTGACATTTCAACGCTGCGATCGCGACCGGCGCGAAGGCATTTCGTCATCAGCTTGTTCATCGCCTCGTCCTCGTCAAGCACGTCCAGCCCCTTGCGGGTGACGCCGCCGGGAGAGGCAACCATGTCCGCCAGCATGCCCGGATCATGCTCCGATTGGGCTGCCAGGGCAGATGCGCCTTCCGTCATGGCGATGGCAAGCTTTGTCGCCTGTTCCTTATCCAGGCCAAGCTCTGTGGCACCGGTGATCAGCGCATCGATGAAGCGATATACGAAGCCCGGCCCGCTGCCCGCCAGCGCGGTGACGAGATCGAACTGGTCTTCCCCTACCCAGCCCGGCGTGCCGAGATGGGCGATGAAATCATACAGGCTTTCGCGGCCCTTTTCGTCCAGACCGCTCTCCGCGAGGGCGACGGGGGACTTGCCCAGCGACACGGCGAGGTTGGGCATTACGCGCACATGGGCGCCGGCATTGGGAAAGGTTTTTTCAAGCGTATCCAACTGCGTGCCGGCAAGGATGGAAAGGATGGTGGTCTGCGGTCCGGCAAGTGCCTGAAGCTGCGGAGCGACATCGCCCAGCATATGCGGCTTTACGCCCAGCAGGATGGCATCGAACTGGCCTTCTGCCGGAATCTCGCGCAGCGGCGGGATGCCGCCCGGCAGGCTGTCACGGTTTGGAACCACCACCTTGAAAGCGCTGGCGGGTATTCCCGCCCGCATCCAACCTTCAAGCATTGCACCGGCCATGTTGCCACAGCCTATCGTCAGTATGGATTGATAAGTCATGCCGGGTCACTTGGCATGTTGAGCGATGAAATCAAGCCTCGCCCGCGGCATCCACCAATGCGGCATCCAGTGCCTCGCCGGGGGACTTGTCTCCCCACAGCACGAACTGGAATGCGGGATAGAAACGATCGCACTCCGCAATCGCGGATTCCACCGCCAACTGCGCCATATCAAGGCTTAGCATGCCGTCATCACCCAGCATCAGGCCGTGCCGATACAGGATCACGCTGCCTTGCGACCACATGTCGAAATGGCCCAGCCACAACTGTTCGTTTATGCGTGCCAACAATTCATGTGCGGCGCGCTTTTTCTCATCGGCCACGCGGATTTCGGGCAGGCACAGAATCTGCAGCACCTTGTCCTCCACCCGCCAGATGCCGCGCACCTGATATGTGGTCCAGGCTCCGGGAACCTCGCCGCTCACCTCATCATCGCTGGCTTGCTGCGTGGCCCAGCCGTTCGCCTCGAACAGGGCGGCCAGCATTTCCACCGGGGCCGCGTCCTGCCCTTCCTCGATCATGTCGTGTCCGGTGTTCATCGCGAGAGTGCCTGCAAATTCGTCATGCCATGCTTAATGCAGCGGCAACCACTTGCGGCGCAATCGCGCGGCCTCAGTTCTCCGGGCAAAACCTGTTTCGCCTGTTGGCAAGGTGTGAACAAGGCTTGGGATGACTTGGGGAAAACCCGGCACAACCGTCAATCAAGCTTTTGAATTTCTTCACCTTCTTCGCTGGCAAAGCGGAAACTGTCCACGCCCTGCCCTGCCAGCTCGCTAACCCTCTCCTGCGCGGCGCGCGCCGTATCGAAAGGCCCCGTCAAAAGGCGGTTGGTCTGCCCCCATTTAGCGGTGAAGGCGTCCACATCATCCAGCAGACCACCGGCGTTGCGCACGATGCGCCGCCAGTCGAAACGGAATGCCGATGTGTCCTGCCCCGTCGCCACCTGGACCCAGTGGCGCGCGGGATGTGCCGGCGGTTTCGGCTTTACCGGCGCGGGCTTTTCACGCGGCGGATCGATCGCGGTGATATCGACTGCGCCACTGCGGGATGGCACCTGCGCCGATTCAAGTGTGAAGTCTGCAAAGGCTTCAGCCAGGTCGATCTGCTCCGCCTCCTGTTCCTGCGCGGGCTGCGGCGCGGTTTCCGTCAAGGTGAAGGATGGCCGCGCATCCTGCGCATCGGCGAACGCCGGTTCGCTTTGCATGGCCGTTGTTATGCCGGGCGATGGCTGGCTTGCGGCAGGGGTCGGCGCGGCTGTAGCAACCACCACCGGCTCTGGCTGTGCAGGAGCAGGCTGGGATGCGGCGACTGTAGTGGGCGACGCATTCAACGGCGGCAATTCGCCGGAACTCTCAACCGCAGCGACTGGGGAATTGGACAGAGGCGCACTGGGAGCAGGGCCAAGGGGTTCTCCCTGCGGCGCAAGCCGACTGGACGCGCTGCTGGCGCGGGTGGCGGAAGGCTGGGCGGGCGCGCTATCGGTATAGGCCGCGATCTGCGAGCTATCGTTGCCGATCTCGCGCGCGGCCGGGAAGCGGCCCTGGTTGGCCGCCGCGGCCTGCTGCGCCGGGGTGAGCCGCGGCATATACCGCAGGAACGGTGCCAGCCGCATGGACAGGCGTTGGGGCAGCATCGTCTCGGCTATGGAGATAGCCTCCTGCTGATTGCCCAGAATTGCCAGCGCAAAGGCGCGGGTGCGGTAGGCGGCACGATCCTGTCGTTGCAGCAGAGGCAGCAGCGTCGTTTCGGATTCCTCGGCATTGCCGCTGATGGCATAGCTTAAGGCAAGGCGGCGCCGCACCGTGGGGTTATCCTCCCGCGCCAGTGCCCGGCGATACAGTCGCTGCGCGCGGGCATTTCTGCCCACCAGATCGTAGGCCAGCCCCTGCTCCGCCTCATAAGGCATCATCTGTACGCCGCCGGCCGCCGCGTTTTCAAACAATCGCAGCGCGGTAACCGCCTCCCCCCGGCGCACCGCCACCAGGGCAAGGCCGATCAACACACGCGTATCGTCAGGCTCCACCGCCTGCGCGCGCGAGAAGAAACCAAGCGCGGCATCCACATCATTGAGGGTAAGCGATGCCCGCCCCGCCGCCACCAGTGCAGGCACGCTTTCAGGATTGCGGGACAACCGCCGCAGCGCCTCGTTCAGTTCCTCTGCGGCGGGTTCGGGCAGCGCCTGCACCACCTCCTGCGCATGCGCCGGGGCCGCGAGCGGCACCAGCGCAAATGCGACAGAAGCAGAAAGGGTGGCCAGAAATTGTGCCGATGAAATGGAAAGCGAACGTGTCATTCGTTTACCATTATACCGCCTTCGCTGAATGATGCGAAAACACCTCGTCCAAATTCCTGACCGACTTATTGTCTAGCGCGATGACAGGCCTACTGGTTGTTCTGGCGACCAAGAAAACGCGGGATGCGCATGGCGCCGCCATCGTCATCGTCGTCGTCATCATCATCGTCGTCGCTGGCTTCGGGCGCCTGGCGGGAAAGATTGGCCATGCGTTCGAAGAGCGTACTGCCGGATGATGCTGCGGCGGCCGGTGCGGCAGCTTTGCTACCTGCATCATCGCCGCTGCCCGCATCATCACTCGCGCCGCCAAGCATACGTGCGCGCCGGCCGCCTTGTGAGGGCTCAGGCTCGTCACCTTCGGCCAGACGGCTTGCATCAAGCAGCAATTCGTCCTGATCGGCGCTACCGTCGTCATCAGCATCGGCATTGCCGTCGGCAATCTCTTCGGTCAGATCGAACGCGCCATTATCGGCCGAAGATGCGTCATCGCCGTCATCGCCAAAACCGCCGTCGCTGCCGAATTCACTGTCGTCGGCCGGGGTGACCAGGCCTTCGCTCTCGTCATCCGCGTAATATGCAGAAGCGGCAGGCTCATTATCGTCAGAGCTTTCAAAGCCGGTATCGGCCTCGTCAACAGCGCCCAGATCCAGCGTATCGGAAGCAGACGTCTGCTCCTCAGCCTCGGTTGCTACCTCGGCACTGTCCGATGGGATCGTCAAGCTTGGCTTGCGCGGACCGCGCGCGGCCGACAGATCCAGCGGACGCGAGTTTTCACGCGGCATATCGCCGGATTGTTCGATGCCGGTGGCCACCACGGAAACGCGGATCTTGCCATCGAGATCGGGATTGAACGCGCTGCCCCAGATGATGTTCGCCTCCGGGTCCACCAGTTCGCGAATGTGGTTTGCAGCCTCGTCCACTTCCAGCAGCTTCATGTCTTCGCCGCCGATGATGGAAATGATCACGCCCTTGGCGCCCTGCATGGAAACACCGTCCAGCAGCGGGTTGGCGATGGCATGTTCGGCAGCTTCCAGCGCGCGGTTTTCACCCTCGCCTTCGCCTGTACCCATCATCGCCTTGCCCATTTCGCCCATGACGGAGCGCACATCGGCAAAGTCGAGGTTGATGAGACCCGGCATCACCATCAGATCGGTGATGGACCGCACGCCCTGCTGCAGCACTTCGTCCGCCAGCATGAAGGCTTCCTTGAAGGTGGTTTCCGCCTTCGCCACCAGGAACAGGTTCTGGTTCGGGATAACGATCAGCGTGTCGACATGCTTTTGCAGCTCGTCGATGCCGCTTTCGGCGGCGCGCATGCGGCGCGTGCCTTCAAACAGGAATGGCTTGGTTACCACGCCGACTGTCAGGATGCCCTTGTCGCGCGCGATCTGCGCGATGACGGGTGCCGCACCGGTGCCGGTGCCGCCGCCCATGCCAGCGGCGATGAACACCATGTTCACGCCTTCCAGGGCGCGCTCGATCTCTTCCACCGTCTCCTCGGCAGCGGCGCGACCGACTTCGGGCCGCGAGCCTGCACCAAGGCCCTGCGTGATATCGGGGCCAAGCTGTATCCGGTGTTCTGCGGTGGAGCTGTTCAGCGCCTGCGCATCGGTGTTCGAGACAATGAAGTCCACACCTTCGATCTCAGCTTCGATCATGTTGGCGATGGCATTGCCACCTGCTCCGCCAACGCCGATCACGGTAATCCGGGGACGCAGTTCGTCCACAGAAGGCGGGCCAATATTGATGCTCATCTTATCGTCTCCTCGGCAGGCCTAGGAAATCTGCCATTGGTGTCTTTGCCATAAAGGGTAAATCTAAAGGATGCTTTTGCCAGCACTATCCACAGATTGCGCCTTTTCAAAAATATTCGCGCATGGCGGTCCACGCGCGCATCAGGCTTGTCAACGGGCCATAGCTGCCTGTCGTCGTAAAACGTGATCCAACCGCGCGGATATCCACCGGGTCTTCCGCTGCATAAAGAACCAGCCCCGCCAGCGTGGAGAAGGCAGGCGAACTGTGCGCTTCGGGAAGCCCCTTCAACGCAACCGGCCTGCCGATCCGCACCGGCACGCCCAGCACGCCCTGCGCATGGTCCGCCAGCCCGGCCAGCTCTGCCCCGCCGCCGGTGATCACCACCTGCCGCGCTTTCGAGCCGGGGGCACCGCCGGTAAAACCCATTGAATCCAGCGCCTTGGCAACATCACTCATCAGCATGTCCAGCTCACCCGTGATCACGCCGATCAATTCCGCACGCGGAACCTGGCCGGTGCCGTCGCCGCCGCGCGCAACCGGGCGCTCCCCTTCCTCTGCGGGGGAAGCAATGGGGATCATCTCGCGATGGTCCGCCGGGCTGGCAATGGCAGAGCCGCACACGCATTTCAGCCGCTCTGCCTGAAACCGCCGGATCGAAAAGGCCGACGCGATGGCATCGGTGATATCGGCAGAGCCGCGGGGAAATGCCGTTAGGCCAACCAGCATGCCGCCAGCATAGACGGAAACATTGGTCACTTCCCCGCCAAGTTCCACCAGCGCAACGCCAAGATCGCGCTCTTCCTCGGACAGGCAGGCATAACCCGTGGCCAGCGGCGATGCCACCAACCCTTCCACATCGAGGTGCGCATTCTGCACCGCTTCCGTCACATTGCGGACAGGCGCGCCATCGGCCAGCATCACGTGCACATCCACGCCCAGCCTGTCTGCATGCAGGCCCTTGGGGTTGGAAACGCCATGCGCGCCATCGAGGAAGTAGCAGGCCGGCTGCGCGTGCAGAACGGTGCGACCATCGGGGCCAAGGCTCTCTCGCGCGGCGATCAGCAGCGCCTCGATATCCTCCTCCTCAACACGGCGGCCACCGATGCCGATTTCCACGGGTCGAATTTCGCTCGCCAGGCCCGCGCCCGAACATCCGATCCACACGCTGTCGACACTGGTGCCCGCCAGCTTCTCAGCCCGCTCCAGTGCATCGCGCACGGCATAGGTTGCCGCCGCCATATCCACCACATAGCCGCGCTTTATTCCTTGGCTGGCGCGATGACCGCTGCCCAGCACCTGCATCTCGCCGTCCTCGGTCAAGGCGGCGATCATGGCAGACACGCTGAACGAACCGACATTTACCGCGCCGAATACACGCGCAATTCTCTGGTTGGAGGCCATCAGGTTTCTTCCCCCTTTTGCTGTTCGCGCATGGATAATTCCTGCCGTTCGGCACGCCCCGGCACATGCATGTACATGCGCGGCGGATTGCGCATGTCGAAACTGGCCACTTCCCCGCCGATCAGGCGATGCACGCCATCGGCCTGGGCAAAGCTGATCAACGCGGCGGCAGAGCGATCGTCACCCTGCGGCAGGGCCAGCCGCTGATCGGTATCGAAGGTGAGGTTCCAGCGGCGGTTGCCCACCCACTCGGCCCCGGTAACCTTGCCCTTCAGGGCGGGCGCTGAATCCAGCAGCATGTCCAGGGCTTCCACCTGGCCTTGCGCGCCCGGCCCTTCGATCAGCAGGTAATCCTTGGCATCGGCTGCCGCAATCGGCTCCAGCTCAACGCCCGTGGGATCGATCAGCATCAGCCGATCCGCCCGGCGCAATACGGCGTGCGGATCACGCTCCACCACGTTCACCACCAGCAAATCAGGCAATTGGCGCGAAACGCGCGCATCTTTCACCCATGGCAATTGCAGCAGATCTTCGCGCAGGCCGTGCATGTCCACGCGCGTCATCGCCAGATCACGCTGGCCGAAGGCGCGTTCGTGCACCAGCATGGAATTCATGCGTTCGGTGCCGCGCACTTCCACGCGGGCAAGCTTGAAGCCTGCGTTGCTGGCCACATGGGCAAAACGGTCTGACGCAACCGCCGTCGCGCCCGAAATCTGCGCCAGCCATGCCAGTGCTACCACCACGCCGCCCAGAATCAGGACGGTGAAGGTCTTTTGCAGCTGTTCTTCGGTGAACGGCAGCATCCCCAGCATGCGTCCAAGGATGGACTGGCCCTGCTTGCGCGCAGAGCGGACCTTGCGGCTGGTGCCCTGCGCGCGCGCCTGCCGGCGCACGCCTTTGGTATTGCGGGAGTTAGTTCTGGCCATCACCCGACCTGCCATCATCCAGCCTGCCTGCGCGGCGCAGGGCATCCTCGACGATCATCTCGCAAAGCTGCGGATATTCGATCCCGCAATGCCGCGCCTGTTCGGGCACCAGGCTGAGCGGCGTCATGCCCGGCTGGGTGTTGGTTTCCAGCAGAAACAGCCCTTCTTCCCCGCGCTCGTCATCCCAGCGATAATCGGAGCGGGATACGCCGCGGCAGCCCAGCCGCCGATGGGCCTGCACCGCATATTCCATGCACAGGCGCTCAATCTCGTCCGGCAGTTGCGCGGGGAAGATATGCTGCGTCTTCCCGTCGGTATATTTGTTTTCGTAATCGTAGAACCCGCTTTCCACCACAAGCTCCGTCACGCCAAGCGCGCGCAGGCCGCTGGGCGTATCGATCACGGCGGTGGTCAGTTCCCGGCCGCGAATGAAAGGTTCGGCCAGCAAGGTGGCAAAATCCTGCCACGGGCCCTTGGCCTCCCGGCTGATGGGGTTTCCGCAATTGCTCTCATCCGTCACGATGGCAACGCCAACGGAAGACCCCTCGTTAACGGGCTTCAGGACATATGGCCGGGCAATTGGATCGCCATTGTACAATTCTTCCGATCGCACCACGCGCCCGCCGGGCATGGGGATGCCGTGCGGCACCAGTGCGTGCTTGGTCAATTCCTTGTCGATCGCGATAACAGACGTGGCAAGGCCGGCGTGGGTATAGGGGATGCCCATCAGATCCAGCATGCCTTGCACCGTGCCATCTTCGCCCGGAGCGCCGTGCAAGGCGTTGAACACCACATCGGGCGCAGCCTCGGCAATCTTTGCCGCGACATCGCGTCCCATATCCAGCCGCGTAACGCGGTGGCCCGCGCTTTCCAGCGCATCGGCCACGCCGTTGCCAGACATCAGCGATACGTCACGCTCATTCGCCCAGCCGCCCATCAGGACAAGAATGTGCAGGTCTGCTGGCAAGTTCGTTGTCATGGACGTCCCACTCGTTTGATTTCCCATTCCAGCGCCCTGCCGGTCTTTTCCGCCACGCGGCGGCGCACTTCCTCGCCCAGCCCTTCGATATCGGCGCTGGTTGCATCACCGGTGTTGATGAGGAAATTGGTATGCTTCTCACTCACCTGCGCGCCGCCCATGGTAAGGCCGCGGCACCCGGCCTCGTCTACCAGTTTCCAGGCGCTGGTGCCTTCCGGATTCTTGAAGGTGGAGCCGCCTGTCTTGGTGCGCAGCGGCTGCGAATTCTCGCGCTCCTCTGCAATCCGGTCCATCTCCGCGCCGATTTCGTGCGGATCGCCCGGAGTGCCCTTGAAACGCGCGGCAACCACGATGGCACCTTCGGGCAGGCGCGAGTGGCGATAGGAATAATCCAGGTCCTGCACCGGCAGCGTCACCAGATTGCCGCCGGGCAGCACCACGTCGCAATCCACCAGAACATCAGCCACTTCGCGGCCATAGGCGCCGCCGTTCATGCGCACGAAGCCGCCCACCGTGCCGGGAATACCCCGCAGAAATTCAAGCCCCGCAATACCCGCATCGCGCGCGGTGGAGGCGACCAGTATGCCCGGCGCGCCGCCGCCGCATTCCACAACTTCGCCGCGCTTTGCCTCCACGCTGGAGAATGGCTTGCCCAGGCGCACCACCACGCCCGGCACCCCGCCATCGCGGATGATGAGGTTGGACCCCAGCCCCAGCGCCATCACCGGGGTAGAGCTGCCGAGCTGGCCCAGAAAGGTGACAAGATCTTCAAGATCGGCAGGCTCGAACAACCAGTCTGCCGCGCCGCCGCTTTTGAACCATACCAGCTTGGCCAGCGGCGCACGCGCCGTCAGTTCGCCGCGCACGTTGCGCGGCACATTTGCCGTTACGCCGGGGGCCTCGTCAGCGCCGGGCGCTTCGTCGCCGTGCATCTGTTCGCCGGGTTGCATCATGATTTTCTTGCGCCCTCCGCGGCGCGGTAATTCGAAACGTCCTTCGCAAGGCTGGCAGCCCATTTGGTGATATCGCCAGCACCAAGGCACACGATGATATCGCCGGGCGAAATGTCCTCAGCCAACCGGGCCGCAAGGTCAGCCGGGCCTTCCACCGCAACAGCGTGGCGATGCCCGCGCGCCTTCAACCCTTCCACCAGTGCATGTTCGTCCACCCCGGTGATTGGTTCTTCGCCGGCGGGGTAGACTGGCGCTGCATACACTAGGTCTGCATCGCCGAACGCGCCTTGGAAATCCGCCAGCAGATCGCGCAGGCGGGTATAGCGGTGCGGCTGCATCACAGCCACCACGCGCCCACTCGCCGCGTCGCGCGCAGCGGACAATACGGCGCGGATTTCCACGGGGTGATGGGCGTAATCGTCAATCACCCTGATATCGGAACCGATGGTGCCGACATGGCTGAAACGCCGCCGCACCCCGCCAAAGCGGGAAAAGCCATCGCGAATGGCATCGGCAGAGCAGCCCATTTCCAGCGCCACGGCAATTGCCGCGCAGGCATTCTGCACGTTGTGGCGACCCGGCATGGGCAAGGCGATATCGTCCACCCGCAGCTCGCTGCCATCGCGCAGGCGCTGGATCGCATCGAAGCGCGTCACGCCGCCGTCGGGCGTCACATTCTCCGCCCGCACATCGGCATGGGGAGAAAAGCCATAGGTGATCACGCGGCGATCGCGCACCTTGGCGATCACATTCTGCACTTCGGGATGATCGATGCAGAGAACCGCCGCGCCATAAAACGGCACATTCTCGATAAACTGGACGAAGGCATCCTTCACCGCGTCAAAACTGCCGTAATGATCCAGATGTTCGGGATCGATATTGGTGACAACAGCGATGGTGCCATCGAGGCGCAGGAAGCTGCCGTCGCTCTCGTCCGCTTCCACCACCATCCACTCGCTGTCGCCCAGCCGCGCGTTGGAGCCGTAGCTTTCGATGATGCCGCCATTGATGACGGTGGGATCAACGCCGCCCGCATCCAGCAGTGTGGCAACCATGCTGGTGGTGGTGGTTTTCCCATGCGTGCCGGCAACGGCCACCGTGCGTTTCAACCGCATCAGTTCCGCCAGCATTTCCGCACGGCGCACCACGGGAATGCGCGCATCCAGCGCGGCGGCGACTTCGGGATTGGTGCGTTTCACGGCGGTGGACGTCACCACCACGGCAGCATCGCCGATATTGGCGGCATCATGGCCGATGAACACGGTGATGCCATTGTCGCGCAATGCCTGCACGCGGGCGCTGTCGCTCAGGTCCGATCCCTGTACGCTGTAGCCAAGGTTATCCATCACCTCTGCAATGCCGGACATGCCGATGCCGCCAATGCCGACAAAATGGATCGTTCCGATATCCGTACCTACGCCTTTCATGCGCCCTTACCCCTTGGCGTATCGCGCGTTGCGCGGTTGGGCGCGGCTTCCTGCGAAGCGCCGCGCGCATTGTTTTCGCCCACGCGGATCACATCCATCATGTCTGCCCCGCCAAAGCTTTCCACCAGATCGGCAAGATCGCTGGCCGCATCGGGCCTGCCGCAATTCCACGCGGCATGCGCGGCGTTAGCCAGCGTTTCCGGTCGCTGCGCCATGGCGGCGATCTGCTTGGCCAGTTCCTTCGCCGTGAAACCCGTCTGCCGAATAGAGCGCGCGCCCCCGGCCTTCACGATTTCGCGCGTGTTGGCCGCCTGATGATCGTCCGTTGCAATGGGCAGCGGCACCAGAATGGCAGGGCGGCCCACGGCGGTGAGTTCGGCGATGGTGGATGCGCCTGCGCGCCCGATAAACAGGTGCGTATCGGCAAGGCGCGCGGACATGTTCTCGAAATAGGTGGCCAGCTCTGCCGGAATCTCGTGATTGGCATAGCGCGCGCGGACCGCGTCCAGATCTTCTGGCCGGCATTGCTGCGTTACCTGCAGGCGATTTCGCAGCGCGGGTGGCAGCATGGAAAGGCCATCGGGCACCACTTCGGAAAGCACGCGCGCGCCCTGGCTGCCGCCTGTTACCAATACGCGAAACAGCCCTTCTTCGGTGAAGGCAGGAAATTCCTGATCCCGCAACGACAGCACAGCGGGGCGCACCGGATTGCCGACAAGGTGCGTCTTCTTCTCGTATTTCGCCTTCAGCCGATCGACATCAGGATAGGACAGCGCAATGGCATCCACCCTGCCCGCCAGCAACCGGTTGACCCGGCCCAGCACGGCGTTCTGTTCATGCACGATGGTAGGAATTTCCATGGCCTGTGCGCCCAGCAAGGCAGGCAGGGCGGGATAGCCGCCAAATCCGATCACGGCCGTGGGCTGCACCGTTTCATAAAGCCGCTGCGACATGGTGCGCCCTTGCAGCACGGCCTTGATCGCGGCGGGCCAGCGCAAGGGGTTCTTGCCGAAGCGGCCTGCGGGCAGAACATGCGCGGTGAGGAAATCGGGCTTGCCGGGAATGGCTTCCCCGCGTTCATCGGTAATCAGCGCGACGTGATGGCCGCGCCGTTCCAATTCATGCGCAAGGGCAAAGGCAGGCGTCAGATGTCCGCCGGTGCCACCGGCAGCCAAAACGAAGTGGCGCGTAGAGCTGGTCATAAATCGTCCTCCTTCTCCAGTGCGTCACGCACATCGAAAGGTTCCCGCGCGAGGAAAGGATTGCGCCGCGTTACCGCCAGCAGAAGGCCTATCGTGAAACACTGCGCTATTGTTGACGATCCGCCATAGCTCACCAAGGGCAAGGTCATGCCCTTGCTGGGGAAAAGCTGCAGATTGACGAGAATATTGATGAAAGCCTGCCCGCCGAAAAAAGCGATCAGCCCGCTGGCGGCAAGGATGATGAACAGCCTGTCCTCATCCACCAGCCGGATCAGCACGCGCAGGATGATGGCGAGATACAGCAGCACGATCAGCGCGCAGATGATCAGGCCCAGCTCTTCCCCGATGACGGAGAAGATATAGTCGGTGTGCGCTTCGGGCAGGCGCAGCTTGTTCTCGCCCAGCCAGAAACCGCTGCCGGTCCAGCCGCCTGCGGTCAGCGTGCGATTGGCCAGGTCCACGTGATCATAGGCGGTGGGGCCACCGAAAAAGGAATCGATGCGGTGGCGCGCATTGTCATAAAACAGATAGGCGGCCAGCATCCCGGCAACGCCCGCGCCCAGCAGCATGCCGATGCGCTGCAAGGGCAGGCCTGCCAGCATCACCATCACCAGCCACGTGCCGATAAACAGGATGGCCGCGCCCAGATTGGGCTGCGCCATCAGCAGCACGGTCACCAATCCCACCAGCGCGCCCGATATGCCGATCACCGGCAGTTTCGGATCGCGCAGCTTCCAGGACAGGATCCAGGCCAGCGTCACGGCGAATGCGGGCTTCAAGAATTCGCTGGGCTGCACGCCCATGCCAAACCTGATCCAGCGCTTGGCACCGTTCACCTCGTACCCGACGAAGGGTACAAGGAACAGGAGCAGCAGCATGAAGCCCGCCATGACGATGGCACCCCGGCGCATCAGTTCACGCGGCAACAGCGATGTGCCGATCAGAACCAGCAGACCCAGAGCCTGCCAGCGGATATGCGCCCAGAAGAAATAGAGATCGGGCAAGCTTTCTTCGCTGGTGGAAAGGCGGTGGGCGCTGGCAGGCGATGCCGCGGCCACGGCCAGCGTGCCAACCGCCATCAGCAGCAGCACGAAGAACAGCAGCCAGCGATCGATCTCCCGCCACCAGATGCGCAGTTCGCGCTTGCGATCCTGCTGGTAGCGCGGGGTGCGTTTCTCGCTCTCTTGCCCGCCGCGCGGAATATAGATCGGCGGCGTGTTCATGCAGCAGACCTTGAATCGAACCCGCATTCAGCCGGGGTCGCATCGCAGCCGATGCTGGCGGCAAGATCGCGGAAGGTATCGCCCCGAGCCTCGTAATCGCGAAACTGATCGAAACTGGCGCAAGCCGGGCTGAACAGGATGACTTCGCCGGGCTGCGCAGCGGCGATGCTGCGCGATACCGCCTCGGCCAGCAGCTCGCACCGCTCCACCCGAACAACGGATTCCAGCAGGTCCGAAAACATCGGGCCGGCCTCTCCGATAGTGTAGGCGCAGGCGACATTGCCGAAATAGGGCGCGCAATCGTTCAGATTGTCTTCCTTCGCCAGTCCGCCGCAAATCCAGTGAACGCGCGGTTTGCCGTCAACCGGCGGATAAGCCGCCAGGGCAGGCGCGGTGGAAGCGGGATTGGTGGCCTTGCTGTCATTCACGAACAACACGCCGCCTGCCTCGCCCATGCGCTCCATCCGGTGCGGCAATCCGGCAAAGCTGGCAAAACCCGTCAACACGGCATCGCGCGAAACGCCAAGGCGCTGCACCAGTGCCGCAGCGATTGCCGCGTTCTGTAGATTGTGCGGCCCTTGCAGGCTGGGCCATTCCTTCTGGAACGGCTCCCACGCCCAGGCATCCACGCAATGCGCAAGACCATCGGGACGGCGCGCAGCCTCGGCCTGCTGGATGGCTCTGGTGGGCGCATCCTCGCAACCGAACACGGCGTATTGGCCTGCGCCCTGCATGGTGAACAGCCGCCCTTTGGCAAAGGCATAGGCGGTAAAATCGTCATACCTGTCGAGGTGATCGGGCGTGATATTGATCAGCGCCGCCGCCTCGCACGCCAGCGAACGGGTCAGGTCAATCTGATAGCTCGACAGTTCGAACACATAGACGCCGCCTTCCTCCAGCGGCTCCTGCCCCAGCACGGGAAGGCCGATATTGCCGCCCATGCGCGTTGGCACTCCGGCCTCGCGCAGCAGGTGATGGACCAGCGCGGTGGTGGTGGATTTGCCATTTGTGCCGGTGATGCCCACCACGCGGTGGGGCGGCAGTTCTGGCCGGGCCAGCGCAAACAATTCGATATCGCCGATAATGGGCACACCCGCCGCGCGCGCCCTGTCCGCGATGGGATGGGTGTTGAGCGGCACGCCTGGTGAAACGACGATGGCATCGAAGCCAGTAAGGTCAATCTCCAGCGGATCGGCAATGGTGCAACGGCTGGCCAGCTTTTGCTTCGGCTCGTTACGGCGATCCCACGCGGTTATGCGCGCGCCGCTGGCCAGCAGCGTTTCCACCGTGGCCAGGCCCGAACGCGCAAGGCCCAGCACACAGTAATTTTTCCCGGAGAAGGCCTTTGCCGTGATCACCTGAGCTTCAACGTGGCCAGCCCGATGACGGCGAGGACCAGGGCAATGATCCAGAAACGGATCACGACCTTGCTCTCGCTCCAGCCGAGCTGTTCGAAATGGTGGTGGATAGGAGCCATGCGGAAAATCCGCCGGCCAGTGCGTTTAAACCAGAAAACCTGAATGATCACGCTGACAGCCTCCAGCACGAACAGGCCGCCTATGATGGCAAGCACGATCTCGTGATGACTGGCAACGGCAATCGCGCCCAGCGCGCCGCCAAGGGCCAGCGAACCGGTGTCACCCATGAACACGGCTGCAGGCGGGGCGTTGTACCAGAGGAAGGCCAGCCCTGCGCCCATGATGGCGGTGCACATGATAGCCAGCTCACCTGCAGACAGAACATGCGGAATGCCAAGATATGCAGAAAAGTCGGCGCGGCCCACAAGGTAGCAGATCAACGCAAAGGCACCGGCGGCGATCACCACCGGCATGGTGGCAAGGCCATCCAGCCCGTCTGTAAGGTTTACGGCATTGCCCGCGCCCACGATTACCGTGGCGGCAAAGGGATAGAACAGCCAGCCCAGTTCCAGCCCGGTGTCGGAAAGGAAGGGCAGGTATAGCGCGGTAGACCCCACCTCCTGCACGATGATGTAGGTGGCGATCCCGGCAACGAAGAATTCCGCCAGCAGGCGGACCTTGCCCGAAACGCCCTTATGACTACGCTTCGTCACCTTGTCGTAATCATCCAGAAAACCGATCAGGCCAAAGCCCAGCGTCACGGCCAGGCATGCCCACAGGAACGGGTTGGAAAGATCCATCCACAACAGCATGGAAATGGTCAGCGCGGTCAGGATCATCAGGCCGCCCATGGTGGGGGTGCCCACCTTCTTCTGATGCGATTCAGGGCCGTCTGCACGGATCGGCTGACCCTTGCCCTGGCGCACGCGCAGCATGTTGATGAACTTGGGGCCGATGATCAGTCCGATGAAAAGGGCCGTCATCATCGCCGCACCAGCACGGAAGGTCTGATAGCGGACGAGGTTGAACGCCCCTTCGAAATTCATCATCTCGGCAAGAAAATACAGCATGTGTTCGCGCGTCAGCCTTCCCTGGCCGTGAAGTGGGCCACAACGCGGGCAAGCCCTACCGAGTTGGAACCCTTCACCAGCACGGCGTCTCCACCGGCAAGGCCGAATTCCTGCAAGGCTGCGATTGCCTCGCCCGCATTATCGCAATGGGCAAAGCTTGGGGCGTTGCCAAGCGCCCGATTCGCGTCTTTCCCCATCTCACGTGCAAGGGCAGTCATCTCTTCACCCACCAGGATGGCGTGATCGATGCGGGCAGCTTCCACCGGCTCGGCCAGCTGGGCGTGGAAAGCGGGCGCGAAATCGCCCAGTTCCTTCATGCTGCCCAGCACCGCGATCCGCCGCGTGGCAGGCGTTTGCCCCAGCTGCGCCAGCGTGGCGCGCATGGAAGCGGGATTGGCATTGTAACTCTCGTCTATCACCAATGCATAGCCGCCGGGCACCTTCGCCCGCACACGCGCACCGCGCCCCTTCAGGCCGCCCATTTCGGCCAGCGCCAGCCCTGCCGCACCCAGATCGCCGCCTGCCGCGTAGACAGCGGCCATCACGCACAATGCATTGTCGATCCAGTGTTCGCCCGGTTCCGCCACGGTAAAGCAAAGCCGCGTTTCGCCCATCGCCGCCGTCACCAGAGAGCCGCCGGTGCCATCGGGAATAGCGTCCAGCAGGCGCAGGTCTGCCTGTTCACTGCGACCAAAGGCAATCACCTTTGCGCCGGCAGCCTTTGCCGCATCGCGCAATTGGGCAAATTGCTCAATATCGGCGGGGATGACGGCGGTGCCGCCTTTTTCCAGCCCCTCGAAAATTTCTGCCTTGGCAGCGGCAATCCCTTCCATCGAACCAAGATTTTCGATGTGGGCGGGCGCAATCGTGGTGATGACGGCCACGTGCGGGCGCACCATCGCGGTAAGGCCTGAAATCTCTCCCGCGTGGTTCATGCCCATCTCGAACACACCATAGCGGCTGCGCGGTGCCATGCGCGCCATGCTGAGCGGAACGCCGACGTGGTTGTTATAACTGCGCACGCTGCGATGGGCGGCACCGCGGCTGGTGCGTTCCAGCGCGGCGAAAATGGCTTCCTTCACGCCGGTCTTGCCGACAGAACCCGTCACCCCGACGATCCTGGAAATGCTACGCCGCCGCGCCTCTTTTGCCAATGCTTCCAAAGCCTTGGTCGTATCTTCCACGCGAACATGGGGGTAATCGACTTCCCGATCCACCAGGGCTGCCGCCGCGCCATTGGCAAAGGCTTTTTCAAGGAAACGATGGCCGTCCATGGCCTCGCCCTTCAGCGCTACAAACAGGTCCCCGCCGCGCACGTCGCGGCTGTCCATCTCAACGCCGCTAACCTGAAATTCACCATAAGCAGTCCCGCCTGTAGCGGCCGCGATCTCGTCAGCCGTCCACAGGGCAAGACGCGCAGGGTCGCTTTTGCGGCGGGGCCAGCGCAGCAGATCCAGTGCCGCGCTCATCGTGCGCCACCCGATGAAAGCGCTGCTGCACATTCACGAGCAACGTCCACATCGTCGAACGGCAATACCTTCATGTTCTCTCCCGATCCCACGATCTGTCCCTGCTCATGTCCCTTGCCCGCGATCAGCACGATGTCGTCACTGTTCGCCTCTGTAATGGCGGCGGTGATGGCATCGCGCCTGCCGCCGATATTCCTGGCCTTGTCCCCCGCACCGCGCATCACTTCGCTGCGGATGCTGGCCGCGTCCTCGCCGCGCGGATTGTCATCCGTCACGAACACAAGATCGCTGCCCGCAGCCGCTGCCTCCCCCATGGGTGCGCGCTTGCCGGTATCGCGGTCCCCGCCCGCGCCGAAAACTGTGATGAGGCGACCATTCACGTGTGGGCGTAATGCAGCAATTGCAGCGGCAAGGGCATCGGGGGTGTGGGCGTAATCCACATAAACCGGCGCTCCGCTGGCACAAATCACCGCCCGCTCCAGCCGGCCGCGCACGGGCTGCAACCGCGAAACCGCATCGAAAACCCGGTCCGCCTCCGCTCCTGTAGCCAGCGCCAGACCGGCAGAGGTCAGCGCATTGGCAACCTGATACGCACCGATCAGCGGCAGACGGATGGCATAGGCCTTGCCGCCGTGAACAAATTTCAGTTCCTGCCCCAATGGGCTGGGATTGCGAGCAATCAGGTTGATACCCTTGCCCTGCTCTCCCACGGTGAACGGCGTCAGCCCGCGCTCCTTGGCAATCTCTATCACCTTGGCGGACCATTCATCATCGGCCCAGATTACTGCGGTGCCGCCGTCATCCACCACTTCGGTGAACAGGCGCATCTTGGCCGCGAAGTAATCGTCCATGTCCTTGTGATAATCGAGGTGATCGCGGCTGAGATTGGTGAATGCGCCCGCCTGCACGGACAATCCCTCGTTACGGTACTGGGACAGGCCGTGGCTGGATGCTTCATAGGCCACATGCGTCACGCCTTCGCGCGAAAGGCCCGTCATGTTCGAAAGGAAGGTGACGATATCGGGCGTGGTCAGCCCGGTGGATACGCTTTCATCGGGCGTGGTTACGCCCAGCGTGCCGATGCTGGCCGCACGTTCGCCGCACATGCGCCAGATCTGGCGCGTCATCTCCACGCAGCTGGTCTTGCCGTTGGTGCCGGTGACGGCAACCACGGTTTCGGGCGTGGGCTGGAAGAACAGCGATGCCGCGCGGGCAAAGGCGCGGCGGGGATTGTCATCCGCCAGATGCACGGCGCCTTCCACCTTGGCCTCTGGCCGGGCAACGATCGCGATGGCACCGCTGGCGATGGCGGCGGGGATATAGTCCTCCCCGTTTACCGCCGCACCTTGGAACGCGCCGAAGACATTGCCCGGCGCGACCTTGCGATGATCGATGGCAAAACCGGTGACGCGGGTATCTGCGGCTTCTCCGGCGTCGATACCCATCTGGCTGGCAAGTTCGGCAATTCGCATGGCTCAGTCCCCCACCAACGGGCGCAGGTCCGTCAGATCAATATCGCGATTGGCATCGGGCAACACACCCAGTTGCGGGCCGATGCGTGGCACCAGGCGGCCCACGATAGGCGCCGCGTTCCACGCAGCCGTCCGCTGGAAAGAGCTGGCGACCGTGCCTTTTGGTTCATCCAGCATGGCAATCACAACGAAGCGCGGATTGTCCATGGGGAAGGCGGCGGCAAATGTGGAAACCAGCGTCGTCTGGCGATATCCGCCGTTGCCGGGCTTTTCCGCGCTGCCCGTCTTGCCGCCCACGCGGAAGCCCGGCGCATTGGCATTACGGCCCGTGCCATAGACGGCGATCATGCGCAGCAGCTGGTTCATGCGCGCGCTGGTGCTGGCCTTGAACACGCGGCGTCCACGTGGAGCACCGCCCGGCTTCAGCCGCTGCAATGTGGCCGGACGCCAGATGCCGCCGTTCACCATCGCGGCATAGGCGCTGGCCAGATGCAGCGGGGTGACGGAAACGCCGTGGCCATAGCCAACGGTGATGCCCCTGATGCGCGACCATTCGCCAGACGCCCACAGCGGGAAACCGCGCGCCGGCAATTCGATATAGGGCCGCTCGTTCATGCCCAGATCCACCATGTACTTGCGCAAGGTGGCCGCGCCCATCTCGTCCACGATGTGGCCGGTCACCACGTTGGAGGAATGGATCAGCATTTCAGGCGCGTTCAGCGAAGCGCCCATTTCATGGGAATCGCGCACCGTGTGGCCCTGCACCTTATACGGCTTTGCATCGTAACGGCGCGCCAGGTTGGTGATCGATCCGCTGTCGATTGCGGCGGCAACGGTCAGCGGCTTGAACGTGCTGCCCAGCTCGTAAACCTGATTGGTCACGCGGTTGAACGCAGGCGCCACGATGCCGCGCTCATACTGTTCCTGCGTCACGCGAACGTCGGAGGATTGCACTTCGTTGGGATCAAATTCCGGCAGGGAGGCAAGCGCCATCACCTCTCCTGTATCCACATCCAGCACGATGCCCGCCGCGCCCACGGCATTCACGGCCTTCATCCCGCTGCGCAGCTCATCCTCCAACGCACCCTGCACGCGCATGTCGATGGACAATGCCACGGGTTCTGCGCGGCGCACGGGATCCAGCAGCTGTTCGTTCAGCACAGCTTCCATGCCCACGCGGCCATTCCCGTCCGCACCCACATAGCCGAGGATATGCGCAGCAAGAGAGCCTTGCGGATAATGGCGATCCGCCTCGCGCGGCAGTTCCAGCGCCAGTTCGCCGATGGCGATCACGCGGTTCGCATCTTCAGGCAGAACGCGCCGGCGAAGATAGCCGGGCCTGCCGGACCGCAGTTTCTCGGTAATTTCGTGCCGGTCCAGATCGGGGAAGATCGCGATCAGTTCGTCGGCCACCTCGTCCGGCGTTTTCACCAGCGGCGGGCCGCCGTCACCGCCCTCTGTCATCGCGGCGGGATTGAACCACAGGGCATAGGCCGGGAAGGCGCGCGCCAGCGGCACTCCGTTGCGATCCGTGATCTCTCCGCGCGGCGGCAGCAGCGCGTCGGCCATGGACAGTTCCTTGGGGCCGGGTTCTATCGTGCCGATCCAGGCGATGCGGACAAGCGCCGCCGCAGCAACCAGCACGAAGACGAACGCAATCAGCAACAGCCGCAGGCGCGCCACCAGCAAGGCGCGGCGTCGATGATCGACACGCCGCGTCTGCCCGGTGATAAAAGTGTGCGGGGCGGCGTAGGTGCTCACCGCTGGCCAGCCCCCGCGATGGCCACGCTGGCCAGGGGTGCGCCGACGGATGTGACGATGGGAACGCGCAGCGGCCCCGGTGCAAGTGTAACGGCCAGATGCCCCTCTGTCGGTTCATCGCCTGCCAGCACACGCTCATCCACCGGCTTCCCGGTGAGCGGGGATACCAGTTGCGGGAAATCGGGCATATCCTCGCCCGATGTCATGCCCGCCAGCAAGATGGGGGCCGGGGCGTCTGCGCTGCGCGGGCTGCCAAAGCTTGCCAGCTGGATCGGGCTGTCGATGAACTGTTCCGCGCGCGGCGCTTCAAAACCGAAGTCCACACGGTTCCACGCGGCCAGCTGCACCTGGCTGGACCGGGTGAGAAATTCCGTTTCCAGCAGCATGTTCTGGTTTTCAAGCCGAACGATCTCCCGCTCTGCCCGGATGACCTCGGCATGCACCGCGTTCACCTTCACATGCAGCAGGATATAAAGGACGATGCAGGTGCCCAGAGCGGCGAGCCAGCCGATGCGGCGGATGCGGCTTTGCGGTGTCATGCGACATCCTTTCTTGCAGGTGCATTGGTACGTACGGCGGCGCGCAGCGTGGAGGAGCGCGCCCGTGGGTTACGGTCAATTTCCGCCTGAGAGGGGCGGATCGCCTTGGACAGCTTGGCAAAACGCGCGGTGCCATCGTCCTGCACGTCGGGCAGATGGCGCGATACGCGCGGATTGGCGTTCGCGGCGTCGCGCAGGAATTTCTTCACGATCCGGTCTTCTAGGGAATGGAAACTGACCACGGCCAGCCGGCCGCCCTCGCCCAGCAATTGCTCGGCGGCTGCCAGCCCCTGCTCCAGCTCGTCCAGCTCTCCGTTCACATGGATGCGGATGGCCTGGAAGGACCGGGTGGCAGGATCCTTTTTGTCGCCCGGCCGATGGCCCAGCGCCTTGCGCACCACAGCAGCCAGTTCGCCGGTGGTGGTAAGCGGGCGCGCTGCCACGATGGCGCGGGCCACGCGGCGCGACTGGCGCTCTTCCCCGTATTGGTAAAGAACGTCGGCAATGTCCTTTTCCGCAGCCTCGTTCACGAAATCGGCGGCGTTGGGGCCGGACTGGCTCATCGTCATGTCCAGCTTGCCATTGCTGGAGAAGGCAAAGCCACGCTCCGGCTGATCCAGTTGCATGGACGATACGCCGATATCCATCGCGATGCCGTCCACCTGCGCGATGCCAGCCTCAGCCATGGATTGCGCCATTTCGGAAAAGCGGCGCTGATGCAGCACGAGGCGCGGCGGATCGGCCTTCGTCTCCGCCCACTGGCTGCCCGCTGAAATCGCATCGGGATCACGATCGAAAGCGTGCACCGTCGCCCCGCGATCCAGAATGGCGCGCGTATATCCGCCTGCACCGAATGTCGCATCGATGATGACATCGCCGGGCTGCGGATCGAGTGCGTCGATCACTTCATCCAGCAGCACGGGGATATGGGGTGCAGCGCCGGTCATGATCGCTTCGCCTTTGCGGCAGACTTGGCGCGGGCATCCTCAGCCTCTGCCAGGCACAGCTCGTACTGGTCTTCCCAGCCGCCGCCCATTTCGCCCAGCCGGTCCAGGTCCCACATCGTCAGGAACTGGCCACCACCCAGGAAGCAGATGTTCTCGCCAATGCCGCCAACCTTGCAGAAGCGCGGGGGCAGGATGAAGCGGCCACTCTTGTCGAACGGCACTTCGGTGAAGGTCCACATCTGGGTGGAGCGCAGGTCGCGATCGAAATCGATATCGCGGCGCACTGCGTTTTCCTCTTCCTTGTCGAGGATATCTTCAAAGGTTTCAGTGCGGGAGGGGCCGAAGGCGGTCAGGCAGGGATAGGTGTGGTGCTTAGCAACGCACAGCACGCCTTCATCGCCCAGTTCGGCAAAAACCTTGCGGAACAAAGGCGGCAAGACGAAGCGATCCTTTTCGCCGCGAAGCGAAAAGCCCTGCCCCCTATATCCTGCTGGCCGCTGCGCCACGCGCGCCTACCCCTCAACAATAGTCCCCATTCGCAGACACAACTCCTCCGCCGCAGGCCGCGCGTCAGCACGACCCGGTCACCCCAATGGGGGCGCAGCACGGGCTTTATGTCCGATGGAATCACCGAATAACGCGGGAGGGCGCGGGATGGAAGGGGAAATTGCGGGAAATTGTGGGAGAAGCTATTAAATCATTGTTTTTATTGGCTGTGATTCCCGCCATGCAAATGGTGATGGTGATGCTCCGATTCAGGAGATTCGACCGAATCCCGCTGATTTTCGGTCGCTTCATGAGTCGCCGGGACATCATTTCCCGCACGATCCCCAAATTCTTCGAAAATATGCGCGACCAGCCAGCGCAGCGCGCTTTCGCCCGCATCCGTCCGGTCAAAAATGTCCAACATCGCGGCATCGGCCACGATCATCACCTGGCCTGCGCCAATCGCGCAATGCGCCAGCAGACCGTCTGCCGAGGTGGTGCAATATTGCGCGTCTCCCACGGGGCGCAATTCGCCGCGCAGGTTTACAGGGATTGCATCGCCAAAGTGATTGACCGTGTGCGGCCCCGCCTGCTGCGCCGGATCGAAGGCAAGCTCCAGCCCCCAATGCGCCAGGATGGGGGACAACAGCGCCACATCCTGCGGACGGCGACGGTCACCGATGTGGAAGCGGCTTTCGCCCGTCATCCGCGGATCGGCGAACAGCAACAAAGAACCGCCATCGCGAACCCATGCGTCGAGGGCGACATTCTCCTCCCCCGTCAAACCGCGTGGCTGTGCCATCAGCAAATATTTATGCCCTTTCAGCGCGTCTGCCGAAAGGTAATCCAGAGGGGCAAGGTCGAAGCCTTCCTCCAGCACGCCGCGCGCCCAGTGGGACGGCGCATCGCCAGACAGCAGTTCTGCAAATCCGTCAGCCTCCCCCCAGAAAATGGGGACAGTGCCCATCAGGGCGACTTCCGGGCGCGCCTCTTCCTCCGCAGCCGCAGGCACGCAGCACAGCGTCAGCGCGGCGGCGGCGAACAGACTATTCAGCCGGAGCATCGGTACGGGACGCTGGCGGAGGGACATCCTGCGTGGGCTGGGTCGCGCTTTGAGATGGAGTTGCGGTCGGCTCCGGCGGCAATTCGGGCACCACGCCCGCATCGGCCAGCGGATCGCGCGGCGCGGTGCTTTCCGTCGCCTCCACCGTGGGCGCTGCTTCCGGGACGGCTTCTGCCTCCGTCAGTTGCGCGCGACTGATCACCACGTCCGCCAGGCCCACCAGCATCACCATTGCGCCAATACCGAACAGGCCGATCTGCAAACGCTGAATGCGTTCAGAGCGGGTTCCGGCCAGGGGAGCCGGTTCGCTCACCGGGCCACGGGGTCGCAAAAGGTCTCTGGGATCGAGTGCCATGCGGCCCGTTTACGCCTCCGAAGCTGAACCTAACCAGTCAAACACAGGCAGGCCCTTCTGGCGCAGCCACGCCGCGTTGTAGAGGGTGGAAAGATAGCGGAAGCCCGTGTCGCACAGGATCGTGGCAACGCGCGGGTTCTCCACGCCGTCGGCAACCAATTGCCGCCCCAGCGCGATGGCGCCTGCCACGTTGATCCCGCTGGAAAGGCCAAGGCACAATCCTTCTTTACGCAGCAGGTGGGCGACCCATTTCAGCCCTTCTTCATCAGAGATGCGGAACTGCGTATCGATCGGCGCGCCTTCCAGATTGGCGGTGATACGCCCCTGCCCGATCCCTTCTGCAACGGAGGAACCTTCGGACGAAAGCTCTCCATTCTCGTAGTAATTATACAGCGCCGCGCCATGCGGATCGGTCAGCGCGATGCGGATGTTCTCATCCTTTTCCTTCAGCCCAAGCCCCACGCCAGCCAGCGTGCCGCCCGTGCCCACGGCGCAGGTGAAACCGTGCACGCGGCCTTCCAGCTGCTCCCAGATTTCGGGCGCGGTGCCCTCTATATGGGCGCGGCGGTTGGCGATATTATCGAACTGGTTGGCCCACAGCGCGTTTGGCGTTTCCTCCGCGATGCGGCGGCTGGTGTGGACGAAGTGATTGGGATCGGCAAACTTGGTGGGCGGCACCGTCACCAGCTCCGCACCCAGCGCGCGCAGCGTGTCCATCTTTTCCTTGGACTGGTTGTCGGGCATGACGATTACCGTCTTGTAGCCCAGCGCATTGGCCACCAGCGCAATGCCGATGCCGGTGTTGCCCGCCGTACCCTCAACCACCGTACCGCCGGGCTTCAACTCTCCGCGTGCCTCTGCATCGCGCACGATCCACAGGGCCGCGCGATCCTTTACAGAGGCGCCGGGATTGGCGAATTCGCACTTGCCCCAGATCTCGCACCCCGCCGCCTTGCTGGGACCT
The DNA here is from genome assembly GCF_009807005.1 of Aurantiacibacter rhizosphaerae. Lineage (GTDB taxonomy): Bacteria > Pseudomonadota > Alphaproteobacteria > Sphingomonadales > Sphingomonadaceae > Alteraurantiacibacter > Alteraurantiacibacter rhizosphaerae. The sequence continues at coordinate 1,192,910 of NZ_WUBR01000001.1, read as the reverse complement.
TCCAGCAGGACGAGCGGCGTGTGGCCGATAAGATCAAGCGTCGATGTGCGTGCTGGCGGGTTTGTCATGCCGACAGAGTTAGGATGCTCCAAGCCTCAGCGCAACGCGAGAAGCCCTTGAGCGAACAAAACTCAATCTTCTTCGGCTATCTTCACCTTCAGCCCGTCCAGCGCGGCGGTGAAGGGGATCTGGCACGACAGGCGCGAATTATCATCGCGGTGATCGCTGGAATCCAACAGATCGTCCTCGTCTTCGCTCATTTCCGGCAGCTTGTCCTTGAACGCAGGGTCCACATGCACATGACAGGTGGCGCAGGAGCAGCAACCACCGCACAGCGCCAGCAACTCGTCAAAGCCGTTGTCGCGAATGGCTTCCATCACTGTCAGGCCTTCGGCAACTTCGACGGTGGTTTCCTCGCCGGAGCGATTGGTAACATTGAGCGTGGGCATGGCTTGTGCATTTCCTCTGGTGATCAAACGCGGCGCTGCTAGGCAATTCACGCGTGAATGGCAAGGAAGAGGCAATGGGATTGACGGCAGGGCAAATCAAAACGGGACTGGATGAAGTCGCCAGCCGGGAGCCGAAAATCGCCCGCGCACTGGAAATCGCCGGCTATCCCGAAACGCGCATTCGCGACACCGGCTACAAGACGCTGCTACGGACCATCGTGGGCCAGCAGGTGTCTGTCGCCGCCGCCAGTTCGATGTGGAACAAGCTTGAAGCGGAACTGGGGGAGGATTTCACCCCGCCAGACCTGCTGGAACGCGATTTCGATACCTTGCGTGCCTGCGGGTTGTCGCGCCAGAAACAGGGCTATGCCCGTTCGCTGTGCGAACTGGTGGTGGCGGGTGAAGTCGATTTCGAGAACCTGCCCGCCGATGACGAGGAAGCGATTGCGGAGCTTACGAAGATCAAGGGCATCGGAAGGTGGTCAGCCGAAATTTACCTGCTGTTCGCAGAAGGCCGCCCCGACATCTGGCCCGCCGGAGACCTGGCCGTGATGGCAGGCATCGGCAAGATCCTTAGCCTCGAGGAACGCCCCGACGAAAAGGCCACCCGCGCGCTGGCCGAACCCTGGCGCCCGCACCGCGGCGCGACGGCGATTTTTACTTGGCACTGCTACAATAATCCGGCGCTCTGAGAGCAGGCTTTTCGGGAAGGGGCCGGGGCTGGTGTTGGGGTGGGGAGCGGACGCTTGGAATTAGGCGTTAGATGGATTTCAAACCCAGACATGAAACATGGATACGAGTTCGCAAACTTAGTTGAAATGATAGAGCCTTGTAACCCGCGAATAGGAGCGCCATTTACCTATTACGCCATTGCGATTGATCGCAGTTCTGTCTGGCGGTGTCTCTTCACGATCAAAAATTCATTTGATTGGCGTTCCTGAGACAGGAAACGCAATCGACGTGCCCGGGGTTTCGGCAGCCTGGCGCGGTCGATCCAAGGGTCCTGCCTTATGATCGCTTACTTCCTTCTCGTTCATCGCTATCCAGCTCAATTCAAGCGTTTGTTCAAGGCAATCTACATGCCCGGGAACCAGTATGTCGTACACATCGACAAAGGCTCTGGTGCGAACCTGACTGAGGAAATCACAGACTTTCTGACGCCTTATCAGGGTGTCGAAATGCTGGAATCGAAAGACGCTCTCTGGGGCGGATACAGTCTTGTGGACGCTGAACTGCGAGGGATGGCTCGCCTGCTCGAGATGGATAGTGAGTGGACCCACTATATCAATCTTTCAGGTCAGGATTTCCCTCTAAAGAGCCAGAACTACATTCGACAATTTTTCGCGGCGCACCCCGGCAAGCAGTTTATCCGCGCGCTCGATCAGGCCAGAGAGCGGCCCGATACGATGAACCGCATTAGCCATGTGTTCAAAGAGGAGCATGGGAGAATGACTGCGACGGGCATTGCGCGCCCGTACATGCTTGGTGACACGCCGTTCATAGGGACGCAGTGGAAGGCTGTGACGCGCAGTTTCTGCGAGTATGTCTGCCATGACCCCGGAGCGGAACGGTTCAAGACGTTTTATAGTAACAGTTTTATCGCGGACGAAGCGTTCTTCCAGACCGTGATGATGAACAGTATCGATCATGGCACTGTTATGAACGATGATCTAAGAATGATCGATTGGGTGCCCGATGGTGACATCAAATTGCGGCCACGCAATTATGACGAGAACGATTTCGAGCAATTGAGGCGAAGTACCGATCTTTTCGCGCGCAAGTTCGATGCCGAGTATGAGACGAAAATCCTTTCTCTGCTTGAAAGCCACCTGAAATCACCGGCAGCGATCCGATACCGAGGATCGGGCGAGGTACCACAAACATCTCTCGCCGCTAGAGAGCTGGAGTTGACCTCTGCCCGGCCCACTCAAACTTCGCGGACCATTGCCGGCAGTGTGAGCACCAAAACCTCTGCGCCTATGCAAGAGAATTGTATTTCTCACGATCTTCCAAAAATGGAGACAGGTCGAGAAAGCGAAAGGCTGTGCAACTGAGTGCAGAGAAATGCCGCAGCGAACAGGCACGTCACCTGGAACGTGCAGTTAACGACCCATTGGCCAATAGACGCATTATCGCGGCCACGGCTGCTGAAGCATGGGGTCTTGAAGCCTTACGTGCCGAGGAAAGAGAAGCGAAAAGCCCCACCTCTCTTAGTAAAGAGGACGCCGAAATCTTGCGCCAGTTTGCCGAAGAGGCGAATGGCGAGAGCAAGAAATACCAAGCTTAGGCGATTGCCATACTTTTATTAATGGAGGTCTGAAAAGTGGTCGAAAGCGGACATCCGACCACCAGGACGAAAACGGCGACGCCATCACAGCGCCGCCGTCTTAAATGCGCATCAATTTTTCGAGAAGAAGTCCACCAGGTCGCCTGACAGTCTGTCGGTGACGGTTGCAAACACGGCGTGCGGCTCGTCCTCATATTCGATCAGCGTGGCGCTGGGCACCTTTTCTGCCACCTGGCGGCCGGTGGCGTCGATGGGCACGGTCTTGTCCTCGGTGCCATGGATCACCAGCGTGGGCACCTTGAAGTGTGGCAGGTCCGGCCGGAAGTCCGTGAAGCCGAAGGCGGCGGCGGATTTCAGCGTGGCGTATTGCGCGCTCTGCATCGTGGTCATCCAAGCCCAGTGGCGTTCCTCGTCGCTCACCTGCGTGCCGGGGCCGCCGACGCCGTAGAAGTCCTTGAAGAAATCGGTGAAGAAGGCGCGGAAGTCGTCCTTCATGCCCTTCGTCATTTCCTGCAGGGTTTCTTCGGGCACGCCGTCAGGATTGTCATCCGTCTTCAGCATGTATGGCACGACAGAGCTGACCAGCGCGGCTGCCGACACGCCCTTGCCGCCGTGGCGGCTCATGTACCGCGCGATCTCGCCGCCGCCCATGGAGAAGCCGGCAAGGCCGATATTGTCGCCAAGGCCAAGGTGGGCGATCAGGTCGGCCAGATCGTCACTGAAAGTGTCGTAATCATATCCGCTGGCGGCATGATCGGAACGGCCAAAGCCGCGGCGGTCATAGGCGATGGCGCGCATGCCATTGTCGGCCAGCGCCATCATCACAGGATCCCAGCTATCGCCTGACAGCGGCCAGCCGTGGATGAGGATGACGGGTCGCCCCTCGCCAAGCTCCTTGTAGCGAATTGCGGTGCCGTCGCGGGTTTTGAATTTAGCCATTTTGCATATCTCTCCGATTGGTTTTGTTTCGATATGTAAATGAATTTGCTGCCCTTCCGGTTCCGCCGCCCTACCCGCCGCCTTGGCCGCCGATATGCCGACCCGTTGTTTTCGGGCGGCGCGCGCCTACCTGTCTTGGCAACACATTTCGGGAGAAACCATGACCGCCTCTACTGCCGCCGCCCGCGTTTCCGACACTCCGTTGATCCCGCGCGATCACCTGTTCGGCAATCCCACCCGTTCGCAGGGGAAGATCAGCCCGGATGGCAAGTGGGTCAGCTGGATGGCGCCGTGGGAAGGCGTGATGAACGTGTTCATGGCCCCGGCTGACGATCCTGAAAATCCGCGCCGTATGACCAGTGCGAAGGACAGGCCGATCCCCGGCTATTTCTGGGCGCCTGACAGCGAAAGCCTGATGTATGTGCGCGACAAGGAGGGGGACGAGAACTTCCTGCTTTACCAGGTCGGCATCGCGGAAGGTGCGCAGGAAAAGTGCCTCACCCCGTTCGAGGAGACCCGCGCGCAGATCATCGGCTCCTCCAACAACATCAAGGATCGGTTCCTCGTCGGCCTCAACAATCGTGATGCGCGGTTCCACGATGTGCACATGCTGAACCTGAAGACGGGCAAGCTGGAGCTGGTGTTCGAGAACAACGAATGGGCAGGCTTCGAGGCGGACGACAATCTCAACCTGCGCTGGGCTGTGCGCCAGAATGCGCAAGGCGGCACGGACATGCACCTCATCACCGATGGCAAGGTTGAAGAGACCCCACGGGAGCGGACCGGGCTGGACGATTCCATCACCACCGGCATGGCTGGCTACACCACCGACGGAAAGACGCTCTACTGGCTCGACAGCCGTGGCCGGGACACCGCCGCCCTGTTTGCCGAAAATACCGAGACGGGTGAGCGCGCACTCATCGCAGAGCACGACAAGGCCGATATCGGCGGCACCATGCGGCACAAGCAGACGGGCGAGGTGCTGGCGTACAACGTTGCGTACCTGCGCACGGAACACCACGCCATCGACCCGGAAATCGGCGAAGCTTTCGCCTGGCTGCGGGAGCGGCTGGAGGGCGATTTCGGCGTGCAGTCGCGCACCGACGATGATCGGCGCTGGCTTGTTGCGAATGACCCGCTGACAGGGCCCGTCGCCAGCTATCTGTTCGATCGCGACGCGATGACACTGACGAAATTCTACACCACCCAGCCGGAACTGGAAGGCGCACCGCTGCAACCCATGCATGCGCGCGAGATCAAGGCGCGCGACGAGCTGATCCTGCCAAGCTACCTCACCCTGCCCCCACAATGCGATGATGACGGCGACGGTGTGCCCGATGCGCCTGTGCCAATGGTGCTGGTGGTGCATGGTGGGCCGTGGGCGCGCGATGGCTATGGCTATAACCGCACGCATCAGTGGCTGGCCAATCGCGGCTATGCCGTGCTGTCCGTCAACTTCCGCGGCTCCGCCGGTTTCGGCAAGGGCTTCATCAGCGCCGGTGACAAGGAATGGTCCGGCAAGATGCATGATGACCTGCTGGATGCCGTGGACTGGGCCGTGGCAGAAGGCATTGCCGAAAAGGACAAGGTTGCCATCATGGGCGGCAGCTATGGCGGCTATGCCACGCTGGTGGGCCTGACATTCACGCCAGAGGTGTTTGCCTGCGGCGTCGATATCGTCGGCCCTTCCAACCTGGAAACCCTGCTGGAGACCATCCCGCCTTATTGGGAGCCGCTGATCAAGCAGTTCCATGAACGCATGGGCGACCCCACCACGCCAGAAGGTCTGGAGTTCCTGAAATCCATCAGCCCGCTCTACAAAGCGAGCGAAATTACAAAGCCGCTGCTGATCGGCCAGGGCGCCAATGATCCGCGCGTGAAGCAGGCCGAAAGCGATCAGATCGTGGAAGCGATGGAGCGTGACGGGGTGCCGGTCACCTATGTCCTTTTCCCTGACGAGGGCCACGGTTTCCATCGCCCGGAAAACAACATCGCCTTCAACGCCATCACGGAAAATTTCCTGGCTGAATGCATTGGCGGACGGGCCGAACCTGTGGGCGATGTTCTGGAAGCCTCGACCGCGCAAATTCCCAACGGTAAGGCGCATGTAGGGCTTTAGGGGAGAGGTCGCTTGGTCGCGCAGAAAAGCATCTTCATTACCGGCGGGGCGTCAGGCATCGGCCGCGCCATCGCGCAGAAATTTGCCGCCCAAGGCTGGCGCGTGGGGATTGCGGATCGCGATTCTGCGGGGCTGGAAGAAACGAAGGCGCTGCTGCCAGAGGGTCAGTGCCACACCTACACTTTTGACGTAACCAGCCGCAACGCGTGGGATGTCGCCCTGTCGGACTTTGCGAAGAATTCCGGCGGCAGCATCAATGTGATCGCCAATAATGCGGGCCTGCCCTCTGGCGGTCCGCTGGAAGAGGTTTCGCATGAGGAGCTGGACCTGCTGCTGGATGTGAACCTGCGCGCCGTATTTTACGGGGCAAAGGCCGGTTTCGACTTTCTGAAAGCTGCGGCCCCCAATGCCTGCCTGCTCAACACGGCGAGTGCAGCGGCCATCTATGGCATGGCCAACCAGAGCATCTATGGCGCGACGAAGGCTGGCGTTAAATCGATGACGGAAAGCCTGGACGCGGAATGGAGCGTGCATGGCATCAAGGTGCGATCCCTGATGCCCAGCTTTATCGATACCCCGCTGCTAAAACAGCCACCCAACCGCAGCCGCAACACGCCCATTCGCGAAGCGGTGGTGAAAGCCGGGCTGGAGTTCACACCCGTAGAAGTGGTGGCGGATGAGGCCTGGAATGCGGTGCACGGTAACAAGGTGCATATCCTTGTTGGCAAGACGGCGCGCAAGCTGGCGCGCGTGGCAAAATGGTTTCCCGGCCTGCTGCGCAAGCGCGCCCGCACTCTGGCCGAAGCGCATGAACGCCGGGAAAATCGCGCCAGCAGGAATGATCCGGGCTAAAGCGCCTCTATAGCCTGCGCCATGTCCACATCGCGCTGCGACAGGCCGCCCGCGTCATGCGTGGTCAGCATGATATCCACCTTGTTGTAGACGTTGAACCATTCGGGATGATGGTCGGATTTCTCCGCGATCAGGGCAATCCGGTTCATGAATCCCCATGCCTCGCTGAAATCGGCAAACTTGAATTCCTTGCGCATGGCATCGCCATCCCGGTCAAATTCCCAGCCATCCAGCTTGCCAAGCGCAGCCTGCGCTTCTGCCTGATCCAGTTTCTTGACGCTCATCTGCGACTCCCTTGCTTGCGTGATGTGGCTTCCCTGCCCTAACGCGCGAAGTGATGGAAGCGCCCCGCCTTGCCGCTCGTGACCTTGCCTGCCGCCGTGGGGAGCGGCTGCTGTTCCGCGCGCTGTCGCTAAACCTCGATGCTGGAACGGCCTGCCACGTGACGGGATCGAACGGCACCGGTAAATCCAGCCTGATCCGCATCATGGCCGGATTGCTGCGCCCCTATGCGGGCGTGGTGGAACGTGCGGGCAGCACGGCACTGCTGGATCAGTCGCTGGCGCTGGACGAACATCTGCCGCTGGGCCGCGCGCTGGCATTCTGGGCGGGCATGGATGGCGCGGTATCTGGCGATGATCTGGCGCGGCTTGGGCTGACTGATTTGCTGGATGTGCCCGTGCGCTATCTCTCCACCGGGCAGCGAAAGCGCGCCGCCCTTGCCCGCATGATCGGGCAGGACGCGCGTATCTGGCTGCTGGACGAACCGCTGAACGGCTTGGATCAGGACGCGGTGGGCATGGTGGAACAATTGGTGGAAAGCCACGTGGCGGGCGGCGGCATTGCCCTTGTCGCCAGCCACCAGCCGATCGGCATTCCCGGCATGGATGTGCTGCACCTGCCGGATTATGCACCGGGCATCGCCGCATGAGCGCGATCCGCACCCTGCTGCTGCGCGATCTCGCGCAATTCCTGCCGGGCGCGCGCAAGGGCAACACGCTGTTGCCGCTGCTGTTCTTCCTTGCCGTGGCGATGCTGTATCCCTTCGCTGTTGGCCCCAACCCCAATCTGCTGGTGGCAACCGGCGGCGGGGTGATCTGGGTGGCGGCGCTGCTGGCCGCAATCCTGCCGCTGGACAGGCTGCTGGCCCCCGATCTGGAAGCCGGTTTCTTCGATCAATGGGCGCTGCGCGGCGTGGCGGAGGAGATGGTGGTGGCCGTGCGCCTGCTGGCCCATTGGCTCAGCTTCGGGCCGTTCCTGATGCTGGCCGCCCTGCCCGCCAGCGCGCTGCTGGGGATTGACGGGGCGACCCTGCGCACTGTGGAACTTGGCCTGCTGGCGGGCACGCCCGGCCTCGCCGCCATTGGCATCATCATCGCCGCCGTGACAGTGGGCCTGCGCAGCGGCGGCGCGGCGCTTTCGGGCCTGCTGGTGATCCCGCTGGCCGTGCCGCTGCTGATATTCGGTGCAGGATCGCTTTCAACAGGCGGCGAAGGCGGCATTGCGCTGACTGCGGCCATCAGCCTTGTACTGGTGGCGATTGCGCCATTTGCCGGGGGCGCTGCAATCCGCGCCGCGCGTGAAGGCTAGCCCGGCGCCTGCTCCTCCCCCGTTGCGCGGCTGACGGCAACGCCTGCGCTGAGGCCATGCACCGTGGCAGACACAACGATGGTGAAGGCCACTGTCGCCCACAGCGCACCCTCGTCCACCAGATCAACGTGATGCCCGGCGTAGGCGAGGTAATAGATAGAGCCGATGCCCCGGATGCCGTAGAAGGAAACCGCCGCCCGCTCTCGCTTGTTCAGCCCTGCCCCTGCCAGAGAAAACCAGCCGATCAGGGGCCGGATCAGGAAAATCAGCGCCAGTCCGATGATGGCATGAGACCAATCCAGATAGGGCAGCAGCGCGGGGATGGCGGCGCCCAGCGCCACCAGCAGGATGGCAGTCAACGTATGTTCCAGCGCTTCTGAAAAACTGTGCAGCTTTTCGTGGAAGTGATCTTCCGATTCCTCCCGCCGCAACACCAGCCCGGCCACGAATGCGGCGATAAAGCCGTAACCTTCCAAAAACTCCGTAGCGCCATAGGCCAGGATGACCCCTGCAAAGGCGATGACGCCCGATTGCGTTTGCGACAGTGCATTATGGCGCGGCCAGTCGAACAGGATCTTGCCCAGCAGCCAGCCCGCGCCAGCACCCGCCACAGCGCCCATCGCCACGCGATAGAGCAGGTCACGCAAGGCCCATTCGGCCAACATGTCGGAGGTCAATATGCCAGCAGTCGCCACCATGATGCCCAGGTGCACGAAGGGAAAGGCCAGCCCGTCGTTCAGGCCGGCCTCCGTCGTCAGGGCGTAGCGTACAGGATGCTCCCCGCCCTCCAGCGGCGGGCCAACCTGCACATCGCCGGCCAGCACGGGATCGGTGGGCGAGAGGATGGACCCCAGCAGCAGCGCGCCTGCCATCGTCATGCCCGCGGCCATCCAGCCGAACAGCGCCAGCGCCACGATGGTGATCGGCATGCCCAGCAGCAACAGGCGCAAGGTCGGTGTCCACAATCCGTGGCCGATCAGCTTGTCGATCCGCAGGCCCGTGCCGAACAGGCCGATGATCACGGCAAGCTCTGCCGTGCGTTCCCAGATGCGCGGATTTTGCACCGGGTCTATTGCCGATGGCATGCCCGGGACAAAGGCAAAGGCGAGGAAGCCTGCGAGAATAAGCAACGGCGCCGCCGCAGGTTCGCGGCCCGAAAAGAAGCGCGGCAACCAGTAAGAAGCGATGATTGCGGCACCAGCCGCCGCCATCAGAATATGATAGGATTCAAATTCAAACATCAGACAGGGTTCCCGCGCAAAGCATTGTAACAATGCGCAGGGAACGCCGATGTGCCGAGAAGGCTTGCCACTGCGTCAATAGGGTGGGTGATAATCCTCTCGGCGCAGGGTCATCATGTAGTCCACCAATTGCTCCACCTCGGCCTCATCCAGATAGAAATCCATATCGGCCGGGTAATTGTGCGCATCCGTCAGCCAGGTGGTGAGCGATGCCCGCGTCAGGCCGCGCGTGTTGGCGATGCGGGGCCATTCGGGCGCGGCTGCATTGGGCGACAGGCCATATGCCTCCACCGAATGACAGCTGCCGCACGCAGCCTCGGCCAGGGCCCTGTCCTCAGGGTCTGCCTGCATAGCGTCGGATTGTGGCTGCGCGGTCTGGCATGCGGCCAGAAGCAGCGGAAAGACCATCAGCGGCAAAACCATCGGCGGGATCAATCTTGGCATAACGGCTCCGTTTCATAAAAAACGAGCTTAGATCGTTACCGCCTACCGGTCTTTGCGCTGGATCAATAAGGCGGCTTGTCCAAGCCTTTTGGCGACTTTGTGAAAATCTCGCAGCCGTCATCGGTGATGCCGATGGAATGTTCGAACTGCGCGCTCAGGCTCTTATCGCGGGTAACGGCGGTCCACCCGTCATTGAGCATCTTCACATGCGGGCGGCCCAGATTGATCATCGGTTCGATGGTCATCAACATGCCCGCCTTCAGTTCCGGCCCGGTGCCGCGCCTTCCGGCATGCACCACTTCGGGCGCATCGTGGAACAGGCGGCCAAGGCCATGGCCGCAAAATTCACGCACCACGCCATAACGGTGACGTTCCGCCAGTTCCTGGATCGCGGCGCCGATATCGCCCAGCCTTGCGCCGGGGCGCACCTGTGCGATGCCCGTCATCAGGCATTCGTGGGTTACTTCCACCAGCTTCTTCGCCTTCAAGGGCACATCGCCCACCAGGTACATGCGGCTGGTATCGCCATGCCAGCCGTCCAGCAGCGGGGTCACATCGATATTCACGATGTCGCCTTCCTTCAGCCGCTTGTCCGCCGGAATACCGTGACACACCACGTGATTGATGGAGATGCAGCAGGAATGGGTGAAACCGCGATAGCCCAGCGTGGCCGGAACCGCGCCGCCATCCAGCGTCATCTCGCGCACCACACGGTCCAGCTCTGCCGTCGTCACGCCGGGTTCGACGCGCGTCGCCATCTCGTCCAGGATTTCGGCGGCAAGGCGGCCGGCCTTGCGCATACCTTCATAGCCTTCCGGCCCATGCAGCTTGATGGTGCCGTCGCGGTAGACGGTCGTATCGGCGGTAACGTGCTGGTATTCTGTCATCCGCCCCACTTAAGACCTTTGCCGCCAAATTGCGAGAGGGCTGATCAGTCGGCTGCGAATGCGGGTTTGTATTCCTCGCGCACCACGCCCATCAGCTGCGCCGTTACGGGGAAGGTGAACTCGTAACTGCCTTCCGCATATGGTCCCGCGATATAGGGCGCGATCTGGATGCCGATGCGGTTGATTGTCTTGCCGTTGGTAGAGCCGAGCAGGACATTTGTTTCATCCGGCTTCACGCAGGCATCGAACAGATCGTCACCGCTATCCTCCACCGGCTGCCCGCGCCGTTTCTCCCGCTCTTCATTCAACGCGTCGCACAATTGCGGGCCCAGCACGCTGTCCAGCGCCTGCGCGGAATCGAAAAAGGCAATCGGCTCCATCGCCGCGGCTTCCTCCTTGTTCCACACGATCGTGTCGAAGCCGTAATTGGGATGCGCCCCGCCAGAATAGCTGGAAAGATCGGCGGACAGGCTCAGCCAGTCGGGCAGGTCTGCCACCACTTCCCACGCCGTTCTGCTGGAATAGCTGTTGAACGGGAAGCCATCGTCGCGGGCTTCCCGGCGCCCTCTTTCCGCCCGCTTGGCCAGGCCATCGCGTTCCCTGTCGAGTCGGCGATCAAGCCAATCGGCCAGTCCTGGCGTTTCTCCCGCAGCCTGTGGATAGGAATATGCGAACAGGAACAGGTCCGTCCGCTCCTCCACCTCCCGCGCGCCGCCCAATGGCGCAGGTGCTGCCTCCCCGCCCGGCACATCCGGCGGGACCGGGGTATCGGGGGAAGAGCTGGCCGCTGGATCGTCCACATCGTCCGCAGGAACGCATGCAGCCAGCAGGGCCGGAACCGTCAGTAAAGTGAATCGTCGGATCATCACGGGGTAAGCCTTCCCAAACGGCGATGAAAACGGCAAGCGGAATTCCATGACTATTGCAACAGATCTGATCCAGCCGGATCGCGGGCAGGATGCCATCGCGATCCATCTTGTAAACGAAGACAGCTTCGAAAGTGTATCCAATGGCTTAAGCGGACCGCAGCGTGCGGCCCTTGCAGCGCAGAAATTCAAGGGCGGCGGCTATCAGGTGGGGATCGTTCCCGATGGCGAAGGCTGGTTCGCCATCGGCGGCGTGCCCGATCCGGACGAGTTGTCGAGCTGGTGCCTTGCCAAGCTGGCGGAAGATCTGCCCGCCGGAACCTATCGCCTGGCCAATGCCAAAGCGGGCCCGGCCATGTTCGGCTGGCAGACGGCCCAATACCGCTTCACCCGCTATCGCGACGATAGCGATGCCGAGGGGCCGCGCGTGCTGTTGACTGAGGATGTGGCCAAGATCGAACTGGTCAGCGCCGAAGCGCAGGCCGCGTGCCTGGTGCGCGATCTGGTGAACACCCCGGCAGAGGACATGGGCCCCGCCGCGCTGGAGGCGGAGGCTGAACGCATTGCAAAGGCGCAGGATGCCGCCATCACGGTGACGCGCGGCGATGCGCTGGAAAAGGGCTTTCCCATGGTTCACGCCGTGGGCCGCGCGGCGGAGCGCAAGCATGCCCCGCGCCTGATAGAGCTGGAATGGGGCGATGAAAGCCATCCCCGCGTTGCCATCGTCGGCAAGGGCGTATGCTTCGATTCGGGCGGTCTGGATATCAAGCCATCGCGCGGCATGCTGCTGATGAAGAAAGACATGGGCGGCGCGGCGCATGCCCTCGCCCTGGCGGAACTGATCATGAAGGCTGGATTGAAGCTCCGCCTCCACTGCATCGTTCCCGCTGTGGAAAACGCCATCGCCGGAAACGCTTTTCGACCCGGAGACGTGCTGGACAGCCGCAAGGGGCTGAGCGTGGAAATTGGCAATACCGATGCCGAAGGTCGCCTGATCCTGGGCGATGCGCTTACCCTCGCCAGCGAGCATGAGCCTGACCTGATCATCGATTTCGCCACGCTGACGGGTGCTGCGCGCGTTGCCTTGGGGCCGGACCTGCCAGCCCTGATGACCCGGCGAGACCAGACCGCAGAACAGTTGATCGCAGCAGGCAAGGCGCATGATGACGCGCCGTGGCGACTGCCCCTGCCGGACGGTTATCGCGAATGGCTGAAATCAGATATCGCCGATATCAACAACACCCACACCAATGGCTATGCCGGGGCCAGCGTCGCAGGCCTGTTCCTGGACAGATTCGTGGGAGAGGATATCGACTGGGCGCATTTCGATACCTTCGCATGGCGTCCGTCAGCCAAGCCGGGCCGGACCAAGGGCGGCGCTGCGCTGGGCCTGCGAGCCGCGTTTCACGCGCTTCGCGGACGTTATGGTTAGGGCATAAGGTTGCAGCCATCGCCCCGCGCGTCTAAGCGCGCTGTTTCCGCAAGGGGCATACCTTCGGCCACGAACAATGGAAGAGCGGCGCTTGAGCCAGGATGACATGACAGGATCGGCACTCGCCGCGCAGGGACCATACGTGCTGGCAGGCCCCGTATCGCGCCCGGATTCCAGGGCAGAGCCGATCCGTGGCGATCTGGCGCACATTGGCCTCGCGGGTAAGCATTTCGTGCCCCACTACGCTGTGCCGCAGCCGCGTGCCGTGCTGCCCGGCGGCGCGCCGCTTTACGCCGATCCTAGCGATACATCGGAAGAGCTGTGCGTGCTGCTGGAAGGCGACAGCTTCGAAGTGCTGGACATCACTCGCGATTGGGCGTGGGGTTGCCTCTCGCTGGAAGGGCCGGTTGGCTACATCCGGCTCGATAGACTGGAAACCTTGGGAGGCTGAGCATGGCGCATACCGTCTTCATCGATGGCGCGGCCGGGACGACCGGACTGGAAATTGCCGAACGGTTGGAAAACCGGGAGGAATTCGAACTGGTTCGGCTGAACGATGCCGAACGCAAGGATGATGACTGCCGCCGCTCTGCCCTGAATTTTGCCGATTTCGCAATTCTCTGCTTGCCCGATGATGCCGCGCGCGATGCCGTGGCCATGATCGATGAAGGCAGCAACACGCGGATTATCGATGCATCCACCGCCCACCGCACGGCGCGCGGCTGGATCTACGGCTTCCCCGAACTGGTTGGCCCCAACGTGGTTGCAGGCGCAGATCGGGTGTCGAACCCCGGCTGTTATCCAACTGGCTTCCTCGCCCTGATGGCGCCGCTGGTGCGGGCAAAACTGTTGCCGCGCGAATGGCCCTACACCGTGCATGCCGTTTCCGGATATTCGGGCGGCGGCAAGGGTCTGATCCAACGGTTCGAGGATGCTGGCGAAAGCGGCGGCAGCGATATAGCCTATCTCGGCTATGGCCTTTCGCTGGATCACAAGCATCTGGATGAAATGAAGGCCAAGGCCGGACTGGAGAACGCGCCTGTATTCTCGCCCGCAGTGGTGCCCGGTTTTCGCGGCATGGTGGTGGAAATCCCGCTGCCGATCCTGGCCATGCGCAACGCCTCTGCAGCAGTGGACCTGCGCAAGGAACTGGCTCGCTATTACGAAAACGCCCCGCTCATCACCGTGCATGAAGCGGAAGAGAACGTCAGCGAAATCCTGTTGCACAAGCAGGCCGCCCCGTCAGACCGGCTGGACCTTTATGTCTTCGCCGATGCCAAGGGCGACACGGCCCGCCTGGTGGCGAAGCTGGATAATCTTGGCAAGGGTGCCAGCGGCGCAGCGGTGCAATCGCTCAACCTGATGGCAGGTTGTGATCCGATGGCAGGCCTGCACCTCTGATCCCCCTGCCCGATTGCTGTGCCCGTTTTTTGGGCAGCACTGCCTTCAAAAGCATCAAACTCACGCCCGCCGCGCACGCAATTTGATTGCCCCGCCCGGCGAATGAATCGCGCGATTGTTGCTATTCCGCCCTTTCGCTGCGGCCCTTGATTGTCTACCCATTCACACGCGCGGTCTGGCATGATTCTTGAAGCTGTTTTCTTCGGGAAGCCCCACGGGAGTAAGACCCCATTGCAGTTGGGTCGGGCCGCAGTTGGGTAGAGACAGGGACACACGTGAAAAAAATCGAAGCGATCATCAAGCCCTTCAAGCTGGACGAAGTGAAGGATGCCCTGCACGAAGTTGGCGTATCCGGGATCACGGTGACAGAGGCGAAGGGCTTCGGCCGCCAGAAAGGCCATACGGAGCTGTATCGCGGCGCCGAATATGTCGTCGATTTTCTGCCCAAGGTGAAACTTGAGATCATCGTGCCCGATTCGCTCGCCGAACAGGTGACAGAGGCTATCGCAAATGCCGCCAAGACCGGCCGCATCGGCGACGGCAAGATTTTCGTTTCCGACATCGGTACGGCCATCCGTATCCGGACCGGGGAACAGGACGACGCCGCTCTCTAGGGCGCTTTCAGACAAACAGGCGATATCGCCGCAAAAACATTCATACGTTCAATTCAAGGAAGGATTACCATGGCTGACGCAAAGGACATCGTGAAGCGCATCAAGGACGAGGAGATCGAATGGGTCGACGTCCGCTTCACCGACCCCAAGGGCAAGTGGCAGCACCTCTCGATGTGCGCCGGCGTCGTTGATGAAGACATGCTGGAAGAAGGCATGATGTTCGATGGCTCCTCGATCGAGGGCTGGAAGGTCATCAACGAATCCGACATGATCCTGAAGCCGGATCTGGAAGCGGTCTATGTCGATCCGTTCAGCGCCACGCCGATGCTGGTACTGTTCTGCGATATCGTGGAACCGTCCGACGGCTCGCTTTACGCACGCGATCCGCGTTCCACCGCCAAGCGCGCGCAGAACTACGTGAAGTCTGCCGGCCTGGGTGACACCGTGTATGTTGGTGTAGAGCCTGAATTCTTCATGTTCGACGATGTGCGCTTCGAAGATGGTTATGCCGGTTCCGGCTTCCAGATCGACGATGTTGAGCTGCCCACCAACACCGGCACCGAGATGGAAATGGGCAACATGGGCCACCGCCCGCGTGCCAAGGGCGGCTATTTCCCCGTCGCTCCGGTTGACAGCGCCATGGACATCCGCGCCGAAATGGTCAGCACCATGCTGGAAATGGGCCTGCCCATGGACAAGCAGCACCACGAGGTTGCCGCCGCGCAGCACGAACTGGGCATGACCTTTGGCGAGCTGGTGGAAACCGCCGACCGCACGCAGATCTACAAATATGTGACGCAGCAGGTTGCCCATGCCTATGGCAAGACGGCCACCTTCATGCCCAAGCCCATCAAGATGGACAACGGATCCGGCATGCACACGCATATGTCGATCTGGAAGGACGGCAAGAACACCTTCGCCGGTGATGGCTATGCCGGTCTGTCCGACACCTGCCTGTATTACATCGGCGGCGTGATCAAGCATGCCAAGGCCTGTAACGCCTTCACCAACCCCACCACCAACAGCTACAAGCGTCTGGTGCCGGGTTTCGAGGCACCCGTGCTGCTCGCCTATTCGGCGCGCAACCGCTCTGCCTCGTGCCGCATTCCTTACGGTGCGGGCGAAAAGGCCAAGCGCGTGGAATTCCGTTTCCCCGATCCGCTGGCCAACCCCTACCTCTCATCCGCAGCACTGCTGATGGCCGGTATCGATGGTATCCAGAACAAGATCCATCCGGGCGATGCCATGGACAAGAACCTGTACGATCTGCCGCCGGCTGAGCTTGCCAATGTGCCGACCGTATGTGCTTCGCTGGATGAAGCGCTGGACGCTCTGGAAGCGGACATGGACTTCCTGCTGGCCGGTGACGTGTTCAGCAAGGAACAGATCGATGCCTATATCGAACTGAAGCGCGAAGATTGCATCCGCTTCAACACCACGCCGAGCCCGGTTGAATACGATATGTATTACTCCAGCTGATTGCTCGCGCATTCGAAACAGAAAAGGGCCGCTCGGGAAACCGGGCGGCCCTTTTTCTATGGGGTTCCTGGTGCTGCCAGAAGGAATCCGTCCACCGCCTCATGCCAGTCTACCCGCATGCCTGCCCTGTCCTACAGCATGCTGGCGAACCTAGCGCACTCGCCCCATATCCTTAAGAAGAGGCAGAAAATGACGCGCAAACCCCTGTTCGATACCATCCGAAAGATCCTTGGCCGCGGCCTGCGCCAGCGGGAGGTGGACGCGATCGACGATGCGCTCGACGACCTTGTTCAGGACAGTGTTCCAGGTGTTCCACGTTACCGGCAGCCAACCACTGTGGGCAAAGACGGCATCGCGCTGATCAAGCGTTTCGAAGGCTGCGCGAAAAGACGGCGTGATGGACGTATGGAGGCCTATCCCGATCCCGGCACAGGCGCTGCGCCCTGGACCATCGGCTGGGGCGCGACCGGCCCCGGCATCGGCCCCGGCACCGTGTGGAGCCAGGAAGCCTGTGATGCCCGCCTGGAAGCCGATCTGGAACGCTATGCCCGGCAGGTTGCCGCCGCGCTTGGCGATGCGCCCACCAGCCAGCGGCAATTCGATGCTCTCGTCAGCTTTCACTACAACACCGGAGCGATCGCCACCGCCACGCTGACCCGCAAGCACAAGGCGGGAGACCATGATGGTGCAGCGCAGGAATTTGCCCGCTGGTGCTATGCCGGCGGCCGCGTGATGAAAGGCCTCTCCCGTCGCCGCGATGCGGAATGCGCGCTTTATCGTTCTGGCACGGATTAACAATTATCAGGAACAAGGCCGCGGGGTATGCCGTTCTTTCGGCTCACAAGGAGCTGAAAATGAAACTTTGGATAGCATCGATCTCAGCCATCGCGCTGGCGGCATCCCCGGCTCTTGCCCAAGGCAATGGCAACGGGAACAAGGGTAACAATGGCAATGGCGGTGGCCAGCGGGCAGAAGCGCCCGGCCCCGGCAAAGGTAACGGCCAAGGCAAGGGTAACGGCAATGCCAATCGCGATAAACGCGGCGGTCAACAGCAGGAGCGCGGCAATCGCGACGCTGGCCCGCAAAAGCGCGGCAATGGAAACGCCGATAGAGGCAATGCCGACAGAGGCAATGGCAAGGCCGACAGGGGTGATCGCGGCGATCGCGGCAACGTAAACCGTGGGAACGCCGATAACGGCAATGGACGCACAGCCAATCGCGGTAATGATTTTGACCGGCGCTATGACGGCGACAGAAACGGAAACGGCAATTCACGCAATCGCGGCGGTGATGGCATTTCCATCGGTTATGACGACGGTCCGAACTTCGATTTTCGCCGCGCCAGCCGCGGAATTGCGGAAGGCTGCCCTCCCGGCCTTGCGCGCAAGTACAATGGCTGTCGCCCGCCGGGCCAGGCCCGCAAGCAGGATGGCAACCGCTATTACGACTACAGCCCGAACTGGTGGGGCCTTGGCGACCTGTTCGGAGACAGGCGCGGCAATTACTACTATGACGATGGCTTCCTGATGCAGCTTGGCCGGGGTGGAGCAATATCGGGCTATATCCCTCTGCTTGGCGGTGCCCTGTCCATCGGCAATCCGTGGCCGCAGGATTATCGCTATTCCCGCATGCCCGCCTATTACGAGGATTATTACGGCCTCGGCGGGCGCGACAATTATCGCTATGCCGATAATGTGGTGTACCGGCTGGACCCGGAAACCACTGCCATCACTTCCATCGCGGCGCTGCTGACGGGCGATGAATTCACCGTCGGCCAACCCATGCCGCGCGGCTATGACGTGTACAACGTGCCCTACAGCTATCGTGATCGCTATTACGACGGGCCGCAGTCGATGTACCGCTATAACGACGGTTACATCTACGAAATCGACCCCGAAACACGGCTGGTCGCAGCGGCCATCGAAATGCTGATTTAAGGACCTGTTGAGCACATGCAACACAATCACACACTCACAGCGATCATCGCCGCTGCCGGTCTCGTCAGCCTGTCCGCCTGCAATTCCGATGCAGACGTAGCAGAGGATGGCACGCAGGAAGTCCGTTCAGACACGCTTGCCGCCCTGCTGGAAGATGCCGATAATCTTTCCGTCATCTCCGGCATTTTGGGGAATGCAGGATTGCAGGCCATTTTCGATGGCACGGCATCCTATACGATCTTTGCCCCAACGGATGATGCTTTTGCCGAACTTGATCTGCCGATGGATGGCGAGGAAGCAGGCGCGGCTCGCGTGGCCATCGTGCGCGAGCATATCGTACCGGGATACCTTTCCCGCGCGGACATTGAAGCCGCCATCGGCCAGTCCGGCGGATCGGTGGAAATGCAAACGATGGGATCGAATACGCTCACCTTCAGCAACGAGGGAGAGAACCTAGTTGTCACCTCCTCCGATGGATCGAAGGCCATCGTGACGGGTGACGTGATCAGCGGGGCAAACGGCTCGCTATTTCCGGTCGACACGGTTCTGAAGTCGATGGGCGATCCGCAATAGATCTATAGATCCGGCGAAAGACAAAGGGGGCGCACCATCCGGTTCGCCCCCTTTTTCATGCCTGAAAACCATCTCTTCAGAAAATCAGTAATCGCGGCGATATTCCGCTGCGGCCTGATGCCTTCCGATCGTGCTGACAGTCGCCAGCAGGTTCAGCCAGCTGGTTACGCGGAATTCCAGTTCGCTGGCGTTATAGCCTGCGCCGTCGGTGATAATCTCGACATAGAAGCGGCGGCCAAAGTTCTTGCCCAGCGCCACCGCTGTGCCGCGATCCAGCGCAGGATCGGCAGGAATGATGCGCAAGCGGTCCAGCCCCACTGCATTGCGCAGCTTGTTGATCGGGCCAACCCCGCCACCACCGCGCAGGGATGCAACGGCTGCACCCAGTTGCAGCGCGTCCGTGGCGGAAAGATCCGTGATCGATCCACCAAACAGCAGGCGCGCCAGCAGTTCCTCTTCCGGCAAGGCCGGGGTGGAGGAGAAGGTGATCTCCGGCTGGCTGGCACTGCCCGAAACGTCCACTTCTACCGAGAGCCCGTTCACATTGGTAATGGCGGTAAGATCGATGCGCGGATCGATGGGGACATTGCGATCGAAGTCGATCTCGCCGCGCGTAATCTCGAACCGGGTGCCCGCGAAAGAGTAGGAACCCTGCCTCGGCACGATGGAAACAGAGCCGCCCACGCGCGGATCGTCCGTCGTTCCGCGCAGCAGCAGGTTCTCCGTGCGCCACTCGCTTTCGAGGCCCATGCCGTCCACTTCGATGCCGCCCGGCGCGCGAACGTCGATCAGGAAGCTCCACGGCGTCTGGCTGAGGATGGCAGGGCGCTGATCGGCAGGCAGGTTGATCTCTGTCACCTCCACGCTGGGCAATTCGGTCAGCACTTCCGAGGTGCCGAGCTGCCAGCGTGCACTGGTGGCCTCCAGACGGCCCGCGATGGTTCCGCCCACGCCGTTGGACACGATGCGGATCGGCCCGGTTACCGTGGCGCCCATGTTCTCCAGGTCCACGATCTCTGCGTTGCGCGCTGCCAGGCGCAGATCGATCTGCGGGCCGCGCGTGGCGGAAATGGCGGACAGGTCAACAAAGCCGCTGCCCGAAATACGGCCGCCATTGGGCGCGGTGCCGGCAAAGCTGGTAAGCGCCAGCCGCGATCCGGTGAAGGTGCCGCGCGCCCGCATGCCGGTGATGTCGGTGCCGGTCAGCGTGCTGCGAAGGCGAAGGTCATCCCCCTCCAGAGAGCCGCGAATCTGCGGATCACCCAGGGAACCGCGCATGTTGGCGGCCACGGAAATGTCGCCCGTCATATCCAGCAGATCGATGGCAGCCAGTCGCCACAGCGACGCAGCAGAGCCATTATAGCGGAACTGCCCAAACAGATCGCCATTATAGAGCCTGCTGGTGAGCGAGCCCGATCTTGGCAGATTGGCAATGCGCGCCTGCAGGCGGCCATTCGCGCCCGAAGTATCAGACATGACGGCGCGGGCCTGCAGCAGATCCTCGGAAAGGTTTGCGACCAGGGCAATATCCATCGGCTGCGACGTCAGCAGCAGGCTGGAGCGGGTGAGATCATCCACCTTCAGCCGCGCCTCGCCCACAGGCAGGCCGTTTGCGCCCTGCTCTATGTCGATCACACCCGAAATCTCTCCGCCGATGGCAAGATCGCCCGAAAGCGCGCCAATGATATCCAGCGGCATGTCGGACAAGGCAATGCGGCCCTGCATCGGCCCTTCGCCGCCGAACTGGCCACTGGCGATCACATAGCCATTGCCATAGCTGATTTGCGAACGTTGCAGCTCCCAACCGCCGCCCGCCATGCTGGTCAGAACGGCGCGGCGCGGCATGGTGATCTCGCGGCCGGCGTAGGAACCCTGCGCCGCCACGGCGATCCGGTTCGGGGCAACCTGGCCATTCAGCAACAGCTCGAACTGGCTGCCGCGCTGCCCGGTGATGGCGGCATCGAAAGTGCCGGTTCCGTTGGTGACTTCCGCTTGCGCGGCCAGGCGGCCGATAAACAGGTTACCGTAGGACAGTCCGCGCAGGCGGGCGTTGCCCATCACCGTGGTGTTGCCCTCAGCAATCAGGCCGCTCGCATCGATCGTGCCGCTGGCGATGGAAATGGGCGTTGCCCCGCCAAAGCGCGCGTTATCGGCAACCAGATTGATATCAAAGCCCTGCCCGCCATCGCGCACGGCCAGATCGATTGTGCCGTCCAGTCCGCCATTGCCCACGGCGAGCTGTCCGGCAACGCCGCCTTCCACCAGATTGAGCGTACCGCTAACGCGCGTTTCGGCCACGTCCAGGCGATCTATCCTGACGGCGGTGTCGCCATTTTCGGCGATCTCCAGATACAGCTCGCCATCGAATGCGCCCAGCATCGATCCGCCGCTGGTTTCGATGGCAAAGCCATTTTCGGTTGGCGAAAGGCTGACACGAACATCCGCTAGGCCAGCAGCGGGCAGCGGATCGGCAAACACCAGCTCTGCCCGCGGGCCATCATCGGCCAGCGTGGCTTCGACGGTGAAGGGGCCATAATCTGCGTGGCGGCCATATCCGGCGATGCTGGTGCCGCTGTCATCCACGCGGCCATCCAGCGTGGCTGTCAGCAGGCTGGCATTGATATCCATGTTCTGGAACACCAGCGGCTGTTCTCCGCCCATCACGATGCCGCCGTCGAAACGGATATTCTCGCCCGCAAGATTGGCGATGGTGGAATTGGTTACCTCGTCAACGCGGCCCTGCAATTCGGCGCGCAGCATCCATGGTGCATCGCCGCCGATACGGAAGCGGATTTGCGCGCCTGCATCGATGGTGCCGATATTCTCGAACTGCAGATCCGCAATGTTCACCGGCCCGTTTACACGGGTAAGACCGGTTTCAAGATTGCTGTTGAGGCCCAGCCGCGCCCGCAGGCCCTGGAACTGAACTGCCAGATCATCAGACAGGATTTCTCCGCCCGCATAGACCAGCGTGCCTCCAAGGTTGCCGTTGACGAGGCGCGGATCGAACAGGTCATTCCCGCTGACGATGCGGCCAATCTGCGCATCCACCGGGATATTCGCACGCGTGCCGTCAAACGTGATGGTGCCCGCCTGCCGCACGTTGGAAACAGTGATGCCGCCAGCATCGATTTCATCCACCGAGAGCGTGTGCGGCACGGTAAGATCGCGGAATGTGCCGTCCAGCGTGCCTTCCATGGTCAGCCCGTTGAGCGCGACGCCTTCAGAAAACAGCGTCGGGTCCAGCAGCTGCACGGCAAAATTGAGATTGTCGAAGGCGTTGTCGGCCAGATCTATCACGCCATCGCCATTGGCGTTCACGCCTTGGCCCTGCAGAGAGAATTCGCCATCCAGCACCGAATTTTCCAGCGTGCCGGATGCATCAAGCGTGACAAGGTCGCCAAGCGCGCGTTGCGGTATCCCCTCAAGGTACGCCGAAGGCCGCGCCTGCCCTGTGATGCGGTACTGCCCGCTTTCGTTGAAAATCTCGAAATCCAGCAGATCGCTGCCGCCCTGCACCGCCTGCAGGTCACCCTTCCACGACGTCCAACTGCCATCACCGACGAGATTGATCGAAAGGTCCTGCTCTGCGCCAACCATTTCCGCCAGGAAGCCACCGGCAGGAGCCTGCCAGTTCAGATCGAGGTCGAACATGTTGCCATCGGGCTCTGCATGGACCAGCGCCGCAAATTCATCGCCGCCGCCAAATTCGCCGTCAGCATCCAGATAGACAAGGCCATCGCGAATGTCGGCCTTGGCGGCGAAATCGATCACCCGCTGTTCGCCCAGCAAGCCTTCTGCAACGGTAAGATTGTCGATCACGAAACGATCAACGCGAATGTCGAAATCGGGCAGGATCGGCGCGTCGGGATCGCCCGGCTCCAGTTCCGGCGCGGCATAGAGCGTGCCGTTGGTGAGCACCAGGTGCCGCACGTCCAGCCCGCTGGTGAACCAGCGATAGGGCCGCCAGTTCAGGTCAATCGTCGGCACTTCCAGGAACAGCGTATCATTGGCGTCATAAAGCTTCACATCGTAAAGCGTGCTGCTCCACAATACAGAGCCATCGATCTCACCCACTTCGACGCGCAGGCCGGAGGCAGGCGCGAACTTGCTGATCTCGTCTACGATGAACTGGCGGCCCGGCGGCGTGTGCAGGAATGCAATTGCCAGCAGGATGATCGCCAGCAACCCGGCAAAAATCCAACCCACCCCTTTCAGGATGCGAATGGGAACGCGCCGTTTGCGGCGGGGCTGCACGTCTTCCTGTGCGACGGGCTCATCCATGGCAGCACCGTCCGCCATCAGAAGGCCTGGCCCAGTGCGACATAGACGGCGACCCAATTATCATTGGGGCCGGGGTTCAGCGGGAAAGCCACATCCAAACGAAGTGGGCCGAAACCGGTGGCGTAGCGAACGCCGACGCCTGCACCGAACTTGATCGACTGGAAATCGGGCGTGGGATCAAGGCCCACGGAACCTGCATCGACGAATGGAACCACACTGACGGCGCCATCCATGAAGCCGGTGCCGATACGTGCCTCTGCCGAAAGTTCCACCAGGCTACGTCCACCCAGCGGATTGCCCGAACTGTTGAGTGGGCCGATTTCACGATAGCCGTAACCGCGCACCGATCCGCCGCCGCCGGCATAGAGCCTGCGCGATGGCGCGATGGCTTCCAGCGGAGCACCGGGGATGGAGGCGAAGCGGACGCGGCCGGCCAGCACGGTGTTCTCGCCCACGGACTTGTAATAGGTCGCGTCGGCCTGGCTGCGGATATAGAAGCTCTTGATCCCCTCGTTCTCGGAAATTTCCGGCGAGAGGCGGCCCGACAGGCGCCAGCCCTTGGTCGGGTCCAGCAGATCATCAGAATTATCGAGCTGCGCATAAAGCGGCAAGGCAGCGATGAAGTAGTTCTCGCGGTCCAGCGTCTCACCCGCGGCGTTACGCTCGCTTTCCTGCGTGGCGACCAGTTCCAGCCCCACGGACCAGCTGAACGCCTTCTGGAACAGCAGGGTGCTCACCCGCTCATACGTGCCGATCAGCGAAGCGGTGCGCGCATCATAGGCATCGTAATCGATGGTGGAGGCAAAAGCGTCCACCGTCAGGATACGATCGCGGCCCTTGAAATTGTTCTTGCGGAAGGTGACGCCCGCCAGCTGTTCCTGCGTGCCGAGGATACCGCGAACGCGCAGCATGCCTTCGGGCGGGAAGAGATTGCGATGTTCCCAGCTTCCGGCCAGCCGGATGCCTTCTTCAGTGCCGAAACCGATGCTGCCTGCAAGCGTGCGCAGCGGCGCCTTTGAAAGCTCTGCCTCTATATCGACGATGCCGGGTTCGCCATTGGCCGGATCCTGCACCACGACAGGGGTCAGCTCGACAGAACCCAGAAGCCCGGTGGCCAGCATGGCACGGCGCAGGTCCATCTCGTCACTGCGGGTGTAGATATCGCCCTCGTCCCAGCGAGCGATGGTGGTGAGATGGCGGCTGGACAGGAATTCGGGATCGGAACTGATGACGGTGCCAAAACGATAGCGGCCATTGGGCTCCACCGGCATGGTGATATCGCCCTCTTCGCGGTCGTGATCCACCAGCAGCGATGGCGCATCGATCGTGGCGAAGGGGAACCCGCTTTCGCCAAGCGCGGTATCGAGGTCAAACTGCTCTTCCTCGATCTTGTCGAGCGAGATCGGATCGCCGACATTGATTTCATAGGCGCTGCGCAGGGCATCATACTGATCGCCTGCGGCCTGCAGATTGCCAAGATCGATGGCGCCGACGGTGAATCGTTGCCCCGGCACGATATCGAAACGGACGGCGGGCCTGTCCAGATCGACGGCGGTGGTGGCATCCACTTGGCCGACGGTGCGGATCACCTGCGCATCGAAATAGCCGTAAACATCCAGCAATTGCTGCAGCAATGCCTCATCCGCCCGCGCCTGCGCGGCGAGGCGGGCGAGATTATCGTCATCGTCAAGCTGCTCGATCGTGGAGAGCGCCTTGAACCGATCGAGGAATTCGTCCCGCTGCGGGAACAGCGACTGCTCGGTGGGGAACACCAGCACCAGCTCTTCGGAAACGCGCTCCTCACTGCCGGTTGGAACGCGTGGGATCGCGTCATCGAACTGAACGAATTCAATGGGATCTTCAGCTTCCAGCGGGGCAAGCTGCGGAAGCTCTATATCTTCGGGCCATGGGATGGTGACCATCGGCATGGCGGCCAATGGCGCATCGGCATCAAGCGGCGCCTGCGCATTCGCATCGGCCTGATCACTTGGCGGCACGCCTTGCGATGCCCAGTCTTCCGGATTTTCAACTGCGGCATCGGGAATCAGGTCTTCAAGGCGCGGCGTATCCTGCGTCTCCTGGGCATGCGCCGCCTGGACCAAGGGATTGGCAAGCAGCGCGAGCGCCGCGGCCAGCGCGGTAGAAGTGCGGGCAGTCATGGAATTGCACTCAGGTGAGCTTGTATTCCTGTTGCAATCCGGGCGTGTTGTCTTTCGATCCGCCATCCGTAGCAGGAGCTCTTGCACAATTTCCCTTGGCCACCCCATCGATGAGGCTGCGCTGTTCGTCTTCGGACATGCGCCGCCAGCCATCGGGGCCAAGCGCTTCGAGAGGGCGGAAGCGGACCTTGTATTGCATCCGCTCAGACCCTTCGACCCAGTAGCCAAGATAGACATAGGGAAGCCCCGCCTGCGCGGCGCGCCGGATGTGTTCGAGAATGACGTAATTCCCAAGGCCGCTACGATGCTCCAATTCGGGGTCGTAGAAGCTGTAAATCATCGACAACCCGTCCGCTTGCCTGTCTGTTAAACAAGCTGCGACCAAACGTCCAATAGAACCGTCCTCAGAAGGTTCCCTATATTCAATGACAAAGCTCGATACGCTGGTGTGTTCGACCATGTCTGCATAGTCCACCTCGTCCATCGCGGCCATGCCGCCGCCGGGGTGGCGATGCTCCAGATATCGCTGCAACAGTGCGAACTGTTCTTCGGTTGCCCAGGATCGGCATTCAGTCACTTCAAGGTCCGCATTGCGCTTCAGCGCGCGCTTTTGCGAACTCGATGGTTTGAAGTCTTCTGCCGAGACGCGGACGGAAACGCAGGCCTTGCATCCCTCGCAGCTTGGCCGATAGGCCACCGTCTGGCTGCGGCGGAAGCCGATGCGGCCCAGCGCATCGTTCAACTGCTCTGCATGCGGGCCCTTCAGCTCGGTGAAGACCTTCCGCTCCGTGCGGCCCGGCAGGTACGGACACGGCGCGGGGCTGGTCACGAAAAAGCGGGGGAAGCGAACGGGTGCCGACACGGGGTTGGGCGATCCTCTTTTCTAGCGTTCAATTTCTGGCGTTCAAACTGTCACGCGGTTCATTCTGCGAGATCCGGGGCCGTTATGACCGCAGAGAATCGCGAGTTGAACCATGTTAACCATTTAAATCGCCACCTGCAGGATTAATTTCCACAAATAGCGCCGTTGGCTGCGTAAACGCCCCGTAATGGGGCAGGATCGATGGTTAATTCAGTTCCACCTGGCTGACCGAATACCCCTTGTCCGACAAGGCTTTCACCAGCGCATCCAGCTGCTCCCGGTCGCGGGCCTCGCATTCGATGTCGGTCACCAGTCCCTTGGCAGGAAGATTGGTGAAAATGCGCTGATGGTAAATTTCCAGGATATTGACGTTATGCGCATCGAATTCCCGCATCACCTTGAACAAGGCGCCGGGCCTGTCCTGCAAGGTGATCTGCAAGCGCGCAAGACGACCTGACCGGGCAAGATCGCGCAGCAGCACATTGGCCAGCAGGCGAGTGTCGATATTGCCGCCGCACAGCACCAGGCCGATCTTCTTGCCGGCAAACCGCTCTCTGTGGGCCAGCACGGCGGCAAAGCCCGCGGCACCGGCGCCTTCCACCACGGTCTTCTCGATCTGCAGCAGCAGGGACACGGCCTCTTCCAGATGCCGCTCCTCCACCAGCAGGATATCGTCCACCACCTTGTCGATCACGGTCTGGGTGAACTTGCCGGGCTCCTTCACGGCGATGCCTTCGGCCAGCGTATCCCCACCCGATGGAAGGTCCGCGCCTGCCCACGCGTTATAGCTGCTGGGAAAAAGACGCGCTTCGGCCCCGATCACTTCCACCGGCGGGTTCTGCGCCTTGGCCACGGTGCCCATGCCGCTGATCAGGCCGCCCCCGCCAATCGGCACAACGATGGTCTCGATCTCCGGCACGTCGGCCAGCATTTCCAGCGCCACCGTGCCCTGCCCTGCGGCGACATTCGGATCATCGAAGGGATGGACGAAGGTCAGGCCAAGCTCGCCCTCCAGCTTGCGCGCATGGGCATAGGCCTCGTCAAAAGTCTCCCCCTCCAGCACCACATTGCCGCCCACGCTTTCGGTCTGCATCACCTTTACGGTCGGCGTGGTGCGCGGCATCACGATGGTGACGGGCACGTTCAGCCGCGTGCCGTGATAGGAAAGCCCCTGCGAATGATTGCCGGCAGAGGCCGCGATCACGCCGCGCTTGCGCTGCTCATCAGTCAGCAGCAGCAGGGCGTTCAGCGCACCGCGTTCCTTGTATGCCGCCGTGAACTGGTGGTTTTCAAACTTCAGCCAGATATCCGCGCCGATAATCTTGCTGAGCGTTTGCGAATGCATGGTGGAGGTACGCACCACCGATCCTTCGATCCGCTTGGCCGCGGCGCGCACATCTTCCAGGGTGAGGCTGTTATCTGTTCCCGTCATGGTTGCCCGCGCTAGCGGACTGTCGCGCGCGTGCAAATAGGCCGACAGCTTTTGCGCAACAAAGATTGCCTTGGCGCAGCAATTTCGGCATCGCCATAGCCATATGAGCAAACTAGCATTTCTGGGCCTGGGCGTGATGGGCGCGCCGATGGCAGGCCACCTCGCCAAAGCCGGTCACACCGTCACCGGATATAATCGCACCCAATCCAAAGCTGCCGACTGGCAACAGCGGCTGGAGGGTGAGGGACTTGCCGTCTCCACCGCGCAAACCCCGGCAGACGCGGTGGCCGATTGCGACATCGTGCTGGCGTGCCTTGGCAATGACGATGACGTGCGCAGCGTGTTGCTGGGCGATGACGGCGCTTTGGCGGCGATGAAGAAGGGCGCGACCCTGGTGGATCACACCACCGTTTCCCCCGCGCTGGCCCGCGAACTGGCGGATGCGGCTGACAAGCGCGGCATTCACTGCATCGATGCGCCCGTATCCGGCGGGCAGGCCGGTGCTGAAAATGGCAAGCTGGCGATAATGTGCGGCGGCACGGCCACGGCTATGGATGCCGCCACCCCCGTGATGGAGGCCTACGCCGCGCGCATCGTCCACATCGGTGATGCCGGTGCAGGCCAGACCTGCAAGGCGATCAACCAGGTGTGCATCGCAGGCGTTCTGGCGGGCCTATCCGAAGGGGTGCGCATGGCGCAGGCGACCGGCATCGATGCGGACAAGGTGCTGGAGGCCATTTCCGGCGGGGCCGCGCAAAGCTGGCAGATGGAAAACCGCTGGCAGACCATGATGGCGGGCGATTTCGATTTCGGTTTCGCGATAGACTGGATGCGCAAGGATCTGGCCATTGCCCTTGGCGAGGCGAAGGCATCGGGCGTTTCGCTGCCCGTCACCGCCCTTGTCGACCAATTCTATGCGCAGGTACAACAACAGGGCGGCGCGCGGCAGGATACCAGCGCCCTGATCCGCCACCTGCCGGAGATTTCCGAATGATCGCTCGTTTCGCCGTGGTTGCGGCCCTGCTTTGCATGCCTGCTCCCGCCCTTGCCGATACCCATATCGACAATATCGAAGGCATATCCGTTGCGCGCGATGGCTCCATCGATCGCTTCGGCGGCATGGTGGTGGATGAAGACGGGCGCATTTCCGAACTGCTCGACTTTGGCGACCGGCCAACGCGCGAGATCGACTATCGCATCGATGGCGAAGGCCGCGTTGTGGTGCCCGGCTTCGTGGATGGCCACCTACATGTGATGGACATTGGCCTTGGCACGCTGGTGCTGGACCTGTCGGAAACCAATTCGCTGCAAGAGGCGCTGTCGCGCATCGCCAGCTACGCCGCCGCCTATCCGGATCGGCCATGGATCATCGGTCGCGGCTGGAACCAGGAACGCTGGGGCCTGGGCCGCTTTCCCACCGCCGCGGAACTGGACGCGATTACATCGGATCGCCCGATCTGGCTGGAGCGTGTGGATGGCCATGCCGGCTGGGGCAACTCGATGGCGCTTGCAGCCGGCAATATCACCGCGGAAACAAAGGACCCTGTGGGCGGACGCATAGAGCGCCTGGAAGGTTCGCGCGCGCCATCGGGCGTGCTGGTGGATACGGCGATGGAGATGGTGGACAACGCCGTTCCCCCGCCCCTCCCCGAGGATCGCGATCTGGCATTCTACAATGCGCAGCGCCTGTTGCTGCGGCACGGCATCACCGCGGTTGCCGATATGGGCACCAGCGTTGAAGACTGGATGACCTTCCGCCGCGCTGGCGATGCCGGACGGCTGCAGATGCGCGTCATGTCCTATGCCGACAGCGTGGATACCATGCTGCTGATCGGCGGGCCTGCGCCAACGCAGTGGCTGTATGACGATCGCCTGCGACTGAACGGGGTTAAGCTGTATCTGGATGGCGCGCTGGGATCGCGCGGGGCGTTGCTGAAGGCCGATTATTCGGACGATCACGGCAATCGCGGGCTGCCGATCCTCAACGGCACGCAGTTGCGCAATCTGATGAGCCGCGCCGCGCTCGACAACTTCCAGGTGGCCGTGCACGCCATCGGCGATGCCGCCAATGCCGATGCGCTGAATGCGATAGAAGAACTGTCGCGCGATTATTCCGGAGACAGGCGCTGGCGTATCGAGCACGCCCAGATCGTGGACTCGGCTGACCTTCCACGCTTTGGAGAACACGGCGTGATCGCATCGATGCAGCCCGTGCATCAAACCAGCGACATGATGATGGCCGAGGCGCGGCTGGGTGAGGTTCGGCTGGGCGGCGCCTATGCCTGGCGTTCCATCCTGCAAGCAGGCGGCAAGCTGGCATTCGGCACCGATGCGCCGGTTGAACCCGTCGATCCGATGGCGGGGCTAGCCGTCGCGATCAGCCGCACCAATGCCGATGGTGAACCCTTTGGCGGATGGCATCCCGATGAAGCGATCAACCGGGAACAGGCGCTGGCGGCCTATACGGCAGGCGCTGCCTACGCCGGTTTTGCAGAAGGTCGCTTCGGCTCTCTGGCAGAGGGGGAGCGCGCCGATTTCGTGTTCCTCAGCGCCGATCCGCTGATGGCCAATGCGGCGGACATGCGGAAGATCGAGGTTCTGGAAACATGGATCGCCGGTCAGCGGGTATTCGATGTCGAGATTGAAAGCCGCTAGGGCAGTAGGCGGCTAGGCCGAGGTTTCGCTATCGGGCTTTGCAGCCTCCTCGGCCGCCTCTTCCTCTTTCAGCTTCGCATCGCGGCGTTCGGTGATCTTCATCAGGATCAGCGAACCTTCGAACAGCATCAGCAGCGGAATGGCCAGCACGAGCTGGGAAATCACGTCCGGCGGGGTGATGATCGCCGCCAGCGCCACCACCAGCACGATCACATATTTGCGCGCCGACACAAGCTGATCGCGCGAAACAAGGCCCGCACGGTTCAGCAGCATCAGCAGCACCGGCAGCAGGAAACTGATCCCGAAGGCCAGGATGAAGCGCATGACGAGATCGAGATACTCGCCCATTTCGGGCAGCGCCTCTGCATTGATGCCGCCCACATTGCCCTGAAATCCCAGGAACCACGGGAAGGCCAGCGGCATCACCACGAAATAGGCAAGGCACGCGCCTGCGGTGAACAGCACCGGCGTGGCGATCAGGAAAGGCAGAAATGCCCGCTTCTCCCGCGCATACAGGCCCGGCGCAACAAAGGCCCATAATTGGTTGGCGATGATCGGGAAACTGACGAAGAAGGCCGCGAAGATCGCCACCTTGATCTCGACGAAGAAGGCCCCGTAAAGCTGGGTGTACACCAGCCGCCCCTCACCCGCGCCAAAACTGGCGGTGAGCGGGCGCACCAGAATGCCGAAGATATCGTCGGCAAAATAAAGGCACACCGCAAAGGCCACGCCAAAGGCCGCCACGGCCCGCACCAGTCGTCCGCGCAGTTCGATCAGATGCTCCATCAACGGAGCCTGCGTATCGTCGAGGTCGGATATCTTGAACGCCATTATCCGGCGTCCTTTTCAGGCGGTTCTTCAGACTTCGCCGGGGTGTCCTTCGCTGCGACCCTGCTGGTTGCGCTTTCTGCCCCGGCCGTGTTGGTGGCAGCCGCTTCGTTGGCAGCCGCTTCGTTCGCGGCGGATTTTTCCTGCGCCAGGCGCTTCATCTCGGCAGCCTTGGCCGGTGGATATGCGCCCGTGTGTTCCATCTCACCATCACCCTGCGCGGGCGCGCCGTCGGGATGCTCTCGCATCACCTTTTCATTCTGCGCTTTCCACTTCTTCTCCATGTCCTCCAGCTCCGCCTCGCGCACCATCGCGTCAAGACCGGTGCGGAAATGGCCGGACAGCTTGCGGATCTTTCCGATCCAGCGGCCAGCGGTACGCATGGCAAGCGGCATGTCCTTGGGGCCAATCACAAGGATGGCCACCACAACGATGAGCAACAGCTCTGTTGCGCCGATATCGAACATGGGTCAGCGGCGCTCGCTTACAAAGGATCAGGAAGTGGTCTTGTCGCCGGTGGCTGCCGGAGCGGGATCGATGGTTTCCCCGGCTGGCTTTGCATCGTGCGAGGGCCCCTCGATGCGCGATGCGGGCTTTTCGTCAGAGGAAGAATTTTCCTCATCCGACAGGCCCTTGCGGAAGCTTTTCACGCCCTTGCCGAAATCGCCCATCATCTCGCTGATACGGCCACGGCCGAACAGCACCAGTATCACCAGTGCGATTATCAGGATCTGGAATGGTCCAATGCTACCCACGAATATTCTCCGAAATCTTTAAAGCCGGAGTCTAGGCGCTTTCGTCCGGCTTTTCCAGCGTCTCTGCATCCGGCCCGTCCCGGTCCGCTGCCGCCCCGTCCGTGTCCTCTGCTTCCTGCGCAAGATCAGGCGCGGTTTTAACGCCGTCCTGTGCCTGATTTTCGGATGCATCCGCAGCCCCTGCCTGGGCGCTGCTCTCCCGCTGCTCCATCAGATCGTCATAGGCATCGTCCACCGGGTCCAGCAGACCGGAAGCCTTGAGTTCGGCAATGCCCGGCAGATCCTTGCGGCTGTCCAGTCCGAAGTGGCTGAGAAATTCCGGCGTGGTGGCATATATCACCGGCCGACCGGGCACTTCGCGCCGCCCCGCCACGCGCACCCAGCCCGCTTCCATCAACACATCCAGCGTGCCGCCGCTGGTCTGCACGCCGCGTATCGCCTCTATCTCCGCGCGACTGACGGGTTCGTGATAGGCAATGATTGCAAGCACTTCCGTGGCCGCGCGGCTCAGGCGGCGGAGCTGGTCTTTCTCCCGCCGCAGGATATGCGCAAGATCCGGCGCGGTCTGGAATTGCCAGCGCTTGGCCCGCTCCACCAGATTGATGCCGCGCGGCGCGTATTGCTCCTGCAGGGCTCGCAGCGCATCCTTCACATCGGCATCACCAACGTGCGCCGAGATCTGTTCGCGCGTCAGCGGTTCTTCTGCTGCGAACAGGCACGCCTCCACCGCGCGCATCAGATCGTCCGGGCCGTCTGCCGCTCCTTCAGGCATCGGCCTTCAGCCGTCGGAGGTGGAGGGGACCGAAGATCTCCTCCTGCCGGATTTCCGCCCGTCCCCGCTTGGCCAGTTCCAGCGCGGCGACAAAGCTGCTGGCGAGCGCCGATTTGCGCAGCCGCGGTTCTGCATCGACGGGCAGAAAAGTGCGCAATTCCATCCAGTCCAGCGATACGCCCAGCATGGCGGAAACGCGATCAATCGCGGATTCCAGCGTCATCACGGGCCGCTCTGCCACCATGTGGACCACCGGCTCCATGCGCAGCTTCACCTGCCCGTATGCGTGGACCAGCTGATACCAATTGCACTGCCACTGGTTCTTCTTGAGAATCCGAAGACCTTCGGGCGCGCCGCGCGCAAACACATCGCGGCCCAGCCTGTCCCGCCCCATCAGCCTTGCGCCAGCCTCTCGCATCGCGCCCAACCGGGCGATGCGCAATTGCAGCTTCAGCGCCATCTCTTCAGGAGAGGGGTCTTCCTGCTCTTCCTTGGGCAGCAGCAGCGCGGATTTCAGGTAAGCCAGCCATGCCGCCATCACGAGGTAATCGGCCGCAATCTCCAGCTTCAGCGCCTCTGCCTGCTCGATAAAATCGATATACTGATCCACCAGCGCCAGGATGGAGATGGATTTCAGATCCACCTTTTGCCGCCGGGCAAGGTCCAGCAGCAGGTCCAGCGGGCCTTCCCAGTTCTCCAGCTCTATGTACAGCGCGCTTGAATCGGCTTCCGCCGGGGCGGCGATGCCGCGCCAGTCCTCGCTATCATTCTCGGAAGGGTCGACATCGTCGAACAGCGTGCCGTCTTCCATCGCCGTCACGCTCGTTCGCCCACCAGCGCGAGGAAGGCATCGCGCGACGCCAGCAATTCGGCACGGGGTGTTTCATCCCCAACCCGGCCTGCGCCCGCCATCGCCCGGTCCAGCCGCGATCGGCCCGCATCGGTGATTGTCGGTAGAGCCTTGGCCGTGCCAACCATGTCATCCATCTTGCCCCAGCAATTCAGCACCAGATCGCAGCCTGCGGCAATTGCACGCTCCGATCGTTCGGGAATGGTGCCGTCGAGCGCCTGCATATCGATATCGTCAGACATCAGCAGACCATCGAAGCCGATGCGCTTGCGGATGATCTGCGAAATCACGAATTCGGATTGGGTCGCCGGATTTTTCGCATCCCATGCGGTGTAGCGGATGTGCGCCGTCATCGCGATGGGCGCATCGGCCAGCTTTGCGAATGGCGCCATGTCGGTTTCCAGCTCGGCCTCGCTGGCGTCCACCACGGGCAAGTCCTTGTGACTGTCCACCGTGGCGCGCCCGTGGCCCGGCATGTGCTTGATACACCCGATCACCCCGCCGCGCGCCAGTCCATCCAACGTCGCGCGGCCCAGCGCGGCCACCTGCATCGGATCGCGGCCAAGAGCGCGGTCTCCGATCACGTCATGCGCGCCTTCTGACGGAATATCGAGGACGGGGTGGTAATCCACCGTAATGCCCACCTCTGCCAGGTCATGCGCCAGCAATTGTGAATTGGCGCGAATGGCCTGAATGGCGCTGGCCGGGGCGATATCGTAAAGCTGGGCAAAGGCACCGGGGGCGGGATAGCTATCCCATTCGGGCGGCTTCATCCGCGATACGCGTCCGCCCTCCTGATCAATGGAGATCAGCAGGTCTTCCCGCCCGTGCAATTCTCGCAAGGCATCGGTCAGCGCGCGCAATTGCTGCCGATCCTGAACATTGCGACCGAACAGGATGTATCCCGCTGGCAGCGCATCCTTGAAAAAGGCGCGTTCCTCCCCCGTCAGGGTGAGGCCGGAAAGGCTGAATATGGCAGGCGTCATAGCCGTGGATTAGGCCCAAATCCGCGCCAAGGTGCAAGCTTTACAGTCAGCAGTGCCGGGGAAAACATGCCCGCCGTACGTCCATTGCGTAACGGCTTAGCGGATATAGCAATCCCCGCCCGCGTTGCGGATGGCGCGGCAAGTGGCATCGCCAGCCGCCCTGTTAGCGGCGATAACCTGCAGGCGATAGACCTTTGCGCCGTTCACCTCTGCCTCCACGATGCGATGGTTCAGGCCGGATACCGCGGAGTAGCGACTTCGTGCCTCAACCCATGCCTGGCTTGCGTCGGCACGGCTGGTGTATGCGCCGATCTGCACGAAAACGGAGCCAGCGGGCGGAGCCGCTTCCTTCTCGGCCTCGTCATCTTCGCCTTGTGCCACATCAATGCTGGGCCGCGCTGCATCGGGTTCGGCATCGGCAAGGCGGCCACGCTGCGCTTCGCCCTCGGCCACCTGGTATGCGGTGTCGCCGGTGCCTTCCACCTGTCGACCGCCCGGATTTTCGGGCCGTTCCTTGTACGGACCATCGGGCGCTTCCAGCACGGTGCCATCGGCAACCAGTTCGGAATTGGGCCGATCGCGCAACAGCCACCATGCGCCCACCAATATTGCGCCCAGCACCAGCAGGCCCACAATCGTGAACCAGATCAGGCGCGCGTCAAATCCGC
The DNA here is from genome assembly GCF_009807005.1 of Aurantiacibacter rhizosphaerae. Classification (GTDB taxonomy): domain Bacteria; phylum Pseudomonadota; class Alphaproteobacteria; order Sphingomonadales; family Sphingomonadaceae; genus Alteraurantiacibacter; species Alteraurantiacibacter rhizosphaerae. The sequence goes on along the minus strand of NZ_WUBR01000001.1, from coordinate 1,157,549 downwards.
CCTCGTCTTCGTAATCGCCATCATCTTCCAGCCAGGGGAGCGAGTCCTCTTCATCGGAAAGGGCAAGCTGCTCCTCTGCCGTGTAGGGTTCGTCATTTGCTCCCTCGGGAAGATTCATGATCTAGAGCTCCTCAACCGCCTCAACCCCAAGGATTGCGAGGCCATTACGAATAACCTGCCCTATTTGCTCTGCAAGGAAAAGCCTCGCTTCGGACAGTTCAGCCGACTGTGCCACGATGATGCGTTTTGCCGCGTCATCATTGCCCAGGTTCCAGAAAGCATGGAATGCGGCGGCCAGATCGTAAAGATAGAAAGCGATGCGGTGCGGTTCTCGCGCGCGGGCTGCGGCTTCCACCTCGCGCGGGAACTGGGCGGCCTGCTTGATCAGGGTCAGATCGTCCTCTGCCAGCAGATCGAGATTGGCATCGGAGGGTGCCAGATCTTCCGCCGCAGCCTTGCGCAGGATGGAACGGATGCGCGCATGGGCGTATTGCACGTAGAATACGGGGTTGTCCTTGCTGGCCTCGATTACCTTGGCAAAATCGAAATCCATCTGCGCTTCGGGCTTGCGGGTCAGCATGGTGAAGCGCACCACGTCCTTGCCCACTTCGTCCACCATGTCAGCAATGGTGACGAAATTGCCGGACCGCTTTGACATCTTCACAGGTTCGCCGCCGCGCAGCAGTTGCACCATCTGCACCAGCTTCACGTCAAACGGGATGGACGTGCCTTGTCCTTCGGAAAGTGCGGCAACGGCGGCCTTGATCCGCTTTACCGTGCCCGCATGATCGGCGCCCCAGATATCGATCAGCGCATCGGCTTTTTCCGCCTTCTGCATGTGATAGGCGAGATCGGCGCCGAAATAGGTCCACTTGCCGTCAGACTTCTTGATCGGGCGATCCTGATCGTCGCCGAATTTCGTAGAACGGAACAGCGGCAGCTCCACCGGCTCCCAATCCTCGATCGTCTTGCCCTTGGGCTGTTCCAGCACGCCATCGTAGACAAGATCATGCTCGCGCAGCCATGCCTCGGCAGCTTCGGGCTTTTTCGCGGCCTGCAGCGCGGCTTCGGATGAAAACAGGTCATGCTGGATGCCCAGCGTAGCGAGGTCGGACTTGATGACCTCCATCATCCGCTCCACCGCAAAGGCGCGGAACAGGGGCAGCCATTCGGCTTCCGGCTCTGACACGTAGCGATCGCCAAATTCATCGGCAGCGGCCTTGCCCACGGGCACCAGGTAATCGCCGGGATACATGCCTTCGGGGATTTCGCCGATATCCTCGCCCAGCGCTTCCCGATATCGCAGATGCACGCTGCGGGCGAGCGTATCCACCTGCCCGCCGGCATCGTTGACGTAATATTCGCGCGTTACCTTATGGCCTGCATGTTCCAGCAGACTGGCCAGCGCATCGCCCACCACCGCGCCCCGGCAATGGCCCATGTGCATGGGGCCGGTGGGATTGGCGGAGACATATTCGATATTCACCGTGGTGCCCGCGCCCATCGCGGACTTGCCGTAATCATCGCCCCTGGCGGCAATGGCGGACAGCTCCTCTATCCAGCTGTGCGGGGCAAGGCGCAGGTTGATGAAGCCCGGACCCGCAATCTCTGCGCTGGTGATGGCAGGATCGCGCTGCAGATGCTCCACGATCTGCTCAGCCAGCGCGCGCGGATTGCTTTTCGCCTGCTTCGCCAGCACCATGGCGGCATTGGTTGCAAGATCGCCGTGCGAGGGATCGCGCGGCGGCTCCACACTCACATTGGCTCGGTTCGTTTCAGGCGGCAGCGTGCCTTCCATCTCCAACGCGGAAAGGACGGCATCGAGTTTTTCCGCAAAGGCGGCGTATATCGTTTGGTTCTCGGACATGGGCGAGCCGTTAGCCTGTTTGGCCGCCCGCGCAAAGCGCCCGATTTGCCGCGTAGCCCGATTTGCCGCGTAGCCCGATTTACCGCGTAGCCCGATTTACCGAGTAGCGTTGTAAGCCAGCTGGTCCTCGGTCAACTGGAAGCCGACCAGCAGTTCGAAAGAGGCACGGGCCACTGCGGCGCGCACATCGGGTTCGGTCAAAGGATCGATGGCAGCGGACTGATCGCCAGCGCGGCGGCGGCGCGTGATACGTTCCCGGATATCTTCCGGCAGCGTGGCTTCCGCCCGGTTTACGTATGCCCCTGCCGTGCCGCTGGCCTGCGCGCGGGATTCGCCCGGCGCAAAGTTCAGCTGAACTTCGCCGATACGCTTTGCCACAACGGAGGTGCCGCCGCGCAGGACGGTGGAATAATAGGGCAGCGTTACGGTGCGCGCGCCAGACGTGTTGCTGCGCACGGCGTTCACATCGAAGGTGGCGCTGGCATAAACCTGATCGCCGCTTTCATCGCAGGTGGATCGCACATTGGTGATGGCCGCGGTTACATCAAGAGCATCCACGGTGCGCGCATCGGCCGGGGAAAACAGCGTGATATCACCGGTGTAATCGGGAACGCCCACTGCCGGGCAGACAGACCGAAGCGCGGTAATGCCGACGCCTGTATCCACCACGATATCGCCTTCGCTGCGGCAGCCACCCAGAACCGTGAGGCCGGCAACAGCGCCAAGTATTGCGATCCGAGCTTTCATTCCCATTCCTTGTATCATGCGCAGCAATTTCAGCCGCCAAATTCTGTTCGCAGGGCCCTAGCCCTTTCCCGACTAGGCGACAACAGCTAGAGGCACATGCATGAACGCCCCATTTCAGGATAGCCGCCCTTCCGGCGAGAAATTGCCGCTTAGCGTATTGATCGCCGCACCGCGCGGATTTTGCGCCGGTGTGGATCGCGCCATCGAGATCGTTGAAAAGGCGATCGAGAAGTACGGCGCGCCCGTCTATGTGCGGCACGAAATCGTGCATAACCGCTATGTGGTGGAAGGCCTGAAGGAAAAAGGCGCCATCTTCGTGGAGGAGCTGGACGAGGTGCCGGACGATATGCCGGTTGTCTTCAGCGCGCATGGCGTACCCAAATCCGTTCCGGCAGAGGCCGAACGGCGCGAGATGATCTATGTCGATGCCACCTGCCCGCTGGTATCCAAGGTGCACCGTCAGGCAGAACGCCAGATCGAAAAGGGCAAGCACATCATCTTCATCGGCCATGCCGGCCATCCCGAAGTGATCGGCACCATGGGCCAGGTGCCCGAAGGCCAGATGACGCTGGTGGAAACCGTGGATGACGTGGGCAAATTGCCGTTCGGGCAGGACGAAAAGATTTCCTTCCTGACGCAAACCACGCTTTCCGTGGATGACACCGCCGAAATCGTGAACGCGCTGAAGGTGCGCTATCCCAATATCGTGGCGCCCAAGGCGGAAGACATCTGCTATGCCACATCCAACCGGCAGGAAGCGGTGAAGGCGATGGCGCCGGGCTGCGATCTGGTGTTGGTGATCGGCGCGCCCAACTCGTCCAACTCCCTGCGGCTGGTAGAAGTGGCAGAGCGGCTGGGCACCACGTCCCACCTGATCCAGCGCGCATCGGAAATCGATCCCGCATGGCTGGATGGCATCGGCACGGTGGGCATCACCGCAGGCGCCAGCGCGCCAGAGGTGCTGGTGCGCGAAGTGGTGGCAAAGCTGGCCGAATGGCGCGATGTGCGGGAGGAGAAGATCCGCACCGCGGAGGAGAAAATGGTTTTCAAACTGCCTCGCCAGTTGACGGACTAGGCCTTTATCCATGGCGGTTTACACGCAGCTCTCGGCAGAAACCCTGGCCGAACTGATCGCGGAATATGACGTTGGTGAACTGGTCTCGGCAAAGGGGATTGCCGAGGGGGTTTCCAATTCCAACTGGCTGATCGAAACCAGCGGCAGCGCGGCCAATGGCAAGCGCTTTATCCTCACCATGTATGAACGACGCATAGAGCTGGAAGACCTGCCCTTCTTCCTCGATCTGCTGGATCACCTGGCGGCGCACGACTGCCCCGTGCCGCGCACCATCCATGATCGCTCAGGCGCGTCATCACGCATGTTGCAGGGCAAGGCCGTGGCGCTGATCGAATTTCTGCCCGGCGTTTCGGTGGATGCGCCAACCCCTGCGCAGGCGCGCAGCGTGGGCCGGGTGCTCGCCGAAATGCACGCTACGGCGATGGGCTTTTCCGGAAAGCGACAAAACAGCCTTGGCCCGGATGTATCCGCGCAAGTGCTGGCGGATTGTCCGGCGCAGGCCCTGGCAGCCATCGATCCAGCCCTTCCCGGCGTGGTGGAGATGGCGCGCGACGTGGCGCAGCGCTGGCCCGATGGCCTGCCCCGCTCCATCATCCATTCGGACCTTTTTCCCGATAACGTGTTGATGCGCGGGGATAATGTCAGCGCGCTGATTGATTTCTACTTCGCCTGCAACGATGCCATGGCCTATGATCTGGCCGTGACCCATGCCGCCTGGAGCTTCAGCAGCGATGGCCGCGATTATCGGCCCGATGTGGGACAGGCCCTTGTCGAAGGCTATGAAAGCACGCGGTTGCTGGAGGATGATGAGCGCGAGGCCATGCCGCTGCTGGCACAAGGTGCGGCCCTGCGGTTCATCTCTAGCCGCGCACAGGACTGGATCGAAACCCCGGCAGATGCGCTGGTGACAAGGAAAGACCCGATGGATTTCGTGCGCAGGCTGGAATTCTATCGCCGCGAAGGAAAGGCTGTGTTCGGCTCGTGAAACACGTCGATATCTTTACCGATGGTGCCTGCAAGGGCAATCCCGGCCCCGGTGGCTGGGGCGCGCTGCTGCGCATGGGCACGCATGAGAAGGAGCTATCCGGCTCCGATCCCGAAACCACCAACAATCGCATGGAGATGACGGCTGCGATCCGCGCGCTGAAGGCCCTGATCGAACCGTGCGAGGTTACGTTGCATACAGACAGCCGCTATGTCATCGACGGTATCACGAAGTGGGTCGAAGGCTGGAAAAAGCGCGGCTGGGTGAATGCCAGCAAGAAGCCGGTGCGCAATGAAGACCTGTGGCACGATCTGATCGAGGCGGCCGCACCGCATCAGATCCACTGGCAATGGGTAAAGGGCCACTCGGGCCATGTAGAGAACGAGCGTGTCGACCGCCTCGCCAGCGACGCGGCCGACAGCGCCCGCTAGAAATTCTCAGCTTTCGTCGACAATCTTGGCACCCGGACCATTCTTCTGAATGGATTCGATGGCATTCTTGGCGCTCGCCTTCGAGGAATATCCCTCGGTCGAGAACATGACCTCTTCATTATATTTGAAGCGCACGCGAAATTCGCCGGCCTTGTCCTTATAAATCTGGAAATGATGAGCCATGGTGTAATCTCCCTCTAGTATAAGCCGGCGGTCACCATAACAAAGATCAGTCTCTTGGCTAGGCCCGACCACCAGCGGCAAAGCGGTGCGGCGAATAAAGGGTTTGATCGAGATTCTGCGTCATCGCATCGCGCGGTTTTCCCAGCAGCAATTGCGCGCCAAACCTTGCGGCGGCGGGCGCGGTCTGGATGCCGTAGCCGCCCTGCCCGGCGAACCAGAAGAAACCCTCCACTCTGGGATCGAACCCGTACACCGGCAGGCGATCGGGGGAGAAGCTGCGCAGGCCCGCCCACTTGCGCTCCACTGCTTCTATCCGCCAGTCGACCACCAATTCGAACCGATCGATAGCCAGCGCCACGTCATACTCCTCCGGCGCGGCGTCGCAGGGTTCGCTGGGCGTTTCATCATGCGGGCTTAGCCAGATACGGCCATGATCGGGCCTGAAATAGAAATCGCCGCCGATATCCAGCGTCAACGGCAGGTCCGGCTGCGGCGCGGGGGCAACCCGCAATTGCGCAACAGTGCGGCGCAGCGGCTGAATACCAAGAGGACGCGCGCCGCACAGGCGGGCAACCCCGTCCGCCCACGCACCTGCCGCATCCACAACGATGGCGGCCTTCGCCTCTCCGGCAGAGCCGAAATTCATCCGCCACTCCGCGCCCTCGCGCGCAATATCGTGCAGACGGTGCCGCGCCAGTAAGGTAACGCCAGCCGCCTTTGCCCGCGTCAGGTAATGCTGGTGCAGGCCCGCCACATCAATATCCGCGCAGTTGGGCTGGCTCAGCGCCTGCGTCCACCCGGCGCGAACGCCCGGCAACCGAGCCTCCAGCCCGGCACGATCCAGCCGCTGGATGGTGACGTCGGACTGGGAAAATCGCTGCAGGAACGCCTCCACCTCCTCATCCTGACCTTCGCGCGCGACATACAGCCCGCCGCGCGGGTTAAGAAAACCGCCATCGCGCAGGTAATCGCCCGAAGCCAGCGTGAGGGGGACGACATCCGGCCCGCCGTAACATTCCTCCCTGAAGGCAGCGGATCTGCCGGTGGTATGGTAGCCGGGAAATTCCTCCGCCTCGAACATGGCGATCCGCAAGGCTGGGCCGCCCGCTGCGGCCAGCTCTGCTGCGATGCTGGCACCGGCCATACCGGCGCCAATCACGGCGATGTCGTAGACTTCGGTCATGTCTGCAATCAATCAACCACTCGATCAGTCAGTCAGTGAGGCGCCGCTCTAGAAAATCGTCGATCTTTGCCAGTGCCTTGTTCCGCACCGGATCGACTTCGCGCAGGATTTCGTGCCGGGCTTCATCGCCAAACACCAATGCTTCCACATCCGGCAGCCGATCAATCGCCCGCCGGATTGCCGCGGGGCTTACCAGCCGATCCGCATCGGTCGCCACCATCAATACCGGCACGTCCACACTTTCCAGTGCGCCGCGCGCGTGAATGGCGCGAATCGAATCCATCGCCCCGCGCACCCATCCCCAGCTTCCCGATCCCAGCTTCAGTTCAGGCCGCGATGTGCGCCAGAACCTCTCGTCGTCATAGCGCGTGGCATCATGGGTGAGCAGGTTTTGCCGCAGGCTGTTCATGGCAATCGGCTTCTCACCCTTGCCCCAGGCGGGGCGGCGCGGATCACCCATGCGCGCCATCAGATGCGCAAGCCCGCGCCGGAAAAACAGCGGAACATGCTCTGGAAAAACGTCCAGCATGGGCGCCGTCAGCACCATGGCATCAGGCTGCGGCATCAGCACCTTCTCTATCGCCGCGCGCAGCACCAGGTGCCCGCCCATGGAATGGCCCATCAGCACCAGCGGCCCCTCGCGCGCTTCGGCGAAAGCACTCCACACTTGCGCTAAATCGCTGACCCACAGGAGGAAATCATCGATGTGGCCGGTGGCATCATCATTGCCCAGGCGGCCCGATCCGCCCTGCCCGCGCCAGTCTGCAGCGCTGATTTTCCAGCCCTTCAGGCGCCAGTGTTCAAAGCTTTCCAGGTATTTTTCATAGGCATCGCCGCGCCCTGCCATGAAGAGGATCGAACCGCGCGGCGGCACATCGGCAGGAGGATCGCCCCAGTCGATTATGCGGATCTCGTGCCCGTCCTCGGCGATCCACTTACGTTCGGTTGCGCTTGCGGGAATTGCCCTGCGATCAAAATCCGCAGGAACCTGAGTGATAGCGTGGCTAATTCCAACCTCCTGCCTTTGGTTACTTTTTGGTAAGCCATGCACGCTAGCACAAGGGTCAAGGGACACTTGGGGGCCTTAATGCTAGACGATCCGATCACGTACGGTTTGCTTGCCGCCTTGGCAATTGCGCTGCTGGTAGCGGCCTATACCGATATCAAGAGCCGCCGCATCGCCAACTGGCTGAACCTGGCAATCGCGCTGGGTGCGCCGGTGTTCTGGATCGCCCGCGGTTACGCATTCTGGCCCGACATCACCATACAGCTTGGCCTTGCCATCGGCGTTTTCGCGCTGGGCAGCGTGCTGTTCGCGCTGAAACAGATGGGCGGCGGCGATGTGAAACTGCTGACCGCGCTGGCGCTGTGGATGCAGCCGCTCGTGCTTGTGAAATTCATTGTGATGATGGCCCTCATCGGGGGCGTGCTGACGCTGTTCATCGGAGCCCGCAACGTGATGGGCCGCCGCAAGAAAAAGCCTTGGGCCGTGCCCTATGGCGTCGCCATTTCCGCTGCTGGCCTGTGGGTCATCGGCACCATCTTTCTGCCCGCTTCCGCCATCGCGGCAGCGGCGCAGTGAACCTGATTTTAACCAATCGCGCCGTATTCGGCAAAAAGCATTTTGCAAGGACCATCTGAGGGGGCTTGACGCACCATGGACAAGAAGAAACTTATTCTGCTGGTAGGGGCGCTGATCGTTGCGATCGGTACGGCTCTCCTTGCTCGCAGCATGTTCGCCGGTGCCGCGGCACCCGAAGCTTCGGCAGCTGTCGAAGTTGAACCTACCGGCCCCAAGGTGCTTGTCGCCAAGCGTGGCCTGCCCGTCGGCACCATCGTGACTGCCGATGCCGTTGGCTACCAGCTGTGGCCGAAGGAACTGGTGCAGGATGCCTACTTCATCGACGGTGAAGCCGATATGGAGGCCTTGCTGGGCACTGTTGTTCGCAATCCGATGACGGCTGGCGAACCGGTAACCCAGGGCTCGCTCGTCGCGCCGGGTGATCGCGGCTTCCTTGCTGCGGCGCTTGGCCCAGGCATGCGTGCCGTGACGGTGCCCGTTTCCGCCCGCACCGGTGTGGCCGGCTTCGTGTTCCCGGGTGACCGTGTGGACATGGTGCTGACGCAGACCGTGAACGGCGGCGAAGGTGAAGCCCTGCGCACGTCCGAAACGATCCTTACGAACCTGCGCGTGCTTGCCACCGACCAGTCGACCGAAACCACCACCACCGAAGAGGGCCGCACCGTGGTCCGCGCCTTCCGTACGGTGACGATGGAAGTAACGCCGCGCATCGCCGAGAAGATCGCCGTTGCCCAGACCATCGGCACGCTGAGCCTGTCGCTCCGCTCCATCGCCGATAACCAGTCCGAGCTTGAGCGTGCGATTGCATCGGGTGAAGTCGAACTGCCGAACGATGCATCTCCTGAAGAGGAAGAGCGTCTGCTGCGGGTCGCCATGTCTCGCCCCGGCGAAGGTGCCACCACCTTCCAGACCGGTGGTGACGTGTCCCGCTTCCAGCGTCGCACCGTTCCGCCCCGTGACAGCGGTAACGATAATCGCCAGCCGGCTGTTGCTGCCGCGCCGATGACGCCGGGTGTATCTGCCAACGCTGCACCCACCGGCCCCACCGTTCGCGTTACCCGCGGCAAGTCCACCGTCGTCACTCCCGTCGGTCGCGGCGCGGGTGCCCTTCTTGACCGCCAGGCCGGCGCGATGGGCGAAGGTGCCCAAATCGGTTCGGTCGGCATGTCGACCCTGCGGTGAAGGCCATGATCATGAACACTTTCAAATCCACGATTTCCACTGGAAACGCTCCGAAAGGCAAGACGATGAAAAGCCGCCTTTTAAAGACAATGCTCAGCGCCGCATGCGCAATTGCACCGCTGGCCGTTGCAGTGCCCGCTGGCACGGCTTCCGCCCAGACTTCCGTCAGGGCCGCACAGGACATCGTATTGTCCATCGGCCGCGGTGAGCTGATTACCCTTCCGGGCAACATGGCAGACATCTTCGTATCGAACGATCAGGTTGCCGATGTGCAGGTAAAATCGCAGCGCCAGCTGTATGTCTTCGGCCTGTCCGGCGGCGAAACCACGATCTACGCCAGCAATGCTGCCGGTGATATCATCTGGTCCGCCAATATCCGCGTCGGTTCGAACCTGGACAGCGTTGATCAGATGCTGGGCCTGGCCATGCCGGAAGCAGACGTGCGGGTTGCCACCATGGGCACCAATACCGTGCTGCTGACAGGCACGGTTGCCGCTCCTGAAGATGCTGCGGAGGCTGAACGCCTGGTGCAGGCCTTCGTTGGCGCAGATGCGAACGTGATTTCCCGCCTTCGTATGGCCACCCCGCTGCAGGTCAATCTGCGGGTACGCTTTGCCGAGGTCAGCCGTTCGCTGGTTCGCAATATCGGCGCCAACCTGACGACGATTGACGGGACCGGCGGCTTCCAGTTCGGTATCGGACGTGGTCGCACGGTTACAGATCAGTTCAATGCCCTTGGCGGTCCACTCGGCATCGGCAACGAAGTTGCAGGTTGTATTCCTCCAATTCTGGCCAACGGCCAATGCAGCGGCACTGTCCCCGGCACCAGCATCACGCCGGTCCAGGGCCAGACGACGCTGGGCGCTATTGGTGAACTGTTCGGCCTGGATATCGCAGGCGCGCTGGATCTTGGTGAGCAGCGCGGCCTGGTGACAACCCTGTCGCAGCCAAACCTTACTGCCCTTTCCGGCGAAACCGCTGAATTCCTGGCGGGCGGTGAATTCCCCATCCCGCTGTCGCAGGGCCTGGGCACCACCACCGTTGAATACAAGAAATTCGGTGTCAGCCTTTCTTACACGCCGACCGTGCTGGCCAATGGCCGGATTTCGATCCGCGTTCGCCCGGAGGTTTCCGAGCTTTCCAGCCAGGGTGCCGTGACGCTTAACGGTTTCCAGATCCCCGCCCTCACCATCCGCCGTGCGGAAACCTCGGTAGAGCTGGGCTCGGGCGAGAGCTTCATGATTGCTGGCCTCATGTCCAGCAACGCCCAGAACACGATCGACCAGGCGCCGGGTGTGGGTGACATCCCGATCCTTGGCAACCTGTTCCGCTCCACCGACTTCCGTCGCGGCGAAACAGAGCTGGTGATCGTTGTGACGCCATATCTGGTCGAACCGGTCAGTGATCGTGAGATCCGCCTGCCGACCGATGGCTTCGCTGTCCCCAACGCCGCTTCTCAGTTCCTGTTCGGACAGGAAACCGATGGCACCAGCGGTGGCCAGCGGCCCATGCCGCGCGCTGCAAACCCTGCACCTGCCGGCCCCGATGTCAGCCTGACGGACCAGAACGGTGCAGCGCTTGCCAGTGGCCAGCGTCCTGATGGCGCCGCCACCCAGACCGCCGCGGCCGCAACGCCCGGCTTCAGCATCGCAAACGGAGAGTGATCGCCATGAACATTAGCTTGAAACGCGCTGCCAGCTCGGCCCTGGCGCTCTCGCTCGGTCTCGGCCTTGCCGCCTGTGGCGGGATGGACGTGAACAACAACTACTCGCTCAACAGCGTTAACCAGCCGGTTGTAGAGCGCAGCAACTACGTGCTCGACCTGCGCACCGGCGTAACCGGGCTCGACGCGACCGAACAGGCCCGCCTTGGCGACTGGTTCGATACGCTGGACCTGGGATATGGTGATCGCGTTGCGATCGACACGCCCGTCGACAGCGCCGCCGTTCGAGAAGATATCGCCGCAGTTGCAGGCCGCTACGGCATCCTGCTGGCCGATAGCGCACCTGTGACGCAGGGCTATGTCGATCCCGGCAATGTCCGCGTGGTGGTCACCCGTTCCACCGCATACGTACCCAATTGCAACGACTGGTCCGACAAGTTCGGTTTCCAGCAGGGCAACCACGCCTCCGACGGTTACGGCTGTTCGGTGAATGGCAACCTTGCCGCAATGGTGGCCGATCCTGAACACCTTCTGGAAGGTGCCAAGGGAACGGGTGAGACTGTCATCATGACATCCAACCGCGCCATCGAATCCTTCCGCAGCCAGGAGCCAACCGGCGCCGGCGGTCTTCCTGCAGTCGCCTCCAACGAAGGGAGCTAATCGATGAATTCGCCTTTCAAAACCGGTTCGATGGGCAATCGAGAGCCCTTCTCCGCCTTCATCTGCGACGAGAGCGCGCTCGACGTGCTGCGTCCGGTGGTTATCGAAATGGGCTGGCAGCCTGAAAAGTGCAACAAGGGTGGCCTGCGTAACGCCATTCAGTCGCTTTCCATCGCTGCAAGCCCGGCAATCCTGATGGTCGATCTGTCCGAAAGCGGCGACCCGCTGAACGATATCAACGCGCTGGCCGAGGTTTGCGAACCCGGCACCGTGGTGATCGCGGTGGGCCAGGTGAACGATGTTCGCCTCTATCGCGATCTGGTGGCCAGCGGCATTCATGATTACCTGCTGAAACCGCTTTCCGCAGGTCAGCTGCGCGATGCGCTGACGCAGGCGCAGGCCGTGTTCTCCACCCCCCGCAATGCAGAGGGTGAAGGCGAGCGTGAACACATCGCCACGGCGGTTGTGGGAACGCGCGGCGGCGTGGGTGCATCCACGCTGGCGACGTCGCTGGCATGGCTGTTCTCCACCGAACACCAGGCCTCCACCGCTCTGCTGGATCTGGATGTCCACTTCGGCACCGGTGCCCTGGCACTGGATCTGGAGCCGGGCCGCGGCCTGACCGACGCGATCGACAACCCCAGCCGTATCGACGGCCTGTTCATCGAACGCGCCATGATCCGCGCCAACGATAACCTCGCCATCATGTCGGCAGAGGCACCGATCAACGCGCCGATGATGACGGATGGAACCGCCTTCCTGCAACTGGAAGAAGAGTTCCGCCAGGCATTCGACATGACCGTGGTGGATATGCCGCGCAACATGCTGATCAACTTCCCGCACCTGCTGACGGATGTAAACGTGGTGACGCTTGTCACCGAGCTTACCCTGGCATCGGCGCGCGATACGATCCGCATCCTGTCCTGGCTGAAGACCAATGCGCCCAACTGTCACCCGCTGATCGTCTGCAACAAGATGCAGCCGGGCACCGCGGAGATCAGCAAGGCCGATTTCGAAGCCTCCATTGAACGTAAGATCAACTTCCAGATCTCGTTCGACCAGAAGGCAGCGGCCAATGCCGCCAAGCTGGGCCAGACCTTTATCGAAGCCAACAAGAGCTCGAAAACCGTCGGCCCCATCCGCGAGATCGCCAAGATGATTGCCGGCGTTGCCGAAGATGACGGCGCAAGCATCGAAGAAGCCGGCCAGAAAGGCTCCATGCTGGGCAAGTTCGATCTGAAGTCTCTCCTCGGCTCCTCGTCGAAGAAGGCAAAGGCTGACGCCGAACCTGCCGAATAAACCGTAATCTGCGGGCGGGACCCGATCCCGCCCGCATTCAAGCCCGCAACTGAAACAAGTTTGAAAGAAGGTTTTCCATGAGCATCATCCAGCTTCTGCTATTAGCCGGTGGCCTCATGGGCCTGATGATCCTGGGCTACACGGCAATGTCGGGCACATCGCCCGCAAAGGAAGGGCAGCGCCGCTTGCAGGCCGTGCGCTTCCGCCATTCGCAAAGCACCACGGACAAGGTCGAAAGCCAGCTTAAGAAGGCCATCGCTTCCCGCAAGCCAAAGCAGTTCTCGCGCGCAGGCGCCAACTCCCGGTTGCAGGCGCTGGAATTGCGGCTGAACCGCACCGGCATGGACTGGACGCTGACGCAGTACCTCTACGTCTCGCTTGGCCTGGCCCTGTTGGTAACGGCCCTGCTTTACCTCAACACCGGCGCTGCGATGCTGTCACTTGGCGTTGGCATCTTGTTTGGGGCGGGTTTGCCACACATGGTGGTGAACAGCTTCATCAAGCGGCGCACTAACAAGTTTACCGCAAAATTCCCCGACGGGATCGAGCTGCTCGTGCGCGGCCTGCGCTCCGGCCTTCCGGTAACGGAAACCCTCGGCGTGGTTGCCAGCGAAATCCCCGGCCCTGTCGGCTCGGAATTCCGCGCGGTGACAGAGCGTATCCGGATCGGGCGCACCATGGAGGAATCGCTCCAAGAAACGGCTGACAAGCTGAACACGCCGGAATTCCAGTTTTTCGTCATCACGCTCGCCATTCAACGGGAAACCGGCGGTAACCTGGCCGAAACGCTGTCCAACCTCGCAGACGTGCTGCGCAAGCGTTCGCAGATGAAGCTGAAGATCAAGGCAATGAGCTCTGAATCCAAGGCATCTGCCTATATTGTTGGCGCCCTGCCCTTCATCGTGTTTGGCCTGATCTACTGGATCAATCCCAATTATCTGGGTGGTTTCTTCACCGATGACCGCCTGATCGTGACCGGCCTTGGCGGCATGGTGTGGATGAGCATCGGCGCCTTTATCATGGCCAAGATGGTCAGCTTCGAAATCTGATCGCGGAGGAAACGGAAAAACCATGTTGATGATCGCCCCCGCATCCAGTCCCACGCTGCTTGGCGTCGATGTTATCCTTGTCGGCACGATCCTGGCAGGCATCGCAGCCCTTGCTATGGTGTTTGCAATCTATGCCGCGGTTACGGTGAAAGACCCGATGGCCAAGCGCGTGAAGGCGCTGAACGACAGGCGTGCCGAGCTTAAATCCGGCATGCTGACGCAGACGTCCAAGAAACGTCAGAGCCTAACGCGCCGTAGCGATACGACCGACAAGATGAAGGACACCCTGCAGGGCATGAAGGTGCTGCAGGAAAGCCAGGTCAAGATGATCCAGCAGAAACTGGCACAGGCCGGTTTCCGCAACAAGGAATGGGCGATCATCATCATTTTCGCCCGCATGGTGTTGCCGGTGGTGCTGGGCCTGCTGGGTATCGTCATCTTCTACTGGACGGACACCTTCCCCGAATGGGGCAGCATGAAGCGCTTCTTCGCCTTCGCGGCGCTGGTGGTGCTGGGCTACAAGGGGCCGGAAATCTATCTCGCCAACGTCACAAAAAAGCGCACGCTGGCCATCCAGAAGGGCCTTCCCGACGCGCTGGACCTGTTGGTGATCTGTGCCGAGGCCGGTTTGACCGTGGACGCTGCCTTCAACCGCGTTGCCCGCGAACTGGGCCGCGCCTATCCGGAACTGGGTGACGAATTTGCCCTGACCGCCATCGAACTCTCGTTCCTGACCGAGAGGCGCCAGGCCTTCGAAAACCTCGCCTATCGCGTTAACCTGGAAGCCGTGCGCGGCGTGGTGACGACGATGGTGCAGACCGAACGCTATGGTACGCCGCTGGCATCGGCCCTGCGCGTGCTATCCGCAGAATTCCGTAACGAGCGCATGATGCGCGCCGAGGAAAAGGCCGCACGTCTGCCAGCCATCATGACGGTGCCGCTGATCCTGTTCATCCTGCCGGTGCTGTTCATCGTGATCCTTGGCCCCGCAGCCTGCTCGATCTCCGACGCGTTCTCCTGATCGAGGGCATACCGAAACGAAAAGGGCCCCGCCGGAACATACCGGCGGGGCCCTTTTTCTTTGGCGTACCCGGCAACCTCAGCTGATGCCGAAGCTTCCTTCCAGATCAACCGCGTCCAGATCCTCCGCCTGCTTTCGCGCTCGGCTGAGCAGGGTTCGGAACAGTTCGAGTTCCTCTTCGGAAAAGCCGGTGAACATCATGCGTTCGATCTCGCGTGCGCGGGGCATGATTTCGGAATGCATGACCCGGCCGTCATCCGTCAGATCCAGCAGGTGCGATCGGCCATCCGCCTCATTCGGGGTTCTGGCAGCGAGATTACGTTCTTCCAGGCCTTTGCACGCGCGGTTCACCGCCACCTTGTCCATCAAGGTGCGCTTCGTCAGATCGCGCTGCGTCAGTGCACCAACATCGCCCAGCACCGCCATAACGCGCCATTCCGGAATGCTGAGACCCCAGCGCTGACGATATTCCACGGCAATGCGGCCGCTGACCGCGTTGGATGCGAGCGAAAGTTGATAAGGAAGAAACTGTGATAATGATGTTGTCGGTTGCATAAGCAACGACCCTGCGCAACTTTGTTCAAGTTTGCAAGTTTCGAGCGTCACTCTTTAGTGGTAGGAAATATTTCTATCATCCGCCCGGCAACGGCATCCAGGCGAGTACGTGCAGATACGGGCCATTGGTCACGCGGGGTGATGATTGCCGAATCCAGTATGGTGTCGATCGGACTGGCGCTGCGCGTCTTGGGCAGGACCTGCGCCAACTTGCTCAACATCGCCTTGGCCGTATCGGCATTGCCCTTCATCACCCGCAGGATATCGGTCACATCCACGTCGTCCTGCGCATCGCGCCAGCAATCGTAATCGGTGACCATGCCAATCAGGGCATAGGGCAGCTCGGCCTCTCTCGCCAGGCGCGCTTCGGGCATCGCCGTCATGCCGACGACATCTGCACCCCAGGCGCGATACATGTGGCTTTCCGCGCGGGTGGAGAACTGCGGCCCCTCTATCGCCACATATGTTCCGCCCTTGTGGATCTTCGCGCCAGCCTTCGCCGCCGCCTTTGCCACATGGCCGGAAAGGCGCGGACAGACAGGATCGGCCAGCGGCACATGCGCAACGATCCCGTTCCCGAAAAAACTGCGCTCCCTGCCGGTGGTGCGATCGATCAGCTGGTCCACGGCAACAAAGGTGCCGGGCGCCAGCTCTTCCTGCAGACTGCCGATGGCAGAAATGGCCAGCAGGTCGGTTACCCCGGCGCGCTTCAGAACATCCACATTGGCACGGTAATTCACGTGGGAAGGTGACAGCGCGTGCCCTTCCCCATGCCGTGCTATGAAGGTGAAGCGGACCGGCCCGATGCGGCCCGTGGTGATTGGACCGGATGGTTCGCCGAACGCGCTTTTGACGGCGATTTCCTGCGCGTCTTCAAGCGCGCCGGGTTCATACAATCCCGATCCGCCGATTACGCCGATATGCCAACCGCTCATTTGTCTCGCTCTCCGCAGATGCCGCCGTTTCGCCGCTTACTTTGGCGGCATGCGAATGGCGCCATCAAGGCGCACGGTTTCCGCGTTCATATATTCCGCTTCCACCATGAAGCAGGCGAGATCGGCATATTCCTCCGGCTGGCCCAAGCGCTTTGGAAATGGCACCGATGCGGCAAGCGATTGCTGCGCCTTTTCCGGAAGGCCGGCCATCATCGGCGTCATGAAGATGCCCGGCAGAATGGTGTTTACGCGGATGCCCTCGTTCATCAGATCACGCGCCACCGGCAGGGTCATCCCCTTCACACCGGCCTTGGACGCGGCATAGGCGACCTGACCGATCTGCCCGTCTTCGGCAGCAACCGATGCGGTTGAGATCATCACGCCGCGTTCGCCATGATCACCAATCGGATCCAGCGTCATCATACCGGCGGCAGATTTTGCCATGCAGCCAAATGTGCCCAGCAGGTTAACCTTCAGGGTCTTTTCAAACAGGGCGAAGTCCAGGTGGCTGATATCGCCTGTCTCACGATCGCGGCGGGTGAGCTTGCCGATGGTGCCGATGCCCGCGCAGTTGACCAGCACGCGTTCCTGCCCATGCGCCTCTCGCGCCTTGGCAAAACCTGCGGCGATGGATTCCTCGCTGGAGACATCCACCTTGCAGAAGATACCGCCGATCTCGGCAGCCACGCTTTCGCCGCGCTCTTCGTTCAGATCGAACAGGGCCACCTTTGCACCGCGGCCCGCCATTGCCCGCGCCGTGGCTTCCCCAAGGCCGGAGGCCCCGCCGGTGATGACTGCGCAAATACTCGAATCGATCTTCATGGCTTCACCCGATTGCTGTTGTTGTAACGGTCCTACGTTGCGAGGCGACAGGGTCAAGGTGACAGGGTCTGGGCGACAGGGTTAATCCCCTCAAAGCAAAGCGGCCCCGCAACACGAAGTTGCGGGGCCGCCCTGTTAGTCAATGTCAGTCTGGATCAGAAGCGAACGCGGACCGAGCCGAAGAACTCGCGACCATCCAGATCGTAGCCATTGCCGATCGGGGTGTTCGAGATACCGAACACTTCGTTGGTGTCGATAAGCGGCGGAGCTTCGTCGAACAGGTTCGAGATACCGGCACGCAGACGGATGTTCTCGGTGATGTCGTAACGCAGCGAGATCGTGTGGACGAAATACTCATCTGCGAAACCAACATCGCGGCAGAACTTGCCATCGCCCGGCACGATCCCGTCAGCAACGAACTGGCCATTCACAACCGAGCCGGAGCCGTTGCCAAGGCAGGTGTCGCTAGTGAAATCGGAGGGCAGTCCGTCAGGTCCACGACCGAACACGTCGGCGAAATCGTCGATGCCGTCGGCTTGCTGCTCGGTACGACCGATGTAGCGGGTTTCCCAAGTCAGCTGGAAGTCAGACCATCCGGCGGTTGCGATTGCCCGGCCAGTCCAACGAGGGAAGCCGAATTCGCCAGTATCATCGTCGAAATCCTGCACTTCATCGTCGCTGATGAACAGCGTGCTACGCTCGATCAGGTGATTGGCCCGAAGGTTCAGACCCAGGTCCAGAATGTCGCCAGCAAACGGCGTTTCATAACCGAAGTTGGCGTTCAGATCGATACCCTTCACCGTTTCCTTGTCCTGGTTCAGGAAGGTCGGGAAGGCCTGGTTGATCAGAGCACGGTCACCGGCCGAATAACGCAGCTGGTCACAGAACACGCTACGCTGACCATCAGTGTCAAAGTAGCACTCGTTGATGGCGAACTGAGCGGTGAGTTCGGCAATCGAGTCTTCAACGATGATCGAGTAGTAGTTGAAGTTGAACGAGAAATCGAAGTCTCCCCAGTTTTCCGTGATCGCGACACCTGCGGTGAAGGAAGTCGAGGTTTCCGGATCAAGGTCAAGCGAACCCTGGTTGGCAACTTCGATGCTGTTGGTGGTGAAGGTATTCGATCCAGCAGCGTTGATGCCGACAGCGGTCGGATCGCGGCCTTCACGACGACAGATCGCCAGAACATCCGGGTCACGCGTATCGTCCGCGGCCTGATAGCCACCACCCAGGGGTTCGAACGCCTCATCAGGAACGGCGCAGGGATCGGAGATGGTGGTGAAGCCGGTAATACCGCCGAGGAAGTTCTCGCGCAGGTTCGGCGCGCGGAACGACGTACCATAGGTAGCCTTGAACAGGACCTGGGGCACGGGGCTCCAGCTGGCCTTGGCCGAGTATGTTCCGGCAGTACCGTAGAACTCTTCGTCGGTGACACGACCGGATAGGTTCAGGTCGAAACGACCGATATCCTCATTGTCGAACACGGGGACGTCCAGCTCGGCAAAACCTTCGATCAGATACTTGGAACCATTGGTACCAAGATCACGATAGAAACCGAAGAACAGACCATTGATGGCTGCATCGTTAGGCGTGGTCGAGATGCTGTCCTTGCGATACTCGGCACCGACCACGAGAGCGAGCGGCCCAGCAGGCAGCTGAACGAGGTCGCCGGTAGCAAAACCGCCGATGACAGTCTGTTCGTAAGTCGTGTCAACCACGCGCTCACCAAACAGGTAATCACGCTCTGCCTGGGATGCGAAATCGCCGATTGCGCCTGACAGCACGCTGGGTGCAAACAGGTTCACAGGAGTACAACCAGCGGTGAGATCCGGTGCGGCGAGGCTGGGGTTGGCCAGGCCATTGGTGTTACAAACACCGATCAGCTGCGGGTCACCCTGGAAGAAGTCGATGTTGCTGTCGTAATCGTCAGCAATGCCGTCTCCATTGTTGTCGACAACGCCATCACCATTGTAGTCAGCCGTGGGATCGAGGCCGAGCGAGAGAGCAAGGCGATCTTCACGGATACCACGGATGACCGAACGGCCTTCCGAACGCGAGTAGACGCCCGAGAGTTCGAAGGTCCAGGTATCACCGATGAAAGGCAGGTCGCCACGCAGGCCAAGCACGCCGCGATACTGTTCCTGAACCACGTCCGAGTTGTTGCGATCGCCGCGAATTGCCACAATCGGCACAACAGGAAGGCTGAAGCCGTAGTTGCCACGCGGGAACGGAACACCCGGAGGTGCATAGACCGGGAAGCCATCAGCCTGGGCGTTGTCGATCAAGCGACAGTCAACGCCGTCCGGGTTCGTCTGAATGTTACAGGGGTTGAACGGGTTGATGTCAGGCACGGACGGGAAAAGCTGTGCCACGCCCGTGTTTGGCGCACTGATTTCCGCACGGCTGTAAAGCGCCTCGAAAAACGGCGTGATGTTCAGGTCACCGCCGAAGGAATACTCGCCGTAAGCCATCACGTTATACAGCTTCTGCTGCGAGATGAAGGTCTGGTCGAGGTTCTGGGCGTTGGTGTTTACATCCTGGAAATCCACATCGCGGATGCCATCGCCATCACGATCCAGCTGGTCGCCGAAGGCGTTGGTCGAGTCGGCATAGGGGAAATTCGGGAAGCCCGGGAAGTTGCCGTTGCCATCGGGCTGGAAGTAGATCGAGCCGCCGAAGTTGTACGGGTTGAAGATACGACCCGAAATCCCGTCAACCTTACAGGGGCTTTCCGACACCGAGATGGTGCCGCCCGAATCGCGCTGCACCAGTGCGTTGTCACGCAGGCCAACGGTGTAGATGTTGCCGTCCTGATCGACTTCGTAATTGGTGTCGCAACCGGCGAGAAACGGACGGTCGCGCAGCTTGACTTCGTCACGCAGCGAGTATTCGGCACCGATGCCGATGAAGCCGCGATCGAAGGTGGAGCCCCATGCGCCGCTGATGGTGTAATCATCGCCGCCGCCATCGGGGTTATAGCTACCCGATGCAAAAGCTTCAAAACCGTCGATATCGTTGCGCAGGATGATGTTGCCCACACCGGCAACAGCGTCCGAACCGTAGATCGAGGATGCACCGTCAAGCAACAGGTCATAGCGAGCGATCAGCGAGGCGGGCAGAAGGTTGATGGAAGGGCTGGTAGGCGCGCCTTCAACACCAGCAGGCGCCAGGCGGCGACCGTTGATCAGCAACAGCGTGCGATCGGCACCAAGGCCACGCAGGTTCAGCGTCTGCGAACCGGGGCCGTTATCGAGCACGAAGCCCTGGAAGGTGGCGTCGATCTGCTGACCGGAAGCGGCTTCCGAACGCTGCAGGATCTGCGCGGCATCGAAATTACCCGTATCGCGGGCGACTTCGGTGTCGAGAATCTGGAGAGGCGAGGTGCTGCTGTAGGTGTCGCGGCGAACGCGCGAACCGGTAACAACGATGGTGTCGCCGGACGAATCGGCACCCAGGGCGCCGGTGTCGTCATTCAGAACGACGTCGACATCGCCGGGAACATCGGTGGTAACGCCATCGGGACGATCTTCTTGCTGATTGTCCTGCGCATATGCCGGCGCGCCAGCGAGCAATGCGACAACGGAAACCGATGCGACGAGACCGGTCATATTGGTTTTACAGAATTTCTTCATTTTGACTCCAACCCGAGGTGCAGGCTGGAATCATTTGGCGCATTGCAAAACCGGCGCTCTCCGACGCCTTACGTATGACAATGATGTGAAGTTCCAGCCCAGTGATGAGGTCTGTTTAGTTGCAATAGCGAACCGGCGTTGTCAAAGCGCCGATTCGCATTTCATACCATCTGTAACCAAAGTGACACAGTTACCGTTGCAACCACCTAACACACTGTTCGGAAGCAAGGGTTCTACTTATTGAGGCGTCACTCTACCTTCATTTCCAGCTGTCCCTCGCCCTCGTCGATGTGGACCGTGCTGCCGTCGGGCACCTTGCCCTGAAGCAGCAATTCAGCCAGCGGGTCCTGCAGATGACGCTGCACAGCGCGCTTCAGCGGCCTTGCGCCATACACCGGATCATAGCCCACCCGGCCCAGCCAGCGGCGCGCAGCCTCGGTCAGGTCCAGCGTGATCTTGCGATCCTTCAGCAGCTTCTGAACGCGTCCCACCTGGATATCGACGATGGGTGCCATGTGCTCCATCGCCAGGCGGTGGAACAGGATGATCTCGTCAAGCCGGTTCAGGAACTCGGGCCGGAAGTGGCCGCGCACCACGTCCATCACCTGGTCTTCCACGTCCTCTACCTTCTGCCCGTCTTCCAGATTGGAAAGGAACTGGCTGCCTAGGTTTGAGGTGAGGATGATCAGCGTGTTTGAGAAATCGACGCGGCGGCCCTGCCCGTCTGTCAGGTGCCCATCATCAAGCACCTGCAGCAGCACATTGAACACATCGTTGTGCGCCTTCTCCACCTCGTCGAACAATACGACCTGATAGGGCCTGCGCCGTACCGCCTCTGTCAGCACGCCGCCTTCCTCGTAACCGACATAGCCCGGAGGCGCGCCGATCAGCCGGGCGACAGCGTGCTTCTCCATAAATTCGCTCATGTCGATGCGCACCATCGCCTGATCATCGTCGAACAGGAATGCGGCCAGCGCCTTGGTCAGTTCGGTCTTGCCGACGCCGGTGGGGCCAAGGAAAAGGAAGCTGCCGAGCGGACGGTTCGGGTCCTGCAAACCGGCGCGCGCACGGCGCACGGCCTTAGACACGGCGACCACGGCCTTTTCCTGCCCGATCACGCGCTTGCCGAGGACGTCTTCCATCTTCAGCAGCTTCTCGCGCTCGCCTTCCAGCATCTTTTCCATCGGCACGCCGGTCCACTTGCTGACGACATTGGCGATGTCATCTTCGGTCACCTCTTCGCGCAGAAGGGCGTTTTCGGTAGTGCCTTCAGCCTCGGCCAGCCGCTTTTCAAGCTGCGGGATCTTGCCGTAGGAAAGCTCGCCCGCCTTGGCGAGATCGCCTGCGCGCTGGGCCTGTTCCAGCTCTATGCGCGCGGCGTCCAGGTCTTCCTTGATCTGGGCCTCGGCATGGATCTTGTCGCGCTCGTTCTGCCAGCGGGTGGTCAGCTCGGTAGATTGCTGTTCCAGGTCGGCCAGTTCCTTGCGCAAGGCTTCCAGCCTGTCTTGCGAGGCGCTGTCGCTTTCCTTGGCCAGCGCCGATTCCTCTATCTTGAGCTGGATGATGCGACGGTCCAGGCCTTCGATTTCCTCGGGCTTGCTTTCCACTTCCATGCGGATGCGGCTGGCGGCCTCGTCCATCAGGTCGATGGCCTTGTCCGGCAGGAAACGGTCCGCGATGTAGCGTTCGGAAAGCTGCGCGGCGGCAACGATGGCGTTGTCGGTAATGCGCACGCCGTGATGCAGTTCGTATTTTTCCTTGATGCCGCGCAGGATCGAAATCGTATCCTCGACAGTAGGCTCGTCCACATACACCGGCTGGAAACGGCGCTGCAGCGCGGCGTCCTTCTCCACGTATTTCTGGTACTCATCCAGCGTGGTGGCACCGATGCAATGCAATTCGCCGCGCGCCAGCGCAGGCTTCAAGAGGTTGGATGCATCCATCGAGCCTTCCGATGCGCCCGCGCCGATCAGCGTGTGCATCTCGTCAATGAACAGGATGATCTGGCCGCCGGCGTCCTTCACCTCGTCCA
This sequence comes from Aurantiacibacter rhizosphaerae, assembly GCF_009807005.1. Taxonomy (GTDB): domain Bacteria; phylum Pseudomonadota; class Alphaproteobacteria; order Sphingomonadales; family Sphingomonadaceae; genus Alteraurantiacibacter; species Alteraurantiacibacter rhizosphaerae. Next base: position 1,134,646 of record NZ_WUBR01000001.1, on the reverse strand, counting down.
GCACGGTTTTCAGACGTTCCTCGAACTCGCCGCGATATTTCGCGCCTGCGATCAGCGATCCCATGTCGAGCGCCATCAGCGTGCGATCCCTGAGGGAATCGGGTACGTCGCCATTGGCGATGCGCAGGGCCAGCCCTTCCGCGATGGCGGTCTTGCCGGTGCCCGGCTCGCCGATCACGACGGGATTGTTCTTGGTGCGCCGGGCAAGGATCTGCACCACGCGGCGAATTTCCTCGTCGCGCCCGATCACCGGGTCCAGCTTGCCCTCGCGCGCGGCCTCGGTCAGGTCACGGGCGTATTTCTTCATCGCATCGTAGGCGGCTTCGGCATTGGCGCTGTCGGCCGTCTTGCCCTTGCGCAATTCGTTGATGGCGGTGTTCAGCGCCTCCGGCGTCAGGCCTGCATCGGCAAGCGCCTTGCCCGCCTTGCTTTGCTTTGCCAGCGCGACGGCCAGTAGCAGCCGCTCCACGGTTACGAAGCTGTCACCAGCTTTCTCTGCAATCTGCTCGGCCTGGTCGAGAATGCGCACGGCATCATTGTCGAGGCCGGGCGTCGCCTGTGCCCCGCTGCCGCTGACTGCAGGCACCTTGGCCAGCAATGCATCCACCTCTTCCACCGCACGACCGGGATTGCCTCCGGCGCGCTGGATCAGGCCTGCTGCCATGCCGTCCTCATCCTCCAGCAAGGCCTTCAGGATATGCTCCGGGCTGATGCGCTGGTGGCTGTTGCGAATGGCGACGGTTTGCGCGCTTTGCAGGAAGCCACGCGCGCGATCTGTAAATTTTTCCAGGTTCATATCTGGCCCCTTAATCTGTTCCCAAATCACATAGTGTTGCATTATCGCAACACAAGACCCGTTGAACGGCAATTTTCATACAATCGTCGATTAGCAGGTGCCGGATTGCCGCCACTAATGATCCAGCATCTTACCGTCGCCCATATGGAAAATAAGCGCCGTCACAAATCGGGTTCCCATCATGCAGAGAGGTGTTATCAAGTTTCACATGAAAACGTCCTTCGCGCGTCGCACGCTCGCCCCCTTTGCCGCCGCTCTTCTGCTGGCAGGCTGCTCCACCACCGCCACTGCACCAGTCGAGACAGCGTCTGCGGCGGGCGCTGCATCCACTGCCACCGCGCGAACCGCATCGCTGGACGATATCATCGCCGCGGTCGACATTCCTTACGAGACATTCACGCTGGACAATGGCCTCACCACCATCGTGCACACCGATCGCAAGGCGCCGCTGGTTGGCGTGACGGTCTATTACCGCGTCGGCTCCAAATCCGAACCACGCGGGCGCACCGGCTTTGCCCATTTGTTCGAACACATCATGTTCACAGGCAGCGAGAACGTGGAGAATTTCGACGTTCCGCTGGAAGCGGCAGGCTCCACCGCCACCAATGGCTCCACCAGCTATGACCGCACCAATTACGTGGAAACGGTGCCCATCGGCGCGCTGGATCTTGCGTTGATGATGGAAGCCGATCGCATGGGTTATCTGCTGGGCGCGGTGACGCAGGAACGGCTGGATAACCAGCGCGGCGTTGTGCAGAATGAAAAGCGGCAGGGCGATAACCAGCCATATGGCCTGGTCGATTACAAGATGTCGGAAGGTCTGCTTCCCGTGGGCCACCCCTATCGCCATTCCGTGATCGGGTCGATGGCGGACCTGTCCGCTGCCAGCCTGTTGGATGTGCGTGAATGGTTCACCGACAATTACGGGCCGAACAACGTGGTGCTCGCCCTCACCGGAGATATTGACGCGGCAACCGCCCGCCCGATGGTGGAACGCTGGTTCGGCGCTATCGAACGCGGACCTGCGGTTGCGCAGTTCGATGGCGGCCCCGTCACACTGGCCGAGCCCGTTTATGACACGATGACCGACCAGGTGCCGCAGACGATGATCCTGCGCGCATGGACGGGGCCGGACATGCAGCATCCCGATGCCGTGCCGCTGCAGGTGGGCATGTATGTCCTTGGCGGGCTGGCCTCCTCGCGCCTAGACAATGCGATGGTGCGCGGGGAAGAAATCGCCACCAGCGTTTCTGCCTATTACCAGCCGTATGAACAGATCGGCATGGCGCAGGCCATGGTGCAGGTGCGGCCCGATGGTTCTCAGGAAGAGGCGCAGGCCCTGCTGGAAGCAGAAATTGCGCGCCTGATCGCCGATGGTCCCACACAGGATGAGATGGATCGCGCCACCACGCAGATCGCATCAGGCCTTGTCGGTTCGCTGGAGCGTATTGGCGGCTTCGGCGGCAAGGGGGCCATTCTGGCAGAGGGACTGCTGTACACAGGCGATGCCGATTACTACCGCACGGAACTGGAACAGATGGCCGCCCTCACCCCGGCTGATGTGCAGGCGGCAATGGAACGCTGGCTGACGCGTCCGGCCTATAACCTTGCCGTGGTGCCGGGCGAACGCACGCTGGACGGCGGCGACATGGGCGGCTGGGGAGACGAGCAATCAGCGCCCGCACCCACGCCCGACGATGGCAGCGAGATCGAGGTGACCCGCACGGGGCCGGAAATCGCCCTGCCCACGCCGGAACCGGTGGGCGAACTCACCTTCCCCGAAGTAGAGCGTGCGACGCTTTCCAATGGTATCGAGGTCGTGCTGGCACGCCGCACATCGGTGCCCAAGGTATCGCTGGCGCTCACTTTCGATGCAGGCTCGGTTGTCGATCCTGCCGGGCAACGCGGCACGCATGCCATGATGGCGGACCTGCTGACCGAAGGCACCACCACCCGCAGCGCGCTGGACATCGCCATCGAGGAAGAAACGCTCGGCGCCTCGCTCAGCGTGAATGCCGGTGCGGAAAGCACCGCTGCCTATCTTTCCGCGCTCAGCCCCAACCTGGTGCCTTCGCTGGAACTGATGGCGGACGTGGTGCGCAACCCGGCCTTTGCCGCCGACGCGCTGGAACGCGTGCGCAGCCAGCGATTGGCAGGCGTGGCGCAGGAATTGTCCTCTCCTGCAGGGCTGGCGAACCGCGCCTTCATGCCGCTCGTCTATGGGGATCAGCATCCCTATGCCTACGCCTCCACATCCGGTGATGCAGAGGTGATAGAGGGGCTGACGCGGGAAGACATGGTGGCAGAACATGCCGAGTGGATCCGCCCGGAAACAGCCACCATCACCGCCGTTGGCGATGTGTCGATGGATGAACTGGTCGCCGCGCTGGAAGCCACGCTGGGTGACTGGCAGCGCTCGGCCACGCCCGTTCCGGCCAAGAATGTGAACCTGCCCGCCGCCGCCAGCGATGGCCCGCGCATCGTGGTGGTGAACCGCCCCAATTCCCCCTCCAGCTATCTGGTGCTGGGCCGCCCCACCCCGCTTTCGGGCTGGCAGCCGGATATGGAAGCCCTCGATCTCGCCAATGAGGTGATCGGCAGCGGCTTCCTCTCGCGCCTCAACAATGATCTGCGCGAAACGAAGGGGTGGACCTACGGCATCGGATCAAGCCTGCCGAGCGCCCGGGGGCCGCGCATTTTCCGGATCGCAACGCAGGTGCAGGCGGATCGCACGGCCGATTCGATCCAGGTGATCCTGGATCAGCTGGAGGCCTTTCCCGGCACCCGCCCGGTGGATGACGTGGAATTGCAACGCGTGACAGACGGCAATGTGCGCAACTTGCCCAACCGCTATGAAACGAATGGCCAGGTGCTGGGCGCCCTGCTGGCAAACCAGAATGCCGGGCGCGATGATCGCTATCAGGCCTTGCTGCCGCAGCTCTATTCCGCAATCGATGCAGACGACATCAATGCCGCCGCCCGCGAATATCTGCAGCCGGAAAATATCACCATCGTTGTGGTGGGTGACTGGGAAACGGTTGAACCGCAGCTGGAAGCACTCGATATCGACATCGATTATGTAGAGGCGGACAGCCTTTAAGGCCCGCTCACAACAGGAGAATTTCAATGACGCAAGTGGGTGGAACCTACGATTTCGTGGCGCAATCCCCGATGGGAGAGCAGACTGGCACCTTTACCGTCGTTCCCGGCGATGATGGCGAAACCTTCACCGGACAGCTTTCGGGCGGCATGGGCGATATGGACGTGAAGAACGGCCGCATCGAAGGTGACACGTTGACCTGGCAGATGAAGATGGGCCTGCCCATGCCAATGACGCTGGACTGCGAAGCCACCGTCGATGGCGACGCCGTGAGCGGCACGATCAAGGCCGGCATGATGGGCACGATGCCCTTCACCGCGCAGCGCCAGGCCTAGAATTTCCCCCGCAGCGCCTGGTAGGCCGCTGCCGTCACCGTATTGGCGAGGTTGAGAGAGCGGATGTGGTTGGACCGCATCGGCAGGCTCACCTCGCTTGTCCGGTGCTCCTCGCGGATTGCTGCAGGCAGGCCTTTCGTCTCGCTGCCGAACACCAGAATAGCGTCGTCCGGGTAATCCGGTTCGTAGAAACTGCGCGGCGCGTCGTCCTCGAACAGGAACATCTGCCCCTCGCGCGGGCTGCGGTCTGCGATGAAGCTTGCCCAGTCAGAATATTCGGCCAGCCGCACATGCTGCCAGTAGTCGAGACCCGAACGTTTAAGATGCTTGTCCGATAGCGTGAAGCCATAGGGCCGGATCAGCACCAGTTCCATGTCCAGCGCCACGCAGGTGCGCCCCACGGCCCCGGTGTTATGCGGGATTTCCGGGTGGATGAGGACGATGGTGATTCCCACCATTAGTCCTAGCGTATGCCGGAAGCCACGCGCTCCAGCGCGCGCGGGTGGACCTGCGTGCCATCGGGCAGCTCCCCTCTCTCGGCCGCCGCTGCGTGCTCATCGTCCGAATAGGCAACCATTGCGGCGCACAGCTTCGGAGAAGTTGCAAACCCCTCGATCGTGTGTTCGTGCACCGGTGTGCCCAGTTGCCGGCTGTAGTTGCGCATCATGCCCGACACTTCGATCATAAGGCGGTTGCTTTTTCTGGCTTCCGCGAGCGCCAATTGCATCTCTCCGCGCAGATCAGGGCCCACGGGTCCGTTCTCGGGATTGAGCAAGGACAGTTTCGACCATGCAGCAAGTTCAGCATCCTGCGCGATATACATGTTCTCATAAACGAATTCGACGAGGTTGAACGGTATCATCGTTTCGGGGCCAAAGGCCTTGGTGATGAGCGGGCGCGCCGCCTCGATACCGGGATCGTCGAGCAGGTTCTGCTCCGGCACGCGCACCCAGGTCAGGCTGTCCTGATCAATCTGCGGCGCTGCTAGCGCGTCGCGCAGGGTCTCAATCCGGTCGATCATGCAAAGGTTCATGCGCTGGCGCATGACGGCAAGCTCGGCGCTGTTGTGAAGCGCTGTGGCAATACCCTCAATCTGGTTCTGTGCCCGTGCGCGTTCTTCACGCTCGGCAAACCATCCCTGCAGCAATTGCGCGGCGAGAACGCCCGAAAGCACAACAATGAATTCCAGCACCAGCAACTTCGCCGTGTGCGATTTCGACAGGCGGCGAAATGCGGATTTAATCGTCACCAGCATCGCCCGATCTTGGCGGATCGGCGCGTGCGGTCAAGGCTTTAGCCCAGCTTGTCCTTCAAAATCTGGTTCACCACCGCCGGATTGGCCTTGCCCTGCATCGCCTTCATCGTCTGGCCAACGAAGAAGCCGAACAGCTTGTCCTTGCCGCCCTTGTACTGTTCCACCTTGTCACCGTTGGCTGCGATGATGGCGTCGATGGCTTCCTCGATGGCGCCGGTGTCGCTCACCTGCTTCAGGCCTTCGGTATCGGCGATCTCGTCCGGCTCGCGGCCTTGCTTCAGCACGATTTCGTAGATTTCCTTGGCCTGTCCGCCGGAAATCTCGCCCTTGTCCTGCATGGCGAGGATGGCGGCCTGCCGTTCTGCCGTGGCGTTGGCCATGTTGGCTTCGTCACCCAGCGATTTCACCACGCCGGGCGCGACGGAGAGGGACCAGTTGGCGACCTGCGTCGCTACGTCCTTTTCCGGCTTGCCGATTGTATTCGCCGCCACGCCCAGCAGCGTTTCGAAGCGGCCAAAGGTTTCCACCTCTGCCGTCAGCTCGCGGGCGTTGTAGGGCGTGAGGCCAAGCTCGGTCTCGTACCGCTGGCGCTTGGCATCGGGCAGTTCCGGCAGGGACGAACGGCATTCGTCCAGGAACGCCTCGTCAAGAATCAACGGCAGCAGATCGGGATCGGGGAAGTAGCGGTAATCATGCGCGTCCTCTTTCGAACGCATCGAACGCGTGGCGCCGGTGCCGGGATCGAACAGGCGGGTTTCCTGCACGATCGTGCCGCCATCCTCGATCACGTCGATCTGGCGCTGCACCTCGTGCTCGATAGCCTGCATCACGAAGCGCACGGAATTGACGTTCTTCGTCTCCGTCCGCGTTCCAAGCTCGGTATCGCCCACCTTGCGCACGGATACGTTCACGTCCGCGCGCATGGAGCCTTCTTCCATGTTGCCGTCGCACGAGCCGACATAGCGCAGGATGGCGCGCAGCTTGCGGATATAGGCGCCCGCTTCTGCAGGCGAGGTCATGTCCGGGCGGCTGACAATTTCCATCAGCGCCACGCCCGTGCGGTTGAGGTCAACGTAGGACATGGTGGGATGCTGATCATGCATCAGCTTGCCCGCGTCCTGCTCCACGTGGATACGCTCGATCCCGATTACCTTGTCTTCGGGGATACCGGCCTTCTCATCCGCCTCGATCAGCAGCTGCCCCTCACCCACGATGGGGTGGTAAAGCTGGCTGATCTGGTAGCCCTGCGGAAGATCGGCGTAGAAATAGTTCTTGCGGTCGAACCGGCTCCACTTGTTGATCTGCGCCTCTATTGCCATGCCGGTGCGCACGGCCTGGCGGATGCACTCGCGATTGGGCACGGGCAGCATGCCCGGCATCGCCGCGTCCACAAGGGAGACCTGCGTATTCGGCTCCGCCCCGAAGGCGGTGGACGCGCCGCTGAAAAGCTTGGCGTTGGTGGTGACCTGCGCGTGGACCTCGAGGCCGATCACGACCTCCCATTCGCCGGTTGCGCCGTGGACTGTATAATTGCTCATGCAGGGTGCTTTAAGGGGCTAGCAGAGCAAAAAAAAGCCCGCATCGCCCCACGTGCGACAAAATCTTGCGACAGCGCGAATGAGTCAGCTGGCGACGGGGGCGGCCTGCCTGCGGCTTGGGTCTCTTGCACGCAGGAAACGGCGCACCGGCTCGTCATACCATATGACCAATATATAAGCGGCCACGGCCACCAGCGCCAGGAATAGCCAAGGATAAAGCATCAAGGGCAAGCCAAGCTTGTCAAAAACCATTACCAGCGGCGCGATCAGCGGCACATGGATCATGTACATGGGGTATGAAATGTCCCCCAGTACAACGAACGCGCTTTGCAATATTGCAGGGGGCTCCAACCTGATGGCGAGCAGCAGCAGCGCCGGGAAAACGATCACCACGCTGCCCACCTCGAGAAATGGGATATGCTTGGGCAAGAGAAGTATCACCAGCACGCCGACCAGGGGCACCAGCGCCAACAGGGATGGCCTGCGCGACATGGCCTTGGTCAGCCGGAAAAGCAGCATCCCGATGGCAAAGCCCAACAGTGTGCGAGACAGGGCGGAAAGCAGATCCTCCGTCCGCGCGCCTGTGCCAAGGAGAGTGTCGGGAGTTCCGGTCAAAATGATGGCGATCAGAGACAGCAGGCAAAGGGCGACAAGCATCCCGCGCGAAGCTCGCCAAAGGATAAGTGCGAACACGATGTTCACCAGCACTTCGAAAAAAAAGCGACCAAGCCGGAATATTCAGCGGAAACAGCCAATCCTGCCGGAGCGTTGGAAGCATGAACAAATTGGCACCGAATTCCAGCGCCACTTCGGAAACCGAGTAATCGGGTGTCGCGCCAAGCATGGCGCGCAACACCAAGAAGCCGCCACCAAGAATCAACCCAAGGAAGAAGAGCGGGTAGAGGCGAATAATCCGGCGCATCATGAACGTACCGACGCCCATTCCATCCCGCAGCTTATCCTCATAGCTGAGGGCAATCACGAAACCGCTGAGAGCGAAAAACAGGTCTACCGCCAGATATCCCTGTATCCAAGGCTGACCAAAACCCAGGTAACCTGCGCCAGCCAGGAAGTGGTAATAGGCGACGACGATAGCCGCAACACCGCGGATCGCGTCCAGCGTATGATATCGTTCGTTTCGTCCGAGCATTCGCACCCCAAACTGCGCGTAATGCCCTTTTGTGCACTGCAATAATGAGATCCGCAAGCCAATCGTCGTGACCTGGAAAGGGCCACGAAGCGGGTGCTTCATGGCCCTTTTTCAAAATTGCTTTAGAAATTCGGTGTTTAGCAACTTGATGTCCAAGTCACCATTATTACGGCTGCGCACCAAACCCAGCTGGAGCTATGGATTCGTCATTGCCCTCGAGGGCAAATACAACAGCTGTTCATGTGTTCGCCTCCAGAAGGAAGGCCTCTGTCTTCTGCAGTTCGTTGCGCAGCATCTGATCGTAAGGCGTACTGCCCGTCACGTTGATATCGTTGATCATCGTTACCGAGATATCGCGATATTCCGGGAATGCCTGCAATTCACGGATGCAGGCGAGCACGATGGGTGCGCGCTTCTTGTCACCGCGAAGTTCGTTCGTCAGCCGGTCCATCAGCGTGGTGAAGGCCAGGCACCGCTGCGCCGATTGCAGCTGGCCGCGCTGCTTGCGATTGGCAAAGTGGACGGTGGCCACCAGCGCCCAGATCGGCACGATCAGCCCACCGATCAGCAGGACGATGACGAGAATCTCGAAACCGCTCACCACCACTTCCCCGGGGCTGCCGTAAATCCAGCGCGCTGTTCGATGGCGAGGCCGGTGTTCAGCACGCCCTGCTCGTCCATCGGCTTGCCCACGATCTGCAGGCCCAGCGGTAGGCCGTCCTCCGTCAGCGTGGCGGGCACGCTCATGGCGGGCAGGCCAGCCAGCGAAGCGGGCACGGCGAACACATCATTCAGATACATCGCCAGCGGATCGTCCTGCATCTCTCCCAGCGCAAAGGCCGGGGTCGGCGTGGTGGGCGCGAGGATCGCGTCGACCTGGGCAAAAGCCTCCGTAAAGTCGCGCTGCACCAGCGTGCGCACCTTTTGCGCCTGCGTGTAATAGGCGTCGTAGAAGCCGGCACTCAGCACATAGGTGCCGATCAGGATGCGGCGCTTCACCTCGTCCCCGAAACCTTCGGCGCGGGTGGCGGCATACATGTCTTGCAGGCCGCTGCCCTCGGGCAGGTCGCGCAGTCCGTATCGCACGCCGTCATAGCGGGCGAGATTGGAGGACGCCTCTGCCGGAGCGATGATGTAATAGGCGGGCAGCGCGTATTTCGTGTGCGGCAGCGATATGTCCACCACCTTGGCGCCTGCATCGCGCAGCCATGCCTTGCCCTGCTCCCAGCTATCGTCGATTTCCTTGGCGATGCCATCCATCCGGTATTCGCGAGGGATGCCGATGGTCTTGCCGGAAAGGTCTGCATCCAGCGCAGCCGCCCAATCGGGCACGGGCGCGTCGATGCTGGTGGAATCCTTGGGGTCAAAGCCCGCCATCGCGCCCAGCATGATGGCGCAATCTTCCACGCTGCGAGCCATCGGGCCTGCCTGGTCAAGGCTGCTGGCAAAGGCGACCACGCCCCAGCGGCTGCACCGGCCATAGGTCGGCTTGATGCCGGTAATGCCGGTGACGGCGGCGGGCTGGCGGATAGAGCCGCCCGTATCGGTGCCGGTTGCCGCCGGGCACAGGCGCGCGGCAACGGCTGCGGACGAACCGCCCGAAGACCCGCCCGGCGTCATTGCGGCATTGCTGCCGTTCTTGCGCCACGGGCTTTTCACATTGCCGAAATAGCTCGTCTCGTTGGAGGAGCCCATGGCGAACTGGTCCATGTTGAGCTTGCCCAGCATGCCAGCGCCAGCATCCCACAAATTCTGCGACACCGTGCTTTCATACGGCGGCACGAAGCCTTCCAGGATGTGGCTGGCGGCGGTTGACTGCACGCCCTTGGTGGCGAACAGGTCCTTCATGCCGATGGGCACGCCGGCCATCGCGCCAAGATCCTTGCCAGCAGCACGGTCTGCATCCACCTTGTCAGCCGCGGCCAGCGCGTGATCGGGTGTGGCGACGATGAAAGCGTTCAAGTCGGTTGCGGCGGCCACGGCATCATTATGCGCCTCTGCCACTTCGCGCGCGGTGAAATCGCCAGCGGCCACGCCGTCGCGGATGGCCTTCAGGCCCAGTTGCGTAAAATCGGTCACTATTCGATCACCTTGGGTACGCCGAAAAACCCGTGTTCCGCCACGGGCGCATTGGCGAGGATATCGTCACGGCGGCCACCGCCTGTCTTGGGATCGGCATCCACCACGTCATCCCGCAGGCGTTGTTCCAGCGGGATAACGGCAGACATCGGCTCTACATTGACCGTGTCCACTTCACCCAGCTGTTCTACCCAGGCGAGGATATTGTTGAGTTCGGGCACCATGCGGTCGACGGCATCGTCGTCCATGCTGATGCGCGCCAGACTGGCGATCTTGGCGACTTCTTCTCGGGTTACTGACATGCCATTCGCGTTAGCCGCGCGTGCGCCGCGCTTCAAGCGGACATTCGCTGTTACTCGAACGGTTCGCCGAAAGGCTGCCCATCCACATAGAAGCGCCGCCCGGTCCATTCGCGGATCTCAACGTTGCCCGGTGCAACGTCCACATCATCGGGAATGGGATCAATCGGTGCTGCGGGCGGGTCGGGAACGCCGTCATCACGAAAGGTGACGTGCTGAACATTGCGCTCGCTGAGGAAGGCGACGTGGCGGCGGTTCCCCTTGGTTCCAAGGTCCATCACCACGCATTTCGTGCGGCATGCCCAGGGATATTCCTCCACGTAATCACGCACCCATTGTTCCAGTTGCGGATCGTCGAACTCGATGGCGACTTCGCCAAAACTAGTATCGCGCATCTCCATGGGATAGCGCTGCTCCATCTCCGCAGCTTTTGCGGCAAGCTCTGCCACGCGGCCATCACCCTCTGCCAGCCGGGCCAGCGCATCGCGCCCGGCATCGCCAAAGTCCCAGCGCAGCGCAGCAAAGTCGAACTCGTCCACGGCCACCTCGCCTGCATTCAGCCGCGCAACCTGTTGCCGCGCGGATATTCCGCCGAAATCGAGGATCGGCAATGCCAGCAGCAGGGCAATCACGCAGCTGACCACGGCCAGGTGGAGATTGGCCCGGCGCAGGTAATGGCTCCAGTTAGACAGCCGACCGCGCGCCAGCCCTACCCAATAGGCAAGGCCGTAGGCAGTCGCGAGAGCGATGGCGACCAGCGCCCAAAGCCGCTCTGGCGAGAGGCCGTGCTGATCGATGCGGATGCCCATGCTGATGGCGGCGAACACCGTCAGCGGGAGAATGCTGGCCGACAGGGCAAGCGCGGCATAGCGCATCACCACATTGTCGCTGCGCGCTTCGTCATCATCGCGCACCACGGCGTTTGCCAGCACGAAGCAGCCTAGCGCGCAGGCCAGCAGCACCGGCGTGGCGCTGTCAGTCGCGTCCCACAGCGCGCTGCCACCGGTTGCAATCAGGACGAACAGGAAAAAGAGGATTGCCAATGCAAATGGCACCGCTAGCAGCGAGAACACCAGCATCACCACGCGCTGCAAGGTGCCGATGATGCCCAACTGGTTGCGCAGCACGCCCATCGCCGCGCCGAATGTCACGCCGATGAAGAAGCCGCCAAACCCGTTTGTATCGATCAGCGTTTCGATAAATTCGAAACCGACGAGGCTGAAAAGCGCCTGGAGCAGGAACAGCAGCAGCCATGACAGCAGCACGAAGGCCAGCGCCCCGCCCGCGCTGACTGCATCGCTCCACACGTGAAAATGCGTCTCCGCATAAGGCGTGGCCCAGCGCTTACGGTGGAAATCCGCCTGGAACAGCGGAATGGCAAGGAGCGAGAAGAACACACCGGCGGCAAAGGCAAATTCCTTGCCCGCCACGCTGTCTCCCGAATCGACGGCCAGCCAGGCAATCCCGCCCATCACCACGCCAAGGCCGAGGCAGAACAACGCCGCCTCTTTCCAGCGACGCGGGTTCAGTACGAAGCCGGATGCAGCCGCGGCGAAGAAGATGGCAGCGGCCAGGGCCGCGCCCCACGGGCTTTCCCCGTTACTTTCAAGGATCAGATGGACAACCAGCCCGGCCAGCCCACCGATACCGGCAAGCAGCCATGGCCGCAGCGGCCAGTCGTCCAGCGTTGCAGTGTTATCTACGCTGCTGGACTCTGTCGCCATCCTCTTACTCGGTAGGAACTGCAGGGGCCGCGCCCGGCGCTGCGCCTTCCATTTGTTGCTGTTGCTGCTGCATCATCATCTGCTGGAAGGTGGACACGCGCCGCTGGAAATCCTCGCGGCTCATGAAATCGATCACCTGGATATCGAAATACAGATCGCTGTTCGGCGGGATCGGGCCGCCTTCGGGCACATCTTCGCCATAGGCCTGATCGGCGGGGATGAAGATTTCATACTGGCCGCCCTTCTGCGTTTGCAGCAGCGCTTCGCGGAAGCCGGGGATCATGTCACCCAGCGGCAGCGGCGTGCCGTCAGGGAAGATGCCTTCGATGGGCAGCGGCATGGATTGCGACTGATCGAACACGGTGCCGTCGGCCAGCTTGCCGGTGTAATTCACGAAGACAACGTCTTCCGCAGTCGGATTGGGGCCTTCGCCAGCACGGATCGTATCGACGTTGAGGCCCTGCGGCATGGCCGCCCAGGCGATACCTGCGGCAACCAGAACGGCGATCACCACGCCCACCCATAATTTCGTAAGCGATCCCTCGGCAATCGGCTGCAGAGGTACGCGAGTGACTTCGGTCATCGTAATCGGATCCCGTCAAAAATTTGGCGCGCCAAACGTAAAGGGCGCGGAAAATACTTCCACGCCCCTTTGGCTTAGCTGCGATTTGCTTTCAAGCTTCCAGAAGCCGAAAGCCGGTAGTCGAAATTACCGACCGCCGTCACGCTCTACACGCTTGCGCTCCAGCTTGCGGGCGCGGCGTACGGCAGCAGCCTTTTCACGGGCACGCTTTTCCGACGGCTTTTCATAGTGGCGGCGCAGCTTCATCTCGCGATACACCCCCTCACGCTGCAGCTTCTTCTTGAGCGCGCGCAGGGCCTGCTCGACATTGTTATCGCGAACGATGATCTGCATAAATCTAAGCCACCTTCTCTATTCTCAAAAACAGTCAGAGCCCGCTGCGATCAGGCGCGGGATGCACCGAATAACCAAAACGAAAATTGCGCCGAATCCCTCTCGGGTCGGCTTCACACAGCGGCAGATATGCGAATCGCGGGCGAATTGCAAGGCAGACCGCGCCTTTTGGGTTCCGCATAGCGCCGCACACGTATAAGGGAGCGCGCATGTCGAATGCTACCCCGCAACTTTATGCCTCGCTCTCCGTGGCGCTGGGAGGGGGAATCGGTGCGCTTGCCCGCTATCAGATCGGCCGGTTGATAACCGGCTGGCTGGGCATCCCCGCGATTTCCGCCTTTCCCTTCGTTACCCTGGCCGTGAACACCATCGGCAGCCTGCTGATGGGCGTGCTGGCCGGATGGTTGATGCGCGGCGCGCCAGAGAATGCGGATCAGCTGCGCCTGCTGCTGGGCGTGGGCCTGCTGGGCGGCTTCACCACCTTCAGCGCCTTCAGCCTGGAAACGGCCCTGCTGCTGGAACGCGGTCAACTTGGGCTGGCGGCGATCTACATGATGCTGTCCATCGGCCTTGGCGTAACGGGCTTTTTCTTCGGCCTCACCATCACAAGGCTGTTTGCATGACCAACACTCCTACCCCAAAGCCATCGGACGAAGTGCGCCAGTTCACCGTGGGGGAGGATGACGAGGGCGTCAGGCTGGACCGCTGGTTCAAGCGCCACCTGCCGCAAGTGGGCTTTGGCACCGTCAGCCGCTGGGCGCGCACGGGGCAGCTGCGCGTGGATGGCAAGCGCGCCAAGGTGGATGATCGCCTTGCACAGGGCCAGGTGCTGCGCGTTCCTCCCGGCGGTGAAGACGGCGCCCGCACCAAGAGGGAGCGCAGGCCACTGACAGCGGAAGACGAAGCGCTGGCAGAGGACATGCTGATCACCCGCACGAAAGCGGCGCTGGTACTGAACAAGCCGCCCGGCCTCGCCACGCAGGGCGGCACCAAGACTACGCGCCACGTGGACGGCCTGCTGGATGCCTATGCCGATGAGGACGAGCCGCGCCCGCGCCTGGTCCACCGGCTGGACAAGGATACCAGCGGCATCCTGCTGGTTGCCCGAACTGCCGGCAGCGCGGCATTTTTCTCAAAGCGGTTCTCCGGCCGCAGCGCCAAGAAGATATACTGGGCGCTGGTGGTGGGCGTGCCGGAAATCTACGAAGGCGAGATTGAGGCACCGCTGGCCAAACAGCCTGGCACCGGCGGCGAGAAGATGCACGTCGATACGGAAAACGGTCAGCCCGCAAAGACGGTATACCGCGTGGTGGAGCGCGCCGGAAATGCCGCTGCATGGGTGGAATTGCAGCCGATGACGGGGCGCACGCACCAGCTGCGCGTGCACATGGCGGCGATGGGGCATCCCATCGTGGGCGATGGCAAATATGGCGGGCAGGATGCCTTCCTTACAGGCAGTGTCAGCCGCAAGATGCACCTGCACGCCCGCCGCCTGATCATCGACGCACCGGGCGATGGAAAGCTGGATGTTACCGCCGACCTGCCAGAACATTTCGCGCAGAGCATGGAGCATCTCGGCTTCGACCTTAATCTGAGCGAGGCGGAGCCCGTTGCAGCGCCCCCGGCAGAGCGCACCAAGGCAGAGAAGAAGCAGGCCGCGAAAGCGCATGCCAAGCAGTATCGCAAGGCACGCCGCGGGGAACGCAAGGGTCGCGGCGAAGTGGGCGGCAAGAAGCGCGGCAAGAAACCGCCCCGCAAACCATGACAGTCCGCCTCGCCGTGTTCGATTGCGACGGCACGCTGATTGATGGGCAGGCCGGCGTGGTGAATGCCATGGACGCCGCCTTTGCGGAGATCGGCGTGCCCGCCCCGCCCCACACGCAAGTGCGCCGCATCGTCGGCCTCAGCCTGCCGCAGGCGATCCGCCAGCTTGCGCCGGATCTTGCCGACAGCCAGCAGATGGCCGTGGTGCAGGCCTATAAGAATGCGTTCCGCCTCTCGCGCGAAAACGGCAGCCTGCGTGAACCGCTGTATGATGGCATGGCCGATCTGCTGCACCGTCTGCATGATGGGGGCTGGACGCTGGGCGTGGCCACGGGCAAGTCTGACCGCGGGCTGGTGTCCACGTTGGCAACGCATGGCCTTACCGATCTGTTCGCCACGCTGCACACCGCCGATCGCCACCCGTCAAAACCGCACCCCTCCATGCTGGAAGCAGCGATGGAGGATACAGCCGCTACCCCGGATGAAAGCTGCATGATTGGCGATACGGTGTTCGACATCCAGATGGCAGCCAATGCAGGTGTGCGCGCAATCGGCGTATCCTGGGGCTATCACGAACCTGCCGAATTGCTGGAGGCAGGTGCAGTCGCCGTGGCGGATGATATCGCCGAACTGGAAAGGCTGATCCTTGGATAAGCCCGACAGCAGGCCCAATGCCGAAGCCGAGTCGCGCGCGAAAAGGCATTTCATGGCGATCAATGCGGCGCGTATTTCTGGCGTTGTAATGGTTCTGTTGGCGATTGCAGTGTTCAACGATGCCCTGCCCCTGCCGCACTGGGTGGGCTATGTGGCGATGGTGGCAGGCATGTTCGCCACCTTCGTGGCGCCTGTAATGCTGTCCCGAAAGTGGAGCACGAACGCGAGACGATGAAGCGATTCTGGAAAGAGGTATCGGTCCGCCAGCACGATGGCGGCTGGCAGGTGTTGCTGGATGGCCGGGCGATCAAGACGCAAACCGGTTCCCAGCAGGTGCTGCCCACGCAGGCCAGCGCCGACCTGGTGGCGGGTGAGTTTGCGATGCAGGGCGAGGAAATCAATCCGCGCAGCTTCGTTTACCGCGATATGGCCGATTTCGCGATCGACATGTTGCGCAGCGATCGCGCCGCGCATATCGACAAGCTGCTGGCGTATTCGGAAACCGACACGCTTTGCTACCGCGCCGATCCCGGCGATGCCCTGTTCCAGCGCCAGCAGGAGGTGTGGGAACCGCTGGTCACCGCGTGTGAGGCCGCGCATGGCCTGACGCTGGAACGCGCCAGCGGCATTGTGCACCGCGCTCAAAGCGATGCGACGACAGACGCGTTTCGCAAACGGCTGGAGAGCGAAGACGATTTCACGCTTGCCGCGCTGATCATGCTGGCATCGCTGGGCACATCGCTGGTGGTGGCGCTGGCCGCGCTGGAGGATGGCGCCGATGTCGAAGCGCTGTTCGCCGCCTCCAATCTGGAGGAGGACTGGCAGGCCGAACTATGGGGCTGGGATTTCGAAGCTGAAGAGGCCCGCAAGACGAAGCTTGAAGCGTTCAGCCAGGCGGCCCGTTTTGCAAAGGCCGTGCGGGGCTAGATCAGCCCACCCACTCCGCAACTTCATCCGCCACGGTGTTGGATGCCTCGTTCAGCGCCGCACCTACGGCCACAGCCTCCGGCAGAACGCCAGGAATGCTTTCTTCAAAGCGGCGCGTGCGGATCGTGCCGTCATCGGCGCGCAGCACGGCATCGAACCGCACAACCACGCTGCCGGTGGTGGCATCATAGCCCATGTCCACCAACTGCCCCGTCAACTGCGTGCGGGCGACATATTCCAGCTCTCCTGCGCTCACAACAAGGCGATTGCCCTTGGCGCGGATGGTTTCGGCCAGCACGTTGCGGAACAGTTGCGCAGGCTTTTCCACCCAGAAGGCGCCTTCCAGATAGGCAAGCGAACTGTCGCTGGTGGTCACCGGTACGCGGGTAACATTCAGCCGCTGCGTAACGTTGGGCACCTGTATCGCCAGCGCGGCGGACACTTCACCTTCAGCCGCGGCACCCGCCGGAATCGTGGCCGATGGGGTCAGCGTCAGCAGTTGTTCGGGCGGCTCGGAGCCGAGGCTGATGCAGCCTGACAGCAGGCCAAGCGAAGCAATGGCGGCGAGGAATGTGTTCTTGTGCATGGTCATATTCGTGCTCATGGTCCTCAGCCTCAAGGCTCGTAATCCGGCAGGTCCTGCCCGCCCAGCAAGGCGCCCGCGCCCTCTGTCTCGAGGCGTTCGGTCACCATGCGCAGGTTCTGGCTGGTCTGCCGCAGATCGCGCAGCGTGGCAGTGGCAGCCGGCAGCGTGTCTTCGTTCAATTGCCGTGTCAGCGGCTCGACATTCTCCAAAGAGCCCTGCAGCGATTGAGCAGCCTGCCGTGCGCTTGCCAGCGTCTGGCGCAGGTCGTTCGCCAGCGCCGGGCCTTCTGCCTCCAGCAGGCCGTCGGTCGTCTCCAGCGTGCCTTCGAATGCGGCCAGCGTTTCGGTCGACTGGGCCAGCGTGGTCTGCAATTCACGCAAGGTGGCCTGCACCTGCGGAGAGCTGGCGGCCAGTTCCTGGCTGATGGAATCGGTGTTGCGCAGGATACCGGCGATGGAATCCTGGTTCTCGTCATCCAGCACACGCGTCAGCCTGTCCGTCAGCGTGGCGAGGCGTTCCAGCAGCAATGGCGCACTGGCAAGAATTTCACCCACGGCGCCCTGTGCGGGCGGGATCACCGGCACGCCTTCAGGGCAGCCCGTGGTATCGCAGGTGATGGGCGGCTGGTTGGATCGTCCGCCCGAAAGACTGATGTTGGAAACGCCGGTGAAGCTGGCGGAAATGCTGGCCGTCGTGCCAATCAGGATCGGCGTGTCGTCATTCACCCTGATGCGAACTTTCACGAATTCGGGATCACGCTCCCAGATCGAGATTGCCGACACCTGCCCCACGGGAACGCCGGAATAGGTAACCACGGATCCGGTGGCGACGCCGCCCACGGATTGCTCGTAGAAAATATCATATTCCTTGTTGTCGCGATCGCCCAGCCGCGCGAGCCAGACGAAGAACATCGCCGCCGCTGCCAGCAGCAGCAGGGTGATCGCGCCTACCCAGATGTGGTTTGCCCGTGTTTCCATCTGCTTCGCCTATGCCTTCTCGCTGCCCAGCTTGTCCAACGCTTTCCCGCGTTCATGCGTTGCCGTCGCCGCCCTGGCGCGCGGTCCGTTGAAATATTCCTGAATCCATGGATGATCGTTTTCAAGCAATTCCGGGATCGTGCCCACGGCAATCACCTTCTTGTCTGCCAGCACGGCCACCCGGTCGCAAATGGCGTACAGCGTATCCAGATCGTGCGTGATCAGGAACACCGTCAGCCCCAGCGTATCGGTCAATTCGCGCGTCAGCTCATCAAATTTCGCGCCGCCAATGGGGTCCAGCCCGGCGGTCGGTTCGTCCAGAAACAGCAATTCCGGATCCAGCGCCAGTGCGCGGGCGAGGCCAGCACGCTTCTTCATGCCGCCCGAAAGCTCTGACGGAAACTTGCTCGCCGCCTCTTCCGGCAGACCGGTCAGCACCACCTTGTAACGGGCGATCTCGTCCAGCAATTCCTGCGACAGTTCCGGATAGAACTGCTTGAGCGGCACCTGCACGTTCTCACCCACGGAGAGGGTGGAGAACAGCGCGCCACCCTGGAACAACACGCCCCAGCGATTGCGCACGCCGATAACCTCGTCCGGCTCCGCCTCGGTAATGTTGCGGCCGAACACCTCGATCATGCCGTCCTGCGGTATCTGCAGGCCGATGATGGATCGCATCAGCACGCTCTTGCCCGTGCCGGACCCGCCGACGACGCCGAGGATTTCCCCGCGCTTCACGTCCAGATCCAGATCCTCGTGCACGTTGAAATCGCCAAAGGAATTGGTCAGCCCCTTGATGCGAATGGGAAACTCGCCCTCGAACTGTTCCGGCGCATCGCCATAGGCGGCGTCTTCCACATCGCTGTGGCTGTCGCGCATGGATTGGTCGCCGCGGGGCTCGTCGCCATAGGGATTATCGTCGGAAATGCTCATGCCCAGCCGATCTCTGTAAAGAACACTGCGAAGAATGCATCCAGCACGATCACCATGAAAATGGCCTGCACCACGGCGGCGGTGGTGCGCAGGCCCACTTCTTCCGCGTTACCCTTCACCTGCATGCCTTGGTAGCAACCGGCCATGGCGATGATCAGGCCGAACATCGGCGCCTTCACCATGCCGACCCAGAAATCATAGATCGGCACCACTTCCTGCACGCGGGCAAGGAAGGTCCAGAACGGGATGCCCAGCATCAGTTCACCGATCACCGCACCGCCCACGATGGCGACGATGGAGGCATAGAAGCCCAAGAGCGGCATCATCAGCACAGAAGCAAGGATGCGCGGGATGATCAGCGCCTCCATGGGAGAGACGCCGATGGTGCGCATCGCGTCAATCTCTTCGGTCAGCTTCATCGTGCCCAATTGCGCGGCAAAGGCAGAGCCGCTGCGGCCTGCCACCATGATCGCCGTCATCAGCACGCCCAGTTCGCGTAAGGTAATGCGGCCCACCAGGTTCACCGTTAGCGTTTCGGCGCCAAACTGCTGCAACTGCACCGCGCCCTGTTGCGCGATAACGATGCCGATAAGGAAGCTCATCAGGCCTATGATCGGCAGGGAAGAAACGCCCACCTGCTCCATCTGCCGCACCAGCGCCTTCATGCGGAAGCGGCGGGGATGCAGCACCAGGCCCAGCGCACTCATCAGCACGGCGCCAAGAAATCCGATGGAGGATTTCACGCCGCTGAAGAACTCCACAACCTTGATGCCGACATTTTCCGAAATGTCGCCCAGTGAATGGGGGCGCGGCGGGGCGATCTCGGCATCGCTGGATGCTTCCTCCACCGCTTCGATCAACACCTCTGCCTGTTCGCTGGCGCCCACGATATCGGCGCCGGTGCGTTCGGCAAAGCGATGGATGATCCACGCGCCAACCGTGTCGATCGGGTGCGCGCCGGAGATATCGATGGTTTGCACCGATTCGCTGTAATCGCGCAATTCCGGGTCCAGCTTTCCTATGCTGGACACCAGCAAAGGCCCGGTAACGATCACCGTCGCCCGACCGCCTGCCTCTTCGACGCTATATTGAGCCCATTCGCGCATTGCGGCACGCTATGCGCACAAATCCGCTGCGCAGCAAGGTCTTCGCGTGTTGCCCTTGGGGTAAAGCGGTGGCAGTGGCCTCAACCATGACCAGTGAATTGAGCAAGACTTTCGATCCCGCCGCGATTGAGGCGAAGTGGTATTCCCATTGGGAAGAGACCGGCGCATTCCGTCCGGATCGCCCGGATGCGGAACCCTTCACCATCGTCAATCCTCCGCCCAACGTAACGGGCAGCCTGCATATTGGCCACGCGCTGGACAACACGCTGCAGGATATCGTGATCCGTTACGAGCGGCTGCGCGGCAAGGATGCGCTGTGGGTGGTGGGCACCGATCACGCAGGGATCGCCACGCAGATGGTGGTGGAACGCCAGATGGAGGAGCGGCAGGACAAGCGCACCAACTACACGCGCGAGGAATTCGTCCAGAAGGTCTGGGAATGGAAAGAAGAATCGGGCGGCACGATCACGCGCCAGCTGCGTCGCCTGGGCTGTTCGATGGACTGGAGCCGCGAACAGTTCACCATGGACGAGCATTTCACCAAGGCCGTGCTGAAGGTGTTTGTGGACCTTTATGACGATGGCCTCATCTACCGTGACAAGCGGCTGGTGAACTGGGACCCGAAGCTGCGCACCGCGATCTCCGACCTTGAGGTGGAAACGAAGGATGTGAAGGGTTCGTTCTGGACCTTCATCTACCCCCTGTCGGACGGCAGCGGAGACATTCGCGTGTCCACCACGCGGCCTGAAACCATGCTGGCCGATATGGCCGTGGCGGTTCACCCGGAGGACGAGCGTTACAAGGATCTGGTGGCACGCGGCGCGAAGGTGAAGCTGCCGATCACGGGCCGCGAGATTCCCATCGTGGCGGATGAGCATGCCGACCCTGAGCTGGGTTCTGGCGCGGTGAAGATCACGCCGGGGCATGATTTCAACGACTTCGAGGTCGGCAAGCGTGCCGGGATTGCTCCGGCTGATATGCTCAACATGCTGGATGCCGATGCGAACGTCTGCCAGACCGCCGACGGGCTGATCCCCGACGAACTGCTCGGCCTCGAACGGTTCGAAGCGCGTGCCCGCGTGGTCGAGATGCTGAAGGACAGCGGCCACCTCGTCACCCACATCACCAAGACGAAAAAGGGCGAGGAGCAGGAGCTCGACGCCGAGCCGCGTACAATCGCGACGCCCTTCGGCGACCGCGGCGGCGTGGTGATCGAACCCTGGCTGACCGACCAGTGGTATGTCGATGCGGAGCGTCTCGCCAGTCCACCGATCAATGCGGTAAAATCCGGTGAGATCGAGATCGTCCCCAAGACCTGGGAGAAAACGTTCTTCAACTGGATGGAAAACATCCAGCCCTGGTGCATCAGTCGACAGCTTTGGTGGGGGCATCGGATTCCGGCCTGGTACGGGCCTTCCGTTGTCGATGGTGTGTTGCGATACGACATACCAAAGCCATTCGTGGCGATGGAAACGTCGGCGGTGGAAGCGAAGGCGCGCGACTACATTCCGTATGACGGTGCGGACATTGTCATGGCACCAAGCCAGTCTGCCGCGCTTGACGCGGAAGGCGGCGGCATCGGCAAGACGATCCATCTCTGGCAGGATCCCGACGTCCTCGACACGTGGTTCTCCAGCGCCCTGTGGCCCTTCGCCACGCTCGGCTGGCCCGATGCGGAGGAGCGGGTCAAGAAGCACTATCCCAACAGCCTGTTGATCAGCGGTTTTGATATCCTGTTCTTCTGGGATGCCCGCATGATGATGATGGGCTATTACAACATGGATCAGCGCCCGTGGGAGAAGCTGTATCTGCACGGCCTCGTGCGGGCGGCAGACGGCTCCAAGATGAGCAAGTCGAAGGGCAATGTCGTCGATCCCCTGGGCCTGATCGACAAATATGGCGCCGATGCGCTGCGCTTCTTCATGGCGGCGATGGAAAGCCAGGGCCGCGACATCAAGATGGATGAAAAGCGCGTGGAGGGGTATCGCAACTTCGCCACGAAGCTTTGGAATGCCACGCGTTTCTGCCAGGGCTATGGCATTGGCGCATCCAGCACCATCGCAGCGCCCGCCGCCCGCCTTGCCGCCAACCAGTGGATCATCGGCGAAGTGCAGCAGACGGTGGAGGCGCTGGACAAGGCGATGGCAGAACTGCGCTTCGATGCCGCCGCCAATCTCGTCTATCACTTCACGTGGGACAGGTTCTGCGACTGGTATCTGGAACTGATCAAGCCCGTCCTCCAATCCGGAGACGACGGCCCGATTCAGGCCGAAACCCGCGAAGTGGCCGGCTGGGCGCTGGATCAGATCATGGTGATGCTCCACCCCTTCATGCCCTTCGTGACCGAGGAACTCTGGCACGCGCAGGGGACGCGCAAATATGACCTGATCCATGCCAAGTGGCCGGAGCCCCGCGCCGAGGTTAGCAAGGACGCCACCGACGCCATCGACTGGGTCATCGCCCTCACCACCGCCACGCGCGGCGCACGTAACGAGTTGGGCATTTCGCCGGGCGAGAAGCTGCCTGCATTCATCGCAAACCCATCGGCACTGGCGCAAAGCGTGATCGACCGCAGCAGCGCGGCGATTGAGCGTCTTGCGCGTCTCTCCCCCATCACCGTGGGCGAAGCGCCCGATGGCGCGGCCATGCAGGTGGGAACGGGCAGCGATGTGTTCGTGGTGCCGCTGGAAGGCGTGATCGATATCGAGGCCGAGCGTGCCCGCCTGCAAAAGGCGCTGGCCGCCGCGCAGAAGGAAGCGAAATCACTGGAAGGCCGCCTTGGCAATGCCAATTTCGTGGATCGGGCAAAGCCCGAAGCGGTGGAGAAGGCCCGCGCCGATCTCACCCACCACACGGCAGAGGCAGAGCGGCTGACTGCGGCGCTTGAACGGCTGGGGTAACCTGCGATTTCCTACTTTCGCCCCGATGTGGCAGACCGGCTGACATGATCCGCACAGCCCGCCCCTGCCCCAGTGATTTGCACCCGTTTTCGGGCGGAAGCGTTTTTCAGCCCAGGACAGTGTTCCAGGTGTTCCACATTAGTTGGATTGGGCCATGCTGACCCTTGCCACACAGGCCCCCGGCGAACCGGAGATCTTCGCCTCCGTCCAGGGCGAAGGGCCAAGCGCCGGCATGCCGGTTGCCTTCCTGCGCCTGTCACGCTGCAACCTTGCCTGCGTGTGGTGCGACACGGCCTATACTTGGCATTTCGAGGGCGACGATCGCCCGCACCGATCCGGCGAGCATTTCGAGCGTAAGGCCAACCTGCTTGAACTGGACGAGGAAGATGTGGCCCGTAGAATCGCCGCGACCGGGCAGAAACGCCTCGTCATCACCGGCGGGGAGCCATTGTTGCAGGCGGGCAGACTGGCGCAAATGCTGGAGCATCTGCCCGATATGCAGGTGGAGATCGAAACCAATGGCACCGTCGATCCGCTCGCGCGGCTGGACGTGCGGGTAGACCAGTACAACGTCAGCCCGAAGCTGGCGCACAGCGGCAATCCGGCGGACCTCGCGCTGAAGCCTGAAATGCTGGATCGCTGGGCCACGGACGGGCGCGCCTTTCTGAAGTTCGTGCTGGCCCAGCCGGGTGATGTGGATGAGGTGCTGCGCCTTGCTAAACAGCACATGATCCCGGCGGGCCGTATCTTCCTGATGCCGGAGGGGACCGATAGCGAAACCCTGCGCGCCCGCATGGAATGGCTGGTGCCGCTATGCCTGGAACACGGGTTCCGCCTGTCGGACCGGTTGCATATCCACCTGTTCGGAGACACGCGCGGAACATGAGCGATCCGATCGAGCCTGCCGCTCCTCCGCCGGAAATCCGCGGAGACCTGACCCAGGGCCCGATCCCGCGCACGCTGCTGATGTTCGCCGTTCCCGCGTTGCTCACCAATATCCTGCAATCGCTGTCTGGCACGGTGAACGCCATATGGGTGGGTCGGCTGATCGGGGAGGAGGCGCTGGCGGCCACGGCCAATGCCAATATCGTGATGTTTCTGGTGGCCAGCATGGCCTTTGGCTTTGGCATGGCCGCCACCGTGCTGATCGGTCAGCGCTGGGGCGCGCGCAATATCGACGGGGCGCGGCGAACATTCGGCACGGCCGTGGGCTTTTGCGCCCTGCTGATGGTGCTGATTGCGGCCATCGGTTTTGCATTGGCCCCGGCGCTGCTGCGCGCGCTGGCAACGCCGGGCGGCGCCTATCCGCTGGCGCTGATCTATCTGCGGCTGATATTCCTCTCCATGCCATTTGGCATGATCTCCATCATCCTCAGCATGGGCCTGCGCGGTACAGGTGACGCGAAAACGCCGCTGATTTTCATGGGCGTGACCGTGCTGATCGATGCAGTGCTGAACCCGGTTTTCATTGCCGGAATAGGGCCAGTGCCCGAAATGGGCATCGCGGGGTCCGCCACGGCCACCATCGTTGCCAGCATGACATCCTTCGTGGCCATGGTGATCTATGTCTATCGCCGCGATCTGCCACTGCGGCTGCGTGGCAGGGAACTGCGCTATCTCGTGCCCGCGCGCGCAGAACTGGGCTTTATCGTCAGCAAGGGCTTGCCGATGGGCGCGCAGATGCTGGTGATGTCGGCTGCGGGCATCATCCTTGTCGGCCTGGTCAACCGCGAAGGGCTGATGACGACGGCGGCCTATGGCGCAACCATGCAATTGTTCACCTATATCCAGATGCCCGCCATGGCCATCGGCGGCGCTGTCAGCGCGATGGCGGCGCAATATATCGGCGCTGGCAAGTGGAACGATCTGCACGCCGTAACGCGCGCGGGATTGCTGCTGAATCTGGCCTTCACCGGGATGATGACGCTGGCCCTGCTGCTGTTCGATCGGCCGGTGCTGGAACTGTTCCTTGGGCCGGACAGTCCGGCGGTGGACATTGCCCGGCATATCCAGCTGCTGGCCAGCTGGAATTTCGTGATCTTCGGCGTGCTGATGGTCTACACCGCCACCATGCGCGCAGCAGGCGCGGTGTGGGTGCCGCTGCTGATCATGGGGCTGGCCGTATTCCCGGCGCGGCTGGGCTTCTATTATGCCACCTACGATTGGCTGGGCGCGGATTCCCTGTGGCTGTCCTACCCCTTCTCGGCCATGTCGGGCCTGATCCTTGGCTGGCTGTTCTACTACCGCTGGAACTGGCGCGGCGAACAGCCCATCGGCCCGCGCACGGCAGAGGAAGGCAGCCATACCGATGGATTGGTGGCAGGACGCATGACCCCGGATTTGTAGGGTGGTGAGTTAGTTTGTTTATCGATTGCGCCTCCGCGCAATCGTCCTCGCTAGATGCGCAGCAAGCTGCGCCCGCTGCGGGCGGCCGTTCGGCCTTGCGGTCCGCTTGGCGCGGACCGGCTGTTAGCGGGCTCAAGCATAGCGCGGGTATCGGTCGCGAAAAGCGACCGCAAGCGCGACCGCGCGCCCGAGCTTATGCGAGGAAAGCCAAGCAGCGCGGACGCGCTGCGCCCGGCGCCTGAGGGGCCCGATAAATTAGGTGCCCTGCGCGCGCCAGCGTTGCACGGTGCGGAACACGGCATCTTCCTCGCCGCCGCCTTCGTTCCACAGCTCCACGAAGCTGGGATCTTCGGAAGCGGGCCGTTTGGACTCTTCAAGGTTATCAAAGGAGACACGGATCGGAATGGACACACCCTCGCCGCAGACGATGCATTCGCGGTTGCGCAATGCGGGGATGGAATCGAGGAAGCCGCGCGCGCCTTCGGGCATGGCGGCCTTCACGAAGGCCTGGTCACGATCGTTGTTGAGACGCATCGAGATGATCGTGCCGCACTGCGACAGCACGCCTTCTGCAAGGTCCGACGGTCGCTGCGTGATCAGGCCCAGGGAGATACCGTATTTACGGCCTTCCTTGGCAATGCGCGACAGCACGCGGCCCACGGAGTTGTTCTCAGCGTTCTTCTCGTTGGGAACGTAGCGGTGCGCTTCCTCACACACCAGCAGGATCGGATGGGTCTTCTCGTTCCGGCCCCAGATCGCAAAATCGAACACCAGGCGGCTGAGCACGGCAACCACGGTGCTGGTGATGTCGGACGGCACGCCCGACACGTCGACGATGGAAATCGGCTTCCCGTCACCGGGCATGCGGAAGATCTTGGACAGGAATTCTCCCATCGTATCGCCCACCAACATGCCAGAGAACATGAACTGGTAGCGCGGATCGGCCTTCAGTTCCTCGATCTTGGTCTTGATGCGCATATAGGGCGCGGTGTTGGTGGCCTTGTCCAGCTTGCCCATCTCGTCCTGCACGAAATTGGTGAGGTCGGAGAGGAGATAAGGGATGGGCGAATCAACGGTGATCTTGCCCATGCTCTGCGCCAGACGGTTCTTGCCGCGCGCCGCCAGCAGACATTTGGCAAGGATGTCCTTGTCGTTCTGCAGATCGTTGCCGCTGGATTTCAGCAGCACTTCGCAATGCTCCTCGAAATTCATCAGCCAGTAGGGCATCTGCAGGTTGGAAACGTCAAAGATCATGCCATAGTTCTTGAACGCGGCGGAATATTCGCCGTGCGGATCGATCATCAGCACGTGGCCCTGCGGCGCAGCCTCGCATATGCGGTGCAGGATCAGTGCGGCACTGGTGGATTTACCCGTACCGGTGGAACCCAGCAGGGCGAAATGCTTGCCCAGCATCGCATCGATATACATGCCTGCACGGATATCCGTGGTGGGATAGACCGTTCCGATCTGAATGGAACTGCGCCCGTCGGAGGCGTAGATCTGGCGCAAATCTTCCGTCGTGGCAGGAAACACCAGCGCGCCGGGAATGGGATAGCGGGTCACACCGCGGCGGAAGCTGTGGATCTTGCCCGTCAGCCGCTCTTCCTTGCCCTCGCCCATGAAATCGATGTTCGCGACCACGGAATTGGCGGCGCCGCGGCGATCCTGCTTCTGATTGCGCACGGATGCCAGCAACCAGCCGTCGCGCGTGCGGATCTTGATCTGGCTGCCCACCTGCCCGGCAAGCGCGATGGAGGGATCGGAATGATCCATGCATTCGTTCAGCCGTTCCAGATCCAGCGCGATCTGGGAGCCCGAACCGGCGATATCCAGGACAACGCCGATCGGCTGGCGCGCGGCTTCCTGCTCATTGTCCTCAGCGGTGGCGGAGTTTGCGGGCTGTTGCGGGGCCTGCGCCTGTGCCGGAGCAGGCGCGCGAGGAGCCTCTGCCTCATGTGGACGTTGCGGAGCGCCCGTATCGGCGGCGGGCACGGAATTGAAGCTGGATCGTCCGGGCATTTCAGTCATGATTACAGGTTCTCGCTGCCAATGTGGTGTCGGCTTGCGATAGGGCGGACGGGGTTAAAATCGCATAAACCCCGCGCACCGTGGAGCACACAGGAGTGCCCCAACCCCGTCAGATCATGGCAAAAAGTCTGCCCGCGGCCCAGCCCATGAACACCGAAAGCCCCACGGCAAACAGCCCGTAGAAGAACGCATAATCATTCGCCGCTTCCTCCACGCCAAGCTCGAAACCCTTCTTGAAAACCTGCACTTCAGATGTGGCGGAAGAGATGACCCGGCCATCGGTGATGGCGAAGGTTTCCGCCACATAACGCCCGGAAATCACGTTGGAGGGGATGGGAATATCCGCCCGGTACAGCACGCCCTGGGAAATATGCACACCCTCGTCATATTGCGCATACAGCCCCTGGCGCTGACGCAAGTCTACCAGACCTTCGGAAAAACGCTGCTGTTCTGCCGGGTTGATGGAGCCGCTTGGCGAAAGCTGGAGATAGCTGAGGCCCAGTTCGTAAATCGCTGCCGTGCGTTCATCCACGATATCCAGAACGGGGCGCGAACTGGCCATCGCGTAAAAGGACGGTACGGAGCGGTAGGAGGTGGTCTCGGCGTTGATCCAGATGCCGAACACGCGCTCTTTCTCTCGCACCTGGATCGGCTCTGTCGGGCCTTTCAGGACGACCACGATATCATATTCGATGGCGCGGTCCTGCGGATCGAGAACGGCCCCGTACAGCAGCAGGTTGGCGCCGGTGAAACCCTGGCGCAGAACGATATCGTGCTGAGAGATTTCGGGCACCAGGATCGGGTCGCGATCCTGCGCCAGCGCGGCAGGGGCCGTGGCAAGGGCCAGCAGAAGGGCGACAATCCACCTCATAGCGGCACCACCGTATAAACCTCGTCAGGCCGCACACCTAGGTTGAAGGCCATGCGCAGGGCAATCGCCAGAACGATGGTGGCCAGCACCAGCCGCAGATGTTCCGGCTTTGCAAAACTGGCGATCTTGGTGCCAAGCTGCGCGCCGGTAACCGAGCCCACCAGCAGCAGGCCCGCCAGCACGATGTCCACCGCGCGCGTGGTGAAGGCGTGCACCATCGTCACCAGCATGGTGATGAAGAGGATGTTGAACAGGCTGGTGCCCACCACGACCTTTGCACTCATACCGAGGATATAGAGCATTGCCGGCACCATGAAAAAGCCGCCGCCCACACCCATCAGCATGGTGAGGATGCCAACCACCACGCCCAGGATCAGCGGCCCCAGTGGTGAGATATACAGGCCGGAGCGATAGAAGCGCCAACGATAGGGAAGGCTGGCGATCATGGGATGGTGCCGCCGCTTGGCCGGGCGTTGGCTGGTTTTTCCCGCAGGGTGGCGCAGCGATTCCAGGCTCTCTCGCGCCATCAGCCCGCCGATGGTGCCCAGCATCACGACATACAGCACGTTGATGACGACATCGATCTGGCCTGCCGAACGCAGCAGGTTGAAAATCACCGCGCCCAGCAGTGCCCCCACCATGCCGCCGGCCACGGTCACGCCGCCCATCTGGTAATCCACGCCCTGCTTGCGGCTGTGGGCGAAAACGCCCGATACGCTGGCGCCCGTCACCTGAGTCGCGGCAGATGCGGCGGCGACGGTGGGCGGAATGCCATAGAAAATCAGCAGCGGCGTGGTGAGAAAACCGCCGCCAACGCCGAAAACGCCCGAAAGAATGCCCGTGGCCACGCCCAGCGCGACGATAACAAGACCGTCGACAGCAAGATTGGCAATGGGGAGATAGACATCCATGACCTGCGCCTAGTGCAAAGGCGCGGTTGATTGAAGATGAATGCGCGCTTTGTTTAAAATCCTGCCGTGAGTGTGAGCGCAGGGCCACTAGCAGGCTCTGCATTGCCAGCGATGCGGAAGCGATAATCGGCCGCGATCCGCCCGCGCGCCCGGCCCACGCGGAAATGCAGCCCCGCGCTTGGCCCGATATCCAGCCGCTGCGCATCATCCTGCGCCCCGCCCCATGCGGCCCCGCCCGCCATCAGCCGGAAATCGTCCGTTCCTGCCAGCTTGCGCGTCACGCGCGCCTGCCCATCGGCAAACGGCGTGGCGAAATCTCCGGTAACATAGCCGCCCTGCAGATAGGCTTCTCCAGTGAAGCCTGCCGGAAGCGCCACCGGCGGGAGTTCGGTTACCGCATAGGCCGCGCCGCGCAGTTCCCTGCCGCGATCCGTCTCGCTCACCCGCGCCTCTGCCGCAAGGCGAATGGGTACGGCAGGCAAAGGCCGTGCGGACGCGCCCAGCGCGACATCGGTTTCCCGCACTCCGGCCAAGGCCCGCGTGGCGCGCAGATGAAGCTGCGGCGCATGATCACTGGATGGCAGGATGCGATATCGCAGGATCGCGCCCGCCTGGCTGCGGCCATAGCTTGGCCGACCGGATGTGAGCGGCGTGGTGGTATCATCGCGCCACAGTGCCCATGCATCCATGGACCACCGGCTAGCGCGCGAACCTTGCGCAAATCCCCGCGCGGCTTCAGGTGCGTTGAAGACGCCCGTTGCAACCGGTCCCACGCCCGGCCCCGGCG
Source organism: Aurantiacibacter rhizosphaerae (assembly GCF_009807005.1). Taxonomy (GTDB): domain Bacteria; phylum Pseudomonadota; class Alphaproteobacteria; order Sphingomonadales; family Sphingomonadaceae; genus Alteraurantiacibacter; species Alteraurantiacibacter rhizosphaerae. The sequence continues at coordinate 1,104,664 of NZ_WUBR01000001.1, read as the reverse complement.
AGGCTGTTCGACTTTTCTGCGATCCATCGCCGCCAGCATTACCATAAGCAGCGGCCAGCAGCAGCGAATGGGCAATGATCCTGTCGGCGGCCAGCAGGCCTGCCCTGCCCGCGGCGGTGCGCGGTGGACGATTGTCGGCCGGGATGAATTCAAAGTCAGGCCGCTCTATCGGTTCATAAACCGGGCGATGGGGCAGCGGTGCGGGCACGGTGTCCGGCACCCGCGTGGATGCCGGACTGTTCTGGGCAGGCGCAGCCACCTGTGTTGGCGCCGCTGCCTGCAATGGCCGATCCTTATCGGCGGTGGCCATGATCGCAGACGAAAAAGGCGTTTCCCAAAAGGCCGCACGCAGCAGCACCCAGCTGCCCAGCACGATGGCAAGCGACAGCAGCGGCCAGCCGCGTTTGTTCGATGGCGCTGCGTTCATCGCGCATATTCCAGCGCGGACGTGCGCGCGGGATGCGCATCATGCGCGGTCTTCTCCCAATGCGGCGCTTCACCGCGCAGGGTTTTAGTATAGGCGAACAGCGCGCGATATCCGGCCATGATGCTGATCACATTGGCCACGGGTATCCGGGTGACGGCGCGCAGCCCCTCTCGCCAGCCATACTCCGCCTTCGTGAAATTGAATCGCATGAACGCGCGCCAGGCGAAGCTGGCGATGTTGAAGGCCAGCAGCGCCAGCAGCAGGCCGCTTGGCTGCCATGGGGTGGACATGCCGGCATATCGCAGGCCCGCCAGCAACAGCGCCAGCACCATCAGAGAATAGCCCGCAAACAGCACGACGGCGGACAACGGGCCGCGCCGATCGCGCAGGCGCATCCACCATTCACCGGGGCCACCGGTCCAGCCCAGCCTGTCCCACCCCTGCAAGGCGATGCCATGCATCCAGCGCGCCTTCTGGCGCACGGCATGGCCAAGCTTTTCGGGGAAGTAGGCGCGCGTGGCGATCAGGTGACCGTTCTCGCCCCTCACCCGCAGGAAGCTGGATTTGCCGCCAATGGCCGCCACATTGATGCCCAGCTCGTAATCCTCCGTCAGCGAATCCTCGTCAAACGGTGCATCACGGTCGGACTTTCGGGCAATCTTTTCCAGCGTGCGCCGATCGAAGGCGCAGCCCACTCCGGCTGCGGGCAGGCTGACGCCCAGCGCGTTTCGCACAACCATGGATTTGCCATGCGCCTCGGCAAATTCCTCGCAATAATGGCTGCCGATCCAGCGCGCTTCCTTGCGCGGCATGGGAAGGACGGGAAGTTGCACGAACTGGGATGTGCCGATGGCGCGGTCCAGCAGAACCAGCGCCGCGGAATCCACCATGTCTTCTGCATCGTGCAGCACCACCATGCGCGCCTCTCGCCCCTCGCGCAGCTCATCCTGCTGCATCGCCCTGAACAGGCGGTTGAGGCAATCGGCCTTGGTGGATGGGCCATCCCGGTCATGCACCACGATGCGCACGCGCCCATCGCCCTGCGCCCCGCGCGCCGCCGCTTCCAGCGTTTCGGGATCATTGCGATAGACGCCCACGTAAATGCGTAAATCGTCCTGCGGCCATACGGCCAGCGCATGGGAAAGCGTGTCGCAGATTACCTTCGCTTCCTGCCAGGCGGGAACCAGCACCGCGGCCCGTCCGGTCAGCTGGCTGGAATAGATATGCTGGCGGCTGAGAACAGGGGTTTGGGCACGCCCGGTGAAGCGCAGCCAGAACCAGGCAAAATCCATCGAAAGCTCGTCAATCGCGCCAAGCAGGAAGAAGAAGCCCGCAAACAGCAGCAATTCATATTCGAGCAGAGCAAGCCATTCCAGCGCCCCCGCGGCATTCTCGCCCATACCTACGCCCCAATTAAGTATTTGTCCTAAGTGTTAGACTCTGCAGCGCAAAAGGCAATGACAGCGGCGGCGCGATGGACATTTCCGTTTTGCAGGCTTGCATAAGCGGGCATTATTGGAGAAGGGCTTTTCCCATGTCAGAGCCCAGTATCATCAAATCCGCCGTTCGCAATTTCAAAGCCCTGTTCAAGGCCGACGCGTTTGAAGGGATATTGCTGATCGCAGTGGCTCTGGTGGCCATAATCATCGCCAATTCCGGGGTGGCGGGCGCCTATCGCGGCCTTTTCGAAGGCTCGCTGTTCGGGCGCGATTTCTGGCTGAGCGTGCCGGGCAATATCGACAAGCTGATGTATCTCGATACGCTGCATGGGTGGATCAACGATGGCCTGATGGTGATCTTTTTCTTCGTGGTCGGCTTGGAAGTGAAGCGAGAGCTGATCAGCGGCAATCTGTCGGACCCGGCGCAGCGCACCTTGCCGATCCTTGCCGCGGCAGCGGGCATGGCCATGCCGATACTGGTGTTCCTGGCCGTAACGGGCGGCGCCAGCGATTATCGCGCTGGCATGGCAATTCCGGCAGCAACGGACATCGCCTTTGCCATGGGCGTGATCGGCCTGCTGGGCACGCGCGTGCCGAAATCGCTGCGACTGTTCCTGCTTACCGTTGCGATTGTCGATGATATCGGCGCGGTGGCCATTATCGCGATCTTCTATTCAGAGCCAAAGATCATGTGGCTGCTGATCTCGCTGGGCGTGTTCCTGGTGATGCTGGCGATGAACCGCGCCAGGGTGCGCCACCTCTCGCTGTTCGTAATTGCCACCATCATCCTGTGGTACTGCGTGCTGAATTCGGGCGTTCATGCCACGATTGCGGGCGTGCTGGCGGCCTTCACCATCCCGATGCATTCCAAGGATGGCTATTCCATGCTGGAGAATGTGGAGCATTCGCTGGTGCCGTGGAGCGCCTATCTGGTGGTGCCGATCTTCGGCTTCGCCAATGCTGGCGTCAGCCTTGACGGGCTCGGCTTATCGGCCCTGCTGGATCCGCTGCCGCTGGCCATCGCGGCGGGCCTCGTGGTGGGCAAACAGGTGGGCATTTTCAGCACCGTCTGGGCGTCTGTAAAGCTCGGCATCGTAAAGATGCCTGCGGGCTGCTCCTGGCCGGAGGTGTGGGGTGTTTCGATCCTGTGCGGCATAGGCTTCACGATGAGCCTGTTTATCGGCGAGCTGGCATTCGATGGATCGCCATTCCTGCGGGACGAGGCCAAGATCGGCATTCTGACAGGGTCGCTGATTTCGGCAGTGCTCGGCTATATCGTGCTGCGCCTCACCACCACGCACCCGGAAGAAGCTGCGGACGATCCAAACAGCCCGGTGGTGTGATCAACCTGTTAGACTAGTCTGACAAAAAAGGGGCAGTGCCAACCGGCAGTGCCCCTTTTTGTTTGGTGGTGAAACTTGTGTTTGGCGATCAATCGGCCTTGGCGATCGGCGGGTTCTCTCCAAGATCCTCGTACCATGCTTCGACCGGGCCATTCAGCTTGATCGTCAGCGGGCGGCCCTTGCGGTCAACCGTCTTGCCGGCCTGCACGCGCACCCAGCCCTCGGAAATCGAATATTCCTCGATATCGTGGCGTTGCTTGCCCTTGAAATTGATGCCGATGCCGCGCTGCAGCTTGTCGGCATCGAAAAATTCGCTGCGCGGATCGATCGAGATGTGATCGGGCGGGGTGTCTTTGCTGGTTTCTTCGCTCATGACCAATAGCCCCTAGAGCCACCCACGCAAAAATCAATCGGGCGGAAGGTTCGGCAATTCGGGCACCGGCTGCGCAGGGGCTTCTGACGGACCGCGGCCGGGTTCATCGAAATCTTCGCGTCCGTCGGGAAATTCGTCACCGCCATCCTTGCCGGGATTTACGGTATCGCCTGCCAGCTCTTCGGAACTCAGCGGCTGTTGCAGCGGGTCGATTCGCGCTGCTTCGCCATCGCCGGAAGCGCTGCCGGGGGCGTCATCTTGCGTGTCTGTCATCATAACCTTCAGCCTTGTGTTTTTGGTGCAGATGAAACGTCCCGCGCCGCCCTGGCGTTCCTCTTGCACAATCCATCCATCGTCATCCTTGCCCTTTTCGCCCGCCACCCCTATGGGCACCGCTTCGTTTCGCAGGCGTCCTGCCTGCACGGTTCGTTGAGCTGCGGGCGTGGCGGAATTGGTAGACGCGCTGGTTTTAGGTACCAGTATCGCAAGATGTGGGGGTTCGAGTCCCTTCGCCCGCACCAGTTTCGCATGCCACGCAAGGCATGTGAGAACCGGACAGAGATTTGAGTAAAGGCTGTACAATGCAGATCGTTGAAACCACCAATGAAGGCCTCAAGCGCGCCTACACCGTCACCATTACGGCCAAGGACATCGAATCGAAGATCGATGCCGAGGTAAAGAAGGTTGCACCCCAGGTACGCATGCCCGGCTTCCGCCCCGGCAAAGTTCCCGCCAACCTTGTGCGTAAGATGCACGGCGATGCGCTGCACGCGGACGTGCTGAACACCACGGTGCGCGAATCGGTTGATGGCCTGATCCGTGACAAGCAGCTGCGCCCCGCGCTGCAGCCCAAGGTGGAAATGGCCGAGGGTTACGAGCAGGGCAAGGATGCCGAGCTGACCGTTGAAGTCGAAGTGCTGCCGCAGATTGACGCGCCTTCGATCGACGGCCTGAAGCTTGAGAAGCTGACCGTCCCTGTTTCTGACGAGCAGATGGACGAAGCGCTGGGCCGCATTGCCGAAAACCAGAAGAGCTACAAGGACGCCGCCAAGACCAAGAAGGCTGCCGATGGCGACCAGCTGATCATCGATTTCGTGGGCCGTGTTGACGGTGTGGAATTCGAAGGCGGCAAGGCCGAGGATGCACCGCTGGTGATTGGTTCCGGCCAGTTCATTCCCGGTTTCGAAGAGCAGCTGACGGGCGTGAAGACCGGCGATGAGAAAACCATCACGGTGACCTTCCCCGAAGATTATCAGGCCACGCACCTGGCCGGCAAGGAAGCCGAGTTCGACGTTACCGTGAAGCAGGTGAAGGTCGAAACCGAAACCAAGATCGACGACGAGTTCGCAAAGAGCCTGGGTCTTGAAAGCCTCGACAAGCTGAAAGAGCTGATGAAGGGCCAGATCGAGCAGGAAAGCGCCGGCCTCACCCGCACGCAGATGAAGCGTCAGCTGCTGGATACGCTGGCCGCCGATCACGATTTCGACGTGCCGCCCACCATGGTGGAAGCCGAGTTCGAGCAGATCTGGAACCAGCTGCAGCAGGAAGCTGCCAAGGAAGAAGATCCCGAAGCTGCGATCAAGGAAATCGAAGCCGAGAAGGACGATTACCGTCGCATTGCAGAGCGCCGCGTGCGTCTGGGCCTGCTGCTTTCCGAAATCGGCCAGGCCAATGGCGTGGAAATTTCGCAGCAGGAAATGCAGATGCTGATGCAGCAGGCTGCGCAGCAGTATCGCCCCGAAGATCGTGAACGGTTCATGGAATATGTCCGCAACGAGCCGATGGCGCAGGCACAGCTTCGCGCTCCGCTATACGAGGACAAGGTCGTCGACTTCCTGTTCGACAAGGCTGACGTGACCGAGCGTGAAGTGACCCGCGAAGAGCTGGAAGCTGCCATCGAAGCCGAGGAAAACGCCGAAGCCGAAAAGGCCAAGCCTGCCGCCAAGAAGAAGGCTCCGGCCAAGAAGAAGGCCCCTGCCAAGAAGGCTGACGCCGACGAGAAGCCTGCTGCAAAGAAGGCCCCGGCCAAGAAGGCAGCGGCAAAGAAAGACGCCGACAGCGACGAAAAGCCCGCGGCGAAGAAGGCTCCGGCCAAGAAGGCAGCAGCGAAGAAGGCTGATGACAAGCCCGCTGCGAAGAAAGCGCCCGCTAAAAAGGCCCCTGCCAAAAAGGCAGCAGCCAAGAAGGACGCCAAGTAAGGCTTCCTCCCGCCTCCCCTCGCCCATGGCGATCGGAGCGGGCACCGGGCGGACTCTCTGGCGGTTCAGAGCCCACGAAGACATTCAAACCTCTCCTCCCGATCATGGGAGGGGAGGTTTGTTGTTTCAGAAGCTACCCGCCACAGAGATGCGGAAGGTCTGGCCGATCGGGCGGCGACGCTCTTCGCTGAACAATACGGGAGAGACATCGCGCGGCCCGTCATAGACCGTGCGCAGCAGCGTGGTGTTGGCCCCGAAGACATTGCCAACGCGCGCCGTAACCGTGGTTCCGAACACGTCCTTATGCTCTACGAAGACGGCGCCGAATGTGCTGGGCGCGTGATCGAAGATGACCTCTGCCACGCGATAAAACGGCGCGCGCTCGGTATCGCGGAAATTCAAGCCCCAGGCATAATCGGTTTCCGGAATATCGTGCCGAAAATCCAGCTCGATCTGGAACGGGTTATTCCCGTCGAACCGCCTGTCTATGGCAGTGACCGGATCGGCGAGATTTGAATTCTCTATCTCCATCCGCACGTCCAGCTGCGCACCGCGAATGCCCAGCGGCTCCATCTCCAGCCGTCCGTTCAACACCGCGCCATAACGGCGCGCGCTTTCGATATTACCCCGCGCCTCTCCGCCGCCTGCAACCGGCACGATCAGGACAAGATCCTCGATCCGCTCGTCAAACAGGGTCAGCGTGGCAGAGCCCCAAGGGCCGAAATTCTTGGCGATTTCAAGCTTCGCATCCCAGTTCTGCTGCGGGCGCAGATTGTTGTTGCCCGCGCTGGCCTGATCGTCGGTCAGGTTCACGCTGGCGAGGAAATCGCTGAAATTCAGCTGTCCCACCCGGCGCGCAAGCTCCAGATTGATATCGAGGCCCGGCGCTGGTGCCCAAGCAAGGCTGACGGTGCCCTTGGGCCGCTGAAAGCTGCGCGACAGGGCATTGGCCCCGGTCTGCGCGATCTGGGAGTATTCGCCCCCGCCCACCAATTGGAGGGAGAGGTTATCCGTCAGCGGGAAACCCACGCTGAGCAGCGCCTCATACCGGTCTTCACGCACGCCGCCTGCGCCTGCCGGAAAGGGAATCTCCACATACTGGTCCGCCAACGGGTCGTAATCGAACAGGCGGCCCACCTGGTCCAGACGGTTGAACGCCGCTTCGCCCGAAAGCTGCCAGTCCGCGCCCCACATGCCCCAGCCGTACTCGGCGCGAGCGATACGCTCCCCCTCATCGCTAAGCCGCGCGAATTGTGAGCCGCTGGCAGGCAGGTCCCCCAGGTTCAGCAGCGATTGCGTGGTAAAATCGCCGTGTTCGAAAGCTTCCAGCGCGATCAGTTTCAAACGGCCTGGCCCAAGCGGAAACTGGATGTCTGCGCCAATCTCGTAAAACCACTCGTCATTGCTGGCGGCGAATTCTTCGAAGAAAGGGGGAAGCAGGTTGGATGCGATCCGCCGCTCCTCCTCCTCGCTGCGGAAATATTGCAGGCCGCCGCTGACATTTAGATTGGCGACGGTTTCGGGGCCGAGGTCCACCTGGAACTGGCCACTGAGGGTGGGACGGTTAAAATCGGCACGCGAGAAATTGTCGCGCGCGTCCACCACGCCGAATGCATCGGTAAAGATCGCCGGACCTTGCGATCCACGCGCAAAGGCCCCGTTCTCCAGCGCCAGCGTGAAGTTTACCGGCCCCGCGCTGCCGGACAGGGAGACTTCACCTTCAAACAGGTTGGGCTTGGCTATGCCGGAATAGAATTCAGGTTTGTATTCAAATTGACCGGCCAGACCGCCCTGTTTTGCAATGATGTTGGCAACGCGGCCCGAAAGGCCCGGAATATCCAGCGTCGCCCCATCCACCACTTCGATGCGGATCACATTTTCCACCGGGATACGAGCCAGTTGTTCTGCCGTGCTGGTGGATTTGCTGGAGATACGGCTGCCGTTGATCAGCAGGTTTTCCTGCGCCTGCCCGAAACCTCTACTGCCGCCGCCATCATCATCGATTTCGAAGCCCGGAATCTCCGCAATCAGATCCGCCGCATTGCGCGGGGCGAAGCGTTCGAAATCCTCAGGGACGTAAATCTCTCGCGCGGCAGCGCTGGATGCTGACTGCTCTGCAGAAGGCACCTCCACCGCATCGGGAGGCCCGGCATCGGCGGGGTCCAGATCCTGCGCGAAAGCCGGCGCTGCGGAAGAAAGTAGGGCCGCAACCAGCGCCATACGGGCGGCATGCGGACGGCGGGGGGACACGCTGGCTACTCTCCTGGTTGATTATGTCCGAACAGCTAGACCAGATCAACTTGCAGGTAAAGCAACCGATGGCAAAGCCTTGCCGCTGCCGCAGGTCCGGCCGCAGTGTTCGCATTCCCTCGCATATCGATCACACGCCTGTCCACTCGCGGCCGCACGGTGATGCCCGCATTCGTGCACGGCGCGCCGAGTGGTGGCGAAGGCTTTAGAATTCCCCGGTAAGTTTGAAATTGAAGATCGGCTGCACGGAAAGGTCCTGCGTCTCTCTGAACAGCAGCGGCGAGCGATCGCGATAGCCATCGTAAACGAAGCGATCCTGCAACGCGCGTCCATCCGTGAGATTAAAGATGGAGAGGTTAGCGGTCATCCCGAAAACGTCCTTATGCTCGATAAAGGCATAGGTGTATGTCGGGCCTTCATAGTTCAGCCCCATCTCTCCCAGCCGGTAATATGGCAGGGTGTGATTGTATTCCAGACCTGCGCCCCATGCCCAGTCGCTGCCGGGAATGTCGTGGCGTAGCTCCACATCCACCTCACGGTCCTGATGGCCGCCGAAGCTGCGGCTTTCGCCGGTCAGCGGATCGGTCAGCTCGGATTCTTCCAGTTGCAATGTGACCTCAAGCTGTGCGCCCTTGAAGCCGATTGTGTCGAGCTGGAATGTGCTGTTCCAGCGAATGCCGTAAATCGTCGCGCTGTCGATATTGCCGTGCGTCTCCAGCCCGCCCTCGACCGGGATGAATTCGATATAATCCTCGATCGACCTGGCAAAGACGGTGAGTTCCGTGCTGCCCCAACTGCCCAGATCCTTCACCACCTCAAGATCGACCTCCCAGCTTTGCGAGGGCACAAGCTCCACATTGCCTGCATTGAGCTGGTTCTGGTTGAGAGAAACGCTGGCGAGGAAATCGCCGAAGGACAGCTGTCCTACCGTGCGCGCCAGTTCCAGCGAAATATCCAGCCCCTCCTCGGCTTGCCATGCAAGGTTCACAGAGCCCTTGGGGCGATAGAAGCTGCGCGTCAGCCCGCCTGCGCCGGTTTGCGCGATTGTCGAATATTCACCGCCTGCGCCAATCTGGATAGAGAGGTTGTCTGCCAGCGATCGGCTGTGCGTGAGTATCGTTTCGTAGCGATCCTCTGTCACCCCGCCCGTGCCATTGGGAAAAGCGATCTCCACAAACTCGCCCGATGGATCGAGATCGAACAATTGCGACGTACGATCCAGCCGGTTGAACGCAGCCTCTGCATCCAGCTGCCAGTCACCGCCCAGCATGTTCCAGCTGTATTCGGCCCTGCCGATGCGCTCTCCGCCTTCGGTGAACGAGGCAAAGCGGCTGCCGATGTCGGCGCTGCCATCCTCGAAGACCAGGATGGAATCGGCTCGCCCGCGGTTGCGACTGTAGCGTTCCAGACCGATCAGCTTCAGCTTGCCGGGACCGAGGCCGAACTGGATATCGCCGCCTAATTCATAGGCCCACCCGCGATCGCGTGCCTCGAAATTTCGCTGTCGGTCCACGCCGGTGGCCAGATCGCGAAATTGGAAGTCGCGATAATTCTCATAATTGCGGCGATAATTGCCATTTGCGTTGATCACCGTGCCGCCCGGACTGGTCCACTGTACCTGTCCCGAGACCTTCGGAAAGTCGCCGACGAACTGCATGCTGATGTCGCGCGTTTCCAGCAGGTTTCCGTCGGGGTCGAAGATGAAGGCCTCTCCCCCGCCCGCTCCGCCGCGCCCCACGCCGTTGGACAGCGCCACCGTCCATTCCAGCGATTCGCCCGCGCCGCTGATCGACACCTCGCCGCCGATGAAGCTCGGCTCGGCATATTTGGGGCGGAAGCCCGCGCGATAGGTGAAACGGCCACTTAGCGGATCGGGCCGGGTGATGACATTGGCGACCTGTCCGGAAAGACCGGCGATACCCAGCGTCGCGCCATCCACGATCTCGATCCGTTCCACACGGTCGCTGCCGATCCGCTGTAGCTGCGTGAAAATCCCGTCCGACTTGTTGGTTATCCGCTCCCCGTCGATCAGCACGTTGGCGCTGGCCTGGCCCAGCCCGCGCTGGCCGTCTTCCCCGCGCACGGTAAAGCCTGGCACTTCGCTCAGCATGTCGAGCGCGTTGCGCGGGGCGAAGCGTGCAAAATCGGCAGGCAGGAATATGCGCTTGCCGCTGGCGGTATCGATTGCGTCGGGCGGCGGGGCGATGCTGTCTGCCTGCGTCTCAGATTGCGCGTCCTGCTCCTGATCCTGGGCATATGCCGGATTGGCGGCAGCCGCCGCGGCGATGGCTGCACTGGCCATCAGATAATGCTTCCAAACCAAAACCATCCCTCAATCTCACCCTTCAACCACATTTGTAATCGTGATGGTTACAGGGGAAACCGGAGGTCAGCGCCGCCGTTCATCGACAAACGCCGTCCATCTGCCGACCAAACGACGAACGATCGACGGGGTCCGATAAACGGAATCTGAAGGCCTTGTGCCCACACCCCCTTGAACCCGCAGCCTCAAAACGCGACATAGGCTTCGCAACACGAGAGAAGGACCACGCATGTTCGACCTGTTCGGCGACAAGAAAGACCAGTTTACCACCGACCCCGTCACCGGCGCACTTGTGCCCGTCGTCGTTGAATCGACCAGCCGCGGAGAGCGCAGCTTCGATATCTTCAGCCGCCTGCTGCGCGAACGCATCGTCTTCGTCACGGGCCAGGTTGAAGACAACATGGCCAGCCTGATCGTGGCCCAGCTGTTGTTCCTCGAATCCGAGAATTCGCAGGACATCTCCATGTATATCAACTCGCCCGGCGGCGTGGTGACAGCCGGCATGGCGATCCATGACACCATGCAGTACATCAAGCCGAAGGTGCGCACCGTGGTGGTGGGCCAGGCGGCTTCGATGGGCAGCTTCCTGCTGGCAGCGGGTGAGCCCGGTATGCGCGTGGCCCTGCCCAATGCGCGCGTGATGGTTCACCAGCCCAGCGGCGGTGCCCGCGGCATGGCATCCGACATCGAGATCCAGGCGCGCGAAATCCTGCGAATTCGCAAGCGGATGAACGATCTCTACGTCGAATATACCGGCCAGAGCCTTTCCGATATCGAAAAGGCGATGGATCGCGACACTTTCCTGGAGGCCGAGGAAGCCAAGAAATTCGGCATCGTAGATGCGGTTTTCGCGCATCGTCCCAAGGGTGATACGGAGCATGATCGCGACGGCACCGGCGGCGCGCCGACCAAGGACAGCGAATAGGCGCACGGCCCGCATGGATGGTGTTTGCAGTCGTCAATCGCCGTCATGCGGGCTGTAGCATTTTGGCAACCCTGTCCCTTCAGGCTGGCGCAAGCCGGGGATGCTAGGGTCCAAGCGATTGATATTCAGCATGCCTGCCCTAGATTGGTAGGCTGATTCTCCCGCGCCCCGTGCTATCCGAAGGCACAGGACCGGGCGCATAGGACGAAGGTTATGACCAAGTTGAGCGGAACAGATAGCAAGAGCACCCTCTATTGCAGCTTCTGCGGCAAGAGCCAGCACGAGGTGCGCAAGCTGATTGCAGGCCCTACAGTATTCATCTGCGATGAGTGCGTGGAGCTGTGCAACGATATCATCCGCGAGGAGGCCAAGAGCGGCCTTGGCGGTCGCAAGGATGGCGGCGTGCCTGCCCCCATCGACATTTGCGACACGCTGAATGATTACGTGATCGGCCAGGAACGCGCCAAGCGCGTGCTCTCCGTCGCCGTGCACAACCATTACAAGCGGTTGAAGCATTCGGGCAAGCAGGGCGATGTTGAACTGGCAAAGTCGAACATTCTCCTCGTCGGCCCCACCGGCAGCGGCAAGACTCTGCTGGCGCAGACGCTGGCGCGCACGTTCGACGTGCCCTTCACCATGGCCGATGCCACGACGCTGACTGAAGCCGGTTACGTGGGTGAGGACGTGGAGAACATCATCCTCAAGCTGCTGCAAAGCTCCGACTACAATGTCGAGAAGGCGCAGCAGGGCATCGTCTATATCGACGAGATCGACAAGATCACCCGCAAGGCGGAAAACCCCTCCATCACGCGCGATGTATCGGGCGAAGGCGTTCAGCAGGCTCTGCTGAAGCTGATGGAAGGCACCACCGCCTCCGTTCCGCCGCAGGGCGGGCGTAAGCATCCGCAGCAGGAATTCCTGCAGGTGGACACCACCAACATCCTGTTCATCGTGGGCGGCGCGTTTGCCGGCCTGGAAAAGATCATTGCCGATCGCCTGCAGAAGCGGTCCATCGGTTTCGGTGCCAACGTGGAAGATCCCACCAAGGCCAAGATCGGTGAGATGCTTGAAAAGTGCGAGCCGGAAGACCTGCTGAAATTCGGCCTCATCCCCGAATTCGTAGGCCGTCTGCCCGTGATCGCCACGCTGCACGATCTGGATACCGATGCGTTGGTCACGATCCTGAAGGAACCGAAGAACGCGCTGGTGAAGCAATACGCCAAGCTGTTCGAGCTGGAAGAGGTGGAACTCACCTTCACCGACGAGGCGCTGGAAGCCATCGCCAAGAAGGCGATCAAGCGCAAGACCGGCGCGCGCGGCCTGCGCTCCATCGTGGAGGGCCTGCTGCTCGATACCATGTTCGATCTGCCGAGCATGGAAGACGTGTCCGAAGTGGTCGTTGATGCAGACGTGGTGGAGGGCCGCAAGGAGCCCGTTCGCGTGCTGGCCAACGACAATGGGAAAAAGAAGGAAGCAGCGGCGTAATCGCCTGCTGCTTCCCGCCTCCCACCCGGTTCTCACTACCCGGCTATAATCACAGGCCCGAAAGGGCCTCACACCCGCGCGCCTGAAATCCGGGCGCGCCTGACGATCCCCGCGCTGCGGGGCAAGAAGGAGCTATACTATGCCGACCAATTCCGAACTCGCCGCCAAGATGTTGCGCGATGCTTCCATGTTCTTCCGCCAGGTGGGCGAACAGAACCCGCCCGTGGCAGAGCAGATGAACCAGAACGCCGCCGTTTATGACCAGGTGGCTCAGCTGGTCGAATCCGATCCCACCGGCGAAGTGCCGACGCAGGATCCGAGCGAAGCGCAAGCGCAGCCCAGCGAATAAGCGATAAGCTTTCGAAATAAGCCCCGTTCCGCATCTGCCGGAGCGGGGCTTTTTGCTGTCTGCTAGCCCTGGCCCCTGCTCTAACCCTCGCCTGCCTTGCGCCTCTCGCCAAGCGCTCTCAGCCGATTCAAGGCATCCTGCGCCAGCACCTCGCGCGGGTTGTAATATCCATCGAAGCGGGGAATATCGCTGGCAAAGCTGACCCATGGCATCGCTTCGGCAGTGAATATCTGAACATCGGGGGTAATGCTGCCGGGATCGTCCAGCGATCCTGCCCGCACGGCCACCATCAGGCGGCCCATGCGGCCATAATAGCTGAAAAGCGCGGTCGCGCAGTCACGGCAACGCGCAATCGTGTGCGGTGCACCGCTGCCTCCGGGGAAGACATGCTCCTCCAGCTCTCCTGACAGCAATTGAAGGCGATCTGCTTCCCAGAAGCCGTTCACCACGCTGGTGGAGCCTGTTTGCTGCTGGCACTGGCGGCAATGGCAATTGTGCACCATCATCGGCTCACCCGTGATCCGATAGCGAACCAATCCGCAGGCACAGCCGCCTTCGCGCAGCCGCCCCTCGCTCATTCGCAATCTTCCAGGCATTGCTCGCGCGATATTTCCACCTGCAGGGTCACGTGGCCGATGGCGTGGCTGTGTTCCAGTGCATGGGCGGCATCGCGCAGGAAAGCGTCGCCCGGATGGCCGGCGGGCATCACCAGATGCGCCGTCAGCGCGGTCTCAGTCGTGCTCATCGGCCAGATATGAAGATCGTGCACGGCTTCCACCCCCGGCTGCCCTTCCAGGAACGCGCGAACCTTGCCCTCGTCCACACTGTCCGGCACGGCCAGCAGGCTCATCTTCACGCTGTCTTTCAGCAGGCCCCAGGTGCCCCAGGCGATCACCGCCACGATCACCAGGCTGACGATGGGATCGATCACGGCGATGTTGGTCATCAGGATGGCAACGCCAGCGATTACCACGCCCACGCTGACCAGCGCATCTGCCGCCATGTGCAGAAAGGCGCCGCGAATATTCAGATCGTCCTTGCGCCCGCGCATGAACATCAGCGCGGTTGCCGTGTTGATCACGATGCCGATGCCCGCCACCCAGATCATGGTCCAGCCCTGCGGTTCTACCGGGTCCAGCAGCCGATCCACCGTTTCGATCAGGATCGCGCCGATCGCCACCAGCAGCAGCACGGCATTGGCAAAGGCGGCCAGGATGGTGGAGCTTTTTAGGCCATAGGTAAAACGCGAGGAGGGCGGCTTTTTCGCCGCGATGCTGGCGCCCCAGGCGATCAGCAGGCCCAGCACATCGGAAAGATTGTGGCCCGCATCCGCCACCAGCGCCATGGAGCCGGAGAGGAAGCCAAAGGTCGCCTCCACGATAACGAATGCGGTGTTGAGCACCACGCCAATGGCAAAGGCGCGCCCGAAATCGGCAGGCGCGTGGCTGTGCCCGTGGCCACCACCGTGCCCGTGTCCTGAGGCATGATCATGCCCGTGCGAGTGTGAGTGCCCTGCGCCCATTCAACCTATTCGTAGACGCAACTATCCAGCCCGTCACGCCTTACTACGCCAATGCGTGCCTCGATAGTATTGCCATAGCGCGCCGTAAAGCCGCCGGGATTCTTCGCCTCGCGTGTCTTTGGCGATGGAAGGATGGCCGCAATGCGACTGGCCTCATCGGCGGAGAGACGCGCGGCGGAATGGCCGAAATATCGCTGCGCCCCGCTTTCCACGCCATAGGTGCCCAGCCCCGTTTCCGCGACATTGAGATAGACTTCCATGATGCGCCGCTTGTCCCAAAGGTTCTCGATCAGGACGGTGAAATAGGCCTCCAGCCCTTTGCGAAACCAGCCGCCGCCCTGCCACAGGAACACGTTCTTGGCGGTTTGCTGGCTGATGGTGGAGGCGCCGCGCTGGCGTTCCCCCCGCGCACGTTCTTCCAGCGCATCCTCGATGGCTTCGCGGTCAAAACCGTCATGCTCGCAGAACTTGCCGTCCTCGGCCGCGATTACGGCGGACACCATATTGCGATCGATCCGGCTCAGCGGCTCCCAGTCGCGCGTCACGCTGTGCTCGTCCATCAGCATGGTGGCGGTGTAGGTAACAGGCACGAAGCGAAACAGGATCACCAGCCCTACGCTGATGATTACAAACCACAAGACGAGCTTCACCACCCACCAGAACACGCGTGCTATCATGCGACACCGTGTAGGGCGGATTGCCACTGAATGCCAATATCTGCTTGTCGTGAATGCGTTGCTCTGGTTGTTTATCGCCGTTCCACAGGGGGAGATTACCGATGCACATTAACCCGAAATTTCGTGGTGCCTTGCTGGCGGCCTCTGTCGTCGCGCTCTCTCACCAGTCCGCCACCGCGCAAGCGGGGCCGGAGGCTGTGCAGGAAGCTGTTGAAACGCAGTATGATTCGCATCTGGAAGACCTGTTCATCTGGTTCCATCAGAATCCTGAACTTTCCCTCCTTGAAAGCAACACGGCCGCGCGCATGGCCGCTGAACTGCGCGCTGCCGGGCTGGAGGTCACAGAGGGTGTCGGTGGTACTGGCGTGGTGGGGATGCTGCGCAATGGCGATGGCCCGCTCATACTGCTGCGCGCTGATATGGATGGCCTTCCCGTAAAAGAGCGCAGCGGCCTGGAATACGCCTCCACCGTTACGCAAACCGGCCTGGATGGGCAGGAATATCCTGTGATGCACGCCTGCGGGCACGATGTGCACATCACATCGCTGGTGGGCACGGCGCGGCAGCTTGTCGCCATGCAGGATCAGTGGAGCGGCACGCTGATGTTCATCGTCCAGCCGGCAGAGGAACGGGTAGCCGGTGCAAAGGCCATGCTGGACGATGGCCTCTATGATCGCTTCGGCACACCCGATTATGCGCTGGCCTTCCATGTCTCCGCCGGGGAGCCGACCGGCACGATCATCGCCGCACCCGGCATCTTCGGCTCAAGCTCGGATTCGGTAAACCTGCACGTTCCCGGCATTGGCGCGCATGGCGCGTCGCCGCACGAAGGGCGGGACCCGATCTACATCGCATCGCAGATCGTCGTCGGCCTGCAGAGTATCGTCAGCCGCGAAACCAACCCGCTCACCCCTGCCGTGGTGACAGTGGGTGCCTTCAATGCGGGCAGCAAGCACAACATCATCGGTGAAGGCGCAGACCTGCAACTGACGGTGCGTGCCAATGACGAGGAAACGCGCGCCGCCACGATTGCCGCGATAGAGCGGATCGCCACCAACATTGGGCGCGCACACGGCCTGCCGGAGGACAAGTTGCCGAGCATCGAGGTGGTGGAAGGCACGCCTGTTACCTGGAACGAGCAGGAACTCGCCGATCGCCTGATCCCGGTTTTCGTCGAAACGTTTGGAGACGATGCCGTCGGACCGTACGAACAGGATGGCATGGGCGCAGAGGATTTCGCCTATTTTGTTGCCGACGAATATGGCGTGCCCGGCTTCTACTTCAGCGTGGGCGGCACCGCGCCGGAGGATATCGCCGCCGAGGAAGCAGGCGGACCGCCGGTGGCGTCCCACCACAGCCCGCTGTTCCGCATCGAACCGCGCGAATCCGTCACGCTGGGCACGCGGGCGATGGTGGCTGCGGTGCTGGATCTGGCAGGTTCGTAATCGCGGCTACTCCGATACTTGCGAACATGCGCCGCCGCAGCCCATCGTGTAACGCGCCAAGGGGATGCCCCAGGGGCCAAGCGCGGTCGCATCCACGCGTACATCCATAAGGCTGGGGAGCGAGGTGCTACCTTCCCCGCTGCCGGGGACTTCGCGCCAATTGGAGAAGCGCCATTGCTGCACCAGAACCAGATCGATGATCTGCTGCACCGGATTGTCGCGCATCCATGCAAGGGTATTGCGCGCCTCTGCCTCGTAACGGGGCGCAAGAGGGTGATCGGGCCACTCGCTCAGGTCAATGACGCGGGGCCAGAATGCAAGAAGGGCGATGGCCGCAAACAGCAGCCATCGCCCTTTTCGTGTCTTCAGGCGCAGGATATCACGCAGCCTGCGGCATCAGCCTTTCACCGGCGATGCGCTGCATGGCCTTCTGCAGCTTCTCGAACGCGCGCACCTCGATCTGGCGGATACGTTCGCGGCTCACGTCGTAAACCTGCGAAAGCTCTTCCAGCGTCTGCGGATTTTCCGTCAAGCGGCGCTCGGTCAGGATGTGCTGCTCACGCTCGTTGAGGGCGTCCATCGCCTCCACCAGCATTTCGCGGCGCACGTCTGCTTCCTCGGCGTCGGCAACGATGGTGTCCTGCAACGGACGGTCATCCGTCAGCCAGTCCATCCATTCGCCGCTGCCTTCTTCACCATTGCGCATCGGCGTGTTGAGCGAGCCATCGCCGCCCATCATCATCCGGCGGTTCATGTTGACCACTTCCTGCTCCGGCACGCCTAGATCGGTGGCGATCTTGTTTACGTCTTCCGGCGACAGGTCGGAGTCTTCATAAGCCTCCAGCTGCTTTTTCATGCGGCGAAGGTTGAAGAACAGCTTCTTCTGCGCGGCGGTGGTGCCCATTTTCACGAGGCTCCAGCTGCGCAGGATAAATTCCTGGATGCTGGCCTTGATCCACCACATGGCATAGGTCGCCAGGCGGAAACCGCGATCGGCCTCGAACTTCTTCACGCCCTGCATCAGGCCCACATTGCCTTCGGAGATCAGATCCGAGACCGGCAGGCCATAGCCGCGATAACCCATGGCGATCTTCGCCACGAGGCGCAGGTGGCTTTGCACCAGCTGCGCGGCGGCATCGGGGTCTTCGTGCTCTTCAAAACGCTTGGCGAGCATGTATTCCTGCTCCGGCGTCAGCACGGGAAATTTCTTGATTTCCGACAGATAGCGATTGAGCCCCTGCTCACCGCCCAGCGCCGGAACGCTTGATCTTACTTTACTCACGTGTCCCAAACCTTTCTTTGTCGTCGACCGCTCGTATCGGGCCCCTGATGGGCACCCGGTCTTGGTGGTCACATTGGGTGCGACTCTGTCTATAGCGCACCGCGGGACGATATAGGGTGCATTTCATCGATTGGAATGACCGGTTTCGTCGATCAGTTCCCGCATATCTGCCGGAATTTCGCTGGAAAACGACAGACGGTTACCTGTGGCGGGATGAACGAAGCCAAGCCGCGCGGCATGAAGTGCCTGTCGCTGGAAATCCAAGGCCTTGAGAATGGGCCTTAAAGGGGTTGGCGTGCGTCCGTACACAGGGTCCCCTATTAGCGCATGACCGATTGACGCAAGGTGAACCCGCACCTGGTGGGTTCGCCCTGTTTCAAGGCGGCACTCGATCAATGCGCAGTGGTCCAGCCGCTCCAGCGTTTTGAAATGCGTAACGGCGTGTTTCCCGCGCGACGAATCATCATCCAGCACCGCCATTTTCTTGCGGTCCCGGTCAGATCGGCCAAGCCGCGCGTTCACCGTGCCCGAAGGGGGCGCGGGATGGCCGCCGCATACGGCCAGATAGGCGCGCTCCATCGAATGGTCTGCGAACTGCTTTGCCAACCCTTCATGCGCTGCATCGGACTTGGCCACCACCAGCAGGCCGGATGTATCCTTGTCGATACGGTGGACGATGCCGGGCCGCGCCACGCCGCCGATACCGGAAAGTTGCCCGCGGCAGTGGTGCAGCAGTGCGTTCACCAAGGTGCCATCCGCGTTACCGGCAGCGGGGTGCACCACCATTCCGGCAGGCTTGTCCACCACGATCAGATGCTCATCCTCATAGGTGACAACTATGGGGATATCCTGTGGAAGAGCCTGTGGATTGCTTGGGGGTGGAAGGTGGATAGAAAAGCTCGATCCCGCTTGAGCTTTCGCCTTGGGGCTTTTTACGATTTCCCCGTTCAGGCTGATCATACCCTCTGCAATCAATGACTTGACGCGTTCACGTGACAAATTGGTCGCATCGGCCAGCGCCTTGTCCACGCGGGCCGCCGCCTGGATGCTGCCCGTGATGGTTTCTGCAGACGTTTCGGTACTGTTTTGTGGGCCGGCCATGCTAGGGTCCATGCGCAATGGGACTGCGGGTGGCAAGAGACGTGATGGAACTGCTTCGTGCTGAGGCAGACAAGTCGCGCCACAAAGAGTGCTGCGGCATCCTGCTGGGCACTTACCTGGGCGCTGGCTCAACCATAGCCGCCGCCCTGCCCGCCGCCAATGTCCACCCCCGCCCGCAGACGCATTTCGAAATCGATCCGCAGGCGCTGGTCAATGCTCACCGCGCAGCCCGCGCGGGCGGTCCGCAGGTGCTGGGCTATTACCATTCGCACCCGGACGGGCCGCCGCACCCCTCCGCAACCGATCGGGCCGAGGCGGCGCATGATGGCACCGTCTGGGCTATCGTGGCGCCGGGCGAAGGGGCGGAACATGACGTATCGTTCTGGCGGGACGACGAAAGCGGTTTCACCGCGCTTCCATACGCGATCGATGATGGCTAAGACGTCAACCAACGGGGCAAGACGGTTTTACTCGAACTGCCGGTGAGGTGCCAGCTGGCATTTCGGCAGCAAATATCTGAAGATCAACGCTTTATCCCGATATCGTGAAGTGACTTCCCGTCAACTTCGTCATCTTTGTTGTTAATGCTGATTGGCCGATACCTGAATGACTTCCTCCCTCGATCTCGCATCCCTGCTCTGCTCCCGCCTCTGCCACGATATGCTCAGCCCCGTCGGCGCCCTGAACAACGGGCTGGAATTGCTGGCGGATGAGAAGGACCCGGCGATGCGCCAGCGCTGCCTCGATCTGCTGGAACAAAGTGCGCGCGTATCGGCCAACAAGCTGAAGTTCTTCCGTCTCGCCTATGGTGCGGCAGGCGGCTTTGGCGAGCAGGTGCCGGTGGAGGAACCGCATGAATTGCTCACCTCGCTCACCGCTGCGGATGAGCGGCTGACGCTGGACTGGGCTGTCAGTGAGCAGACGCTGGCAAAGCCTGCGATCAAGGTTCTGCTGAACCTCGCTGCCATGGGTCTCGATTCGCTGGTTCGCGGCGGCACTTTGGCAGTGGGCGCGGAACGGACGGGCGGCCGGACGGAAATTGCCATTCGCGCCAGCGGCCCGCGCATCGCATTCGATGCCAATATCGGCAAGGCGCTGGACGGATCGCTGGGCGCCGATGAATTGTCGGGCCGAACCGCCCCTGCCCACCTTATCCGCCTGATCGTGGAGCGCGATGGCGGCGCGGTGCAATATCACCACGGAGACGATGCGCTGGTACTGGGTGCCATGCTGCCCGAACCAGAAGGCATGATCGGTTGAGCGATCCGCTGGTGCACCGGGAGGTAAGCTCCCCCAATTTCGATGAGCGCGCACTGCCCATTTCCATGGTGGTACTGCATTACACCGAGATGAAACCTGTCGAGAACGCGCTCGACAAGATGTGCAATCCGAAAGCCAAGGTCAGCGCGCATTACTGCATTACGGAGGGCGGCGAGGTCATCCAGCTGGTGCCTGAGGAAAAGCGCGCCTGGCACGCAGGCGTATCCTACTGGCGCGGGCATCGTGACGTAAACTCGGCCAGCATCGGGATAGAACTGGATCATCCGGGCCATGCAGGCGGCTATCGCGAATTTGCCGATGCGCAGTTCGAAGCGCTGGTTCCCCTGCTGAACCGGATGGTGAAGCAGCATGATATCCCGCGCGCCAATGTGGTGGGCCATTCCGACGTCGCGCCGGGGCGCAAGATCGATCCGGGTGAGCTGTTCCCATGGGATCGCCTGGCTGAATACGGCCTGTGCCTGCCGCGTCCGGAAAAGATTTCTCCCAACGATCCGTTCGACAATGATGCGTCATTCTACCTGGCGCTGGAACGGTTCGGCTATGACATCACCAACGGTCATGATGCGGTGGAGGCTTTCCAGCGGCGCTGGCGGCCTGAGAATATCGACGGCGAGATCGACGGCGAAGTGCGGGCGATCCTCTTCCAGTTGCTGCTGGACCGGGATCAGGGCCGCACCCGCTAATCCCGTCAGATCGACGCAGCGCCCTTCCCTAACACCCGACTTGCGCATATACGCCTGCACGCCGGGGAGCCGGGCAGCCGCGTCATCAATGTGCTTCGGCGCAAAGGTGTCGAGGAAAGTCCGGGCTCCACGAAACAAGGGTGGCGGGTAACGCCCGCCGTGGGCAACCGCAGGGAAAGTGCCACAGAGAGCAAACCGCCGATGGCCCGTCAAACGGCACAGGCAAGGGTGAAAGGGTGCGGTAAAAGCGCACCGGGGGGCTGGTAACAGTTCCCGTCATGGCAAACCCCACCCGGAGCAAGACCGCATAGGGGTCTCGCGCCTTTAAAAGGGCAGCAGCGTTTCGCTGCGAGAGACCCGGGTTGGTTGCTTGAGCGCGCGGGAGCAATCCCCCGCCGAGATGAATGGCTGCCCCCGCGGCGCTGATGTGTCAGCATATCGGCTGCGGGACAGAACCCGGCTTACAGGCTCCCCGGCAAATTATTCCACTTCATCGTGAGAACAGATGCTGATCTCGCCCCCGTCATCCAGCGCGGTGATGTAGCGGCGATTTTCGCCTTCCAGCACCAACGTAGTGAGCCGACCGCTGGCATAGGCACCGGTATCGATCCCGATTCGGTTGCCCTGGTCCACCGGCGCATCCGTAATCGTGTGGCCATGGATCACCACGCCCTCATGGGCGTCCCGGTAACTGAGGAACGGCTCCCTGATCCAGCGCAGCTTGGCTTCGCTCTGCTCGGCCAGCGGCAGGCCCGGCTCGATCCCGGCATGAACGAAAATATAATCACCGATGCTGACGATGTTTTCAAAGCTGGCGATAAAGTCCCGGTCGGACTGGGGGACCACCTTTTCCATGGCCTCCATGATCTCTTCCAGCGACGAGGCCGTGAAGAGCCGCTTGGGCAGGCCATAGCTCATCAGCGTTTCCCGGCCACCATGGCGCAGGAAATGGCGCAGCAGATCGACATCGTCGAAACTGCGCAGGAACATCTCCTCGTGATTGCCCGCCAGAATGCGCACGTCGCGAAATTTGCGCCATTCGCGTGCCAGGGCCAGCACGTTGACGCTGTCTGGCCCGCGATCGATCAGGTCACCCAGCAGGATCACCGTGGTGACCGCTGCGGGGTTGTCCCGATTGTCGATCTCGATCGCCTCGATCAGGGCGATCAGCAGATCGCTGCGGCCGTGGATATCGCCAACGGCATACACACGCTGCCCATCGGGCACATGCGCTGCAATCGCCGGGAGTTCTGGCTCCCGCTTCTTGGATCGGAAAAATTCAAACATGCTCAACTGTCTGGCTCACATAATCATAACGCCTGAGAGCGCAATCGGTTGGTAGTTGTGGGTGTGATGCTAGAAAATACATGTCGGTGTGCTGAATGTGGTGCAAAATAAGCACACTTTGTAGGGTGCATATCGCAGTCGCGTAATTTTTCTTGTGCAGCGCACAATACCTGTGCAAGATCATGTGGCTTTCGCGGCGAATTGGCGCACTAAAAGATGCCAGCACGCGATCGGCGCAGGTGGGACGAAGCAACAGTTCACCAAAGCAATTGAGGGAAATTGCCCATGCTTACGTCCGTCCGCAGCCTTACGGCTGCTTCTGTTTTCGCACTTTCTGCCGCTTTCGCAGCGCCTGCCATGGCGCAGGACGATGATGGCGGTATCGGTGTCGAGGTTTCGGCAAATGTCGCCATGGTCAGCGAATATCGCTTCCGCGGTGTCGATCTGTCCGGTGGCGAATTCGCCATCCAGGGCGGCGTCGATGTCGGCCTGCCCGCCGGTTTCTATGTCGGCACCTGGGCATCTTCACTTGATGAACAGACCGTTGGCTACGGCAGCACCGAACTTGACCTCTACGGCGGCTGGGCCGGAGAATTCGGCAACATCTCCACCGATGTTGGCGTCATCATGTACATCTATCCCGATGCCGGCCCCGGCGATTTCGACTATGTCGAATTCTACGGCTCCGTTGGCGCAGCGGTTGGCCCGGCAGAAGTAACCGTCGGCATCGCCTACGCTCCTGACCAGGATTCGCTGGGCAGCACCGATAACTTCTACATCTATTCCGATGTGGGCGTTGGCGTACCGGGCACCCCGATCAGCCTGACCGGCCATGTCGGCTACACCGATGGCTTCCTTACCTTCACCACAGATGGCGAAGCGTTCGACTATTCCGTCGGCGCGGAAGTTGCCATCGCCGGCACGCCGCTGGCCGTTGGCGTTTCCTACGTCGGCGTTGAAGGCGACGGCATCATCGATCCAGGTGGCACCTTCACCAGCGATGGCGTTGTCGTCACGCTGGGCGCCAGCTTCTAAAGTCTATCGCGCAAAGCGAGGAACGGGAGGGCCCGCACCGGCAATGGTGCGGGCCCTTTCGTTTGCGCCCTTTGATTTGCTTAAGCCGCGCGGGACCATTATCGAGGTCGCTGACACGCTTGCAAGCAGGCGCGCGGGTCTTGCCCCGCCTGCACAGCGACAAACGGAGTTTTCAACGATGGTCCATTATCTTCACACCATGATCCGGGTGACAGACGCCGAAGCCACTCTGGATTTCTTCAAGCTGATCGGTCTGGAAGAGGTGCGCCGCAAGGATGTGCCACAGGGTCGCTTTACCCTGATCTTTCTGGCCGCACCGGGACAGGAGGACGTGGCAGAGCTTGAACTCACCTATAACTGGCCCCCTGAAGATGGCAGCGCGCCCGAAACCTATGACGGCGGGCGCAATTTCGGCCACCTCGCCTACCGCGTGGACAATATCTATGACACCTGCCAGCGCCTGATGGACGCGGGCGTCACCATCAATCGGCCGCCACGCGATGGGCACATGGCTTTCGTGCGTTCGCCCGACGGCATCAGCGTGGAGCTGTTGCAGGATGGCACTCTGGACCCGCAGGAACCGTGGGCCAGCATGGAGAACACGGGAAGCTGGTAAGCGGTTTGCAGGGGGCTTCCCCTTGCTATTCGCGCCCGCGCCCTCCACCTGCGCCAGATGAAAATGCGCAAGATTCCCCAGGTGGTCATCATTGGCCGCCCAAACGTCGGCAAGTCGACCCTGTTCAACAGGCTGGTTGGCAAGCGGCTGGCACTGGTTGATGACCAGCCCGGCGTGACGCGTGACCGCCGGATGGGGCTGGCTGGCCTGTCCGGGCTGGAGTTTGAAGCTGTCGATACCGCAGGCTGGGAGGATGAGGATGACAGGTCCCTGCCCGGCCGCATGCTGGCGCAGACGCAGGTGTCCCTGAAAGATGCCGATGCCGCGCTGTTCGTAATCGATTCGCGCGCAGGCCTCACCCCGCTGGACGAGGAAATTGGCCGCTGGTTACGCCAGCAGGAAGTGCCCGTCGTGCTGATTGCCAACAAGGCCGAAGGCAATTCGGGCGAAAGCGGCATTCTGGAAGCCTATTCGCTGGGCCTGGGAGAGCCAATTCCCGTCAGCGCCGAGCATGGCGAAGGTGTGGCGGATCTCTATTCCGCGCTGATCCCGCTGATCGACGAGAAGGCCGATCAGATGCAGCTGGAGGCCGAGGCCGAGGCTGCGATTGCCGCTGACAAGGCGCGCGCCGCTGCCGAGGCGGGCGATGAACTGGAAGAGGTTGATCCCGCTGCGCCGCTCAGCCTGGCCATCGTAGGACGCCCCAATGCGGGTAAATCCACACTGATCAATCGCCTGCTGGATGAAGATCGCATGCTGACAGGCCCGGAAGCGGGCATCACGCGCGATTCCATTGCCATCGATTGGGAATGGACCGATCCCAAGACGGGCGAGGACCGCGTCATCAAGCTGATCGACACCGCGGGCATGCGCAAGCGCGCCAAGGTGGTGGACAAGCTGGAGCGGCTGTCCGTGCAGGATGGCCTGCGCGCCGTGGACTATGCCGAGGTTGTGGTGCTGCTGCTGGATGCGACGCGCGGCCTGGAAGTGCAGGACCTGAAGATCGCCAGCCAGGTGATCGAGGAAGGCCGTGCGCTGATGGTGGCCATCAACAAATGGGATATTGCAGAAGATCCCAGCGGCCTGTTCAATGGTATTCGGGGTGCCCTGGAAGAAGGCCTGTCGCAGTTGAAGGGCGTGCCGCTGTTCGCGGTGTCCGCCGTCACCGGCAAGGGGCTGGACACCATGCTGGGCGCGGCATTCGAATTGCGCGAGGCATGGAGCCGCCGCGTTCCCACCGCCGCGCTGAACCGCTGGTTTGACGATGCGCTGGCCAAGAACCCGCCGCCAGCGCCGGGCGGCAGGCGCATCAAGCTACGCTACATCACGCAGGTTGGCACCCGTCCACCGCGTTTCGTGATTTTCGGCACCCGGCTGGACGATCTGCCCACAAGCTATGAACGCTATTTGCTAAACGATATTCGCAAGCGCCTGAGTTTTGGCGCCGTGCCCGTTCGGCTGACGCTGAAAAGCCCCAAGAACCCGTATGATTCCAATCGCGGTGGCGGCGGCAAATTCAGCGGCGGAGAGGGCCGGGACTAGCCTTCCGTCATGCTTGATTTCCTCTCCCTCACCGGCGAACTGATCGAACGCACATCCAGCACCGTACGTGTGCAGGAGATGGTGGAACTGAGCCTTGCGCCGGTCTTCCTGCTGGCAGGTATCGGCGCGATGCTGAACATCATGAATTTGCGTCTGACGTGGCTGTTCGATCGGATCGAGATGATCGAGAGGATGGAAGAAGCGGGCGAGGACAACCGCGAGGTGGAAGAATTGCCCGCGCTGATCCAGCGCCAGCAGTTCGCGCAGATCGCCGTGAAGCTGTCCACACTGGCCGCGCTGACGATCTGTATCGTCATCGCCATCCTGTTCATCAGCGCATTTATCGAACCGCGAATAGGCTCGATTGTCGCGGCCCTGTGGATCGCCACAATGGCGCAGCTTTCCGTGGCGCTGGCGCTGTTTTTCCGCGAAACCAGCATGGCCGCGGCCACCGCGCGAGAGCGCAGAAAGCGCAGCCGCGAGATCCTGGCGCGCCGCCGCGAACGCGAAAGCGCGGGCTGATCCCTTCGCCTCAATCGGGCGAATTTTGCTGATTAAGTAGCTAGAACGATTGGTTTTTCAGGCCAATCGACAGGACCCTTCGCAATTTTGACACGTTGATGCGCCATAAGGATGCGAAAGGCATCCGATGGAGAGGCAGATGAACGTGCAACGCTATGAACTGCGCATAGACCGCAGGGGCGCATCTGAGTCGCTTTGCCTGGATGTGCCTGATCTTGCCACGGCGCTGATCGTTGCCGATATCAATATCGCCAGCGGAGCCGCGCAGATTTTCAAGGGCAACAAGATCGTCGCCACGATAGAAAAGCAGTCGCCCCGCCAAGCGCCGTACTGGCGGGTCGCCTAGGCCGCATTTTCCAGAAAGCTCAGCCAGCGCCCGCGTCGTTCTCGCCCTCACCCGCGGCACGGCTGTTGAGTTGCACGTAATTCTGGATGCCCATGCGTTCGATCATGTCGAACTGCGTTTCCAGGAAATCGACGTGCTCTTCCTCGCTGGCGAGAATTTTCTCGAACAATGCGCCTGAGGTGAAATCTTTCGCCTCCTGGCAATAGTCGGCCGCTTCGCGCAGCAGCGGTATCGCCTCATGCTCCAGCGCGAGATCGGCCTTGAGGATCTCCTCAACCGTCTCCCCCACCTTCAGCTTGTGGATCGCCTGGAAATTGGGCAGCCCGTTGAGGAAGAGAATGCGATCGGCCAGCCAGTCGGCGTGCTTCATCTCATCAATGCTCTCGTGCCGCTCATACTCGGCCAGCTTGTAGACGCCCCAGTCATTCAGCACGCGATAATGCAGCCAGTACTGGTTGATGGCCGTCAGCTCGTTCGTCAGAGCCTTGTTGAGATACTCGATGACCTTTTCGTCGCCATTCATGGGCTGCCTCCAGAGTGGGTGTTTCGCGGTGCAGGATGGTCAGGAACCGGCGCGCTTGGCAAGCAAAAGACGCCGGAAAAGCGGCGTAAAACCGCAGAAAAACGCGCTATTGAAAATGCGTATCAGGAAAGGGTCAGGCCACCATCGCCGGCTGTGCCATCGCATCGCGTTCTTCGGTGATCAGCTCTTCGGCTTCCACCAGGCATTGCCCGCAATTGGGCCGCTTGCCGAGCTTCGCATAGACGCTTTCCGCACCGCCCCGATGTTGCCGCGCAGCCTTGCGCAGGTCCGTTTCCTTGATGGCGTTGCAAATGCAGATGTACATGCGTCTCGAATCTCTCTCAGGCTACACGCACCTAATAATGCGAATGGCTTGCATTAGCAAGTCTCTTGAGAATTATTCGCAAGATAGCGAGAGCCCTATCGCCGCAGGGGAAACAGTCTCCCGTAGGTGAGGCAGCGCCACAGCCATTCCAGCGGGCCGTAACGAAACCGTGCCAGCCAGGGTGTTGACCATGCCAGCATCACCGCCCAGCCAAACAGCACCACCAGATAAAGCTGCGGCCTCGTCAGATCGCCCCACAGGCCCCCGGCCCAAGGGTGGAACACCAGCATCATCAGCACCGAAGTGCCGATATAATTGGTGAAGGCGACACGCCCTGCGGCAGATAGTCTCTGCGCCAGCCAGCCCGTTGCGGTGCTGCCGTAGATTGCCAGCAGCAGGGCAAGGCCCAGGATCATCGGCAGGCGCGGCAACATGGCAAAGGCGGACGTGGCCGCCTGCGTACCCCAATAGCTGAAGCCGCCATCCTTCACCCACAAGGCCAGCAGCACGTTCAGCACGGTGCCAACGATCAGCAGCCCCCAGCCCCACATCCGCCGCCTGCCCACTTCCCCGCCGGGATCGAACCAGCCCAGCCGATAGAAGGCCATGCCGATCAGCATCAGCGGCACCGTTTCCAGCACCATGAACAGGATGATATTTATCGGGTCCGCCGCGTGCTCGGCAAAGGTGTGCGACACGATATCGCCGTAGCTGCCGTCCTGCATGATCGGGATTTCGCTCGCATTCTCGTCAAGTTCTTGCTGCTGCGCAGCGTCGACTGCGGCCCGCGCTTCTCCCATCCCCTCCGCCTGGCCAAAGGCCGTTTCGGTGATGAAATAGGTGGAACCGAGGGTGAGCGAGAAAAACAGCGCGCCCACGACATATCCGATCAGGCCCAGCGTCAGCAGCTTGCCAGCGGTCATGCGAAGGAAGAACATGGCGGCAAACCCGGCCACCGAATACAGCACCAGTATATCGCCGCGCCAGATCAGGAAGAAGTGGATCAGGCCGAACACCAGCAGAATGGCAAGCCTGCGCGCCTGCAGGCCCAGCCCGTCTCCCCGCGCCCACGCCCGTTCCATGAACAGGGCCATGCCTGCACCAAACAGCAAGGTGAACAGCCCCCGCATCTTCCCGTCGACCAGCACGAATTGCGCCACCCACAGCCAATCCGAAGTGGCATCGTGCCCCGTCAGGAAAGCGGTTGGCCAGGAATAGGCAGACCACGGCATACCGAAACCGACGATATTTGCCGCCAGTATGCCCAACACGGCGACGCCGCGGATCAGATCGAGGCTGGCAATGCGTTCCGCCGCAGTCGCCGGGGATGCACCGCCGCGATTCCCGTCAGGTGTCGCCTGTTCCAATGTTGTCATCCCCGCATCCCCTCAATTCACCAGCACGCCATATGGCGGCTGCGCAAAATTAAGGGAAGCGGATGGTGTGATGTTGCGGCAAGTTGATCGCGACAGGATCTCATCGCGGGTAACCTAATTGCGCGTAACAAGGCATTCCTGCCCGGCGCGCTGAAGCCGGGAACAGGCGGTCTGTGCCTCTGCCCGCGTGGCATAGCCTGCCGCCTGCAGGCGCGTGACGCGGCCCGTTTTCAGCAGCAACCGCTGCCGTCCGGCGATCTCTGGCCGGCTGGAGAGCCTGTTCCACAAACGCTCCGCATTCCCCGGCACGCCAAACGCACCCAGCTGCACACGCCACGGACCGTCGCTGCGCGCCGCAGGGCCTTGGGCAGGAGGTGCCGCGGGGGGCGAGGTGCTTGGCCGCGCTGCGGCGACTTGAGCCTGCCGTGGCTGGGCCGGTGCTGCCGCCACTGTTTCCTGCGTGTAGCTGGCGCCCGCCTCTGCGGGGCTGGCGGTGCCTGTTGCCTGCCGCGCCTGCAGCACCGCATCGCGCGCTGCCGCCACCGATGGCGAAACCGATATTGCCAAACTGGGCCTGGGTTCAGCTTGTGCAACGGTTGCGGGCCGCGGCTGCGGTTGGGCAAGTTCCTGCGTTTCTGCGGGCACCGATGCGGAAAGGTCTGCGGCGGTCAGCTGCACTGCGCGCGCCTGCTCTGCCTCAATCTCTATCTGCCGGGACAGCGCGACGCCTGCCTGGCGCTGCTCAACCGGAATGTGATTGTCCATCTGCCCGATCGCCGGGCCCGCCTGCGGCAAGCCTGCGCCATTGGCGAGGGACAGCAGGGCATAGGCCCGCTCCCAATCGCGGGGCACAAGGTCTCCGTTGAAATGGGCGATACCGATCAGATATTGCGCGCGCGGGTCGCCCCGGCGCGATGCGGCCAGCACATAGGGCAGTGCTTCTTCGCGGCGCCCGTCCTGGAACAGCATCAGGCCGTAGGTATCTGCCGCCTGCAAATGGCCCGCCTGGGCTGCTGCGAGATAAAGGCGTTCAGCCTGCTGCATATCCTGCGGCACACCCCGGCCAAGGCGATAGGCCTGCCCCATGTTGAACATGGCATCTGCATCGCCCGCCGCGGCTGGACCCTGCCACTGCGCCACGGCAGCGGCATAATCTCCGCGAGACCATGCATCCACACCATCACGCACCGTGGCCCCCAGGGGCGCGGCAAGTGCCAGCATGGCAAGCACGCCAGCGGTTTTCGCAAACAAGCAATTCCTGCGGTTATGCATTGTCACCCTCACGTCCCCTGTAACCTGCCTTGCCGGGTGCCCTATAAAGGGCCCTGCTACGTATCATGTTAGGCCGAATGCACGATGCCATAGTAAACGAGCCATTAGCAAAGCGTTTATCCGCCGGAATTTTTACGGCCCTGCCCTTGCGCGCAATCCCGGCCCAAGGCGGAAAACGCCCAGGCACCCATCAAAAAAAGCGAATGCGGGGCTAATGCAAATTAACTCAAAATAAACGGTAGTCTGCGAAGCCCTTAGGCGAAGGCCCGTAATTGAGACTTGGTCGGGTCGCTTGTTCTTAGGGGGAATAGCCTTGCGCGTTTTGGCACTGGCATCGCAGAAGGGTGGCTCTGGTAAGACCACTCTATCCGGACACCTCGCTGTCCAGGCGCAGCGCGCTGGCGCTGGCCCGGTTGTACTTATCGATATCGATCCGCAGGGGTCGCTTGCCGACTGGTGGAACGAACGCGAGGCGGAATTTCCCGCCTTTGCGCAAACCACGGTGGCAAGGCTGGCCAATGACCTTGCGATCCTGCGTCAGCAGGGTTTCAAGCTGGCCGTGATCGATACGCCTCCCGCAATCACCATGGCTATCCAGTCGGTGATCTCGGTGGCGGAATTGATGGTGGTACCCACCCGGCCCAGCCCGCATGATCTGCGCGCCGTTGGTGCCACGGTTGATCTGTGCGAACGCGCCGGAAAGCCGCTGATCTTCGTGGTCAACGGTGCAACGCCCAAGGCCAAGATCACCTCCGAAGCTGCCGTTGCCCTGTCGCAGCACGGCACAGTTGCCCCCATCACGGTTCACCACCGCACCGATTTTGCCGCCTCCATGATCGATGGCCGCACGGTGATGGAAATCGATCCCGAAGGTCGCAGCGCGCAGGAAGTCACGGCGCTTTGGCATTATGTTGCCGATCGCCTTGAGAAGAATTTCCGCCGCACCGTATTTGCCACTCCCGGCAGCAAGGCCGCGCAGGCAAATGGCGCAGCCCGTGCCCAGGGCGGAGGCTTTGGCCGCCGCGTGGCGCAGTGATGGGTAGCATGATGACCGAAACCGCTGATTTCGCCTCGCTCGGTCCTATGCTGCTTGCGCGCAAGGGCACGGCAAAGCCCGCCATGCGCGCCCAGCTTACCCAGAACGATCGCGTTGCCGAACTGGGCGACGATTTCGATGACCTGGCCGAAAGCCAGTCCGACCTGGGCTGGAACGACATGGGTGACGATGATGGCGTGGTACAACTCCACGCTGCCAATGATTTCGCTCACAAGCGTACGCCGGTATCGCTGGAGGCCGAGCCAAGGCCGCGCCAGAAGGCCGCCGATCAGGGCCGCCGCGCCGCATTCACGCTGCGCCTCGATAACGAACGCCACCTGAAATTGCGGCTCGCCAGCACGATGCAATCGTGCAGCGCACAGCAATTGGTGACCGAAGCGCTCGATCGTTTCCTGCAGGATATTCCGGAACTCGATTCCATCGCCGCGCATGTCGCGGGCAACAAGACCAAGGGCTGAAGGGGAAAATCCTATGTACCGCAAGGACAAGCGCAATCCAATGATCGGTCTGGGCATCTCGACCGCGATGGCAGCCGTCCTGCTGACAGGCTGTGCCGGTGCGCCCGCACCGCGCGCCGCCGTTGCAGCGGCCGACGCGCAGAATGCGATGGCCCGCGGTCAAACCAGCAAGGCGATCATGCAGGCCGAGCTCGCCGTAACGGCAGAGCCGCGCAACGCCACCTATCGCCAGCTTCTGGGCAATGCCTATCTTGAGGAAGGGCGCTTCGCCTCTGCCTCCACCACGTTCCAGGATGCGATGGCGCTGGGCGATAACAGTCCCCGTGCTGCCCTGAGCCTGGCCCTTGCCCTCACCGGCGAAGGCCGTTTTGCAGAGGCAGCATCGCTGCTGCGCGACTGGGAAGGCGAAATCGCCGCTGCCGATCTTGGCCTGGCCTATGCCCTGGCCGGAGAGCCGGAGCGCGGCATCCACATTCTTTCCAACGCCATTCGCCAGGGTCAGAACACGGTGAAGGTTCGCCAGAATCTGGCCTATGCCTATGCCGTGGCAGGCCGCTGGCGCGATTCGCGACTGATGGTGGCGCAGGATGTGCCCGCCGATCAGGTTGGCGCACGTATGCAGGAATGGGCGCAGCTCACCCACGCAGAAGCCTATCAGCACCGCGTTGCCGGATTGCTGGGCGTACCTGCCAATGTGCGCGATGCCGGCCAGCCGATGCACCTCGCTCTCGCCAATCATCCGATCAACGAACAGTTTGCGGCAGAGACAAGCGCCACGACGACAGCCGTGCAGCCCGCGCTTGCTGCCAGCGCCCCTGCCGACGCCAATGACGGCGGCGAATTGCCCGTAGCGAATGCGCCTGCGGCAAGCGTTAATCGCTATCAGAGCGCGCAGACGGCCCCTGCACAAACCGTTCCCGCGGTAAATTTTGCAGAGGCTTTTGCAAATGATGCGCCGGTGGATGCACGCTATGCGAGCGTCTCAAAGGCCGCAGCTCCCGCTCCGGCTCCGGCTTCGCCCGCATTGCAGCCAAGCCCTGTCGTTCAGGCCGTAATGGCAGAACCTGCCGCTGCTGCCGCACCGCGTGCAGCACCGCGCACCGCACCGCGCAGCACCGTGGCCAAGGCTTCCGCCGCAGCGCCCTCCCCGGTTCGCGCAGCGTCAGCAGGCCCTGTTGCAGATGCCACGCACCTGATTCAGCTGGGCAGCTTCTCCAGCGAGCAGGGCGCACGCCGTGCCTGGGGTATCTATGTCAGCCGCCATCCTGAACTTGCCAATCACGAAATGGTGATCACGCAGGCTCTGGTTCGTGGCAAGCGCTACTGGCGTGTATCGGCAGGCGGTTTCAACGTGGCCTCCAGCCGATCCATGTGCAGCAGCGTGAACAATTCGGCTGCTGGCGAAGGCTGCATCACCTGGGCCGCCGCCACTCCGCTGCCGGGCGCAGTGGACAACGGCATTCGCCTGGCGCGCCGCTAAGTCATCCTTGAAGAAGAGATGGACCCCTTTCCGCATCAGTGCGGGGAGGGGTTTCCCTTTGGCCGCCGCTGTTATTCGCTACAGCGAGTAGCCGCCGTCGCTGACCAGCGTGGTGCCGGTGATCGTGCCCGATGCGCTGGAAAGCAGGAACAGCACCTGCATCGCGATCTCCTCGGCGGTTTCAAACCGGCCCATCGGCGTCATCCCCCTGGCCATTTCCAGCAAGGCGCCTTGCCTGTCGCCCTGGTGCTTGGCTTTCAGCTTCTCGAAAAAAGGGAGGTCGTCCCAGATCGCGGTATCCACCCCGCCCGGCGCGATGGCGTTCACGCGTATCCGGCGCGGCGCACCTTCCTTCGCGGCGATCTTGGCAAGCTGGATCGCCCCGGCCTTTGACGCACCATATGGGCCGGTTCCCGGCTCTGCCTTCACTCCGGCGGAAGACGCGGTGATCGCGATTGCGGCATCGTCACGCGCAAGGCGGATGGCGGCGCGCAGCGAAAGAAACAGGCCGTCAAGATTGACCGACATGACCTTGCGCCAGTCGGTGAGTGAAAGCTTGGCAAGCGGAGCAGCGGTCCCGGCAATTCCGGCGTTGAGGAATGCCACGTCCAGCGGCGCGCCCTCCCCCTCTATCGCGGTCCATAGCTCTTCGTCAGCCACGTCTCCGCAATGCAGTGTCGTCTCGCACGGCAGGCTGAGCGCGGAAAGGCGATCCTCGTCGCTATCGACCAGCACCAGATGCGCCGCGCCCGCCTGCGCCAGCGCCGTGGCCACCGCCGCACCGATGCCCGATGCTGCGCCTGTCACCAGCGCGCGTTTGTGGCTGAAATCAAAGGTCAATCGCTACTCCGCCCTTCCAGAGGGCCGTGACCCGGCCTTGCACCGGCTGACGGTCAAACGGCGTGTTGCCTGCCGCCGCTGCCATTTCTCGCGAATCGACCACCCAGGGCTCTTCGCTGTCCAGCAAGGCGATGTCCGCCTCTTTCCCGGCTGCAAGCGATCCGGCCTCCACGCCCAGCAGGCTGGCGGGATTGCGGGCGAGCAAATCGAAGGCGCGGGTCATGTCGATCACGCCGTCGCGCACGAGGGTCAGCGTCATGGCCAGCAGCGTTTCGGCGCCCGCCATGCCCGGTGCGGCATCGGCGAAGGGCAGGTTCTTGTCCTCAGGCCCGCGCGGATCGTGGCCGCTGGCGATCACGTCAATCGTGCCATCGCCGATGGCCTCTATCACGGCCTGCCGGTCATCCTCTTCCCGCAGAGGCGGAGAGAGGCGGGTAAAGGTGCGATAATCGCCCATCGCAAGGTCAGACAGCATGAAATGCGCAGGCGTGACGCCGGCCGTGATGGAGACACCGCGCTGCTTTGCCTGCCGTACCAGTTGCAGCCCGGCGCGCGTCGTCACCTGCCGCGCATGGATGCGTGCGCCGCTCATCTCTGCCAAGGCGATATCGCGAGCCAGCGCCAGCGTTTCTGCCTCCTTCGGGGCGCTGGGGATGCCCATGCGCGTGGCCATTTCACTGGCGGTTGCGGCGGCATTGCCGGCCAATCCGGAATCCTCCGCATGGGTGACAACCACCATGTCCAGCATCGCCGCATATTGCAGCAGGCGGTGCATCACACCGCTATCGCGGATCCATTTGCGGCCCGTGGCGATGGCCCTTGCGCCCGCATCGCGCATCATGGCGATTTCCGCCAGCTGCTCACCCTCCAGCCCCTTTGTCGCGGCGGCCAGCGGGTGGACCCACAGGTCCGGCTTGCCGCTTTGCGCCATGAAGCGAACGCGTGCAGGATAATCCAGCGGTGGAGAGAGAGCGGGCATCAGCCCGGCGCGCGTGATGCCGCCGAAATGGAACGCCGGCTTGTCTATCGCAAACACGCCAAGGTCCACGATGCCTGCGACAACAAACTTGCCCTTGGCATCCAAAACCTGATCGCCATCGCCTGAGGCCGCATCGTTGCCGACGGCGGTGATTACGCCATCGTCGCAGCGCAGCGTGCCCTCAACAGGGCCGCCCGGCGTGATCAGTGTTCCACCTGTGATGGAAAGGGGTTGAGCCTGTTTCATACCCATTCTCCCCCGGCTTCCGCCTGGCCCCAGCCGGGCACTCCGCGCGCCTTGCGGGTCAGGACATCGAGGCACGCCATGCGGATGGCAACGCCCATTTCCACCTGCGAGGTGATAATTGCACGGTCGGCATTATCGGCAACTGTGCTGTCGATCTCCACGCCGCGGTTCATGGGGCCGGGATGCATCACGATGGCATCGGGCCGTGCCAGCGCCAGCCGTTCCGGCGTCAGGCCATAGAGATGGCGATATTCACGCGGAGAGGGGATGAACTGCCCGTCCATCCGCTCGTTCTGCAGGCGCAGCATCATCACCACGTCTGTATCTTTCAGGGCGGCATCGAAATCGTGGAATACCACACCGCCCATTCGCTCTATCCCTGCAGGCATCAGCGCAGGCGGCGCGCACAGGCGGACCGTGGCGCCCATGGCCTGCAGACACAGAATGTTGGACCGCGCGACGCGGCTGTGCAGGATATCTCCGCAAATCGTCACCGTCAGCCCGGTGAAATCTTCTGAATCATGCCCCAGGTCACGCAGCTTGTGCCGCAGCGCCAGCGCATCCAGCAGGGCTTGCGTGGGATGTTCATGCTGACCGTCCCCTGCGTTGAGAACGGGGCAATCCACCTTGCTGGCGATCAGCCCCACCGCGCCGCTGCTGCCGTGGCGGATCACGATGGCATCGGCATGCATAGCGTTCAGCGTCACCGCCGTATCGATTAGCGTTTCGCCTTTCTTCACGCTGGACTGCGCCGCATGCATGTTCACCACATCGGCCCCCAGCCGCTTTCCCGCGATCTCGAAAGACAGCAGCGTGCGGGTGGAGTTTTCGAAGAAGGCGTTGATGATGGTCAGTCCGGCAAGCTGGTCTGAATGTTTGGCGGCCTGCCGGTTGAAGGCGACGTAGTTCTCCGCCTCCGCCAGCAGGTAAAGGATTTCGTGCCGCTCCAGCGACGAAATGCCGATCAGGTCACGATGCGGAAAGGCCTGGCCGCCTTGGGGAAAGCGGCTGCCGGTCGAGGTGTTTTGCGGCGATGTCATTAAAGCAACGCCATTAGGGCACAGTCATGGGGCTGGCAATGCCCTTGGTCGATGCGCATTTGCCGGTTGCCCTGTTAACTCTGGCTCTTGCTGCCAACGCGCCCTAAACGGGCTGAAATAGAGAATTCGAGGGAACGCGTTTACATGGCATTTGCAGGCAAGGTCTGGCGGCTGTTGGTTGGGGTGAAGGACGCGCTGGCCCTCTTATTCCTGCTGTTGTTCTTCATGGCCCTGTTCGCCGTGCTGAGCGCGCGGCCCAATCCCGGCCTGGTGCGCGATGGCGCCCTGCTGCTGGATATCAATGGCAGCGTGGTGGAAGAAGAATCCCCCATCGATCCATTGCAGGCGCTGATATCGCAATCCATTCCGGTGCGCGAATATGCCGCGCGCGATCTTGTACAGGCAATCGATCAGGCTGCGGGAGATGACCGGATAGAGGCCCTCGCCCTCGATCTCACCGGCTTTCTGGGCGGCGGCGCCGTGCACATGTCGGAAATCACGGGCGCGCTGGACCGCTTCAAGGCAACAGAGAAGCCGATCTACGCCTACGCCTATGCCTATGGGGACGATGCCATGCTGCTGGCCGCCCATGCGGACGAGATCTGGGTGGATCCGATGGGCGGCGTTGCCATCATGGGGCCCGGCGGTGAAAACCTGTATTTCGCGCAGGCGCTGGAGCGGTTCAACATTACCGCCCACGTTTATCGCGTCGGCACTTATAAAAGCGCGGTTGAGCCCTACACCCAATCGGGCATGTCTCCCGAAGCGCGCGAGAATCTTACGCAGCTTCTGTCGACGCTGTGGCAGGAATGGCGCGCCAATGTCACCGCCGCGCGCCCGCAGGCCGAAATCGACCTGGTGACGCAGGATGTCGCGGCATGGCTTGCCGCATCGAACAACAATCTGGCCGAAGCTTCCCTTGCCGCTGGCCTGGCGGACAGGATCGGAACGCGTGTGGAATGGGGGGAGCATATCGCCAATCAGGTGGGGGAGGATGACTGGTCCGATGAACCCGGTGCCTTCGCCTCCACCCAATATGATCCATGGCTGGCCGAGGTCGACGCCAAGCGCGATACCGGCGATGATGGCCGCATCGGCGTGATCACGGTGGACGGGGAAATCAGCGATGGTGAAGCCGGGCCCGGCGCTGCAGGAGCCACGCGCATCGCCCGCCTTCTGGACAATGCGCTGGACGATGATCTGGATGCACTGGTGGTGCGCATCAATTCGCCCGGCGGCACGGTGACGGGGTCCGAAACCATTCGTCGCGCCATCATGCGCCACCGCAACGCCGGAACGCCCATCGCCGTCTCCATGGGCAATTACGCTGCCAGCGGCGGCTACTGGATTGCTACCCCGGCAGAACGCATTTTTGCAGAGCCGGAGACGCTGACCGGTTCCATCGGCGTGTTCGTCGTCATCCCCAGCTTTGAAAACCTGCTGGCCGATTATGGCGTCACCAGCGATGGCGTGCGCACCACGGGCCTTTCCGGTCAGCCCGATGTTCTTGCAGGCTTCACGCCAGAGGCTGACGCGGTGCTTCAGGCCACGACGGAAAGCTTCTATACGCAATTCCTGGCTCTTGTGGCCGAAGCCCGCAACATCACCCCGGCAAGGGCAGACGAGCTTGGCCAGGGACGCGTGTGGGATGGCGGGGCCGCACGGCAACTGGGCCTTGTGGACCAGTTCGGCGATCTGGACGCGGCAATTGCCTGGGCGGCTACTCGCGCCGATCTGGAAGCGGATTCATACGAGGTTCGCTTCCTGGGCGACGATGCGAACCCTTACGACACCCTGCTGGCACAAATGGTGATGGGCAGCGATGAAACGCAGGCGCACGCCGGCCGCGATGTCGCTTCCATCTTCGCCCGCCGCGAAGTTGCGCGGCTGGGAGAAGTCATGGGCGGGATGAACAGTTTCATGGCTGCCGAAGGGGTGCAGGCCCGCTGCCTTGAATGCACAATCATGCCCGGCGCACACCGCGTGCCGGACGCCCAAGGCGCATGGCACCCGTGGATGGCCCTGCTGGGCCGCCTTGGGCTAGACTGACGCACGCGGGGCGGCGCAACAATCTCTGACTTGTCTTGGCGCTGTGAAAATGGCAAAGGCCCGCCCCTGCCGTGAATCGGCGGGCGCGTAGCTCAGTGGTAGAGCACACCCTTCACACGGGTGGGGTCGCAAGTTCAATCCTTGCCGCGCCCACCATCCCTCCATCATCGCGATCCGGCCTGCAGATCTTCGCATCCATGCTGGACAAGCGGCAAGCTGCCGAGGCATAGCCCGCGGCCATGCACGATCTGCGACAAATACGAGAGTATCCCGAAGCCTTCGACGCCGCGCTGGCGAAGCGCGGGGTGGAGCCTGTGGCCGCCCAAATCTTGAAGCTGGACGAGGAACGGCGGCAGCTGACCACGCGCCTGCAGGAAATGCAGGGCCGCCGTAACGAGGCATCCAAGGCCATCGGCCAGGCCATGGGCCAGGGTGACAAGGAAAAGGCCGAAAGCCTGAAGGCCGAAGTGGCCGAGATCAAGCAGGCGATGCCGCAGATAGAGGAAGAGGAACGCGCGCTGGGCCGCTCCCTTTCCGATGTGCTGGCCGCCATTCCCAACCTTCCCGCAGACGGTGTTCCCGAAGGCGCGGATGAGGATGACAATGTCGAGGTAAGCCGCTGGACCACGCCCAAAGCGCTGGATTTCGAGGCGCAGGAACATGCCGATCTTGGCCCTGCGCTGGGCATGGATTTCGAAACGGCGACGGCCATGTCCGGCTCTCGGTTCACCTTCATGCGTGGCCAGATGGCGAAGCTGAACCGTGCCATCGGCCAGTTCATGCTGGATCGGCAGACGGGCGAGAACGGCTACACCGAATGCGCGCCGCCGCTGCTGGTGCGGGACGAGGCTGTTTTCGGCACCGGGCAGCTGCCCAAGTTTGCAGAGGATCTGTTCCAGACCACCGATGGCCGCTGGCTGATCCCGACTGCCGAGGTTTCGCTCACCAACAGTGTGCGGGAACAGATTATCGATGACCTTTCCGCGCCCATCCGCCTCACCGCCCTCACCCCCTGTTTCCGCAGCGAAGCGGGCGCGGCCGGCAAGGATACGCGCGGCCTGATCCGGCAGCACCAGTTCGACAAGGTGGAGCTTGTATCCATCTGCCGCGCCGAGGATGCGCATGCCGAGCATGAGCATATGGTGGAAAGCGCCGAGAGCATTCTGCGCGCGCTGGAACTGCCGTTTCGCAAGATGCTGCTGTGCACGGGCGACATGGGCTTCGGCGCGCGCAAGACATTCGATCTGGAGGTGTGGCTGCCGGGGCAGAATACCTACCGCGAAATCAGCTCCATCAGCTGGTGCGGGGATTTCCAGGGGCGGCGCATGAATGCGCGCTACCGGCCAGAGGCAGGCGCGAAGAAAACCGAATTCGTACACACGCTAAACGGGTCCGGCCTTGCCGTGGGGCGCACGCTGGTTGCCGTGCTGGAAAACTATCAGCAGGCCGATGGCTCCGTTGTCGTGCCCGATGCGTTAAAGCCCTATATGGGCGGCGTCGAAAAGCTGGTAGCAAGCTGAATATGCGCATCCTTCTTACCAATGACGATGGCATTCACGCCCCCGGACTGAAGGTGCTGGAGGGTATTGCGCGGGCCATGTCCGACGATGTGTGGGTGTGTGCGCCGGCAGAGGAGCAGTCGGGCGCGGGCCATTCGCTCACCCTGCATCACCCCGTGCGCCTGCGCGATCATGGTGACAATCGCTACAGCGTTACCGGCACGCCCACCGATTCTGTAAACCTGGCGCTGCGCAAGCTGTTTGCCGATCGCCTGCCGGACCTGGTGCTGTCGGGCGTCAACGCCGGGCAGAACCTGGGCGACGATATCACCTATTCCGGCACCATCTCCGCCGCGATGGAGGCCGCGCTGGCGGGCATTCCTGCCATTGGCCTCAGCCAGGCCTACAGTGAAACCGTCCAGAGTTTCGAGGCGGCAGAGCAGTGGGGCGCAAAGGTGCTGGCCCCGCTGATCGACGTGACGATGGCAAAGCGCACACTGGTGAACGTCAACTTCCCCGCGCTGGCCGCTGCAGATGTGAAAGGCATTCGCGTGGTGCGGCAGGGCTTCCACGATTATGCGCGCGGATCGCTGGTGGAGGGTACGGACCCGCGCGGTCGCAATTATTACTGGTTCGGCCTGCAACCCGCAGAGCACACGCTGGATCACGGCACGGATCTGGAAGCGGTGGACGATGGTTATATCGCCGTGACCCCGCTTCAACTGGACCTGACGAACCATTCAGCGATCGATGCGCTGGCCAGCAGGTTCGCCGCGTGATCGGGAAAGCCTGACCCGTGGCGCAATCGCACAACAGGGGTTTGCGCAAAACCAGCAAGCGGCGATCCACCCCCTTGCGCCGGGCGGTGAATATCCCGGTATGGGGTGACCTGTTCATCCGCCTGGGCCTGGCCGTTTTCCTGATCTTCGTGGTGGTGATGATCCACTGGTGGGATCGCGAAGGGCTGGTGGACAACCTCGACGGCCACGTCAGCTTTCTGGACGTGATCTATTTCACCATGATCTCCATCACCACCACCGGCTTTGGCGATATCGCCCCGATCAGCGATCGTGCCCGGCTGGTGGAGGCGCTGATCGTGACGCCTGTCCGATTTGCCGTGCTGTTCATCTTCGTGGGCACGGCGTACAACTTTCTTATCAAGCGAAGCTGGGAGAAATTCCGCATGGCCCGTATTCAGGACCAGCTATCCAATCATGTCGTGGTGCTCGGCTTCGGTGTCTCCGGTGCGGAGGCCGTGGGCGAACTGATCGAACGCGGCACCGATCCTGCCTGCATCGTGGTGATGGATCAGGATCAGGAACGCCTTGAATCCGCAGAAATGCTGGGCTGCAACGTGATCGAGGCGGATGCCACCCGCGACGAAAACCTTGAGGCCGTGCGCATTACCGAAGCGCAGACCGTGCTGGTTTCCGCGGGGCGCGACGATTCCTCCATCCTCATCGTGCTGACCGTGCGCCACCTTGCGCCAAAGGTTCCCATCAGCGTGGTGGTGCGCGCCGCCGATAACGAACTGCTGGCGCGGCAGGCGGGTGCGGACAACGTGATCAACCCCGTGCGCTTTACCGGCCTGCTGCTGGCCGGCAGTGCACGCGGCGCGCATATCGCGGATTACTTGGGCGATCTCGCCTCCGTCACGGGCCGTGTGCAACTGGTGGAGCGTGAAGTGATGCCGGATGAAATCGGCAAGTCCTTTGGTGAACTCGCCACCGGCGGGCAGGGCCTGCGCATCTATCGCAACGGCGTGGCCTGCGGCTTCTGGGAGCATGAGGCAACCTGCCTGCAGGCGGGCGATATCATCGTGGAAATCCGTCCCACCGAAGCGGATGAGCTGGCGGGCGAGCAGGTCCAGGCTAAGGTTTAGGCAAAGGTCTGGGCCACGATCTCGTCCAGCCTACTCAGCCAAGGGCGATAAACACCCCGCCCACCGCCGCCATGCCGACGATGAAATGCGCGGCATCGATGGCGAACAATTTGCCCGGTCGCATCTGGAACAGGTAATTGATGCCCAATGCCGGCGTCATGATCACAGCGCCAAAGCCCACGGCCATCATCATGATCACGTGCGGCGCGGGGTTTGCGCGGGCGATATTGTGGCCCAGCATCAGCACCACTACCATTTCCAGCAGGAATGCCAGCAGCATGATCAGCCATACCGGTTTCTGCCCCGGTCGTGGCCCCGCCTGCACCATGTCATCCGTGATGCCGGTAAGCTTGCGCCACTGTTTGCCGAACAGCGGCCCATACCAAATCGCCCCGATCACGAAGAAGACCACCGTGCCCAGCACCACGGCCAGCATGTTTACATTGCCCACAATCAATCTCCCCTAACGCGGCCCGCGCGCACTCTAGCCCAAAGCGGCAATCGGGTGTAGAGGCGCGGCCATCATGGCATCGCAAATACCTGAACAGAAGAAAGTCGGCATGGTCAGCCTCGGCTGCCCCAAGGCGCTGGTGGATTCAGAACGCATCCTCACAAGGCTGCGCGCCGATGGCTATGCCATGAGCCCGGACTATGAGGGTGCAGACGTGGTGCTGGTGAACACCTGCGGCTTCCTCGATTCCGCGAAGGAAGAGAGCCTGGAGGCGATTGGCGAGGCGATCAATGAGAACGGCCGCGTTATCGTGACAGGCTGCATGGGTGACGAGGCGGAACTGATCCGCAACCGCTTTCCGCAAGTCCTCGCGATCACCGGCGCGCATCAGTATGAGGATGTGGTGGAGGCCGTGCACGAAGCCGCCCCGCCCTCGCAGGGCCCCTACATCGATCTGGTGCCGCAGCCGGATATCAAGCTGACGCCGCGCCATTACAGCTATCTGAAGATTTCCGAAGGCTGCAACCACTCCTGCGCCTTCTGCATCATCCCCGATCTGCGCGGGAAGCTGGTCAGCCGCCGGATCGACGCCGTTCTGCGGGAGGCGGAGAAACTGCTGGCCGCAGGGACCAAAGAATTGCTGGTCATCAGCCAGGATACCTCTGCCTATGGCGTGGACACCCGGCATGA
Organism: Aurantiacibacter rhizosphaerae; assembly: GCF_009807005.1. Lineage (GTDB taxonomy): Bacteria > Pseudomonadota > Alphaproteobacteria > Sphingomonadales > Sphingomonadaceae > Alteraurantiacibacter > Alteraurantiacibacter rhizosphaerae. The sequence goes on along the minus strand of NZ_WUBR01000001.1, from coordinate 1,062,046 downwards.
AACGCGGCCCTGGCATGGGCGCGAGCCGCGCGCCCATATGACGGACCTTGCCCGCGAACTGGGCCAGATGCGCACGACCGAAGGCGATGTGCCGTGGGTGCGCCTGCACTACGTTTACCCCTACCCTCACGTGGATCAGGTTATCCCGCTGATGGCGGAGGGGCTGCTAACGCCTTATCTGGACATTCCCTTCCAGCACGCCAGCCGCAGCGTGCTGAAGGCCATGAAGCGCCCCGCCAACGAAGCAAAGGTGCTGGAACGCCTGAAATCGTGGCGCGAGATCTGTCCCGAAATCGCCATTCGGTCCAGCTTCGTCGTCGGCTTCCCCGGAGAGACGGAGGACGATTTCAAATATCTGCTGGATTGGCTGGAAGAAGCTCAGCTTGATCGCGTGGGCGCCTTCCGGTTCGAGCCCGTGGAGGGCGCGCAGGCCAATGCTCTGCCGAACCCCGTGCCTGAAGAAGTGAAGGAAGAGCGCTTCGCCCGCGTGATGGAAGTGACAGAGCGTATCAGCGCCGCCAAGCTTTCCGCCAAGGTCGGCACCACCCTGCCCGTTATTATCGACGAGGTGGGAGAGCCGGACGAGGATGGCGACATCGGCGCCACGGGCCGTAGCCAGGCCGACGCCCCGGAAATCGATGGCGCCGTATACCTGCGCAACGTGCCCGAAACGCTCCAGCCGGGCAATTTCGTGGACGTCGAGGTGGAAGACGCCGACGCGCACGATTTGTACGGCGTCATCACGCAATAATCGGGCGAAGTCGGCCTTCCAGCCGATTTGTCGCCCTATTGCGCAGCGTATTCCAGGGCGAAGGTCGGATCGCATTCATAGGGGTAAACATGTTGCCCCTCGCGCTTTTCCCATTCGATCCAGCGCACGCCGTCCTTCGTGATGGTGGACGGATCGGTGAACCACTGCGTCGCCACCAGCCGCCCGCTTTCCCCATCAATGCGATAGCGTTCCACCATGCGCAGATCGGCTGAGTGATCCAGCCCGTTGTTGGTAATGGTGCTGGGCATGATGTGGGTGGTTTCGATCACCAGCTCATCCCCGTCCCACTGGCCGGTTGAGAAACCCATCTTCGAATGTGGATAATCGGCGGGCGCTGTGCGATCATCCATGAAAACCAGCCGCACCTGATCGAAATATTCGTAACGGATCACGATTAGCTCATCCGTCTGGTGGATTTCAAAGGGGAACGGGCCTTGCAGGGCGTAAACGATGCTGGGCGGCAGGCAGACGCGGTCCAGCGTCATGTCATCTTCGGGCTGCCATTCCTGCGCCTTGGCCAGCGCTTCTGGCGTGGGGTCCAGCCCGCCAAATTCGCCGCGTGGAAATTCCACCACGCCGGTGTCTTCCACCAGCACGGTGCCATCGGGCAGTTTCGCCAGCATATCGGCCGCAGGCTCTACCGGTTCGAACACCGGGCCCCAGAAGCCGGAGAAATCGGGAGGGCTATCCTGCGCGGCTGCTGGCATGGCCGGCGCGGCCATCAGAGCCAGCGCCGCGGCGATCAGTCCTGCGGCGCGCTTCATCCGTCGTCCTTGCCAAAGGGTGCGCTGCCGATCATCCGCCCGGCTTCATCGCGCACTTCGCGCAGGCGCATGTAGCGGCGGCCATCGCGCGCGCGCCATCCCGATATGGTCACATGCTGACCGGGCCGCACGCTGCCCCTGGTCCAGCCGCGCCTGCGCAGCACCACCGGCGCATTGGTTTCCGCCCGCCATTCCTGCCCGTCCACATCCAGCACCAGAGTGCCGTGCGGGTTAGTAAAGCGGAATGCGGTGACCGTGCCTTCCAGCACCACGGTATCCTCCGGATCGAAATAGACCGCGAATGAATGATGTGCGCTGGCGGGAATTGTTACCGCCGCCAGTGCGGCAAATACGCCTAGAATTCGCATGTTAACTCTCCTCCGGGCCAAGTCTGCCGCGAAATGCGCTCCGGGTCCAGTAGTAGCAAACAAAGTCAACGAAAGGTGCGAAAAGTGATGGATCGGCGCAGGTCCTCCATCGGCGCGATGGAATGTTCCCAGCCATCGCGCGCCTCCCCGCGCAGCATATAGGCGCCGCGCGCGGGCAGTGGCAGAATGTGACGCCGGAACGTGCCATCCGGCCGGCGCTGGCGCAGGCGCATCACCGCGGGCGCGCCTAGCGAAAGGCCCAGCACTTCTGCATATTGTGGACGATCCCGGTGCCAGCCGATGCCCGCGCCCGGATCATACCGAATCAACAAAGCCTGTTGCAAAGCTTCCGCTTCCAGCCCGAATTGCGGCGCCAGCTTATGGCGCAGTTCCAGCAGCCAGGTGGGCAGCGGCGGCGCGGGTGCGGTGCGCCCCCTCTGAAAATCATAGGCAGAGCCGTAGTAGGCCGTCAGCCGCTTTCCCGTCCATTGACCAAAGCGGAACGGCTCGAGCGGGGCGGCGTCGATCCGGGCCGCCAGCGCTGCCTCATCCTCCACCGATATCGCATCGCGCACCACTTGCAGCCCCGCGATCGGCGGCGCTGTATCGGCGTTTTCTGAGGCAAACAGGTCTATCTGATGTGGCATCATCGCCTATATAGGGCGGCATGCAACAAGATCAGCACCGCTTCACCATTCATACGCAGGGACAGGCGCTGTATGAATTTACGGACGATGTCACCGATTGGCTGGCGGGTACGGGCATTCACACAGGGCTGCTAACCCTGTTCTGCCGCCACACCTCTGCCAGTTTGCTGATCAACGAAAACGCCGCCTCTGCCGTGCAGCGCGATCTTTTGCGATGGCTGGACAAGGCCGTGCCGCAAGGCCCGCAGTACGAGCATGATAGCGAGGGGCCGGACGATATGCCCGCCCATATCCGCACCATGCTGACGGGTGCATCCCTCTCCATCCCGGTGTCCGGCGGCAGGATGGCGCTGGGCACGTGGCAGGGTGTTTATCTGGCAGAACACCGCCGCGCAGCGCACGCCCGCGAGATTATTGCGCATATAATTGGCGTCTAATCGGCAATTGGCGAAACCGCCTTCTCTCCCGAACGTTCGCAACATCATGCCCATAGATATATCCGCAGAATTTGCGTTTCACCTGGATGAGCCGACCGATCTGCTGCTGCAGTTCGAGGCGGCAGCGATTCCCGAACAGAAAATCCTTTCGTCCAACACCATCATGTCGCCTGCGCTGCACACCGCGCGCGTGCCGGCGCATAATGACATTGGCGAACGCATCTGGATCCGGGCGGAGGGCAATTACAGCGTGAATTACAAGGCCAGCGTTCAAGTGGAACGGCTGGTGCCAAAGCTGGACGGGCTGAAGAGGCTGGATCCGCATGATCTGCCGGGCGAGACGGTCGAATACCTATTCGATTCCCGCTATTGCCAGGCAGACCGGATGCAAAGCTTCGTGGCTGATCAGTTCGGCCATCTTTCGGGCGGAGAGCAGGTTCTGGCCATGCGCGACTGGATGGCGGACAAGTTCACCTACGAACCCGGCGCTTCCAACGCCACCACCACCGCGCTGGACACCTTTGTAGAACGGCGCGGGATCTGCCGCGATTATGCGCATGTGATGATCTGCCTGGCGCGCGCATCCACCATCCCTGCACGCTATGTCAGCTGCTATGCCCCCGGCGTGGAACCGCCTGATTTTCATGCCGTGGCGGAAGTGTTCCTGAACGATCCCACCACCCCCGGCGGCGGGGCATGGTACATCGTGGATGCCACGCGCATGGCGGACCCTGAAAAGACGGCGAAAATCGGCATCGGCCGCGATGCTGCCGACGTATCCTTCCTCACCACCTTCGGCATGTCGCACTTCGACAATTCCACGATCCGTGTAACGGAAAGAAGCTGATTGACGCATTCGCTTGTTGAGAACGTTAACATGATCGAATACGTATTCCGCCGGACCATATTTCAAGGATAATGTTGCGCCGCAGCAAACAGGGGGTCTAGGGTTGCACCCAAAATCAATGGCACTGAACCGGGAGGCCGCGTGACCACGAAGGCACAAACACTCATTCTTTTCGGCGCGACCGGGGATCTTTCGCGGCGGATGTTGCTACCTTCGCTATGTGCGCTGGATGCAGAGGATTTGCTGCCGGAGGAACTGGAAATCATCGGCACCGCGCGGTCTGAAATGACCGACAGCGAGTTTCGCAATTTCGCACGAGAGGCCATCGAGAAATTCCTGCCGTCCGATCGGCGCGGCGGCATGGCCAGTTTCCTCAACCGCCTGCAATACAGCCAGCTGGATGTCACCACGCCGGAAGGATATGCGGAACTGGCGGAAAAGGTGGGCGAAGACCGCGAGATCGCGATTTTCCTGTCCACCGCGCCCAGCCTGTTCAAACCCACGATAGAAGGCCTTTCCAAGGCCGGGCTGGCGGATGAGCGTTCACGCATCTGCCTGGAAAAGCCGCTGGGCACCGACCTTTCCAGCTCCTGCGAGATCAACGATGCCGTGGCCAGCGCCTTTCCCGAAAGCCGCATCTTCCGCATCGATCACTATCTGGGCAAGGAGACGGTGCAGAACCTTATCGCGCTGCGCTTTGCCAATATCCTGTTCGAACCGCTGTGGAATGCCCAGCATATCGATCATGTGCAGATCACCGTGGGTGAAACCGTCGGGCTGGAAAGCCGCGTGGATTTCTATGACGGTGCCGGTGCCCTGCGCGACATGGTGCAGAACCATATGCTGCAGCTCCTGGCACTGGTGGCGATGGAACCGCCCAGCAGCTTTGACGCGGGCGCCGTGCGCGATGAAAAGGTGAAAGTGCTGCGCGCGCTGCGCCACCTGTCGGACGAGGAAAGCGTGACCGGCCAGTATCGCGGCGGGGCCAGCAATGGCGAAATCGTGCCCGGCTATGACGAGGAACTGGGCCGCGACAGCGATACAGAAACCTTCGTGGCGCTGAAGGCGCATATCGATAACTGGCGCTGGCAGGGCGTGCCCTTCTACATGCGCACCGGCAAGCGTCTGCCCGAACGTGTGACAGAGATCATCGTCAATTTCCGCTGCGTGCCGCACTCCATCTTCCCCGATGCCAAGCTGAAGCCCAACCGGCTGGTGATCGGCATCCAGCCCGAAGAAAACATCTCGCTGTCCATGATGGCGAAGGTGCCGGGTATCGAGCATGAGGGCATGACCCTGCGCGAAGTGCCGCTGGACATTCGCATGCCCGATGCCTTCACCGGCAAACACAAGCGCATCGCCTATGAACGCCTGCTGCTGGACCTGATTGGCGGCGATCAGACGCTGTTCGTGCGCCGCGACGAGGTGGAAGCCCAGTGGAACTGGATCGATGCGATCCGCGCAGGCTGGGAAGCAGAGGGCAAGACGCCCAAAACCTATAGCGCCGGAAGCTGGGGCCCCAGCGCCGCCATCGCCCTGGCCGAACGTGACGGAGTAAGCTGGCATGAGTAAGCTGCATCCAACGGTGGAGCGCGTTACGCAGCGTATCATCGAGAAATCGAAGGACACGCGCCGCGCCTATCTCGAGCTGATCGATCACGAGGCGGATAACCAGCCGGAGCGCAGCCAGGTATCGTGCTCCAACCTAGCCCACGCCTTTGCCGGCGCGCTGGAGGATCAGGAGGCGCTTAAAACCAGCAGCGGCCCCAATATCGGCATCGTCAGCGCCTATAATGATATGCTGTCCGCCCACCAGCCGTATGGCCGGTATCCCGAGCGCCTGAAGATCTACGCCCGCGAAGTGGGTGCCACGGCGCAGGTGGCGGGCGGAACTCCCGCCATGTGCGATGGCGTGACGCAGGGCGAAACAGGCATGGAATTGTCGCTCTTCAGCCGCGACGTGATCGCGCTCAGCACAGGAATCGCCCTGTCGCACGCCATGTATGACGGCATGCTGCTGCTGGGCATTTGTGACAAGATCGTGCCCGGCCTGCTGATGGGCGCGCTGCGATTTGGCCATCTGCCCGCCGTTTTCGTGCCCAGCGGGCCAATGCCGTCCGGCGTATCCAACAAGGAGAAGCAGCGCGTTCGCCAGCTTTATGCAGAGGGCAAGGCAACGCGGCAGGAACTGCTGGATTCCGAACTTGGCAGCTATCACTCGCCGGGCACCTGCACGTTCTACGGCACGGCCAATTCCAATCAGATGATGATGGAACTGATGGGCCTGCATATTCCGGGCGCGGCTTTCTTCCAGCCGGGCACCAAGGTGCGCCAGGCGCTGGATCGTGCCGCGGTGCACCGCGTGGCGGCCATGGGCAAGGGCGGCAATGATTACCGCCCGCTGGGGCACTGCGTGGACGAAAAAGCGGTGGTGAACGCCGCTGTCGGCCTGCTGGCCACGGGCGGCTCCACCAACCACGCCATCCACATTCCCGCCTTTGCGCGGGCGGCGGGCGTGCAGATCGACTGGACCGACCTTTCCGAACTTTCCAGCGCGGTGCCGCTGCTGGCGCGCGTCTATCCCAATGGCTCCGGCGATGTGAACCATTTCCACGACGCTGGCGGCATGGGCTTCGTGATCCAGGAACTGCTGGGCGCTGGCCTTGCCCATGCAGACGTGATCGGCGTTGGCGAGGAACGCGGCATGGCGCAATATGGCCAGGAACCGTGGCTGGACGGCGATACGCTGAACTGGCGCGACGTCGGTGAAAGCGGAGATGACGAGATGCTGCGCACGGCGGACAAGCCTTTCCAGCCCGATGGCGGGATGCGCCTTGTGGAAGGCAATCTGGGCCGCGCCTGCTTCAAATCCTCCGCCGTGGAGAAGGAGCGCTGGACCATCGAGGCGCCCTGCCGCGTGTTCTCCACCCAGAAACAGGTGGCCGACGCCTTTACCGCAGGCGAGCTGGAAAAGGACGTGGTGGTCGTCGTGCGCTTCCAGGGGCCCCGCGCCAACGGCATGCCGGAACTTCACAAGCTGACCCCGCCCTTGGGCGTGTTGCAGGATCGCGGTTACCGCGTGGCACTGGTGACGGATGGCCGCATGAGCGGCGCGAGCGGCAAGGTGCCGTCTGCCATCCACTGCTCGCCAGAGGCGCTGGGCGGTGGCCCGCTCAGCCTGCTGCGCGATGGCGACGTAGTGCGGGTGTGCGCGGAGACGGGCACGCTTTCCACCACGGCAGATCTTTCCACCCGCACCCCCGCCCCCGATCCGGTGCCCGAAATGGGCACGGGCCGCGAACTGTTCGCCATGATGCGCGCGCAGGCTGACGAAGCAGAGAAAGGCGGCAGCGCAATGCTGGCGGTGGCTGGACTATGAGCGAACTTGTAACCGTAGACATCGGCGGCACGAACGCCCGCTTCGCCATCGCCTCCCAGGCGGAGGATGGCACCATCACCATGGATGAGCCGGTTACCCTGCAGACAGAAGATCACGCCAGTTTCCAGACCGCGTGGGAAGATTACCGCGCGCGCAAGGGCGGCAGCCTGCCCGATGCCGTGGCAATGGCGATTGCCGGGCCGGTGGGCGGGGAAGTCATCAGGTTCACCAACAATCCGTGGATCATCCGTCCCGCGCTGGTGGAACCGAAGCTGGGCGTCTCCCGCTTTACAATCGTCAACGATTTTGAGGCCGTGGCCCATGCCGTGGCGCGGGCGGGCGATGATGAATTCCTGCATCTCACCGGGCCGGAGGGGCCGCTGGGTGCCACCGGGCGCCTATCGGTGCTGGGCCCCGGCACCGGCCTTGGCGTGGCGCATCTCTATCGGGAGGCCGATGGCACCTACCGCGTTTCCGCCACGGAAGGCGGCCACATCGATTTCGCACCGCTGGACCCCATAGAGGACGCGATCCTCGCGCGGCTGCGCAAGCGCCATAACCGGGTGTCGACCGAACGCGTTGTGGCGGGGCCGGCGATTGTCGATATCTACGCCACCCTCGCCGCGCTGGAAGGCCGCGCGGTGAAGGAACAGGATGACGTTACGATCTGGACCGCCGGGATGGACGGCTCCGATTCGCTGGCCGCCGCAGCGATAGATCGCTTCTGCCTCTCGCTAGGCTCTGTCGCGGGCGATATCGCGCTGGCGCAGGGCGGTTTTTCGGGCGTCGTGATCGCAGGCGGCGTTGGCTATCGCCTGCGTGACCATTTGCCCAATTCAGGCTTTGCCGAGCGCTTTCGCGCAAAAGGCCGGTTCGAAACACTGATGGCGGGCATTCCCGTCAAACTCATCACCCATCCGCAACCCGGCCTGTTCGGTGCGGCAGCGGCATTTTTCCAAAGTCACGGAGACTGACACCCATGAGCGCGCCCGACAATATCGAGGAAATCATGCTGACGGCCCCGGTCATCCCGGTGCTGGTGGTAGACGATCCCGCCGACGCGCGCCCGATGGCAGAGGCGCTGGTGGCTGGCGGGCTGAAAGTGCTGGAAGTGACCCTGCGCACCGATGCCGCGATAGAGGTGATCAAGCGCATGAACCTGGTGCCCGGCGCAATCGTGGGCGCGGGCACGGTGACGAACGAGAGCGATCTGGATGCGGCCCTTGCAGCTGGAGCCGAATTCATCGTCTCCCCCGGCCTGACAGAGCCATTGGGCCGCGCCGCCATCAAATCTGGCATTCCGTTCCTGCCCGGCATCTCCACCGCCGGGGAATTGATGCGCGGTCTCGACATGGGGCTTTCCCATTTCAAGTTCTTCCCTGCCATGGCCAATGGCGGCATCCCTGCGCTGAAGGCGCTGACTTCGGTATTCGGCAAGTGCAAGTTCTGCCCAACGGGCGGCATCTCCGCTGAAACCGCGCCCGATTGGCTGGCGATGAAGCAGGTTCTGTGCGTGGGCGGCAGCTGGGTTGCGCCCAAGGGCGCATCTACTGAGAATATCGAAGCACTGGCGCGCGAAGCTGCGAGGATGGGCCAACGATGACAGGCGTCTCAGACCTTAGCGAGCGGCTTCAGGAACTGCACAAGCGCACGGTGGAAACGCCGCTGTTCAACCCGGTTTTCCAGCTTGGCCATGACCTGTCGCGGGATCTGGAAGCAGGCGACATGACGCTCGACGATTTCGAGGCGCTGATTGCCGAACTGGAAATCGCATCACTGGGAGATCGCGCCGCGCGGCTGGAACGCATGGTTGCCCCTATCGGAGATGCAGCTAACGATACGGCCTTGGCCGATACGCTGGAAAAGGGCGATTTCGCTGCATTTCGCGCGCAGTGGGAACGCCCGCAGCTGCACGCCGTGTTCACCGCGCACCCCACGTTCCTGCTGACGCCTGCACAATCGGATGCGGTGGCAAACGCCGCCAGCCACGGGGAAGAGATCACCGATGAATGCATCGGCGGGGAACGGCCGCAGGTCACCCTGCCCTATGAACATGAGCGCGCCATGCGGGCCATCGCCCATGCACAGGACGCGCGCGATACCATCGTGTCGCAACTGCTGGCCCATGCGGAGAAAACCTGGCCGGATCAGTGGCACCAGCTTGCCCCCCTGCCCTTCCGCTTTGCCACTTGGGTGGGGTATGACATGGATGGGCGGACCGACATCACGTGGTCCAACTCCATCGGTTTCCGCCTTTCCGAAAAGGCGGAACGGCTCAGCCGTTATGTCGATGCGCTGGAACAGATTGATGCCGAACACGCATTGCTGGGCGAACTGCGCCCGGCAGCCATGTACGCCAAAGAACGCGCGCAGGATTTTGCCGCGGACCTTTCCGATCCTTCCGCGCTATCGGTTGCCGCCAATCGGCTGACGGCCAATGATCCGCGCAAGCTGCTGTCCCTCAAACGCTATATCACCGCCTTGCAGGACGAGGCGGCCGATTGCGACGATGCAACGCGCGCCGTCGCGCTGAAGACGCTGGCCGCCGCGATGCGCGCCGATGGGCTGGGCATGGGCTGGATCCATTTCCGCGTAAATGCCAAGCAATTGCACAATGCGATCCGCCGCCGGATTGACCCCGATGGCAATCTGGACCTCGCCAGCAAGGGCGCGGTGGTGCACCTCAACCGCGCGATCAAGAACATAGAACCGCGCCGCAGCAATTTCGGCGCGCTGGCGATAGAGGCCAGCACCGCGATCCGCCAGTTCATCGCCATGGCGCAGATCCTTGCCCATATCGATGCCGACGCGCCCATTCGCATGCTGATTGCAGAGTGCGAGGAGCCTGCCACGGTTCTGGCCGCGCTGTATTTTGCAAAGCTGTTCGGGATTGAGGACAAGGTCGATGTCTCCCCGCTGTTCGAAACGGAAAGCGCGCTGGAACACGGCGGCCGCTTCCTGGATGAACTGCTGGCAGAGCCGGTGTATCAGGAATACGCCAAGACGCGCGGACGCGTGGCCATTCAGGCCGGTTTTTCCGATGCAGGCCGCTTCGTCGGGCAGATCCCCGCCAGCCTGGCGATTGAACGTCTGCAAGGGCGCCTTGCCGGGGCGATGGAGAAGAACGGCCTCACCCATGTGGCCGCGCTGATCTTCAACACCCACGGCGAAAGCATGGGCCGCGGCGCACATCCGGCAAAAATGGCGGACAGGCTGGACTGGGCCCTGTCACCCTGGGCCAAGCGGCGCTTTGCCCGCGCCGGCATTCCCTTGGAACCGGAGGTCAGTTTTCAGGGCGGCGACGGCTATCTGTGGTTCTCCACGCCGGAACTGGCACAGGCCACGCTTACCCGCATCGCCGTGCTCAAGCCTGCGCATACAGAAACCGATGTGCCCAAGGACGTGTTCTACCAGCGCACGGATCTGAGCCTGGATTTCTATCGCGCGGTGAAAGAGCATCAGCGAGAGCATCTGGAAAGCCGCACCTATTCGCGCGCCATCACCGCCTTCGGCCTTGGCCTGCTGAATTCCACCGGCAGCCGCGTGTCCCGCCGTCAGAGCGACCTTAATGCAGACCGCGAGATGAGCCTGCGCCAGATCCGCGCCATTCCGCACAATTCCATCCTGCAACAGCTTGGCTATCCGGTGAACGTCATCGCCGGGATCGGCGAAGCGGCGGAGGGCAATTACGAGGAAATCGGCAGCCTGCTGGCCAACTCGGCGCGCGGTCTGGAATTGGTGAGGCTGGTGCGTGCCGCCAATGCGCTGGCCAGCGTGAAGACCGTGGCGGCCTATGGCGAGCTGTTCAATTCCGCCTATTGGGCCAGCCGCCCCTATCGCGGCACGGAAGGCAACCTCACCGCCGCCTGCGAAAGCCTGAGCGAGTATCTGGTGAAGGATGACCGGGTCGGCGTGTTCCGCCGCCTTGCCAGCCGCCTGCGCGTGGATGCGATGAAGTTCCATCGCCTGCTGGATCATGTGCCGGACGATTCGCCCACCGAAAACCGGGAAGAGAAGCGGCGCATGATCGGCGTGCTGCAATCCCTGCGCATCGCCCTGCTGCAAGCCATGTTCATCCGCGCCGTCAGCGTGCCGGTGTTCAGCCGGGCCAACGACGTGAGCCGTGACGATGTGCTGGAAATGATTTTCACCCTGCGCGTGGAGGAGGCGCTGGCCCAGCTACGCCGCGCATATCCACGCCACTTCCCACGTATCAGCCGTTTCGATCTGACCCAACCGACCGATTGGCCTGATGGTGCAGACGAGGGCTACGAAGCCATCCACCGTGACTTTATCGACCCGATAGAGCGCGCCTATGGCCTGTGCCTGCGCATCTCCACCGCCATCGCCAATATCTTTGGCGCGCATGGTTAAGCGCGGCTGACCAGAGCGGCGGCGGCGTTCCAAACAGGGACGCTGGCGCGCGATCCGCTGGATTTTGCGCCGCGATTGGCGCATTATGCTGGCTATGAACGTGGCAATGAAATGGATGGCAGGCCTTTGCCTGGCAATCGTGGCGCTGGTGGGCAGCTTTGCTGTTCTGGGTGGCACTGACGATGCGCAGGCGGCCATGCAGGACTGGCTCTCTACCGAAGATGTGCTGGCAGACAGCACCTCCGTCGCCAGCGATACGGTGGATAGCGCCATCACCTTCGTTGCCAATGAAGTGGTGCAGCCGGCCCCGGCCCACGATCCCGACGATCCCTTCGTCATCAAGCGCGTGCTGCCTATCGATGGCCCGATCCGCTATGGCGAGTGGCATTGGGACGATGAAGGCATCGCCGATGGGCCACTGGTGGTGACGGTGGATCTGCAGGCGCGCGTGATCAGCGTGTTTCGCAATGGCTATGAAATCGGCGCTGCTGCCGCGCTGCTGGGCACGCCCGATCATCCCACGCCCGTCGGTACGTTCCCGATCCTGACCAAGGAACGCCACAATATCTCCGAGAAATACGGCAATGCGCCCATGCCCTGGACCCTGCGGCTGACGTGGGATGGCGTGGCCGTGCACGGCGGCTCCACGGTAGAGCGCGGCTATGCCAGCCATGGCTGCATCGGAGTGCCGGACGAATTTGCATCGAAGCTGTTCGATATTGCGGACGTGGGTGACGTGGTGATCATCACCGATGGCGTGATGACGGGGGTCGGCGGATCGCTGGCCAGCGAGGGCTAGCCCGTTTTCCGCGGCGGTTCCGGCGTCAGCACCCACCGCCCTGCCTCCACCTTCGCCAGCACACCGGCAACATTGCCGCCCTCTCCCTGCTCCAGCTTCAGCAACAGGCGCGCCACGTCGCCGCCGCGCGGCCTGCCGCCCATCTGCTCCATGATGCGGGCCAGCAGCCGCCTGTTCATCTCCCGCGATGATCCGGGTGCAAGGGTGAAGCCCTCTCCCGCCTGCGTCACCATCTGTGGCCACAGGATGCTGGCGTAGCTTTCCAGCGCTTCATAGGCATCGGCAAGATGGCTGGCCGATTGCGCCAGTGATGCGATATCCAGCCAATCGCAATCGGCCAGGGCATTGCGCATCCGCACCCTATCATAACGCGGGTCCGCATTGCTGGGATCATGCGCGACATTCTGGCCTAGCACGTTGATCACGCTTTGCAGCTCTGCCCTGCGGAATGTCAGCAGCGGGCGGATAATGGCCGCACCGTCAGGTTCGCGCTGCTGCAATTCGCGCACCCCGGCAAGGCCTGCAACGCCGCTGCCCCGGTTAAGCCGCATCAGCAAAGTCTCTGCCTGATCATCCGCGTGATGCGCCGTGGCGATGCGCCCGATAGCGCGCCGGGCCGCCCATTCATTCAGCGCGAGATACCGCGCGGCTCTTGCCTGCGCCTGCAGATTGCCCGCCGCCACCGTGATGTTCAGCACCGCGCAGGGCACGCCGCGCTCCTCGCACGCCGATTGCACCAATGCGCATTCGTCCACCGCTTCGGGGCGCAGGCCGTGATTTACCGTGGCGACTTCGAAACCGCCGGGAATGGCTTCGTGCGCCAGCAGCAGCATGGCCATGGAATCCGGCCCGCCACTCACGGCGAGCCCGATCCTTTCGCCATCGGGATTCAGCCGGTCAAGCGCCTGCCTGAAGCGCGTGACCAGCCCATTATCAATTGCAGTCGACCCGGCCACCAAGATCGCCATACATATCGGCAAGGCGGCCCGCGGCCAGTGCCGCGTAGCTCTCGCCAAATTCGGCGAGCGCGATACAGGCGCGGCGCGTATCGCCCAGCGCGATCATGCTTTCGACAAGATACAGCAGGCTGTCCGGCGCGCGGGCACCGTTGCCGTCGGACTGATAATTATCGAAGAAATGGGTGGCTGCCGCGCGCGGCTCGCCTGCGTCCAAGAAGGCGCGGCCCAGCAGGTTGCGGCCATAGGTGGTGCGCCAGTGATTGGGATATTGCTCCACGAACATGGCCAGTTGCTGCTGCGCCTCCGGATAAAAACCGGCATCCCACAGGCGGAAGCCGTAGGTATATTCATCATCGCCAGCATCGCCGGTGGCGGGTTTGGCGATGCCCTGCACTGCCTGCAAACGCTCTGGCGAAGGGCCGGCAGCCGGTTCGCTGGTGCTGGAACTGGCAGCAGCGACGTTGCTACTGGCAGGCGCGGTTTGCGAAGTGCGATTGTCGCTGGGCACGGCGATCACGCCAGAAGGGCCAGCGCTGGTGGTGGAAGACTGCGATGCAGGCCCCGTTGAAGAGGTGGTGACGGCGGCGATGTCAGACCCTTCCATCGCGGTCAGCCGCGTTTCCACGGACGACAGGGCGTTTTCATTCACCTCTGTCGCGGCGGTCAGGCGGGCAAGCTGGCCTTCGATTGCCTCCAGCCGGGCCAGCACATCGGTGAGCGCGGATGTCGTCACCTGCGGAGAGGTGTCTTGCGGGAGCGCCCGCTCCGGCGTGATCTCAGGCTCGAAAAAGCGATCATCCCCGCCCGGAAAAACCGCGCGTTGCAGGGCGTTTACCTGCTGCTCCAGTCGTTGCAGCCGATCATTGGACTGGGCCGCGACCGGTGCGGGCACGGCAATGGCGACCAGGCCAGCGCAAACGACGGCGCGCGTCATGGCAAACGATGTCTTCGACCTTGCAAGCATTGCCAGCGATCTCCTCAATTCGATAATTGTTTCATGCATATTGACCGTTTTTGACCATGCACGCCACAGGCAAGATATACGATTAACGCGGGCGCGATAGCTGCGGAAGGCCGCGTTTCCCCCGTGAAAAATGCGCCGGTCGGTAAAGGGTCAGCCGCCGATCACTGCGTTGCGGTCGCAGTATCGTCCGCCGCAGCATCGGCCGGAACCGCACGCGGCGGCGCGGTGGCCGCAGCTTCGGGCTCTGGCGTCGGCTGCACGGGCGCCGTTGCCTGTGTGGGAGTGGGCGTCGGAGTTGGCGATGGGGCAGGCGCCGGTGCCTGCGTCCGGGCCGGTGCAGGCGCCGCCGCGCGCGGGGGCGCGGGCGCTGCCGTCAGCTGCGACGTTTGCGCCGGTGCGGCTGTTTCGGGCGCAGCTGTTCCGAGGCCGAAGCCGATGGTTTGCACGCCGCCGGTGCGCGCCAGCAGCGCCTCTGCCGAAATCGGCACATCGGACAGCGTTTCCACCTCTGTGGAAAGCTTGCGCACGGGGCGACCGCCAATGGTAATCGCCAGCCTGTCCGGACGGCCGGTGATAAGCTTCGGGTTCTGCACGCCCGCTGGCAGGGTGAAGCTTTCCCCCTCGGTCAAGGTGCCTTCGCGCAGCACCCTGTTATCGCCATCGTAAAAGCGTACCCAGGTTTCCCCTTCGGCGGTGAACACCACCTCTCCGCTGGGATCGGCGGCAACGCCCGCTGCCTGCGGCCCGGCCTGTTGCTGAGCCGCCTGCTGCTGCGCCAGTTCGCGCTGTTCCTGCCGTTCCTGTTCTACCAGCGATGGCATTTCGGCGGCAGGCGCAAACAAGGCGCGGGCCGCGAAGAAAATGCCCACCAGCAGGATGATGACGGCGAAAATAGAAAAATACAGCAGTCTGCCACCCGGCGCGCGGGCGGGATCGCCCGGCTCGAACGTGCCGCGCGATCCGGCGACATAGCGTTCCTCTATCGTGGCAAGATCCATCTCCTCGCGCACGGAGGATACGGTTTCTTCCTCGTCCAGACCCACCGTCTTGGCATAGGTGCGGGCAAAGCCCACGGCATAGGTGCGGCCCGGCAGATTATCGAAATTGCCGCCCTCGATGTTTTCCAGGTGCCGCCCCGCGATCCGCGTCTGAGAGGCGACCTGATCGATGGTCAGCCCCTTGCGTTCACGCGCGGCGCGCAGGCGAGAGCCCACGCTTGTAGGCGCGAATTCTTCCGCGCCGGTTTCTTCAAATGCCATATCGTCTTCAGATCCGGTCATGACCGCTCCAGCATAAAGGTGCTGGGTTAACTGCAAACCCGTAGCCACACCAATCGACCCGCGGGCCTCAAGTCAAGCTATTGTGCAGTGCGAAGCGCTATTCGACCTCGATTTCGCGTTCTTCTGCCCAGGCCTGTAGTTCGGCGCGCATGTTTTGCGGCGGATTTGCCAGCCAGCCCTTCATCGCATCGGTAATCTCTCGCGTATCCACGCGCCGAATCAATTCCTTGATCGGGCCGATGGCCGCAGGCGTGATGGACAGGCGGCGGATGCCCAGGCCCAGCAGGGCCAGCGCTTCCAGCCGGCGTCCGCCCATTTCGCCGCACACGCCCAGATCGATCTTGTGGCCCATACTGTTCTGCACCACCCGGTGCAGGAACCGCAGGATTGCCGGGCTTAGCCAGTCGTAACGTTCCGCCAGCATGGGATTGGCGCGATCCGCGGCAAACAGGAACTGCGTGAGATCATTTGTGCCGATGGACACGAAGGAAAGGCGCGGCAGCAGCAGATCCAGCACTTCGGCCAGCGAGGGCACTTCCAGCATCACGCCATAATTGATGGCGGTGGGCAGCTTGTGCTTGCGATCTTTCAGATAGGATAGCTGGCCATCGAACACGGCCTTTGCCGCATCGAATTCCCAAGGTTCGGAAACCATCGGGAACATCACGTTCAATTCCCGCCCCGCAGCCCCTTCCAGCAACGCGCGCGCCTGCGATTTCATCAGGCCTTCCCGCTCCAGCGCAAGGCGCAATGCGCGCCAGCCCATGGCCGGATTCTCATCCTCCTTGGCGATTTCGCTGGAGATATAGGGCAGCGACTTGTCACCGCCGATATCCACCGTGCGGAAGATCACCTTCTTGCCATTCGCCGCTTCCAGAACCTCACGGTAAAGCCGTGCCTGCCTCTCCCGCTGTGGCAGGGCGGCGGACACCAGGAACTGGAACTCCGTGCGGTACAGGCCGATACCGTCGGCACCTGTCATTGCCAGCATGCTGACATCGTCACGCAGGCCGGCGTTCATCATCACCTCGATCCGCTCACCATCGCGGGTGAATGGCTCCACATCGCGCAGCCGGGCGTAGGACGCCTTCTTTTCCTTGCTGCGGGCAAAGCGCGTTTCGAAGGCTTCCAGCACAGCTGTGGAGGGGCGCAGGGTCACCGTGCCGGCATCGCCGTCCACCAGCATCTCGTCCCCGTCGCGCACCAGCCCGCGCACGTTTGAGACACGGCCGATCACCGGAATGCCCAGCGCCCGCGCCACTATCACCACATGCGCGGTGAGCGATCCCTGTTCCAGCACCACGCCTTTCAACCGGCGCTTGTCATATTCCAGCAATTCAGCCGGGCCGAGGTTCTTGGCCACCAGGATCGAATCCTGCGCCAGCCCCTTTTGCGCGGCTGTACCCAGCTGGCCTGACACGATGCGGATCAGGCGATTGGCCAGATCTTCCAGATCGTGCATGCGATCCTGCAACAGCGGGTCCTGAATTTCACGCATGCGCATGCGGGTGCGTTGCTGCACGCGCTCTATCGCGGCCTCCGCGGTGAGGCCGGAATCGATCGCCTCGTTGATGCGGCGGCCCCAGCCTTCGTCATAGGCGAACATCTTGTAGGTTTCGAGAACCTGCTCCTGCTCTCCGCCCACGCCGAAATCGGCCTGCTTCGCCATGTTGTCGATCTGCTCGCGCATCCGGTCAAACGCCAGATACACGCGCTGGCGCTCGGCCTCTGTATCTTCGGCCACCGTCTGTTCGATGGTCACGCGCGGCTGGTGGAACACGGCCTTCCCGATGGCGAGGCCCTTCACCAGCTTCAGGCCGGTGATCACTTCCTGCCCGGTTTGCGCCTTGCCGCCATCGTCCAGCGCTTCCCCATCCACCAGGCCGGCATTGTGAATCAGTTCGGCCAGCACCATCGCGGTGGTCTGCAGCGCCTCGATCTCCACCTCTTCATATTTGCGCGGATCGACATGCTGCACCGTCAGCACGCCGATGGCACGCGCGCGGCGCACGATGGGAACGCCGGCGAAGGAGTGGAATTTCTCCTCCCCGGTTTCGCTGCGATACTGGAATTCTGGATGAGCGGCGGCTTCATCCAGGTTCAATGTCTCTATATTCTGGGCGATGGTGCCGGTCAGCCCTTCGCCTACGCCCAGCCGGGTGACGTGAACGGCCGCCTGGTTCAGGCCGCGGGTCGCGAAAAGCTCCAGCATGCCCTGACGCAGGAGATAGATCGAACACACTTCGCTCGACAATTCCCCGGCGATGATTTCGACGACCTGGTTCAGCTTTGCCTGCGCGTGGGTGCGCGATGCCATCACTTCGTGAAGGCTGGTGAGGATCTGGCGTGCTGAAGCGGCGGCTGTCATCAATTAACCGCCTATAGCAGATTGGCGAATTTGCAAATTCCCGGTCCCGCCCCGCGCAGATTGCGGGGGCGGGCCATCATGGTATCAGTGCAGCGCAATCTGTTGTTTTACGCGCAGCTTTTCCTTCTTGATTGCCTGGATTTTCGCACTGTCCGGCGCAGGTCGGTTCATTTCCTCACGCAACCGGCGATCGAGCCCTTCATGCTTTTGCTGCAGGGCTTGGGCGTGCGAAGTTTCCATGAGGCAGTCTCCTAGACAGAGGGGGCCGGATAAAGCCCGGCCCGCGTGGTGTTCCACGACAACTGCCATTCGACTCGCAGACGGCAGCCGCCGCGTGATTGTCATCAAACCATAATACCCCTAAATCTCCAAACGCGTTGGCGATGAACCGCCCCGCGCGGGCGTCGTCCCGCAAAACACGCGATGGCGGGGACCACGGCCGGAATGACCGAAGATGAAATGCGCAAACGGCTGGCTTCCCTGCGGGTGGAGCACCGCGATCTGGACATCGCGATAGAGGCGCTGGTGAACACCGGCGGGCCGGACCAGTTGCAGGTCGCCCGCCTGAAAAAGCGCAAGCTGCGGCTGCGCGATCAGATCAACCAGATCGAAAATTACCTGACGCCCGATATCATCGCCTAGGCAGCCTTACGTAATCAGTGCCGCCGACGCCGCAATTTCCGTTTATGATCGGGACAGGCTGAATTCACTGTCGGAATTAACCACACTGCGAGTGGCAAGCCGCCCGGCAAGGCGTTAAAGATCGGCCCGCATGACAAAACCCGCAACCATATCACCCTCCATCATCGAGACCTTGTACGAAGATGCGCTGCTGCTGGCCGACGAGGCGCGCGCCACTTTCGACTTTGACGATGGTTTTACAAGCTCCGCAGCAGGCGCATCCGCCGCGCGCGTGGCGCTGAGTTGCGAGGCCTTGCGCACCACCACCCGCATGATGCACGCCATCGCCTGGCTGCTGAATCAGCGGGCCTTTCTTGCCGGTGACATGAGCGAATTTCAGCTGCGCCATCATGGCCGCCTGCCCCCTGCCCAGCCCGCGCCAGACCCCTTGGAACTGGCTATGCTGCCGCCCTATATTGCCGATCTGGTCGATCGTTCCGTGTCTTTCTACGCCCGGATAGAACGGCTGGACAGGGCGTGGAGGACGCGTTTTGAATTGCAGCCCGCGGCGGTTCACCGGCTGCGGCAGCGGCTTGGCTACGCTTTCGCCAGCTAGACTTTCCTTAGCGCCGCTTCCCACCGGGCCAGCCGACGCTGGCGCGCTTCCTCGTTCATATTCGGTGTGAATGTCTGCGCGGTGCCGATCATCGTATCGACCGCTTCCTGCAAGTTCGACTTCATACCGCAGCCCACCGCCGCCAGCATCGCTGCGCCAAGGGCCGTGGTCTCCACGAAATCGGGGCGTGTCACGCTCTGGCCCAGCAGATCCGCGATATCCTGCGCCATCCAGTCGTTCACGGCCATGCCGCCATCGATGCGCAGGCCCGTCCATTGGCAGCCATCGGCAGCAAAACCGCTTGCCAGATCGCGTGTCTGATGCGCCATCGCTTCCAAAGATGCGCGAGCGATGTGGGCGCGCCCGGTGTCGAAGCCGAGGCCAGAGATGATGCCGCGCGCCTCTGGCCGCCAATGCGGCGCGCCAAGGCCGGACAGGGCAGGAACCACCACCACGCCGCCGCTGTCTGGAATGGAGCGGGCCAGCTCCTCCGTCTCTGCCGCGCTGGAAATCATGCCCAGGCTGTCGCGCAGATATTTGATCAGGCTGCCCGCCACGAACACCGCGCCCTCGATGGCGTAGTGCCGCTCTCCTGCCACCTGATACAGCACGGTGCCCAGCAGGCGATTGTCAGACCACGGAACGCGGGTGCCGATGTTGGACAGCACGAAGGCGCCGGTGCCATAGGTCGCCTTCGTCTCACCCGGATTGAGGCAACCCTGCCCGATAGTCGCGGCCTGCTGGTCCCCCGCCATGCCGCAGATGGGGATCGCGCCATCGAACAGGTCCGGCGCGGTGCTGGCAAGTTCGCCTGCGCAATCCGTTACGCGCGGCAGGGTTTCCATCGGCACGCCCAGCAACTGGCACAATTCCTGATCCCAGCTGGAGGCATCCAGCGGCAACAGCAGCGTGCGGCTGGCGTTGCTGGCATCGGTGATGTGGTGTGACCCGCCAGACAGCTTGTACACCAGCCAGCTTTCCACCGTGCCGAAGGCCAGCGTGCCCGCCTTTGCCGCGGCCCTCACCGCGTCATCGTGATCCAGCAGCCAGCGCATCTTGGTGCCGGAGAAATAGGGGTCCAGCAGCAGGCCCGTGCGTGCGCGCACCTCCGCCTCGTGACCTGCATCCTTCAACTTTGCGCAGAAATCCGCGGTGCGCCGGTCCTGCCACACGATTGCGCGGGACAGCGGCTTTCCTGTCTCACGATCCCACGCCACCACGGTTTCGCGCTGGTTGGTGATGCCGATGGCGGCAATGCGCGCCGCGCCGCCCGCGTGATCCACCATGGCGCGGGCGCAGGACAGTGTCTTGTCCCAGATTTCGCCTGCATCATGTTCCACCCAGCCGGATCGCGGATAGTGCTGCGTCAGCTCCGCCTGCTCCACCCCGCGAAAGCGCCCGTCCTGCGCAAACAGCATGGCGCGCGTGCTGGTGGTTCCTTCATCCAGAACAAGGATGGACTGGTCGATCATTGGCATTCCTCTCTTCGCAGGCCATATGCCCAGCATGGCCCCTCCCCCGCAACCCCACGATCCATCCACCTGGCCCACCGGCAAAGTCGATCAGCTTGAAGATCTGGTCGCCCGCGTTCTGGCGCCAAATCCCTCCCCCTTCACCTACACAGGTACGCAAACCTACCTTGTCGGCGCGGATCAGGGGATTGCCGTGATCGATCCCGGCCCGGCTGACGATGATCACCTGGCCGCGCTGCAATCCGCCATCGCCGATCGGCCGGTGCTGGCCATCATGTGTACCCACACCCACCGCGATCACTCGCCTGCAGCCGCCCCGCTGGCGCAGTTGACGGGCGCGCCCATCGTGGGCTGTGCGCCGCTGCATATCAGCAGCGATGGCCCGCGCAGCGATGCGCCCTTCGATCAGACCTACGCGCCGGACCGGGTGATGGAGGATGGGGAGGCGATGACCGGCCCCGGCTGGACGCTGCGCGCCGTGGCCACGCCCGGCCATACGTCAAATCACCTGTGTTTCGCGCTGGAGGAAAGCGGCGCGATGTTCACCGGCGATCACGTAATGGGCTGGTCCACCACCGTGGTGGTGCCGCCCGATGGCGACATGGCCGATTACCTCGCCAGCCTTGCCCGCCTGTATGATCGGGAACAGGATCGCATCTATTACCCCGCCCATGGCCCCGCAGTGGAAAATCCGCGCCAGCTGGTGCGCGGCATGATCGGCCACCGCCGCCAGCGCGAAGGGCAGATCACCCGCCTGCTGGCGGAAGAAGCCCGCAGTATAGAGGCGCTGGTGCCGGTGATGTACAAGGGCATCAACGAGAAGCTGTGGCCTGCCGCTGCACAAAGCGTGCACGCTCATCTGCTGGATATGGAACGGCGTGGCACCGTGATCCGTTCAGGAGATATATGGTCAACACTATAAAAGATGATGAGAGCACACGCGTGCGCCCGGCGGACCCTGCGGTCGGCTCTCCACCGGCGCACACCTCCGCCGGTAATGCGCGCGGCGCCGTGCCACGCGGCGCACCGTGGCTGGTGGTGCTGCTGCTGGTCGTCGCCTTGGCTTGGCTGGCGTGGGAGATATGGGGCCCTCAGGAACAGGGCGATATCGTCGCCACGTCCATGCTGGCCTTTGAAAAGCAGAACGCGCTGACTGTGTTCTCCAGCCGGTTTGACGTGGTGGCCGAAAGCGTCAGCACGCCCAGCGTCGGCCCGTTCAATGTGGACGCGCTGCAATCGCGCCAAGCGATGATCGTGCCCGCCACGGTGGAATACCGGCTTGACCTGTCGGACATGGATCGCAGCGATTTCGCCTGGGACGAGGCGAGCGAAACCTTGCAGGTAACTCTGCCCGCCGTCACCGTTTCCACGCCCAATCTGAATGAGGCGGAAGCCCGCTATTTCACCGATGGGCTGTATGTTAGCCGCGATGCCTCCGTCTCTCTCAGCCGGAACAATTCGCAGCAGGCAGCCCAGCGCGCGCGCGATTTCGCGCGAAATGCAGAGGTGATGTCACTGGCCCGCGATGCGGCGCGAACCGCCGTGACGCAGAACCTTGCCATTCCCCTGCAGGTTGCAGGTTATGGCGATGTGCAGGTGAATGTGCGCTTCGAAGACGAATAGGCCGCGCTAGTCCCAGTTTTCCGCGTCGTCCTCCAGCACCGAGGCCATCGGCGTGGTGCGCGGCAGGGCCTGGAAATCCTGTTGCCTTGCATCGGGCACCGGCTTGCTGACCGCCATTCGCCAGAGGCCGAACAGGGCCGCGGCAAGCGACACCGCGCCGATTGCGGCGAACAAGCCCATTGGCCCGAATATCGCCATCGCCGTCGAGCCCGCGATCGGCCCTGCTGCCGCACCCACAGAATACACCAGCACCAGACCGCTGCTCGCCCCCACCCTTTCGCTTTCTTCCAGGTGATCGTTCAGATGGGCCACGCACAGCGGGTAGAGCGCGAAGGAGAACCCGCCGAAAAGAGCGCCCACAATGAACAAAGCATCCGGCTGGCGCACCATCGCCAGCCCTGCGCACAGCAGCGCGGCCGCCAGCATGCAGGCCACGATGACGCGGCGCCTGTCAAACCTGTCCGACAGCCGCCCCAGCGGATATTGCAACGCCACGCCGCCGCCGATCACGCAGGAGGTGAACAGCGCCACCTGTGACAGCGGCAGGCCCTGTCGCTGCACAAACACCGCGCCAAGCGCATAAAAGGCACCCAGCATCACGCCCGTCGCCACCGAACCCACGATGCCCAGCGGCGATACTTCATACATCCGCTTCAGCGAAAACGGCGCGACTTCGTCCAGGATCGGCTGTTCGATCTTGGTCAGCGCCACGGGGAGCACGGCCAGCGACAGCAGGACGGCAGAGGCCATGAACGGCAGCGCGGGCGCGTTATCGCCAAGGTTCAGCAGGAACTGGCCGATTGCCTGGCCCGCATAAAGCGCGATCATGTAGGTCGCCAGGATGGCGCTGCGATTGTCGGGCCGGGCAACGCGGTTCAGCCAGCTTTCCAAACACACGAAAACGCCGCTCATCACGAAGCCGTCCACAAAGCGCAAGCCGACCCAGAGCGCCGGAAAATCGAAGATCGCATAGGTCAGCGAACTGGCGGAGTAGATGGAAACAAACGCCGCAAAGGCACGGATATGGCCGACGCGCCCAATCAGTGGCGCGACTTTCAGCGCGCCGATGGTCAGCCCGCCGAAATAGCTCGTGGCGACCAGGCCGATCAGCAGGTCGCCCTGCCCTGCTGCCTCCAGCCGGATCGCGATCAGCGTGCTCAGGAAGCCGCTGCCTGCCATCAGCATGAAAATCGCCATCAGAAGCGGGCGGACGAGGTTGAGCGATGCCACCATGATTCGCCCCCTAGGCGCGGCGAAGCTGTTACGCCAGAGCAGTGTTTTCGCCGCTGGTGGACATGCGCCAATTGGCCCCATAAGTCCCTGCCGATGAACACGATAACTTTCGAACAATTCATGGCGGTAGACATTCGCTGCGGCACCGTAATCGACGCACAGCCCTTCCCGGAAGCGCGCAAGCCCGCGATCAAGCTATGGGTGGATTTCGGGCCGGAAATCGGGGTGAAGAAGTCATCCGCGCAGATTACCGACCACTACTCGCCGGAAAGCCTGCAGGGCCGCAAGGTGATGGCCGTCGTCAACTTCCCGCCGCGCCAGATCGGGCCCTTCATGTCCGAAGTGCTGGTGCTGGGCTTTCCCGACGCAGACGGCGCTATCGTGCTGGCCGGGCCGGATGAAAGCGGCAAACTGCCCGACGGTGCGCGGCTGGCCTAGGCCGGAAAACCAAGAGCGTTTCGCAGCTCTCCCAGCCATGGATCGAAGGGCACCCATGCCCCCTGCCCCGCGCGGTTGATCGGCTGGCGCACCTGTTCGCTGCTGGCGGTGCGCACGGCGCGGTTCGTCTGGTGGAAGTTCAAACAGGCTTCCTCGAAATCCAGCCCGCAATAGTCCAGCATCCGCCGGATCTGCCCCTCGGGATCATCCAGCACATCCTCGTGCTGCACGCGCAGCACGCGGCCCGGCAGCACTTCGTCCCAATGCTGCATCAGGTCCACGTAATCGGCGAAATAACGGCCTATCTCGTTGAGGCCATAGGTGAATTCTTGGCCTTCGGCGAACAGCTGCTTGAAGCCGGAGAAGCAGCAATCCATCGGCGCGCGGCGCGCATCGATGATCTTTGCATTGGGCAGGATCAGGTGGATCAGCCCGATGTGCCGGAAATTGTTGGGCATCTTGTCGATGAAAAACGGCGCGCCCTGCCGGTGGATGGCGGTGTTTGCGATATATTGCTCGCCAAAGGTCTTGAGCTGATCCGCCGATAGATCGTGCAAGATTTCAGGATAGCGCGACTGCCCCGCCTTGCGCCCGCGCAGGCGGTGGGCCAGCGCAAGGATATCCGGCAATTCCAGCGTGCCATCAACCTGGCTGTGGCTGGCAAGGATCTGCTCCAACAGGGTGGACCCGGCGCGCGGCAAGCCAAGGATGAAGATGGGGTCCGGCGCATCGTGCCCGGCGCCTTCATGTTTTGCGAACAGTTCCGCCGTGCAAACTTCGCGCTGCTTTGCCAGTTCGGCGCTCATAATGTCCGCATCATAGCGGGTTTGCGCGCGTTTCAGCGCATTCCCGCGCTCGTAATGGCAAAAGCTCGCCTCGTAATTCTTGCCGTCCTCATGCGCCTTGCCCAGCGCGAAGGAGAGGTGCACGCGGTCCATGAAAGCAAGATCGGGCCGCGCTGCCTGCTCTTCCATCCTGGCCAGTTCGTCATCTGTAAACTTGTAGGTCTTCAGGTTCGCCAGCGCATACCACGCATCGCCATGATCGGGTTTTGCGGCGCAGGCAGCGCGGTAGCTTTCCACCGCCTCATCGCTCTTGCCCATGGTTTTCAGCGCGTGGCCACGGCTGGTCAGCGTTGCGGGATCGTTCGGCACTTTTTCCAGCACCTGCGCAAACAGCGCAAACGCGCGGTCGTAATCACCGGTCTGCATGCTTTCGATGGCAAGGTGCGACTGGAACAGCGGGTTGGCAGGATCGCTTTCGTAAAGGCTCTGCGCCTCGGCCCGCGCACTCTTGAACTTCTGGCGGCGGCGCAGCGCATCGATATAGTCGAGATGCACCTGCACATTGGCAGGCTCGAACACGCGGGCGCTTTCCAGCAGGAATTCCGCATCGTCCAGAATGCCCAGCTTGATGCCGATCTGCGCCAGCAGGCGCATGCCCTCCACGCTCTTGGGATTGGTACGCAGGAAGTGGCGGCAGATCTCCTCGGCCCGAAGGATGCGCCCTTCGTGCAGGTGATGGGTGACGGCAACCAGCTCTCGCGGGAGGCTGGCGATGCGATCCGCCTGCGCCTGCGCGCCTTTGGCTGCTGCGCCGTCCTGCAATTCCGCCAGGGCCCGCCAGCTGGCATCCAGCGCCGGGTTGAAACGGGTCGCGCGCTGATAGGCTGCAATCGCCTGCGCAGCCTGTCCTTGCGCGCGGGCCAAGTGCCCTGCTTCCTGCCAGGCGCGGCCATATTCGGGCATGGCGGCATGTAGCCGCGCCAGCATCGCCTCCGCCTCTGGCGCGCGGTTCAGATAGCGCAGCGACACGGCGGCCATATACAGCGCCTCCCCATCGGCCGGGTCCGTCGCCAGAACCCGCTCCACCAGCGCCAGCCCCTTTGCGAAATCGCCTGCCTGAAGCGCCTTTTGCGCCAGCGCGAGTTGTTCGTCGCGTTCACTCATGGGCGCGCCCTAACAAAGCATGGCCGCAGCTTCAAAAGAAACGGGGGCGAACCGCAGTCCGCCCCCGTGCCGTTTTTCCATTGCGGAAGGTTGGATCAATAATCGTAGGATACGCGGAGACCCACCGTACGCGGACGGTTTACCGAGATACGCTCCCGATCGTTCACGTAGTTGCCGGAAATCTGCGCGCGCTTGTCCGTCAGGTTCTCACCATAGATCTCGAAGCGCCACTGATCGGCTACGATACCGGCGGACAGGTCCACCACGGTGTAGCTGTCGAGCTCAAGCTTGTTGATCTCGATAATGTCGGTGAACTTCTTCGACGAATAGGTAACCTGCGGCTGGACATAGGCTTCCAGCGTGCTCGACAGGTCAAATTCGTAACGAATGCGCATATTGCCCTGGAATTTCGGAGCAAAGGCAAGCGGTTCGCCGACCTGCACATCATCCGTCGGCGTCAGCACTTCCGTGATCTCTGTGTCCAGCAGCGAGAACGCACCGGCAAAGGTGAAGCCCGGCAGTGCGTAAGGGGCCACGGTGAAGTCAGCCTCCACGCCCTTGATCTCTGCATTGGCCGCATTGTCCGAGAAGAACAGGTTGGCGATGCTGGGATCGAAGATCGTCGTCTGCAGGTTGGTGATGTCGACATAGAAGGCACTGCCGTTGAAGCGCAGCTGGCCGTCGATCAGGTCAAGCTTCCAGCCGAGTTCGTAATTCTTCACCTCGTCGGTGGCCAGTTCGAACGGCACGGTGAAGCCCGCGCCATTGGTGGCACCGCCGGGACGGTTCAGCAAACCGGGACGGAAGCCTTCCGAATAGGTTGCGTAGATCAGCGTATCCTGCGTGGGCGTTACCTGCAGCGAACCCTTGTAGATGAACCCGTCCGTCTGCGCAGTGTCCGGTGCACGAACCGCGTTGAACACCTGCTGCGCCTGCGACGCGTTGAGGCCCGCGTTCTGAATGTCCTGCAAGGTATCATCCAGCGTGAACGTCTGCCGCAGGGCAGCGTTACAGCTGTTGATGAAGGTGTAGCTGCCATCGCCATCGTACAGATCGTTCAGATCGGTGCCGAAGGCATTGGCATCCTGTGCCGCGCCGGAATTACAGAAGGAGCCATTGGCACTGCCTTCGAAATCCACCTCGATATCGTAATACCGCGCACCCAGCGTGATGGTGAGCAAATCGGGCACGATATCGAAGCTGGCTTCACCGAAGATGCCGATCTGTTCATCCGTCCGCCGGATGTCGTTGCGGAAGATGGTGGCTTCCGGGAACGGGCCGGGATCGGTGTTGAAACCGGGCTGCGGGAAGTTGGGGGCGAATGGGCCGAACGGATCTGCCAGGATGTTGCCCGGATAGTTGAAGTCGTTGCGCTCCTTCAACTCAAGATCGGAATAGAAGGCGCCAGCCGTGGCGCGGATGCGCCAGTCGCTGGGCGTGCTGAAGCGCAGTTCCTGCGTGAACACGGTCGTCTCACTGTCGGACGTGACATAGAGATTGGGTGCCTGGCAGGTGCCCGAAGGATCAGCCGCGCCGGGATAGGAAACCGAACCGTCGCAGATGTAATAGGGCAGGTACTGACCGACGAAGAGATAGTCGGAATAATCGACCTGCTGCTGCGTCTCACGATCGGTATAGGCACCGGTGTAGACCACATCCAGCATCGCCAGGCGGCCTTCCACGGTCCAGCTGGTGTTGCTGAAATCGTCTTCCAGACGGTCATCCGAATAACGCTGGATCTCCAGGTCATCCAGGCCGCCGAGTTCCGGATCGGCGAAGAACACGCCGTCGCTTTCCAGGCTCTGGCGCGAATGGGCCAGGGTCAGCGTCCAGTCCGGGGTGACTTCCCACAGGGCCGTGGCGCGGAAACCGGCATAGGTCGTGCCGTTGAACTTGTCCTCTACGAAGGCATTGTTTTCGGCAGGGATGAAGTCGACGTTGGAAAGGTCTGCCCCTGCCTGGAAACCGCCGCGCAGCGAGTTGACCACGGTGCCGTTGGAACGCACGGTGCCCGCCGGGCGGAAACGCGCGCTTTCGCTGGCATCGCGCTTGCCTGCGATGTTGTCGATATAGCCGCCCTGCTTGTCGAGATAGGCGACACCGCGAACCGCGATCGTATCCGTCACCGGCACGTTCAGCATGAACTCGGTCTTGTAGGACGTTGCGCCGCCCTGCGTGAAGCTGACGCCGGCATCGGCGCTGGCATCAAAGCCTGCAAGGCTTGGCTTGTTGGTGATCAGGCGCACCACACCGGCCTGCGAACTGGCACCGAACAGCGTGCCCTGCGGACCGGAGAGAACCTCGATCCGGGCAAGGTCGGCGGCATAAACGTCCAGGTTACGGCCCGGCTGTGCCAGCGGCTGCTCGTCCAGATACATTGCCACGTTGGGCGCCAGGCCTGCAACACCGGCGGTGGTGAGGTTGGGCGTGGTGGATGCAAGGCCGCGGATATAGATGGTGTTCTGGCCGGGGCCGCTGCCGCCTGCGGTAACGGTGGGCAACTGGTCGAGATAATCCTCGAACGTATCGATATTGAGCTCTTCCAGCCCTTCTGAACCCAGCGCCTGCACGGACACGGCAACGTCCTGCAGATCTTCCTGGCGTTTCGTGGCGGTGACAATGATGGTGCCAACGCCGCCCTTGCGCGCTTCTGGTGCGGGGGCGGCCTGATCCTGCGCCACGGCAGGCGTAGCGATTGCGATGGCCAGCGCGCCGATCGACGCGCCGCTGATGTATTTCGACATGTTTGATTCCTCTGAGGATCACTGTTCGCGATCATGCAGCGAAGGGTCGGCTGCAACATGATCTGAGATAGGTGCCGCGCTATAAATAGAGCGCGCGTGCCGCGTCCGAATAACGGCACCGTCGCCAAGGTTCCACAGTGTTTCGAAGGATTTACCGGACTGCGAAAAAAGATGTTGCAGAATAACCACAATGAAAGTGGTTCTCATGTAACGGTCAAATATTGAAAGATATATTCATCGTTTCTCAAGAGGAATCTAAATTCTATTTATTCCGCAGACCCAATCTACTCTAATAAAACGCTGAACAGGGAAAAATCTTCTCTTGGAGACGATTTCTTTTCTTATCCTGTTGGTGCTTACTTACTGCGCAGGATCCCAATCCTCGCAAGCCTCAGCAGTACAGGGCACGCCCTGCCGGGTGCGAATAATGTCGAAAATCACGGCCTTAACGATGGAAATCGCCATCAGGGCCACCACGACAGAGAACGGCAGCGCCCCGATGATCATGGTGATTCTGATCGCATCGATCCCGCCGATGATCAGCATCGATCCCACCATGAAGGCCAGCGCAGCACCCCAGAACAGGATATGCCGGCGGCGCTGTCCATCCGTTTCACCCGCACCGTTGATCGTGTTCACGATCAGGATCGCGCTGTCCGCGCTGGTGATGAGATAGGTCATCAGCAGGATCACCACGAGGCCGGAAACCACCCAGGCAACGCCGGGGCTCAGCAACACGGCCAGCGTGGCATACAGCTGATCGGACATGGGCGCACCCACGATGGCGCCATTGGCCACGCCGCTAAGCTCCAGATCGATGGCCGTGCCGCCCACCAGCGTCATCCATACAAAGCACATCAGCGATGGCACCAGCAGCACGCCGAACACATATTCGCGCACCGTACGCCCGCGGGAAATGCGGGCGATGAACATGCCAACGAAAGGCGCAAAGGCGATCCACCATGCCCAATAGAAAACGGACCAGTCCAGCTGCCAGCGCACCAGCGCATCGCCCACCGAGCTGCCATCACTGCTGAACAATGTCAGCGCAAGCTGCGGCAGGTTACGCAAATATTCGAACACCGCCACACCCAGCAGCTCCAGCCCATAGAAGCCGGCACCCACCACCGCGAACAGCGCCAGCATGGCGATGGAAAGGCCCATGTTGATGTTGGACAGCCACTTGATCCCCTTGCCCACGCCGGAAAGGGCGCTGATGGTGGATGCACCCACCAGCAGCACCAGCGAGATGATGATGGCAGCGGGGCTGGAAGTGCCCTCTGCATTCATCAGCCAATCGCCCATACCCAGCCGGTAAAGCCCGGCCACGAACTGTTCGACGCCCAGCCCCATGGTAACGGCAACACCAAGAATGGTGGCCACCACGGCCACGACATCGACGACATGCCCGGCTCCGCCAGACATCACCTTGCCAAACAGCGGCGCGAGGGAGGAACGGATGGTAAGCGGCAGATTCCGGCGATAGGCGACATAGCCAATGGCTAGGCCCACCAGGCCATAGGCGCCCCAGGCCGCCAGCCCCCAGTGCAGGAAGGTATACAGATAGGCAGGCCCGATGGCCTCCTGGCTCAGCGGTTCTACCGTGCCGCGGATGATATCGGGGTTGTTCTGCCAATGGGCCAGCGGCTCTCCGGTGGAATAGGTGAGCATGCCGATGCCGATACCTGCGCCAAACAGCATGGCGAACCAGCTGAAGAAACCGAACTCCGGCTCCTCCCCCGGATTGCCGATGCGCAGCGATCCCGATTGCGGGATGATCGCCAGCACCAGCGTCACCACCATCAGCACGGCGACGAGATAGACATACCAGCCGGAGAACGTGGCGATGATGGTGTTGTTGGCCGCAACCAGCGTTTCATTGGCGCTGACCGGGAAGAAGATGGCCCACATGATGATGAGCGAGACGATGACCTTGGCAGGAATGGTGACCGATCGGCTGAAGCCGTCGTAAAATCCCTTGTCATGGGTGTTGATCGGCAAATCGACCAAGGGCGGGTCCATACGATTGTCGTCCGAGTTTCCCGCTGGCACCTGTTCAGTCACTACGAATACTCTCCTGCCTTACCCGCAACGTTACAAGCGGCACGCATGATGCGCGCCTTCATTCTGCCGATTTTGGGTAGGGCACGGAACATAGCCTCTTGGTCCGGTATTGCAAACATTGCATCGTGCAACCGTTTTGGGGCGGAACACTCTCGCAAAATCGCGCATTGTTTATATAAGCGCCGCCAAACCTAGCCGACGCAACCGAGGACGGGCCAGACAACATGACAGACCAGACAGCAATTCCGGCAGGCGTTGACCTGCGCGAAGAGATCGACCGCTTGCGCAAGGAGCGTAACGCCGTGATCCTTGCCCATTATTACCAGAAGCCCGAATTGCAGGATCTGGCTGATTTCGTGGGCGATTCGCTGGAACTGTCAAAGAAGGCAGCGGAAACCGATGCCGATGTCATCGCATTTTGCGGCGTGAAGTTCATGGCCGATACGGCGAAGATCCTCTCGCCTGAAAAGATCGTGGTGCTGCCCGATATGGAAGCCGGCTGTTCGCTGGAAGACAGCTGCCCGCCGGACAAATTCCGCGCCTTCCGGGAAAAGCACCCCGATCACATCGCGCTCACCTACATCAATTGCTCGACCGAGGTGAAAGCCCTGTCGGACGTGATTGTCACCAGTTCCAGCGCGGAAACGATCCTGCAGCAGATCCCGGAAGACCAGCCCATCATCTTCGGGCCGGACCGTCACCTTGGCGGATATCTGAACCGCAAGTTTAACCGCGATATGCTGCTGTGGCCCGGTGTGTGCATTGTGCACGAAGCTTTCAGCGAGAAGGAACTGCTGAAACTGAAGGCAGAGCATCCCGGCGCCCCCATCGTGGCGCATCCCGAATGCCCGCCCGCCATCATCGATCATGCCGATCACGTCGGCTCCACCAGTTCCATCCTGCAATATGCCAAGACCTTCCCCGGTGACACGCTGATCGTTGCGACAGAGCCGCACATCATCCACCAGATGGAAAAGGCACTGCCGGAGAAAACCTTCCTGGGCGCACCGGGTGCGGACGGCAACTGCAACTGCAACATCTGCCCCTACATGGCGCTCAACACGATGGAGAAGCTCTATCTGTGCCTGCGCGATCTGGAACCGCGTATCGAGATCGAGGAGAGCATGCGCCTGAAGGCCAAGGCCAGCCTCGACAAGATGCTGGAGATGGCGAGCGGCACGATCGGCAAGGGCGATCTGGGCGATCCGAACGCGTGATGTCATGCGGCGCGGCAACCGCCGCGCCCTTCGCGCGTTAGATCGATCATGAAAGCAGAAATCCTGTGGGCGTGGCGCCGGCTTAACGCGAACTACTGGTTCTATCCGGCGCTGTTCGCATTTCTGGCGCTCGTTCTCGCCCTGGCCTGCATCTATGCAGACCGCACGGGCTGGGCAGAGTGGCTGAACGATGTCACCTGGCTGGCGCCTGCGCGGCCCAATGGTGCATCCACCATGCTGCAGGTGATCGCCGGCAGCATGATCGCGGTGGCATCCACCGTGTTTTCCATCACGATCGTGGCGGTCAGCTATGCCAGCGGCACCTATGGCCCGCGGTTGCTGACCAATTTCATGGAAGACAAGGGCAACCAGTTCAGCCTCGCCACTTTCATCGGCACCTTCGTGTTCTCCCTCACCGTGCTGCGCAGCGTACGGGCGGAGGATGAGCAGCCCGCCGATGCGGCAGACGCTGCTGCCACCGCCCTTCCCGGCTTCGTGCCGCAGCTTTCACTGCTGATCGCCTTTGTGCTGATGGTGATCTCGGTCGCGGTGCTGGTCTATTTCCTCAACCACGTGCCTTCCGGCATTCGTATCAACAAGGTGATCGAGGGAATCGGCAGCCGCCTGATGGGCGCGATCAGGAAGACCTATCCCGAACTTGGCAATGACGACGGGCCCGATGACCGGCGACGCGGCAAGCCGCTGCTGGCGAAAAAACCGGGTTACGTGCAGCTTATCGACTTTTCCGATCTGGAGGAGGTTGCGAACAAGCATGATTGCCATGTCACGCTCACGGTTCGCACCGGCGATTTCGTGCATTCCGGCCTACCGTTGCTGGAGGTTTCCGGCGGCGAATGCACCGATGGCTGCCGTGACGACCTGCGCGCCTGTTTCACCCTCGGCTTTGCCCGTACACCGGAGCAGGACCCGCAATTCCTGATAGACGAGCTGGTGGAGATCGGCCTGCGGGCATTGTCGCCCGGCATCAACGACCCGTTCACCGCCGTCACCTCGCTGCACTGGCTGGGCGCGGCCACCACGGAGCTGGGGCAGCGGCGGCTGGTGAAGGATATTTGCGGCAATGATAGCGAGGAATGCCCCGTCCATCCCCTGCCCGACGATTTCCGCCACTATGTGCACCGCGGCTTTGGCGCGATCCGCAGCGCGGTGGCGACCAGTCCCATCGCCTCGAAAATCATGCTCTCCACCTTGCGCGACGTCGCGGTTACGCTGGATTCGACGGAACGGCGCGAGCTGCTGCTGGGCGAGGCGAGCCTGCTGCGCGAACAGGCGCGGTTGTCGCTGACGGGGCCGGACCTTGCCGAGGTTGAAGAGAAGTTCGACCTGCTGATGACCGATTTCAAGCAGGTGCGCTTCACACAGGATTGACGCGCGGGCGCGGCGGCTCCTTCGGCATGGTCACCCGTGCCAGCACCAGCGCGCTGCCCACCAGCACGATGCCCACCACATCCAGCATCACCAGCCATTCCCCAAACACGATCCACCCCACCAATGCGCCCACGGCAGGCTGCGTCAGCAGGGCAATGCCGATCACCAGCGGCGAAAACAGGCGCAGCGAATAAACCAGCAGACCCTGCCCGATCAGCTGGCTGGACAGGGCCAGCACCAGCACCGGGGTCCAGTCGGTAGGCCAGAACGGTTCTTTGAGTGCCATCGCCATCAACAACAGCACCGCCGCGCTGGCGCTGCTGGAGAGGGCCAGCACGCTCCAGCTGCCGAAACCCTTCCGCGCATCCTGTAATAACAGCAGGTATCCGGCGTAAAGCACGCCCGCCAGCAGACAGAACAGGTCGCCGATGAGATTGGCCGGAGAAAGCTCCATCGAACGGCCCAGCAGGATGCTTGCCCCTGCCAATGCCGCGATGATGGCGGGCCATTCGCGACCCCGTGGCAGGCGGCGCAGCAGGATGAAGCCCCACACCATCAGGATCACACTGCCGGAATTGCCGAACAGCACCGCATTGGCGAGGCGGGTATCGCCGATGCCGACATGCCATGCGGCAACATCAAGGCCGAAGAACACCCCGCCTGCCAGCACCAGCAGCACGGCCCTGCGCGGGATGCCGCCGATCCGCTCCTTGCGAAGTGCGGCCAGTAAAAAGAGGAAAGGCAACGCCAGCGCCACGCGCCAGAAGCCCGCGCTAACCGGCCCGGTATCGGCCAGGCGCACCAGCCACGGGCCGCAGGCCAGCGCGATATTGCCCAGCAGCAGGGCCGCAAGGCCCATCAGCCTTGTGCCCATCACTCTGGAGAGAACTGGTTCTGCCGCCGTTGTCATATGCCCGGCGCCGCGGCGCCTAATCGGCTTCGGCGTTATCGGTCTCGCCGCTGCCTTCGCCGCCACCTTCGCCGTTTTCTTCGCCGTCTGCAGCTTCGGCCAGCGGGGCCTGCGATCGCATCTCGTCCAGCGGGATCATTTCATCGCTGATCGTGCCGTCCAGCACCTCGCCAGATGCCTCTCTCCCGTCATCGTCAACGGCGACTTCCGTGTCATCCCCGCAAGCGGACAGCGCCAGCAGCAGGGGGGCAGCGATGGCGAGAGTTGAACGCAGTGACATGATCTATGAATTCTCCGGAATCGAAATAGCCTCGAGGAAATTCCCGGCGCGGGCCAGCAATGCCTCATCCCATTCATCGGGCGCAACTGTCTTTCCAAGGGCCGCCATGCTGGTAACGCCATATTCGGCGATGCCGCAGGGCACGATGCCGCCGAAATGGGATAGATCCGGCGACAGGTTCACCGCAAATCCGTGCATCGTGACCCAACGCCGCACGCGCACGCCGATGGCGCCGATCTTCGCCTCTGCGCCGGTCAGGTCATGCGTCCAGATGCCCACTCGTTCCGGCACGGCGAAAGCCTGCACATCGAAATCGGCCAGCGTGGCAATTACCCAGCCTTCCATCGCATGGACGAACTGGCGCACATCGCGCGCACGGTTCTTCAGGTCCAGCAACACGTAGGTCACGCGTTGGCCGGGGCCGTGATAGGTGTAGCGCCCGCCTCTGCCTGTCTCGACAACATCGAAACGCGCATCCACAAGCTCGCTGCCATCGGCGCTGGTGCCGGCCGTGTAGACGGGCGGATGTTCCAGCATCCACACCAGTTCCTGCCCTTCGCCGGCGATCAGGGCATCGCTGCGCGCCTGCTGCTGCGCCAATGCATCCCGATAGGGCACCTGCCCCGTGGATCGGCGCCATTCGATGCCCGCATCGGGCGTGGCAAAATCAGAAAGGTGTGCGTCGGTCATGGTTTGGCGATTGCGTGGCGGGTGTGAAGGCGCTTATCAAGTGGGCAATTCATGAAACGAGGGTGGTATGGGCGAAAAACTGGATCTTGAGCGCGCGTGGAACGAGGCGACTTCGCTGCTTTCCGCCAATCGCGATGTCGTGCTGATCGTGGCTGCCGTGTTCTTCTTCCTGCCCAATGTCATCTCGGCTCTGGTGCTGCCGTCGCAAGATGCGTTCGTGATGCAGATGCAGGCCCTGGGCGATCAGCCCGATCCGCAGGAAGTCATGGCCCTGTTCGCGGATCATTTCGCCGGCAGCTGGTGGATATACCTGATCATCACGCTGGTGCAGGCCGTCGGCATGCTGGGCCTGCTGGCATTGTTGACAGACAAGTCGCGCCCCACCGTGGGGGAGGCGCTGACCTTCGGCGGCAAGGCGCTGATCCCCTATATCATCGCGCAAATCCTGCTTGGCCTTGCCATGGTGGTGCCATCCATCCTGCTGATCGCGCTGGGCGCGGCCATCAACGCGGCGCTGGCCGTGATCATGGTTTTCGTCGGCATCGCGCTGATGGTGTACATCTGGGTGAAGCTGTCGCTGACTTCTCCCGTGATTGCCATCGAAGGCATCATGAACCCGATCAATGCGCTGACCCGGTCATGGCGGCTGACGAAGGGCAATTCCCTGCGGCTGTTCGCGCTTTACGTGCTGTTGATCGTGGCGGTGGTGGTGCTGTCCCTGGTGGCCGGATTGATATTTGCGCTGTTCGCCGTGCTGGGGGAAACCATCGGCCTGTTGGTGACGGCAATCGGCGGCGGCCTGATCAGCATGGTCTACACCACCATCATGCTGGCCGTTCTTGCCGCCGTGCATCGCCAGCTGAGCGGTGGAAGCACCGCCCGCGCACGCGAAACCTTCGAATAATAGGGCGAAGTGACGGGCGCGCGCCGGGCGTGCCCGTCAGAGGATTTCTTCCACCTTTTCGGGTGGACGGCACAGGCGCACGCCCTTGGGCGTTTCCACCAGCGGACGTTCGATAAGCTTGGGATCGGCGGCCATCGCATCCAGCACGGTGTCTGCATCGGCTTCGGGCAGGCCGCGTTCCTTCGCGTCAGTTCCACCCAGGCGTAGTCCTTGCGCAGGTGACATGCCCGCATCCTTGTAAAGCTGGGCCAGCTTGTCGCGGCTTGGCGGGTTTTTCAGATATTCCACCACGTCCACCTCCACGCCTTCGCGGTTCTCCAGAATCGCCAGCGTGCTGCGGGATTTGCTGCATCTCGGATTGTGCCAGATGGTCGCTTTCATATGATCGTCCTCGATTGAAAATGCCCCGCCGCCCTAGCGCGGGAAAATTTTCGCGCAAATGGCAGATTTGGTGTTGCCAGTGATAATCATTCTCAATAGAGGCGCTTTTGCAAATCAATCGCAATAGACGTTCTGAGGGAATTCATCATCCGTACCGCAGCCATCCGCCTGGCCCTGTTGGCAGGCGCCGCCACACTTGCTCCCACCACCGCCATGGCCAATTCCGCGGCAGAGGCACAGCGTGATTACCTGCCTGGCAATATCGTGGTTACGGGTGATCGGGAAACCTATGTGAACGAAGACGGCAGCACCGGCACAAAGACCCCCACCCCCATCATCGATGTGCCCCAGGCCATCACCGTCATCACGGCAGACCAGCTGGAAGACCAGGGCGTCACCAGCCTGAACGATGCGCTGCGCTTCGTCCCCGGTGTCAGCCTGGAAACGGGTGAAGGCCACCGTGACGAGGTGTTCATTCGTGGGCAGGAAACCACGGCGGATTTCTATATCGATGGCCTGCGCGACGATGCCGAATATTACCGCCCGCTGTATAATGTGGAACGTGTTGAAGTGCTGAAAGGTGCCAACGCCCTGATCTTCGGGCGCGGCGCAGGCGGCGGCGCGATCAATCGCGTGTCCAAGGTGGCAGAATTCGGCGCGCCCGAATATTCGCTGGGCGCACAGGTGGATAGCTTCGGCGCGTTCGCTTTTACTGGCGATGCCAACCTGCCCGCCAGCGAAAGCGTGGCCGTCCGCCTCACCGGGACGTATGAAGAGTTCGACAACCACCGCGACGTGTATGAAGGCCGTTTCATCGGCTTCTCCCCCACCGTCACGGCCAACCTCGGCCCGGACACACGGCTGTACGCCTATTACACCTATGACAATGACAAGCGCGTGGTCGACCGCGGCCTGCCGTCGCTGAACGGCGGCCCGCTGCGCGGCTATGACGAGACGTTCTTCGGCGATCCCGATTACAATTCCAGCGATGTGGAAGTGCATGTGGCCCGCACCCGGCTTGAACATGATATCAGCGGCGCGTGGAGCGTGAACGCCAGCGTGATGTTCGCCGATTACGACAAGTTCTATGCTAATATCGTTCCGGGCGGCGGAGCAACGGCCACCACCGTCAACCTCGGCGGATATGAAAGCGGCACGGATCGCCAGAACCTGATCGGGCAGGTGAACCTGGTGGGGCAGTTCGACACAGGATCGCTCAGCCACACTCTGCTGGTGGGTGCAGAGGCAGGAACGCAGGACACCGATGCCTTCCGCAACCGCGCATTGTTCAACAACGGCGCGGACACCGGCGTCACCGTGCCGCTGGACGATACGATTTCCGTGCCCAGCTTTACCCTGGTGCCGCAACGCGCCAGCGCCAGCGAGCTGACCACGCTATCCTTCTATGCGCAGGAACAGCTGGATATCGGCATTCTGCAACTGGTGGCCGGCGTGCGCTATGATCGCTTTGATCTGGAAAGCACCGATATCATCGCCAATTTCGATGGGGCCCGCGTGGATGATCGGGTCAGCCCGCGCTTTGGTGCGATCCTGAAACCGATGGATAATCTGTCGATCTACGCCAGCTATGCCGAAAGCTTCCTGCCGCAATCCGGCAACCAGTTTACCGTGCTGAACCAGCAGTCCGCATCGCTGGAGCCGGAGGTTTTCGAGAATATCGAAGCCGGCGTGAAATGGGCACCGCACCGCGACCTATTGCTGACGGCGGCGGTTTTCCGCCTCACCCGATCCAACACCACTGCGCCCGATCCTGCCAACACCGGCCTGGTGATTCTGGCAGGTGAAAGCGAAGTAGAAGGCTTTGAGCTGGGCCTGATCGGAGAGCCAGTGGACGGCCTCTCCCTCTCCCTTGGCTATTCCTATCTCGACGGGGAAATCACCTCCACCACCACATCGGCCACATCCGGCACGCGGTTGCAGCAGGTGCCCGAACACCAGATCACCGCATGGGCCCGCTATGACGTGACGGACCGGATCGGCTTTGGCGCCGGACTGACGCATTTGTCAGAGCAATACGCATCGCTCAGCAACAACGTCGTGCTGCCATCCTACACCCGCGTGGATGCCGCCGTGTTTTTCGAGGCGACCGATATGCTGACTCTGCAGGCCAATGTGGAGAACCTGTTCGACGAGGACTATTTTCCCAGCGCGCATGGCGACAACAACATCCAGCCGGGCGCCCCGCTGAATGTCAGCTTTGGCGCAAGGTTGCGGTTCTGATCGCCTAGTTCGGTCCCTCGCCGTCCGATCCTGCGCCCTTCATGCGCATACCCGGAACGGCACGCGCCGCGTCTT
The DNA here is from genome assembly GCF_009807005.1 of Aurantiacibacter rhizosphaerae. Lineage (GTDB taxonomy): Bacteria > Pseudomonadota > Alphaproteobacteria > Sphingomonadales > Sphingomonadaceae > Alteraurantiacibacter > Alteraurantiacibacter rhizosphaerae. Next base: position 1,023,241 of record NZ_WUBR01000001.1, on the reverse strand, counting down.
CCGGATCGATCCCCGGTGCAGGCGCGGCGCTGATCGTTTCACGCCGACGCGCCACGCGGCCCGCGCGCTGTACGGCGCGCACAAGGCGCGGATAGACACCGCAGCGGCACAAATTGGGTATCGCGTCCCTGATCTGCGCCTCTGTGGGATCGGGATTGCTGCGCAGCAGGCTGGCAGCGGCAATGGCGATGCCCGGCGTGCAGAAACCGCACTGGATCGCCTGCTCTGCCACCAACGCCTGCTGCACCGGGTGTGAGCGATCTCGGCTCAGCCCTTCGATGGTGGTGATGAAGCGGCCCTCGGCCTCCGCAATGGTGACGAGGCAGGAACGCAGCGCCTCCCCATCCACCAGCACCATGCACGCGCCGCAATCGCCCACGCCGCAGCCGTATTTCGTGCCCGTCAAATTCGCCGCATCGCGCAGCGCGTGCAGCAATGGCGTGGCAGGGTCCATGTCGAAATCGACAGGCCGTTCGTTTACCGTCATTGCCGTCATTGTGTAGGCAGGCCTCTCAGTCGCGCCAGCTGGGATCGATGGCGTCGATCTTGCGCGTCCAGGCGGCAAAGTCCAGCTTGCCGAAGTCATCCGTCAACTGTCTGTCACGGTCGCGCTGGTGCGTTTCGATCACTTCTGGCGGCACGATGATCGGCTTGCCCATCGCGGCGGTCTTCACCTGCACCTCGCACGCGCGCTGCAGCATGTAGTAGAGCAGGAACATCTCGTAGATCGTGCGGCCCATCACCACGGGGCCATGGTTCTTCAGCATCATGATCTGGTGATTGCCGGCGTTCTTCACCAGCCGCTCCCCCTCCTCGCTGCGCACGGTGATGCCTTCAAAATCGTGATAGCCGATGGCGCCTTCGAAGAAGCAGGAATAGAAATTGCTGGCCTGCAGGCCCCCTTCGGTAGCGCAGACCGCCATCGTGTCCGGCGTATGCGTGTGGACGATGGCATGGGCGTGCGGCAGATTCTTGTGAAATACGCTGTGCTGGGTGAAGCCCGCCAGATTTACAGGGTGCGGATTGTCGCCAAGCTTCTGCCCGTTCTCGTCAATCTTCACCAGGCTGGACGCGGTTACCTCCTCCCACAACAGACCGTATGGATTGATGAGGAACTGGTTTTCGGTGCCGGGCACACGCAGCGTGATGTGATTATAAATGCTCTCGCACCAGCCAAGATGCGCAAAGATGCGATAGGCCGCGGCCAGATCCAGCCGCGCCTGCCATTCCTGGGTACTGCAATCGACATTGTCATTCATCTGGGTAGCCATTGATTCTCTCCCTCGTGATTCCCTCTTGTCTACAGCGCGAGATTGACTTTGTCGCGTGGGCTGGCAAGCACTGCGTATAAGGACCGGCAAACAAGACCGGCAATTCGGGAGGATTCGATGGCAGATACGTCTGGCTATGGCCAGCCCATCGGCGGGATCGCGCAGGCCGCTTTCACCGCCCATTATCTGAACGCTGTCGCCAGCCACCCGATTGCCGTGCGCAAGGCCGAGCCGAACGTTATCCGCCCCCTGGCATAGGAACTCCACGACATGGCCACACATCCTGCCCACATCCACGCTGGCGGCGAAGCGCAAGGCAACTGGGTGACCAACTCACCCGCTTATCAGACGCTGCTGGTGCTGCTGCTGAGCCTGAACTTCGGCATCGTGTTCTTCGATCGGCAGGCGCTGAACGCGCTGATGCCCTTCGTGCAACCGGATCTGCAACTGTCGCAGACGCAGATCGGCCTCTTGGCAGGCGGCCTGTCCTTCAGCTGGGCGATTGCCGCCTTCTTCGTGGGTCGCCTGTCGGACAGTATCGGCAAGCGAAAGATCCTTCTGGTGATCGCCACCATCGCGTTCTCGCTGTGCAGCTTCCTGTCCGGCCTTGCCACCAGCTTCCTGTTCCTGTTCGCCGCCCGCCTGCTGATGGGCGCAGCCGAAGGCGGCGTGATGCCGATCAGCCATGCCATGGTGGCAAGCGAGGTGAACCCCGAACGGCGCGGGCTGGCTCAGGGCGTGGCGCAGAACCTTGGCTCCAATCTGCTGGGCAGCTTCGCCGCACCCGTGGTGCTGGTGGCCTTCGCCACCGCATTCAGCTGGCGCGAGGCATTCTACCTAGCGGCCCTGCCCGGCCTGCTGAGCGCAGGCCTTATCTGGCTCATGCTACGTGAGCCGGAGCCTGCCGCCGAAATCTCTGCGCAGGTTGGCACGGCTGGCGATCACCATTCGGCCATCGGCTTTCTCGAAGCGCTGAAGGTCCGCAACATGTGGGTCAGCGTGGTGGTGGGTGTGTTGCTGGTGGCACACTTCGTGATCACCTGGGCCTTCATGCCCAACTTCCTGGTGCAAACGCGCGGGATGGATGCCTTTTCCATGAGCTGGCTGGTCGGTTCGCTGGGCATTGCCGCTGCGATCTACAGCTTCGTGGTGGCGGGCATATCGGACAAGATCGGGCGCAAGCCGGTGATGGTCTTCCTGCCCTTCCTTTCCCTGATCGGGCCGCTGGGCGTGATCTACCTCGATCCCGCCAGCTTTACGGGCGACGGGCTGCTGGGCCTCTCCGGCTATGCCACCGTTCTGATCCCTATCTTTTTCATTGGATGGATGGTGAACGGCGTGTTCCCGATCTTCATGGCCACGATCCCTTCGGAAAGCTTCCGCCCCATCCATCACGCCACCGTGCTGGGCCTTGCCATGGGCAGCTGCGAGGTGCTGGGCGGCGTCCTTGGCCCGCCGCTCGCCGGACTGCTGAACGATGCCTACGGGCCGGAAACCTTCCTTTACGTGCTGATGGTGCTGGCAGTGATCAGCGGCTTCGTGGCCATGGGCCTGAAGGAAACCGCACCTGCGGCACTTCGCCGCCGGGGCGAAACCGCAAACCCGGCATGATCGGGCAGCGGGAAGAATGCAGCCAAACAACCATGTCGCATAATAACGTGCGTTAGGATAAACTGCGCTGAGATCGAGATTCGCGGCCAAACGCGGACCGAGTTGGAGAGACAGATGCCAGAGGCACCCACGACCGAACCCTGGGCCGGGACTCCGCCCGTACCCCACGCCCTACGTCCCGGCGCGATGCCAGAGGCCTATATGGCCAAGATCGCAGAGGGTGATGAACGATACTGGGTGCCGATTGTCGAGAATGTCTCGTCAAAGCCGGTGTGGATCAGCCCTACGCTGAACATGTGGGCCGATGTGCTGATGGCGACAAAGCCGTGCATCGTGAACCGGCATTACCATCCCAAGCCCATCTGGGCCTACACCATCAGCGGCAAATGGGCCTATCTCGAGCATGAATGGACCGCCACGGCAGGCGACTTCATCTTCGAGGCGCCGGGCGAAAGCCACACGCTGGTAGCCTATGAACACGAAGACCCGATGAAGGTCTTCTTCGTCGTATCCGGCCCGCTGATGTGGCTGAACGAGAACGGCGAAAGCGTCGGCCATTTTGACGTGTTCGATTACATGGAACTGGCCCGCACCCATTATGACGCCGTCGGCATCGGCGCCGATTATGTCGACACCCTGATCCGATAAAAGGAGATGCCATCATGGTCACCAAACTCAAAGCCCCGCCGTCAGACACCAAGGAAATCGTCGATGTGCCTTGGGCCTATCGTGACACGGTGGAGCGGCTGAGCCCCGGCGGACGGTATATCGATGCGCTGACCGATGTGGATTCCCCATGGGTGCCCTTCGGAGACGGGGCCGCGATCAAGCATCTGAGCTTCGACGTTCGCACCAATACGTATATGAACATCCTTTGGATGAAGGGCCCCGGCACCATCGGCACCCACCTGCATCGCGGCACGGTGACGATGATCACGTTGGAGGGCAGCGTGCGCTATCTGGAATATGACTGGATCGGCACGCCGGGCGGCCTGATCCTGGAAACACCGGGCGAAGCGCATACGCTGGTAACGGAGCACCCAGAGGGCTGTAAGCTGTTCGGCGTGATGAACGGCCCGATCCAGTTCTACGATGCCGAGGGCACCTATATGGATACCGTCGACGTGTGGTGGTTCATCGAACACTATGAAAACCACTGCAAGGAACACGGCATTCCCATCAACAAGAAGCTGTATCTTTAAAGGGAGCCTGACATGGCAACGCAGGAAAAATCGCAGCTTGGCGGCATAAAGGCCCCACCTTCCGGCGCATTCAAGATCGTGGAAGTGCCCGAAGCGCACAAGAACATGATCGATCAGTATTGCATCCCCGGCACCTATGTCGGCCGCTCGGAAGAAGAGAGCCCGTGGGTCCCCTTTGGCGACAACGCAGCCATCCGGCACCTGGCATTCGACGTGCGGAACAATGTCTATGCCAACATCTTGTGGATCAAGTCCCCCGGCGTGATCGGCACGCACAAGCATCGCGGCATGGTGTGGGCGATCGGCATGGAAGGCACGTTCCGCTACCTGGAATACGACTGGGTCTGCGGCCCCGGCGAATTCATCACGGAATTTCCCGGCCATGCACATACGCTCGTCACCGATGAGCCGAATGGCATGAAGGCATTCTTCTGGATGCAGGGTGCCAACGAGTTCTACGATGAGAATGGCAATTTCGTGGAAACGCTGGATGTATGGTGGTTCATGAACCACTACGAGACCTACTGCAAAGAGAACGGGCTGGAGATCAACCGGCAGCTGTATCTGTGAGCGAGGAGCCACGCACTCTCGACCAGTTCGATATTGCGGGACGAAGCGCCCTTGTAACGGGTGCTGCCTCCGGCATCGGCCTCGCCTATGCAGAAGCCATGGCGGAAGCGGGTGCGAAGGTGACCATCACCGATATCGACGCCGAAGGCGCGGCGAGAGAAGCGGCGCGGTTCACCGATCAGGGTTACGAGGCACGCTGGGAAAGCTGCGACGTCTCCGATCTGGATCAGGTGGCGCAGGCTTTCGACAATCACGTGGCGGCCTATGGCGGTTGCGATATCGCCTTTGCCAATGCCGGACTGGACGTCGGCAACGGATTCTGGAGCCCGGAAGACGAGCGCAACCCGGCAGGCCAGATCGACGTCTTTCCCAAGGACAGCTGGGACAAAAGCATCGGCATCAACCTGACCGGCGTATTCCACACCTTGCGCGAGGCCGCGCGGGTGATGAAGGCGAACGAGGGTAACGGGCAGCGCCGCGGCGGCAGTATCGTCATCACCTCCTCCAATGCGGCAGAGGTGAACGAGGCTATCGTGGGCGTGCCCTATATGGCGGCCAAGGCCGGGGTGAAGCACTTCATGCGCCACGCGGCCTATGAACTGGCCGCCCACGGCATCCGCGTAAACGCCATCGCGCCCGGCCCTTTCGTCACCAATATCGGCGATGGCTGGGTGAAGAAGAATCCCAAGGCCAAGGAGGCGTGGGACAAGCTCGTGCCCGTGGGCCGGATGGCCGAAACCTACCAGATCAAGCCGCTCGCCCTGCTGCTGGCCAGCGATGCTGGCAGCTACATGACCGGCAGCCACGTGATGATCGATGGCGGCATGCAGCTGGGCCCGATCAAACCGCTGAACGATTGAGCGCCCTGCGCGTTGAACCTGCATAAATCCGAATGCCAATGGAGCTGAAATGACCACCAAGACACGCGCCGCCATTTGTCCCGGAGAGGGCAAGGAATTCCACATCGCCGATGTCGAGCTGGACGAACTGCGCGATGACGAACTGCTGATCCGCATCGTTGCCACCGGCATCTGCCATACCGACATGGCCGTGCGCGATCAGCAGCTGCCAACGCCGCTTCCCGCTGTTCTGGGGCATGAGGGTGCCGGCATCGTGGAAAAGGTTGGCAGTGCAGTCAGCGCCGCCAAAGCCGGTGATCGCGTGATCATCAGCTTCAATTCCTGCGGGGAATGCCCCAGCTGCGATGTGGACGCGCCCACCTATTGCTACAACTTCGGGCCGAACAACTTCTCCGGCCGCCGGCCTGACGGATCGGCCACCATCACATGTGATGGAGAGGACATCGGCGGCAATTTCTTCGGTCAGTCCTCCTTCGCCACCCACGCCATCGCGCATGAACGCAACGTGGTAAAAGTGCCTGACAGCGCCGCGGACCTGCCACTTGAACGCCTCGCACCCCTTGGCTGTGGCCTGATGACCGGCGCTGGCGCAGTGCTGCGCAGCATGGAGGTGCGCGAAGGCCTGCCGATTGCGGTATTCGGCGTGGGCACTGTGGGCCTTGCCGCCATCATGGCCGCCAAGATCGCTGGCGCAGACCCGATCATCGCTGTCGACATGCATGACAGCCGGTTGGAACTGGCCAAGGAACTTGGCGCAACGCACACCATCAAGGCGGGTGACGATGCGATGGACAAGCTGGAGGAACTGGTGCCGCAGGGCCTTGCCTATGCATTCGATACGACCGGAGTGAAAAAGGTTATCGAGGGGGTCTTCCCGCTGATTGCGCCGATGGGCGTCCTCGGCCTGGTTGGCGCAAGCCCGCCCGAAGACATGCTGAACCTCAATGAAAGCGCCCTGATGGGCGGCGGCAAGCGGGTGATCGGTATTCTTGGCGGGGACAGCGATGTCGGCAGCTTCATCTGCGAACTCATCGCCTATCACCAGGACGGCAAATTCCCGTTCGACCGCCTGATCCAGTATTTCGACTTCGACGATATCAACGCCGGGATCGAGGCCAGCGAAAGCGGCGAGGTGGTGAAGCCTGTGCTGCGCATCTCTGCCGAGTAGATGAAAGCCGTCACCTTTCAGGGCCTGCACCAGCCTCTCGCTTTCGAGGAAGTGCCCGATCCCACGCCCGGCGAAGGTGAACTGGTGGTGGAAGTGGGCCGCTGCGGTATCTGCGGCAGCGACCTGCATATGACGCAGGATGCTGCCTACGGCTGCCAGCATGGTGACATTCTGGGCCATGAATTTGCCGGTGAAGTCGTCGGCCTTGGCAAGGACACGGCGGGCCACAAGGTCGGCGATCTCGTCTCCGTCATCCCGCTCAAAAGCTGCGGCAAATGCGATCATTGCCGCAAGGGCGCCGTGCAATGGTGTGAGGGGTTTGGCCTTCAGGGCGGCGGCTATGCCCAATATGCCGTCACCCGCCCCAACCAGTGCGTGCCCCTGCCCAGTGATCTTACCCTGGCCGATGGCGCAATCATCGAACCCCTCGCCGTGGCCCTTCATGGCATAAACCTGTCCGGCATGCGCACAGGTGACAGCGTGCTGGTGCTGGGCGCTGGCCCTATTGGCCTCGCCGTAGCGTTCTGGGCAAAACGATTTGGCGCGGGCAAGGTGGCGGTGCAGGATATCGCCGGTTTCCAGCAATCGCGCGCGCTGGAAATGGGCGCGGATATCTTCGTAGTCGATCCCGAAAATCCCGTGGAGAGCGCAAAGCAGGGCCTTGGGCGTGAGGCGGATGTGGTGTTCGAATGCGTCGGCATCCCCGGCCTGATCGATCAGGCGGTAAGCCAGGTGCGCCCCGATGGCACTATCGTATTGCTAGGCCTTTGCACAAAGCCCGATACACTCAACACCTTTGCCATGCTGTCAAAGCAGGTGCGGCTGATAACCAGTGCTTTCTTCACCGTTCCCGAATACCAGGCCGCGCTATCGGCGCTGGATGCAGGCGCCATCGCCCCGCGCCTGCTGGTGACCGATACAATCAGCCTTTCGGATACGCCGGAGGTGTTTGAAAGCCTCAAACGCCGGACTCAGCAATGCAAGGTGTTGATCGCGCCCTGACACCCGCTTAGGGCCGTATTGCCGCTGGACGGCCACTTACCATCTGGGGGCGCATGGCCACATCCACCGAAACACCCGACAATCCGCGCGCCAAGCTGGTGCGCGGATCGATAGCCGGGCACCTTGTTACGCAGACAACGCCCGCAATCGTCGGCGTTGCGGCGATCATGTCTGTCGGCGTGATCGATGCCTATTTCATCGGCCAGCTTGGCGCGAATGAACTGGCGGCGATCAGCTTCATCTTCCCCGTTATCACCGCGCTGCAAAGCCTTGGCGTGGGCGTGATGGTGGGCATTAATTCGGTAGTCAGCCGCGCATTGGGCGAAGGGGATGACGAACGCGCCCTCGCCCGCGCGAACCTGGGCCTGATGCTGGGCCTTGCCGCAGGGATCGTGCTGGGCCTGCTGCTGTATGTGCTTCGCCGGCCGCTGTTCCAACTGATGCAGGCCGATGCCGATGTTCTGCCGCTGATCGATCTTTACATGCAGCCCTACGCCTTCGGCTTCATCCTGATGATGACGATGATGGGCGCAAACGGCGTGCTGCGCGGACAGGGTGCCGCCAAAAGCAATACGGCGGTGCTGATCATCTATTCCATGGTGAACTGGGTTCTGGACCCGCTGCTGATCACCGGCGCATTCGGTTTTGAAGGCTTTGGCGTTGCAGGGGCAGCCTATGCCACGATTGGCGGCTGGCTGGTGGGGGTGATCGTCGCCTTCTTGCTGCTGGAACGGCACGCGCTGCCCTTCCGCCCATCGGCTGTTCGCAATTGCAATTTCGGTCGACAGCTCAAGGCGTTGACCCGTGTTGCCGGGCCGGCGGCCTTTACCAACTCGATCAATCCCGCGGGCCTTGCCGTGCTGACATCGCTATTGGCGATAGAGGGTTCGGCAGCGGTCGCTGGGTTTGGTGCTGGCGGACGATTGCAGAGCTTTGCCGTGGTGCCATTGCTGGCGCTGTCAGGCTCCATCGGCGCGATCGTGGGGCAGAACTGGGGCGCGCGGCAGTATGACCGGGCGCGGCGCGCACTGGTGCAGGCCGGGCTGTTCTGCCTTGGCTATGGCCTTGCCTCAGCTGTGCTGCTGTTCAGCCTGCGCGGCTGGTTTGCCAACCTCTTCAGTGACGAGGCGCAGACGCTGGACGCGACAACGGCCTATCTGTCGATTTCCGTGTGGGGCTATGCCGGATATGGCGTGCTGATCGTGGTGAACGGCGCGCTGAACGCCATCGATCGCGCCAGCAATGCGCTGGCCCTTTCGATCACGCGTGTCCTGCTGGTGATGGTGCCATTCGCGTGGCTGCTGCGCGGGGCGCTGGGCACCGATGCGATCTATTATGGCGAACTGGCGGCAAACCTGCTGGGCGGATTGGCCGCCGCTGCGATTGCCTGGTGGGTATTGTGGAAGCGCCCCGGCGAACAGGCCGCCGGGGACGCTTAATCATCTTCAACCGTGGCCGTCTTTAGTCCAGCGGACGGCTGGAGCCGAAGAACAGGGCCTGGCTGATCGCAGCACGCACCGTGTCTTCCTGGAAAGGCTTGGTAATCAGATAGGTCGGCTCCGGACGGTCACCCGTCAGCAGGCGTTCGGGATAGGCGGTGATGAAGATCACCGGCACCGATTCAATCGCCAGAATATCGTCCACCGCATCTAGACCAGATGAACCATCGGCCAGCTGGATATCGGCCAGCACCAGGCCCGGCGTTGTTTCCGCAACAACTTCCTGCGCCTGCGTACGCGTGGCTGCGGTGCCGCAGATTTCGTGACCCAGCGATTTCACCAGGTCTTCCAACTGCATGGAGATCAGCGGCTCGTCCTCGATGATGAGAACGCTGGTGCTGCTCTCACGCTCGATCTCGGCCACAGCTTCACGAACCAGCGATTCAACATCGCCTTCGTCCATATCCATGATTTCTGCAGCTTCAGCGGTCGTGAAGTCTTCCACCGTGGTCAGCAGCAGGGCCTGACGGTTGACCGGCGTGATACGCTTCAGCTGATCCTGTGCGGCAACTTCGTGAGAAGAGCCTTCGGATTGAGCCTCTTCAACTTCCATATACGCGCTGGACCAGACCTTGTTGAAAGCCTTGTACAGCGGCACACGGCCACCACGCAGGCTGTCTGCCAGATCATCGTCGGCCAGTGCGGCTTCCAGTGTAGCTTGAACAAATGCATCGCCTGTCGACTGTGACCCTGTGAGGGCGCGGCCATAGCGGCGAAGAAACGGTAGATGTGCGGCGACTTCTGCACCAATACTCATATAAACCCTTCCCGGTAATTCGTTTCAGGTGAACGCGCGCGACGGGAATGGGTTCCTGTCCGGCGCATCTGACTGAATCCACCCCTCGAATGGCCCCTGTTGCGACGCAATGCAAATGCTGGCGAAAAATAAATTCGAAAAAATTTGGGCGGGCGGGAACTGCAATTGAAGACGGTCATTTACACTATATCACCGCCGAGACCCCCCCCTCCCGTCCAAGCGGCTGGTGATACGATCCCGAAAGGCCTCCAATCAAAAGATTGGAGGCCTTTTTTTCGTCCAATAGGGATTGATAGACTGCAGTAAAGGCAGATTGGCGACTTCAGCCCAGCAGGCGTGAGAACAGGCCTTGCTTGCGACCGTCCGACATTACCTTCACCAGTTGTTCCGGGTCATAGGGTTTTTCGAAAACCGGACCCATTTCGGCGATTTCCGGCGGGATGGCTTTGGGCGATCCTGTGGCAAAGGCGATCCACGGACGTTTCGGGCCCAGCATCGCAACCAGTTCTGCCAGTGCCCAGCCGTCGTCCCGATCGGCAAGATGTACATCCAGGATAAGAGCATCCAGCTTCTCATCCTTTTCCAGCTCCTCGACCGTCGCCTTCATCGTGTGGCAGATGATCACCTCTTCGGCGCCGCCAGCGCGCAAGGCATCTTCCAGCGTCATCGCCAGAATTGCATCATCCTCCACCAGCAATACCCGGCCAAGCTTCTTGGGCTTGGTCTTCTTGCCGTTATGGGGCTTGGTTTTCGATTTATCGGTCATTCGCCTCCGTGCAGGCGCAAAGCATGCACCTGGGAACCAAACGTGAATCGATTGCAGAGGGTTCCCGCAAACAGGCGATAGCGATCAAAGTTGTTTTTCGTAGAGGCGATACTCGCGATTGACCTTTGCCCCGATGGCATCGGCAATCGCCACCATTCCCTGGTTATCCTCCAGGATCCAGCCGACCTCCGCCCTTTCGGCATCGAAGCGGCCAACCGAATAACGGCGGATATATTCGATCATCATGAAAGCCAGCTGGCTGGCCATGCGGCTGTTCTGATACTTGGGGATCACACCCATCAATGGCACACGCCAGTTGATCGAATCCGGGTTGCGCAGCCACCACAGCAGCTTCAGCCAATTGAACGGAAACAGCTTTCCGCCGTAATTCTTCAGCTTCAGATTGATGTCCGGCCACGCCAGCATGAAGGCCGCAGGTTCGCCATCGACGAAGGCTATCATGTTGGCGCCCTGCTTCGTCAGCGGCTTCAGCTTGTTGGAGGCATAAACCTTTTCAGCCTCCGTAAACGGCACATAGCCCCAGTTGGTGGACCACGCCGCGTTGAGGATATCCATGCAGATCGCTGCATCGGATTCGAAATTCTTGGTGTCCACCATGCGCACATTGATGCGGCTGGATTTCTCTCCGGAGGCGACAATCCTGTCGATCAGCGGGGGGAAGCCGCCGTGGATCTTCAGGTCATAGGTCAGCAGGCGCTTTGCCACGTCATAACCCTGCGCCTCCACCCATGCTTCATAGGCGGCGTTGTGATGGCCCATCATGATCATCGGCGGGTGATCGTGGCCCTTCACCTGCAAGCCGGGCTCATCCCAGACAGACAGGCTGAGCGGGGCGAGCACGCGGGTCATCCCCTGCTCTCGCAGCCAGTCTTCCGCGCGGGCGATCAGTGCGGCCATGACGTTTTCGTCTGCCGCCTCCATCATGCCCCAGTTGCCGGTGCCCGGTCCCATGCCCTGCTCCGGCGGCTGCGCCAGGGCCAGCTCGTCATAATGGGCGGAAATCCGGCCCACCACTTTTCCGCCCTGGCGGGCGAGGAACAATTGCACCTTGGCGTGTTCGAAGAATGGGTTCTTGCCGGGCGTCAGCAGTTCGCGCACTTCCATGCGTAGAGGCGGCACCCAGTTTGGATCGCTCTCATTCAGCTTGAACGCGATATCTATGAACGCTTCGAGGTCACCCTTGCCGGAAACCGGTGCAATATCTATCTGTTCGTTCACAGGATCGGCCTTTCGTTCATACCGGGTTCGCTCTTGATATGGTTGAAGCCGCTGTCAAGAGCACTGGGGTCAAGAGCGCCGGGTCTGGGATGCAGATCGCATGTGCAGACATCGTGCCGCAATGCCCCGCGGTTTTGAGAACAGTGCAGTTTAGAACAGTTTGGATTATAGAGCCCGCCTTATGGACGCGACGACCAGCAATTCCGCACAAAGAACGGCTGCAACCCAGCCGGCGCAGCGGCGCGTCCATGCCCAGATCCCTGACGACAAGGATATGCTGCGCGCCGCAGCCGAACTGACGCGCGATATCAACACCGCGCGGCCGGAAATCTATTGGCCCGACATGATCGGATCGGCACTGGTGGGCTATGCCGCGATGGCGGGTGCGATCCTGGTGGACAGCACCTGGCTGGCGGTTGCCCTTGGCGTGGTGTCAGTCCTGGCGCTTTATCGGGCGCTGCTGTTCATTCATGAAATTTCGCACCTGCATCGCACCGCCTTGCCGGGGTTCCGCACCGCGTGGAACCTGCTGGTGGGCATTCCCATGCTGACGCCCAGCCTGATGTACGAAGGCGTTCACACCCTGCATCATGCCCGCACGAAATACGGGACGATCGACGATCCTGAATATATGCCGCTGGCGCTGATGAAACCATGGAGCCTGCCGGTATTCGTGCTGATCGCGGCACTTGCGCCTATCGCGCTGGTGTTCCGCTGGGGAATTCTTGCCCCTACCGGCCTGATAATTCCGGCGGTGCGCCGTTTCACTTGGGAACGGTTTTCTGCTCTGTCGATCAACCCGTCCTTCCGCCGCCGTCCGCCAGAGGGCAAGGACCGCAAGTGGTTCCTGTTCCAGCAGGTGGGGGCCAGCCTTTGGGCGATGTTCCTGATCAGCACGCCGTTCTGGCTGGGCTGGCGTCCGCTGCTGATCGCATTCGCCATCACCGCGGCGGCTGCCGTGTTCAACCAGTTGCGCACGCTGGTCGCGCATTTGTGGGAGAATGACGGGGAAGCGATGACGGTGACGGCGCAATATCTGGACAGCGTGAACGTGCCGCGCTTCATCGCCGGCATCTGGGCACCTGTGGGCCTGCGCTATCACGCGCTGCACCACCTGATCCCCTCCATGCCCTATCACTCCCTGCACGAGGCGCATCGGCGCATTCACGCGCATCTGGGAGAGACATCCACTTTCGCTGAGGCCAGCCATCCCGGCATGTTCCCGCTGGTGGGCCGTATCGCGCGCAGCACCATGGGCCGGCGCGAAGGCTGACCCTCCCTATCTGTCGATTTGGCAGATCATCGCGCAGCGCATGTCTTCGGGCAGGCCCTCCCTCACCGCCGCATCTTGACCTGCCGCCAATCGCGGATGGGCCGAAAGGTCCGCAACTTCCTCAAAGCCATGTCCGGCAAAGAACGGCGCGTTCCAGGCAATGGCGCGAAATGTGTGCAGGGTGATGGCGGCAAACCCTGCATTGCGCGCATCGATCTGCAACGCGCGAAGAAGCGTTGCACCAATACCGTTACGCTGAAATGCGCGCGCTACGCTGATTTGATGAAGGTGCAGAGCACGCCCCGCCGGGCGCGCGGCTGCAAAGCCTAAAATTCGCTCTTCCGACAAGACGGAAAGGCTTTGCCGCTGCGCGATTATCGCACGGTATTCATCGGCTGATCGCGGTGGCGGCAGGGTATGCTCCGCCAATGAGGGCGCATCGCGCAAGCTACGCAGCGCATCGCCCTCCACCTCCGCGAAAGCCTCTGCATCTTCAGGATGTGCCAGCCTGACGGACCAGTCCGACGGAGTCATTCCTCCGTCCGGACCAGCACCGTTTCACCCACCAGCAAGAACAGGAAAAACGGCGCCCAAGCCGCCAGCAAAGGTGGATATCCGCCGAAACTGCCCATCGCCAGCGCGGCATTGTCCACCACGAAATAGGCGAAACCCAGCGCCATGCCGATGATAGCGCGCTGGAACAGCTTGCCCGATCGCGCCAGACCGAAACCGGCGACAGCGCCTAGCAAGGGCATAAGGACGGCGGAGAGCGGCCCAGATATCTTGTGCCACCATTTCGCCTCCAGCTCCCCGGTACGGCGATCCGCGCCGCGCAGGGCGTCTATGCTTTGCGACAATTCGCCCAGCGGCTGTGCATCGGCATCCACACGGCGCAATTCGACCTGCGCGATTTCCACGCCCTCTGCCACCACGATGCTGTCCAGCCGCTCTGAATTGGCGGTGGCCACATCGAAGCTGTCGGCGTTTTCAAGGCGCCAGCCGGGCGATGCGAATGTCGCCCTGTCCGCGGTGATCTGACGCTTGATCATGCCGCCATCGTCACGGTCATAAAAGGTGACATCCGTCAGCACGGATTGATCGCCCCTGCCAGACAGGGTGCCGCCCAGCAGCACATCGGTGCCATCGTTGAAATAGACGTTCGTGCGCGCTCCCCTGTCTTCGGGAACAGCGGCGAATTCCACGTTCTCCCACGCCGACAGCGTGGCTGTGGCGCGGGTGACGATGCGTTCGTTGAAAGCAAAGGAAATGGCCGCCACCACCAGCCCGATCAGCAATAGCGGCGCCAGGATCTGGTGGGCCGACATGCCGGCCGCCTTCATCGAGATGACTTCGGAATTCTGGTTCATGCCCGCCAGCGTGATGATCGTGGCAAGCAGCACGGAATAGGGGAGGAAGCGTGACACCAGCTGCGGCGCGCGCAGCGAGGCGTAGAGCCAGACCTCGGCATTGGTATTGCCTTCCACTGCCAGGATATCGCCGGTCTTGCCCAGCAGATCCAGCATCAGCAGCACCATCACCAGCATGCCCAGCACGGCCACGATCCGCACCGCGAACATCTTTGCAAGGTAGATCGTCAGCGTGCGTGAGGGGAAGAAATCAAGCAACATGCGGCGGCGTACCCTCGTCATCGTCCTGCATGTGGATATCCTGATCGGGCACCAGCCCACGCAGCTTGTCACGACCCACCAGCTTTTTCAGGCGGCGCGCGACCTTTGCATAGGCGCTTTCCAGGAAACCGATAGCCTGCCCGCCGGGCACGAAGGCGACCTGGTAATACATATAGGCGATCAACACGAAGAGGACAGCGAACGGCCCCCAAAGGGCAAGGAAGGGATCGATCCGTCCAATCTCCGCCACTTCGGAGCCGTATTGGTTGATCTTATGATAGGCCACCACGATCACGATGGAGAGGAAGACGCCCAGCGCCGATGTGCTGCGTTTGGGCGGCACGCCCAGCGCCACAGAGAGGAACGGCAGCATCAGCATCATCACCACTTCGACCATGCGATAATTGAAATTGGCCTGGCTGCCGATGCGTTCGTCGGCGGTGCTTTCAGGGCTCCAGCCAACTTCCAGCAGTTCGGGCAGCTTGTACTCCCGCTCATCCTCCCCGCGATCGCGGAATTGTTCAAGCGCGGGCAGATCGATGGGCAGATCGTGCTGGCTGAAGCTGAGAACGCGAGGGCTGCCCTTGGCAACATTGTGCACGATCACGCCGTCCACCAGCCGCAGGATGATGGTGTTGCGATCCTCCCTATTGGCGAGAAAGCGCCCCTCTCGCGCAGAAATGGAGAGAACCTGCCCATCGTTATCGGCGATGCGGGCGAACACGCCCATCAGCTGGCGGCCATCATCCTGGCTGCCTTCGATGCGCAGGGCCATCTTGTCTTCGATGGTGTTGAATTCGCCCACCTTGATGGAGGCACCCAGCGCGCCCGATCTCAGCTCGAACTCCATCTCCTCATAGGCGAAGCGCGCCTGTGGCTGGATGAAGCCGACGATGGCAAAGTTCAGCGCCACCAGAGCCAGAGTGATGAGGAAGGGCACCCGCAGCAGCCGGGTGTAGGACCAGCCCACCGCCTTCATCACGTCAAGCTCGCTGGAAATCGCCAGCTTGCGGAAGGCGAAGAGGATGCCCAGCATCAGGCCCAGCGGGATCGCCAGGCCCGCATATTCGGGCACGAGGTTCACCAGCATTTCAAAAACGACGCTGATCGGCCCGCCTTCAACGCTGACGAAATCGAACAGGCGCAGCATCTTTTCCAGCAGCAGAAGGCTGGCGGCCAGAACGAACACGCCGATCATCGGCACGAGAACGAGCCGGAAGATGTAGCGGTCTGTTGCGGTGATGAAGCGGGACACGGGTGTTTCGAAAAAGCCGTCTGGACACTGCGGAGGAAAATCAGTTGCCCTGGGCCTTAGCGGCAAAAAGCATGGCGGTCATGCCCTGATTGGCAATGGCTGGGGCCTGATCAGGCTTTTTCCAGCGTGCATTGCAGCGGGTGCTGATGCTCCCGCGCGAAATCCATCACCTGATTCACCTTGGTTTCGGCCACTTCATACGGGAAAATGCCGCATACGCCCACGCCGCGCTGGTGCACATGCAGCATCACGCGCGTGGCCTGTTCCAGATCCATGCGGAAAAACCGTTTCAGCACCATCACGACGAATTCCATCGGCGTGTAGTCATCGTTCAGAAGCAGGACCTTGTACTGGCTGGGCTTCTTGGGCTTGGTGCGCGTTTTCGTTACGACGCCAATCTGGCCTTCGCCATCACCACCGGTGGAATCATCGCCATCCTTATCGGCGGCGAAGATGGACCAGCCAGCGGCGGTCTTGAAGGGAGTAGCGTTGTTCATTGGAAGCGCGAATATCGTATCGAATGTGCAGGCTGCAAGGCCGGTGTTGCAGTTTTCGGGATTGCAACGACGGTTAATCGCAAAATGCGAACGCCGGACAGCATTTGGGCCGGACAGTCAGACTGCCCGGCCCGCTGACTGGTTGCCCTGGGAGAGGAGGAGTGGGCAACCGGTAACTTGTTGATGCCGTTAGGCGACCTTCGACATCTTCTCGCTGGCGATGCTGACGCGAGCCGACATCGGAGCAACGAAATCGTTGGCCAGCTTCATGGTGGCATCCGAATTCTTGGTGGCGGCGGCGATCATCGCATCGAAATTGCGACGCATGATCTTGCCCTGCAGCTGGAACAACTCGGTGGGGCTCTTCACGCTGGCCATTTCCTGGATGTCGGCAGTGGTGGTTTCATAGGCGGTCTTCGCTTCGTCAGCGAAAGTCTGGCCCATGCCCTGCATGCCTTCGGCGAGAACCTTGCCACTCTCGACCACGGCTTCGACGTTGCCCTTGGCGAAATCGGTCATTTCCGACATTGCTTCGGTGCTCTTTTCGTAAGCAGCCTGAGTGCGGTTCTGCATTTCGTTGACGGCGCCCGACATCATATCGGTGATCGGGGCGGTGTAATCGTTAGTCTTGGTAGCCATAATTTTTTCCTTGAGCTGGGACACGCTAGGTTGATTGTCATCCGCTTCGACGCTGGCGGCAATCGGTGCCTTCGCCGGCTTCTTGGCTGGAGATTTTTTTGCGACCGACTTGCGGGCCGGGGTCTTCTTCGCCGCAACCTTCTTGGCGGGCGCTTTCTTCGCAGCGGGCTTTTTCGCCGCCGCAGAAGATTTCTTTGCCGCCGCAGCCTTTTTCACGGGCGCCTTCTCGGCAGCCGGTGCGGGCTTTGCTTCAGCGGTTTGGGCTTCAGCAGTCTTTGCCTTGGCACCTTGGGCCTCAGCCTTTGGTTCGGCCTTGGCTGGCGACGGTGCAGCTTTTGCCGTGTCGGCGCTGCCCTTTGATGTGGAAGTGGTCTCGGCCATCTTTCCTCGCTTCAATCCTTTGCGTTACTGACGCCGTGAAACATTCACGACCTCTTGTTGCAGTGCACAAATAGGATATCGCATACGCGAAGTCAAGGAAAAATGGTGCAGTGCACAAAAATGCGCAAACACCCGTAGTTCAGCCGTTTTGATGCCCCTTAGCGCATCATGACATAGCGGCCCGGTGCATCCTCGATTGCAGGGTTTGACGCGCTGCCGGGCTTCCGCGCACCGGTGGCAGCAACGCGCTTCTCATCCTGCGATTCCAGCCATTGCAGCCAATCAGGCCACCAGCTGCCCGGATGCTCGGTCGCCCCGTCCACGAACTCTTCCAGTGAGGAAAACTCGCCGTCATTCGTCCAGTATTGGTATTTCTGCGCGTCAGGCGGGTTTACCACGCCAGCGATGTGGCCGCTGCCTGCAAGTACGAAGCGATTATCGCCAGAGTAATGGTCCAGCGCCTTGATCACGCTTTCGGGCGGGGCGATGTGATCCTCCCGTCCGGCCTGGATATAAGTGGGAACGGCGACCTTGCGCAGATCGATTGCGGTGCCATCGGCAGACAATGCATCCGGTTCTACCAGCAGATTATCGCGATAGAGATCGCGCAGATAGGCATCGTGCCATTTTGCAGGCAGGTTGGTGACATCGCCGTTCCAGTACAAAAGGTCGAACGCCGGATAATCTTCGCCCAGAAGATAGTGGTTCACCACGTAGTTCCAGATCAGATCACTGCCGCGCAGCATGTTGAAGGTTGCGGCCAGATATCGCCCGTCCAGATAGCCGCCCTTGCTGGCCTGACGGATGAATTGCAGCTTTCCTTCATCGATGAACAGTTTCAGCTCGCCCGCGTTTTCAAAGTCCACTTGCGCTGTAAAGAAGGTGGCGCTGCGAACCTTGTCCCCCTCCCCGCGCCGCGCCAGCACGGCCAGCGTGGCAGCCAGCGTGGTTCCCGCCACGCAATAGCCGACGGTGTGCACGCTGGGCACTTTCAGCCGATCACGCACCACGTCGATCGCCTCGATCTGCGCGCGGATGTAATCGTCCCAGATCACATCGGCCATGCTCTCATCCGCCGATCGCCAGCTTACCAGCAGAACAGAGACGCCCTGCTCCACCGCCCAGCGCACTAGGCTTTTCTTGGCGTTCAGGTCGAGGATGTAGAAGCGATTGATCCACGGCGGGAAAATCAGCAGCGGCGTTTTCATCACCTTGCTGGTGGTGGGAGTGTATTGCAGGATCTGGAACAGATCGGTTTCGTAAATCACCTTGCCCGGCGTGTTGGCGATGTTCTCTCCCAGCTTGAACTGGCTGGTGTCGGTATGGGTCAGCTGCCCTTTTTCCAGATCATGCGTCAGCCGTTCCAGCCCGCGCACCAGGTTCTCTCCGCGGGTTTCCATCGTGCGTTCCAGCACGACGGGGTTCATCAGCGGATAGTTTGCCGGGCTCATGGCATCCAGAATGCCCTTGGATGCAAAGCGCAGGTTCTCCCGATCATCCTCCGAAAGCCCCTCTGCCGTATCCACACTCTCGCTCAGGCGCTGAGCAAACAGCAGATAGGTCTGGTGGATCAGCGCGAACACCGGCTGCTGGCGCCATGCGGGATCGGCAAAGCGGCGATCCTTGAACGGAAGGCTTGCATTCTCTCCATCACCCTGTTCGGAATATTGCGCCAGCACATCCTGCCACAGTTTCAGCCCATCGGCCCACAATTCGCGCTGCCCGTCCGTATCCAGCAAAGGGTTTGCAACAGACAGGTTACGCATCGCCTCCATCCAGCTTGCCGGATCGGTCAGCAGCGGGGCGGCCTGCTCTTCACGAGGCAGGCAGAATTGCAGCCAGGTTTTCTGGAACTCCATCATCGCCTGCCCCATGGCATCCACGGCCGTTGCATCGGGCATGGATTGGGCAGCCTGCGGCGAGAA
Organism: Aurantiacibacter rhizosphaerae; assembly: GCF_009807005.1. Taxonomy (GTDB): domain Bacteria; phylum Pseudomonadota; class Alphaproteobacteria; order Sphingomonadales; family Sphingomonadaceae; genus Alteraurantiacibacter; species Alteraurantiacibacter rhizosphaerae. The sequence goes on along the minus strand of NZ_WUBR01000001.1, from coordinate 1,003,698 downwards.
CGCCTGCATCATCTGTCGCGCAGCTTCCCCCTGGATGCGCAGCATTTCGGTAAAGATGTCGGCGGCATCCTGGCCGCTATTCGTATCATTCGCCATGTCGAGGCCCCTTATAGGCAAGATCGCCGCGATTGGCAGCCATTCTTGGGGAACAATCGCCAAACTTCGCGTTTGCACGGGAAAAGGGCTGCCACGTTGCGCTTGCCGCCCCTTTCAGCCAGATAGGCCGAACCTGCAACAGCCCCCGAACCGGGGCTCAATCCAGAAGAAGGAATCGATGGACCAGCAATTCTACCGCATCAAGCGTCTCCCGCCCTATGTCATCGCCGAAGTCAACGCGATGCGGGCGGCCGCGCGTGCGGAAGGGCGCGACATCATCGATCTGGGCATGGGCAATCCCGATCTGCCCCCGCCGCAGCACGTGATAGACAAGCTGTGCGAGGTTGCGCAAAAGGCCGATGCGCACGGCTATTCCCAGTCCAAGGGCATTCCCGGCCTGCGCAAGGCCCAGGCCAATTATTACCAGAACCGCTTTGGCGTGGACATCGACCCTGAAACAGAGGTTGTGGTCACCCTGGGATCGAAGGAAGGCCTGGCGAGCCTTGCCACGGCCATCACCGCGCCGGGCGATACGATCCTTGCGCCCAACCCATCCTATCCGATCCACACCTTCGGCTTCATTCTGGCCGGCGCCTCCATCCGCAGCGTGCCGACAACGCCCGATGCCCGCTATTGGGAGGAGCTGGAGGCGGCGATGAATTTCACCGTCCCGCGCCCCACCATCCTGGTGGTGAATTACCCCAGCAACCCCACGGCAGAAGTGGTGGATCTGGCCTTTTACGAACAGCTTGTGGACTGGGCCAAGTTCCACAAGGTGTGGCTGCTGTCGGACCTTGCCTATTCAGAGCTTTATTATGACGGCAAGCCGACGCCATCCATCCTGCAGGCAAAGGGTGCAAAGGATGTGGCGGTGGAATTCACCAGCCTTTCCAAAACCTATTCCATGGCTGGCTGGCGCATGGGCTTTGCCGTGGGCAATCCCACGCTGATTTCCGCGCTTTCGCGGGTAAAAAGCTACATTGATTATGGCGCCTTCACCCCGATCCAGGCCGCTGCCTGCGCCGCGCTGAACGGGCCGCAGGATATCGTGGAGAAGAACCGCAAGCTTTATCACAAGCGCCGCGATGTGATGGTGGAATCCTTCGCCCGCGCCGGGTGGGATATCCCCGCACCGCCCGCCAGCATGTTCGCCTGGGCACCCTTGCCGGAACCGCTGAAGGAAATGGGCAGCCTGGAATTTTCCAAGCAGCTGCTGACCAAGGCCGAAGTCGCCGTGGCACCGGGCGTCGGCTATGGCGAGGACGGCGAAGGCTATGTCCGCATCGCCATGGTGGAAAACGAACAGCGGCTTCGCCAGGCGGCGCGCAATATCAAGCGCTATTTCCAGGATATGGGGATGGAAACTCCCGGCAAGTAAGGCACAAGCCTTGTCGGCGATAAGCGATTGACGTGCCGACGCAGATGCAAGCTGGCTAAATGCTGCTGCTTTGCCGTTGGGCAAATGTAGTGGGGAGCATCAATGGCCTGTTTCGGCTGGATAGCGAAGGGGGATGTACCTCCTTCGCACTGGGATTTGCGGGCGAATGGCTGGGCCTTGTGCCGCGGCAAGTGCGGGTGCCGCGCGGAATGTCGGCATGTCCTGATCTGCGATACAGGTGATCTGGATGCCGCCGCGCGGCTGGCGCTGGCAGAGGCCGATCGCCCGGCATGGCGGCTGATCCTGCTGGGTGTTGAAGACCCGGCAGAACGCGCACACCTGCTGTCCATCGGCTGTGCAGAGGCACTGTCCGCCGCGACCGGACTGCATGAACTGGAAGCGCGCGCCCTGCGAGTGACAGAGATGTTCGGAATGCTGCCACGCTGGCGCGATATCGGCGCATTGACGCTGGACCTGTTTCACCGCGATGCCCGCAAGGGTGCGCGGTGGCTGGGCCTGCATCCGCGCGAATTCAGCCTGCTGTGGCGTCTGGCGGATTCGCCCGGCGTGCCGGTATCGCGGCGGCAGCTAATTACCGATGTCTGGCGCCTAAACCACGAACCCGAAACCAACAGCGTGGAGGTGCATGTGTCGCGCCTGCGCTCCAAACTGGCGGACGTGGGGTGTGAGGGGTTGGTAAAGACCGTGCCCGAGGGCGGCTATCGCCTTGCCGATCCTCGCCCCTTCATGCTCGGCTCCACCCAGCCGCAGGCCGATGCGCTGGATGAGTATCTGCGGCAGCTTGGCTGGGTATCGCAAGATGCCTGACTGAAAACTCTTGCCTGTCACTGGCTTGCGCCCGCCATGCCAATTGGATTACGCCAGACAAAATCAACAAGGGAGAGGGCTGCGAGCATGGCGACATCGCCCGGCAATGCCGGATCACGCACACTGGACGTCGCACATTTCCTGCAAGAGCGGGGCTTCAACCGCTATCACGCCTATTTGCTGATGCTGTGCAGCTTCGTGACCTTCTTCGACGGTCAGGATTTTACCGCCCTTCCCTATGCCCTGCCCTACATTCGCGATGAATGGGGCATCGATGATTACACCACCGGCATCATTACCTCGGCTGCATTTCTGGGCCAGATGATCGGCTCCCTTTTCGGTGCCTATCTGGCGGATGTCTTCGGGAGGCGGCCCGTGATCATCACCTGCACCATCGGCAGCGCAATCCTCACCACGCTGGTCGGTTTTGCCACCTCTCCTGAAATGCTGATCGCGCTGCGCTTTATCTCCGGCTTTGCCATTGGCGGATTGCTGGCCCCTGTCTGGGCGCTCAGCATCGAAAGCATGCCAAAGGCCATGCGATCTACATCGGTTACCGTCATCATGCTGGGCTTCAGCTTTGGCGCATCGTCCGCGGCCCCTATCGCCAACTGGACCGCGCCTGTTTTGGGCTGGGAGGGCATTTTCTGGGTATGCGGCGCGATGACAGGCGCATTTGCCCTGCTGCTGCTGTTCACCCTTCCCGAAAGCGCGCGCTGGATGACGGCGAAGGGCAAGCCGGCGGCGCGGATAGAATCCACATTGTCGCGCTTCGATCCCGCCGCGGATCTGTCTAGCTATACTGACTACACACTATCCGACGAGCGCGAGACGACACGCAGCGAGAACCCGATCCTGAAATTCAAGGAGCTGTTCGTAGGCGCGCTGTGGATCGTGACGCCGCTGATCTGGGGCGCGTATTTCTTCTCCAGCATCGCGATCTATCTGAAGAATGCCTATGGCGTGATCTTCATGGAAAACCTCGGGCTGGAACGCACAGATGCCGCCTGGCTTTCCGCTGCCAGTGGCATGGTGGGCGCGATTGGCGGGGTGGTGCTGCTGGCCCTGACGGAGAAGCGCGGTCCGGGCTGGATCGCCATGGCCCCGCTGATCGGCATTCCCATCGTCCTGCTGGTCGGCCTGGGCTATGTCAGCGGCGGAACGCAGCTTGCCACCACCCTGCTGATCGGGGCGATATTCGTGGGCGCAGGCCATGCGGCGGTGATTTCCATCACCAGCATCTATTACCCCAGCACCGTGCGCAGCTTTGGCGGCGGCTGGGCCAGCTTCATGGCAAAGTTCGGCGCGGTTGCCGCTCCGATCATCGGTTCGGCTGCCGGGTTTCTGCAGGGGGAAAGCGGCGCGCGCGAAGGCTACGTCTTCACCGCCTGCTGTCTTGCCGGGATCGTGGTGTGCATCACCCTGCTCGCGCATTTTGCAAAGCGCCTGCCGCAAAATGTGCAAACCTCAGGCGTTGAGAAAACCGGCGCGCGAAAAACCGCCGTTCAACCTGCGGAATAGGCGGGTGCTGGCCAGCGCTGCCTTAGCGGCCCATCATCCCTTCAAACCGGCTCAGCACCGTTTCATGCAGCGGCGCTTCAAAAGCGATGCCTGCGCGGCCATCCTCTATCCACACCAGTTCGGCCGGCAATGCAGAAAGGCCCGGCAAGGTTGCAAGAACGCGTTCACCCGGACGGGCGGCCGATCCGTGGAAATCCACCATGCAGCCCCCTGCCGAGATATCCAGCACCTGCAGGTCAATCGATCCGCCGGTTTTCGCGCGTACTTTCACACGCACCACATCTGCATCGCTGCGATCGGCCAGCCCAGTTGCCATCATGGATATCCTTTTGCCTGATTTTTACGACATAAGGCGCAGCTGTTTACCGAAATCTTACCAGACCCCTCAGGGCCGAAAAGATTGTTGCTGGCCGCAGCGCGCACCCGGCGTAATCGCTATCGAGGCCAGACGCCTGCCGTGTCATCGCGCATGTCATTCAGATCAACGCCGCAGGAATTGACAGCCTCTGCCACGGTGCGGTGATATTGGCACACAGCCGGGTCGAGCACTTTCAGCTTTTCCAGCACGGGCGCATGCACTTCTGCAAAATGCACGGTCATCTCGGCCCGCTCCAGCCGCTCTGCCAGGCGGCGAAGCATGGCGACCCCGCTGGCATCCACGCCATTTACGGATCGCATGTCCAGAACGATGCAACTGACCCCGTCATCATCATGGCGTCCGATAAGTTTGAAAATACGTTCCTCGACATATTCCGCATTGGCAAAATAGATCGATCGATCAATGCGTATTCCCAGCACGGGCAGGGTGATGATTTCCACGTCGTCCCTGTCGACGGAGCGGAAGGATCTGCCGCCATCGTCACTGCCGATCCGGGTCACGCGCGGAACGGAGGAGAACCACAGGAAATGCGCCACGCTGACGCCTGCCCCGATGGCCAGGCCCAACCGCACACCCAGCATCAGCGTTGCCAGAAATGCGATGGCGACGATGATCCCCTCCAGCCGATCATGCCGCCAGATGGATTTCATCTCGCCCAGCTTGATCAGGCCGAACACGGCACTGATCACCAGCGCCGCCAGCGCGGTTTGCGGGAGGAAAGCCAGCAGCGGCGCCAGGAACAGCATCGTTGCCAGCACCACCGCTGCCGCCACAACGGAGGAGATCGGCGAGCGCGCGCCGCTTTCTTCCACCAGCGCAGACCGGCTGAGGCTGGCACCAACCGCATAGCCGCCCGTCAACGCGGCGACGATATTGCCAGCGCCAAGGGCCACGGCCTCCCTGCTGGTATCAAGGTGGCTGCGATCCGTACCCGCCAGCGATTTTGCAACAGCGGTCGCGGTTACGAACACCACGATGGCAACGGCCACGCTGGAAGGGGCAAGGGACAGCCAGAGGTCAGGCGTGCCAAATGAAGGCAGCGATGGCAGGCCCGGTTCGATAGCCTGCACGGTGGACACCGCATCGCCATAGCTCGCAGCCACCAGGGCAGCGGCAACGATCACCAGCAGCGGCAGGGATTTTGCCACGGCCTGTCGCCATGGCGGGAAAACGCCCATCTTCCACAGCAATGGCGCGGCAAGACGGTTCAGCACCAACAGCGCGATCAGGGCCGCGCCACCGATTAGCGCCGTGGGAATGCTGGTTTGGGGAAGCTCCTGCCATAATGCGCCAAGGGCGGCGGGCAGATTGCCGGCACGCTCCGTATCCAGGCCCAGCATGGTGGGCAGCTGGCTGGCCGCGATCAGGAAGGCGGCAGCCGCGGTAAAGCCCAGCAGCGCTGGCTCGCTGACGAAGTTCACCAGCCTGCCCAGCCCCAGCGCGCCCACCAGCAGCAGGATCAGCCCGGCCTGTATCGCGATGATGGCGACCACGGACATGGCCTCCCCACCCGGCGCGCCGCTGCTCGCCTCCGCCACGATAAGCGATACCAGCGCAACCGGGCCGACCGATACATAATTGCTGGTGCCGAATATGGCGTACAGCAGGGGCGGCGTCATCGCGGCGAACAGGCCCATCTGCGGCGGCAAGCCGGCCAGTTGTGCATAGGCCATTGCCTGCGGCACCAGAAGTATGGAGAGGATAAGCCCGGCGATGCCATCCTTCAGCAGCCCGCCCCCGCCATAGGAACTGAGCCAGCCGAACCGTGGAATCAACGCCTTGCCTGCCATTTCATTCCCCCAAAACCCACGCGCAAGACGCTCTTATATCAGACTAAATGCACAAGCACGGTGATAGGCACCAGAAAGTTTGACGAAGAAACCATTGCACACCTGCAAACAAGCGGCTAGTTGGCCGCCCTTCCGGCCCGATGGCGGAGTGGTTACGCAGAGGACTGCAAATCCTTGCACGCCGGTTCGATTCCGGCTCGGGCCTCCATCATCCTTCAGTTCACCGTTGCCGACAGGCAAAGGTGCAACTATGGGACGACGCTGGAATGCCGCTTTAGCTCAGTTGGTAGAGCACATCATTCGTAATGATGGGGTCAGAGGTTCGAATCCTCTAAGCGGCACCACGCTTTCCTGAAAATCGCAATGTCTTGCGCAGCTTGCAACGCCCCGGCCGCGTGGCGGCCGCTGCGCTATCAATTTAGATGATCAGCCGGATCGGGAGCGATCGAAGAACGCGCGATACGAGAGCGTTTCGCGAATCTGCGTTACATCGTGCAGCTGGACGTAGCGGCCATCCTTTGTGATGAGGCCATCCTCTTCCAGCTTTGCGAATGTGCGGCTGACATGCACTGGCGTCAGTCCTAGGATATCGGCCATTTCGATCTGGGAAAACGGCAACGCCAGCCAAATAGGATCAAGCCCGACTGCCGTCGCTTCGCTTTGCAGATCGAGAAGGAGAAACAACAGCTTCTCCGTCGCGGCGGAGGAAATGACGGTGCGCACGCGCTGCGTGGTGCGCAAGGTGCGTGCAATCTCGTGCTGCCTGACAACGGCGCCCAGGCCAGGCTGTTCTTCCAGCAGGATGTTGAGCGCCGATGCGTTCAGCATCGTGACCTTGGCACCGGCCTTGAACAATATATCGCCCTGTTCCTCAAAATCGGAGAGGCGGGACCAGTTGCAAATGGCGCCGGGTCCGAAAAATTCGGAAATATGACGCCGCCCACCAGCCAGAATCGCGAACTTGTAAGCCCAGCCCGATTCCAGGACGAAGAGATTCGCCAGATCACCACGATCCGCCCAGGCGGGTTGATCGCGCCGGAAGCTGCGCGTGCCGCAGATCACTTCCGCGATGTCCTCCACGCTGGAACGCGCGGAGAAATTCTTCAGCCTCTTCTCCAGCGCGCCAAGCGGGTGGGAGAAGCCGGGAGAATTCCAGTCGAGAATGTCCTGACCGGGCTCCAAATCTGGCCTATCGCGAATGATGTTCATATTATCTGTAATTTGTTAACCCAAGGGTTGTTCCAGTAGCAACCGAAGTAAATGGCTGAAAATACGCAGGGTGTGTGACAGCCAAATTGATATCCTTCCGCTAGCTGCAACCACGCAAAAATCAAGCTGCTGCGATTGCCTAAGCTTTTGTTTTACATTGGCCGACTGAACCGGATGTTTCGAGCCTGTAACGCCGTATTCATCACAGAAGCACGGGTATGCGGACCATCGCGACCCGCCCCCTTTGTCCCTGTTGGCAGTTCCCGCCAATTTATGTAGACATAATCAATCTGCACCGCCTCGTGTGCGCAAACCTCGAACGAAAAAAGCAGGAGTTGGCATTATGGCCCATCGTGTCACCATCAATGGCGAAACACGTGAAATCGATGCTCCGGGTGATATGCCACTGCTGTGGGCCTTGCGGAATGAGCTGGGCATGGTTGGCACGAAATTCGGCTGTGGCATCGGCATGTGCGGTGCCTGCACCGTGCATGTGGACGGGCAGGCCACGCGGTCCTGCTCCATGCCGCTTTCAGCAGTGGCGGATAAGCAGGTTTCCACGGTGGAGGCACTGGAGCAGACCCCGGTAGGCCAGGCCTTGCAACGGGCGTGGCTGGACGGTGACGTGATGCAATGCGGATATTGCCAGGCTGGGCAGCTGATGAATGCCACCGCCCTGCTCACCAACAATCCCAATCCAAGCGACGGCGAAATCGATGCCGCCATGCAGGGCAATATCTGCCGCTGCGCCTGTTACAAACGTATCCATGCGGCAATCGCCAAGGTTGCCCGTGATGAGGAGACGGCCAATGCCTGATGGTGTCCAGCTTTCACGTCGCACCCTGCTGAAAGCCAGCGCCGTTGCCGGTGGCGGCTTTGCCCTTGCCGCGACCTTCCCGATGGCGGGCCGCGCCACGGCCGTTTCCGGCCCGGCGGATCTCAACGCCTTCATCACGATCCGTCCTGACAACACCATCACCATCGTCGGCAAGAACCCGGAGATTGGCCAGGGCATCAAGACCATGCTGCCCATGCTGATCGCAGAGGAGCTGGATGCCGATTGGGACAGCGTGAGCGTGAAGCAGGGCATGACGGATGCGGCCAAATACGGGCCGCAGCTGGCCGGTGGATCTTTCGCCACGCCGATGAACTGGATGCCGATGCGGCAGGCCGGTGCCGCCGCGCGCGCCATGCTGATCGCCGCCGCAGCGCAGCGTTGGGGCGTGGACGCCGCCAGCCTTGCGACAGAGCCGGGCCGCGTGGTGCAGCCGGGCAGCAGCCGCTCTGCCACCTTCGGCGAACTGGCCAGCGATGCAGCCATGATGGACGTGCCCGATCCCGCCAGCCTGAAACTGAAAGATCAGGCCGATTTCCGCATCATCGGCCGCGCCATTGGCGGAGTGGACAGCCCCAAAATCGTTCGCGGAGAGCCGATCTTCGGCGTCGACACGCAATTGGATGGCATGGTCTATGCCGCGTTCGAACGCTCGCCCGTGTTCGGGGCCACGTTGAAATCTGCCGATCTTGCCGCGGCAAAGGCGCAGGCAGGTGTGATCGATGCATTCAAGGTGGCGGCCAATCCGCAGGCATCGCTGGTGGAGGGCGTGGCGGTGATCGCCAGCAACTGGTGGCTGGCCAACAAGGCCCGCGCATCGCTGTCGCCCCAGTGGGACAATGGCGAGTGGGAGACGCACTCCACGAAAGCTTACGCGCAGGCAGCCAAGGACGCCTGGGCATCGGGAAAAAGTGACGAGGTATTTGCCGAGAAGGGCGATATCGACGCCACCTTTGCCGAGGCTGACCGGGTGCTGGAGGCTGAATACAGCTATCCCTTCCTCGCGCATGTCGCGATGGAACCGATGAATTGCACGGCGCTGATGCACGAAGATGGCACCATGGAGATGTGGGCGCCGTCGCAAACGCCGCAGGGGGGACAGCAGGCCGTGGCAGGCTATCTGGGGGTCGAGCCGTCCCAGGTGAAAGTGCATATCACCCGCATGGGCGGCGGCTTTGGCCGGCGGTTGAACAATGATTACATGGTGCAGGTTGCCGCCATCGCCAAGGAGATGCCCGGCACGCCGGTGCAGCTGATCTGGAGCCGGGAGGACGATCTGCGCAGCGATTTCTATCGCCCCGCAGGCTGGCACAAGATGCGCGCCGCAGTGAACGCCGATGGAAAGCTGACCGGCTGGGCCGATCACTTCGTCACCTTCGATCTGGGCGATGGCGCGTTCAATCCCGCGGCAATGGACGCGACGGAATTTCCCGCCAAATACGTCGACAATCTGAAGTTCGAGCAGACGAAGATGGCCACAGCCGTGCCGATGGGCGCGCTTCGTGCGCCGCGGTCCAACGCGCTGTCCTTCGTGATGCAGAGCTTCCTGGACGAGGTGGCCCATGCCACGGGCAAGGACTTGCCCACGCTGATGCTGGAGCTGACAGACGGGGTTGAGGCCGAACCGGAAACGCAAGGCTTCGTAGGGCCGCAGCCGGGCTTTTCCGCGCCGCGCCTGCAGGCCGTAACGCGCAAGGTGATGCAGATGGCCAAATGGGGCCAGCCGGTGGCCGATGGCCATGCGCTGGGCTTTGGCTTCTATTACAGCCACATGGGCTATTTTGCGGAGGTCGTGGAAGCCAGCCTTGATGCGCGGGGCAATCCGGTGGTGCACAATGTGTGGACCGCGGGCGACGTGGGCAGCCAGATCATCAATCCCTTCGGCGCGCTGAACCAGGTGGAAGGCTCCATCATCGATGGCATCGGCCAGGCTATCCAGCTGGCGGTGGAGATCGAAGGGGGTGCAGCAAAGCAATCCAACTTCCACAACTACCCGCTGCCGCGCATGCCGATGACGCCGAAGATCCACGTGGAATGGGTATTGTCCGACAATGCGCCCACCGGCCTTGGCGAACCTGCTTTGCCCCCGGTAATCCCCGCGCTGACGAACGCCCTGTTTGCCCTCACTGGCAAGCGCGTGCGTTCGCTGCCTATCGATCCGCAGGTATTTGCCTAGGATTTCAGGCCTGGCCGGGCTGGGTCATGGTAACGACCCGGCCCGCCAGCCGCTCCACCTCTGCAGTGGAATGGCTCACCAGCAGCATTGGCAGGTCCAGCTCGTCCCGCAATCGCTCTATCAGGGTGAGTAGGGTCTCGGCGCGGCTTTCATCCAACGAGGCAAGCGGCTCGTCCAGCAGCAGGAAACGCGGCGCTGATAAAAGGGCGCGCCCGATGGCAACGCGCCGCGCTTCGCCGCCGGAAAGCGTGGCGGGCAGGCGATCCAGCAGGTGCTCGATCTCCAGCAGGTTCACAACCTCGGCCTTCGTGACGAAGCGCGCATCTGGTGGCGCAAGCTTCTCTCCGTAATCGAGATTGGCGGCCACCCGCTTGTGCGGGAACAGCCGTGCATCCTGAAACACGTAGCCAGCGCGGCGCTGTTCTGGCGGCAGGTTCACGCCCGCCGCATGATCGAACAGCACCCGGCCCGCCACCGTGATGCGCCCCTTGCGGGGGCGCAGAAGACCGGCGATGGCGTTGAGCGTGCTCGTCTTGCCCACGCCTGACGGGCCGACCAGTGCCGTCAGCTTCGCATCGGACACGAATTTCAGCGCGAAGGCATGGTCGTCCACCGCCATATCGATATCGACATCAAAGGACATGAGCGCGCGCCCCCTGTGATCGGCGCACCAGCCACTCGGACGCCAGCAGCGCGCCCAGCGACAGGACGATGGAAATCACCGCCAGCCGTGCCACCGCGCTTTCCGATCCGGGAACCTGAAGGCCGGTGTAGATGGCCAGCGGCAGTGTCCGCGTCTCGCCCGCGATATTGGCGGCAAATGTGATCGTGGCGCCAAATTCTCCCAGCGACCGGGCAAAGCCCAGCATGGCCCCGGCGGCAATGCCGGGCAGGCTGAGCGGCAGGGTGATGCTAAGGAAGGCGCGAAACGGCGAAGCGCCCAGCGTGCGCGCCGCGCCTACCAGCCGCCTGTCCACTGCTTCTATCGAAAGGCGCATGGCCCGCACCATCAGCGGCAGTGCCATCACGCCCGCCGCCACCGCCGCGCCCGTCCAATGGAACACCAGCGTGATGCCCAACGCGTCATACAGCCAGCCGCCAATCGCGCCATTGCGGCCTAGCAACACCAGCAGGAGCCACCCCGTGACAACCGGCGGCAACACCAGCGGCAGATGCACTAGCGCATCCAGCAGCATGCGCCCCGGAAAGCGGCGGCGGGCGATCACCCACGCCAGCCCATAGGCAATCGGCATGGTCACCAGAACGGCCACGATGCTGACCTTCAGCGACAGCGCGACGATGGTCCATTCCACCTCTGTCACGGCAGATCGAACCCCTGGCCCGCGATGACCTGCCGCCCCTCTTCCGAGGTCAGGAAAGCCAGGAATCCCCGCGCGCCGGGATGCCGCGATCCGGCAACCTGCGCTGCGTAATAGATGATGGGCGGGTGCATGTCCGCCGCGATGCGCTCCACCACGCGGACGCGGTCACTCGCGGCTGCATCGCTGGCGTAGACGATACCCAGTGCAGCCTCCCCCCGCTCTACCAGGGCGAGGGATGCGCGCACATTGTCACCCGGCGCAAGGCGCGTGGAGAGCGCATCCCACAGGCCCATGTTCTGCAAGGCCGTGCGCGCAAATTCACCCGCGGGAACGCTGTCCGGCTCCCCTATCGCCAGTCGCCCCGCATTTGCATCCTGCGCAAACGCGGCAAGGCTCTCCGGTCCCGATTTGCCTGCCGGCGCGACGACCACCAAGGAGTTGGATACCAACCGCAAAGCATCGCCGGCCAGCGCGCCTTGTGATGCGAGCCAGTTCATCCAGCGATCATCGGCGGTGATCACGATGTCTGCAGGTGCCCCTTCGCTTACCTGCCGCGCCACGGCGGCGCTGGATGCGAAGGAGAGGACGGGGGACGCGTGCCCCGCAGCAGTCCAGCTATCGGCGGCGGCGTTCAAGCCTTCCTGCATGCTGGCAGCGGCCAGCACCACGGGTCCGGTATCTTTCTCGGAAGAACAGGCAGCCAGCATCAGACAGGTCAGAACTGCCGCCATCAATTTTTCAAGACATCGCGCCGCCATGCCACGCCCATATCGCCGCCCGCTGGGGCCGTCCACCGATCAGCTTTCGTCGGATTCGGCTGGCGCCTTGCGATTTGCCCTGATCATGAACTCGCTGGGCTGGCGCACGGGGATCAGCAGCACGCAGCGAACACCCTCCGGGTTGAAGTCCAGCTCAACGGGATGGCGCAATTCATGCGCCACGATGCGTTCGATCAGGTCCGTGCCAAATCCGCGAGAGCGCTCCTGCTTCACAGGCGGGCCATCGCTTTCCAGCCATTCGACGCGAACCAGGTCCTCCGACAAAAGCCGCCAATGTACGGTCAGCTTTCCGCCGGGCTGGCTGAGAGCGCCGTATTTGGCGGCGTTGGTGGCCAGTTCATGCACCGCGAGGCCCAGTGACAGCGCATCATTGGGCGCCAGTTCCACTTCGGGGCCAACCAGGTCGAGGGCGTGATCTTCATCCTGCGCATAGGGCAGCAGTTCGGCCTCCACCACGGCCTTTACAGGGGTGGACCCCCAGTCAGACTGGGTGAGCAGATCATGCGTGGCAGAGAGCGCGCGGATGCGGCCATCCAGACCGGTGGCAAATTCCTCCACGTCATCGGCGCGGCGCCGTGTCAGCGCAATGATCGAAAGGACATTGGCCAGCGTGTTCTTCACGCGGTGGTTCAGCTCCCGCGTCAGGGAGTTGCGAATGGATGCCTGTTCTTCAAACCAGGCCAGCGCGCTTTCATCCTCCTGCGCCTGCTGCGTCAACATGCGCACCAGCAGCATCAGCAGGCTGGCGACAAGCAGCCCGAAAATCAGCGTCGCCATGGAAAGGCCGGAGATGCCGGGATCTTCATTGATGCTGACCGCAAGCCGCCAGGGGTTGTTGGCAATCGTCACCGTCTTGGTGGCTATCTCAGGATTTTCCAGATCGCTATTGAAAGTGGAAGCCAGCAAGGTGCCATTGCCGGTATCGCTATCGTAAAGGCGCACGCCGTAATTGCCCGCGTCTTCCAGCTCCAGTGCGCTCTGGAGGAAATCTTCTGCATTGAAGGGTGAATAGATAAAGCCCTTCAGCGTCCTGCCGCTTACGCCGGGTTCGAACACGGGCATGAATATCAGGAAGCCGGGCGCCTCCCCCTGTCCTTCCTGCTGCAGCACCAGGGCGTTTGTGGCCGTGGGACGCGATGTTGCCTCTGCCTCTGTCATGGCGGCGCGGCGCTGCGCATCGGAATACATGTCATACCCAAGGGCACGGCGATTGCGCTCTGTATCGGGCTGCAGATAGGTGACCGGAACGGCGAAAGGCTGGCTGCCGTCCATGGGAGGGAAAAGCTGCGCCTCGCCCGGCGCTTCCTCGGCCAGCAAAGCCTCGTATTCTTCGATTTCGGACGGGCGCACCACCTTGGCCCAGCCGATCCCTTCCGCGCCGCGATAATCTGCATCCAGGCGCAGTTCCGATACGAAGCGGCGGAAATCGTCCGCCGGGATATCGTTCATGGTGGAAAGCAACGCTGCGCCGGCCCGCAGATAGGCACTGCTGGCATTGGCGCGCCGCTCCAGCGCGGAGGCGATGGCCGTGGCGCGGGCATTGAGCTGCGCCGTCTGCCGCTCGTACTCGCCGCGCTCTATGGCAAAGATGGAAAGGATCGTGACAGCAGCAATCAGCACGAAAATGCCCAGGGGCATCGCGCGGGGATAGCGCATCAACCAGCGCTTTGTCCTGCTGCGTCGACTGGCCTTGTGCTGCAAATCAACTCCTCGACCCGAAGGGGGCCATCCCTAACGACCGAAGTCATTCTGCGCGCCGCATAGTCCTACCTTGGGGCAGAAAGCAAACAGTGCGACAAATCAATCGTACATGCGGGGAACCGGATGACACCAGTTTCGTTCCGCACTCACACACTATCAAATGTAAATTTGGATCGCCGCCTGGGAATTATCCGAGGATCGCAAGTGCGGTAATCCGTATGACGACGGGAAAAACACAGCTCATGTCATCGTCACAAGACGAAAATGGCCCTCGTAAGGGACCGGAAAACAGCGATAAAGTGAAGGTCGGGGATCCAGAGTGGGCCGGGAGCCTGAAGAAGCTCTACAACTCTGTGGTTGATGAGCCACTTCCGGATTCTTTCAAGAATTTGCTCTCGCAGCTCGATCAAGACGGCAAGAAATGAGCAAAGATCAAAAAAAGCGAGAACTGCCAGAGCGCAGCACGCAGGACAAAAGCGACTTTAAACGCGAACTGACCGAAGTCGTACCGCATCTGCGCGCCTTTGCGCGTGGTTTGTGCGGCCGTCCTGACATGGCCGACGATCTTGTACAGGAAGCCTTGCTGAAAGCATGGGCCGCCCAGGAACGGTTCGAGCCCGGCACATCCATGCGGGCGTGGACCTTCGTGATCCTGCGCAACGCCTATCTCACCGACATGCGCCGCAATCGCTTTCGCGGCGAGTATGACGAGACGGTGGCCGAACGGATCCTTACCGCCCCTGCGGGACAGGAAGAGCCGCTGCATCTGTCAGACCTGCACCGCGCGTTGCTGACCTTGCCGCCGGAACGGCGCGAGGCCCTGTTGCTGGTGGGCGCGGGTGGCTTCTCCTATGAAGAGGCCGCGAACATTTGCGGCTGCGCCGTGGGCACGATCAAAAGCCGCGTGGGCCGTGCCCGCGCAGCCTTGAGCAGCATGATGGAGGATGGCGACATCCCCGATAGAGAGCTGACCGATCCATCTGCCCATCGCGCCATTCTGGAAGAGCTGGACGAAGTGGCAGCCGGGCGTGGTGAAGCTGCGGCCGGGAAATAACGCTGCAATCGCGGCCGATTGCAGTTATGACGGGGGCCACGCCACCGCGTGGTCCACATATGAAAGCCTTTTCAAACGATGAGCGCCGAGGGGGATAGCGCCGAGAAACAACCAGGTCGCCGTCGGACAATGACGCTTGCGGCGCAGGAATTGCGTCTGATCTCGTCGCTTGTCGTATTGATGGCGATCGGTGTGTTTCTTGCTCTCCCCTTCGTCCTCTCCATCGGATCAGTGGTGTTCCTGCCGCTGGTGGCCGCCCTGATCCTCACCATCATCTTGTCCCCGCTGGCAGACAAGCTGGCCTTGTGGCTGCCGAACACCCTTGCCTCCATCCTGGCGCTGCTGGTGTTCTTCGCAGTGCTCGCCCTTGCCTTTAGCGCAGTGCTGGGGCCCGCAATCTCTTTATATGACGAGGTTCCGGCGATGGCGGAACGGGTGGCGCGCAATTTCTCCGAATTGCAGAACACCTTTGCCTGGGTGGGAGAGCTGAACGAAAGGCTTGCCGGGATGACCGGCGAGGAAGGGCAGCAGGTCGTGCTGGCCGGGCCTACCATGCTGGAGGAGCTTGCGCTCGCCACGCCCACGGTTTTGCTGGAGGTTCTGCTAACCTTCCTGCTCGCCTTCTTCATGATAGAGGCGCGCATCCGCCTGCGCCGCCGCCTGTTGCTGGATCGCCAGCAGGTGGGCGCCAGCCTGAAAGCCGCGCGCGCCATTCGCGAAGTGCAGGACAGGGTGGCTGCCTATATCCTGACGGTTGGCCTCATCAATATCGGCGTCGGCATCATCGTGGCGCTGGGCGCGTGGATCATGGGGCTGGACGCGCCGATCATGTGGGGCGGGCTTGCCACGCTGTTCAACTTCATTCCCTATGTCGGCCCGCTGATGATGATGGTGTTGCTGGGCCTGTTTGGCATCGGCTCTGCGGACACCGTGGTTGTCGGACTGATACCGGCTGCCGCCTATCTTGGCCTGCACACGGTGGAAGCGAATGTGGTCACCCCTGCCGTTCTGGGTGCGCGCTTCACCATGAACCCGGTGCTGATCCTGCTGGCGCTTTCCTATTTTGGCTGGATCTGGGGCGTCACCGGCGCGCTGCTGTCTGTGCCAATCCTGCTGACGCTGACTGCACTGGTCGATCACCTTGGCCGGCCCAATTTCATCGGCTTCCTGTTTGGAGAGCCCCTGTTCCAGACCAGCATGCTGGATGACCCCGTCGAAGATTGAACACTTCGCTTTGTCAAAAAAGAAGGCCTGCCTCCCGATGTGGGAAGCAGGCCTTTCTCTTTATTATGATCGCTTCGATCAGCCGGGGTATGCCCAGGTGCTGCCGCGCGAAAGGTTTTCTGCGGCGAAATCCCAGTTCAGGTGGCCGTCGACAACTGCCGATAGATAGCTGGGACGCGCATTCTGGTGATCCAGATAATAGGCGTGTTCCCACAGATCGATCACCAGCAGCGGGTTGAAGTCGCTGTCGGCCAGCGTGTCTGCATCGTGGCTGTCTTCGACGGAAAGCTTGCCGCCCTTTTCTGCCAGCCATACCCAGCCGCTGGCGAAATGGCCTGCGCCCTTGGATTTCAGCTCTTCCTTCAGCTTGTCCAGCGAACCGAAAGCTTCATCGATCTTGTCGGCCAGATCGCCGGAGGGGCCACTGGTGGAAGGCGTGAGCGAGTGCCAGTAGAACCCGTGGTTCCACGTCTGCGCGGAATTGTTGAACAGGCCCTGGTCGCTGCCGCGCGATGCGGCGACAATTTCTTCCAGAGACTTGTCGGCATGCGCCGTGCCTTCGATGGCGGCGTTGGTCTTGTCGACATAGGCCTGGTGATGCTTGCCATGATGATAGCTGAAAGTCTCGGCAGTGATTGCCGGGGCAATGGCTTCATTGTCAAAAGGAAGCGGGATTAGTGAAAAGGCCATAGTCGAATACTCCTGTTTGATAGGTCTTCAGTTAACCAATGCGCGAGGCCGCCGGTCGTTGCAGTCTTGCACACAAAATTCGAAGTTGCCGACATGGCCACGCCCTGCCCCCGTGACAAGAGGGGCGAATGGCGGCATGGCGCTTGTGACAGTTTTGAGAAAACACGAAGGATTATATGGCACGCACCTATTTCGGCACCGACGGAATCCGTGGCCGGGCCAACGGCAGGAAACTGAACGCCGCAACCGCGATGAAGGTAGGGCAGGCTGCTGGCCGCCACTTCCTGCGCGGATCGCATAAGCATCGCGTGGTGATCGGCAAGGACACGCGCCTTTCCGGCTACATGATGGAAAATGCCCTGGTGGCAGGCTTCACTAGCGTGGGGATGGACGTGATCATGACAGGCCCCCTGCCCACGCCCGCCGTTGCCCTGCTGACGCGGGAAATGCGCGCCGATATCGGCGTGATGATCTCTGCCAGCCACAACCCTTATGACGACAATGGCATCAAGCTGTTTGGCCCGGACGGGTTCAAATTGTCTGACGAGGACGAGGAAGCGATCGAAGCTGCGATGGAAGAGGAGCAAGTCCTTGCCGAGGGCGATGCCATCGGCCGCGCGCGGCGTATCGACGATGTGGCCGGAAGATATATCCACGCGGTAAAGCAATCGCTGCCGCAGGATTGCCGCCTGGACGGGCTGAAGATCGTGGTCGATTGCGCGCACGGCGCGGCCTACAAGGTGGCCCCCACGGCCATTTGGGAACTGGGCGCAGAGGTGATCGCCATGGGCGTTGCGCCCAACGGCCTCAACATCAACAAGGATGTCGGCTCTACGCAGCTGGACGCAATCCAGCGGCGCGTGGTGGAAGAAGGCGCCGATATCGGCATTGCGCTGGATGGGGATGCCGATCGCCTGATCGTGATCGATGAAAAGGGCCAGGCCGTGGACGGGGACCAGATCATGGCCCTCATCGGCAGCCGCTGGGCAGAAGAAGGCCGATTGAAAGGCGGCGGCGTGGTGGCCACGGTTATGTCCAACCTTGGGCTGGAGCGGTTCCTGGGCAGCAAGGGCCTGAACCTCGTGCGCACCAAGGTGGGGGACCGCTACGTGCTGGGCGCGATGAAATCGGGCGGTTACAATGTCGGCGGAGAGCAATCGGGCCACATGATCCTGCTCGACCATGCCACCACGGGTGATGGCACCGTTGCCGCTTTGCAGGTGCTGGCCGCGCTGGTGCGGACGGGCAAGCCTGCCAGCGAGCTGCTGCACCTGTTCGATCCCGTGCCGCAATTGCTGAAGAACGTGCGCTATGAAACGGGCGATCCGCTGGAAGTGCAAGCCGTGAAGGATGCCATCACTGCGGCGGAAGCAGAGTTGGATGGCAATGGGCGGCTGGTGATCCGCAAATCCGGTACCGAGCCCCTGATCCGCGTAATGGCCGAAGGCGATGACGAGGCGCAGGTTGAGCGCGTGGTGGACAGCATCTGCGATGCGGTGCGCAAGGCCATCTGATGCTGGCGATGCGCCCAGATTTCGGTGCGCCGCTGGCAGGGAACGCCTCCAGCTTAGCAAAGGTGGCTGAGGCATGAGCGCGCGGCCCGCCCGTATTCTGTCCATCGCCGGTTCTGACAGTTCTGGCGGCGCTGGCATTCAGGCCGATATCAAGACCATCACGATGCTGGGCGGATATGCCATGACGGCCATCACCGCGGTCACCGCGCAGAACACGCGCGGCGTGCGGGGGGTGGAATCGCTTTCGCCCGATTTTGTTGCCGCGCAGATCGATGCCTGCCTGGAGGATATCGGCGCCGATGCTGTAAAGATCGGCATGCTCGGCAGCGCGGATATTGCAGAGGTGGTGGCAGACCGGTTGGAGGATCTGGGCAAACCCATCGTTTTCGATCCCGTAATGGTGGCCACCAGCGGCAGCCTGCTGGCCGATGATGCCACTATCGCGGCATTCGAATGGCTGATGGAAATCGCCACCCTCACCACCCCCAACGTGACTGAACTAGCGGCGCTAGGCGGCGCGGATGGCATGACGGCCAGAAACGATGGGCGCGGCGTCGCCTATCTTGCCAAGGGCGGCGATGCCGACGGGCCGATGGTGGAAGACCGCCTGGTTCGCCCCGGCCATGAGGACAAGGTATGGAGCGATGCGCGCATCGTCACCAAGCATACCCACGGCACCGGCTGCACCCTGTCCAGCGCGATTGCCACGAACCTGGGCCGCGGATTGGCCATGGAAGCGGCCATTGCGGAGGCGCGCCTGTACGTGCGCGAGGCATTGAAAAGCGCGCCTGGCTTCGGCTTTGGCAATGGGCCGCTGGGGCATCAGGCGGTGCGTTGAGCGTCCGCGCCTAATTCTGCGAACAGCGACCCCAGGTCAGCCGTTCATTATCGTCATACCGGTATCGCAGGCTGCCATCGGGCATGATGCGCATGTAGAACGCGTAGGTATTGCCCGGACCATCGCCATATTGTTCGAAGACGGTAACAGCGGCGTAATCGCCATCGGCACGCACGTTGCGAACCTCGCCGGTGCTTTCGAAGAAATCGATTTCGCGCGCTGCGATGGTGAAAAGGCCGTGACTGCGATCGTCGCAATATTCGGCACCTTGTGCATAGGTGCCGTGGAAGCGGGCAGGAATTTCGTCCACCAGCGGGGCGCGGTCGGCGCGCTTGTCATCTGCATTGGCTGTCGGCGCGGCGGATGTTGATGCCGATTGACCTTCGGACGATGCAGAGGCGGAAGGGGTGGTCTGCGTAGCCGGAACGGCAGGATCCGCGCCATTCTCACCTTGTGAGCACCCGGCAATGGCAAGGGCGGCAAGAGCGCAGAAAGAGTACTTCATGCCTTTCTTACGCCTTTTGGCCATGCATGTTCCCTTCCCAAAACGCGATGTCACCCTGCAAACGCTGCCACGAGTGGCGTGCGCAAGAGGAAGTAAATCTCGTGCCGGGCCAGACTCTCGAATTTTAATCAAGCGGTACAGTCACCGTTCGTGGTAATCGAATAATGGAGGGCAATTTATAATGATGACACCGTCTTTCCGCTTTCAAACTTACGCAATATTATAATTAAATTGAATTGCCCCGCCAAATTTAAGAAACAAAAATTTAAGCAGCCCAAAACACGGTAACCAAAGGGGAATTTCGGTTGCCGATCACTGGCCGTAGGACGTCTGTCATATTCTGGCCTTATTTGAGGCAGAACACACTTGCATCGGAGCGGTCCGCAGTCGCCAACCGATGTGATCGACCTTTGGTCTAACACGCTCTTATGAAGGGTCGCGCAGAGCGCGCTTTAAACTGTGGCCGATCATCTTTTGGGGAAAGGATGATCTCATGAATAAATTTGTCTCAATCGCAATCGCGACAGCCGTTCTTGGCGCACCGCTATCCGCGCAGGATTCCCTGCAGGATGGAACGATCTTGGTACAGCCGGAACGGGATGGCTTTGTATCCACCTTGGGTGTCGAGCTCGACAAACAGCTGAACCGCGTCAGCTATCCCAGTGGCAGGCAGCGGGCCGGTGTGGTGAAAGTCCGCTTCGTTGCCAATGGCAGCGGCCGGGCGGAGCAAGTCACGATCTTCCAGGAATCCGGCAGCCACACGATGGACCTGGCAGCCATTCGTGCCGTCAATCGCATCGGCAAGCTACCCACTCCGCGCTATATTGATGCAGGCGGGCAGCCCGTGCTGCTCAGCATCATCTTTGCAACGAACAGCAGGGATGCAAGGCGTATGGAGGAGCGCGTGGCGCAGGAAAACGCTGCACTGATCGCATCGGGTGAACTCGATCCGCAAATGCTGGCCGTCACCGTGGTGCCAGCCCGCTCCTGACCATTTTGCACCACCAGAATCTTCGGCGTCACGCCGTGCTGTTCTGCGGGCAGCCGGTGATGGCGCCGAAGTCCTGCGTGAGTCCTACTGAGGGGACGGATCGCTCAACTTAACCCGGCTTCACCTCGCCGTTTTCTTTCAGCGAATAGAAATCGCGGATTGTCTCCCAACCCTCTTCGGCAGTTTCGCACCAGGTGATCAGGTCCAGATCCTTTTTGGAGATCGTGCCTTCCTCTGCAATCGCCTCGAAATTCACGACGCGGTTCCAGAAATCCTTGCCGAACAGCAGGATGGGAATGGGCTTCATCTTGCCCGTCTGGATCAGGGTGAGGAGTTCGAACATCTCGTCAAACGTGCCGAACCCGCCGGGGAAAACCGCCACGGCCCGCGCGCGCAGCAGGAAGTGCATCTTGCGCAGCGCGAAATAGTGGAAATTCAGCGAGAGATACGGCGTCACATAGGGGTTTGGCGCCTGCTCATGCGGCAGGATGATATTCAAGCCGATGCTCTCTGCGCCGGCATCGCTGGCCCCGCGATTGGCGGCTTCCATGATGGAAGGGCCGCCGCCCGAACACACCACGAACTGCCGCTTGCCATCCTCCACGATGGCCTTTTCGCTCACCATGCGGGAGAGGCGATAGGCCTCCGCGTAATATTTCGCCTTCTTGGCGAGATTGCGCACCACCAGCGCCTCTTCCTCTGGCAGGTTCTCGGCCTGCTTCAGCGCGTCCTCGGTCGCTTCGGGCGGGGGGATGCGGGCAGAGCCGTACATGACGAGGGTTGAGCCGACGCGCGCCTCGTCCAGCAGCATCGTGGGCTTCAGCAGTTCCAGTTGAAAACGGATGGGGCGCAATTCCTCCCGCAGCAGGAAATCATCGTCGCGGAAGGCGAGGCGATAGGCGGGATGGCGGGTTTGCGGGGTATCGTTATCCAGGCTTTCGGCAAAGCCTGCTTCCATGTCGGCATGATAGAACTTGTGATCTTTAAGGTCGTGATCCGTTTCGTCAGGCTTGTCTGCCACGCAATTTTCCTCCCGCATAATATCAGGTCTGCGAGGTAGGCATTCGCGCGCGCGAATGAAAGGCTGAAGTCAAAAGCCCGATAGCTAGGGATTGAGCCACCAGCGGATCACCATGGCCACCGTGCCCAGCACCGCAACGCTGGCCAGCCAGATCGCCGCCATCCACAACAGGCGTTTCCACAGTGGGCCAGCCGTATCGGGCGTATTGGGCGTATCGGCCATCGGCTCAATGATACCCCTCGTCGTCCACCTTCCCACGAAACACCCAGTAAGCCCAGGCGGTGTAGGCGATGATCAGCGGCATGGTGATGGCGACGCCCACCAGCATGAATATCTGGCTGCGTTCCGGCGCGGCGGCATCCCAGATGGTGACATCGGGCGGCACCACGTTTGGCCATATCGTTACGCCCAGCCCCGCCATGCCCAAGAAGAACAGCGTCAGCGCCAGCCAGAAAGGCTTCGAATTGCGCTCTGCCGATAGCGCGCGCAGCAGGGCCAGCGCGACAATGGCGGTGAGGATGGGCACAGGCGCGGCGAAGTAGATTTCCGGCGCGGTCAGCCAGCGGGCCGCGTAATCGGTGTTCAGCAGCACGTTATAGATGCTGACTGCCCCCATCAGCCCCAGCGTCGCCCATGCGGCGCGCTTGGCCAGCTTGCGGGCATGGGCCTGCGCTTCGCCGTCCAGCTTCCAGATCAGCCATGTCGCGCCCAGCAGCGCATAGCCTGCGACTGTACCAACCCCGGTAAGGAGGGTGTACGGCGTCAGCCAGTCGAACCAGCTGCCCGCATAGGCGCGGCCTTCCACCTCGATACCCTGCAGCAATGCGCCCAGCGTCATCCCCTGCGCCATTGCGGCCACCAGGCTGCCGATCGTGAAAGCCCCGTCCCAGAATGCGCGGTGCGCCGGGTCACGCCAACGGTATTCGAACGCCACGCCGCGGAACACCAGGCCCAGCAGCATGGCGATGATCAGGGGATAGGTGGCAGGCAGGATCACCGCATAGGCCAGCGGGAATGCGGCAAACAGCCCGCCGCCGCCCAGCACCAGCCATGTTTCATTGCCATCCCATACAGGCGCGATGGAATTCATCGCGCGGTCCCTCTCCCGCCCCGGATCGAAGGTGGGGAAGAGGATACCGATGCCAAGATCGAACCCGTCCATCACCACATAGGCGAATACGGCGAAGGCGATGATGAATGCCCAGATCGTGGTCAGGTCGATACTCATGGCCTTTCCTCCGGCTCTTGCTTCGTTCCCGACAGGTCTCGGGTGGAGGCATCGGTCGGGTCCTGCGTCGGCCCCGGCGTGATGCCTGCTGTACGGATCGGGCCCTTGTCGCCGCGCTTCGCGCCCAGTTCGCCGGTATGCGGCGGATTGTGCATCAGGTGCAGAATGTACCACACGCCCGCGCCGAACACGGTGAAATACACGATAATGAAGGCCAGCAGCGATGTGGCCACGGCAGGCGCGGCCAGCGGGCTGGCGGCATCGGCTGTGCGCAGCAGGCCGTAAATGACATAGGGCTGGCGGCCCACCTCCGTCGTGATCCATCCGCACAGCACGGCAAGAAAGCCCGAAGGTGCCATCACCAGCGCGGCGCGGTGCAGCCATGTCCATTCGTACAGCCGCCCTCGCCAGCGTGCGAGCAGGCTCCACATGCCCAACGTCATCATGCCAAGGCCGATGGCGATCATGATGCGAAATGCCCAGAACACCAGGAAGACGGGCGGCTGCTCGTCATCGGGAACGGTGTCCAGACCGGCCAGCGGGGCATTCAAATCATGCTTCAGGATCAGGCTGGAAAGCTTGGGAATACCTACGGCGTAATCCAGCCGCTGTTCCTTGTCGTTGGGAATGCCAAACAGGTAAAGCGGCGCGCCGTCCGGGTGGCTTTCGTAATGCCCCTCCATCGCCATGACCTTTGGCGGTTGATGCTCCAGCGTGTTGAGGCCGTGCATGTCGCCCGCGAATATCTGAATCGGCGCAACGATGGCGGCCATCCACATCGCCATCGAGAACATCTTGCGCGCGTGCAGGTTCGCCCGGTCCTTCAGCAGGTGCCAGGCGCCAACGCCGCCCACCACGAATGCGGTGGTGAGATAGGCGGCCAGCACGGTGTGGACGAGGCGGTAGGGGAAGCTGGGATTGAAGATGATTGCCAGCCAGCTGTCGCCGGGCAGATATTGGCCGTTGGCACCCATCTCGAACCCCGTAGGCGTTTGCATCCAGCTGTTTACCGACAGGATCCAGAAGGCGGATACGAAGGTGCCGAAGGCCACCATCAGCGTGGCGAGGAAGTGCAGCTTCTTGCCCACCTTGTTCATGCCGAACAGCATCACGCCAAGGAAGCCTGCCTCCAGGAAGAAGGCCGTCAGCACTTCATACGCCATCAGCGGGCCGATCACCGGGCCGGCAAGATCGGAATAAACGGACCAGTTGGTGCCGAACTGGTAACTCATCACGATGCCGGAGACGACGCCCATGGCAAAAGCGATGGCGAAGATCTTGATCCAGTATTTGAACAAATCGAGATAGATCTGCTTACCTGTCTTCAGCCACAAGCCCTCCAGCACTGCCAGATAGCTGGCAAGGCCGATGGAGAAAGCGGGAAAGAAGAAGTGGAAGCTTACCGTGAAGGCAAACTGTATCCGGGCAAGCATCAGTGCGTCGAGGCCGTCGAACATTATCTCTGCTCCTTCAGGCACGCGCCTTACGATATTGCACGTCGTGCAACGAACCCGAATTTCGCACCATCAGGTGCATTTATTACAACTCAGATCAACCCGCGCGCTATATCGTCGGGCTGCTCCACATCATTGCCATCATCGCGCAGCGCCTCTGCAAAGGCACGCGCCTGGCTTAGGAACACTTGGCCGCTCAGCTCTTCGATGAAATGCGTGCGTTGCAGGCGGTCCATCACCGGGCCTTTCACCTCGGAAAGGTGCAGCCTTATATCGGCATCGGCAAGCCGGTGGTTGATCGCTTCCAGACTTTCCAGCCCCGATGCATCGATCTCGTTCACAGCGCTGGCCATCAGGATGACGTGGCGGATTTTTGGCCGGTCGGCCACCTGTTCCAGCACATATTCCTCCAGCCAGCGGGCGTTGAGAAAGGTCAGCGCCTCGTCGATGCGGATGGAGAGAACGTGATCGGCGGTGAAGACCTTGTGCCGCTCTACATTGCGGAAATGCTCGGTTTCCGGAACGCGGCCCACGATGGCGGCATGTGGACGGCTGGCGCGCCAGAGATACAGCAGCAGCCCGACGGATACGCCCGCGATCACGCCCATTTCCACACCCGCCAGCAGGGTGATGGCAATGGTGGCGACATGCGCGGCGAAATCAGCCTTTGAATAGTTCCACAATTGCCGCGGCGTCTTCAAATCCACCAGCGCGAGCACGGCCACGATAATGGTGGCCGCCAGCACGGCGATGGGAAGCGAGAACAGCAGCGGCGTGAGGAACAGCGATGCCATCGCGATGCCAACAGCGGTGAAAGCGCCCGCAGCGGGCGTCTGCGCTCCTGCATCGAAATTCACGACCGATCGGGCAAAGCCGCCGGTTACCGGATAGCCGCCGGAAAAGGCGCTGGCGATATTGGATGCGCCAAGGCCGATCAGCTCCTGATCGGGCGCGATCCGCTGGCGGCGTTTTGCGGCCAAGGTCTGCGCGACGGACACGCTCTCGACAAAGCCGATGATGGAGATCAGCAGCGCAGGTACGAACAATTGCCGGATCAGCGACAGGTCCGTGCTGGGCATGGCAAAGGGCGGCAAGCCCTGCGGGATCTCGCCCGTGATGTTCACGCCCCTTCCCGCCAGGTCGAATGCCATCACGGCCACGATGCTGAGCGCCACGGCCACGACCGGGCCGACCTTGGCAGCGATATCCGCTGCCTTGCCAGACATGCCGAATTTCACCAGCAGCGGCTTCAATCCCTTGCGCACCCAGAACAGGAAGATCACCGAAGGCACGCCCACGGCCAGCGTCCACGGGTTCACTTGTGGTAGGGCTGCGAACAGCGAGCCCAGCATCTTTGGCCAGGTGTCGCCGCCGGCCGAAACGCCAAGCACATGGCGCAGCTGGCTGGTGGCAATCAATATGCCGCTGGCGGTAATGAAGCCGCTGATCACCGGGTGCGAGAGAAGGTTGGACAGGAACCCCATTCGCAACACGCCCAGCACGAACAGCATCACGCCCGACAGCGCGGCCAGCGTGATCGCGGCTTCCAGATATTCCGCCGTTCCCTGCGGGGCGACAGCACCCACCGCGCTCGCCGTCATCAAGGAAACCACCGCCACCGGCCCCACGGCCAGCGTGCGGCTGGTGCCGAAAATGGCATAGGCCACCAATGGCAGGATGGAGGCATAAAGGCCGACGACCGGAGGCAACCCCGCCAGCAGCGCGTAGGCAAGGCTTTGCGGAATCAGCATGATGGTGACGATGATCGCCGCCATCAGATCGCTGCTCAGCGTCTGCCCGTTATAGCTGCACCCCCATTCGAGGATCGGAAAATAGCGCGAGAGCATGAGGCTTGATCACGCCCCTCCGATGGGCTTGGCCATCCATTCGCGACCCTTCAGCATGGCATGCCAGTAGATCGCCGGAAGCGCGTCTGCCTTCAGTGTCCACGCAAGGCGAGAAGGTTTTGTGCCATCAAGGATTGCAGTGGGGAAGGTGGGCAGCAGCTTTCCGCCATAGCCGAATTCGGCCAGCACGATCTTGCCGTTTTCCACCGTCAGCGGGCAGCTGCCGTAACCATCGTAACTGCCCTTCAGCTCGCTGCCTTCCAGCATGGCGAGCGCGTTCACCGCCGCGACCGGGGCCTGCTTTCGGGCAGCGGCCATGGTTTTTGCATTGGGCGTGCTGCTGCAATCGCCAAGGGCGAACACATTGGCATGGCGCACGTGTTGCAGGCTGTGCTGGTCCACTTCGGCATAGCCCGCCTCGTTTGCCAGCGTGCTGGCGGCAACCACCGCGTTGCCCTTTTGCGGCGGGCAGACATGCAGCAGGTCGAACTCGCGCTCCACCTCGCCGTCTTCCGTGGCGAAATAGGCCTTTTGCGCCGGGCCATCCACGCGGGTGAGCGTAGAGCCGAAGTTGAGGTCGATCCCGTAGCGTTCGACATAGCTCATCAGCGCAGGCACATATTCGGGCACGCCAAACAGCACGCCGCCGTTATTGTGAAACTCCACCTCGATATTGCCAAGGCACCCGCGCTTCTCCCATTCCGAGCATGAAAGATACATCGCCTTCTGCGGTGCGCCCGCGCATTTGATGGGCATGGGCGGCTGGGTAAACAGCGCGCGGCCGGAACGCGTGTTTTGCACCAGTTCCCAGGTGTAGGGCGCCAGATCGTATCGGTAATTGGAGGTGACGCCGTTCTTGCCCAGCATCTCTTCCAGCCCCTCGATCTCCTCCCATGCAAGGCGATTGCCCATGGCAACGATCAGCACATCATATGTCACGCGCCCGCCATTGCCGAATTCCACGGCGTTGTTGTCGGGATCGAAGCCGGTCACCCCGGCCTTCAACCAAGTAACATCCTTGGGCATGACGGAGGCTTCCGGCTTCATCGTCTCGTCTTTTTCGAAGACGCCGCCGCCCACCATCGTCCAGCCCGGCTGGTAATAATGCTCGGTGCTGGGCTCTATGATCGCGATATCGAGGCCGGGATGGCGTTGCAGCATGGATGCGGCAGTGGCGATACCGGCAGAGCCGCCGCCTGCGATGACTACGGTGTGGTGGCTGTGATTGTCGGTCATGGTTGATCCTTTTCGATCAGTGGAAGCGGCGCGGGATTAGTCGCTGATCGCTTCGTGAAGCTTGGTGCAGCGATTGCCCGTGCGGCAGTAGGCCAGCACCGGGCCGGGCAACTCGGCCAGCGCTTTCGCGAAAGCGTCTGCCTGCATCTCGACAGGCCGTTCAGCGTCCACCGGGATGTGGCGGGTTGATAGGCCCAATGCCGTTGCCGCGGCTGCGATGTCAGCGAAATCAGGCTGGCCGGTCTCCTCCTCATCGGGGCGGTTGCAGATGATGGACTTATACCCTGCGGCTGCAAGCTCGCTCACCTCGGCGGGCGAAATCTGCGGGGAAACGGAAAGCCCATCGGTCAGTTGGGTCGTATCCATCAGCTCTTTCCTTCCATCAGGCGCAGCAAGGCCATGCCGACAAGCATGGAGACAACGAAGATCGCGGCGCTGAGCGGCTCTATGGCAAGGGCGGCAAAGCCCGGCCCCGGACACAGGCCGGCAATCCCCCAACCCACGCCGAACAGCACTGCGCCGCCGATCAGGCTGGGGGTCAGTTCGCTTTTGCCGGGGATGTGAAAATCATCGTCGAACAGCGGACGGGCCATGCCGGGCACCACGCGCCAGGCGATGGCCATCACTATGAGGGCCGCGCCCATCACGAAGGCCAGCGTCGGGTCCCAATCACCGAACAGATCAAGGAAACCGCGCACGCGGGCAGGATCGGTCATTCCGCCAATGGTAAGGCCAGCGCCGAAGATGATGCCGGCCACAAGAGAAGCGAGAGTTTTCATGAAAGCACCTCCAGTCCCAGCGCATTCATCACGGCGACCGTGGCAATGCCCGCCGCCATGAAGGTGATGGTGGCGACGATAGAGCGACCCGAAAGGCGGCTGATGCCGCAAACGCCATGCCCGCTGGTGCAACCGCTGCCCAACCGTGTGCCGAAGCCCACCAGCAAGCCAGCGATCACCAGGGGGATCGGTCCGGCAAAGCTGGGCTCCAGCCCGCCCCTTGCCAGCAATACGGCCAGCGCGCCCAGCGGCAGGCCGATCACGAAGGCCCATGCTCCCATGCGATTGAGGCCGCTGCCGCCCAGCCCGAAGGCCTTGGCGGCGATGCCGGATACACCGGCGATCCGGCCCAGCGTCAACAGCATGATCGCCGCCGCCACGCCGATCAGCGCACCGCCGATCAGCCCATCCAAGGGCGCGGCGTCGGGAAATCCGGGAAGCATCATACCGCGTTCACCGGAATCTTGATGTAGGAGACGCCGTTCTCCTCAGGCTCCGGCAAGCGGCCGCCGCGAATGTTCACCTGCACGGACGGCATGATGAGCGTGGGCATGTCCAGCGTCTTGTCCCGGCTGGTGCGCATTGCGACGAATTCATCCTCGGTCACGCCGTCTTTCACATGCACGTTTTCCTCGCGCTGCTGCTTCACCGTGGTTTCCCAGGCATAATCGTCACGTCCCGGAGCCTTGTAATCATGGCACAGGAAAAGGCGCGTCTCGTCCGGCAGCGAGAGCAGGCGGCGGATGGATTGATAGAGCTCGCGCGCATCGCCGCCGGGGAAATCCGCACGCGCGGTGCCGAAATCAGGCATGAAGATCGTATCGCCCACGAACGCCGCGTCCCCGACGATGAAGGCCATATCGGCGGGCGTATGGCCGGGCACATGCAGCGCAATGCCTTCCAGCTCGCCAATCCTGAAAGTCTCGCCATCGGTGAACAGGTGATCGAATTGCGATCCGTCACGTTCGAAATCGGTGCCCGCATTGAACAGCTTGCCGAACACCTCCTGCACGCGGATGATATCCTTGCCGATGGCCAGCTTGCCGCCCAGTTCTTCCTGCAGATAGGGCGCGGCAGAGATGTGATCGGCGTGGGCGTGGGTTTCGATCAGCCAGGTGACTTTCAGATTGTTGGTTTCGACATATTCGATAACCAGATCTGCCGACCCGAATGACGTGCGGCCCGAATTGGGCGCATAATCCATCACCGAATCGATGATTGCGGCTTCGTTCGTCGCCGGATCGTGCACGACGTAGGTGATGGTGTTGGTCGCCTC
This sequence comes from Aurantiacibacter rhizosphaerae, assembly GCF_009807005.1. Classification (GTDB taxonomy): domain Bacteria; phylum Pseudomonadota; class Alphaproteobacteria; order Sphingomonadales; family Sphingomonadaceae; genus Alteraurantiacibacter; species Alteraurantiacibacter rhizosphaerae. The sequence goes on along the minus strand of NZ_WUBR01000001.1, from coordinate 974,027 downwards.
GTCGAAAAAGCCCGCTATTGTCGGGCGCTTGCCCTTGTCGGAGCGCGCGCGATCGATCTGCTGACTGGCGTTGGCGAGTGCTTGATCGGTACTCATGATCGCCTTCCTATAAACATTTTCATTAATTGATAATATGTATTGCCGCTGGAGACGTCAATGAGTATGTGACTTACATGAATAGCGAAATTGAAGGCAAGTCGAGCTACCCGCCCCGCATTGGTGACAAGGCTCCCGCATTCTCCGCGCGCGCCACCACTGGGCCGGTGAAGCTGGAGGATTTTCGCGGCCAGTGGGTCATCCTGTTTTCCCACCCGGCGGATTTCACGCCCGTCTGCACGTCGGAATTCGTGGCGCTTGCCCGCAAGGCCGATGAATTCGCAAAGCGCGACTGCGCGCTGATGGCGCTGTCCATCGATACACTGTTCTCGCATTTCGCCTGGCTGCGCCTTATTCGCGACCGCTTCGATATCGAGGTGCGCTTCCCCGTCATCGAAGACCCGACGATGGTGATCGCCAACGCCTATGGCATGTCCATGCCCGGCGATGCCGACAACTTCGGCGTTCGCAGCACCTATTTCATCGATCCGCAGGGCGTGATCCGCGCGATGACATGCTACCCCCCCAATGTGGGCCGCTCCATTCCGGAAATGCTGCGTATTCTCGATGCCTTGCAGGCTGCCGATGCGACAGCGGGGTTGACGCCGGCGGACTGGAAGAAGGGCCAGCCGATGCTCAGCCCGCCGGTTGAATCGCTGGATGATGTGTTCGCAGCAGAGCATGCCGGAGACTGGTTCTGGCAGGAGCGCAAGTGATGGCGGACGACATGCTGCTGGAGGCGTTGAAAGCCCTTGCCCATCCGTCCCGCCTGCGCATCCTGCAGGCGATTGCGGGCGGGGAATGCAATGTGGGAGAGATTGAGGAGGCGACCGGAGTGGCGCAGCCCACGCTTTCCCAGCAATTGGCCATTTTGCGCAAAGCGGGGCTGGTGCAAACCCGCAGGCAGGCCAAGCTGGTGTATTATTCACCTGACGGCGATGCCATCGCCAGCGTTGCCCGCAGCCTTGGCGATCTGGCACCCGAGACGGCTCTTTCCCATCCCGACCCGCACACCGAAACCGGTGCCCGCAGACCCGCGCCCGGAGTGGCAAATTTCGCCCGGCTGAACATCTGATCCCGTTTCGCCTGGTGGTTTTCCTGCGCGCAAACGCTTCACTAGCGCGGCACATTTTGCCAAGGAGGCGTCACACACCCGCCGTCACCATGATTTGCGGGCCGCGAGAACACGGGGAATGCCTACAATGATCCGCACCGACTGGACCCGCGAAGAGATTGCCGATCTTTTCGATCTGCCCTTCACCGAACTGCTGTTTCGCGCCGCCAGCGTCCACCGCGAGAATCACCGGCCGGACGAGGTACAGTTGTGCACCCTGCTCTCCATCAAGACCGGCGGCTGCCCCGAAGATTGCGGCTATTGCTCGCAAAGCGCGCATGCCGACAGCGGCGTGGAAGCGACCAAGCTGATGGACGTGCGCCAGGTGCTGCAATCGGCCGCACAGGCGAAGGATGCGGGCAGCCAGCGGTTCTGCATGGGTGCCGCATGGCGCAACCCGAAGGAGCGGGACATGCCCAAGATCGTGGAGATCGTGAAGGGCGTGCGCGAAATGGGGCTGGAAACCTGCATGACGCTGGGCATGCTCTCCCCCTCGCAGGCAGAGCAGTTGGCGGAGGCTGGCCTCGATTATTACAACCACAACGTCGACACCGGGCCTGAATATTACGACCGCGTGATCACCACCCGCAAATACGAGGACCGGCTGACCACGCTGGAAAACGTGCGCAAGTCGGGCATCAATGTGTGCAGCGGCGGCATCGTGGGCATGGGCGAAACGCGCGCCGATCGCGTTGGCTTCATCCACACGCTTGCCACGCTGGAACGCCATCCCGAAAGCGTGCCGGTAAACGCGCTGGTGCCGGTAAAAGGCACGCCGCTGGGCGATATGCTGGCCGATACGCCGATGGCGAAGATCGACGATATCGAATTCGTGCGCACCGTGGCCGTGGCGCGCATCGCCATGCCCATGAGCATGGTACGCCTGTCTGCGGGCCGCGAAAGCATGTCGGACGCGGTGCAGGCCATGTGCTTCATGGCGGGCGCGAATTCCATCTTCACGGGCGAAAAGCTGCTGACCGCGCCCAATGCGGGCGATGATAGCGATGCCGCGATGTTCGCACGCCTGGGCCTGAAAGCCATGCAGGGCGAAGAGCCTATGCGCGCCGTGGGAGGATGCTCCGGCGGCTGCGCCACCAAGCCGGAACCCGAAGCCGAGCGCCGCGCCGAACTGACCTGAGCAGGCCAGCCATGCTCGATCATATCCGGCAATCGCTGGGCACTATTGCTGCCAAGCATCGCACGCGCGTGCTGCGTGCGGTGGAAATGCGCGGACAAGGACGCCTGGTGCGCGACGGGCGCGAATTACTGGACTTGTCGAGCAATGACTACCTCGGCCTGTCGCAACACCCGCTGCTGGTGGAACGGTCTGCCAATTACGTGCGCCAATACGGCGCAGGCGCGGGCGCATCGCGGCTGATCACCGGCACCAGTCCGGCGCATCTCGCGGTCGAGAAGAAGATCGCCGCTTTCAAGGGCACCGAATCCGCGCTGATCCTTGCAACGGGCTGGCAGGCCAACGCCGCCGCGATCCCGGCACTGGCACGCGCTGCAAAGGGCACGGTGATCTTTGCAGATAGCCTGGTGCACAATTCCATCCACGCCGGCCTTCGCGCCGCGACGGCGGACGTGCATTTCTACGATCATAATGACTACGCCCATCTGCACGCCCTGTTGCAGGAACACAGCGATGCGCCCGCCCGCCTCATCATCACCGAAAGCGTCTTCAGCATGGATGGCGACCGCGCGGACCTGGCGCGGCTGAACGCGCTATCCGTCCAACATGATGCCATGCTCTATATTGACGAGGCGCATGCCACCGGCGTCCTTGGCGCGCGCGGTGCGGGGCTGACGGCGGACCATCCTGTTACCGCCCCGGGCGCAACCATCGTGATGGGCACCTTCAGCAAGGCCATGGGCGGTTTCGGCGCCTATATCGCCTGCCCGGATGTGGTGCGCGATTACCTCATCAACATGTGCGCGGGATTGATCTTCACCACCGCCCCGCCGCCCGCAATGCTGGGCGCGATGGATGCAGCGCTGGATGTGGTGCCCGATATGGATGACGATCGCGCGCATCTTGCCGATCTGGGTGCCCAATTGCGCGAGGGGCTGGATAAACTCGGCTACGATACGCTTGGCTCCACCACGCAGATCATCCCCTTCGTTGTCGGGACTGAGGCAGACGCGCTGGCGCTAGGCGATCACCTGCTGGATCATGGCGTTGCCGCCCTGCCCATTCGCCCGCCCACCGTGCCCAAGGGCACCAGCCGCATCCGCTTTGCCCTGCGCTCCACCTTGAGCGCGCAGGATATCGAGGCGGTCCTTTCCGCTGTTGCAAGTTGGAAGAAGCCATGACCGGATTTATCGTCACTGGCACCGATACAGACGTTGGCAAGACTGTGTTTGCCGCCGGATTGTCGCAAGCCTTGCGCGCCGCATATTGGAAACCCGCGCAGGCCGGGCTGGAAGACGAGACGGATAGTGACGCCGTGCGCCGCCTCGCCCCCGATGCACAGGTGCTGCCCGAAGCCTATCGCCTCAGCACCCCCTGCTCTCCGCATGAGGCAGCGCGGGTGGATGGTGTGACGATTGACGAGGCGGCACTCACCCTGCCGCAGTCGGATCGCCCGCTGGTGGTGGAAGGCGCAGGCGGCGTGCTGGTGCCTTATCGGGAGGATCTGCTGGCAGCAGACCTGTTCGCCCGCTGGAACCTGCCCGCCATTCTGGTCGCCCGCACGCAGCTGGGCACCATAAGCCACTCGCTGCTGTCTATCGAGGCATTGCGGGCGCGGGGTATCGCGGTTGCCGGGGTGGCCTTCATTGGTGAGGAAGAACCCGTGGCGGAGGGTGCGATTACCCGCATCGCCGACGTTCCCCACCTTGGCCGCCTGCCGCGCCTCGATCCGCTGAATGCCGATACGCTGGCACAGGCGTTCGCGGCGAATATTCGCATGGACCTGCTGACATGAGCAAATCGCCCGTATGGCATCCCTTCCACCAGCACGGGCTGGGCGAGGATATTCCGCTGGTGACGCGCGGCGATGGCGCGATCCTGCACACCGCCGATGGCCGCCGGGTTATCGATGCGATCTCCAGCTGGTGGGTCACCACACATGGTCATAACCATCCGCGCATCATGGCTGCGGTGCGGGACCAGACCAAGAAGCTGGACCAGGTCATTTTCGCTGGCTGGACCCATGAACCCGCCGAAACGCTGGCGCGCGATCTGGTTGCCATCATGCCCGGCGGACTGGACCACGTATTCTATTCCGACAGCGGCTCCACCTCTGTGGAAGTGGCGCTGAAGATGGCGCTTGGATATTGGCACAATCGCGGGGAGCCAAGGCACCGCATCCTGGTGCTGGAGCACAGCTATCACGGGGACACCATCGGCGCGATGAGCATTGGGGAGCGCGGCGTTTTCAACCGCGCCTACGCTCCGCTGCTGTTCGATGTTGGCACGGTGCCCTTCCCCGCCGCCGATCCGCAGCCCACCTTGGATGCGCTGGAAAGCGCCTGCGCGGCAGGCGATGTTGCGGCCTTTATCGTGGAGCCATTGTTGCTGGGTGCGGGCGGCATGCTCACCTACCCGCCGCGGGTGCTGGCCGAAGTGCGCGCCATTTGCGCCGCGCACGATGTGCTGTTTATCGCGGACGAGGTGATGACGGGCTTTGGCCGCACCGGTACACTGCTGGCTTGCGATCAGGCTGGCGTTACGCCCGATATCCTGTGCCTTGCGAAAGGGCTGACAGGCGGCTCCATGCCGCTGGCCGTCACCATGGCCACCGCACCGATTTTCGATGCGCATTATTCCACCGATCGATCGAAACTGTTTTATCATTCCTCCAGCTACACCGCCAATCCGGTCGCCTGCGCGGCAGGCGTTGCGAATATGGCGATCTGGCGGGAGGAGCCGGTGATGGAGCGGATTGGGACACTGGCACAGCGGCTGGGCGCGGTGCTGGATCGCGCGGCGCAAAAGACGCAGGTTATACGCCCGCGCCAATGCGGCACGATGATTGCGTTCGATATCGATACCGGGGATGACGCAGGCTATCTGGCGAATATCGGCCCCAGCTTGCGCGCGCATTTCTTCGCTAATGACGTGTTGCTGCGCCCGCTGGGGAACACGATCTACGCGATGCCCCCCTATTGCATCGGGCAGGACGATATTGACCGGGTTTCTGACGTCATGATGTCCGCAATCGATCTGAATGCGCGCTAGTTAAATGCAAAGCTGATCCTACTCCTTGGACGGGATCAGCGCACCACCGGTGGGCATGGCGCGCACGGTTTCCCGGAAGGTGGAAAGATATCCCGTCGCCCCCACGCGCATGCCAGTGCCTTCGCGCGCATCCAGCTCTGCCTGCGGCACATCGATATCGATGCTGCGGCTTTCCACGCTGATGCGAATGATATCGCCGTCGCGCACCTTGCCAACAGGTCCGCCCGTGGCCGCTTCGGGATGCACCTCCGCCACGGTCAACCCCTTCAGGCACAGGCCCGATAGCTGCCCATCGGTGACGAAGGCCGTGGTTTTCGCAAGGCCCGCCGCGTCCAGCGCAAACAGGATCAGCGATGCGCCGCCGCCCATCGCCGGGCCGCCACGCAGGCCCTGGTTGCGGCTGATGATAACATCGCCTTCCTGGATGACGCCGTTCTTGATCGCATCCATGCAACTTTGCGTGTCCTCAAACACACGCGCAGGCCCGGTGAACTCTTCCGGGCGCGAGCCGTCCCGAATGCCAAGCCGCACCACTGCCGTATCGGCAAAGCTGCCCGTCAGAATGGCGATGCTGGGCCCCTTGCTGAAAGGTTTGTCGAGCGGATGGATAGTCTCCGGCCCTTCGACTTCGTAATTCTCAAGGTTCTCGGCCAGCGTGCGCCCGGTGCAGGTCATTGCGCCGCCGTCGATCCTTGGCAGGAGGCGCTTCAGAATGGCGCGCGCACCGCCCGCATCCTCGAACTGTTCGATCCGCACCGCGCCCGAAGGGCGCACGGGGCTTAGCACCGGCACATCGCTCATCTCTTCCCAGAGCTTGAAAACATCGACGCCGTTCTCTGCCTCTATCGCAGTTGCCTGCAGGTGCTTGATCGCATTGATCGATCCGCTGACGGCCAGCACGGTGGCAGTGGCATTTCGAAAGGCCGCTTCGGTCAGGATCTGGCGCGGGCGCAGGTCCTCTTCCACCATCGCCACGATCCGGCGAGCAGCGGCACGCGCATTGTCCTGCATCTTGGGTGAATTGGCGCGCACCGGGGCATGGCCCGGCATGGCCATGCCCAGCGCCTCTACCACGCAATGCATGGTGTTGGCCGTTGCCATACCGGCGCAAACGCCCGGCCCCATGATGGCATTTTCCGCCATGTCGGCGACGGGGAATTTCGGCTTCTTGCCAAAAATCTCACCGATCTGGCCAGACCATACGTCTTCCACGTCCACCGGTTCGCCGTCGATCTCTCCGGCCTGCTGATATCCGCCGATCACCAGGATCGTGGGGATGTTGAGGCGGGCAGCGGCCATCAAATGGCCCGGAGGGGTCTTGTCGCAGCTGGTCAGGCAGATCATGCCATCCAGCAATGCGGCCTCCACCTGCACCTCGATATCATTGGCGATGATATCGCGGCCTGCCAGGATATAGCTGCCGGACTTGGCCGCCCCGGTGATGAAATCGCTGGGGGCAGAGGTGCGCACTTCGAACGGCACCCCGCCTGCCTTGCGGATTTCCTCCTTCACCATCTGGGCAATGCCATCGAGATGAGCATAGCAGATCGCCAGTTCGCTGGAGGAATTGACCACCGCGATCTTGGGCTTTTCCATATCCTCTTTCGACAGGCCCAGCGCCTTCCAGTTGGCACGGCGACCGGGATTGTTGGCGGCAAGGCTGCGCAGTTCGGGCATGGATTATGTTTCCTTCTTAGCAGGTTCTGTAGCGTGAATGGGCAGATCGGTCATGCCTCTGGCGGCCCAGGCAAGCAGCAGGATGAACACGATCACGCCGCCAAGACACAGCGCCGTGAACATGTACCCCGCCATCGCGCCGCTGACCCCGGACAGGAATTGAGAGCCATAAATCGGGGCTGCAACGGCGGCGAATTTCGCCATGAAGCTGGCCCAGCCGCCGCCCGTGGCGCGCACCGCGCTGGGGTAATAGATGCTGGTGATGGAAATCACCGCCGCATGCCCTGCCCCCACCGCAATCGCGCCGATCAGCAGCACCGGGATCAGGGCAGGTCCGCCCAGCACCACGCCTGTTCCCACCAGCAAAACGAAGGGAATGCCCAGCAGCGGCGCAAGGATGATCCAGCCCGGTCCCTTGCGCTCTGTCATGGCCAGCAACACCACGCCCATGATGGCGCCGATGATGGCATTGATCGAACCCAGCCATGCGGCGTTCTGCCGCGTGATGCCCAAATTCTCCATGAAGATCACGCCATAGGCGCTTTTCAGATAGATCGCGAAGCTGGAGCAGAAATAGGCCGCCCAGATGAACAGGGTGATGAAGGCCAGCTTGCCGACGAACAACTCTCCCAGCTTCTTCAGCGGATTGGTGGACTGCTTCACGGCCTTTTCATCCAGCAGCACGAATTTATCGTAGGCCTTCCATTCAAAGCCGGGATTGAAACGCGACAGCACCGGCACGATGCGGGCAGCCGGTTTCTCCGTCGCCACCATCCAGCGCGCGCTTTCGGGCAGGGTGAACAGCAGGATGAGGGCAAATGCGCCGGTCATCGCGCCGCAGACCCAGAAGATGCCCTGCCATCCTAATACGGGCGCGGCGAAATTGGCGATCGGGCCGGAGGATGCCGTGCCGATGGAAAATCCCATCATGATGATCGTCACGCTGGTGGCGCGCATGGATCGGGGCATGCTCTCGATACTCAAAGCCCACACCGGGGCCAGCAGGCCGCCGATGGCAAGGCCGGAGACAAAGCGCAGGCCGATCAATTGCTCTGGCGATTGCGCGAAACCCACGGCAAAGGTCAGCACCGCGCTGCCGATGGTACAGAATATGATGACCGGTCTTCGCCCGAAGATATCGCCCAGATACGATCCGAACAGCGATCCGATCATCTGGCCCAGGAACGCTGCCGAGCTGACATAACCCGTCATCTCATCCGAAATGCCCATGTCATCCCGGATGTAGGGCAGCGCATAGGCCAGCGCGGCAAAATCCTGCCCATCGAAGAACGTCACCAGGCTGCACAGCACCAGTATGGTGATGTGGTAGCGCGAGAAGCGCTGTTCGCGCATGAATTTTGCAACGTCTAGCGTGGCGGGCGGGGTGCTGGCCATGTGCCGTCCTACTCTGCCGCTACCGTTTCGTTTCGCACGCTTTCGACGGCGGTATCATCATGCAGATACGCGCCCTGTTCACGCAGCAGCTTGCGAATGGCGTCCACCTCCACCTCTCGCGGTTCCACGCCCTTGTCTGCCGCCAGCGCGGCACCAACACCCGCGGCATGGCCGGTTAGCCAGCATTGCGGGATCTCGCGCATAAAGCCGTGGCTGTTGGCATCGCAGCTGATATGCCGCCCGCCCACCAGCAGGCCATCCAGCGCACGGGGCACCAGCGAACCGTATGGCACGGAGACAACGGGGAATTTCGGGCTGAGCGAAGGCGATATGCCCACCTCGTCCGCCACCGGGCCAGCCGTGGGCCAGTCCCCGCGCTCAATCCGGCCAACGCCGCCCAGCCGCCGCGTGTGGCGCACGCCCAACTGGCTGGCGCTTTGCAGCGAATAGACATTCTCAAAACCCGGCGCATGCTTGCGGAAGAACTGGCAGTGCCCTTCCATCAGGCGATGGCTGCGGATTTCCACCTCTGTCATATCGTCCACGTCCAGCGCCGACAGGCCGCTTTGCCGTGGGCCCAGGAACAGCGCGATATCGGGCCGCCAGCTGACATAGGGCGTCTGGAAATAGCCCAGCTCCTCACGCCCCTTTGCCATCAGCTCACGCAATTGATCGGGGTAGAGCACTTTCCAGTTGATCCAGCGATCCATGTTCACACCGCCCAGCACCCAGCCGGTGTTCATCGAATGGTGGACGTCGCCTTCCTCGATATCGGTATCGAATTCTGCCCCGGCGCGCGCAAACATGTCGCCATCGCCAGTGGTATCCACCACCACCTTCGCCTTGATAGCCTGGCGTCCGGCCTTGCTTTCGAAGATCACGCCCCGCGCCGCGCCGTCTTCCACGATGGGGCGCGCGGCCCAGGCGTGGAACACGATGCGCACGCCCGCTCCCAACAGCATCTCCTGCGCGTTCAGCTTCATGCGCTCAGGGTCCAGCGTGGGCGCCCATTGCACGATGCCGTGGAACGCGGTTGTGCGGTTGCTCCAATAGGCGACCTTGTCATGCTGCTGGCTGCCCCAATCCTCCTTGGGCGGGCCAGCCACGCCTTCGCGCGGCATGCGGTCGATAAATTCGCGGGCGAAGCCCTGGATCACGTGGTTGCCGTCCCAATCGGTCATCCGGTCGATCCACATCACCAGGCCGCCGGTGGAAAGGCCGCCAAGGCAATTGTACCGCTCCACCAGTGTAACATCCGCGCCGGTTTTCGCCGCGGCCCATGCCGCAGCGCAGCCTGCCGGGCCGCCGCCTACCACCACAACGTCCGTCTGATGATAGATATCGATTTGGCGAGCGTCTTCGGTAATGGTGCCGCCGCGCCGCGGGGGCGGCAGGTTGCGCCCGTCGCTTTCGAACACGTCGGAACCCAGGAAGCGCTCTTCGCTATGCCCCTCCACGCGTTGCAGTTTTACCTTGTCGTCAGCCATCTTGTCTCTTCCGCAAAATCGTTCATTTGTGCGCGCGCCATGGTTTCATGGTCGGCCGCGGCGTCAATTCGTCAGGGTCGGCCACCCTTCCACACCGATACTTCGCCCGCATCGGCATCGATACGCACCCAGTCCCCGCTTTCTATCTGCTGCACGGGATCGCTGTCGAAGTCTGTCATGCTGGGCACGCGCAGCACAACCGCGCCCAAGGCCGCCTTGGTGGTGGTGATTGTGAACAGCATGCCCAGCGGAGCCTTGCCAGTCAGCTTCGTGGTGTGAAAAACCGCAGACCATCCGGAAGACCCCTTTGCACCGGGGAATACCAATATCTTGTTTGCAAAGCTTTGGCCCCGCAATTCGTGGCGCATCTCTATGATTTCGCCCTTCATGGGGTTTACGCCGCCCCATCCGGAGATCGTCTGATCGGTGACCAGCGCCTCCCCTTCGGTGACGCCGCCCACAACCTTGCGGCCATGAATGGTAATGTCGGCTGGCCTCGTTTTGACGGTGGCCATCAGTTCAGCCTCCCTTCCCAGCGCGATGTGCAGGCAGCATTGATGCATTCCTGCGTGGTGCCGAACCAGCCTTCGATGCCCATGATCGCGGGAAGGTAGTGGGTTTGCTTGGCACTGTCGAACGCGGCAACCTTCGTGCCGGGCGGCACCGCCTGGCTGATCGCAGAGCATGTGTCCGTCATCAGCCGGGCACCTGCCTTGCGGATGATGGCGTCATATCCGCTGGCGATGGCGGTGGCCTTCACCGCGCGGCTGGTGAAGATCCACAGATTGCTGTTTTCGTGGATCGTCCGCCCGTCCAGCATCTGCGCCACCTCGGCCAGCTGGTCGATTGAGTAATGCGGGCATCCCAGCATCACGTAATCAACATCAGTGCTTTCACCCACCGAGTTAAGGCGTTCGTACATCGCGGAGCGTTGCGCCTTGCCATAGGTGAAGTGTTCACCGCGCGGCGCGCCGCCAAACGCGGCCTCCACGCTGGGCGCTTCGGGCGTGATGCCTGCCATGTGGTACATCTCCACCCCGCCAGAGGAGGCGGCAGCGGCGCCGAAATGCTTGTGCTTGATCAGCGCCGCGTTGGAGATATTGCCGTCCAGCACCGGGATCGTATCTTCCACCGCATCGCCGGTGAAATAGCCCAGCATCCCCCATTCGAAAATGGAATCCACCGGCACCTCCACATCGATCAGGTGCTGACCTTTGCGAAAATCATCCTTGTGAAAGCCCCAGTTGGGCACGCGCTTGGCCAGCATCGCCGCGCTGGTGGATTCGCGCCCTTCGCAATTGGTGCGCCCGCCGATCACCGAATTGCAGAACACCACGGCGCTCGATTCCATCCACGCGCAGTGCTCTCCCATCACCGGCACATTGCCCGCCAGATAGGGCGTGCAGGTTTTCAGAACCTGGATGCCGTGATCGGCAACGTCGCGTTCGTCGGCTGCGAAATTGGCGTGGGCTTCCTCTGTCATGCCCTGTTCGGCCCATTGCTCCGGATCCATCCCGCCCTGCAGGTGGCAGGCAAAGCCGGAGATGCGCGGCACGTCCACCACCTCATCGGAATCAAGATCGAAGCGGGAGAATACCGCGCGATAATCGCCGCCATCTTCGGCGTAGTAGTCCTTCACCCATTGCGGAGAGGATCCGGGAACGCCGGCGATGTTGTCGGTATAGACGAAATCCTCCGCGCCCAGTGCCTCGGCATAGCGGATCAGCAGGTCCATCGCCTTGGCAACGGCGGGGCCATTGTCCCCGTCGCGCATGGCCTTTTCCTCGGCGGTCAGTCGCACGCTCATGTCATCGCCTCTTTGTGTCGATCAGCACCGCGCCGGACGCCATGGAGCCGACATTGTCGCGGTACATGCCAAGCCAGCCTGTTGCGGGAACAGGGAAATCCGTTCCCACGGCTTCGCGCTTCGCCATCTCCTCTTGCGCCACCATCACATCGATACGCCGCTGGGCCACGTCGATCTCTATTGTGTCGCCATCGCGCACCTTGCCAATCGGACCGCCAACCGCGCCTTCCGGGGCCACTTCGGCCACGGTCAGCCCCTTCAGGCACAGGCCCGAAAGCTGCCCGTCGGTAACGAATGCGGTATCCTTCGCGAGACCCGCTGCATCGATGGCAAACAGGATGAAGGACGCGCCGCCACCCATGGCCGGGCCGCCTTTCAACCCCTGTCCGCGCAGCACCAGCACATCACCTTTCTGCAATTTGCCCGCTTCGATGGCTTCCATTGCATCGCTCGTGCTTTCGAAGACGCGCGCTCTGCCAGTGAAGCTTTCGGGCCGCGATCCATCGCGTATGCCAAGCTTCACCACCGCGCTTTCAGGCGCGAGCGAACCTTTCAGGATGGCGATGGAGGGGCCAGGCGATATGGGCCTTTCCAGCGGGCGGATAACCTCCGCATCGCCGATTTCTGCATCGGCCAGATCTTCGCCCATGGTCTTGCCACTGGCCACGGTGACGGAGGTATCCAGCACACTTTCAAGCTGTTTCAGCATGGCCCGCGCGCCGCCGGCATCTTCAAACTGTTCTATCCGCACCTCGCCATTGGGGCGCACGGCCGAAAGAGTTGGCACCTTGTGCCCCATTTCTTCCCAGATTGCGTAAAGGTCTGTGTCCATGCCGCCTTCGCTGGCGGTGGCCTGCAGATGCTTGATCGCGTTGATGGACCCGCTCACGGCCAGCACCATGGCGGCGGCATTGCGGAATGCGCCATCCGTCATGATCTGCCTCGGCGTCAGGTCCTCATGCACCATGTCCACGATGCGGTTGCCCGCCTTGCGGGCATAATCGAACATCTTCTCGCTATTGGCGCGCACGGGAGCGGAGCCCGCGATGCACATTCCCAGCGCCTCTACCACGCAATGCATGGTGTTGGCCGTGGCCATGCCGGCACACACACCCGGCCCGCGAACCGCCTGTTTCGTCATCGCGTCGACCGAATGCTTCAGCTCTACGCCAAGCTGTTCTTGCACACCGCCGTTGAACAGGTCCTCTATATCCACATGATCGCCATCGATCTTGCCCGATGACTGGTATCCGCCGATCACCAGCAGTGTCGGGATATTCAGCCGCATGGCCGCCATCAGGTGGCCGGGCGGGGTTTTGTCGCAGGATGTCAGGCAGATCATGCCATCCAGCATGGCTGCCTCCACCTGCGCCTCGATATCGTGGGGGATCAGGTCGCGGCCGCCAAGGATATAGCTTCCCGAACTCGCCGCTCCGGTGATGAAATCGGATACCGCCGTCGTGCGCACTTCGAACGGAACGCCGCCAGCCTCGCGTACGGCCTCCTTCACCACCTTGGCCACACCGTCCAGATGGGCAAAGCAAACGGCAAGTTCAGAGGAGGTGTTCACCACTGCGATCTTGGGCTTGAGCAAATCTTCCTCGCTCAGGCCCAGGGCGTGCCAGTGGGCGCGGCGTACGGGTGAGTTGGCGCTGATGCTGCGTAATGTCATTTTCAAATTCCTGCTCAAGTGCCGTGCGCGTGATGGTATGCGGACCGGGCGGGCTTCGGGAGGTGATCCCGCCCGGCCCCCGGGCGACATGGCTTCGCCTAGAAGCGAAGCCGGACGCCGCCTTTCACGAACCTGCCAACGGGATTGAAAAGCACATTGTTGCCTGCGCCGTTCGCACCGGGGAAACGGGGTGGATCACGATCAAACACGTTGTCGACCCCGAAGTAGAGCTCCATCTCCTGCGTGTAATCGGTCTCCACGCGGTAGGTCGCCAGCATATCGACATAGGTGCGGGACGAGATGGAATTGGTGTTCACGCTGTTCGGATTTTCGAAGGAAAAGCCGGGATCGCCAGGTTCCACGAAGCTGGGGAAGAAGAAGCCGCTGTTGATCCAGCGAAGATGCGTGTTGAACGAGAACGCCTCGCCGATATCCAGACGGACATTGGCATCTACGGTCCAATCGGGAATACCGGCGGGCGTGCCGCCGCGCAGGCCCGTTTGCCCCGCCCGGTTGACCTCGCCAGCACTATCCACCGTCACCAAGTCACTCACGTAATTGGCAAGCAGCGAGACCGACAGGAGATTTGTGGCACCTATAGGCTGCGCGTAATCGACCTGAAAATCGATGCCGCGTGCAATCAATTCGTTCACGTTCTGGATCGTATCTTCCACCAGGGTAACATTGTTGCCGGCATCCCTGGTGATCAGCGAACAGCTCAGCTGATCGCCATCGACGCAGCGCTGCACGATGTTCTGCTGGCCCAGCGTGCTGATCGCGCCATCGATGCTGATGTCATAGTAATCCGCCGATGCGCGGAACCGGCTCAGGAACCCGCCCGTGGGCTGGATCACCACGCCAGCGGTGAAAGTATCTGCCTTTTCGGGCTCCAGATTGGGGTTCGCGCCGCTGCGGATCGGCACGATCACCTGCACGCCGCCATTACCGACATCGGTAAGAATGCCGGTGGTGGATGTGACAGGGCCGAACAGTTCCTGCACATTTGGCGCGCGAATATCGCGAGACAGGGTGGTGCGGAAACGAATGGCATCGATCGGAGCCCACACACCGCCGATTTTCCAGGTGGTTGCATCGACAGAGCTGCTGTTCACAAATTCGCTGGACCGCTTGTAATGCGTCTGGCGGATTGCCGCGTTGACGCCCAATTCGCGAAAGAAGGGCGTGTCGGCCAGCAATGGCACGTCAATTTCGCCATAGCCTTCCACCACCTCGATCTTGCCAGAGATCAGCGAACCATTGCCGGCGTTGAAGAAGCCCAGGTTCTGTGAAATCGCGTCGGTATCGCCATCCACCTTGTCGCTGCGGAATTCGCCGCCGAACGCCACGCCAACAGGCCCTGCGGGCAATTCGAACAGCGTGCCGGTGATATTGCCGGCAACCACATGCTGCGTCGTCTTGTTGGTCTGGAACGCAGCCCCGGTGACATAGGCCACGGCATCAGCAAAATTGGACTGGTTGGCATAGCCAAAGGGGTTGAGCGCAACACAGGACGGATCATCATTGGATGGATCGGCATCCGCATTCACGCGGCATACCGGCTCCCCGCCCACCGCAACGGCATCCAGTGCGCGCACGATGTTGGCGGTGATGGTATTGTTGGTAAGATCGCTGCGGAAATCGTTCTTGCCGAACTGGTAGTAGAAATCGGCGGTCCAATTATCGTCGATATTATATTCTGCTGATCCGACGATACGATAAACCTCGTTGGATACGGCGATCTGGGTCGGCCCGACATCATCGAAACCCTTGCCCAGCGTGAAGCTGGTTGCGCCGCTGGCGGCAAGGATGGTGGGGATGTCCAGCGTGGGATCGGTTGAGCGGGGAATGAAGGGATTGTCGTCCCGCACGGTCAACCCGATGGTGCGATAGGCCGTGCTGCGGTGGGTGCCCTCGCTGCGGCCGAAATTGGCCATCAGTTCCACTCTGAGATCGGGCGTCGCGTCCCACGTCAGCAGGCCCATGGCGGCCACGCGTTCGTTGGGGGAGACGATGGGGAAGTCGAAATAGACGTTCTCCTCCGCCGGCGTTCCCGTTTCGCCGCCCACCATCCAAATCCTGTTGGCATAGCTGCCGAACTCGTAACGCCGCGGCCTGCCGCTGTTGCTGAAGGTGATCCCGTCAATCGGGCGCAGCACCGGCAGGTCGACGCCCACAAAGGCGCTACCGGGCGGGTTGGTGATACCCTGGAAATCGGTGCTCCACACCGCAGCATTGGGCAGGACGGAGCTGGCTGTGCGATCGGGCGATTGCCCTGCCGCCAGCGGGTTGCGACCCACGATGGTGAAGCCGTTTACGCACCATTCGCGCTCCCGGCAGGCATCGATACCCTCTGACTTCTCCCACTCTCCGCCCAGGATCAGGTGAACGTTGGATCCGATGTCCCAGCCGCCTGCCACGCCGATCTGCCGGGTGAAATTGTCGCCTTCATCGGCAATGCCAAGCTGGCCGTTCACACGGTATCCGGTGAAGTTCTTGTCGAACAACAGATTCACCACGCCCGATACGGCATCCGAACCGTAAACGGCGGACGCGCCCCCGGTCACCACTTCTGCGCGCGAGAGCAGGATGGATGGCACCATGTTGGTATCGACGGTGGCCTGCGTGGTGGACGGCACGAACCTTTTTCCGTCGATCAGCGTCAATGTCCTGACAGAGCCGAGCCCGCGCAAATCAAGGATGCGCGCGCCGATACTGAGGCCCGCACCAGGGTTGAGGCCAGAAGTGGCAGGGCCCTGCGACGGGCGGAAGGCGGGCAGTTCATTCAGGGCATCGCCCACATTGGTAAGCGCGCGCTCCTCCAGCCGTTCTGCCCCCAGCATGGAAACCGGCGTGGGCTGATCGAAGCTGGACCGGATGCGCGATCCCGTCACCACGATCGTTTCTTCGGTGGCGTCCGCCTCATCGGCGCTCAGGATAACCGGATCCTGTTCGTCAGAAGCTTGCTGTGCATAGGCTTGGCTGCTGGTTGCAGCGGCCAGCGCCAGAGCCAGGACAAAAGTCGAGGCTTGGCCTTCGATAATTGTTTTTTTCATGGTTCTCTCTCCCAGAACAGATCGCCGGTTGTGCGGCTTGATCATGTTTGCGAGATTACGCCTGGTGGCTTATGTAGAGAATAGAGCTTAATGCGATGCCAGTATTCGCGAATCGAGAACAATGGATAACATACTGAATCTGCGCACATTTTTGACTGTTTCGCGGCTGGGAAGCTTCGCCGCGGCGGCGCGTGCCATGTCAGTCGCGCCTTCGGTGGTGTCAAAGCGCATTGGTCAGCTGGAACATGAATTGCATGCCCAATTGTTCCACCGTTCGACTCGCGAGCTGAAGCTTTCGGAGGATGGATCCCGCCTGCTGCCGCGCTGCATGCAGCTCGTCACCGATTATGACGAAATGCGAGAGGACGGCAGCAGCAAGCGGGTGAGCGGATTGCTGCGAATTGAATCGCCCGGATCGGTGGCGGCGATCATCCTGGGGCCGCTGTTTTGTGAATTCCTCAATCTCTATCCCGCAGTCGATCTGGACCTGCGCCTGTCAGACCGGCTGGACAACCCCCTCTCACCCGGTTTCGACGTCACGATTGGCACGCGGCCTTCCATCTATGAAGACGTGACCGACTATCCCCTGATGCCCTACCCTTGCGCCGCCTATGCCAGCCGCGAATATGTGCAAAGCAGGGGAAGCCCCGATCATCCGAAGCAGCTGAACAAGCATGATTGCCTGGTGTCGCTGCTGCACGGCAAGACCTGGCATTTTTACAGCGAGGAGGGGGATTTCGCCCTCAATATCAAGCCGCGGATGATGGTGAATGATGCCACTGTCTTGCGGCAGGGCGTGTTGCAGAACCTTGGCATAGCGATCCTGCCCACCCTGCTGGTGCAGGACGATGTCGACAGCGGGCGTATCACCACCGTCCTGCCCAATTTCCGCCCGTCACCCATGTGGATCAAGGCGCAGGTTCACAGGCGCAATTCGGTGAAGCCAAGCGTGCGGGCGCTGATCGAATTCCTGAAGCAGAAACTCGGCCAGCCGGACATCGGCCCGGACAAGCACTGATATCACCGCACCCGCAGCGGGCTTGTCGTCAGTGGGAGGTCTGCCCGCCGTCCATCACGAAGAAGGACCCGTTGGTAAAGCTCGCCTCGTCAGAGCACAGGTGCAGCACCGTGCCTGCAATCTCTTCCGGCTGGGCTGCGCGGCCGATGACGTTGTGCTGGAAGAACATCTCGCGAAATTCCGGCGAATCCAGCCAGGCCTGCGTCATCGGCGTGGCCACAAGGCCGGGGCCGATGCAGTTCACGCGGATACCCTGCTGTGCATATTCGATCGCCACGGCCTTCGTCAGCCCGACAACGGCGTGCTTTGCCGCGACATAGGCTGACATGTTGGGATCGGCCACCTTGCCTGCGACAGAGGCGGTGTTGACGATGGCCCCGCCGCCATTCTCAAGGAAATGGCGAACCTGCGCCTGCATGGCGAAGAACACGCCCTTCAGGTCCACGTCCATGATGAGGTCCAGATCCTTCTCCGGCACCTCGTGAAATGGCACGGGCGGCGGCAGGACGCCGGCATTGTTGAATGCCGCATGCAGTCCGCCGAACTCATCCACGCATTGCGCCACCAGATCGCTCATCGCCTGGCTGTCGCGCACGTCGGCCTTGCGATATACGGCGCGGCCACCTTCGCTGCGGATCATTTCGGCGGTGTCGCCAGCGTCGTCGTTCAGGTCTCCGATCATCACGGCAGCGCCTTCGCGGGCGAATGCCTGGCATGTTGCGCGGCCAATGCCGGTGGCGCCGCCGGTTACCAGAACAACCTTGTTTTCATATCGCATCATCATTCGTCCCACGGTTCGATTTCGCCAGTTGCCACTTGCGTGGAAATGCACAGGAGGAAGCATTCCAGAACATCGGTCGCGCCGGGGAATTGGGCGCGAACCATGTTCTGAAGCTCGACAGAGTTTTCAGCCCGCGGCGCGGCCTCTCCCATGAAAGCGATGTAGTCGCGCGTCCACTTGATGCCGGCATTGTCGTTGGTGCGGCCCGGTGAGGTGTGCCCTGCGATCACGCGGTTGGGCTTCATCGCCTCCAGCCTGTCCAGCGCGGCGATCCAGTCGGCGTAGCGATCGGGCGTGTGCTCTCCCAGCCAGACATACATGCCGTTATAGATCACATCGCCCGCCACCAGCGTGCGTGTTTCCTCGTCCCAGATTACTGTGGATCGAACATGGTCGCCCTGCATCGGACCGATGATCTGCAGCGGATGGCCTTCCAGCATGTAGGCATCGCCCTCCACCGGTTCGGGCACCACAGGGCGCACCGGCGCATTCGCGCCCAGCATCGGGCCCCAGCGTTCGAACTTGATGGGCACGGTGCGGACCATGTCCGTCACCACCACCTGCCCTGCCAGAAGCTCGGCATCCGGGAAGGCATCCTGCAACACGTCCAGCCCGAAGAAGTGATCGGGATGGTCATGCGTTACCAGCACCGCTTTCAGCGTTTTCCCGCTGTCGAGAATCTGCGCAACCACGCGGTAGGCATCGGCGCGGGAGAAAGGCACATCGATCAGCACGGCATCGGTCTCTCCCGATACCAGCACCATGTTGGCGTGCAGGCTCAGTTCGGATGTCGGGATGACCTCGTAGGACAGCGGCGTGCGCGCCTGGGTGTGATCATCCGCCCATGCGGCACTGGCCGAGAAGGCCAGGGCTGCGGCGATAGTTGTTGTAATCAATCCCTTCATGCGATCCCCGACTTTCCTGGTGCGATGATGTGATTGGGATCAAGCGCCTGCTTGATCTTGGCGTTGAATTCGCGGTTCACGGCGCCGTATTGCTGCGCCACGAGGTCCATGGTGTTGACCCCGGTGCGATAGCTGGCCCAGCCCTGCTTTCCGAAACGGGTCACCATTTCGCGATAACAAGTGTCTGCGCGGCGCTCCTCCTCTGCATCGCTGCGATCGAACAGCAGTGCGATGATGTGGTGCAGATCGCGCCAGCCGATGGCGTATGCGGCGGTGTAATCGAAGCCGTGCTTGTCCAGTATCTCGCGCGCGAGGACGGTCTGGCGCTCGGCCTCCGCGCCCTTTGCGGCAGCCACGGGGGCGAACCAGGCTAGGCCGCCACCGTTGCCGCGCCAGCGGGCCATGCCGATCTCGTCGAGATTGAGGCCGCCCTTCATCAATGTGGCGTGATGGTGAAACCAAGGGTTGTCGCCCATCTCGTGCTCGGTCAGCACTTCGCCGCCACTGGCGGTCAGCACCTGCCGCACGATCGGTTCGATCGCGGCGACGGTTTCATCCGTGCCGTAGAGCGCGAAATAGGTGTTCCACATGCCCAGCCCATTGGCCTGCGCGGCGCGCTTCACCGATGCATCGTCCAGCGGGGCACCATTGGGCACCACGCTATCACGCCGCTGGAACATGGATAGCTGGTAGGACGCGCTCATCATCAGATTGCAATTGGCAATCAGGTTGGACACGCGCAGCGGGCGCATCGCCTCGATAATGGCGGGCACGTCCTCCATATTGGGATGGCGGATCATGAAGGGCTTGTAGGCCGGCGGCTCCGGCATCAGCCACATGCCCATCTTGGTGACGATGCCATAGTTGGACTGCGTGAACAGGCCATCGACGGAAGGCCCGTAACCCCATTTGAAGGACTGCCAAGCGGTGGACCCCTTGATGGAGCCCATGCCGGTGCGCATCACCTGCCCATCGGGCAGCACAACTTCCATGCCGCACTGGAAGAAGAAATGCTCCCCATAGGGGGTGTAGCCCACGCCGCGATCCAGCGTATTGCCAACCGGCGAGGCCAGCGGGCCAACGGTGGGCACATCGATCCACAACGGGATGTTGTTCTCTTCGAGGTAATCTTTCAGCTGCTGATAGGTGACGCCGGGTTCCACCAGGGCTGTGCCCAGATCGGGGTCCACCTCAAGGATGCGGTTCATCCGTTTCAAGTCCAGCACCACCTGCCCCGGCGTTGCCGGTACTGCGGTGCCATATCCCATGTTCTTGCCGGTGGAGATCGGCCAGATCGGCTGGCGATGGCGATTGGCCGCCGCCACGATGGCCTGCACTTCTTCCACCGTGCGCGGAGCCACCGCGCCCACGGGATGCAACTGGTCACTGGGTTCGGGAATATAGGCCTTGTCGTAGGGGCGCAGGGCTTCTGCGTTCCAGAATGCCCAGTCCTCGCCCACGATGGACTGCATTTCCCGCATGAATGCATCCACGTCCGCCGCTGTCTGGCCATCGGCCATTTGCGCGTTCACGGTGCGGGCAAAGCCTGCCGCTGCGCCGATCGCGCCTGCCGCGCCCAGCAGGGTGCGCCTGTCCAAACCGCTCATTGTCCACGCTCCTCAGGGTCAGCTTCGCTTTGCTCAAGCCATGTTGCGAGGGCGTCCAGCTCCTCGTCTGTGATTTCCGTCTGGCGGAAGGCGGGCATGGAGTTGGGACCCATGCGCACGAAGCTTTTGGTGATAACCGGCGGCAGATTGCGACCGCGGATGATCGGGCCGACATTTACCCCGTGGCAATAGCCGCATGTCTCTGCGTAAACCTGCTCGGGCGCACGCGGTGTGGCCTCTTCTGCTTCCTGAGCGGACGCCAGCGCGACCCCCCCGAGGCACAGGCTGCCCACAGCGCTGAGCGCAATAAATCTGAAAATCATTCTGGCCTCTCCTTGTCCTCTGCCGGGACTTGCGAATCTCTTCGCTGTCCCGGCAAAAGATATCATATTTGTCACATTGTCAAATATCGACCCCGAGGCGGACATACCACGTCGCCGGGCGGTTGTAGGTTCCGAAGATGGAACCGCCCGCCGCGTTGTTCTGGCCCGTGGTGATGTAGCGTTCGTCGAGGATATTGTTGCCGCCCACGCTGACCGACCAGAGGCGATCGGGCGAATCGTAGGTGATGCTGCCATTCACGATATCGGTTGGTCCGCGCGTCAGCAGGAAGGTGCGCGCCACGTCGTTGTAGACCGTGGAGGCATGCGAATAATCGCCGATGATGGTAACCTGCCCGCCATTGCCCAGATCGAACTCCAGCTTCGGAGAGATGTTGAACTGCCATTTCGGCGTCTTGGGCAGCGGAGCGCCAATCACGGCACCCGCCTGCAACGGGTTCGGCCCACTGACCGACGGCAACGACACCAGCGGATCGAGCGCAGTGTAGGTCGCATCGATATAACCTACCGAGGCGTTGAGCGTGAACCAGTCAACCGGCTGGCTGACCGTTTCCAGTTCGAAGCCCTTGATCCGCGCATCGCCGACATTGCCGATGGTGGGCGACGTGCCGTTCTGGAAGTTCAGCTGGATATCGCTGTAATCGGTGGTGAAGGCGGCGGCGTTGATCTGCAGGCGGCGGTCCAGCAGCGTGGACTTGATGCCGACTTCCCAGGTTTCCGCCTCTTCCGGCTCATAGCTTTGCGCCTGCAATTGCGGGTTGGTGAAGCGCGTGGTCCAGCCGCCGGTCTTGTATCCCTTGGACCATGATCCGTAGAGCATGATGTCGTCTGCCGGATACAGCTGCACGCCGACCTTGGGGCTGAAGTTGTTGAACGTCAGCTCGTTCAGACCCGGCGGATAAACGCGGATCGGGTTGGTGGGATCGGGGTAGGACAGTGCCTGCTGGCACGTCACACCCGGAGGGGCAAAGCCAGCCTGTGCATCGGGCGTGATATTGCCATTGGCATCGGCGCAGCCGAACAGGCGATAGTTGAAGCCGTTAAGATCCTGCTGCCCGCCCTCGAACTGCTTGTCCTCATGCGTGTAGCGACCGCCCAGCGTGATGCCGATGAGCTCGATCGGCCGGTAATCGATCTGGCCGAAGAAGGCGTAGTTCTCCGTCTCCAGGCTGTTGGGCCCGTCCACCTGCAACAGGCCTTCCGCGAACGTCACGTAATCGCGCAAGGAGCCCTTTTCCTTGAAGTAATATGCGCCGACGACGAAGTTCAGGCTGTCGTCCAGCAGCGTGCCTGTCAGCTGCAATTCCTCGCTCAACTGCCACTGGCGCTGGTCGAAAGACACCTGCAGCGAATTGATGGGAGAGCCATCCAGGTCGGCGCCGCTCTGCCAGGATTGCTTGCGATAGGCGGTGATGGATTTCAGGGCGATATCGGGCGTGATATCCAGATCGATGACGGCGCCGACACCCCAGTTCTTCAGCTTGGAGAAGTTGTTTCCGGTGGCATAGCTTTGATCGATATCCGGGCTGAGGAAGCGGTTATCGTAGGGGATGCGATCGTTGTCGGGATTGCCGTCCACATTCACGCTGGCGAAGCTGGGCAGCCGTGTAACGGGCGTGGTGATCGTGCCGAAGGCCTGCGAGGGGAACTGCGTGCCGGTGCCCGCACACAGCGCCGTGGCATTGCGCGCCGCAATCTCCTGCGGGGTGGAGCCGATGCAGAAATTGTAGACGCCTGCGAACAGCACGCCCTGGGTTTGCGTGGGATCGAAGGCCGTGCCGGGGATGGAGGCACCGGGCGGCGGCGCGAATGGGCCCGGCACGAAATCTGTTGCCAGCAACAGCGTGCTAGCCGCACCGCCGGTGGAATAAGTGTAATCGCCGTTCAACGTGATGCGGAAGCTGCTGCCGGGATCGTACAGCAGCTTGCCACGAATGGTGCGGTTGTCCTGCGCGCCCTCCGTATCGGGAGAATCGTAACCCACCGCCGCATAGGACGTGAAGGACGGCGTGTTCACCCGCCGATCGTCAGGAAATGGCACCCGCTCCACGAACCCATCGCGGCTGGAGATGTTGAAGGTGACGGAGGAGAACAGGTTGTCGGACAGCGGAATGTCCATTGATCCGCGCGCCTGCATCCGGTTGTAGCTGCCAACCGTCACATCGCCGCG
This sequence comes from Aurantiacibacter rhizosphaerae, assembly GCF_009807005.1. GTDB lineage: Bacteria > Pseudomonadota > Alphaproteobacteria > Sphingomonadales > Sphingomonadaceae > Alteraurantiacibacter > Alteraurantiacibacter rhizosphaerae. The sequence goes on along the minus strand of NZ_WUBR01000001.1, from coordinate 950,718 downwards.
AAACCGGAATTCGTCGGCCGGATCGCGGGTGACGATGGAGATCGCGCCGCCGATGGTGTTGCGCCCGAACAGCGTGCCCTGCGGGCCTTTCAGGATCTCGATACGCTCCACATCCAGCAGATCCTGGTTCGCGCCCACCGAACGCGCGAGATAGACGCCGTCCACATAAATGCCGACGCCCGGATCGATGTTGAAAGCAAAGTCATCCGAGCCGATGCCGCGAATATAGGCGGCCAGAACGGCGGTGGAGCCGGAGAAAGGCACGCTGGAATCGAGCGAGACGTTGGGTGCAAGCGCCGCCAGCTCGCTGACTTCGCCAACGGCGCGATCCTGCAGTTGTTCACCGCCGAATGCGGAGATTGCGATGGGCACATCCTGCACATTTTCCGCGCGCTTCTGCGCAGTCACCACGATGGTGCTGATCCCGCCCTGCCGGGCCGGTGCCTCCGCATCTTGTTGCTGGGTGCCGTCATTATCCTGGGCGACCGCCGGAACGGAAATGGCAAGGGCCATGGCCGTGCCGCACAGGTGCACGAAATTCGTACGCATTCTTCTTCTCCCAAAGGCTGCCCGCTTGTGGCGCGAGCTAATTTCTTATGCCCTTTGGAATGAGACAATCTGTCGATATTGAAAATCGCCTCTGGCCGCATGTTTCACAGCGTGAAATTCGCGTTGCCGCGAGGCGTCCTGATCAGGCCAGAACCTCGTCCAGCCGGCGGCCGATGATGGATGCCGTGGCCTTCATGGTTGCCAAGTGAAGATCCACCACTTCGGCCAGCGTCGTGCGGGCGCTGGGCCAGGTGAGGTTGAGCGAGGCGATAGGCTGCCCGGCGGAGTAGACGGGAACCGCCAGCGATCGCCTGCCGTCTTCCCGAACCAGTTCGAAGCTGCGATCTGGCCAGTGATGCAGCGGATCGCGCGCGGAATAGCCTTGCTCCCGCGTCTGCTTCACAATCGCTTCCAGCGCCTTTTCGCCCGCGGGGTCCGGCTCTGCTGGCCGAATACGTTCGATAATCGCCTCCCGCTCCATCGCGCTGCAAGCCGCCAGATAGGCCCGGCCTGTCGCCGTGTGCAAATAGCTGAGTTTCAGGCCAACCGGGCCCAGCACGGCGGAATCAAGCCGCACTATGGGGCCATTCGTCTCGATCACCTGAATATAATCCATTCGCGGCACCGCGATGACCGAGGGCCACATCACGCGCTTGCTGAGATCGGCGAGAAAGGGGGAAGCGATTTCCGCCAACTTGTCCGTAATATCAGGCGGCTGGCCGGTAAATTTCAGCGCGCCCGCCACATAGGCGCCATCGGCCATGCGCTGCCACACCATGCCGCCTTCGGACAGGGTTTTCAGAATGCGCAGCAGGGTCGCCTTGGGCAGGCCGGTGCCTTGGTGAAGTTCCTTCAAACTCATGCCCCGCCGGGCGCGGATGGCACCTATCACTTCCAGCGCCCGCTCCACCGCGCGGATCGTTTTCACCTCGGCCATAAGAAACCCTCCAGTTTCACTAGGTGAAATAGTATCGAGATGGTCATTTTGTCAAATCAAAAAATTTGGTCTTTTGCGCAGCAGAAGTTCCACGCGATTGGAGCCACCCCCGAGAGGACCTGAACAATGTCGAAGCCCAAAGTGATGATGATCGTCACTAACGATTCAAAACAGCAGGAAGCTGCCTTCATTCGCGATGTGCTGGAAGCAAACGAGTGCGAGGTGATCCACCTCGATTGCAGTATCCGCCGCTATGTCGAAGGTGCCGAGATCACGCCGATGCAGGTTGCCGAGGCTGGCGGCCATACCATTGAGGAAGTCCGCGCGCTGGGCCACGAGGGCAAGTGCCAGGCGGTGATGATAGAGGGCGCGACCAAACTGGCCGTGCAGACCAATCAGGAACAGGGCCTGTCGGGCGTGATCGCCGTGGGCGGTTCGATGGGTACAGGGCTCGCGGGCTTCGTGATGCAGGCCCTGCCTTACGGCCTGCCCAAGATGATCGTCTCCACCATGGCATCCGGTTTCGTGGCGCCGTACATCGGCGTGAAGGACATCGCTATCATGAATTCGGTCACCGATATTTCGGGGCTGAACACGATTGCCCGCGAAGTGTTTCGCAATGCCGCAAACGCGGTTGCCGGAATGGCCAAGGGCTATTCGCCCGAAGCAGGCTCAGGAAAGCCGCTGGTGCTGATGACCATGCTTTCCACCACCGAAAAGACCGTGCGCCCCATTCGCGAGGCGCTGGAGGCAGACGGCTGCGAGGTGATGGTGTTCCACTCCTCCGGCGCGGGCGGACCGACGCTGGATTCCATCGCGGCGGACAAGGACGTTGCGCTGGTGCTGGACCTGTCGGTGACAGAAATCGGCGATCACCTGCAGAACGGCCTGGCCAATGGCGGCCCTGATCGCGGCAAGGCAGCCTTACAAAAAGGCATCCCGACGATCTTCGCCCCCGGCAACGCCGATTTCATGATCGCAGGCCCGCTGGAGGAAGCCGAGAAGCAGTACCCCGGCAAACGCTATCACAAGCACAACCCCGCGCTGACAGCAGTGCGCACGGAAATGCCGGAGCTGAGAGCCCTGGCCGATCACCTGGCGGGCATGTTTGCCGAGGCGAATGGCCCCGTCAGCTTCTACATCCCGCTGGGCGGTTTCTCCAACCATGACAGCCCGGACGGACACATCCACGATCCCGACATGCCCCGCCCCTTCGCCGACTATGTGGAGAGCGTGATGCCGGACAATGTCGATCTGCATGTCGAGGATGCCCACTTCAACGACGAGGCTTTCGCCAACGCGATCCTCGCCAAGGCCCGCGAGTATTTGTCAGCATGAGCAAACTGCCCCTCACGCCAGATGCCGTTTCCGAAATCGTCGCCATCATCGATGGCAGCGGATACGATCACCTCGACATCAAGACCGACGCCTTCCGCCTGCGCCTGCGCCGCGAGGGCGGAGGAGACGGGTCTGCCGATGGCTGGACGCAGGACTGGTCATTCTCCGAAGCTGAAGCCCCCGCCGGCGGAGACAAGGTGGCGACGGTGGCAGAATTGCCCGACGGCCTGCTGGGCATCGCCGCCCCGCTACCCGGCACATTCTACCGCGCCCCCCAGCCCGGGGCGCCGCCCTTCGTCGAAGAAGGCGAAACGGTGGATGAGAATACCGTCGTCGGCATCATCGAAACGATGAAGCTGATGAACCCGGTCCACGCCGGATGCAGCGGCACCATCGAGAAGGTGGTGGTGAATGATGCGACAATGGTGGATGGCGGCGCCACGATCATGCACGTTCGGCCCGCGTGAGGGGGCAGCCATGATCAAGCGCCTCTTCATCGCCAATCGCGGCGAAATCGCCCTGCGCATCATCCGCACCGCGCAGCGCCTTGGCATCACCACCATCCTTGGCGCGTCGGAAGCAGACGCGTCCAGCCTGCCTGCGTTCCAGGCGGACGAGGTGGCCATCGTCGGCCCCGCGCCATCGAACCAGAGTTACCTTGATGTCGATGCCGTGATCGCGGCGGCGAAAGCTGCAAAGGCCGATGCCATTCATCCGGGGTACGGCTTCCTGTCAGAAAACGCGCGTTTCGCGCAGGCCGCTGCCGATGCGGGCATCATTTTCGTGGGGCCGGACATTTCCAGCCTGAATGCCATGGGTGACAAGCTGATGGCCCGCAAGGTGGGCATCGAGGCGGGTCTGCCAGTGGTGCCCGGCGGCGAAGCGGCCAACAAGGACGAGGCCCTGGCCCGCGCCGAGGAAACCGGCTTTCCCGTGCTGCTGAAGGCCGTGTCGGGCGGCGGCGGCAAGGGCATGCGCCGGGTGGACCGCGCGGAAGACCTCTCCGCCGAGATCGACACCGCCATGGCCGAAGCACAGGCCAGCTTCGGCGACCCGCGCATTTACGTCGAACGCTTCATCGCCAGCGGTCGGCATGTGGAGGTGCAGGTATTGGGCGATGGCGAGAATGCAATCCACCTCGGCACGCGCGATTGCTCGATCCAGCGCCGCTTCCAGAAACTGGTGGAAGAGGCCCCCGCCCCCGCCATGCCGGTTGAAAAGCGCGCCGCGATAGAGGACGCCGCCGTGCGGCTCACGCGCCACTTGAACTACAAGGGTGCTGGCACGGTGGAGATGCTGGTGGATGCCGAGACGTTCGACTTTTTCTTCCTCGAAATGAATGCCCGCATTCAGGTGGAGCATCCGGTGACCGAAGCAATCACCGGGGTCGACCTGATCGAGCAGCAAATCCTTATTGCAGACGGCAATCCGCTCGGCATCAGGCAGGATGACCTAACCCTCTCGGGTCATGCCATTGAAGTGCGGATCAATGCCGAAGACCCGGATGCCGATTTCCGTCCATCCCCCGGCACGATCACGCGCGCTGCATGGCCCGCTGGTCCCGGCATCCGGGTCGATACCCATATCGCCACGGGCGGCAAGGTGCCGCCCTTCTACGACTCGCTGATCGGCAAGCTGATCGTGCACGCCCCCACGCGGGAGGAAGCCGTCGAGAAGCTGGGCGCGGCACTCGCCACAATGCAGATCGAAGGCATCACCACCACCGCCAGCCTGCATGCGAAAATCGCTGCTGATGCAGGATTTAGAAAAGGCGGCGTCGACACCCGTTTCTTCAAGGAGTTCGCGGCATGAGCACGATCACGCTGACCGACGTGTCGATCCGTGACGGCAACCAGTCGCTATGGGGCGCAACCGGCCTTTCCACCGCGCAGATACTGGAAGTTGCGGGCCTGCTGGACCGTGTGGGCTTCGAGGCGATCGACTTCATCTCCTCCAGCCACATGGCCGTGGCCGTGCGCTATTTCCGCGATAATCCGTGGGAGCGCATCCGCCGTGTGCGCGCCGCCATGCCGCGCACGCCGCTGCAATTCATCACCACCGGCCTGCGCTTCATCGCTTGGCAGCAGGCGGACCCCGAATTCATGCGGCTGGTCTATCGCCGCTTGCAAGCGAACGGCATCCGCAAGTTCATCATGCTGGACCCGATGCATGATGTGGAAGCCGTGCTGGCCGCCAGCAAGCTGGTGAAGGAAGAAGGCGAGGCGAGCGTGATGGGCGCTCTCACCTTCACCCTGTCCGAGGTGCATACGGACCAGTTCTACGCCGATTTCGCCGCCAAGCTGGCGAAAAGCGAGGATATTGATTGCTTCTACATCAAGGACCCCGGCGGCCTGCTGTCGCCGGAGCGTGTGCGTACGCTGGCTCCGGCTGTAAGGGCCGTGATCGGTGACAAGCCGCTGGAGATCCACGCCCATTGCACCATCGGCTATGGCCCGCTCGCCAGCCTTGAGGCGGTGGAAAGCGGCGCTGTCGGCACGGTGCATGTCGGCATCGGTCCGCTTGGCGATGGCTCCTCCCTGCCCGAGGCCACGCGTATGGTGGCGAACCTGCGAGAGCTAGGCCACGACGTGCCGCTGGATGACAAGGCGCTGGCCGCGGTGTCCGATTACTGGAGCAGGCTATCGGCTGCCGAGGGCCATCCCGTCGGCCGCCCGCAAAACTTCGACGCCAGCTTCCTGCGCCACCAGATCGCCGGCGGCGTGATGACGACCACGCGTCGTCAGCTGAAGGAGCTGAACCTCGAACACAAGTTCGAGGAGGTTGTGGCAGAAACGGAGCGCGTGCGCGCGGAGCTGGGCTATCCCATCATGGTAACGCCCTTCCCGCAAATGGTGATGAGCCAGGCGCTCTCCAACGTGATCGGCATAGGCCGATATGCGCAGGTGAGCGACGAAATCCTGCGCTACGTGATGGGCAAGTTCGGCCATCCCACCAGCCCGCTGGCACCCGATGTGGAGGCCGCCATCATGGATCGCCCCCGCGCCCGTGAGATCGAAGCGGAACCAATGTTCCCCTCGCTGGGCGACCTGCGCAAGAAATTCGGCCAGAACATGCCTGACGAGGAATTCCTGCTGCGCGCGGTGATGCCTGAAAACCAGGTGGACGCCATGCTCGCCAGCGGGCCGTCCAAGGCCAGCTATTGCCCGGAGGCCGCCCCCATCCTCTCCCTTCTCAAACAGCTGGCCGAACGCCCCGCCGCGAAAGACATCGTGGTGGATGCGAACGGCATGCGTCTCGCCCTTCATGCAGGACCGTCCGTACAATGACCGCAATACCCGATCACCTTGCCCAGCGTATCGCCGGGGCGAAGGCCTTCATCTTCGACATGGATGGCACCATCGCCTTGGGCAATGCGGCATCCGGCGGTCACGAGGCCTTGCCCGGCGCGATCGAACTGCTTGGCGCGATCCGCAAGCTGGGCAAACCGCTGCGCGTGTTCACCAACGGCACCGGAAAGCCGCCCGCCGCCTATGCCGCGCGGTTGCGCGCAGCCGGGTTCGACATTGCGGACGAGGAATTCATGACCCCCTCCACCGCAGCGGCCATCTGGTTCGAGCAACAGGGCATCGGCAAGGTGCGCGTGCTGGGCCGCGAAGGCGTGTCCGCTCCGCTGAAGGAGAAAGGCATCGAATGCGTCGAACCTTCTGCCGAAGCGAGCGGCGTGGAAGCGGTCTATACCGGCTGGTATCGCGAATTCACCTTTCCCGATCTGGAGGCCGCCTGCAATTCGGTGTGGGACGGCGCGATCCTCACCTCTGCCAGCCACGTGCCCTTCTTCGCCACGGCCAATGGCCGCGCCATAGGGGCGAGCTATGCTCTGAACGTGATGATCCAGTCGCTCACCAATGCGGAGCTTACCGTGCTAGGCAAGCCGTCCGTCACAGCCTTTCAATCGGCCATCGCGGGCATGGGCCTGTTACCGGAAGACAGCGCGGACGTGGTGATCGTGGGCGATGATCCGGTGCTGGAAATCAGCATGGCGCGCGCCACGGGTGCGCTGGGCGTCGGCATGACCACCGGCCTGATGAAGCGCGACACCATTGGCGATTTGCCAGCCGACCAGCAGCCAGAATTGCTGATCGACCACCTCGATGCCTTGCGCGCCGTTATCGCCTAGGAGCACCCCATGCGTTCTATCGACTATTTCGATCGTGGCCACGATCTCGATCCCGCGCGCACCGCGCTGATCGACGTGGCCACCGGCGAGAGCCACACATTTGCCGAAGTGAAGGCGAGGACGGAGCAGATCGCCGCTGCGCTTTACAAGCATGGCTTTGGCAACCAGCAGCCGCTTGCCATTTTCGCGCCGAACAGCGCCGTTGCCATGATCCTGCTGCTGGCCTGCTGGCGCGCCAATGCGCAGTGGATCCCAGTGAACACACGCAACGCCGTGGATGCGAATGCACAGTATCTCGCTTACGTCGAGTGCGAGTGGATGATCTATGATTCAAGCCTTGAGAAGCAGGTGGAGGAAATGCGCGCCACTTGCCCAAAGCTGACGAACCTCATCTGTATAGACGAGTTGGACAGCTTCATCGGCGATACCACCGCGGATGATTTCACCCCACCTGAAGTGGACGCTTTCGGCAATCTGGACGAGCTGGTGGGCATCATTCCCACGGGTGGCACCACCGGACCATCCAAGGGTGCGATGGTCACCAATCTTGGCTGGGGCACGATGGTGGAAACGGCTGCGGCAGAGATGGATCAGCGCACCGATAACCCTGTCAGCCTGGTGGTTGCGCCCATCACCCACGCCGCCGGGCCGGTTGCACTGGCCACGATGAGCTTTGGCGCGACGCAGGTGATCCTGCCCGGCTTCGACGCGGCCAAGGTATTGTCCTGCATCGCTGAGCACCGCGTTAGCCACATGTACCTGCCGCCAACCGCGCTGTATTCGCTGCTCGGCTCCAGCGGCATCGAGGAGCACGACACCTCCAGCCTGCGGATCTTCATCCTGGTGGGATCGCCGGTCAGTCCGGAAAAGCTGCGCATCGCGGTGGAGACCTTCGGCCCGTGCATGTGCCAGTGCTATGGCCAGGTGGAGTGCCCGATGGTCATCACATGGCTTTCGCCCGAAGTGGTGGCCGAAGCCGCATCGGGCTATAAACCTGAGCGTCTGGCGAGTTGTGGCAAGCCCACCAGCTCAATTCAGGTGGCGCTGCTGGATGACGACGGAAATCCCGTGGCCGAAGGGGAGCCCGGCGAAATCTGCGTGCGCGGTCCTCTCGTCAGCAAAGGCTATTTCAAGAAGCTTGAGGCCACCGAGGAAGTGCGCCAGCATGGCTGGCACCATACAGGCGACGTTGCCCGCGCAGATGCGGAAGGCTTTCTTTACATCGTGGACCGCAAGAAGGACATGGTCGTCTCAGGCGGGTTCAATGTCTTCACCACGGAAGTTGAGGCCGCCATCACGCAATTGCCGCAGGTGCGCGAATGCGCGGTGATCGGGGTGCCGCACCCCAAATGGGGCGAGGCCGTGCATGCCGTGGTGGTGGGAGACGGCGTGGACGAGGCGCAGATCATTGCCCATGCGAAAGACAGGCTGGGCAGCGTCAAAGCGCCGAAAACCGTCGAGTTCGTCAGCGAAATCCCGCGTACGGCAGCCGGCAAACCGGACAAAAAGGCCTTGCGGGTGGTCCACTGGGGCAAGAACGCCCGCATGGTGAATTAGGGGTCATTCAGCGCTGGCGGCGGCGTCGTTCCGCGGCGCCAGAAGTTCGGGCAAATCCATGCTGGCAATTCTCTTCGCATCATCGAAGGACACGCCCAGCGCGTGCAGGATGTAGCCGGAAACGATTTCGGGATAATCTGCTGCAGTCTCTTCCCGCGTAACCGATCCCATCGCGGCCAGCGTGCTGCCCAGCAAGATGTCTCTGCCCACCTTGGAGGAGGGGATGAGGAAATGCCCCTCGTCCATCCCTTCCTGCACGGTTCGCTCTGCCTGTTCGTAAGTCTCCGCCCCGAAGATGCGGCCCGATGCGCTGAGGTTCAGCATGGACCAGCCCCAGCGCGTATCGCTGCGCGCACGGTCCAGATAGAACCGCACGGCCACGGCGGCCCGTTTGCGGGCATCCGGCAGCTGCGAGATCGTGTGCGTTACCGCCGCCAGGAAATCATGCGTAACTTCATAGCTCAACGCTTCGCGCAGTTCGCCCATGCCGGAAAAATGGTTGTAGAAAGTGGCTCTCGTAACGCCCGCCCCCGTGGCGATATCCTCGATGCGGGCGAAAAGGCCCTGCTCTTCACCGAAAATATCGAACGCGGCGCTCAGGATATTGGCGCGGGTGCGCATTCGGCGTTCACGGCCAATTTCCGCCCTGCGCGCAGTATCTATCTTGTATTTCTTCGGCACCCATCGCTCCGAGTGTTGCGCATTACAGACCGGGGACCTGCGGCACTAGCAGGCAAACGGCAAATGGCGCCGTTAAAAAAGGCCAGGCCGGCCCAGCCTAGGCGGGATCTGCCTGACCGTGCGGCATCGCCGTAACGCACAGAATGCAGGCCAGCATTGACCTGGTGAAGGATTCAACGCGTTCGCGATCAAGCGATGACAGCTTCAGTCCGGCAAGCGATGCCTGCACCATATGGGCAAGATCGCAGGGTGTCAGTCTATGCTGGCTCAGGGCCTTTTCATATGGTTCGAAAAAGGCCGACATGCTCTCTATCACATCGTCATAGATCACCCGCATTTCCTTGCGCACGCTGGTGGTCAATTCCAGCTCCAGCTCGTCCGCATGGGGCATGGCCTGCAGATCTTCCCATGGCTCCAGCACCAGCTTGCGCATCGCGATTTCAATGCGTTCGCGCCGATCGGAAGCACTGGCGCATTCCTGCCAGATGATCTCCCACTGCCGCTCGTAATGATAGCGAACGATGCCAGCCAGGAGCGCGGATCGGTTCGGAAAGACGTTGTACACCGTCTGGCGAGAGACGCCTGCCTCTTCCGCCACGTCATTCACGCTGGCGCGGCGAATGCCATAGCGGCTGACCACCCGGAAACCCGCCGCGGCGATTTGTGCTTCTCTCTCTTCCAAACCCAAAACCCGATCCTTGATAATCGGATGCAGCTTTTACACTGATCGCAAAAATGTCAATTGACATTAATACGCCATTTGTCCAATTGACCGCAAAATTACGAAAGATCGGGCTTGGGAGAGGGCTCCGACAATCAAGGATGTGCGGCATGTCTCCCAAATCGATTCTCTCCCTCCTGCTGGCGGCATGCGTCGCCGCGTGCTCACCTTCGGCGCAGGAGCAGGCCCCGGCGGCGGTGCCGGTCAAGACGATTCGCGTCGCGCCGCAGGATATCGACAACACCATCGAACTGCCGGGCCGGGTCGAAGCCGTGCGCGTGGCGGAGGTGCGGGCGCGGGTCACCGGCATCGTGCAGCAGCGCCTGTTCGAGGAAGGCTCCGACGTGGGTAAGGGCCAGCCGCTGTTCCGCATCGATCCCGCAGAATTGCGCGCCAGCTACGCCCAGACCAGCGCCAGCCTTGATCGGGCAAAGGCCACGGCCGCAAACGCCAATGCCGTGGTGGCGCGGTATCGCCCGCTGGTTGCGGAAAACGCCATCAGCGGCCAGGAATTCGATGCAGCGCAGGCCGCCGCGCGGGAGGCATCGGCCAACCTTGCGCAGATGCAGGCGCAACTGCGCGCCGCATCGCTGCAACTGGGCTACACCACGGTGCGCGCGCCGATATCCGGTCGGGCTGGCCGGGCCACTATCACCGAAGGCGGGCTGGTGTCCCAGGGCGAAGCAACGCTGATGACCCGGATAGAGCAGATGTCGCCCGTCTATGTCTCCTTCTCCCAATCCGCCAGCGAGATACTGAAGCTGCGCCGGGCACTGGCCAGCGGTGAACTGGCACTGGGAGAGGATGAGCCTGTCGAGGTTCGCGTCTCCTTCTCTGACGGCAGTGAATATGGCGTTCCCGGCGTGATCGACTTCTTCGATTTCTCCGTGGACGAGGATACCGGCACCATCCAGCTGCGCGCGGAATTCGCTAATCCCGATGGCCTTTTGCTGCCGGGGGAATTCGTGCGGGCGCGCCTGTTTGCGGGCAAGCTGGTGGACGTGATTACCGTCCCGCAAAGGGCCGTCACAGCGACGGAGACGGGCGGCACGGTGCTGATCGTGGACAAGGATGGCAAGGCTGCGCGCAATGCCGTGAAGCTGGGCAAGCTGATAGGCGATGACTGGGTTATCGAAGGCGGGTTGGAACCGGGCACGCAGGTTATCATCTCCAACCTGCAGAAACTCAGCGCCGGAACGCCGGTGAAGATCGTCAATGGCGGCGCTGCCGCCACTGCGCGGGCTGACTGATCATGGCCCGTTTTTTCATAGACCGCCCCATCTTCGCATGGGTGATATCGCTCGGCATCCTGCTGGCCGGTTTCATCGCCCTTCGCGCCCTGCCGATTGAGCAATACCCCGATGTCGCCCCGCCCTCCCTGTCCATCAACGTCGTCTATCCCGGCGCCGATGCGCAGACGCTGGAGCAGAACGTCACGCAGGTGATCGAGCAGCAGCTGAATGGCGTGGACGGCTTTCTCTACATGGATTCCTCCAGCCTATCGAACGGCACCGCGTCTATCACGCTGACATTCGAGGCAGGGACCGACATCGATATCGCACAGACGGAGGTCCAGAACCGGCTTAGCACGGTGGAGGCCCGCCTGCCCGAAGAGGTGCGCCGACAGGGCATTACCGTGCGGCAGGCCAATCCCGGCTTCCTGCTGATCATCGCGCTTACATCCGATAATGGCGCGCTGGATTTCACGGACCTTGGCAATATCGCCGCCACCAGCGTGATTGACGAGATACGCCGCGTGCCCGGCGTGGGCGATGTCACCTCCTTCGGGTCAGAATACGCCATGCGCATCTGGCTGGATCCGGACAGGCTGGCCGCCTACAAGCTGCCACCTTCCGCTGTGCTGGCGGCGGTGCGCGAGCAGAACGCGCAAACCGCAGGCGGATCGATCGGCGCACTGCCCGTGCAGAAGGGGCAGGAAATCACCGCCACCATCATCACCGAAAACCGTTTCGAGACGGAGGAAGAATTTCGCCGCATCATCCTGCGCGCCGATCCCAGCGGCGCGGCGGTGACGCTGGGCGATGTTGCCCGTATCGAACTGGGCGCGCGCAGCTATGCCACCACCACATCGCTCAACAAGCGGCCGATGGCAGGCCTGGCAGTTCAGCTGGCCACCGGCGCCAATGCGCTTTCCACGGCGGAGAACGTGAAGCAGCGCATGGAGGAAATCGGCGCTGGCCTGCCAACGGGCGTGGAATGGTCCATCCCCTATGACACCAGCCCCTTCGTCCAGATTTCGGTAGACGAGGTGGTCAAGACCCTGATCGAGGCGATGGCGCTGGTGTTCCTCGTGATGTTCCTGTTTCTGCAAACCTGGCGTGCCACGCTGATCCCCACGCTGGTGGTGCCGATTGCGCTGGCCGGGGCCTGCCTTGGGCTGTGGCTGCTGGGCTTTTCCATCAACGTGCTGTCACTCTTCGCCATGGTGCTGGCGATCGGCATCCTGGTGGATGATGCCATCGTGGTGATCGAGAATGTGGAGCGTATCATGCGCGAGGAAGGGCTCGGCCCGCTGGAGGCTACGCGAAAGGCGATGGACCAGATCACCGGCGCCATCGTCGGCATCACGCTGGTGCTGATCGCGGTGTTTGTGCCGATGGCCTTCTTCCCCGGCGCGACGGGCGGCATCTATCGCCAGTTCTCCGTCACGTTGGCGATCTCGATCTTCTTCTCCGCCCTGCTGGCTCTCACCCTGACGCCCGCTCTGTGCGCCACTTTCCTGCGCGCAGAGGATATCGAGAAAGAGGGTGAGGACGAGTGTGAGGATAGTGGCGACGCCATAAACACGCCGGACGAACGCCCCCTGCCCGTTGGCTGGCGCGGCAAGGTGGAACGCGTGCGTCGCGTGATGGGAAGGTTCTTCGCGCGCTTCAACCGCTGGTTCGCACGAATGACGCAGCGTTATGGCCGCACCAATGACAAGATCCTGAGCCGCCCGATGCGCGCGCTGGCAGGCTTCCTTTTGCTGGTTGCCGTCACCGTGCTGCTGTTCATGCGTCTGCCCGGTGGTTTCCTGCCAACGGAGGACCAGGGCTATCTGATCACCGTGGTGCAATCCCCCGGTGGCTCCACACAGGAGCGGCTGGACGAGGCTGTGACGCCGGTGGAGGATTACTGGCTTGCGCAGGATGACGTTGAGGACTTGATCGTCATTCGCGGCTTCAGCTTTTTCGGTCAGGGGCAGAACAACGCGATGATGTTCGCCACGCTGAAGGACTGGAGCGAACGCAGCGCATCCGAAAGCAGCGCAGCGGCCATTGCCGAACGATCCATGGGCACATTCATGGGGCTGGACAGCGCCCTTGCCTTCACCATCGAACCGCCCGCGATACAGTCTCTGGGCGAGGCGAGCGGGTTCACCATGAAGTTGCAGGATCGCGGAGGCGTGGGGCGCGAATCGCTGGTCGCTGCGCGCGATCAATTACTGGGCCTGGCCAGCCAAAGCCCGGCGTTGGCGAATATCCGGCCGGAGGATCAGCCCGTCGCCCCGCAGCTCCACGTCGAGATTGACCGGGTGAAGGCCAAGGCCATGGGCCTTTCCATAGTGGATGTGAACACCGCCCTCTCCATCAGTTTCGGTTCCGCCTATGCCAATGATTTCAACCGAGAGGGCCGCGTTCTGCAAGTGCTGGTGCAGGCAGAGGCGCCCTTCCGCATGAAGCCCGAAGATGTGCTGTCGCTGCGCATTCCCAATGCGCAAGGGGCGCTGGTGCCGTTCAGTTCCTTCGCCACGGCAGAATGGACCGCCGGGCCGCCCAGTCTTGCCCGCTATAACGGCTATCCCGCGATGACCGTATCGGGCACCGCGGCACCCGGCAAATCATCCGGTGCAGCGCTGAAGGAGATGGAGCAGCTCGCCTCTCAGCTGCCGGAAGGCATCGGCTTTGAATGGACCGGCCTCAGCTATGAGGAACGGCAGGCTGGCGGCCAGATCGGCCTGCTCCTTGCCCTGTCGGTGCTGATCGTGTTCCTGGTGCTTGCGGCGCTTTACGAAAGCTGGTCTGTCCCGCTGTCGGTTCTGCTGATCATTCCTGCGGGCGTTTTGGGATCGGTCCTGTTTTCCATGGCGCGCGGATTGTCGGCCGATATCTATTTCAACGTCGGCCTGATCACCATCATCGGTTTGGCGGCGAAAAACGCCATCCTGATCGTGGAATTCGCCATAGAGCAGGAAGAAGAGGGCAAGCCGCCGCTGGCCGCCGTGCGGGAGGCCGCGCGGCTGCGCCTGCGCCCGATCATCATGACTTCGCTGGCCTTCATCCTGGGCATGGTGCCGCTGGTGCTGTCTTCCGGGGCAGGCGCTGCCAGCCGGATCGCCGTGGGCACAGGGGTGATGGGCGGCATGATCGCTGCCACCGCCATCGGCATTTTCATGATCCCCGTGCTCTACCTGCTGGTTCGCACACGGCTGGCGAAGGGGAAGCGTTCCGACACCACAAGCCAAACTGCGCAGGGAGATACCGCATGACCCGCAAGATAACCGCAGGCGTGCTGGCCCTGTCGGTGGCCACGGCGCTGGCTGGCTGCGTCAACATGGCGCCCGATCACGATCGTCCGGCGCTATCTACACCAGCCGCCTATGATGCGGATTACCGCCCGGATGGCGCGGTGGTGGCGGCCAGCCTCTCCTATCGCGAGTGGTTCGTCGATCCACGGCTGGTGGCGCTGGTGGATTCAGCGCTTGCCAATAATCGCGATCTGTTGGCGGCAACGGCGCGGATAGAGCAGGCCCGCGCGCAATACCGCATCGAGGACAGCCGCAAGTTGCCAACGCTCGTGGCGAGTGCAGCAGCCGCCCGGTCTCGCACACCGCTCAGCAGTGTAAGCCCCGGTGCGGATGGCTCCATCACCGCAAACCGTTTCGATGTGGGCGTGGGCGTTTCCGCGTTCGAACTGGATTTCTGGGGCCGGATCGCAAATCTTTCCGACGCAGCACGCGCGCAGTTTCTGGCAGCACAGGCCAATCAGCGCGCCTTTTATCTCTCGCTGATCGCAGATGTCAGCACCACCTATTTCGAACTGGTGGAAACAGAGGCGCAGCTCGCCCTGGCGGAGGCGACATTGCAAAGCCGGCAGGAAGAATTGCGATTGGCAAAACGGAGGCTGGACGCGGGCGTCACCTCTGCCCTGCCCTATCGCCAGGCCGAAACGCTGCTGACAACGGCGGAGCAGCAAGTGGCCACCTTCCGCCTGGCGCGGGCGCGGCTGGGCAACCAGCTGGCCGTGCTGGTGGGCGGCAGTGTGCCCGCCGATCTGCCTGCCGGTCTGCCGCTTGTTCAGCAGGATAACGGCATGGTCCTGGACGCCGGAACCCCGTCGCACCTGATGCTGGTGCGGCCCGATATTCTTGCCGCGGAGGAACAATTGCGCGCCGCCCGCGCCAATATCGGCGCGGCGCGCGCCGCCTTCTTCCCCGCCATCTCTTTGACAGGCAGCGCCGGTTTCGCGTCATCCCAGCTGGACGGGCTGTTTGGCGGTAACGGGCTTACCTGGTCCTTCGGTCCGTCCATTTCGCTACCCATCTTCGACTGGGGCGCACGGGAGGCGAACCTGGATCTGGCAAGGGCGCGCGAGGTGGAACAGTTCGCGCTGTATGACAAGGCGGTGCAGACTGCGTTCCGCGAAGTGTCAGACGGATTGGCCGGTCGCCGCTGGTTGGCGGATCAGGTCACGGCGTTGCAGCGCGGCGTTACCGCGCAGGAGAAAATCGCGCGGCTTGCCGGACTGCGCTACCGCGAAGGCGTGGCCAACTATCTGGAAGTGCTGGACGCGGAACGAAACCTGTTCGCCGCGCGCCAGCAATTGCTGACCACTCAGCGCGCCTATCTGCAGAACGGCGCCACCCTGTTCGTGGCGTTGGGCGGGGGAACAGGGGGCGGCGGGATAGGCTGAAGGCCGCCCCCGCAAAACCGGCACCTGTATCCAGCAACCCGACTGCCCGACTGTTATAAACAGCGGACAGCCGGGCCCCACGGGAGGTCAGAAATCGAGGCGCAGTTGCATGCCCACCTGGCGGGGCCGTGTAACCGGTCCGCGCGGAAGGCGGGAGAAGCCGCCACCCTCGACCATTTCATAGCGCTCAAAACCGGAGATCGGCTGATCACCGAAGGTGAGGCGATTATCGAGCAGGTTCTTGCCGTAGATCATCACCTGCGCACGACCGAATTTCACGCCGAAATTGGCATTGACCAGATTGATCGGCTGACGGGTGAAGAATTCCGCCCCTTCCTCCGTCACCGATGGGACGGTGGTGGAACTGGTGTAGCTGTAATCGCTGGCGATGAAGAAATCGGCATTCTGGCTGATCGGTGTTTCGTAATATCCAGAGATGCTGGCCGTCCATTCCGGCACCAGCCCCAGCGGGCTACCCGCCGGTTGCGGCAACACGCCGGGATCGGTCAGCTTGGCATTCAGATAACCTAGGCCCAGCTGGATCGACAGCGGCACGTTCGCCAGCGGGCGACCGCCGATCTCAAGCTCACCGCCCCTGATGCGCGCCTTGCCCGCATTGGTGATGAAGGTGAGGCCGCAACTGGGCAGCTGGCCCACCTGCTGAATGTCAGACCAGTCCATGTGAAACGCTGCGGCAGATGCGCTGATGCGCCCATCGGCCAGCCTGCTCTTGGCGCCGACTTCGTAGCTCCACAAACTATCCGAACCGAACTGGCCTACTTCACCAAAGGTCAAGCCCAGTGAATCAAGGTCTGCCCCGCAAAACGGCGGAAGCGCGAAATTGGTGCCGCCAACGCGAAAGCCCTTTGCGACGGAGGCGTAGATATTGCCCTGATCGCCAATCTCGTAGGACACCACGGCCTTGGGAACGAGGCCTGACTGGCGCGCGGTCCGCTCTGCGTTGAAAAAACCGCCTGGTTCGAACAGTGCGCCCTTGTCCACGCTGGGGTCTTCGCGCTGGGTGATCCAGTATTGCCGCAGCCCGCCTGTAAAGGTCAGGCCCTCAACCGGCTCCAGATAAAGCTCTCCGAACAGGGCCGTGTTCTTCTCGGTACGCCGTGCCCGCACCTCTGCAAGGTAGGGCGGATCGAACCCTGCATCTTCCAGTTCCTGCACGAAGATGCCCGGATTGGCATCCTTCTGCCGCTGATACTGGTGGAAGACGCCGAAGATGCCAGACAGTCCGGGAAGCACAGCCCCCTCTTCGAAGGAAAGGCGCGTTTCATGGGTATAGGCCTTCGTCCGCGCGTCGATCTCCACGGTGAACGGCACGCCGCTGAAATCCAGCTCGAAGAAATCGTTGAAGAAGCCGTTCGTGCCTTCGGTGTTGTCATCCACCTGCACGATCTTGCGCGCGAAGAAGCTGCTGGATGATACGATATCGAACCCGTCGCCTGCGTAGTTAAACACCAGCGCGCCCAGGCCCCAGTCATCGTTCGAGAATTCCTGCACGTCGGTGTCGCGATAGATCGTGTAGCTGACGGGGCGATAATCGGGCAGCGGCAGATAGGCGCCGGGAAAACCATTCAGGCGGCTGCGCTGGCCGATGAAGCTGGCGGTCACCTCCAGCGTGTCCGTCAATCTGGCGCGCAGGGCGACGGAACCTGACAGCACGCGGTTGCGACCCTCGTCGTCCTTGGAGACGAGCGACCCCGTGCTGTCAGGAAAGCGACGGGTGATGAAGCCGGAATCCTGCAAATATCCCGCCGCCACATTCAGCGCGAGGCGATCTTCCACAAGGACGGTGTTCTTGCGGAAATTGGCATCGTAATCGAAACCGCCATCCTTGGTGAAGCCGCCCTGCACGCTCACCGTGCCATCATCATCGGTAAAGGAGGGTTTGCGGGTGATGTACCTCAGGTTCCCGCCCATGGAGCTGGCCCCGAACAGCGTGCCCTGAGGGCCTTTCAGCACCTCGATCCGGTCAAGGTTCAGGACCTGCGGGCTGACCGAGGATGGCACCGGCGTATCATCGATATAGAAAGACGTGGTGCCCTTGCCAGCCACGCCGCGGATCGCCGTTTCGCGATCGCCTGCCCACAGGTTGGAGCCGCCCTGTCCCGGCTGGAACGACAGGTTCGGCACCTTCGATGCGTAATCGACAAAGCTGGTGACATTCTGCCGCTCCAGAAATTCTGACGAATAGCTGGTGATGGAGGAGGGAATTTCGGTGAGCGTCTCCACCTTGCGGCGCGCGCTTACGAGGATGACGTTCTCGTCGATTTGCTCGGCCTGCACCTCTTCATCCTGCACATCCGCCTGCGCAAACGCGGTGCCAGCCGGTATCATCAGGGCGGCTCCGGCGAAGCCGCCTGACAGCATGGTCGCGCGCAGCAAGGCCCGTTTTGCCAATCGTGCTGCCGCGTAGATTGTCATTCCCGTCATTCCCTCATTTCCCCTTATTATTGTGCCGACATGCTTCTCTGGCATGGCGGCTGGTCCGATTATTTGTGTCGATCCCTCGATCTTGACCCTGGGCAGAGGCGCGCCGTGCCCGCCCGCTTGCCGCCGACGGGCCATTGGCCACAAACGCATCGCTACCTCGCGCTTATCTGCATGATTGTTGCGCGAATTGACCGCTTGAAACTGCGTTTAAACTGTTTGCGAACGTTACATGGCTGCCCGGTGCGCGCCCTATTCCCCCTCGATTTCCTCGTCCGTCACCTCGGTTATGCTGGTGTCGAGCGTGACCGTTCCATCGGGGTTGATCGTGTCGTGAAGATTGTCGCAGACGTATTCCGGTATCCGGTATCCGGGTGATTTCTTGTAGATCCAGCGGAACTCATACGGCGTTTGCAAAATGGCCGGGTCCACGATGGAGATATCCAGGTAAAGCTTGCCGTCAGCGCCAAGCTGGAAACGCTCCGTAATGGTCATTTCGCGGCTGTGCGGAATTTCGAAGAACTGCACGTCCTCCTTCACGCCGCGCGTTACGATAACCAGCGTATCGCCTTCCCAATGCGCGGCGGAGAAGCCGTTGTACGAGGGCGGAATTTCATCCACCGGCGGCATGGGTACATCCATGTAGATGCGCCGCGTCTGCATGAACAATTCGGCCAGCACGGTGATCTGGCCCGGCGTCTGCAGGATTTCGATCGGATAGATCGCCTGCATCATGCTCGGCATGCCTTCGGGCAGGCACTTGGTGCTGGGATCCACCAGCGGCGTGCCCGCCTCCACGGCTTCCTGCCGGGCGAAGCGCTGCTCCTTCCACTGGGTGGCATAGGGCTCTTTCAGGTCTGGCCCCTGATCTGGTGGGGGCACATCGTCGAAATCATGCAGATATGTGGGCCAGGGAAGCGGATACCGCTCCCACACGCCGGTAAAATTGCGCGCGCCTTCGACAGGGGCCTCTGGCGTGGGCCGCTGAACGGATTGGCTGGCCGCGTCAGTCGCGCCCTGCCCGCTTTCTTCGGCCCAGGCAGGACCGGCCACCATCGCCAATCCGGCGGCCACCATGCACGCCAGATCGCGCATTCGTTGGGAATTCATATGTTGCTGACCTTGGTTTCTATAATTGGAAGCGGTGATCAGCTGTCTCTAAGCTGCGAGCCATCCTCGAAGGTGGCGACGCTGAGCGCACCGCCGGGCTTGCCATTGCGCAGCGGGAAGAAGGTGACGTCCAGCTTGTCACCCGCCTTGATGCTGTTGAATTTCCAGCCCATCGATCGCAGTGCGGAAGGGCTGGAACCCTCCAGCGCGTAACGCTGTTTCCCGCTCTGGACGATGAAGAATACGTGCGGGTTGCCCCAACGCACTTCCAGCACGGTAACGTCCTTCAATTCCGTAATGGTGTTGCGATCGAACATCGCGAAAGAATGATGGGCCAGCGCCGGTGCCGAAACCGCCGCCAGGCCGAGCGAACCGGCAAGCGCCAGCTGCATGATCTTGGGGCTGCGAAATTTCATATCTTTCTCCATCCATCTCCGGGTGAAGGCGGCGTCGGCGCAATCTCGTCCGCATGGCGGCGATATGCGGCCTTTCACCAGCCTTCCTGATGGGATGCAGTATGCGGGTTTGGTGCGGGCCAATCACGCGGGTAGCGGTCTTGAAACGGTTCGCGAGGCGGGCTTAATCGGGGAAGCAGCGCGGCCCTTTCTGCCCTGTGACAGCGCGGTTCTCGTCCTGCGGCGGGGCGATGTGGCCCGATAGCCTCCAACACTGCCGATCCGTTGCCAAAGTGGCACGATCACAACGTCACGAACGGTTACCTCACCGTTCTTCGTTATCAATTGTTCGCTGTTGCGTTAGTGTGACCAATGAAGCCGCAGCAAGGGATAGTGTTCAGGAAAGATGGATAATCAGGCGCCATCTCCTGACGAAGAAAAGGCTCTCACGGAAGAGGGGCGCAAGGTCCGCGAGTTCATTGGCTCCACCAATTCCGAAGTCATGCTGCGCCTGTTCGATTTCCTCCTCGAACGGTCGCTGGAAGGCAACCGGCCCAAGGAGGCCGAGATTGCCGAGGCGGTTTTCGATCAGCCGTGGAAGGCGACGGAAGGCTCCCGCATCAGGGTGAGCGTGTACCGGCTGCGCAAGAAGCTGGATCAGTTTTACGAAGGCGCGCCCGGCCCTCGGATGGTTATACCTAAAGGCGAGTACATCCTCACCCTGTCTGCCGCGGAGGATGAGCAGGTCGATGGTGCGCTGGCTGAAGACGATGCAGAAGCGGGCCGGGATCAGCCAAACCGCGGGCCACGGGCCTATTGGATCGGTATTGCCCTTCTCGCGGTGCTGAATGCCGGGTTGTTGCTGTGGCTGTTGCAGGACAAGCCTGGTTCCCCCGCAAGTGCAGCATCGCAGGATCTTGTGGAGCCATTGGAAAACGGCTTCCCCACGAAGATCGCGCTTGGCGATTACTTCATGTTCCTCAGCTCAACAGATGGCGGGGAGCCGTCCCTCCCCACGCAGGATCTGACGATCCACGATGAGGATGACTTCCACGCCTTCAAGGCGGCGCAGGGCGCGGCAGGCGACATGCTGATGGAGGAGAGTGACAACACCGTCAGCGTCGAAACCCTGGAATCGGCCAGCCGGTTGTGGCTTGCCATCGACCGGCTCAACCCGCAAGCTGTCGCGATGAGCCAGGTAAGCGCAGCGACGATGGCATCCTTCAACGTGGTCTATGTCGGCCCGCTCGATGCGCTATCGCCGCTGATCCGGCAGCCGCTGTTCGATGCCTCCCGATTTCGATGCGAGGGCAATTGCTATGCACTGGAAGAGAAAGCCTCGGGCAAAACCTTCCTCTCGGACAGCCCCTATACCCTGGGGGAGCGCGTCGTTCCGCGGCGGGACTTCGGCTATATCGCCAGCTTTCCGGGGCCATCGGGAAAGCAGATCCTGATCCTGTCAGGCACGGGGGACGCGGGCGTCAGCCAGATGGTGCGCGTGGCGCGAGACCCTGCACGACTGGCCGAACTGAAGCAGAAGATCGGCGGCGATCTCACCTCTTTCGAGGCATTGTATCGGGTGCGCACGATGTTTGCGCAAAGCTATGCCAGCTCGCTGATTTCAGCAAATCGATTGCCATCTGCGGAGATATGGGACGGCCAGCAACGCAGCGATTGATCGGGCGCGCTGGCTGCATCAGTCACATTGCGTGCGCGACCGTGGTTGCCGTGCGTATCGGCCGCGCGGTTACCAGCCTGTAGTCATAGCGCAGCCCGCCTGCCACGCGCACCTCATACAAAGCCTCGAACGCGGTCTCATCGCCCAGCACTTCATCCAAACGCTCCAGCACCCGGTCATCGGTCACAAGTTGCAGCATCTGAGAAAGGCCTGCGTCGTCAGCCCCGGAGATGATGGTGTTGCGCTTGCCGGAAGGGCCGGGAAAGCTGGCGATATAGCCGTAGTCATAGATGGAGGATTGCGCCCCGCCCTCTTCGCGTGGAGCGCCGCGTGCGGTGTAGATCTGGCCGGTCGTCTTGTCCCTGATCTCGTGAAACTGGCCCGTTGGCTCAAAACTGGAATATTGCAGGACGGGAGAGCGAAGCGCGCCCAGTTGCGAGAAATACTGGATAAAGATCACATTGTGGGCATCGACCACATCCTGGCTGAGCGATGATGCCGGGATCACCAGCGTATCGCGCGATGCGGGCTGCAAATCGGACACCAGTTGCAGGATGCGCAGCGCACTCTCCGCCTCTGCCACGGGAACGCGGCGGATATCGCGATCCAGCAGCCGTCCCTCCTGCTCTGGATGGCTGAGAAGGTGGGTGGAAAGATCACCGGGGGATTGAATATCCGGGTGCAGCATCACGCGCTGCACCTGCCCGCCGCCATCGCTTTCCCCCACCATGAACAGATCGCCCACTGCAATCACCGTTTCGCTGCCATTGGCCGCAAGCGGCGCCCACAGCCGTGTGTCGGCAAGCGGTGGGCGGGGTGTTTGCCGGGCGGACAGGGCAATCGCCAGCGTCAGAACCACCGCCCCCATGGCAAGCGCCGCCAATGCCACCTTTGGCCAGGGCACGTTCGCGCGCTGCCAAAAGGGGGCGATCGTCGCGGCCTTACCATCCTGCGCTGCATCTTCGGCATCCGGCATGTCATCCAGATAGAGCCGGTATTCACCCTTGGGGATCACCAGGCGTGGGCCAGGCTCGCCATCGTAATGCTTGTCTAGCCGTTGACGCAGGCGGTGCATGTGGCTGCGCACCATGGAGCTTTTGGCGGTATCGAAAGTGGCGCTCTTGCCGAACACCTCCATCGCGATTTCGATTTCTTTGGGCGCACGGCCATCCTGCGATTCCTGAACGATGTATTCGAACAGGTTCGAAAGCACGCTGGAGCGGCTATCCTCGGCCAGTTCGGCCTGGAAACGCGCTGCCTCGGCTGCAAAGGACACTACGCCGCCACTTTCTCCAAGGGCCACGTTTGCCGAAGATGTTGCAGGCGAGAGCCGTTTTCGACGATTGTCATCGCTCATCCTGCGGTGAAGTATCAAGTAAAGCGCACCCGCTCAATGCCCATGCTCGCCGGGACTACGCAATTGATGTTGGCTGCGCGAATGCGCTGAAGTGCAAGTTCTGCCCTTCGGCGAAACTATTGCTGCAGCGGCGAACAGGTAGGAACGCGCGGCAAGTCGTTTAGCTTCGGTTCAGGCATCACTGCACAATGTTACTGTGTAACCTTGCGGAGTATCGAATTGATTCGTAGCCTTTTCCTTGCTTGCATCGCTTCCTTTCCTGCGGCGTGTACTGCATCTCCCGAAGCGGATGGCGGTGACTACGCAACTGTTCTTGAAGCGCCGCCCTATACGCCGATCACACGGCTTGGCCCGGACACCTATACGCCCACCGTCGCAGACCGGCGAATGCGCTTTGCCGATGCGCTGGAGCAGCGCAATCTGCCGATGCTGCGCCGCCTGAAGCAGGGCGAAAATGGCAATTTCGGCGGCATCGAGTGGCGCTGGACCGATGGGCCGGAGAACGAAGGCATCGGCACGGTACGCGCCATCGCCTATTTCCTGCGCGATCCCGCCACTTCGCTGGCGCGCTACACCTCCATCCCGCTTTTCAGCGCGCAAACCGCGGATTTCTCCCGCGCGGAACAGGACAAGGTCGTGCGCGACTGGGCAGAGCGGATCGGCACCGATGTCGCTTCCCCCGGCTTTGGCAATATGAGCGTGCCGTGGCTGGATATCGCAATGTCCCGCACGGCCTTTGAGCAACTGCGTGCAGAGCGCGGCTGGGATATGCCTCGCAATTTGCAGCTTCGCTTCAACCCCTTTGCGGAACCGGACCTGCCGAGCGTTTCCGAGGATGCTCGCGATGCCATCCGCTATTTTCCGCAGCAGACGAGCTTGCTCGGCCCCACTCCCGATCTCGCCAGCTATGATGCCGTGGTGCTTCGCGATGGCTGCTTTTTCATAGACGAGGCAGGCGATGACGATCCGCTTGCCCTGTTTCCCTTCGGCACCGGCATCTATCGGGACGATGAAGGCTATCTGGCGTTTCGCCCGCGATATTCCCACAGCGAACAGCGGCTTGGCCGGGTCGGCACGCGATTGCAGCTTGGCTACAGGTCCGATGTCGCCGATCCGCCTGCAGAACTGATAGAGGCCTGCGGGGAGCATCGCGTCGTGGCCGTCACGTCGCTCGATCAGGCGGCGGGTTATGGCAGCGACTGGTTCGGCGTGCGCGAATATCGCGACCGGGAAGGCATCAGCAGCGAAGAGGCCATGCGCCGCGCCAATTCCTGCCTGCTGGCGCAGGAACAGACGATGGCGGACAACAGGCTTCGCGGCACGCGCGATCATCCCACGCAATGCGCGAAAACCTATGGCATCTGGGGCAATCCTCCGGAACCGCCGCCGCCCGCACCGTTGCCTCCCGAAGCGCAAAGCGCACCCGCAGCGCCAATTGACCGCCCGCCCTCGCCGCCCAAGAAGCTGGAACCCAATCGCAACGGCGTGTGCCTGTTCGAGGAGCGCGATCCATCCGAACGGCCCGATACGCTGATCCGCACCAATCGATCATCGAACATGATCTTCTGGGCAGACGAAGGCGCCGCGCTGTGGGACCATGCCAACGGCTTTATCGATGAAGGCATGGTGCTGCCGGGATTTCGCATCGTGGCCGCGCGTGAAGGCCTGCCCGACCTGTGGATCTACCCCAACCGCGACGGACCGATTTACCTCTATTCCGGCCCGGAGGTTTTCGAATGTCGTCAGCCAGAACAATGAGATGAGGTTGAAATCGATGAGGGGACTGACCCGATGACCATGCGACGATTCACGACGCTCGCGGCTGGATTGAGCCTGTGCGCAATGCTGGCCGCCTGTGCGGCAAACACCCCGGAAGAAGGCCCCCCGGACGCATCGCAGCCGTTCCGCGCGGACTTTAACGCAGAGGGGTTTGCCACCATCATAGACGTGCCGCCAGCCGATTTCGATCCGCAGCAGCCGCGCCCGCCAGAACCGCGCACTGCCGAACAGGATGCCGCCGATGCGCAGTTCATGCGGGTCGCAAAATATCAGAATAGCGTGATGGACGAGGTGCAGGCGCTGACAGAACGGCTGCGACGGGAAGAGCGCGGCAACTTCGTCGATCTGTATTACGACAATGATGGCGAACCGGGACTGGTGGTGCAATTCCTGCGTGACGGACCGCAGACCCTGCGCAAATACAGCGATAATCCCACCTTTCGCGGTGAAACCGTTCGCTGGTCAAAAGAAGAGCTGATGGCCGCTGCCGATTTCATGTGGGAGACATTCCGCGAAGACCGCGTGATCCAGGCAACCGGCATTCGCCCGCAGGAAGTGAGCGTGGAGATCAGCGTATCCGAAAACGAGTTTCGCGATCTTGTGCGCCGCAAGGGCGTAACCATTCCCGAACCGGTAACGCTGGTGTTCCGCGCCGCGCCGGTGGTGCCGATCAGCAATCCGCCCAGCGCAGCGCAGCGCGATGATGCCGTGCCCGCCAGCGTGGCCCCGCATATCCGCATCTTCCCCCGCCATGATCGGCCGGCAGGCGCGCTCAACGCCATCAACAGCCGTGTGCAGGTCGTGCTGAAGGATGGCTGCTTCCGCGCCGCCGATCATGACGATGCGCTGGTGCTGTTTCCTTTCGGCGCGCGCCTGTTCGTCGATAGCCAGAACTACCTGGCCTACGGATCGGAAGCAGCCCCCGGCTATGCGCGCGTGGGTGAGACGGTGACCTTCATGGGCTCCGTCAACGAAGTGACCGTGCCGGAACTGGTGGAGCCGATCCACGCGGCGTGCGGGCCGGGCAGAGTGATCAAGGTGGAAGGCCTCGAAAGCGCGGACGCACAATCGCGGCAGGACGTGGTGAATGATAACGCCCGCGCACTACAGCGCCTGCAGAGTTCCTATGGTCTTGAAGAGGCGCAGGCGCGCCGCGCAATGGCGTGGCTGGATCGGCGGCAGGCAGCAAATCGGCAGGTGGACGCCAATGGCATCGCCGCACCGCCCATCACCGCCGCGATGACGATAGATGTTCCTCCGCGCCCCGTAATGGATGCTTCGGAATGTCCCACGGGAACAAGTCTGGTGTCCGGCCTGTGCCGCACGCCTCAAGGTTATCTCCGACCGTTACCCGAATGGCTGGCCGAGTTTCTGGAGCAGGATCAATGAAAGCAATCCTGGCAATGATCGGCGGCGCATTGCTGGCCAGCGGATGCGCCACCACGCCAGTGCCGCCCGCGGCGCAAGGCGGGGCGCAGGCCAGCCCGAACGATATTACCGCCGGTCAGGCGCAGCTTGCCGCGCGGCTCTATCCGCAGATGGCGCAGGCGGCAGAACCGAACGACAATCTCTTCATCTCGCCCCTGTCGCTCAGCGAAGGGCTTGGCCTCGCCTTACCCGGCGCGCGCGGGGAGACCGAGGCTGAAATGCGCGCCCTGCTGGGGTGGGATGCAGCCACTCGGCCAGAGCTTGGCGTAAAGGATTACGACCGCTTCCTGACGCGGACGGGGGACGACAAGGTGGCGCTGTCTGTCGCCAATGCATTGTGGCTATCGGACAAGCTCGCTTTCACGCCGGAGTACCTGCGCACCACCAGAGAAAATTTCGGCGCCACTGCCCGCCCACTGGATTTCGGCGGCGATCCGCAGGGTTCTGCCGACACGATCAACGGCTGGGTCAGCGATCAGACGCGTGAGCGGATTACCCGCATCGTCGAGGCCAGCGGCCTGAACGATCTGACGGCTGCGGTGCTGACCAATGCAGTATGGTTCAAGGCGGACTGGAGCATCCCCTTCGAAGATGGCAGCATCGGCGAATTCACGCGCGGCGATGGCACGAAGCAGAACATCTACATGATGGAGCGCATCGCGCCGATGGCCTATCGCCAGACGCGTGACTGGCAGGCGGTACAGCTTCCCTATGGCGATGATGGTCGCTTTGTGATGGAAGTGTTCCTGCCAAGGGACATGGCGACCCTGCGCCGCTGGGAGCGCGATCTGGACGGTCTTTCCTTCAATCTCGGCCAGCAGGGGAGCGACGGCAAATTCGATCTTGGCACGGCAGAGGAACGCGAAATCCTGCTGCGCCTGCCCCGTTTCGAAGCGCGCTTCGACGGCAGCGTGAAGAAGGCGCTGATCGCGGCAGGAATGCCCTGCGCTTTCAACGAAAATTGTGCCGATTTCTCCAGCATGGCCGCTGCCCCGCTGAAAATTGACGATGTGGCCCACGCCACCTTCCTGCGTGTGGATGAAAAAGGGACGGAGGCAGCGGCGGTGACGGCGGTGAAGATCGTGGTCACCGGTTCGCGCATTATGCCGGATGTGCCGACGATGATCGTCGACCGTCCATTCCTGTTGACCATCCGCGACCGGGCCAGCGGCGCGCTGATCTTCTTCGGCCGCATTGCTGACCCGGCACCGGTGGAAAAAGCCGGATGAAGCGCCTGTAGCTTGCCGCCAGACAGCCACATTTACGATGCCATCGGCACTGCCCCTATGACGTGGCGCGCGGCCTCAGAATTGCGTCGAGAAGATGCGGGCCGTCGCCATCGGGCACGAGGGCGGGATAACGCTGGCCCGTCGGGCAATCGATAGTCAGCGTCTTCACCTTGTCCAACCGCTTGACCACCAGCTCCACACTGCCGCCGCCATCGGCGCAATTATCCAGCGCATCCTGCATCGCCGCGTGGGAATAGGTTACCCCGCCAACCGAGAGGACCTCCATCCCCTTCGTCATCCCGGCATTGAAGGCTGGCCCGTCCCACAGAACATCGATCACCTTGGCGCCGATGCCCATCTTGACCCCCATTGAATAGGAGAAGTCGAAATAGGAATGGTGCGTCTGGTCATCCGCCTGCCAGCCAGATGGGTGGCCCTGCCAGACGAGGCGATAGCCCCCGTTCTCGATCCCGGCATAGGGCGCGTGCGGGGCGATGCCATCGACGCGGGATTTGAAGAAGCCAGCCCAGTCGTATTCGTGCAGATCGGTCAGCGCCCTGATCAGTTCATCGCGCCCGTAGGGTTCAGGCGTCCGGCGTTGTCCCTGTCCGCCTGCCACGCCCGGATCACCTGCGCCGTCGGGTGCAAAGAAGCGGCGCATCAGATCGTCCAGCGATCGCTTGCCGTCTGATCCCTGCCGAATGATCGTATCCGCTTCCATCCAGATCAGCAGGCCTTCGGAATAATAATCCTCCGAGCGCTGCCAGCTTTGCCATGGCTGCGCCTCGCGTGCGGTGAAGATGGGATCATTGTCCGTATCGGCCAGCGGACGCCATGTGCGGCCCGGCCGATTGTCATATGTGGCGAAAACCAGCGCAAACGCCTCCCGCGTCAATTCTGCGCAGATCAGCCCGCACCGCGCGGCAAGGACGTGGCCGTAATACTGCGTCAGCCCTTCATACACCCACATCAGCTCATTCGTCATGCGGCTGAAATCGGACTGGTAATTCCCCGCCGGCACACGGTATTTGCCGACCCAGGCGTGCACATATTCATGCGGCAGGAGATCGCGTTCCGTC
Organism: Aurantiacibacter rhizosphaerae; assembly: GCF_009807005.1. Lineage (GTDB taxonomy): Bacteria > Pseudomonadota > Alphaproteobacteria > Sphingomonadales > Sphingomonadaceae > Alteraurantiacibacter > Alteraurantiacibacter rhizosphaerae. The sequence goes on along the minus strand of NZ_WUBR01000001.1, from coordinate 922,387 downwards.
GTGGAGCTTTGCCAATTGCTGAAATAGGTGGCGCGCACGCCCTCCTCGCTGCAACATTCATGCTCCAGCCCCATGCGCCCGATCTGGTCCGAACAGGCCATCAGGAACACGTAATTGTCGAAAGGCCGATGGCCGAACAGCACGTCCGCCTCCGCGATCAGGCGCTTATGACATTCCAGTTCCTCGGTGCCCTGCGGCAACTGGTCTTGCCGATCCGCCACGATCAGCAGTTCGACGTTTGCGTCCAGATCCTCGCGATGGGTGTGGATGCCGGCCAGCACCGGGCAATCGATCAGCGTGCGCACGTTTACCGGCTTGAACCGCAGCATCGATTGGCCCGGCCCGGTCTGCGCCTCGTCCGCGCGGCCCAGTGCGCAGGCCCAGTCCCATCCTTCTGGCAATCGCAGGGCGGGCTCCACCAGTATATCGTCAATCGGGGCGTCTGCGGGATAGAGCAGGCATTCTTCCCAGTGGAAGCGCAAAATCTCGTCACTCACCATGATGCGGCCCTGATTGCCTTGCGTGGGCGACAGGGATTGGCAGGTGATATCAAGGCGCATGGCCCCTTCGGGCAGATCGACCAGGATGCGGTAAGGATCGTCAGGATCGCGCTGCCAGCGGCATGGCGAGCCATCCGCCCTGAAATCCAGCCCCGCCAGCCTGTCTATCGCCCCGCGCGGCGCGTGATAGGCGGGCAGCCACTTGGCCAGCGTGAGCGCGATACGCCCCTCGCGCCCCTGCACCGACATGGTCTGCGTGGCCCAGAAGATTGCCCGTGCCACATCTGTTGCATCCACGCTGAGCTGGATGGCCGAAGCCTGCGCGCCGCTCGATTGGTCCAACCGTCTTTTCCTCTCTGATCTGATGTGTTTGCCTTGGATAAAAACCGCGGATCTGGCCGAGCCGTTCCCTCCCCCGCAACCAGCGATGCAATTATTATCGATTGCGAATGTACCGCGATCGTTTCAGGAAACCAGCCGGATTTCGCGGCAGAAAAGCACCCGATGCAGCTTGAACAATTCCTCACCCAATATGGCCTCTGGGCGCTTGGCATAGGCGCCGGGCTTGAAGGGGAGACGGTGACAGTCCTTGGCGGGATGTTCGTGCATCGCGGGCTGTTTGCTTTCTTGCCGGCTGTGCTGGCGGCATCGCTCGGATCATTTCTGGCAGACCAGGTTTTCTTCGCACTGGGCCGCGGGTTTCGCGACACCGCCTATGTGCAGAAAATTCGCGCAAAGCCTGCGTTCAAACGGGCGTTGGCGGTCTTTGATCGGCATCCGACAGGCTTCGTCTTCGCATTCCGCTTCCTCTACGGTCTGCGCACTATCAGCCCTGTCGCCATAGGCACGACGGACCTGCGCGCGTCCCGTTTCGTCCTCATCAACGCCGCCGCTGCGCTGGTGTGGGGCGCAACCTTCGTGACGCTGGGCTATTTCTTCGGGCAGGCAATCGAGGCCCTGTTCGGCCGGTTGCATCTGAATGCAGTCATTCTTTGTGCGGTGGCCGTGTTGGTCATAGCGGCATGGCTTGCGCACACCATCACGGCGAGACAGCGGAAGGCGCGCGAGCAGCGAGGGACACCTGACGGCTGACGGTCCGATTGCCAGCGCCACCTTAGTTGCCAGAGTGCCCATCGACGGGCCCTTCAACCGGCCTTTCAATTGCTCCGCGGCGCTGCAACTCTCTTGCTATTAAAGAGCACCCGGCTGCCCAGATGGCTCCTACGGCCCAGCCCGCAAGCACATCGCTTGGCCAATGGACACCCAGGTAAACCCTGGTGCTGCCGACTATGAGAGTGAGGGTCAGCGCGACCGCGATCAGGTAAACCTGGACGTGCCGATCCTCTTCACTGCGCGCTAAAAGCACCGCCAAGGTGAGGTAGACGATGGCCGAGTTCATGCTGTGACCACTGGGAAAGCTCGATGAACTGACATCGACGAGATGCGGCACGATCTCGGGCCTCGGCCTGACCAGAATTGCCTTCAGCAGCCCGCTGAGCAAGGCGCCACCGGTGATCGAGGCAGCGACGAACATAGCATTGGATTTCTTGTCCACGACCAGAAGATAGCCCAGAGCGAACACGGTGATCAGGACAAGAACTGCCGCGCTACCCAGCGATGTAAGATCGGCCACCGCCACACTCAGCCAGGCAGGACCGATCGGCAAACCAGCTTGATCGCTGTGACGCAGTCCGGTCAGTATCATCTTGTCGATCGCGAAGGTGTCGCCCTCCGCCACTTCGGAAGCCAGGGCAATCATGCCGAGCGACACGAGAGCGAAGGCGAGAAACGCTATCAGAACGTGGCTGTCCCAGCGGTGAGGACCGATCCGATTCATTAAACCGCTGCGGATGATGCGCATCATTCCAGCCGTTCCTGCGCCGCGACGGACTCCGGGCGTTGGGGCAACAGCGCTATCAGCATTACAATCGCGGCTGCGAGGACGGCAGAAGCAGCAAGGCGGCTCAATTCAAGTCCGCCGCTCGATACAGGCTTGTCGAGAAAATCACCCACCACCGCGCCCAGGGGCCGTGTGAGGATAAACGCTGTCCAGAACAACATGGGCTTGGGAACGCGGGTGAAGTAATGCGCCAGCGCCACCAGCGCCAGCGCCCCTCCAAAGATCATTGCCGCGCCCAGATAGCCGAGCGACCCGTCCGCCACCCAATCGCCCAGTGCCGTGCCCAGTGTCTGGGAAAAGGTGATGGTGATCCAGTAGAACAGCTCCGCCTCGCGCGTGTGGACCGAAGCGGCAGATATCTCACCCAGAGTGCGATGCCATGCGAACAGCGAACCGAGAACCAGGGCAAGGAGCAGCAGCGATCCACCGGGGTAACCGATACCCAGCGATCGGGTGGCGAAGTCTGCCAGGGTCGTTCCCGCAGTGGTGGAGGCGATGATGGTTGCCCAGTACAGCCAGGCATGAAAGCGCCGGGCGCGAATTTGCAAGAATGCGAGGATCAGCAACGCTGCCCCGAATATGGCAGTCCCCACGACATAGCCGTTCAGTCCCGATTGGCCCGCGGTGGCGGATGTTTCACCCAGCCAGCTCATGCTTACCGAGTCTCCGGCTGTCTCCCCCAAAGTGGTCGCCAGAATCTTGATGATCCAGAACCCCGCAGTAACCGCCGGAACTTTGGCTACGGCATCAGCCATATCGTCACGTGTCATCAGATGTGCTCCAATCGATTGCCCGGCTTCAGGTTTGCCTTCGGGTTCGGCGATTTAATCGAACGCAACTGTCGCAAAATCCATAAGCACCTGCTTAGGCGGCGACTGTTGAGCGGCTGCTTAGGGAGAATCGGAGTGAACGGCAGACACATGAAAGCAGGCCAGTCGCCGCGCCGCAGCGCGCTTACAGTTGGTGCGCTGGTTATCCTGCAAGGCTTGGCCGCGCTCTATTTTCTGGCAGATGGCATTGATGACATAGCAGCGCAGCTGCGCTCGGGCCTTGAGATCGAGGCGATCATGGAATGCGCGGTTGCGGTCGCCCTGCTGGCGGGCACCATAATGGGCGCTCGCTACACACGGGTGCTGTTGGCCGATGCCCAGCGCAATGAGGCAGCGCTGAACGTGGCGCGCGGGGCGATGGCCGATCTCATCAGGCTGCGGTTCGAACAATGGAACCTGACGGGGTCGGAACGCGACGTTGCGCTCTTCGCAATCAAGGGCGCTACCATTCCGGAAATTGCCAGGCTGCGTGGCAGCGCAGAGGGCACGGTGCGCTCGCAACTCAGCCAGATCTACAACAAGGCACAGGTCTCCAACCAGACCATGTTGCTTGCCCTTTTTCTCGACGAGTTGATCGATCCGCTGATCGAAAATCAACCATAGCTGTGGGCGCTCCCAGCCAGTCCAGCACCCCCTCACCTCTCGCCGGATAAACCGCCACCCGCACGCCAACGTACACCTATCCTAAACTTCGCCGCACTAGATGCGCGAGCATGCGACGTGTCCTCCATCTGATTTCTGCAAGCGCCCTGGCACTCATGCTGACAGGGTGCGATGTCTCGCCAGAAGAGCGCCTGGCGCGGGCGCAGCAGGCGTTTGAGGAGCACCGCTTCAGTGCAACGCGCCTCGATCTTGGCACCTTGCTGCAAGCGGATGAAAACGATCCGCAGGCGCTGGAATTGCTGGTGCGCACCCAGCTGATGCTGGGAGACGGTGTGGGTGCAGAAGCAACGCTTACCCGGATGGACGGGCTTGGCATACGTCCGGCCGATCACCAGGAATTGCTGGCCGAAGCCTTCATCATCCAGGGCGCACTTGCCAGCGCAGCCGCCGCTGGAGAGGCCCTGGCCACCGCCAACGGGCTTCGTATTGCGGCCCTTGCCTATATCGGACTTGGTGAAAGCGATGCTGCGAGGGATGCGTTTTATCGCGGGCTTGATGCTGATGGCGATCGCTCCCGCCTTTATGCCGATTACGCGCGGTTCGCAGCCTTGAATGGCGATCTATCGCGTGCCCGCTCGCTTGCCCGGCAGGCGCTTGAGGCCGATCCCGATGGGCTGGACCCGCTGCTGGCCAGCGCAGATATTGCGCAGACCGCAGGTGCGTATCCGCAGGCGCTGAAATATTACGAGCAGGCCCACGCCTCATGGCCAGAATCCCGCGCAGCCCTGCTGGGCCGGATCGGAATGCTGGGCGACATGGGCAAAATGCAGGACGCGCGCGATCTGGTGTCAGACGCTGCGCGCCGCATGCCGAACGATCCTGACGTGATCTATCTGCAGGCCCGCCTTGCCGCCGATGATGGAGACTGGACGAGGGTGCGCACCCTGCTGCAACCTATCGAGGACAGCGAAGATACTCGCACGCAACAGCTGTACGCCCGCTCCCTGCTGGAGCTGGATTTGCCGGAGCAGGCACTGCCCAAGCTGACGGCAATCGTGCGCCGCTCTCCGCAGGCGGTGGAGGCCCGCCGCGCGCTGGCCGATGCGCAGATGGCATTGGGCGATGCGGGCGCGGCGTTCGACACCATCGGTCCGCTGGCGATCAGCGCAAACGGCACGCCGGGTGACATTGCGCTGTACCGCAAGGCTGCGGATCGGACGGGCCGCGCTGGCCAGGTGGCTGCCGCCTTTGCCAATGCTCCGCCCGAAAGACGCATCGCCGCGCTGCTGGCGCAAGCCGATGCGGATATGCGCGCCCAGCGCTGGCCCGCCGCGATCGCCGCCTATGAGCAATTGCGCAGGTGGACCGGCGATTCCAACGCCATGGTGCTGAACAATATTGCCTATGCGAAAAGCCGCACAGGCCAGACTGCGCAGGCGCTGAGCCATGCGCGCGCCGCGTTAAAGCTGGCGCCTGATAACGCCAGCGTTATCGACACAGCAGGCTGGCTGATGGTGCAGAGCGGGCAAGACCGCGCCCGCGGCCTGCAATTGCTGGAGAAGGCGGCCCGGCTGGCGCCGGACAATGCCGATATTGCAGAGCATCTGAAACAGGCCCGAAAGCGCAGCTAGTCGACCCTCCGGCACCTGGCCGCTGAGTAGAGGATCAGGCGAACGCCGGTTTGCCGCCCAAATCGCTGGCATTCCAGCGACCGGGGCGGCGCAGGAAACCAAGACCCAGCAGGACGAGGCCCAGGATCCAGACCATGCCGGGCGCGGGAACCTGCGTTCCGCTGCTCGATCCGCCGGTGGTGGAGGATGTAACCTGCTGCCCGCTGGCAGAGGTGACATCGCCCGCACCGCTGATACCCTGATAGCGCACGAAAAAGTCGCTCAGCGTAATTTCGCTGGGCGAGGAACCGAAGAACAGGGAAAGCGATCCGCTGCCCGTAGACCCTTCGGAAACGCCGCTGGAGTTGGAGCAGGACCCGCTGTTTGCCGCCTTGAAGCAGACATCCACCGCGCCAACCTGGTTGGGATATGACGGATCGCTGGCGCGGCCATCGGTTACGAAGCTGTAGTTGTATGCGCCATCGGAGGAGGCGCCCACGATATCGGGATCGACGTTGAATGCGAAGCTGGAGATCTTGGAGGCAACGCCGTCGCTGCTGGTGTTGTCCACCTTGTAACCGAAGGTGTAGGTCCCGCTGGTGATTTCCTCGAGCGTGAAGGTAATGGAGCCGGAAAGCCCGTCCACCGTGTTTGTGGAATTGTTGGCAAAGCCATCGAAATCGATGGTGAAGCTGGAGTCGATATCGCTGCTGTCCATCGTGATCGGTCCGGCAGCGGCCGGTGTTGCATAGGCCAGGGCAGCACAGGCCAGTACTGCGGTGGTAAGTTTGTTCACGATCCCAAGTACCCTCAAAAAATTTGGATACCGAGAATTACGCAATCTTCGTGCCAGTCCCTGAAATCCGCGACACACGATGGTTAATGACGGCAGTCGCGGGATTAACTTGTCAAAATTCCCGACGCGTCTTCGCAGTGACCGCGAATGCAGATTTGCGCACCCGCGGTGATTGCGCCCCCTATTTACGCTTTCGGCCCGACGTCATCGGATCGGGCTTTTGCGGCGGTTTCCATCCTGCCGGTCGAATGGGCTGCTGGCGGTTCGTGCCAAGTCCCATTGCGCCCGGTCGCTGGCGCGTCAGGTCTGAGGTGTCGGCCTGCTCCGCCTCTGCGGCAGACGCCCCGCCCCTGATCAGGTTGATACGGTCGCGGATCTGCTTTGCCTTCTCGAAATCGAGTTCACTTGCCGCAAGCTCCATCTCGCGCTGAAGGTCTTCGATGGTATGTGCCATGCTGTTGCAATGCGCGGGTCGGCATTTCGGCACCATCAGATACGATCTGCACCGTCTTCTCGCCTGCGTTTGGCGATGAGTGGCAGACGATGAAACAGCGGCTTTGTATGTGCTCTGATAGTGCCGACATCGGGCGATCGGCGCCTTGCGAATCGCAATGCTGCCCGCGCCTGCTCCTGACGATCTGCCGCCCCTTCACCCTCTGGTGCGGCCTCCGCGATGCGCTCTGCTACGCGAATAACACGCCCAAACAGTGCGCCGTGTAACCCTTGCGAAACCCCGCCGCTGATCATCGCAATTTTCTGCGTCGCGGTGCCAGTTTCGCGATTGTCGGGACGGTGTTCCTGTCCTTCTGTCCCTCTCGTCAAAACAAAAACATTGGGAGAGAAATGATGATCAAGCTTCGTGCCGCAACCGCGGCTGTAATGTGCGGCGTGGCCTTTTGCGGCATTGCACAAGGTGCCTCAGCGCAGACCCTGCCCTCCGCAACGCAAGGCGCCGCCACATCGGAAACGCTGGACGAGGTCGCGGACCCAGTCGTGCCGCTCGACGATGAGTTCAAGGTGGACTTCTATGGCTCCATCCGCATCGGCCTGGACTATGTCGACGCCGGGACGGATGATGATGCGATCAACGGCCGCGACTTCCTCAGCCGCGTGGGCGTGAATGCCAAGAAGCGTATCGGAGACGGCGTGGCGCTGGTGGCCACGGTGGAATACGGCCTGCGCGCCGATAACCTGGTGGATCTGCAACAGAACGGCGATCCGACATTGCGCCTGGGCTATGTCGGCGTGCAATCGGAAAAATACGGCAGCCTCTATTATGGCTCCCAGACAATCGTCTTCCACCGCTTCGTGCGCAGTTCCTATTTCGGGGACGGGCTGGATTCGGTTCGGCTTGGCACCATCCGCGATGATGACATGCTGCAATATTACTATTCCACCGGCGGGCTGACCGTGGGCGCAGGCGTGCAGATGGAGCAGCAGGACGGCGACAGCTTCGACCAGTTCCAGATCGGTGCCGAATATGATTTCGATATCGCCAAGATCCAGGTCGCCGCGATCAAGGACAACCAGGGCACCGACAAGGGCACCCTCCTGGGCGTGCGCGGCTGGGTCTATCCGGCCAAGGGCCTGACGCTTTCAGCCTACCACCACCGCCAAAACGACGATTTCGACATCTATCGCGGGTCCACCGGCACCATCCGCCTGCGCGATGCTGCAACGGAAGGCCGGGTCGATGGCATTCCGAACTGCCCCGGTGAATCGCGCAGTGCCACCGGCGCCTATGCCAGCTATCGCACGGGGGATAACCAGATCCACGGTCGCTACGCCGTCGATTCATGCGACGTTTCGGGCGACGTGAACTCCTACAAGATCGAATATGTGCGCCATATCTCGCGCGATGCACGGCTGTGGCTGGGGTACGAAAAGCTCGACAATGATCCGCTTCGCGCGCCCTCATCTTCCAGCGGTGACAGCATGTCGCAGATGGAGCTTGGCGTCCGCTACGATTTCTAATGCCTCGCTGGGGTCGTACACCGCCGACAACTGGCGGCACCGGGCGCCGATCGGAAGAAAACAACAAAACCGATCGGCGCCACTATCCCGCATCACTTTCGCCGGATGCGGCAATCGACAGCTGGCCGTTTACCGGGCTATGTCCACCACAGGGCGCAGTGCCGTCCATGGTGAGGGGATGGCCTTTGGCATCAAGAGAGCCGCTTGGTTCTATATGGCGCAAACTGCTGGCGCGGCTTGCCGTGCTTGCAGGCGTGGTGGCGCTGGTGACCGTGGTAGCGGTGCAACTGGCGGAACGCAGCGCTGACGAGGAGCTTGACCGCGAACTGGCGCGGGCGACCGAGACCTACGCAACATCGCTGGAAGCCTGGCAGCAGCAATATTGGGCGCTGGCCGCGATCTATGCCGAAGACCCGGCCCTTCGCGATGCGAACTTCCTGAACGGGGATGCCCTTGCCTCCATCGGCTCCCGCTTGACCCGGTGGAACGGCGCCACGGGTTCGCAGGCAACGATGATCGTGCGCCCGGACGGCACTCTACTGGCAGGCTCTTTCTCCTCAACCGTGCCGGAAGGCGAAACCGCGATGCTGGGCACTGATATCCTGCGCACCGCCGCGAATGGCGGCCTTGGAAGGTCTTTCGTAACGTGGAGCAATGGCCAGCGCGGCTATGCCTTTGCCTTTGAAGTGGACACCGTGCCCGAGGCAGGAGCCGAAATCGTTGTCGTGATCGCGCCGCTTTCCGAACTGGAGCAATATCTGCAACTCCAGTCAGACACCGTGCTGGTTGCGGACAGGAGCGGCATCGTGGCCGTTGCCAACAGGCGCGATGCCATCGGCCGGCCGATTGACGAATTTGCGGGACCGCCGCAGGCCGGCAGGAAGGTGCCCTTCGCCCAGCGACAGTCGCGGCTGGTGAATTCGCGCAATGGCTGGACGCTCAGCGTGTCGCGATCATCCGAGGATGCCGTGCAATATGTTCGCCTGGTGGGCTGGCTTGCCGCAACCGGCACCAGCGCGCTGGCCCTGCTCGCCCTGCTGATCCTTTCGCGCCGCGCCGCCTATGTCGAGCGGCTGGCCCTGCAACGCAAGATGCGGACCGAGCTGGAAGAAACGGTGGACCGGCGCACCGCCGAAATGCGGGAGGCGAACAGGCATTTGCGGGAAGAAATCGCCCGCCGCCAGAAGATCGAGAAGGACCTGCGCGAAACCCATATCGAACTGACGCAGGCCGCCAAATTCGCATCCGTGGGGCAGATGTCCGCCGTGGTCAGCCATGAATTGAACCAGCCGCTTACCGCCATCAGGTCCAACGCCGAGCTGGCGCATGAATATCTGGACCGTGAAGACAATGATCTGGCGCGCAGCAAGATTTCCACCATCCTCGATATGCCCGACAGGATCGCCCGGCTTACGAAAAGGCTGCTCAACTTCTCTCGCCAGCCGCGCACCGATTCCTATCCGCTGGCCCTGTCCGTGCCGCTGGACGATGCCTTTGGCATCATGGAGCCGCGCATGCAGAAGGAGGATGCGATCTTCGATCTCGATGTGGCGCCTGACCTCTTCGTCATGGGCGGGCGCAACCGCCTGTCGCAGGTCTTCATCAATCTCATCGCGAATGCGCTGGATGCGTGCGCTTCGGCCGACATCCCTTGCCATATCGCAGTGCGATCACGGCGAGAGGACGGGATGATAGAATTGCAGTTCTCCGATAACGGCCCCGGCGTTTCGAAAGAGCAGGAGCCCCGCGTTTTCGAGGCGTTTTTCTCCACCAAGGAGCGTGGCAAAGGACTTGGCCTTGGACTATCCGTATCGGCCAAGATCGTATCGGAATTTGGCGGAGAATTGCTCTACCGTCCCGGAGAGAACGGCGGCGCGACGTTCATCATCGCCATGCCGGCACTGGCGCAGAAGGAGAATGTTGCATGACGACCCGTGCCGACGTGATTTTCGTGGATGACGACAAGGACGTGCGCGACACCACGATCGAAAGCCTTTCGCTGGCAGGGCACGAAGTCACCGCCTTTGCCAAGGCAGAGCGGGCGCTGGAGCGGATATCGCGCGATTTTACCGGCGTGATCGTGTCCGACATCCGCATGCCCGGCATGGACGGCATCCAGTTTCTGGAAGCGATACAGGAAATAGACGATGCGCTGCCCGTGATCCTGGTGACCGGCCACGGCGATGTGCCGCTGGCCGTGGCGGCGATGCAGAAGGGCGCTTTCGATTTCCTCGAAAAGCCGTTCTCCAATCAGGCTCTGCGTGAACGCGTTGCGCGGGCCTTGCAGTTTCGCAAGCTGCGGCTGGAAAACCGCGATCTGCGCGATACGCTGGAAGGCACCAATGATGCGCTGGACCGGCTGATGGTCGGCTCCTCGGAACTGATGCAGCAGGCGCGGGAACGCATCCGCATGCTGGCGGCCACCGATCTCGACGTTTTGCTGACGGGCGAAACAGGCACTGGGAAGGATCTTGCCGCCCGCATGCTGCACGATCTGTCCCCGCGATCGGGCCAGCCCTTCGTTGCCATAAACCTGGCGGTTCTGCCGGAGGAGAATATTGAGCACCTGCTGTTCGGGCATGAGGCTGATGCCTTTCCGGGCGCGAGCCGGGCACGCTATGGCAAGCTGGAGCATGCGCGCGGCGGGACGCTGTATCTTGACGAGGTCGGCTCGCTCTCCCCCGCCCTGCAAACCAAACTTCTGCGGCTGGTCGACACGCGCCGGTTCGAACGGGTCGGCTCCAACGAATCCATCGATCTTGATGCCCGCATCATCACCTCCACCAACCGGTCTCTGGCAGCGTTGACCGAAGCCGGAGAATTCCGGTCCGATCTCATGTATCGCTTTGCCGTCGCCACGGTGGAGATGCCGCCCCTGCGAGACCATGCGGAAGACGTGGCCGTATTGTTTCAACACCTGCTGCGCACCGTTGCCGCGCGGCATGGCGTGGATCAGTACCGCCGCCCCTCCGCCGATTACCTCGGCACGCTGGCGCAGCGCGAATGGCCCGGAAACGTGAGAGAGCTGCGCAACCTTGCCGAGCTGTATTTCGTCGGCATCGAGAAACCCGACGATAGCGAGGATTCATGCCAGCCGCGCGAAAGCCTGCAGGCGCGCATGGAAGCGGCGGAGCGCGATGCCATTGTCGATACGCTGATCCGCCACCGCGGCAATCTGAAAGCCAGCTATGAGGAGCTGGGCGTGTCACGAAAGACGCTTTACGAGAAGATGATTCGCCACAAGCTTCAGCGGGTCGATTTCACGGATGAGGCCGAGTGAACCACACGGCGGAGGCCCGGTGTTACGCTTTTCGCCCGCGCTGGCATGCCTGCTGGGAAGCCAGCGTTACACGCCGCCAATATTTCGCAGAAAATCGCCAGCGCAGCCCCCTTGGCCGATTGCCTTGATGCCATCCGTTCTCTTGATTGGCCTCACGCACTCAAATGCGAAAACATAAAAATTGGGAGATCCTGAAATGCGCAAACTCTATACCATTCCGCTCGTCAGCATGGTCAGCCTGGCGCTGGCCGCGTGCAACGTATCCTCGAACGACAACGCAGAATCCTCCGGCACCGCTGGCGGGGATGAGGTTGCCGCGAACGACGGCTGCGATCCGGGTGAGCAGGTGATCAAGTTCAGCCACGTTACCAACACCGACAAGCATCCCAAGGGCATTGCCGCCAGCCTGCTGCAGGAACGCATCAACACCGAGATGGACGGCCGCATGTGCATGGAAGTCTATCCGAATTCCATGCTGTATGATGATGACAAGGTGCTGGAAGCGATGCTGCTGGGCGACGTGCAGATGGCCGCGCCCTCGCTGTCGAAGTTCGAGAATTACACCACCAAGCTTCGCATCTTCAACTTCCCCTTCCTGTTCGACAATATCGACGCGGTTGACCGTTTCCAGGCATCGTCAGCCGGCCAGTCGCTGCTGAATTCGATGGAAGACAAGGGACTGCAAGGTCTTTCCTTCTGGCATTCCGGCATGAAGCAGCTTTCCGCCGACCGCCCGCTGATAGAGCCGACCGATGCCCGGGGCCTGAAATTCCGCGTCGAGAACTCGGATGTGCTGGTTGCCGTGTTCGATCAGCTTGGTGCCAATCCGCAAAAAATGTCCTTCAGCGAGGTTTACGGCGCGCTGCAGACAGGCGTGGTGGACGGGCAGGAGAATAGCTGGTCCAACATCTATGGCCAGAAGTTCTTCGAAGTGCAGGACGGCATCACCAACACCGATCACGGCGTGCTTGATTACATGGTCGTCACCAGCACGCGCTGGTGGGAAGGCCTGGACGAGAACGATCGCAACGATCTGGCACGCGTCCTTGCCGAGGTTTCGACCGAGCGCAACCAGGCCGTGAACCAGCTGGAAGAGGAAGCCCGCCAGGCCGTCGCCGATGCCGGCACCGAAATCCGCGAGCTGACGCCCGAACAGCGCCAGGCGTGGGTGGATGCACTGCGTCCCGTGTGGAAGCGTTTCACCCCCGATGTGGGTGCCGACACGGTGAAGGCCGCACAGGCCGCGAACCAGGGGTAACCATCCCTGCAATCGCCTGAGGCGCCGGGGCGCGCGAAATCACGCCGCCCCGGCCTCTTCGCAAGCACAACGTCCTTACGAGAGGATAATGTCCGATGTTCTATGAAATGGGTGAATCGCCAAGCCTGATCGGGCGCATCGAGCGCCTGTTCATCGCGGTGGTACTGGGCCTGATGACCGTCATCACCTTCGCCAATGTGATAGCCAGGTACGTCTTCAATTCCAACGTCCTGTGGGCGGTGGAAGCCACGGTGTACCTGTTTGCCTGGCTGGTGCTGATCGGTGCCGCGCACTGCGTGGCGATTACCGCGCATCTGGGCGTGGATGCCGCGGTCAACCTGCTGGGCAAAAGGGCCAAAAGCATTGCCGCCCTGCTCGCAGTCGCCGCGTGCCTTGCCTATACGATCCTGCTGCTGATCGGATCGTGGAACTACTGGTATCCCTTCGTAACAGACCTGTCGTTCCTTACGACGGAGGATGTTCCGATGATGCCCGGCTTTGGCTGGCTGGCGTTCATGAACGGCGGAGAACCTTACGAGAAGCTGCCACGCTTCATCCCCTATTTCGTGCTTCCCCTGTCGATGGTGCTGCTCACCATCCGCTGGACGATCTCGGCCATCGAGATCCTGAAGGGCAAGCGCACTTCGATCATCGCCAGCCACGAAGTCGTCGAGGAACTCGAAGATCGTGACGCGCATGTCGAAGGCACCGCCAATACGGCGAAGGAGACTACCAATGGCTGAAGTCCTTATACTGTTCGCCATGGTCATCGCCCTGCTGGTGCTGGGCGCACCGGTGGGTGTCTCGATTGGCCTGAGCTCAATCGTCTTCCTGCTGATCTATTCCAACGGATCGCTGACATCTGTCGCCAACACCTTGTTCGATGCCTTCCACGGGCACTACACCCTGCTGGCGATCCCCTTCTTCATCCTAGCCGCGGCATTCATGTCGACAGGCGGGGTGGCGCAGCGGATCATCCGGTTTGCCGTGGCCTGCGTGGGGCATCTGCCCGGCGGCCTAGCCATCGCAGGCGTGTTTGCCTGCATGCTGTTCGCCGCGCTTTCCGGCTCCTCCCCCGCCACCGTGGTGGCCGTCGGCTCCATCGTGATCGCGGGCATGACGCAGGTTGGCTATCCGAAGGAATTCGGCGCCGGCGTGGTGTGTAACGCAGGCACGCTGGGCATCCTGCTGCCGCCTTCCATCGTGATGGTGGTCTATGCCGCCACTGTCGATGTGTCGGTGGGCCGCATGTTCCTGGCAGGGGTCATCCCCGGCCTTATCGCAGGCGGCATGCTGATGGTGGCGATTTACGCCTATGCCCGCTGGAAGAAGCTGGCACGCGGTGAATGGGCCGGCTGGCGCGAGATCGGCAAATCGGGCGCGGATGCGTTCTGGGGCCTGATGCTGGTCGTGGTGGTGCTGGGCGGCATCTGGGGCGGCGTATTCACCCCGACAGAGGCTGCTGCAATGGCCGCCGTCTACGCCTTCGTGGTCGCCAATTTCATCTACCGGGACATGGGCCCGCTGAAGGCACCTTCCGCACACGGCAAGCCGGCAATGATCAAGGAACGCGCTGAGCATTCCGATACGCTGGCCATGAGTGGCGGTGCTGCCGTGCTTGGTGGGCCGAACTTGGGTGGTGGGACTGCTGCCCCCGTTGCTGACGATCCGGATCGCCCGATCTCCCTGCTGCGCAGGCCGCAGGCGCTTTTCACCGCGTGGTTCCACAAGGACACGCAGGAAGTGCTGTATGATGCGGGCAAGATCACCATCACGCTGATGTTCATCATCGCCAACGCGCTGATCCTGAAGCACGTGCTGACCGAAGAACAGCTGCCGCAGCACATCACGCAGGCCATGCTGGCCTGGGGCCTTGGCCCGCTGATGTTCCTGGTGGTGGTGAACCTGATCCTTCTGATCGGCGGACAGTTCATGGAACCATCGGGCCTGATCGTGATCGTGGCGCCACTAGTGTTCCCCATTGCCATGCAACTGGGCATCGATCCCATCCACCTGGGCATCATCATGGTGGTGAACATGGAGATCGGAATGATAACGCCGCCGGTGGGGCTGAACCTGTTCGTGACGTCGGGCGTCGCCAATATGTCGATGCTGGCGGTGGTGAAGGCCGCGCTGCCGTGGCTGGGCGTGCTGGTGATCTTCCTGATCATGGTCACCTACATCCCGATCCTTTCAACCTGGCTGCCCACGATGATGATGGGACCGGAAACCGTCATCCGCTGATCCGGCGTTATCGCCGGCCTTCGGGCCGGGAGTGCTTCCCTTCTTCCCACTCCCGGCCCGATTTTTACATAAATGGACCAAACGCCGATGCACGAGGCAAGCTTGACCAAGAACCCCGCAGACCCGCGCGCGATCCTGTCCGATCCGCTGCTGAACAAGGGCACGGCGTTCACGCAGGCAGAGCGGGACCGGCTGGGCCTGCACGGCCTCTTGCCCAGCCATGTCTCCACGATTTCAGGGCAGATAGATCGCCGCATCGCCGTGCTGCGCGCCTTTTCCACCCCGTTCGAGAAATACGCCTTCCTGCGCGATCTGCAGGACACCAATGAAACGCTGTTCTACGCCCTCTTGGCGCAGCACCGGGCAGAGCTGCTGCCGCTGGTCTATACGCCCACGGTGGGGGAGGCCTGCGTCCGCTTCAGCGAAATCTATCGCAGGCCGCGCGGACTGTTCCTGTCCTATCCGCTGAAAGGGCGGCTGCGCCAGATCCTGGCCGATTTGCCGTTCGAGGATGTGGAGGTCATCTGCGTTACCGATGGGGAGCGGATACTGGGCCTTGGCGATCAGGGCGCAGGCGGCATGGGCATACCGATCGGCAAGCTGTCGCTCTACACCGATTGCGCCGGTATCGATCCCGCGCGGACGCTGCCCATCCTGCTGGACACGGGCACCGACAACCAGGCGCGGCTGGAAAACCCGCTTTATGTTGGCTGGCGTAACCGGCGCGTGCGCGGGGCGGACTATGATGCCTTTATCGAGGAATTCGTGGAAGCCGTGCAAGAACGCTGGCCCGGCGCGCTGCTGCAATGGGAGGATTTCGCGGGGCCAAATGCGGTTGCCCTGCTGAGCCGTTATCGTGATCGGCTTCCATCCTTCAATGACGATATCCAAGGCACCGCCGCAACCGCGCTGGCAGCCATCCTTTCGGCAGAGCGGCTGGCCGGAATTAACCTCAGCCAGCACAAGATCCTGCTTTTCGGCGCGGGCGCAGCGGGCTGCGGCATCGCCAGCCTGCTGGTGGGAGAACTGGAAGCGCGCGGCCTTTCCCATGACGCGGCGCGTGGCTGCATCTACGGCGTGGACCGCGACGGCCTGATCATCGAAGGCGTCAACGTTGCCATACCGGGCCAGGCGCTGATCGCCCGGCCCGAAGCGGAGGCCGCTGAATGGCTGGCATCCGGCAAGGCCCCCGGTTTGATCGAGACGATCGAGCGCGCGCAGCCCGCCGTCCTGATCGGCACATCCGGCCAGTTCGGCGCATTTGATGAACCCGTAGTGCGCGCCATGGCGCAGCATCATGAACGCCCCATCATCCTGCCGCTGTCGAACCCCGGCACACGGTCAGAAGCGACCGCGGGCGATGTTCAGGCATGGTCCGATGGCCGGGCCATCATCGGCACAGGCAGCCCCTCGGAAGGCGGGGACGGCGCCGTGACGCAGGTCAACAACGTTTACATCTTTCCCGGCATCGGCCTTGGCGCGCTGGTTTCAGGCGCCACGCGCATTACAGAGGCGATGTTTGCCGAAGCCGCCAAGGCGCTGGCCTCCCTCAGATCCGAAGGGGGCAGCGATGCGCTGTTCCCGCCCAGCGAGCAGCTGGCCGACGTGGCGAACACCGTCGCTTTGTCCGTCTGCAAGGTGGCAGAACGTGACCTGGGCGCGACGCCCCCTGCCGATGGCTGGGAGAACGCCATTGCAAGGCGGCGCTGGGTTCCGGCATATCGTGATGACTTGCTGTCGGTAGAATAACCGCTCAAGTTCTTACGAAAGCGCCCGCCTACGCTCGCATGCTCTCTTCCATCTCCTGACGGCGACGCGCCAGTTGCCGCATCTGCGCCTGGCCCGGCGCATATGCGAAGGGCACTCGGAACGCCTTGCTCTGCGCCTCCGCCGCGGCGCGCGCTGTCCATGATGCATCACTGAGATGCGGCCGCCCGATGGCCACCAGATCGGCGCGGCCCGCGATAAGGATCGAATTGGCCTGATCGCGCTCCGTGATATTGCCAACAGCGATGGTGGGGATTTGCACTTCGTTGCGGATACGGTCAGCAAAGGGCGTTTGATACATGCGGCCGTAGACCGGCGTTGCATCGGGAGAGATTTCCCCGCTCGAAACGTCAACGATATCGACGCCTGCCGCCTTCAGCATGGTGGCGATTTCCACCGCGTCTTGCGGCTGGACACCAGCCTCGCCCATCCAGTCTGTTGCAGAAATGCGCACGGCGATGGGCTTTGACGCGGGCAAGGCTTCACGCACCGCCGCGATGATGCGCAGGGTAAGGCGCATCCGGTTTTCCAGAGAGCCGCCATAGTCATCGTCACGCTGGTTTAGCACCGGCGTGATGAAGCTGGACAGCAGGAAGCCGTGGCCCGCCTGTATCTCCACCATGTCGAAGCCCGCGTGATCGGCGCGGCGTGTGGCATCGGCGAAAGCTGTCACCACAGTATCGATTTCGGCCTGCGACATGGCCCGCGGAACGATGCCAGCGCGGCTCCATGGCGTTGCACTGGCAGATAGGATGTCCCACGGATCGTGCATCGGCACGTCGTACTGCGGGTTGTTCCAGTCCGGCACCTTGCAGGCCGCCCTCGGTCCTGCATGGCCCAGCTGGACACAGGTTTTCGCGCCGCCCTGTTCATGGATAGTGCGGTTGATCCGTGCCCAGCCCTCTATCTGGTCATCGTCCCACAGGCCGGGGCAAGCGGGAGTCGGGCGCCCCTCTGGCGAGACGGCCACCATTTCGCTCATCACAAGGCCAGCACCGCCCAGCCCGCGCGCGATGTAATGCGCGGTGTGGAAATCGGTGGTCCGCCCCTGCGGATCGCAATTGTAGGTCAGCATCGGGGCGACCACGATCCGGTTATCCAGCTGCAGCTTGCCCAGTTTATAGGGCAGGAACATGGGTTCGGTAGGCCGCTCGCCCGCCTCCTCTTCTGCAAACCAGCGTTCAACCTCGGCCAGCCATGCGCCGTCGCGCTGGCGCAGATTATCGTGGCTGATCCTCTGGCTGCGCGTCATCAGGGAATAGGTGAACTGCGGCAAATCGAAACCGAGGTAACGATCGAGAGTCTCGAACCACTCGGTGGAGTTGCGGGCGCTGTTCTGGATTTTCAGCACTTCCAGCTGGCGCACCTCCTGATATTCTTCCAGCGCGGCGGCCATTGTGGCGCGGTTGTCCAGGCCCGGCCGATCCAGAACCTCTGCCAGTTTCATGGCATCTTCCAGCGCCAGCTTCGTGCCCGAACCGATGGAGAAATGCGCCGTGTGGGCGGCATCGCCAAGCAACACGACATTGTCGAACGACCATGTATTGCAGAGCACGCGCGTGAAATTGATCCACGCCGCCGATCCGCGCAGGTGGCTGGCGTTGGTGAGCAAGGCATGGCCATCAAGGTGCCGGGCGAACACCTTCTCGCACACGGCAATCGATTCCTGCTGGCTCATGAGCTCAAAGCCGAAGGCGTCCCAGGTTTCCTGCGAACATTCGACGATGAACGTGGAGTGCGTATCGTCGAACCTGTAAGCATGCGCCCAGATCCAGCCGTGTTCGGTCTTTTCGAAAATGAAGGCAAAGGCATCGAACATCCGCGTGGTGCCCAGCCACATGAACTTGTTGGCACGCACCTGGATATCGGTGTCGAACCTGTCTTCATAGCGGTTGCGGATCTGGCTGTTCACACCATCGGCGGCGACCACCAGATCGTAATCAGACCATGGCTCCAGATCGCCATCGAACTGATATTCGAAATGCAGGTGGATACCCAGTTCACGGGCGCGTTCCTGCAGGATCACCAGCAGTTGCTTGCGACCGATGCCGATGAAGCCATGGCCGCCCGATGTCATGGAGCGATCGCCCACTGTAACCTCGATATCGTCCCAATGCGCGAAGCGATCGATAATTGTCTTGGCGCTGACGGCATCGTTCCTGGTGAGGTTTTCCAGCGTCTGGTCAGAGAAGACAACGCCCCAACCGAAGGTGTCTCCGGCCTTGTTGCGTTCGAACACGTGAATATCGTGCGAAGGCGCACGAAGCTTCATCGATATGGCGAAATAGAGGCCGGCCGGCCCCCCTCCCAGACATGCAATGCGCATTTCGCGTATCCTCTTTCAAAATTACTTCATGCTTAAAATATATAGACAGACCGGCACTGTTTCTGGCCTTTACAGGGCCGCGATTTATGCTGGGCTGGTTAGCTTGGTTTTCCTCGGCATGCCTTGAACCGCAGGTTCCTCAAGGTTGTCATGAAGCTGATCGAGCAACCTCAGAAGCGATGAGAGTTCTCTTTCGCTGAAGCCCTTGATCGCCTGCTGATAGAACGGCGCAGTGATCACGCGCGCCTCCTTCAACTTTGCCAGGCCAGCATCGGTCATGCCGATCTGCGTGACGCGCCGGTCGCTCTCGCTGGTAAAGGTGAGGACAAGGCCCGCACGCTTCATACGCTCTATCAGCCGGGTCAGCGTGGAGAGATTGATAAAGCACAATTCGGCCACCTTGGCCGCTGGAAGCGGCGATGTTTCGCCAAGGATCAGCAGCACGCGCCAGGCAAGAACCTCAAGGTCGATTTTGCGCAATTCCGCCTCGATCAGACGATTGTATCGGCTGGCCGTGCGGTTGAGCCGGTAGAAGGGATAATTCTCCACCTCGAACAATTCAGAGGCCGGATCACCGCGATCTTTCAGGGGCGTTGCCATGGCGCTCATCTCTCCAGAATTGCCGCTTGCGTAACCAAAACAACTTGCATATGCAAGCGTTATAACTTGCACACGCAAGTAAGTGAAACTTCCGCAATGCACCTGTTTGAAGGAGACCGGAAATGCCCGAAACCACCATCCTTTCAGAACTCGCCCGCACCATTCAGGGCGGCCAGGTGCAGGTGATCGACCTGACGCAGGTGTTGTGTGAAGACACGCCAACCCTGCAGCTTCCGCCGGAATTCGGGCAGGCCGCCGGGTTCACCCGCGAAGAAATCTCTCGCTATGACGAGCGCGGCGTTGCCTGGTATTGGAACAACTTCAGCGTGTGCGAACACACGGGCACGCATTTCGATGCCCCCGTCCATTGGGTCACCGGTAAGGATCTGGACGACAACACCGTTGATGTTCTGCCGGCAAAGCATTTCATCGCACCTGCCGTCGTTCTGGATTTCAGCCGCGAATGCGCCGAAAATCCCGATTTCCTGCTGACCGCGCAGCATATTCGCGACTGGGAAACTGAGCATGGGACGATCCCGGCCGGATGCTGGGTGTTCCTGCGCAGCGACTGGTCCAAGCGCGACACGCAGGCCTATTGTAATCGTGACGAGGATGGCGCCCACACACCCGGCCCGGCTACCGATGCGGTAGAACTGATGAACGCGCGCGATGTGCTGGGCTTCGGGGTGGAGACGATCGGCACCGATGCAGGCCAGGCGCATTTGCTGGAACCCGCCTATCCCGCGCACACCCTGTTGCATCAGGAGGGCCGCTATGGCCTGCAGTGCATGGAAAACCTCGACAAATTGCCGCCAACCGGCGCCGTGATCTTTGCCGCGCCGCTGAAGATTCGTGATGGATCGGGCAGTCCCTTGCGCGTTCTCGCCCTCGTCGCGGAGTGATCGCACAGGGGCCTTCTGCCTGGAAAGCCTAGTCCCAGTCCTCTTTCACCTTTAGCGGGCCGTCACCGTAGAGGTAATCCGGATCGAATTGGGCGTATTCCTTCAATGCGTCCCAATCGTTCGTATAAAGGTCGCCCCGGCGAATTTCCGCAATGCCGAGATCGCGCAGCTTCCCCACGGCGCGGTTGGCATGGATCGCGCTTACCCCGCACATATCGGCCATGTCGAACTGCGTGAAGGGTGTGCGCAGCGCGCGAGTAACTTCCCGGCCGACAAGGTTCAGACGCGTGTATAATTCCGAATAGAGATGCGCGATCCGGCGCGGCGCGTCGAGCTGTTCCAGCGTCTGGATCCACTTGCGATGGATCGCAGCGTCCAGCAACGTGGCAAACCACATCGCCCGCGCCACGCCGGGCCGATCCCGCATCACCGTGCGCAAGGTTTCATGGCTCACGCAGCCAACCTTCACCTGGCCTGCGGCATCGATATTGTGGTCCAGGCGTTTCAGGGCAAACCCGTGCAGATCGACGAAATCTCCCGGCACGTGCACGCCGGTGATGAAGCGCTTGTTCCTGATCTCAATGGTGCGAAAAATATAACCTTCGATCAGGATCGTGCTGCGATCCGTTTTCGTGCCGCGGGCAAGAAGACGCGCGCCATCCTCGTGCGTTTCCACGTTTTCGACGAGTTCTTCTATGTAAGTAAGGTCATCAAGGCTGAGATTGCGTCGCAGTCTTCCGGCCAGAAAATCGCCGGTAAGAGGGAAGCGACCGAGCCTGACGTCTCCTGTCTTTGCGTCCATGACAGGCGATTAAGCAAAGCCATCAAGCCGCGTCTATTGACGGATGTTAGCTTTCTGTTCTTTTTGGGGCCCCGGATCGATATTTCTGGAATCTATGGCTGGCAGGGCATTTTTGACCGTGTCGCGCACGCTCCGCAACGGGTGCTGGCAGACAGGCTGGAAGGCATTACAAGTCCCGCCCGGCATGTAACCCCACCGCGTCATGCGCCTGCTTAAATGCGCGTCGATCCCTGTGGGGACGCTGTAGCGCCCATTTCCATCGATGATCTCAATATCCGCCGCCTGATCGGGCAGCGATAGAAAGCCGAACACCCCGCGTCGCACCGCATCGGCGTTCGCGACCAGATCCTCGTATCTCAGCACAAGGGCCGAATGCAGATAGGGCAGGTCAGCGGCCATGATGTCATAGGCATCAAGCGCATAACGGACGAGGTCCTGCGGATCTGTATCAACCCACTTGGCAAGCGCAGCGGCCATGATCTGCGGATGGCGCAGGATCACGATGAACTGCGATGTGGGGAATAGCTGCTGATACAGCCGCATCCTGGTGAGATTGACGGGCGATTTCTCGATCCACCATGGTTTGTCCTGCGCGAACCAAGGCTCCCAATCAGCGAGAAGGCGCATCCTTGTTTCCAGGGTGTTGTACGCAGACAACTCGGTATGATGCTGATCGGGATCGGTCGCGAACTGGCCCGGCTGGCCGTGGAGCGCGGTATGCGCGATCGCGCCTTGCAAATAGCATCCCTCGTTTTCCGGTACGGGTGAACCCTCTATCGCCGAAACATGCGGGTGCGCCGCCAGTATTCGTGAAAGCAGGCTGGTTCCGGTGCGATGCAGACCGGCAATGAACACGAACCTGTTTGATCGAGGGTTCATCAAAGGTTTCGCAAGGAAAGCTTGCCTTCGCCGTACAGGTAATCCGGTGTAAAGTTGGCGTAAGCTTCGAGCTTCTGGCGATCGGGTATTCGCACCTCCCCACGCTGGAAATCGGCCAGGCCTTGCTTGCGCAGATCGGCAAGAGCGCGATTGGCATGGATGGGGGTGGCCCCGCACATGTCCGCGATATCGGCCTGTGTCAGCGGGGTTTCGAACCCGTCGGGAAAGGCAAGGCCAACCATTTCAAGCCGTGCCCAAATTTCTGCAAAGATATGGCCGATCCTCTTGGGCGCGGTCAGCTGTTCCAGCTTCATGATCCATTCGCGGTGCATCGCTGCATCCAGCAGGGTGGAAAACCAGAACAGCCGCGCAAGATGCGGTTTTTCATGCATGACAGTGTTGATCGCGGTGTGGGGGACCTGGGCAATCTTTGCGGGTCCGACACAATCGATGTTGTGATCTAGGCGCTTCAGCGCGAAACAGTGCAGGTCCACAAAGTCCCCCGGCACGTGAAAACTCACGCCATAGCGGCGGCCACCGCTTTCCAGAGTTCGCAGCATGAACCCATCCACAAGCATGGTGGATGAATCGCACATGTCGCCTCGCGAAATCAGGCGATGCCCGTCTTTGAATGACTGTACATCGCCGGCCAGAGCCTCAAGCTCGTCCTTTTCCGCCTCGCTCATGTCATGCCTGAGACGTCCGGTCAGGAAGAGCCCGGTCTTTGGATATCTTTCGAGTTCGCTTCGGGCGTTCATCGCTTCTCCTTGCGCAATCATCAAATGCAGTAACCCCGGCTCCGGTCAACCCGCGGAATGAATGTTAGCTTTGTCCTAGCACTGCAATTTCAATCGTTTGAACGGTTATGACCATCTGCCCTGAAAGTAAGCGATGAAGATCGCCGTTCTCGCCCATATCCGCCACGCCATCGCAGAGCCTTTCAGCGGCGGCATGGAAGCGCATTGCGACATGCTGTGCCGCGGGTTGCGCGCCGCCGGCCATGATGTTGATCTGTTTGCCGCCAGTGGTTCAAACGATCCCGGCCTGATTCCGATCTGCGATGCACCCTATGATCATGTTCTGCCCTGGCATGTCTATCGCGGCACGCGCGAACTCGCCGCCTATCAGCGCGATGCCTTCGCACTTGCCCTGTCGCGCGTCGAAGGGGGCGGGTACGACGTGGTGCACAACAATTCGCTGTTCCCGGACATTATCGAATGGTGCGCCAATGCGGGCATAGCCTGCGTGACGTCGCAGCATGTTCCCCCGTTCGGCACGATGTTCGATGCGGTGTTGGCCGGGTGCGAGTATCCCCATATCGGCGCGACCGTGACATCGCGAGATCAGCTGTCGCTGTGGACCCGCAAGGGGTGCGATGCGCTGGAGGTTGTTCACAACGGCGTGGACACAGCATCATGGACGCCAGTCGAGGTAACCGGCGACTATTTTACCTGGGTGGGCCGCATCACCCCCAACAAGGGTCTTGGCCATGCCGTTCGTGCGGCCGGCAAGGCGGGCACCCGCCTGAAGATCTTCGGCCCGGTTGAAGACGCCGCCTATTTCGCAGAGGAAGTCGAGCCATTCCTTACCAATGGCATTGAATATCACGGACATCGCTCAGCCGATATATTGCGCAAGGCGGTTGCCAGCGCACGCGGCGCGCTGGTGACACCCCTTTGGGATGAGCCATTCGGCCTCGTCGCTGCAGAGGCGCTTTCTTGCGGCACACCGGTAATAGGCTTCAATCGCGGCGCGCTGGCCGAAGTGGTGGGAGATTGCGGCTGTCTGGTTGATGGCGCAGATGTCGATGCGCTCGCCATGGCTATCGCCAATGCCGGTCAGATCAGCCGCGCAGCTTGCCGACAGCGCGCCATTGATCATCTTTCCATCGAGGCGATGATCAGGGGTTATGAAGGCTGCTATGCAAAGGTGATTTCCGCATCGCGGCTTGCCCCTGTGCCAAGCCTGGCCTGTTCTTCCAATTTCTCCAGCACCAGTGCGCTGCTTGCGTAGGGCTGGTCCTCCTGTTGCCGGGTAAGCGCAAGATCGGCCTCTTCGGGTTCCTTCAGCTTGATCCAGCCGCCCTGACCGTCCGGCTCGATCAGGCCCATCAGCCGAAACGCGCGCAGCCAATGCTGCATGGTCGGCTCGCCCCACTTTTCGGCAAAGACTTTCGCGTTCTGCACCACGCTGTCGAGGTGATGGACGGGCGGCATATGGTGCTTGTGATATTGGTGATACGCCTTGGCACCGCGCGCCCACCAGAGCGGCACGTTCTTCGTCACCAGCGTGCGGCCAAAATCGGTGTCCTCCCCGCCATACCCGACATAGCGCGGATCGAACCCGCCGATCTCGTCAAAGGTTTTCGCGGTAAGAGCGAAATTGAGCGACCAGAAACAGCGGTAATCGCCGCACCGCCCCACCGTTCCCGGTGGCGGCCCGGCGCGCTCGGAATGCTTCACCGCCACTTCCTCGAACCTGCGATAATCGATGCCGCCATCGGTCGCGCCCATCGGCAGATACCCGACTTCGCCCATCAGGACGCCGTCGTTGAAGGCCGAGGCTGCGGCGTAATCATCGATCAGTCGCGGCGCGGGGATGCAATCGACATCGAGAAACACCAGCAAATCACCGCGCGCCCTTGCCGCTGCCGCGTTGCGCGCTTCGGCAAGGCATATGCCGCTGTCGCCTAGAACGACCTGGCGAACGGGGAAGCTGGTTGCCGGCAAGTGGTACCGGCTTTCCTGCATCACGGCGATCACCAGTTCGCCGGGAGGCCGGGTGGAATGGTTCAGCCCCCTCACCAGATTGGCAAGATGCGCCTGCCTGCCATGCGCCAGGGTGCAAACGGAAATGGTCATGCCACGATCTCCAGAGAGGGTTTCTGGCCGGATCCGGCCCACAGTTGCTGGCACAGATCGTCCAGCCAGATTGCCGCATTGCGTGCCGAGCCTGCATCGATCAGGGCGCGCTGCCGCCCGGCATCGATCATTCGCGCTGCCGTCCATAACTTGTCCCACGCCTGCGCATGGGACGGCCAATGGCGCGAAACCGCCGCCAGGCCTTCACGGTCGAGCACCTCTGCCTTGCAGAACTGCTCATCAAAATATCGCCACTCTGGGACCACGACCCAAGGCTTTCCCGCTGCCAGAACCATGTGAACGGTGGTGTTTCCGCAGGACGACACCACGCGATCGGCTGCGGCGATCCAATCGCGCGGATTATCGACCCAGCCCTTGTGTTCAAGGTTGCCGGGCGGCGTTTCATGCCATTCGGTCCTGACCGTGCCGATGGTCACCCATTTCACCTCCGGCTCTGCACGCGCGCCCAGTGTCAGCGGCGCAGACGGGCTGCCCTCCCCGCCGCCGCCGGCAATCACCAGGACAAGCTCCTGCTGCGGATCAAGGCCAAGCCGCTCGCGTGCTGCCTCCCTGTCCATCGGCTGCGCGCAATCGATGCCAACACCCGATGCGTAATGCGTTTTGTTGCGAAGTTTTGCGGGGCGGTCCGACTGCTCCAGATCCTGCGCGAACGGCGCGAGCAGGCCGACGGCGCTATCATAGGCCGCCATATGCCCCGGATCGGACCTTTCGCCATGCTGCAGCACGGCGACATGCGGCACCGAACAAAGGCGCGCCAACTGTCCCAGTTCAGCCGATACGTCGGTCACAAAAAGAGCAGGCTCGGCTTTCGCGAACCACTGCGCAATTGCGGCGAATGCCGTGGTTATCGTGGGCCACCCCAGCGGGGCGCAATGGACCGTTTCGGGCATGCCGAGCGACGCCATGGCGGGCGCCTCATGTCCCTCAGGCTCGAACAGGGATGGGATTTGGGCCACCTCTATCCGGGCATCAAGATCAGGAAAGATCTCCGGCTTCGCGCAGAACAGCGTCACGCCGCGCCGATCAATCAGCGCATTGGCGATCGAGGCGGCTCTTTCGGCGTGGCCGCGCCCCTGGTGGTGGACGAAATAGCCGACGGGTCCATCCATACTCATGCCGGAATCCTTCCGTTCTGGCGCAATCGCAACTGCCGGGCGCGGTGGTGGGCAAGAACCCCTTCAAGAGCGCCCGATGCGTTCTGTCGGCGTGATCGATACACATTCGGACGCGCCGCCAGAGACGCGACTTCCTCCGCATGATTGCCGACCAGTATGGCGTTTTCGCACGCGGTGAGCATATCGACATCATTGCCACTGTCGCCGGCTGCAAAGACACGGGCCGAAGCGATGCCGAATTGCCCGGCCACATATCGCATCGCAGCTGCCTTGCCCGCCGCGGGCGGCAATATGTCAAGCAAACGTCCGTGACTGAACACCACGCGAGCAGCGATACCTTCTAACCGCAGCGCCCGTTCGATCTTGGCGATGCAGCCTGTATCTTCCACGAAATAGCTGCGCTTGTGCGGCCGCTGTTCGTAGGAGGGCTGCGGCACCAGCTCCGGAAAACCGGCGACCACGCTATCGACGGCATGCGGGTCCCAGCCTCTTTCTACGATGCGGGCAAAGGCCTGATCCAGAACCAACTCTCCATTGTGCTGCAAATAAACCTCCGTTCCCACAGAGGTGATCCAGGCGAGCGGGAGCGGCAGCTTCCAATCGCGCACCAGCCGCCGCGCTTCCACGATGGATCGCCCGGTCGCCACCACGAAGCCGAACTCGCCCTGCCGCTGCATGAAGCGCCCGAACCGCATGATGCCTTTCGGACATCCGGTAAGCGTGTTGTCGAGATCGCTGACCAGAAGATACGTAGGCCGCTTCTTCCGCTCAGGCTCAGCCAGAATTTCTTCCGCGAGCAACGTGAAACCGGCCGCGTATTTGTCCCAGTTCATATCCAGGCTGTTCACTTGCGCATTTTTGGAGCAGCGGTCCCACAAAGGTCGCTCCGTCACCAATCGCTCTATCGCCCGGCCTATTTCGGCGGTGTTGCACGGGTCCACCAACAAACCGTGCTCCAGTTCCGCGATGATATCCTGCGGGCCGCCGATCTTCGTTGCCACCACGGGCAGGCCATGCGCCGCAGCCTCGACAATCGTCAGCCCGTAAGGCTCCATCAATGCCGGATTGACGAACACGCCGCGCGTTGAAGCGGCCAGCGCATAAAGCCCCTGCACATCGTCGCGCGAATGCGACTTGGGATAGGCGACGCTGCCATAAAGATCGTACCGATCGATGCGTGCGACCAGTTCTCGCTGAATTTCCTGTTGTTCGACATTTCCCGTATCGAGATCGTCGCGCAGACCGGCGAGGATGACGAGATTGCACCGGTCGCGAAGAAGACTGGACGCGGCGAAGGCATCGACCAGCGCGGCGAGGTTCTTCTTGTGAACAGGCCGCGCAATCGCAAGCACCATTGGTTTTGCCGGATCGCGCAGGAATGGCGCCACAAGATCGGACGCCGCGGAAATGCACCCGGCAGAGCGGCCACGGTCAATACCGGGGACAAGCCGATTTATCCTGCCAATCCGCGCAGAGGGATAGGCCGCCAACTGTCGCTCGCACTCATCGCGTGAGGATCCGATAACCGCACGCGCCTTCGCGATAGCGCGATCCTCCTCGGCAATTCGCGCCTCTATGGTTTCGGAACGTTCCGCCAGTGCGGCACGCTTGTCGATCCCCAGCGAATGGGCGGTGTAAATGAAGGGGATCCCCAGTTCCTTCTCGACAGCCATCGCCACGTCTGCCGCGTCCGCAAAATGTGCGTGGATCAAATCCGGAAGCCGGTCTCGCCCGCGAAATTCGGCAATCAGCGCATCGGTGAAAGCCTTGCGATCGTCCCTCAGGGCATCCTTGGCGAGATAGGCCGAATTGCCGCTCTCCACCCGCGTGATCACGAGTTTGGAGTTGATCCATTCCTGCGGCTGCGTATGGACGGCACCAAGGCGCGGCTCGTCAAACTGCCGGGTCACGATCTCTGCAAAACGGATATCTTCGCGCCGGGACAACGCCTCCATCTCGCCAAGAATATAGGTGATATGCCCACCTGTATCCTCGGTCAGGCCATATCGGACCGGTTCAGCCTTCAGGCAGCCGCCAAGCGCGAGCGAAACGATGTGCAACAGCAGTCCCCTTTGTGAATCAAGTTGTTGAACGCGGCGCTGGGGACGCAGGGGCCTTAACCAACCAATGTTGGTTGCGCGGCTGGCGGCATAGCGCCGGACCTTGGCCTGCATTCGCACAGCCGGCACAAAACCCGTGCGGAGCGCCTCGATCGTTCCTACTTCATGCCCATGCAGCCGACGAACCGAGTACGCGTAATCGATCTGGAGACGACCGGGTCCAGTCCGCCTGCCCACGGCGTGTGCGAGATTGGTTGGCAGGATGTCGTGCTGGGGAAGGATGGGCGATGGGCTCTTGGCGCCGATCACGGTGCCAGTTTCGTCGATCCGGGCAGACCGATACCCCCGGTAACGATGGCCGTTCATCACATACTGGACGAGGATGTAAAAAGCTCTCCCTTCTGGCAGGAGGTTGCCCCGCCAATCCTGCGTCCCGAAGGCGGGACCGCGGCGCTGGCCGCGCATCGTGCATCGTTCGAGCAGCGCTTTTGCACGCCAAAGCTTTCGGGCGGGGCGCAGTGGATCTGCACATGGAAGTGTGCGCTGAGAATTTGGCCAGACAGTCCCAGCTTTTCCAACCAGGTGCTGCGCTACTGGCGAATGCCCGATGGCCTGGAACACCAGAGAGGTCTTCCCATCCACAGGGCATTTCCGGATGCCTATGTAACGGCGCATCACCTGCGCGATCAGCTTAACGAAGCGGGCCTGGAGCAATTGCTGACCTGGAGCGCGCAGCCGGGATTACTCCCCCGTGTGCCCTACGGAAACGATCGGGGCCGCTACTGGCATGAGCTGGAAGATGACCTTTTGCGGCGCTACACCTCTGACCGAAACGAGGACGTCCGTTTTTCAGCGCAGCAGGAGATCGCGCGCCGGGAGGGCGCGACCCAGACGCCCTACGCCGGTCCCGCTCAGGGAAAACTGCTCTAGCGCCAGCCGATCTGTGAGTGGCCATAAAAGCCCGCCCGCAGATCTTGGGACCTTCAGAACCAAAAGCGCAATCCGATCAGAACAGACACGCCGTCGGGATCTTCCCCTGCGGCGCGGATGTAGTCTGCCGTTTTTCCGGTGGCTGCCTCATATTCCACGCCGATATAGGGCGCGAATTCGCGGACGATCTCGTAACGCAGGCGCGCGCCTACCTCTATCTTCGATAGACCAGCGCCCACCCCGCGTTCGGGAATGTCCTGTGCGGACAATTCCGCCTCGATGCGCGGTTGCAGGATCAGGCGCTGCGTGAACTTCATATCATGCTCGGCCTCGATCCTGGCGGTAAGATCGCCCTCGTCCGAAACGAAGCCTGCGGCATCGAAATGGATCATGTAGGGCGCAAGGCCCGCCACGCCGACAGCAAGGTGCGCAGTGGTTTCCGGTTCCACGTCCACGCGCATCCCGGCCTGAAGGTCCACGAACGGACCGATAGCGTGCCCCCACAACAGCTGCATCTCGGCATCGTCAACCGCGCCGCTAACCAGCTCGCCCTCGCCTTCTGTCTTGAACACGATCTTGTCCGTCGCGGTGCCATACCAGCCGCTGACATCCCACAAATAGGCATCATCGCCATCCGACAGGCGCGCTTCCAGCCGTTCGGCCAGCACCATGCCGGTGGTCATCCTGCCATGGGCGATGCGGCTGTATTCGCGCGCTTCGGAAAGCCTTTCCGGGTCGAAATAGAGTTCGGCAGCGTGATCAGGCCCCTCAAAAGCGCGCGGCGGAGGCGGGCCTTCGGGAATAGCAATGTCACCGTGATCCATCTCGCCATGGTTCATGGACGAGTGGTCCATTTGGTCATGCGCTGAATGGTTTTCCTGTGCCGGGGCGTCGCGGCCTTCGTGCGCGGAATGGTCCTGCGCGGCGGCGGGTGCGGCGATCAGGGCGGTGGTGGCATAAAGCAGAGCGCGCATCATGCCTCTCCCTCTTGCCGCAAGGGGCGCACGGTCACGGTCTGCATCATGCCTGCATGCATGTGATACAGCAGGTGGCAGTGGAAGGCCCAGTCGCCCGGCTCGTTTGCCGTCAGGTCAAAGGTGGCCGTGCCGCCCGGCTGCACGATAACGGTGTGCTTCAGCGGCTGGTGCATCATGCCCGCACCGTTCACCAGTTCGAAGAAATGGCCGTGCAGGTGGATGGGATGCGCCATCATGGTGTCGTTCACCAGCTTCACCCGCACGCGCTCGTCATAGCCAAAGCGGATCGGATCGTCGGTGACAGCGCTGAATTGCTTGCCGTCGAACGACCACATGTAGCGTTCCATGTTGCCGGTGAGGTGGATTTCCATGCTGCGCGTGGGCATGCGGTGCGGATTGGCCTTGGCGGCCTTCAGGTCCGTATAGCGCAGCACGCGGTGATCGACATTGTCGAGACCGAGGCCGGGAAAATCCATCCGGTCCATCGGCATGGGCGAAACCATGTCGATGCCGGGTCCGACCTTTACATCATCGGGCAGCAGCGAGGTATCGCGCATGGGATGATCCATTTGGGGATGCACCATGCCACCCGAACCATGGTGCATCCCCGCCATGCCATCCATATCGCCCATGCCGCCCATACCCATATCGGCCATCGTCAGCGTCACCGGCTCTCGCAGCGGGGGCGCTTCGGCGCGGTGCCCTGCGTGGGAGGTAAGGCTGGCGATGCCCATGCCAGAACGGTCCATCGCTTCGGCGACGAGCGCGTGGCTGCCATCGGGAGGGGTGACGATAACGTCGTAAGTCTCGGCAGTGCCGATCTGGAATTCGTCCACCTCGACAGGCTCCACCTCCTGCCCGTCAGCGGCAATCACCTGCATCTTCACGCCGGGAATGCGGATGTTGAAGAATGTCATGGCGGACCCGTTGATGATCCGTAGCCGCACCCGTTCGCCGGGCTGGAAGAGGTATTCCAGATTATCCGCCGGGCCGTGTCCGTTCATCAGATAGGTGTAAGTCGCGCCCGTCACGTCCGAGATATCGCGCGGGTTCATTCGCATCGCGCCCCACATCAGCCGATCTTCCAGCGACATCTCGCCATTGCCCACGGTCATCATCTGGCGGTTGAAGTAATGCTCCCCCACCATCAGCATCCGCGCGATGTCATGCGGATGGCGCGGGGTAAATTCGCTCAGCAGCACGACGTAGTCGCGGTCATAGCGCGGATCCGGCATGTGGTGGGCGTGTTCACCCTCGATCACGATGGGGCCGTAGTGACCCGCCTGTTCCTGCAGGCCGGAGTGACTGTGCCACCAGTAGGTGCCGGTTTGCCGAATGGGGAACGTGTACTCGAACGTCTCGCCCGGACGAATGCCGGGAAAGCTGACGCCGGGCACGCCGTCGAACTGGAAAGGCAGCAGCAGCCCGTGCCAGTGGATTGAGCTGTCCTCCTCCAAATTGTTGGTGACGTTCAGCGTCACATCCTGCCCTTGGCGCAGACGGATCAGCGGGCCGGGCACCGTGCCGTTCACCGCGATCGCGTGGCCACTGCGCCCACCTGTCCTGAAATGGTGGTTACCGATGGAAAGATCGATGGTGTCGCCCGAAAGCTCGCCAAATCCCTGCCGCGCGTGGCTGAGCGATTGTCCCCGCGCCCATGACGGGATGGAGAGCCCCGCGGCCGCCAGTGCACCGGAGCCCAGCAAGCCGCGCCGGGAAATCAGGGGTTGTTTCATGCACGCCAGCTACATACCCTAGGGGGGTATTACAAGGGGCGTAAGAACGTGGTCCAGCAAACGAAATCCCTGATAAACCGCCTCGGTCGTATCGAAGGACAGGTCCGCGGCGTACGCGCGATGGTGGAGCAGGATCGCTACTGCATTGATATCCTCCACCAGATCCAGGCGGTGAAAGCCGCGCTGGCAAAGGCGGAGGACGAAATTCTCAAGACCCACGCGTCGCATTGCGTGGCGGAGGCTATCGCATCGGGCGATGAGGCAGAGCAGCGCGCCAAATTCGGCGAACTGGTGGACCTATTCGCCAAGGCAAAACGATAGTGCTCGCCCATCCAAGGTGGACTTACTCTGGCGCGATGCCACCCTCTTCACTGCCGCAAGCCTTTACAGCCTTCCACCGCTGATCAGTTGGTCAGCGAATTAAAGTCCAGTTCGGCATAGGCTTCGGGCGTGATGCGTTCGCACGCCTTGAACAGGCGCGTGCGCAGCAGGGTCTTGGTGCCGTCCGGATTGTGATCCTCCAGCAGCTTATCATTGCCCTTGCCGCCCATCAGCGTGGTCAGCAGCACGGCGCCCTTGTCCTTGGTTATCGGCTGGTGCACCTCCACCGTGGTTTCATACGCGATGTCGCCCTGGCGGAAGCACAGGTCGTCATAGAACCATTCGCCCTCCAGCGTGTAGGCCGTGGCCGTGCAATGGTGGCCATGCACGGGGGTTACGGTCCACGGCGGCATCTTGAAATTGAGGATGACGATATTGTTCACCTCGTCCACCTGCAACACCCGGAAAAACGTGTTGGGGATGAGCTGGTAGGGGAGCCACGGAATCTCTTCCGAAGATACCTGCTGCACCGGAGGAACGTCCGTCTCGTCTGCGTAGGTTACGATTTCCATGATTTGCTCCTCTTCAGAAACTGTAGGCAAGCGAGGCGCCGACAGTGCGCGGCGGTGCTGCCGTCCCGGCAACGCCGAAGACGGATGTCGGCACATCCAGAAAGTAGCGCGAATTGGTGAGGTTGTTGACGTAGAACCGCGCTTCCAGCCCCGCGCGAGGGTTCTTGAACGCCAGCCCAAGGGTGACGTAATGATAGGCTTTCTGCCGGCTCAGGCGAAGCGGCCCGCCCGCGCCGGGCAAGAGATCGTATTCGCTGGTGTAGCGATCGTTCACCGTCAGCTCGGCATCCCAATCCGCGGTAACGGGCACGCTGTAGGACGCACCCACCGTGAAGGAGAATTCCGGCGCGCGGGGGATGCGCGCTCCCGACAGGTCTGCCTTGCCCGCGACAAGTCCGGGGCCGCCCGTGGGAACGGGGCACCCAGGATAGTCCGGAGAAGGCGCAGAGGCCGGGCAATAGATCGCCGCACTGGCGTAATTGCGGAACTTGGCGCTTTCGATGAGGCCGCCTGCATAGACCGAAAGGGCATCGGTGAGGCGCGCTGAGGTGTTCAGCTCCAAACCGTAGATGCGGGCCCGCGCAGCATTTTCGGCGCTGATGCCGCCCGACTGGGAATCGACGAAGCTGACCTGGATATCCTTGTAATCGTAATAGAAACCCGCGCCCGACACATCGACGCGGCCATCGAAAGCCTTCGCCTTGAACCCCAGTTCGTAGCTGTCGAGCTCTTCGGGCCGCAGTGCATTCAGCGTATTGAACGCCGGCGTGTTGTAACCGCCGCTCTTAACGCCCTTGCTGTAGCTGGCGTATATCGTGCTCGTCCCGGTTTCCCGTGACAGCACCACGCGCGGCGTGAAATTGCGGAAGGTCGTCTGCTGCTCCACGAATGGCACCGCGCCGAATGCGGCCTCCGCGCCAGCATTGTTAATCGCCCGCAGCTTCTTCGTATCGATGTTGTAGCGCCCGCCCACGGTAAGCTTGAGCGTATCGGTCAGCTCGTAGCTGCCCTCCGCATATGGCGAGATGGAGGCCAGTTTCACGCGGGTCGTGCCGCCAGCATCCTGGAACGGGCCGAAGGCATCACCGAACACACGGATCAGCAGGCTGTCGGTGTCCAGCTCTCCGCTCAGGCCCGCGATGAGGTTGAACCGGCCGGAAAAGCGCGTCTTTACGTAGGTGTCCTGGGTCAGCGTCGTGCCGTATTCCTCGGCCCTGCTGTTATAGAGATCGCCGCGCGCGAAATCCTGGTCCACGAAGATCGCGTAATTGAAATCCCTGATGCCGGTTACGCTGATGATGTCAAAATCGTCTGCCTCGTATCTGAGGTTGAGCGTTCCGGCGAGGTATTTGATATTGGTCTTGCGGGTCTTTGTCTGATCCGTTTTGTAAAAATCGCTGGGCGGGGTCGTGCCGTAAATCGCGCATGACAGGCAAAGCGGCGCGTTCACCAGCGTGCGGCGTGCCAGCGGGTCGTTGCGCTCTTCATGATATTCAACGGAAGCGAAGGCAGTGAAGCGGCTGCCCGGCGTCCACCCCAGCTTTGCGCGTACGGTGCCTGAATCAAAGCCGCTCAAACGCTCACCATTGGCCTCGTTGCGGGTATAGCCGGATAGATGGGTGAACTTGCCCGCGATGCGAAAGGCGAGATCATCGCTCATCGGCACGTTGAGCATCGCCTCGCCGCCAAGGCGGCCGTAATTGCCGATCTCTACGCCAACCTTCCCTTCAAGAAACGGCACAGGATCATTGGTGTTGACGAGGACCACCCCGCCCGTGGCGTTGCGGCCGTAAAGAGAACCTTGCGGACCGTTCAGGACCTCGATGCTCCTGAGATCGACGATGTCGACCGACGCGCCGACCTGGCGCTGCAGGTAGACACCGTCGACATATGTGGCGACGCTGGATTCAAGGCCCGCATAGGCGGAATTGGTGCCAATGCCGCGGATGTAGATCTGGGCCGACCCACCACTATCGTTGTAAACGACGGACGGAAGCAGGACCTGCGCCTCACGCACGCTACCCACGTTCAGGCTCTCCAACTGGCCCGCATCGATGGAAATGGCGGCAACCGGCGCCTGGTCCAGCGGCTGGCCCGCCTTGGTCGCCGTAACAACGATCGTTTCCCCAACGGGGACATCGCTCTCTGTGTCGCTCGGTGTTTGCTGCGCCATCGCAGGAGTCGCAGCCAGAGCCAGCAGGCTGACACCCAAAATATACCTCATCCCTCACCCCATTCTTATGTCTTGGCTATGCAGCGCCCGCTCTAATCCGGCGAGTATGACCGCTGTCGACCGTGGCCGGATCATGCGCGGACCGGAAATAGTAAGCAACTTTACAATCGGCGCGCGATACGCCAAAAACCGTGCATATAACGACAAGACGAGGCGGGGAGAAAGCCGATGCTGGTGGCGCCTATCAAGTTGCGAGGGGATTTGCTGACCATGGCCGAACACGGCCTGGATCCGCGCAGTCTGATCGGCAATTCCGGCGTAAGCTATGAGGAGATACTGGCCAAGCGCCCGATCTCTTGCGAGGCGATGTCGGACGTTTACGCGCATGTTATCGCAAAGGCGCCGGCAGATTTTGCGCTGTCCTGCGGCCAGTCCATCCGGCTCCAATACATGGGTTCTCTGGGTTACAGGCTCAGCAATTGCGCCACGGTGGGTGAACTGCTGGCCGACTGGGTGCGCTATTCCGGCAATATCGGATACCCTCTTGTCGGTTCGCTGAAAGTGGCCGGAGACCGCTGGCGCATGACCTTCGTTCCGCGTTTCCCGATGTCGCCCCATGCCGAGGAATTTTGCGTCACTTCAACGCTGGCGGGATTTGCGAAATCCGTGTTGAACCTCAGCGGGCATCGGATCTCCATGCGGCGCATCGGCTTTTCCAATCCCGCGCCCGAAGATAGCGACAGCTATCTCGCGCTTGCCGCCGAGGTGACGTTCGGTTGCCCCGCCCCCTTCGTGGAAGGCGATCGCGAAGACCTGGACCGGCCCATCGCGACGGCCGATGCCGATCTGTTGCAAGCCTGCGAGGATCTGTGCCAGCGAGAATGGAGCCAGGAAAATAGTCGCGTGACGGAGCGTTTGTATGCGCTGTTCGGGCTGAAGGGAGTGGTAACCCTTGCGGACGCGAGCAAGCACATGGGTATGAGCCAGCGATCCCTACAGCGCAATTTGTCGATGGAGGGCAGCGGGTACACCGGAGTTCTGGACGATTATCGTCACCGGCGCGCGCTTGTCCTGCTGCAACAGGGGCGGTGCAGCAAAAGCATCGCCTTTGAACTGGGTTTCGATCACGACAGCAGCTTCCGCCGTTCTTTCCGGGGTTGGACGGGTGTTTCCGTTTCCGAATGGCGGAAGGACCGCGTTTCAGTCTGACAGTGGCGAATGCGCCGAGCGGCGCGTCTATTGCCGCAAAGGGCAAACCTTAGCTGTCAAATTATAAGGAAATGGATGCCCCGCAAGGACTCGAACCTTGATTGACGGAGTCAGAGTCCGCTCTCTTACCATTAGAGGACAGGGCAATAAGGAGCGCGCCACTAGCGCTGCCTTGGGATTCGGTCAAGTCCTTAACCGGGATTTGTGGCAATTCCGGCTCTATCTGGCTGCGGGCCAGATGCGTGAGCGGCAGAACAGGGTAACACAGCCCTTCACTTCCAGCGCGCCGTTTGCAGCCGGGCGCACTTCGGTGCGGTAGGTGTTGCCGTCTTCGGGGTTGTACACCTCGCCGCGCCATACATCATCATCCCAGCGCAGGTTCTTGAGAATGGTGATGCCCAGGATCGGGCGCTTGCGCAGGGCCGGATTGTCATTATGCACATCATTGGTCGGCTCCCCCGGCTTGCGCTTCAGGATGCGGGTTATTTCGCCGCAGCGCGCATTGCCGCATGGCGCCACGGTTATCTCCGTATAGCCGTCGGAATCCTTGTAGACGCCATCGATGTTGCTTTGCGCCGCAGCCGGAGAGGCGAGCAGCGCGGTGGCGGAGGCGGCGATCAGTGCCAGTTTCTTCAGTCCCATGGCAGGTTATACGCATGAAACGGCTGAATGGCTCATGAGCCTGTTTCCTCAGGCCGAACAGCTGGCCCCGCCAAGCACGCAGAACCGGGCGCAATGGGGATGGTTCAGCGGCACATCGCGGTCCGCCTGCTCCACGGTGTCCCCCAGATCGAAGCCGGGATCGTAGGGCAGCAGCGTGCAGGCGACCACGCG
This sequence comes from Aurantiacibacter rhizosphaerae, assembly GCF_009807005.1. Classification (GTDB taxonomy): domain Bacteria; phylum Pseudomonadota; class Alphaproteobacteria; order Sphingomonadales; family Sphingomonadaceae; genus Alteraurantiacibacter; species Alteraurantiacibacter rhizosphaerae. Next base: position 885,307 of record NZ_WUBR01000001.1, on the reverse strand, counting down.
GGGTGCGGGCTCTTCCTTACGGTGAACCACCATGCGGCTGTTTGAGCACATTACATCGTCAGGTGACTTGTTCAGAATGCCCCAGCAATCGGTGGTAATTTCGGGCACGTCGGCGCTGGCATCCATTTCCGGGAACAGCACCAGCCGCGCAGGATCATCCACATTCAGCGCGATCACTTCGGTTTCAAACAACAGGCGATAGCTGTTGCGCGCGGCCTGATCGGTTTCGCCCGCCAGCCTGCGTCCTGCCGCCGCGAAGGAAAAGCCGTTGGCCGAGAGCCAGCGCAGCCCTTCCAGCATCGGTTGCCAGCTGTTGGGGCCACGCTCCGCCTCATGCACAGCCTTTGTATGGTGATCGATGGACACGCGGATCGTCAGCCTGTCGCCATAGGTTTCGCGCAGCCGCAGCAGCGCTTCTTCATGGCGGCGCATGGGCTTCATCGCGTTGGAGAGGACGAGCACCTCGTGCCCGCGCGAAAGGGCATTCTCGATCATGGCGATGATCTGGGGGTTCATGAACGGCTCGCCGCCAGTAAAGCCAATTTCGCGCACGCCGCGCCGTGCAATCTCGTCAAGAAAGCGCGAGGCATGGGCTGCCGTCATGTAAATCAGCGCATCATTCGTGGGGCTGCTTTCGATGTAGCAATTGGCGCAGGCCAGGTTGCACAGCGTGCCTGTGGCAAACCACAGCGTGTCCAGTTCACGTAAAGCGACGCTGGCACGCATGGAGCCGTCTGCTGTCACCTGAGGATCGGTGAACTTGCCCTGCCCCAGCCGCTGCGCCGCCACAGCGAAGGGAGACGCCCCGGCAGGGGCATTGCGGGCTTTTGAACTCGTTGCCATCAGAATTTCCGCCGCATCTTTGCAAGGAAGGCCACCCATTTCTTCGGCCACTCGCCAAACAGGGTCGGCTCCCACACGCTGAAGGCCGCGGCTTTCACGATTTCAGACCGCGTGGGATAGGCGATGATCGCGCCGCCCATATCAAAGGATCCGCTCTTGCCGGTGATCATTTGCGTGAAGGGCAGCAGCAATTCGCCCGCATTCGCGCCGCAGATGCTGGCGCCCACAACCTTCTTGCCATTGAACATCACCTTGCAATGCCCCTTGGTCCGCCCTTCTGCAATGGCGCGTTCATTGTGATCGAAGCCTTCGGTGACGACGCGCAGACTATCGCCATATTTCTCGCGCGCCTGCGATTCTGTCAGGCCGATCTGGGCCACTTCAGGCTGGGTGTAGGTGCACCATGGCAAGGCTCGCCAATCCACCTTGGCGGGCAGGCCCAGCGCAATCTCCAGCACCACGTTTGATCCTTCATAGCCCGAGACATGGGTGAGGCGCGGCCCTTCGCGGCAATCGCCGATGGCATAGATGTGCTTCAGATTGGTGCGCCGCCGCTCATCCACCTTGATGCCGTTCTTGCCCAGTTCGATGCCCAGCGCTTCCAGGCCATAGCCCTTCATGCGGGCCTCTCTGCCCACGGCCACCAGCAGGTGCGATCCGTTTATCGTCTTGCCGCCATCGGTGGTGACGCTGATCATGCCATGATCGGCGGAAACGCCCGCCGCCTTGCCAGAAACGAAGCGAACGCCTTCATCCTTCATCACCGAGGTGACGAGAGACACCGAATCGCGATCATCGCGGCCCATCAGGTCACCCGGTTCGATCACGGTGACTTCGCTGCCCAGCCTGCAAAAGCTTTGCGCCATTTCCATGCCGATCACGCCGCCACCGATGATGATAAGGTGTTCAGGCTGCGTCTTCAGGTCAAACAGGTTTTCGTTCGTCAGATACGGCACATCGGCCAGCCCGTTGATAGGGGGGATGCTTGGCCGCGATCCAGTGGCGATCACGATGCGCGGCGCTGTCAGCGTGCGGCCGTCCACCTCCACGGATTTGGGCCCGGTTACCTTGGCCCATCCCAGTATGACCTCGCAGCCCATCTCCTCGAAGCGTTCTTTTGAATCATGCGGCGCAATATCGGCAATGGCCTGATGGATATGCGCATGCACGCCGCTCCACTTCACCTTGGGCGCGGCCAGTTGCACGCCTGCGCGCTTCGCCTCGCGCGCCTCTGCCGCGCGGCTGGCGGAGGCGATCAGCGCCTTTGACGGCACGCAGCCATTGTTCAGGCATTCACCGCCCATCTTGTGCCCTTCGATCAGGGCAGTCTTCAGTCCGAAAAGCGCGCATCCCCCGGCAGCGGTCAGCCCGGCGGCACCGCCACCGATAACAATAACATCATGCGTATATTCCAAGAAATTCTCCTGCGCGTAACCAATTCGGGATGGCCGACGAACACCAACTCGTCCATGCGGGGTTTCGGTCCAAGGGAAATGTTGGTTTCATGAATCTAGAGAACAGTCAGAACTATTACGGCAAGGTGCTGGCAGGATCAGACGACCTGCGCACCGATGCCTGCTGCACCTTCGAAATGCCGTCGCTGTCGGTGCGCGAAGCCCTGCGCAATGTGCATGAGGAGGTGAAGGCGCGCTATTACGGCTGCGGGCTGGTGGTGCCGCAGGCGCTGGCCGGATGCCGCGTGCTGGATCTGGGATCGGGCAGTGGCCAGGATGCCTATCTGCTGGCGCAGCTGGTGGGGCCAGACGGCAGCGTCACCGGTGTGGATGCCACGCCAGAGCAACTGGAAATCGCCAATGCGCACAAGGATTGGCATGCGGAACGTTTCGGCTATGCCAATGTGGATTTCGTGGAAGGCGATATCGAAAAGCTGGGCGAGCTTGGGCTGGAGCCGGAAAGCTTCGACATCATCGTGTCGAACTGCGTTATCAACCTGGTGGCTGACAAGGAGGCGGTGTTTCGCGCCGCGCACAAGCTGCTGAAGCCGGGCGGAGAGCTGTATTTCTCCGATGTCTATGCCGATCGCCGCGTGCCGGATCATCTGCTGAACGATCCGGTGCTGCATGGCGAATGTCTTTCCGGCGCGCTGTACTGGGGCGATTTCGATCGTCTGGCCAAGGTGGCAGGCTTTGCCGATCCGCGACTGGTGACGGACCGACCGCTGGGCATAAATGATGCAGAGGCTGCCGAAAAGCTGGCCGGTATTAATTTCGTTTCCGCCACATATCGCCTGTTCAAGCTCGCCGGACTGGAGCCGCAGTGCGAGGATTACGGGCAGGCCGTGATCTACAAGGGCAGTGTGCCGGAACATGCGAAGATGTTCGAACTGGACGCTCACCACGCGATAGAAGCCGGCAGGGTCTTCCCCGTGTGCGGCAACAGCTGGCTGATGCTGGCTGAAACCCGCTTTGCCGAGCATTTCGAATTTATCGGCGATTTCAACCGCCATTATGGCGTGTTCCCCGGTTGCGGCACCGCGGTGCCGTTCGGCCAGTCTGACGCCAACCCTTCCAAGGCCGAGGCGCCCTGTTGCTGAAAATACTCGTTACCGGAGCTGCCGGACTGATCGGCGGCGAAGTGTGCGCCCGGCTGGCCGCGCGCGGCGCCGATGTAACCGCCATGGTCCGCAAGACGCGGGAAGTGCGCGGCAATGATGGATTGCCGGTTGCGGGGATCACCATCGTCTCGGGCGATGTGACCCTGCCGCTGATGGGGCTGGACCCGGCGGCGCTGAAACCAGACCTGGTGATCCATTGCGCCGCCAGCCTGGAATTCGATGCCCCGCGCGATGTGCTGGCCGCCGTGAATGTGGAAGGCACGCGCAATGCAGTGGAATTCGCACGCGCATCGGGTGCGGGCTTTCTGCATGTCAGCACGGCCTATGTCTGCGGCCAGCGAGAGGGCACCATTGCGGAAGGCCCGGTGCCAGCCAGCACGCGCTTCACTAACAATTATGAAGAGAGCAAGGCGCTGGCAGAAGAAGTGGTGGCGTGCAGCGGCGTGTCCTTCGCCATAGCGCGCCCTTCCATCGTGCTGGGCGATGATGCCACGGGCGCAATTCGAGAATTTCCTTCACTCTGCAATGCCTTTCGCCTGATGGCGCGCGGCAAGATCGGGGTGCTGCCCGTGGCGGCAACCTCAACGCTCAACCTCGTGCCGATCAGCCATGTGGCAGAAGGCATTGCCAGGCTGGCGGAGCAGTTTGCAGCGGCGCAGGGCGGTTATTTCCACCTGGTGACGCAGCACCCCCTGCCCGCAGCAGAGCTGGCGCGGGGCGTGGCGCGGGTGGAGCATCTGCCAAGCCCAGTCACCGTCGATCCCAATCAATTCGATATCGACAGCTTGCAGGGTGCGGAACGCATGTTGCTGTCTCGGATGCTGGGAACCTACGGCGCCTATTTCAGGCAGGAACCTCGCTTCGAAGACGATGCCTTTCGCGCTCTGACCGGGCTGGAATGCCCGGAAACGGACATTGCCTGGCTGGCTCGGCTGATCGATTACGGCGTTGCCTCAGGATTCCTGCCCGCGCCCTGTATCAGCGAACGTCGGGATAGTGCCGCTCAAGCCGCTGCCTAGACCCCATCGCCCACAGCAGACCAACCTTCAGATAGATCCAGTTGGCCTTCAGCGGCCCCCACTCCGCAATCCGCCTGTCGGACGTTTCGATGAAGCGCGGCACCATCCGTACTCGCCCCAGTTCCGCCATGCAGATGCACAGGTCTGCCTCCTCCATCACCTTGGCAGAGGGATCGCAGCCGCCGGTTTGCAGGAAATCCGCCTTGCGGAAAAACATCGCGTGATCGCCGAACAGCAGGCGTGCCCCGCGAAAGAACAGGCGCGGACGGAACAGGAGCGGTGCATACCATGTCTTGGCCCAATTGTGCGCCGTGGTGCCCCAGCGCGTTTTCTCACCCTTGATAATGGGCGTAAAGCTGGCCAGCGCGGTTTTGGGATCGGCCAGCACATCCTCTATCACCGCCACCATATCGAGTGGCGGCACGGTATCGGCATGCAGGATGCAGACATTGCGCGCCTGCGCTGCGGCAACGCCCGTGTTAATCTGCACTCCGCGCCCTTGGGCAGAAGACACCACGCGCCACCCCGCCTGCCGCGCCAGCTCCACCGTCCGGTCCGCACTGCCGCCGTCCACCAGCACAATCTCCGCAGGTTGCGGATCAAGCGCGGCGATATTGGCGATGAGGGTTGGCAGGGCCGCTTCCTCGTTCAGCACGGGGATCAGCAGGCACGTGTCGCTCATCCCAGCAGTTCCGGCCACTGGGCAAGGTCTTCCGGCCGGTCACAATCGTCCAGCACGCCAAGATTGCGATAGGGGATTTCCAGCGCGGTAAGGCGCGCCCGCGTTTCAGCCAGCACCGCATCGGTGCCCCAGCGCATATCGCGCCACAGCTGCGGTATCTGCGTTTGGAAGCCGAGCAGGTAATAGCCGCCATCGCTGGCCGGGCCGATCACTACGGGAAGCTGATCCAGCACAGCGGCCGCATCCAGCAGATGCTGCGACGTCAGGCCGGGAATATCCGCGCCCAGCACTATCGCCGGGCCAGCCACCCGCGCCAGCCGCGCGCCAAGATCGCCCTCCCCTTGCGCCACGAGGGTAATATCCTCGCCCAGCCAGTCCGCGAAATCGCTTCGTTGCGCACCTGTGAAATGCACCGCGAATGGGAGGGCGCTTTCCCGGATAGTCGCCAGCGTTCTTTCTACCAGCCGCCGGTGAACCTGCGCCGCCCCGGCATCGCCCAGCATGGGTGCAAGGCGCGTTTTGGCATGGCCCGCGCGGGGATATTTGGCAAACAGGGCGACGGTTGGCGCGGCGGTCATCATGGCGCTGTAACGGCTGGACGGTTGGATGGCGAATAGCCAGTGTGACTTTCATGACTTCCCGACTCGCAAGATTTGCCGGCATGGCCGTGGCAGGCGCCGCGATCGGTGCGCTGCTGCTGGCCGAACGCGCGCGCCCGCTGCGCCAGCGCACCTCCAGGCAATTGCCGCGCGTGCTGCGCAATGGTGCGATGGGCGCGGCGTGCCAGGCGGTGATCATGGCGACGGAAGCCCCGATTACGGAGGCTATCGCGCAGCAGAACCGACGCGAGCGGCGCGGCCTGCAACATGCAATCGGCGGCGTGCCGGGCCGGATCGCCGCCTTCCTGCTGATGGATTACACCTATTACCTGTGGCACGTCGCCACGCATAGGGTGCCTTTCCTGTGGCGTTTTCACCGTGTGCACCATCTGGACCCCGATCTCGATATGAGCACGGCGGTACGCTTCCACGCGATCGACATGCTGATCTCCACCCCCATGCGCATGGCGCAGGTCCGCCTGTCGGGCGCGGACCCGAAAACGCATGATATCTGGCGCGGCTTCTTCATGGGATCGGTGCTGTTCCACCATTCCAACCTGCGCCTGCCGCGCGGCGTGGATGCTGCGCTGTCCAGCGTGATCACGACCCCGAAGATGCACGGCATCCATCACAGCGAACGGGTGGAGGAGATGGATTCCAACTGGTCCAGCGGCATCAGCATATGGGACAGGCTGCACGGCACATATCGCGCCGACATTGCGCAAGATGCCATCACCATCGGCGTGGATGATGCCGATGCAGGCCGCGATATTGGCCTGCTTCCCGCGCTGGAATCGCCCTTCCGCGCACTTCCCCCGCGCTGAGGGAACTGGCAGCGCAAAGGCGCCGCGTCATAACCCGGAAGTGTGCGTGACTTGTGCGCAATCGCCGCTTCGTCTAGCCTGTGGGCAGGTTCCGCCGATATGGCGGGTTATAGAATAGCGAAAGTACAGTAAAATGGCGGATATCAATCCGCCGGACCGACGCGAAAAGGCCAATAAGACGCCGCCCGATGGGCAAGCAAGGCGCCACAAGAACAGAAACGGTCAGACAAGCAGTTCCGGCGATCAAAACGGCAGCGCGCAGCGGGCAACCCGCAATTGGCGCCGTCCCCCGCACAAATCCTTCAAGCAGGCCTATGCGGCCATCGATCTTGGCACCAACAATTGCCGGCTCCTGATCGCGCGCCCTTCTGACGAAAACTTCGTGGTGATCGATGCCTTTTCGCGCGTCGTCCGCCTGGGTGAAGGGCTGGCGCAGAACGGCTGGCTATCTGACAAGGCGATGGACCGCGCGCTGGGCGCACTGAAAGTGTGTTCGGACAAGCTGCGCAAGCGCAATGTGCACCTTGCCCGGTCTGTTGCCACGGAAGCTTGCCGACGCGCCTCCAATGGCGAGGAATTTATCGAACGCGTCCGCCAGGAAACCGGTATCGCGCTGGATATCATCAGCGCGCAGGAAGAAGCGCGGCTGGCCGTGCTGGGCTGCCACATCCTGCTGGAAGATGGCATCGGCCCTGCGATCATCTTCGATATCGGCGGCGGCTCCACCGAACTTGTGCTGATTGAACCCGGCGCGCCCGTGCCACGTATCATCGATTGGCAAAGCGTGCCCTGGGGCGTTGTCTCCCTGTCCGAAACCGTTGGGCCGGAGCCGGAGGATGAAGTCGCACGGCTGGCGCGCTATACCGACATGAAGCAGCGCGTGCTGGATAGCTTTGCCGATTTTGCGGAGCGTATCGGCAGGCACAAGGCACCCGATCAGCGCCTGCTGGGCACCAGCGGCACGGTTACCACGCTGGCCAGCGTGCACCTGGGCCTGCCGCAATATGATCGCAACGCGGTGGACGGGCTGATCGTGCCGTCCGATGCGATGCGCAATATCTCTCAACACCTCTCCGGCCTTTCCGCGGTAGAGCGCAGCCAGCTGGATTGTATCGGATCGGACCGGGCAGACCTGGTGGTGGCCGGATGCGCCATTTTGGAGGCGATCTTGGAGATCTGGCCTGCAGAGCGGTTGGGCGTGGCGGATCGCGGGATTCGCGAAGGCATTTTGCGCAGCCTGATGTCTGCCGATGCAGATGGGCACGAAGCACAGGCCGCACTACGCCGCCTGAAACAGGGTTCAGGAAAAAACTGATGGCACGCGCAGGCGAAGATTCTCACCGGCGGCTGAAAAGCGCCAAGAAACGCAAGGCCAGCTCCCAACGCTGGCTGGAGCGGCAACTGAACGATCCTTACGTCAAGCGCGCCAGGGAAGAAGATTACCGCAGCCGCGCGGCATTCAAGCTGATCGAGCTGGATGACAGGTTCGGCCTTGTGAAAGGCGCAAAGCGCGTGGTTGACCTGGGCATCGCGCCGGGTGGCTGGGCACAGGTTGTGCGCCGCCGCGCACCGCGCGCTGCCATCGTGGGTATCGATATCCTGGAAACCGAAGCCATCGAAGGCGTCGAGATCCTGCTGATGGATTTTATGGATGATGCGGCACCGGCAGCGCTAACCGCGGCGCTGGATGGCCCGCCCGATCTGGTGATGTCGGATATGGCCGCCAACACCGTGGGCCACAAGCAGACCGATCACCTGCGCACCATGGCCCTGGTAGAGGCCGCTGCATGGTTTGCGGTGGAGGTGCTGGAAGAAGGCGGGTCCTTTATTGCAAAGGGCTTTGCCGGTGGCACCGACAAGGATCTGCTGGACCTGCTGAAGAAGCATTTCAAGATGGTGAAACACGCGAAACCACCCGCCAGCCGCAAGGGCTCAAGCGAGTGGTATGTCATTGCGCAGGGGTTCAAGGGCCGGCTGGACTAAACAGGCTGGACTCATTGCGTCCAAGGCCGACCTTTGCGAATCGCTGTTTGGCGATCAATCGCCGGTGTTGGTGGCCGATACCTGTTCGGGCACCGGCTGCTCATCACCCATGGCGCCAGCGGCTTCCACGGGGTTGGCAGGTTCACCCTGCGTCTGGCCGGGGCCTTCGCCCGCACCGTCCAGTTCGCCTTCGACATCAACGCCTTCGGCAGGAACTTCGGGAAGCGGAGGACCGCCGCCATTTTCACGCAGGTAAAGCGTGACGTTGGCACGATCTTCGGCGCTGGAAAGGCCGGCAAAGCTCATTTTCGTGCCATTGGCAAAGCCACGCGGGCTGGCGAGCCAAGCGTCCATGGCATCGTAATCCCACGTGCCACCCTTGCTTGAAAGCGCGGAGGAGTAGGCAAACCCGGCCGCATGCTGGCCGATCGGCGTGCCCAGCACACCGTAAAGATTCGGGCCGATACCCGCAGCACCGCCCTGTGCGATGGAGTGGCAGGCCGTGCACTTGGCGAACACGGCTTCACCGGCAGACGCAGATCCCTGCGCCAGCAAGGCAGCAAAGGATGGTCCATCGTCAGCGGCACCTTCTTCCGGCGCATCAATGACATAGCCGAATTCACCCTCTTCAACCTCGGGGTTGTCGGCGTGGAAATACTTGGCGCTGATCGAGCTGAGACCCAGTGCGACGATGCCGCTTGCAAGAACCCAGCCGAAAATGGTGTTTGTGTTGCTCATGATCGAAAAATATCTGCCGGTTTGGAAGTACGCGGTCGCGCTCTAGTGCGCAGCGTCGCGCTTCGCAAGGGCGTATGCAAGCTTGTCGCCAGCGGATCGCCTCGCTACCGGCGTTTGCCATATGGATTCTTACCCCGCCCCCGCCCTCGCCATGGTTGAAAAAATGCACGCTGCCGCAGCGGCCGATCCTGCGCGCGCCATCGCTTTTCAGGGCGCGCCGGGCGCCAATTCCCACCGCGCGGTGAACGAATGGGATCCTGCTGCCCTGCCCCTGCCGTGCTACAGCTTTGCCGAGGCGATCGAGGCGGTTGAGGATGGCCGGGCCGGTTGCGCGATGATTCCCATCGATAATTCGCAGGCCGGGCGGGTGGCGGATATCCACTTCCTGCTGCCTGAAAGCAGCCTTTCCATCGTGGGCGAACATTTCCTGTCGATTCATCACGCGCTGATGGCAATTGGGGATAGTGGCCCGTTCAAGGGCGCGTTCAGCCATCCCCACGCTCTCAGCCAGTCGCGCCATTACCTGCGGACACGCAATATCGTGCCACTGGCCCATGCCGATACGGCGGGCGCTGCGGCGCATGTGGCGGAATTGGGCGATCCCGAATTTGCCGCCATCGCCCCGAAACTAGCCGCCGATCTTTACGGGCTGAAAATCGTGGACGAGCGGGTGGAGGATGCAGAGGACAACACCACGCGCTTCGTCGTGCTGGCAAAGCAACCGCTGGAAACCGCCAGCCTGCGCGGGCAGGAAACGATGACCACCTTCGTCTTCGAAGTGAAGAACAGCCCCGCCTCCTTGTACAAGGCGATGGGCGGTTTCGCCACGAATGGCGTGAACATGACCAAGCTGGAAAGCTATCAGAAGGGTGCCAGCTTCGCGATCACCATGTTCTATGCCGATATCATCGGATCCCCGGATGATCCGGCGGTTGGCCGTGCGCTGGAAGAACTGGCCTTCCACTGCAATCGCGTGCGCATGTTCGGCACCTACCCGCTGGCCCGCCAGAGGGGCTGAGCGTGACGCAGCCCCATTCCTTCGTGATCGAGCCCGATCCGCTGGAATCGCCAGACGTGCTGGCCCTGCTGGACCGTCACCTTGCAGAAATGCATCGCTCTTCCCCCGCCTGCAAGGTTCACGCGCTGGATGCCGCCCGCCTGAAGGAACCGGGCGTTACTTTCTTTACCGCGCGCCATGATGGCGAACTGGCCGCAGTGGGTGCGCTGAAACGGCTGGGCAACCGACAGGGCGAGATCAAGTCCATGCGCGCGGCCGACAGCTATCGCCGGACCGGCGCCGGAGAGGCGATCCTGCTGCGCCTGATCGCGGCCGCGCGTGCCGAGAAATTGACATGGCTGGGCCTGGAAACCGGGCGGCACGCTGTTTTCGAACCCGCCCAGCGCCTTTATGCCAAGCACGGCTTCGTGCCCTGCGACGCCTATGCCGACTACGTGCTGGACGATTTCAGCATGTGCATGGGTATGGACCTTTAGTCGCGCAGACTTCGCGATTTATTTCCGCGACCTGCCGCCATTCCTGCCGATTTCTTAACACGGGAGAACTGCGGCGTTGCGTCGCCTGCGCACCCGTGCAACGAAAGGCCGGTGACAACGGGACAGGGCAATGCTGCTCCGCCAGCCGGGGCGGATGATTTCGCAAGGGCATGGCGAAAGCTGCGCGCCGATGACGATATCCAGTTTGAAACCGTCACCATGCCAGAGGCCGAACCTCCGCCCGATTGGGTGCAGGATCTGCTTAACTGGCTGGAAAAGACATTCGCCCCCGTGGCAAACGCCCTGGTGGAAATCTGGCCGGTCCTGAAATGGGTGCTGATCGCGCTCGCCGTGCTGGCAGTCATCTATTTCCTGATTCGAACATTCGGCCCCGATTTCATGCGCAAGAAAAGCAAGGCCGAGCAGCCCGATGAATGGGCGCCGCCAGAGCATGAGGCGCTTGCCCTGCTGGAAGAGGCGGACCGGCTAGCCGCAGCGGGCGAATATGACGAGGCGACGCACCTGCTGCTGAAACGATCCGTCGGCCAGATCGCGGCGGCGCGGCCTGACCTTGTCGAACCGTCCAGCACGGCCAGGGAACTGGCCAGCGAGCCGCGCCTGCCCGATGCGGCGCGCACCGCCTTTGCCCTGATCGCGGCGCCTGTAGAACGCAGCCTGTTTGCCCTGCGCAAGCTGGAGGAAACCGACTGGCAGGCCGCTCGCACCGCCTATGCCGATTTTGCCCTGGCGCAGAAGGCCATCGCCGCATGAGCCGCCGCACCAGTCCCTTCAGTCCGGGCGCTGTCCTGGCCCTGTTGCTGGTGGGTGCGCTGGCCTTCCTGTTGCTGCTGTATGCGCTGGGTCAGGGTTGGACCGGGCAGGATGAAAGCGATGGCGGCAATCACGCAGCGGCCAATGGGCTGAACGGTTTTTCCGGTCTTGTCAGCCTGCTGGAAAACACGGGCGAGAACGTGACCGTCTCTCGCAACCGTGCCGATATGGAAGAATACGGCCTCACCATCATCACCCCGCCCCTGTACAGCGACGCCGAAGAGATCGACGAGATTATCCAGCGGCGCATCGATTATGCATCGGGTCCAACCCTGCTGATCTTGCCGAAATGGATCGCCGCGCAGGTTCCCGCCAATGCCGACGTTGAAAGCGGGGATGGATGGGTGGTGCTGGCCGGCGCGAATTCTCCCGGCTGGTTTGATGAACTGACCATCGGCAATGGCACCAGGCTGGCCATCGGCCAGACCGGTGGCTGGCAGGGCCTTGGCGAGGCGGGTGACTTGCCCGCTCCGCAGCAGGTGCAGGCGCTGGTGTCGGACTCCGAAAACAGCATGCGCGCCATGCTGGTGGATGACGAGGGCGATGTGCTGGCGGCTGAGCTTATCCAGTCATCGGATTATGATGATTACGAACACTGGCCGGTGATCGTGGTGTTCGAACCGGACCTGATGAACAATTACGGCATGGGCGATGAAAAGCGCGCCGACGTGGCGCTGCAACTGATTGACGAGGCCTCGTTCGGTGACGAGATGCCCATCCGTTTCGACCTTACGCTGAATGGCCTGGCCGGGGCGGAAAACCTGCTGACGCTGGCGTTTCGCCCACCCTTCCTTGCCGCCACGCTGTGCATGCTGCTGGCTTCCATCGTCATCGGCTGGCGCGCCTTCCGCCGCTTTGGCCCGCCGATTGCGGAGGCCCCTGCGATGGCGCAGGGCAAGCGTCAGCTGGCCCGCAATGGCGCTGCGCTGGTGGAAAGGGTGAGGCGCTGGCACCTGCTGAAAAAACCCTATGAAGACATGATAGGGCGGCGCGTGGCAAAGGCGCTGGGCCTGCGCCCGGCCGATACGCAGGCACGCGAGACGGCGATAGACAGCGCCGTGGCCCGGCGCGGCCACGATGGCCCCAGCTTTTCCCGCCTTGCGGCTGACCTGCGCGCAGCCGAACGCCCCAAAGACATTATCCGCGCGGCGCAAGCCCTGCGCACATTCGAAAGGACGCTGACACAATGACCGAGACCTACGGCAGTGAAACGCCAGCACCCCAAGACCGGTCTTCCATGACGCTGGAACAGACGGCGCAGCTGGCCAATGCCATCCGCGCCGAAGTGGCCAAGGCGATTGTCGGCATGGACGATATCGTCGATCACCTGCTGATCGCGCTCACCGCGCAGGGACACGTTTTGCTGGAAGGCCCGCCGGGCACGGCCAAGACTTTCCTGGCGCAATGCTTTGCCCATGCCACCGGCATGGAATTTGGCCGCATCCAGTTCACGCCGGACCTGCTGCCGGGCGATATCCTGGGGTCCAACCTCTTCAACTTCCAGACCAGCCAGTTCACCCTGACGCGTGGGCCGATCTTCCGCGAACTGCTGCTGGCGGACGAGATTAACCGCACGCCGCCCAAGACGCAGGCCGCCCTGCTGGAAGCGATGCAGGAACGGCGCGTGACACTGGACGGGGAAACGCACTCCCTGTCCGACAATTTCATGGTGGTCGCCACCCAGAACCCTATCGAGAACCAGGGCGTTTACCCCCTGCCCGAAGCGCAGCTGGATCGCTTCGCCTTCAAGCTGCTGGTGCCATATCCCAGCGCGGAAGAGGAAGCACGCATCGTCCACCGCTTTGGGGAGCGGAGCGGGCCGCAGTCTCCCACCGATTTCGGCATCGCGCAGATCGCCGATGCAGGCCTGATCGCCCGCGCGCAGGCTGCGGTAAAAAGCGTGACCTTGTCGCGGGAGGTTATCGATTACACCGTGGCGCTGGTGCGGGCCACGCGTGACAATGCCGATATCGCCAGCGGCGCCAGCCCACGTGCTGCCGTGCTGCTGGCCAATGCCGCCCGCGCTCGCGCCGCGCTGGACGGGCGCGGCTATGTTATTCCCGACGATGTAAAGGCCCTCGCCACGGCATGCCTGCGCCACCGCCTGCTGCTGTCCCCTGCGGCGGAGATCGAGGGCAAGCAGGTGGAAGAACTGGTGGAAGACCTCATCGACCAGACCGAGGCACCGCGCTGACCTCGTGAACCGCATTCGCGCCCTTCTTGCCATATTGCCAGCGATCCCCATCGTGCCAACGCCGCGCGCGCTGGTTCTGCTGGCGTTGCTGGTGCCGCTGGCCGTGGTGATCGCGGCGACTGCGCCGGCGGCGTGGATCGTTGCGCCCTGCGCCGGGCTGGCGCTGCTGCTGGTGTCCATGCTGGACGGCTGGCTGGCGGGATCGCTGCAATCCTTCAGCTACCATGTGCCGCGCGATGCGGAGGTGGATCAGGCCGCCTTCATCACGGTGGCGGCGGAGATCGATCGGGACAGCGATGCCAGCCTGCCAGAGGCCGCCCTAGGTTTCGACGCGCGACTGGGCGAAGGCGGCACGGTGCAGTTCGATCTGCAGCCTACGGGCGAGACGGGCAAATTCGCCGGAGAGGCCACGGTGAAGCCGGTGCGCCGCGGGCCGGGTGATGTGCACGATCTGTGGCTGCGCTGGCCGGGGCCGCTGGGCCTGGCGGTGCGGCAACGGCATGTTGCGCTGGATGCAGGAATGCGCGTTTGGCCAGACCTTTCGCCGGTTCGATCGCCCGTGTTGCAAAATTTCCTGCGCGATAGCCAGTTTGGGCTGGTGGCGCGCCGTATCCGCGGTGAAGGCACCCAGTTCGAGGCGTTGAGCGAGTACGAACCGGGCATGGATCGCCGCCGGATCGACTGGAAGGCCAGCGCCCGCCACACTGCCCTTTATGCCCGCGAGAACGAGGCGGAACGTGACAACCAGATCGTGTTCGCATTCGATTGCGGCCAGTCGATGTGCGAACCCATGGATGGCCTGCCGCGTATCGACCGCGCAATTTCCGCTGCGTTGATGGCGGCCTATGTGGCGTTGAAGGGGGGCGACAGGGTCAGCCTGTTCGGTTTTGCCGACCAGCCACAGATGATGACGCCCTTCGTCACCGCCACCCGCGCATTCCACCGCCTGCAAAGCGCGGCGGCAGAGCTGGATTACACCCCGCGTGAACCCAATTTTACGCTGGCTCTCGCCACGCTGACAGCGCGGTTGAAGCGGCGCAGCCTGATCGTGCTGTTTTCCGATTTTTCCGATCCCACATCGGCGGAACTGATGGTGGAGAGCGTGGAGCGGCTGGTGCGCCACCACCTCGTGATCTTCGTCACCATGATCGACACCGAGCTGGAGGAGCTGACCTCTGCCGAGCCTGAAACGATGGGCCATATCGCGGTTGCCGTTGGGGCGGATAGTCTTGCCCGTCAGCGTGAACTGGTCTTGTCCCGCCTGCGCCGCCTGGGCGTGAACGTGATAGAGGCGCGGCACGATGCCATCGGCTATCGCCTGCTGGACCTCTATCTGGAAACCAAGCGGGCGGAGGCAATCGGCTGATGGTCCTCGCCCTCTTCAGGAAATCCACGATCGAGCCGCCAGCCGATATAGAGGCAGCGTCCCTGCGATCAGACCGCTTCCGCCTCGAACGCGAGGTGGACTGGCAGAGGCTGGACAGCATCGTCACCGCGCTGGAGAAAAATCGCCCGCGCCGCATCAGTGACGAGGATCTGCTGGAGCTGCCCGTGCTCTATCGCAAGACCGCGTCCAGCCTTGCCGTGGCGCGGGAAACATCGCTGGATTCGGCAACGCTGGATTATCTTGAGGCATTGGTGCGCCGAGCGTGGTTCCAGATCTACGGGCCGCGCATGGGCCTGTTCGGCTGGCTGCGGCGGTTCCTTGGCGGCGGGTGGAGCGCATCGGTGCGCGCGATCTGGCTGGATATCTGCATCGCGCTGGCTGTGATGGTGGCAGGCACGCTGGTTGGCTGGCTGCTGGTCGATTCTGATGAGCGGTGGTATTATTCGCTGGTGTCCGGCGGCATGGCCGGTGGCCGCACGCCCGGCGCGGATCCCGAAATGCTTCGCGAAAGCCTCGGCACAGCCGAAAGCGCCGATGGGCTGGGCATCTTTGCTGCCTATCTGTTTTCCAACAACACCGGCGTTTGCATCATGGCATTTGCACTGGGCTTTGCCTTTGGCGTGCCCACGCTGTTGCTGCTGGTTTACAACCTGTCCCTGCTGGGCGCGATGTACTGGGTGTTTGCCGAAGCCGGTCTTGGCGTGGATTTTGCCGCGTGGCTCAGCGTGCATGGCACGACGGAGCTTGGCGCAATCCTGCTGTCGGGCGCGGCCGGTCTGCATGTCGGGCGCACCATGGCGTTTCCGGGTGATCGCTCCATCCTTGCAGCCATGCGCACAGCGGGTGTGCGCGCGGCGCAGGTGATGGCCGGATGCTCCATCATGCTGATCGTGGCCGGTCTGCTGGAAGGCTACGTTCGGCAATTGGTGGGCGACACGCCTGCCCGCTTTGCCATCGGCGGCACGATGCTGCTGATCTGGGTGCTGTATTTTGCGCTGGTCCCCGCCCCGCGGGAGCGCGATACATGAGCGGCACCAGCACCAACGCCTATGCCGCCATGCAAGCAGAACGTTCCAAACGTGCGCGCATGCTGGTGACGCCGGAGGGGCTTTCCCTTCCACTGACGGTTGGCAGCAGAGGGGCCCGCGCCGGTGCCTTGCTGCTGGACCTGGTTATTCTGGTTTCCAGTTTCATCGCCCTCATACTGGGGTTCTTTTTCGTGGGGCTGGGCATGCCGGACATAACGTCCACGCCAAATGCCAGTCCCGTGGTGCAGGGCATCCTGGTGCTGGTGATCCTGACTTTCTTCCTTTCGCGCTATGGCTATTTCCTGTGGTTCGAGCTTGGCCCCCGCGCGGCCACACCGGGCAAGCGCATCGTGGGCCTGCGCGTGGCAGCGCGCGATGGCGGACGGCTGACCGCAGAAATGGTGATCGCCCGCAATCTGGTGCGCGATATCGAAGTGTTCGTGCCTGCCTTCTTCCTGCTGAGCGGCGGGCAGGACGCAGGCGTGTTCGGTATCGCTGCCTTCGTGTGGCTGGCGATCTTCGTCTTGTTTCCCTTCTTCAACAAGGATGCCCTGCGTGCAGGGGACATCGTGGCGGGCACATGGGTTGTAGAGGCGAAGCGGGCCAAGCTGAAAGAAGCAATGTCCGTCGCGCCTGACCGCAAGGAACAATACCGGTTCGGAGAGGCCGAGCTTTCCGTTTACGGAGAGCATGAATTGCAGGTGCTGGAAAGCGTGCTGCGGCAGGACCGGAAGGACGCATTGCGCGAAGTGGCAGAGGCCATCACCGGCAAGATCGGCTGGCAATTGGGCCGCGGCGACGAACGCGAATTCCTGGAGGCATTCTACGCAGCATTGCGCGGCCACCTTGAAGGAAACATGCGCTTCGGCAAGCGCAAGCGAGACAAGTTTTCCTGAAATTCCCTGAAAATTCAGAGCACTCAAAACGGTCGATTTGGGTCACGTTGAATAATCATGCTATTACGGCCTGCACACAACAGGGAGTGTATTAGCCATGAGCATCGGAAACTACCGTTTCGATCAGGGTCTTTTTATCGAGATTCTGGAAAAAGTCGGAATTGCCGTCGTCATACTTGTCGTCACCTGGCTGTTGGCCAAGGGGGCCAAATGGGCCTTTGCGAAGCTGGTGGACAATGTGGGTTTCCTGCAACGCAGCACGTCTTCTGGGGAGAGTATCGGCCTGCAACTGGGCAAGATCGTTGCGCTGCTGATCTGGCTGCTGGGCCTGCTTGCCATATTGCAGGTGTTCAACCTTGGCGGCGTGATGCGGCCGGTTACCACCCTGCTGGACGATATCATGGGCTTCATTCCCAACATGATCGGTGCAGCGCTGATCTTCTTCATCGGGCTGATGGTGGCCAAGATCGTGCGCGATCTCACCGTCACCACGCTGGAAACCGTGGATTTTGACAAGTGGGTGAACCGCGGCGGCGCGGATACGCTGACGGGCAACACCCACCTTTCCAAGACCATCGGCACCATCCTTTATGCCATCATCGTGATCTTCGTTTCGATCATGGCGCTGGAGGCTCTTAGCCTTGAAAGCGTTTCCGAACCGGCCAGCAACATGCTGAGCCTGATCCTCAACGCCATTCCGCGCATCATCGGCGCGGCCCTGCTTATGGGCATTGGCTATCTGGTGGCCCGCTTCGTGGCGCAGCTGGCGCGCGAAGTGCTGCCGGGCCTTGGCGTGGACCGGGCCTTTACCGAAACGGACCTGCTGCCTGCCGGCAGCAGCGTTTCGTCCATCGTGGCACGCGTGGCGCAGATCGCCATCATCCTGTTCTTCGCCATTGCCGCCACCCGGCTGCTGGGCTTTCCGGAACTCACCATGATCCTTGATCGGGTGCTGGAACTGGGCGGCCGCGTGGTGTTTGGCGGGGTTGTGATTGCCGCAGGCTTCATGATCGCGGGCATGCTGTCACGCCTGATCGGCGGCATTGCAGGCACCATCGTGAAATGGGCGGCCATGGTGCTGTTCACCTTCATGGGCCTGCAATTCATGGGCGTTGGCGAGAATATCGTGCAGACGGCGTTCAGCGCGCTAGTTATCGGCGGCGCCGTTGCCGCAGCCCTGGCCTTTGGCCTGGGCGGGCGCGAATGGGCCGGGCGCAAGCTGGAACAGGCGGATCGCTTTCTGGAGAAGAACTCCTCCACCGCCAGCAACCCCGGCATGAAGGATGATCCCGCCGATCTTCCGCCGGGCGCATAAACTTTACATCAGTGTCCGATATATTACGGGGCGCAGGGTCATGATCCTGCGCCCCGCTTCTTTGGCCGATGCCGAAAATCTTGCCCGCCTGGGCCGTGAAAGCTTTTGCCACGCCTTTGAGCATCTTTACCGGCAGGAGGACCTGGCACCCTTTCTGGATGAGGTGTATTCGCCCCGCGCGGTGGCCGCGGAGATTGCCGATCCTGCCATCACGCATTGCCTGGCGCAGGATGATGCAGCCGGCAGCCTCACAGGTTTTATCAAGGTCCGCCAGCCCAGCCCCTACTCCGAATATTCGGATGCCAACCGCCCGCTGTGCCTCAGCCAGCTCTACACCGATCCCCACCGCACCGGGGAAGGCATCGGCGCGGCGCTGATGAAGTGGTGCCTTGCCCATGCGAAGGACAAGGCCTGCGATGCCATCCAGCTTTCGGTCTATAGCGACAATCCCGGAGCGCAGCGGTTTTACCAGCGCTATGGCTTTGGAAAGATTGCCGATATCGGTTTCTGGGTGGGCCAGCAGTGCGACGATGAATATCTTTACGAACTATGGCTATGATCGCAGCAAGCCTGCCAATTTACGTAAATTTCGCAAAAATTCCGGCCTTCCAGAGAATTCGGTTAAGATGACTTTAGGGCTTTTGCGCCAGAGAGATGGCGATGGGAAATCTTGCACCGCATATGGCCACCTTCGATGTGGCGCCCGCATCGCTCCTCGCCGATGAACTGATCAGCGATCCGGGGATCGACCGCATCCTGCAAAGCGTGCGCGGGCACCTGGGCGTGGAGATCGCCTTTGTGTCCCGGTATATCGAGCACGATCAGCGCGAGCTGACCCATGTGAGCACCGATCTGGACCTGCCGATGGGTCCCGGCTTCCGGGAGAACCGGGAAGAGACCTATTGCTGGCAGATCCTGCAGGGCCGCCTGCCGGAACTGATCCAGGATCCCGCCGATTATCCGATCACCAAGACGATGGCGATCACCGATTTCCTGCCCGTGGGCTGCCACGTCAACACGCCATTGCGTCTGAAAGACGGCACCGTGTGGGGCAGTTTCTGCGCGCTGGGGCGCAAGCCCGATCGCACGATGAACCCGCGCGATCTAGAAATCCTGAAAAGCTTCGCCGGCCTTGTGGGCGAACGGATAGAGGCATCGCTGGAAAAAGACGTGGGTCTGCGCCACGCGCGGGAGCGGGTGCTGGCCATGCTGGATGGCCATGCCGTCACCATGTTTCAACAGCCGATCCACGATCTGAAGACTGGGAAGCCGGTGGGCGTGGAATGCCTCGCCCGTTTCCCCGATCTCAACAAGCGCGGACCCGAAGCATGGTTTGACGATGCAGAGCGGACAGGGCTTGGCAATGAGCTGGAGATGACGGCGGTACGCTGCGCGCTGGAAACCGTGGGCCAGGTGCCCGATGGCATCTATGCCGCGATCAATGCATCACCGGCCACGATCATTTCCGGCAAGCTGAGAGAAACGCTGGAGCAATCAGAGCCTGCCAATCTGGTGATCGAGATTACAGAGCATCAGCAGGTTCAGGATTTCCCCGCCCTCGCGCGCGAAATCGCGGCGCTGAAACCGTTTGCCCGGATCGCGATCGACGATGTCGGCACAGGCTATGCAGGACTGCGCCACCTGATCGAATTGCAGCCCGATATCCTGAAAATGGATATGCTGCTGACCCGCGAATGCGACAAGGATCCGGCGCGCCGCGCCATCAGTGCCGCAATGGTGCAATTCTCTCAGGACATCGGCGCAAAGCTGGTGGCCGAGGGGATTGAGACAGAGGCAGAACGCGACGTGATGCAGGATCTGGGCGTGGATTACGGCCAGGGCTATCTTTTCGCACGCCCCCTGCCCGTCGTGGCCGCGCAGCAGCACCTGCTGGGCGTGGTGATGGAATAGCGCGTCGCGCTAGTCACTGCTACGCAACTCGCGTTGCTGTTCGCGCGTCATCTCCCTGGCGGCATAGATATCGCCGCCTTCGATCTGCACATGCATGCGCTTCCTGTCATTCTCGCGATAGGTAGCCTCGGCCTCGTCAATCTCGCGCTCGTTCAGGCCAACATTGCCCAGCGCCATGCGGGCGACAGAAATCGCGCTCTCGAACACTTCGCGCACCACGTATTCAGCCTTGGCCTGGGCCAGCTGGATCACGCTGGTCCGATCAAAACCGCGTACGTAGATCGCGGCGTTGGGGAAGGCATCGGCAACCGATGCAAGGAAATCAGCTTCCGGCGTTTCATCGATGCAGAACATGATCAGCTGCGCTTCGGGCGCGCCGGCCTGACGCAGCATGTCCAGCCGCGTGCCATCGCCATAGTAGACCTTGCTGCCGAAATCCTCTGCCAGGTCGATCTGCGCGGTTTTCCTGTCGATCAGGGTGACGGACAGCCCGCCCGCCAGCAGCGTTTGCGCCACGGTTTGCCCGAACCGCCCAAAGCCCACCACCAGCGCGCTGGCGCCTTCATCGCGCGGCTCCTCTCTCCCTTCGTCCTGTCCCTTGGGTTCCTGCCGGATCTTGCGCGTGGCAATCATCAGGAACGGCGTTGCCGCCATGGACAGGGTCACGATCGCGCCAAAGATGCTGGATTGTTCCAGCGTGATCAATCCGCCCTGCACCGCCTGTGTGTACAGGACGAAGGCAAATTCGCCGCCCTGGCTCAGCAACAGGCCAAGGGCCAGCGCGCTGCGCCAGGTCATCTTCACCAGCAGGCCCAGGGCCATGATGATGCCGGCCTTCAGCGCAATCAGCAGTGCGGCAAAGCCGATCACGAACAGCGGATTATCGGCGATCACGCCCAGATCCAGCATCATGCCCACGGCCACGAAGAACAGGCCCAGCAGGATGGCGCGGAACGGCTCGATATCGGCCTCCAGCTCATGCCGATAGGGCGTATCGGCCAGCATCACGCCGGCAACGAATGCGCCCAGCGCCGCCGATAGGCCCAGCATTTCCATCACCACGGCGCTGGCCAGCACGGTGAACAGGGCGGCGACGATAAACAGCTCGCGCTCTCCCAATCCGCCGATCAGGCTGAACAGTGGGCGGATCAGCAGCCGCCCCGCCGCGATCAGGCCGAACACGGCGGCAATCGTCAGCAGGCCCAGCATCCAGCCCGATGGCCCCTCATCCCCGCCAGCGCCCATCGCCGTGATGATGGTGATGAGCGGGATGATGGAGAGATCCTGGAACAGCAGGATGGCAAAGGCGCGCTCTCCAAATGGTGTGCGCAGCTTGCCGCCCGATTGCAACATCGGCAGCACTTGCGCGGTGGAGGACAGGCCCAGCGGCAGGCCAATGGCCAGCGCGGCGGCCAGCGGATATCCCATCAGCGCCAGCACGGTGGCGGCAACGGCCAGGCCGCAGGCCGCCACCTGCGCCAGCCCCAGCCCGAAGATCGCGCCCTTCATACGCCACAGGCGCGATGGTGACAGTTCCAGCCCGACGACGAACAGCAGCATCACGATGCCCAATTCGGCGACTTCCGCCATCTGCTCTGCCTGGCCGACAAGACCGAAGACCGATGGCCCCACCAGTGCCCCTGCCACCAGATAGCCCAGCGTCGCGCCCAATCCGGCGCGGCGAAACGCCAGCACCGCCACCATGGCGAAGCCAAGCATGATCAGCGCATCACGCAGCATGAAGCCTGAGCCATGCCCTTCCATCAGCCGCATTCCTTCCGCATTATCGGGCTAGAGCCACTTCCATTTCCAGAACAGGGCAAGCTGCACCGTCAGGATCGCAAAGCACGCGCCCACCACGATCCAGAAAGCATCGCCATCTTCCACTCCGGGCATTCCGCCAACATTTATGCCCAGAAGGCCGGTGATAAAGCCCAGCGGCAGGAAGATGCCCGCCACGATGGTGAGCAGATAGGTCGCCTGTTCATTGCGCGCAATGGAGCGGCCGCGCACATCGTCCATCAGCACCACGGCGCTTTCCTTGCTGATATCCAGATCTTCCAGATAGCGGCGAAGCCGATCGATGCTCTCGGCAATCTCGCGACGATCGTGCTGTTCAAACCAGTCCGGCGCATAGCGGGATATCGCCTCCAGTGCCTCGTGCATCGGGCCCATATGGCGTTTCAGCGCAAGGCAATTGCGGCGGATCAAGGCGATCTTGTCCAGCATCTCCTCCGCATCGTCATCCGGCTCCCGATCTTCCAGCGCATCGATATGATCGTTCATGTCGACGATGGACCGGTTCATCCGGGTGATCATCGCCTCTGTCAGTTCGGTGATCAGGGCGCCCGCATCGCTCGGCCCCCGTTCGCGCCGGTCGATCATGGCAAGCACGCGCCGCGGCGTTTGCAACGGCAGGCGGCGCAGGGTGATCAGCCTGTCCCCATCGCACCACAGCTGCATGGAGAGCATGTCCTCCGGCTCTGCCCCGGCATTGAAGTTGATGCCGCGCAAGGTTGCCACCAGCGTGTTGTTTTCACGAAAGGCGCGAGGCCGCGTGCGATCGCTGACCAGCAGCTCTCTGGTGGGTTCGGGGATGGAGAGCTGTTCCAGCCACTCCTCCACGCCGGGGCGATTGCGGCAGACATGCACCCACAGCACCTCTCCCGGTGCCTGCGGTGACCAGTCCTTTGCCTCCTCCCACGCGATGGGGCGCCCGGCGCCATTGCCATCCAGCACGCGGCCGAAAAGCATCGGCCCGTCGATTTCCTCGGTCGGTTTGGATTCGGTTTCAGTCATTGGCAAGCAACCAAAGAGCATTGCAGGCCATCCGGCAATATGCCGCGTGATGCCGCCGCTGCAAAACCATGCCTTTAACCTGTCATCGCTAACGCCTATAGAGTGAATATGTCTTCGATACGCCCCTGGCGCGATATAGAGCGCCGTCAGTCCCGCCAGATCATGGTCGGCAACGTCCCTGTCGGCGGCGATGCGCCCATCTCCGTCCAGACGATGACCAACACACCGACAGAGGATGTGGGCGCCACCATAGACCAGATCCGCCGGTGCGAGGATGTGGGCGCGGATATCATCCGCGTCTCCTGCCCCACGGCGGAATCGACGGCGAATTTCGATCAGATCACGAAAGCGGCCAATGTCCCCATCGTGGCGGACATTCACTTCCACTACAAACGCGCGCTGGAAGCGGCGGACAAGGGCGCGGCGTGCCTGCGCATCAATCCCGGCAATATCGGCTCGTCAGAGCGGGTGGCAGAAGTGGTGCGCGCGGCCAAGGCCAATGGCTGCGCGATCCGTATCGGCGTAAACGCGGGCAGTCTTGAGAAAGACCTGCTGGAAAAATACGGAGAGCCCTGCCCCGAAGCCCTGATCGAAAGCGCGCTGGATCATATCAAGTTGCTGCAAGATCACGACTTTCACGAATACAAGGTGGCGGTGAAGGCGAGCGACGTGTTCCTGGCCGTGGCCGCCTATCACGGGCTGGCGGAAACCGTCGATTGCCCGCTGCACCTTGGCATTACGGAGGCCGGCGGCCTGATTGGCGGCACGGTGAAAAGCTCCATCGGTATCGGCAGCCTGCTTTGGGCAGGCATTGGTGACACGATCCGCGTTTCGCTTTCGGCAGAGCCGGAGCAGGAAGTGAAAGTGGGCTTCGAGATGCTAAAGGCGCTGGGCCTGCGCACGCGCGGCGTTCGCGTGGTGTCCTGCCCATCATGCTCTCGCCAGGGTTTCGACGTAATCCGCACGGTGGAAGCGCTGGAAGCACGGCTTGAACACATCAAGACGCCGATGAGCCTTTCGGTGCTGGGATGCGTGGTGAACGGCCCCGGCGAAGCGCGTGAAACCGATATCGGTATCACCGGCGGCGGCGCGGGCAAGCACATGGTGTATCTGTCCGGCGTGACCGATCACCATGTGGAAAGCGATGCGATGCTCGATCATATCGTCGCTCTGGTGGAGAAAAAGGCTGCAGAGATCGACGCTGGCACCGCCACCGCCTTCGATCCGCACGCAGAGGCGGCTGAATGACCCTGCGCCGGGTGCTTGGCGCGGCCATCGGGCTGGCCATGCTGTCAGCATGCGCCACCACCACTGCCCCACAGAGCCACGCGCCTGACGCTGTGCCCCATGCCGAGGGCGCGATTTACGATCCCAGCATCGATGCCTCTGCCGCCGTGGACGCCGCACTGGCGCAGGCGGCGGCGGACGATAAGCGCGTGCTGCTGGTGATGGGCGCCAACTGGTGCCAAGATAGCCGCGCGTTGGCGAGTTACCTGATGGAGCCTGCGCTTGCCGCAGAACTCGATGCGAATTTCGAGACGGTTTTCGTGAACGTTGGCCTGCCGCAGACTGGCGATGGCTACAATCTGGACATTGCGGAGCGTTTCGGCGTCTCGCCCGAAGGCACGCCCAATGTCCTGCTGCTCAACAGCGAAGGTGAATTGCTGAACTCTCAGGACAACGCCGTAAGCTGGCGCAATTCCGCCAGCCGAACGTCCGCCGATGTGCTGGAAGTGCTGCAAGGCTGGTCTGCCAAGTGATTGACGCCGAACATCTCGCCCGCCTGCCTGCGCGCGATGATGACGGGCTTCTGCATGCCTTCATCGAATGCCCCAAGGGCAACACCCACAAGATCGACCTCGACAAGAAGCTGGGCATCTTTCGCTGGGCTATCGAACTTCCCGAAGGGCTGACCTTCCCCGCCAATTTCGGCTTCATCCCCGCCACCATGGCAGAGGATGGAGACGCGCTGGACGTGCTGGTGCTGACCGGCGGTGCCTTGCCATCGGGCACGCTCGTTGCCGTTAGGCCCGTGGCGATCCTGCGCATGGAGCAGGAGGAGGACGGCGAAATGGTCCGCAACGACCGGCTCGTCGGTGTGCCGCCGCTCAGCCAGACGTTCGGCGCAATCGAGAAGCTGGACCAGCTGCGCGACACGATGATGTGGGAACTGGGCGTATTCTTCCGCACCTATAACGAGCTGATCGATCGCAAGGTCAATATCCTCGATCCCGGTGACGAGACAGAAGCGGCTCAACTTGCGGAAAAGGCCATCCGCGCCAAGGACAATTTGAACGGCTGAACAGGTTTGCTCCACGTCGTCCACCACGCCGATTACATGGCCCCGCGCCCTGATCGCGGCACTTTCAAATTCGACAAATATTATCTCGTGATGGAGGAATTGCGCGCGCAGGCGAACACTGGCGGCACTCCGATCACCGAACACGCGCCCGATCCCATGCCGCGTGAATGGCTGGAGGCCATGCATTGCCCCGATTACGTGGAGCAGGTGTTCTCCGCCAGCGTCCCGCGAGAGAAAGAGCGGCGCATCGGCTTTCCCGTCACCCAGCGCATTGCCAGCCGCGTTCGCCATACCAACGGTGGCACCTGGCTGGCAGCGCAATTGGCGATGGAACATGGCTATGCTGCCAATTCCGCCGCGGGCAGCCATCATGCGCTGCATGAAACGGGCGCGGGATATTGCGTGTTCAACGATCTTGCGGTCGTTTCAAACCGCCTGATTGCGCAAGGCCATGCGCGCCGCATCCTGATCGTGGACCTGGATGTGCACCAGGGCGACGGCACCGCCAGCCTCACCGCCCTGCGCGACGATATCTTCACCCTCTCCATCCATGCAGAGAAGAACTTTCCCGCCCGCAAGGCGCGCTCCAGCCTGGATATCGGCCTTGCCGATGGCATGGATGACGATGGCTATATGGAAGTGCTGGAAAGGACGCTGCCACCGCTGATCGCGGATTTCGCGCCCGATATCGTGCTGTATCAGGCAGGCGTCGATCCGCACGGTGATGACAGGCTGGGCCGCCTCGCCCTGACCGACAATGGTTTGCAGCGGCGGGATCGCTTTGTCGTGGCGCAGGCCCGCAGTCGCGGACTTCCTGTCGCCAGCGCACTGGGCGGCGGATATGGGGAGGATCAGCGCATCGTGGCGCGCCGTCACGCGGCATCCATGCTGGCAATGGCCGAAGAAAACCGCCTTTACCCCGTGGCAATGCTTGGCGGTTAGTATGCCAATCCATGGATATGCGACTCCCCCTCGCCTGTGTTCTGATCGTTGGCGGCGCGATCGGTTTTGCCATGCCTGTGCTGGAGGCGGACAAGCAGCTATCGCAAGGTGGGGCGGCAGAAGCGGAGGACACCGTCACCCTTGGCGCGGTGCAGGATCTGCAAGGGTCCGGCTGGGGCCATGAAATCGCTTTGCAACGCGAAGGTGACGGGCATTTCTATGCCGATGTGACGGTGGATGGCGTGCCCTCCCGCATGCTGGTGGATACAGGGGCCAGCGTGGTCGCTTTGACAGGAGAAGATGCGTTGGCGATGGGCCTCTATTGGGAGGACGCCGACGTAGCGGCCGTGGCTCAAGGAGCCAGCGGCGCCGTGCACGGCGTGAACACCACCATTCCGCGCATGCGGCTGGGCGATTTTGAGGCGCAGAATGTGCGCGCCGTGATCATTCCCGAAGGGCTGGGCATTTCCTTGCTGGGCCAATCCTTCCTCGAAACCATCGATAATGTGCGCATCTCCGATGATCGCATGGTGCTGGAGAACTAGGCGCCATGAACATGAGCAGCCTCCTGCCGCGCCGATGGCGTTCGAAACTGGAAGCCACGCGGCATTCAGAGTCGATCACGGGCATCCTCGATACTCCGCCGATTCAGCCGAAGCAGGATGGCGTCGTGCTGTTTTCCATGATCGGTACGCAGGTTCTGCTGCCCTATCTGGTGGCGGTGAAATCGCTGTGGCACGAACTGCGCCGTGGCCGCATCGCCATTCTGGACGATGGCACGCTGACGGCGCAGGATCGCGCGATATTGGCCCATCACTGCGGCGATCCGGAGATCATGCGCATTGCCGACGTAAAGCTGGGTGAATTTCCGGCGGGCGGCACATGGGAACGCCTGCTGACCATCCTGGACAATCGCGCGGGCGAATACTGGATCCAGCTGGACAGCGACACGGTGACGCTGGGCCCCGTGCCCGAACTGGGTGAAGCCATCGCCCGCAATCGCAGCTTCCTGTTTCTGGGCGGAGAGGATGCCGCGATGGGGCCGCTGCCGCTGGCAGAATTCCGCGCCCATTTCTATCCCGATGGCCCGGCGGAAGGCCATGTGCAATCACGCATCGAATCCCGTCTGGACACCATCCCGGCAGAGCGCGAATGGAAATATACCCGCGGCTGTTCCGGCTTTGCGGGCTTTGCCGCAACAGGCAATGGCCGCCCTCTCGCCTCTGCCTTTCTGACAGAAATGAAGCGGATGATCGGAGAGGAGGATGTCACCATCTGGGGAACAGAGCAGGTCACCTCAAACTTCCACCTCTCCAACGAGGCAGAACCCGTGGTGCTGCCCTATGATCGGTACATGAACTACTGGAACGAGGAGTGGGGCGAGGATACCCGCTTCGTGCATTTCGTGGGCACCCATCGGCACGAGAACAACGCTTATATCGAAGCGAGCCTGAAGGCGATCGACCGGCTGGAAAACTGATCGCATTTTGCGCCTTGGCAGCACGCGGTATGGACAATGTTCACCTTCATCCTGCAACAAGGGCGCAATGAACAGGCGCGAACTTCTGACCACCACACTGGCCGCCGGTGCGGCGCTTGCAGCATCGCCGGCCCGCGTTTTCGCGCAGGCAGCCCCCGATTTGCGCACCCGCCGCCTGCTTGATGTTGCCCGCCGGGAGGTTTCGCGCGCGGGATCAAGGCTGTGGCGTCAGGATGTTGTCGGCATTGCCGATTTCGGGCTGCATTCCAGCCAGCCGCGCTTTCATTTCGTCAATCTGGAGGCAGGCACGGCGGACAGCGCATTGGTCAGCCACGGCAGCGGCTCCGATCCGGAGCATGATGGCTGGCTGAACGATTATTCCAACCTGGAGAACAGCTGGGCCACCAGTCGCGGCGCATACATCACCTGGGAATGGTACAAGGGACGCTATGGCACCTCCGTGCGGCTGGGCGGTCTTGATGAAAGCAATTCCAACGCTTTCCCTCGCGCCATCGTGATGCATGCCGCATCCTATTCAACGCCGGAACACGTGGCCCGCTGGGGAAGGCTGGGCCGATCGAACGGTTGCTTTGCCTTTGGACCAGAAGTCTTCCCGCAGGCGCTGACGCGGCTGATGGGCGGACGGCTGATCTATGCCGATACGCTGGGCATAGCTGCCGATGGCGGCACGGTCAGAATGCCGCCGCAGAACCCCGTCGATTTTCGCGCTATCGCTGCGGCGAATGCAGGCCGGGATTAGGCGCCCGGCGCCTCAATCGGCACCACTTCCTCTGCACTCACGCTGGCGCGGTTGCCCACGCGCGGAGCATCCAGTGCGGCCAGCACGGGCGCATCCCGGCTGTAGAGATCCTCAAATTCGCGCAGGTTTCCGTCAACATCCACGCCATAGGTGAAGTAGGTGATGTAGACAGGCATCGTGCGTTCAACGGGAACGCGCGTGTAATCGCCGCTTTGCGATACGGCCACGGCCTCATCACGCGAGGCACCGCCGCCAAGGATCGCCACGGTCATCGCCAGTTCCAGCGCCCGCTCCACGCGGATGCAGCCATGGCTGCGCGCGCGGTTATCGCTGTCGAACAGGTTGCGCGCTGGCGTATCATGCAGGAAGATCGCGTGCGGATTGGGCATGTCCAGCTTCATCTGGCCCAGCGAATTGCCGGCGCCGGGCTGCTGCACCACGGTGATAAAGCCATTGGCACCGCGCGTGGCGCGATAGCCATTGGCGCGCGCCCAGCCGGGGTTGTTCAGCACGCGATTGCCAAGCCCTTCGCCCACCACGATGCTTTGCGGCACCGTCCATGTCGGGTTGAAGACAACGCCTTCCACCGTCTCCGCCAATTGCGGCGTGGCAGTGCGGCCCGGCTTGCCCACGATGGTGCGATAGGTGCGGATGATCTGGCCGTTCACCATCAGGCGCAGCTGATATTCCGGCACATTGGTAAGCAGATATTGCCCGCCCAGATCGCGCGGCAGCCAGCGCCAGCGGTCCATATTGGCGCGGATCATCTTGCGCTTTTCTGCGTCGCTCTCTGGCGTCTCTGCCAGGGCATCGCGCAAGGTGGCGTAATCCGCATGTACTGGGGCAAGCGTTTGCGTGATGCTGGCGATATCGCCCGATGCCAGAACCTGCGTCATCAAATCGCCCGTGGGGATTAAATCCGCATCGGGATCCACCACGAACCACTGACGGCGCGAATCCATTGGCGTGCGGCCATCGCGAAGATCTTCCACCAGCCAGGTGAACGCCCCGCTGGCGCGCTGATTCAGCGCTTCACTCTCGCCACGGGCGATTTCTTCCAGCAACAGGTCCGGCCGGTAATCGGCAGGCTCCAGCCCTTCCGTGCCGATATCTGCAATAACGGCGGCCAGGGCGCGGGCGTTGGCCAGGCTCCAGCTTTGCACTGCGGGAATTCGCGGATCTTCCTGGACGACTTCCTGCGATTCGAAAACGGGCGGCGCGGTTACCTCTGCGGCATCCTCGTCCTGCAGCGGATCCTGAGCGAACAGCACTTGAGCGGAAGCAGGCGCGGAAACCGACGCCGAAGAGAGCGCCGCAACCAATCCAAGCCCGCAAATTTGCGCCATTCGCATCTGATTCGTTTTCCCGATTACCATGTTAACCTTTTCAATTCTGCCGCTTGGCGTAGCAAGGATCAAGCATCGGCGCTTTCGCATCGCTGAATGAAGGGCATAAGTCTGCGCGGGCGAACATTTGGTGACGCGGCCTGAACTGCGCAGTAGGCACCGTGGAATGGAGCCGCCCCGCCACTATCTGCTGCCGCTTTTCGCCGCCTTTGTAGGCGTTGGCATACTGGCGTTGATGGATGCGCAGATGAAAAGCGCATCGCTGGCAACAGGCGTATTCACCGCCTCCCTGCTGCGTTCCGCACTGGCCGCCTGCCTGATCGGCCCAGTGTGGCTGGCGCGCAAGAAAGCCTGGCCGCAGCGCCCCGTCATGCGGCTGCACGTGGAGCGGGGCGTGATTTCCGCGCTGATGGCGCTCACATTCTTCTACGCGCTCACCAAGCTGCCGCTGGCCGAAGCGATCGCCATCAGCTTCATCGCACCGCTGGTAGCGCTGTATTTCGCGCATATCTTCCTGGGCGAGCAGATCCGCCGCCGCGCCATCGGTGCCTCGGTCCTCGGCCTGGTGGGCACGCTGGTGATTATCAGCGCAAGGCTGGGCCAGGTGGAGGCTGAGGAAGGCGTTCTGCTGGGCCTTGCGTCCCTCTTCGTCTCAGCGATGCTATACGCCTATAATTTCGTAGTTATCCGCAAACAGTCGCAAGTGGCGGACCCGGTGGAGGTGGCCACATTCCATTCCGGCGTTGGGGCGCTGGTACACCTGATCGCCGCGCCTTTCCTGTTCGTGCTGCCCGGTGCCGGTGCGATGATCACGATTGCGGGGGCCGCCATCCTGACTGTTGCCGGGTCCATCGCGATAGCCTGGGCCTATGCGCGGGCAGAGGCACAGGTGCTGGTGCCCATGGAATATAGCGGGTTTCTATGGGCATCGCTGTTCGGCTGGCTGTTCTTCAGGGAGGCGGTGACCATGCCTACCTTCATCGGAGCCGCGCTGATCGTTCTGGCCTGCTGGATCGCGGCGCCACGGGCAAAGCGCGGCGGCAATACGGAGGTTTCCAGCGTTTGAGCGAAACTACCCGGTCAATCGACCGGCGTTTCCACCGTTACCAGCTCTTCAGGAGCGTCATCGCTGCCCCAGTCCGATGCCTGCCACACCAGCCCGGCCCCGGCGCCAAGGAATGCCGCGATGACAAGCGCTGCCAGCATCAGGGGGACGCCAAGCGAAGCCCTTTTCCTGCGCGGATTTCCAAAAGCCATCGTCACTCGTTTCCCGCATCGGCGATGTGGAACACCATGCTCCCATGCCGCGTTGCATCATTACGGGGTTGCCTACACTCTTGACCAAAGCGGCGCAAACGCGCAGGTCGCCCCTCGAACAGGCTCCGTCCCTCGCAAGTATGGGGCCGATCCGCAATACACTATGAGGACCAAACGCCCATGACACAGGTCGGCTCCAACTCGCTCGGCACCCGCAAGTCTCTCGATGTAAACGGCAAGACATATGCCTATTACTCTCTCGCCGCCGCGGCAGAGAAAATCGGCGACGTCAGCCGCCTTCCGTTCAGCATGAAGGTGCTGCTGGAGAACATGCTGCGTTTCGAGGACGAAGGCTTCACCGTGGGAGAGGAGCACGTCAACGCGATTGCGAACTGGCTGAAGAACCCCGTCACCGGCAATGAAATCCAGTATCGCCCTGCCCGCGTGCTGCTGCAGGATTTCACCGGCGTGCCTTGCGTGGTGGATCTTGCCGCCATGCGCGATGCCATCGGCAAGCTGGGCGGCGATACCGCCAAGATCAATCCGCAGGTGCCCGTGAACCTGGTGATCGACCACTCCGTGATGGTGGACGAATTTGGCACCCCGCAGGCTTTCGAGCATAACAAGGCGCTGGAATACGAGCGTAATGCAGAGCGTTACGACTTCCTGAAATGGGGCGCAAAGAGCCTTGAGAATTTCTACGCTGTGCCTCC
Source organism: Aurantiacibacter rhizosphaerae (assembly GCF_009807005.1). Lineage (GTDB taxonomy): Bacteria > Pseudomonadota > Alphaproteobacteria > Sphingomonadales > Sphingomonadaceae > Alteraurantiacibacter > Alteraurantiacibacter rhizosphaerae. The sequence continues at coordinate 853,389 of NZ_WUBR01000001.1, read as the reverse complement.
CGGCACCGGCATCTGCCACCAGGTGAACCTGGAGCATATCGCCAAGGGCGTATGGTCCAGCAAGGATCAGAACGGCGAACTCGTCGCCTATCCTGATACCTGCGTTGGCACCGACAGCCACACCACCATGATCAATGGCCTTGGCGTTCTGGGCTGGGGCGTTGGCGGTATCGAGGCAGAGGCCGCGATGCTGGGCCAGCCGATTTCCATGCTGATCCCCGAAGTCGTGGGCTTCCGCCTCGACGGCGCGATGGCCGAAGGCGTTACCGCGACCGACCTCGTGCTCACCTGCGTGCAGATGCTGCGCGAACACGGTGTGGTGGGCCGCTTCGTCGAGTTCTACGGCCCCGGCGTGTCCAACCTGACGCTGGCCGACCGCGCCACCATCGCCAACATGGCACCCGAATACGGCGCAACCTGCGGCATCTTCGGCATCGATGACAAGACGATGGAATATCTGCGCCTGACGGGCCGCAGCGAAGAAGATATCGCGCTGGTGGAAGCCTATGCCAAGGAACAGGGCATGTGGTTTGAGCCGGACGCAGAACCGGTCTTCTCAAGCACTCTGCAGCTGGACGTGGCGTCCGTGGTGCCCAGCCTTGCTGGCCCCAAGCGCCCGCAGGACAAGATCGCCCTGCCGCTGGTGGATGAGAACTTCAATGGCGACCTCAAGAACGTCTACAAGAAGGACGCTCCCGTCCGCGTGGACGTGGATGGTTCCGGCCATGATGTGGGCGATGGCGACGTGGTGATCGCCGCCATCACCAGCTGCACCAACACCTCCAACCCCGATGTGATGATCGCCGCCGGCCTCGTCGCCAAGAAGGCGCACGCGAAGGGCCTGAAGCCCAAGCCATGGGTGAAGACCAGCCTGGCACCCGGATCGCAGGTGGTTACCGACTACCTCGAAAAGAGCGGCCTGCAGGACGATCTGAACGCCATCGGCTTCGACCTTGTCGGCTATGGCTGCACCACCTGCATCGGCAACTCCGGCCCGCTGGCCGCGCCGATCAGCAAGGCCGTGAACGAGAACGATCTCGTTGCTGCCTCCGTCCTTTCGGGCAACCGCAACTTCGAAGGCCGCATCTCGCCAGACGTACGCGCCAACTTCCTCGCCAGCCCGCCGCTGGTGGTCGCCTACTCTCTGCTGGGCACCGTGACGAAGGACATCACCACCACGCCCATCGGCCAGGACCAGGACGGCAATGACGTGATGCTGGCCGATATCTGGCCCACGAACGAGGAAGTCTATTCTCACCGCACGGCCAACATCAACCGCGAGATGTTCGAAACCCGCTATGCCGACGTCTACAAGGGTGACGAAGACTGGCAGGCCATCCAGGTGGAGGCTTCCGACACCTACAGCTGGAACCCCACCAGCACCTATGTCGCCAACCCGCCCTATTTCGATGGCATGAAGATGGTGCCTGCTCCGGTCGAAGACATCGTGGGCGCAAAGCCGCTGGCCGTGCTGGGCGATTCCGTCACCACGGACCACATCAGCCCCGCTGGCTCCATCAAGGAAGACAGCCCGGCCGGCGAATATCTGGTGAACCATCAGGTGCCCAAGAAGGACTTCAACTCCTACGGCTCGCGCCGTGGCAACCATGACGTGATGATGCGCGGCACCTTTGCCAATATCCGCATCAAGAACGAAATGGTCCCCGGCGTTGAAGGTGGTTACACCACCTACAAGGGTGAGCAGATGGCGATTTACGATGCCGCCATGAAGCACAAGGAAGACGGCACGCCGCTGGTGGTGATCGGCGGCACCGAATACGGCACCGGCTCCAGCCGCGACTGGGCCGCAAAGGGCACCATCCTGTTGGGTGTGCGCGCCGTGATTGTGGAAAGCTACGAGCGTATCCACCGCTCCAACCTTATCGGCATGGGCGTGCTGCCCCTGCAGTTCAAGGAAGGCGAAGGCCGCAAGGAACTGAACCTGACCGGCGAAGACAGCTTCACCATCAAGGGTCTGGATAACCTCTCTCCCAGCCAGCAGGTTGAAGTGGAAGTGACGCGCGCCGATGGCTCGACGGACACCTTCACCGCGCTGTGCCGCATCGATACCGCCAACGAGATGGAGTATTACCGCAACGGCGGCATCCTGCATTACGTGCTGCGCAAGCTGGCCGCTGCCTGAGCACAGGCAATCTGACGATTACCGGACGGGGCGGGCTTCGCGGCCTGCCCCGTTCTTTTTGAGCGGGTACTTTCGTGCCCGTTCAAGAATGGATTCGCAGGTGATGTGCCGCCTGTCAGGCTCTAGCGGGTGGAGCTGGCGCTCAACATCCCGACCTTCATCAACCTTTACGGTTATGGCTATCGCAACATCGGCGAACTGGGCGAAAAGGTGGCCCTGAATGACGTCGAATGGGTTATGCCGCCGGATTGAACAAACGGAAAAGGCGGCTTCTTGCGAAGACCGCCTTCCCCCTGTTTAACATGACAAAAAACTAGGCCGCGCAGGCTTCGTTCCCGCCATGTTTGCGACGACGTCGCCAGAATACTGCACCTGCTGCGGCACCGAACAGAACCAGCATTCCGGGCGCAGGTACCTGTGTTCCGGAGGTCGTGCTGCCGGTGGTGCCGCCCGATGTGGAAGTGCTGGTGGAGCTTGATCCCGATGTGCTCGACGAAGTGGAGCTGGAGGTAGAGCTGGACGTCGAACTGGAGGTTGAGCTGCTGGTGGATGTCGAGCTGGTCACATTGCCGGACGTGGAACTGGATCCGCTGGTGGAAGATGTGACATTGCCCGACGTGGACGTCGTGCTGGTAACGCCGCCAGTGGACGTGGACGTCGTGCTCGTCACTCCGCCCGTGCTGGTGCTGGAGGAAGACCCGCCAGTTGAGCTGGTGCTGGTGACATTGCCCGAACTCGTCGAAGTCGAGGAGCCGCCCGTGGTGCTGGTGACACCGCCGGTGCTGGTCGAAGTCGAGGAACCGCCCGTTGTCGATGTAACCCCGCCTGTGCTCGTCGAGGTCGAGCCGCCCGAAGTCGAGGTCGAACCACCTGAGGTAGAAGTCGAACCGCCGGAGGTCGAAGTCGACGAGCCCGTGCTGGAATTGTCATTGTCGATATCGATGATGATATCGCCGCCACCATCGCCGCCCGTGGTGGTGGTGGTGCTCATGTCGACAACCGCACTGCCGCCGCCGCCGGAACCGCCAAAGAAGCCGCCGAAGAACCCGCCGCCGAAGCCGCCACCAAATCCGCCGCCGCCGCTGCCGCCGATGATAACTGGCTGGCCGCTGCCCACGCCATTGATCGGTGCGGAAGGAAGCGGAGGCAGCGGGAGCGGTGCGCCAAGGGTAGCCACCTCCTCCTCGCAGCATTCGGTTTCGATCGTGCGGCGCAGGCGCATCTGTTCGCGCGGGAGTGGCGGTATCGTCCGCCGCGCCGTGGGCTCACCCTTTACATAGGTAAGCTCTACCTGCTCTTTCCCGCCATTCTTGTCTGATTTGTAGGCAACCTGGGCGGACTGCGGCTCTGCAACATGCACAGCGCCTCCACCCACAACCGCTCCGCCTGCGGCGGCGGCAGTCAGTTTTGCAATGGCCATACGTACCGACATGGTAAATCTCTCTCAGCTTGGCCGGAGGATGGTTGCGGGCGCCCTTGTGGCACGTTTCGCCTTTTCCGGTTGCTGTCACAGAGACCTGCAAAACCTTACTTCGCAATCACCTTAACCATGGATTCGATCACTCGAAGCCCGGTTTAGTGCGTTTTTTTGGGCCTCCGCTTCACTGTGTCCCAGATTGGAACCGAAACGGGCGGCATCAGGCCTACCATCGGGTTAACCGCAAGCCTCAGCCATCGTCCTCAAACAACCCGCCTTGCTGCGCGCGGCCCGATTCGGGTGGCGACATGCCAAGATGCGCCCAGCCGCCATCGTTCAGGCAGCGCCCCCTTGCTGTGCGGGCCAGCAGGCCAAGCTGGATGAGGTAAGGCTCGATCACCTCCTCCACCGTGTCGCGCGGTTCGGAGAGGCCCGCGGCCAATGTCTCCACGCCCACGGGGCCGCCTTTATAAGTGGTGGCGATCATGGTGAGATAGCGGCGATCCATCGCATCGAGGCCGAGATTGTCGATCTCCAGCCTGGTCAGCGCCTCGTCAGCAATGGTCGCGGTGACGGTGCTGGCGCCCTTCACCTGCGCAAAATCGCGCACGCGGCGCATCAGGCGGCCCGCCACGCGCGGCGTGCCGCGCGAACGCCGCGCAATTTCGCGCGCGCCGGTGGCATCTATATCCATGCCCAGCAGATTGGCCCCGCGCTTCACCACGCGCATCAGCTCATCCTCGGTATAGAACACCAGCCGCACGGGGATGCCGAAGCGATCGCGCAAGGGCGTGGTAAGCAGCCCCTGCCGCGTGGTCGCGCCCACCAGGGTGAAGGGCGGCAGGTCGATCCGCACGCTGCGCGCCGACGGTCCCTCTCCAATAATGATGTCGAGCGCGCGGTCCTCCATCGCAGGGTAGAGCACCTCCTCCACCACCGGATTGAGGCGGTGGATCTCGTCGATGAAGAGCACGTCATTGGGTTCAAGATTGGTCAGCAGCGCTGCAAGGTCACCCGCTTTGGCGATCACCGGACCGCTGGTGGCGCGGAAACCGACGCCCAGTTCCTTCGCCACGATCTGCGCCAGCGTGGTCTTGCCGAGGCCGGGCGGGCCGAAGAACAGCACATGATCCATCGCCTCGCCGCGACCTTTTGCGGCCTCGATAAACACGCGCAGGTTATCGCGCGCGGCCTCCTGCCCGACGAACTCGGTGAGCGACTTCGGACGCAGCGCCGCGTCCGGGTCTTCCGGCTGGCGGTCAGGGGAGTGGATGGGTTGGTCGGTCATTCTGCGAATTTGGCGAACTGGCAAGACACTCTTTTCGTTTGCGTATCTTCCATCACAACGATGAGCGACATTTTTGTGCTAGGGATCACAATCATGTGATTAGCCAAGCCAGTTTTAAATTTTGCGACCCATTCTTGGACTTCGAATTGGTTTAGTTCGCGAATCCGGTTGTTCAATACGCTTCTCAAACTGCCGACGTGCATGAGGTCCCCGCATCGATGATATAGAGCTTTGATTTCTTTAGCGGTGAATAATGGTGGATTTTCGTTAACCTCATGAGTTGTGCCCGGGAGCGCATCCACCCTGTCGATTCGTTTTGGAAATCCGATGGGGTTCATGCGCGTTAGTTCGTCGATTAGGCGGTCCGCTCTCCATTCCTTTAGCAACCTGCCTGCGTTTGCCGATCCATCCATCCTGTGAACCAGCAACATCGAGAGCGCTATGAGTTCGCAGACTTTACGTAAGTGGAGATAAAGTCCTTCGAAGAGGAAGTGATTGTGCCGCTCGTCCTTCGCATCCTTTGGGCGGCGTATACCACCTACGATTTCATCGATAGTGTTCACGCGCGCCTTCAATTCTTCCATGAGAACACAATATCCGGGTCCAATTTCTGCCTCCGTCAAAACGGGTTCACCGTATAGCCCTGCTGCTGCAGCAGCGCATGCGCGGTCATCGCGGAAAGCGCCATTTCCACGCCGGGGATCAGATCTTCGTTCGCCACCCCTAGCCCGGTCGCGCTCTGGCCGCAGACGATGAAGCGGACGCCAGCGTCCAGCATTGCGCGCACGTGGTCGCCGCCGGGGTTTGCATCGCCCTCCAAATCGCGTGCGGCCCATGCTTCGTCGGTTAGCAAGTCCTGCACCGCTCGTCCGTGGACCACCAAGGCGACGTCGATCCGATCAGGGTTCACGCCATTGGCGCTATGCATGTTGATGAAGCGCGCCGCGCTTTCGAAGCCGCGGTTGAAGCGGCCATCCTCTGCAGCGGCGGCGACATCGAAGCTGTGGCGCAGGGCAAGATCGGCGGGCAGCGGCTGCGTCTGCTCCACCTGCGCATGGGGGCCGAAATCCTCGAACACGGGGCCGGTGGTGAAGGTGGACCTATCCTGCGCGGCGGCAGGAGCGGCCAGCAGGCTGGCGGCGATCAGGCAAAGCATCGTCTTCATCGTCAGTTCTCCTAACCTGCCGCCTTCTTCAGCGCCACGCGGATGAGATCGCCTTCCGCGGCGCCCTCGCCCAGTTCTTCCTGTGCGCGGGCGACGGCCTGTGCTGCCACGGCGGGCTTGAAGCCGAGGTTCTGCAAGGCGCTCACCGCATCGGCGCTCGCCCCGCCTGCGGGCATCACGGTGCCACCGCCCACTCCGCCAGCCGCGCCGGGCATGGCGCCTGCCTTGTCCTTCAATTCGTTCACGATGCGGCCCGCCAGCTTCGGCCCCACCCCGTTTGCCCGCGCCACGCTGGCGGCATCGCCAGCCGCGCAGGCATCGCGCAGTTCGCCGGTGGAAAGCGCCGAGAGGATCGCCAGCGCCACCTTGGACCCCACGCCCTGCACGCCCGTCAGCAGGCGGAACCAGTCACGCTCTGCGCTTTCGGCAAAGCCCAGCAGGCGCATGTCGTTCTCACTCACCTGAAGGTCGGTGTGGATGGTGCAGGCATCGCCTACCGCGCCCAGCGCCGTCAAAGTCTTGGTGGAGCAATGGACCAGATAGCCCACGCCCTGCACATCGACGATGGCCCAGTCTTCGCCGGTTTCGTCCAGCCTGCCCGATAGCTTTGCAATCATGGTTTGTTCCTGCCTCCCCTGCGCGCCGAAAGCCAGTGCAAACCGCGATTTGTCCGCAAGGGCGGCGCTAATGTGGAACACATGGAACAGTGTCCTGCGCCAAAAAGCGCCGAAGTGTGACGCGGCGCTGCCAAACTGTCACCTTGCGCGCAAAAAGCGTGACGTTGTGCGGTGAAGTGTCAGCCAGGCTGCGCGCAAGTGTCATCATGCCACCATATTGGCCGCAGGGTCGAAAGTAGGAAAGGCGCGCCCTACTCGACATGGCCGCAAGTTTCGCGCAAAGGCTGCGCGCATGAGCTGGAATACATTCGGACGCGTTTTTCGCTTTACGACCTGGGGTGAAAGCCACGGCCCCGCCTTGGGCGTAGTGGTGGACGGGTGCCCGCCGGGCATCAATCTGACCGAAAGCGATATTCAGCCCTTCATGGATGCGCGCAAGCCCGGCCAGTCCAAATACACCACGCAGCGGCGGGAGGCGGATGAGGTTCGCATCCTTTCGGGCGTCTTCGAAGGACGCACCACCGGCACGCCGATCAGCCTGATGATCGAGAATACCGATCAAAGGTCGAAAGATTACTCGGAGGTCGCCAAGGCATACCGCCCCGGCCATGCCGATTACACCTATGACGCGAAATACGGCTTTCGCGACTATCGCGGCGGCGGGCGTTCCAGCGCGCGCGAAACGGCGGCGCGTGTCGCGTCCGGCGCGATTGCGCGAAAGGTCATCCCCGAAGTCGAAATCACCGCCTGGGTCGAGCAGATCGGCGATGTGGCCATGGATTACGACCGGTTCGACAAGGCCACGATCCGCACCAACCCCTTCTTCTGCCCCGATGCCGAAACGGTATCCCGGTGGGAGGATCTGGTGGATGGTGCCCGCAAGTCCGGCTCCTCCCTCGGCGCGTTGGTGACGGCGCAGGCAGAGGGTGTACCCGCAGGCTGGGGCGCGCCCATCTATGCCAAGCTCGATAGCGAACTGGCCGCCGCCATGATGACGATCAACGCCACCAAGGGCGTGGAAATCGGCGATGGCTTTGCCGCTGTCACCAACACGGGCGAGACCAATGCCGATCCCATGCGCCCCGGCGCGGACGGCGGCGTGGCGTTCGAGGCGAACCATGCGGGCGGCATTGCGGGCGGTATCTCCACCGGGCAGCCCGTCACCTGCCGCGTGGCATTCAAGCCGACTAGTTCGATCCTCACGCCCGTAGACACGATCACCAGCGAGGGCGAGGCGACGCAGATACAGACCAAGGGCCGTCATGACCCTTGCGTCGGCATTCGCGGCGTGCCCGTGGTGGAGGCGATGATGGCGCTGGTACTGGCGGACCAGAAATTGCTCCATCGCGCACAATGTGGATAGCGCGGCGACAGGTTCGTTAAAGTAGCGACGGGAACTCGCGCCGCGATTCCCGGTTCTGCCATTTGATGAACTTACGATCGCTTCCCGCATTGCCGCACTGGCTGGTTCCGTCCTCGAAAGTTCGTATCGCCCTCACCTATGCCTGGCGGCACGGACGCTTTCCCAATCTTCGCAATCCCACCCGCTTTTCCGAGCTGGTGCAGCAGCGCAAGCTGGTGGACCGCGATCCGGCGATGACGATGCTGGCGAACAAGGTGGCCGTGAAATCGCATGTCCGCCGCGCGCTGGGCGATGAGTGGGTTATCGATACCTACTGGTCCGGCGCGACGCTGCCGGATCAGCCGCACTGGCCCTATCCCTTTATTCTGAAGGCCGCCCATGGCTGCAACCAGAACGTGGTCTGCCATGAACCAGCGGATTGGGACGCCGCGCGCCAAAAGGCGATTCAATGGACCGCGCGCCCCTATGGCCTGTGGCTGGACGAGTGGGCCTATCGCGATATTCCGCGCGGCTACATCGTGGAGCCCTTTCTGGGAGAACGCGGCAGGCTGCCGGTGGATTACAAGATCTACGTTTTCGGCGGCATCGCCACTTTCGTACAGGTCCATCTGGACCGGGCCGCCCATCACCGCTGGATATTGTATGACAGAAGCTGGCGGCAGATCTCCATGTTGGGAGAGCGCGAGCAGCCAGCGCCTGCCTGCCTTCATGCCATGATGGATGCAGCAGAAGTGATGGCCAAGGGCTTCGACTTTGCGCGGGTCGATTTTTACGAGATCGACGGTGCGCCCAAATTCGGTGAAGTCACATTTTATCCAGGCTCCGGCCTTGACCCGTTTGATCCGCCGTATCTGGACGCGATAATCGGCGAACACTGGCTTGCCGCACGGGGAGAGACGGGCGAACCGATCACCTCTGGTACTGGGGCCATTCCTGCTACTGGCATTTAGCTGGCGGACCGGAAACGCCTTCCCGCTCACAATGTGTCTGACGGGCTTGGCAAGACAGATTTCGCCACCTACCCGCTGCTGAGTCATGCTGCAGGAACTCTACCGCCCCGAATTTGCCATGCTGCTGACCGGGCTGCTGCTGGCGCTGACAGTCATTGCCGGGCTGCTGACATCGCGCATCGGGTTTCCTGCCATCGTTGGTTTCCTGGGCCTTGGCATCCTTGCAGGCGTAGAGGGGCCGGGCGGCATCGATTTCAGCGATTACCTGTTGACGCAAGGCGTGGGCATCGTGTGCCTTGCCTTCATCCTGTTTTCCGGCGGGCTTGATACCAACTGGCGCGCCGTGCGCCCGATGCTGGGGCCTGCGCTTGCCCTTGCCACGCTGGGCGTGGGCATCACTGCGGGCGTGGTCGCGCTGGCAGGGATTTTGCTGCTGGATTTCGCGCCGCTGCAGGCCTTCCTGCTTGGCGCGGTGGTTGCCTCCACCGATGCGGCGGCCGTGTTCTCCGTCCTGCGATCGAGCGACCTTGATCTGAAGGACGATGTGCCCGCCCTGCTTGAGCTGGAATCGGGTTCGAACGATCCGATGGCGATCTTCCTTGTCACCGCACTGCTGGCCTTCACCAGCGCTGCGGCACCTGCACCGCTGTCGCTATTGCCGGATTTCATCCAGCAGATGCTGGTGGGCGCCGGGGTGGGATTGGTGGCAGGCTACGCCTTGCCGGAGGGGCTGAAGCGCATGGGCCTGCGCCAGGGCGGTCTGGCCTTTGTCGTGTCGATCGCAGGGGCGTTGCTGGCTTTCGGTTTCGCCAGCCTGCTGGGCGGCAACGGCTTTCTGGCCGTCTATGTCGCGGGCGTATATGCGGGCACGCGCGCCTTTGCCGCAAAGCCCATCGTGCGCACGTTTCAGGATGGGCTGGCGTGGCTGGCGCAGGTCGTGATGTTCCTGACGCTTGGCCTGTTGCTCACCCCGTCCAACCTGCTGCCGATCATGGGCGAAGGTATCGCCATCACGGTGGTGCTGATCCTGGTGGCGCGGCCGCTTGCCGTGTTTGGCTGCCTGCTGCCATTCCGCCGTTTCGACACCCGCACCATGCTTTTCGTATCGTGGGCGGGCCTGCGCGGCGCGGTGCCCATCGTATTGGCGATCTTTCCCATGGTGGCCGGGATCGAGGGCGCATTCACGATCTTCAACGTCGTGTTCTTCGTGGTGCTGGTGTCCAGCGTGGTGCAGGGGCCCAGCATCAATCGCGTGGCCAAATGGCTGCATATCGGAGAGCGCCGCCCCGCCGATTGAGCGGCCCTTGGCGCCCCACCCTTTGCGCAAAACGCAACACCTGTTGCAGTTTTGGAAACTTGCGCGCCTGTGATCGATTATTTCGATGTTAGCAATCGCACAAAATCGCTTTTTCGCATCGCAACAATCCCTATTTCGATCGTTGAGTTCACAGACACACATAAACAAAAAGGATTACAGCAATGGGTATCATTGGCAGCCAGATCAAACCGTTCAAGGCAACCGCATTCCAGGCCGGCAAGGACTTCTTCGACGTGACCGACGAAGATTTGAAGGGCAAGTGGAGTGTGTTCTTCTTCTACCCCGCCGACTTCACCTTCGTGTGCCCCACCGAACTGGAAGACATGGGCGAAAAGTACGACATGCTGCAGGGCATGGGCGTGGAAGTTTACGGCGTATCCACCGATACGCACTTCAGCCACAAGGCATGGCACGACACGTCCGAGAAGATCGGCAAGCTGAAGTTCCCCTTCCTGGGTGACCAGCTGCACACGCTGGCCAAGAACTTCAACGTGCTGCGTGAGGAAATGGGCCTTGCCGACCGTGCAACCTTCGTGATCGATCCCGATGGCGTGATCCAGATCATGGAAATCACCTGTGAAGGCGTGGGCCGCAATGCCAACGAACTGACGCGCAAGATCAAGGCCGCACAATACGTTCGCGAAAACCCCGGCCAGGTATGCCCGGCCGCTTGGGAAGAAGGCAGCGACACGCTGGCTCCTTCGCTCGACCTCGTCGGCAAGATCTAAGCCGTAACCAATTGCGCGAGCGGCCCTTAGAGCCGCCGCGCCCTTCCCGATGACGGCTTTGCCGTGTCGGGTCGCGAAGAGACCCGGGGCGGCCCCCCCCCTCCTCCCCGCTCCGGGTCTCCATCGCTTTTCTATTTCGCCCCTTTTTTCCGCCCCCGATAAAGAGACAATCATGCTCGATGCTACCATGACGCAGCAGCTCAAGACCTATCTTGAGAACTTGCGCGAACCTATCGAACTCGTCGCCTCGCTGGGCGATGATGACAAATCCGCCCAGACGCGAGAGCTGCTGGAAGAGATCGCCGCCCTGCATGACAAGGTGACGGCTCAGTTCGACGGCACCGATGATCGCAAGCCCAGCTTCGTGATACGGCGCGCGTCCGATGCCACCAAGTGGGTCCGCTTTGCGGGCCTGCCGATGGGGCATGAATTCACCTCGCTTGTGCTGGCCCTGCTGTGGGCCGGTGGCCACCCGCCCAAGGTGGAGCAGGACGTGATCGACCAGATCGCCGATCTGGAAGAAGACCTCGAGTTCGAGATGTATTTCTCCCTTTCCTGCCACAATTGCCCTGACGTGGTGCAGGCCCTCACCCTGATGGCGCTCACCAATCCGCGCATCACTGCCACGCTGATCGAAGGCGGCACGTTCAAGGACGAGGTGGACAGCCGCGACGTGATGGCCGTGCCCGCCACCTTCCTGAACGGCGTCCCCTTCTTCAACGGCAAGATGAGCCTGGAAGAGGTGCTGGCCAAGGTCGACACCGGCGCCAGTGACAAGGCGGCCGAGAAACTTTCCGCGAAGGACCCGTTCGAGGTGCTGGTGGTGGGCGGCGGCCCCGGCGGCGTTGCCGCATCCATCTACACCGCGCGCAAGGGCTTTCGCACCGGTATCGCGGCAGAACGCTTTGGCGGCCAGCTGAATGATACACTGGGTATCGAGAACCTGCCGGGCACTGAATATACAGAGGGCCCCAAGCTCACCACCAATCTGGAACAGCAGGTGAAGGCGCAGGACGCTATCGACCTGATGAACCTTGCCACCGCAAAGACGCTGGTGCCTGCAAGCAATCCCGGCGGCATGCACGAATTGCACATGGAAAACGGCGCCGTGCTGAAAGCGCGCAGCCTGATCTTGTCGACCGGTGCCCGCTGGCGAGCGCTGGGCGTGCCGGGAGAGCAGGATTATCGCAACAAGGGCGTGGCCTATTGCCCGCACTGCGATGGCCCGCTGTTCAAGGGCAAGCGCGTGGCCGTGATCGGCGGCGGCAATTCCGGCGTTGAAGCCGCGATCGACCTTGCCGGTATCGTGGGCCATGTGACGCTGGTGGAGTTCGATACGGCCCTGCGCGCCGATCAGGTGTTGCAGGACAAGCTGCGCTCCATGAAAAACGTCGATGTTCTTGTGAACGCGCAAACGACCGAGATTACCGGCGACGGCAATCGCGTGGGCGGCCTTGTGTACAAGGATCGCGCATCGGGCGAGGAACACGATGTCGAACTCGAAGGCGTATTCGTGCAGATCGGCCTTGTGCCCAACACCGAATGGCTGGCCGATAGCGGGTTGGAGCTTTCCAAGCATGGCGAGATCGTGATCGACAGCAAGGGCGCCAGCAATCTGCCTGGCGTGTTTGCCGCAGGCGATTGCACCACGGTGCCGTACAAGCAGATCGTGGTGGCCATGGGCCAAGGCTCTGCCGCAGCGCTTTCCGCCTTCGATTACCTGATCCGCAACGAAGCGGCAGAGGATGTGGCGCAGGCTGCATAAGCCCCCTTCCCACCTTCCTGATATTGAAAAGACCCGGCGCTGCCTCGTGCAGTGCCGGGTCTTTTCGTTCTGACCTACGACGGCTTCCTCAGTGAACGCACTATTCGATCAATGCATGCCAACTTATCGATTGGACGAATTACAGGATCACGCGCATTCTTCGATCATTATTGAGTCGAATAACATGTGAGAGGAAACAGATATGGATGCTGAAACTGGTTCAATTTCCGGAGGATGCCCGTTCAGTGGCAACGGCGGCACGCGCAGCCTGCTGGGGCGCACCAACCGCGACTGGTGGCCCGATGCCCTGCAGCTGGACATCCTCACGCAGGACGGCAAATCCGCCAATCCGCTCGATGAGGATTTCAATTATGCCGAAGCCTTCAACACGGTGGATTACAACGCGCTGAAGGCCGATATCAAGGCGCTGATGACGGATGATCAGGAGTGGTGGCCAGCCGATTACGGCCATTACGGCCCCTTCTTCATCCGCATGGCGTGGCACGCGGCAGGCACCTATCGCACGGGCGACGGGCGCGGCGGTGCCAGCAGCGGGCAGCAGCGTTTCGCCCCGCTCAACAGCTGGCCTGACAACGGCAACCTCGACAAGGCGCGCCGCCTGCTTTGGCCGATCAAGCAGAAATACGGCAAGAACATCAGCTGGGCCGACCTGTTCGTGCTCACTGGCAATGTCGCCATTGAAAGCATGGGCGGCCCCGTGTTCGGCTTTGGCGGCGGACGCGAGGATGTGTTCGAGCCGGAGACGGTTTACTGGGGCACCGAGGAACAGTGGGTGGACCAAGGCGTCGAAACCCGCATCATTCCCGATGAAGGAAAGGCGCTGGATAACCCGCTGGCAGCGATCCAGATGGGCCTCATCTACGTCAATCCCGAAGGCCCCGGCGGCAATCCGCACGACGCGGAAGGCATGGCCCGCGACATGCGCGAAACCTTCTCTCGCATGGCCATGAATGACGAGGAAACCGTTGCGCTGACAGCCGGCGGCCACGCCTTTGGCAAGTGCCACGGCGCCGTTCCGGCAGACCAGCTATCGGGCGCGCCCGAGGGTGAAGCACTTGCGCTGCAGGGTTTCGGCTGGGCGACCGATGCGGACCAGATCCGCGACGGCCATATCACCACCTCCGGCATCGAAGGCGCGTGGACGCCCAACCCCACCCAATGGGGCGGCGACTATTTCCGCCTGCTGTTCAAATACGAATACGAACTGACGGAAAGCCCGGCAGGGGCCAAGCAGTGGACGCCGATCAATCCCGATCCCGAAGACATGGCGCCCGACGCGCGAGATCCTTCGAAAAAGGTGCCCACCATCATGACCACCGCGGATATGGCGCTGAAGCGTGACCCGGAATATCGCAAGATTTCCGAGCGCTTCCGTGACGATCAGGCCGCGCTGGACGATGCCTTCGCCCGTGCGTGGTTCAAGCTGACCCACCGCGACATGGGACCCAAGGCCCGCTACCAGGGCCCGGAAGTGCCCGCGGAAGACCTGATCTGGCAGGATCCGGTGCCCGAAGGCAGCGTGCCATCGGACAGCGATGTGTCCTCGTTCAAGAGCAAGGTGATGGATAGCGGCCTGTCGGTTTCCGAACTGGTGAAGGCGGCCTGGGCCTCGGCCTCGACGTATCGCAATTCGGACCATCGCGGCGGTGCCAATGGTGCCCGCGTGCGGCTGGCCCCGCAAAAGGACTGGGCGGCGAACGATCCGCAGGAACTGTCTAAGGTTCTGTCCAAGCTGGACGAACTGCGCGGCGGTATCTCCATGGCCGATGCCATCGTGCTGGCGGGCGCTGCGGCCATCGAGAAGGCGGCCAAGGACGGCGGCCACTCGGTGTCCGTCAACGTCTCCACCGGACGCGGCGATGCCACGGACGAGCAGACCGATGCCGAGAGCTTCGAGCCGCTGGAGCCCTTTGCCGACGGCTTCCGCAACTACCTGAAGACGAAGGCCAGCGTGAAGACCGAGGACATGATGGTGGACAAGGCCCACCTCCTCGGCCTCTCCATCCCGGAGATGACCGCGCTGGTCGGCGGGATGCGGGCGCTGGGTGCTGTCAGCAAGCATGCCAAGCACGGCAATTCCATCGGCGTGCTGACGGATCGGCCCGGCACGCTCTCCAACGACTTCTTCGTGAACCTGCTCGACATGGGCACGAAGTGGGACGTTGTGGACGAAAGCGGCGACGAGGAATTTGTCGGCAAGGACCGCAAGACGGGCGAGGAGCGGTGGACCGCCACGCGCACCGATCTCGTCTTCGGATCGAACTCGCAACTCCGCGCCATTTCGGAAGTGTTTGCTGAGAACGGCGGCGAGGAGAAATTCCTCAAGACCTTCGTATCCGCATGGACCAAGGTGATGGACGCAGGCCGCTTCTAAAGACGGCCCGCCAACATGAAGAGCCCCCGGCAGCAATGTCGGGGGCTTTTTCGTGGGCGGATCAGATCCAGCCGCGGTCCTTCAGCACAGAGACATTGGCGCGGCTGACAGGTGCCTCCACCCCGTTGTCCAGCACCAGACGCACATTGCGCCCGTCGCGCTTCACATCGGCAACTGCGCCGCGTGCCACCCACCAGCTGCGATGCACCTGCTCGCCTGCGATCCCGTCCAGCTCCGCCACGGCATCGCGCATCCGCATCAGCACCAGCTCACTACCTAGAGCGGTGTGGGCACGCACATAATGATCCTCCATCTCCAGCGCGATCAGGTCCGTGCCGATCTCGGCAGGCAACCGCTCCAGAAAGCGCGGGCCTGCGGGTTGGGCGGGCGTCTCGATCGCAGGAGGCGGCGGCGATGCAGCCGGAGCCTGGGCGGCAGGTTGTGCATGCGCGCCCATCGCACGGGTGATTGGCAGCAGGTTGAACATGATCGTGATCACCGCGCCCACCACCAGTACAAAGAAGTAATGCACCAGCGCCACCTCCAGTGAAGGTATGCGCACAGGCCCGCGCCCCTCGTTCACGAACCACACCAGTATCGCCATCGGCACAGAGGCGATGACGACCGATGCCGCCCACAGGAACCAGTTCGGCAGATCAAGCTTCGGCCCCAGTTGCAGCACGATGGCGCCGATGGGCTTGTAGAAAGCGTAACCCGCCACGGCCAGCACCATCCAGTACGCCATGCGGGCGGCCAGGCTCATATAACCCGTGCCCAGCGGCGCCAAGACGCCCAGCACCGCGCCAATACCCAGCAGCACCGCGATATCGATGATGATCTGGCGTATCAGCCGTGCGCCATTTCGGGGTGAAGAGGTGTCCATCGGCAACCAGACTACTGCCCCTTCACGTATCGTAAAGTGGCAATCGCCCGCAAATGCGCGCTTTTCACGAAGGCGGTGCGCCATTCACGGTTTCGCGATTGCCCGCAAACGGGCATCGGCCAGAACGGTCTCAACACGTTTGACGGAGACTGCAAATGACCACCCTGACCCTGCCCTTCACCGCGACGGCCACCGCTGCAAAGTCCGGTTTCGATATCGGCCCCGTGGCCCGCACGCTGGTGTCGATCACCTGCTTCACCATGTGCTTCTTCGTAGTGATCGCGCTGGGCCGGGCGGCATTCGGCCTGGTGGATAATCTGCACCATTATGCCAAGCTGCCCGTCATCATCCACGTTGTCAGCGTGCTTCCCGCCATTCCGCTGGGCGGATATCTGTTGCTGGCGAAGAAGGGCACGAAGCTGCACAAGCAGCTGGGCAAGGTGTGGCTGGTGCTGATGCTGATCACCGCCACCAGCGCCATCTTCATCCAGTCCAGCGGCGGCTTCAGCTTCATTCATATCTTCGTGCCGGTCACCTTCCACGCCGCGTGGAAGACGGTCGCCACGGCGCGCAAGGGCGATATCGCCGGGCACAAGAAGCACCTGGTGTTCACCTATCTCACCGCGCTGATGATCCCCGGCGTGGTGGCCTTCGCCATCCCCGGCCGCCTGATGAACACCATGCTTCTGGGCTAGGGGCTGCTGGGCCAAAGCCTGCTGGGATGGGGCCCTCAGCGTCTCCGCCGCAGCACCAGATACAGCGCACCCTCGCCCCCGTGGCGGCGGTGCGCTTTCCTTATGGCGGCAATGTCCGATGCATGGGCACCGGCGGCCAGCCAGTCGAGGATCTTGGCGCGGATCGCGCCGCGCCGCTCACCCCGGTCTGCGGCATCCACCGGGCGGGATTTGCCCGTCACCACCAGCACCAGCCGCGCATTCATCGCCTTCGCCTGCATCAATCCCGCATCCAGCCGCCGGTAGGCCTGCTCCAGCGTGTGGCCGTGCAGGTCCAGCGTAAAATCGGGATCGGTGCCGGTGCGGGCGAGGCGGCGCTCCCAGTGCGAATCGAGGCCGGGACTGGCCTTGGGAGACGGCGCAGGCACGGGCGTCGCAGGCTTTCGCGGCAGCGGAGCGGGCACGCGCCCCTTCAGCCGCTTTGGCTGCGCGATGGGCGCGGGCGGCGCGGGTTTTACGGTTTCGGGCCTCGGCGCGGGGCGCGTTTCAAGCGGCTTTACCGTGGCAGCCACCTTGCTCCACAGCGCGCTTTCCTCTGCCGATAGCCCACGCGGTGGGCGGCTCATCGCGCCGCTCCGAGTCCAAGCCTTTGCGCGGAGGCGCGGGGCAGCAGCACCAGCGCAGCGCCGCGCCCGCTCATGCCGCCTGCCACTTCGCGGGCGCGCGATCCGGCGCCCCAGAACGTGTCGAACCGGTTCGCGCCCTTGATGGCGCCACCCGTATCCTGCGCCACCCACAGGCCATCTGCCACGTCCCGGTCCAGATCGAGGAAAACGGGCGCGCCATAGGGTACGAAATTCGGGTCCACCGCCACGCTGTTCTCCGCCGATACGGGCACGCCGATGGAGCCGATCGGCCCCGGTCCCTCCAGAACGCGGAAAAACACCCAGCTCTCGTTCTCGCGCATCAGCGCAGCGCCTGCCGCCGGGTTTTCGCGGATGTATTGCATGATGCCCTGCATCGATCCGGCATATTGGCCCGGCCCGTCTCCCAACAGGCCGCGCTCGCGCATCAGGCCACCGATACCCGTATAGCCCCTGCCGTTCTGGCCGGCATAGCCGATGCGCGTCACGCTGCCGTCAGGCGCGATCAGCTGGCCGGAGCCCTGGATTTGCAGGAAGAAGAATTCCACCGGGTCCGCCGCCCAGCCGATTTCCAGCCCGCGCCCGGAAAGCGCGCCATCCTCTATCTCGGCGCGGGTGTAATAAGGCACGCACTCGCCCGTCGGCGTGCGGCGCGACAGCGGGGCACGGCCTTCGCGCTGCGATGCCGGAGTGTCATCACGCCAGCACCGTTCAAGATCGCTTGGCACGCCATATACGGGCACGTCAAAGCCGGGACGGCGAATACGGCTGCCGACGATCTGCGGCTCGAAATAGCCGGTGGCGAAACCTTGCCCATCACCCACGCGCACAGGCGTGAAATAGCCTGCGAAGAAATTCCTGGCATCGCCGCGCGGCCAGGTGGCGGCGGCATCGCAAGGGGCTGCCCAGTCTTGCGGGCGAGTCAGACCGGAAAGGTCGCTACGGCTGCGCGCCACGCTGCAACTGCTGGCGAACGCGTCCAGCGCACTCGCCGCGTCCTGCGTGCCTATGGACAGGGAATTGAAGGATGGACCGGCGGCAAGGCCGAGGCTGGCCGCATTGGCCGCCACTGGTTGCTGCGGCAATTGCGGCTGGCCGGGCGGAATGATGCGCGAACACGCCGCTATCAGCGTGAGCGTGGCAAGGCAGGCAAGAAGGCGCGTATGTTTCACGCGCCGGGCCGCTATCAGCCCTGGTCGGTCTCGTCGAGAAGCCACTGCGGATCGTCGCTGCGGATATCGCGGCTGAAGGTCCAGATGTCGCGGCTCTCCACCGCATCGTCCAGCGATCCGGCAACCACGGCGCCTTCCTTGTTACGGCTGACGCTGGCGATGTCGGAAACGAAGCGCAGCGCGATGCGTGCGATCTTGCCGTCCAGCTCTGCGGAATGGACGGTGACGTCCTCGATACGGATCAGGCGGTTGTCCATGGTGATGCCGGCCTCTTCCCGCTCGTCAATCACGGCGGCGAAGCTTTCGTAAACATCATCGTCGCACAATGCCTGCAGCTCTTCCTTGTCGCCGCGCCAGAAAGCTTCCAGCACCACTTCATAAGCGCCCCTGGCACCTTCCAGGAAGCCGAGCAGTTCGAAATTGCGATCAGCGGTGGAAATTTCGCGCAGGCCCATCTCGATGGCGGGCGGGAACCCTGCAATCGTGCGGTCGCCCTGCGCGGTATCGCCAGCAGGCTGCGTCATCGCGCGCGGCGGCGCTTCTTCGTCACCACGTTCGAAACGGTTGGTGGGAATCACTTCTTCCTCATGCTCCGCCCGTCGGCCCAGCACCGAATACAGGCGCATGCCCAGAAAGGCAGCAATCATGGCGAGGATGACGATTTCTACGATCACGCAATTTTCCCGTTCCGCCTGCGTACTTCAATCCTGGCAGGCTGTAATTTGCATTGTGGCTGAAATAGGTACCAATATCAAATGAACAACCACGCCTTAAGTATCCCTGAAGCATGCCAGCAACACTTCGTCCCGGCATTGCAGCGGGGGTAAAGGGGTGATAGGCGCGCGCCGAGCTTATTTCGCGCGCGAATCCGGCGCGCCTAACCCGTAGCGAAAGACGACACCGATATGGCCGACGAAGGCGACGTTCTCAAGAATCTCGACGATGCAGCCCCAGCCAATGGCGGCGGCGATGCAGCACCTGTCGCAGGCGTCATCACGCAATATGTGAAGGACCTGTCGGTAGAGAACCCGAATGCGCCGCAGTCCTACCGCTGGCAAGATCAGCCGCAGATGGACGTGCAGTTCAACATCGGTGCAAAGCCTGCCAGCGACGATGTGACCGAGGTGGAACTGAAGATCACCGTCACCGCCAAGATGGAACAGGGCACTGCCTACATCGTGGACCTGGCCTTCTGCGGCCTGGTGGGCCTGCGCAACATGAACGAAGCGCAGATGCACGCCTTCACCTATGCAGAGGCCCCGCGCCTGCTGTTCCCCTTCGCCCGCCGCGTGGTGTCCGATGCCATCCGCGATGCAGGCTTTGCCCCGTTGATGCTGGACCCCATCGATTTCAACGGCCTTTACGTGCAGCGCATGCAGCAGCAGCGCGCCGCGGAAGAGGGCCAGGGCGGCGCACCGGCTGGCACAATGCCCGCCGGCGGCGAGTTCTGAACCACCTTCTGACAGCGGGCGGCTGACACCATGAGCCTGCTCAAGAACGTCGGCACGATCGGCTCTCTCACCATGGTGAGCCGGGTGGCGGGCATGGCGCGCGAGATGATTTTCGCGCGCGTGCTGGGCGCCAATGAAGTGACGGATGCCTGGTTTCAGGCGCTGATCATCCCCAACGTGTTCCGCCGCCTGTTTGCCGAGGGCGCTTTTTCGGCGGCCTTTGTGCCGATGTTCTCCAAACGGCTGCATGCCCCCACGGATGAAGCGGGCGATGATGGGCTGACGCAGGCCCGCACCTTCTCTCAGGACGTTATCTCCGTCTTCGTGCCGGTGCTGATCGCGCTGACGGCCATATTCGAAATCGCCATGCCGGGCGTGATCTGGCTGCTGTCGGACAAGCCCATCGATCCTGCCACTTTTGACTATTCGGTCGATTTCGCGCGGATCATGTTCCCCTACATCTTCCTCGTCAGCATCGTTACCTTGCTGACCGGGATGCTGAATTCCGTCTCCCGCTTCGGGCCGGGGGCCAGCTTTCCCATCATCCTCAACATCGTGCTGATCGCCGCCCTGTTGGGCGTGGAATGGACGCATGGCGTTGAAAGCAGCGTGGAGGCGATGGGCTATGTGGTGGCCTGGGCCATCCCCGTGGCGGGCGTGCTGCAACTCGGCTGGCTGCTATACTGGGCGCATGTGGAGGGCTTTCGCCCGCGCTGGATCACCCGCCCCCGGTTAACCCCGGAGGTTAAGCGGCTGGGCATCATCGCCCTGCCCGCGGCCATTGGCGGCGGGGCCTACCAGATCAACACGCTGTTGCAGGTCTATTTCCTCAACCAGCTGGAAGGCAGCGCGATCAGCTGGATGAATTATGCAGACCGGCTGAACCAGTTGCCGCTGGGTATCATCGGCATTGCGCTTTCCACCGCGATCCTGCCCACGTTGTCCAAATTCGTGGGCGCGAAGGACAAGCAGGGTGCGGCCCGCATCCAGTCCAACGCGATAGAGCTTGGCATGTTGCTGACCCTGCCCGCCGCAGTGGCGCTGGCGGTGTGCGCTGTGCCATTTGTCACCGTCATCTTTGGCGGGGGCCGTTTCAATGCCGCTGATTCTGCCATGACCGGCGGCGTGCTGGCGGTGCTGGTGGCGGGCCTTCCCGCCTATGTGCTGGTGAAAGTGCTGGTGCCCAGCTTCTATGCCCGCAGCGATACGCGCACCCCGGTCTACGCCGCGCTGGCCGCGCTGGTGGTGTTCATCGCCTTCAACATCGCATTCCTTCAGCGTTTCGGCGTGCAGGGCGTGGCGGCTGCCAGCGCTATCGGGGCATGGCTGAACGCTGCCATCCTGTTTGCCGTGCTGCGGGTGCGCGATTATTACCGCGTGGATCTGCCGCTGATCGGGCGCCTGCTGCGCCAGCTTATCGCGGCGGCTGCCATGGGCGGTTGTTTGTATTACACGCGTGACCTGTTAGCGCAGGTCTACACGATGAATATCGTGGTGCAATTGCTGGCCCTTGGCCTGCTGGTTACGCTTGCCATCATCGTCTACTTCGGGGTTGCCTTCGCCATCGGCGCGATCAGCCGCGACAGAATCGCCTTGTTTATGAAGAAGAGAGAGCCAACACCGTCATGATCGTCGTATCGGGAATCCAGCCCACCGGAAATCTGCATCTTGGAAATTACCTTGGCGCGATCCGGAACTGGGTGAAGATGCAGGACGAGATCGATGCCGATGGCCGCTGCCTGTTCTTCCTGGCCGATCTGCACGCCATTTCGCAGCCGCACGATCCCGCCGAATTGCGCACCGGCACACTGGAAATGGCGGCCGCGCTGGTCGCCTGCGGGCTTGATCCGTCGCGCTGCGTCCTGTTCAACCAGGCGCAGGTTCCCGCCCATGCAGAGCTGCAATGGCTGCTGATGGGCACGGCGCGCATGGGCTGGTTGAACCGCATGACGCAGTGGAAGGACAAGGCGGGCAAGAACCGCGAAGGGCAATCCGCCGCCCTGTTCAGCTATCCCGTGCTGCAGGCGGCCGACGTGCTGCTGTACCAGACCACGCATGTGCCCGTGGGGGAGGACCAGAAACAGCACCTGGAATTGGCGCGCGATATTGCGCAAAAGTTCAACAACGACTTCGCTTCTGAAGACGAGCCGGTATTCACCCTGCCCGATCCCTTCATCCCTCCTGCCGCCGCACGCATCATGAGCCTGCGCGATGGATCGAAGAAGATGAGCAAGTCCGACCCATCGGAAATGAGCCGTATCGCGCTGGCCGATGATGCCGACACCATGGCGCAGAAGGTGAAGAAGGCGAAGACCGATCCCGAACCCTTGCCCAGCGAGGTTGAAGGCCTGTCAGACCGTCCCGAAGCGCTCAACCTGGTCACCATCTATGCCGCGCTGGCGAATACCACGCCCGAAGATGTGCTGGCCCAGCATGGCGGCGCGGGCTTCGGCCAGTTCAAGCCTGCGCTGGCAGAGGTGCTGGTGGAAACGCTTGGCCCGATCCGCAATCGCTTCGTGGATCTGAAGGACGATCGCGAGCAGCTGGATGCCATCCTTGCGCGCGGTGCCGCACAGGCGCGCGAACTGGGCACGCCCACGCTGGATGCGGCCTACCAGGCACTGGGCCTGGTGCGCGGCTAAATCATCTTGCGACCGAACCCTGTGGCGCGTGACGGCGGTGCTGCGCGCGGCGTGGAACGCGAGGGTGCGTTCGCCTGCGTCAGGTTGGGCACGGCAGAGCCGGTGCGGCGATAGTTCTCCACTGCGCGGGCGATTGCATCATCCATCGCATCGCCGTCTCCCGTGGCCACACTGGGGGCAGGCGCGCCGAAATCGGATGCGGCGCGCGGCCCGGTGCGCATGTTCGCCTGCGCCGGACCTTCGCCAAAAACCTGCGCATAATTCGCCCCGTCGCGTCCCCGTACGCTGCCAAGGGTGATCATCAGGGCAAAATCCAGCAGCGAGACAAGGGAGGACAAGGCTGATCCGCCCAACAGGACGTCCATGTCCATTCTGGCGTAACCCTCGAAATTGAACATGCCGCCGACAACGCCCAACCCGAAGGTGATCCACGGCAATGCTGGCGGCCAGCCGATATCGCGGCAGCGCCGCATCATCACCACGCGGAAATAGATGCCCACGGGCACGATCAGCAGGACGGCAATGATGGCAAATACCCATGCACCGGAGGCAAGAGAGCCAAAAGCAACGCCAATCAGGAGAAGCACCGCCACCACGTTGATGAAGAAATGCTTCCAGTAGCCGCTGCGACTGATGCGGCTGCTGTCATCTGCGGAAAATGCCATGATCACCCCCTTTATGATGGTTCAAACCTAAAACAGGGCAGGCTAACGAACGGTAAAAAGATCGGCTGCTTGTTACTGAATTGGAACGATTTTCCGGCAGATACAGTTCAACTTCGGTTCACTTGGCCCTTGCTATTGCACATTCCATCGCAGAGATTCATGCGCGTCGGGCAGTGAGGGACCACGCGCCGAACCCTTATAATTGAGAGATACAACATGCTTACATCGCTGTTTTCCCTGAAAGGTGCGAAGCTTGCCACCATCCCTGCATTGGCCTTGGGTCTTGCAGCATGTGCCACGCCCTTCCGCGCCGATGTGTCGCGCTTCGAAAGCCAGCTTCCTGCGCCGCAGGGCCAGAGCTTCTTCGTGGTGGCTGACGATCCTGCCTTGGCCGGCGGCCTTGAATTCTCGCTCTATGCAGACGAGGTAGAGGATGAAATGGCACAGCTGGGCTATGTGCAGGCTGCTTCCGCCGAAGATGCAACTTTGCTGGTGCGCTTTGATTACGGTGTCGACCAGGGTCGGGAGCGTATTCGCTCCACCGGTTTCGGATATGGCTATGCCGATCCGTTCTACAGCCCGTGGCGCAGCTATGCCCGCCCCGTGGTGTTCCGCGATCGCCGCGGTAACACGCGCGTCGCCTATGTCCGCGATCGCGGATGGGGCTTTGGCTGGCACGATCCGTTCTTCAACCGCGGGCCGGATGTCACCAGCTACACTGTCTATACCAGCGGTATCGATCTGAAGATCGATGATGCGGCAACGGGCCAGCGCCTGTTCGAAGGCAAGGCCGAAGCTGCCTCCACGTCTGACCGGATGCAGTACCTTGTGCCAAACCTGGTAGAGGCGATGTTTACGGACTTCCCCGGCAATTCCGGCGAAACCGTGCGCATCTCCATCGCGCCGGAAGATCAGCCGGTGCGCCGCAACGAGCGGTAAGAGCAAAGGCTTTGAAACACGGATGGGCGGTGCCGAAAGGTGCCGCCCTTCTTGTTAGAACGAACGCACCTTCCCGACGGCCAATGCCACGCAGGTAACGAATACCGCCGCTTCCAGCCCGGCGCTGAGGATCAGGCTTACCGTGCCGAACTCGCCCTCCCCCAACAGCGTTCCCATCCTGTCAAGTTGCAGGCGGGAGCCTTCCAGCGACCGATCCAGCAGCAGCAGGCTCCCCGCCATCAGGCGGCCGCCCGCCAGCGCCAGCACAGCGCCGCCGATTGCGCCCACAAGGCCTGCCAGAATTGCGCCAATGCGTGGCCCGTACCGCATTACCAGCGCGCAGCCGCCGCCCGCCAGCATCCCCACTATCGCGCCTTCCAGCAAGCCCGTGACAGGGCCGATGCCAACGCCTGCCAGCACGCGAAACAGATCCAGCCCCAGCAGCCTGCCCAGCGCGCCCACCACCAGGCCGCCCGCTCCGCCGCCTGCGACCAAGGTGAAAGCTCTCACCCCGCGAGCGCCCGTCAGCAGCGCCATGCCGATCCCCACGCCCGCGCCGCCAAGGATGCCCACCGCCAGGCATAAGGACAGGACGGTAAGAAAGACCGCGCTGCCATCTTCCGGCACCGCCATGGATAACAGCCCTGCGTAAAACGCGCCGCCCAGTAATCCCGCCATCGCGCCGCCTAGGGTTGATGAGGCAGCAAGTCGGCCCGCAGATCCCAAGGCAAGCGAAGTCTCGTCAGGTGCGGTGGTATCAGGCTTGGGTGTGTCGAGCGCCTCTCCATCGTACAGCTCGCCGACGAAGCGATAGCCATGCTTGGGTACGGTGGCGATGAACCGCGGAGCTGCGGCATCATCCGAAAGGGCGCGGCGTAGCGAACGAATGCACTGCGTCAGTGCCTCGTCCGTTACAGGCACACCGCGCCACACCTCCTCCATGAAGCGATCCTTGGTCACCAGTTGACCGCGCGCCTCCACCAGCAGCACCAGCGCATCGAAATAGCGGCTGCCCACATCCAGCTCCTCCCCGTCGCGCAAAAGGCGGCGGTTCGCACGGTCCAGTGCAAAAGGTTTGAAATAGAGGATCGGCAGGGCGCTGTGCATCGTGCGCCAATCCTTATGCAATCACGCGGCGGAGCGGAAGGTTTTCAGCCATTGCTCACGAATTGCTCATGCCAATCAGCACCCTGGTCCTGCATTCCATGTCCCAGATGAAAGTTACAGGATGCACCATCATGATGCAGGCAGAAAACCCCATCCCCCTTCACCGCCGATTGGCAGGCTGGCGCATTGCCGGGTGGAGCGCGGCCGCCGCCTTGCTGGCCTTGCCCGCCATTTCCATGCAATTCGGGCAAGGCGCGGATTGGACAGGCAGGGACTTCGCCTTTGCCGGGATCATGCTGCTGGTCACCGGGCTGGCCGCAGAAGGCGGCCTGCGGCTGGCGCGCAGCTGGCCACACCTGCTGGGCTTCGCGCTGGCCATCTTTGCCGGTTTCTTCACCGTCTGGTCCAACCTGGCAGTAGGTATTATCGGGGATGAGGACGCGGCGATCAATTCCGGTTTCTTCGCGGCGCTTCTCATCGCGATCATCGCAGCCGCCCTGCTGCGCTTTCGCGCAAGGGCCATGTCCATCATCACGGGCTTGCTGGCGGTCAGCCAAATTATGCTCGGCCTTGCTGCACGGCACCTAATGCCCGGACACGGGGTGGAATGGGGCATCCTGGCCATGTTTGCAGCCCTATGGCTGGCCGCCTCGCTGTGTTTCAGGACAGAGGCCCGCAGGCAGGCTGTCTAAAGCGCGCCGTGCCCTCCGGTAGAGCCGAAACCGCCCGCGCCGCGCGCTGTCTCGTCCAGCTCCTCCACCTCGTCCCACGATGCGATCGTCACCGGGGCCAGCACCAGCTGGGCAATCCGGTCCCCTCGCTGGATGGGGAAATTGTCGTCCGAAAGGTTGATCATGATCACCTTCACCTCGCCGCGATAATCGCTGTCTATCGTGCCGGGCGTGTTGGGAACGGTGATGCCGTGTTTGAGCGCAAGGCCGGACCGGGGGCGAACCTGTATCTCATACCCTTCAGGAATTGCCACGGCGAACCCGGTGGCCACCGCGTGGCGAGAGCCGGGACGCAGCGTGATATTCTCCGCTGCCACCACATCCATGCCGGCCGCGCCCTGCGTGGCGTAGGCAGGCAGGGCCAGCCCGTGCCCGTGGGGCAGGCGTTTCAGCTGCACGGGAATGCGGCTGTGCGCATTATCTGTCATCGGCGGTAAGCTTCTCTGCAATTTCTTCCACCAGCTTGGTGGCCACGTCCTGTTTCGTCATCGGGTCCCAATGTTCCACCTTGCCCTCTTTCACAAGGTGGACCTGGTTATCATCGCCGCCCATCACTTCGCCCGACACATCGTTGGCGACGATCCAGTCCACGCCCTTGCTCTTGCGCTTCTTGCGGGCGTTGTCGACCACATCATTGGTTTCGGCGGCAAAGCCGATCAGCAGATCGGGGCGCTTTGGATTGGCGGCCACGCTGGCAAGGATGTCGGGGTTTTCGGCCAGCACCAGCGCAGGCGGTGCGGCGCCGCGCTTCTTGATCTTGATGTCGTTGTAGTCCTTCGTGCGCCAGTCGGCGACGGCCGCCACCATCACGGCAGCATCCACCGGCAAGGCTTCGCGCACGGCGCGGGCCATGTCTTCGGCGCTTTCCACGTCAATACGCTCCACCCCCAGCGGCGTGCGCAGGTGAACGGGGCCAGCCACCAGCGTCACCCTTGCGCCAGCCGCCGCAGCAGCCGCCGCAATGGCAAAGCCCTGCTTGCCGCTGGAGCGGTTGGCCAGATAGCGCACGGGATCGATCGGCTCATGCGTGGGCCCGGCGGTGACGAGGATATGTTTCCCGTACAGCGGGCGGTGCTCGATATCGTCCTCGAAGGCGGGCTGGCCTGCCAGCGGATCGAACGTATCGATGGGATCGAGTTCGGGCGATTGAACATGGCCCGGCTCTAGCGGGTTGACCGGGGCCGCGGCCTCCTCCCCTTCAAACGGTTGCGGCGCTTCCTGGCGCGCATTCACCTCGTGGTTGATCGCCTCGCGGTCTGTCGGGGGCGCGGCCTTGGCCTTGCCCTTCGTCGCCATCAGATGTTCGACACCGGTATAGTCAGGCTCCGGCAGATCCGGCCCTTCACTATATGCAGCCTCGCCCTCCAGCTCTCCTTCGTCAAACTCACCCTCAACAGGTTCGCCATCGAAGGTGACCTCGTCATCTGCGATCGGGCGCGGGTTGGAGCGCGGGATGATGCTGGCAAGCATTCCGGCAAGGCCACCGGGATGATCATTGCCAAGATCGCTGTCTTCGTAATCTTCTTCTTCCGCGCCCGCTTCCACAGCGCGCAGATATTCCTCGATATCCTGTCCGGCAATGCCAGGATCGAGGCCCAGCATATCGGCGATTTCCAGCCACACCATCTCAGGTTCGGGCAGGCGACCAGGGCCGAATTCGCCGCAGGCCATCGCGCCTTCATCGGGCGTCATCACGCGCACCCCGGATTCGCGCAGGTTCTCGATATTGCGCTGGGTTGCGGGATGCTCCCACATCTTCACGTTCATGGCAGGCACGGTCAGCACCGGCTTGTCCGTCGCCAAGATCAGCGTGGTGGCCAGATCATCGGCAATGCCCGCATTCATCTTTGCCAGCAGGTCTGCCGTGGCGGGGCATACCACCACCAGATCGGCCTCTCGCGAAAGCTGGATATGGCCGATCTCGGCCTCGTTCTTCAGATCCCACAGCGAGGTATGGACCTGGTTTCCGGAAAGCGCGGCCAGCGCCATGGGCGTGACGAATTGCGCGCCTCCATTGGTGAGGACGCAGTTCGTCTCTCCCCCGCCCTTTGCAATCAGGCGGACAAGTTCGCACGACTTGTAGGCAGCGATACCGCCGCCCACCACAAGCAGGATTCTAGGACTGGTCGACTGTCCCTCCTGTTCCAAACCATCAATCCGCTGCTCAAGCATCGGTTTCAACGCCCGCTAATAGTCCAAGCGGGCGTCTTGGCAAATCTTGGTTAAGGTTGCCTTGCGCTTTGGCCAAAACTTATTTGGATTAATTCGATAATTGCGCGCGGGACAAATGCCATGCCCGCGATGTAGGCAGGCAGGGTCAGCTGCGCCCAATAGAAATTTTCCGGCCGGGCGAACAGCGCCATGCCGGTGAAGAAACCCGCAAACCACAGTGCTGCGAACAGTCCCATGCGCCCGCCCAGCCCCAGCCAGCCGAGCAGGGGCAGGATCGCCAGCGGCACGGCCAGCGCGGCAGGCAAAATCAGCAGGGCGGAAAGGCGCGACAATGCCACCAGCGGCAGGGAGAGGCCCGCCATACCGTCCCACCCTTGCGATGCGGGATCGCCCAGCATGCGCCGCATTTCGACGAAGTGATAATGCAGGGCCATGCCGCCAGCAAACACCAGCAGCAATCCCAGCAGCGCCGTAACCTCGCCCCAGCGGCGCGCCACAATGGCAAAGGCCAGCCACAACAGCACGAAAACCACGGCAATCTCTCGCACGGCAATCGCAAGGGCCGCGGCCAGCAGGCTGGGCCACCAGCGCGACGGTGTGTAGAACACGAAAGCCAGCGTCAGCAGCAGGCCCGCCAGCACCTCATGCACCAGTCCCGATAGCGGAGCCGCCACGGCCGCCCCGCCCAGCGCCAGCATGACAATCGCACCCACCCGCTCTGCCGGTGCCAGTCCATGCGGGATGCGCTGATGCAACCCGAACAGGCAGGCCAGCAACAGCGCCGCGCACAGCATCCTGACACCGCCCACGCCGATGGCAGCGTGCAGCCATGCGAGCGTTGGGAGGCGCACGGTGACGAAGGGCCGCGTGGGATAGTCCGCCGCGCGCTGCTCCTCCATGGCGACAGCGTGATACGGCTCTCCCGCTGCGACACGCTGGGAAATGCGCGCGTAAAGGGCCAGATCGCCATCCGCAGGGTCGGCCTTGGCCTCCACCTGCGCTGGCTGCGCTTGCTGATCGGGCGCAGCAGCGAGGGCGCTCCACACCATCAGCGCCGCCAGCACTGCCAGTGCCGCCGCCGCAGCCCAGCGCGGCAGGCGCGCAAGTGGCCTTCCAAGGCTGTCCCACCAGTGAAGCGGATTGGTCATGGCGATTGTCTGGACCGGGATCGTGCCGGGCTCAAGCGGGGGACGGCGGTTTCCCCAAACCTTAGCCGATCAGGTCCGCCAGCATCGCGCCCCATACGGCCAGCCCGCCCACGGCGGCAGCCACGATATAACCCAGCCAGCCGCGACCCTGCCGCTCCTTGCGTTCCCACACCAGTTCGATGTCTGGCAGGGGCGGCGCTTCGGGCGCGCCGCCCTTTGCGGGGAAGCGATCCTCTATGCGACGCACGAGATCGGGGATGCGCAGCAAGGTGTCCACATCGGTCCGGATACGGTCGGCAATGGCCGCTTCGGGGCCAAGCTCGTCGCGGATCCAGCTGCGCACGAAGGGTGCGGAAACATCCCACATGTTGATCTGCGGATCGAGCTGGGTGGCGATACCTTCCACCATCACCATGGTCTTTTGCAGCAACAAGAGGTGCGGCTGGGTCTGCATGTCGAAATCGCGGGTGATGGCGAACAGACCGTCCAGCATCTGGCCGACGGAAAGCTCGCTCACCGGCTTGCCGCGCATCGGCTCCCCCACGGCGCGCAGGGCGGTGGCGAATTCTTCTACCGAGTGATAGCTCGGCACATATTGCGCCTCGAAATGGATCTCGGCCACGCGTTTGTAATTGCCGGTGATCAGGCCGTAGAGAATTTCCGCCAGCCATTGCCGCGCGCGCCGGTCTATCCGGCCCATGATGCCGAAATCGATGGCAACGATGGTGCCGTCGGCTTTCACGAACAGATTGCCCTGGTGCATGTCGGCGTGGAAGAAACCGCCGCTGATCGCCTGCGTCAGGAAGGCCAGCACCAGCCGCCGCGCAAGATCGGGCAGGTCCTGCCCACCTTCGATCAGCGCTTCCATGTTGCTGATCTTCACCCCGTCGATCCATTCGATCGTCAGCACGCGGCCATTGGTGCGGTCCCAATCGATCGCGGGGATGGCGTAGCGTTCCACGCCGCGCATCTCGTCCGCCAGTTCGGATGCGCTGGCGGCCTCCCGGCGGAAATCCAGCTCCGAATTGGTCCAACGCTTGAAATTGGCAATGGTGAGGCGCGGGCGCAGGCGGCGGGCTTCTCCGCCCATGCCTTCCAGATGGGCCGCGGCCCATTCATAGGTGGTGATGTCGCGCTCAAACTTTTCGCGGATGCCGGGGCGCAGCACCTTGATGGCGACGGTGCGCCCCTCGGTCGTCACGCCCTTGTGGACCTGCGCGATGGAGGCAGCGCCAACGGGATCTGGATCGACCTCGGCAAAAATATCTTCCAGCGGGCGCTCGAAACTGTCCTCTATCTGCTTGCGGATTGCCGCAAAGGGTACAGGCGGCAGGCTGTCCTGCAGGCTGAGCAGGTTCTTTGCCGCCTCGTCTCCCACCAGATCGGGCCGGGTCGCCAGCGTCTGCCCCAGCTTGATGGCGGCAGGGCCGATTTCGCGGAAGGCGGTGGCGTAATCGGGCTCCCCGGTCTTGCCGGTGAAGGTGGACCAGCGAGCATATTTCGCCAGCGTCTTTACCGGCAGCGGCGTGTTCGGATCGTTCTCGATCCCCAGCAGTGCACGGTGGCGCGCCAGCGTGCGGCCCCAGGTAAAGAGCCGCCAGATATGCGTTGCAGGCCGTGTCACCCGGTCAGACTTTCCAGCCCGAATGGATGTTCACAGCGCCGCCCAGGATCTTCTCCACCCGCGTGCGGACAAAGCCTGCATCCTTGATCATCGCCTCGAACTCCGGCGGCTTGGGGAAGCGGCGGATCGATTCGGCGAGGTAGCGATAGCTTTCCTCGTCATTGGCGATGGCCTTGCCGATTTGCGGCATCAGCTTGTGCGAATAGGCGTCGTAAACTTCCTTGAAGCCCGGCCATTCGGTGGTGCTGAATTCCATGCAATAGAAGCGCCCGCCATATTTCAGCACGCGGTGCGCCTCTGCCAATGCCTTGTCGATATGGGTGACGTTACGAATGCCGAACACGATGGTGTAGGCATCGAACTGGCGATCGGGATAGCTCAGCGTCTCGGCATTCTGGCAGGACCAGCTCAGGCCATCGATACCGCGATCCATCGCGCGTTCGATGCCGACGTCCAGCATATCCTGGTTGATATCGGCCACCACGATCTCCGCGCCCTTCTTGGCCATGCGAAAGGCAATGTCGCCCGTGCCGCCCGCCATATCGAGGATAGCCTCGCCCGGCTGCGGCTTTACCCGGCGCACGAACTGGTCCTTCCACAAACGGTGCATCCCGCCCGACATCGCATCGTTCATAATGTCGTACTTGCGCGCGACATTGGAGAAGACCGCGCCCACGCGCTGCGTTTTCTCATCCGGGGCGATGTCTTCGTAACCGAAGGAGACGGTATCGTTTGTTGGGTGGTTCATGGCTGCCCACTTAGGGGCAATTGTGCCCAGCGCAAAGGGTGTTAAAAGCTGTGTCATGCCCGAACTTCCCGAAGTCGAAACAACCGTGCGCGGATTGGCGCGCTATCTGGATGGTGCGCAGATCACGCGCGTGGTGCTGGGCCGCCCCGATATGCGCTTCCCCTTTCCCGATGGATTGGGCCAGTCGCTGACGGGGGCGACGATCACCGGACTTGGCCGCCGCGCCAAATACGGGCTGATCGATACCGACCGCGCGCAGACCATGATCTTTCACCTCGGCATGAGCGGGCGCTGGCGCATCGATCCCGAAACGCCGGACAAGCACGATCACCTGCTGCTGGAAGCGGCGGGCCACCGCTTCGCCCTGAACGATCCGCGCCGCTTCGGCTA
Organism: Aurantiacibacter rhizosphaerae; assembly: GCF_009807005.1. Taxonomy (GTDB): domain Bacteria; phylum Pseudomonadota; class Alphaproteobacteria; order Sphingomonadales; family Sphingomonadaceae; genus Alteraurantiacibacter; species Alteraurantiacibacter rhizosphaerae. The sequence goes on along the minus strand of NZ_WUBR01000001.1, from coordinate 821,250 downwards.
TGTCGACCTGGTGGAAACGAACGCGCTGGCCACATGGCCCGCCTTTGCCGCGATGGGGCCGGAACCGCTGGGCGATGATCTAACCGTCAGCCACCTGCGCGCCGCCATCAAGGGACGCAAGCAGGCGATCAAGCTGCTGCTGCTGGATCAGCACGTGGTGGCCGGCCTTGGCAATATATACGTGTGCGAGGCGCTGCACCGAGCGGGCATCCATCCGCGCAAGGCAGGCGGGCGCGTGTACCGCCCCGCGCTGGAGCGACTGGTGCCCGCCATCAAGGAAGTGCTGGAACAATCGATTCGCGATGGCGGCTCCACCCTGCGCGATTACGCCGCCCCCGATGGAGAGCTGGGCTACTTTGCCACGCGCTTCCTCGTCTATGGCCGGGAGGGAGAGCCTTGTCTTACCTGCGGTAATGGCCATATAAGACGTATCGTACAGGGCGGGCGCAGCACGTGGTTCTGCAACAACTGCCAGAGCTAGGTGCCGGAACTCAGCGAATCCTTGACCGGAAGCCCCGCGCACACTATGTGGCGCGCTTTCCGGCGCTAGGACCGAGTCCCGCGCATCCGTGTTTTTTCGAGCACAACCAATTAACATCAGGTCGCCCACAGGTGGCCATAGCAGAACGCGAGACAGAACCGAGACATGGCCAATACGCTGCAATCCAAGAAGCGCATCCGTCGCAACAACACGCGCGCCGAAATCAACGGCGCGCGCAAGAGCCGTATCCGCGGCCTGATCAAGAAGGTCGAAGTGGCCTGCACCGAAGGCAACAAGGACGATGCCCAGACCGCGCTGAAGAATGCGCAGCCGGAAATCGCCCGCGGCGTTGCCAAGGGTGTGCTTCACAAGAACACCGCTGCTCGCAAGATGAGCCGTCTGAGCAAGCGCGTTTCGGCACTCTGATTCGACGCCGCGCCGCTGCCCGATTCGGGCCTGGCGAGCGGTTTCAGCAGAACGAAATCGGAACAGAAGTTCCAAGGGGCCGGTGGTTTTTCCACCGGCCCTTTTCGCATGTGCAACAGGCATCGCGCGGGCTTGTAGTTAACTCTAGGAAAACCCGCGATTCGCAAGACTGTCACATAAAAACCTAGGGTTTTCAGTTATTTGAATGCAAGTCTGCGGGTCAGCGGACTGTCAATCCGCATTTTTTAAATAAATTTGACAGCCCGGTCTTGAGGTTCCCCCGCAAGGGTTCATAACAGGATCACGGCAGCGACAGGAACCGTCGCAGCCATCAACAATCGAGTTTTCAACCGTTGGATCGATGCACACGGCAGGTGGGCACCGATGGGGGAAGCTTTGTCTCTGGCATATTCATGACCGGGACCATTCGGGCAGGCCGATAAACAGGGATGGGACGTACTTGAAATGATTCGTAGAGGACCGCACGGCGGGCGCGATCAATCGGCTAAACAAGAGGGTGCAGAAGACAATATGGAAGAGCGCGAAGCGATCGACCTTGCAGCGGACTGGGCTGACATCAGCCAGGGCCTGCGCAAGGATCTGGGCCATCAGCTCTTCACGCAGTGGATCAAGCCGATCCAGCTGGGCAAGCTTGACCATGATACCGGCACGCTGGACCTGTTCCTGCCTACCGAGTTTTCCGCCACTTGGGTGGAAGATCGCTATCACGATCGCCTGTCCCTTGCCTGGAAGATCGCCAGCAGCGACGTGCGCCACATTTCCATCAAGGTGCATCCCGGCCGCCGCAAGATCGCCGATCTTGACCTGCGCGGACAGGATGGCTTTGGCCACCGCGCCGCCAATGATGCCAGCCTGGCGATGGAATCCATCGGCGATGATGGCTTCACCGCCAGCGTCGGCCTCGATCCCTCGCAGACCTTTGCGTCCTTCGTCACCGGCAGCACCAATATCCTGGCCAAGAACGCGGCAGAGCGTATGGCCAAGGCGGAGAAGCCGCAGTTCAGCCCGCTCTACCTGAAAGCCGCCACCGGCCAGGGCAAGACGCACCTGCTGCACGCCATCGGCCATTCCTATCTGCAAACGCATCCGCGCGCCCGCATCTTCTACTGCTCTGCAGAGCGGTTCATGGTGGAATTCGTGCAGGCGCTGAAATCGAACGAGATGATCGAGTTCAAGGCGCGGCTGCGCGGCTTCGATCTGCTGCTGGTGGACGATATCCAGTTCATCATCGGCAAGGCATCGGCGCAGGAAGAACTTCTCTACACGATCGATGCGCTGCTGAACGAGGGCAAGCGCCTGGTGTTCGCCGCCGACCGCGCACCTCAGGCGCTGGACGGGGTGGAGCCGCGCCTGCTCAGCCGCCTGTCCATGGGCCTGGTTGCCGACATTCAGCCCGCCGATATCGAACTGCGCCGCGCGATCCTGGAAAGCAAGCTGACCAAGTTTGCCCCGCTGGAAGTGCCGGGCGACGTGATCGATTTCCTCGCCCGCACCGTGTCGCGCAATGTGCGTGAACTGGTGGGCGGCCTGAACAAGCTGATCGCCTATGCCCAGCTGACCGGGCAGGAAGTGTCGCTGCAACTGGCAGAGGAACAGCTGACCGATATCCTGTCCGCCAACCGCCGCCGCATCACCATTGACGAGATTCAGCGCACGGTCTGCCAGTTCTATCGCATCGATCGCAGCGAGATGAGCAGCAAGCGCCGCGCCCGCGCCGTGGTGCGTCCGCGCCAGGTGGCGATGTATCTCGCCAAGGTGCTGACCCCGCGCAGCTATCCCGAAATCGGCCGCAAGTTCGGTGGCCGCGATCACTCCACCGTGATCCACGCCGTGCGCCTGATCGAAGACCTGCGCCAGCGCGATGCCGATATGGATGGCGATGTGCGCAGCCTGCTGCGCCAGCTGGAAAGCTGACTGAAATATCCTCCCTGTTCGCGCTGCGGACGGGGAGGATTTTCCACCACATATCGACAGCCGCTCTACAGCGTGCCAACAGCCCTGTGCCATGAGCGACGCCCCCCACCCCCTTTCCGAAGAACGGCTGGACCGTTTTGCGCGCCACATCGTGCTGCCCGAAATCGGCGGCGCGGGACAGGCAGCGATTTCGCGCGCGCATGTGGTGCTGCTGGGGCTTGGCGGGATCGGCGCACCGGCGCTGCAATATCTGGCGGGTGCCGGCATCGGCAAGCTGACGCTGGTGGATGATGACAAGGTCTCGGCCAGCAATCTGCAACGCCAGACGATTTACACCACCCGCGACATTGGCCATGGCAAGGCCGTCTCCGCGCGCCGCTGGCTCGCCAATTTTGACGAGAAGCTGGACGTGACGATCCATGACCGTCGCATTGCGCCGGATAATGTCCGCGCGATTATCGACGGCGCGGATCTGGTGATCGACGGAACGGACAATTTCGCCACCCGCCTCACCGTGTCGGACGCCTGCGTCGCGGCGGGCGTACCGCTGCTGTCTGCCGCCGTGGGGCGTTTCCAGGGACAGGTGGGCGCCTTTGCCGGCCACCGCGACGGGCAGCCCTGCTATCGCTGCTTCGTGGGCGATGCCTTCGATGCCGAAGATTGCGACACCTGCGCGGAGGATGGCGTGCTGGGCGCGATGGTTGGCTGGGTTGGCACCTTTGCTGCCATGCAGGCGATCCGCATCTTGGTGCACGCAACAGGCGGCATGGGCGATCCGCAGTGGGGCAAGCTGCACCTGATGGACGGGATCAAGCCCGGCATGCGCACGCTGAACATCGTGAAAGATCCGGCGTGTAGCGGATGTGGCTGACGCCGGGGTCTGACGCGCACCGCGATTGACTCGCGCGGCTATGTGGCAGAGGTTCCAGAGTACAGAAGGGCGATTCTAGCAGTGGGGTTGCATGGGTCGCTCGTCCTTTTGTGAAAGGGGCCGCCATTCCGGCGGGCCGAGTTCACCAGGGGGACAACAATGTCTAAATTTCTGTTTGCCAGCCTCGCCGCCGCATTCGCGATGGCCACCGTTTCTTCGCCTGCTGTCGCACAGTTGAGCGAGTACGAGGACTACGAATATTCGGATACGGTGGTGGAGATGACCACCATCCGCGTGGATCCGGGCCAGCTCGACACATATTTGGAAGGCCTGCGCCAGACGTGGGTAGCCAGCAATGAGGTGGCCAAGGGGCTGGGATATGTCACCGATTACGGGATATATTCCAACATGGCGCCCAGCAGCGGCGATTTTCACCTTCTGCTGGTGATCGAATTCCCGGGGCAGAACCTGCAACCCTCAAGGGAGCGGTATGATGCGTTCATGGAAGCCTGGGGTGAGGCGAACATGGACAATTCGAACGAGACTGTGGTGAATATCTACAATGAAATTCGCGAGATACAGGGCGTGTACCTGACCCGCGAAATCAAGATGATGATGGACTGACAAAACGCGAGGCTGCCGGCGATGTGTCGGCAGCCTCCTTTCAGTCAGGCGTCAGGCCTTCAACACTTCATCCACCCATTCGGGCACCAGTTCACTGGCCGCGCCAAGCCGCGTTTCATCGAAATTGCTGCTGCCCATGCTCTCTTCCAGATTGAGCTCCAGCGTGCGCGCGCCGTTCGCGCTGGCCTGCTGCACGAAGCCTGCCGCGGGATAGACCGCGCCCGACGTGCCGATGGACACGAACAGGTCCGCATCCGCCAGCGCATCGAAGATACGATCCATCTGATAGGGCATTTCGCCAAACCACACGATATCGGGCCGCATCGCCGCTTCTCCGCAGGACGGGCAGGCAGGCCCATCGCGCAAGGTGCCGTCCCAACGATGGCGGGCATCGCAGGCCTGACACCATGCAGACAGGGATTCGCCATGCATGTGCAGCACGCGGCTTGCCCCGCCACGTTCATGCAAATCGTCGATATTTTGCGTGACGATCAGCAGGTCGCCGGAAAACTCCCGGTCCAGCCGCCCCAGCGCCTGATGCGCGGCATTGGGCTTCGCGGCCCGCACCTGCGCGCGGCGTTCGTCGTAAAACCGCTGAACCAGGTCGGGATCGCGGGCAAAGCCTTCGGGCGTTGCCACCTGTTCCACCGGGTGGTTTTCCCACAGGCCGTCCTCTGCCCGGAAGGTTTTCAACCCGCTTTCGGCGGATATCCCGGCCCCGGTCAGGATCACGATGTTGCGAATGTTGCTGTTGTTGCGCATTAGCCCCAAATAGCGAAGCGGCAGGCTGAGAAAAACCCTCAAGTCACGAAGCGGCAGGGTCGAGACATCCCCGCGCATGGACCGTGGGACAGACAGGAGTGGCAATGGCACGTATCGGAATCATCGGCAGCCAAGGGCGCATGGGACAGGCGATTGCCGCCGTGCTTGCAGATGGGAAGCATGAATGTTCCGGCGGGGTGGACAAGGGAGAGAACCCTGAAGCCCTGGCCAATGCCAGCGATGCGCTGGTGGATTTCTCCTCCCCCGGCGCGCTGAAGGATAATCTTCACGCCGCCATCGGCGCGGGCATCCCGATCCTGATCGGCACCACGGGGCTGGATGAAAGCCACTCCGCCGCGCTGGACAATGCGGCAGGTGCGATTCCTGTCCTGCAAACCGGCAACACGTCGCTGGGCGTAACCCTGCTGGCCCATCTGGTGAAGGAAGCTGCTGCACGGCTGGGCACGGACTGGGATATAGAGGTGCTGGAAATGCACCACCGCATGAAGGTGGATGCGCCATCGGGCACCGCCCTGCTGCTGGGCGAGGCAGCGGCGCAAGCGCGCGGCATCACGCTGGGCGAAAACAGCGAGAGCGGGCGCGACGGCCACACCGGCCAGCGGGCAGAGGGCGCCATCGGCTTTGCCGCCCTGCGCGGGGGCACGGTGGCAGGCGATCACTCCGTCATCTTCGCCGGAGAGCAGGAGCGCATCACGCTAAGCCACACAGCCGAGAACCGCAGCATCTTCGCGCGCGGCGCGGTTAAAGGGGCGAGCTGGCTGATCGGCAAGCCGCCGAGGCGCTATACGATGAATGACGTGCTGGGGCTGGAGTAGGCCCCTCAGGATCAAACTATCCGATGACTAAGGACCAGATCTTCGAATTCTTCCGCCGCATGGCGGAGGACAATCCGGAACCGGAGACGGAGCTGGAATATGGCAATGCCTACCAGCTGGTGGTGGCCGTGGCACTATCTGCGCAGGCGACCGATGTGGGCGTAAACAAGGCCACCCGCGCGCTGTTCGCCAACGTGGAAACGCCGCAGCAGATGCTGGATCTGGGGCACGATGCGTTGGTGGAGCATATCAAGACCATCGGCCTGTTCAATTCAAAGGCCAAGAACGTGATCGCGCTGAGCCAGCTTCTGGTCGACGAATATGGGGGGGAAGTCCCCGATACGCGCGAGGATCTGGTGCGCCTGCCCGGCGTGGGCCGCAAGACGGCGAACGTGGTGCTGAACTGCTGGTTCAGGCAAGAGACTTTCGCGGTGGACACGCATATCCTGCGCGTGGGCAATCGCACCGGGCTCGCCAAGGGGAAGACGCCTGAGCAGGTGGAGGCGAAGCTGGAACGCCGAGTGCCCCAGCCCTTCCGCCTGCATGCCCACCACTGGCTGATCCTGCACGGCAGATACACCTGCAAGGCGCGCACGCCCGAATGCTGGCGCTGCAACGTGGTGGACCTGTGCAGCTTTCGGAAGAAAGTTACGGAGAAACCGAAGGGGCGCTAGCGGGCCTGTTGCCCAGTCTATTGCCCAGCGGCAGTGCAAGGCGCGGCAGGCGCCAGCTTTCGACGCGGCCCGCCACATACCAGATGGGCGCCACCAGCATGGCGGCCACCACCGCATCCAGCGCATAGTGCCAGCCGAGGTGGACGGAGGCGACGAACACGGTCGCCTCGAACGCGATGGCCAGCCACAATTGCCAGCCATTGCCGAAACGATCGTACACCATCCAGAGCAAAAGCAGGTACAGCGCATTGTGCATGGATGGCATGGCGCTGATCCCCTTGCCGAAGCCGGGCGCACTGAAATTCTCCAGCAAATAGGCCTGCGTCTGCGTGGCCGTCAGGTCTGGCGGCAGAACGGCCAGCAAATCTGCAAAGCGCGCGTCGCCATAGAAGTGATCCATGTAGATCGGCCCGGCAGACGATAGCGACAGTGCCGCCCAATTGCCGATGATGAACCAGCACATGGTGATCGCCAGCACAGACCTGCGGCTGAAGGCGCGGTCTTTCGCGAAACAGGCCCACAGCGTCATCGTGGCAGTCACGATCAGGCAGGGCGTAACGTAGAACCAGTCAAGAAAGCGCGTGGCCGCCGGCCCGAAAATGGCATGCGTGATGCGCCACGGGTCCTGCCCGAACAACGCGGAGTCCAGATCGGCCAGCATGGGATCGGCATAGAAAGGCACGATCTGCGGAATGGCGACCTTCAGGATCATATAGACCTGCATCATCGTGGCCAGCGCCACCAGGAACACCGCCCCCTCGATATATCGCTTGCGGCGGGATCGCAGCACGCGCACCATAACCTTGGTGGGGCTTTCTACCCGCTTCATCGCCACCTGCACAAACAGGATGACAAGCGCGATCAGCACCAGCCACACCAGCAGCAGCGATTGCAGATACACCGCGCGCAGTGCCTCCGCATAACCCGAGACAGGCGTGGCCGCAGCCAGCAGCATATGCGCGGCCAGAAACAGGCCAAGAAAGATGCGGCTATCCATACCCGCCACGCGTAACAGCGGAATGGTTAATTCGCGGTTGCGCCGGGCCTTGCCGGGTCAGACATCGTCTGCGCTGATCATCTCCGCCTTATCGATCTCGCCCGTCAGGCTGGCCACGGTCGTGGCAACGGCCGCATCGCCAGAAACATTGGTGGTGGTGCGCATCATGTCCATGATCCGGTCCACGCCCGCGACAAAGGCGATGGTTTCCAGCGGAACGCCGACTGCACCGAACACCAGCGCCATCATGATCAGGCCCGCACCCGGAATGCCCGCCGCGCCGACAGCGCCCAGAGTGCCGAGGATGGAGATGAGGAAATAGTCGCCCCAGCTCAGATCCACGCCGAAGATCTGCGCGCCGAACAGCGTGGCAAGGCCCAGATACATCGCCGTGCCGTTCATGTTGATCGTGGCGCCCAGCGAGATCACGAAGCTGGCCACCGAATTGCTGATGCCGAGGTTCCGCTCTGCACAGCGCAGGGTAACGGGCAGCGTCGCGTTGGAACTGGCCGTGGAATAGCTCACCGCGATGGCATCCACGATGCCGCGGAAGAAATCGCCCACGGGCAGGCGCGCGATGAACTTTATCATCGCTGCATAAACCACGAAGATGATCAGCAGGCAGCCAAGGTAATTCAAGAACACCAGCTTGCCCAATGCGGCCAGCGCATCGAAACCCAGCGTTCCCGCCACCCACGCCATCAGCGCGAAGACGCCGAAGGGGGTAAGCTCCATCACCACCATCGTCACCTTCTGCATCACGACAGCGCCACTATCGAAAATTTTGAGAACCGGCTCGCCTTCTTCCTTGGCCATCAGGATGCCGATGCCCAGCAACAGGGAGAAGATGATCAGCGGCAGCACGTTAACGTCTGCCATCACCTGAACCGGACTTTGCGGCACCATGCCCAGCAGCATGTCCCGCCAGGTGGTCTCGTTCGGTTCCGGCACGGCGCCCATCTGGATGGAGGACGTATCGACGCCGGCGCCCGGCGCGATCACCGTACCCAGGAACAGGCCCAGCCAGACGGCGATCTGGCCCGTCACCACGAACAGCAGCAACGCGCGCCAGCCAATGCGGCCAAGCTTGCGGATATCGCCGATACTGGCAACGCCCGCCACAAGGCTGAAGAAGATCAGCGGCACCACCAGCATCTTGATGAAGGCGACGAAGATATCGCCGATAATCTTGATGCTTTCCGCACCCGGTCCCCACATGCGCCCGGCAATGATGCCCAACGCCAGTGCAACGAGAACCCGCTGCCACAGCGGAATGGCCAACCAGCGTTTCATGAAAGTCCCTTTCTAGGTAGCCAGCCCCTCAATTTGAAAGTGCGGCCATTGCGATCCGGCGGTAGATTGCCGTGAGCGTGGCAAGGTCGTCAACTGCTACTGCCTCGTCGGTCTTGTGCATGGTGGCATTGACCAGCCCGAATTCGATCACCGGGCACAGGTCTTTTAGGAAGCGCGCATCCGATGTGCCCCCGGTGGTGGACGCCTCCGGCTCCACGCCGGTTTCGGCTTTCACCGCATCGGCTATCATTTGGGAGAATGCACCCGGCGGGGTCAAGAACGGCTCTCCGCTGATGATGGGCCGCGCCGTGCCGCCGTGCTTTTCGGCGATGGCGATCACTTTATCTGACAGCGACGCGCCGGAATGCTGATCATTGAAACGGATGGAAATGCGCGCCGTGGCCTTGCCGGGGATCACGTTATGCGCGCGGTTGGGCACGTTGAACTCGGTGATTTCCAGATTGCTCGGCTGAAACCAGTCGGTGCCTTCATCCAGCACCAGAGCATCCAGATCGGCAAGGATGGCAACCATCTTCGGCATCGGGTTATCGGCCAGGTGCGGATAGGCGACGTGGCCCTGCGTGCCCTCCACCTCCAGCCAGATGTTGACAGAGCCGCGCCTACCGATCTTCATCATGTCGCCCAGCCGGTTCACGCTGGTAGGCTCCCCCACCAGGCACAGATCGGGGATATCGCCGCGTTCGCGCATCCTGTCGATCAGCGCGCGCGTGCCGTGCAGCGCCGGGCCTTCCTCGTCACCGGTGATGATGAAGCTGAGCGTACCCGCCTCCGCCGGAATATCGGCAACGGCGGCTACCATGCAGGCGATGGAGCCCTTCATGTCCACCGCGCCGCGACCATACAGCAGGTCGCCACCCGGTTCGGAGCGCACCTCCGGCCCGAAAGGACTGGTAGACCACCCCTCCCCCGCAGGCACCACGTCCACATGTCCGGCAAAGGCGAAATGGGGCGATCCCGCAGCCCCGCGCCGGATGGCGAACAGGTTCTCCACCGGCTCTTCATCGCTGCCTTCTGCGCCTTCACCCCGGATGAAGCGATCAACCTCGAAACCGAGGACGGTCAACATTTGCTCCATTGCATCGAACACCCGGCCACGCGCAGGCGTTACGCTTTCGCAGGCAATCAGCTCTTTGGCATTGGCGAGAGGATCGTGGCTCACGCAGGCTCCCCGGTCTCGAACTGCGAGATGGTCCATTCTTCCGCCATCGCCGCTTCTACCCATTGCTGCATCCAGTCATGCTCCCACAAGGCTTGCATATAGGCCTGGGCAAAGCCGGGCACGCCAATGCCATAGGTGAGGAAGCGGCTGACGATGGGGGCGTAGAAAATATCCGCCGCGCTGAAGGTGCCGAACAGGAATGGCCCGCCCTGGCCGAAACGCGCACGCGCCTCTGCCCACAGGCCAAGGATGCGCACGATATTGCCCTTCGTCTCATCGGAAAGGTTGATCGATGCGCGGGCACGTATGTTCATCGGGCACTGCCGCCGCAAGGGAAGGTAGGAGGAATGCATTTCCGCCACCATGGCCCGCGCCATGCCGCGTGCCGCATCATCCTTCGGCCAGAACCGGTCGCGCCCCACCTTGTCGGCAAGATATTCGAGAATGGCGAGGCTGTCCCAGACGACGACATCATCGTCCCACAATACCGGCACCTTGCCGGCAGACGGCTGAAATTCGCCATCGGTGCGCTTCATCGCCTGCCAGTCATCGCCATCGATGTGGACGGTCAATTCCTCGAAAGACAGTCCGCTCTGCTTCGCTGCCAGCCAGCCCCGTAAAGACCAGCTGGAGTAGTTCTTGTTGCCGATGATAAGCTTCATGATTGCACCGTGTCCCTGTTTGCGCCGGACCTAACGGTTAAGCCTGAAGCTGTCGAGCATGGCTGACGCACAGGGTATCGGCACCCCCGTTATCCTTGCCTTGCTTCGTTGCCGCTTTGTTAACCAACATATGTCATCACCCTCCCAGGTTAGTAATATCCGGGCGCAAGAAAGGTGAAGAGTGGTCGATCAGACCCCGACATCCAAAGATAGGGTCAAATGGCTCGAACGCGTCCGTCAGGTGGCGTGGTCGGGGCTGATCGCGCTTGCCCTTGTCATTCCGGCGTTTCTCGATCCGGTTGATCAGATTGGTTGGCTGGTGGAAGCCAACATCGTTTCCCAGCCCGCGTCTGGAGAGATCGTATTCGTCGGTGCTGACGAGGATCTGGCTGACCCCCAAAATCCGGTTGCCCGAGAACGGCTGGCAAACTTGCTGGACAGGCTGGACAATGCCGGTGTCGAGGAAGTTTACGTCAATATTCTGTACGATAAAGATTCGAGTGCCGAAGCCGACGAGACACTGAATTCCGCGTTGCGCGATTTTTCCGGTCGCGCCTATCTCGTCCGCTTTCTGGAAAAGAGTCTTAATGGCGAACCGGTCTTGCGTGAAAATCAGCCACGCATCGCAAATGGTGTACCCGAAGTCGCGCTGGACGCATTCCGCAATTACCTGGGCTATGTCTGGTACATGCCGTTCGCTGTTGCCGATGGCGACAAGGATGTTGCCACCATTCCAGCCAGTATTGCTGGAGTTACTGGCGATTCGAACGAGATTTTCGCTGTTGAATACAGCTATGACCTGGCTTCGATCCCGACTTATCGGTTTTCCGACCTGCTGAAACCAAATGCCAATCTCGATGCACTTTCGGGAAAGAGAGTTCTAATTGGGCAAAGCATAAGCCTTCGCCGCGAAGCGCCAAGCTTGCCGGGCCAAGGAACAGTCTCGGATTCGATGATCGCCATTTACGCTGCTGAAACCCTCATGTCCGGGCATCCGCGTTACATCAGCGGATTACTCATGCTTCTGGCTACGCTGGCATTTCTTCTGCTGGCTTGTCCGATCAGGAACAGAATTCTTAGATCGGCAGCAATCGGGGCGATAACGGTCACAGTTCTTTTGGCGCCGCTGATCGGCCCGCAACTAGGCCTTCGTATCAGCTTCGCTTATGGCCTCGCCGCGATAGTTTCCTACGGGTTTTTCAGGGCCCGCACAAAATGGGTGCGTGATCTTCTGCTCGTCGATCCGGAAACGGACCTGCCCACTTTTGCCGCACTGGAAGCTGACAAGGATGTGGCCAACCACGTTCCCGCCGTGATCGTGGCCCGCATCCATCGTTTCGAAGAGGTGCGCCGCACACTGCCGGCAGAGCTTCATGGTGATTACCTGCTTGCCATCACCGCGCGCCTCAAGGCGGCAACGCAGGATGCCACGATCTACCTAGGTCCTGGCCACCTGATTTCCTGGACCATGAAGGAAAAGGATCCGGCCCTGCTGCGAGAGCACCTCGAGGGATTGCGGGCGCTGTTCGCTTCCCCGCTTACGGTTGGGGCGGAGCAGGTCGATGTCGGCATCACCTTCGGCATCGATATCACGCCCAGTCCGAATGTGGGCCGCCGCCTGGCAGGCGCCATCGCGGCAGCCGAGAAAACCAACGAGACTTTCGAGCCTATCTGCATCGCAGACATGGCTTCACAGGAAGATCTGATCTGGAACATCTCGCTCCAGGCCCGCATCGATGCCGCCCTCGACAATGGTGAAATCTATCTGGCCTTCCAGCCCAAGGTGATGGTGCAGACGGGCGAAATGATCGGAGCCGAGGCCCTGGTTCGCTGGAAGGACCCGGTGAAGGGCCACATCCCGCCCGACTATTTCATCCGCCAATGCGAAATTGCCGGTCGGATGAGCCAGCTTACGAAATTCGTTCTTGGCGCTGCCTGCAAGGCTGGCAAAGATTTCGAAGATGCCGGACTGCACCTGCCGATCGCCGTCAACATTTCCGCCACGCTGCTGCATGAGCGATCCATTGTCTCCATGGTCTCGCGCGTGTTGGAAGAAACCGGTTTCGATCCACGCCGGCTGACACTGGAGATTACCGAGACCTACCGCATCTCCAATCTTGATCTGGCTGCCGAAATTCTGGGCGAGCTCAAGGCGCTTGGTACAAAAATTTCCATGGATGATTTTGGTGTCGGTGCGGCCAGCCTTGAGGCGCTGCTTAAGTTGCCATTCTCCGAACTCAAGATCGATCGGATGTTCATCGCCCCCATGACCAATGATCCAAAAGCATTGGGCATTGTAAAAAGCGTGCTGCAACTTGGCAGGGACTTGCGAATCATTGTGGTTGCAGAGGGTGTTGAAGACACCGGAACATTAACTTTGTTGCGCGATTCGGGCTGCGTCGTGGCCCAGGGGTTCGCAATTTCCAGACCCATAACATTTGATAGAATCATTGAATACCATAGGCATAGCCAAGACGAACCCTTAAGAGATATGGTTTAAACTTTACAAACTTTCATGGTTAACGCATAACGTCTCCACGTAACTAGGAGACGAACAATGGGTGGCAGTTTTTGGGATTGGCTTTTCGGTGGTGATCGTTCGCGCTAAGCCGAATTAGCTTCAATTGAAAAAGGCGCCCACCGGGCGCCTTTTTTGTGTCCGCAGTCGGTGGCCTTTGCCTACTCGCGAATGTCACTCAAAATCGCGGCGCGCAATTCTGCGATGCCCATGCCTTTTTCAGCACTGGTGACGTGCATTTCCGGATAGGCCGCCGGATGCTTGCGTGCTTCCGCCGCAACCTCTGTGCGAACCGTTTCCAAGGCGCTAGCCTTGATCTTGTCAGCCTTGGTCAGCACCAGCCGATAACCGACCGCAGCCTCGTCCAGCATGGTCATCATGTCGCGGTCACTGTCTTTCAGACCGTGGCGGCTATCCACTAGGACAAGCGTACGCTTCAGCGGCACCCGCCCGCGCAGGAAGGTGCGCACCAGCTTGCGCCATTTCTCAACCACTTTCACCGGAGCCTTGGCAAAGCCATAGCCCGGCATGTCCACCAGCCGGAACTCTGTGGGGTCGCCAACCTCGAAGAAGTTCAGTTCCTGCGTGCGGCCCGGCGTTACGGACGCGCGGGCAATGGCCTTGCGGTTGACCAGCGCATTGATCAGCGAGCTCTTGCCGACGTTGGACCGCCCGCAAAAGGCGATTTCCGGATAGTCGGGGTCAGGCAGGTGCTTCAGCTGCGGGGCCGACAGCAGGAACTCGACGCGGCCGGAAAACAGCTTGCTCGCCGTTTTGGCCAGCTGTTCTTCTTCCGGTGTCACCCTTCGGCCTTTTCACGTTTGGCGGCGAGCGCTTTTTCTTCACGCTCCTTCGCCATCTGTGCCTTCAGTTCGGGATTGCGTGAGTAGAGATACTTCTGCTGCGCCAGCGTCAGGATGTTATTGCTGATCCAGTACAGCAGCAAGCCTGCGGCAAAGGGAGCCATCACGAACATCAGCACCCACGGCATGATCATGAAGATCTGCTGCTGCATCGGGTCCATCGCGGCAGGGTTCAGCTTGAACTGCAGCCACATGGTGAAGCCCAGCAGCACCGCCAGCACACCAATCGCAAGGAAGCCCGGCGGATCGAAAGGCAGCAGGCCGAACAGGTTCAGCACCGTTGCCGGATCCGGCGCGGAGAGATCGCGCAGCCAGCCGAAGAACGGCTCATGCCGCATTTCGATCGCCAGCAGCAGCACCTTGTACAGCGCAAAGAAGATCGGGATCTGGATGAAGATCGGCAGGCAGCCTGCCAGCGGATTGACCTTCTCTTCCTTGTAGAGCTTGGCCATCTGCTGCTGCAGTTCCTGCTTATCATCCTTGTAGCGCTCCTGCAGCGCCTTCATCTTGGGCTGCACGGCGCGCATCTGCGCCATGGAATGGAACTGCTTCTGCGCAACCGGGAACAGGATAAGCCGGATAATCAGCGTAAGCGCGATAATCGCGACGCCAAAGTTGCCGAATACGCCGAACAGGAAGATCAGCACCTGCCACATGGGCCAGGCGATAAACCGGAACCAGCCCCAATCGATGGCGAGGCCGAAGCGATCCACGCCCTGCGCCTCGTACATGTCCAGCACGGCGCTTTCCTTGGCACCGGCAAACAGGCGGGTGGTGCGCGATACGGCCTTGCCAGCAGGCACGGTCACGGCATCGTAAATCAGGTCTGCACGATAGAGGTCGACACCGGTATCGCGGAACGTGCCCTGCGCAGCGCTGGCATCATCCGCGATCAGCGCGCTCATCCAGTAGATGTCGGTAAAGCCCAGCCACTGCGTATCGCCGTTCAGGCTGATGGGGCCTTCCTCGGCCACCTCGTCATAATCCCAGTCGAAGTTCACCTCGCCATTGCCCTCTGCAATCGGGCCGGAATGAACGTTCCAGGTGGATTTGCTGGCAGTGGCGCTGGTGCGGCTGACGAAGGCATAGGGGCGCAGTGCAATCGAACCGTCGCCTGTGTTGGCGACGGTTTGCGAGACGGTGAACATGTAATGCTCGTCCACCTCGAACTTCAGGCGGAACTGCTGCCCCTGGCCATTGTCCCAGCCCAGCGTGACCGGCGTTTCCTGGGTCAGCCGATCGCCATCTACCACCTGCCAAACGGTTTGCGCGCCGGGCACGGATACGCCCTCGCCCACCCAGCCAAACTGGGCAAATTGCTGCGTTTCGGTGCCGGCGGGGGCGAACATGCGGATCGGGCCGCTGTCCTTGTCCACCGTCTGGCGGTGGGTCTTGAGCAGGATGTCGTCGATCCGGGCGCCCACGGGATTGATGGACCCTTCGATCTCCAGCGCATCGATAGCCACGCGAGAGCCTGCGGCCAGTTCTGCATTCAGATCAATGATAACGGGCGCTTCGTCGGTGTTGATCTGGCCGTCCACGCGCGCGGCTGGCACGTCTTCGCGGCTCGCCATGTTCGCTGGCGCCTCTTCCGGCTCCGGGAAGTAAGTGCGCATGGCAAAGTCCCAGCCGAACAGCAGGACCGCGCTCAACACGACGGCAATTATTAGGTTACGCTGGTTGTCCAAGATCGAAAGTTCCGTCGCGTTTAATTGTTATGCGGTGTTTCGGGCACGGGATCATGCCCGTGTCCCCCCCAGGGATTGCAGCGCAATATACGCTTGGTGGCCAACCATCCACCCCTGATTACACCATGTTTTTCCAGCGCCTGAATCGCATAGGCGCTGCACGATGGCTGGAACCGGCAGGTGGGCGGCAGGATGCGGCTGGGGCCGAGTTGCCAGCCGCGGGCAATCAGGATCAGCAGCCTTTTCATCGCGGACGCGGCTTGCTGCCGCGGCGTGGACGGCGGGCCGGATCGCCCTTGCCCTCTGCTGCCTGCTTGAGAACAATGGAAAGTTCCTTGCCCATTTGCGCAAAATCCCGGTCACGCCCACCTTCGCGGCCGATCAGCACGTGATCGTGATCCGGCAGGCCATGCTCTGGCAATGCGCCGCGCAACAATTCTCGAAACCGCCGCTTCATGCGATTGCGCACCACGGCGTTGCCAATCTTCTTGGTCACGGTGATGCCAAATCGCACGCCCTGCCCATCATTGGGCCGCGTCAATAGGACAAAGCCGGGCCGAGCATTGCGCAGGCCGCGATTCGCCGCAAGGAAATCGGCGCGCCGGGTGAGGACTGAAATAGTCATGGTGTGTTATATAAGGATAACACCCAGCCTCGTGAAGATAGCAGACGCGAAAACGGGCTCCGCAAGGAGCCCGCAAGGCCAAATGGCCGCCCGCAACGGGCGCAGCTTTGCTGCGCGCATAGCGAGGATGCTCGCCCGCAAGGGGCGAGCGCGAAGCGAATCAGGCAGAAAGCTTGTTGCGACCGCGACGACGGCGGTTGCGCAGAATCTTGCGGCCACCCGGAGTAGCCTTGCGGGCGAAGAAACCGTGGCGACGAGCACGCACGAGATTGCTCGGCTGAAAAGTGCGCTTCATGGTACAAACCTTCAGATCAGAATAAAAACGGCCGCCAATCGAGAGGCGGCCCCACATGGAACGCGCGGTTACTGAAGGATCGGCTCGAAGTCAAGATATGCCATCGCCGCAACCGCTTCCGATTGCCCGGCATCCTGCGAGCCTGCCCCAACCCATTTGCGCATCTCACTTCCGGTAAGCCACAAGACATCATCGAAAGGAACCGAATTCGTCATGGCATAGAATTCGCGCGCTTGCGATTCGTTCATGCCCATTTCAACGTAATATTCCAGATAACGGCGGTGTTCGGGCGCATCGGGCGGATAATCTTCCGCGCCGCGTCCCCAATCGTCCATCCATCCGTGCACGGCAAACTGGCTATCCGGCGAAATCTCCCGCAGCGTACCGGCAATGAACAATTCCACCGCGCCCGATCGGACAGAGCCGCCCCGCTGCGCGCGCGTGGCGATGCCGCGTTCGCGAATCATCCGGCCCAGCGCCAGATTGGCGCGATCGTCATGTGTGCCGGGTGCCTCCACGAATTCGAGCGTGTCGATGGCGGGAAATGCCTCCAGCATGGCAGTAAACTGCGCAGGCGATGCTGCATCGGTGATGCCCACCAGGGCAACCGTACTATCGTCGATCACCCGGAACGGACCATAGGCTGCGATGGCGGACTGCTCTGCCTGCTGCTGCAGCGGGGAGACATAGCGCGAGGCGGTCGTCTCCACCGTCACCCATTCCTCCACTACTGTTACAGTTTGCGCGGCGGCGGGTGCGGCAAGGCCGGCGGCAAGCGCGGCAAGCAAGGTCATCACGGGCTTCATCTGCCGCATTGTGACGGATCCAGGCTGCCGCTTTGCCAACACAAAGGGTTGCGATGGAGTTAATGACGAATGCTCTCGACTTGGCCCAACTACGCGTTATCACGCGGAAAAACGGGGATTAACATTGGTAGCATTGGTTCAGACGGTCGCGTATCTCGGGCTGGAGGCGCGCACAGTGGAAGTGCAGTGCCAATTGGCCGCCGGAATGCCGCGCTTTACCGTGGTTGGCCTGGCGGACAAGGCCGTGGCCGAAAGCCGGGAACGGGTGCAATCGGCGCTGGCGGCAATGGGCCTTTCGCTCCCGCCAAAGCGGATCACCGTAAACCTCTCACCCGCCGATCTGCCCAAGGAGGGCAGCCATTACGACTTGCCGATTGCGCTGGCCCTGCTGGGCGCGATGGGCGTGGTAGACCCTGAGGAATTGAGCGAATGGCTCGCCGTCGGAGAGCTGGCGCTGGACGGGCGCGTGGCGGCATCTCCCGGCGTGCTGCTGGCCGCGCTGCACGCCAGCGAGAACGATCTTGGCCTGATCTGCCCTGCCGCGCAGGGGCCGGAGGCGCGCTGGGCCAGCGGTGTGCGCGTGTGCGCCGCGCCCAATCTGGTAGACCTGCTGGCGCATCTTTCCGGCAAACAGGAATTGCCGGAACCTCAGCCCGGAGAAGTCGAGGAAGGCAACCAGGGGCCGGACCTGAAGCGGGTGAAGGGGCAGGAAACCGCCAAGCGCGCGCTGGAGATTGCCGCCGCTGGCGGTCACAACCTTTTCAATTAAGATACCCCTACACCTCGATCGACATTTTCGATAAGTCCGGAGAACGATGGACTGCGTAATATATATCCGCTGGTCGAGCTCGGAACAGAGCAAGGGCTCGAGTCTGGAACGTCAGCGAGAGGATTGTCGACGGCACGCTGCGGATCATGGCTGGACAGTCTTGGAGGAGCTGTTGGACGACGGGATCAGCGCGTTCAAGGGAGAGCACGCATCTACCGGATCCCTTGGAGCCTTCGTGAGGGATGTGGAAGCCGGGCGCTACCCAGATGGAGTGGTCCTGCTTTGCGAAAAGCTGGACCGCCTCTCGCGCCAGGAGCCTGGCCGGGTCTTCATTTGGATGATGAACCTCACCGAAGCCGGGGTCGTGGTCGCGACCGTCGACGGTGCGCGGCGCTACAGCAAAGGCGCGTTCGACATGGCTTCCATCATCGAGGTCGTGGTGAAGGCCCAGTTGAGTCACGAGGAGAGCGAGAAAAAGAGTCAACGGCTCGCTGCGGCCTGGGCAGCGAAACGCCGCAGATTGAACGCGGGCGAGAAGTTCGTGATGACGCGGCGAGCACCCGCTTGGCTCGAGGTCGTTGGTGCTCCGCCCGTCTTCATTCCATTGCCAGATCGCGCCGCGATCATCCGCCGTATCTTCGAGGAGACGGTCGCGGGCTTTGGGAAAAATCATATCGCGAAGAACCTCAACCTCGACGGTGTACCACCATTCGGGAGGGCCGATGCCTGGCATGCGAGCTATGTGCAGAAGATCCTGCGGAATCCTGCAGTCGTCGGCGAGCTCCATACTGCCCGCAAGGCGCGCGGATCGAAGCGGCAGGCCACGGGCGAGGTGATATTGGATTACTACCCGAGCGTCGTAGACGCGGACCTCCATCGACGGGCCATGGCGGCCATGGCCGAGCGCTCTCGCAAATACACGGGGCGCGGTCGGCGTTTAGTGAATCTGTTTTCTGGTCTCGCCCGGTGCGGGATCTGTGGGTCGATGATGACCTTTCGCAGCAAGGGACGCAAGCAGCGGGCTGACGGTACATGGGTGAATGAGGATTACCTCGTCTGCGATGGATACCAGCGTGGAAAGGGTTGCACCAACGGCGTCCACTTCAACTACGCCGTATGGGAAGAGGGCATTCTCGATCCGATAATCCACGAGGCGCTTCGCTATGACCGCTCCGCAACACAGTCCGATGTCCGCGCTCTCGAAATCGAAGTGGCTCGACTCGAACGGGTGTGGGGCGTCGCGAAGGCGAAGGCGGATGCGGCTCTACGGCTAGCGGTCGAAACGAACAGGAACGAAGCGCAGAACCTCTGGACCGAGCTCGCGAGCCTTTCCGATGCCGCTGGCGAAGAATTGGATGATGCACGTGATCGCCTGCTCGCTCTCGTGCATCTGCCAAGCGCGGAAGAACAACAGAAGCGGGTGAGCGAGCTTCGCTCTTCCTTGGATCATGAGGATGAGACAATACGGTTCGTAGCGCGCTCCAAGGTCATGGCGGCGACCCATGCACTCATCGACCGGCTCACCTTCTTCGGACCCGATCCGCTCGGAGTCGAAATGGAGGTCGCCGGAGAACGTTTGATCGACGTGTCGTATGACGAGGTTCACCGGAGCACACAGTGGTCGATGCAGCGCATCGACGGCATGCCCTTTACCTGAGCCCAAAAAACTACCGGCTTTGAATTTTTTGCGTTGGGCTTTTTTGCCACTGAGCGAAGCAGGTATCGACTTCGGGAAAGCGGCTTCCCTGAATTGGCGGATTTCATAGCCGATAGATGAAATCATCCGCTTGGCGAATGTTTCACCCTAAAACCGACAGTCGCAAAACCACCCTAATTTCAGACATTCAATTCGTTAGCCAATTTCGCCAAAAGTGGATTGGCAGCTTTTGCTGTCACAATGCCCAAAGCGGAATTTTTGCTAACGACCCGAAGGCCGGCATTAAGGAGATTGGAAAGTTTGGCCATCTAAGAGTCTCGAATTTTCTCCTGCAGAATTGCCCAATCCTGCAGGAGACAGTCCTCAAGAACTTGAGCTGGAACTCGCGTGTCGTCAGGCGAACTAGCGTAGGCTTTGCTCTTGGCGGATATTATCGAGAACAGCCGGGTAGAGTGGGTTCTCGAACATTATGCCGATGAAGTTGTCGCGCCGCCACCTGATTACTCCGCCAATGGGTCCTACCGTTCCTATTTTGACCGTCACGAGAGACCCTGGCCTTGTTGATGTAAGGTCTTGCACCCTACAACCACGCGTTGAAAGATCGAAAATCGTGACCTCGCGGCTGCCGCTCGATCCATACAATCGGCCAATCACCGAAACATCGTATCTCGGCTCATCTCGATCTATCTGAACTGCCTGCTGAGCAGGTGACCCATTTAAGGGTTCATTCGTTCGTCCTGCTCCCTTCCCGGGATTTTGGGCGGGCTGAATAACAGGATGAAGCTCATTGAATAACTTCTCGGCGACCATCCAGAAATTTTGTTCACTGCCGAGATTCACTGCTGGCTTTCCGTCCAACCAACATGCCCACACTTCTCCGTTTTTTGAAACCAAGAAGGGGTCATCATTCATCACGGATTGTCATATCAGCCTAGAAGAACGTCGATAGGAGAGCGCGGACGCTAAGCGCTGTTAGCTTGAGCCACCTAAACAGTGGCAGGGGTGCATTTCAACACAAATTCAACGAGGTGTCCGCTTTCCAGCCCAATTTCAGACCTCCCTTCAAGCGAGGCAAATCTCCAAAGCGATCGGCCGTCGGTGGCCGACTGCCCAATGGTCAGATTTCGGTGCGCTCTGCCAAAGGAAATGCGTCTTCGACATCAACGCCGAGATAACGGACCGTGTTCTCGATTGGTGTGACCAGCAAAATTTGGATCGCATGGATGTTTCCAGTGGCCGGACAGATCGCGGCATTAACTTGTCAAGGCGAGTGTGTTCCGTTTGCAGACTTTCCGCTTTTTGGGAGGCAGGTGGTGCAAAGCCGCCGTTCGAAAAATTGCGCGATTTCGAACAAAGGAGAGAGGTTGTCATGGATCACCGCGCAAAAAATAAAGCCATCGTAACTCTCTACCAGCTCGACGCTTTAAGAGAAAACTAACCATATAAGCAGTATCACTTCCAATGGATTTTTCTATCTGGGCTGCCATGAACACGATACTAATCGCCGACGACGAACCCCTGATGAGGGAGCTTCTGGAATTCCGCCTGGCCCAGCGCGATTATCACCCGGTCACCGCTGCCGACGGTCGCGAAGCGCTTGCCCGTCTTGAGGATTCGTCGCCCGACGCGGTGGTTCTTGATGCCATGATGCCAGTGCACGATGGGTTCGAGGTGCTAAGACGAATGCGTAGTTCACCCCGACATGCAAATACGCCGGTAATCATGCTGACCGCCCGGCGGGGGGAAAAGGACATTCTCGAGGCTCTGGAAATTGGTGTCAATGACTATCTCGTGAAGCCTTTCATGCCCGAGGAATTGCTCGCGCGTCTCGCGCGCTTGCTAAAGGACAAGTGACTTTGCGCACGCTCCTGGCAGGAATGCTTCTCGCTTCGCTAGCGAACGCTTCGGCATTTGCTCAAGACACCCTTTACGACCGCGCTATTACTGCGCGCCAAGCGGACGATCCGGCGCTCGCGGCATCGCTTCTCGAGAACTGGCTTGCGGAGAATCCCTACGATGTAGATGCGCTCGTCCAGTACGGCTATGCACTGCTGGCGTTAGGGAAAATCGAAGAAGCGGAATCCGCTTTCCAGAAAGTTCTCCGACAGGCTCCGGAATACGCCGACGCAGCGCAAGGCCTAGGTCTTGTCGCGGCGCGCCGAGAGACCGAGCAAGCGGCGCGGCGCGGTTTCCTTCTCGTCGAAGGGGCCTTGAGCAATACCGGCGGTGGGCAGGATGACTGGCAGGAGCTTGGGATGCTCGCGTCCATTCCGGTCGGCGCCCACACAACCCTCGACCTTAGCGGAACCTGGTATCGGCGCTTCGGAACTGAAAATGTGGAGCTTGGCATACTTGGTACCCACAGGGCGACGGAGAACCTGTGGCTGAGGGCTGGAGCATCGATCACGCCGAATGCGGATTTCCGCCCGGCCACTGGCATATCGGCAGGCCTTGATTTCAGGGTCGCTTCCGGCACCGTCGCCAGTTTCGATAGCAGTTGGCAAAGCTACTCCGTGCAAGACGTCTGGACCGCGAGACCGGGCATTACACAGTATTTCGGCGGCGGTCGCTTCGCTGCGTCCCTGCATGGTCGCGTTGTCGCGGCTGATGGCGCAGATGCGCAGATCGGGGGGGCCTTGCGTGCAGACTATATACCAACCGAAAGTACCCGATTGTTCATCGGTGCAACGACCGGGCCAGACACTGATCTCGGGGTAGTCCGCGATACCACCAGCATCTTTGCAGGTGGAGAATTGCTGCTTACGCAGAATATCTCGCTCACCGGAAGTGTTGCGCAAGAGTGGCGAGAGAATGGATTTGACCGGACCGAGGGACGTATCGGGGTCAAAATTTCGCTGTGACCACGCTGCGTGCTCTTTGGGAGGTTTCCCTCGCGCTGTGCGTGCTGGCCATGCTCGCGCTGTTGGTCTTGTTGCTGGCGCGGGTGCTATCTGCGCGGTTATTCGACCGCACCAGCGCGGTGCGACAGCGACTTTTGCCGCTTCTGCTTGACGGCGACCCCGCCGAACTGGAGCCGCTCAGGAAGGGCGAACTGCAGGCGGCTGCCGACCTGACGGTGGAGATCGCGGAGATGACGAGGGGCAGTGAACGCGAAGCCTTGCTCGCGCGCGCAACAGCGCTGGGCGTAACCGATCTGCTGATTGGTCGGCTGCGTTCGCGCAAAGCCCAGTCACGCCTTAATGCGGTTGAAGCCCTTTCGATGTTCGAGGGTTCGCATGACTATGTGATCAATGCACTGGGCGACCGCAATCCGGATGTCAGGCTGGGTGCAGCCCTGGCTTTGGCCCAGCACGCAAACGCACCTGCACCGATCGATATCGTGAACAAGCTAAATGAAAGTGCGGAGGAAAATTCCCTGCTGCTGGTTTCGCTAATGGTCGATCTTGCCGAGACCAATTCGGATGCCGTCGCTGGCTTGCTGTTCGAAGAGGACCTGTCACACCGCGTCAAGGTTGCGGCGATGGATGCCCTTTCGCAGCGCGGCGGCGAATATGCACCGTTGCTTGCCTACATGGCACGCGGTTCAGGCAATGAACCAGAACTGCAACCCCGGATATTCAGGGCTTTGGGCCGCACCGGTCACCCCGCGGGGGCGGAGGCAATCATGGAGGGGATGGCTAGCGATAACTGGATAGTGCGCGCCGCCGCAGCCGAAGCGGTGGGCAAAACGCGTCTTGTTGCGGCAGCGGATCGGCTGTCCACACTACTCAATGATCCGCACTATTGGGTGCGCTACCGCGCCAGCGAAGCCTTGCTGCGAATAGGAACGCGCGGCGTTTCCGTCCTTCGAGAAGCTACCCGGAGCGAGGACCCGGTCGTCCGTTCGGCTGCTTTAAAAATGTTGGCAGAGGGTCGCGCATGACTTTGGACTTCGCCATTTTAGACCCTGCAGAGTGGATGGTCGCGTCGGCCGAGGCGATTGCTCTGGTGGTAATCGTTGCGGGACTGCTGCAGATCGTCTTCTACTTCGTGCTGCTGCTCTATGCAGGCGCTGCGCTGGGAACACGGCCGCCGGTGCCGCGCAGTGCTACACTATGGCGGCGTTACTCTGATCAGGCTCCGGCCATTTCCGTGCTGGCCCCTGCTTTCAATGAAGAACTGACTATCGTGGAAAGCACGCGCAGCTTGCTGGCGCTGCAATATCCCGATTTCGAGGTGATTGTGATCAACGACGGGTCGAAGGACGGCACGCTGGACCGTCTCGTTTCCGAATTCGGTCTGGAACAGGTGGACCGCTTCGTCGATCGCAGCGTCGAGCACGCCCCGATCCGTGGTTTCTACGCGTCGCCGCGTCTGCCCCGCCTGTTGCTCGTGGACAAGGAAAACGGCGGCAAAGCCGACGCCTTGAATGCGGGGATAAATTGCAGCCGCACCGCGCTCTTCTGCGCCATTGACGCAGATTCCATACTTGAATCCGACGCCTTGCTGCGGGTTGTCCGGCCCTTTATCGATGAGCCCGACCTGACGATAGCCGCAGGGGGGACGATCCGTATTGCCAACGGCTGCAAGGTCGATTCTGGGCGCATCAGCGATATCAAGCTACCCCGCAACTTTCTCGCCTTGGTGCAGATCGTCGAATATTTGCGCGCCTTCCTGATGGCGCGGGTCGGCCTTGGCAGGATGCAGGCGCTCACGGTCATTTCCGGCGCTTTTGGCCTGTTCCGCCGACGTCAGGTTGTCGAGGTCGGAGGCTACAGCCACGGCACGGTGGGCGAGGATATGGAACTAGTGCTAAAGCTCCATCGCCTGATGCGCGAAGCCAAAAGGGATTACCGGATCGATTTCATTGCCGAGCCGGTCTGCTGGACCGAATGTCCCGACACGCTGTCGGTGCTGGGCCGTCAACGCGCCCGGTGGCAACGGGGTGCGCTGGAATGCTTCGTCAAGCACAAGGACATGCTGTTCAATCCGCGATACGGTCGGATCGGCATCGTCGGCTTCGGTCATATCCTTCTGGTCGATGTTCTCGGGCCGTTGCTGGAAGTGCTGGGCTATATTCTCGTGCCCCTTCTCTGGGCCCTGGGACTGCTGGCGCTGCCTTGGTTGCTCGCCTTCCTGGCGGTTACGTTCATGTTCGGCGTCTCTCTCTCGATCGCAACGCTCGTGCTGGAAGAGATACAGCTGCGCCGATTCCCAAAGGCACGCGAACTGGCCGTGCTGGCGATAATCGCGGTGCTTGAGAACTTTGGCTACCGACAGCTTTCGAACCTCTGGCGTCTCCAGGGCTGGTGGCAATTCATTCGCAAGCAACAAAGCTGGGGAACGATGACCCGCAAGGGCTTCTCGACAAGCTAGGTTTCGAGACCGCGGAGCAATGCAGACAGCAGTTCCGATGCGGCGAGGTAGTCTCCATCGATCTTGACTACCTCTTCCAGCCATGCAGCGGCTTCGCCGATCTCTGACTGCCCGAACATTCCCGCAATACCTGCTAGCCTATGCGCCTGGCTGGCGATTGCCTCCCGGTCGTCGGCGGCAACTGCGGCTCGCAGCGCAGCCTCGTGTTCGCCGGCTCGAGCCGCAAAGCGCGCCGCCATTTGCGCCATCCTGATTTCCAGTTCTGCGCTCATCCAATCAGCTCGCGAACCTTGGACGAGAGCGTCATCGGGTCGAAGGGCTTTGCGATAACGCCTACGGCATCCATGGTGGAAAAGTTCTGCAATTCGCTTCGCTGGGCGCGCGCGGTCACAAAAATTACTGGCAGGTTCTCAAAGCGTGCGTCCTGCCTGAGATGCGTCAGCAAGGTCGGCCCATCCATCTCCGGCATCATCACATCGAGCAGCGCCACATCGGGCATCCAATCCTCGATCAAGGCCAGGGCCGCCGAACCCGACGCCGCAGTTCGCACATGGAACTGGGGATCGAGCTCCAGCGCCATCTCGGCGATCTCGCGGATGTCGGGTTCATCGTCGATGTAAAGGATGTTCATCGCTGGGACTCCTGCCGGCGCCTCATGAAGAGATCGATCGTTGCCTCGACGAGATCGTCGACTGACGCCCGACTCTTGATCAAGGCCCGGTCAGCCACGCCGGCTTGGGCGCTATCATCGAATGCCGTGAAGAACAGCAAGGGCAATTCGGGTAACCTCTCACGCAGTTCCTTGGCGAAATCAGCACCGCTCTCTTCATCCAGCGAGACATCGATAATCGCCGCTGCCAGATCCTTAGAAGCAATCGCGGCGCGAGCCTCGCCCACGCTTTGGACGGAGACGACCCGTGCCTTGCCAGCAAACGTGCTGGCGACAACTGTCAGCGTATCGTCGTCATCATCCAGATGCAGCACAAGTGGCAGGTTTTCATCGGTCTCTGGCGCGGCGCCAACGTGCTGTTCCCTGGCGAGAGGAATATCGACATAGAAGACACTACCACCACCGTCGCGGTCAGCGAAGCCTACCTCGCCTCCATGGTGCCGCGCGATCTCGCGTGTGATCGATAGGCCAAGGCCAGTACCTCCCTTCACTCGCGAATTGGAGGCGTCTGCCATGGCGAACTTGCCGAAGATGCGGTCTCGGAAATCCACCGGAACCCCGGCTCCCCTGTCTCGCACTTCGATGCGCGCGTAACGACTGTGCATATCGCCGACAATCTCCACCTTTCCGCTAGGGGGCGAATGTTTGATGGCATTGGAAACGAGGTTTGTGATCAGTTGCTCGAGACGGTCAGGATCGCCCATGATGCATTGTGGCCAAGGCGGTAAAATTAGCTCAAGGTCCACATCGTGCTTCTGCGCAAAAGCAGCCATTGCGTCCTCGGTACGGCGCAGCAACGGAGCCACCTGCATTCGTCGGATATCGAACTCCATCTTGCCGGATTCGATCTTCTCGATGTCGAGGATGTCGTTGATAAGGCGGATGAGGCGTTCACAGTTGGCATGAGCAATGCCGATCAATCTGCGCGTCTTTTCCTCCAGCGGGCCCGCAGCGCCCCCCATCACAAGGCCGAGCGATCCGGCGATGGAGGTTAGCGGCGTGCGCGGTTCATGGCTCACGGTTGAGACAAACTCGTCCTTCATTCTCTCGGCTCTCTTGCGATGAGAAATATCGCGGATCGAGGCGACGTATTGCGGTTCCCCTTCTTGCTCTAGACCGCGGGCCACGCGGCTGATGGCGACTTCGGTCTCGAATGTCGTTCCATCCGCATGACGTCCGATGAATTCCTGTCTGCACCCGGCACCGTTCTCTCCGGCCGTACCAACCGTCGAAAGCCAAGCTTGCGATTCAGATAAGGAGTAGTCGGTATCCACGAGAACAAGATTGTTGCGACCTAGCAGCTCCTTCTCGGCATAGCCGAACATGCGGCTGATGCTCGGGTTCATCCGCAGGATGTTTCCCTTGGCATTGAGCCACAGCATGCCATCCACCCCGCCATCGAACATCGCCTTCTGCCGCTTCGCCAATCGCTCCACTTGCGTCATGGCCTTTCGGCGTTCTCGAGAAGATGAGAAGATTAGCAGCGAGGCAATCGCTAGCAGGACGGCAATACCGACCAGCAGCATTGTGACGGTTCTTTCAACGTCGCGGCGCAAGATAGCGCCCGCCTCGGTTGATACCGTGAGCGCATTCGCCTCCTCGGCATCCATTCTGGCAATGAGCAAACGGATTTCGCCCATTGTCAGACGCCCTCGTCCGCTTGTAATCAACTGGCTCGCCTCTTCGACATTGCCGCTGCGCACGTCCTGCACGTTTCGGGCAGCTATCTTCAGCTTGGTGTTCGACAGCGCCAGCAATTCGTCCAGCTGGGCAAGCCGGGCGGCGTCGGCATCTGCCCGCAGCCTTGCAAACAGGGAGTCTCGCCTGGGAACTGCGGCACTATAAGGTTCGAGGAAATCCGGGTCACCCGATAGTACGTAGCCGCGAACCGCTGTTTCCACATCGAGATGCAAGGTCAGGAATTGGGAGAGCAGAGAACGCGTCTCAACTGTCCGTTCTGACGTGACGCGATAATCGCGCACTTCCTCGAACTCACCCAGCAGGAGGAAGTGCACCCCCAGAAGCGAGAGAGGAACGAGAAAGAAGGCCGAGGCGAGAAGGAATCGGCTTAGACTGGGAGAGACAGGGCGAAGCGCGGACATACGACGACACATGTAGCTTGAGATCCAAGAATTACGGCAAAATAGTTAATATCGCTGAACCCCTCCATCATTGGCTGACAAAGGGCCTGCCGCGAAGGCAAGTTTAGCCAAGGCCTCGCGCTCTATAGCAAGGCACTTTCGCGAATAAGTTCGCCGGCGCGCTACATTCCATTCGAGTGTCTGGCATGGGGTAGGAAGAAGACGTCTACGGTCGTACGCTGGCAGCGGTCTATGCCGATGGCGTTAATGTTTCATGCCTCATGATCGAAGCTGGTCAGGCTAAATAGATAGCTCGCTGGGATAATAATCAAAGTGTGGTACGGGATTGCCCCTCTGCTGCATTGCAACACAGCAGTTGACATTGCTGAAAGTCAAAGCGATTGAGAAACACGACAGAACAAAGTCACCGTTAGATTAGCTTGCTTGGTTTGGAACGTGCTTTCTCCTAAGCTTATCAAAAGGCTTTGTTGAACGGAGGGTATTGTGCGCGGGCCGGAAACTGACAGTCGCAAACCGGTGAAGGTGGATTTGGTCGCGCGGGCAGAAGATCTCTTGGCCGATCTGGATCTGGCTGGCGAAAGCCGGGCCGCAGCTCACCTATCTAGTGCTCTGGATGCCTTGCGAGCCTCGTAACAGCGCGTATTCTCCGATTGGCAGAGTGTGGACGCTTGGGCTATGGGATACCCATGTCCAGCTTTCAGAATGATACTGCGCACTTTGCAGGTTTGACCGAAAAGCAGACCGCTACGGCGAGACTGCTTGCCGAGGGTTTTACTGCCAAAGAGATCGCCGCGCGCCTGACCATTTCCGAATCGGCTGCGACCAAGCGCATTGAAGCGCTACGTCAGAAGTTCGGCGGTATTACGAAGAATGAGTTGGCCCGACTTGCACGCGAAGAGTTTTCCGGCAGCCCCTCTAGCCATACTGTTAAAGTTTTTGAAAAAAATCGCGATTTTTCAAGGGCGCCTGATGGGGAAAAACTTACATGGAAGAATTTCGATCTCCCCAATACCGACGGATTTCGCAATTCGATGCCTCGGAACCGGCCTGAAACTGAGTTGAATTTCTCGGATGGTTTCACCCTTGACGCCACACCTCCTTGGAGGGCGCGGCGTGAGGAAAGGCTGGTCCCGGAGGTGCTCGACGGTGAACACGCCGCGCCAGCCCGCTGGGCATATGTCGTTGGCGCTGCGATAGGGATGGCAATCTTGTTGCTGGTCCTGCTCGCAGTAGCGGATGCGCTCGGCAATCTGGCCTAAAGGTTCTCCGCCTCCGATTTAGGATCGCATCATCTGCCAGGGAGCGGCGGGTGGAGGAGAATTATAATGTCCATGCATGTTGAACACGCCGGCCGCCGCGTTGCCGCCAATCTGGCCGCTGCGGAAGACCTCGCCAACCAGACGCTCCACGCCCACGCTACGCTCATGCAGAGCATGATGGACGTTCGCACGCAGACGGATGTCGCGCCTTACGAAGGCATGACCGCCGTGATGCGCGTGCAGTCCGCAATGTCAAAGCTCGTAGAGGCGCAAGCCGACATCGCGAAGGCTCATAAGTCGCTGCGGGACGATTTCACCCGGATCACAGCGGTTCCCGATGATGGCACGCGCTGCCCGACCGAAAAGTACATCGGAGCCGTCAAGACAGCTGCATAAACAGCGTTCCGTGGGCAGGCATCCATGTGCTAGCTGGCAAAGATGGAAATGCTGCTCATCGAACACAGGCACCATCTGCAATACGGAATCTTCGCCGCGCTAGCACTGATCGCGTGGTTTCGCGGCGAAGCTCCTGAAAGGCTGATCGGCTTCATCTTCATCGCGGCAATCGCGTTCCAGATTTTATATCGGCAGATCAATGCTTTCAGTCCTTCACAGGGCATAGAAGTTCCGCTGCTGATCCTCGATTGCCTGATGTTTGCAGCTTTCACCCCGATCGCAATGCGAGCGAACAGGATTTACCCGTTATGGATACTCGCCGCACAACTGATAGCGATGGCTATGCACTTCCAGCGCGGCGTTCTCCAAGAGATGGCCCCGCTCGCCTATTGGGTTCTGGTGCGGCTGCCTTCCTATTTGCAGATGTTGGCTTTCGCGTTCGGTATCAGGGCTCTCCTGCGCCGGAAGAGCCGCGGCTTTCCCAGCGCGCCTTGGCGGATCACCTAAGTCCACTCATCGGCGTTGAGGCCGAGGATGTCGCTGGCCATCTGATAGCTCGGTTCGGTACGATCGCGCGCGCGCTGGAAGCGTCGCCTGAAGCTCTTGAGGTCACACTCGCGGACTTTAGTACCGCGGCGACCAAGATCTGCGCTGCGCGCAACCTGATGAAGTTTGCTGGGAACGAGAAGCTTGTAGGCTGCGAGGTGCAGCCGGACGACGTCGGCCTGCACGAGCACCTACGCAGCAAGCTCAATAATCCCGTCGAAGAGCGGATGCACGCAGTCTTTCTTGATCGCGCGAATATGTATCTATCCTCCGAAACCGTTGCGCGTGGCTCCTCTTCAGGGCTGCTGCTGAGGATCAGGCACCTCGTTCACCGGGCGCTGGACCTCGGCGCGAGCAAACTACTCATCGCGCACAACCACCCATCGGGAGACTGCACACCAAGCCAGGCGGACCGCACTTCCACAGAGAAATTCGTGGAGATTGCCGGCGCTCTGGATCTTGAGATCGTCGATCACCTCATCGTCAGCACTGATGGTACTTTTAGTTTGAAACAGGGGCGCAAATTGTGACTAATGACGAAAACTTCGGGCGCGCAAGCCGATTGCGCTGCATGGCTCATGAAATGCTGTCAATGGCCGATGAGCTGGAAAATAAATACACATTGCGAGCCAGCAAGGTCGTCACATATGAATATGCCTCATTGCAAGCACTGGGGGCTCGCGCTGCAAAGGAATTCACCGATCGCCAACGGCGCCTAAATACATTTGCACGGTCGCTCTTCGGCGAACCGTGCTGGGACATGCTTCTCTATCTGTTCGTGAAAAAGGTGGAGGAACAGCGCGCACGCAAGTCCCAAGTGCTTATCGCGGCAGGCGTCCCGACAAGCACGGCGACGCGCTATTTCTCGGTCCTGCAGGAGAGCGGCCTCGTATCATCCGAACCGTGCACGACCGATAATCGCGTTCAATTCGTCAGCCTCACGACAGATGGTGTGATGCAAATGTCGCATTGCATGGCGGCCGATCTGCGTGCTGCAAACCATGGCTTCGATAATCTCGACAATGCGATCGAGGGAAGGAGAGGCAAGCCGCACACCAGTATCGAGCTAAAGAACTGAGAGAGGTTCTGCGCGTCTCAGTGCCGGACTTGCTTCTTGGCGAGTTCGGCAGGTCGGTTTTCGCCATGAGCAAGCTTTATCGTGGCTTTGGCTAGGGCTCCAACGAAGGCTAATGCCTCATTGCTGCTCTCGTACGTGAATTCGTCACTCAGACCGGGCAGCACGATCGTGCAGATTGCGGGGCCAGCAACAGGCCGTGAAATCATAAATCCATGTGGAACTTCGGCCAGCAACTGCGCTGCTGCGGATTCTAGCGCATTTTGCAAAAGCAGGGAATCGATCCGTCTGTCTGTTTGGGTTGAATGGAAGACTTTCGCCACCGATGGCGGTGAGCTCGCAAGCAGTGTTTTGAAATAGCGCAAGTGGTCGGAGGCATCTTCGGGACCGGACGGATCAGCGCAAACCGCAAGCCAGGCCTCGACCTTCTGGCGCCACTTTTCGTGATGCTCGTCTGTACTAATCTGCTCGTCTTCGTTTGCAGTTACATCCATATCCGTCCTAATATTGCACGTGCAAAGATTGTCAAACTGCAGACGATTTTACCGCAAGGATCGGTACCGGAGACGCGAATGTCAGATCACGACTGCGCAAGGAAATTGCAGACCCATCTCGGCTACTTCTGAAATGTTGCCCGGAGAGAGAAAATGCTCTGTGCCACCCGTGATGTGGAAGGCGCGCTGGCAGCGTTCCGCGCCTGTCTTGCAGGGACTGCGGAGCCATAGAGGTATGGGGAACATATGAAGAAATTCCGCCGACCGATAAGAGTGGCCGCACGAGCAATATTGCCTGCGGGGTGATCTGCTCCGCAGTGGTTCTAGCTGTGTCTGGAGCGAAGCCGTATTGTTACTAGGTTGAAATGGTTGGCTGAAATTGGGCGTAAAGCGGCCATGTATTTCGTGTCAGCAACGGGGTCGAAAGCTGCCTCGCCGCTCTTGGTCTACAACAGAGTTATATAGCTAACTCACATGCGTTTTATGCTGCCGATCTTCGATTTTCGAGCAAGTCGGAGGGTTTTGCAGGTTTCCCGAACAAGAACCCTTGCCCTTCATGGCAGCCAAGAGCCATCAGACGCAGTCGCTGCTCCTCAGTCTCCACCCCCTCGGCAACAACTTCGAGATTGAGACCTTGCGCAAGTGAAACAACGGCCGAGACGATGGCGCTTCCTTGCGGCCTCACTCCGAGATCTGCCACGAACGCCTTATCTATCTTAAGGCGGGTCACCGGCAATTGCGACAATGTGGATAGTGAGGCGAAGCCGGTGCCGAAATCATCAAGTGCAATATTTACGCCAGACTCGCGCAGCGCCTTTAGCGTCTTCAATATTTGGTCGTCGGACCGCAACACGACGGTCTCTGTTATCTCGATCTCGACATCAGACGGCTTCAACGCGTATTTCTCAAGAGCTGAGCTGATCGAGGTGGTTAGCGTCGTATTCCCAAATTGGGCTGCGAAAAAATTATACCTACCCGAGGCACATTGACATGACCCCCAGCTTTCCTCCAGCTGGGATTAGAGCCGAGCTTTTGTTTTGCGCATGAGCGCGGTTGAAGCAATGGGCTGCGCAGCGGAGCCCGTAGGGCGTAGCGAAGCGGGCCATTGCTTATTCAGTTCGGCGGCGAACGCCGCCGGGGTTGCGTAGCCAAGGGCCGAGTGCGGTCTTTCCCGGTTGTAATCTTCAAACCAAGCTGCGATCTCGACGCGGGCATGAGTAAGGCTAAGGAACAGCGTCTCATTGAGCAGCTCGTCGCGCATCCGGTCGTTGAAGCTCTCGCAAAAGCCGTTTTGCATCGGCTTGCCCGGCACGATGTAATGCCACTCCACGCCGATCTCCCAGCACCATGCCAGCACGGCATCGCTGGTTAGCTCGGTACCATTATCGCTGACGATGATCCCGGGCTTGCCGCGCTGGGCGATCAGCTCGTCTTGATTAAGCACCACCCTGCGACCAGGGATCGATGGATACTTCGAACTCCAGTTGTAGATCGTCGCTTCCGACACGCCGTGCCGCCGGGCCAGGTCAGCGGTCTTCGCTCCCGCCTCGGCCTCCTTCAGTACGCCAATGATCTGGTCTTCGGTTAACCTCGTTCTCTTCATCTGGCCCGTCCTTTATCAGGGCCGGACTCTAATCGAGACTGGAGAAAAATCAGGGGGTCACGTCAACCTGCACAGTTGAGCGATTTTGTTCGTCTGCTGCTGTCTGCCCCAAGCAATTTGAGCAAAGATCTACCCTCTTGGAGAAGGTTCGCTTCACTGAAAGTTTGACCAATTAAAGTTTCGCTCCTGGGACTCGACCTGTTCCGGAGCGATCAGCGGAAAGGCGCTTACGAGTTCGAGGAACAGCGAGTTTTTCGATTTGCGGCGATTGTACCGAAACTGTATTTCAGCGAGAAAGCGCCAGAGATTATCGGGGGCGACCTTCCCGTACAATCGCAAGGTGCGCTTTAGAACGCTCCAATAGGCTTCGATCGGATTGTTCGTCATCCCGGCGAAGTTATGAAATGCGCGCGAGTGGTTGACAGGAATGTGCTCCCAACCATCTCGCTTCAGTCCGCTGTAGGCGAGGTGACAATCGGTTACGAGGACGGATCCCGGTCGCACATGTTTGGCAATTGCTGCGGTGACAGTGGTCAATGTCCTGTCAGGCAGAATCCCAGTCAGAACTTCGTGTTCGCACGCCATACCCATGACAATATGCGGCGTTTGCCGGACGCCGCCGACGACATGTCTCATGATCGCCTCATCGATATGAACAATTTTGTCAGGGCCGCCTACCATTCGATGCGGTTCGAATGCCGCCATGTGGGTCCGAATTACGTTGCCCATTCGGTGCGCACTCTTGACGCCAATCCCGAGATGACGGCGCAAATAGCTAGAGCGCATACCAGTCGACGAATTGGCAAACAGCAATAGCGCGTAAAACCATGCCATAAGCGACAGATTTGAGCGATAAAATGCTGTCCCTTCGAGGACGGAAACATGACGCCGACAGCGATGCAGGTACTTCTTCGTTCCCTTGATCTGTGTCCACCCGCCGACTACGCCGCAGTATAGGCACGGTGAGTGGTTACCGAACCTCGTCTCGAATACATGCGTCAGGCATGCTTGCTCGTCAGGGAAGCGCGCAAAGAACTCCGCAACGCTCGTACCTGCGGAAGTCAACGAGCCAACCTGTTGAGGGCTTTGGAGCGTGACGACCAAGCCTCGATCTCTGCGCGGCGCGGGATCGAGAAATCGGGAAAAGCCCCGGTAAGGTCGGCAAAAGTCTCATGGGATCGCAGCCGCCTGTTAAAGCCAAACTCCATTTCCTTGAGATACTTCCAGAGATTGCTGTAGTCGACGCGACGATAGACATCGTGCATCGGTCGCCTGGCATAATTTAAAAAACTGCGGATGGGATTTGTGCCGGTCGATGGATCAACGAATTCATCGACAAGCGAGGCTGCAGGTTGGCGCGCTCCGAATTCGCTGAGAACGCTATGAGTATATGCACAGGTAGTGACAGGCACTGCTGCGGATGTGACCTTATCAGCGATGATCCGTGTCAGAACATGACGCCTTGCCCGCCCGATTATCGTGGCCTAAACGCTCCTTGCATCACCAATCAGCACCGCCTTGGCGGCGCCGCGAACCGGATAGCGCGTGGTGTGCATGCCTACGAGATACTCGATCCGGACCTCGACCGGCATGTCCAGCTGCCCTACCCGCGACGCGTAATCGAGCGCTGCCATGTGCATGCGAATTCGATCCGCCATGCGGTAGGCAGCCTTGTGGCTCAACCCGAGATGGCGACCAAGGAAACTCGTTGGCACGCCGCGAGTAGAATTCGCAAAATGCAACATGGCATAAAACCACAGCTGCAAAGGGATATTCGACCGCTCGAAGATCGTCCCTGTGAGCGGCCAAAGGCTCTGCCCACATGGATGCTGAAAGCGCTTCGTTCCTTTGATGCGGTACCACCTCCCCGCCCTCGAGCATTTAGGACATGAGGGGGCCACACCGAAGCGGGTTCGAAAGACGTGAGCCAGGCATGCTTCTTCGTCGGGGAATGTCGCGTGAAAGGATTGCAGGCTTGTTCCCCTGTAGCTGGACCGCTGCGATTTGTAGTCGGCTGCCCGGTAGCCAAGATCGAACATCGTCGTCATCAGTCAAGCCAACACCTGCCCGCCGTGCCGGTCAAGTCGTCGGATATCAGAAAGGGCGCCGCTATGCGCGGAACCCCTGCTTTGCTCGCCCGCCCTGGAGGGCGGACGAGCGAGGGCCTTTTAGCGAGCTAACAAAACCGAATAACTCACTCCGTGAAGGTTGCCGCCGCGTAGTCAACAACTTCGTCCATGGCATTATCGATACCTGTTTTGTTCGCGCCTCCAACGACGCCACCCGATACCGTCGCCTCGGCGCCAGCAAGCAGAATTCTGGTCCAGCTGAATAGAAGACGGGATATCGACGACCTGTCCATGACAGCCAAGCAGAGGTGAGCGTGCGGGATCTTTTCCCACAGCCCTTTTTCCCGATTGCTAAACGCGGGTGTGGTCGGCTCTCCCCCTGGCGGTAGTGGAACCTCGAGCGGAACAGCGAACGACCGCTCGTTGACCTTGCGCGCGACGACGCTCGATGCTCGAGCGCCAACTGGTGTTATCGCGCAAGGCCCCCGGTTTCGGACGACTTTAGCCGCGAACATCGTATTTCGAAAATCAATCCGCTGCACCGTACATGATGGGCGCGGCCTACAACATTTCCAGTAATCTCCCCGCAGCATCACGGCCGACATCTGGCCTAATTGCCATCACCGAATTCTCTATCAGGAAACTATTTCTCAACGCCGACAGCACGATCAATGTTGACCCGTGGAATGGCACTTGCGATTGCGGCTTCACCCTGATCGCTTGCCAGAACCGGAACCAAGGCCCGGAACTCAGGCCCGGAACCCAGGCCTGAAGCCAGCGCTGTAACAAGGAATTCTTGAATGAACTTTGCGCGTAAAGGCATCATACTCGCCGGTGGATCCGGGACACGCCTTTATCCGCTCACGCGCGGCGTTTCAAAGCAGCTCATGCCGGTGTTCGACAAGCCGATGATCTACTATCCCTTGTCGACGTTGATGATGGCAGGCATTCGCGACATCCTGATCATCACGACGCCGGAAGACCAGGAGCAGTTCCAGCGCGTGCTGGGCGATGGATCGGATTTCGGCGTCTCGCTCAGCTACGCCTCGCAGCCCAGTCCCGATGGACTGGCGCAAGCTTTTCATAT
The DNA here is from genome assembly GCF_009807005.1 of Aurantiacibacter rhizosphaerae. Taxonomy (GTDB): domain Bacteria; phylum Pseudomonadota; class Alphaproteobacteria; order Sphingomonadales; family Sphingomonadaceae; genus Alteraurantiacibacter; species Alteraurantiacibacter rhizosphaerae. The sequence continues at coordinate 784,671 of NZ_WUBR01000001.1, read as the reverse complement.
CGGCGCGGATTTCGTCGGCAATTCCCCTAGCGCGCTCGTTTTGGGTGACAACATTTTCTACGGCCACGGCCTGCCCGACCTGCTTTCGAGCGCCACCGCGCAGGAAAGCGGGGCGAGTGTGTTTGCCTATCGCGTCAACAATCCCGAAAGCTATGGCGTGGTGGACTTCGATGCCGACGGGAAGGCTCGTTCGCTGGAAGAAAAGCCTGCCCAGCCCAAGTCCAACTACGCGGTGACGGGTCTCTATTTTTATGACAACACCGTGGTAGACCGCGCTCGTGACCTGAAACCATCTGCGCGTGGCGAGCTGGAGATCACCGATCTCAACCGGCTGTATCTGGATGACGGGCAGCTTTCGGTAGAAATCATGGGCCGCGGGTTTGCCTGGCTGGATACCGGCACGCATGGCTCCCTGCTGGATGCCGCCAGCTATGTGCGCATTACCGAGGAACGGCAGGGATTAAAGATCTGCTGCCCGGAGGAAATCGCCTGGCGCCAGGGCTTTATCGATCATGCACGGCTGGAAGAGATTGCCGCGCCGCTGAGAAAATCGGGCTATGGCGAATATCTGATGGCGCTGCTGGCAGAAGGCAATCGGCTGTGAAAATCGTGAAGACGGCAATCGATGGGCCTGTGATCATCGAACCGCAGGTGTTCGGCGATGAACGCGGGTTCTTCATGGAAAGCTGGAATGCGGCAAAATTCGCCGAGGCCGGGCTGGATATCGATTTCGTGCAGGATAACCACTCGCGCTCGCAAAAGGGCGTGCTGCGCGGGATGCATTTCCAGAACCTCGGCCCGCAGGGCAAGCTTGTGCGCGTTGTGAACGGCTCTGTTTTCGATGTTGCGGTGGATTTGCGCCGCAGCTCGCCAGATTTCGGGAAATGGGTGGGCGTGGAATTGTCGGCTGCCAACAAGCGCATGTTCTGGGTGCCGCAAGGTTTCGCACATGGTTTCCTGACGCTGGAGGACGACACGGACTTTCTCTACAAATGCGATGCCCCCTACGCGCCGCAGAACGAGCATAGCCTGGCGTGGGACGATCCCGATGTCGGCATCGAATGGCCCCTCGAAGGCCTGGACGTGCAGCTATCCGCAAAAGACCGCGAAGGCACCGCGCTGGCCGTTCTGGAAGCATTCCCATGAAAGTGCTGATTACCGGCGCGAAGGGGCAGCTTGGCCGCGGATTGATCGCCTCTGCGCCTTCCGGCACTACGCTGGTGCCTGTCGATATCGACGAATGCGACCTTACCGACGCTGACGCCATCCGGTCACTGGTGCAGGCCGAGGCGCCCGACCTCGTCATTAATGCCGCCGCCTACACCGCCGTGGACAAGGCCGAGGACGACGAAGAAACCGCGCGCGCCATCAACAGCGGTGCGGTGGCCGCACTGGCTGGCGCCCATACTGGCAAGATGGTGCATGTCTCGACCGATTTCGTGTTCGATGGCACATCGCCGCGCGCCTATGTGCCGAAGGATGTGCGCAATCCCGTTTCGGTATACGGGCGCACCAAGGCCGAAGGCGAGGATCACCTGCGCAGCGGCGATATCCTGGTGCGCACCGCGTGGGTCTATACCGCAGGCGGCGCCAATTTCGTGCGCACCATGCTGCGGCTGATGGCAGAAAAGCCTGCGCTCAACGTGGTGACCGATCAGATCGGATCGCCCACCTGGGCGCCGGTCCTGGCCGAAACCATCTGGGGCCTTGTTGCAAAGGACGCCAGCGGCACCTTCCACCACAGCGATGCAGGCGTTGCCAGCTGGTATGACTTTGCCGTCGCGATACAGGAGGAGGCACTGGCCTTGGGTCTGCTGCAGGACGCGATCCCCATCACGCCCGTGCCGACATCCGCCTATCCCACGCCCGCCAGCCGCCCCGCCTTCTCGCTGCTGGATTGCAGCAAGACCCGCGATCTGCTGGACGATGGTTACACTCACTGGCGCACGAACCTGCGCAAAATGCTGAAAGAGGAAGCTTCCCTTGGCTAATCTGCTCGTCACCGGGGGCGCCGGGTTCATCGGCGGCAATTTCGTCCACTACTGGGCGCAACGGCACCCCGAAGACGCCCTGATCGTACTCGATTGCCTGACCTATGCCGGCAATGAATCCACCATCGCCGGTGCGCAGCAGGCGGAGCTGGTCGTGGGCGATATCCGCGATACCGCGCTGGTGGAAAAACTGCTTAGCGAACGTGAGATCGACACGATCGTGCACTTCGCCGCAGAAAGCCACGTCGATCGCTCGATCAGCGGACCGGACGCCTTTATCGATACCAATATCCTTGGCACCAACAGCCTGCTAAGGGCAGCGCGCAAGGTGTGGCTGGACGAAGGCAGCGGCAGGTCGCACCGCTTCCACCATATCTCGACGGACGAGGTCTATGGCTCGCTCGGCCCGGAAGACCCGGCCTTCAGCGAAACCACGCCGTACCAGCCGAACTCGCCCTATTCGGCATCAAAGGCATCGTCAGACCATCTCGTGCGCGCCTATCACCACACCTACGGGCTTGAAGTCACGACCAGCAATTGTTCGAACAATTATGGGCCTTACCAGTACCCCGAAAAGCTCATCCCGCTATTTCTGCTGAACGCACTGCATGGACGCAACCTGCCGATTTATGGCGATGGCATGAACGTGCGCGACTGGCTGCATGTGGAAGATCATTGCCGCGGTATCGAGGCATGTCTGGACAAGGGCACACCGGGCGAAACCTATAACATCGGCGGCGGCGAGGAATTGCCCAACATGGCGGTGATCGATCGTATCTGCACTGAAGTTGATCGGGCTTTCGCGGAGATCGACGGTCTTGCCGAGCGTTACCCCGATGCCCCGGCTGCGAAGGGTCGTTCAACCCATGCGCTCAAGACGTTCGTCAAAGATCGCCAGGGCCATGACCGGCGCTATGCCATCGACGAGACCAAGGCGCGGGACGAACTCGGCTACGTCCCCTCGTGGACTTTCGAGGATGGAATGGCACAGACGCTTCGCTGGTATATCGATAACGAGGAATGGTGGCGCAAACTTGCTGGTTGAGGACGACCGTTACGAGAAGGCGAGAGACGGCGCCTCGATTCACCAATATCCATCGATTTTACCATGCAAGGCTACGATCTGATCTGGTCCTCCGACACCTACGCTGCATTAGATTCCAGCCAGTGACGTCTGTTAGCAACTGTGTGGTCGCCGTAGTTACCTTTCTTAATCCACGCAGCAGCGCGTCCAAATACGGTTGTTAGGAAGCGGGAGTGAGGAGGGTCCGCTTGCGCACCTCGAGCCCCAAGCCCTCTTCTCGCGCGAGGCCTCCAAGGCGCTGACGGACCTGATGCGGCAGGCGCGCGAGACGCTCCGGGAGATTGACTAGGGCAAACTCGCGCAGCAGCGACGATCATTAGCTTGGCAGTCAGAAAACCGCCGCTAAATTGGCAGTGGCGCCAGATACAAAGACCTTCCATAGCCTGGCGAATGCCTAGCCAAGGGTATCGCAATAACCATGACAGGATAAGTTGAAAGCGCGGCTGCCTATTACGTTGAGGCCTAACCCGGGTTGCCGGCGGCGATTCACCACTAGGCAAACGCAAAAAGAAGAAGGGGGCACTCCCATGAATTCGAAGCTTCCCGTGCTCGTGACAGGCGGGGCGGGCTATATCGGCAGCCATGCGGTCATTGCTTTGCAAGACGCGGGATGGCCAGCCGCCGTCATTGATAATTTATCGACTGGCTTTTCTTTTGCGATCCCAGAGCAAGTCCCCTTCTACAAAGGTGATATTGCCGACGCAGATCTCTTAAAACGCGTGTTCGCCGAGCAGGGAACGCGCGCGATCATGCATTTTGCAGGCTCGATCATTGTGCCTGAAAGCGTCGAGAACCCGCTCAGTTACTACCATAACAACACCGCCAAGAGTCGTGTGCTGATCGAAGCGGCAGTTGAGGCAGGTGTGCCGCACTTCATCTTTTCCTCGACGGCTGCGACCTATGGCACGCCGGCGGTGTCGCCGGTTAATGAGGAGGACCCACGACAGCCAATCAATCCCTATGGCTGGTCAAAGCTCATGACCGAGCAGATGCTGGCCGACACATCGGCGGCGCATGACCTGAACTATTGCGCGCTGCGCTATTTCAATGTCGCGGGTGCCGATCCGCAGGGGCGCACCGGCCAGTCCACCACCGGCGCGACACACCTGATCAAGGTCGCGGTCGAGGCGGCGCTCGGGAAGCGCGAAAGCGTGGGCGTGTTCGGCACAGACTACGACACGCCGGATGGCACCGGTGTGCGCGACTATATCCACGTCAGCGACTTGGCGGCAGCACACTTGCTGGCGCTTGAGGCACTGATGCAGCAGCCCGAGCGCAGCATGACGATGAACTGCGGCTATGGCCGGGGCTTGTCCGTTTTGGAAGTGCTGGATGCGGTAGACCGATTGACGGGCCGCAAGATCACCCGCGTGCTGGGGCCGCGCCGTGCGGGCGATCCCGATTCGCTGGTCGCGGGCTCTTCACGCATCATGGCGACCTTGCCATGGCAACCGCAGCATGCCGATCTTGACGCGATTGTGGCCCACGCGCTGGCGTGGGAGAGCAGGCTGGCCGATATTCGCGCTGGTGTTTAATTGGCAATCAGTTCGATTATCACCGTCGAGTGTAAGGTTAAATAAGCAGGGGTTTCCTTCGAGTTAGTCGTACACCTCGTCAGATGGGTGCTGCGAATCTGGTCTATGCTAGTGCGCGTCATGCCACGTTGTCGCGCAAGGGTCCCCCCCAAGACACCCGGTATCGGCGTAGCCCGAAATTCAACCGCATGCACAGTAGCGGCGTGGCGCAGAGGCAGCGCGTCGTGATCGTGGGACAATCCGTTATCCTCGATCGCGATAAATGACCGAAGCACTCTGGTAAATTCCGCATTCTCTTAGGCAGTCAGAAAGCCCGCCGCCCGATTGCGGGTGGCGCCGGATGCAATGACCCGCCATAGCGTCGCGAAAGCATTGCTAGAGGTGTCGCAATAACCATGACCGTGACCGGATACCTTGAAAGCGCTGCCGGCTTCTACAGCGAGACGAAGCGTTGGATCGAGGCCTGGACAGGCGCAAGCCAAGAGCTGCTGCACGTCCATGCAGGCCTGCTGATCTTCGTGGTGGCCTCGCTGGTGCTGCGCAGAGAGTTCCGCTCGCCGATCCCTTTGGCCCTCGTCGTCGCATTCGCTGTCCTCAACGAACTGATCGATTTCCTAAACGGTCCGGCTACAAACCGCATCGAGCCATACCGGGATATTGCGAACACGGTATTCTGGCCTTGCGTCCTCTTCCTCTTGGCTCGTCGGTGGCGGTAGCGATAAGACGTAGGCAAGCGCCAGCGCTTTGCCATTCCCTCTTCTGATCCAGAAAGCAGAAGTGGAGCCCCAGTATGAGGAAAAGGGCTTCGGAAGCAACGCCTGTCGGCTTTTCTTCGCTATTGCAGCGTTCATTATTCACAAGCGAAGAAATTGCGTTAGCCCTTGCCCCACAGTTCATTGGTATAGGCAAGCTAGTGTCCGTCATGGCAGAGCGACTGCTCGAGCGCTAGCAGGATCGGGGAATTACGCGCTAGTTCGTGCAACGGGATCGAGCCGAAAACGAATATAATCGAAGCAATTGGCAACGGCATCGGCTGCGGCTATCGACCTCCCTCTGATCTGAGCAACGAGAGATAAGACCTTTGCGTGTGAAACCCATCCATGTTGAGAAGGTCTGGGGGCTGGACCACCTTCCCGCGCCGTTCTCGGCCGCTCCAGGCAAGCGTATCGGCGAAATCTGGTTCGAGCCTCCCGCTGAGCTTCCCGAGCTCTTGGTCAAGTATATCTTTGCTGGAGAAAAACTCTCGGTCCAGTGCCACCCGAATGACGCGCAAGCTGTCGCATCGGGGCACGGAACGAACGGCAAGGAGGAATGCTGGCTCGTCATCGATGCAGATGAAGGCGCCAAGCTTGGGGTCGGGTTCAAGGAAGACGTCAATCGGGAAACGATGCACAGTGCCGCGCTCGATGGCTCGATCGAGAACCTGCTCGCCTGGCACGACGTGGCGCCGGGCGACTTCTTCTACATCCCGGCAAATACTGTGCACGCCATCGGCGGCGGCGTATCGATCCTCGAGATCCAGCAGAACTCCGACATCACTTACCGTCTCTTTGACTACGGCCGACCCCGCGAACTCCACCTCGAGAAAGGCATGAAGGTGGCATCAGGCGCGCAATTCGACGCCTCTACGCGGCGAACGGTACTCCCCGACGAAACCCTGACACTTGTTGAGGGCCCTTACTTCCGGCTCCACCAAGTGGCAGGCGATCCTGAAGATGATCTGCGCTCGGCCTATAGCGACGCGGTACTAGTGATTCCGCGCAAGGGCACCTATCAAGTCGATGGCGAGGATATTGGCCCCGGCGATTGCGCGCAGGCTAAAGATCTCGAAGGCCTTGTTTTTCCCAAAGACGGTGTCTGCCTGGTTACCGCACCCTGCCGCGAGGGAGTTTCGGCATGAGCAAGATTGTTCCAGTCATCATGTGCGGCGGCAGCGGCACGCGGCTCTGGCCACGCAGCCGCAAGACCAAGCCAAAGCCATTCCTCCCCTTGGTGGGCGACCAGACGCTGTTCGAAGCAACCTTGGCAAGGTGCTCGGACGAAACAATGTTCGCCTCGCCCATCGTCGTTGCCGGCGATGCCCACGTACCGCACATTCGCGAGAGCCTCCCGAGTGGAGGGACGATCATCGTCGAACCTGGCGCCCGCAATACGGCGCCTGCAATTGCGCTTGCTGCCGCCCGGCTTCCCGCCGAAGCGGTGATGCTTGTATGCCCGAGCGACCATCACATCCGTGATAGCGAGGCTTTCCGGCGAGCAGTTATCGATGCGGCAGCCCTTGCTGAATCTCGTCACCTGGTTGCTATCGGGATCACGCCGACGGCGCCCGAAACGGGTTTTGGCTATATCGAGCGCGGGGAACCTTTGCCTGTAGGCTACCGCGTCCGTCGCTTTGTCGAGAAGCCTGACCTCGAACGTGCAACAGTATTCCTCGCCGATGGCAATTTCGCGTGGAACGGCGGCATATTCGTGTTCCGTGCAGGTACCTATCTCGAGGAACTTGGCGCACACCGCCCGGACATCGCAGGCTTGGTCAGGCAGGCGGTAACAGAAGGGAAGACGGAAGAGGATCTCTTTCATCCGGCTGCCGAGCCCTTCTGCCGAATTGATGGGGAGTCAATCGACTTCGCCGTCATGGAGAAGACCGGCAGGGCGGCGACCGTCATGGCGGACATGGGCTGGTCCGACATCGGAAATTGGAAGGCCCTGTTTAACGAACAGGAATGCGGCGAAGCAGGTAATGCTGTTCGAGGTCGCGCTGACCTGGTCGACTGCGAAAATGTCTTTGTTGACAGTGACGGGCCGCGGGTTTCGGTGATCGGGCTCTCAAATGTTGTTGTCGTGGTTGACGGGAATGAGGTTCTTGTGACGTGCTGTGACAGCGTACAAAATGTAGGTAAGCTTCAAGGTGCACTACAACAGTAGGCCACTCCGGTAGCGGCAACGTTTGGGTCGCCAAGTTGAAGACGATTGAAGGCTGGATACACTACCTTGCGCAGTAAATGATCGCTATCGCTTTGCGTAATTATGGCATTCACAAATTGGATGGCAAGCAAGCACGAGCCGACTGGAGGTGGCTGACACATCGGCGGCGCATGACCTGAACTATTGCGCACTGCGTTATTCCAATGTCGCAGGTGCCGATCCGCAGGGTCGCACAGGCCAGTCCACTACCGGTGCGACACACCTGATTAAGGTCGCGGTCGAGGCGGCGCTCGGCAAGCGCAAAAGCGTGGGCGTGTATGATACAGATTACGACGCGCAGGATGGCACCGGTGTGCGCAAATATATTCACGTCGGCGACCTGGCGGCAGCACATGTGCTGGCGCTTAAGTCATTGAGGCAGCAGCCTGACGGTGAACTGCGGCTATGGCGGGGGCTGTTCCGTTTTGGGAGCGCTGGATGCGTTATGCCGAATGCCGAACCGCAAAATCATCCGCGTGCTGGAGCCTTGCCATGCGGGCGATCCCGAATCGCTTATCGCGGACTCTTTACGCATCAAGGCGACCTTGCCATGGCAGCCGCAGCATGACGATCTCGACGCGATCGTGGCCTACGCGCTGCCGTGGGAGAGCAAGCTGGCCGATATGCGCGTTGGCGTTTAACTATGACCAACCTGCTGTGGCGAGAGAAACGCTTGGCCGAGACGGAGACCGAGAGGTCACGATGCGAAACCAGTCTGCGGACGAGTCGCGTTTCGCCTCGATGCGAAGCCTGTTGCTGAAGGACCAGTACCTCATTGGCCGGTACCAGGGAATGCTGGGGCGCCAGATGCGCGAGATGCTGCAGGACTTCCATCGGGAGAAGGAGCGCCGCTTGCAGCTTGTTGAACCGGCCAACCCGCCTGCAAGTTGCGTCGGGGAATTTGGCGAGGCGGGTGTTCCTATCGCAGGGAGCCCAAGCTTTGCGATATTGGTCTTTTTGCAGGTGCAGAGGCTACCGACGCACAGCACCTCATCGCAGCAATACGCTGCGATCGATCAGCTGCGAAACTTGGCGCGCAGGGCGGCGATCACGCCGAGCATTGCTGCAATGCCGCATATGTTGAAGCCGAAGTCGGACCATGACGGCATGCGGCTTATGCCAGCTGTGAATTGGAGGAGCTCCGTGAAGCCGGCCAGGACGGCGAGGCCGATGAGCAGATGGTTGAGAGCGGCGCGCGGCCAGGCGATGACGGAAAGTAGGGATATCGTGGCAAAGGTTACGAAATGCGGGTAGCGATCATAGTCCCGGATTGGCCAGCCAAAGGGGCTGGCAAAGGCCATGATCCCTCCAAGGCCCAGAATGACCATAATCACTAGACCGCGCCAGATCTGGCTGGCCATGGGATCGGTCATGTTAGTTGGGGGCTTTGCGAGCGCACAGGCGCACGCCTGGAGAGGTGATAGGGTCACCGATAAACTCGATGCCTTCGGCTTCGAGCGCCTGCTTGACGCGCTCAAGTGTCCCTCCACGCGACGGAGGAACGCCATCGGCAGATTCTAAGCGCTGTAGCGTTCGATGGGGTACATTGGAGTTGCTGCTTAACTCGGCAGCGGAAATACCGAGCAACGCCCTTCCAGCTCTAATCTGAGCGGCGCTTATCAAGATGGTTGCATTATGGCGTATTTTACGCCATAAAAATTGCATGAGAAGCGTTCGACATCCATACCAAACAGATCTAGATCGCATCTTCAAGCGATGCAAAGGGGCGTACTCTGAAAAGACGCTCAGCGGCTATCGCGGCGACCTGCACAGCTTTATCGCCTGGTGCGTCGATTACGGCCATGATTGGGTGCCTGCCGCCCCGTCTACGGTGGCGTGTTTTATCGATGACCAAACCCAAACGCTGTCGATGGCGACTGTCAAGCGGCGCGTTGAGGCGATCAAGTTTGCCCATCGCATGCTCGACTGGCCATCACCTGCCTTGTCAAGCGAAGTGCAGCTGGCGATCAGGCGTGCACGCCGCGCAAGGCCTTCTCGCCCCAAACAATCGCTGGGCCTGACCTCTGATCTTCTCCGACCCATGCTGGTGGCCTGCCCCGGTACCCTTGCGGGAAAGCGCGATGCCGCGCTCATCAGCCTCGGCTATGACACGCTCTGTCGTAGCATCGAGCTTGCAGCCATGCGGGCCGAGCACCTTGCGCCGGACCTTGCCGCCATCCTCATCCTGAGGGCCAAGTCCGACCCCTTTGGCGAAGGCCGCATCGCCCATCTTTCGCCCTCGACGCAAGACTCGCTTGCGCAATGGTTGGAGGTTAGCGGCATCAAGGAAGGACCGTTGTTCCAAGGGCTTCATACGCGCAAGATGTCCGGTCGGCATCTCGATACCGCCTCGATCAGGCGGATCATCAAGCGCGCAGCAGCGCGTGCAGAACTCGGAGAGAAGGTATCCAGCCTATCGGGCCATTCCATGCGCATCGGTGCGGCCCAAGACATGATGGTGGCTGGTATTGACCAGGTCGCCATCATGCAGGCGGGTGGTTGGAAGACGATCAGCGTGTTGGGTCGCTATGTCGAGAATGCAGCTACCTACGCCATCCACGAACGGCGGTGGGCGCAGCTGGTTCAGGTTCGCTGAGCAAGGCCGGCGCTCTCTTCGCCAAGTTCACGTAGCATGGCATCGAAATACTCGATCGTCTCAGTGAGGCCTTCGTGAAATTGGGGCTTAGGCTCTCTGGCGAGCTTCCTTCTGGTGTCCTAATGCTTTGATTACAGGTATTCTTACATGCAGAAGAGCACTAATCCATACTATCCAGGTGACGAGTTCTTTGGCCTACCTCTAGAGATGGCGACCCCGCATTGATTGTCCATGGCGATAGGTGCCTACTGGTGCAGCTTTTTAATCCTAGAACCGCCCCTTCGCCGATCACCACGCCTGGCCCTACTGTCGCTTGTGCGCAGACCCATACCCTGTTCTGTAGGATGATTGGCTTCGTTATGAGATCGAAGGATTCGGAACTCCAATCGTGACTTCCAGTACAGAGATAGGCCCCCTGAGAGACACAGACATGTTTTCCGATGTCCACTTCTGCAAGATTGTCGATCCACACATCCTCGCCAATCCAGCTATGGTCGCCAATCCGCAGACGCCACGGAAATTTTACGCGCACGCCCGGCTTGATCACCACATTACGTCCGACCTCTGCGCCAAAAGCACGTAGCAATTGCACGCGCCATCCTGTCCCCGGAAGCCAGGATGACAGAAATAGGGCATTCGAGACAAGCCAAGCGGCATCAACAAAACGTGACGCACCCCGGTTCAATTTCGATGTGTATCGGTCAAGCCGCATAACAAATTACGCACCTTGGTGCTCATCCTTTTACAAAACGGTGACGAAACGCCCACCCTTGCGGCGAAACCACACTGACCGCGCGGCGGGTTGATATAAGCGTTGGCAACCGATGGGTCTGCCCTTGGTTTAGCTCTTCGTTTTCTTGATCAGAGCCTTAGCGATGCGGCTAGACAAGGCGGCAGTGATATCGCGTAAATCAATATTGTCGACGTGACACCGCGCTCGTTCAATCATTAGCGTCTCGGGGTGCACGACATCAAGAGCTGCGGGCTCTCGTTCGGTCATGAGAACGTCGCTTGGGAGGCGTGCGCAGGCCTCTTCATGAATATATAGGACCGTATTCTGGCGATACCAACGCGGTATGTCGCTGTCTGACCACAGTTTGGGGCGAATGAAATCGAATGCGCGATATCCGGCTTCTCAGTACACGGCGGCCCGATAGGATGGCCAACGTTCGTTGATGTGCCCGATACCCCCTTTGCAAGGGTATCGCAGCAGCGAAAACCACCACGTCGCTTAGGTCACACAGCGCATTTACAAAGCCTTGCGCGCAATCCTCAGACATATGCTCTGCCCCTTCCAGGGAGCCCACAATGTCGAAGCGCTCTTTGGGCATCGCAAGCGATTGATTGAAGTCCAATTGGATGAATTCATCGTTTTTGATGACAAGCTTGTCCTTATCGAACCAAGGGCCTTCAACACCCATAACGCGCGCGCCTCACAGAGCCTTCATTTGCGACGCCAACGTCCCCACACCGCAGCCCAAATCCACGGAGTACTTTGTTTAAAGGTGTCATTCAACAGCTCCGACAATTGCGGTGCAAAGTACTTCGTCCCGGCGTCTCGGGTGCTATAGAATTCATCGTTATATTGAACGGACATGGCGAGCTCCGATCGGGGAGTAAGAGCCAGCGAGCTTTCGCTCAAATCTCATTTAGATGCCTCGATTTGAAATCTTGAAATACATCTTCGTGGATATAGCCGTGATACCTATGCTCGTTCTCGTAATGAACACATTGATCCGGATCTAACTCTCTTACGACCCGCGCGGGCGATCCCGCCAATACGCAATAACCGTCTGGGAAAGATTTGGTGACAACCGCACCGGCTGCGACGATGCAGTAATCCCCCAATGTCACCCCGGGAAGCACGACCGAATTAATTCCAAGCCAGCAATATTTGCCAATATCGACCCGGCTGATTTCGTGCTGTCTTGCATCCAGCAGGCTGTGGTTGCTGGATACGATCCCGACATTAGCGGCGATCCGGGTGTAATCGCCAATCGAAATCGGCCCCATAGCCTGAATATAACACCCCGGCATGTAGCCTGGGGCGACATCGATCCCCAGATGCACGTTCCTCCAGTTTATGCACCGGCTTGAGCGATGCATCGGCCAATAGATCCCGCCACCGTTGATCCCGCGAATATACTGGTCAAACCACATGTCATAAGTGATTTGCGTCGCGTACCCTTCGGTATCCTTCAGAAACTCCATTCCGGGCAGGCGCTTCACGATCTCTCGAACAGCGACGTAAGGAGAGCGATAGAGGAGGTTAGCGATCCGAACTGGCGACATGCTTCGATTTCTCACCGGCTTGAGTTTGAGAGTTGTTTGACTTTAGCGGACAGTGAGTGTGGCCACTAAGGCCAAATACGGCGTCTGGTGACGTATTGCCCATCCATCGCCTATTGGGTTTGACGATACAAAGCCGCCATGCGATCGGCTATTGCATCCCAGCCGTATTCCTCTGCCATCATGGCCTTGGCTATTTTGCCCAGTTGGGCGCTGCGCGTTGGATCCAAAAGCGCTTCCTTCACCACCTCAGCGAGGACGTCGGGATGACGCTCAACCACAAGCCCGGGCGAAATTCTCTCTACAATGCTCGAAGCGCCGACGCCGGGCGTACAGATCACGGGCGTCCCGATGCACAGCGCCTCAGCCACCGACATTCCAAAGCTCTCTTTAACTGACGGTGCTAACAGTAAATCCGCGCCAGCCAGAAACGCCCATTTTCTCTGATCGTCGAGTTGCCCAACAAAGCGCCCTGCGCACGATCCATCTTGCCGAACCAGCTGTTTTTCCAAAGCGCTCTGAAGGCCTATCTGATCGGGGCCTGCGATAAGAAGCGTGGCCGTAGGGTGACGTGCCACCGCTTCAATCGCCAGATCAAGGCCCTTGGTCCAATCCAGACGCGCGAGAAAGGCGACGCGCTCGCCGCGATCCACGCCTACCCATTCGGCCTCGACGTCGGACGCACTTGGCTCATCCTTGGGCAGGTCCACGCCGTTGGGCAGGATCGCAACCTTCGCCAAGTCCAAACCCAGTTGCCTGATGCCATCCGCCTCTGATTCCGAGGTGACATGGATTGCGCTCGCTTGCTTAAGATAGCGCCGTTCGAGTGAAGCGATCCACAAACGTTTGATGTGTTTGGACTTGCCCGCGATCATCTCTGGCACCAGCATCCCGCGCGGTGAGATGAAGAGAGGTTTGCGCGCCCTTACCGCAGCCCGAGCGATCGCAAGCCCCGGCCAAAGAAACATTCCATTGGTGTGAACCGCGTCATAGGTGTCAACCTCGCTTTCAACAGCGGCAAGCATTTCAGGGCTGTAATAGATCCTGCGCGGGGCGCTCGTTGGGAAATAGCGGACCCGAACCCCCTCCATGTCGACAACCTGTCCGACTGGGACGTCCAGGACGCCTTCCCCGTCGACATTGGTGGTGACTACATCGACGCGATGGCCGCGCCTTACCAGCCCCCGAGCTAGACCATGGCTTGACCGGACCGGTCCCCCATAGCGGGTCGCGGGCAGGTAGTTCGGCGCATAAAGCAAGATTTTCAAGGGAGATGAGCCGCAGTTAGAATCGTGCAAGAGTGGCTGCCACTAAGTGAAAGGCGGCTATTCATTAAGAGCCATTCACTGGTTTTATCCGCTCTTCCATAAAGCGTATAACGCTGCAAAAGGGCTCGGCATAATTGTAGCGCGCTTTAAACAGGCCGAAAGCGCGCGCCCCTTCGCGTTGGCAACGCTCGGCGTCGGACGCGTATTCAGACACGAGACTTGCGAGCTCGATTTCGCAAAAATTGGTCAAACACCGGCCAATCCCTTGGCCCTCGATCAGTTCAGGCACACCGGGATTCATGTCCGCGATCTGGGGAAGACCAGCTTGCATGTATTGATAGCGCTTGTTCGAGGCTCCCAAAGCCGTGCGCCATTGATCGAACCGGCCATCAAGCAACGAGATGCCAAGATCGGCTTCGGCTAAGCGCTGCTTGACCTTGTCATATGGGACCCAGCCGAGGAAATCGACGCGCTCGCTCACTCCCTCTTGCCGGGCAATATCGATGATCTCCTGCGCCGCTGGTTTCTGCGTCGATCCGATAATCGTGAGACGCGCGGATTCGGGCCATTGCGACACGCTTTTCACCACCACCCCGAGCATTTGGCGGGTGCTGATCGATCCGCAGTAAATCACCTCGAAGCCCTCACGCTCGCCTCTTTCGAGCAACGCTTCGTGAGCGCCGAGCAAAGGATAATTCGGGACAATCGTTGGCAGCGACGAAAGCTTCAGCTGTTCCCTGATAAGCTCTCCTCGCCCTTCGTCTGGCACGACAACGAGTTGATAGCCTGCGATTGCCTTAACCAAACGCTTTTCGAGAAAGGACTCTTCGAAAGATTGCAGGCATTCGTGGAAATGCGCAATACGCACCGCCGGTCGCGCCCAAGCCATGTCGCTATAAAATTGTCCGCTGGGTTCAAATGCGACTTCAACCACAGGTCCGTGGGCATTGCGGCGAAGCGTGCTCAGAGTGGACACGAAGCGATAAGCGCGCTGCAGGGCGCCCAGCTTTCCACCTGGTCCGGCCTCGATTTCGTGCACAGTGACACCGGGGTGAGAGAAACGCATCCCGCGCGGCCCCGACGCGAGCGGCGTGGTGATCAACTCCACGGCCCACCCTGTGTCAGCCAACAGGCAAGCTTGATTTTGAACCGGAGGATAGCCGTCCACTGGATGCGGCGAGACGAGGATAACCGTTGCCATTTGCTGTTACTTAACCCTCGCACGAACCACTGTGTGGGTGCCGCGCGCCAAATTCGATTCCAACTGGAGTGCGCGTTCCCGCAAAAGATCCGCGAAACTGAGCCCCGCGATCCACTCTTGGCTTAAGCGGTCCATGATCAAAATAGGACGCCTGTTAGAGTTCGTTTATAGTTTTCAATCGACAGTGTCTCGCGCGCCCAGCTCCGCCCCATCGCGGCAAGCTTACCATGGTCCTTTGCGGACAAAGAGACCGCCTTGCGCAGCACCGAAGCCATCGCTGCGGGTGTGTGGCCTTCGAACAAGAGCCCCGCCCCCGAGGCACGAATGATCTCCGCGCTTCCGCCCGATAAGGTCGATGCAATCGGAACGGCTCCTGCGGCCCAGGCTTCCATCACCACTCGTCCAAACGGCTCATACAGTGACGGAACGACGATAAATCGATAGTCCATCATTAAGGCCTGAGCGTCGGATCTATATCCCAAAAATTGCACCGCATCGGGCAGCTCTAAGGCTTGAGCCTGCGACTTCAAATCGTCCTCATAGCGGCGCCCTCCTTGAGGCGCTTCGCCAATGAAATCAAGCGAGCGGGCTCTCGACAGGGGGCCCAAAAGCGCAAAAGCCTCAAGGAGAATGTGCTGCCCCTTAGACGTCGACAATCGCCCGATACAGCCAAACATCTTCCGATGGGCAAAGTCGGTTTCCTCGCAGGCATTAAGGGGCAGATTTGTCGGGTTGTAAACGGCGACGTGCTTGGCGCGGCAATTGCCGATCTCTTCGTACCGCTCCATCATATCAAGACTGTTGAAAACCAAGTGCACATCCGGGCCAAGCGCCAGCATTGCGCAACGCTTAAGGTCCTCCAAAATCCGCACGTGGATGACCAAGGGAAGCCCCAGCAAACCGGCAACCCGATGGACAAGCGGCGCGAGCCCGGCCTGATTGAGGTAGATTTTGCACACCTTGTGGCGAAGGCACGCAAAAACGATGCGGAGCGCTATGGCGCCCCTATCCAACCACCGGCGTCTTTGCGCCAAATGTGCAAACGGTGCGTGAACAATTTGGACGTCGAGATCACGCAGAGCGTCGTTGAGCGCGGCTTGTCGATCGAGCATCACGATTACGCGATCATGCGAAGAGGCAAGCGCCGGCATCGTCGTCAGCAAAGAGCGCTCCGACCCCCAAAGGTTCAACCCAGGATCTACCACTAAGAGAGACAAATCGAAGATCCGAGCTTTCGAAATGAGTTTATTGTCAAAACTGCCCTCTTTCCAGACAGCGCGCCGGATAGATAGTGCGGATCGAGGTCTGCGAATGAGAGGCTATTCGCTTCTTTGAAGGACAAACAGCAGCCACAATTAGTCATAAGGCAGGCCTTGGCGCGCCAGAGCAATCGGGTTTGACTGGCGCCTTGGGTCCGTGGCAAGAGTTCGCTTTTGGACTCTGGGATGAGGTTGCACTAACTGGATGGATTTAAAGATCAAGAATCCAGCAAGACCAGAGCTTATCAAGAAGAAGACTTCGCTAAGAGAGCGCGTGAGGCATAGCCCGATAACGTAATACTGCGCGGCCTTGAGCACAAAGCCGCAGCGCAGGTTGCGCCCAGCGGCCTTGTCCAGATAGCCGATTAAATAGCCCATCGCGAAAAAGCCGAAAACGACCCCTACCAATCCGAAATTGATATAGAAGTCGATGACCTGACCCGCGCCGAACGTCGCGCTACCCGAGCTAAATACGTAGCCAGAATGCTCTGAGAGCAAATCGCTCCCCCCGGCCTCAGGCTTGCCAGGCCAAATGAATCGCGGAACCCAAGCAAAGAGCGCGAGGAGGAGGCCTGAGCCGTTGAGATGAAGTTCAGGGTGAACACTATGATGCTCGATCACCTTGCCAACCCACATTCCGTGGTTGAACCTAGTCATCAAAAAGTCGAGACTTTGAAAATCGAACGGATTCAGGATTGTTATGCTCAGCATCGCATCCGAGATCGCGGATAACCGCTCGCTTATCCCAGCGTTACTCCACAAGACGGCGCGCAATTGCTCACGAGATGAAAGCCACGCAACTGAGAGAGCAAGGGCTAGATAGGTAAAAGCCAGAAGGCCCATCAGGAAACGCAGGCTTGGCATCCTTCGTCTTCGAATAATCGCGAGATAGAAGCACGTTAGGACGACGAACGCCTGAAATCCGTAGGAGAGAAAACCTGAAAAAATCAGATAAAACGCGATGAAGCCTCCGGCAAGGCACAGCCACAATGTCGTGTTTCCCTTACCAAGACGCATTGATCGGTGGAGCCCGAAAGCAATCGCTGCGATAAGGGTAAGCTGTCCGACTTGACTAAAGGCACCCGCCAAAGGGATCGGGTACGGGATACGCGGCACCATTATGCCCGTAACGCCAACCGCAAGCATGATCATCAATGAACGGCGTTGGTACGCTTCACTTGATACAAAGTGAACCGGTAGACCGGTATTTTTTCGGTAGACAAGAAGCACGCCGAGCGTGAAGGCGACAATGGCTGCTAAAGCACAGGCTAGGCCCTTCAATACTGTTTCCTCGGTGAAACCGTAAGTCAGCAGATAGAGCGAACCGTCGTTTCGAATGTGGCTATATCCCGGCACCCCAAACGAAAACCCTCCGATATATTCAAAGGAGGTGGCTAGAATAACGGCGAGCGGGAGCCCCGCTCCATACAGGCCGCGTGTCATGGTCTTGCGATAAAGCAGAAGTATCATGCTGAGCCATGTCAGTCCGATCAGTATCAGCATTTCGTTTCTCGATCTTGCCCGATCAAAAAGGTAGTCGACATCGGCCCTGAGGCCAAGGTGCCATGAGACCCCCCGAACGGACCGCAAAGCACCACAAGGCTACCGTGTAACTCCATTCTAAGCGACATAAGCGCGGTACAACTCCCAGTATCGTTCAGCGATCCGCCGTCTCTCGAACCGCTCGACATTCACAAAACCAAGCGACACGAGTTCATTGCGATAGTACTCGTCTTCAATCACGCGCGTCAGGCCCGCGCGTATGCTGTCAACGTTTGTAGGATCAACGAAGCAAGCCGCGTTGCCGGCAACCTCTGGCATTGAGCTGATGGAAGAGGTGACAATAGGACGGCCGATTCGCTGCGCTTCGACGATCGGCATTCCAAACCCCTCTTCAATCGAGGCAAAAGCCAACAAGTCACAGTCTTCATAAACGCGAACAAGCTCCTTTTTGGTGATGTTCACTAGATTGTCGTACTCGATCTTATTGACTTCCAGCCTTTGACGCAGAGCTTCTGAGATCGGCCCAACGATACACAAAGTGCACTCAACCTCGCGCAGGGCCTCGACAAGTCGACCGACATTCTTGTTCGGCTTTGTGCCGATTTGCAAAATTCGGGGTTTTTGGGCGTTGAAAGGCTTTTGGGATGGGCGAAATTTCTCCGACACTGAAACGGGCACGACGTGAAGGTCCTTGCCGCGCGCGGCGGGTATCCTATCGCGCAGGCACCGCGCTGTTTCTTCTGAATTCACCGTTACGAGGTCGGCGCGCCGGATAGGCAGCTCGAACCAAAGAAGACTCACGATCATTCGAGGGATCGCCGATAACCGACTCAACACCTGCGTATCATGAATTGTAATCGCCACTTTGCCTCGGCAGACCAGCGCCGCGAATGTGATGTCACCGGTAATGTGCAAAAGCCAGTCACGACGGCGCAGAACCTGCCAAGCGATTTTCAGTCGAGGCAACAAGCCTCTGGACAAATAACAACTGGTCACAGCGTGATTCTCAACACCCAGCGCTGTGAGGTCCTCTTGAACACGCGCGAAATAATCTTCGATACTGTACTGATGAGCGTGGGGTTTACGATAAAGGAAAGCGATCTCACCCCAGCTTTTCTCAGACTTGGCCGTCATCCCCTTATCTCAGGCAAGATGGCTTTGAAGCGTTCGAGGTAGGAATAGCCCGACGCAATACAGCGGGCTCTGCCGGCCTGCGCCATGCGATCGCGCGTGTCGGGATTGTCCGTTAGAAAACGCGCTTTGTCGACCAGCTCCTCGACAGAGCTGAAGAACTCTGCTTCTTTGCCTGCCTCGAAAAGCTCGCGATGTTCGTCGGTTCGATCGGCTAAGAGTAGCGAACCGCAGGCCGGTATTTCAAAGGTGCGCGTGGTGTGCTGATCGGGCCAGGTAGTCCGCAACAGACCAAGACTGATCCGGGACTGCGATAGAGCGCGCGCGTAAGCCTCGTCATAGATTTCACCAGGGTAAATACGCGTCGATAACTGTTTGGACACGCGTATGCGATGGGGCTCGTTCGGCGCTAAGCGCTGCAACCTCAAATGGCGACGAATAGACCATCTTCCGTCGATCAGGTGATCCCAGCCATAACCCCAGATATACGCGCCGAGCCCGCTACCAGAGATCGCCTCCATGAACTCTTCGCGGCGCGGCTCCCAGCCTCCGATAAAGCTGACATCGATAGTTTGCGCAGAAGCGACGCTCTTAATCGGCCGGTGCACCTCATCGCAATAGCCAAGGGGCATATATATGACTTTGCCGCCAACTTGCTCGAAATGCTTCAGTTCATAGGCCTTGGCGGTGACAAGAATATCGAAAAGCGGCATGGCATCGCGCGAGGCGGTCGTCTGTTTCCAAGTCACCGTGAAATAGGGATCAGGCGTATAGTAGGCGAGGCGAGCGCCTAGCTCTTTGATTGCGGCTAGCGTCTCGGCGGATACGAATTCCTGCTTGTCGAACCACACAAGGTCCGGCCGAACTTCGCGGGCGGCCTGCAGCAATTCCTCGTTCATTTTGCCGATCGCGCGATGCGGCGCGATACGGGCAAGAACGTGCCTGTCGAAAAGCGATTGGTTTTCCAAGAATTTGCGAGCGTTAAAACCGACAGTCTCGATGCCGTTGCGCTCAAGAGCGCGCATGCGCATCAAGGATGTCTGCCCGGGGTTTAAGTGGCCTACGTATAGAACGCGCATAATTGGGTTTACGACCTATACCGTCTGAGCGCTTAAGGGCCGCCAGGCGGAAGAGTAGCCCTTTGCGCAAATAAAATGGGTGCTGACCAGCCTCAAAGCGCACCTCTCAATCGGTGGCGCAGCGCGCGGGTTCCATGCGCGAAGGCTTCGGCTGCGCGCAGGCCCGCAACGCGGCCGAAGGCAGCATAAGCGCCCCCGCCCGAAGGCTTGTAGTCGGGGCAAAGAGCATCAAGGTGGCACAAAAGCCTTGAGAACCATTCTTTATCAATGGCGTAAACGCTGCGCGCTATGACATGCAGCTTCTCAGCCGCCGCCTTGCGCCGTTCGAGCGTCAATCCATCGTTTGCCTCCATGATGTTCACCGCATCAAGTACCGCGGTCTCATAATCGCTCCAGTATTGTTTGCGAGGGCCTTGAGCCAAGCTTTTCGCTTGGACAAAGCGAAAGTATTCCGCGAAAAGCCCCGGTACATGCCCAAACTTCTTGCCTTCAATCGCCAGGCGCAAAACCAAGTCAAAGTCTTGTGCATTGACTAGCTTTGAATTGCTACCTCCGATCGCGTCATAGGCACTCTTGCGGATGAGATAAGCGTGTTGGGGCACCCACCAACCCAAAAGCAATGCGGCGACTGGTTCTGAGGACATAGGTTTGTTGCGCAAGGGTTCGTATTCGATGCGCTCACTGTCGACTACCACCATGCGCCAGTCGGAATAGACAACGTCTAATTCTCGCGCGCTCGCCGCCGAGATCTGCGCGTCGAATTTGCCGGGAAGGATTACGTCGTCGGCGTCCAGGAATTGCAGATACTGGCCCAAAGCCACGCTGGCACCAGCATTGCGCGCCGCTGCAACGCCAGCGTTTTTCTGCTGCAAGATATGAGCTTCGGGAATGAAGTTTTGAAACGCCGCCGCGCTGTCGTCGGTGCTGCCGTCATCCACAAAGATGATCTCAACACCTTCGACACGGTAGGGGGCTAGCGTTTGCGCAAGGCGTTCCAGCCAAGGCACGCCATTGTAACACGGCACGATGATCGAGACTTGCGGGGCGGGCATCATAACGCTTTGCGTCCTTTGGTTAAGCGCGAACTGAGCGCGTGGACGAAATCACCAGTGCTCAGGCCCAAAGTCTGCGCAAGCTTGAACGCCTGGGCGAACGAAAAGCGCCGAGCGACGCTCAGAATCAAGCTGGCGTGTTTGCGCTGCACAATGTCCAGCGCCCGCTGCGTTTCCGCATCGCTCAGAGGACTTCGGGTATCCCTCAGGGAATTAATCGCCAGCGAATGACGCGCCGCCACTGTGTCGAGAGTGCGCAATTCATACGCCAATTCCTGCTCGCCATGACTGCGCCACCATGTCAGGTCTTGTGGCATCAGGATAACAAGAGCATCGCGTGCAATCGCTAGCCAAAGCTGGGCATCACCGATGAATTGTTCGCCTGTAAACCCTCCGGCCGCGTGATAGGCA
Source organism: Aurantiacibacter rhizosphaerae (assembly GCF_009807005.1). GTDB lineage: Bacteria > Pseudomonadota > Alphaproteobacteria > Sphingomonadales > Sphingomonadaceae > Alteraurantiacibacter > Alteraurantiacibacter rhizosphaerae. The sequence continues at coordinate 763,308 of NZ_WUBR01000001.1, read as the reverse complement.
TCGCGCTTAATAAGGGTTGAAAGAGGGCCGTTGTTGAAAAGACCGCCTTCAAAGAAATGGCGGCGATAAGCCTCGCGTGGGGAAAGGGCGACCGGGTACGAACGCTGGGCCTCAGGCTTGCAGCTTAGAGCTAGCCCCGCATCCGGGAATCGGCTGGCGCTTTGCATCATGACTTGAAGCCCGTGCGGATAGATCACGTCATCTGAGTCCACGTATTTTAAATAGGTACCCTGAGCGAGTGTCGCCGCATAATGGCGGTTCTTGTAATCCCCCAGATTCACTTCGTTTCGATAGACCCTGACCCGGCTATCCATGGCCGCGTATCGCTGGGCTAAGTCGAATGTCGCGTCACTCGAACAATCGTCGACAACGATATATTCGAAATCCTCAAAGCTGGATGCGAGTACGCTCTCAATCGCGTCGCCCAGATAGGCTTCGCGGTTATACGCGGTGGTAATGACGCTGACTGGCGGCGCGCTTGTCATGCCTTGAGGCTTTGCAAAAACGACCGCGTCCGCCGCAGCGAGGTGGACACAACGTTTGGGATATAGGGCGCATCGAGGCGACTCCCGTGAGTGATTTGAAGCGGCCCGCTCCAAGGGCGCTTGAGCTGGGCGTGGCGAGAGAAGAGCGCGTGATAGGCGGTCGCGCGTTCAGTGATATCAAAGTGACTCGCCATGGAGCTCGACGCGGCGCTCATCGCTTCCAGCGTGGATCGATCCGAGTCGAGGCGTTGAACCGCCTCGATAAATCCTTGCACTTCGCCAACGGCCACTCGGAAACCGGTGCGCTCGTTGACGACCTCGGGAACGCCGCTTTCAAGATCAGACACGATCGGCACAAGCCCTGCGCTCATAGCTTCCAACAACGCGACCGGGAAACCTTCGAACCGGGTTGGGAAAACAAGCGCATCGCCCGTAGCGCAGTGTTTCAAAACCTCGCTGTTCGTGCTTGGCGAGACATAACGAATCCGCTCGCTGGGGGGCAGCTGCGCGCGCAACTGGTCCCCGCACGGCCCTCTACCAATAACCGTCCAATCGGTCGCGACACCGCGCGCGCGCAGACCTTCCTCGATCTTAGGGAGGTCCAGTACCCCTTTCGCTTCCGTCAGTCGACCGAGAAAGACCAGTCGTATCGGCCCATCGGCTGGTTTGCGCTGATTGGACGAAAGCCGGATACCGTAAGGCAGATGAAAAATGCTCTCTTCTCGGTCAGGTAGGCACTCCCTAAGCCTTTCGTGGTAAAATTGACTATGCGCGACGAACACATCGATGATCTTTGAGTACTTCTGCGACAGCCTGAGATTGTATTCGTCGTGCACCACCTGGAAGATGGTTTTGTCGACCGGCTGCTGGCTAAAAAGGGCGAGCTCCATCTGCTGGTTCGATATAATCGAACCGGGCCCATCGGGAATAGTCGCGGCAAGTCGCGCCAGCACGTGGGATTGGTTCTCGTTAGGGGAAAATTTCAGCGAGTGTTTGCGGTTCTCACCAAACTGGCCATCAATGGTCGGCGCTTCATCTGACGCGTCAGTGAGAAGAATGGCCTGTTGCGGAGGTGCATCGGGTGGATGGCCTTCCATGATATTCGTGCAGAAACTGGCGACCCCACCCAGCACGTTATTTATTATGAAGACTGTTTCAGCCATCCTCGCCAAGCCCCTCAAGCTATCCGTGAACGCGCGATGATTTAGGACCTAGCGGTCGCCTCCACCATGATCTGCGCGGATCTGCTCCTTGCACCATAGCGCGTAAGCGGCAACTCCATCTTGAAGATTCGTCTCATGCTTGAACCCCAAAGCCTGGATGGCGGATACATCCGCACGCCAGTTCAAAGGGTCGCCAACCGAGACGGTTCCGTCGAAAGCTGGCACTACGCTTTCATCCAGCGCCGATACGGCGATGTTAGCGAGTTCGGAAATCGTCGTCTCGATCCCGCTCGAAAGGTTATAGGCCTCGCCTCTGGCCGGTGCGTTCTGCGCCACCGTTAAAATGCCTGATGCCACGTCGTGAACATTGATAAAGTCGCGACTTTCCTGACCTGTACCTCGAAGAATGAGTTCGCCCTCGGAAATAATCCGGCGACAGATGTCCCATAGAACCTGACGGCGCAGCCCGATGCCATAAGCTGAGAAGATCCGCACACAGGCGGTGTTGAGCCCAAAAATCTCATGGAATTCGCGCAGCAGAATCTCCGATTGCCACTTGTGAAAGCCGTAAGGGGACATTGGCGCAAGCGGTTGCGCTTCGGATATAGGCAATTGTCCCGGCTGCCCATAGACTGATGCGCTGGACAGAAAGATCAGACGGCATTTGGGAGCGAATTGGCGCAGCGCATCGAGAATTGCGAAGGTCAGCGCAGGGCCGCCAGTGAAATCCTTTTCAGGGTTTTCGAACGATCCAGGAACGGACGCCTGCCCCGCAGCGTGAACGCACAGATCGGGCTGGACTTTCTCGACAATGGCGCACAACTCAGCGGTACCGCTCGTGCAAAAATAGTGATCAGAAGTGATGCCCGTTGGCGCAGCAGGATTCAGGTCCAGACCAAAGGGCGCGTACCCTTGCTGGCTCACGAGATCGATCAGATAACGGCCAATGAAACCGCAACATCCTGTGATCAGCACCTTCATGTGCGTTTCACCTCGATTGGTTGACAAGGTAATACCAGCATCACGAAGTCAGAATTTACGCGTCGCAATGCCGATACCAAAACCGACTTCATTGAACACAAAGGACGTAAAGCGAGGATCTCCCGCGATTGTTTCATCCCACACATCGCCCAGACCCGCATGCCCTTGGTTAGCGGTGTCATCGAAGACCAACAATCCGCCGATCTTCACGCGTTCTTTGACGTTTACTAGATCCGCTCTTGCACCAGCAATCGAATGGTCCCCATCAACGGTGATAATATCGAAAAAACGATCCGGGTTTTCCGCAAAATAACGCGGGACCGTTTCCAGCGAATTGCCGTCGATAAACTCGCGAGGTCCGCGATGGCCCAGCCGATCCAACTCTGCTTTCACGAAGTCTGGACCGGGATTTTCCATACCCGCATATTCCGGGATCCACATATCGAATGCGCTAAACGCGCAGTCGGGCTGTTGAGAGAGAACCATCGCAGCGCTGCGGGCGCGGCGCACGCCGATTTCCATATAGCTCTCAGGCTTCATGGACAGGGCCGCGCTCAACAGGACGGTGTTGATATCGTGGAAGACCCAACTGTCGCCCCAAAGCGCTCGTCCTTGATCGTAAAATTCCTTAACATAAAGAAGGTATTTATCTTCGCTCAGAGTGTCGAAGAGTTCGCGGCAAAGCTTCACCGCATCGATGGAGCGCGCATAGGCGAGAAGGCTTTCGGGCCCCCCAAGTTGAGGGTACCACCAAGTCCCGAGATCGGTCTCAACCGCATTTCGGGACTTGGGAACCATCATCTTGGGCTTTCGTGAATTGCGAATGCCGGCGATCCTTTTGAGCACTGAACTCTCCAATTGCAATGTTATTTGGCGGCCTGCAACAAAGTGCGAGTCGCGAGGTAATTATTGGGCTAGTATGTGGCAGGAAAGTTCTCAAGCATGCCCTGATAAGCGGCTAAAGATGCCAAACTGAGCTCTACGATCAAGAATACACTCAATTATTGTGACAGGTTCGAAATCGCGATAACGATCGACAAGTTCGATAAGGTCGGAATCAAGGCGATCCGCCTCCGGCGGGTCCGATGCACCGCCTCCTTTTCCCCCGGCTTCGTTAAGAAATGCATAGCCAATCGGATTAGTGTTAGTGGGAAGCTCAAACGGAATCCCGTGGCGTTCAATAAAATCCGCGAAATTCTGTCGCGCAGACGTAAAGCGCTTGTTAAAAGGCTCAAAATCCGCCTGCTCGTATTCGGCAAATAGTGTGTCTCCGGCCTGCCAAGGCGATCTCTGCGAGGTCGGTATTTGGAAAAAGTCAGCAAGCTCGCGCGTGCGGCTGTCGATCACCGAAACGGTGGCTGGCACGCCGGATAGGATCGCTGCGATGTTGCCGTGGATCCGGCCTCCGAACGAATAATTGAACTGCTCTCTGCGGATGAATGAGATCCATTCGGACAGCGTGAAGAATATCCGAGCTTGCCGATTCCTGATGATCTCGAGCACGTCCTCAGGCCAGGCGAGCAGATCGAGACGGTTCTTACGTTCAAGTTCCGAATAGAAAGCTAAGAAGCGCATCAGGGTATCTTGGCACACATACGTGGCGCCGTAATAGCCCCGGAAGTCGCGAACCAGTTCGGTGTCGCGAAGTTGCTTCATTCCATTCAAAAGTGGCTTGAGTTCGGACGGTTCGAGCGCGGGTTTTTCGATCTGCAGACTTGAGTGAAACTGAAACATCGATGGGCACCCGGTGACGGTATATTCCCCGGAATAGCCTAGAACATCGAAGCAGTCGGCTGTGAACTGACCGCGAAGACCAATGGCACCTCCGCTTTTCAACACGGTGTCGATAAAGACAGACGCCTCGCGCCGGATCCGTTCGACGAAAGTAGGTTCATCGCCGCGTTCAGCCTGCGCACCCAGTCCAACGCAATAGATCGGGATGCTAGCCTCGCTCAGCGACATGGCAAACCTGACGAGATAGTCTTTCAATTCTACTGAAAGCCAATTCGCCACATTAATGATGCAATGGCTGTAACGCCCAAAATCGATATCTAAAGCTCTCTCACGCGGAGGAGATACAATGTCGTACTCGATGCCAGCCCGTGCAAGATAAGACTGGATCGCGTGGGTGAACAGCAAATTGCCTGTATTTCGGCCCATTTGCCGATTGGTGTGCTGATAGGATCGCCCCTGAGGCAGATTTAGCCGTGCGTCTATATCAGATATAAACAGGACACGCCCAGCTTGGCGAGCGGCAATCTGGTTCGCTGCCGTATGGTTTGCCGTGATTATATCCATTTTTACACCAATTTTTTGCTGAAGTTGAGTCCGCCCGATTCGCTGCGTTGCCCACTTAGGAAGGCCTCAGCTCAGGTCGACTTCCAGTCGGGATGACGTCGCTTCCACCATTCGCTTGAACGCATCGCTCTGTACCAGCAATTCAGCCCAAGACGCGTATCCGACAATCCGCCCAGCGTCGAGTAGCGCGATTTTGTCGCACCGCTCCACAGTGCTCAGACGGTGCGCAATAAGCACCACTGCTTTGTCACCGGGCAGAGCATCGATCGCGGACATGACTTCTTTTTCGGTGAGGTTGTCGAGTGCGCTGGTCGCTTCGTCAAAAACGATGAGATGCGGGTCCCGATAAAGGGCCCGAGCGATGCCAAGTCTCTGGCGCTGCCCTCCCGAAAGTCGCACGCCTTTTTCACCGATTGAGGTTTCATAGCCACTGGGCAAATCGCTCATGACGAAGGCATCGATTTTAGCAATCTGAGAGACATGGCGCACCCGATCGAGATCAATCTGTTCTTTAGGAACCCCAAATGCTATATTCTCCGCCACGCTTGCATCAGTGAGAAAAATCTCCTGCGGAACGTAACCCACATTGCGTTGCCATTGCCGGATATCGCCTGGGCCAATTGGCTTATCGCCCACAGACAAGGTGCCATGGGTCGGCTGAAGCAGGCCCAGAACGATGTCCACCAAAGTGGTCTTGCCCGCCCCTGTCGCCCCGACGATCCCAATGCGCTGCCCTGCCGATATGTCGATATTGATATCCCTGAGACTTGGTCGCTCCGCCGAAGGGTAGTGATAAGTCACACGCTCCACGCGCAACGGGGCGTCGAAGTCAAAGCCGTCTTTCGCTGCAACACCCGGATGTTCAGGCGGAGGCATTTTGACGACATCGTTGTAAACTAAATTAAGAGCTGGGCCGCCGTAATTGATCTGTGTGAGGTTTTGATAGGCCCGCGAAAGCTCGGGCATCAGGCGCTGCGCACCAAAAGCGAACACGCCAAGCACAGGCACCAAGTTCGTGAGTGCTGTTCCAGACATGTAGGCCTCGCGGTTAATCATCACCAAGCACAGCGCAATGACCCCGCCGAGGCCAACGGTCTGAATTACGTAAAGAGGAGTTTGGCCTAAGACACTGACAGTGGATTGCGTCACCGCCATCCGGTGCGAAGCGGCGCTGAAGCGCCCAAGAAATTCGCCTTCACAGCCAAGCAGTTTGATATCCTTTATAGCTCCCAGCGCCTCGCTTGTGTTGCGATAGCGCTCATGATTGGCTTCAGCGCGCTCTTGCCCCATCCGAGCCACTGCGCGCCTCGAAAAGGTAAAAACCCCTGTATAGAGCGAGCCGATGAAAAACAATGCGACGAATGCAATCGTGGGATTAACAATCACCAAAAGGATAAAGACCGCAAAAATCGTGAGACCGGCGGAAATGACTTCGAGAATGGGTCGTAAGAACAACGCGACGACGCGATGAGCCTCGTCGAGGACCTTAGCGCTCATTTCGCTTGAATGATGATCTATGAAGTATTCGTAGGGCTGCGCTAAATAAGCGGATAACAATCGCAAGCTAATCGCGTGGGTGCGCATCGCGGTATAACGCGCGATAACATAAACGCGCGCAATCTGGAGCAGGTTTCCCACAACAATAACGACAAAAGAGGCTGCTCCCAAAGCGATTAGAAAATTGTACTCGTCGGTAAACCCATATGCGCCATAAGCCCATGAGAGAGCTGTGCTTTTTTCAACTTCGTTCGGCTGTGCAAGCACGGAAAGAAAAGGGAAGACGGATGCGACCATCGCGGCCGACGCCATCGCGGAGACAATCACCACGACCAGCACAACCCAAGCTTGGCGCCGTTCGCGCGGGGTCAGAATCGCCCATGCTTTGCTCAATTTTTCCAATTAGTAATTCACGCTAATGTGAGTGCCGAGATTGTCGTTATCGAATTCGCTCTGGCCAACCGGTTTGACGGCTAATCGAAGTTTGGCAACGTCCACGAAGCCGGTTGTCGACACGCGCCACACCTGCGCACGGGCGGGGCTGGCTTGGACCGCGCTTGGACCGCGCTGTCTTGGCCCAGCCAGTTCGATGAATCGAGTGGCGAACCCGTGCTCCTTAGCTTTCCATGTCAGATAAAACGGATCAATACGAATACAATGTCCGCCGAGACCTGGCCGGGGATCAAAGGTCAGAAAGCCGAAAGGCTTGGTTTTCGCCGTGTCTATGACTTCCCAGATGCTTATACCCATATTTGAAAAGATGACCTTCAACTCATTGACGAGCGCGGTGTTTACGGCTCGAAAATTGTTCTCAGTGATTTTGTTCTCGGTGATTTTGTTCTCGGTGATTTTGTTCTCGGTGATTCTGACCACTTTGGCCGTCGCTGACGATTCCACAGGGACAGTAATGCCCCCGGTGACTTTCATAGACAGCCCGCGCCAAAGCGCGGCCGGCTGGATCGTCCGCGCCTATGACCTTGGATGTCGTAAAGGTCGTATGCTCTAGATTCCCAAAATCTCCGCGTCCGGGTGAATACGCCTAAAAAAAATCTCCTCCTGCCCTAAACTAGCTTTCGGACAAGATCGGCTTCAGGACTTTCACTGTCGCCCTTGGGAAAGTCGTGCTTTCCAAAATAACAGGCTGCCCTTGCCGCAACCTGCGGCTTATCGTCTGGGCCGTTCCTAGGACATAAGATAGATCGGGTTCGCGATGTTTGATGAATGGGGCCGGGACACAAACGGTGTTCACGTGCGGCTCGGCGAGCCTAGCCATGTCGTGGGTGGCGGCAAACACTCCCGAAGTGATGACATCACTGATACGCTCTCTTGGGAATTGCCGAAGATACCCCCCCCTTGCAAGAGCGCTCCAATCTTGTCGGGATCGATATCAAAACCAATCACATTGATGCCAACCACGACAAGCGTGAGGCACAAGGGTAAAGCCAACATAGCCAAGCCTAATCACTCCAATGAAAGCTTCCCGCGCCTCAATCTTCGCTAGAAGGTCGCCTGCTTTACTCACGCCGCCTCCCCTCGTTCCTAAAGATCTCGCCTAACCTTACCGCCGCACTCCGCCGCTCTTTAAAGTTTCGCATGTTTTCGACCCACGCGTGATAACGTCGATTGCTGGACATGCTGTTCGCGACGCCTCCGTGCTGCGGTATCCTCGGGCCTGCGGGCGGGCATTCGCCCATGCGTTTCGCTTCCGCGGACCATTTCCTGCCCCCTTGAGAACGCGGAGACACCTCTCCCTGGGCGGATTTCGATAGCCGAATGATGGGGCTTTTCGCGCAGCTTCATGGAACTCTATAGCTACCGCACCGCGCAGGAATCGCTTCCGCACAGGTTCGAACTTGGCGCCCCTTCAGCGCTTTGTTGCTGTGCACAATGACCAGATTCTTTCATCTGAGGCAAGTGTTGTGTGATTGATTGTCAACCAAATGCCTGCTTTTAATCTCTCGGTGATCGAAGCCCAAGTTCTTGACGACACCTTTGCCGCGCCGCTGCGACGAGAAACGGCGTCTTGGCCCAATGACTGGAGATGTCAGGAGAGGCTTGAGGCCGCGCGTCGAAGGCTGATTTACCATGGTGTCGCGGGCCTGCTGCTTGAGCAGAGAGCGCTGCTCAGTGACTGGCCCGAACCAATACTGTCTGCCATGCGTAATGAGACCGTAGCTCATGCTATGTGGGAGTTGCGGCACAAGTTCCTCGTCTCGGATCTGGTCGAGACGCTGCATGATGCTGGCATAGCCTCGGTGCTGCTCAAAGGCACCGCGCTGGCGTATTCAGTTTACGACAACCCGGCACTTCGATTCCGCGGAGACAGCGATCTTCTAATCCGCGAGAAGGCCGTCGACGTTGCCCGGAATATCTTAAGCGATCTTGGCTGGAATCGTCCGGACGGGGCCCCTGGCCCTTTTGGACCAATGCACTATCAGGAAATCTGGCAATACAGGGATCCAGCTGGTTTTGCACACAACATCGATCTGCATTGGGAAGTGACAAATTCTGTCGCTCTAAAATCAGTGCTTGCTGTCGATGAGGTGATCGACATGTCGGTGCCATTGGCAGATTTATCGGAGAATGCCCAACGTCCCGATTTGATCACGGCCTTAATCCATCGTTCAATAAACCGAGCAATTCACGCACGAAGCGGGTATTTTTCCATCGACAGGTACGAGTATGGTGCCGGTCGCCTTTCCTGGGCGGTGGATACCGACCTTATTGCAAGGAAGTTCAGCGAAGAAGAATGGGGGAATTTATGCAGGAAGGTTTGTGAGAGGGGCGTTGGGCCTGTCTGCGCCGATGCTCTCAGCTTTACTGCCAACGCGCTCAACACTCCAGTCCCCGTGAAGGTCATGGAGACGTTGAGCAAAGCCGATAGCAACACGGCTCCCATGCGTTTTCTCAACGCAACGAGAGAGCGTGAGATGAACGTAGCAAACCTCAAAGCTACGTCTGGTTTTGTAGCCCAGCTTTTATACATCCTTGCACGACTGATCCCTGCCCCTTCTCATCTTCGAAAAAAATATCCGCACCTGCGCCATTGGCCGCTGATTTTCCTCTACGCGCGGAGACTCGGCGCGGCTATAATTTGCGACAGATCGAAGGCTACAGAACCGAAGAAGCGTCCCACATGAGCGGGATTTGTGGGACCGCCGCACTCGACGGCCGGCCGATTGAAAACGGTGAAATTCGTCGCATGGTTCGCGCGCTCGAAGGCCGAGGTCCCGACGCGACAAACCTATGGCAGAATGGATCTGTGGCTTTCGGCCATACGCTGCTGGCAACCACGCCTGAAGCTCTTGGGGAACGGCTTCCACTTACACACAATGAAACAGGATGTACTATTACTGCCGATGTCCGTCTCGACAATCGCGATCAGCTCTTGGACAGCCTCGGTCTAAGACTGGAACATCGGGCAATCGGAGATGCGGAACTTCTTCTTTATTCTTACCTCACATGGGGTCAGGATTGCCCAAATTATCTGTTGGGAGATTTTGCTTTTGCCATCTGGGACCAGAGGAAAGAGCAACTCTTCTGCGCAAGAGACCACATCGGCATGCGACAGCTGGTGTACAGCCATGAGCCCGGCCGCAACTTCTTCTTTGCAACCGAGCCAACCGCCATCATCGAAAATCCGAGGGCCTGCAGGCTTGTCAACGAAGAACGGCTCGTGGATTTTTTCATTGGGAACGGTGCAGTAGATCTGACTTCAACGTTCTACCACAACGTTTACAGACTGCCCCCTGCGCACTCCCTCGTCTTAACAAGGGCTGGCCTTCACGTTCAGCGATATTGGCGCCTTGAAAGAAAGTTCGAATTATTTCTCGAGAGTGATGAAGCGTATGTGGAAAAATTTCTGGAGGTATTCGAGGAGGCAATTAGTTGCCGCCTCAGAGGAGGACCACTCGTCGGCGCCATGCTTTCCGGAGGCATCGACTCTGGGGCGGTAGTTGCTGTTGCAAGCAGGATTAGGGGCAAGAATGGCGACGGCCCCCTTCAAACTTTTTCGGCGGTCGGAGACAATCCAGGAGAGTGCAATGAAACCAGCAATATAATGCTCTCCAGCCAAAGGAAGGGAGTGCGCTCCCACTTCATCCACAAGTCCGACCTTTGCCAGAAGCGCGGCCGATTCGTGAAGCGGGCAGAAAGTTTGTCAGAACCTTTCGACGGGTCAATGACCCTTCTTCGTGCAGTTTATCAAAAAGCCAACGATGCTGGAATGAAAGTTGTCCTCGATGGGGCGGCTGGAGATCTGGCTTTTGATCCGGGGAATTACCTGACGGACCTCATCAAAAAAGGCAAAGGCTCCCTCGCGTTCCGAGAAGCAGTAGGACAAGCGAAATTCTGGGGAGCGTCTTCCTTAACCACAAAACTTATGGCCCGGTCCTTATGGCACGCTTCGATGCCCGCCTCACTGAAGAAGGCAAGAAAAAGATTACTGGCAAAGAGCCGGGCACAAAAATCGAGAAACAAATCGCTGATCGACCCCAACCTCGCCCGCCGTGGCAACTTCGAGCTCAGGCTGGAACTCCTGCAAGACAATATCGAAATTGAGGGGCTTCTCGAATTCGCAGCAAGGGCCAAGGCGCTCACTCATCCCCATCTCGTGCTTGGTCGAGAATGTTATGACCGACTGGCTGCAGGCTCGGCCATCGAACCTCGCGACCCATATGCCGACAGGAGGCTACTCGAGTTTTGCATGTCATTGCCAGCCGACCAGCTTGAACGTGATGGTTGGCCTAAATTTCTACTACGCCGCGCGATGAAAGGCCTCGTTTCTCAAGATGTGGCGTGGGGTCGGGGCAAAGCACATCTAGGTTGGGAATTTACGGAGGAGTTTATGTCGGTGTGTGACTTCCCATACGAAGATCCTCGCGAGCTCATTGCTCGTTTAGAAGGCTATATTGATGTGGAGCACGCGAAAGAGTGCCTCATGGGGTCCGGAGGTGCCTTTAACCTTGAAAAGCAGATATACTTCAGATATCTCGCCGCTTGGCTAGATACGTATAAACACTGAAGCTCGCTCCATGATTTGCGCGACGCGTCAGCTTTCAATTATTTGAATGGAGCACAATGTGATGAAGCTCGTTGATGATCTCGGTCATTCGAGGTCTCACCAGACATACAAGGCTCCGACCCTCACAATCTTTGGAGATATGGTTGAGTTGACGGCAGGTGGTGTCACAGGCTCTCCTGAAGGCAACAAAGGAGGAGGGCAACCTTCGAGGCGGCTCGTATAAAGAGGCCCGATTGCGACCTTGGCTTAACAAATGGTGTTTGCTCGCTTTTCCAATTCAATATACTATCCGTCAGCCTTGCCGCTTTTCGAAAGCTTATTTCGAGGATGGCGAATTGCTCGTCGTCCTTCTGTGACGGCTGAAGCTAGCTTTTTGAGGAAGCTCTCTCATCGAGACGCGCTTGGCATAGAAGTTTACGCTTCAGAATGGGCACAAAGCTTCGTCGTGCGATTCCCTTCCAGCACTACATTTCATATCTCAATCTCCGAGAAGACCATCCAGATCGAGGCCAGTAGGGACGTCACGGTCGACCAGGTCGAGCGCCTGTTGACCGATCAAATCGCACCTCGGATCCTTGCCCAACTCGGCAAATTGGTCATCCATGCCAGCGCAGTTGAAATCGCTGGTAGTGCGGCTCTTCTGGTTGGAAGAAGTGGTCTTGGAAAGTCGACACTTGGGGCGAGTTTCCATCAAGATGGCGAGCGCTTGCTCGGCGATGATGCTATCATCATCTCGCTTCGTGATGGTCGATGGTATGCCGAGGCTGTCTACCCGAGCTTGCGGCTTAGGAATGACTCTTGCATCCAAGTTTTCGGTTCATCCAATGAGAAAGATTATCTTGAAAGTACCTGGAAGTGCAGGCTGGACGACAGATTAGGCGTAGCGACCAAGCCTGTTCCTCTCGCATCGATCTTCTTTCTCGAGGACAAGCCCAAACGTCTGCTCCCGAGAGTTCGGGCATTGAAACCTTCGCCGGCTTGCATGCGAATTCTTGAGCACAGCTTTTGGCTAGATCCAAACGATCGCGCGTTGGCTGCAGGACGGTTCTTGATAGCTGGGCAGGTTGCGGATCATATATCTTCATTCACGCTAGACTTTGCTCGGGACTATGCAATTTTACCTGAGGTGCGCGATGCAGTAACCGCCTCTATGCCGAATGCTATTATGGGCGTGGACGAGAGGTAGAGGGGAAATGACTGAATCTTTTACGGAGAGTTGGTCGATCGACCAACAGGCGGTGCAGAGCAAGGTCGGCGACGAAACAATAATTCTCCATCTTGAAAGTGGAACCTATTTTGGGCTCGATGCAATAGCCACCCGGATCTGGCAAGGCTTGAAGGAAGGGAATACGCCTGATTTAATTTGCGAAGAGCTAGCTACTGAGTTCAACATGAACCAAGCAGTAGTGGAGGCAGATGCCCGTTCATTTATCTCTGAGCTGATAAAGCACGGTTTGGTCAGCAAAGGCTAGTCTTATGGCGCAACCCACGCTCGCGTTACGATTGAGCGTTCATGGAATTTCCGTTAGCTCTGCCTTTAAGAACACGTTCGCTGATTCTGCGGAAATGACGATCAAGCAGGACCTCTAGCACGCCAACGGCAAGCAGAATCTCAGGACTGGTATTTGCATCTAATAGAGCTTGCGCGCGCTTCTCGTACGAAGCGCCACCCCTCCCAAGCAAAAACTCCAATCTATCCTTCGCCTGCTTTGCCTGTGCGATATTCTCCTTAGCTTGATCAAAGCTAACCTCGTTGACGTTAAGCGCTTCCAGAGAAGAGCACCCCTACGTTTGGCAAATGCTTGGTCTGTCTCGGTAAATGGAGCAGCTTCCAAGTCGGTACGCCGAACATGGCTGTATCCAACTTACCCTCGGGCCCTCTTCATCAACTTGCGTAATCCGATCAGCTAAAAGATCAATTGCGTCGCCTTTCTCACTTTGGAAGGTTTGGTAAAGCGTGCCGTCGCAACACAGCCCGCAGTCGATGCACAATTCGCTCGCGCGATCATCTGCCATGGTGAATGGGAAACGCCCGTGCGATGCCGATATTCGAGACGTTCGAAAGACTAGCGCCTACTGGTTGAGAAAGGTAGACGCAAATCTTTGACGCTCGAACAACCTCTGCAAACGCGCGCATCGAAGAAGGACTTGGGCCACCGGGATGGATCAAAGCAACATCGTCACGGTTTGTGACAAGCGGGTATTCGGGGCTCGGTCCCGAAAGCCTTACGTGATAGCGCCCCTTGTCACACGCGATCGAGTAGCGCAGCGATAGCGAAACAGTCCGGCAGATGCCCCGGTGCTTGCCACTTGCAAGAAACTGCATACCTCCTGCCTCGCATCCACCCCGATGACGGCCGGCAGGCACTCTGCCCCCTCCCCACTTGCAATCGATGCGCATCGACGGCTAGTCTTCTGCTAGTACGTTTACGCGACACGGCGCGCTGTCACTGAGATTAGCTGCCGGGCGTTTGATCGGCAGCCGTCTTTTGATCCACAGCCTTCTAGAGCTAGCACATTGCTGTGCCAGAATCTTGCAGGGTGCCATGACGACTCGGTCGAAGATTGCCAGTGCATGCAGGCTCTGCTTTGCTCCAGACCATCGCCTGAGGCATTTCATACACTAGCGAGGCAAGGACTTGAACAGCTTTCGGCAACCCCACTCGACATGCGAAGCGCTTCGTCGCGAGACGAGACGCGCCGGTGCAGCCAGATCGTGTCACCACCAAAGCGCGCAGCGCTTATCCGAAGCGATGGGCATCTCCTGATGGGCCTCAGATCGCTGCTCCTGCATGCGTGGGCATATCGCAAGGACCTTGCGCTCATTATCGCTCTTTCGATGCTGGGCTCTGCAGCGAGCCTCAGCATTCCATGGCTCGCCGCGCGATTGCTTGGCGGCGTCATCGAGATCAGAAGCGACCAGCTTGCGCTCATGGTTGTCCTGCTCATCGTCGCCCTCATTATTTTTACCGGGCTGCGGATTACCAGCGCGCTGGTGTCAGGTGTCGTCGGGTCGAAGATCGAGGCCGATTTCCGGGAAGACATCTACGCCCATGTCCAGCGCCTCCCGCTTGGGTTCTTCGATCACAATCGACAAGGCGACCTCCTCGCCTTGCTTACTTGGGAAGTCTCGCGGCTGAGCGCATTTCTGTCGAGTACGCTCACCTCAGTCCCCGCAGCGCTGATGACGGGAGCCGGGGCACTTGTCATCCTGTTTGTGCTCGACCCACTGCTCGCATTTCTCCTCCCAGTCTTGCTTCCGCTCTACTATGTGACACTCAAAGTCGTCGGACGACGACTGCGAACGCTTGCAACACAGGTCCAGCAGGCCGAGGCCAATGTCTTTGCCATAGCCGAGGAAGACCTCGAGATGCTGCCGGCAATCAAAGCGTTTGCGCGCGAGAAAGTGCGGCTCGCGACGTACCGCAAGGTGGTCAACAAGGCACGCCGGCTCAAGATCCACGAGCAGAAGATCTACGCTGTCATGGGGCCGACGCTGACCCTCATTACGTCGCTGGCAGCGGTCGTGCTGCTGTTGTTCGCGTACCAGGGTGTCGTCAGCGATCGCATGAGCATGACCGAGCTTTTCAGCTTCCTGTTCTATGCAACACTGCTGACGGGACCCGTCGGTTCGCTAGCCGACCTCTACGGCCAGCTCAACAGCGCGCGCGGAACGCTCGAGAGACTGCACCATGTTCTTCGCGAAGCGCCCGAGCCCGGTTATGCCAATGCGAGGAACAATCGGCGGTTCAGAGGCTGGATCACTTTCAGCAATGTCTGGTTCTCGTACCGCGACCGGGACGACACCTTGCGCGATCTCAACCTCGAGATCAGTGCAGGCGAAATCGTGGCGCTTGTCGGCGACAATGGCGCCGGAAAAAGCACGATCGTCAAGTTGCTGCTAGGCTTTTATCTTCCACGTGAAGGGGAGATCAGGCTCGACGGGACCGATGTTCGGGACGTGAGCCTGAGGCAGCTGCGACGCTCGATCGGTTATGTCCCGCAGCGTCCGCTTCTCCACAATGGTACGGTTAAGGACAACCTCGTTCTTGGTCTCAAGGATATTTCCGAGCAGGACGTCGAGCGCGCTTGCAGACTTGCCCAGGCGCATGACTTCATAACGCGGCTGCCCAAGGGTTATGCAACACGAATCGGCGACCATGGCGTGCGCCTCTCGGGCGGTCAGCGTCAACGTATCGCATTGGCGCGTGCCCTGCTGTCGGATCCGCCGATTCTCGTGCTCGATGAAGCAACTTCCATGTACGATCTCGAGGGAGAAGCGGCGTTTGTCGAAGCTTGTCAGAACGCGCTGCTGGGCCGAACGGTAATCCTGATAACCCACAGACCCGCAAGCCTGGCATTAGCCGATCGCATCCTCACGATCAGCGATGGCGAAATAGTTGGCGAAGAGATGCGGAATTCTTACAATAGCGAGAGCGCGGCACCCAGCCTTGCGACTTCAATGGACCGATCAAAGGGAAGAAAGTTTTAAGGCGCAATCAGGCCTGCATTACCTGACGGCGCGGCAAGGTGACGCGCCGCCGGCCTGACAGAATGTCCAGCAAGACGACCACCCGTTCGCCGGGTTTTTTCGCCAGGAGCGTGCCGGTAATGTCGTCGAAGACCCCGCCCATGATGCGCACGGGGACACCCTGCGTGAGCTGGCACTCGAGGGGGCCGCCGGGGTCGCTGCCGGCCGAAGCAAGCGTTTCGACAAATCCCCTCGGTAGGGCAGTCGGGTGTTCGCCAAAGCTAACGAGGCGCATGACCCCAACCGTACCGTTAATCGAACGCCACCTATCCCTGTCAGGGTTGAATGAAACGAACAGGTACCCGGGAAAGAGAGCGCTTGTCGCCATCACATGCTTAGTGCCGATCCTGCGTGGGCGCTTCACGGCGGGTAGGAATGCCCGAAAACCCTGCCGGTCGAGGTGCTCGAAAGCCAGTCGTTCACGACCAGGTTGCGCTTGCACGGCGTACCACGAAGATCCTTTCGCGCATCCAGTCATCACAATATCCGCCATGGGTATGCAGTTAATTGACCTGCGAAGCCATGACCACCCCAAAATGCCTGTACGGGCTAGGGGTCAAAAAATTTATAATAGAAAGTTGTGCACTGCGACATAATTTGCTTGCACGCGATGTCGTCTCGGTGTCAGGCAGCGTGCAGGTTGAGGGCATGATTTTTTCGAATGAAGCTGTTATTCGTAAACCGGTTTTTCCATCCCGACCAATCGGCGACGTCAGTCATGCTCAGCGACCTCCTGAGCGAACTGAATACAACGAGGCGCGAATGTGTCGTGATCACGGGTTCGGGCGTGCATACAGAAGGCGGCGATCTCGAGCAGCGCAATTTCGAAAACGTATCGATCATCCGCGTTCCGAGCCTAAAGAACGGTAATCCATCGATGGCGGGAAGGCTCCTGAACTTCCTACTCTTCTACCTTGGCATCATCGTGGTCGGTCTGTGGCGTTTCGAGCGTGGCGACTGCGTTGTCTGCCTGACCGACCCACCTCTCATCAGCGTACCTGTTTCAATTGTTGCGCGCTTAAAAGGGGCGAAGGTCGTCAATTGGCTACAGGACATCTACCCCGAGACCGCGACCATCCTGGGCTTCGGGTCAGATGACAAGCTCGCCATCAGGCTGATGCGAAAGCTTCGGGATCGATCCTTGAAAGACGCCAGCGTAAATGTCTGTATCGGCGCTGCGATGAAGCAACGTGTCAGGAGCTTAGGGGTCAGCGAACACCAGATCCGCGTGATCCCCAACTGGACCGACGAAGACGGGCTCGCCCCGATGCCGATTTCCGCCAATCCATTACGTAAGGAATGGGACCTCTCTGAAGAGAGCCTGATCGTTGGGTATTCCGGGAACCTTGGCCGGGCACACGATGTCGATACCATGGTCGATGCGGGTCGGCGGCTGATAGCCACCGGACATACCAACCTGGAGTTCTTGTTTGTCGGTGGCGGCGCAAAGCTTGCATTACTTCCAAGCGTCGCGGAAGAACCCGAGATTGCGCCTCATTTCAAAATCAGAGGATATCGCCCTAGGAGCGAGCTGCGACTAAGCCTAGCGGTGGCCGATATCCACTGGCTGTCTCTCGAGCCAGAGCTCGAGGGCCTCATCGTGCCGAGCAAGTTCTACGGCGCGATTGCCGCAGGCCGGCCAATGATCTTCATTGGCGAAACGAAAGGCGAAGTCGCGGGGCTCATCAGGGAAGCCGATTGCGGCGAGAGCTTCTGTAAAGGAGACGTCCAAGGAGTAGCAGACTATCTCGCACGCCTGGCATCTGACTGCGAATTGCGTGATGCGCTGGGTCGGAATGCCCGAGCCTTTTGCGAGCAGGAATTGCGCCGGAGTGGCCGGATTTCAGCGTGGGACGAACTGCTCACCGAAATGGTAGCGTAATTCCGCGAGCAAAGGGACAGCTGCGACTTCAAGTCTCGCTACCGAGCTCCAAATCCGGTGATCATCACCTTGATCGTGCGAAAAACAATCACGACATCCAGCCAGAACGAAATGTTCTTCACGTAATAAAAATCGTACCGAAGCTTGTCGTGGATGTCGTCTACTGAAGTCACATGCCCCTGGTGGACCTGTGCCCAGCCGGTGATGCCTGGACGCACCAGGTGTCGGTAGCGGTAATTCGATATCTTGCTGGCATAGAGGCTCGACAGGCTTACCGCTTCTGGCCGCGGACCTATCCAGCTCATTTCACCGCGAAGAATATTGAATAGCTGCGGAAGCTCGTCAAGACGGGTGCGCCGCAGGTGCTTGCCAAGCCTGGTGATACGCTGGTCGTCAGCGGCTGTCATGCTCGCTGCCGCATTCTCGCCGTCCTCCCTGACCGTCATTGTGCGGAACTTGATTATCTCGAAAATACGTCCCTGATAGCCCATCCGCCTCTGGCTGAAGAGCGCAGGGCCCGGGGAGTCCAGTCGGATGGCTACGGCGATGAAAAACATAACCAGAGCTAGAAGCGGGAACATGACTATAGTGGCACACAGATCGACGAGCCGCTTGATCTTCTTGTAGGCAAGGGTGGGCAGCAGCGCTCCGAAGCTGTTCTCGGAGAGATGATCGAGCTGGACTTGTCCTGTCATCGCTTCGCGCAGCTGCGTGACATGGTAAACAGGATGGCCCTCGAGCGCGGCTTCCGTCAAGAGGCGCTCCCATTCTTCGCCGAGGGGAGCATGAAGATCCGCGACGAGGATGGCATTTCGCTCCCTTGGCAGTCTCGGATGTTCGAGCACGATGGTCTCTAGACCTGCGCTAAACTCCATGTTGAGTGCGCGTCCGCGCGGCACCACGAAGCAGACTGCCCGCTTTCCCCGTGACATAAGGAGCACTAGTAGGAACAACGACAAGACTCCGCACACAAAGCAGAGAACCATAAGGGTAGTTGTATAGGGGGTTCGCAACAGGAGCGGAAAGCAGGTGAACGCTGCGAAAGATGTCCCGTAAACCGGAAGTATCCACTTCGCGAGTACCAATCCGAAATAGCTTCCGACTCGGCGGAGTGCAAGAAGGGTGGACAGTGCGGCCAAGAAGCTGATGGTGAGCGTGTTGTAGGTCGCGGTGGCTTCCAAGGCCACAGGCCCGCGAACAACGACAAAGATGGCTAGCGGAACGAGGATCGACGCCACCAGCGTCGTCGCAAATTGCACGCGCAAGGAGTGAAACAAGCTCCGGTGTACATGACGTCCATCAAGTCGAATTTGGTACATGGCCCCTGCCCCTTTCCGACATCATTTTCGGTCAGTATGCGTGGGCGCACCGTTGGCGAGGAAAGCCTCGTAAGTACTAGCAATACCCTGCGCCAAGGTGATTTTTGGAGTCCAGCCGAGCCCGGCGAGATAAGAGCTGTCTAACAATTTGCGCGGTGTGCCGTCGGGTTTGGTTCCATCAAAAACCAATTCCCCGGCGGAGCCGACGATGTCCGCCACAAGTTTCGCCAATTCGCGGATGCTCACCTCTTGGCCGGAACCGACATTCACGGGCACCTCGCCGCTGTAGGTTTTGAGCAGATGGACGCAAGCGTCGGCAAAATCATCGACGTGGAGGAATTCGCGGAGTGGCGATCCTGTTCCCCAGACGGTAAAGTCACCCTGCCCTATCCTTGCCTCGTGCGCCTTGCGAATGAGGGCGGGTAAGACATGGCTGGTCGCCAGGTCGAAATTGTCACCGGGGCCATAAAGGTTGGTCGGCATCGCGCTTATAAAATCGCAGCCATACTGACGACGGTAGGCTTGGCATAGCTTGATCCCGGCAATTTTGGCAATAGCGTACCACTCGTTCGTGGATTCGAGGGGGCCGGTAAGAAGCGCATCTTCCGCCATCGGCTGCGGCGCGTCGCGAGGATAGATGCAGGAAGAACCGAGGAAAAGCAGTTTCTCTGCCGCATTCTCGCGCGCCGCGTCGATGACGTTCATCTCAATCGCGAGATTGTCGTAGAGAAATTCAGCAGGGGCGTTGTCATTCGCCCAAATCCCGCCGACCTTTGCCGCAGCCAAGATCACGACGTCAGGAGCGTTCTCCTTGAACCACTGCCGCACGAGCGCCTGTTCGCGGAGGTCAGTTTCTCGAGGCGCCGTCAGTACGTGGCAGCCCTCACCTTCAAGCCGGCGAACAAGCGCCGAACCGACCATACCGCGGTGGCCCGCGACATAGACTTTTCGACCGACCAGAGCGAAGGTCATTTGCGACCTGCCAGCCGGTTCTCGCTGCGCAGGAGCACGCCGATATTGCCGTTGCTTGCCGCAGATCCATCGTCGATCTCATCGATCGCATGGCGCGCGAATGGCGTTTGCTGCATGAGACGCAGATCGGCGGCGACCATCTCCTGTGCAAGTTCACGCACCGATGTTTCGTATTGCCAGCCAAGTTTCTCTCGAGCCTTGGTCGGGTCGCCTAGAAGAAGTTCGACTTCTGTCGGACGGAAATATGCCGCATCGACCTCTAGGAGAGTCTCTCCGGTCGCCTTATCGACGGCGATTTCGTCGATACCCTTACCCCTGAACTCAAGATCGATCCCGACTTCGGCAAAAGCCCAAGTAACGAAGTCACGGACCCTAGTGGTCTTGCCAGTCGCGAGAACATAGTCGTCAGGCTGATCCTGCTGGACCATCATCCACATCCCGCGGACATATTCACGCGCGTGCCCCCAGTCTCTCTGCGCATCGAGATTTCCAAGGAACAGCTTTTCCTGCAGGCCCAAGGAAATCGCTGCGGCCGCGCGAGTAATCTTTCGGGTTACAAAGGTTTCCCCGCGTAGCGGGCTCTCGTGGTTGAAAAGAATACCGTTCGAGGCGTGCATCCCATAGGCTTCCCGGTAATTGACCGTTATCCAGTAGGCATAGAGCTTGGCCGCGGCGTAAGGCGAACGCGGATAGAAAGGGGTAGTTTCCTTCTGCGGAACTTCCTGGACGAGACCATATAGTTCCGAGGTCGATGCCTGATAATAGCGCGTGGTCTTCTCCAAGCCAAGAATACGCATGGCTTCGAGCAGCCGTAGTGTACCGATACCATCGGCGTTGGCGGTGTACTCAGGCGTCTCGAAGCTGACCGCGACGTGGCTTTGCGCCGCTAGGTTATAGACTTCATCTGGCCGTATCTCGCTCAACAGGCGCACCAAATTGGTCGAATCAGTGAGATCGCCGTAATGTAGGTACATGTGCTGGTCGGGCGTGTGTGGATCCTCGTAGATGCTATCGATCCGCCCGGTGTTGAAGGACGAGGAGCGCCGTTTAACGCCGTGAACCTCATAACCCTTTTCGAGCAGGAACTCGGCGAGGTATGCGCCGTCCTGCCCTGTGACACCAGTAATGAGAGCTTTCTTTGTCATTGTTGTTCCTTAAGCCACGCTCCCGGCGCGAACTGCAGGGACCAAGCGAGTATTCAGACCGATGCCGACACCCATGGTCTGACATTGTCATTGCTGCAAGTGCGAAGACTAGCAACGTGCGCGCTGGCTGCAAAGCCTGCTTAGGTTCTTGTCCAGCAAATATCGTCAGGACATCCGCGATGGGTAGATGTCGGAAAGCACAGCATCTGTCGCACCAAGTATGCAAGTACCCTCGTACAGCAAAATTGCATGAGCCATGAACTCGCGTGTTTCTGCATAGCCTACCTGTATCGATATTTCCGTAGGAATGCCCAAAGCGGAGCACCATCGCTGTGCTGCAAGAGCCTGAACAAGGCAGTCCGAGCGCCACGGGACAACGCGCGCAGAAAGCCTGATTGCACAGGTCAGCTCAGCGGCAATTTCGCCTTGATCCCCTTCGGTGGCAGGCCGACCGTTCGCAGAGATCGTGTTAAGGCGCCCAATCTCGGCAGGCGTCACCCGATACAGTCGAAAGCGTGCCAGAGCCAGTTCCTGGCTTCCCCGCAAAAGCTTACCCAATCCGGTAGATCGCAACCTGTGGATGGTGCGGAATAACTTCATGGTAACAAGCTTTCACGCAATGATCGATCAATGCCTAGCATCCGGTCTCGCTTCTTGGGCTCCACGCGGGTCTCGAGGAGCGCCCCGACCGGCGCGGGCCAGCATCAAGCAACAAAGCGCGAAAGTGGTACTCAGGGCAGTAGTCCTTAGAGGGTAGTCCCAAATCGAATGCGCGAGAATGGTGCCACTTGCGATAGCAGAAGCATATAAGAAGGGCACTTCCGTGCCCACAGTCATGACGACGCGAATGCGCGATGCCCACCAGACAAGAAACGCCACGATTGCGACGACGCCGAGAAGACCGAATTCGAGTAAAATTTCAAGGTAGTCGCTATGAGCATGATTGACATAGACATTCGCGACGGCGTCCAGATCCTCATAATTGTCGTAGACATCGCGGAAAGTGCCAAGGCCGCTACCAACAGGAAAAAAGTCGCTGGCAGCTTCGATAGTCGTCGAGAATATCTGCTGGCGACCGCGTTCCGCACCCGCACTCTCCTCGCTGAAGACATTGGCCCCTTCATCAGTCAAGGCAACGAGGCCAAGTCCAAAAAGCAAGAGCGGAAGGGCTCCAATCACGACAAGCTTCTTTCGGTAGGGAATTAAGATTCCACAAGAGAGAGCCAAAACAGGGATCGCGAGCGCATAACCGGTCAGCGAGCCAACAAGGACGACCCCCAAGAAAATGAAACCACCGGCGACAGCCCCGAGCAACATAAGCTCACGCCGCTGCCGGGGCCTTTCGAGGATTGAATGCCGGATAACGGCAGCAAGGAATGGCAAGGCGACGAGCAAGAACGTTGCCATGTGATTGGCGTTGGAAAAGAAACCGACCATGAGGCCGCGATTGGTGAAACGATAGAAATAGGCTGCCGATTCGGGTCCGGACAGGAACTGGACCAGTCCAAGACCGATGGCGAAGAATGCGGTAGCTACGATCACAATGGCCAGCGCCCAGATCTCGACTTCTCGCCTGACATAGAGAACGGCGGCCATGCTGATGGCAGGCAAAAACCAGGCGAGTGATGCAAGGCTGTCGTGGATACTGAGCGTCACGAATGTCCACTCGGGAATGACGCTGATGAGACCAAGCTCAGCGGCGATTTCCCCGCGTCCGGGAAGCAATTTCCAGAGCGACAACGGCAAGGGCAGAAACTGAAGCGCCACCACGAAAATCACGCCAAGTACCAGCCACGGAAAGGCCCAGTCGGTATGCGGTCCACCAGACGCTGGCGAAATAGCAAGAACCGTGCACGCCATCGCAACGGCTACGACCTGTAGAATGGCATTCTCAAAGAAGCCGCCATTACTCGCGCCACCAAATATCAGGCAAAGAAGCAGAAACATCGGCAGGTAAGTGCGCTTCCAGGCGTCAATCATTTTTCGTCGCGCTCCAAGCTGACCTGCGTTATCCGAAACATCGACTTCCTCGGCGGATCGGATGGCCGCGCACGCAACTCTAGGGTCACGGCCGGGCAATCGTTGGGAACATTTAAATGGGTACGGTTCTCGCGCGATTCGAGATCAACGGTCGCTATATCTCCTTCCTTATTGCAGCTGACATCAAAACTAAGTCCGCGGCCGTGATTTTCAGCAAGCACGCTCAGGGTGTATTCGCCAGGACCGAGTATCGCGGTTTGCTGCGCTAGAAGCGCGGCCCGCCTGCCATAATGCTCGCCCTCCAATCCATTATTGCCGATCCGGGCATAGCCATCGCTCCCGCCACGGACTTCCCAGCCGAACGGCGGAGCAAAAGAGCCATTCAGATGCTCATCGAGAAGGACCGATCCGTCTGCGTAAGCTTCCGGATTAAAATGCATCCAGACACGTAGCGCACCCCGGGGATCACCTGCCCGGAGCAGCGGGCCTGAAAGGGAGGCAACGAAGGATTCGCGCGCGTCGCGTGGAACGACGTCACGAAAAGCATCGAGAGTTTCGAGCAGCATGGAAGCGCTGGCGCCTGAGCGAGCCAATCCCTGGAGGATATCGCGCTTATGGAGATCCTCGCTGACGGCAGCTAAGGTCGACTGACGCGTTCCCGGGAAGCTCGCAAGATACACAAGCGTGTCACGCAGGACCGGGCGCTGCTCGGGCATCAAGCGATAGAGAGCTTCGATCTGCGTCACGGCTTCATGTGCATTGCCGCGCTGAGCCAAGAGGGTCAAAAAAATAAGGCGTCCCTCCCTCGAGCGAGGATTGCGCCGAATACTTTCTCTGAGCATGGCCTCTGCCTCTGCTATCCTGCCGGACGCTGCGAGCTGGGCCGCCGTAAAAACGAAAGGCTCTTCTTCCAGCGGCGCTCGCGCAAGCGCTCTGCGTAATGAAGGGAAGTCGATGCTGTCCAGTTTACCGCGGCTCTCGCGAAAAGAGAGCGTCGCACGGCCCATTATTCGATCCGGGTGTTCGGCTAGCCCTTCGACGGCGATCGCCTCAGGTAGGCGCCTACCCAAATTCCAGAACGCGGAAATAACGCTGACATAGGCAAGCGCAAGCGCGACGACGAAAAAGACTACAAATCGGCCTTGTGCCATTTTCCGCCGCCTTCGTGATTGTCAGCCAGCGTATCGATCAAAGCACGCCGCGGATCATTTTCGCTGACAGCTTGGCGATAATATCGATAGCTGTAGCTGTAGTCTTCCGCGGAAGGCGGGGCCTTGGTCAACACCGCACCGAGCAAGCGGACTCCAGACATCTGCAGCTGGTTTATGCCTGTCAATGCTGAACGCGTCCGAGTCTTGCCACTCTCGATTGTAAAGACGGCGCCCTGACAGACCGAACCCAGCAGCGACGAATCGGCAAAGCCGAGGGTAGGTGGAGCGTCGAGGACGATGACATCAAAATGGTTCTGCAATTCCTCGAGGATTTGCCGAAGCCTGGCAGGCCGGATAATATTGGCCGCATTCGGTGGGATGGGTCCGCTCGGCATGAGAAACAAGCCTTTCTGCGAGGTACTCAAGACATGGTCTTTTGCGGGCCCGCTTGATGTCAGAAGCGTTGCGAGACCGATGTCCGAATGCTGATCCACTGAAAATGTAGGCTTGCGCATGTCCGCATCGATGAGAAGGACACGCTTCCCGATAGTCGCCAGCTGCACCGCAAGACTATAGCTCGTCGTCGACTTTCCTTCTTCTGGGTTTGCGCTCGTCACAAGGAGCGTCTTAGGAAAACCACCCGAGGTCGAGAGCTGTAGCGTCGTTTGCAGGTTGGCATAGGACTCGTAGATATCCGAATACGGGTCCATTAGTTCATCGCTGAGTTCGACCTGCTTTTCTTTCTTCGGTATCGCTCCTAGCGCCGCCAGACCAAGCTTTTGTTTCACATCTTCCTTGGTCTTGATGGTGTTGGTAAAGCGATCATAAAGGATAGCAAGTCCAGCACCAATCGCTAAGCCTAGGATCAGACCAAGGATGCCGTTCCAGACCGTATTTGGAGAAAATGGCGCATCGGGCACTTGGCCGCTGTCGACGACGGCGGCTTGCGCCGAACCGATTCCGGCGGCAACACTGACCTCGTTGTAGCGAGAGAGAAGAGCGTCATAGAGCGTGCGGTTGGTGTCCAGTTCACGCTGAAGAATATTGTATTGGATTGAATCCTCTCGTTCGCCGAGTGCTTCGGAGCTCAATTGGGCAACACGCGTTTGCAACGAGTTCTCCTCGGCTTGGGCAGCCTGATACTCAGCGCGCAGCGCTGCCACCGAACGAGAGGTTTCAGATGAGATCTGGCGCTCCAGTTCGTCGATCCTGGTTCGCAACCTGACCAAATCTGGAAAACTGTCCTGTAAGTAAGTTGATTTCTCCCGGTATTCTGCCTGAAGACTGGCGAGTTCTTGGCGCAGTTGCGCAGTGCTGTTGTTCACTTCACCGATTGAAGATGCTTGGCGGAAGCGTTGCTCCGCGGTGATACGCTTCTGCTGTGCGGCAGCAAGAGCAGCATTAAGCGAAGACAGAGAATCGCCAGTCAAACTTCCAGTACTTCCCTCGCTATCCGGCCCCTCACCGCCAAGCATGACGATGCCGTTGGCCTTCGCGTAGTCGACCAGTTCGCGCTCGGCGATATTGACTTCGTCGCGCACCGCCGCGATGCGCTCTTCAAGAAAGTCGCGCGCTGCTATCGTCGCTTCGTATTTCCGATCCAGAGTCAGTTGAATGTAGGAGTCGGTGAACCCGTTGACGAGCCGCGCAGCTTCCCTAGGGTCGGGCGAGATGTATGACAGTTCGATCAGGCGGCTATTCGCAGTCGGCTGAACAGCCAGAC
Source organism: Aurantiacibacter rhizosphaerae (assembly GCF_009807005.1). Lineage (GTDB taxonomy): Bacteria > Pseudomonadota > Alphaproteobacteria > Sphingomonadales > Sphingomonadaceae > Alteraurantiacibacter > Alteraurantiacibacter rhizosphaerae. The sequence continues at coordinate 737,158 of NZ_WUBR01000001.1, read as the reverse complement.
CTTTTCCGATAGAGGTAGCTGCCGCCTCGACCCCGGTCTGGACACCCTGAGCATTGGCGCTCGGGGCAGACACGAGATCGAGATCTTGCACAACGCGTTCGGCCAAGGCTCTACTGCGCAGGATTCCAATCTGTGTTTCGCGGAATTCGTAATCGGTGGAAGGAACGACCATTTCTTCCGCAGATCCTGCTCCGTTCGTCAAGATGGGAACTGTCGGCGGATTAAGCTCTATTGTAGCCGTCGAGCGGTAAAGAGGCGTCTGGCTTAGCGAGTAACCTATCGCTACCAAGAGTCCTGCAAAGCCGGCAGCGATCAGCCAAAGCCGCCGCTCCCACAGAATCGAGATAATTTCAGCCAGCGAAATCGCCGGCATCTCGTCATCGAACCTATCTGCAGAATCGTATTGCGCATCGCCTACCTCGTAGAGGTGGTGTGATGCACTGACACGTCCAGGGGCGCCATCATCGTATACCTGCGGCTGATTCAAAATTGCTTCCTCTAGATTGGGCGAAAAAGACTCAGGATTGGTACCGATTGAATGATCGTCTTCCAGTTTTCGCGAGTCCGAGATCCGTCGACGACGATGATGTCGCCACGATAGATAGCTGGATCAGCCTCTTCACCGCGCCGAATCGACGTCAAATCGAAGCCTGCGGCCATACGCTGGCCGTCGATTTGGCGAAAAACGACGACGGTCCTAGCGTTAGCATTCTCGTCGAGGCCGCCACCCATGGCCACAGCCTGAAGGAGGGATACGTTGCCGAAGGTCGGGTAGACGCCTGGTTTCGCAATCGAGCCCTCAAGAGTGATCGAGCTACCTGTCGCTTCGAGGATACCCACGGTAACGTCTGGATCACGAAGATACGTTTGCGAGAGTACGGTTGACAAGTGTTCACGCAGTTCATCGGTGGTCATATCGACAACCGAAATGTTACCAACGAGCGGCATCGCGATATTGCCAGTCAAATCGACTTGGTAATTCCCTGACAGCTGCTCGACCTGAAATACATTAATAGTGAGCTTGTCGAGCGGTGCGACACGATAATCCATCGCTATGCGATTGGTCGATGGCGCATCGGGCGCTCCGAAATCGGACCGATTGTATTCTACATAATCACTGCGTTTGCTAGCGCACCCCGAAAGAGTAAGCGCAACGACAACGATGGTTGACGCAACGACAGATTTTCGGAACTCGATCCGACCATACCATCTCATCGTGAATACTCCGTTTTTCGCGGCGTAAGCCTTTGCCTAGTTACCCCCCTACCGCAACCCAAAAATGGCGCGAAGGAATTAGGCAAAAACCCTAAATTACAAGGCACCATCTGACGTGCAGAAGCAGAGAGGCCGGCCAACTGCGCTGACCGACCTCTCCGATACTATCAATGCAAGATCGAAATTTTGCGCCAGATCCTGGCGTACGGAATAATCAACTCTGCAGACAGCCGAAGACTAGCGACTAAGGGCTGACCCCCTCGTCGTCTTCAATAAGGATGACCACACCCGCAGCAGCACCCGCGAATAGACCAACCGGGACTACAGCGTTAAGTGACGCCGCATTACCAGCACCAGCGCTCGCACCCGAACCCGGACCCCGGACCTGCATCGGCCGAGCACCGGGGCAGCGCTGCGAATTAACGACACCCGATACTCGGGCCTCAACGCTCCTCGACTGCCCTTCGGGGCCAGTGTAAACAAAGCAATTGCAAGCCCCATCCTCGAAAACCTGCCGCGTCACATCAAAAACCCCGCCGGGCTGATCACGCTGAAGAGTCACCGTACAAACCGGTCCCTGCGGATTAGCTTCCTGCTGGGCTTGCGCGGCCGTGAGACCAACAAAGCCAGTCACGGTAACACCGACTGCTGCGAGTATTTTCAAAATTTTCATCGTTCAGCTCCGCATTTAGCGTGGCAACCCATATCAGGCAGGCCGGGAAAAATATTAAAATCCGAGTACTTATTCACCACAAGCCCGCCTGAAGGCCTACCTGAGGTTTCAAATCGACACATCGCACAGATCATTGGATATTGCAACTGCACAATAAACAGTTCCGCAGTTTCAACCTCCCCATTGATAATGGCAAGAGATAACGTCGGTTCCCGATGGCTACTGTGACTTACCGACGATCTGCGTGGCATTGAGCGACATGCTAATTTGGCTTTCCATAAGTGACCGCCGCCAGTTTTCCCGGACCAACGAACAGCGAAGCGTTTCCACCAGACCATCCTCAAAAGAATGCGTTGCCGCATACCCATTCACGCGCAGGCCTTCGCGGCGTCGATGGCATACCGCCGGTCGTGGTACTGCCATTCCTCGATCAACGTATTTGGCGGGCTGCACGAGCGCCCATCCGCTGAAGGAGCAAATGGATTACATTCTGAAGTCCGTCAATCTCCAAACATGCACAACCATCCTCCTCGCATGTGGTATCGATGATCTCGACATTGGTGAGTTCAACCCCGCCTCCTAGACTATAAATCTCACACAGTTTATCGCTTGCGAGAAGAGCCGCGATCCGGCAGAAATGATCTCCTATCTGTAGCCAATCATGCACATTGGTTTTGTCGCCGTAAATTGGAATGGCGCGCCCACGCCGCTTATTCAGTAGAGATAGACGAATGAGCTTATGGGGATGCTGGAAGAGCCCGTTACCGGCAATTCTTAGGCGACTTGGGCGACAGGCTTGCGCACCCCACTATCCGTGATTGTTAACGAAAGCAGATTCTTTTCGCGTTTCGTATTCACAGCGATGAGGTGATATATAGAGATTCGATTAGAATGATAGACGGGGATGATAGTGCAAAATCATGGCGCACTTGTCGGTTGGACAAGCAGAATAACTGATGAACGTTTCATACTCACGATTGAAAACTTTCAAATTCAAGACAAAAAGCAGCGCGTTGAACCTGAAGTCTTCACATTGACAATGACGAATCAACAGGCCGCTTTGCTAGGAAATTACCTGTTAGAGAAATCCGGCCAATCCCGGGTTCCTGAAAGTGAGAGGACTTGGTTCAGGCGTATGTTCGGTTGATCCTGAGCCCATAGGATTGGGCAGTCTGCATATCGAATTAATGCTGCACGCTTATCTTCGCAAATAAGCTCAAGAGGATTATGTACCAGTGGCAGAGCTCAGGACGGTGCTTCCAGTTTAATCGCAAATCTTTTCGATTCCCCGCAGCGTTCCACCTCCTGATTTTCGGCTTTGCCCAGATCGGTCATCGCCGGCTTAAGTTTGACATTTAATCGAAGGTATCGACGTCTATCCAGACAGTCCACGGACGTGGTGTGAAGTCTCCGATGAGTACGTTGATCTAAAGAGCAAAGGTCGTCTGTGCACAGTGGTGAGATGGAACAGCGATTAAAACGCCAAATCCCCTGCTTCTGCACTTTTGCCGCGTGGCGGCTCCTTGTTCAGTTGATTAGAGTTTGGAACGCGGCGCGCCGGGCCGGTGCTGCTCCTGTTTTACGGGGCCAAGTTGGATTGATACGACACCTCGACCGAGATAGCGATGGGAAGGGATGGAGACAGAATGTTGGATGATCCGAGAGATAGGGAGGGTAGTGATCGCGAAATCTATCGCGATGCGATGGTGCTTGTCGGATTTTTGATGTCTGTTATCGCGCTGCCCGCGATCTATCTGGCTTTTGCATGATCCTCGCGGCCATCTCGCTTGCGTATGCCGTCTGCGCTGCTGAAGGCGTTCGAATTATCTGCGTCCACGATGGCGATAGCTTCATTGTCGATCGAGAGCGGATCCGGATTGCCGATATCGACACGCCGGAACTGGACGGGCAAGGCCGATATGAAAGCGAGCTTGCTGTAAGGGCGCGCTATCGCCTCACCCAGCTTCTCAATGCCGAAACTTTCGAGATCCGGAGACAGGGCGAGGATCGCTATGGTCGGAAGCGGGCGTTTGTCGCGAATAGTCAGGGTTCGATAGGCGATCAGCTTGTCCGGGAGGGGCTAGCGCGAACTCGGACCAAGCGGAGGGAGCCTTTGTGCTGAACACCCGAAACGATGAGGATGCGCAAATCGTGCGCTCGTGGCTTGAGCATTTGCAAAGCGGGACCTGTGGCGAAGAGTTGCTCCATGTAACCCTCGATGCCGAGGAAGCGCTGGTACGTTTCAGGCAAAGGCTGGAGAATGCTTAAGTCACTCACACCTCAAGGTCGCATGGTTATTGGTGCCGTGACCTTCCTTCTGGTCCTGGCCATCGCGATCATTGGGTGGGCTCAATTGAGATGATACGAGACAAAGAGATTTGGGGCATGGCTCTATGGGTAGAAAGGCACCACGGCAGCAGCAGTGGCCACACGTTCATAGCTGATCGAATTGCCGAATTGGAGGTGGGGAGAGAGCATAACGGTGTCGATCTCTGGCTGAGGGTGAAAGAGCGCTTCGAGCAAATTACCACCGGCCCCGTTGCGATCTACGGGCAACCGGAGACTTGGCCGCACTAATTGAAACTGCTCGCCGATTTCTCATGATTTTTTAGAGCACCGTGGTGTTCGCTTGGTGCATCTTCGGGATATCCGATCTAATTGCGGACGCTGTGTTATTCGTCCTTTGGGTCCCTCCTTATCGCCCAGATCAGCGATCCGATGGCAGTGATTGGCGTGGCGAAGGCAGAAATAAGCGACGCGTCGAATGATGGCATGACAAGCTCCTTTCACAGCCGAGTAACCAAATAGGTTGTATATAGGAAAGGTGTTTCTCGGGTTTTTCAAAAGCCACGGGCGCAAAATTCGGTGTATTTGACGCAGCACCATTTCCAATATGTCTAGTGGGGCCCGAAGCGCATTCGTTTCATCTGGGGGACGGCAATGCTTCACGCACCAAGTACGCCTCAACGCCAGTGCGAAATTCAAACTAGCAAAAGCACGAACTAACGCCTCGAGCATGATGTTAACTCGCTCGTCACGCAGCACCCACACACATCGGACTATTGACAGCTATGCGCCTGAGATAATGATGAGACTCAAGCGCAATCGTTTCACTGGTTTGTGGGGATCCTGCTCTGAGACTTGAGAGCAGTCATTCGCCAGCTCCCAAGCAATCTTGGCATTGCGCCATTTTCTGTTCTAATCCGCTTCACCACCAAGACCGCAAAGAAGCCGCCACTTTCTTTGAGGAGCAACAGCGGGTCAAAATTGCGCAGTGTGCAGAGGTTAATTATACAAGTGCTACCCACTAGGGCAAGTCCCTTGTGCGGCCACTAAGCCTTGCTAAGCCCAGCGCCGTTACTGATTTTGACTATGCAAAAGTGTGGTCAGCGACACTCCGAAGCGATTGCTTCTATGAAATTTTTGACTGGTCGCCGCGCGCCTGACTGGAATCATCTAGCTTCAAGATTCGCGTTGTGGAACTCCTTAGTTTCAACGTTTTCGGCCTTTCGTTCTTCGTTGGCTCGCTGAGGTGACTCATTCGAACGACCCATCTTCAATAGATCGTTTTGCTAGCGCCATGAATGTTGCGCTGATCATTACCGACACTAGGGGTCGGATCAAATACTGGAATTCAGAAGCAGAAAGGATGTTTGGCCATCACGAAAGTGATGTGATCGAAACTCTCATCGAGATAATAATTCCCCAGCGTTTTCGTGCCCAGCATCGGGAAGGACTACGACGCACGGTAGCGTCTGGCGTTAGCAAACTTTCCGGCAAGTCTATCGAGCTTTTTGGACTCAGAGCCGACGGATCCGAATTCCCTGTCGAAATGAGCTTGGCTAGCTGGCTGGGACCAAAAGGACTCGAGATCGGAGCAAAACTCAAAGATATTACCGAACGACGTGAGAAAGAGCAGAGGCTCGAGAGACTGGCACACCATGACGCGCTCACGGGTTTGATAAACAGAGCTGGGTTTGAGGCAGCATTGAAAAACCCGGCGTCCCTTAAAGGGTCAACAGTGCTCGCGCTCGATCTCGACGGTTTCAAAGAGGTCAATGATACGTTTGGGCATGCGGTAGGCGATAGCCTTCTCCAAGCAGTCTCCCTTCGCTTAGTGGGCAATTTGGAACAAACCTCGACGGTTGCGCGAATGGGCGGCGATGAATTCGGTGTGCTCCTCCCAGGCACAACAAAATGCGAAAAGGCTTTATACGTCGCCGCGCACTTGCGAGATGTTTTTTTGGAGCCTTTCGCGATTTGCGGTCAGCATATTCAAATTGGACTCAGCATTGGCGCCGCTATTTCGCCTCTGCATGCAGCTGATGCGGAGGAACTTTTAGTCAAAGCGGATATGGCACTTCTTGCCGTAAAAAAAGCGGGTGGACGGGGTGTCAGAATCTTCGACGGAAACATAGACGACGAGATGCAGGATCGTCGTGCATTTAAAGATGAGCTTCGCAATGCAAGCGATAGCTCTGAATGGGAGCTCGTGTACCAGCCGCAGGTGCGTCTTTCAGACGGCACCCTGATCGGTGTCGAGGCTCTCTTAAGGTGGAACCATCCGCAGCGGGGTTTCTTGGCGCCGGCTGCATTCATAAGCATTCTGGAAAAGCATCTAACAGCCAACCAAGTCGGCGATTGGGTAGTAGACGAGAGTTGCCGTCAGCTAGCCTATTGGAGAGATCAAGGCATCGATGTACCTCGGGTAAGTTTTAATCTTTTCGCAGCCCAATTTGGGAATACGACGCTAACCACCTCGATCAGCTCAGCTCTTGAGAAATACGCGTTGAAGCCGTCTGATGTCGAGATCGAGATAACAGAGACCGTCGTGTTGCGGTCCGACGACCAAATATTGAAGACGCTAAAGGCGCTGCGCGAGTCTGGCGTAAATATTGCACTTGATGATTTCGGCACCGGCTTCGCCTCACTATCCACATTGTCGCAATTGCCGGTGACCCGCCTTAAGATAGATAAGGCGTTCGTGGCAGATCTCGGAGTGAGGCCGCAAGGAAGCGCCATCGTCTCGGCCGTTGTTTCACTTGCGCAAGGTCTCAATCTCGAAGTTGTTGCCGAGGGGGTGGAGACTGAGGAGCAGCGACTGCGTCTGATGGCTCTTGGCTGCCATGAAGGGCAAGGGTTCTTGTTCGGGAAACCTGCAAAACCCTCCGACTTGCTCGAAAATCGAAGATCGGCAGCATAAAACGCATGTGAGTTAGCTATATAACTCTGTTGTAGACCAAGAGCGGCGAGGCAGCTTTCGCCCCAATTGCGGACGTTCGCGTCGCTCGTTGGGCGCTCCACAAGCGGACTGGCAACTTATCCTCACTTACGTCCGGAAGTCAGCAAATGACCCGTCCAATACAAGTAAAGAGCCTCAAATAGCTATGACCGCCGCGACCTTGAAAATGCGCTCACAACCACCGATCCAAGAATCAGCTACCAGTCCCAATCGACGGCCACCGCTTCCTCACTTCGGAAGCCTTTCGCCTCAGTTCCGCTTCCAGTCGTAGCCGGGTCAACCTGCAGCACCAGCAGGTGCGACGCCCAGCAGGACCAGACCAGCAAGCTGCAGGGCTGATCCCGAAAGCATGGCCGGAACTTAACCACTTTCGGCGAGCGCTCCGTCCGCTTCTTGCAAAGACTTGCAGTGATGCCGATGAATAAGGTTCTCTTCGGCCAACAAGTGGTAGCCATAAAGCTCGACGGTCCGGTTCGGCAAAGGAAGGCGAGGAAGCCGCCAACCTGATGGGCGGTCGGGCGAAACGGATTGCTGAGTGGAGAAACGAGAACCACCTGTCCAACCATGGCTGGCCCGGTGACTAATGTTCTGTGACCCAAGGGGACGAATGACATGAGAACTGTGCCGGACACAACCACCCCCAACCAGTCGTGAACCGGCGATTAGAAGGATGAAGGTGGCTCTCTCAAGGACGAGCCGAAAGCCGCCCGTCAGCGAACGACCCGACTGTGGGCGCAGAGTTTTCAATCTCTCGATTGTTTCCTCGTGGTAAAAATGTTGCTTTTGCTACCATTTATTGGACAAGAATGACCTTTCGCAACAATTGATATTGAGAAAGATTTGCACTTATGTCAGATGAGGCTCAAGTTTTTTCATAAGCAGGGGTCGCTTAGGGAAAGCGAGTTGCATGGATAATGATCGAAGTGTCGCTATTGAACCCTTGGCACCGGAACTTTGGTTTGAGCGTTTGGGGTTACTCGAAGCCAGTTTGAGTGAAAAGACGAAGACGATCGAATGCGCTTTGCGCCATTGCTATCATCTTGCGCAATTAGCTCCTGGGCCAGTTATCCAATTAGTGGGTTGTATTCCTGACGAAAGCGCTTTTGAAGAGTTGCTTGAGCACGAAAGATACAGGGATGCAGCAGAGCGGATTGCGTCATCGGACTTCTTTGATTTGACGGTGAATGTCCCCGATGGCCATGCCGTCGTCAAAGTCTCTTGCCCCATCTTTAGTTCCGAAGCCGAGGCAGTGGCAACCGAGGCTAGCACCACGATCTTGCTTGCTTGGCTTAGAATTATGCTTGAGATTCAGAAAGGTGCGCAGGGTCAGTCTGGTCTTCTTGGAGGTCCAGCCCTGCATACACCCCAATCCGAACGGCATCGGCGGTCGACACCGCATTGATCTTCCGAAAAGCATTACCTCTATGGATTTCAACGGTTCGAGGACTGATGTCGAAAACGCATGCAATGCTTTTCGTGGAGTGACCTAATGTTACAAGAGTGAGAGTGTCCTTTTCGCGCGATGTTAACAGCGAAACTAACTTCTCGGCATGAACCTTCATTTCGTGTCGTCTACGCCGCACATTAATAGCTTTTCTGGTATTTTCATCGAGCAGGTCCGCCTCCTCCGACCGTTCGGATGGACCGTCTGCTATCTCGAATAGAGCCCGTAAGGCTATTTCAAGGTTAGCACTCATGATTTATTCGATCGTGAGTAAATGAGCAAAGCGAAAATTTTTCGCAGCAGATTATCAATAATGATATGAACTCTTTCTGTGCGTTCATTTTCTATCGCCAATTCGTTGGCCATCCAACCCCATTCGCTCAATTATGTTTTCGTTTATAGAAAACACCCTCTGCTTACAAGCTACAAACACTTTCTCAAATTGGTGCTGGGCAAGTGCAGGTGCCCTTACGCAACTGGGTCGTTGAAAGACGTTCCAAAACGTGATCGCTTTAATGTCCGCTTTCCACCCCAATCCCCGACATCCAAGGGCTGCCCGGAATGCCCCGTAAGCGGACATTGCTGTGACCCGACATCTTCGTCCGCTTTTGCGCGCCGCATTCGGCACTCCCTATGACCGGGATGAGGGCGCGAGGCAGACATTTAGGGGCGGGCTGGCGAATGCGGATGCAAAAAAGAAGGGGCAACCCTTGCTAGGCCGCCCCAGTCTCGCTTTAGCCGCCGCCACCAATCTCCCTGTCGGCGAACGCGAGCTGCATCAGCCGCTCACTCAACGCCCGGGCGCCTTGCCGATAGGCAAGCTCTCCCCAGTCAGGCCAGCGGTCGATGCGCTCGTGGAGCCAGAAGAGCATTCTGTCGCGCGCGTAGTCGTCCGCGAACGTGACGGACCAGAGCACGCGGGTGAGCGGAATGTTCGGTCCGAGGCCGACACCCGCGAGCACGATGGCCGGCTGCCCGGCGATGCTTTTGCGCCCGAACCGGTATTGCAGGTGCACGGTCGCACGCTCCTGCGCCGCGATCAGGCGATCGCGCTCGTCCTTATCGGGCGTGCTGGTGAGGCCGTGGAACCAATTGAGCGTCGGCAGGCCGATCGCGAGCGGCGCCGCATCGGGACTCCGGGTGGAAGCGAGCATCACCAGAACTGCACGTCCCTCGGGCGACAGTTCGGCGTCGAGACCGGCTTCCGGCTGCGGCATCAGCAGCTTGTGGCCAGCGAGCCAGCTCATGTAATGCCTGCTCCGGTCCCAACTGCCGAACAGGTCGACCGCGCGTTCCTCGGTGTAGATCACCCGGCGGTCGAGCGAGACCAGCGTGGCGAGCATGAACTCGAGCTCCTGGTTGCGGGTATCGCTGCGCGGGATCGCGGCCATGCCCAACCGCTCCGCCCAAAAGTATTCCCGTACGCTGCTCCAGATCTGACCGGTGTGGTCTGTCAGCGGCGGATAGCCATCGAGCTCACCCTCGGCGACGAGCCAGTAACCCCACGGCAACGCGGGATTGAACCGTTCGGTGTAGGGGATCTCGTCCCACTCACGCGCGCTCACCGGCGGCGCTCCGGATCGAGACCGACCGGCGGCGGGGATGCCGGATCGAGCTGGGTGTTGCTGTCGCTCGTGCCATCGACGGCGGCCTTGAGCAGTCGGGCGAGCCTGCACGTCTGCGAATAGACATATGCGATGTCACGATAGATCCGGCCGTTCTCCGCGCCGAGGTCGTTCGCATTTATCGGACGTCCGGGGACCAGATCGTGGTTCCGGTCGCACTGGAACCCGAACCACCAGAGCGGTTGGTGAGCGCTACCATCGTCACTATTTTTGCCACGGCCCGGGCGTTTTCTATCAGCGATGATCGGATGGCAGATGGTGATCTCCGCCGGCCCGTCCTCGCACGGCGCCGCGTAATCGAGGCCGCCGTGCGGACAGATGCCGAGCGCCCCCGGCACGGCGTCGACCTCGAACCCGAATAGGGGATGATCCTCGCCTACGCCGGTATAGCCCCCCAGCACCCCGTCTTCCTGCCGCAGGATGGTACAAGGCAGGCCGGTCGCGGCATCGACCCAGGCGAGCTTGTCCGGCTCTTGCTGCCACGGTCCGTCGCTAGCTGGATGGCGTTCTGGAACGTGGAAGATCTGAGTCGCTTTGATCTTCTTGCCGGCGATGGCGTAGGTTTTGGTTCCTCCGGTCGGCACAAGCGCCTGGCTCGTGGTTTTCTTCCTGGGCATTTTGATAAGTCCTTCTGATATGAAAAAAAGCCGCTGTCCTGAGCGGACAAGCGGCTGCTGATCGCCCGCGGGATGGCGAGCGCGGATGGCACGGTGGATCGCGAACGACGGGCCGTGCCGGTTCCCGTCCTCCTGCTGGATCACGTCATCTTTTCCTCCCTCTTTATTTCATCGTAATCGTAGTCATCCCGACCGCCGATCCGCTGGTGCTGCGCCGCTGCGGCGACGCGATCCTGCCAGGCTTTCAGCTCTGCGCCTTGCGTGCCCGCTCGATCCCGCGCCACGCTTCCCATGCCGCGGCCAACCAGTTGCGCTGCTTCGGCCTGCAATGGGTCCACAAGAAGAGCAGCCAGAGCGCCTGCGCATCGCGTGCGGCCCTGGTTTCCATCCTCGTCCACATGGGACCGCTCTCGGCGACGATGCCATAGGCTGCCGCCGCATCGAGAAGTTCGCGTCGTTCGCAGGGCAGGCAGATCGTCCTGAGATCGGGCCGGTAGCGCGCGATCAGCGCCGGGGGATCGGGCGGTAGCGGCCGGCCCAGGACGGCGCTGTGTCGCAGCGCATGATCCGACAAGTGCTTTGTGTGCGCCAGCACGATCGCATCGCGCGGGATCCGCTCGGCGATAGAAGTGATGACCGTGCGTTGCGTTTCGGCGGATCCGAACGAGCGCCGATCAAGCTCGAACCTCGCGCCGCGCTTGGGACCTGTCCTCACCACGAGCAGCGCTGCGCCTGGCATCCGGCAACCATCGATACAGACCGAAACCAAAACGCGCGGATGCGACATACGGCGGACGGCAGTCATGCCGCTTCCTCAATTCGGTAGACATTTCCTCGCAGGGCCGCCGAACGCAGCCGGTCTCTTGCCCACGGTTTGAAGTCGCGGATCACGAACGCGCTGTCCGGTGAGGCCGCCAACGCCGCATCGGCGACGGCCATTGCGGCGCGCTCACGGTCGCAGCCGATCTCGCCCATCGCGGCAAGCCAGCGCAGGGCGACGATCGTAGTGGTCAGCACATCGGCGAGGACGTGATCGTGGACCGCGACCCAGTCGCCGGCCTCGACCAGTTTGCCAATGTCTTCGGGCGGCGAAGGTTTGGCGGGGATGCCGGCACCCGCCGCATACTCGTCGAGATGCACCGGATCGGCCTGCACGGTGGTCGAGCGGCACAGGTCGATCCGTTCGCGCGCGTGAGGCGAGGTGTCGCGCAAATGGATTGGCAGGTTCAGACTGTGACGGCAGGCCTGGTAGCGCAGCACGGCGAGATCGCGGACCTCTCCGCCCCAGGTCACCATCCGCGCTTCGCGTCCAATGGAATTGAGCGCATCGAACAACCCTCGCAGGATGTCGACTTCGGCATGATCAGCGAGCGTCATGACGACAGGTTCGGCGATCTCGGGAAGGTCGCTCTGCCCATCGAACCGCACCACCATCCAGGCAGCGGCGGCGATAGTGTGGAAAGGCCAGCGAATCTTTTCTTCCTTTCGGCGGCCATGCTGGTCGTATTTGGGTTCACGGCCGTAGGCCCAGCCCCTGTGGGCCTCGTGCCGGAATTTGTACTCGAAATCGCAGACGAGGAAGACGCGCGGGCCAGTTATTTCGTCCCGTGCGTGCGCAGCGATAGCGGCATGCGCCTGTCGCTCGAGCGAGCGCTCCAGCGCGACGAGATCGGTTACGCCATTGTGGGTGTTATTGGTCATGTAAATTCTCCACTGCAGATGCACGAAGGCCCGCAGGATCGGGCGGGCCTTTGTGAAGGTCGTTAAAGGTTGGATGGGGAGCTGCGATCAGCGGTGCCGTTCGCGTGCGGTCATGTTGCTGAGCGTCGGCTCCGGAAGGCCGCTGCGATAAAACCAGGCCCGCTCGTGATCGACCAGTTCGGGCTCGATCTCTCTTTCCCAGACGCTCGCGCCCGCGTTCCAGCGATATTGCCTCGCTTTCAGCAGATCCTTCTTCCCGATCGGCGAGCCGGTTGCGCGCACGAGCGTCGTGGTCCGGTCGGCGCCTTCCAGCAGGCGCTTGAAGTGCGAGCGTTCGGGATCGGCGCCCCAACCGCCGCGGCGCTGCTGGAGAAGCCAGAAAAGGCTCCAGACATCGTCGCCTGCGCGGTGGGCGGTAGTGTGCCAGCCTTCCTGCGCCAGCAGCCATTGCTGGGCGCGCCCATCGAGCCCGGCGCGCAGCCAGTCGATGTCCTTCATCGAACATCCCCAGGCGGCACCGGCGAGTTGCGGATAGCGCCGCTCCAGCCAGGCGATCTCAAACGAAGAATTATGCGCCACGAGTAAGTCCGCGCGGTCCAGCATGGCAAGGACCGTTTCGTCGGGGATCGACTTACCGATCAGGTGATGGTTCGCAAGGAACGTAAGCCAGGTGATGCGCGGGTCGATCATGACGCCCGGATCTTCCTGCCAGACGCGAGGCGCGGCATGGTTCACGACCTCGCCATTCTCGTCCACCCAGACGAGCATGATCGCCAATTCCATGATGCGATCGCTCGCGGGATCGAGACCCGTGCTTTCCAAGTCGATCAGCGCGACGCATCGCTTATCGGGCGGTGCGCCTTTTGGCGCATCGAAATATGGCCGCGGGACCGCGCGCAGGACGCGGTAATTGTCGTCGGTGGCGAGGCGCTGCGCGAGCGCCTCGCTGTCAGCGTTCAGATGCTCGGTATTCATGAAGCTTTGCCTTTCGGTTCGTTGCCGAACCGGCGAGGCGGGAGCCGAGCGTTCACGCTCTTTTCCTCTCACTCTGCCGGTTCACCCGGCAGGCCTCCACTCCAGTCTTTTCATGGTTCGCATGACGCCGTGCAGGCGGTCGTGTTTTCCTGCTGCGGAAATAAAAAAGGGGCGGCCTCTTGGCCGCCCCGTCCTCGTCTCTCGGGAGGATGCGTTATTCGTCGTAGTCGTATCGCGACATGTCTATGGGATAATCTTCGGCTTCTTCAGTTGCCGCCGTTTCCCTCACCACCTCGCCTTGGACAGATGCTACGCCCAACCTTCCGAGCAGGGCATCGTGTTGGTTGCGGAGTTCGTCGAGCCGTGCCTCTGCGAGATCCGCACGCTCCTGCTCGGCTGCAATGTTCCGGGCGGAACCCGCCAGGTCCTGCGCCAGCGTCTCAACCTTACCGTCCGCGAGTGCACGGGCTTCCCGTTCACTGACGAGTTTGCTTTCAAGGAGAGCAATTTCTTTGCGCAGCAAGGCTTCGGTCTGGTCGCTACGCTGACGCTCCTCGTCGATGGTCTTCCCCGTGAGCCCCAGCGCGACATACACCATGTCTTCGACACCGGCCCGAAGCTGCCTTTCGAGTTCATCACGCAGGCCGTCGGGCGCCTGCCGAACGTGTCGTATGCCCTGCGCTTCCATGCGTGTCTTCCAGTCTTCTACCTTATCGTAGACCGACTGGTTGCCTTTCGGCATGCCAAGCGCGGTAGCAACGGCGTTCCCATACACCTGGTCGAGATCGCCGCCGGCCTCTTGCAATAACCGATTGGCAATCGCATCGACGTCGGTCTGCGTCTTGTAATCCCTCTTTTTCATGATTTCGAACCTTTCCTGTCGGCTCCAGCGAAGGCAGCGAATGTCGCTGGGTTCGCTGGTTGTTATCGTCGGTCAACCGGACGTTCGTTGCGGCCGGCGCTTATCGGGAAGGATCGGGTGTTTCTTCACTCAACCGAGAGCTTTCTCCGCGGCGACGGCAGCGAATTGCGTAACGTAAATCATGCGGTGTCGCGAGGATGAGCGCGAGCCGATTGCGATAGGAATCGAAGCGGGCACGCATGCTCACCGCGCGATCTCGATCGTCGCATTTTACGGCAAGCCGGATACCAAGGATGAGAAGGATGATCGCGGTCATCGTTCGAAGTCGTCCGGACCGGCAGGACCAAGATGTCGTGGCCGTTCGGGGGGTTTTTGATCCGTCCCATCGGCAGGATGAGGGATGCCGGTTTCAGTGCGGGAAGATTTGTCGGATGGGAGCTCGGGAACAGCGCTTTCCGAAGGTATACTCGCGGTTTCCATGGGAGATCGATTGCTTTCGGCGGCGGTGATATTGATCCGCTCGTAGGCAAGCATCTGACGCGCGATGGCCTTTGCAAGCGGCAGCTCATTGTTCTGCAAAGCCAGCGTTTGGCTTCGCTCTCCAGGCCGCGCGCTTTCGTCATACGTAAATCTGTCTGGTCTTGCCCATGCGACGGCAATCAGGCGCTGGAATGTCGGGTCGGACCGCTGCGCCTTCCAAAAATCCTGCGCCCAGGCAGCCTGCGGGCCATCAATGCTAAGTTCGCCGTCGCCGATCGAGGCGGCACCGGCAACAATCGCAGCAGCGATGATGCGTCGTTTGTCCAGCTGAATGGCCTCGATGGCGCGCAGCCTGTCCTGCAACTCGCGGTCGATGAGAAGCTCGGGCGCCGCGCTGAACGCCTTCGTCAAGGCAACATCGTCTAGGAATCGAAAATGGTGCCCTTGGTAACGGACGTGATAGCGCGATGATGCGAGGAACAGGCGGTCGTGATCGATGTCCTCGTCCAAGCTTCGCCGCGCTTCGATGACCTCGGTGTCGTCGGCATGAGCTAGCGTACGCTGATTGCTGTTCAAATACGCGGCGACCGACGCCTTCAAGGAGCTGCTTTCACCGCATACCGCCGCCTCCGTGAAAAAGTCGCGGTCTTTCCGATCCCGTCGTGCCGCCTGCCGTGTGCGAGCACGATCATCGGTTGTTTTGTGAAACCGCCTGGATGCTTCGAGAATGCTGCCGGTTCTGCTCGCTGCAACGGCTTTTCGATGCTCTAGTCCTGTCTCGGTCTGGTTGTCCTCCAGGACCACGTCGAGCTCGGCGGCGATCTTGATGCTATCCGATATCGCGCGCTCAGTTCCTGCGATCCGGATCCGCTCATACTTCTCGCTCGCGATTTCGAGAGCGTCGATATTGACGCGGCGCGCGGTATGCCTGACCGTAATGAGGTTATCGGATTCGACAAAGGCGAGGGTGGCGTCGCCCGCGGGGCCGCGCAGCCAGTATTCGACATGCCCTTCCTTGGGTCTGATGTCGTAACGTGCATCGAGGGCGGCGCGCCGATTGGCCGAAGCCTTTCTTCTGCGCTTCCTGATTGCGCCCCAGATGATCAGGCAGATCGGTCGCCAACCGCTAACGCGTTCGGCAACGTCCGACTTGGTCGCTGCCGTCCTGCGCGTTCGCCGCGCGCCTTTCGCGATCGCGAACTCACGCACGGTTTCTTCTTCCTGGCGTCGGCGGACCGCTTCTGCGGCGATGGCCGGATTATGGTCCTTCCCTAGCTTGGCTTGCTGTATCTCCTTACGTCGACGTCTCCCTTCGTCGGCAAGGTGCCGCTCGATGGCTTCGATCTCCGGCTTGAGTTGAGCGGTCTCTTGCCTGGCCAGTTCTTTCTTTTCGACAGGCTCTTCCGACGCATCGTCCGGTCGGTTGAATACTGGCATGGTTAGCGGACGCAAGTCGAGCGCGCCCTGCGAGGGCTCGAAATCGGCTTTGAAGCGTTTGCTCAACTTGCCAATAGCCGCATTGGTGTAGGCGGCGCCTGGACCGACCCATTCCCCGCTCGGTTCTCCGTTCTCGCCGATTGCAATGAGGCGGCCTGTATTGCCGACCACAGTATATCGTATTCCGAGCGGCGCGAGATTGCGATGCACCTCCTGCCAGTTTCGGGCGTTCTGGATCCGTGGAGCAATCACGATTTTCGCGAACCGCTCGAGGGGCCATCGGTCGCCCGGCTCATATCCGTCCGGAGCGTCGTTCCCCTCGATGACTGCCTGATGCTGTCGGCGCGCACGTGCCATCAGTCCACCATCGGGAAGGGTTTCGCCTTCGCGGTCGAGCTTGGCCGGATCAGTTGCGCGCAGGATCCGTCCGCTGCGGTCGGCTACTCGAACGCCTGTAAACAGTCCGAATACGCCTTCATCGGTAGCGATGTAGCGCCGCATCGGTTCGGGGCGCAGGCCATCGTCCCGCTCCACAACGGCGATGGCCAGATGCGCTGCTTCCCTGTACCAGGAATGCGCCAGCGGCTTGCCCACGCCGTTTTGATCGACCGAGAGCAGATTGCCGTGGCCATGGATCTGAGACTTTCCTCGACGTTTTTCGCGATGATACGCTTCCAGGGAAGGACATCCGGAGGCTTCCAGCACATGGCGAATGGTGCGGTTCTGCCGGGCCAGTTCGTACGGAGCGAACATCTCACCGTCACGGTGTGACCAGGTATAGTGGAAGAAATACTCCAGACCCGCCGAAGCGGCGGCCACGGCCATCACCTGGATCTGTTCGACGATGTCTCCGTCGCCCAGCCCGTGGGCCAAAATTCCAGCGACATCGTGATCGTCCTGGCGCACGATGTAATCACCTGCCCGCCGCGCATCTGACGAACCGTCCGTAACAGCCAGGGCATTCTCGAACGCTTCCACGCATTCGGGTTCAATACTCAGTCCGGCAATGTAGCTTGCGCATCCAAAGGCGATGTCGAAATCGTTCTTCTGCGCTGTCCGGGGGCGCATGCCTTCCTTTTGCCGCACTTGGTATCGCCAGATCTTGATGATCATGACGAGCGCGCCCGACGCTGTTGGATGGTGGCCTTGCGCTTCTGACGCAAATCCCATTCGGCGCAGGCTGTGGAGTAATCCAAGATCGTTTTGATCAACTCGCCGGAGAGATGCGTCCGTTGTTCGTGGCCCTCCAGTAGTTTCGAGATGATGGAACTTATGTCTTCGATAGCCTGAAGAATGCGACGATCGTTTGAAGTTGCCGAAGAGCGGTCTACTGCCTGCCGCAACCCCGTGGTTGCGCGCACGAGATCCCCAATCCGGTGCAGTTCATCTGACAGTTCGTCGGCTAGGCGCATCACTCGCGCCGCGACGTCGTGGCGACGGTCTTCGTATCCATCATCATACAAAACCCGTTCGAGGACGTATCGCGAGGTATTTCCGCCCGCCGCGCGCTCGATCTGCCGCTTCTGTTCCTCGCTCTCGCAACAGACACTCAAGATGGCGCGTTTACGCTTATCGCTCTTCTCCTCTTTGCTCATCCCATGCGCTCCGCGCTCACCGCGCGCCGGATGGCGGCGCTAAAAACCAACGTCACGAAGCGCAGCGACACGATGTTGACCGGGGCGGTCATACCGCCCCCATCCTGCTTAAAAGCTACACCCCTTTCGTCAGACATTCTCACGGCAGGGGTATCCCAAGCTTCGCCATCGTCTGGACAAAAAGGGATTCGGCCTCGGTGCCGAGCGTTCGCATCTCGTCTCTGGCCCAAGGGTCCGAGGCTAAAATCTCGCCTGCCTCGCGAAGTTCATGGATATCGCTGGAGTTCCAGTAGACGCGCCAGAAAGTTTTTGCCGTCGAGGAGGTGAGCTGGTTGAATCGGAACGGCATATCGCGCGGCGGCGCCGGGAGATCTCCGGTCGACATTTCAGTTGAAGGCGATGGAGCGGACACGCTTTGCTCGGTGGGAGGCCAATTGAGGTTATCGATCGAAGAATAGATATCCACCTCCGCTCCCAGCGCATCGACGATAGACACGCGAGGCCCGTATTTGCCCCCGGAGCGCAGCGCAGTCGGGGACAGCTTCAGGTAGCCGAGCCATCTTTCGAGCCACTCGAGATCCTCGTCGCGCAGAACGATCATGGGATAGGCTGCGCGAAAATCCTTGATCACGTTCCTAGGATAGAAGCGCTTGCCATGCCTCAGTTTCATGCGCAAACCAGTGGTCATCCACTCGAACCCCTCGCGCCACAATGCGTGATCGTCGCTCTGCGCTATCCGGTCACGCAGAGATTGTGGCATCGTCGGCTCGAGTTCGGCGAGCTCCTGCGCTTCCGGACCGTGCGGAAATTTCTTGGCGGCGCGCGCCTTTCGGTCCAGTTCGCGCTGCGCTTTGGAACGGGTCCTTCCAGTCTTTTTGGCTGGAACTTCAACGCCAACCGCTTTAACTTCCTGATCATCATCAGAAAGGTTTCCGTCGTTCGGCGCGGGGCGATCGCTATCTTTGTCGTCCAAGGTAAAGCACTCCGTGAGATAAAACGAAGTGCATTTTAGGACGGACGACAGCCTAACCCAAACAGGTTGGCAAATGCCATCGATTGAAGGCGGCGATCAAGCTAGGCGCTAATGCAGATGTAACCGATCAACGCGCCTGTTGCAGACGCAAGTCAAATCTGGCCGTTGAGCCCCGTCCTGCACCAGCTAGTGCTTAGATAAGGCTTGCCGTTGGTTTCGTCCCCATCGCCATCCGTCAGGTGCCGGCAGCTTGGTTATCCGCCAGTTAGTGGGGTGACACCCGCTGTGCGCTTTGCGGCAGTCGCGTCTTGGCTACTCCTTCGGCGGTGACGTGGCCAAGGGAGAAAAGGCGGCAAGCCCATCGCCATCCCTCGTCGAAGCGCTCTTCCGCTCTCCGTGCGCGTGGAAAAGAAAGTCATCCCCTAGATAGAGCCGCACCAGCGGCGCGTTCTTGTGGGACCTCTTCGCATTCGCGGACCCGGCCCGGGGAAAGCGCCGCCGGCGGGCGGCCCTTCGATGCGCGACCCCACCGGGACGCGCTTTGCCGGCGCAATAGCGACCGCTTCTAAATCTTTTGCAGAACGACGATTTTGGAAATCGTCGGTGAAAGGAAAAAGCTTTCAGACGCCTGCCGGCGCAAAAAGGAGATGTGATATGAAGATCGAACAGCAGAAAGAACTTTGCAATCCGCTGGTCGAAACGAAATTCGAACAAGGAAGAGGAAAAGCCCGACAACGAACTTGTCGGGGGCATCCGCCGTAGCGGCTGCCATGGGCGCTTTCAGGCGCCCGGGGGCGCGATGATTTTTCGTCGCGTCCCCCTGAGGCCGGCCAGGTCAGCCGGAGGTTCATCCCGGATTTCCTGGCCGGTCTCAACCATTTCTTAACTTCCGGCCGGTTATGGCGAAGCCACGGGGCCGGGCCCGGCTTCCGCTTTTCCTCTCTCCCCCTTCATTCAATCTATCCACTACAAGTCGGGATCGCGCGCAGGCGCGCGCGAGGGGCGGCTTGGAAGCCGCGGTCAGTTATTCATTCTGCTTTGATCAGTCGGGCAAAGGTCGCGATGTCGCAGGCGTTGGGTGTACCGCCCATGCTTCAACCCATCAATTGCGTATAAAACGTTATGCTCAGGGCAATCGACCTACGAAGAGCTCTCGTGGGAGATGAGGCCGGATCGTCCATAGGCGATCCGGCGCACCATGAGATTTAGGCCGCTTGGGCGAGGTCAGGCAAGTCGAAGACTTCGCCCCGCTCCCACTGGTCGGCCTGGATCGCGATAAGTCGGTTATAGGCGCTCACCATGTCACCATCTGCCGCTTCGAAGGTCGAAGCTGATGCTTGGGTGATGTGGTGCAGATCGAGCATATCGTCGAACCTGTAGGCGCCCAGGTTGAAGCCGTCTGGCACGAGAGTTGCGCGATCGTCTTCACCAGTCAAGCAGAGCATGCAGTTCTCGATGTAGTGCATTCCCCCTCCCATCTGCGCGACCAGGCCGATCTGCGGTACAGTAGGGCACTCTGCAGACTGATATACCCACAGGAGCGGGCGACGGGTTGCCTGAGGCCGGGAAGCGAACTGCATCAGGCCGAAGGCGTTAGGAGCCGTCCCGCTCAGCATGATGTCTACCTTGTCTCGGAATTCAGTGAAGCGTCCGGGCGCGCCACACAGAAGGTGTGCGAAGGCGGCGAGGTAGTTGGCGATGCGCTTCTGTTGTTCGATCTCAGTCATCTTAAGTCTCCGTAGGCCGCGGGCATCGCGTGCCTTTTTCCGCTCTCGTCCAGAGAGCTACTTCCTTTCGCTCTTAAGAAGACTATCAGTCGGTCACGTCGGCTTTGCGCCCCATTTCAGTCATTCAAGATGCTGGCGCCTTGGTCAAAAATCCGACGTTCGTTGAGTTTCGACTGAATGGCAGTTCCGCGTTCTTATTCCCGACCTAGAAACTTCACTTTGCCCGAGATCGGACATTCTACCTAGCCGCGCCCGACGAACGGCATCGTAGTCGCCATAATGGTCATGAACTGCACATTCGCCTCGAGCGGAAGCTCTGCCATATGAACTACCGCGCGGGCGACATCGTCCACGTTCATCACCGGCTCGGCGCGGATCGAGCCGTCAGCCTGCAGCATCCCATCGACCGCTCCGCTGGCCATATCGGTTGCGGCGTTGCCTATATCGATCTGACCGCAGGCGATGTTGAGTTCGCGTCCGTCCAGCGAGGCGGAGCGGGTAAGGCCGGTGATCGCGTGCTTCGTGGCCGTGTAGGCGGCTGAATGAAGTCTTGGGGCATGCGCCGAGATCGAGCCGTTGTTGATAATGCGTCCGCCTTGCGGCGACTGGTCTCGCATGACGCGGAAGGCGGCGCGCAGACAGCGGAATGCGCCCGAGAGATTGACCTCGACAAGCCGGTCCCAATCCTCGTCGCTCAACGAGTCTAACCGCGTGGCTGGCAGTGACAGGCCGGCATTATTGAACAACAGGTCGACCCGGCCAAACCGCTCGACCGTCTCAGCAAAAAGGCCATCGACGGACGCGCTGTCGGCCACGTCGGTTGGACGGGCGAGTGCGGACTTGCCGATGGATGAGGCCAGATCTGCGAGCGGCTCGGGCCTGCGCCCTGCCAGAACAACGCGCCAACCGGCCTGCGATAGCCCGAGCGCGCTGGCGCGGCCGATCCCGCTGCCAGCGCCGGTGATTACGGCGACGCCGTTCACGCGACGGGCGTGCATGGCGGATCACCCGCAAGAACAGCTTCCACATTAGCGATGACGAGGTCCGCCATCGCCTCGCGTGTTTCCACCGTTGCACTGCCAACGTGCGGGGTCAACACGGTGTTCTCGCTGTGCCGCAGGGCTTCGGGAACCTGCGGCTCCTTCTCGAACACGTCCAGGGCGGCGCCAGCAATTTGTCTGGATTCGAGCGCCGCAACAACCGCCTGTTCGTCGACCACGGATCCGCGAGCGACGTTCACCAGCACCCCTTCGCGGCCAAGCCTCTCCAGCAGGGCACCATCGACCAGTTTTTGAGTCTCAGGCGTGGCTGCACACGCAACGATCAGCACGTCGCTCCATCGCGCCAATTCATACACTGTCGAACAATAATGGAAGGGAACGTCTTTCGCCGTGCGAGACCAGTAGCCCACTTCTCCCATGGGGGCGCAACGATCAGCGATGGCGTGCCCGATGCGGCCAAGGCCAAGCACACCGAAGCGTGATCCTGTCACCTTGCGGCCAAGTGGCAATTCTCCGTCTGCCCATTTTCCGGCGCGAACATGAACATCGCCGCTGGCGATGCCGCGCTTCAGGGCAATCACAAGACCGAGCGCCAGGTCCGCGACATCATCGGTCAGCACGTCTGGCGTATTGCTGACAGCCACTCCGCGTGCAGAGGCGTGGGGGAGATCGACCTTGTCGAAACCGACCCCGTTTATGGCGATCAGTTTCAGCGACGGCAGGCTGTCGATCAGATCGTTGGCGCAGCCTATGTGTCCGCCGGTGACAACAAGATGGCATTCCTTTCCCATGCCATCGAGGAATGAGGCGCGGCTTGCATCGTCCTCATCGAACCAGCGGAAGAGGCGCAATCGCTCTGCCAGTGCGTCCTCGAGATAGTCGGAGAAGCGGCAAAGCTGCACGGCAGCGGGCTTGTCTTGCGCCATGATTAGATCACTGTGGTTATGCCGCCATCGACATAAATCGTCTGTCCGTTGACGAAGTCGGATGCGGAAGATGCGAGGAAAATGGCGATGCCGTGCAGATCCTTCAGATCTCCCCAGCGGCCTGCTGGCGTTCGCTTGCGGATCCAGGCGTCGAATTCGGGATCGGCGACGAGCGCCGCGTTGAGCGGCGTGTCGAAATATCCGGGCGCGATGGCATTGATCTGGAGCCCAGAGGCAGCCCAGTCCGCACACATGCCGCGGGTAAAGTTCCGCACGGCGCCTTTTGCCGCCGTATAGGGTGCGATGCCGGGTCGTGCGAGTTCGCTTTGCACGCTGGCGATGTTGATGACCTTGCCGCGTCCCCGCACCAGCATATGCCGGGCGACGTGCTTGCTCGCGTAATAGACGCCGTCGACGTTGGTCGACATGAGTTCGCGCCAGTCGCCGTCCTTGAAATCCTGCAACGGGCCGCGCCTCTGGATGCCGGCGTTATTGACGAGAATGTCGATCGCGCGCTCGGCTTCTATCTCTGCCACGGCGTCTGCCACGGAATCGGCATCGGTTACGTCGAATGCTGCGCTGCTGACCGACGCACTCGTTTCCGCGAGTTCACGAGCAGCCTGCGAAAGGCTTTCGGGATTGCGCCCATTGAGCACCACGTGTGCGCCGGCACCAGCGAGCGCCTCGGCCAGCGAACGCCCTATTCCCTGCGACGAGCCTGTGATCAGTGCCGTGCGTCCCGTTAGATCAAAAAGAGTATGAACCGTCCCCTCCTATTTTTCCCATGCATAGAAAGGGACCGGTCACATTACAACCGCCGATTTGCGAGCCCGGCGGCAGAGCGCACGAAATCTTATCGGAAGATCGACTCAACTGGCCAGAAATCAGAAGAGGAGTTTGCCCTACTCACTTTTCGATGATATCGGTCCCATAATTGTTTGAGAGGATACTAGGGTATGCTGGCAGCCGTTTGTCATGGCGCACGCGATTTGCGTGTTGAGGAATTCGATCCGGGTGAGCTTGCCCCTGACGAGGTCCTGGTGAGTATAGCTTACGGCGGCATCTGCGGCTCGGACCTTCATTACTATCACCGTGGGGGCGTGGGCGACTTTTCGATCCGCGAACCGATGGTCCTTGGGCACGAGATATCGGGAACGGTGGCGGCCGTCGGATCTTCGGTCACGGCGCTGGAGCTGGGAATGAAGGCCGCGCTCGATCCCAGCAAACCTTGCCTGTCCTGCCGCTATTGCCGCGCAGGTCGGTCCAACCTTTGCCTCGACATGAAATTCCTCGGCAGTGCAGGACGCTTTCCGCACGTGCAAGGCGGCTTCGCTCGCCGGATCGTATTGCGACAGGACCAGGTCATCCCGGTTCCGCAGGATACGGATCTGCTCGCGCTGTCCGTGGCAGAGCCGCTGTCCGTCGGTCTTCACGCCGTCACCCGCGCAGGCGACCTTCGCGGCAAGCGCGTGATCGTGACAGGGTCCGGCCCGATAGGTCTCCTGACTGCATTGTCGGCCATCCACGCCGGTGCGGCCTTCGTCGTTGCCACGGATATCGAGGACGCAGCGCTACGCGTGGCGAAGAAGGAGATCGGCGTAGATGCGGTCGTCAACGTGGCGAGCGATCCCGACGGGCTCGCCGCTTTCTCCGACGATGATAGCCATTTCGACGTGGCTCTCGAGGCGTCCGGCTCGCCGGCTGCGCTAGCTTCGCTCTTCCCGGTGATGCGGCGCGGAGGACGCATCGTGCAATTAGGCATGATGCCGCCTGGCGAGGTGGCGATCCCGATCAACCCGGTGCAGACGCGCGAGATCGAGCTGGTCGGCGCTTTCCGCGCTCACGACGAATTCCGCCTTGCTGCTCAGCTCATCACCAGCGGGAAGATCGACGTATCGCCGATCCTGTCGGGAACACATGCGTTGGAAGATGCCGTAGAGGCCTTTGCTCTTGCCGGAGATCGCAGCCGTGTGGTCAAACTGCACCTCGCGATCGCGGGAGAGGCGGCATGATCACACGCCGCGCGATTTTCGAAGGTCGTATCAAGCCCGGCATGGAGGACCGCTTCTTTGAAGAGGTCGAGAGCCGTCTTGCCCCGTTGTGGCAGGCGTTCCCCCATGCGCTGGCAGTGCGAATGTTCCGCATCGAGGACTGCGACGACACAGAGCGTCCCGTCGTTATGATACAGGAGGTGGACTACCCGGATCGCGAGAAAATGCAGGAGGCTATCACCTCTCCTGCCCGCGAT
The DNA here is from genome assembly GCF_009807005.1 of Aurantiacibacter rhizosphaerae. Taxonomy (GTDB): domain Bacteria; phylum Pseudomonadota; class Alphaproteobacteria; order Sphingomonadales; family Sphingomonadaceae; genus Alteraurantiacibacter; species Alteraurantiacibacter rhizosphaerae. Next base: position 712,417 of record NZ_WUBR01000001.1, on the reverse strand, counting down.
GCAGCGCGCGCCCGCACGATAGAATTGCTCGAGATGTTCGACGGACGCTTCTATCATGTTATCAGCGGCAAGAACCGACTTTCGGCAAAACGCTGAAAGTCTAAAGCATAGGGCTGATTTCAATGGCTGAAGCAGATCGGGTGAAGAAGGCTGGCCCGCGTTCAACGGGGCGGCCCACGATCCGCGATGTATCCCAGCTCGCCGGGGTTTCGCGCATGACCGTGTCTCGCGCTATCAGCGATCCCGAACTGGTGCTGCCCGCCACTCGCGAGAAAGTGGCGAAGGCTATCGCCGCGCTGGGCTATGTGCCCGATCGCACGGCAGGGAGCCTTTCCAGTCGCAAGACGGGTTTCATCGCGTTGATGCTGCCGACGCTCACCAACGCCAACTTCGCCGCAGTTGCCCACGGCCTGACAGAGGCTCTGCGCGACGCCAATTTCCACCTGCTAATCGCCTACACCGAATACGACATGGTGGAAGAGGAACGGCAGCTGCGTAATCTGCTCGCCCGCCGACCTGAAGCCATCGTGATGACCGGCGCGACCCACAGTCCGGCGGCCAGCAAATTGCTGCTGGCAGCAGACGTGCCGATCATCGAGATTGCCGACCTTCCGAGCCGTCCTATCGGCCACGTCATCGGCTTTTCGAACCATGAGGTTGGTCGCACTGCGGCGCGCTATCTTATCGACAAGGGCCACACTCGGATCGGTGCCATCGGCGGTACCGTAGAAGGTGAAGTGCGCGACCATCGCGGTGAAGAACGTATGCGCGGCTTCGAAGATGAATTGCGCCTTGCAGGGCTGTCTGCCGATGCGGTGCTGCGCTACGGGGAGGCTCCGCTCAGCTACGATCACGGTGCCGCTGCAATTGCCAGATTGCTGAAAAAGTCGCCCGATTGCCAAGCCGTGTTCGCGGTGTCCGATCTTTCCGCGGTGGGTGCGATGATGCAGTGCCAGCGCATGGGCGTGAGCATTCCGGATCAGCTTTCGCTAATCGGCTTCGGCGACTTCGAGATCGGGCGCATCGTCGATCCACCCCTCACAACCATCCATGTGGATTTCAACGAGCTTGGCCGGCGTACAGGTGCGACTCTGCTCGCTTTGCTGGGCGAGGATGGCGATGCGCGTCCCGGTAGGGTCGATGTCGGCCTCTCCGTGGTGGAACGGGAATCGGTGAGCAAAGCATGACAAAAGTCGCCATGATCGGCGCCGGCGTGATGGGTTCGGCCATTGGCTCCCGCTTGCTCGACGAGGGCTGCACGTTGTCGTTCTTCGATGTCTCGCAAGATGCGGGCGGCGACCTTGCTGGGCGAGGCGGCAGTCGTGCAGCATCTCCCGAGCAGGCTGCAAGCGAGGCGGAGTTCGTCTTCGTTAGCCTGAACTCCGCCGATATCGTGGAACAGGCCGTGTTCGGCGATGGCGGGGTGGCGGAAAGCGGCAGGAGTGGTTCTCTCCTGATCGACATGTCGAGCATCGACCCCGGACGCACGGCAAGCATGGCCGGGAAATTGCGCGAGCGCTGCGGCATGGGCTGGGTTGATGCTCCCCTGTCGGGCGGGGCGCCTGCCGCCCGCGAGGGCCGCATGACCCTGATGATCGGCGGCCGCCCGGAAGACGTGGCGCGAGCAGAGCCTGTATTGGCGCTGCTTTCCGCGCGGCGCACGCACCTTGGCGATGCAGGTGCCGGGCAGACGGTGAAGCTCGTGAACCAGATCCTGTGCGCGGGGCATTTCATGATCTTGGCAGAGGCCGTGAAGTTCGCCGAGAGCCAGGGCATCGATGCTGCCCTAATCCCCGATGCGCTGGCCGGGGGCCGCGCCGATTCCGCAATTATGCAGGAATTCATGGCCAAGATGGCCAAGCGCGACTTCACGCCTACGGGCCGGATCGACAATATGCTGAAGGATCTTGAGACGGTGCAGGCATCGTCCTTCGCCACCCGCACGGCAATGCCTGTAACGGGCCTCGTCTCCGAGTTGCACCGGATGCTGGTGGCAGGCGGTCTGGGCCCTGCCGACAGTGCCGAATACATGAAGCTGTTCGATCTTGGCAATGAGTAAGGCCCGCTATCGGGGGTTGGTCGTGATCGGTCCCAGCGGGAACGGCAAATCCACCTTTGGTCGCGCTCTCGCCGAGCGGCTGAGGTGGAGTTTTGTGGAAGGGGACGACCACCATCCGCGTGCAAATGTCGCAAAGATGGCACGCGGGGAGCCCCTTACCGACGAGGATCGCGCGCCTTTCCTGGATTCGATCGCTCACGCGCTTTCGTCGGGCCAGGCTGTTGCCGCCTGCTCAGCCCTGAAGCGCGTTTATCGGGAGCGAATGAGTGAAGCATCTGGCCTGCCGTTGCTTTTCGTCCTGCCGCAGGTCGGCAGGCAGGAGTTGCAGCGCCGCATGGAGAAGCGCACCGGCCACTTCATGCCGACCGCCATGCTGCAAAGCCAGCTGAACACGTTCGAACCACCTGCCTCGGACGAGGCCTGCATGGTTCTCGACGGGACACTGCCGCCAGAACAATTCGCCGAGGCCGTTACGGCCTACCTGACCAGCGGAAACTAGGCGCCGCCAAGCCATACTGCTTGCCCCGGGCAAGTGCCGATGGTATCGGTCACATCGGAGAGGGAGATTACCGAAAATGGCTACCACAATTCCTGCCGACGATGTCCGCGCGGCTGATGAGAGCGCTTGGCCCAAGCCATCGCGGGGATGGCTGCTGGTCGCCCTGCTGGCACTCGCCTCTGTCGTCTCACAGTTCGATCGCACGGTCATCAACCTGATGGTGGAGCCCATCAAGGCGGAATTCGGATTGAACGACACCGCCTTCGGCGCCTTGCAGTCCGTGGCTTTCGGCATCTTCTACGTCATCGCGTGCATCCCCTTGGGTCGCGCAGCAGACAACACCAACCGCAAGTGGCTGATCGCGATCTGCCTGCTGTTCTGGAGCATATTCGCCATGGCATCGGGACTGGCAAAGACATACTGGCAACTGTTCCTCACCCGTATCGGCGTCGCCGTCGGAGAGGCTAGCCTCACGCCCGCAGGCCTTTCCATGCTCTCCGATCATTTTCCGCCGGACAAGCTTGGCCGTCCCGTTTCCGGTTTCCTTATGAGCGCGCCTGTCGGACAGGGCCTCGCCTTCATCGGCGGGGGCAGTCTGCTGACCGCGCTGACCGGCTCGGAAATGCTCGAAAGCGGGTGGCTCGCGGGGCTTGAGTCGTGGCAGGCGGCCTTCATCCTGATCGGCGCGCCCGGTGTGCTGCTGATTCCCCTATTCCTTCTCATCCGCGAACCCGCGCGGCGCGGCCCGCAGGTGGACCAGCTCTCGGCGAAGGACACCGCGCGGCTCATCGGCCGCATGTGGCGCGCGCTGGTGCCGATGTTCATCGGCTTCGCCATGGTGCTGCTAGTTGCCTATTCGATTGCGATCTGGACGCCTGCGCTGCTGCAGCGTACCTACGGCTGGAATTCGGAGCAGATCGGCTGGGGCTTTGGCCTCGTGCTCATCGTCTTCGGCATGACGGGCGTCCTGGCGGCAGGCTTCGCCAGCGACTGGCTCGCCGCTAAGGGGCACCGCGATGCGCCCTTGAAGGTCGCCTGCGCCGGCTTTGCCGTCGCGGGAATTTCTGGCGTGCTCGCACCGCTGATGCCTTCGCCATATATGGCTTTGGCGCTGCTGGGCGTAACGCTGTTCTTCGGAAACATGCCCTTCCCCTGCGCGGCAACATCACTGCAACTGATCGTGCCAAACCGGGCCCGTGCGCAGATCAGCGCGGTCTACGTCACTTTCACCACGCTGGTAGGGCTGGGCGTGGGGCCGACTGTTATCGGCATCATGACCGACTTCGTTTTCCAGGACCCCGCCCAGATCCGCTACTCGATGAGCGTCGTGATCGGCTGCGCGGCACCGATCATGGTGGTCATGCTGCTGCTAGCGATGAAGCCTTATCGCCGGTTCCACGAGGAAATGCAGGGCTAGGATACGCGAAACAGGGAAGGCGGCGCCCGGTTCAGTTCCATTCCGCGGGATCGAGAGCGAACAGTTCCGCCAGTTCGGCATAGAGCGCCGGTTCATCCCGGCGCAGGGCACGGGGTTTCTCGAAGAAGGCCACTGTGGCTTCGGCAAAAAATTCCTGATGGTTGGTCGCCCCGTAGGGATTGATTAGGGTGCCTTGCCCACTTTCCAGACGCTCGAGGTGCGAATGGTACGCATCCAGCATCGACTTTTCCCAACCCCTGTAGTCCTGCCCCTTTCGCAGGATCGGAATGCCGTTGGTGTGGCCCGTGAGGCTGTCCAGCTGGTGCGCGAATTCGTGGATGACAACGTTGTGGCCGTCATCCGGGTTGAGCCCGCCTTGCAGCGCATGGTCCCATGACAGCACGATAGGCCCGCGCGTCCAGCTTTCGCCGGCCATCGTTGCATCGCTTTCGTGGACTACGAAGCCATCGTGGGTGGGGCGGCGGGTGTAGAAGGCCGCGGGATAGATCAGCACGGTCCTGATGGTTTCGTACCATACCGAACTGTTGACCACGAGGAGGCAGGCCTGCGCTGCGATCGAGAGCCGCATCTCCTCCTTCACCTCCAGTCCCCGGTTGCCGTGGAACGTGACCTGATCGAGGAAAAGGTTGATCTTGCCCTCAAGTTTGGGGCGCAGCGATTGCGGCAGTTGCCGGACCATCGGTACGAGCTTTTCCAGCATCACGCGCTGGTCGGGAGTGAGCGGTGTTGCCAGCAGTCGCTCGCGCTTGCGCTGCCGCAAGACGCGCCGAAGCAAAAGGGCACCGACAACGAGCAGGGCGGCAAGGAGAAAAGGCGAATAAGTCATCAGGTCCGCACAAGATGGGTGATGACTGCGCGAGGCACAATGCGTGCCGCGCGAACGGCCACAACAAGAAAGGGGCGCCGGATCGCTCCGCCGCCCCCTTTGCAATCGCTAAAATACGCTGCGGCTCAGAGCCTGTCGTCGATCTTCGAGCGGACGAAGCCTTCCGGGAAATCTTCCACTGCGTTGCCAACGATGGTGAAATCCTTCTTGTCGCCGCCGAATCGGCTTTCCAGTTCCATGTAGCTATGCGGATCGAACAGCGGCGTGGCGCTCATGCCCGTGATTTTCGTCGCGTCTTCCTTCTGGCAGGTATAGTGGCAACCCTGCTGCGCGTAATTGTGAATGCCGTGCTCCAGCATTCCGTCCATCGCCGCCTTCAGCGTGTAATGCATGGTGAGGAAGTTGAAGCCGAGGGGATAGATATCCTCCGCCGTCACGCCGGGCTTGCCGTTGATGTCGCGCACATCGGGAAACATTTTCCAGCCGGGCACCTTCTCGGAAACGATCTTGGCGTGATCCATCGTGGAGATGCGTACCACGGTGCTCATCTTCGCGCCCATCTCGACGGCGGCGCGCATACGCTCGCAGCCTTCCTCCATCTCGGTTTCAGGGTCGGCGTTGGTGCGCGCGATCAGGAAGCAGTCGCTGCCCTCCATTGCCGCCAGCGCGGCGCGGACCTTCTCGTAATATTTCTCTCGCGGGAGCAGGCTGGTGGAATTTTCCATGTCGCCGCTGTCTTCCAGTTGCAGCGCCTTGGCCCCTGCCGCGATCATGCGCTTGGTGCTGCGGTAGACCGCCAGAGGACCGCCAAAGCCGTCCTCGATATCTGCGGCCAGCGGGATGGCGTTGGTCTGGGTGATACGGCTGCAGATCCACTCGATATCGGTTAGGTTGGAAAAGCCGTAGTCGATCACCCCGTTCATCGCGATCGACACTTCACCGCCCGAAAGCATGGCTGCCTCGAAGCCGACCATTTCCACCGCCCGCATCGAGGCGCAGTCATAGACGCAAGGTGCGACAATACAGTGATCGGTGGATTCGAGCAGTTCGGAAAGGGACTTCTTGGCCATCTTGGTATTCCTTTAAAAAACTCGGCCACCGCCCGCCACTGCGACGGCAGCGAGCGATGGCCTTGGTAATGCAGCCCCGCCAGCCTTGGCGGGTATCGATATCAGGGCAGACGGATCCGGACGCCGACCTTATAGTAGCGGCCGATGGGATCGTAATACACCTGCGTAGTCGCCCCTTGCGCCGATGCGGCATATGGCGGATCGGAATCGAATACGTTGTTGATCACCCCGAAAACCTCAACTTCGTCCGTGACCTGGTAGGCCAGGTTGAAGTCGAGCACGAAGGCGGAATCGATGGTGTTGTCATTTACACTGTTGGGCGCATCGATATCGAAGCCCGGCTGGCTCGGCCCGACGAACAGCGTCTCCCAGATGCTTTCCGGGATATACTGGGCGTGGAGGCCTGCCGTCAGACGATCCAGGTTCCAGCGCACCGTGCCGTCCACCAGCCAGTCCGGCACACCCGGCGTCGTGCCGGGACGCGCGCCGGTCTGGCCGACGCGATCGACGCCGCCGACCGTCAGTTCGAGGTAATGCGTGGCCAGCAGGCGCGCATCCACCGAACCCATCGGGCCATCGTTGGAGCTGTAGGCGAGTTCGAAATCGATACCGCGGGTATCCTGCTGCGCGATGTTGAGCAGCACGTCCTGCACTTCGGTCAGCAGGCCATCAGAGTTCCGCGTGACCTGGGCGCACAGCGCATCGTTGCCGCCGTTACACAGGTCGACGATAGTTTGGGCACCAAGCGAGCCAATGGCATCGTCGATGCTGATATCGAAATAGTCGACCGAGAAGCTGAGGCGGCGGCCGAAGCTGATGTCGGGCGTGAATACCGCGCCGATCGTCCAGGTGTCGGCCTTTTCGGGGGCCAGCTGCGGGTTGGCACCCTGGAAGCCGTTGATCTGGATCTGGCTGCCGTCTCGCGGATCGACCACTGTGGTGCGGCCAAGCGTAACCGGACCGAACAGTTCGGTGAGATTCGGTGCACGGATATCGCGGCTGCGGGTAACGCGAAAGCGCAACCAGTCCACCGGCGCGTAGATGCCGCCAAGCTTCCAGGTCGTGGCATCGACGCTGGAATCGCCCACGGCCTGGCTGGAGCGGCTGTAGTGCGTCTGGCGAATGGCACCGTTAAGTTCGAGCAGGCTCACGCCCGGCACGTCCGCGATGATCGGAGCCACGGCTTCGAGATAGCCCTCGACGACCTCTATCTTACCTTCGATCGCCTTGCCGTTGAACGACCAGAAAGCATTGGCTGCGGAAAGCGCATCGGCATCGCCGGTCATCGAATCGCTGCGGAATTCGCCGCCACCCGCAATGGCCAAAGTGCCGCCAGGAAGTTCGAGAAGATCGCCGCGAATGTTGGCGGCAACCACGTGCTGATCCGTTTCTGCAGTCTGGAAACCGTCCGCGAAGACCCAGTCTGCCGCTGCGCTCGACACGTTTCCGCGCCCAAAGGGATTCAGCGGCACGCAGCCCGGAACATCGTTTGCGGCGTTCCCGTCTGTATTGACGCGGCACTGTACGCCGTCTGCCGTGTTCACGGCATCGACGGCGAGCACGCCGCGCGAATTGACGTAGTTGTTGCGGTAATCCTGGCGGAAATCGTTGTTGCCGTACTGGTAATAGGCGTCCCAGTCCCAGTTGGTGCCGATCGATCCCTCAAGGCCGGCGACAATGCGGAAAGTCTCGTTCTGCGTCTCGTCAACGGCATTGCCATGACCATCCGGGAACGGCCCTTCCTGCTGGTAGACGCGCCACAGGCTTACCGATCCCACATCGTTTGCATCCATCAGGTCGGCCAGGCCGTCCGGGAGGAAGGCGTTGTCGCGCTGGATGGTGTAGGCTGCGCGCGGCGGCGAACCTTTGACGAGGCCATTCACCCGGCCATAGGACGCATCTAGCGACGCGTTGATGGTGTCACTCAACTCGTAGGACGCATGCGCGTAGATCGTGTAGCGTTCGACTTCCGGGATCAGCAGCGTGTCGGTGAGAAGCCCGTTGTAGAGCGAATCCTCTCCGCCGAGATTGAGGATGGACGTCACGCCGCCGGCAAGCGATTCCCCGTACTGGAACTGGCGCAGGCTGCCATCGGGGTTGAACGTCGTCCCCTGGAACGGCCCTCCTGCGGGACCACCGGAGACGAGGCCGTCCGGCCCCCACCAACCTAATTGTGCAGGGCCGCCGCGCACAGTCGTGGCATAACCCGGCCCACCGCCGGGCAATTGCATTTCATTGGGGCACCAGTCGCGCGTGTAGCAGTCGCCCATACCCTCGTTCTTGTTGTACTCGCCCGCGATCATGAAGTGACCGCGCCCGTCTGCAAAGTCCGTTCCCCAGGCGAGAGAGCCGAAGTATTCCTCGTTATCGCCTTCTTCGGCGATGCCGAACTGAGCCGTGCCGCGCAGGCCGACAAAGTCCCGGTCGAGAATGAAGTTCACCACGCCAGCAACGGCATCCGATCCATAAGCTGCGGAAGCACCGCCGGTCACGATCTCGGTGCGGGAAACGAGTGCGGTAGGGATCAGGTTGATATCGACGGTGCCGCGCTGCGTCGAAGGCACGAACCGCTTGCCGTCCAGCAGCACCAGCGTGCGTTCGCCGCCAAGCCCGCGCAGGTCGAGCACGCTTGCCCCGACGTTGCCGCCGACGGCCTGCTGCGTTGCAGGGGTGACGAGCGGGCGGAAGAGCGGAAGTTCGTTAAGCGTATCGGCCACATTGGTGGCCGCGCGCTGTTCGAGCAATTCGTCGCCCACCATGGTTACCGGCGTGGGAGCGTTCGTGCCGTCGCGCGCAATGCGCGAACCCGTCACCACGATTGGCGTGCCCTGGTTGTCGCTGGTGGCGGCGACGTTGTCCTGCGCGAGGGTCGGCACAGCGAGGCCCATAAGCGAAACCGATGTGACCGCACCCACGGCCAGACGATTCGCGCGAAATCCGAGTTTTTCCCTTGTCATACGAACCTCCCAAACTTTGTTATCTGTTCTGCATGGGACCGATACCATAAAGACGGCAAGTGTCAAATGCGGGTTGGTTTGCGTGAGGTCTATGCTTGTTTTGAGAGAGATCGGACTAGGGGGATATTCAGTTGCGCCTGTCCGCTTATTCTTGTCTGGCCATCAAAAGGCGACGCTCCGCTATCGGCCCATTTTCGGACGCCATTTAGACACGACAGAAGATCTTCGGAAAGCGGGCTGAAGCCAGTCTTTTTGGATCTACTGCAGCACCCAATTGGGTCACAGAAACTTAATACGTCCTCACGAGGTCAGGCTTCGGTACCGAAACCATGGTATGGGTCTCAAACCCGTCGGAATCCTAAGGCAACTTGCTGTTTACGGCTTGCGCCTAACAGACCACACTAGGGTGGAAAAAGCGGTGATGATGGCAGCAAGGGCGGCAAGAACCGTGGCGTCGAGAACAATCATGGCAATCTCCGAATCGATGCGCCACTTGTTCCACAAATGTTCCGAGTAGGAAAATTCACTTTTCGGGTTTAGGCATAGGCATGCTTTTGCTTGCTGCAGCTCTCGCCGTATGTGCCCCTGGACCCCGTGACCACTGTGTCCACGATGGCGACACAATCTGGATTGAAGGCGAGAAAATTCGCATCGCCGACATCGATACGCCGGAGCTCAACGGAGAATGCGAATACGAGCGTGCGCTGGCCATTCGTGCTCGTGACCGGTTAATTGTCCTCTTGAATACGGCCAGCTTCGCTATCGAGCGATCCGGCACCGATCGGTATGGCCGCACGTTAGCCGTGTTGCATCGGTCCGGCCGTTCCATCGGGGCTCAGCTTGCATCGGAGGGCCTTGCCCGCACTTGGAGCGGTAGAAGGGAGCCTTGGTGTTGAGCAAAGAATGGGGCGATCCAAAAAGCAGCACATCGCCGTCTGCTTCACAGCAGTTGCTTGAAAGATTGTTCGGCATGCTGTCAATCTTGGCCATACTGGCGATCATTGTGTCCGCAGCGATGTTGATTGCGTCACCAGCTTGGGGGCATGGAGGTGGGCTTGCAGCCGATGGCTGCCACAATGACCGCAAGACGGGTACTCGTCATTGCCACCGAGCGGCCAACAATTCGAGCCAGCAAACAGCTCAGGCGCCACGCCAGCAAAGCGGACCTGTGTACTACCGAAACTGCGACGCCGCCCGTGCTGCTGGTGCTGCACCAGTCAGACGCGGCCAACCCGGCTACGCCCGTCACCTGGACCGCGATAATGATGGCGTGGGTTGCGAGAATTGACCCGCGATCAGGAAATCTGGGGTATGGCGCTATGGGTCGAAAAGCACCACGGCGAGACAGGCTGGCTACACATCGCGCAGCAGCAAGACCGACTCCTCGAACTTGGCGATTTCGACGGAATGGCACTTTGGCGAGAGGTCGGCGAGAAACTAGAAGCTTTGCAGGTGAGACACGCCAATCGCGCAATCAATTAGGTCCTTACAGAACCTGGTCCGTTCGGCCACATTCCGCGCCCAAATAAATCGCGGGGTTCAATTGCTCTCTCCGGTGCAGCGAAGCCAAACAGCTTCCGTTGCAAAGCCCAGTCTGTCGGGACGTTGGATCTGAGGATGAGGTCTCTGGTAAGTGTCGCAGGCTGTCGCCCATCGAGGATTGCCGTTACGATATCTGGCGCTAGATAATTGACGCGGATTAGCCTCGCGAAATGGGTTGGTCGGCACCCCTTTTTCTTCGCCAGCTCTTCAATCGACCATTCGCGGTGTTCCTCGACAAGCGACTGCGCCTTTCGCGCGCTTTTGATCAGGCTCACCAGCTTCTTGTTTGGCTTAGCAGACAATGCGGGATCGCTTGGTGAAATATGTAGTGATGGCCATCGCTCTGCCGCGATAGCCCTGACTGCAACGACATGCTCATATTTTGCATCGCTACAAGGCCAATCAGCGGGACGACCGAAAAAGGGCGAACTCCCAGTCCACTCGAGAAAACGACGCAGTTCTAGCGCACGAAAGGTGATGGACAACTCATCTTCGCCCACCTCGACCCGGTCTATGATCGACGTGAAAAGCTCCTTCCGATCTCGCGAGGGCGTACTCTCGATGCGCTTCGCAGCGAAGGAGCCCTTTTCTGCAAGTGACTCTAATCCCGGTCCGAAAACGCCCAGTGTCTTAAGAGCTTTGCGTAAAGCCGATCTGTCGGACAAGAATTGACTGACGCTCGCTATCACCAGTCGGTCAAGGTCGTCTGCATTCGCGCGATATGCGCGGCGAAACTCTCGCTGCGACCACATCGCGTTGCTTGATGCATAAGCTGCATAGGTTTTGCCGCGATGCCAGTTGAGGTCGAGAAGCATATGGCGACCGAGATCGTCCCACAGCAACCCTGCTAGAAAGTGGTCAGTTTCTTTTGATCCAGGCGAACAGTTCTTTCGTTCCGCGCTTACGCCCTGAGCGGCTGACCACGTTTCAGAACTGATTATTGCCTCATGCTCACCCTCGTAGTTGCGGTCATGTCCACGGATTTCGCCGACGTAGATCGGATTCTGGAGAATGCCATAAACGGTGCCGGGCGATATCGGTTTGCCTCCGCGTTCTCGACCGCTTTTCGACGTCTTTATGGAGCTACAAAACCCAGCTTCGCGGACAGCAGTCATCACCGAGGTGTAACGTTTGGTTCGCAGAAACTCGGCGAAGATAAAGCGCACCATCTCGGCTTCGGCGAGATCGACTTGCAGCCCATTCGAGCTTGAGATGTAGCCAAACGGGGGAAGGCCACCGTGTACCTTGCCGTGCCGTTTCCGGGTTCGGATGCTGTCGCGGACACGTTCCGCAATCAATTCTCTCTCGAATTGCGAAAATGTAAGAAGAATGTTGAGGATCATCCGTCCCATGCTGTCTGAGGTATCAAAAGCTTGCGACACGGAAACAAGCGCAACTTGACGGCGGTCGAAAATCTCGATCAGCCGGACGAAATCCAGCAGACTCCTTGTTAGGCGATCAATCTTATAAACGACGACAATGTCGATTTGCCCAGCTTCGATATCGTGCATCAGTCGAGCGAGAGCTGGCCGTTCAAGGCCGCTGCCGGAATGACCTCCATCATCGTAGCTCTCTTGGAGTTCTGCCCAGCCTTTGTATTGCTGGCTGTGGACGTACGAACTCGAGATTTCTCTCTGCATAACGAGAGAATTAATCTCGTGATCCAACTTTTTGTTTGTGCTTTTGCGCGTGTAGATTGCACAGCGCTTCGGTACGATCAGATGTCGTTTGTCCATCAAAACCTTCGATGATTCAGTCCGAGAGAAGAAAGGCAGCTAGGTCGGCGTCAACCGACCTGAATCGTATAAGCAAACCAGGATCTTGAGGCGTGGTCGTATAACTGCACAACCCGACCCAGTACCGAGAGGGTATAGTGGCTAGATGTTCTCCGATCGTATCCGTGTGCTTTGAGCCCATCGATCTCGAGCGATACGAATGCATCATCCACAGCATCGTAAATTTCGCTGGAACTACCGTCGAACTTCGCGGCTCTGTCGCCATCGAAACCTTGGAGGCGCTCCCCCTGAGCTTCTGCGGCGATGCGCATGTCCTTTCCAAATTCATGATCATGCACGCCAACAATCTTCCTGCCGCATATGAAGGCGTGGGCGGCAGCGGCGACCATGGCTCGAGTGTGAGGTGACATGCTTCCTATTGGCGTCGGCGGAGCCGGGAAGCAAGCTGCACGCGCCTTGGCGCAACCACTTCTTGTGAACGGTCAACTATCATTTAAGGTACGAAATTGGGTCGCTATTCGAAAGGCAGCTTTGGCGGTTTCTTCAGCTGAGACCGGACAGTCTGCAAACGGCCCAATTTCTGCCATTCGGATTGCTTTCCACAGCTCATAGCAGCGCGAGTGTAGGCATATCCAACCTTTTGATGAACGGGCCGCCCGGTGCGGGCAAAAGCCTGCTGGCCAGCTGTCTGCCCGGCATCTTGCCGCCGCTTTCCCCGGCAGAGGCGCTGGAAGTCAGCATGGTGCAATCGGTGGCGGGCCTGCTGGAAGGCGGCCGGATCAGCCGCAGTCGCCCGTTTCGTGCGCCGCATCACTCGGCCAGCATGGCGGCGCTGACAGGCGGCGGGCTGCGCGTGCGTCCGGGCGAGGTCAGCCTGGCGCATCTGGGCGTGTTGTTCCTGGATGAACTGCCTGAATTCCAGCGCGCCGTGCTCGATTCGCTGCGTCAGCCGCTAGAGACGGGCAAGGTGGATGTTGCGCGCGCCAATGCCCATGTCGCCTATCCCGCCCGCGTGCAGCTGATTGCCGCGATGAACCCGTGCCGCTGCGGCCATCTTGGCGATCCGGCGCTGGCGTGCAGCCGTGCGCCCAAATGCGCCGTGGATTACCAGTCCAAGGTTTCCGGACCCATGCTGGACCGGATCGATCTGCACGTGGAAGTAGACCCGGTAAGCGCCGCAGACCTTGCCCTGCCCCCACCTGCCGAAGGCAGTGCGGAGGTTGCCGCGCGCGTTGCCGCAGCGCGCAAGTTGCAAACCGCCCGCGGTATCCGCTCCAACGCGGAACTGGATGGAGACGCACTGGAGGAGCATGCAACGCCGGACGAAGCGGGCCGGACCCTGCTGATGCAGGCAGCGGAAAAAATGCGCCTGTCAGCCCGCGCCTACACCCGCATGCTGCGCGTGGCGCGGACCATCGCCGATCTGGCAGGCGCGCCTGAAGTGGGGCGTATCCACGTGGCAGAGGCGCTCAGCTACAGGCGGCAGGCACCGCGCGCCTAGGGCGCATCCTAGCCCTCGGGATCCAAGCCGCTGAACCACCGTGCATAGGGCGTGTTCTTCGCCATGTGGCGATTGTAATCGGGCGCGCCGTCGCTCCACCACACAGGGCCACGTTCGCCCAGCGCCACTTTCGCGGCATCCACGCGGGCGCGCGCCTGCTTTGTTTTCGCCGGATCACCCTTCGCATCGCGCACGGCGCGGCGCGCATCCATCAGTTCATTGACGAGGGGCTGGCGTTCGCTTTCATCAAGGGCCGGATTGCTGGCGCGCCACAGGCGGCCCCGCACCACGATATAGCGTCCGTCCGGCGTTCTTGGCGGTTTGCTCAGCGGCAATCTGCCGATTTGATATCGCTGTCCTTGATATAGGCGCCATCATGCGGCGCCACCGGCTGTCCCAGCTTGTCCGGCGTTTGCCAGCCCAGTTCGTGCCAGCTCAGGTCGCGGCCATCGTGGGCGCGGATCCTGATCGGGGCGACGGGTTTCCCATCGCGGCAGTCCACCAGCACCAGCTTGGACGAGAAATTCTCCGCATAGCGTTCACCCCACTGGCGCAGGGCCAGCATGGCAGGCAGCAGGCCCAGCCCCTTTTCCGTAAGGCGGTATTCCACCTTGCGCCGGTCCGTTTCGCACGGCGTTCGCTGCATCACGCCGTGCTGCACCAGATTGGCCAGGCGATTGGAAAGGATATTGCGCGCGATGCCCAGTTCGCTGGAAAATTCCTCGAAATGGCAAAGCCCGTTGAAGGCGGCGCGCAGGATGAGGAACGACCAGCGTTCCCCCATGACATCAAGAGCATGCGGCAGACCGCAATCAAGCTCTCCTAATGGCTCTCTGATACCCATTCAGAACACGTCCTCCGCCACTCGTTCTACAGGCAAATATCGGAAAGCCAACAATGTTCGCAAAACAGGGTTGCGAATCAAAACCCTGTTTTTTAGATATCGATTTGCAACTGGTATTCCATTGCGACCGATGTTTTCGTTTACAGGAGGCCCACCGTGACCCGTTTCTTCAAGCTTGCCGTTGCCGCTACCCTGGGCCTCTCAGCGGCAGCAGCGCCCCCATTGCAGGCGCGCGACGCAGCACCGTTCTTCACCGCCGAATTGTCGCAGCCTGCGAGCGAGAGCGATGTCATTGCCGGCGGCGTGGTGTTCCGGTGCGAAGGCACGTCTTGCGTCGCCCCGCGCAGCCGTGACCGGGCTTTGCGCGTATGCAAGGAACTGCGCCGCAAGGTCGGCAATATCGACAGCTTCACTGCAGGCGGGGAGCCGATATCCGATAAGCAACTGGCCCGCTGCAACAGCTGATCGCTTGGCGAAATTTCCGCCCACCCTTCTCCATCGGGTGGGCCAATTGCCCCGGCGCAGTGCGCGTCGGGGCTTTTTTTATGGAGCTAGCTCAGCAGGCCGCGTTGGCGCAGATCGGCTTCCAGCGTCTCGGCATCGGTGAACACATGGCCGTGCCACCCGCGCGCCTTGGCGGCGGCGATGTTTTCCGCCTTGTCATCGATGAAGAACAATTGCTGCGGCGGCATGCCAAAGCGCGCTTCAGCAATGGCATAGATCGCGGGATCGGGCTTCGCGACCTTCTCGTGGCCGGACACCACGATATCGCCAAAGCCCTGCAGCGCCGATTCGCCTGCAATGAATTCCGGCCAGAAATCGGCGCCGAAGTTTGAGAGGCCGAACAAGGGCACATTTCGCGCCTTCAGCCGGGCGATAATGTCCAGCGTGCCGGGAACATGGGCGGGATAGGTTTCGGCAAAGCGCGCGGCATAGGCGCGGATCAGATCAGCGTGGTCGGGAAATTCAGCGATCCGTTCAGGCACCATCTCTGCCAGCGGGCGGCCTTCATCGTGCTGATGATGCCATTCTTCGGTAACGACATTCGCCAGAAACCAGTCAAGCTGATCAGCATCGTCGATCAGCTTTTCGAACAGATATCGCAGCTTCCACTGGATGATGACCCGGCCAATATCGAAGACGACGGCGGTGGGCTGATCATTTGCGTCAGGCATGCAAAAAGCCCCCGTGGTGACGGGGGCTTTGCGAAAGACCGGTGCCGCCACAAAGCGGCACGGCGCACATTAGCCCTGGCGGGCCTTGAAGCGACGGTTGGTCTTGTTGATCACATAGGTGCGGCCGCGACGGCGAATCACGCGGCAATCGCGATGACGGTTCTTCAGCGACTTGAGGCTGTTGCGGATCTTCATGTTTCTTTTCCCGAAAGATAATCGGCACTTCAGATAGTCTGCAATGCCGCAAATTCAAGGCGCGCGACTAAGGGCGGGCGGCGGCGAAGTCAAGCATTGCCGCGCATGCGGGCCAGCTTGCCTTCCCATGCAAGGGCGTGGGCGATGATCGTATCGAGATCGGCATGGCGTGGCCGCCACGGCAGGGTCGCCTTGATTCGCGATGGATCGGAAATGAGCGAATCGGGATCACCCGCCCGGCGCGGCTGCAGATCACGGGTGATTGTGCCGTTCGTCACCCGGTCCACAGCGTCCAGAACCTCCAGCACGGAGAAGCCCCGGCCATAACCGCAGTTCATCGTCAAGGACCGTGTGGGCTGCGCCATCAGCGCCTCCAGCGCCAGAACATGCGCCGCCGCCAGATCGCTGACATGGATGTAATCGCGCACGCCGGTGCCATCGGGCGTATCGTAATCGGTGCCGAACACGCCCACGCTCTCCCGCGTGCCCAGCGCGGCTTCCACCGCCACCTTTATCAGATGCGTTGCCCCGGCAGTAGACTGGCCGCCGCGGCCTTCCGGGTCTGCCCCTGCGACATTGAAATAGCGCAGGGCGCAATAGTTCAGATCATGCGCGGCGGCGGTATCTGCCAGCATCCGCTCCGTCATCAATTTAGACCAGCCATAGGGATTGATCGGGTTGAGCGGCGTATCCTCCGTGACGGCGGGCACGTCGGGGATGCCATATGTGGCCGCGGTGGAGGAAAAGATCATGTGCGGCACGCCCGCCGCCACTACCGCAGCGATCAGATCCCGGCTTCTCGCCGTGTTGTTGTCATAGTATTTCAGCGGATTTGCCACGCTTTCGGGCACCACGACGGAGCCTGCAAAATGCATCACCGCACCAATGTTCTGCTCCGAAAAGATGCGCGCAAGCAGTTCTGCATCGGCGATATCGCCTTCGTAGAATGCCACGTCATCCGGCACCGCGAAGCGAAAGCCCGTTACCAGATTATCGATCACCGCCACCGGCCAATTTGCATCGCGCAGGGCCAGCACCGCGTGGCTGCCGATATAGCCGGCACCGCCGGTCACCAGCACGGGGCATTTTTTATCCATGCCCCCGCGGTTAGCATGCTTTGGTAAAGCGGCAATTACCCCTCATCGCCAGCCGGGCACCTTTCGCCCTGTTGTTGCGTTGTAAAGGCATGAAGAAACCTGCCTTTGCCCTCTTGGCCGCCAGCCTGATGCTGCCCGCCTGCGCCACCCCGGCCTATGTTTCGCCCGTCGATGTCACGCGTTTCGTGGGCGACGCGCCCGCGTTTCTGGGACAAGGTACGATCCAGATCGTGCCTGCTGCCGGGCTGGAGGCGGAAAGCATCGAATACGGCATTTATCGCGATGCGGTGCGACTTGAACTGGAAGAGATGGGCTATCGCGTGGTGATGGTGAACGGCTCCCAGACCGCGCAGCTTGGCATCGATCAATATGTGCTGGATGAAGGCAACCGCCGCGGGCCAGTTGGCGTTGGCGTGGGCGGGTCCACCGGCACATATGGCTCCGGCCTTGGTGTAGGTATCGGCTTCAACCTTGGCGGCAAGCCTTCTGAACGCATCGCGCGCGAAATGGTGGTGAGCATCCGGCAGGCGGGCGGCGATCAGAACCTGTGGGAAGGCCGCGCCACCATGACCGTCACCGCCAACAGCGATTACGCCGCCGACGCAGCCGCCGCGCCGCGTCTGGCAGATGCCTTGTTTTCGGGCTTTCCCGGAACCTCCGGGGAGACTATCTCGGTCGAATGATTACATCTGATATCAAGATCGACGCCGCTTTCGACAGCGGCAATATCGAAGTCGTTTCGGTGGACGGGGCCACGGCCCATCTGCGCATCTCGCATGATCGCAACAGCGAATTTGCACAGTGGTTTCACTTTCGCGTGTCCGGCGCGGCGGGTCGCGAACTGGTGCTCACCATCGATCAGCTGGCAGACAGCGCCTATCCCGAAGGCTGGCCGGGCTACAATGCCTGCGTGTCGGAAGATCGCCAGTACTGGGGCCGCGCGCAAAGCAGTTATGATAAGAGCGCCGGAAACGGCACTCTCACAATCCGTTACACCCCCGCATCGGACATCGCCTGGTTCGCCTATTTCGCGCCCTATTCGATTGAGCGTCATGACGATCTGGTGGCAGCTGCGGCATGCAGCGAGGGCGTGGATTACCGCCGCCTTGGTGAAACGCTGGACGGGCGCACCGTTGATTGCCTGGAAATGGGCGAAGGCGAAACGCAGGTGTGGTTCTACGCACGGCAGCATCCGGGCGAGAGCATGGCAGAATGGTGGATGGAAGGCGCGCTGGAAGTGCTTACCGATCCGGCGGACGTGGTTGGCCGCGTCCTGCGACAGAAGTGCCGTCTGCACGTGGTGCCCAATTGCAATCCCGATGGCTCTTTCCGGGGCCACTTGCGCACCAATGCCGATGGCGTGAATCTCAATCGCGAATGGGCAGAGCCAAGTGCCGAGAAATCGCCGGAGGTGCTGGCGATCAGAAACGCGATGGATGAAAGCGGCGTGGACTTTGCCATGGACGTGCACGGTGACGAGGCAATCGCCGCCGTCTTCCTGGCCGGGTTCGAAGGCATTCCGTCGTGGACTGACGAGCAGGGCGAGAGAATGTACCGCTATCAGCGCATATTGGAACGGCGCACGCCCGATTTTCAGACTGCGAAAGGCTATCCCAAGTCGGCACCGGGCAAGGCCAATCTCACCATCAGCACCAATCAGGTGGCAGAGCGTTTCGGCGCCACCGCGATGACGCTGGAAATGCCGTTCAAGGATAATGACGACTGGCCCGATACAGAACAGGGCTGGAGCCCGGAGCGCAGCAAGATGCTGGCCCGCGAATGTCTGGCCGCATTGGTAGAATGGCTGGAGCCGGAAGAAGGCTGAGCCCTCAATCCCTTAAGGCTGAACCACCACCCAGCGGAGGGGGCCATCGCTGCCTTCGCCGCGAAAATGGGTGGTGGCAGTCCACAAGGTCCACGGCCTGCCGGCATAGTCCGGCTGCATGAAATCCCTGTCCAGCCACAGGTTGCGCTCGATGCGAATGGCAAGACCATGCTCTGCCTCGAAGGCCGGGCTGATCTTCAGCACCACCGATTGGCCGGCATGACCCTCTACTTGGTTGATGAAGGTCGTCAGCTCGCTTTCCAGCCCTGCTTCGACAATCGGATCGCCGCAGGTGCTGGCCAGCTTCTCCAGCGCGATGGCGGGCGGCAATAGCGACGCGTCGCGCGGTACGATGGTGACGAAATTGGCCGCTTGCCGCTGCGCCGGAATGCATGGATCATAGGCATGCACCACGCCGTGCGGCACCCCTGCATCGGTAACGGCAGCCAGATTGCGGGCAAATTGCGGATCGCGCCCGCGCGCGCCCTCGCTCGCTTCCAGATAGACGAAATCGGCACCGGTTGCGCGCAGGGCGTTAAAGTCCACCGCGCCATCGCCTGCGCTCACCATCGCGCCCTGCATCGGGTATTCGGCGCGCAATGGCTGCCAGCTGATGGCGCGCCACCAGCCATAGCCGCCCGCCACGATGGCAGCCAGCAGCAGCAGCGCGACGATACGCCAGCGCCATACGGTTTTACGCTTTAGACCCATGAATTTCCGATGCCCGAATCAGGCCTTGATATGCAGCACGCAGATCAATGTGAAAAGGCGTCTGGCAGTCTCGAAATCGGTTTCGACCTTGCCTTCCAGCGCATCCAGCAAATGCCGCGTGCCGCGATCGTGGATGCCGCGCCGGGCCATGTCGATGGTTTCGATCTCTTGCGCGGATGCGCGGCGCAAGGCTTTGTAATAGCTGTCGCATATGGCGAAGTAATCGCGAATCGCCCGGCGCATGCGCGCCATGCCAAGGCCGATGGTGCCCGCCTCTGTCCCGCCTGCATCGCGCAGGTGCCAGGCCAGCATGCCTTCCACCACCTCCAGATGCACGTGCCACGGGCCTGAATGCCCCTGTGCAATGGCGCGTACCGGGCGGAAGAGGTTATCCTCCACCAGATCGCGAAGAGCCACTTCACGCTCCTTCTCGATGTCCTCGCTGCGCGCGATGACAGTCGCTTCATCAAGCGTGATGGCTTCGATGCGGTTGGCGGTGTCCTGCTCCATGGTCGCTGCCCTCCTGCCCCAGTGGGCGACTGCATTCAATGGCAATAGCAGCCTGGCGAATATTCTCCACGCTATCCACAGGGTTGCAGGTGTAACTTTGCCATTGTCAATCTTGCGATACGCCGCGCACACGCCCATCACGCTGCCATGCCCGATCAAGACCTGCTGACCCGCTCTGCCGCCGCCGATTCCAAGCCCGCCGAACAGGGCCGCACCCTGCCCGCCAATCTGGAGGCGGAGGCCGCATTCCTTGGCGCCGTGCTGATCGATAACCGCGTGCTGGAAGAATTGCCGGTAGAATTGCGCGCAGGCCATTTCTTTGCGCCGATCCACGGGCGAATCTACGAACGCGTGCTGACCCTGATCGATCGGCAGATGGTGGTGACGCCGGTAACCCTCAAACCCTATTTCGAAGGGGACGAGGCGTTATCGGAACTGGGCGGCACCGGTTACCTGGCGCAGCTTACCGCCGATGGCCAGGGCTTGCTGGCCCCGCGTGAACTGGCAAAGCAGATCTATGATCTTGCCCTGCTGCGCGAGCTGGTTGGCGTGGGCCGCGAACTGGTGGAAGGCGCGCTGGACACCTCAGAAGAAGTGGAACCGCAGCGCCAGATCGAACAAGCAGAGGCACGCCTGTTCGAGGTGGCGGAAGGGGCCACCAGCGAGAAAGCGGGCGTCGCCTTCCGCAGCGCATCCATGGAAGCGATCAAGCTTGTGGAAGCGGCGATGAATTCCGGCGGCAAGCTGTCGGGCAAGACTACGGGCCTGGAAACCATCGACAACAAGACCGCTGGCCTCCACAATTCCGACCTCGTGATCCTGGCCGGGCGTCCGGGCATGGGCAAATCCTCGCTCGCCATGAACATCGCCTTCAATTGTGCGGAGGAGCACCTCAAATTCCAGCGCGACGGCGGCCCCCACAACTACGGCGCGCCCGCTGCCTTTTTCAGCCTGGAAATGAGCGCGGATCAGCTGGCCACGCGTATCCTTGCCGAACAGGCGGAAATTTCTTCCGAAGCGCTGCGTTCGGGCGCGCTGAAGCGAGACGAGTTTCAGAAACTGTCCTACGCCGCGCAAAAGCTGGCGGAGCTGCCACTTTATATCGATGATACGCCCGCCCTTTCCATCTCCGCCCTGCGCACCCGCGCGCGGCGGCTGAAACGGCGGCACGATATCGGGCTGATCGTGGTCGATTATCTGCAGTTGTTGCAGGGTTCGGGCCGCGCCAGCGACAACCGCGTGAACGAAATTTCGGAAATCAGCCGTGGCCTGAAAACGCTGGCCAAGGAACTGCAGGTGCCGGTGATTGCCCTGTCGCAGCTAAGCCGTGCGGTGGAGCAACGCGAGGACAAGCGCCCGATGCTTTCCGATCTGCGCGAATCCGGTTCTATCGAGCAGGACGCCGACATGGTGTGGTTCATCTTCCGCGCCGATTACTACCACGAGTCGCTGCGCCCGGACATGCCCAGTGAAACCAGTTCCGAAGCGGACAAGGAGAAGTACCGCACCTGGGAAGATCGCTATCTGGAACTGCGCAACAAGGCGACGCTGATCGTGGCGAAACAGCGCCACGGCTCCACCGGCAACGTGCCGCTCTTGTTCCAGAGCGAGTTCACCAAGTTCACCTCCCCCAATATGAAGGATTATTCTGACTACGGGTTCGAATAGGGGCGAAAGCCCTGCGATCAGGCGGCCATGGAAGACCGTGTCAGCCAGCGGCCGACTTCATTGGTGAAGGTGTCATAGCTGAGCGGCTTGGCCATGTGGCTTTGCATTCCGGCTGCCAGACACTCCTCGATATCATCGGGATAGGCGTTGGCGGAAAGGGCGATGATCGGCAGCGTGTGGCCGTCTATGCCCAGGGCGCGGATTTTCCTGGTGGCTTCTATGCCGTCCATCACCGGCATCTGCACATCCATCAGCACGGCGGCATATTGGCAATCCTGCGCCTGGGCATCGCACACCATTCTCAACGCCGCCTCGCCATCTTCGGCGATATCCAGTTCGATACCTGCGTTTTTCGCCATGCCGGCAATCAGGTGCTGATTGATATCGTAATCCTCCGCCAGAAGGATCCGCTGGTTCCCTGCCATTGGCGCGCTTGGTCGCGTAGCAGCGGCGGGTCCGCGCAGCGCAGCATATTCTATCGGCAGGATCATGTCGAACATGCTGCCTTCGCCTTCGGTGCTTTCCAGTTCCAGCAGGCCGCCCATCAATGTCGTCAGCTGACGGCAGATTGCCAGGCCCAGCCCCGTTCCGCCGTACCGTTCCTCCACCGTGCCATCGGACTGGGTGAAAGGCTCGAACACCTTTCTCTGCGCGTCTTCAGAAATGCCGATGCCCGTGTCGATAACCTTGCAGTGCAATTGGCCGGCAATCACCTCCACGCGGATCTCGACAAAGCCGCGCTCTGTAAACTTGATGGCATTGCCCAGCAGGTTTGACAGAATCTGGCGCAGGCGCAGGCCGTCTCCCATCAGGTTGATCGGAACATCGGGGGCAACGTTTACCCTCAACTCCACGCCCTTTTCCCGCGCCTGGGGTTCAAACAGCTTGGCAACCTGGCGGGCAATGTGCCCGACATCGGTCGATTCCTTGCGGATCACCGTTTCCCCGGCCTCGATCTTCGACAGGTCCAGAATGTCATTCAGCAGCAGCGTGAGCGATTTGCCCGATTCGGCGATCAGTTCCACCATGCGCCGCTGGGACGTTTTCATTTCCTCCTGCAACAGCAAGTCTGCAAAGCCGACGATGCCGTTCATGGGCGTGCGGATTTCGTGGCTCATCTTGGCCAGGAAGCTGGCCTTTGCAGCGCCGGATGCCTCGGCCTCGTTACGGGCCTCGATCAGTTCCTCGTTCAGTAGAGTTTCTTCCGTCCTGTCGGCAAATATGCCGAAGATCGCCGCCGGGTTGCCCGCCCCGTCCAGTTCTACGCGTGCCACCACTTCTGTATATCTGATCGAACCGTCCGGCCGCCGCAGCCGCGCCTTCACGGTGTAAGGCTTGCCCGTCTCTCGTGCGGTTTCCACGGCGTCTTCGATCAGATACCTGTCTTCGTGATGGAAGGCATCGATAGCGATTTGCAGGTTCGGCTTCTCGCTCTTGCTCAAGCCGTAGATCTTGTAAGTCTGATCGGACCAGAATAGCTCATCCGTGTTAAAATCCACGCGCCAGTGGCCGACGTTGGCGTTCTCCTCCGTCATCCGCAGCAGCCGGTTGCGTTCGGTAAGATCGAAGATCACGCCGCGCATCGTGCGGAACACGCCGAAATACAGCGTGCCCGCGCCCAGCACGCCCAGCAATGCCATGGCCGTTGCCGTGGTTCGCACCGGCACATACGCAAAGCCCACGTGCATGGCGACAATGGCAATTACCGATATGGCCAGGCAAAACACCCCCACTTCGATTGGCTTTCTGGCGAATGTCAGACGCCTGATTTCATCACGATCCTTCATGACGAAATAGCTGCGTCCAAACCGCTCAAGATTTATTCTGCGCGGGGCTGCGTAAAATTACGAAGCGGCCGGTCAGCCGTCCGTGCCGGGATCGACGATCAAAGGCCCAGGTTCAGCTTCCGGCTGACGGTGTAATCCACCACCGAAACAAGGAACCAGCTGGCCCACCACTTGGCCTTTGTCCACGGCGTGGCCCGCCGGGCATGGAGTTCGGGCGTCACCTGCTCGCTGGCTGGCAGGTGATCGTGAATGAAACCGCGCATCCGTTCCGCAAGCTCTGCATCCTCGATTCGCAGCACGATTTCCAGATTCACATAAAGGCTGCGCATGTCGAAATTGGCGCTGCCCAGATACACCGCATCATCCAGCACGATCAGCTTGGTGTGCAGCTTGCACGGCTGGAATTCATAGATTTTCGCACCGGCCTCCAGCAATTGCGCGTGCAATGCCCGCGACGCGCCGATGGTGGCGGCGTTGTCGCTCTTCCCCGCCAGCAGCAGGTGTGTTTTGCCTTTGCGGGCAATTTTGCGGATGCAACCGCGCAGACGCTTGTTGGGCGAGAAATAGGCCATCATCATGTCCAGCCTCTCGCCCTCGGCCATGTCCTGCGTCACGCTGCGCGCCCAGCTGGACAGGCCCTTGGTCGGCCCGCCGATCAGGACCTGCACCGGGCCATCGCCATCGTCCCAATTGCGCACCCGGTGGCGAATATCGCGGAACTGCGCCTTGTCGTTGGCGGCCCATTCGCGCAATTGCGCAAACCATTCCGCCACGCGGCCAACGGCATCGCCTTCCAACCGGAAGCCAAGGTCGTTCCAGCCGTTCTGATGCGGGGGCGCGAAATAATCATCCTCGATATTGAAGCCGCCCATCATGGCAACCTGATCATCCGCGATAAGAATCTTCTGATGGTTGCGGATCAGCGCGCGCCGAGACCATTTGGCCATGAACACCAGGAAGGTGCCGCCCGCCGCCGTCATCTCGGCGAAGAACTCATCGTCTACATTGGCGCCGAAGCCATCGACGATCAGCGTCACGTCCACGCCGCGCTGCGCCGCTGCCACCAGCGCATCGCGCACTTCTCCGCCCACCAGATCCGCGGCGAAGATGTAAAAGGCGATTTTCAGGCTGGATTGCGCGCCATTGATGATTTCCAGCACGGCGCCCTTCCGGTCTGCCCCATCGGGGAAGAAGGTCAGTGACTGGCCTTGCGCCTTGGCTGAAAAAGGAGAGGGGTCGCTGTAATCGAATTCGCTGGTCATCAGCCCTGTTAGCATACCGGCGCGCGCAGGAAACCTTGACTTGGCCAGTACGCCCTCCTAGATGGCAGACTTTCCGAAACACCAGCTTATCCGGAGTGCCCATGGCGCGCGTTACAGTCGAAGATTGCGTCGACAAAGTTCCCAACCGTTTCGATCTCGTCCTGCTGGCTGCCCAGCGTGCGCGCGAGATTTCCGGCGGTGCGGAAATGACCATTGATCGTGACCGCGACAAGAACCCGGTCGTCGCACTGCGCGAAATTGCAGAGCAGACTGTCAAGCCGAAGCATCTTTCCGAATCGCTGGTGCAGTCGCTGCAGCGCGTCCTGCCGGATGAAGAGGATGAGGCGGATGAGGTCGGTTCGCTGAGCCAGTCGGCAGAAGCCATGCGCCTGTCCGCTGCTGCGCCCACCCGCTCCACATCGATCGGTGCCGATTACGACGGCTAAGGCCCTCTGATCCAAGAACCAAACAAAAAGGGGCTGCGCTGCGAAGCGCAGCCCCTTTTTGCATTCAAAGCGGTGATACGGGCTTTGTTACGGGCGCTATTCCTGCCCGCGACCAGTTGCCGCCTGCAATTCGTCAATCCGAATGGACGCATCGGCCTTGGTCATTTCAGGATCATAGGCTTCGGGCTGTCCGGCCTCTTCGCTCAGCGTCTTGAGATAGCTGGCCTGTGCGCCGGTCATCTTTTCATCCCCCGTGGTCCAGTTCTCTGGCTTCTTCTCGGCATTGGACACTGGATCGGACTTGGGATGGGCATTGGGTGTTGCGGAACTCATCGAAAATTCTCCTTTCCTTACCAACCACTCGCGATCCCCTTTTGTTCCATCTCGACCTTGTAGCCGCGCGGGGTTAGTCTGGCCGGGGACATACGGGCGGGAAACAGCATGAGCGATATCTTCGAAGGCTTTGGGACTGCGGCGGAAGGCGGCCTGCTCGCCCGCGCGCTGGATCCCGATTCCGGTGCAAAGCCTGTGCATCCGCACCAGCCGGATAAATGCCTGAACTGCGGCACGAACCTTACCGGGGCGTATTGCCATGCTTGTGGCCAGCAGGGCCATATTCACCGCACCATCGGTGCCTTCATGCACGATCTGCTGCACGGCGCGCTGCATTTCGAGGGTAAGCTATGGCGCACCCTGCCCCTGCTGGCATTCAAACCCGGCGCGCTTACGCGGCGATATATCGAAGGCGAGCGTGCCCGCTTCGTGTCACCGATGGCGCTGTTCCTTTTCAGCGTTTTCCTGATGTTCGCCGTGTTCCAGATGCTCGGCTTTACAGCCCCCGCCGATTTTACCGGCGAGGCACCTTCCGAGATAAGCGCGAGCGAGGTGCGCGAAGAGGTGGCGAGGGACATCGCGCTAGCGCAGGATGAACTTGCCGCCGATGATCTGACCGCGCAGCAGCGGCGCGAGACGCTGGAGCGGCTCATCGCCCTGGAGAAGGACGCGGGCGACGCCGCTGTCAGCGAGCGCTCCGCCATGCGCGACTTTGCCGATGGGTTCATGGCTGGCGCGCGCGGGGATGAGAGCGAGGTGGAGCCCGCTACTGAAGGCGTAGCGGAAGTCGCGGACGCGACCGTAAAGACCACAAAACAGGGCACCGGCATCGCAATTATCGACAAGGCGGTGGGCAAGTGGACCGAAAACCCCAGCCTCATGCTCTACAAGCTGCAGGCCAATGCCTACAAGTTCTCCTGGCTCCTGATACCGATCTCGATCCCATTCGTCTGGCTGCTGTTCTTCTGGAAACGGCGTTTCGGCGCCTATGATCATGCGATCTTCGTCACCTATTCGCTCAGCTTCATGACGCTGCTGTTCATTATCGTCTCGGTTGTTCCGATGATCGGTATACCCAGCGCGATCAGCACGCTGGCCATCCTGGTGATCCCGCCGATCCACCTCTACAAGCAATTGCGCGGAGCCTATTCCTTGCGCCGCATTTCCGCTTTCTGGCGGTTGCTGGCGTTGAGCCTTTTCATCTGGATCATCATCGCACTGTTTATTCAGATGCTGCTTCTGCTGGGGCTGTTCTAGGCCTGGTCAGCACCACCCGGCACATGGTTAGCCGCATGAACGAGAAAGGGCGGCGCATTGCTGCACCGCACCTTTCCTAAATCTGTATTCGCTAAACCTGCCGGCAACTAATCCGACAGGTTCAGTCAGTGCCGTCCAACTGGCCATCGCCATCATCGGGGTCTGCCGCATCGCGGGCGGACAGTTCGTCGCTCAATTCCGCGGCACCCTTGCTAACGCCATCGGCGGCGACGATTGCGCCTTCGCGGATTTCGTTGCCGATCACTTCGGCGTTCGCCTCTGTATCGGCAGCGGCGCGTTCGGCCATGGTTTCGGCATTGTCCTGCGTCTGTTCGGAACAGGCGCCAGCCAGTGTGAGTGCGGGGATCGCAAGAGTAACTGCAAGCAATTTACGGTTCATCGTGTTTTCCTTTTTCGAACCACACCAACGCGCAAATCTGCATTAGGCTCCCTGCGGCGCTTCTCCGCCACCGCCAAATCGCTTGCCCGCCTTGGGGATCGAGGATCCTTGCGATGGTTGCACGGGGATGGGGCCGGAAGGTGCATCGGGACGATCGATCTTGCCGTCTTCCAGCAAGGTCTTGATCTCGTCACCCGTCAGCGTCTCGTACTCCAGCATGGCCTGAGCCAACAGGTGCAGCTGATCCTCATGCGTACTCAGCAAGTCCGTTGCCCGCTTGTGCGCGCCTTCCACCAGATCCTTGATCTCCTGGTCGATCAGCTTGTTGGTTTCGGCACCCGCCATCGTGCGCGTGGTCTGGCCCATGCCGAGATAACCTTCCTGGCTGCTCTCGTACTGCAACGGGCCCAGCTTGTCAGACATGCCCCATTTGGTGACCATGTTGCGCGCCAGATCGGTAGCGTACTGGATATCTGACGACGCGCCGGACGAAACCTTGTCGTGCCCGAAGATGATTTCTTCCGCCACGCGGCCACCCATGGAAACGGAGAGGTTCGCGTGCATCTTGTCACGGTGGTAGGAGTAATTGTCCCGCTCAGGCAGGCGCATCACCATGCCCAGCGCGCGGCCGCGCGGAATGATGGTGGCCTTGTGGATCGGGTCAGACGCCTCTTCGTGAACGGCAACGATGGCATGGCCGGCCTCGTGATAGGCGGTCATCTTCTTCTCGTCCTCGGTCATCACCATGGATCGACGTTCGGAGCCCATCATCACCTTGTCCTTGGCGTCCTCGAACTCCTGCATGGCAACAAGGCGCTTGTTACGGCGCGCGGCCAGCAGGGCTGCTTCGTTTACGAGGTTGGCAAGGTCCGCACCGGAGAAACCGGGCGTACCGCGCGCGATGGTGCGTGGGTTCACGTCGGGTGCAAGCGGCACCTTCTTCATGTGGACGGCCAGAATTTTCTCACGGCCGTCGATATCGGGGATCGGCACCACAACCTGACGGTCGAAACGACCGGGACGCAGCAGCGCCGGGTCCAGCACGTCAGGCCGGTTGGTGGCGGCGATGATGATGATGCCTTCATTGGCTTCAAAACCATCCATCTCCACCAGCAACTGGTTCAGCGTCTGCTCGCGCTCGTCATTGGAATTGCCAACGCCATTGCCGCGATGACGGCCCACGGCGTCGATTTCGTCAATGAAAACGATGCAGGGCGCGTTCTTCTTCGCCTGTTCGAACATGTCGCGCACACGGCTGGCGCCGACGCCCACGAACATCTCGACAAAGTCGGAACCTGAAATGGTGAAAAACGGCACGCGAGCCTCACCCGCAATCGCGCGGGCCAGCAGCGTCTTACCCGTACCGGGGGAGCCGACCAGCAGCGCGCCCTTGGGGATCTGTCCGCCCAGCTTGGAGAAGCGCTGCGGATCTTTCAGGAACTCGACGATTTCCTGCAATTCCTCGCGCGCTTCATCAATGCCGGCAACATCGTCAAACGTCACGCGGCCCTGTTTCTCGGTCAGCAGCTTTGCCTTGGATTTGCCAAAGCCCATTGCACCGCCAGCGCCGCCGCCCTTCTGCACCTGTCGCAGCGCGAAGAATGCGATGCCCAGGATCAGCAGGAATGGCAGCGCCTGGATCAGCACCACCAGCAGCACGTTCATCTGCTCAGGCTGGGTGCCGGTGTATTCCACGCCAGCCTCTTCCAGCTGGGTGGTGAGATTGACATCGCCGGGAACGGGCGTGGTCACGAAACGCTCTTCGTTCTTTAGGACGCCGGAAATCCGATCGGGCGCGATCTTCACCTCGGCCACGGAGCCTTCGGCGACCTTGTCCTTGAAATCGGAATAAAGGATCGCGGTGCCGGGCGCTTCACGCGGGCCGCCAAACAGGGATACAGCCAGCAACAGGGCAAGGAAAATCCCGCCCCAAATCATCAGGCTTTTCATCCAGGGATTGCCACCGCCGTTGCCGCCGTTGCCATTTTCCGGCTCTTGATTGTCACTCATGTGAGAACGTGTCCTTTCGCAAGCCTCAATGTAGGCGTAGCTGGGTGAATGACAAGATAACGGCGACCATGGGCTTTGGCCCGGCAATGGCTGGCAAGATTGCTCGCAAGGCCCCGCGCGAGGCGAACCGGAGTTTCACCGAAAGGTGTTGTAATTACAGTGGTTTGCGAAGTTCAGCGACGCTGCCGGGCCAGGATCGTCCGGTCATCCAGATCCGCGCCCTGCTGCCCTGTTACCTGCACCAGCGCTTCAAAACCCTTGCCGCCTAGGGCCTGATCCATCTCGGCAGGCAATTCGCCCGACACCACGATCTGGCTGATTCCGCGCAGTCCCGTCTCCCGCTGGCTGGCGATCACCACCACCTGCGCCCCGGTAGAAGCGGTAAAGCGGGTGAGATAGGCATAGTCGCGATAGAACGCCGGCGAGGCGAGCGTGCGCGCTTCCTCGCTGGTCCAGATCTGGCCGCTTTCGCGGTCCACGATCTCGTCATAACTTTCGCCCATGCGCAGGCTGCTGCCCGCAAAGATCTGCTCTTCCAGCAATCCCATTCCGGAAAGAAGGCCAACATAGACGATGTCGAAACGGTTGAGCATGTCGGGCGTAAGCTCTGACGACGCGATCACCTCCACGTCCTTGCCGCCGCGGGACAGCACCGGCATCACATCGCGCAGTCCATATGCGCTGGAGAACGGCAGATAGCTGAGGCCAACGTCCTCGGCATACCCATACCGATCAGGCTCCGCTTCCTGCAGCGCAGCCAGATCCTGTTCTGAATCCACGCGGAAATCGCGGATCAGGCGGCTTTGCTCAGGCCGGACAGGATCGATCTCGCCATAGATGTAGTAATCGCCCAGCACCAGCAGCACGGGCCTGTCCGATGCGGCCAGCGGCTGCCAGAATGCGTTGGGCGCATCTGCGCGCTGGGTCCACGCGAACAGCGCCACCAGCGCCAACACAATCAGCGCCACGCCTGCGGCAATCAGCGTGCTGGGGCGATTGGCGCGATAGCTGCCGGGCCTCGTCTGCACATCTTCCACGCCGCCGCCTTCCATGCGGAGGGCATAGGTTCCCGAGGGCAGCACGATGCGAACCCCGCCGTCCGCCTCATCATCCGCGGCGTAGAAATCTTCCAGCTTCTTGCGCAGTCGGTGGATGTAGACGCGCACGGTTGCATCGTCAGCGTCGCTGGTTTCCTGGCCGAACACCTCTCGCGCCAGGTCATCCTGAGAGGCGCTGCGTGCATCGGGACCGCGCCGCGCAAGAAAATCGAACAATTCGCGCACGCGGCCACTTTTACCGGGAACTCCGGCTGCTTGCAGTCTCTCGATTTCAGCTTGGAAAAGGTCTGTAACATCCATGTTACGCGCCGGTTACCGTAAATAACGGTGCAAGGCGATAGCGGATGTTTCAACACGATCTTCGTTAGAAACTGCACGGAAATGATTGCCCGATGAACCCCCGCATTCGCCTCACCCTGTTTGCCTCCGCCAGCACGATATTCGTCGCATTGCCCGCACAGGCACAAGCACAGGCACAGGCACAGGCACAGGCACACGACAGCGAGGGCGATGCGCCGGTGTCTGAACCTGCGACGCAGCAGCCGCGTGCCGCGGGCACCACTCCGGCCAAGGCGAATGACGACGATACCAATGTCGTGCGCGATATGGACACAGGAGAGGTGATCTACGTATTCGGTCGCGGGGAACGGCGCATCGGGCAGGCGGGCGCGGCCAGCGAAGGCGGAGTGGCGGGCGCGGATATCGAAATCCGCCCGCTTCTGCGCCCCGGTGAATTGCTGGAAGCCACTCCCGGCCTGATCGCGACGCAGCATTCGGGCGGCGGCAAGGCGAACCAGTTTTTCCTGCGCGGGTTCAACCTCGATCACGGCACCGACTATTCCCTGTATATCGACGATATGCCAGTGAATTTTCGCACGCATGGCCATGGCCAGGGCTATCTGGATGTGAACGGCCTGATACCTGAAACCGTGGCCCGCGTGGATTATCGCAAGGGTCCCTATCGCGCGGATGCGGGCGATTTCTCCTTCGTAGGGTCATCCGAAATCATCACGCATGACAGGCTGCAACCTTTCGCCAGCGCAGAGATCGGCAGCTATGGCTATAGGCGCTTCGTCGGTGGCGGCTCCACCAGCATCGGTGATGGCGAATTGCTGGTGGCGGGCCAGGCCAAGTTCAACGATGGCCCCTGGGAATTGCCGGAGGATTTCGAAGGCTATTCCGCCTTTATCAAATACACCACCGGCATTGCCGATGGAGATCTTTCGCTCAGCTACAATTACTACAACGCCAGCTGGGCCCCGACCGAGCAATTGCCCGAACGCGTGGTGGGCACGCCCTTGTGCGCAGACCGGTTCTGCGCACTCGACAAGACATTGCGCGGAGATACGGAGCGCGGCATCCTCACCGCGCATTACCTTTCCGATGACTGGCGCATCACCGCCTATGCGCAGCATTACGACTGGCAGCTGTTGTCCAACTTCACCTATTTCCTGGAAGACCCGGTGAACGGGGACCAGATCCGCCAGTATGACAAGCTGTGGACCTTCGGCGGGCGCGTGGAACACACCGCGCGGCTGGCCGATACGTTGTCACTGCGGGTGGGCGCGGAAGGCCGGTATGACGATATTTCCGAAGTTGGCCTGGACGAGACGATCAATGGCGTGACGGAATTCACCGTCGGGGCTTTCGCCGTGGATGAGGCATCGCTGGGCCTTTATGCAGAAGCGGTGTGGCAGCCTGTGGACCGCCTGATGGTGATCGCCGGCCTGCGCAATGACTGGTACAATTTCGAAACCCGCGCCCTGCGCGGCGCGCTCAGCTGGTCTGGCGATGTGTCGGACGATGCGCTGGGCGCCAAGATCGGCGTGAATTACGAAGTGGCGGACGGCATCGCTCTGTACGCGAACTATGGCGAGGGCTTCCATTCCAACGATGCGCGCGGCATTACCGCTCCTGTCGATCCCGCACCGGGCCTGGTGGAAGGCGATTTCGAGGAGTTGGGCATGCGTTTCGAACGCGGCGGCATGATCCTGACGGCGGTTTACTGGTGGTCCAGCATAGAGAGCGAGCTGATCTATGTGGGCGATGCCGGCGCCGTGGAGCCCAGCGATCCGGGCAAGCGCCACGGGTACGAACTCACCGCGTTTTACAAGCCAAATAACTGGCTGGCAGTGGACGCCGTGTGGACCGGCACCACCTCGCGCTTTGCCGGATTGCCCGATGGGCAGAACTTCGTGCCCGGTGCGCTGGAGAATTCAGGCGAGCTGGGCATTGCAGCCGCCTTCCCCGATTGGAATGCCGCCGCGCGGCTACGCTATCTCGGGCCGCACCCGCTGATCGAGGACAATTCCGTCCGCGGCGATGCCACCACCCTGGTGAATGCCCGCGTAGCATGGACGCCGCAGGATATCGCCTTCCTGAATGGCTGGGAATTCCATGCCGAGCTTCTCAACGTCCTCGATTCCAAGGACGATGATATCGACTATTTCTACACCACTCGCTTCCCCGGAGAGCCCGCGGCGGGCGTGGAAGGCGTGAACAGCCGCATAGTGGAACCGCGCCAGTTCCGCGTAGGCGTAACCAAGCGGTTCTGACCAACGAACCTCCCTGGCGGAAAGGCACATTGCGGGTGCCGCCGCCGCCTGAAGCCTCGCCTGATCGCCCTTTCTGCATGAAGGGCCAGGCGGGGCTTTTTCTTTTCGTTTCAAAGGCATGTGACGGTCAAGGTCAAGGCAGCCAATCCTTCTGTCAACCTTGCTTGACATTGGTGGATGGCGTGTCTAGTTTCCTTTACATAGTTACAAGGGAGCTTGATATGTTTCAGAATACAAAGACGCTGCTGTGGGCCGCCGCCATGATCGCACTCGCCCTCGCGGTGAAAGCCGGGCTGATCGCCAGCGAAACTGCGGAACCCATGTTCGTGGCACTGCCAGCCCTGGCCATTCTCTCCATCGGTGCTTCTGGCAGCTGCTTCCTGAAATCGCGGTGCGCAGCATGACCGATGGCTGGATCGAGCGGCGCAGTCCGGGGTTCTGGATCGGAGCAATCCTGGGATTGATGGGCCTCATCGCAGGCCTTTCGGTCATTGACGCCATCGGCAAGACCACGTCCATCCTCCTCATGGCCAGCACCGGGGTGCTGCTTTATCCGCTGATGAAAGCGGGGGAGCGGTGCGAGGATCGCAGCGGAACGTCCAGCCCCGCCGTCCGCCGCTATAATCGCGGCATGCTGGCAGCATCGCTCGCCTATATTGCGGGCCTGGGTATCGCCGTCTGGCTTACCCGCGCTGCCGGGCTGGAGGGGCCGATATTGTGGGCGATTGCTGCTCTGCCGATTCTGCCGATTTTCGCCATGATCTGGGTGATGGCGCGCTACATCATGGATGAGCAGGACGAATATCTTCGCCACCTTGCCATCATGTCGAACATGGGCGGACTTGCCCTGTTGATGGGCCTCGCCTCGCTATGGGGCTTTTTCGAAGAGTTCGAACTGGTGCCTCATGCACCCGGCTGGCTATCCGTGCCTGTCTGGGCGCTGGGCATGGGCCTGACCCGATGGTGGATTGCCCGCAGCAACCGGGCCGAACAGGCAGGCGGCGCATGAAGAACCGCCTGCGCGTGCTGCGCGCGATGAAGGAGTGGAGCCAGCAAGACCTGGCGCAACGGCTCGAAGTCAGTCGGCAGAGTGTCAACGCCATCGAAACCGGCAAATACGATCCCAGCCTGCCGCTGGCCTTTCGCATCGCCGATGTATTCGAACTGACGATAGAGGAGATTTTCCTGCGCGAAGAAGAGGACGCCAAGGCGGAGGACTAGGCGCCGTCAGAACAGGGTCTGCGTCAGCGGCACCTTCAGCCCGGCCTGCTGTGCGACCATGCCGATCCATTGCTGCATCTGGGCGATTTCCTCCTCCACGATGGGCGGCGGCGCATCGGGTGCGACATTGCCTGCACCGGGCGAGAAATCGCCGCCCAGCTTGGCATGACTGCGAAAGCGTGGGCCATCCACGATTGCTGCGATTTTCTCCGGCGGGACGTTCATGCCGGCCAGCGCGAATACGGCTTCCAGCGTGTCGGCACGGTCGGAATTGAACCGGTCACCGTCCAGCACGCGCAGCCTCTTGCCCTGCGGCCCTGCCAGCAAATTGGCGAAAAGGCGTTGCGACATGAACCAGCCGACCGTTGCCGCCTGCAGGTCCGTCATGCTGAATTGCTCGCGCGCGTCCATGCCAAGGTCCATCCCGGCATAGCCCATCAGCTCCAGGTAAAGCTGCCTGCCCCAGCGCCGCCCCATCAGCCCGCGCCGCGATACGGATCGCAGGAAAGGCGCAAGATCATTGGTCATCAGAACCGCGCTGGCATCGGGCCGCGCGTCCAGCAGCGCGGGGATCAGCATATTGGCATGATTGGTGGGTTTGACGAACACCGCCTCCCCCTGCCCCCACGGGCGGGACAGCAGATCGCACACGGGTTTCACCAGCGATGCAGCCTCTGTGCCTGCGCCAGCGCCTGCCCCTGCTCCGGCCCCGGCCCCGGCCCCGGCAAGTTGTGCGATGATGCCCGGTTCGGCCAGACCCGCCGAGATACCCTGCGCCTCCAGCGCGCGAACGAGCAGGGTGGATCGGCAAAAGGCGGAATGAAAGATGAAGTGCAGCGGCCCGGTTTCGGGCTTCAACGCCCTTACCTGATCGAAGGAGAGCCATGCCGCGCCAGCAGCGCCTTCGGGCTTGAAATCGGCCAGGAACGGCGGCTGGGAGAGCACATCGCGCGAAACCTGCACGAATTGCATTCGCTGCCCCTGCATATCCAGCGCGTGGGGGAGCCAGCGCGGATCGCGCTCTATCTGTTTAATATCGGCCATTGCGTGATGCTTACCCGCTGTTCAGGGGTGAGCGCAATTTTGCGTAGCATTGTTTTCGCAGCATTTGCCGCTAATCATGGGTCGATGCTGCTGGCGCCCCGAATTGTCGAAAAAGTCTGGGGTCGTGATGAACTTCCCGCGCCCTTCACTGCGCCCGATGGTACGCGCGTTGGAGAGGTTTGGTTCGAACCACCCGCTGAAATGCCGGATCTGCTGGTGAAGTACTTGTTCACCAGCGAAAAGCTCTCCGTTCAGTGTCACCCTAACAGGCAGCAGGCCAAGGCCGCCGGGCTTGGTGATCGCGGCAAGGAGGAATGCTGGCTGGTGATTGCGGCAGAAACCGGCGCGTGCCTTGGCATCGGCTTCGATAGGCCGCTGGATGAAGAGGCGATCCGCAGCGCCGCGGAAGACGGCTCAATCGAAGAGCTGATGACCTGGTTCGAGGTGAAGGCAGGCGATTTCTTCTACATTCCGGCCAATACAGTTCACGCCATCGGTCCGGGCTGCTCCATCATCGAGGTGCAGCAGAATTGCGACATCACCTATCGCCTGTACGATTATGGCCGTCCAAGAGAATTGCATCTGGAGCAAGGCGTGAAGATCGCCGACGGGTCGCCATATGATCGCGAACTGCATCAAAGCCTGCCCGCCAGCGGACATGCTTCGCTGGTGGATGGCCCGGCCTTCCGGCTGGACTGGATAGACGGGCTGCCGGACGATGGGCTGCTGTACAGCTATACCCAATCACTCCTGGTGCTGCCCCTTTCAGGAGAGATCGTGATCGGCGGCACAGAGGTGGTGAAGCCCGGCGAATGCGCCCTTGCGCCAGATCTTGCCAGCGTCACCTTCGCACCGGAGGGTAAGGCGCTGGTGACAGCGCCAACACAATAGAAATCAGCGCGTCACCGGATGCGGCAGCGCTTTAGCGCCCCGTCCATTTCGGATCGCGCTTTTCGACGAAAGCCTTCATTCCCTCGGTCTTGTCATCGGTTGCTGTGATCACCTGGAACAGGCGGCGTTCGTATTTGATGCCCTGGTCCAGCGTGTTTTCAAACGCTGCATCAACCGCTTCCTTGTTGGCCATGGCGGCCAGCGGCGCCATGCTTGCGATCAGCGCGGCGGCTTCCATCGCTTCGTCCAGCAGCCTGTCATGCTCCACCACGCGGGCCACAAGGCCGCTCGCCTCCGCCTCGGCGGCGTCCATCATGCGGCCCGTCAGACACAGGTCCATCGCCTTCGCCTTGCCCACCGCGCGAACCAGCCGCTGCGTTCCGCCCATGCCGGGCAGCACGCCCAGCTTGATTTCCGGCTGGCCAAAGCGCGCCTTGTCCGATGCGATGATGAAATCCGCCATCATCGCCACTTCGCATCCGCCACCCAGCGCAAAGCCGTTTACCGCCGCGATCCACGGCTTGCGGGTGCGGCGGGTGAAATCATCGGTCCATCCGGCGAAGAAATCCTCGTTGAAGAA
Source organism: Aurantiacibacter rhizosphaerae (assembly GCF_009807005.1). Classification (GTDB taxonomy): domain Bacteria; phylum Pseudomonadota; class Alphaproteobacteria; order Sphingomonadales; family Sphingomonadaceae; genus Alteraurantiacibacter; species Alteraurantiacibacter rhizosphaerae. The sequence goes on along the minus strand of NZ_WUBR01000001.1, from coordinate 675,920 downwards.
TTGCGCCGTGTCCTTCTCCACCATCTCCTTGATATCGGCACCGGCGGCAAAGGCCTTGTCACCAGAGCCGGTCAGCACGGCGCATCGCTGCGTGTCATCCGCTTCGTACGCGGCAAAGGCATCGATCAGATCGGCCAGAACACCGGTGTTCAGCGCGTTGAGCGAATCGGGCCGGTTGAGGGTGACCAGCGTCACATTGCCGCGCTGCTCCACAAGAATGTTCTTATAATCTGTCATGGTGTCTCCGTTGAATACTGGATCTGGCGCTTGGCCAATCTCACGGTTTCTCAATGGTCCAGAGGGTCCGCCTGTTCCAGCACTCGCCGGGCTTGCAACAGGTGCGGGCGATCAATCATCGATCCATTCAATTGCAGGGCGCCCGTCTCCGGCTGGGCCTCGAAAGCATTCACTACAGCGCGCGCGTGCGCGATCTCATCCTCGGTGGGCTGAAACGCGGCGTTGATGATCTCCACCTGCGCAGGGTGGATTGCCATCATCCCGGCAAAGCCATCGCGCCGCCCGCGCGCGGCATATGCGGCAAGGCCATCTGTATCCTTGATATTGGGAAAGACGGTTTCAATCGCAGCCGTGCCCGCCGCATGGGCGGCAAACAGGGTGAGGCTGCGCGCCAGTTCATAGGGCGGTGTGTAGCTGCCATCCGCCTCTCTCGATGTGGCCGCGCCGATGGCGGCGGGCAAATCCTCCGCGCCCCAGGTAAGGCCAAGCAGCGGCGTTGGCACATCGCGATAGCTGCCCAATTCAAACATGGCAGATGCCGTTTCCGTGGCGATGGGCAACACCGGGATTTGCGCCCCGTCCATCATCTGCACTAGCCCGGCAACACTGGCCGCGCCTTCCGCCTTGGGCAGCATCACGCCATGCGGCGGACGTGGCAGCACCGCGGCAAGATCGCTTTCCGTCTCGCCGCTGTCCAGCGGGTTCACCCTGACGATTACCGTGGTGTTCCCCGGCGATTGCAGGAATTGCGCCACCGCATCGCGGCCCCTGCCCTTGTTTGCCGGCGCGACCGAATCCTCCAGATCGATGATGATCGCATCCGCCCCGCTGGCTGCCGCCTTGGCAAAGCGTTCGGGCCTGTCCGCTGGCACGAACAGCAGGCTGCGCAGCCTCACGATCCGCTACCCTTGATCAGCGCCATGCGCAGGCATTCACACGCGACCTCGTCCCGCTGGTTAAGCAGGCGGTGCCTGAAGGTAACGATGCCGGATCCGGGGCGAGACTTGCTGGCCCGCTTGTCCACCACTTCCGTTTCGGCACGCATGGAATCGCCCAGGAACGTGGGATTGGGATGCGCCAGCTTGTCATAGCCAAGATTGGCCACCAGCGTGCCCAGCGTGGTGTCTGCCACGCTCAGCCCCACCATCAGGGCAAAGGTGAAGGTGCCGTTCACCAAGATCTGCCCGAACTCGCTTTCGGCGGCGGCATGGGCATCCAGGTGCAGCGGCTGGGGATTGTGCGTCATGGTGGAGAACAGCAGATTGTCCGTCTCCGTCACCGTGCGGCGGATATCATGGGCAATCGTCTCGCCAATTTCCCATTCGTCGAAAAACTTGCCTGCCATCGGCTCCTGTCCCGTTTTACTCGGCAACGCGCAATCGGTGCCGCCCGCGTCTCTAATACGCCGGGGCAATCCGATCTACAGGAGGTTTTTTGGGATGGTCGGCGCGGGTACAGGAACCCGCGCCCGGCCATCAGTCGCCCGGTGCAGCGGCCTCGTCGCCATCGTCGGCGGGCTTGATGCGCAGGACGATGCTGTCCGGCTCATCCGTCACCACGTACAGCAGGCCATCGGGTCCTTGCGCCACGTCCTTCATCCGCTGGTGAAGATCGGCCAGCAGAACTTCCTGCCGCACTTCCTGCAGATCATCGTTCAGCACCAGCCGGATCAGGGCGCCCGTGCCGTTGATCTGTCCCCGGCGCGCGCTGGTGACGAACAGGCTGCGCTCCCAACCGGGCATGGCGTCGCCGGTGTAGAACGCGATGCCATTTGGCGCGATGGATGGTGACCAGATCAGCAAGGGGCCGGTCGTCCCCTCTGCCACCGGGTTTGCAGGCAAGGGAGAGCCGCCATACTCGGTGCCATAGGTGGACTGCGGCCAGCCGTAATTGCCGCCCGCCATCAGCTCATTCAGTTCATCACCGCCCTGCGGCCCATGCTCTGACGACACCAGCCGCCCCGTTTTGGGATCGGCAGCCAGGCCCAGTGGATCGCGATGGCCATATGTCCAGATTTCCGGCCGCGCGCCCGCCGTTTGCGCATAGGGATTATCCTGCGGCACCGTGCCATCCTTCCGGATGCGCAGGCTCTTGCCGTAGATATTGTCAGTCCGCTGCGCCGATTCGATATCGCCTGTGCTCAGCGCGCCGACAGAGATGTAAAGCATCCCGTCACTGGTTGGCAGAATGCGCGATCCGCCGACGCCCACCATGGCCTCGCCAGTCAGAATGTCGGTGATGTCGTGCAGCCTCTCACCATCGAATATGGCGCGGGCCAGCACGGTGGAGGCGGTGATCCGCTGCACATCCTCATCCAGGCCAATCGGCTTGTTATAGGTGAAATACAGCGTGCTGTTGTTCGCGAAATCGGGGTCCAGCACGATGTCCTGAATGCCCAGAACATCATCGGGATGAAGATTGTCGACGCCCAGATATGCGGGCGCTCCGGCAACCGGCACGCTTTCCAGCTGCGCATCATCGCCGGTTGCATCGCGCAGCAGGCGAAGCTGCGCCCCGCGCTCTACCAGCAGGGCATCTCCATTGGGTAGGAATTCGATGGCATAGAGGGGGGATAGACCGTTGGTGACGATCTCCACCTGCAAAGCGGGCACTTCGGCCGATGTATAGAGATATGGCCCCGGACCCGGCAGTTCAGCCGGTACGCTAACGTCCTCAACCTCGGACGCATGGAGCGAAACTGGCAGACAGACCGCCGCAGCAGCGCCCATCAGGCTAGCTACGGCAGACGCCAATCCACGGTTCGATGCCAGAACATTCTTGCGATTCATTTATAGAAACCCCTCATCACGCCTCACCCGGTTCAGGGTAGCAAGTCTACAAACGAGGGGGCTTTTTATATGATTGCAAGATCGACCATAAGAGTGATGACTTAGGTCATATCCCGGACCCCGCGCACTGGCAGGGTCCGGGAATAGAGCATGGCGCCGACAAATCAGCGCCAATATCCGGATCAGTCCAACAAGGATGCCGTTGGCACGTAGTCGTAGCCAAGATCGTTTGCCACGGCTTCGTAGGTGATCTGGCCTTCGTGGACATTCAGACCGTCCGCCAGGTGGGCATCTGCCTTCAGCGCGGCCTTCCAGCCCTTGTTGGCGATGCGCAGCGCGTGCGGCATGGTCACGTTGTTCAGCGCATAGGTGCTGGTACGCGCGACTGCGCCCGGCATGTTGGCGACGCAATAATGCACGATCCCGTCCACCACATAGGTGGGGTCTGCATGGGTGGTAGCCTTCGCGGTTTCAAAGCAACCGCCCTGGTCGATGGCCACGTCCACAAGCACGGCACCCGGCTGCATGGTCGACAGCATATCACGCGTCACCAGCTTGGGAGCGGCTGCACCCGGCACCAGCACGGCACCAACCACCAGGTCTGCCTCGGCAACCTGCGCGGCCAGCGCGGCACGGCTGGAAAACAGCGTGTGGGCACGGCCTTCAAAGTGGTTGTCCAGCTTTTCCAGAACCGAGGGATCACGATCGAGGATGGTGACATCCGCGCCCATGCCGACGGCCATCTGCGCGGCATTGAAGCCCACTACGCCGCCGCCGATCACCACGACCTTTGCCGGAAGCACGCCCGGCACGCCGCCCAGCAGCACGCCGCGGCCGCCCTGCGCCTTTTGCAGTGCAGTGGCGCCTGCCTGGATCGACATGCGGCCGGCAACCTGGCTCATGGGCTTCAGCAGCGGAAGCGAATTGCCCGGACCGGTGACGGTTTCATAGGCGATCGCCGTCACGCCGGACTTCACCAGATCGGCGGTCTGTTCAGCGTCGGGGGCAAGGTGCAGGTAAGTGTACAGGATCTGGCCCTTGCGCAGCTGCGCGCGTTCAACCGCCTGCGGTTCCTTGACCTTCACCACCATTTCGCACTCGGCGAAGATTTCCGCTGCCGTGCGACGGATCTTCGCGCCAGCTGCTTCATAATCGTCGTCGCTCGCGCCGATGCCTTCGCCGGCGCCCGCTTCAACCCAGACTTCATGGCCGTTCAGCACCAGCTCGTTCGCGCTTTCGGGCGTCAGGCCGACGCGATATTCGTGGTTCTTGATTTCCTTGACTGTGCCGACACGCATCTCGTTTCTCCTTCAAACTTAAAGTGAGGCCGATTATATCGTTTTCGTGTGCCCGTTCTTGCCATAATCGGTGGCAAACGCTGAGATGTTGGGATATCATCCCGGTATCAGCCTGAAGGTGGGAAATTATGGACGCCATCGATCAATCGATACTTCGTGCCCTTCAAAGCGATTCGTCGCGCTCTATCGCAGAGCTTGCGGAGATCGTGGGCGCCTCCACTTCCAGTTGTCACAGGCGGATCAAATCGCTCGAATCCGCGGGATTCATCGCCGGTTATTCTGCGGTGCTGGATCCGCAGCGACTGGGCCTGAAGCTACATGCTTTCGTGGAAATCACGCTGGAGAGCCAGAGCAGGGGCGCCATGGAAAGCTTCGAGAAGGCGGTGTGCGGGTTTGACGATATTCTGGAATGTCATCTCACCACCGGGCAGGCTGACTACATATTGCGCCTTGCCGCGCATGATCTTGAACAGTTCGACAGGGTTCATCGGGAATGCCTGTCACTGCTGCCGGGAGTGAGTGCGATGCGATCCAGTTTCGCCATTCGCACGATCAAGCAGTGGAGAGGCTATCCCACGGGGTGAGGGATTGGCTGAACCATTGGCCGAGGCTTTGGCTGCGGCATCGCAGATTTTCGAAAGAGGCGGCTCCGACGCTTGGGAGAGGAAGTGCGCCGGAGCCTAAGGGTTGGAACATCCGGTTTCTGACGCTGATGGTCAGTCCGTTTGCCCCGGGTCAAAAAGTGCCGGGTCGGGCGGCTGGCTTTGCAAGGGGTTTTACCCACGAAACTTGCAGATTTGCGCCACTCCGGCGAAGACTGTGCCCTCTCTCACGCCAAGGTGCGCTCTGGACACGTCGTCGAATCAATATATGCAAATGTATATTTCAAGGTTAAACTAATTGCAAATGCCTATTTATCGCCTTTCCTCCAGCGCCTCCCGGTCCGCTCTTCAGGCGCGTCCGGCGCTTGCCATGCAGTCAGGTTCGGATAAGTGAAAGCGGCTAAAACTACGTTGTACAGCCCCCTTGCCTTGGCCTTCTGGGCAGGGGGTCGCATGCGCAAACCGGCTTCTGGTATCGAATCTCCATGACAATCGGCTCGCCCAATGACTCCGTGAAGAAGTTCGAGGAAGAGACTGCCCGGTTTCGGGAAGTTCTGGCGAAGGGCCGTTCGGCGAAGCAGATAGAATTGTTCGATTTCCTGGTCGAACATTCGGACGATGACCGATCTCCGAAAGAGATCGAGGTGGCGGTGGCCTTGCTGGGCAATCAGGCGGCGCTGGAATCCAGCTCCGATTCCGGCATCCGCGTCTATGTCCACCGGCTGAGAAAGCGGCTGGAAGATCATTACGATGGCGCCACCGGGCCGCGCCTGGCGATTCCCAAGGGCGAATACCGCGTTATCCTGGAAGATAGCGACACCCCTTACAAGGCGACGAGCATCGCGAAGGCTTTCCTGGCAAATCCTGCGCTGGGCAGCGGGCTGATGCTGTTTGCCTTTGCCGCGATGATTTTCATGGCATGGCTATACTGGCCGACGTCGCAAGATCCGGTTCGCGGAAACCACGCCGATAGGCAGGGCATCCTTGGCACCGCAGCCGGGCTTTTCGATCCGGTGATCGCCGTGGGTGACAACCTCCTGCTGGCAGAGACGGAGGACCAACGCAGCATTCAGCGCATGGTGCTGGCGCCGGATATCCAGACCAGGGACGAGCTGAGCATCTTTCTTCAGGAACATCCCGAAGCTTTTTACCAATATTACGATTTCAACCTGCGCTTTGCATCCATAGCCGCACTGGAGACAGCGTGGAATGTGCAGGGACGGCTGCTGGCCAATCTCGGATCTGGCGATGGCGAGGCAGAGCTGCTGCCGGTTTCCGCGCTGGAGCCGGAGCTTTTGCGTACGCGGGACGTGGTCTTCGTGGGCAGGCTATCGCAACTTGGCCCTCTGAATACGATCGTCTTTAGCGATTCAAATCTGCAACTGGCGGCGTTCAACCGGTTGGACAATCTGACCACCGGCGCATCATATACGGCCCAGGTCTACACCGAAGGACAGAGCAAGGCGGGCACGGATTACGGATATCTGTCGGTGCGCGATGCGCCGAACGGTCGCCGCCTGATCCTTTTCGCAGGGCTGGGGGACAGGGGTTCTGCCGCGATGGCGGAAATGCTGAACCAGCCGGCGGAGATCGCCGCTTTAAGGGAAAAGCTGGACGGGGCGCGCAAGTTCGAGGCTGTTTTCGAAGTGCAATCACCTGTCGGGCAGCCGCTCAGCAGGCGGCTGGTGGCCGCATATCCCCTGCCCTGACCGCCATTTATCATTCTGACTTGGCGCATTGGCATTTTTCCTTTAAGTTTGAAGCAAAAGAGGAGAGAGGAATGCGCGTTGCGTATTGTGCCGCCGGTGCAGGCATCGGTTTGAGCATTGGGTCAAAAATGAAGCTGGCATTCCGGTGACTGCTGTAGGAAACATCGTGGAAGTGGATCAGGTTAACAGCATTCCGACGTGGGCCGCGCCCAACCTGCACGCCCTTCATGGGGCTTGCAGGCATCGGCTGCTGCCCATGATCATCATCGATCCGTTTCGCCACCCTGCATACCGGGTCAGGAACGGGCACTGCCAGCGGCGCGAAGGGCAACGATAGCATGACGGCGAACGACAACTCCCCATCCCCCACCTCCGGTACGGACGCGGGGGAAACCCAGGTTCCGGCAGGCGCGGGCTCCACCGAATTGCGCCTTTGGGTCAGGCTGCTGGCCTGCGCGAAAATGGGCGAGAAGCAGATCCGCCGCAAGTTCGAGGATGACTTCGACACCACCCTTCCCCGCTTCGATGTGCTGGCCGCGCTCTACCGTGTTCCGGAAGGCCTGCAGATGAGCGCGCTTTCGCGGGCGCTGCTGGTGTCCAACGGCAACGTCACCGTCATCGTCCGCCAATTGCAGGAAAAGGGCCTGGTGCAGACGATGACGAACCCCAAGGATGCCCGTTCCGCAATCGTATCCATCACCGAAGCGGGCACGCGCAGGTTCATCGAACTGGCCGAGGCCCACCACAGTTGGACCAACGAGTTTTTCAGCAACGTACCTGAGGGAGACAAGGAAGAGCTTGTCCGCCTGCTGGGCCAGTTGCGTTCTGTTCTTATGGGCGATCGATGAATAGCTGTTTTGAAACAACCACCCGTGTTCGCTTCGCCCATGTCGATGGCGCGTCGATCGTATTCTATCCGCGCTATTTCGAGATGTTGAATGCCGCGGTGGAAGACTGGTTCGAGCAGGAATTGCATGCCGATTTCAAATCGATGCATGTCACCCGCGGTATTGGCGTGCCCACGATCCAGCTGGAAACCCAGTTCCTGGCGCCCAGCATCATGGGTGATCTGCTGACGGTGCGGATCACGCCGGTGAAGATCGGCAGGTCCAGCTGCACTTATGAGGCGGTGTTCCTGTGCGGCGAGGAAGTGCGCCTGAAGGCAAAGGCGACGCTGGTGTGCATGGATCTGAAGGCGCAGAAATCCGTGCCTTGGCCCGATGATATTCGCGCAAGAATGATGGGCGAAACTGTCGCAAGCTGAGATTCAATTCGAGAGGCAGCCGCGCTTCTGGGCCTCCCCGCAAATTCACAGCATAAAACAAAACGGGGAGACCAACCGCTGTTGGACTCCCCGTTTTCTTCGATGGCTTGAAGCTTAAGCGTCGACGATCGGGTGACGCAGGGTGCCAATCCCTTCGACGGTGGCAACAATCGTATCGCCCGGCCACAGGAATTCCTGCGGATCGCGGCCCGCGCCTACGCCGGCAGGTGTACCGGTGGCGATGATGTCGCCCGGTTCCAGCGTGATGCCCTTGCTGATGTCGGCAACCAGTTCGTCCACCTTGAACAGCATATAGGCCGTGTTGCTGCGCTGCTTTTCCACGCCGTTCACGGTAAGCCACAGGTCCAGCGTCTGCGGATCGGGGATCTCGTCCGCCGTCACCACCACGGGGCCCATCGGGCAATAGGTGTCCTGACCCTTGGAATAGATCCACTGGCCCGCACGGCGGCAATCGCGCGCGCTCATATCGATGCAGACGGTGTAACCGAACACGTAGGCCAGCGCATCTTCACGCGAAACGCCCTTGGCGCGGGTGCCGATGATGGCAGCCAGTTCAACTTCCCAGTCAAGCTGCTTGGTGATTTCCTTGTTGTGCAGGATCGGCTCGTCCGGGCCGATAACCGTGGTCGGCGGCTTGGAGAAGATCACCGGCTCACGCGGCAATTCGGTAGAAGTGTCGAGCGACTTGGCGCTTTCTGCCACATGCTCTGTATAGTTCAGGCCGATGCCGAACACGTTCTTGCGCGGGCGCGGAATGGGGGCGAGCAGCTTTGCATTGGCCAGCGGCATGGTGCAGCCCACGCCGAAATTGCCATCGCAGCTGTCGATCAGGGCGGAGACGGCGGTTACGGCCGAGGGTCCCAGATCAATGAATTCCAGCATGCTGGAAGGCAGTTCCACGCCCTTCGCCGCGCCGAAACGGGCAAGATCGATGATCGTGTTGTCGTGGATTGCGCCCAGACGGGCCTCTGCTTCTACGGAAGCGCGGTAAGTAACTAATCGCATTACAGGTCCTTGATCTGAATGTTCAGGTGATTATCGGCTGATGCCCGTCATTCTCGCCCAGGGCTTCCTCTCGGTAGAGACCCAGGCTGCGCATGACTGGCAGATCGTGAAAGGCGAAAAGGCAAGCATCCTCGGTGTCAGAGGCATTGGCGTGTTCGTGATACATCCATGACGGGATCACGAAGATATCGCGCTCCTGCCAATCGAAACGCTGTCCGTTGATGATGGACCAGCCCTTGCCCTTGCAGCACTGGTAGACAAAGCTGCCCGTCTGGCGGTGCGCCTTGGTGCGTTCGCCGGGGCGCAGCATCTGCATATGCGCGCCGATGGTGGACATTACAGGGCCGCCCGTATCGGGATTGACGTATTCCATCAGCACGCCATCGAAGGGCGAACCGTCGGTCACGCGGCCATAGCTTTGCAGCGCCTCGTAAGTGGGGGCCCATTCATATTTCAGCAGCGGGGAATAGCGTTTGTCCCAAGTGGAGCCCCAGGGACGCAGGCCCGCATTGGCCCATGTCGCAACGGATGCATCGACCGGATAGTTCACCGCCTGGTTCAGCTCCGGATGCACCTCGTAAAAATTGGCATCCAGCGCGTTCATCAGCGGGATGTCCAGGCCATCCTGCCAGATGCAGATGCTGCCATCCTCGGCCACGCCGTGTTCGTGCCAGGTTCCGTTTGGCGTCAGCACGAAGTCATTCGCGCCAAGCGTGAGTTTCTGGCCATCCACATTGGTGAACGCGCCGCTTCCTTCCATGATGAAGCGCAGCGCCGATGCGCTGTGCCGGTGCGAGGATGCGCACTCGCCCGGCTTCATCACCTGCAAGCCGGAATACAGCCAGCCAACCGCTGCCACCACATCGCTGCGACCCGGATTTTCCAGATAGACGACGCGGCGCCCCGCCTCTTCCGGGGTCACCAGATCCAGCGCGCGCAGAACATCCTCACGCAGATCGTTGTAACGCCACAGCATCGGCTGCGAGGTCGAGGCAGGCTCCCACGGCTCAATCTTGTTGGCCACGGTCCACAATGCACCGGTGCCGAGTTCTGCCAGACGCTTGTAATAGGCCACACGCTCCGGCGTATCAGTCACATTGGCGCGCCCGACCACATCTTCACGGTAACTGTCGTAATTCGCGTCGCTCACGATCACTCTCCATGGAAATTTGTTGCAAGCTTAAAATAAAATGCGCAAGAGTCAACGTCAGTATGAAGAGTTCAGGCGCAATTCGGCGCGAAACCGGGCATGGGAAACATCATGGCAGAACCATTCACAGCAGCCGTCGTGCAGGCGGCATCATTCCCGCAGGACGCCCTGCAATCGGCAAAGAAGGCCGCATCGCTGATCGCACAAGCCGCGGCCAAGGGCGCGCGGCTGATCGTTTTTCCGGAAGCATTCCTGGGCGGCTATCCCAAGGGCGCATCATTCGGCACGCCAGTGGGCATGCGCAAGCCGGAAGGGCGTGAGGATTATCGCCGCTACCACGCCAGCGCGATCGATCTGGACGGGCAGGAAGTCGCCCTGCTGGAAGAGGTGGTTGCCGCGACTGACACCTTCGTGGTGATCGGCGTTATCGAACGCGACGGCGGCACGGTGTATTGCACCGCCTTGTTTTTCGATGGTGAGAAAGGCCTGGTGGCCAAGCATCGCAAACTGATGCCCACGGGGGCGGAGCGGTTGATCTGGGGCTTTGGCGACGGATCGACACTGCCCGTGATCGAAACCCAGCTGGGCCGCATCGGCGCGGTGATCTGCTGGGAAAACTACATGCCGATGCTGCGCATGGCGATGTTTGACCAGGGCGTGACCCTGTATTGCGCGCCCACCGCGGATGATCGCGATGCCTGGGAAGGCTCCATGCGGCATGTCGCTCTTGAAGGGCGCTGCTTCGTATTGTCCGCATGCCAGCACATCACCCGCGGGGCCTATCCGGATGATTACGATTGCGCTTTGGGTGACGATCCTGAAACCGTGCTGCTGCGAGGCGGCAGCCTGATCGTCGATCCGCTGGGCGAAGTTCTGGCAGGGCCGGATTTCTCTGGCGAGACCATTCTATATGCCACGATCGATCCGGATGCCGTTGTGCGCGGCAAATATGATTTCGATGTGACGGGTCATTATTCCCGCCCCGATATCTTCCAATTGTCTGTAGACGTCTCGCCGAAAAACGCCGTTCGCCAGATTGAGGATCAATAAATGGAATTTGACTTTTCGAAGGTCGAAACGCCGGACCGGTACAAGCTGATGAGCGCGGCCATCACGCCCCGCCCGATTGCGTGGCTGACCACGCTGTCATCAGATGGCGTGCGCAACGCCGCGCCCTACAGCTTCTTCAACATGATGGGTTCCGCGCCGCCGCTGGTCGCCATCGGGCTGATGCGCCGCCCGGATGGCACCTACAAGGACAGCGCCCGCAATGTGCTGGATACGAAGGAATTCGTGGTCAACCTTGTCAGCGAAGGGGATGCCCCGGCGATGAATCTGACCTGCATCGATGCGCCGCCGGAATTTGACGAGATTGACGCGGCAGACCTTGCCACGCTCCCCTCCTCCGTCATCGCGCCGCCGCGCATCGCGTCAGCGCCGGTATCGATGGAGTGCCGCCTGTATGAAAGCATCGACGCCGGCCTCACCACCATCGTGCTGGGCGAAGTGCTGCGCTTCCATATCGGAGACGATCTGGTCGATCCCGAAAGGCTGCATGTCGATACCCTCGCCATGAAGCTGGTGGGCCGCATGCACGGCGCGGGCCAGTACACGAGGTGCAACGATCTGTTTCAGCTTGCCCGCCCCACCTATGCCGACTGGGTGAAGCGCAAGGAAGCGCACAACGATCGTTAAAGCGGTTCCGCCCAATCGCGCAGCGGCAGGATTTCAAGATTATTGATCCTGCCGTCCGCGGTTTTGCCAAGGCGGATTTCCACCAGCCCATCGGCATAGCGGGCGCGGTAGCGATAGGACGTCTCGCCGCAATTCGCCTGCCGGTCGAACAGGGCAAAATCCTCCAGCGTGCCGAACCCTTCAAGGATACCGGCGTTCATCACCGTCAGTTCGGTAAAATCCAGTTCGGCGAAATCGGCGAACTCTGCCTGCTCGGCCCGGCCTTCCACGATCCTTTCGATCAGGTCCCGCGCCCTGGCCGTTTCAGCGGGATCGGCGTCGGCAAGAGGTGCCGCAGCCTGCCGCGCGAGTGACGGATCGGTCAACGCCGCTACGCGCCGCGCCAGCCCCTGCACATCCGCGCCATCGCCATTGGCGAACACCGTCACCGTCAGATCCTGCTCCGGATAACGCAGCGCGTATGTCTGGAACCCCTGCCAGATGCCGGAATGCCATTGCGATGCGCGCGGCGAATCCTGAAACCAGCCGGGCGTATAGCCGCAGCTTGCACCGTCCGCGATGGTGGCAGAGGTGGCCAGCTGCTGCCAGGATGCCGGGCTGAGCAATGACTTGGCAGACATGGCCTGCGCCCATGCGGCATAATCCAGCACCGACATATAGAGAGAGCCGTCGGCGGTGGAATTTGCCGTGCCGGAAATCCATTCCGCATTGCGCAGCTCGCCATCGCGCAGTTCATAGCCCGACGAACGATTGGGAATGATCGCCATTTCGTCGATACCGCGCGCGGAATGCATGCCGAGCGGCGCAAAGATCCGCTGTTGCATGAAATCGCTCCAGCGCTGCCCGGTCACTTCCTCGATCACGAAACCCAGAACGATGTAGCCAGCATAGCTGAACCGCCAACGCTTGCCTGCCGGATAGTTGATATCCTGCGCCGCGATTATGCCAAGAAGTTCGTCCCTGGTGTAATCGGCGCGGAAATCCCCGTTCGGCGTGGCTGGCAGGCCGGAGGTGTGATTGAGCAACTGGCGGATAGTCACGCCTTCCCATTTCGACGGGGCGCCGGGCAGATATTGGGTGACGGGATCATCCAGGCCCAGCTTGCCATCTTCCACCAGCAGCATGATAGCCGCCGCAGTCAATTGCGTGCCGGTTGCGCCGGTCTTGAACAGCGTATCGGGATGAACCGGCACGTGCAGTTCAATATCGGCCTCGCCAAAGCCCTGCGCGCGCAGCAAGGATCCATCACGCAGCACGGCGATGGCGATGCCGGGCGTCTGGCTCCTCACCAGTTCCGCCTCCACCAGATCGCTCACATCATCGGCGTGGGCGAGGGTTGGCAAGAAGGGCATGGTCAGCGCAGCAATCGCCGCATTTATCCGGTTTTTCATTAGGCGATGTTGAGAGAGAGACAGGCCGTTCGACATTGCGAAATCGGTCAAAGAAGTCTTACTCACGGACATTCGCAGCGTCAGGATCAATGGGCCGGTACAGCGGCACCTCGCCGGAATCGTCCCACACCGATTCTGTGTCCAGCGGCCGATCGAGGATCAGCGTGGCGTTGACGTTCACCTCGCCAATGGTGCGCACGCGGTAGACGCCTTCGAAACCGTCCTCGATCTTGTCCGCGGTGGAGGCAAGCTCCTGCAATTGCTGTACATCGCCCAACAGTTCTCCGGCTTCGCGCAGCCCAGCCTCTCCCAGCCCCACGAACATGAGTATACGGTTTCCAGCCGGGCCAGGCATCGCCGCGAGATAGGCATAATCGCGGCGGCCGATACGTTCGTCGGTCAGGCTCATCCCGTCGGAGCGATAACGCTCGGTGCCGTCAGCCTCACTCAGGCTATCGAGCTGCGGGCTGAGGGTCAGGCTGGATGCGCGCAGCAGCGGGTCTTTCAGCAACACCGGCATGCCACTGAACTGGCCAACGAATATGATGTCGGTATCGCGCAGCATCTCTGGCGTCATTTGCGATGCGGCAACCAGATTGACGTTGGCGTAGCGAGAGGATGGCAGCCGCGCCAATGTCTTGCGCAGGTTGGATATGGCTTGGATCGTGCCTGCGCTGACGAATTGCTGGTTGAAATCCACCGTGCCGTCAGCGTTGGCGGGGTTCAGGATCTGATAGATCGTAAGGTCCTCACGCGTTGGGACCGTGCGATCCCATACCAGTCTTGGCCCCCCGCCGCTCGCGCCCTCACTGGCACCCTCTCCTGCGTCAAGCTCTGCGAACATGTAATAATCGCCGAAAACGATGGTTACAGGCCGACCGCTGCGATCGAAGGATTGCCACATGACGGTGCCCGACAAAGGCTCGACATTACGGTTCAGCAATGCGGCAACGATAAGTGTCGCGACCAGTGCCACGCCAACAGCGATGCCGATGGTGACCTTGCGGCTACGGGCATCGGCTGACCTGAAGCGGGCGATCAGATCACCCATCCATGGCAGACCTTTCGTATCGTCCCTTTCCGCCAGTCGCAGGCAGTAATCGCCTACGGGGATTTCAAGGCAATCGCCGCTGTCGGCATCGCACTCTGCGGCGAGCAATTTGCGCAGCCGGTGAATACGCACGCGCACATTGGGGTTGGATGAATTGCCTGCGGCTGATTCGCCCAGGAACGCTTCGCTGGCGATCTGCTGTTCCGATGGCGACTCACCGGCGATGGACTTGGCCAGCAGGTAATCGAAAAGCTCCAGCAGCTTGTCAGACCCCGCTTCCTCAAGCGCCGGGCGAATATTGGCGGCGGCACGAGACAGGCGATCGCCGTCCGTTTTGTCCTCTGATGCCATGGAATCTCCCGTGCCAGTGATACGCAACCCTACAAATTTGTTTTAAACTTGCAATAAATCGCTTAACCGATGTTCAGAATTCACGCCAGCAATGCAGCAGGTTCACGAAATGCGCCAGAGGCAATTCTTTTTGTAACATGCCAAGTGTAACGGGCTGTAATCGATTAAAAGTTTGAATTATATACTTTTTATGTGCCATCCGAAACCGTTACACAACAGGTAAACGCTTCGCCAGAGGGGCTTTGGGTACTAGATCATTGTTCAAGTCAGCCAGTTGGCACTCGCCGATACGACGCCCTCGAAACCGCAATTGAGGAAATCGGATCACACGCAAACGGGCAGATTGTTGACCACGCAAGAACAGTGAAAATGGAGAGAATAATGAAAATCTCGAAGAAAATTGCCCTTCAGCTTGGTGCCCTCGGCCTCGCAATCGGTGCCGTCGCAACGCCGGCAGTCGCACACCACTCTTTCGCGATGTTCGATCAGAACCAGATCGCTTCAAAGCGCAGCGCCACCATTTCCGAATTCCGCTTCACCAACCCGCATTCTTTCGTGGTGGTGAACGTGAAGGAAGGCGGCAAGACGGTTCGCTACGTCTTCGAATGCAGCAGCGTGAACATGATGAGCAAGGCCGGCTGGAGGCACAACACCCTGCGCGCCGGTGACCGGGTGGATGTGGACTTCTACCCGCTGCGCAACGGCAAGCCCGGCGGCATGCTGAAGACCATCAAGCTGCCTGACGGCCGCGTTCTCAGCGGCTGGTAAGCTTGGTCAGGTTGCAACCCTGACTGAATGGTGTCGGGCCGATTTAAACATCGGCCCGACCATATTTGTAATTGAGCGCCAGCCACTCCGGTTGGCAGGGAGAACAGAATGATGCGGAAAACTCAGCAAGCACTGCTTTTGGCAACGGCAATGACATTGGGCGCATGCGCCACCACCGCCGGTGCGCAGGAGCCGAATGAAGTGGCGGACACGGCTACCTCAAGCGTGGTTTACCAGCCCCAGAACATTTCTGGCGTTTGGGAAATCTGGCCCGACCCCTTCGCTGGTGAGGAAAACACCTTCCTCGAATTGCCCGTGCCCGGAGACGGCCCGAAGCTGAAGGAACCCTACGCTTCCGAATGGAAGGCCCTTCGCGAAGAGCGTGACGCGCTGCTGGCAGCCGGCACACCCAAGGTTGATCCCAGCACCCAGTGCATGCCCGAAGGCATGCCGATGATCATGGGGGCGATCTTCCCGCTGGAAATCCTCCAGACGCCCGGCCGGGTCACGGTTCTTGCCGAGTTCCTGACCCAGACGCGCCGCATCAACCTGGATCAGCCGCTGCCATCAGCCGATGACATGATCCCCAACTTCTACGGCTATTCCTCCGGCACGTGGGAAGGCGATACGCTGGTCGTCACCACCAAGGGCGTGAAGGAAGATGTCGAGTTCTTCGAAATTCCGCACAGCTCTGAAATGGTGATTACCGAGCGTATCAAGATGGTCGGTGCGGACCTGATGGAGAACGAGATCACCATCGAAGACCCTGAAATGCTGCTGGAGCCGTACACCTTCACCTACGGCTACAGGCGCAATCCGGAATACGTGATGCAGGAATATTTCTGCGAGCGTGAAGACCCGCTTTTCAAGGTTACCGAAGACGGGACCGTTGAAATGAAGACTGGCGACGAGATCCAGTAAGGCCCTTTCCCGGTTCGGGCTCATCCTGGGCCCGAACCGGACTTCCGGAGAGAAGACCATGACCAAGAGACGCGAATTCCTGGGCTCTGTCGCCGCAATTGGTCTGGCTTCTATACATGGCGGATTGTTTACCTCTGCCTTTGCAAAGCACGCCGAAGCCCCTGTACCTGCGCACGTCAGCAGCGCGGTGCCTGCTGCCAATTCGATCCTGCGGCTGGGCGGCCAGGGCGATGGTTACAAGATGACCGTCACGGCAGACGGAAACCAGCTGATCGTCGTGAATGACGGAGCCGGCTGGGCACCGCCGCCAGCAACTTTCTACAGCACCCGTTTGTGGACCATCGAGGGTGGACCACAAGGTGCCGAAATGGCGCAGCTGGAAGGCTATCCGGTGTTTGATCGGGCCGCCCTCCCCGAAAATGCGCCTTCCTATTACGGCCACGGCGTGCTCGCCGTCGGCAACCACCTTTATCAATTCCTCGCCACGCTGGATGATGCAGAGGACCGGCCCCGCCACTGGACCGGGGCGAAGCTGATCCATTCACCCGATGGCGGCGCCACGTGGTTGAACCGCGATGGCTCCAGCCCCGTGATCTGGGAAGGCTGGGATGAGCAGGCGGGCGCTGGCTTCCCCTTCCTGAACGAGGAAAACGGCGCCTTCTCCCTGCTCTCCTTCCTGCAGCAAGGGCCGGCCTACAGCCAGAACCGCGATGGCTATATCTATGTCTACGGCCTCAACGGCAGTGTCGACGGGTTGATGAACCAGCTCGTGATGTTCCGGGTGAAGAAGGACAGCATGCTGAGCCGCGATGCCTACCGCTTCTTTGCGGGCCGCGATGAGGATGGCACTGCGCGCTGGTCCTGCGATATCGCGGATCGGCAGCCGGTGCACACTTTCCCGCGCGGCTGGGTGAATTACACAAACCTGTTTCCTGGCGATCTGGTGGTGGAATCCTGGCTGCCCAGCGTCGTGTGGAACGAGGCGCTGGGGATCTACATGATGACCAGCGCCGGGATCGGCAATGCCGAGGATGGCACGGAATTCGGCAAGCCAAGCTATCTTGGCGTGTGGGTTTCCGAAAATCCCTGGGGTCCGTGGCGTCAGGTTCATGAGGACACCGCCTGGACGCCCGATGGCGATGCCGGTGCCCGCGCCTATGCCCCGCAGATCGCGCCCGGCTGGATTGCGCCTGACGGCAAGTCTTTCTGGATGGTGTGGGCAGATCTGGCGGGCCTGCGCGCCTTTGGCCGCGATGGAGATCTGGTGGACGCGGAAATGGCCAAGGCCAAGGATGCGACCGAGCGGACCATGATCGAGGCGGCTATCCTGCGCCGCTACATGCCCAACTTCGCGATGAACGCCCAGCGCATCGATCTGGTTCTGGATTGATAGCGCACACCGATTGACACGCCCGGAGCCCCTATATATGCATTTGCATATAAATAAGGGGTTTTGATATGGCTGAACGTTCATTCGCCAAGGAAGTGGAACATTTGCGCCTCGGCGAAGGCGAAGTCTTCAAGGGTGAGGCCATCCTGGCGATCACCAAGGGCTTGCTGCAATCCGGGGTTTCCTATGTCGGCGGCTATCAGGGATCGCCGATCTCGCATCTGATGGATGTGCTGTCCGATGCGCAGGACATTCTCGGCGAACTCGGCGTCAACTTCCAAAGCTCCGCCAGTGAAGCAACCGCGGCCGCCATGCTTTCGGCCTCGGTCAATTATCCGCTGCGCGGGGCGGTCGCGTGGAAATCCACGGTGGGAACCAACGTCGCGTCTGACGCGCTGGCCAATCTTGCGTCGGGCGGTGTTACCGGCGGCGCGATGGTTATCATCGGTGAGGATTACGGCGAAGGCTCCTCCATCATGCAGGAGCGTACCCACGCCTTTGCCATGAAATCGCAGATGTGGCTGCTGGACCCTCGTCCCGACCATGCCCGTATTGTCGACCTGATCGAGAAAGGCTTCCAGCTTTCCGAGGCATCGAACACCCCCGTCATGCTGGAGGTCCGGGTGCGCACCTGCCACATGCACGGCAGCTTCGTGGCGAAGGACAATGTCCGCCCGGAATTTTCAATTGATGACGCGCTAAACAATCCCACCCGCGAACTGGACCGGATCGTGCTCCCGCCCGCAGCTTACGAGCATGAGCAGGAGAAGATCAAACAGCGCCTGCCAGCCGCGATAGACTTCATCCGCGACAACAAGCTGAACGAATGGTTCGGCCCGGAAGACGGCAAGGTCGGCATCGTCGTGCAGGGCGGCATGTACAACAACGTGATCCGCGCCCTGCAATATCTCGGCCTGTCGGATGCCTATGGCAACACGCGCATCCCGATGTACGTGATGAACGTCACCTACCCGATGATCGACAGCGAGATCGAGGATTTCGCGCGCGACAAGGACGCCGTCCTGATGGTGGAAGAGGGGCAGCCGGAATATCTGGAGCAGTCCCTGAACACGGTGCTGCGCCGCAAGCATCACAAGGCGCGCATCTTCGGCAAGGACGTTCTGCCCATGGGCGGCGATTATTCCGTTGCCGCGATCATGGAAGGGCTGGAGCAATTCCTGGAAGCGACGGAGCCGCAGCTGCTTGGCAATCGCCCGCCGCGCCCCGATGCGTCTGACGTGCTGGCCATGCCATCGGTTGAGAAACTGAAGGAAGTCGTCCCAGCGCGCCCGCCGGGCCTGTGCACCGGCTGTCCGGAACGGCCGATCTTCGCCGCGATGAAGATGGTGAACGAGGATCTTGGAGAACATCACGTATCGGCCGACATCGGCTGCCACCTGTTCTCCATCCTGCCGCCCTTCAACATCGGCAACACCACGATGGGCTTTGGCCTTGGCGGCGCATCGGCATCGGCGTTCAGCCGCAGCACCGGCAAACGGTCCATCGCAGTAATGGGCGATGGCGGCTTCTGGCACAACGGCCTGACCAGCGGCATCGGCAATGCCATCTATAACAAGCACGACGGCGTTTTCCTGATCGTCGACAATTTCTATTCATCCGCCACGGGTGGGCAGGACATCCTTTCCTCCCGCGCGTTCAACAAGTCTCGCAACACCAACAACCCGATCGACAAGGCCGTTCGCGGTATCGGGGCGAAATGGGTGCGAGAGGTTGATCGCACCTATGATGTGGGCAAGATGAAAGAGGTTCTGACAGAGGCCCTCACCACCGAGGAGGAAGGCCCGAAGATCATCATCGCCTCTTCCGAATGCATGCTCAACAAGCAGCGCCGCGAGAAGCCGCAGATTGCTGCGGCGGTAAAATCAGGCAAGCGCGTGGTGAAGGAGCGTTTCGGCGTGGACGAGGACGTGTGCACCGGCGATCACGCCTGCATCCGCCTTTCGGGTTGCCCGTCGCTATCGGTCAAACACCTGGACGATCCCCTGCGGGACGATCCCGTTGCGGCAATCGACAATTCCTGCGTCGGCTGCGGCAATTGCGGCGAAGTGTCGGAGGCGGCGGTTCTGTGCCCGTCATTCTATCGTGCGGATATCATCCAGAATCCCACATGGTGGGACAGGTTCAAGGCGCGCGCCTCGCTGGCGCTGATCGGCTTCCTGCAAAGGCGCCGGGACCGTAACCGCGTGCTGGTGGAGGCTGTCTGATGCGCGATGAAACCGTGAAGCTTCCCCTCGAACGGGCCGGCGATGCAACCGAGCGTCCGATCTCCCTCGCCATCGTGGCCATGGGCGGCCAGGGCGGCGGCGTGTTGACAGGCTGGATCGTGAAGCTGGCAGAGAATGCGGGCTGGATCGCGCAGTCCACCTCCGTGCCCGGCGTGGCGCAGCGTACCGGTGCGACGATCTATTACGTTGAAATGATGCGCCCGCAGGACGGCAAATCCCCGATCCTGGCGCAGATGCCGACACCCGGCGATGTCGACGTGGTGATCGCGTCTGAATTCATCGAGGCAGGCCGATCCATCCTGCGCGGCATCGTTACACCCGATCGCACCACTTTGATCGCATCGAGCCACCGCTCCCTTGCGATCGCTGAAAAGAGCGCGCCGGGGGAAGGCATTGCAGATAGCAGCGCGGTGGTGGACGCCATCGGCGTGACTGCGCAGCGGCAGATCATCTACGATATGAACGCATTGGCCGTCGCAAATGGTAGCGTCATCTCCTCTGCCATGTTCGGCGCGCTGGCAGCGTCAGGCGCCCTGCCCTTCTCGACCGAGGAATACCACGCCGTGATCGCCGAAGGCGGCAAGGGCGTGGCTGCCAGCATCCGCACTTTCGATGCGGCCTATGCGCGCAGCCAGCAGACCGATGAAGAGGCGAAGGAGGCTCTGGAGGAACCGGTGCTCGTACAGCCGCTGGCCACCCCGCCCACATCGCCCCGCGCGGCGAGGCTGGTGGAACGGCTGGAGCAGGGCCTGCGCCCGCAGATCGCCACGATGGCGCGGCTGGGCCTGTCCAAGGTGGTGGATTTCCAGGATGCCGAATATGGCGCGGAATATCTCGATATCGTGGAAGATCTGTTCCGCCTGGACACCGAACTGGGCGGCGAGGCGCATGATTTCGAACTGACCCTCGCGGGCGCCAAATATGTGGCCAACGCCATGGCTTATGATGATGTGGTGCGCGTTGCCGATCTGAAGACGCGGGCTGCCCGCCGTGGCCGTATCGCCGACGAGATCGGCCTCAGCGACGATACGATTTTCCACACGACCGAATATATGCACCCGCGCATGGAAGAAGTCGTCGGCTTGATGCCCGCCGGGCTGGGCCGCTGGCTGCAAAACCGGGAGGGCCTGTATGGCTGGCTGGATCGGCGCGTCAGCAAGGGGCGGCGGGTGCGCACCTATTCGCCGGGCTGGTTCCTCATGCTGTATTTCGTGGCGGGCATGCGCGGTATGCGCAGATCATCGCTGCGGCATCAGGAGGAAATCGACCATCGCGACGCCTGGCTTGCGCTGGTGCGCGACATGGCCACGCGCAATTATGCGCTGGGCGTGGAGACCGTGAAATGTCGCCGGCTGATCAAAGGGTATTCGGATACCCATGCACGCGGACTGTCCAAGTTCGCCCGGGTCACGAACGAGATCGAACGGTTCGCCGAACGGGACGACGCCGCCGAATGGGCAAAGCGTCTGCGCGAAACCGCGATCCGCGATGGCGAAGGTGGCGATCTGGACGGGCTGATCAAAACTATTCGATCTTTCGAATAATCGGCCTTGCCCTGAGGCCGACCAGTTCGCATGAGCGCCAAGTGAAGGCACACCATGTCATTCGCGCTGATTACGAACGGGGACTGATGCAATGCCGGGAGACTGCGTGCCAGCCACCAGATCGCAGGACGATGATCGCATTGTCGAGGCGCGCATCTGGAAGACCGCGATGGACTTCCACAGCGCCGTCTTCAATCGCCTGAACCGTGTCTTGCTGGAAGAGCATGGCATTACCCTGGCCAAGTTCGATGCGCTGGCGCAGCTTTGCCAGGCGCCCGAGGGGCTGACGCAGGGTGCTCTTTCGCGCAAGCTGAAGGTTACCGGCGGCAATGTCACCGGCCTCACCAGCCGCCTTGCAGCCGATGGGCTGATAACACGCGAAATGAGCCCGAGCGATCGCCGCGCATTCGTGGTGCAGGTGACGCCAGAAGGGGCGCAGCTTTATCGCGCTGCCCAGCGTCGCCATGATGCGTTTTTGCACAGTCTGTTTGACGGGATTGGGGATGCAGATCTGCAACAGGCTTTGCAATCGTTGCAGATTCTTGGTCAACGGGCTGATCTCAACGGAAGAAAAGAAGAGCCATGACAAAAACCGCGCCGCCCGCAACCTATGACGCGCTGGAACGCTACCTGCCCTATATGGTGAACCGCTTGTCCAACCTGGGGCAGCAAGCGCAAAAGCGCGCCTTGAGCGACAGCGAAGTCAGCCTGGTGGACATCAGGACGCTGTCCATCCTCAATATCGAGGACGGCCTCACCATCAACGAGATCGCGGAACGCACCTTCAGCGAACAGTCGACCACCAGCCGCGCGGTGGATGCAATGGCGGCGCAGGGCCTGATCGAACGCCGCATCCCCAAGGGAGATTTGCGCCGCCGCGAAATCATGATGACGCCGCTGGGGCGCAAACAGTTGGAAGAGAACTGGCCGGTGATGGAGGACTATTTCGCCGCCCTTCGCGAAGGCACCACCAGCGAGGAACTGGCAACGTGCCAGAAGGTGATCGTGAAGATGCTGGAGAACCTGTCGCGCCTCCAGAAATGATGGCCTGAAAGCGCATAACTCGCATTGACACGGATATGTATATGCCTAAACATATGCAGATACATATTGTTATAATGCGCCCCTGATCGGGCTGGCGAACAGGAACCATCATTGGAACAAGCGACGATTTTCGGGCGCTTCAAGGCCACGGCTGAACGCTGGGCTGACAAGCCATTCCTCAATGTACTTCCCGAAACGGCGGGCATTTACGGCATTCCGGCGGGTGAGATCACCTATGCCGAAATGCTGAAGCGCGTGCGGGCGCGCAAGGAATCGCTGGCAGCGGCCGGATATGGCCAGGGCACGCGTATCGGCCTGTTGCTGCAGAACCGCCCCGATTTCATCGAGATATTCCTTGCCGCAAACAGCCTGGGTGCCTCCATCGTGCCCATCAATCCGGACCTGCGCAGTAGCGAGCTGGAATATCTGATCGAGCATTCCGAAATGGCGGCGGCCTTCGTCGTCGCCGAAAGGCACGAGGAAGTTGCAGAGGCCGCAAAGGCAGTGGGCAGCTCCACCGCGCCAATCAGGCCGAACGATCCCGTTCGGCCCCTGCTGCGCCGCGGTGGCACGCTTTCGGGCGAAGACAGCCAGCGCGAAGCTGCGCTGCTCTATACCTCCGGCACGACGGGGCGGCCCAAGGGCTGTGTCCTCAGCAATGAATATTTCCTCCATTCGGGCGATTGGTATCGCGATGTCGGCGGGCTGATCTCGCTGCGCATGGGGGAGGAGCGGATGCTCACCCCGTTGCCATTGTTCCACATGAATGCGCTGGCGGTATCCGTCATGGCGATGATCACCGTGGGCGGCTGCCTGACGGTGCTGGATCGGTTCCACCCCTCCACCTGGTGGGATTCCGTGCGTGATAGCAAGGCCACCTGCCTGCATTACCTGGGCGTGATGCCGGCCATGCTGATGACCGCCAGGCCCAGCCCGAAAGACCGCGAACACAATGTTCGCTTCGGTTTCGGCGCAGGCTCACCGGCAAAGCTGCACGCACCGTTCGAGGAGCGTTTCGGCTTCCCACTGATCGAGGCATGGGCGATGACCGAAACCGGCAGCGGCGGCGTGATCAGCGCCCATGAGGAGCCGCGCAAGGTTGGCACCGCCTGCTTCGGCCACCCAACCGACGCGGTGGAAATCCGCATCGTCGATGACAATGGAAACGACGTGGAGGGCGATGCACCGGGAGAATTGCTGGTGCGCCGCGCTGGCGACAATCCGCGCTACGGCTTCTTCCGCGAATATCTGAAAAATCCGGAGGCAACGGCGGAGGCATGGGAAGGCGGCTGGTTCCACACCGGCGATATCGTGTCCAGCGATGCCGATGGCGATCTGCGCTTCGTCGATCGCAAGAAGAACGTGATCCGCCGTTCGGGCGAGAATATCTCTGCGGTCGAGGTGGAATCGATCCTGGCCAAGCATCCGGCTATCGATCAGGTTGCGGTGGCGGCAGTTGCCGATGCCGTGCGCGGGGACGAGGTTGCCGCCCTAATCGTGACCGAGGAAGGCGCATCTGGCGATGGCGACACGGCCACGCAGATTGCACAGTGGGGGCTGGAGCAGATGGCCTATTACAAGGTGCCGGGCTGGATCGGCTTCGTGGAAGAACTGCCGCGCACGCCTACTGAAAAGATCCTGCGCGCTGCATTGAAGGATATGGCTGTCAAATATCTGGAGGCCGGTCAATTGCACGATACCCGCGCATTGAAGAAGCGGAGCGTATGAGCCGGGCACCCGCCCCTTATGATGGCGTGGTGGTCTGCGCGCCAACCACAGTGCCCTATGTCCGCTTCTCTTCCGAAAGCGCGCATTGGTGGGCGGGCAAGGCGCTGAAACAGCTATCGCGCGACACTGGCGTTACGTCAGCCGATATCGATGGCTTCTGCTTCTCCAGCTTTTCCTCCGTCCCCGATTCCGCCGTTGGCATGACGCAGCACCTTGGCCTGACGCCGCGCTGGCTGGATCACCTGCCCACAGGCGGGGCCAGCGGCGTGATGGCCATGCGCCGCGCCGCCCGCGCCGTGCAATGCGGCGATGCCGAACTGGTGGTTTGCGTGGCGGCTGACACCAATCAGATCGACAGCTTCCGCCACAGTCTCTCCACCTTCTCCCGCTTTTCGCAGGATGCCGTCTATCCCTATGGCTTTGGCGGACCCAATGCGACCTTTGCGCTGATCACTGACAGCTACATGCGCGAGTTTGGCGTCAGCCGGGAAGATTTCGGCAAGCTGTGCGTGGCGCAGCGCGCCAATGCCATGTCCAACCCGCTGGCCCTGCAGCGAAAGCCGCTGACGCTGGAAGCCTATCTGGGCGCGCGCCCCATCGCCGATCCCGTTCACCTGTTCGATTGCGTGATGCCCTGCGCCGGGGCGGAGGCGTTCATCGTCACCACGCCGGAAATTGCCGCAGAGCGCGGTTTGCAGGCGGCCACGATCATGGCCACGATCGAACGGCACAATGCCTTTCCCGAAGACCCCGTGCAGCTGCGCGGCGGCTGGGCCATGGATATCGATACCTTCTGGAACGCGGCGGGCATCGCGCCCGGCGATGTCGATACCCTGCAGGTCTATGACGATTATCCCGTCATCGTGGCCATGCAACTGGAAGATCTCGGCTTTTGCGAGAAGGGCAAGGTTGCCGAGTTCATCCAGAACAACAGTTTCGACTTAAATGGCGACCTGCCGCTGAACACCAATGGCGGACAGCTATCTGCCGGGCAGGCGGGCGCAGCGGGCGGTTTCCAGAATGTGACCGAGGGAATGCGGCAGATCATCCGGCAACCGCTGGGCGATCAGGTGCCCGATGCGACTATCTCGGTCGTCTCCGGCTTCGGCCTGGTAAATTATGATCGCGGCGTGTGCACAGGCGCCGCCGCGTTGAAGGCATTGGCATGAGCGACTGGCGCAACCGCGAAACCCGCGATCCGATAGCGCGCAAGAAGGCGCGGCACCTCTCGCCCCCTGCACGAAGCCGGGCGATGCACGCCATGTCGGCGCGCGCGGCGCAGGGCCGCTTTGTGCTGCAGAAATGCTGCGATTGCGGAGAGATAACCTATCCGCCGCGCGATGCGTGCCCAGTGTGCTGGGGTGAACTGACATGGCAGGATGTTCCCGCCGGTGCGCTGGTGCTGAGCGAGACGACGATCCGCGTATCCACCGATCTGTATTTCCGCGATCACCTGCCCTGGCGCATGGGGAAGGTGGCGCTGGATGCAGGCCCTGTAGCCCTGGCTCACCTGCACCGCGATCTTGCCACGCATGATCGGGCGGAAATCCGTCTGATGCTGGATCGCGGCGGAAATGCGGCCTTGTTCGCCGTGCCGCCCAATGGAGATTTCGACATGGCAGACCCGCAGTTCCGCGAATTCACTGTGCCGCTGAAAGGCAAGACGGTGCTGGTTACCGATGCGCGCAGCGCCATCGGGCAGGCCGTGGTCACCGCATTGCACAAGGCTGGCGCGGGATTGATTATTGCCGGCATTCAGGCCCCCGGTCGCCAGTCCGATACCCAGCTGGCCGCCCTGCAGTTGGACAATGTGCAGAGCATGCCGCTCGACATCGTCGATCAGGTCAGTCTGGCCGAGGCGTTGAGCAAGATTGCCGGGCCGCTCGACCTGGTTATCAACACGGCGCGCCATGTCCGTGCAGGCGGGGTCAGCATTGGATCGAACCCCGTCGAAATGCGCCGCGCGTTCGAGATTTCCGCCATCGGCATGGCGCGGCTGGCGGGGGCCTGCGCGCCGATGCTGGCCGGGCGGCCGCACGGCGCATTCGTGGATATCATTTCCAGCCAGGCCTTGTCTGGCGCGGCAGACCAGTCCGCCCTTTCCGCCGCGGAAGCTGCGCGCCTCTCTCTGCTCCAGTCCTTCCGCCACGAAATGCGTAGCAGCGGCGTACGCGTCCTCTCCGTGTTCGTGGGACCGGTGGATGACGAGGACCATCAGACGATGCCTCCACCCAAAGTTGCCCCCGCCCGCATCGCCGCAACCATCGTGGATGCGCTGCAGCAGGGGCGCGAACAAAGCTGCGTCGGCGACGTGGCCAGCGATGCGATGGCGCGCTGGCTGGACGATCCGATGCTCTATGCCCGGGAGAAAAACCTATGACCGACCAATCATCAAACACCGCGCTCAGCGGCCTCATCGGCGAGATCGCCAGCGGCGATCTTCGCGTGGTGGACCTGACCAATATCCTCTCCACCGATTTTCCAGTGATCGTACTGCCGTCAGAATTCGGCCAGTGTGAGCCATTCCGCATGGAAACCGTGTCGCGATACGATGGCAATGGCCCCGCCTGGTACTGGAACAATATTTCCATGAACGAGCATACCGGCACGCATTTCGATGCCCCGGCGCACTGGATCACAGGCCGCGACGTTCCCAACGGCACGGTCGATGCCATTCCCCCGCGTGATTTCATCCATCCCGCCGTGGTGATCGATATCGCCGATGAATCTGCGCAGGACGAAGATTTCATCGTCACCCGCGCCTTTCTGGAAAACTGGGAGAAAGCCAATGGCCAGATCCCGGAAAAGCACTGGATCCTGCTCCGCTCCAACTGGTCGAAAAAGGTCGGCACGCTGGAATATCTCAACCTGAAGGATGATGGCGCGCATTCGCCCGGCCCCGATGCCGACGCGATGCGCTTTCTGGTGCAGGAGCGTGACTGCATCGGTCTGGGCGTGGAAACCGTGGGCACCGATGCAGGGCAGGCAAGCTCTTTCGATGAGCCGCTGCCTGCCCACTCCATCCTGCACGGCAATGGCCGGTATGGCCTGCAGTGCCTGACCAATCTGGATCAGTTGCCGGTGTTCGGATCCGTCATCGTGGCCACACCGCTGAAGATCAAGGGCGGCTCCGGCAGCCCGCTGCGGGTGATCGCGCTGGCCCCTGCCAACGGCGAGTAACGGCGTTCTGCAGGCGATCATGCCTGTGGCACCAGTGGACGTAATCATCGGCCTTGGCCGAAAAAGCATTCTAACGCGGCCCGAGGGCAATACCCCTGCGCGGTCGAATTGCCATTGATCATGGGCATAATTGCAACCGCGCAAAGCGGTGGGAGGACAGCGAAATCATGAGCGATGACGGCATGAGACAGGCAGAAGGCACCGGCTCCCTGAGCGGGTCCCTTGGCGCGGGCGACATCATTTTCATGATCCTGGCCTGCGCGGCCCCGATGGGGGTGCTGGCCGGAATTATTCCCCTGGCACTCGCCTTCGGCAATGGCGCTGGCATGCCCGGCACGCAATTGCTGGTCTGCGGCGTCATGATGCTGTTCGCCATGGGTTACGTGCGGATGATACCGCATGTGCGCAACGCTGGCGCTTTCTATGCCTACATCGCGCTAAGCCTGAACAAGGAGGCCGGGATTGCCGCCGCCTATGTCGCGGTTACCGCCTATATCTGCGCCGCGGCCTCCGTCATCGGGGCCATGGCGTATTTTGCGGCCGATCTGTTCCAGTCGGCTTTCGGACTGGCGACACGGTGGGAAATCTGGGCGGCCATCACGATCGCTGCGGTTACCTGGCTTGGCTATCACAAGATCAGCCTGGCAGCCAAAGTCCTCGCCATTGCGTTGCTGCTGGAAGTCGGTCTGATCCTGCTGATCGACATCATGATCCTGTATCATGTCGGTCTGGACGGGCTGGATTTCTCCAGCTTCATGCCCACCACGATTTTTGCGCCGGGCCTTGGCATTGCGCTGATCTACGCAATCAACGGCTGCATCGGCTTTGAAGCTTCGGCAATCTATCAGGAAGAAGCGCGCAATCCGCGGCGCAATATCCCGCGCGCCACATATGGGGCCGTGCTGATCCTCGGCACGTTCTACGTGCTGTCATCCTGGTGCCTCGTGCTGGCGGTCAGCCCGGAGAAGATCAAGGAAGTCGCCGCTGCCGATCCGGGTGGCCTGGTCACCAGCATTGCCGCAGAATATCTGGGCCGCATTGGCCGGGAGGCCTTCAGCCTGCTGACCGTTACCAGCCTGTTTGCCGCCGCAATCGGTTTCTTCAACAACATCGCCCGCTACATCTACGCCCTGTCGCGCGATGGCCTGATCCCTCAACAACTGGGCCGCATTCACCCGCGTCACGGTTCTCCCTATGTGGCATGCCTGCTGCTTACGGTGGTGCTGACCGTGGTGATCGGCGCGTTCGCGATTGCCGGGCTCGATCCCCTGCTCAGCCTGACGACCAGCCTGTCTTCCATGGGCGCGGTGGGGCTGGAAATCCTGATCGCGGCAACATCGCTGTCGATCCCGCTGTTCTTCGCCCGGCGTGGTGAATATTCCTTCGGCAAGACCGTGGCCCCGCTTACCGGTGGCCTGATCATCGCGGTGATCACCTATCTTTCGCTCGACAATTATTCCGCACTGACCGGCACGGATCTAGTTATCGTAAACAGCCTGCCGCTGCTGTTCCTGGTGCTGATCACCATGGGCCTGCTGCACGGCATTTACCTGCGCAAGTACCGGCCCGACATTCACGCCAGCGTGGGCTCCACCCACGTGGAAGGCGACGTGGCCACCCCAGCCGATGGTTCAGCGCCCCAGTCTTCCGCAAGTGCGGCCCCCTCCAGGAGCTAGTCATGACGACCCAAGAACAAACGGCCGCGCCAGATCATTCTCGCGCTGCATCATCTGCCAAACTCCCCAGCGGCCGCCTGCTGATCGACGGGAAGTTGGTTGAACCTTCAGGCTCCACCAAGACCATCGACGCTATCGATCCGGCAACCGGCAAAAGCATCATGGCCTTTCCCGCCTGCAATGCGGCCGATGTCGATCGCGCGGTAAAGGCCGCGCATGCCTGTTTCGAAAGCCGTGAATGGCGCCGGATGCGTCCGCTGGATCGCGGGCGGTTGCTGGAAAACCTTGCCTTGCTGGTGGAGAAGCACCGCGACGAGCTGGCCGCGCTGGAAGCGCTGGACAGTGGTAAGCTGCTGGCCGTGACGCAGGCCATCGACCTGCAGTTCACGATTGACGGCCTGCGCTACTTTGCGGGCTGGGCGTCCAAGATCAACGGCGAATACGTCACCCACAATCCGCTGGTGCCGGAAGACGCGCTTTACCGCGCCTATACAGAGCGGCGGCCCGTGGGCGTTATCGGCGGGATCACGCCGTGGAATTTCCCCATCGGCCAGGCCATTCAGAAGCTGGCCCCGGCGATTGCCTTTGGCTGCACGGTGGTGCTGAAGCCTTCGGAAGAATCCTCCCTCACCACGCTGCGGCTGGGTGAATTGATCGCGGAGGCAGGCTTTCCCGCAGGCGCGGTAAACATCGTGACCGGGCTTGGCACAGATGCCGGTGCCGCCCTGGTGGACCACCCGCTGGTGCGCAAGATCGCCTTCACCGGCTCCACCGCCACGGGTCAGCGCATTCTCGAAGCGTCGGCTCGCACCATGAAACGCGTGACGCTGGAACTGGGCGGCAAATCGCCCACCATCATCCTGGCGGACGCCGATCTGGAGCGTGCCATTCCCGGCGCGGCGGCAGCGATCTTCTCCAATTCCGGGCAGATCTGCACCGCCGGTTCGCGGCTGCTGGTAGAAGCACCGATTTACGACAAGGTAATGGAAGGCGTCAGCCGCATCGCCGATGAAATGCAGATGGGTTCACCCTTCGATCCCTCCACCCAGATCGGCCCGCTGATCTCTGCACGCCAGCAGGATCGCGTTCGCAGCCTGGTGGATGCTGGTGTGGCAGAGGGTGCCACGGCGATGGCTGGCGGCCAAAGCGGATCGGGCGATGGCTGGTACTACCGCCCCACCGTTCTGGCCGATGTCACATCGGATATGACCGTGATGCGGGAAGAAATCTTCGGCCCCGTCGTCTGCGCCATGCGCGTGGAGGATCCTGCCGATTTCGTATCGCTGGCCAACCAGTCGGAATATGGGCTGGCGGCCAGTATCTGGACCAACAACCTCGATCGCGCGCATATCCTGGCGGAGCGGATCGATGCCGGCACGGTCTGGCTCAACACGCACAACATCCTCGATCTCTCGATGCCCTTCGGTGGCAACAAGATGTCCGGCCTTGGCCGCGAGTTCGGGACCGAGGCGATCAACGCCTTTACCGAGCCGAAGGCCGTTTGCATGCGGCTGGAAAGCGCGGACGCCTTCGGCTGATCAATTATTGGCCGAATGGGTGGGAAGCTTCTTCGCCGCCTGTTCGGCCATTACAACGCCCGCCAGCAGCAGCATGGCGCCGATGATCAGCGGCGCGCTCAGTGGCTCTCCCAGCAGCACGACAGCAAGGCCCGCCGTCACCAGCGGCAGCAGGTTGAACAGCAGCGATGCGCGTGAAGAGCCGATCAGCGCCACCCCCTGCATCCACAACAGCGGCGCCGCGACGGAGCCGAGCACCCCTGCATAGGCGATCAGCGGAACGGCAGCGGGTTCCAGATCTTTCGCCTCGGTCAGCAGCATGATTGGCACCATCGCCGCCACCGCCGTGCACGCCTGCACGAACATGGATGCGGCCATGGGTATCGGCCCGCGCCACCGCGCCAGCAGCACGCTGTAAAGGGCGAAACACGCAGTGGCCGCCAGCATTATCAGGTCACCCCGATTGGGCGATTGCATCAGCAACATACCCGGCTGACCATTGGTGATGACCACAATCACGCCTGCCATGGACAGGGCAGCCCCCGCCAGCACGCCCCGCCCTATCGCCCCGCGGAAGAACGCAGCGGAAAGGCCGATGGCGATGAGCGGCATCAGCGTTTGAATAATACCGACCTTGGTGGCCGTGGTGTATCCTGCGGCAACATACATCAGGAAGGGGAACAGCGCGCTGCCGAACAGCCCCAGCACGCACAGGCGTGGCAATTGCCGCACCAGCGCGGCACGGTTGCGCATGATCTGCAGGGCGGCAAATGGCGCAAGCAGCAGCGCCGCCAGCAGCCAGCGTGCAAAGTTCAGCTCTGCCGGCGCGATGATCGTGGCGGACGCCTTGGCGATGATGGCATTGCCGCCCCACAACAGGATGGCGAGCAATGGCGGGGCGGTGTGGGCCCAGCGTGACGCCGAAACCTTCAGAACCGACCCAGCCGGTAAGGCTCCGGATCGATGATCGGTGTGTCGCCTGTCAGCATGTCAGCCACCAGAGCGCCAGCGGCAGGCCCGGTGCCAAAGCCATGGCCTGAAAACCCTGTTGCCAGCATCAGATTTGGCAGCGCATCGACTGGGCTGATAACCGGCATGGAATCGGGCGTCACATCGATCATGCCGCCCCATTGCTGCGCGATTTTCGCCTGCTGGAATTCCGGCCAGGCCGCGATCAGGTTGCGCATGGCTTCCTGGTTCAGCCCCTCGTTCACCGGCGGGTCCATCGTCCGCACCATTTCAAACGGCGATGTCTCATCGGCCTTCCACCGGCGCGGCAGTTTGAAATCGGCCACGAATTCGCGCCCCAGCGAAACCCTTAGGTTGCGCCATTGCGCGATCAGGGTTGGCAGGTAATCCAGGCCGATCAGCAGGTGATCCAGCGTAAGCGGGGCGAACAGCGCGCCGCGCTGCGTGATCGTATACCCGCCATCCAGCCTTTTACGGAAAGAGAAATCGGCGCCGCCCACCGCACAATTGGTCGGCCCCTCCATGGGATCGGTACGCAAAACCGCTGCAACCAGCGGCAGGGTGAGCAGTTGCACGCCGTGATTGGCGAGGAAGCGGCGCGACCATACGCCGCCTGCCAGCACCACCTGCTCACACGCGATCGCGCCATGCTCGGTCACCACGCCGCTGACGGCGCCTGCCGTCATGTCGAGCGTACGCACGGCGCAATTTTCCACGATGATGGCCCCCTTGGCCATGGCTGCCTTGGCGATTGCGCTGGATGCCTTGGTCGGCTCCGCGCGGCCATCCGACGGGGTGATAATACCGCCGACCCATTCGCCCGTGCTGCCGGGTGCCAGATCTGCGATTTGCGCAGGGGTTAGCAGGCGGGAATCGACGCCCGATCCCTCCACCGTATTCAGCCAGCCTTCGTAAACCTCCTGTTCCTGTTCGGTGCGGGAAACATAGGCAATGCCAGAGGTACGAAAGCCGCAATCGTCCCCCACCCGCTCAGGCATTGCGGCCCATAGGCGATCTGCCGCCTGCGCCATCGGCAGGTCCACCGGCGGACGCATGACCTTGCGCACCCACCCGAGGTTCCGCGAAGACTGTTCCCCGGCGATCCGCCCCTTCTCCAGCACGACGACCGGAATGCCGCGTTCTGCCAGGCACAGCGCCGTGGACAGACCGACGATACCCCCGCCGATGATGACGACCTTGGTCTCACTCGGGAAGGTGTTCGACGTGGAAACAGGATCTATTTGGGGGGCGATGGGACAAACTCTCTTGCTGGAGAAGGTGGGTGGCCGTGGCGGATCTGGCGGCGATCAGAGCGTGATCAGGCGCTCTTCCACGTCCGCCTTCGACACACCGCGAATGGCGGTGACGTCGATCTCCACCTTGTACTGGGCGGAGCCGAGCGGCGGGCATGTCATGGTGAGGACGGGATTGATGCCACGCATACGCTTGCCATAGGCTTCCATGATCACGTCGATATTCTCTGGAAACTGCACATAGACGCGCGCCGATACCACATCTTCCAGCACGGCATCGACAGAGGCCAGCGCGGTGGAGATATTGTCCAGCACCTGATTGGTCTGCTCAGCCAGGTCTTCCGAAAATTCCTTGGTGCGCGGATTGCGACCGGCGGTGTTGGACACGTAGATCATGTCGTCAACCGCTACCAGGCGGGAATAGGAGCCGTGCTCCTCGAACTTGTTACCGGTCTTGACCTTGATGACTTTTGTCATGGAAACTCGCTTTTCTTGAGATGAGGGAAGGACCAGGCGCAGGCTATTTCAGCACTGGCTGTTCCCAGAGATTGAGATTGGTGCCGATGCCCTTGGCAACGGCGTTTCGGTATACCATCGTGCCCCAGGCCACATCTTCCACCGCCATGCCGCCGATCGACAGGATGATGATCTCGTCATCATTCCGGCGGCCAGGCGTGGCACCGGCGACGATGGCGCTGAGGTCTTCCAGCGCGTCGCGCGCTAGCTTGCCTTCTTCGATAAGGTCGAAATACTTCACGCCAACGGCCGGAATGTGGATGTGCCGTGGTGCGGGCAGCTCTTCCAGATAGGCCTCGTAAAGGCCGGTGAAATCCAGAACCTTGCGAACGTCGCTGCCATTCATGCCATCATCGATATTGCATGGTGCTGGCATGGAAAGAAACGTGCCGGGCCGCACCCATTCGCGGCGCACGGTGGGGTAGATGGACGGGTCGCCCGTGGGGACCGACGCGCAGAAGGTGGCGATGTCGGAATCGCGGACAATCTCTTCGTCAGTGTCCACCTGGCGCACGCTGATCTGCGGGTAGGTTTCCTTCACCCAGCTGGTGAAAGCATCCAGATTGGCCTGGCCGCGCCCCTTAACCTTCACGGTATCGATCTGCGGGCATGCATCCATGAAGGCAGAAAGCGACGTGCGCGCCATCACCCCCGGACCGGTAATGCCCACAACGCGGGAATCCTTGCGCGCCAGATGCCGCGCGCCCACGCCGGGCACGGCGCCGGTGCGATAGGCGGACAGCAGGTTTGCCGACATCAACGCAAGCGGTGCGCCCGTATCGGCATCGTTGAGCATGAAGGTGAGGATCGAGCGCGGCAAACCCTTCTCGCGATTGGCGACATTCGATCCGTACCATTTCATCCCGGCCGTGCGGAACGAGCCGCCAAGATAGGCCGGCATCGCCATAAAGCGCCTGTCCGTGGTGTTCTTCGGCATGTCCGGAAACGGGGAATCATCCGGGAACATGATGATCGCGCCGTGGGAATTGTTGTTGCCGCCAGCCATGCGGTAGTCACCGGCATGCAGCAGGCCGAACATTTCCTCGATCGCATCGATGCAGCTGGGCATGTCGGTAACGCCGGCACGCACCATGTCGGGTTCCGACAGGTACAGAAAATCGATCTTGGGAAGATCCGGCAAGGCGGCACCAGCGCCTTTGTCATTTGCAGACACGGCAGAATCATCGTAGCCATTCTGCGACGGCTGCAAATTGAATTCCGAGTTACTCAACGTACACCTCTCAAACCCTTGTCGATCCAGCAATTATCGTGCTTTGGATATCGCATCGCGATGCGTGGGTAGGTCAGCGGGTTTCGGCTTTTGGGGGGCTTACTGTAAATTGCAGGTAGGGATTGACCCCTTGCATAATCGGCCAATAGCATGCGCGTGAAATGGAAGTATTGATGGACGAAGAGAGCCAGGACCGTTCCGACAAGGGCAATTTGGGCATGATCCGCCTGCTCTTTCTCACGGCGTTTTTCGATGCCCTGTCGGACGTTGGCAAACAGATCGATCCATTGCTGCGCGAACACGGAATGTTCCGTTCCCAGCTGGACACGCCTTATGAATTCGTACCGCTGCACCGCTATGTTGCACTGGTGGAAAGCGCCGCGGAGAAGTTCGATCGGCCCTATCTCGGTCTGGAGATGGGATCGGCGTTCGGCCTGGCGAACATGGGGCCGTTCTATGCTTTGCTGCGCGCATCGGGCCATTTGCGCGGCGCGCTGCAATATCTAATCATGTTCCAGTCACGGCTGCAGACGCGAACCATATTCGAAAGCGTTCGCAGCGAGGAGACGACAACCTATTGCTATCGCATCAATGATGAGCGGGTGTGGCCACGCCTGCAGGATTCAGAATTTGCCATCGGCGGTTACGTCACGCTTTTGCGAGAGCTGACATCTTCGAAATGGGCGCCAGACGAAGTGCATTTCGAACATTCGATCGAGGGGCGCGAAGAGCGGCTTTCGCAGTATTTCCGCGCACCTGTCCTCGGCAATCAACCGGTCAACGGTCTTGTGATCCGGAACGAGGCGCTGGACATGCCATTTGCCAGCGCGGTGCCTTCGGAAGATACGAAGCTGCGCACGATCCTGGAATGGCATCTGCTGGATCTGATGGGGCCGGAATCGGCGCCGAGTGAGAGCTTCGTCTCGCTCACCCGCGATATCATCGCCCGCTGGCTGGGCAGAACGCATGTGGATTGCGCATCGGTTGCCGCCGAACTTCGGCTGTCGGAGCGATCCCTGCGGCGGCGGCTGACGGAGGAAGGCACATCCTTTCGCACCTTGCTGCAGGAAGCGCGGAAGGAACGGGCGCAGATCATTTTGGGCAAGCCGGGAATGTCGCTGGCGGTCGCTGCGGACCAGCTTGGCTATTCCGACACTGCGGCCTTTTCCAGGGCGTTCAAGGAATGGACCGGCGTCTCTCCGGGGCGGTTCCCGCATTTGAAGGACGGGGAGTAACCCCCGCCCCATTTTGCCATGACGGCAACTTCCTAGAAGAAGAAGAACTCCAGCGTGAAGCCGATCCAGCGGCCCAGGAAGATCACGGCCGTCCACAGCACGAACGATACCGCGCCGGCGATACGCGCGGCAGTCGGCGGCGGCATATCCTCATCCCATTCGGCAATCCGGCGATAGGTGGTGGAATGGAACCACACCATGTTCAGCCCGGCCACCGCGATCAGGATCAGCTTGATCAGGAATTCGGTGTTGTTGGCATAGGAAATGGGGTTGGTGATGAACATCAGCACGCCGGTGATCACGGCCAGAACGAAAGCGCCCCAAGTGTAGGGCAGCAGTTCTGCCGACAGGCGCTGTGCGCTGCTGCGGTGCGAGGCGATGCCGAACAGGCGAAGGTCCACCACCAGGATCGTGCCGAATACGATGGCGACGGCCAGAACGTGCAGCGATTCCAGCATCGGAAAGGCATTGATGTTCTCGCGAATGGCTGCGGAAAGCGGCAGATCATTAATCTGCTGAAGTGTTGTTTCGAGTGTCATGGCGGTTTCTTCCAAATAGCTGGACAGGAGTGGCGCTAGGGGACGGTCGATGCCTTACGTGTAGGCGATGAACCGTCCGCAGAAGATCACTGCGCACCAGACAAGCAGCATGATAAAAGCCAATCCGCGGGAGGTTTCATGCGCGGCAGCCTCGTTCGTCCCGGCGCTGGAGCGCAGCAGGCCTTTCCGGGCCTGGATCGTGACCAGGCTGGCCCCGGCCACCAGAACCATCTTCAGCCAGAAAACCACGTTGCCCAATGTCCGCTGCGGCTCTGCAATCACCAGCAGGATGCCGGTGGCCAGCAGCACCCACAAAGCAGCGCGCATCCACGGCAGGTAACGGCGCAAGACATCGGGCGCAGGCCGATCGGTGGCCAGTATGCCGGCAAATCGCAGCTCCGTTATCAAGGCAGAGCCGATCACGACGGAGATCGCCAGAATGTGCACGGCCTGCAAATCCGGGATGATCCACGTCGTTTCACGGAGCGCGGTCGAAAAAGACGTGGCGTAGAGCCCGTCAGCGAATGTAGCGATGGACATTCCGGTTATCCCCTCAATCCATTTTGACTGCCGATTCGAACTGAATATGCGACCGGCTAAGGCGCAATTTCTGAACGCCCGCGGGGGTGCCGACAACACGATCTACGTTTTGAAACGGTTCGAAACGGATACGTTTGGGCAGGGTTTCGCAGGAAGCGGACCTGGATGCGTGCGCACTTGTCCTGAAGCGCTATGTAGCGGTGCGAGCGATGCCTCTGACGCGAGGAGTTGCCGCGCAATTCAAACGCATGGAGCAACCTTTGCACTGTACCCCGCAAAGTTGTGTCACATCGCATGGTCGCCGCCAAAAACGGCGCCTGTAACCCCCGTTGCAACGCGTTCCTAACCCCCATCATATTCAGCACGTCACCCGCGCCCGCTAAGATGCTCGGAGAGGCAGTCGGCACATCGGTGTGCGGTGCCAATCAGTGGGGTGATGATATGCGTGTGAAAGCAATTGTTCTTGTCGGCGCCGCTCTGGCGATCAGCGGATGCGGTTCGCAGGGCGAGGAAGCGGGCGGAGACGCCGTGCGACTGATGATGGTGGAGCAGGTGCAGCCCACCTCCGAAACATATTGGAACGCGGTGCAGTACATCAGCGACGAGAACGGATCGCGCGAGGTCACGCCGCAGAACGATGCCGAGTGGGAACGCACTGCCGAGGCTGCCCGCCAGCTGGCCTCCTATGGTGAGCAATTGCAGCAGCCGCAATATGCCGAGGGCCACGGCTCTGACTGGATGGCCTATTCGCAAGGGCTGGTAGAAGTGGCCGGACAGGCCGAGGCCGCCGCCAATGCGAAGGATCCTGCCAAGGTGCTGGAGATCGGCGGAACGCTGTATAACGTGTGCAGCTCCTGCCATGAGAAGTACATGTCGGAACCCGCTGGCATTTCCCCCAGCTGGCCGGACGATATTCACGAGGCCAACTGACTCTGACAAAACGGAAAAAGCCCGCAGCGAATTTCTTCGCCGCGGGCTTCCCCCTGCGAGGGCCGGCACCTGTCCGCGAACAGGTGCCGGCCCATTATTTTTGCCGGATCAGAAGTCGTAAGCGACGTTGATCCCCACCGTGCGCGGCTGGGTGTAGTTGAACCAGTTCTCGTTAAACGTGCTCTGGTTGTAGAAACCGCCGCCGATCACGCCGTGCTTGTTCGTCAGGTTCTGAACGAACAGGTTGACGTTCCAATTGTCGAAATCGAGCCCGGCGTGGGCGTCGAACTGCACGTAGCCGGGATAAGATGCGCGCAGAGGGGCCGCAGCCGGGAACGGCACGAACTCGCCCTTACGCTCACCCACATAGGTTGCCGATGCGCCGAACATGGCGAAGGCATCACCCGCTGCAATCGGCGTTTCGTAATCAACCGAGAAACGGCCCGAATGCCTGCTGGAAAACGGCAGACGATCGCCTTCCTCTGCAAACAGCGCCTCTGATGCAAAGCCTTCCTGCAGCGTGGCATCGACGAAGGCATACCAACCGGCCAGCGTCAGCCCGTCCGTGGGCCTGACTTCCAGCGCGAGTTCGAAGCCGCGGCTGCGCGCCATGCCCGCATTGCTGTTGAAGGTGAACGTGCCCAGCGAGGATACCTGCGTGATCTGGATGTCCGTCCAGTCGATGTGGAACAGCGAAACGTCATAGGACATCACGCCATCCAGCAATTCGCCCTTGGCACCCAGTTCATAGTTCACCGTCTTATCGGGCTTGAACTCGCAAGGCACCGGCTCAACCGGATCGTCGTTACAACCTGCGTTCGGCCCGCCGGGGCGATAGCCCGTAGCCAGTCGGCCATAGATCATGTGATCGGGCGTCGGCTTGAAACGCGGAGCGATCTGGTAGGTGAAGGCTTCGCCGCTCGCTTCCGGGTTGGTGGTGGAATAGAACGGATCTGCCGGATAGGGCAGGCCCTGGAACCACTCGCGGTGGGTCATTTCCTGGTCATTGCGGCTGTAACGCCCGCCGAACTGAATATCGAAACGATCGGTAAGCTGAGCAGTCACATTCGCGAATGCGGCGTATTCCTGGTACTTGATGTCATCACGCCATACCACGGGCACTCCATACACATCGCCATCCAGAGGATTGATGGCGAAAGTGTCGATCGTGTAATTGCCTTTTTCGTGGGTGTAGAAACCGCCCACGATCCAGTCGAACATGTCACCGATCGAACCCGCAAAACGCGTTTCATGAGAGATCTTGTCGACATCATAGGTCTGCAACAGGACGTTGCCGAATTCCGGTATCGTGGGCGGGAAAATCGCCGGGAACAGGAATACCGTCAGCGGCGATGCCGTGAAGTCCTGATTGTCGTAATTGGTGGAGCGTGAGAACGCCGTGATCGAAGTGAGATCCACAGCGCCAAGATCGGCTTCGATCTGGGCACGGTACATCTGAATTTCGGACTGGCTGCGGCCCGAACCAAGCTGATCGGTCTGCTCGTAGAAAGAGCCGGTGCGCGCATCCACGTTGGACGATCCGTAGATATCGCGAACCTGGTACATCGCGCCCAGCGTCAGGGCGAAGGAATCGCTCGGTTCCCACAATGCCGAAAGCCTGCCGCCCGTCACGCGGGACGAATTGA
Source organism: Aurantiacibacter rhizosphaerae (assembly GCF_009807005.1). GTDB lineage: Bacteria > Pseudomonadota > Alphaproteobacteria > Sphingomonadales > Sphingomonadaceae > Alteraurantiacibacter > Alteraurantiacibacter rhizosphaerae. Next base: position 636,484 of record NZ_WUBR01000001.1, on the reverse strand, counting down.
TGTCATCCTCACCGGTGCGGACATTGTCGATATAGCCGGGCTCTTCACGGGTGAACGCGCTGGCGCGGATGGCGAAATCATCGCCCAGCGGCACGTTGATCGCGCCCCGCGCGCTGTAACCAAGGGTCTGGCCGCCGCCGCGCACCAGCTGCACGCCGCCGCCGACAGAGCCTTCAAGAATGCCAAGCTTGGGCTGGATGGTGACATACTTCACCAGGCCGCCGATGCTGCTGGCACCGTACAGCGTGCCCTGCGGACCGCGCAGCACTTCCACGCGGGCCAATTCCGACGGATCGATGTCAGGGGCAGCGCCGAACAGGCCGCCCTGACCCGTGGAGGAGCCATAGGGTACATCGTCGATCACGAAACCGACCACCGGGTTGCCGGTTACAGGGCTGGTTGTGATGCCGCGAATGGCCAGCTGCGCGCGGTTGTTCTGGAACTGCAGATTGACGCCGGGCACGCTGGAAAAGAAATCCTGCGCCTTCGTCTGATTCGTAGCAAGCAGATCAGCGCCGCCAACTGCCGTCACCGGAACAGGAACGTCCCTCAAACGCTCCTCCCGCTTCTGCGCCGTCACGATGATCTCGTTGGAGTTCTGGTTTACCTCGTTCTGGTCCTGGCTCTGATCCTGAGCCAGTGCCGTGCCGGGCAAACCGGCCAGGCAAAGCGCGACGCATCCCGAAAGTGGCAATGCGGATATTCGTGTCAGTCTTGTCTTCTTGGTATTCATTTTAACCTCCCGTGGAAAAAATTGAAATTCGTCTGTGTGCAATCGCGGGCAATCATCCCGTTTTTGCGGCGTTGATGGGCGTGGCGGGTTTTGCCTGCTTGCGGACGGCAGGCTTGGCGGCACGCCGGGTGCCTCTGCGGCGCCACCACAGCAGCAGGCCGGTGGCCGATATCGTCACCACCGCCAGCCCGAAGATGGAGACAGCGATCTGCCAGGGCCGCCCGCCTATTGCGGTAACGTGCAGTGCGATCAGCCAGCTGGTGACGGTGTTGCCCGCGCGTTGCCCCGTGGGCAGCTGCAGCCCCATGAAACGCCCGTCGCGTGCGTCGATTGCAAGAGTTGCGGTGGTGGCGGGGGAATTGGTTTCGGTGGGGTTGCCCTGCCCATCCAGCACATCGCGCGAGGTGTGCATGGAGAAGAAATACAGGCCCAGATCGCGCCGATATTCCAGCGCTGCCGGCTTGCCGAGAGTGAAGCCTTCCGTCTCCGCCTGCTGGGCGAAGTATCGCTGTCCCAGGGTTGCCGCCTGGAACCAGTCGACGGGCGGATCGATCAGCGGCTGTTCGAGCGGCTCTACCGGTGGGCGTTCCTGGAAATGTTCGTAATCGGCAAATTTGCTGATCACATCGGCGTAAGGCCCGCCAAGGTTCAGGGCGAAACCGGTGATCGCGAAGATCATTAGCAGCGGCCAGAGCCAGAGGCCGGAGGCGCGGTGCAGATCCAGGATCTGGCGAGTGGAATTGGCCCCGCGGCTGATCTTCCACGATGTGGACCACCGCTTCAGGAACGGGCGGGGCTTGCGCCCGCTTTTGCTGGGCCGAACCTTTGCTGGCAGCGAAAGATAAAGGCCGATCGCGCTTTCCGCGGCCCAGAACAATCCCAGCGTCCCGATCAACAGAATGCCGATGCCAAGCGGGAAGATCAGCGCGTAGTGTAGGTAATACAGGAAGGAGAACAGGCCTTCCGGGTTCAGCGTAGGCGTGCCGATGATCCGCTGGCCAAGGCGTTCCCCGGTGTAGGGGTTGGCGAAAACCTCGTCATAATCGATGACATAAGGTTCGCCGCTTGCCGGATCGATGGCCGGCATGACACGAGAGAACAGGGACTGGTCCGCCTTTTGCGGGAATTGCAGGGAGAAGACGTGCGAGCGCGGATCTTCCTCTTCCAGCTGCTGCCGGATGCGCAGCGCATCGTCCAGCGTCCAGCCCTGCGCCTGCGGTTCCACGATGCGCATGCGCGCGTTGAAGGTATTCTCGAAATCGTCATAGAAGGCGATTATGCTGCCTGTACCGGCGATGATAATGAGAAAAAATGCAAGGCACAGGCCAAGGTAGCGGTGTACCTTGACGTAAAAATTCTGGGCCTGCATCGGACCGGTCAATAGCGATCTCCAAGACGGAATCCTGAGCGATTGCATTGGCTGGCACCATCGCGGAACCGATAGCATTTCACCCCGTTAGGGAGGTGGCGATCGACCCCGATGGTGCAGCGCGTTTGTGCTGCAATCCATCAAGCTTTGTTCTTAAAGCGTAAGATGACACGGACCGGCCGGAGGCAAATTGCCCTTGTGCTTCGATAGCTTGTAATTTCGGCCACGCACGGGAATTCAAAGTCCGTTTTCGCAGCCGAAATCACCCGCGAAATCGCGATAGCCCCAGCAGAAGGCGCACTAACCCGCCGTTTTAACGCGGGTTTTGGCTGTTATTCCTTTTCGGCCAAGGCGCCGATCAGGCAGTATTTGATATTCATGTATTCGGAGAGGCCGTGGCTGGAGCCCTCGCGGCCGAAGCCGGATTCCTTCACGCCGCCGAACGGTGCGACCTCGGTCGAGATCAGGCCATCGTTCACGCCGACCATCCCATATTCCAGGCCTTCCATCATGCGCCACTGGCGCGCGGCGTCCGATGTGAAGACATAGGCGGCAAGGCCATACGGCGTATCATTCGCGATACGCAGTGCATCAGACTCGCTGGAAAAGCGCAGCACCGGCGCGACGGGGCCGAAAATTTCCTCATGCGCGATGTCCATCTTCGTGGTCACATCTTTCAGCACGACGGGCGCGTGGAAGGCGTTGCCTTCGGGAACGCTGGGCGCCGTTCCGCTGCGCACTGCGCCCTGCGCCTCGGCAGCGGCAACCAGATCTGCAACACGGCTGGCGTCCTTGTCACTGATCAGCGGCCCCATACCCGATGGATTGCGCAAGCCATCATCCACCTTCATCGCGGACACACGATCCGACAGGCGCTTTACGAATTCATCATGGATGCCATCCTGCACCAGGAATCGGTTGGCGCAGACGCAGGTCTGCCCGGCGTTGCGGAAGCGGGATGCAAGAGCGCCTTCGATGGCCTTGTCGATATCGGCATCATCAAACACGATGAACGGCGCATTCCCGCCCAGTTCCAGGCTGAGGCGTTTCACCTGCCCGGCAGCCTTTTCCATGATGACCTTGCCGACCTCGGTCGATCCGGTGAAGCTGATCTTGCGCACGGCGGGGTGGGTGCAGAACAGATCGCCCGCAGCGGAGGATTTGATAGCAGGTGTGACCCTGAACAGGTCCTCAGGAATGCACGCCTCACGCGCCAGCTTTTCCAGCGCCAGCGCGGAAAGCGGCGTCATGGCAGCAGGCTTCACGATGATCGAACAGCCAGCGGCCAGCGCCGGTCCGGCCTTGCGTGTAATCATCGCCATGGGGAAATTCCACGGCGTGATCGCGGCGCAGGTGCCCACGGGCTGGCGCAGCGTGACAATGCGCTTCCCGGCGGCGTGCGGCGGGATCACCTCGCCATAGGCACGGCGCGCTTCTTCAGAGAACCACTCGATGAAGGATGCGCCGTATTTCACCTCGCCGCGCGCCTCGTCCAGCGGCTTCCCGCTTTCCAGCGTCATCAGCCGTGCCAGCGCCTCTGTATTTTCGCAGATCAGGTCATACCATCTGCGCAGGATGTCGCTGCGTTCCTTCGCAGTGCGCGCGGCCCATTCGTGCCGCGCGGCGTCGGCCCGCTCGATAATCTGCGTCAGCGCATCGGTATCGAAACCGCGGATCGTGGCGACGGTGGAGCCGTCTGCGGGATTGGTGACCGTCATGCCATCGGCATCGAGATGGTCTGGGCAAAGCATTTCTAGTGCCTGATCGGGCATCGGGTGAACTCCTGAAAGATAATGCCGGTCTGAAAGACAGGTTAAAGCATGCGGGGCAGCACGTCGGTTTCGCCGCCACTGTCCTGCCAGCGATGCTTCAGCGCGCCTGCAACATGCAGGACGATCAGCCCAAGCAGAACGTAGGCGCTGTATTTGTGCAGCATGTCGAAAACTTCGTAGACGTTATCGTTCTTGGGCAGGATCTCCGGAACTTCGCCGAAGAAGAAGAACGGCACGCCGTCGCTCTGCGTAAAGGTGGAGGACATGCCATAGCCCAGCAGCGGCACCAGCAACGTCAGCGCGATGATCGAATAATGCACCGCGTGTGACAGGGCTTTCTCCCACCCATGCAGGCCACTCGGCGTCTGCGGCAGAATGCGGCGATTGCGGTATCGGATCGTGAGATGAACCAGCGCCAGCAACCACACGAGCACGCCGAACTGCTTGTGATTGGGATAGAACAGATCGAAGGTTTCCATTGGCGTGGTTTCGGGCAGTTCGGTCATATACCAGCCCGACCAGATCAGCCCCAGGATGATGACTGCCCTGATCCAGTGCAGAATACGCATCGAAAGGGGGTATTTTACGCGTGGTGATCCGATTCCATTCTGCATGTCCATCGACTCCGTTCAGAGAAAAATACCGCGAGAATATCCGCCATCCACGGTGAGCGACTGACCGGTGATGGCGCTGTCCTGCGCTTCCGCTAGAAAAGCCACCATTCGTCCCACCTGGGCGACGGAGAGAAATTTCCCGGTTGGAATATCAGCCAGGAATTCGCTTTCGATCACATCGATGGACACGCCGCGATCTTGCGCCAAATCGGCGAAAAGTTCTTCCAGATGCGGGGTGAGAACGATGCCCGGATGCACGGCATTCACGGTGATATTGTCCGCTGCCAGCTGATCGGACAGAACCTTTGTCATGTGAGAGACGGCTGCATTGCGAAGGCCGCTCAGCGTGTCACTCGATCGTCCGGTCAACCCGCCGATATTGATGATGTGGCCCCCGCCATTCTTCTTCATCGCCTGGACGACAGCCTGCGTATAGCGCAGATATCCGCCCACCTTCACATTCGCATCCGCGATTAATGCATCGACTTCAACACTCTCGATCGCGCCGCCGATTGGCGTTGAACTGGCCGCCGCGTTTACCAGCACATCGACCCGGCCGAAACGGTCCGTCACTTGCTGCACCAATGCGGCAGCGGATGCCGGATCGGTGGCATCGGAAGGGATTGCAACCACGGGCGTATCCACCCGCGCAGCAAGACGTTCGGCAGCGTCATTAAGGGGCTGCTCTCGCCGCGCGGTCAAAACTATGGCGAAGCCGGCGTGTGCCAGCACTTCTGCAATGCCGGGAACCAGGCCGCCGCTGCCGCCGGTCAGGATTGCGAGGCGCTGTTGTGCACTCACGGAAGTTCGGCCTGGATCAGCATCGGGCCATCCAGCGAAAGGCCGCGGCGCATGGCTTCTGCCAGTTCGCCATTGGTGCGGGCATAAGTCGCCTCAACGCCATAACCCTGCGCCAGCGATACCCAGTCCACCCGGGGATGATCCAGCTTGGTAAGGTTGGCGACGACCTTGTCATCCAGCGGGACGCCTGCGCGGTTCAGCTCTGTCTGCAGGATGGCGTAGCGGTGGTTTGCCGCGATGATGATGGTGACCTTCAGCCCCTCTCGCGCCATCGTCCACAGCGATTGCAGCGTGTACTGAGCGCTGCCATCCGACTGCAGCGAGACGATGCGCGCATCGGGCTGCGCCAATGCGGCGCCAACGGCGCAGGGCAGGCCCTGCCCGATTGCACCGCCGGTGTTGGTGATGACGCGGTGCTTCGGCGCGCGATGCGCATTGCGCAGCCAAGGCCCGCCCATGGTGGAGCCTTCCAGCGAGATGATCGAATCTTCAGGCAGCTGAACCAGCAATTCCTCAACGATCGAGGCGGCGGAGACGTCCTTGTCTGCCGGGGGAGAGTTCACGTCTTCGGCAGCAACTGGCGCAGTAGCAGCCTTGGCATCGAAGTGATCTGCCAGCGCTTCCAGAGCCGCCACGGCATCGTCGCCAGGCTCTGCCAGTCGCACCAGACGATCTTCCGGCACCAGCTGGCTGGGCCAGCCTTCATAGCCAAAATAGCTGATCGGCATGCGGGCACCGGCCAGCACCACGCGGGATTCGCCCATCTGCGCGATCACGTCGTCAGGGAAATAGGCCTGGCGCTCTACCTTTGGCAGATCGCCGCCCAGCGTTACAATCGCGGGGTATGGTTCCATCAGCAAGCGGCCGCCCAGTGCGGCGGCCAGCCTTCCGCCAGCGCGGACGCCAGCTTCGCCCAAGGCGTTTCCGCCAAGCAGAACCACGACATCCCCGCCCTCGTCCAGCGCCTTGGCTGAAGACTCAATCTTGGCATCCGCTACTGGCGCGGGGCTGTACGGAACCTGCGCCAAGGCCGTCGCATCGGCAGGCGCAGGCGCATCCACCACATCGGTGGGGAAGATGATGGTTGCCGCGCCGCCTTCTGCGATATTGGTGGCGGCAAATGCATTGGTCACACCGTCAGCGATCGCATCCGGCTTGTCGAGATAGATAACCTCGCGCGAGACGGGGCTCGCCAGCGAATGAATGTCCGACGTCAGCGGCGCATCATATTCCAGGTGCCAGGTGGCATGATCGCCGATCAAATTGACGATGCGAGAGCCTGCGCGGCGGGCGTTGTGCAAATTGGCGATGCCATTGGCGAAACCGGGGCCAAGGTGCAGCAGCGTAAGCGGCACTTCGCCGGAGACGCGGGCGTAGCCATCGGCAGCGCCGGTGCATACGCCTTCGAACAGGCTGAGGACGCAGCGCATCCGCCCGTCCCGCGCCAGTGCGCTGACCAGGCTGAGTTCGGTGGTGCCCGGATTGGCGAAACAGATCCGCGCTCCGGCATCGTACAGGCTGTCTAGCAGCAGGTCCGCACCAAGCGGGGCGGATTGATCGTTATCATTGCCGGAATTGCCGTTCATCATATCACTCTTTTCTTATCGGGTCGCGCTGCGGCAGGCCTTTACCCCTGCAAGAAAGCCTTCCACCAGTCGCAGGAAGCTTTCGGGGGCGTCGTCATGGACGTAGTGCGATGCCTCCTCCACGCTGGCGTGCGTCAGGACGGGGTTCGCTGCTTCGAGTTCCCTGACCTTGTCGAGATTGCAGAAATCGGAGCGGCCACCGCGGACCACCATCGTGGGCGTGCGAATGGCCGAAATAACGGGATGCAGGTCAACCACGCGGGCGCTGTCGGGCTTAACGCGGGTGGCCACGATGCCATCGGCATCATAGCGCCAGATCACCTCGTCACCTTCGCCTTCGCCTTCGCGCATGGATTCAAACAGGCGCTCTTCAATTGCAGCATCGGAAACATTGGGCCGCAGCTTGCGCCAATAGGCCCGCGCCTCCGCCCAGTTGGCAAACCGGGTGGGCAGAGCATTCATCTCTGCCACGATACGTTCGAAACCTGCGCCGGTTACGGAGGAGCCGGCCGTGATATCTTCTACGACGAGAGCGTTCACGCGGTCCGGATGCTTTGCGGCATAGCAATAGGAGGTCGTGCCACCCATCGAATGGCCAACCAGCACGAAGTTTTCTAGGCCCAACCCGTCCACGACGGCTTCGAGATCCGCCAGATAGGCGTCGGTGTAATAGTTGCGGTCCGGGTCCCAGTCGCTGCTGCCGCGCCCGCGCGTGTCGAACGCAATCAGGCGCCAGCGATCTTTCAGCTGCGAAGCCAGCGTTCTCCACGTGCCGGAATAGCCGCGCAAACCATGCAACAGCACGATCGCGGGCGCATCCTCATCGCCCCATTCGCGTACGAAAATGCCCGTGTCGCCACTGGCGATGCGGCGGGTCCGTTCCGATTCAAGTTCCGTAACGGGAACGGGGGCCCCGCCGGGGGTGGAGACGCTGTTATTCGCCATCGATCAGGTAAGCCCGTTGCCCTCGGCATCTTCAGCCTTGAGGCCGCCGAGCCGGGCGTTGAGACGTCCGCGCGTGGCGAAGGCCCAGCACACGATCACTTCATCGCGGTTGGGCGCATCGTCGAACGAAACGCTCATCGTGTCATAGTGAGAGCGGACATAGAGAGCGTCCTTGTGGCCGAACGGAATATCCAGGATCGTGCCGGGAACGCCGCGCTTGCCGGTGGAGGGAACCCAGGATGCGCCGCCGCCCACGGCATCGCGCACGGGGTTGGCTGCGGGGTTCGTCAGCAGGGCGTTGCCGTGCTCATACTCGCCGTCCAGGCCCACCATGATCGCCTTGCCATAGCTTTCGATCTTGGCGCCGCCCGAAAGGGCGTTGAGCCGGCGACCGATCTCGATGCCAAGCTGGGGCGAACCTTCGATCCATGCCGAAAGGTCTTCCACGAATTCACCCGCATAGGGGTTCTTGATGCAGGCGCCGATCATGAACTTGATCACCGGCTCTCCATCCGCAGCGGCACCGGTTTCACCGGCCCAGATCTCTTCAACCTGGCTGAACCATTTGCGAACGTGGAAAGGACCGAAATTCGGTGCGTAGGTCGTCATTATGATATTCCTGTATTCAACGAGGGATCGCTAAGTCTGAACCGCCTTGGCGGCAGGCTCGCCCATCGATGGTGGGATCAGAGCAGCGTCGGGTCGACCGGTTCGGCCTGGCCCTGATTGCGGTTCAATTCGGCTTGCGAGGCGCCGCCTTCCTGATCGATCCGCTGGCAGAAAACTTCCAGCATGTGCCCGTCGGGATCGTAGAAATAGATGCCGGTCGACACGCCGTGATCGAGGATTTCGGCAATCTTGACGCCGCGTTCCTTGAAGAAGGAATAGTTGCGGCGAAGATCGTCCATGCTGGTGCCGTCCATCATCAGCCCGATATGCTCGAACTCCTTGCCCTTCTCGCCTTCGGCGTCACCGGGGAAGAGCGCGATGTCATGATCGCTGAGGCCGAAGCTCATGAAGACGCCGCCCTTGTAGGGGCCGTCTCCAGCCCGCGCGACCAGCTTCATGTTCAGCACATCGCTGTACCATTTGGCCGAAGCCTCAGGATCCTTCACGAACAGCACGATGTGGGCGATCTTTGCCACCCGGATCGGGGATTTCTCAGTTTGTGACATGCGGCAGCCCCAAGTCTTCCGGAACACCAGGCACCCAGGTGATATCCGTCACCTCGTTAAATTCGCGCCATTCCTTTGCCCAGGTCTTGCCGGCATCGGTGGAGCGGTAGAGATAGCCGAACTTGCTGGCGGCCAGCAAGTAATCGGGGTCTTCGGGGTTGGCACCAAAGGCCCACATGCACGAGTTCGAAGGCTTGTCGAGTTCGGACTTCGTCCAGGTCTGGCCAGCGTCGTTGGACACCAGGATCGAAGCCTGCGTGCCGGGCGTGCCATCGCCGATGCCCACGGCCACATCCTGGCTGCTGCCCGGCTTGCGCAGCAGCAGGCGAGAATAGCGAAGACCCCAGGTCTCCTTCGCGGGCTGGCGGGTCCAGGTCTTGCCATCATCCGTGGAGCGATAAAGTGCAATCACCGTCAGGGCGAGATGCACCTTGGAACCATCGGGCTGCTTCAGAACCATGATATCGTGAATGTCGGAATTGCCACCGAATTCGGACCAGTTGGTGTCGATCCGTTCCCACGTATCGCCGCCATCGCGGCTGCGGTGCAGGCCGCCTTCTTCCACGCCTGCCCATACATCATTGGCATCATCGGGATCGACGGCCAGCGCCAGCATGCGCGGGCGGTTAACCCCGGCGCAGAATTCCGGCATTTCCAGCGTCGTACGCTCCCAGGTCTTGCCACCATCGCGTGAGCGGAAGAGGATGGAGAGCGTGGGCGCGCCGGTGCCTGCGTACATCACCTTGGGGTCACTTTCGCTGGCAACGATCTTCCAGACGGAAAACCCATCCAGCGCACATTCAACGCGACTCCAGTGAACGCCGCGATCGGAACTGTAGAACAGGCCCTTTTCCGCACCGGCAAACAGCGCCGTGGGATCGGCGGGATCGACCAGCAGGCAGCGAACCCGGTCATCATATTCCAGATCCTGGCCAATATTGATGCGATACCAGTTCTCGCCCTCGTCATGCGTACGGATAAGCGCCTGCCCATCGGTGGCGACTATGATAGTCTTGCTCATACCTGCTCCTGTGTCTGTTTTCTGTTTGGGAAAGGCGCGTGTCAGCTCAAGTTGACCCACACGCTCTTGATCTCGCTGTAGAGTTCCATCGACTGACGGCCGTGCTCACGACCCCAGCCCGACTGCTTGAAACCGCCGAATGGCGTGGCGTTGTCGACAAGGTTGAAACAGTTGATCCAGACCGTGCCGGCCTTCACTGCGCCGGCCAGTCGATGGCCCTGCTTGATATCGTTCGTCCAGATGCCGGCAGACAGGCCGAAATCGGAATCATTCGCCTGCGTCACCAGATCATCCACATCGTCCCAGCTCAGCGCACTGAGAACGGGGCCGAAGATTTCCTCGCGCACGATGCGCATGTCCGGGCCGGCGTTGCGCATGATCGTGGGCTCAAAGAAGAAGCCGTCATCCATGCCTGTTGGGCGAGAGCCGCCGATCATGATGTCGGCACCTTCGTTCTTGCCGATATCGACGTAGGAATTCACCTGGTCCCACTGCTCTTGCGAGACCAGCGGACCGAAGTTTACGCCTTCATCAAGACCGTTACCGATGGTGAGCTGCGCAGCCTGATCGGCAATGCGCGACAGCAGCTCATCATTGATGGAGGAGTGCGCATAGAGGCGCGAGCCTGCGGTGCAGGTCTGGCCCTGGTTGAAGAAGATGCCTGCCGCGATCGAGGCTGCCGCAGCATCCAGATCCGCATCGGGCAATACGATCTGCGGAGACTTGCCGCCCAGTTCCAGGCTAACCTTCTTGAGGTTGCCGGTGGCACCGCGCACGATGGCCTTGCCCACGGCGGTGGAGCCGGTGAAGGCCACCTTGTCGACGCCGTGATGATCGACCAGCGCAGCGCCAGCTTCACCAAAGCCGGTGATCACGTTGAAGACCCCTGGCGGAACGCCAGCTTCAAGTGCCAGTTCGGCAAGGCGCAGGGCCGTCAGCGGCGTCTGCTCGGCAGGCTTCAGGATCACGGTACAACCCGCGGCCAGAGCCGGCGCCACCTTCCAGGCAGCCATCGACATCGGATAATTCCACGGCACGATCAGGCCGCAAACGCCCACAGGCTCCCGCACGGTGTAGTTCAGGATCTGTGCCCCGCTGCGCGGTGATACCGGCAGCGTTTCACCGCCAAACTTGGTGGGCCAACCGGCGAAATAGCGGAAGGTCTTGATCGAACCCTCGATCTCGACTGCCTGCGTCAGCGCGGCGGGCTTGCCATTATCCATGCATTCCAGCACGGCCAGTTCGGCAGCGTCGCGCTCGATCAGGTCGGCCAGACGGTTCAGCACCTTCGAACGATCGACCGCACTCATATTGCGCCAGGAAGGATCTTCCAGCGCCCTGCGCGCGGCGCGCACCGCCAGATCGACATCGGCGGCATCGCCATGGGCAACCTGGCAGATTTCCTGGCCGGTGGCCGGATTGACCGTGGCAAAGGTCTTGCCCGACTGCGCCTGCACGGTCTTGCCGTCGATGATCAGTCCGCGCGGACCCTTCGCGAGTGCGGCACCAAGCTGATCGGCCTGGGCGTGAATAGCGGTCTGTTCGTTCATATCATTACCTCAACAATCGAAATGCAGGCGCGCAAAAGGCGCGCAAACGACGCCTGTCTGGCGATTCCGAAACCTAGATAGCGCAATCCATATTTGTAAACAATACTGGATTTAAAAGTTTCGTTGTTGCATAAGCGGGACAATAAAATCGCTGCCAACCGGCACAGGAGATTCCATTGCAGGACTACCAAAGCGAGCTCGAACAGGCTCTGTTCGAAGCCGGCACCGGATCGCAGGTGGAACTTCCGCAGCGGTCACTGGATGCGGATCAGGCCTACGCGATCCAGCGCGGGGTGGCCGCGCGTGGCGCATCGCCGGTAAAAGCTTGGAAACTGGGGCTGACCAGTCAAGGATCGCGTGATGCCTTCGGCGCAGCTGAGCCGCTGGTTGGCCGCTTGCCCGCCGCGGCGATCTCTACACAGGATAAGACAATCGCCTTCGCCCCGCCGGAAATGTATGCCGAGGCCGAAGTGGTGTTCGAAATGGGCGAGGACCTTGCCCCCAAGGCAGGCGCCTATACGCGCGAGGATCTCGTCCCCGCGATCAGGGCCATTCACGCCGGAATAGAAATCGTGCGCAGCCGCTTTGTCACCACGGACCTGCCCCTCCCCCTGCTGATTGCGGACAATGTGATGGGCCATGCCCTGGTGCTGGGGCAAAAGCTGACCGATGGTTGGGACGATACCTTTGCCGACATGCCCGTATCGCTCACGCGCAATGGCGATGAAGTTGCCGAGGGGGCTACATCCCTGGTGATGGGCAATCCGCTTGATGCCGTGGTCTGGCTGGCGAACTGGCTGCGCGATAAGGAGGGGGAAACCCTGCGCAAGGGCCAGCTGATTGCTTCTGGCACCTGCACTGGCGCCACGCAGATTTATAACGACGATGTAATCCACATAGACTTTGGCGGTGCCACGATGGCGCGCGTCTCTGTCTGCAATGATCAATAGCAGGAGAAGTGAAATGAGCCTGGAGCTTGGACTAAAGGATAAGGTGGCCGTCATCACCGGCGGCGGTGTTGGCATCGGCAAGGAAACGGCACGCAAGCTGCTGCTGGCAGGCGCCAAGGTGGCAATCGCCGCGCGCACGCAAAGCAAGCTGGAGACAGCGGCAGAGGAACTGCGCAAGGAAACCGGCGGCGAGATCATCGTGGTGCCGACCGACACCACATCGAAGGAATCGGTGGAAGCACTGGTGGCTAAAACGGCCGAGACATTCGGCGGCGTTCACATCCTGGTGAATTGCGCGGCTGCCCCCGGCGGCTTGGTGCGCAACGCGATCGAGGAAGCGGACGAGGACATGCTGATGCTTGACCTCAACACCAAGCTGTTCGGCTACTTCCGCACCGCGAAAGCCTGCGTTCCCTATATGCGCAAGGCTGGCTGGGGCCGCATCGTGAATGTCGGCGGCCTGACGGCGCGCTGCACCGAGGCACTGTCGGGCATGCGCAATACGGCGCTGGTCCACTTCACCAAGACGCTTTCCGATGAAGTCGGCAAGGATGGCATCACCGTGAACATCATCCACCCCGGCGTGACCCGTACAGAGCATATCGAGGAATGGTTTGCCGAGATGGCCGAGGAAGAAGGCACCACCGTGGAAGCCATCACGGCACGCGAAGCCGGCGATCCGGCTGCGCTGAAGCGGATGCTGGAAGTGGAAGAAGTGGCCGATCCCATCGTCTTCCTGTGCTCCAAGCTGGGCAGCGGGATTACCGGCGAGTCCATTGCCGTTGATGGCGGACTGTCGCGGGCCGTGTTCCTTTAAATCACGGCCAGGGGCAACTTTGCCCAAGCGCTTTGCAGACGAGAAAAAGAGGCCGGAGGCTTTGGGTCAGGACCCGAACCTCCGGCCTCTTTTTTATGATTGGATTTGATGGAGCGGTTCGAGGCACTTGGCCTGAACACAATGCAGCCTGGCGCACGCAGACACCGACGCTGCATTCGCCAGCCGATCGACAGCTAGCTGATCTTGCGCGCTCTCGTCGTCGTCGCAACCGCGATCACCACACTCAGGATGAGCGTTGCACAGGCACCGTAGATCATCAGATCGAACGATCCGCTGACGAGGGTGGCCGCCGCCACTGCCGGGCCAAGGCCGGAACCGAAGGTCTGGATTGAACCCATGGCGCACACCACGCGGCCACGGCTGCAAGCCTCCGAACACAGACCTGACAGCAGCGGCTGGCTGAAGTTCCAGCTCAGCATCGTCAGCACGGTGGCAATTGTGAACGCCGTGGGCGAAACGTCGCCGCGATACAGCAGGAAGCCGATCAGGCAGGCGATGCCGCTCAAAGTGATCGGAATTGCCCGACCCCATACACGGGGAAGAACGCCGGCAAGGCCCGCACCCAGAACGCCGGCCATCGTTCCGACCGAAAGGCCCGTGGCGATGACTTCGGGTGACAGATTGCTGGCCGCGCCGATCCGCTCTGAATAGGACCACACGCCCACCACGGCGAAGAACAGCAGGAACACGCTGATCAGCGCGCCTGCGGAATAGGGCAGATCGATTTTGCCGCCTTCGGCAAAGATATCGACCTCATCCTTGCTGCCATCCGGCAGCGCACCCAGCGACAGCAGTACCAAGGCATTGATACCGGCAAAGATCAGCAGCTGCGTTTGCGGTGTGATGGCCCCCATGATCGAGGGCATCGCGTAGAGATAGGCGGAGGCCAGCAAGTAGCCCACCACCAGATAGACGGAAAACGCGCGATCCGGGTTTTTCGCCCGGCCCAGCGCAGCAAAGGAAAAGCCGATGGCGATGCCCGCACCCGATCCGGCCACGACACGCGCGGCCACAATCGCCTCAAACCCGTTCAGCAGCACGGTGAGGACGTTGCCGAGGATAATCAGCGCCAGGCCCAGCGCCACCGCCTTTCGCCAGGAAACGCGGGCCAGCGCAAAGGTGCTGAGCCCGATGGCCACCGCCATGGCATTGATGTCCCAGGCCACCAGATAGCCTAGCTGATCGTCGTCAAAGCCGGTCATCTGCGCGATCACGGCCAGGAAGCCGGGCGTGATGAAAATCACCATCGCGCCCACAAGGCCGACCAGAATTGCGCTGAACAGTCCTGTCTGCGTAATTCTGGGCGGCTGCGCATCGGCGCAGGGCACGGCGTTAGCTTCGCTATGGTTCATAACGTCTTTCTCCTGCGCCCGACGCGCCGACAATTGGGAAGGTTGGCGATCAGTTGCCGACCACGTCTTCCACTGCCAGGGCGAACTTGTCGACAAGCTCGTCCGCATCTGCGCGGGTCATCACCAGCGGCGGAGCAAATACCAGGGTATCGCCCAGCATACGGGTGATCAGGCCACGTTCTGCCGCAGCCTTGAAAACCTTGCGACCGGTGCGGTCCTGCATCGGGAAGGCTTCCTTCGTTCCGCGATCCTTCACCAGTTCGATGCCAAGCATCAGGCCCTTGCCGCGAATATCGCCGACATGGGCATGCTGACCCAGCCGGTCATGCAGAGCTTGCTTCATGTAAGGACCAACGTCGGCCACGTTCTTAACGACTTCAAGATCATCGATCAGCTTGAGCGCTGCCAGCGCGGCGGCCGCGCCCACCGGGTGGCCCGAATATGTGTAGCCATGGCCAAACACACCGATTTCACCGGCGCCGGCATCCAGCACGTCCCACACCTTTGGCGATACGAACACTGCCGACATCGGGAAATAGCCCGAGGTCACACCCTTTGCAGAGGTGATCAGATCAGGCTCGAACCCGTAGGACTGCGCGCCCCAGTACGTGCCGAGGCGTCCATAACCCGAAACCACTTCATCGGCGACCAGCAGAATGTCGTTTTTCTTCAGGATCGGCACGATCTCGTCGAAGTAACCTTCGGGCGGGGGAATGAGGCCGCCTGCACCCATCACCGCCTCGGCAAAGAAGGCTGCAATCGTATCGGCGCCTTCACGCTCGATCGTATCTTCCAGTTCCTTCGCCAGATGACGGGAGAAATCACGCTCCGACATGCCTTCGGGCGCGTTGCGATAATAATACGGCGCGCTGACATGCAGAATTGGGCCTTTGGGCAGGTCGAACAGCTTGTGCATGCCCGGCAGGCCGGTCAGGCTGGCCGTCGCCACGCTGGAACCGTGATAGGCGTTCCAGCGGGAGATGATCTTCTTCTTTTCCGGCTTGCCACGCAGGTTGTTGTAAACCCAGATGATCTTAAGCTGGGTTTCGTTGGCATCGCTGCCGGAAGTGCCGAAGAAAATCTTCGACATCGGCACCGGTGCGCGCTTCAGCAGCTCCTCCGCACATTCGCCGACTACGTCGATACCCATGTTGTTGAACGTGTGGAAGAACGACAGCTTCTCGCTCTGCTGCGTGATCGCATCGGTGATTTCCTTGCGACCATAACCCAGGTTACAGCACCACAGCCCGGCCATGCCGTCCAGATATTCCTTGCCATGAATGTCGCGAATGCGAACACCGGAGCCCGATTCAATCATCATCGGACCATCGGCCTTCATGTCATTGATCGAGGTGAAAGGGTGAAACTGGCTTCGCTCGTCGCGCAGGGCTGCTTCGGACCGTTGGGCTGCCATAAATAATTCTCCGTCATCCATCGCGAACCGAATCGCGAACTGTTAATTTTCTCGTGATTGCATACTCGCGCAGAGTTACCGCGCATGCAACAGTTGATCTTATATTGAACATATTTTTGCACAGACGCAACAATGGATGTTGGTAGTCGGGCTCATGCTGATTGACTCTGGCCAACTGTTCAAGGAGGGAAGAATGCATGGAAGACAGACCTGACCTGGGCAATGTAATGGCGATGATTTCGTTCGCCGCAGTCGTAAGCACAGGTGGCTTTTCGAACGCTGCCAAGCTTCTAGGATACTCAAAGGCTGCCGTCAGTCGGCAGATCGCCAAGCTGGAACAGAGCGCTGGCGTTCGCCTGCTGGATCGCACGACGCGGTCCGTTTCCCTCACCCCTGCCGGGCGCGAGATGTATGCGCGCTGCGCCAGGATCGTGGACGAGGTGAACGAGGCCAACCAGATCATCACCGGCATGCTGTCAAAGCCGCGTGGAGAACTGAAGGTCAATGCGCCGGTTGTCGCATCGCTGTTCGATCTCACTTCCATCGTCCCGCGCTTCCTGAAGACCTATCCCGACATGAGGTTGTTCCTCAACCTGTCGGACAGCAAGGTGGATATGCTGAAAGGCCGGTTCGACGTGGCCTTCTGGATCGGCGACACCTTCGATGCCAGCCTGGAATCCGTGCGGTTGCGCGATTATTCAATGGTTCTGGTGGCGGCGCCCGGCTATCTCGACAAGACCGATCGGCCCACCGCTCCCAACGATCTGAAGGATCACACCTGCATCGTTGAAACGCACCTTTCCAAGGTGGGCGAATGGCGGTTGTCCGAAGATGTGTCCGTCGCCGTCAATCGCGGGCCTTTGACGAGCAATTCGGTTCGCATGGCAAGAGAGGCCACGCTGGAAGGGCTCGGCATCAGCTATCTGCCGCGTTTCCTGGTGCAGGACGATATCGCCGCCAACCGGCTGGAGCCGCTGTTGACCGATATCGTTACCAGAAGTCTGCCCCTGCACATCATTTTTCCACGCGGAAATTTCGCCCTGTCGAAAGTGCGGGCCTTCGTTGATTTCGTCCGAGACGAGATGCAGGTTGAAGGTGGTGCGGATCAGGGCGGCGTGCTGGGCCTGGCCTCCGCCATCTAGGCATCTGGAGCGAGGCATTGCCCGCGCCCCGCCCGGTCCAAAGGCCGCAAGACACCGATTACTGGCCTGAAATGCGATTGCCCCGCTGCATTGCCGCGCCGAAACTGTGGCCTCGGTAAAGCACGTGGGTGCCTGGCCCCTAACGGCCCCGCGCAAGCGATTTTAGGAGAAGATATCGTGATCGGATCAATCAACAAAGCATGGGAAAGCCTGAAAGACGGCGGATCGCGTGAGACTTTGGCCTCTGACGTGAGCTGGCCCAGCCTTTCGCGCGGTGAATTCCTGCGCGTGGCAACAGCCGGCGCACTGGCCGTGAAAATCGGCGCAGGCTCCGCAGTGGCGCATGCGACAACGGCTAGCGCAGCGGCTCCGGTGACCGACATCGATGCTTTTTACGATGCCTGGCAGGAACGCTTCAACGCGGGCGATCTGGATGGCCTGACGGACCTGTATGTCGAAGACGTCACCTATCTGAACCCGGACGAAAAGATGCTGGCCGGTCGCAGCGATGTTCGCAGCGATTTCGAAGGGTTGCTGGCGATCAAGCCGACCATCGTTTTGGGCAATCGCAAGCACCTGGTTTACAAGGATATTGCGCTGACGACCAATCACTGGCGCCTGAATTTCCAAAATCCGGATGGCGTACTGCAGGAAATGACGGGTGGCGGCATCGAGGTTATTCAGAAGCAGGCCGACGGCGGATGGCGCTTCATCATCGACGACGCTTCACGCTCAGCCGTCTGATTGAAGACGCGGCCAGGCGCCGCGACTTCGCATCGATGCCGAACGACAAATTCCACCCCGGCCTCACCGCCGGGGTGGAATGCGTTTGAGGCCGCGCAAGCTTACAGGTTGATCGTGACGGACTTGATCTCTGTATAAGCCTCGATCCCGTTGCGGCCATTCTCGCGGCCCCAGCCCGATTGCTTGAACCCGCCCAGCGGCATCGCCGGATCGGGGCCGCCAGCCCCGCCGTTGATACGCACCATGCCTGCACGAATGCGCTTCGCCAGTTTCAGTCCGCTGGACATGTCCCGCGTCCAAATGGCGGAGGACAAGCCGAAACTGGTATTATTGGCGGCAGCTGCCACCTGCTCGAGATCGTCATCACCAAAGGTCTGCGTACACAGCACGGGGCCGAAGATTTCCTCTTCCACCGCCTTCATGCCGGGTGCCGTATCGGCAAGCACTGTCGGCTGCATGAAGTAGCCGCCCTCGCTCCCATCCACCGATGCTGCCCCGCCGCCGGTAACCGTGGTGGCGCCTTCGCTGGTGGCGCTGTCGATATAGCTGCTGACCCTGTCGAACTGCACCTGGCTGACCAGCGGCCCCATCTGCGTTTCAGGCGACAGGCCCGATCCCAGCTTCAGCGATTTGGCGAAACCGGCAAGGCCTTCCATCACCTCGTCCCGCACGCTTTCGTGCACGAACAGGCGCGATCCGGCGGCGCATACCTGGCCCGCATTGCCGAAAATGCCCATCGCGGTGCCGGGAATGGCTTTCGACAGATCGGCATCGCCGAAGATCACCACCGGGCTCTTGCCACCAAGTTCCAGCGTCACTCGCTTGAGGTTATCCGTGCAGGCGTGGACGATGCCCTTGCCCGTGGCGGTGGAGCCGGTGAAGGAGATCTTGTCCACCAGCGGGTGTTCCACCAGTGCCGCGCCCGCCGTTTTGCCATAGCCGGTAACGATGTTGACGGCGCCTTCGGGGAAGCCTGCCTCGGCAATCAGCTCTGCCAGGATCACCGCCGATAGCGGTGTCTGCTCGGCAGGTTTCAGCACCACGGTGCAGCCCGCGGCCAACGCCGGGGCAATCTTGGCGACGGCCATCACGAAGGGGAAGTTCCACGGCACGATCGCGCCCACCACGCCCACGGGTTCGCGGGTGGTGAAGGCATGCCATTCGCCGGGGTTGGAGGGGGTGAAGGTTTCCCCGTTCAGCTTCGTCGCCCAGCCGGCATTGTATCGCAGCTGCTCCGATGCGGCGGACACGCCGCCGAAGAATGCCATCATCATCGGCATGCCATTGTCCAGCGTTTCGGTCAGCGCGATGCGGCTGCCGTTGGCTTCCACCAGATCGGCAAGGCGGGTGAGCGCACGGGCGCGCTGCGCCGGGGTCTGGCCGGACCATGCGCCGCTATCGAAGCATTTCCGCGCGGATTTCACCGCCAGATCGATGTCTTGCGCATCGCCCGATGCGACAGAGGCAAACTCCTCCCCCGTGGCGGGATCGATCACGGCGAAGGTTTCGCCCGATGCGGCTGGCTGGAACTTGCCGCCGATGAAAAGCTCTCTCGATCTGGCGGACAAGTCTTTGCGAAGATCATCGAGGATGGAAATGTCGACGGGCATATTCATGGGTCAGGCTCCTGACAGGGATTGGCTGGTTTGGCGCACATCTTGCGCGGGAAGCGGATCTTTGCCGAGGATCATGTCCGCGGCCTTTTCGGCCACCATGATGGTGGGCGCATTGGTGTTGCCGCCGGGAACGGTCGGCATGATGGAGGCATCGACAACGCGAAGGCCAGCGATGCCGTGAACCCGCAGCTGCGGATCGACAACGCTCATCGAGCCTGTGCCCATCGAACAGGTGCCGACGGGATGCTGCGTCACCTCGGCGCGGGCGCGGATGTATTCGTCCAGTTCTTCATCGCTCTGCAAATCCTCGCCGGGCAGGATTTCCTCACCTGTCAGGCTGGCCTGCGGCTCTGTGCGATAGATTTCGCGCGCCAGGCGAATGCCGTCACGCGCGGTGCGCAGGTCTGCAGCGTCAGAGAAGATGTTAAGCGTGATGGCGGGAAAATCCTGCGGATCGGCGGATGCAAGTTCCAGCCAGCCGCGGCTCTGCTGATGCAGCAGGATCACGTCGGCGGTGATGCGATCGTCCTGCCGCTTGCGAAAGAAGGGGAACCACACCTGCGCATCCATGCGGATGGGGTTGCTCCACAATTGGATATCGGGCCGCTCCAGTTCTGGCCGGGTGCGGATCACGATGTTGCAGCTGTTCAACTGGCTGGCGAAGCTGCCCGTGCCCAGCAGTCGCCATTTCAGCACCGACAGCGCCACCTTGTCCGCGCGCAGTTCGTTGAGGAAGCTGACGGGCTTCTGCAGGCCGAAATGCACCGGCACGCGCGGGTGTTCGGACAGGTTGCGGCCCACGCCCGGTAGATCGTGCTGCACGGCGATACCCTTGTCCTGCAGATGCGCGGCGGGGCCGATGCCCGACAGCATCAGGAGTTGCGGCGAATTGTAGCTGCCGCCGCACAGGATCACCTCGGTTCGCGCATTGGCCGTCCTGCGCTCGCCCTCATGGTCAAACTCGATGCCGGTTGCGCGCTTGCCATCCAGCAGCACCCTTCGGGTGAGCGCGCCGGTCATCACGGTGAGGTTGCCGCGATCGCGCACCGGATCGAGATAGGCGCGCGCCGTGCTGGCGCGGCGGCCCTTGCTGTCCACGGTCAGCTCGCCGCGGGCAAAGCCTTCCTCCACCTCGCCGTTCAGATTGTCGCTGGTGCTGAACCCTGCGGCCTCGGCAGTTTCCATCAGCGGTTCGTGCAGGCGGCCTTCCGTCTGCACCGGCACCACTTCCAGCGGGCCATCATGGCCGTGCCAGCGGGTGTCGTCGCTCCAGTGGTTTTCCATGCGCTTGAAGTAGGGCAGCACCTCGGAATAGCTCCAGCCGGTGCAGCCCTGCTGGCGCCACTCGTCAAAATCGCTGGAATGGCCGCGCATGTAGAACATGCCGTTGATGGAGGATGATCCCCCCAGCACGCGCCCACGCGGCAGCATGATCTCGCGCCTGCCCAGATGCGGTTCGGGCTGCGATTTGTATCGCCACACGAACTGCGATTTGAACATCGCCCGCATCATGCCCAGTGGCATGTCCAGCAGGAAATGCCGATGCTCTCCGCCCGCTTCCAGCAGCAGCACCGAATTGCCCGGATCGGCGCTGAGCCTATTGGCCAGCACGCACCCGGCAGAGCCTGCGCCCACGATGATGTAATCGTATGTCATGCCGCCGCCTGCTGACGGGCTGCATGGCCACCATGCCTGATCAGGTCAGCCGCCTTTTCGCCAATCATGATGGCGGCGGCATTGGTGTTGCCGCCCACGATGCGCGGCATGACGGAGGCATCGGCCACGCGCAGCCCGGCGATCCCGCGCACGCGCAACTGATCATCGCACACGGCATCGGGGCCGGTACCCATCGCACAAGTGCTGGTGGGATGCAGCGCGGTGTTGGTGGCCTGGCGCAGCCAAGCATCGATTTCGTCATCGCTCTGCACTTCGGGGCCGGGGGCGACTTCACCCTTGATCACATCTGCCACGGGAGAGGTTGCCATGATCTGCCGGATTTGCGGGATCAGGCGGCGGAAGAAGGCCTTGTCCGCCTCCTCCTTCAAAACATTGTTGAGGATGCGCGGGGCATCGAACGGATCGGCAGAGCGCAGCTTTACCCAGCCCCGGCTTTCCGCGCGCAGCAGCACGCAGGCCATCGAGATCACGTCATCCGCGGATTTGCGAATCCCCGGAAACCATGGCCGCGCGAAAATGGTGGTGGGCTGGAGCAGGCATTGCGCATCGGGCCGTTCCAGATCAGGGCGCGTCTTGATGAAGCCATTGGCCGTCACCGGCATATTGGCCAGCCGCCCCTTGCCCGTCAGCAGCCATTGCAGGCCGGAAAGCGCAATCCTGTCATACCGCAGTTCAGGGTTCAGCGTGACCTTGCGATCCGCTTTCCAGATCATCGCCACGGATGGGTGATCCTGCAGATTGCGACCCACGCCGGGCAGATCATGCACCACATCAATGCCATGTTCGCGCAGGTGATCCGCCGGACCGATGCCGGAAAGCATCAGCAATTGCGGCGAATTATAGGTGCCGCCACTCAGCACGATTTCGCGGTTCGCCGCCACGCGGTGATCGTTGCCGTTCGGGCCGCCCTGCCGGTAATGCAGGGCAACGGCGCGGCCATCCTCGATCTCGATCCGGGTGGCATGCGCTTCGGAGATCACCGCCAGGTTCGGGCGGTCCATCGCCGGGAACAGGAAGCGGGAGGACGTCGATCCGCGCCGCCCCTTGTGGATGGAGATATCCGGCGACCCCCAACCTTCCTGATCCGGCCCGTGGTGATCCTCTTGCGTCTTGTAGCCCAGCTTCTCGGCCGATTTGATGAAGCGGGGGAACAGTTCATCATCGGGAATATGCTTGGTGATGGAAAGCGGCCCGCCCTTGCCGTGGTATTCGTCCGCATCGCCCCAGTGGTTCTCCGATTTCTTGAAGTAGGGCAGGACATCGTCATAGCTCCACCCCTCCAGCCCTAGCTGGCGCCATTCATCGTAATCGCGCGCGTTGCCCCGCGCATAAAGCATGCCGTTGATGAGGGAGGAGCCGCCAAGCCCCTTCCCCCGCGGCTGGCGGATGCAGCGATTATCGGCGAAGGGTTCTTCCTCGCCCGCATAATTCCAGTTGTACCGCTTCACGCCCATCACGATGGGAAAGGCGATGGGCATGGACAGCAGCGGATCGTTTTCCCGCTTGCCGGCTTCCACCAGCAGCACCGTGTTATCCGCATCTTCGGACAATCGCGCCGCCAGCGTGCATCCGGCAGAGCCTGCGCCAACCACAATGTAATCAAAGGCTTGCAAATCGCCGTCCATGGTCTGACCTTACTATTCCCGATATGGCATTCGCGAAAAATCCGTTGCGCGCATTGCCGGGGCTACATTGCATGACTAATCAATGAATCGCACAAAGCGGCGTGTAGCGGCATAGACTTGTCGCCGCAATCTGCCGCATGTTCGAAACCGCAAACGCACGCAGGGATCTGGATTTGGCTGACGATAAAACTCCGCAGATATCGGCCGTGGAATTATCCGGCTGGCACCTGGAAGACCTGGACTTCCCCACCTTCAGAATGGCCCTGCTGGCAAAGGTGATGGACCGGCTGACGATCCGGCAATTGTCAGAGAAATTCGGCATTTCATATGCCCACTGGCGCGTTATCGCACGGCTGGGCAGCACCGCGGATGGCGCAACGGTGGGCCTGATCGCAGAGCAGGCGCGCGCCGACCGGGCCGAGGTAAGCCGCGCGGTATCCGCGCTTGAAACCCAAGGCTTGCTGGCGCGCAAGGAAGATGCCTCGGATCGCCGGATGCAGGTGCTGAAACTCACGGCCAAGGGCAAGGCCCTGTATCGCAAGGTGCTGGCCACGCGGGCAGAGTTCCATCGCAATCTCACCAGCGATCTTTCAGCAGATGAAATTGCCCAGTTCGATGCCCTGATCGAAAAGGTTCGCGCCGCGCTGGAGGCTGCGGTGGAGGAGGATTGATGCATCATTCCGGTCATTGTGTTGACAATGACCGATAATTGCAAAGATGCAAACCTCCCTGTATTGTTGACACGATCCAGTTTCAGCCAAGGTCATGCAGTGATGAGCACCTTTCCCGATACGCCCAGCTTCACAGGCTTCAACACGCCCAGCCGGATAGAGGCTGACATCATGGACCTGCAGCACGAAGGGACGATCCCCGAAGGGCTGAACGGTGCCTTCTTCCGCGTTCAGCCCGATCCGCAATTCCCGCCGCGCTTGGGCGATGACATTCCGTTCAACGGGGATGGCATGATCAGCCGTTTCCATTTCCACGATGGCCAGTGCGATTTCAGGCAACGCTGGGCCCAGACAGACAAATGGAAGCTGGAGCGTGACGCTGGCGAGGCCCTGTTCGGCGCCTATCGCAACCCCCTCACCGATGATGAAAGCGTGACGGGCAGGCTGCGCTCCACCGCAAACACCAATGCCTGGCTCTTCGCCGGAAAGCTGTGGGCGATGAAGGAGGATTCTCCGGCATTGATCATGGACCCGGTGACGATGGAGAGCGAAAGCTTCGAAACATTCGACGGCGCGATGAAAAGCCAGACTTTCACTGCCCATCCGAAAATCGACCCCGCCACCGGCAACATGGTGGCCCTCGGCTATGCCGCCAGCGGCCTTTGCACCGATGACGTTTCCTACATGGAGATAGACAGCGCCGGAAAGCTTGTGCGCGAGGAATGGTTCAAGGTGCCATACTACTGCATGATGCACGATTTCGCGATCACACCAGATTATCTGGTGCTGCACATCGTGCCGTCCGTGGGCAGCTGGGAAAGGCTGGAGCATGGTAAGCCGCATTTCGGCTTTGACACAACGATGCCCGTGTACCTGGGCATCATTCCGCGCCGGGATGATCTGCGCGATTCAGATATCCGCTGGTTCAAGCGCGACAATTGCTTTGCCAGCCACACCGTGAATGCATGGCAGGATGGCACGAAGATCCATTTCATCGCGCCCGAAGGAGAGAACAACGCCTTCCCCTTCTTCCCCGATGTGCATGGCGCGCCCTTCGATCCGATCGCAGCCATGCCGCGCCTTACCCGCTGGACCGTGGACCTTGCCAGCAACACGGATGAATTTGCCGAGATCAAACGGCTGACCGATACCGCCAGCGAATTCCCCCGCATCGATGACCGCTTCACCGGACAAAAGAACCGCTACACCTGGGGCCTTGAAGTCGACATGGATCGCCCGGTCGAACTGAAAGGCGGCAGCGCCACCGGCTTCATGATGAATTGCCTGTTCCTGAAAGATCTGGAAACAGGAGCGGAAAAGCACTGGTGGTGCGGCCCCGTCTCCTCCTTGCAGGAACCATGCTTCATACCGCGCACCAAGGATGCGCCGGAGGGTGACGGCTGGATCGTACTGGTTTGCAACAGGCTAGAAGATCACCGCAGCGACCTGCTGATTTTCGATGCCCTGGATATTGAGAAAGGCCCGCTGGCAACGATCAACGTGCCCATCCGGCTGCGCTTCGGCCTCCACGGCAACTTCGCCCGCGCCGAAGACATCGGCCTTGCTGACCCCATACTGCAAAGCGCCTGATCGCGCTCGCGCGGTGAGTCGAATTTTTGGAGAAAACTTTTGAAATGGTGCCAGAAGAGGCATCACATTCGAGCTAGTTTTTTAAGTCTTATCAGATGGTTAGAAATTCGGCTATCTCCAAAAAGCCCTCAAAAGGCCCTCAAAACCCGTCTAATGCATTGGTTCGATGCCTTTTTCAGGACTCAGCATTAGCGCTAATCCCGCTTTGATATCGTCATTGCAAGTCAGCAAGAACGGTCAGCAAACCACCTTCGCACAGCCATCCGATCACGTGGTTATCCCGCAAATTCACGTTTTCGCAAATTGCGGGATAAATCATCTCGAAGCTTCTATTCGTCCACCGTAACCTCGTCGCGCACCTCCGGGCTGATAGGACGCTCAACCGCCTGTTTGGCTTCCTGCAATAGCTCTGGTGTGAGATCGGTCGTCCGCGCGGGGAGTGGCGTGCCGTCGCCCATCTCACCGTTCCTTTCGATATCTTCGATCAGCAACTTCATCTCTGCAATTTCTTTGACCTGAGCCTCGATGATCGAGTCCGCCAGCTTGCGAACACGCGGATCGGTGATCTCGGCCCGCGCGCTCGTCATGATTGCGATCGAATGGTGAGGGATCATAGCGGACATGTACTCTTCGTCGTTGACGGTCGCCTGGCTGCGGACCAGCCACAGCGCCACCGCAAAGACCAGCGCGCCTACGCCCAGGATGATGAAGTTCTTGGTCTTGTCCTTGTACATGCCCCACATGAAGAGGAGCATGACGATCATCATCATGCCGCCCATAACGAACGTCATCCAAAAGCGCGTCTCGCTCCAGAACACGTGATTAAGCTCGTATGTGTTTAGATACATCAGGCCGAACATGATCGCGGTCGACGTCGCCACCATCGCCATGAAGCGCCAGTAGTGGCTTCCACCACCGTTCTGCTGGTGGTCCGCGCTGTGGTTGTCAGCCATTCAATCCTCCTGTTGGCTCATCGTCTTGTATACGTACTGGGCTGTGCAGCTGATCAGGATGAAACCCGTCAGCGACGCGATGCCCGCAATCACCCTGAGATGATCGGTTGGATAGATGTCGCCCAGGCCCACTGTCGTCACGGTGATCAGGGCGAAGTAATAATAATCCATGGGCAACATGGCCGGTTCCTTGGCGAACCCGCCAAGACCGAGCGAGGCTGCCCATGCGAAACCGGCCGCGAAGACAACGGCTACCATCATGTGGCTGATGAGAACGAGCAATGAGCCGCCCGTTAGTCTCAGACCGGTCGGCGCAAGCCCCGGCGGTGCAAGCTTCTTCGCCAGGCGCAGCATGGCGAGATGCAATGTCAGCGAAGCAAGGAAGAGCGCTATTCCGATAGCCGTTGCCGCGATCATGCCCGACCTTCGCTCAAGGTTGGAAGGCTGAGCCCGCGAAGACGCAGGGCATTGGCGATGACCGACACCGACGAGAGGCTCATGGCCGCGGCGGCGATCATTGGATTGAGAAGAAGGCCAAAGGCGGGAAACAGCACGCCCGCTGCCACCGGGATGCCGAGCGCATTGTATCCGAACGCGAATACGAGGTTTTGGCGAATATTGCGCATGGTGGCGCGCGACAGGACGATCGCCTGGAGAACACCGGTCAGGTCGCCGCGAACCAGCGTGACGCCAGCGCTTTCGATTGCCACGTCGGTGCCGGTTCCCATCGCAATGCCGACATCCGCCGCCGCCAGCGCCGGCGCATCGTTGATGCCGTCCCCTGCCATCGCAACGCGCTTGCCGGCGGCCTTGAGAGCCTCGATCTTGCGATGCTTGTCCTCGGGCGACACATTGGCCTCGACCTCGTCGATACCGAGCTGGCGGGCCACGGCTTCGGCGGTGGCCCGGCTATCGCCGGTCAGCATGACCACTTCGATCCCGCGCTCGTGCAGCGCCCGAATGGCCGCAGCGCTGGTCGGCTTGATCGGATCGGCGACCGCGATCAGCCCTGCCGGTGCGCCATCGATGGCCACGAACATCACGGTCTGGCCCTGGGAGCGTCCGGCTTCTGCGGACGCGAGCCATTCCGCATCATCGATACCGAGCCGCCGCATCAGTTTCTCGTTACCAATGGCGACCTTCCGCGGTCCCACGCGCGCCTCGACACCCTCGCCGGTAGTCGACGACAAATCAGACGCTGCCTCGAACGCCACGCCTCGCGCCTTGGCGCCTTCAACTATTGCATGGGCAAGCGGATGCTCGCTCCCCGATTCGACCGCGGCGACGGCGGAAAGGAACTCGGCCTCGTCCAGGCCCACTCGGGGAGTGACGGCGACGAGATCAGGCTTGCCCATGGTGAGAGTGCCCGTCTTGTCGACCACCAGCGTGTCGATCTTTTCGAGCGTCTCGAGCGCCTCGGCGTTGCGGATGAGGATGCCGTGCTGGGCGCCCTTGCCGGTCCCGGTCATGATCGACATCGGCGTTGCGAGGCCGAGCGCGCATGGGCAGGCAATGATGAGAACGGCGATTGCGTTGACCAGCGCATAGGCAAGCGCGGGGAATGGCCCCCAGATGGCCCAGACGATAAAGGTAACGACCGCGATCACGACCACGGAAGGCACGAACCAGGCCGCGACCTGATCGGCCAGACGCTGGATCGGTGCGCGGCTGCGCTGAGCTTCGGCGACCATTTGGACGATCTTGGACAGCATCGTGTCCTTGCCGACCGCGCCCGCCCGCATAACGAAGCCGCCGGTCTGGTTGACCGTTCCGCCGATCACCTGGTCGCCGGCCTTTTTGGAAACAGGCAGCGGCTCGCCGCTGATCATGGACTCGTCAATGGCGCTCGCGCCCTCGGTCACTTCGCCATCGACCGGCACCTTGTCACCCGGGCGGACGCGGAGCAGGTCACCGCTTGCCAATTGGTCGAGCGACACTTCGCGCTCGTCGCCGCTGCCGAAGATCTTGAGCGCGGTCGGCGGCGCAAGTTCGAGCAGTGCACGCAGCGCGCTCGAGGTCGAGCCCCGCGCCCTGAGTTCGAGCACCTGGCCAAGTAGGACGAGCGTGGTGATGACCGCCGCTGCTTCGTAATATACCCCAACCCGACCCGAATGATCGCGGAAGGCGGGCGGGAATATATCGGGAAGGAGAGTCGCGACGAGGCTAAACAGGAATGCGATCGCAACGCCGAAGCCGATCAGCGTAAACATGTTGAGGTTGCGGGTCCTGAGCGACTGCCATGCGCGCTCGAAGAAAGGCCAGCCGCCCCAAAGTACGACCGGTGTAGCGAGGGCCAGCTGCGCCCATTGCGCACGTGCCGGTTCGATCAGCCGGTCGAAGCTGATCCCGGGCACCATGTCGCTCATCGCGTAGGCGAACAACGGCAGGGTGAAGAGCGCGCTGACCCAGAAGCGGCGGGTCATGTCGACGAGTTCGGGATCGGGGCCATCCTCGAGGCTGACCGTCTCGGGCTCCAGAGCCATTCCGCAGATGGGGCAGCTTCCCGGTCCTACCTGCCGGATCTCGGGATGCATGGGACAGGTGTAGATCGTCCCTTCGGGAACGTCTTCGACCTGCATGGGATGCGCGCCCGACAGATAGTGCTCCGGATCGCTGACGAACTTGTCCTTGCATCGTGCCGAACAGAAGTAATGGGTCGCGCCATCGTGCTCGGCGACATGAGCCGCGCTTTCGATCGTCACGCTCATGCTGCAGACGGGGTCGACGGCGGTAGCTTCACCTTCCGCGTGATTTGCGTGGTGGGTGTCGCAACAGCTCATGGATTGCCTCCTCTGCTTCGCAGGTGCGTATGACTGAAATCAGGGATAGGATGCGAAAACCTCGCGGCGGCCGTTGCCGAACGCTATTACCTGGTACGGTTGGACTTTGCCCCCCGCTTCCATGCCGGGCGATCCGAGCGGCATACCGGCGACCGCGAGCCCTTCGACCCAGTCGGGCCTTTCCGCGAGCAGGCGTTCGACTTCGGCGGCGGGTACGTGGCCCTCGATGACGTAGCGATCCGCGATCAGGGTGTGACACGAACGAAGGTCATCAGGGACGCCGTTCTGCGTCTTTACCGACGCCATGTCGGGGTGATCGACCGTGGCGACTTCGTGCCGGTCGCCCTGCCGCATGTGCGCGGCCCAGGCTTCGCAGCATCCGCAGCTGGGATCGCGATACATGGTGAAGCTGGCTGCCTGCGCCGCGCCCGTACAGGCTGCGAGCAACATCGTGCCAAGTATGGGGAGAAGCGGGCGACGGGTCGGATTTCTGCGTTGGCTCATCAGTTGTGTCCCATTGCTTTCATGTCTTCGTCGGACATGGTGGTCATGTCGTGGCCCGCATGCGGATCAGCGGCGGGCGTTGCGGCTGCCGTCGGCGTGGGGGTTGCGACGGGTGCCGGCGCGACCTTGCGAGCGGAAGGCACGGGCGCACTGGTGGTTGCAGGCTGCGGACTCGACGCGGCGACTGGCGCATCAGATCGCGGCTCGGAGACCGGCTCGGTGACCGCCTCGGAAGCAACCGGAGCGGGGGTAGCGACAGCCGCCTCGGCTGCCGGAGTTTCCTCCTCCACCGGAGCGGCGGCATCACTGCATGCATACAGCGGGAGCAGGAGCGCTGGCGCAAGCAACGACTTTCCGGCGCAGGCGAAAGAATTGAAACGCATGGCAGGCTCCTTCAGAGTTTGAGGTGATTGAGACCATGAGCGAGTTCGCCGCCCATGTAGCCCTGAGCGATCAGTAGGACCGCAAGCGGAAAAAGCGTCAGGCGAAGAGCAAGGCGCGATTGCGGATTTCGGTAAGCGATCCAGGCTGCCACCAGGCCAAGGGCGGCGATCAGCATCCCGTTCCAGCGGTGAAGCTGCATGACGGTATCGCCGCCGAACCACAGTCCGGTATGTATCCACCCGAACAGCGCTGCCACGACAGATCCCGCAGCGCCGCCGTAGATCATGATCTTCATGGCCGCTTCGCGTTCTGAAGTACGGCGGGACATTACGAACATCTCGATTAGCGCAGCCATCAGCAAGAGCGCTATCGGGAAGTGGACGGTTGCCGGATGCAGGCTCTTGAGAGCTCCGGTTATGCCTTCACTCTCAACCTGCTCGGCATCATGGCCTTGCGTGGTTTCGTTGGGAACTGCGGCGCTGCCCATCGTTTCCATTTCGTGACCGGGCTGAGCACGGACCTCAGCGGTTACAGCAGGACGCGTGCCCTCCTCCCCATGCTTCTCGTCGCCGTGCGCGAACGCAACCGTTGCCGAGAGAAGAAGAGCCAGGCTGGCCAAAAGGCGTAGAACGGAGTTCACCGCTTGGCCTTCTCGAAAAGGTCGACCAGTTCGCCGAATTTCTGCTTCTGTTCGTCGGCGTCACCGCTGGCGATCGCTTCAGCCACGCAGCAAGCCGCATGGCGCTTCAAGATTTCGCTCTCGGCACGGCCGAGAGCAGCTTTGATCGCCTGGACCTGGTTCAGGACGTCGATGCAGTAACGATCATCCTCGATCATCTGCGCCACGCCGCGCACCTGTCCCTCGATCCTGCGAAGACGATTTACGATGCGGGAACCATCGGTTGCTGCCACGTTTAGCACTCCATCGGCGACGATACCCTCCCGGGTATCTTGCAATACTCCTGGGGGGTATATATGTCAGCGGCCGAAGGAGTTGCAAGACCCATGAGTGAATTGCTGGTTTCGCGTCGACGACTTTTGGGAGCGGGAGCGGTCGGTGCAGGCGCCTTGGCCCTGCCGGCCTGGGCCCGCGGCGCCGACCTTCACGGCGGCGGCCCCATCCGCGCTGGCTTCGATGAAGTCTCGGGTCGGGACATCGCGCTGACCATCGGCGAAGGCCCGCGCGTCGTGCAGGGCCGCCGCGGACACGCAGTCGCCGTGAACGGTAGCGTGCCCGGTCCGCTGGTGCGCCTGCGCGAAGGTCAGCCGGTTCGCCTCGCGGTTACGAACACTCTTGATGAGGACAGCTCGATCCATTGGCATGGCCTGCTGCTGCCGTTCCAGTTCGATGGCGTCCCTGGCGTCAGCTTCCCCGGAATTAAGCCGGGTGAGACCTTCGTCTACGACATCCCTGCGCTTCGCCAGCACGGCACCTACTGGTGGCACAGCCATTCGGGACTGCAGGAACAGGCGGGGCATTACGGGCCGATCGTGGTCGAACCCTCCGGCCCGGACGCGGTGCAGGCAGACCGCGATTACGTGCTGCTGCTGAGCGATTTCACCCCGCTCCACCCGCACACCATCATGGACAAGCTGAAGAAGGGCGAAGGCTACTTCAATTACCAGCAGAACACTTGGACCGACGACTATCCGCTCTCTGGCGAAGACCGGCGGATGTGGGCGCGCATGCGCATGATGGCGACCGACATCCTGGACGTGACGGGCTCGACTTACACCTATCTCGCCAACGGACGCGGCCCGGAAGAGGGTCTCGAGTTCCTATTTAATCCCGGCGAGCGGGTGCGGCTGCGCGTCATCAACGGCAGCGCGATGACCTTCTTCAACGTCCGCATTCCCGGGGTGAAGTTCTGGGTGGTTGGCGCCGATGGGCAAAACGTGCGCCCGGTCGAGGTCGAGGAGTTCCAGATCGGCACGGCGGAGACCTACGACATCGTTGTCGAGCCGACCGGTGAGGCGCGGACAATCGTGGCCGAGAGCATGGACCGGTCGGGCATGGCGGTGGCGACCCTCGCCTCGCGTCCCGGCGCGCGGGCTCCTATCCCGCCCTTGCGCGATCCGCCGCTTCTGACGATGGCGGACATGGGTATGAGCCACGGGTCGGGTGGAATGGACCATGGCAGCGGCGACATGGCCGGCATGGATCATACGGCCATGGGCCATGACATGTCATCGCAGGGTGCGACCCCCGATCCGATGTCCGGAATGGATATGAGCGGCATGAACATGCGCGACACGTCCCTGCTGCCGCCCAGTGTGAAGGTCGGCCCCGGTATCGACATGGTGTCGATGAATCCGGTCGATCGCATGGGCGATCCTGGCCTTGGGCTGGACGACGTGCCGCACAAAGTCCTGAACTACAAAGATCTTGTCGCGCTCGAACCGAACGACGATCTGCGCCGCCCGTCACGACAAATGGAGATTCATCTGACCGGCAATATGGAGCGCTACATGTGGTCGTTCGACGGCAAGAAGTTCACCGCCGTGAGCGACGATCCGATCCGCTTCGCCTATAACGAACGCGTGCGGGTCAAACTCGTCAACGACACGATGATGGCGCACCCGATCCACCTGCACGGCCATTTCTTCGAACTGGTCAACGGCGCGCCTGCCGATCGCCAGCCGCAGAAGCACACGGTGATCGTCCAGCCCGGCGGCAGCGCGACCTTCGACCTCACCGCCGACGAACAGGGCGACTGGGCCTTCCACTGCCATCTGCTCTACCACATGCATTCGGGCATGTTTCAGATCGTGACCGTCGCCAAGCCGCCTTCGGCACCCGATGTGAAGCGGGTGGGAGAAGACTGATGCGCCTGGTCGTCGCCATGCTCCTCGCGAGCGCCGCAACTCCCGCTATCGCACAGGACCATTCAGGTCACGCGCTGCCTAGCGCGCAATCGCCAGCCCAGACCGAATGCGAACAGGAAGCCGCACGCCATCGCGCCATGGGCCATCCGGTGCCCGAGGGGGCTTGTGAGCCTGCCACGCCACCGGGGGAACCAGTCTCCGCCGATCGGCACGAGGGCCATTCTGGCATGGATCATTCGCAGATGGACCACGCTCAAATGGAAGGAATGGACCATTCCGCCATGGACCATTCGGCGATGGATCATAGCGAGATGCCGGCGATGGAACATTCCAATATGGAAAGCATGGACCACGCGGCGATGGGCCATGAAGGGATGCAATCGTCCGGCCAAGCGCCGATGGACCATCAGACGATGGACCATGGAGACATGGACCACGGAGCCATGGACCATGGCACGATGGACATGACACCCATCCCACAAGGACCGCCTCCGGCAGCGGCGGGATCGGGACCGCCCCGCGCCGCCGACGCGATCTGGGGCGCCGAAGCGATGCGCGCCTCGCGCGATGCTCTGCGCG
The DNA here is from genome assembly GCF_009807005.1 of Aurantiacibacter rhizosphaerae. GTDB lineage: Bacteria > Pseudomonadota > Alphaproteobacteria > Sphingomonadales > Sphingomonadaceae > Alteraurantiacibacter > Alteraurantiacibacter rhizosphaerae. Next base: position 603,273 of record NZ_WUBR01000001.1, on the reverse strand, counting down.
CCGAGAACGGCGGGATGAACGTGTTCTGGTTCCAGGGCGATCGGGCTGAGTATCGCGCACGGGAAGGTGGCGATGGTTACTTGTGGGACGTGCAAGGCTATTACGGCGGCGACCTCGACAAATTCTGGTTCAAGAGCGAGGGCGAAGGTACCTTCGGAGAGAAGCCCGAGTCCGCCGAAATCCAAGGCCTTTGGAGCCACGCGATCGGTCCTTGGTGGGACCTGCAGGCTGGTGTTCGACAGGACCTGACCGGTCCCGAACGCACCCATGCCGTCATCGGCGTGCAGGGACTTGCACCTTATATGTTCGAGATCGACGCGGCCGCGTTCCTGTCCACCAAAGGCGATCTGACGGCACGTGTGGAAGCCGAACTAGACCAGCGCATTACCCAGCGCCTGATCCTGCAACCGCGCGCCGAAGTGAACCTGTCAGCGCAGGACATTCCCGAACTGGGTGTCGGAGCAGGTCTCGAATCGGTCGAACTCGGACTGCGGCTGCGCTACGAATTCGCGCGTGAATTCGCGCCCTATGTCGGCGTTGAACAGGAATGGAAGGTGGGCCAAAGCGCCGACTATGCCCGCATTGCGGGCGAGGATCCGAGCGTGACCAACTACGTTGTGGGCGTCCGATTCTGGTTTTGAACACCGCCGCTTAGTGTGGGCGAATGGCGGGCCTTCATTTTTGATGTGTTCAATTTAGGACAGCTAATGAACATCCTATTTGGATGATCACGTAGCTTTTTTGGGACTCAACATTGGTTCTGCGGCTACTGAAGTCAGGGCGGGATCAATGTACGCCTTGCACCTCATTTCGGTCTTCTGAGACTGCATCCAATGACGTCCAAAGCCGACCCTCCGCCAGTCATTGTCAACGCATGGGGCGCGCGAGGCTTTCGAGAATGCGACACTCGCCTACCCTGTCCGAACGGCAGGAATGAAGAAGCTGCCCAAGCTCGCCATGGAGTGACTGCAAATCTAAGATCTTGCGTTCGACATCCTCGAGATGATCCCGCACGATTTGATCAACATCTTCGCAGGGCTTGTCGTCGTGATCGGAAAGCATGAGCAATTCTTTCACTTGCACCATGTTGAATCCCAAGCCTCTAGCCCTACGCACGAAAGTCAGGGTAGCCAAATGGCTGTCGGAATAATCACGGTAGTTACTATCAGTCCTGTCGGCGACGGGCAGAACACCTTCACGCTCATAATAGCGGATGGTTTCCGCCTTGGTGCCGGTGGCTTTGGCGAGTTCTCCGATACGCATCGCTTGACCTTGTAGTTGCTACAAGGTGCATATGTGCTTGCGACTCGAATGTTGCAAGGAGAGCCGCATGGCCAAGTCCTGCTGCCAGACACCGGAACCCGATACCGCTGCGCACAATGAGCCGCGCTGGCGCCGCGCCCTTTGGATCGCGCTCATCGCGAACGCAGCCATGTTCACAGTCGAAATGGTAACGGGTATCGCTGCCGATTCCCGCTCCCTTCAGGCCGACGCGCTCGATTTCTTCGGCGATGCAGCGAACTATGCGATCAGCCTGGGCGTTGCCGGGATGGCGCTCGCATGGCGGGCGAAAGCTGCTCTGATAAAGGCAGCAACCATGCTCGCCTTCGGTATCTGGGTGATCGGCTACGCCATCTATGGCCTCATAGCAGGTGCCGATCCGGAGCCTTCGACGATGGGAATAGTCGGCACGCTGGCGTTGGCGACCAACGTAATCGTCGCACTTATGCTTTTCCGCTTCCGCGAGGGCGATGCGAACATGCGGTCGGTCTGGATTTGCTCGCGCAACGACGCCATCGGGAACATCGCGGTTCTCGGGGCCGCTCTCGGCGTTTTCGGAACGGGTCAGGCATGGCCCGACCTGCTGGTCGCCTCGATCATGGCCGGACTGGCGTTCTGGGGAAGCATCGAGGTATTCGGGCAGGCGCGGCGGGAGCTGGCCCATGAATAGCAATACTATCAGCAGCAGGAATGCATTCCTCGCAGAAGAATACCGACGCGCAGCGAAGGCCGCGAAGGAGCAGAATTTCGAGGAAGCCTGGCACCATCTCGAGCGCGCCCACGTGGTCGCTCAAGACCGTTTCGGACCGCACTGCGTCGCGCATTTGCGCATGCTGCGGCTTGCCTGGAGAGTAGGAGACTGGCGGGAGGTCTGCGGTCAGATGTTCAGGCTTGCGCTCGCTCCCCTGGGTAACGCTACAGGAAAGCTGCCGGTCGGAAACACCGGCCGTTCCAATGTCAGTGCTTTCACCCGGATGGAAATAGAGCCGGAGATCAGACGTGTGCTAGGTCTACCAACAAATCGAAATGATGGGTGAAAAAGAAACGCGCTAGAGAGGACTATCGCTTTGTGATGACATCACATTTCCTCGTTCAAAATAGTTCTTCCGTAGTGGAGTTCGCGCTGGTATCGGACACGCGATGACCCGGCTCTTCGCCCGCTCCTTCTTGCTGCAGCTGATCACGCTGTGCACCGCATTCGGTGTCCTGTGGACTCCGGTGGCGGAAGCGGCCGAATGCGCGGGAGAGACTCCGGTCGCATCTCAGCTTGAGCAGCATGACGAGCCGGGCAATGACGACACGGGTCCGGAGAAGCACGGTACCTGTGCGCATGGCCATTGCCATCACGCGTCGCAGGCCGTGGGCCAATCGTCAAAACCTGCTGTGCTCGGCAAGGTTGTAGCGGTGCTCCGGGCGGCCGACCAACCCTGGTCCGCTTCTGGCCTGGCAGAACTGGCCACACCCCCTCCTCGAGCCTGACGTTCGCCGCGCGTCGGACCAGTGATCCGACGCCGAACTGAACGTCAGCAGAGGAATAGTCATTCATGTCCGCCATATCGTGGCGAGCAGTCCCCGTCTGGGGACTGATACTCGCCCTGTCCACGGGATCTGCCAGCGCGCAGGCCCAGCGTGTCGTCACGCTCGACGACGCCCTCGAGCTCAGCGGGGTTGCCATTGAGACCGATACCCCCGCCACCAACCCTCGCCTCGTGGGACCCCGCGCGGAATCCGAGGCGGCAGCGGCGCTTGTCGATCAGGCCCGTCTCCGGCCTAATCCCGAAGTGTCCTTCGAGGTCGAGAACCTCGCTGGCAGCGGGGCTTTTTCCGGCCTTCAGGCGACCGAGTATACCCTCTCTGTAGGCCAGCGTCTCGAACTCGGCGGCAAACGTTCCGCCCGTGTCGGTGCGGCTGAAGCCCAGGCGGAACTCGCAGCCCTCAGGGCCGATCTGACCACGGTGGAACTCGGACAATTAGTGCGCGAACGATACCTCAGGGCTGCTGCCGCTGCTGCCCGGGTCGAACTTGCGCAGGATGTGGTCGCGCGCAATGAAGAACTGGCGCGCATCGCCGGTGTCCTTGTGGAGGTCGGCCGCGAGCCGCCTCTGCGCGCGCTGAGAGCGGATGCAGCCCTCGCCGAAGCGCGCGCGCATCTCGTCGAGGCCGAGGCGGAGAGCCTGTCGGCCCGGATTGCGCTTGCCGCTCTATGGGCGGGCAGTGAAGCGCCCTTCGTTCCGGCGGATTTTCCGGATATCCTCCCGCCCGCTTCCCTCATGGCCGGGGCGGCCGATAGCCTGACCTACAGGGTTGCGCGTGCCGAGAGCACGGCTGCTGCGGCGGAAATCGAGCGGCAGCGAAGTCTGCGTATTCCCGATCCGACAGTCTCCGCGGGCGTGCGGCGCTTCGGGGAAAGCGGCGATAACGCCTTCCTCGTCGGTGTTTCGATCCCGCTTCCCTTTCGGGATCGCAACCAGGGTAACGTTGCGGCTGCCGAGGCTCGGTTGCGGGCAGCGAACGCTCGCGAAGCCGTAGCCCTCGCGGACTACGAGCAGACGGTCGCCACCGCCCGGGCGAGGTATCTTGGTGCCGAAGCGCGCGTCGAGACCCTGTCGCGGACATCGCTCCCGCAGGCGGAGGAGGCGCTACGCCTCGTGAGCATCGGATATCGCAACGGACGTTTCCCCCTGATCGAAGTTCTAGCTGCCGCCGAGGCGCGCGACACGATCCGCGAGGCGCTTATCGCAGCCCGCGAACAGAGGGGGCTGGCCGCAGCCGAACTGATCGGGCTGGCCGCACAATGAAAGATACATCCATGACACGCAGAAATCTGGCGATCCTCGTCGGTATCGTAATCGCGATCGGCGCGCTGACGCTGATCTTCTGGCCGACCGCCAAAGTCGACGACCATGCGCAGGAGGAAGTGGAGGCTGAGACACCCGAGGGGGTGGTCACGCTGAGCGAGGAGCAGATCAGCGAGGCCGGGATACAGCTGACCGCCGTGCGGTCTGGCGCCGCTGTCGAGCTCGTCTTCCCGGCGACTGTCGCTGCAAGCCCCACCGCTTCCGCGCGGATCGACGCCCGTGCTTCTGGCGTCGTTCGCTCGGTGGGAAAGACGCTGGGCGACTATGTTGCACGCGGCGAGACCGTCGCCCGCATCGAAAGCGCGGACGCTGCGGCTCTCGCCTCGCAGCTCAGTGCCGCGCGTGCGCGGGTGGGCGAGCTGTCGGCCGCCTACGAACGCGAACGGCGGTTGTTCGAAGCAAACGTCACCGCCCGCCAGGACCTGGAAGCCGCGCAGGCCAATCTCAGCGTAGCGCGTTCGGAATTGCAACGGGCGCAGGCGGCAGTAGCAGCAGCCGGTGTCAGCGGTGATGGGCGATCGCTGGCAGTCACCTCTCCTCTGGCCGGCAGAATCACCGCGGCACCCATTGTGCTCGGAGCCTTCGTGAACGCCGGCGAGGAGCTTTACAGCGTGGTCGATCCGAACGGGCTTCAGATCGAGGTGGCGCTCCCTTCCGCTGAAGCCTCCCGCATCCAGCCTGGTGACGAGGCCGTGCTGGTCGTCGGCGATGGCCGCGAAATTGGCGCCCGGGTGCGTTCGGTCACGCCTTCTCTCGATCCGGAAAGCCGCAGTGCCACTGCGGTCCTGTCGTTGTCGCGCGGTATTCCTGGCCTTCAGCCGGGCGCGTTTCTCCAGGCGCGGATCAGACCTTCGGGTGAGATCGACCGCGACCGCATCGCGGTGCCGGAGGACGCTATCCAGGTGGTGGGGGGGCGCGATGTCGTTTTTGTCCGGACGAAGACCGGGTTCCAGGCCCGCGAGGTCCAAGTCGGAACTCGGTCTGCGGGCATGGTGACAATTCTCTCCGGTCTCCAGGAGGGATGGCGGATCGCTGTCGCCAACGCCTTCCTGCTCAAGGCCGAACTCGGGAAGGAGGGCGCCGAACATGGTCACTGAGACACGGCCCACGCCCGACGTGGGAAACCACACCGGTTCGGCCAGCCATCGCCACGGTTTGATCGGGGCCATCCTCGACATCGCCGTGCGGTTCCGCTGGGCGGTCATCGTCCTCACCGTCTTCGCCGCGATCTACGGCGCCATGAACCTTTTGCGCCTGCCGATCGATGCGGTGCCGGACATCACCAACACGCAGGTGCAGATCAACACCAGCGCGCCCGCGCTCTCCCCGTCGCAGGTGGAGGCGCAGGTGACATTTCCCATCGAGACCGGGCTTGCCGGGATCGAGGGGCTCGAGATGACCCGCTCGATCTCGCGCAACGGCTTCAGCCAGGTCACGGCGATCTTCGAAGAAGGCACCGATATCTACTTCGCACGCAGCCAGGTGAACGAACGGCTCGCCCCGATCGGCGCCTCCCTGCCGGAAGGCGCCGAGCCTACGATGGGGCCGATCTCGACGGGCCTGGGCGAAGTGCTCATGTATACGATCGAATACGAGTATCCGGGAGGTCGCGATGCGCCCAAGGGTGGTCGAACCGGCTGGCAGGCGGACGGGAGCTTCATCACCGAACGCGGCGAGCGCCTCGACACCGAAGTCGCCAAGGCAGCCTATCTTCGCACGGTGCAGGACTGGGTGGTGGCTCCGCTCATGCGCTCCATCGACGGGGTGGCGGGCGTGGACTCGATCGGTGGCTACGAGAAGCAGTTCCTGGTCCAGCCCGATCCTGCTCGTCTGACCGGCTACGGTCTGTCGTTCGACTCCCTGATCGATGCTCTGGAAGCGGCGAACCTCGCCGAAGGCGCAAACTTCGTCGATCGTGCAGGAGAGGCTCTGCTCGTCCGCGTCGATGCGCGGCTTGGGGGCACACAGGACATCGAACAGGCAGTGGTCGCGACCCGCGAGGGCGTTCCTATCCGGATCGGAGATGTCGCCTCGGTTCGCATCGGCGGCGACCTCAGAACCGGCGCTGCCTCGCTCAACGGCGAGGAAGCGGTCGTTGGCACGGTCCTGATGCGCAGCGGCGAGAACAGCCGCACCGTGGCTGCCGCCTCGGCCGAGCGACTGGAAGAAGTCCGCGCCTCGCTCCCTGCCGGAGTGGTCGCCGAGATCGTCTACAACCGCTCGTCGCTGGTCGATGCGACCATCGCCACGGTCGAGAAGAACCTCGTCGAGGGCGCGCTTCTGGTGATCGCAGTCCTGTTCCTGATGCTCGGCAATATCCGGGCAGCGATCATCGCCGCATTGGTCATTCCGATATCCATGCTGATGGCAGCGGTGGGAATGAACAGGCTTGGTGTCTCGGGCAACCTGATGAGCCTCGGGGCACTGGACTTCGGCCTAATCGTCGATGGCGCAGTTATCATCGTCGAGAACAGCGTCGCGCGGCTCGCTGCGAGGCAGCACCGCGAAGGTCGATTGCTCAGCCTCGGCGAACGGCTGACGGAGACACGGCTGGCTGCCCAGGAGATGATCAAGCCGACCGTCTACGGCCAGGCGATCATCCTCTTGGTCTATGCGCCGCTGCTCACCTTCACGGGGGTCGAGGGCAAGACGTTCTCGCCCATGGCCATCACGGTCATGCTGGCACTCGCCTCCGCCTTCGTGCTGTCCCTGACCTTCGTGCCGGCGATGATCGCGGTGCTTCTCAATCGCAAGCTGACCGAGAAGGAGGTCAAGCCCGTTCGGATGGCGAAGGAACGCTATGGCCCGGCGGTGCGCCGCGCCATCGCACGTCCCTGGCCGGTGATCGGGGCGGGCGCCGGGCTCTTCGCCGTAGCGGCTTTCGTGTTCACCTTCCTCGGCAGCGAGTTCACACCGCAGCTGGATGAACGCGACATCGCGGTTCAGTCGCTGCGGATACCGTCGACCTCGCTCGAACGCTCGCTCGCCATGCAGAGACAGGTGGAGGACAGGCTCGAGACCTTCCCACAAGTAGAACTGGTTTTCTCGCGCACCGGCACGGCCGAGGTCGCGAGCGATCCGATGCCGCCGAACGCGTCCGATGCCTACGTCATCCTGAAGCCGCGCGAAGAGTGGCCCGATCCCGACCTGTCGAAGGACGAACTCGTCGCCGAGATGGAGGAATCGCTCAGCGGTCTGGTCGGCAACCTCTACGAGTTCAGCCAACCCATCGAACTGCGCTTCAACGAGCTGATCGCGGGTGTTCGCGGCGACGTAGCGGTCAAGCTCTACGGAGACGACCTCACGGCGCTGACCCGGTCAGCCGGAGAAGTGGCCGGGGTGCTTCGCGGCGTCGAGGGTGCTGCCGACGTCAAGGTCCAGCAGGTCACCGGCTTCCCCACGCTCGACATCGCCTTCGATCGACCGACGATTGCCCGCTATGGTCTGACCGTGGAGGAGGTCGCGCAGTCCGTGGCCATCGCGCTGGGCGGCCGCCCCGCCGGGCTGGTGTTCGAGGGTGACCGCCGGTTCGATGTCGTCGTGCGGCTTGCCGATGCGACCCGGGACGATTTCGATCAGCTCGGCGCTCTGCCCATAGTCCTCGAAAGCGGGGTCACGGTCCCGCTTCGCACGCTGGCGGATTTCCAAGTGGTAGATGGTCTCGCCGAGGTTCGCCGGGAGCAGGGTCGCCGATTGGTGATCGTGTCGGCGAACGTGCGCGAACGCGATCTCGGGTCGTTTGTCGAGGAGGCCCGGGCAGGCGTCTCCGAAAGCGTCGAACTGCCGGCTGCCTCCTACATCGAATGGGGCGGGCAATACCAGAACCTCCAGGCCGCGCAGGCAAGGCTCGCCCTCGTCGTTCCGGTCTGCTTCGCGCTGGTGTTGCTGCTCCTGTTCATGGCGCTCGGCGGATGGGTGCCAGCGCTGGCGGTGTTCAGCGCGATCCCGATGGCACTGGCAGGCGGGGTTTTCGCGCTTGCCTTACGGGGGATGCCGTTCTCGGTGTCCGCCGCCGTGGGTTTCATCGCCCTATCGGGTGTCGCGGTATTGAACGGGCTCGTGATGATGACCGCGATACGCCAGCGGCTCGACAAGGGACTGCCTCTCGATGAGGCGATCACCGATGGCGCATTGGCGAGGTTGCGACCGGTGCTGATGACAGCCTTGGTGGCCTCGCTCGGCTTCGTGCCGATGGCCCTTGCGACCGGCACGGGCGCGGAAGTCCAGCGTCCGCTCGCCACTGTCGTGATCGGCGGATTGATCACCGCAACCGCGCTGACACTCTTCGTCCTTCCTGCCATTGCCCGGCTGGTGCTGCGCGCGAACGGCCAAGATGTCGGATGGCGTGAGAATTGGCGAGCGATGCTCCGGCTCAACCTGACTCGCGCCGAACGCCGCGAATATCCCTCTAGGGAGATCTGAATATATGGCTGACAATCACGATCACGCGCATGGGGTTGCCAAGCTTTTCGGCCTCCCCGTAGAACTGGCCTTCGCACTCCTTTCCGGCATCACGCTGGCGGTGGGGTTTGCGGTAGAGAAGCTGGTGCCCACCGCGCCGCACTGGGTGCCTCTGGCAGGGTATGTCGCCGCCTACTTTTTCGGCGGACTATTCACGCTTCGCGAAGCAGTCGAGAATGCGCTGGCACGCCAGTTCAAGATTGATTCGCTCATGCTCGTCGCGGCGGCGGGGGCGGCGATCCTGGGCGAGTTCGCGGAAGGCGCACTGCTGCTGTTCCTGTTCAGCCTGGGTCATGCGCTGGAAAGTTTCGCCATGGGCCGCGCGAAGCGCGCGATCGACGCGCTGGCCGAACTTGCACCCGAACGCGCGACCGTGCTGCGCGACGGATCGCCGGTCGATGTCGCAGTCGAGGAACTTGTCGTCGGCGACGTCGTGCTGGTCCGTCCCAACGAGCGCCTGCCTGCCGATGGTTTCATCATCAAGGGTCAGTCTGCCATCAATCAGGCACCCGTGACCGGCGAGAGCATTCCGGTCGACAAACGTCCGGTTGAGGATCGTGCCGCAGCGCGCACGGCTGCCGGCGCCGTCGATGCCGTCTCGCGCGCCTTTGCCGGGACCATCAATGGCAGCGGCGCGCTGGAAATCGAGGTAACGCGTAAATCGAACGAAAGCACGCTCAGCAAGGTTGCCGCGCTGGTGGCTGCAGCGGAAACCGAACGCTCGCCCACCCAGCGGATGACCGACAAATTCGAACGCATATTTGTCCCTCTCGTGCTACTGCTGGCCGCGCTGTTGCTCTGTGCGCCGCTGGTGATTGACGAGCCTTTCAGCGAGAGTTTCTATCGTGCCATGGCCGTGCTGGTCGCGGCCAGTCCCTGTGCCCTGGCAATCGCCACGCCCAGTGCCGTGCTGTCCGGCGTTGCCCGCGCGGCACGTGGCGGCGTGCTGGTGAAAGGCGGTGCAGCGCTGGAAGATCTCGGCACGCTGAAGGCCATCGCCTTCGACAAGACCGGCACGCTCACCGAAGGTGAGCCGCGGATAATCGATGTGATCCCGGCCCCGGGCATTGATGAACGTGAGTTGCTGCAAGTCGCCGTGGCGGTCGAGGCGCTGAGCGACCATCCGCTGGCGCAAGCGGTCGTTAGGGATGGCAAGGCGCGTCTGGACGTACCAGCGGATCGGAAAGCCGAGGGCCTGGAAAGCCTGACCGGACGCGGCGTGAAAGCCATGCTCGAAGGTAAGACGGCATGGATCGGAAAGGCGGAGATGTTCGGCGCGGATGGGCTCGAACCACTCGGCACACCGTCAGCCGACGCCATCGAGAAGCTGCGCGATGAGGGGCGCACGACGATGGCCGTGCGCTACGGCGGACGCGATCTCGGCGTAATCGGGATGATGGATACGCCGCGCGACGGCGCGCAGGAGACGCTGAAGGAACTGCGCAAGCTTGGCATTGAACGGATGCTCATGATCTCGGGCGATCACGCCAAGGTTGCCGAGGCTATCGCCGCCGAGGTGGGGCTGGACGAGGCGCGCGGCGACCTCATGCCCGAAGACAAGGTCGCGACTATCGAGGCGCTCAGCCGGGAAGCAAAGGTCGCCATGGTCGGCGACGGAGTGAATGATGCGCCCGCCATGGCGCGCGCCACAGTCGGCATCGCCATGGGCGCCGCCGGATCCGACGTCGCGCTTGAAACGGCGGACGTCGCTTTGATGGCGGATGATCTGCGCCATCTGCCCTTTGCTGTCGGCCTGTCTCGCAAATCGCGCAGCATCATCCGCCAGAACGTCTATGTCAGCCTCGGCGTGGTCGCTCTGCTGGTTCCCGCGACCATATTCGGCCTTGGGATCGGGCCCGCTGTCGTAATGCATGAAGGATCGACGCTTCTCGTCGTGTTCAATGCGTTGCGACTTCTTCGCTACGATCCATAGTTGAACGTGCGCTCCGGACAGGCCAGCTTCCCCGCAAGCCAGTAGCAAGCAAGCATCGAGCTTAAGACGATTGTGATGTGACGGCGCCTGTTGCGATAACTGCCTGCAACCATGGTGGTCCGGACAGGATCCCTTGCCCTAATCCACGCGAAGACATGGGGTCGGCTTCGATAAGGATTATCCGGGTCTCGATCCGTCTGCGAAGATTCCTGCGCAGGACCCCAAGCCCTGTCCGCTTCTGCAATTCCGAGATTCAGATCCAGATCGTCCATGAATGGACTGTTCGCCTTCATTTCAGCCGCGTCGCTATCCAGGCCTGTACCTCGTCTTCCGCCCATGCGACCGCATAACCACCGAGTTGCACCGGCTTCGGAAACTTGCCCTCGGCCATCCAGCGATAGATCGTCGAACGGCCGAGCCCGACACGATGCTGTACTTCGGGCAAGCGAATGAGCCGTGTAACCCGGCGGGTTTCGGTCGCTCCTTTGTCGATCTCTTCACCCACGATGGCCTCCTTCGGCACCGGCGAAGACATCGCCAAGCAGCGCGTCCTTGCGTTCGAGCTCATCGATGTGATCGGAAAGCAGGCGGGCGACGCGATGCGCCGTGCCCTTTGCCCAGCGCGGCTTCACGTCATGAACCTGGTTGCCAAGGACACGCTCGAGCGCCGAGGGCAGTTCGCCGGAAAAGTCCTCGAAGAATTGCGCGAGGTCCGATTGCAGCCAAGCGATCGCGTGATCGCCGCTACTGACGAGAAACAGAAGCAGGTGCGCATGCGGCGCGACACCGCTCGCGGCGAGAATACGCAAGGCTTCACCGAGGCTGGCCGAGCGTTCGCCGACAAGGACGCGGCGCAGGGCATCCTTATGTATCTGCGCATCGCGCGCGATATCGCAGCGTGCACGACCGCTGCCTTCGACAGCGGCCAAAAGCAGCCGCGCGAGGTCGGCGCGAACCTGTTGTTCGGCAAAGAGCGTCATGTTGGGCATCGACGAATCCTTTTCTCCAGAGGTGGTCGACTCACCGGCTAACCGCGAAGGAAGCCTGTAGGAAAACGAAAAGAACAATTAGAGAACTTAGAGGAAGGAACGGATCACCTTCCTTCGACGATTCGCGCGAATTCCGGTCGCGTTCGCGCATAGCGCGGCTCGTTTTACTCAGAATCCGGCACAGTCGGCGCTGATCCGCGATCAGCCTGCGCGAATCCCGTCCACCGCACCTTCCAATGTCGCTTTTTGCTTGGTCGTCAGCCCCAAAATCCAGTTCCCGATTTCCTACAGCCCGGCTCCGGAGAGAGGAAAGAACATACAGCGAACGCATCGCTGGCTGATGTTCAATTCCTCGAAAGGTTCCATCCATGACCACCAAGACTGCCCTTCCGGCCCAGCAGCGCACGCTCAACCGTGCCCGTGGCCGCGACTACATTCTTCCCGCCTGCGTGGCGCTGGCCTGCGCCGGTGCAGCCTTTGCCGGCGCCGACACCACCTTCGACCCCGCGCTGACCAAGTTCACCGACTTCCTCGAAGGCTCGGGCGGCAAGATCATCACCGTGCTCAGCCTTGCGGGCGGTCTGATCGGTCTCGCCTCCGGGCGCTTCTCGCTCGGCCAGGTCGCGGTGCCGGTCGGCGTCGGGATCGGTGTCGGCACCGGCGTGCCGATCGTCACCTCGGTCGTGACCGCGGTCATCTGATCAGCGGATCCGGTCACGACAGGAGGGCGGCATGGCCGACAGGTACCTCGTTCCACGGCGGCTCGACGACCCGGAGCTCATCGGCTTCTGGACCATCGACGAGTTTGCAGGGATTCTCATTCCCTTCGCCTGGGGCATTCTCTCGCAGCATATCTTCATCGGTATCGGCCTGGCCGCCGGGGCCTGGCTTGCCTTGCGGAAGGCAAAGGCACGCGGCGCCGGTTCGGCACTGGTGCATGCTGCGTACTGGTACCTGCCCGGGAGCTTTCTCGGGCTGAAAGCCACGCCGCCCTCCCACTGCCGCCTGTTGGCGGGCTGAGGGAGGCGACCCATGCGAGCAGAATTCGCGCACGAACAGGCACAGACCTACCTCCGGCAACGCAACCGCTTTGCCGTGCTGGCAGGTGTCCTTGGCCTGACCACGCTGGTCAGCCTCGGCGCCGCGGTCACCCGCGACGAGCAAGTGGTGCTGGTCCCGATCACCGCCGAGCGGATCACCGTCTCGAGCGGCGCGATCGATGCGCCCTATCTCGAGCTCGTCACCCGCGACACGGCGCTGATGCTCCTTAACCGGGCACCCGAAAGCCTCGACTACTGGATGGCGAACATCCTGAAGCTCGCCGATCCCTCAGCGCACGGCCGCCTCAAGGCCGAGCTCGTCAGAATCGTCGAGGAACAGCGCGGCTCGGACATCAGCCAGGCCTTCGTGATCGCGGAAATCCATGTCGATCCCAAGGCTCTGACCTCGACCGTTACCGGGACGCTCAAGACCTTTGTCGGCGCGCAGGTGATCGCGAGCCAGCGCCGCTCCTTCCGTTTCCGCTGGTCGAAGCGTGGTCTCAGCCTCGCGCTCGCCGGCTTCGAACAACTTCCCACCGACAAGGAGGAACCCGGCCAATGAGCCTTCTCCCATCTCCCCTCGCTGCTGCGCTTGCCGGAACCGGCCTTGCCTGTTTCGCAATCGGCGCAACAAGGCGCCCCGATCCCGGGCTCAAGCTGACCGGTCTGGCCGTGCTTGCCTTCGCGCTAGCGCCGGTCCCGGCGCATGCCGACCAGTTCGTCGAAGCGGCCGACAATGCGACGATCGACTGCGAGCTCGCCCGCGGCGAACTCACCCGGATCGCGCTCATCGATGACGGCTTTGCCAATGTCTCGAAGATCGCCAGCGGCTTTCCCTACAACGACTTCCAGGTGACGCATGAGCCGGTGCGCGGAGACATCTATATCTCCGTGCCCCCGCAATTTGCCGCTGCCCGGGTCAGCTTCTTTGCAACCAGCAAGGCGGGCTACGTCTACAAGTTCGCCTGCCGTCTCGGCGGCGAGGAAGCGACCCAGCTCTTCATCACCAATCCCGCGCTCGCCAAAGCCGCGGCTACCGAATGGGAGACCGAGACCGGACCCGAGGACGCTGCGATCCGCCTGATCGAGGCGATGGCGAGCGATGCCGTCTTGCCCGGCTTCACTGCCCGCGCCGAACTTTCGGCTCCGCGCCGCACCGGCGGCATCGAGGTCCAGCTGGTCGCCGAATACCAGGGCGATGAACTGACCGGACAGCGCTTTCTCGTACGCAATCTCGGCAAGGAGAGCCTTGCGCTTGGCTCCGAGCGGGAGGGTCCCGCAGGCGCGCTCGCCTTTGCCTATGGCCGCGATGCACTCGCTCCTGGTGAAGCGACCAGTGCCTTCCTTGTTTTTGCCAAGGGAGGGCTCGACTGATGGCGGAGGCAACACAGAAGGGCGCCGTAAAGAGGCCTCTGCCGGGCTCGCCGGAAGCACGTGAAAGCGGTCGACGCAACCTCAATTCGCAAATCGCGCAGCGCCAGAAGATGCTGCTCGCCGGGATCGGGGCCATCGCGCTCATCGGCGGCGGGATGTTTATCTTCGGCGGCGATGGCGACGAGGGCGGCAGTGATGCCAATGGTGCGGCGACGATCGACACCGGCGGCCTCGTCAATCGCAACCTCTCACAGCGCGAGTTCGTCGCGAGCTACGGCAACCGGCTCGATGCACAGGGCCGCGCGATCAAGGATCTGCAGCAAGCCCAGCTGCCGCGCCCCGAAATCGAGCAAGAGCTCGAAGCGCTGCGCAGCGAGAACGCGCAGATGCGCTCCGACGGCCAGGCGGCGATCGACGCGATCTCGACCGAGAATGCCAATCTGCGTTCAAAGCTCAGCGAAGCCGCGAAGGCGCCTGCAACCGCGCCGCCGCTGCCACCACCACCGGCCTATGGTCCCGGCGTGGGAACGAGCGGGGCTGTCCAGCCACCGCAAGGAGCGCCGGAAGCGCAGGGCGGACAGCTCAGCCTGATGAGTTTCAGCGCTGAGCCGGGCAAGGACGGCAAGCCGCGCGCGGCAGAGACTGCGCCGGCCTTGCTGTTCGAAGCGAGCCGCGATTACCTGCCGCCCAACAGCTACGCACCGGCAACGGTCATCGTGGGTGTCGATGCCTCGACCGGCGTTGCGAGCCAGAGCGATCCACTTCCCGTGATGCTCCGGATCACCGGACCGGCCCGCTCGGTGATGCGCGGCAACAAGCTCCTCACCACCGACATTACCGGCTGTCTCGTCAATGGCGCGGCGCGCGGCGATCTCTCGGCCGAGAAGGTCTACGTCAAGCTGGTGCGCATGACCTGCGCGCAGCCCGGTGGGCGCTTCGCGGTGAGCGAGGTCAAGGGGTTTATCTCCTTTGCCGGAAAGTCGGGCGTGCGCGGCCGCGTGGTCAGCCGCGAAGGCAGCCTTGTCAGCCAGGCGCTGCTCGCCGGGATTGTGGGCGGCTTCGGCCGGGGATTCTCAGCCAACGCCAACGGCATCTTTACCGGCCAGGTCGGCGCCAACGGTCAGCGCGAGGCGCTGTCGCCGACCGACATCCTCGCCGGTGGCTTCGGCCAGGGTGCCGGCGAAGCCGCCGACACCGTCAGCCGATACCTCATCGAACGCGCCGAACAATACCAACCCGTCGTCGAGATGCCGACCGGCATCGAGGTCGAGATCGTCTTTCTCGACGGCGTCCACGTCAGGAGCCCTTCCAAATGAACTACAATGACCACCGGCCGGGCCTGAAGGCCCGCGCCGCCCACCTTGCCCTTGCCCTTTCGAGCGCCGCCGCCGTGCTGACGCTCGGAGTCTCTGCCGTCACCGCGATGCCTGCGAACGCTGCCGGCATGGCCAGCGATGTCGCGCAGGCACTGAAACTGCGGCTGCCCAAGACCCCGATCGATGCGATCAGCTGCGACACGCTGGGCCCCTGGTGCGAAGTTGTCTCGGGCGACACGCTGTTCTACATCGACGAGACCGCCCGCTACCTTTTCGTGGGCCGTCTCTACGACATGGAAGAGCGGCGCGACGTGACCGCCGCCCGCCTGCTCGAACTCAATCCCGACCTGCTTGCGGCCGGTGCGGCACGCGTAGCGAGCGATGCGCCAACGGGACGCGACGAAGCGCCTATGCAGGCGGCCGCCAGCCATGTCGACCTCTCGTCGCTTCCGGTTGCCGGCGCGATCCATTGGGGCAACCCCAAGGGCGAACGCCTGGTCGTATTCTCGGATTTCCAGTGCGGCTACTGCCAACGCCTGACCGCGCAGCTCGCCAAGGCCAAGGTCCACGTCGAAGAGCGACCGATCTCGATCTTTGGCGCGGCGAGCCGCAAGATTTCCGAAGCGGTGCTGTGCGCCAAGGATCCGGCAAAGGCGCTGCATGCGGCCTATGCCGGCCAGGCTCCGGCGACCGGCAAGACCTGCAAGGACGCCAAGGCGCTCGATGCCAACGAAGCTTTCGCGAGGGCCAACGGGTTTGCCGGAACTCCGGTCATCGTGCGCGCCCGCGATGGGGCGGTGCTTCATGGCTACCGCGATGCCGCAGCGATCCGCCGCTTCGTCGCCGAGAGCAAGGGAGAGGCGAAATGAGCCGGCTTCCGATCCTTCGAGCCGCGGTACTCGCTGCGCCGCTCCTTTTGGCCAGCGGCTGCGCCAGCCTTGGCGGCAACGTCAAAGGCAGTTTTGCCTGCCGCGCTCCCGAAGGGACCTGCGCGCCGACCTCCGCGATCGATGCCGGGGCGACCGGGATCGAAAAGGCCGACACGGTTGACGCGCATCGGACGGTGACCCCGACCGGCGAAGCGGTTCGCCGCCTGCAGGTCGTGTTGACGCCCTACCGCGACGCGGCGGGCCGCGACCATGAGGCGCGCGTCGTTCACCTGACGCTGCCCGAACAGGCAGGGACAGGCTGGCGCGCCCCGCAGGGCCGCCGCGAAGTCCTGCGCTCGCTGGCATCGACCATTGCCGCGACGCGCGAGGGCAGCCCCGCACCCGATTTCCAACCCACAGACACATTGCCGGAACAGCTGTTCATCCCCTCGCAGCCCGTTCCGGCGATGCCCGGCGCTGACGCGCCGGAACCCGGGGGACCTGGCTCGTTTTCCCCTCCCCGCGAGCCGGTCCCCCACCCTGACATGACCGAAGGAGAGAGCCGGTGACGCTATCCCTTGCTGCCGCGCGCGACGCACTCTCGCGGGGCCTGTTCGCCGACACGGCACGCCCCGAGAAGCCGCAGGCGCATTTCGGGCTCGACATGCTTTCGGACTGGCTGCCCTACCGGGTTTATGACGAGGGGGCTAAGCTCTACCGCAACGCCCGCTCCAAAGGCTTCGTGCTCGAAGTCACCCCGCTGATCGGGGCCGACGAACGGACCGGCGAGATCCTCGGTCAGTTCTTCTCCGAAGGCCTGCCGCAGGGCGCCTGCCTCCAGGTCCTGAACTTCGCATCTCCGCGGATCGGTAGTGTGGTCGGCCCCTGGTTCGCTCCGCGCTATGAGCAGGGCGGCATCTACGAGGCCATCGCCAGGGCGCGCACATGGCGCCTTTACGATCTCGTCTGGAATTCGGGCTCGGCGCATGCGCCCTTCCATGCACGCAACGTCCGGCTGATCGTCTCGCTTGGCGTGCCCGTGCCCGGCAGCGTGACCGATGCCGAACTCTCGGAATGCCGCGAAGGGCTGATGGGCATGCTCCATTCGCTCGGACTACATGCGCAAGATCTGCGTCCGGGCGGGCTGCTGGCGCTGATCGACGAGCTTACCTCGCCGACCACCGCGCACGAGACCGACATCCATGCGTGGAACCCGCACGATACGCTCGATGTCCAGGCGATCCGCCGCGACATCGAACTCGAGGTCGGCGACGATCGCCTGATCCTCAGGACCGAGCGCTTCCGCGAGACGGGCCGCGACGAGGAGGGCAATCCCGAAGTCGGCGAATGCTATCCTGACCATTTCGACGTGCGGCATTATGCCGTGCGTTCTACCCCTGAACGCTGGGCGCCGTGGGAATGCGCGCGCCTCATCGGCGACATGTTCACCGACAAGCTGCGCTTCCCCTGTCCAACGGCGACCATGCTGTGCCTGGTCTACCCCGACCAGGAAGCCGCATCAGCGCGCGCGGGCTTCAAGTTCATGCGCACGACCAGCCTCAGCCAGACCAAAAGCGCGCGTTTCTTGCCCAAGCTCGCCGAACAGTCGGCCGAATGGCGCCACGTCCAGGCCGAACTCCAGGCCGGCAAGAAGCTCGTCAAGCTTTTCTACGGGCTTACCAGCGTCTCGCCGCTCGGCCAGGGCGACGCGCACGAACGCATCATCAAGGCGATCTACAAGGCAGCGGGCTGGGACTTGGCAGACGAGCGCTTCCTCCAGCTGCAGGGCCTCGTCGCTGCCTTTCCCCTGAGCCTTGCCGATGGCCTCGCCGACGACATGGCGCGGCTGAAGCGCCTCAAGACCATGCTCTCGACGACGGCGGCGCATATCGCGCCGATGCAGGGCGAGTACCTCGGCGGCGTGATCCCGCACCTCCTGCTTGTCGGCCGCCGCGGTCAGCCCTTCTGGTGGTCGCCATTCGAAAACACTGCCGGCAATCACAATATCGCGATTTGCGGCAAGTCGGGCTCGGGCAAGTCGGTGCTGCTGCAGGAGCTCTGCGCCGCCTTGCGCGGTGCCGGCGCCAAGGTCGTGGTGATCGACGACGGGCGCAGTTTCGAGCATTCGGTCAAACTGCAGGGCGGACGCTTCGTCGAGTTCACGCTCGCCTCGGGCTTTTCCCTGAACCCCTTCTCGCTGATCGACGATGCCCGCGCGCACGAAGACGAGGACTACCGCCTCGACTGCTTTGCCATGATCAAGGCGATCGTCGGCCAGATGGCGCGTCCCGGCACTGCGCCGAGCGATACCGAGCGCGGACTGATCGACCGGGCCGTGACTGCAACCTGGGAGGCCCTGGGAAGCGGCGCCTCGGTCGACGATGTCGCGCATGCGCTTCACGGTTCGGAAAGCGAGGCGGGCCGCGATCTCGCCACCGCGATCGCACCCTTCTGCCGCGGCGGCAGCTACGGCGGGTTCTTTGCAGGCAAGGCGAGCTTCGCGCTCGACGATGATTTTACCGTCTTCGAGATGAGCGATCTCGCGTCCCGCGAGGAACTGCGCAGCGTCGTCCTTTCGGCGATCATGTTCATGACCAGCCAGGCGATGACGCGCTCTTCGCGAGCGAACAAGAAGCTGCTGCTGATCGACGAGGCCTGGGCCATGCTCAAGGGCGGGTCGATGGGTGAGTTCGTCGAGACCTATGCCCGCACTGCGCGCAAATATGGCGGCGCGCTCGCCACCGCGACCCAGTCCCTCAATGACTATTACAAGTCCGATGGCGCGCGCGCCGCGCTCGAGAACAGCGACTGGATGCTGGTGCTCCAGCAGAAGGCCGAGACGATCGCCGATTTCAGGGCGAACGCGCGGCTCGACATGGACGACCGCACCGAGACGCTGATCCGCAGCCTCAAGCGTTCGGGCACCGAGTACAGCGAGGTCTTCATCAAGGGCCCCGAGACCGAGGCGGTCGGTCGGCTCGTGCTCGATCCCTTCTCGGCGACGATCTACTCCTCCGATCCCGACACCTATGCGGCGATCCAGGACTGCGAGCGGCGTGGGCACAGCCTCGCCGATGCCATCCGCATCGTAGCGGGAGGCGGACAATGATGGTCTCGCATCTCGCCGACCGGACCCCTCCGGCCAACTTCCGCAGCCTGCTGCCGTTCCTGCAAGGGACCTGCTTCGTCCTCATCGAGACCGCGCGCTTTGCCGCGACTTCGCTGTTGATCGTGCTGGGATTGCCGCTCGCGCTGTTCCTGTTCGTTGCGGGCTGGGACCTTGGCGGCCTCTTCACCCAGCTCGCCAATCTGTCGGACCGCTACCTCGAAGCCGACGGGTTGCGCCGCAGCCTGTTCAGCCAGGACCTCAAGGGCTGCTTCCTCGTGCTCGCTGGCGCGGTGACGCTGTTTCGCATGCCGCGCTTCCTCAAGCGGCTCGCGGCCGATCTCGACAACCATCCGCCCCGGGAGGCAAACCGTGACTGAGACGCGCAGACTACCATCCTTCAATCGCCCGCTGTTGCTCAGAATTCTTGGCGTGCTCGCGCTCGTGGTCGCACTGCTCTGGGCGGCCTGGGTCAGCCGCGAACTGTCCGAGCCGCGCCAGCAGATCGTCACCGTCCGGCTTGCCGAGACCATCGCGGCTTTTGTCGATGCCGAAGCGCGCGGCCAGCAGGATCCCGAAGCCAGCCAGGCGCGCGTGCTCGCCTTCCTCCAGGCGTCCGAGCGCGCTGTTGCGGAAATGGGCACCGATGGCCGCGTGGTGCTGGTCGGCGAAGCGGTGCTCGCAGGCGATGCCCCCGATGCTACCGATGAACTGCGCGCACGGATCGCCCGCCAGCTTGGGCAGGGAGGCGCTCAGTGACGCACTTTGCCTCTCGTCTTGGCCGCACGATCAAACGACCGCTTGTCCTGACCGGCCTGGTGCTGCTGCCGCTCGGATGGGGCGCGGTCGATGCCTTCGCGAAAGACCATGCCTTCCTCATCAACGCCAGCCCGAGCCTGCCCAATTGGGCCTTCTGGCTCGACAAGCATGCGCGGATCGAGCGCGGCAGCCTGATCTTCTTCGAGCCGCCGGCAAGCAGGCTCGTCGAAGTGCATTTCGGGAAAGGCGCGCAGCTCTTCGGCAAGCGGGTGCTGGGCGTGCCGGGCGATGTCGTGAGCCACCGTGGCCACGAGGTCTTCATCAACGGTCGCAAGATCGCCGCGCGGCTCGATGAGACCCGTCTCGGCATTGCGCTTCACAAAGGCCCCGAAGGCCCGATCCCCGACGGCTGCTTCTACACCGGGACCAGTCATCCCCGCGGCCTCGACAGCCGCTACGCCGAGATCGGCTTCGTCTGCCGCGGCGAGATCCTCGGCAGCGGGAGGGCGATCCTGTGAGCAAGCTCATCCTCCCTGCGGCCCTGCTTGCAGTGCTGCTCTGTCCCTCACAGGTGCTGGCGCGCGACTATGGGCAGCGCGGCACGGTCTTTCCCGTGATCGAGCGCGACCTCCTCGAACAGATCCATTCGCGCCTGACGCAGATGGAACGTTCGGGCGAGACCGCGCGGCTCAATGAAGACCTGAAGCGCCGCACAATCGGACGGGTCAATCGGCCCGACCCCGTCGCCGGGATCGTCCGGGCCAGCGAAGCCCGGCGCTGGCACTTCGATCCGACGATCACGCTCGCTGCCGATATCCGCGGCGCAAAAGGCGAGCTGATCCATGCCGCTGGCACGAGGGTCAATCCGCTCGACAGCGTCGGCTTGCGCGCAGATCTCCTGTTCCTCGACGGCGACGATCCCGACCAGCTCGCCTGGGCGCTCAAGCAGGACGCCAATGCCAAGCTGATCCTGGTGAAGGGCGCGCCGCTCGAGCTGATGAAGGCTCGCCAGCGCCGCTTCTACTTCGACCAGGGCGGCAAACTCACGGAAAGGTTCGGGATCAGGTCGGTGCCCGCACGCGTGCGCCAGCAGGGCCGCCTGCTCGAAATCAGCGAAATCGCGCTGCCACCGAAAAGGAGGACAGCCCAATGACACACTTAAGAAAGCTGGCGCTCGTGCTGGCCGCCATTCTGGGTTTCGCCACCGCAACACCTGCCATGGCTGATGCCGGTCCCGGTCGCTGCACCGGCAGCTTCGTCAACCCGATCACTGACATCTGCTGGTCTTGCCTGTTCCCGATCTCGATCGGCGGGCTGGACATCTGGCCCTCGAGCCGGCCCGATCCCGACAACCCCGATCTGCCGGTGTGCCTGTGCGGTCTGAGGCCCGGGATCGCCATGGGCTTCTGGGAACCGGTGCGGCTTGCCGATGTCAGCATGAAGCCGTGGTGCTTCGTGAACCTCGGCGGCATGAAACTCGATCCGGGTTTCGATATCGGCTTTCGCTCGATTTCGGGGCCATCGGCGGTAGGCGGCGCGAGCCAGTATTATTCGAGTTGGCATGTCCACTGGTATGCCTATCCGCTGATCTACTGGATGGAGATCGTCGCCGATTTCCTGTGCCTGGAATCGGGCTCGATCGACATTCTCTACATCTCCGAGATCGATCCGCTGTGGCAGGATTCCGAGCTCACCGCGATCATCAACCCTGAAGCCGTGCTGTTTGCCAACCCGCTGGCGCTCGCCGCTTGTGCGGCCGACTGCGTCGCCTCGACCGCGAAGCTGCCGATCGACGAGATGTTCTGGTGCGCGGGCTGCCAGGGATCGATGTACCCGATGAACGGCAATGTCTCGGCCAGCATTGGCCACGTCCAGGCCTCGCGGCTGGTGCTCTCGCGCTTTGCCTACAAGCTCCACCGCGAACTCGTCTCGTGGGGGACGATGGGGTCCAAGGGCCTGTGCGGCAAATACCTGATGCCGGTGATGCGCAAGCAGCAATACCGCTTTCAGGCCACCAATCCCAACCCGGCGACCTCGGGCCGTTACGCCTGCCCGCCCATCGGAGCCTCCACCACCTTTCAATCAGCCGGACAGGTCATCCCCGCCATCGGCGAAGACATGGGATACCTCGTCTGGCGCAAGCGGAACTGCTGCGCGCTATGAACAAGCACCTCCTCCTTTTGCCCGTCGGCTTTGCCGTCACTCTGGGTGGCCTCGCTCTCGCACAGAGCGCGCCCGAAGGCATCGATCTCGAAGCGATCCGCGAGCGCGCGGCCGAACATGCCGACGACGCGCAGGCGCTCAGCACCAATATCCGCCAACGCGCCGAGGCGCTGACCGAGGACGCACAGGCTATCCAGGCGCAGGCGCAGGCCAATCGCGCAGCCTATGCCGACAGCATCAAGGCAGTCGAGACCGACGCCGTCCTCGACTTCGACGCGATGATCGCGGGACAAGTTGCGGCCGAGAGGGCATCGCTCGGGGGAGGCCCGCGCTTCATTGCCTTTGCCAGCCTGTCGATGCCGCCCGAGGCGCTGAAGGCACTGGTCCACGACATGACCAGGGCTGGTGGCGTCACCGTGCTGCGCGGCTTCCCGCAAGGAAACAGCGAGGCGTTCAAGAAGCGCCTGGCTGCCATCTGGAGCAGCCGCGACGCAGCCGGTTCGCTTGGCATCGATCCGCGGCTGTTCCGCGCCTTCAACATCGAGGCCGCGCCGAGCTTCGTCATGCTGAGCACCGAGTTCAGCCCATGCGACGGGTTCGATTGCACCAGCGAGGTGCCGCCGCATGACCGCATCGCCGGGAACATCAGCGTGGGCGAGGTCCTCGAGACCTTTGCCTCGGGCAGGGGTCCGGGCGCCGAGCTTGCCCGCCTCCATCTGCGCCAGCTCACCAGGAAGGAACGGCCATGACCGGCAGAACCCTCGCCCATCTCCTTGCCGCACTTCTCGCCCTCACAAGCGCGGCTTCCATTCACGCTCAGACCCGCGATGCGGCAAGAGCCGACGGCAAGGACTTTGCCACCGAGCTGCTGGGCGAGGCGCGCGATGCCGCAACGACCAATCCCGACGCGGCGCGCGTTCCCAACTTCGATCCGCAGGCGACGCGCGACCTGCAGGATCTTGCGCGCGATCCCGACCAGATCGAGGCCCGCGCCCGCAGCGCTGCCACAACCAGCACGCCGATGCGGACGATCCGCGACAGCATGGCCAATCGCGCAAGGTTCGAGCCGAACGAGATCGAGGACGTGATTGCCCGCAGCCTCGCGATCAACGAGACGCCGCTCGAATACACCAGCGGCATGGCAATTTCGGGCAGCCAGGGATCGTGCGTCCCGCTGCCGCCCGGTTCGGGGTCGGCGGGCACCTATACCGCGACCTGCAATACGGGCACACGGATCGATCAGTCGGTTGGCCAGTGCGCGGTGCCACTCGTCGCAAGGGTCAGCCAGCAACCGCAGTATCATTACCTTTGCAGCCCATTGGGCAGCTTCAACCTGTCAGGTGCGCCGGATTGCGAAGAGTTTTCGGGCGCTCTTTGCCGGGTGACCGGACACCGTGACGGTCCTTGCTTGCAGTGGGGATGGTCCGGCGGGCGCAAGTGGTGCACCGAGCCGGGCGATCCGCTTACCGAGCTGACCTGCGACGAACAGGTCGCAGGTCAGACGCCCTACCGGATAAGCACCGCGACCGCCGTCACGACGACCCCGGACGAAAGCCAATGCACAGGTCTTGCGGACAATAGCGATTGTACGCTCGATGCCGAGGTCTGCACCGATGCCGATCCGCAGACCCGCGTGGTCGATGGCGTCGCTGTCACACGCCCCTGCTGGGAATGGCAACGCAATTACACCTGCATCGCCCGCGAAGTGGCGACCGACTGCTCCGACATCGAAAGCCAGGGCACCTGCCGCTTTGTCCGCGAGGAATGCCTTACCGACGAAGACCCCTGCGAGACCTGGGAGCGCATCTACGAGTGCCCGCTTCCCGGTACCGACAGCTCCACCCAGTATGTCTGTGACGGCGATGTTTATTGCATCGATGGCAGCTGCGAAACGATCGAGCGCACCGCGAACGACGAGTTCAAGGACGCCGCGGTCGCGCTCCACGCGATGGACGAGGCCCGCGGCCAGTTCGATCCTGAGACGCTGACGCTGTTCCGCGGCACGCGTAACACCTGCTCCTCCAAGGTCTTCGGAGTGCTCAACTGCTGCAAGGGCAAGGGCTTCCCGCTCATCCCCGGCATCAGCCTGCTGGTCGCGCTCGGCTGCAACCGCGAAGAAGTGCTGCTCCACGAACGCGATGCGCAAGGGCTGTGCGCCTATGTCGGGACTTATTGCTCGGACAAGTTCCTCGGCGTCTGCCTGACCAAGAAGAAGGTCTACTGCTGCTTCGAGAGCAAGCTCTCGCGGATCCTGCAGGAACAGGGGCGGCGCCAGCTGCCCAAGCCCTGGGACAAGCCCAAGGAAGAACAGTGCGAGGGGTTCACTCTCGACGAGTTCGCCCGGCTCGACCTCAGCCAGATGGATTTCAGCGAGGTCTATGCCGAGTTCACCGAGGCTGCACGGCTCCCCGACGAGCTCGAGACCAGCATTCTCATCCAGCAGAAAATCGAAGACTATTACGCAAGGAGTGGCCAATGACGCGCCGCCAATCACTGCCGATGCTGGACCTCCCAGTACTGGCCATGTGTCTCGCTGCACTGCTTCCCGTTCGGGCAGTTGCCCAGGAAGCGCACCAGGCAGAGCCAGCTGCCTCGGCAGACAGCCTCTACTGCGAGCAGCGCAGGCTCGGCTACTGGTTCTATTGCGTAAAGCCGGTACCGGCAGACGAGCCGCAGATGGCGCAGCCACCGGCTCAGGTAACCGCCACGCAGGAGCTGGACGCGGTCACGGGAGAACTGCGCGAACTCAAGGCGCGCGCGATCCTCTATCCGACACCGGAAAACGTCACCGCCTATATCCGCTTCCAACGTGCCCAGCTCGACCGGGCATCGCTGTTCTCCGATGTCTGGCAGCGCGCGATCTGGCAGGATCCCGAGCTCGACTACACACTCGAGAGACCGGTCGGCGCGCTCGCCAAGAAGCAATGGCAGGACGCGCGCGCTGCCGATCGCGATGCGGTGATGGCCAGGCTCTCCGAGCGCTATGGACTGTTCTACTTCTTCGCCCAGACCTGCGGCGCGTGCGAAGTGATGAGCCCGATCGTGCGCTCGGTGGCGGACCGCTGGCATATCACGGTCCGGGCAATCTCGACCGATGGCGGACCGTCCCGGCACTTCCCCGACTACAAGGTCGAAAGCGGCCAGCGGCCGCGCATGGGGCTCGAGCCCGGCATCACCCCGGCGCTTGTGTTGTGGGACAGCGTGGCCAGGCGCCCGATCCCGATCGGATACGGCGTGCTCTCGGCCGACGAGCTGCAGGACCGCATCTACCTCCTCACCTCGAAGGAAGCCGGACATGATTACTAGCATCCGCAATGCGGCGCTCACCATAGCTGCCGCCAGCATGGTCGCGTCCCCCGTCGCCGCAAACGTCGGCGACAGCATGGACCGCTTCATGGACGATATGGGCGCTGCGGCCAATGTCACCGGGCCGAGCGCGTTTGAAGGACAGTCGGCGGGCTATTACAGTCTCGGCAATGTCTGGACGCGCTTCCCGCAGAAGACGACCAACATCGCCAATCTCCAGCTGCCGCGTGCCCGCGCTGGTTGCGGCGGTATCGATATCTTCGCCGGGTCCTTCTCCTTCATCAACGCGAGCGAGATGGTCGCGCTCTTGAAGGCTGTCGCGAACAATGCGGTGGGGTTCGCCTTCAGCCTCGCGATCGACACCGTCTGCCCCGAGTGCTCGAAGATCATGCAGGAGTTCAGCCAAAAGGCGCAGCTCATGAACAATCTCTCGATCAACTCCTGCGAGATGGCGCAGGGGTTGGTCGGCGGCGTCTGGCCCAAGGGCGATCTCGCCGACAAGGCGATCTGCGAAGCGATCGGCAACTCCGAAGGTATCTTCACCGACTATGCCGCGGCCAAGCATGGTTGCGGCACAAGGGGCCAGCGAGCCTCGACCAACGAGGGCGCCGGCGACGACTATGCCGACGTCAATCCCGGTGTGCCGCGCAATTACACCTGGCATGTCCTTAAGCAGAGCGCCTTCTTCAACCCCGGTGGCACATTCGACCGCGATCTTGCCGAATATGCAATGACGCTCATCGGCACGGTGATCTACGTGCCGCCCCGCGACGACGAGCCGGGCAAGTTCGTGCCTTTCGCCGGCGACGCCTCCTCGACGCTGGTGACCGCACTGCTCGACGGGACGCAGGGCCAGTCGGTGCGGGTGTTCCAGTGCGACGAGCCGGACCAGTGCCTCAACCCCACTTTCCAGCAGATGAGTCTCACGAGCGCAAAGGCCATCCGGCCCCGCATTGCCCGGCTCATCGGCAGCATGGTCGAGGCGATCCGCAGCGATACCGCGATCGGCGACGAGGAGAAGGAGCTGCTTCAGGTGGCATCGGTGCCGCTCTACAAGATCCTTACCGTTCAGGCGGCCTATGGTCGCGGGATGGCAACCGACGACCGCGACACGCTGGCCGAGATCGCCAGCATCGATCTCCTCTATGCCATCCTCGAACGCATCACCGCAGAGGCCGGGCGCTCGATGGCGAGCTTCATTGCGGCCGATGAAGCGAAGCTCGCGATCTGGCGCGCGCAGGTCGCCGAGGTGCGATCGAGCCTCGCCCAGCGGCAAGCGACCGGGCAAGCGCGGGTCTCGACGATCATGCAGATCATCGAGAAGACCGCGATGATCGAGAACATGCTCGCCGCCTCGATGTCGCCGTCGATGGCCGCCGCGCTCGACTGGTCGCGCGGGATGCAATCCCGCTCCATCGTTCCATAAGGGTCAGGCAGCATGGTCGAGATTTTCACGGTCGGCGGCGGCGAGTACATCGTCAATGTCCTCAACGCCGTTGCCGCCTGGACCGGTGCGGGCGGCTACAAGAGCCTCATTCAGGTCGCGCTGGTGATGGGCATGATGCTCGCGGTCATAGTGGTCGCGTTCAACCAGGACTGGCGTGCCTGGCTCAACTGGTTCCTCGGTGCGACGCTCATTTACATGTGCCTGATGGTGCCGCGCATGGACGTCCATGTGACCGACCGGGTCAATCCCAGCCTTGCACCGGCAACGGTGGCCAATGTCCCGCTCGGGCTCGCCCTGATGGCAAGCTTCACCAGCCAGGCGGGGGACTATCTGACCCGCTCTGCCGAGCTCGTCTTCGGCCTGCCGGACGACCTCAACTACTCGAAGAACGGCATGATCTATGGCGCGCGGCTGCTCGAATCGACGCGGAGCTTGCGCATTTCCGATCCGGAGTTCGCTGCGAACTTCGATGAGCATGTCCGGCATTGCGTGTTCTACGATCTGCTGCTCGGCCGCTACTCGATGAAGGAGCTGTCCGAGAGCGACGATATCTGGGCGACGATCGCGCCGGGCAGCGCGGCTCGCGCGCAGAAATTCCTGACCCGGCAGGCCGACGACAGCGTGACGGCCTCAATCATCACCTGCCGCGAAGCCTACACCGCGCTGTCAGGGCAGTGGGCGAGCCTAATCGACGAGATGACGCTTGTGGCGGGGCGCCAGCTCTATCCGCGACAAGCCGAAGCGCTCGCCAAGGCCAAGCTCATGGCCGACCTCCCGATTGCTTACCAGTATCTCACCGGCATCTCGCGCAGCGCGAGCGACATCTTCCGCCAGGTGCTGACGATCAATGCCATGAACCAGGCCATGTACGGCTTTGCAGGGGCGAGCGGCACCGGCAGTATCGACGTATTCGCGCAGACCCGGGCCGATATTCAGACCGAGCGGACCTATTCCTCGATCGCGCACAACGCGATGAAATGGGTCCCGATCCTCAATGTCGTGCTGACTGTGGTGTTCTACGCGCTATTCCCTGTCCTGTTTCCGCTGTTCCTGATGCCGCGGACCGGACCCATTGCATTGAGAGGTTACGTCACCGGCTTCTTCTACCTTGCCGCGTGGGGACCGCTCTTCGTCATCCTGCACATGATCCTGATGTTCAAGGGCGCGGGCGATGTCGCCGCCGCTGGCGGCAGCACAGGCCTCAGCTTGGCGACCTTTGCCGGCATGAGCGACGTCAACAGCGATATCGGTATCTTGGCGGGCTATCTCGTTGCCTCGATCCCCTTCCTTGCCGGCGGGGTGGCGCGCGGTGCGCTGGCGATCTCGGGCCAGGCAACGAGCTATCTCAACCCGAGCCAGAATGCGGCCGAGGAAGCCTCGCGCGAAGCGAGCACCGGCAATGTCTCGCTCGGCAACTCGAACATCGACAATTCGACGGTGTTTTCCCGCCAGTTTGCGCAGGGCAATCTTGCACCCAACATCGCCTATGGCGCCACGCAGACGCGTGGTTTCCGCGACAGCGGCACGCAGACCACCAGCTTCCCCGATGGAGAGTTCGCTGCTGTCCCGAATTCAAGCTATCCGTTCACGCCGACACTGGGGCAGGACTTCACCGGCCGCCTCGGAACGATGGCGAGCCAGAGCCGGACGCAGAGCGAGACCTATGCCAACCTCGCCCAGCAATCGACGAGCTCTGCACTCACCCGGTTCAGCGAGATCCGCAACGCCTACAGTCAGGGTCAGAGCTCCGACACGGTCAGCGGCGTCGGCACGAACGACAGCATCGGCACGGCATTCAGCGAAGTCGACAATGCCTCAAGGACGCTCCAGCAGCAGTTCGGCCTGTCCCGGCGCGCCTCCGACGACATTACTATTTCTTGGTTCCTTAACGGCGAAGCAGGAGCCGGAGCAAAGGCCGAAGGCGGAGTACTAAACGCGCAGGCGGGCGTCCGCGGTGGCCGAAATCAGTCGTGGACCGACAGCGATATCGGGATCGCCTCGGAAGACCGTGTCAGGATCATGGGCACGCTGCGGCAGCTTTCCGACAGTCGCAACTGGTCGAACACGCGTGAAGGTTTCTTGCGCGAGACGAGCTCGAGCTCAGTATCGCAAGTATCGACCAGTTCGTCGGGTCTCAGCCGATCGCTGACCGAAGCGGAGAGCTATACGCGAGAGGCGCGTCGGGCCGAAGAGATGGCCAGCCGCCTCGAGAACCAGGCCAGCTGGTACGAGGCCAACAGCGCCGCAGGCACGCTGAACCTGAGCCAGGCCTATCGCGAATGGGGCATGGCTGAGATGGAAGCCAACCGCGACTATTACGGGCCGGTGCGCTTCGATGACATCGAGTTCCAGATGAGCGCGCGGGGTCAGCAGCTGCAATCACGGTTTGTCGAGAGCTATGCTGATCGGCTTCAGGACGACATCGAAGCCGACCTTTCGCTGCCGGACTTCGCTCCGGTCAGCCGCCCTGGAATCGGAAGTGCTGGGCAGGTACGCGCAAGAGGCGCCGTGAGCTCTTCGGGTGGTCCCTCAATGCCCGACGCTCCTGATCGGTCTGGCATCACAGATGAGGTCGAACGAGTGCGCCGACAGGGTCGTGGCAGAATTGGAACCGTGCGAACTTATCTTGATCGCCAGACGGAAGGTGCCACGGGCGCGAGTGAGGAAGCTGCAGACGACGTCAAAGAATGGAGCAATAGATAGCTACAGCACGAAATCCTGCAGGATGACGAACGCCGCAAATGCGACGACGACCAGCCCAAGTAGCCAGAGTCCGCGTCGTTCCCAAGGATCTGCTAGAGCCTTCTTCCAGCTGTATTCCATACGCCGATTTTCGGAGATGGCACGGTCGATCTCTCGTAGACCCTTCCAGTCCGTCTGGTCGTTTTGCTCCTTCTCGTCATCCATTTCCATCACTCCGGCCTACATAAAGTCGCAAATTTGATGCATTATCGGTTATAAGCCAATTTACGTCTCGATATTGACGCATTAAGTGCCTTCATGTAAAGACGCAAAATCGCTACACAAAGCTCCATATCGGAGATAATGTCTCGATAATGCCACATTATGATCCATCAGACCAGCGCCCTCTATCGGTGCTGCTATCCGACCTCGGGAAGCAGATCGAAGCATATCGCATATCACGCAATCTCAAGCAGGCCGAGCTTGCGGAAATGGCAGGTATCTCGCGTTCAACGCTCGCCCGACTGGAAGCCGGTAGTGGCGGGACCATCGATAGCCTCGCCAGGATAATGCGTGCGCTCGAAATTGAAGACCGCCTGCTGGATGTCATGCCGGATGCCAAGCTGAGCCCGCTCGATCCCCGGTCCGACACCGGCAAAGCGCGGCAAAGGGTGCGCAAGTCTTCTGAAGGTGAGGCTGGCGAGGAATGGAGCTGGGATGACGAAGCCCCATGAGCCGCGCAGTCGTAAATCTCTGGGGTCGTCAGATCGGCGCCGTTCTGTGGGATGAGGATCGCGATGTCGGGGTCTTCGAATACACTCCGGAATTCAGCCGCAGCGGTATCGAAGTCGCCCCGCTCACAATGCCCTTACGAAGCGGCGTCTACGATTTTCCCGCGCTGAATCACGAGACCTTCAAAGGGCTGCCGGGCATGCTGGCCGACAGCCTACCCGACAAGTTTGGCAACGCCCTCATCAATCGTTGGCTTGCCGAGCAGGGCCGCACAGCCGACAGCTTCGATCCGGTCGAGCGCCTTTGCTATACCGGTCGCCGAGGCATGGGCGCGCTCGAATTCGAGCCTGCTACCGGTGAGCGCCGTGAACAGGGCCGGCCGGTCTATATCGCGCCGCTTGTCGAGCTCGCCAACAGGGTCATTGCTGCGCGTGAAGAACTGGCCGGTGTCCTTAAGGGTGAAGATGATCATCGCGCACTTCAAGAGATCTTGCGCGTCGGCACCTCTGCTGGTGGCGCCCGGGCCAAGGCCGTCCTCGCCTGGAATGAGGAGACCGGAGAATTCCACTCAGGGCAGCTTACTGCGGGGCCCGGCTATACGCAATGGCTGGTCAAATTCGATGGAGTGTCGGGCAATGCCGACAAGGAACTCGCCGACCCGATGGGCTTCGGACGGCTTGAATACGCCTGCTATCTGCTAGCCCGAGAAGCTGGCATCGACATGGCTCGCTCTCGTCTGCACGAAGAAGGCGGGCGGGCACATTTCATGACCCAGCGTTTCGACCGCACGCCTGACGGCAAGAAGCTCCACATGCAGTCGCTCTGTGCGATGCGGCATTTCGATTTCAACCTTGCTCGGGCCTATAGCTACGAGCAGGCGATCGAGACCATCCGCATGCTCGGTCTCGGACGCGAAGCGATCAAGGAGCAGGTTCGACGAGCGTTCTTCAACATCTTCATCCGCAACCAGGACGATCACACCAAGAACATCGCTTTCCTTATGGACCGAACTGGCCGCTGGAGTCTCTCGCCTGCCTACGATGTTGTTTATGCCTACAATCCGAACGGAGAGTGGACTAGCGAGCACCAAATGTCGCTGTCAGGCAAGACAGACAATTTCGAGTTGGACGACCTTATCGCGTTTGGGCGGTTTGCAGATCTCAAAGCCGCTGAAACCAAAGCGATCATTTCGGATATCCAGTCTGCCATTGCTGAATGGACTGAAGTGACCCGTGAAGCAGGCGTCCCCCAATCGATGGCAGACCAGGCTTTAAACGGGTTTAGATCCATCTAGCTATCTGTGACGATAATTGGCTTGAACAAACCTCAGTTGATTTGGGCTGTGGATCACGCCCCGAGACCGACGCTTAATTGATTAATTCATCACCAGGCTTGATCCTACACAACCTCATCTTGTGATCGGACGTGAGGGTTTAGGCGGGAAAGCGGTCCCCTGAAAGCCGCTTCCAGTTTTTGGATATGAGCGGCAAGCCAGCCAATCATATCTGGCCAAGCTTCCTTGTTGAAACCCTCGAATGGATGAGCGTAAACGATGCGGCTGGCTTTCTTGTCGTCCATTCGCCGCCAATCGAGTTGGGCTCCAAATGCAGCCTCGATCGCTTCTCTCTGTCCATATAGCTGATCAAACAGCCATTTGTTCTCTGCGGCCTCAGAACGCTGCAAGCTTATCTCGACCCGTGCTTCATCCCTCGAGAAGATCATCTGATAAGGACACGAACGGGTACCGGATCCCGCACTAAGCCAATGGTCCTTGGTCGGGCTGATGTTCTGGTAGAGAGTAACGCCGTCGGCACGCAATTGGTCGAGCGCAGCTTCCCAGAAATCCAAGCGCAACTTGTGCCGCTTTTTCTGTGTGTTCTGGATGGCCTTTTCTTCATTTTCTTTGCTCGACATCCCGATCATGAAATCGGCGGCCTCGGGCGTCGGTATAATCTGCTGGATGTCGACCATGAGCTCGTCGTCAAACGAAAATGGGGTCACCTTGAAGCATTGCGCCCGGATGCCACGGCCGAGAAGCCATAGAACAGTAGCCGTGACCTCGCGCCGGAAATTGGCCGCGATAAAGATCATTCGCTGGTCATTGCCTGGATTGAGGACAGTTTCCTCCAGCTCCTCAACTTCCATGAATTCGCATATCCGCACAGCAGCATTGCCCCCGCCTGCATAACGGTCGAGGTATTGCTGGTAGATATCGACGATTTGCGTCTTGGTCAGGCCAGAGACATAGGCTGTGTACTTCAGCGCCTGCCAGGTGACGTCTCGTCCGCTGTCATCGAGTTTGTTCTCAATGACTACGAGGTTGCCGTCCTTGTCCAGTGCCAAGAGATCTAAACGTTCGCGGGTCTCGTCGAAGCCATCGAACTCTTTTTGAATTATCAGCAATTCCTCGCCGAGGGCATCTGGTTGATTAGCCAGCCACTCCTGCAAATGGTCTCGTTCGCGGAGGTTGAGATCAGAAAACCGCTTTTGCGAAAGTCGAGACAATCGGTTTTGGTTCAAATCAACGCGGAACAAGGTTTTTCCCTCCAAGTGCTAGTGCAGTTTTGTAGCTAGTCTTGCTGCACATAGGTCACGTAGAAGTTCTTCAACATGCGGTGCTCTTGCAAACGGTCGCCAAGGCTAAACCCGTCCCGCCGCATCGGCGCCTGGAAGATATCGAGGCCTCGATCGAGAACAATTTTCCAGCCAGTGTCCGTGACGATATCTCTCGAGTGGCCAGTCCCTGAACTGTCAAATGCCCAAGTGAAGTCAACGCCCGTTCCGATGCATGCTTCTGCAATGCTATCGAGCAGCTCCCGCTGCTTTTGCACGTTGCCATCGTCAGGCCCTGTGACGAGATGGATGGCCACTTGGTCCTCGAGCGCTTTGCGCTGAATGACCATCTCGACAAATTCCATCATGTTTTTGATCTGGTAGAAATAGCGAATGTAAGGGTCCGTCACGACGATCCGCGACGCTCCCTCCAGATAGGGCCCGAAGAGCTTATTATAGCTCATCCCCTTCCGGTTTTCGGCAAACACGTGATGACCTTCTTCGGCGACCGGCTTCGCAGGCCCTTTGGGAACTGGCGTCTGGGCCGGTTCAGATCGGCTATCGGCCCCATCATTTACGACAGCATCGCTGGCTTCATCCTGCTGCTTGGGATCCAAGGCCGGTTTCAGATAGTAGAATTGTGAGAACTCTTGTTCTTCAACGGTCTGCACACGACGTGTTTCACCGTCGGGGCCAGTGTAAGAGAAATCGACCTCTGGATAGGTTGCATCGATCCGGAACAGTTGGTCTTTTACGCGCTTTCGACTCTCGAGCGCGAGCTGCAACAGTTCTTCAACATCTTCGGCTGCTTCACCTCCGGCAGGGAAAATGACTTTCAAAAAGCCAGACATGGTTTTGTAGACGGCATCACGGTCACGGGTAGAGATCTTCTCACTGATCTTGAAGTGCAAGTCAGGCCGGTTGGAGAAGTCTTCCTGGCGCAAATGGCGAAGAATCTCGGCGAGGTAGTCGACGATGAAGCCGTATCCAGCGGTGAACATTTCACTGCGAATTACGTCGATCTCCCATCCGGGAAGATAGGCGTGAAGGCGGTCGATAAAGGCCGAGTCATGGAACTGAGGGGGAAGAGCTTCGAACAGGTCGCTGTTCTTAAGCATGAATGGCACATTGTGGTCTGTGTTCCCCACGAAAGCGAAACTTGCTTCGGCTCCCATGGGATTGATCCCGCGAGAGAAAGTCTTGTTCGCCATGTAGTTCTTCATGATGTCGACCAAGGCTTTGTTCGCGGTCTTTTCGCGCCCAGCGAATTCATCGAAGGCCACGACATCCCAGTAGCCTACCAAGCCGATCCGTCCGTTCGCGTTATTCACGAACAATTTTGGGATGGTAACTTCCCCGCCGGATATCAGCTGCCCGTGCGGAGAGAATTCTGAATAGATGTGGGACTTGCCTGTTCCCTTTGGACCGAGTTCAATGATGTTATAGTTGCGCTCGACAAAGGGGATCAGCCGCATGAGTTGCAGGAGCTTGCTTCGACGACCGAAGGCTTCAGGATTGAAGCCTATCGACTGCATAAGGAGGTCGATCCACTCGTCTTTGGAAAATTGCGCTCGTGCTTGCTTGTAGCCCTCGTAATCGACCTTTGCGATCTGGATGGGTTTGATGGTCTCGATCACCCACGGCGAAATCCGCGAGTCCTCTGAAAACTCGTATTGGACATCAGCAATGCACCATACGCCGGTCACCAGAAGCTTAGGATGCGCTTTGACTGTATTGCTGTCTACAGCGACCTTCTTGATGCCCAGGTTGTCGAAGGTCGCTTCGTAGCTGTCTGTCTTTTCGTTCAAAGAGACGCTTATCTGGTCGATGACCTTGTAGCGTCCTTTCTCCTTGATCGTCGACTGGATCAGGCCCGCTTCACTTCTGTGAACGTAGTGCTTCTTGAGTATATCTTTGACCGTATCGATCCCACTATCGATCGAGGCTTCATCGTCAGTCGCACAGTATTGGCCGAGCAGATACTCAAGGACATACGTTGGGACGATTGCGTTGCCCTTGACCGCTTTCACGAGGTCTTTGCGGACCACATAGCCTGCGAAATGCTCGTTAATCTTATCGTCAAGTGCGCTCATGAGTGTCCCTAAAAGTCGAAATCTGTCGATATGCCACGGCGCAATTGGAAGCGGTGACTTGTGTAATCTTCATAATGGCTTGTCTTGCCGACGCGCTCGCGAAGCTTGAGCAGAACGTCTTGATTGTTGAAGCGGTCCGCGTCCCGGGAAAGAAGGAACTTGAGTGGCAGCTCGCGTTCGCGTGCATTTTGCGAAGTGTAGTCGAAGGTGAGAGCATGCTCATCAGAGATGAGTGTGCCGTCCGAGGCGTAAATGCCAGCAAGAAGGTCCCGTTGCTGCTGCTTTTCTGAGACGGGCTGAGCCTGATAGAGAGTGACCGAAGTTTGTCCGGACGAAATTAAACTCTTTCCGGCAACAATGATCTGAACTTCAACCTTCTCGACATCTGCGTCGCGTTTCTTCCCGACACGGATCACAGGAATGACGATTTCCTGAAGTGTCGCTCCGCCATGCACAAACCGACTGCCCGATCCTTTGACGCGCATACGATTGATGGAGTTTGGCAAAAGCACATCCAAGTCCCCTGCCAGTCCTAGGTCGGCTGAAGAGAACTTCTTCATACCTGAAGTCTCATCAAGATCGCGGCCGATAATGAACCGGCGGTTTTTGACGAGAATTTCAGCGCCCGCTGGGACCGCGATCGAAAATTCTGTCTCATCCAAGGCGCGGTGTTGATAGATAAAGCCGTGATCTGCCGTCACCAAGATGTTCGAGAAGTTGGCTGTCGTGAGTTTGCGGACAAGCTTGGTCAGATCCTCGATGGCGTCCTGGGCAGCTTCGGCCGTGTGCTCCTCAGTGGCTAGCTTATCGCCAATGTTGTCGACCCGGTTGTGATAAAGATAAAGAATGTCATGATCGCGGAAGATCTCTTTGCCCTGATCCGCTTTCAAGCTCATAAAATCATCAGCTTTCATGGCTTTGGCTCGATCGCCCGAGCGTCCCATTCCCAGAACCTTTTCGCGATTGACGGTTCCCTGAGTGGGTAGGCCGAAAGAAGACACACTTGCGTCCGCTTCCAGCGTTAGATCCTTGTTTGGTAAGAGCGCCGCCATGCCAAGCTGCGTGTAGCTGGGCAGAGCAGAAATCATCGGTTCGAGCTCGGCGTCGAACCTGTTCAGTTTGCGGATTTCGCGCAGGGCTTCTTCTGCAATCTCATAGCGCAAGGCGTCCGAGATAATCACCACCACCTTCTGATCTCGGCGGCGGAATTCTGCGGCCTGGTCCATGTAGAAGCTGGTCTGGTGCGCGAAGTCCGAGATCTTCCAGTGGTTGAGCTCAGCAATCTGGTCTTGCCAAGCATCGTTCACAGCCTGAAGGAAATTAGTCGTATACCGGTTTTCGACGCTCTCGAAGAGCGCGCTGAGGAGCGAGGCTTGGCCGCTCTTTTGCATATGATAGATGAATTTGCGGTAGAGTTGGTCGATCTTGAACCAGTGGGAAACATAGCGCTTCACACCCTCAGCGGGGGAGGTCATTGTCAAGTTTGCCTCAGCAAAGGCCTGCTGGAATTCCGTGGCATAGCCGATGGCCTGGTAGATATCCTCGTAGGTCGGATACCAATGGCTTTGTCTCCGCTCCCGAACAGCTTTCAATACCTCAGCTGATGACACCGTCTGACTTGCCATCTCACGAACGAGAGAGCGGATGATATGGCGATCTATTTCCTCGAAGTGATCAATCGCACCTAAAATCTTGATGTCGCGGTTTTGGACATCCTCAGGGATTTTCAGGAGGTCCTGATACTTACCGCTCAGCGTTTCAAATGCGGTTGACCATAGGCGATTGTTCTTCCAGCGGCGGAAAACAAGCAGGGCCTCGCCATTCAGCTTGCCATCGTCACCTAGAGCGCGGGCATAACAGGACTGGAACAGTGTTATCGCGAAGTCTTCGAAATCGGGCTCTTCGCTTAGATAACCGTAGGCATTCTCAACCTGCTTCCAGAAGAACTCTGTCAGGCCGGAGCGTTCAATCAGGCGCATAGCGTCGTGACGATCGTCTGCGAGCTCTGCCAGCAGCTCCTCGATGACCGTATCCAAGGCACCCTGAGCACCTGCGCATACGGCGAGCATACGGCGTAACACTTCGCTCTTTGTGTCTGAAGGAGTGACCGACTGCTTCAGCGCTTCGATGCGAACTTTGGAGCGGTAAAACTCCATATGGTCGCGCACCACGTCTTCAAACTGCAGCGGCAGGCCCAGTTCCGCAAGCCAGATTGCCGCCTGATCGGCTTTGAACACACCACCGGCGAAATACAGATCCAGCAGCCAATTGTCGGCCATTTCAGGCGCGGGCCCATCGTGAAACACCAGAAACTTCTGGCGAGGCTCTTGCCGCAGCATCCGGTATTTCAGACCGAATTCGTTGTTCGTGATTTCGACCTTCTGCACGTCTGGCAGATCAACAGCGTCAAATTCACCCCGCATGTCGCGCGCTGCATCGTACCAGAACACTATCCGGTGCTCGTCGAAGAGCAGCTTAAGGCCCGTTTCGATACGGTCTGACATCAGCTCAACCCAGCGATCTTCTTCAGGGCAGAACCGAACTTCGGATAGTTCGCTTTAACCCCGTCATCGAGATCGATCTCGATCTTGCGCTGCGCAAGTGGGAAGATCACGTCGCGTTCCCATTCGTTCAGCTCATCGATCTGCTTGGCGACTTTGGCAGCATCCTTCAGTGCTTTGGTCTTCTGACCTTGGCTAGCGGCAGGATCGTCGGAGAGCTTCTCTAACCGTGTACGCTCCCCCTCAAGCTTCGTGATAAACTCGCGCAGGTAATCGTTGAGGATGACTGACACCGTATCGCCCCGATAGCGGTGCATGTAAATTAGCGCGTTGAAGGTGCCTTTGGGAGAGGCGACCATCCAGTAGATCGGGCGCTTCTTGTAGCGCTTTACGTGGTCGGAATAGAAATCCTTGGTGAAGTATTTGCGGATGTCCTTGCCCAGGCTGTCCTCGATGAACTTCAGGTTCTCGCGGAAATGGTCCTCGCCGAAGGTCAAGCGCAGAAACTGGCGGAAGCGTTCGGTGATGTCATCGGGAAACCAGTTTTCGTCCAGCACAGGGATGACGTTGTCTTCGTCCGGCATGAAACTCGGTTCAGGCACGCGGTCGAGGTAGCCGGCCAGTGTCTCGCCTTGATTGGCGAGGATCAGGCCCGGCGCGTCGAGGCTGTAGCGTCCGAACATGCAGCCCACGGCGTAGCTAAGGAACTCGGCCATCGTGTCGGCGCGCAGGCGGACCTCGCGGTCGTCCTCGGAGATCTTCACGCCATAGCGATAGGCAGGGTTGCAGGTGAGGGTGATCTCCTCGATCGGCACCTCGGGGGTCAACTCGTCTTGCAGACCATAGGCGTCGATGAAGATGCGGTTGTTCTCTTCCTCAAGGGCCTGCATCTCGTCCGTCATGGACTGCCAATGGGCGCGGAGGGTGGTGTAGCTGTCCTCCAGCGTCTCGTCACGATGATCGGGCGAGAGAAGTGGGAGCGCGGTGAAATCCCAGGAGGTTTCGTAGGCGTCCCAATCGACGCGGGCGAGGTCAATGATTTTTCCCGTAGCCGAAGCAATTGCATGGCGCGATGCCGTCGGCAGCTTCAATGGAAGTCGACCCAGTCCAGTCAGTCTGAAGTCAATCGTTTGGCTAAGGATACCCAAGAGAAAACGCGAGATTGGGCCATTCAGGAACGCTTCTGCGACCAAAAGATCTTGATGATCACCGAATATTGAGGGGGCAGTGGAATCGAAAGTCTCTCCAGGGTAAGAGTGTCGGATTGCGAAGTCTCCAGAACTTACGCGAGTCCAAGATGCTGCCTCCTTCAGAAAGAACTGTTTCCCTCGCATCGGAGCGCCCCGGTAGTCGAGCGGCAGATCGTGAAAGGCATGGATTTCTTGTCCAGTCTTCCCCCAATTGAGCGCAAACTCACCGTTCCCGTACCATTTTCGAAACGGGCCTCCCTTACGGTGACGTTTCCACTTCGTTTCGATGGGATTATCTGAAATATTTCTGTCGAATGATAAGTCCGACACTTCGTGCCAAACCCTCAAGAACCTCTCATTGTCTCCTGTATTGATGCCTTCTCTGAGGTTTAAGCTTCTACTCAAATAAGTCTCGGGGTCGTCAAAGAGGGCAACTATCTTGTCGCTTGCCCAGTAGGCAATCGGATTTCCGGGAATTCTTTGAAGTTGGGATTGCAGGCGCGAAAATTTGCCAAAATCCTTTTCCAAGAAAAGATTTCGAATTTGCTCTGGCGTGCGAACATGCACATGGCGTTCAAAAAGACGGCGAAAGGCTCCGATCGTGCGCCCATTGGGCTTCACGTCGCGCACAACAAAAGCGACGGTGCCGAAGTCTGAGCCGAATATTCCCCGCCCCAAATGAACGAGCGAACTAATGGACGAATTCTCCAATAGTTTGATACGTAACTTCTCGAACGACGAGATGAACATCCATGATGGCAAATTAATCATCCCCCAGTAGCCCAAAGGCACTGTAAGGATACCTGCGCGTTCCATGAAACATGTCATGAGATCCGCTTTGCTATCTGGATACTCGCCTTTCACGAATGCGGAAAGCTTTGAGTTTAGTCCCGTCGCGCTCGCATAAGGCGGGTTGGTCACCACCACGTGATACTTAGACGACAGCGCCTCTGCCATTCGCAGCACTGAGATTAAGCGCTCCTGCACTTCTTTCAGCAGCAAGTCGCCGCCGAAATCCCGTGCTTCTATAATCCGCAGCGTCTTGGCCGGATCGCGTAGTTTCGGCACAATCAGAGATCCGAAGTTCTTGGCCTGTGCGAACTGCAGGACCGTCGCCCAAAGCGCACTATGGAAAGCGATGGCTTTTGATAGGCTTTGGCCTACCTGCTCCAGTTGGGCGTAAGCCTCGGGTGCGCCGCTCGCCTCTTCAACGCGCTCCACCAGCGCCTCAAGCTCCATTCGATAAGTCGCATCAGACCTATGCTTGGCATATGAGTTTCCAATCTTTGCCAGCCGCCCAGCGATGTTGGATGACTTCGCGCGTTTCCCGAACTCGGCCTCCAGCTTCTTTCGATCCCGGACGTTTCTATCGGATGCGGCAATGGACAAAAGCTGTGCGCGGGTGTCTTTGATCTGTGCCGCCAAGAATGGGTTTTGCGATGCCTCTTGAAACATTCCGATCTCGCAAACGATCGAGTCATCGAACTCATCAACCGCGTTTTCAAAGGTATCCTCAAACACTTTCGTCTCAGCATGCTTCAGATAGCGGCTGACGCTGCGCCACAATTCATCGAGGATCAGAGGAGTATTCGACAGTCCATAAGCCACTCGGTCAACGTTGAGATCATACCCTAGTTCAGCAAGGAAGTCGTTGAACTCGCTGATTTGGAAACGACTTTCTTGCAATACGCAGATGTTGGGCGTCGGCTCCATCCGCAGGAACCGCCGCCGACCTAGCTTGCCCGCGGCCTTCATCGCCAGCGCAAAGGCCGCCAGCGCGCCTGCGCGGTCGTCAATCTCAACCCCGGTCAGATTATGCTTGAGAATTAGTTCGGGGATCTCGGTCGGATCGTATCCTTCTTCCTCGTAGATGGCGTAGAGCAGGTCAAAGGCATAGGTCAGCATGTGCCCCGAGCCCACCGCCGGATCGCAGATGCGGATCTCTTCGGGCTTGGTGATACGCAGGAAATCCGTCTCGGGCTCTTCTGGCGCGATGTAGTAGTCCATCTTGGCCGCCAGCCCGCTTTGCGGATTGTTCAGTAGCCAGAGCCGTCCCAGCGAGTTCTCCACCAGGTAGCGGACAATCCAATGCGGCGTGAACAGCTGTGTTGCGGCAGGGATATTCTCGGCCGTGATCTTCTGGTTCTTCTTAAGGCCCGCAAAAACCTGATCCTTCTTCTCTGAAATATAGAACTGGTAGAGCCAGCCAATGATCTCGACGTCTTCACAAACGTCAGGTGTCATTGCCTCACGAAGGTATGCAAGGATCGAAGCGTTGGACTGCAGGTCCGAAGGCATTAAAAGCTCGGCGTAATCGTCGATGCGTTCGAACATAAATGGCATAGCGTCGTGCCAATAGTTGCATGCAGCAACGACAAGCAGTCGGAAAGCCTCTCCCTGCGGGTCAGGGCTAGAGGCGCGACCATCCAATAGGCTAAGGACCTTTTCTCTAGTGATTTCGGGGACGATTTGCTCGTTGATACTCCCCGACTTCGCATCCGAGAGTATTTCCGGTTGAAATTGACCAACGGACGGAGACACAACGCGAACCGGGGAGAGACCGTTTACATCCATGTACCGCAAAGCAGTGAAGCGGTTGAACCAGGTGTAGGCGACCTTTTCGACAACTTGCTCTCGTCCGAGTTTGCCAACTAGTGCCTCAAGCTTCTTGAAGGCTTTTGGGTATTCACGCCGAGCCGACGAGCCGTCGCTCAAGACGGATTCCAGCCTTGCGGCAACTTGATCAATCAAGGTACTCCGCGCAAATTGAGCAAATTTCCTGAGCTTTGTGGTATCCATCAGGCTCCGACCTCCGCAATAGGAGCCACTTCGGCAACTCGGGCTACAGGCCAATCGACGAATGTTTTGTTCCAAACATCGACGGACATCACAACGCAGTCAGCTATGTGTTGCCGCCGCCAGGGAGTGTCTGTTTCACAGCGAATGTCTGCCAGAAGGCGATCTTTGAATCCTGTAAGCAAGGCCTTCTGCTGAGACGGATCGTACGCATCTAGACCGATGAGCACGACATATTTGAACGGTTTCGTGTCGCGCTCCATCAAGTGCAAAAACGTGTATGAACTGCGTGCTTTCGGCGTTAATTCCTGAGTTAAGATTGAATTGTCCGAGAGCCTCTTGAAATATCTTGCGCGCTCATCCGCTGGGGTTCTCTTGTTCGAAGGATCCTTGATTTCAACAAGCAAAATGTCGTTCTCTCGTTCGATAACGAGATCGACAAATTTCATTTGAACCGGGAGCTTCACCCCCTGCTTGTCAAGTTCATCCCATTTCGCTTCATCTGGAAAAGAAAATTCGAGATCAG
The DNA here is from genome assembly GCF_009807005.1 of Aurantiacibacter rhizosphaerae. Lineage (GTDB taxonomy): Bacteria > Pseudomonadota > Alphaproteobacteria > Sphingomonadales > Sphingomonadaceae > Alteraurantiacibacter > Alteraurantiacibacter rhizosphaerae. The sequence continues at coordinate 561,298 of NZ_WUBR01000001.1, read as the reverse complement.
CATTTTCCTCGGCTTTATACAGCTTCATGTGTTCGTAACCTCGAGCGCGCGAGCCATGTCCTCATCAAATAGCTCCGCGAAGGTGTCCGATATGGCCGTCTTGGAAATGAGCGCATAGCTATCCGCGCTTTCGACGCTCATTTTCTGTGTGTCAGGGTCCTGATAAATAGCGTGAAAACGGATATGGTCTTCTTTCCCTTCGTCCATAAGAAGGTCTAGCCACTTCAACAGGACATAGTCGTGGGTAGCGAGAATGATTTGCTGCCCGTTTCGGGAGAGTTCCAATAGCACCTGAACCAACTTTTTCATCAGTTTTGGATTCAGGTTCGACTCGGGCTCATCCCAAAGAAGGGTCCCTGTGTTGCCTGGGTTAATAGATCCGTTGCACAGCAAGCGATGAAGAACACCGATTTTTCGATATCCTTCAGCGGTCATTCCAGTGGGAAATCCCTCGACGTCGGTTGAGACAAATCTGGTCTCGGTCGAGTCTTGATATGCCTTTGCGATTTGAGCTCTAGATTTCGCCTCACCGCCGTCCGTAGTAGCCTGGGCCCGTTCTTCATATTGTCCGGGCTGAAACCCGAACCCACCGTCATTGTTTTCGCGATATCGCCCTCCTACAAGAGCAACCAGATCGCGGATCACATTAGAGAGTCTTGGATCTTCGAGGAGATCAGATGTCTTCTCGTCGAAGCCGGGCTTCACGAGAAGTTCTGCAAGGTTCAGATAGCCATCATCGAATATCATCTCGACAGTGGCGCGATCATGTTTCGGGTGGCGAATGCCACGAACTAAGGAAAGCACTTCTTTCGTCGGAATGTAGACCGGCGTGTTTGCAGACTTCGGTGTCACAGTGTCGGCGGAAAAATTCATATACTGAGACCTCGCGCCGAAAGTCACTTCCGTGGCGGATCCATCAGCGCTCACCAGTCGCAGCCGAGTCTGCGATTGTATCCCTTTGGATGAAAGGGTCCCAACTCTATCTTCCTCAGTTGAAAATATGCGCAGAAATTTGCCCGATGCAGATGCCACAAATCCGTCGTCGGAGCGATCAGGATACTGACCGTCGGCCATAAGGCCCAAGCCATAGATAGCCTTCAATAGAAGTGTTTTCCCAGTCCCGTTTGATCCAATGACAACATTGACCCGAGGGGAAAGAGAAAGGTCCAGGTGTTCGAATACGGCAAAGTTCTCGAATTCAAGATTGGCTATCACTAGACGATCACCTTTTTGCCTGCTCGGATTTCGTTCAGCAGGGCACTTTTCATCGCATCAAGGTACTCATCAACGTCGGTCTCATCGGTCAACAGCGTTTTCGGGGCTGCGACCTTCAACTGCGAGGCAAGGATCGTTGTGGGAGCCTGCGGTGCGGGCGCTGGCCCGTCGGATTGGCCTGGCTGCGGCTGAGTCGCCGGTGCTGGGCGCGCGAGACGATCTAATTCAGTGACAACATCTGATAGCAGGTTGGTGCGTGCACCATTGGCGCGATCGCGCAGTACGGGAATCAAAGTGACCGTATCGAGGCCTTCTTTGTGGCTATCAATGCGCGCGGTGATGCGCGCCTGTTGGTCAGTATCGAGCGCCTGGAAGTCCGGCATTTGAGCGATCTTCGCTGAAACGTCTTCGACTTCTGCGATGACAGCTTTGCGCTCCTCAAGCACCTTGAGTTCGACCTTGTTTTTCAGATCAAAAAGATCGGACTTGATGTTCTGGATCGTCGATCCTTTGAAACAGTTCGGATCCTCCAATGCGGCACTCAGCTTTGCACCAGCATCAGGATCGACATAGTCGATGTTGGCAGATTGGCCGGCGAGCATATCGCGGGCGTCGTCGTAGATGTCCTTTTGTGCGCCGCCCATGAAGGACTTCACCTTGTCGAGGATATCCTCCTTCGCGTTCAGAAGGTCATCCTCGCGCTTAGGCGCCTCTGAAATATACCAGTTCGCCGGTTTGCCTTTCATGCTCCGCAGCAGCTCATTGAGTGGCTCGAGCGAAGTCAGGAACGGGTAGCGGTGCGATTGGCGAACAAGTTCGTCCACCTCGGCTTCAAGCACATCAATGCTTGCAGTCCATTCTGCACCCAAACTGCGCGCGTCGGTTCCCGAGGAGGGGTGAGCAAAGAGTTCCTGATAGAGCTCCTTAGCTCGCCGAATTTCGGCGGCAGTGAATTCCGTTTGTGGGGTGAGCAAAATGTTCGGAAGCGCGTGGCTGTTGTTCAACGCCTTGGCGAGATCCAGTCCCTCCTTCACAGCGCTGTCCAGTCGCGCTTCGATCTTGCCCCTCGCGACCAGGCTACCTGCAAGGCAAAGGACTGCGGTTATTGGCCAGCCGTAGGGTTTGGACGTGAACCGATCAGCCAGATATTTGACGGAGACTTTTACACCGTTGCGTGCCTGCGCATTGATGAAGCTGAGGACGTCTTGCTCGGCCTCATTGATCCCTGTGTCGTCAGATCCAAAGAGCCCACTTTCAGCTTGCACCGCTTTGTTGATATCGGCCTCGGTATAGCTAACACCGCGCAGCATCGGGAGATTGGTGTAAACCTTATCGACCAGCGATTGGAACGCCTTGGCGATGCGCTCTTGAGCATCTTCACCGCCGATCTCGAGTTCGTCACCTCTAACGAACAGGCGAGCGCTTCCCATCAATTTGCGGAGCCGCATTTCGAGGTCTTTTAAGCGGCGACTATTTTGCTCCCCTTTTTCCGCGACAATGCGATCACGTCCTGGCTGCGGTGAGCCGCTGCGTGACTGGCGGATGAACTTGTCAGTTTGCTTGAAAAGGATCAGGTCGCGAACGAAGGTCGCATCGGGGTTCATAGCAACCGCAAGCTCTTCGCGAGACATAGTCTTCATTCGAATGCCATCAGGGCTTTCGACTTCATCGCTCAAGGGTGAAACCAGATTGATGGCCAACTCGTATTCGCGTCCTACAGCGTGATCATCCAGCTTTCGGGTGAAAGGGTATTCGCTAGTCGTCGCGAGATGTTTGATTTTACGGTGACGTAAAATGGTATCGAATGCGAGGGTTTCGAGTTCTTTCGAGAGCTCGGACGGATCGATGTCGAGAGCCTTGATTTCGGCTTCGACATCCTTCTCTTCATTGGTCAGGAACTCGTAGACCTCGCCGTTGCGCTGGATATAGGTTTCTCTCTCCAAACGGCTTAGCGCTTCCTCAATCTTGCGGCGCATTAACGTCTGGTCCGCCTCAAATTCCGACAAAAGCAGAATTGCGATGTTGCGAACCGACGGTTTGAAGCCCTTGACATATTTGACGAGGAACAAGGACTTTAGGACTCGAACGGCAAAGGGATCGTCCAGATTCTTTTCGGCGATCTGAATGCTCTGTTGCACCGAAGACTTCAGCGCGGTGCGTATCCCTTCAAACATGAGGTCAAAGGTGGCCAAGCCACCAACCTCCTGGTCCTTCAGCTTCTTGGCAACCTCTTGGAAGACGCCCAGCATCGACCGCTCGCCAACAGAGCTGTGCTTGCCTTCAAATGCGTTGTGCTCCGACAAAGACGTGATCGCCATTTGAAAGAGATCGTATTGATAAGGAGGGAATGGATAGCTCGATATGAAGTGGTCGCGATCGCGATAGTTCTTGAGCTTCTGCGACCCGTCCGCAAAATCGAAAAGTGTCTTGAGGTTGTTTTCTTCGCGATCATGCAAATTGCCGAGCGTCACTTGGCCTTCAGAAGTCTTGGCGAGTAGGCGACGCTGGATGACTTCGGCGACATCGGCCGAATTCAGCGGCATGCGGTTGCCGAAGCGAGCTTGAATTTTGGAGAAGTCATTCTCCTGCCGCTGGGTCATATCGCCGATCACGGACGCCATGTCCTGCTGCGCCGTTACGATGATCCATGCCTGGCCCTTGCACTTGGTGTTGAGGCTTTCTGCGATGGTCTGCAGATTGGTCATCAGTTTTACGTTGTCGGCAATATATTGGCCGACTTCGTCAACGAAGAAGTTCAGTCGAAAACCTTTGGGTTGATCATCAATCCAAGCTTTCACAGTGTCTGCGAAGTCCTCAATCGAGACACGCGTGTCCTTTCGGTATTGGCTCAAAATGTCTTTCGCATCCGATGGTTCGCCACCAGTTGCCGCGGCAAACGCGGTCGCGATATTTTTGGCTTCGAGCAGCGCCTGTTCTCTTCCGTGCTCCCAGTCCTTTCCAGCAGCGCTTCGGAAGGCTTCCTTGAAAGCCTCAAATTGCCCGCGGCTTTGCAGATCGCGTTCGAATTGCGCGATGTGAGGTTGTTTTCCATAGAACCCGCAAGCTTCGTCGAAGACTTTCTGGAACACAGATAGAAGCGCATCGACATCCGTCTTCGAGATGACATCGGCCTTCTGGTCGATGTTGAACAGAATTGATTTCGACGGGATAGAAACGGCCTTGTTGAGGGCGCCGGCGAGCATCGGCTCGTCTTTGAGTTTTGCAGCAAAGATCTCGTGAGCAGTTTTTCCGTCGACCTCACGGTTTTCGAGCAGCAAGGCCAACATTTTTAGCAAGTGAGACTTACCAGAGCCAAAGAAGCCAGAGATCCAGACGCCGTTTGAGGTGTCATAATTGTTGTAAGCTTCGAGGAATTGCTCGAGCCTTTGGCCAATTTCACCCGTAATGACGTACTCGTCGAGCTCGACGCGAAGGCTGGCCTCATCATCAGCCTTGATAACCCCATCAATCGCGCGATCGACGGGCTTTTCAAAAATGTCTTTTAGCAGCTGAGCCATAGGGCTTAGACCTCGTAATTCAGTATGTTGAAGGCGCGGTAGTACTTGTCGTCATGGAGCTGACCGAAGAGCTCTAGCGACGCGCCAGTTGCCAATGCATGGGTGTAGCTTCCCGGGAAAAAGAGAACGGTGGGCGCTTCTTTCGCGGTGCTCTGTAGATTGTTCAAAACGTTGTGTGAGCGGATGTAGGGGTACACTTCACCAACGCCGGACAAGAAGATGACGTCGTGCGGTGTGGCTTCGATTGCCTTTCCGATATGCGGGACGAGGTGAGCCTTTGGGTCTAAGACCCCCTGCAGAAGTTCCTTGATCTCACCCTTGCTGGTGTCGGCCTCAATCTCGAGCACCTCTTCAAGGATCCCGCGTTCTGAAAGGATATCGAGTGCAATATCAAAGAGGTTCAAATCCAACACCCGGGTACCGGAATGTTGAAGGCGAGTGACGAGATCCTCGCGATCTTCGACCATTGTGAGCCCTTCCTCTGCGGGAAAGGGATAGATGAAGAATGGGACTTCGTTTCCGAGGCCTTGCTTAGTGAGGAAGCGCTCACTTCTGATTACGCGATAGAGATGCTCGGCGCGCTCTTTCCGGTTTAGTTCACGCATCAAATCAGGCTCCCTCGACCGGAACACTGGGGAATATGGTCAGTTCGCTGGGGTTGGTGGCTTCAATCATGTGCCGCACGCGGGTTGAAATGACAGCCGTCTGAATGCGATGATCTTCTGAGATTATTCCGGCCTCACGCATTATTCGGAACATGATCTGACGAAGCTTGAGGCGGGTTGATTGGCTCAGACTGGCCAAGTCATCATCCCATTCCGCTTTTGCCTCAAGAAGAATGTCAAAGCTTTCGAGGGGCAGTTCGAGTTGGTAAGCAAGGTATCGATCCCGCACCACTTCGACGGCAAATTCACGTATGAAACGGTAGGCTCGGCAAGTGGCGACCCAGAGAAGCGCTTGTTGTTCAGAGCGGTCAGCCTCATCCAAAAGGTAAGCGCGCTCGTCGGTTGTTAGAGTAAGCAGGCGATTCGAGATTTCACGCAAAGATCGGCGATTCGATGCTGACTTTGGCAGGCTCGTTGCGCCTTCCTCCATGGCCCTGAGAATCGTGTCCTCCCAAGACTCTCCATCGACATGCAGGCGCGCGACTTCCAAGCTTTCGTTATGGAAGAGACCCCCGGTGCTGAATGACATTTTGTAATCTTGTTTGGCCGAAGCACTCATCCCATCCCCTTGAAGCTCGTCTTGCTGACGAGCTCACGTAGCCCTTCTCCAGCGGCAGAACTAGCCTGATCGCGGCGAGTCCACGGAGGAGAAGCTTTCACAAATTGATCTAGAGATGTGAGAGCATCGCGCCAAGATATGTTTCAGCAATCTCAAGAGAAATTCAGAACCGCAGTAGTCATTTTACAATCATTTATCTGCGTTGAGGTAATCCTCCACCTTCTCGATAGTCCTTCTGCGCGGCCTGCGGCCAGCTCTTAGATCAAGAACGAACCGAGGGTCGCCCACGGCACGCCGACCGAACCGCGTCGCCGACATGTGCGAATCCTTCAGATGCCTCTCGATGCGATCCAGCAATTTCATGGCCTTCCTCGACTCACTCAACGCTTGTGTTCCTGTTTTGTTCTTAGTAGGAAGGTTCCATCGAGTCTAGGAGATTTCCTTCTCTCCTGAGACCGTCAGAAGGAACGACACGATGGAACATGTCAGAGAGGAGCTCGATCGCCTGATCCAGCAGCGACGGCTCGGATATTCCTCGATCTCGCGGATGATCGGACGAAACTCGTCCTACATTCAGCAGTTCATCAAGCGCGGCTCGCCGCGAAAGCTGGATGACGATGACCGGCGCACGCTTGCCAGCTTCTTCGGGGTCGATGAGCAAGTGTTGGGCGGACCGCCCGTACCCATGCGTGACGGGTTGATCGAAATACCCGTGCTCAATGTCGATGCGTCGGCGGGCTTTGGAGCGATTGCCGAAAGCGAGACCGCCCATACCCGCTTCGGTTTCGACGAGCGCTGGCTTGCCCGGCTGACCCGGGCAAAGAGCGCCAGTCTCTCGATCATCCACGTCCTGGGCGATTCCATGGAGCCGACACTCAGCGATGGCGACGAGGTGCTGGTCGATGCGTCGGACCAGGGTTCGCGGCTACGTGACGGCATCTACGTCCTGCGCGCCGACGATGCGCTGGTGGTAAAGCGCGTGACGCTCAAGCCAGGTGGCCGCAAGATCACGATTAGCAGCGATAATTCGGCCTATCCCAGCTGGGATGATGTCGACCGGTCCGAGATTCAGGTGGTCGGCCGTGTCATCTGGTTCGGACGCGCTGTCTGATCCTACCGGATCAGAACCCCGCAAAACGCGCGCGATGCTTGGCAACGAAGTCCGGACGGGGGTGATCCCTGGGATCGACCGGAAGCCTGATCTTCTGTCCTGAAGGCGGGAAGAGCTTCAACAGGTCGGACGGCACCTTGTTGTGCGATACGAGCAGGCAAAGGTTATCGTCGAATGTGATGAGATGTCGGTCGAACAGCCAATGGGCCGTAGCCGAGAGTGCCACGCCGTTGGGTACCACGTCGGGTCCGCCATCGGCGACGGACCAGATATGTGCCGCCTGTGCCTCAGCTTTCCCGCCACCATTGATGATCCGCAATCCCGTGACGGCGCAGGTGCTGTCATAAGCGTCGAGAACCTGATTGCGGAAACTGGCCGCCCGGATCTTCTTGTTCACCAGGATCTGCTCGATCCGGCGTTCGCCAAATTCATCGGCCAGCAGCGCGGCGGTTGCGTCGTCGATATACCGCTCGTCGAGCTCGAGCCTGATCCGGTTGTCCGGGTCGAGCGTCTCGCTCAGCCCCTGATTGACGATGGCGACGAAATCATCGCCATCGAGCGTGCGCACCGATTTGCCGCGCAGCGTCCGTCCGGCATCGCCAGGACGGGCCATCTCGCGAAGGAAGCGTTCGGCAAAGCGTCCGTCCTTATCGCGGTAGGAGACCACATCATCGAAGGGTAGATAGTCCCTGACGCGCGCGTAGTAATGGGTTGGATCAGCCTCATCGGGATCGATCCGCTCAACGAATGCAGTCGCGATGTAGGCCATCCGACCGCCCGACACGCGGGTTTCGCGGTAAAGGATCCAGTCGTTTTCAAGCTGGCGGGCTTGAGGAAGATATTGCGAGGGAAAATGATACCGCTCGGTAATGAGGTCGTCGTAGCGCGAATTGCCGCTAATCTCGAAAACACCCTTCACCGGCAACGCTCCGCACCTCTCGAACAGGCATCGTGCCTGGTAACGCGGAAATCGTCCAGGCTGTCGGTGATCAAATACCGATTTCGAAAGGCTTTACCCTTTCCTTGGTGAGTTCGGGCTTGTCACTTGCAGGCGATGCGCTGCCAACATCCTTGTCTTGCGATAGGCCCTTGGCAGCTGCCGCCTTGAGCCTTTGCGTTATTACGAGGGCCGATGCTTTCTCGCCGCTGTTGGACTTGATGGCCCGGCCGAGTTTCTCGGCATTATCTGCAATCAGCGTAAGGCCGTCGCGAAGCCGCGTGATCGTGACCAGGAAGGTCTGCCGATTGGCGAGATTGCGCTCGCGGCTGTCCATGACCGCGATCCCGCGATCAGAGGTCAGTCCCTGCGCCATATGCGCATTGAGGGCATAGGCGAGGTCCATGCGTTTGAGCATCGGGTCGCCGCGGCTCAGGCGGAGCTCCTTGCCCGCTGATGTCTCCACCAAGACGCCCTTTGTGTCGATGACCAAGATCCTCGCCTGGTCGGCGTTGAACAGCCCGCGCTTGTGGTCATTGTCGGTCCAACGAATCTTGTCACCCTCAATGATGGACAGCGATTTGCGTTCGAAGAGCGACAGCCGGCTATCGTCTGCGCCTGGTCGTAGACGCGCGGGATTGAACTTGCGAACCCGCCCCTTCCTGTCCTCAAGCACGAGCTGCTTGCGCGCATGGTCGATGGTCTTGACGGTGTAGTCGCCCTTGGAGAGCTTCTGCGTGCTGTCGCGCGAGCGAAAGTTGAGGACCATGCCCGGCTGATATGTGCGAAGATAGCGCAGCTCCTCGTGTGTCACATTCACTCGCGAATGAACGGTCAGCCGGCCCGATCGTGGGCCGAGCTCGCCATTTGCCTTGAGTCCGCGCTGGACAGCCTCGTTGACCGCAGACCGTAAGGCTCGACTCGACGCGTAGATCGACGTCCGATCCCGATCCGCTAGGCTGAGCGAAAGCCACTTTTCGGCAGCAACAATCGCACTGTCCCCGCGAGCCTCGATGGTTGAGGGAGCAAGAGCCTGGAGCGCATCGTCGATGCGTCCCTCCTGCGCGGCGGCCTGGGCTCGCCGCAGGACGGGATCGCGGCCGCGCAAATTCACATCCATGTTGGCGCGCTCGATCCCGGCCTGTTGGACGAGGTCGAAAGGCTTACCGGCATCGACGGCGCCCAGCTGTCGCTTGTCGCCGACGAGAACCAGGCGCTGGACTTCGGCAAGGTTCGCCAGCCGTACCAGCTTGGACTTGTCCTCGTTCGACACCATCGATGCCTCGTCGAGCACCAGGACATGGTCTCCGAGCGCGCTCCGAGCCTCACTAAGCAACGTGGCATTTCCCGGCTCGTGCAGAAGCCTGCCCCATTGGGCGAGAAAGCGGGCGATGGTCATCGAACGGATGCCAGTGTCGCGCTCGAGCATCTGGACAAGCGTGTTCTGCACCGCGAGCCCCAGAACCTGCTTGCCTTCCTCGCGGAGCAGCTGGGCAACCGGCTTCATCACGCTGCTTTTGCCCGCCCCGGCAATGCCCTGGATCGCTACGATCCGGTCACGCGATGAGAGCACAAGGCCCGCCGCATCCTCCTGCCCTTCGTTGAGCGAAATTCCGTGGTTGAGTGCGGCCACAGCCTGAACCCGTTCTGCGGCGTCCGATCGATCCAGGATGGGCGACACCGCACCTCGTCCCTGGTCGACATTCGCGAGAATGGTACTCTCAAGGTCCAGCGCCTCCCGGCTCGCCAGCCAGCCCTTATGGTCGCCTTTGCCGGGCTCGAGAGCACCGCTTCTGACGAGTGCGTTCACACGGGTTTCGACGTGGCCCACCGTCGTCGGTAGCCCAAAATCGAGCGCCGCCTTCAGCAATCCCTTACGGGGAAAGGCTGCCTCGCGCTGCGAGAGATGACGCACCGCAGAGGCCACGGCCTGTGCAGCCGCAATGGTCGGCGCATCCTGCTTGAGGACATGGGCAGGGATTAGTGGATCAGCCGGATCACCCTTGATCCGCTGCGCGAACTCTCTCAGCTTCGCAATCCCGCGCTGAAGAAGGCTCCCTTCTTTCGAGCTGGGAATGTCCTTCGTTGCAGCGCGCATCTGCGACGCATCGATCAGACCGGCAAGGTCAATTCCGACTTCCCGGGCTTTCTGCCGCCACCCATCGAGAAGGCCATCTCGGTCCCTGACGGGCGCCTTGCTCTTCCTTGTATCGAGCACAGCAATGTCGCGGGTTTTCGGAGTGTTCTCACCCAGCTGGCGTACCGCGTCGAGGACTTCTTCGCGCCGCGTCGAAAAGGCCATGACCTGCTGGCGGGCAATGCCCGCTGCTTCGAAGTTGCCATGCTTCCCAACCGGCCCAGCCTCGTAGCCCATCTTCTCGACTGCCAGACGAAAGCGCGCCATCGTCATCGAGTTGAGCAGGGTGTTGAACGACCAAAGTTTGTCGTTGCGAAGCGCGCGCCACTTTCCGTCGCTGCCTTGCGTGACATTCGCCACGACCGCATGAAAATGCAGGTTTGGCTCCTGGTTGCGGTTGGTGTCGTGCTGGAAAAGACCAATCGTCAGGTTATCTGTCGCGACCTTCCCGTAACCAGCCTGACTGCCCATCCGGGTCTGTGCCGCGTTCTTTTCTGCCCAGCGCAAGGTCTCGATGACGGCCTCGCGGTAAGCATCGATAATCCGCTGGTCGCCACCCACCAGCGCGAGCAGCGACCAGCTTTTCGGGAGCGAGAACGTGAGGTCTGTTCCCGGCCTGTGGGCCTGGCCCGCGTTGCCGACCTGGATACCACCGGGAAGTTCTCCCCGCAGCAAGGCATCGAACTGCTCAGCGCTGACCCGCCCCTCAAGGCCAAGTCGTTCCGCTCCCTTCCCGACCCAGGTTCCGGAACGATCGGCATCGGCGCCGGTGTAGTAATTGTCTGCCGCGAAATAGCTCGCGGCAGCCGAAGGCGAGCGCACATTGGCGACGGAAAGCATTCTGTCTGGTCCTCGTCACGGCTCCCCTCGCGGCCAGGAAATCCCTCCCCATTTGCCTTTCACATGTCGGGCTCGAACTCGCCGAAATCCTTCTCCGGAGGATCTGCGACCGCACCTTCACGCAGGTCTTTTTCGACCGGTGTGAGAGGCTGGCGACCGTTATCCGCCGCACGGCCTCGTGGAGTCGAACCGCCCTTTCCACCTGCCTCATCGCCGGCGGTTCCTGGTTCGGACGGAAGCTGTTCCGCGCCCATTGGTGGTGCATCCTCACCGGTTCGCACGGCGGCGAGAGGTAGCGTTGGACCCGCATCCAGATGAGTATTGGAACGGGTCTCGGCACCGAGATCACCAGCAGCGCGCCCTGGGTCCAGCTTTTCAAGCGGCACAGGCTCCTGCCGATCCTGCGGTTCACCGGCGATACGGCGCTGTCCCTCCAGGTCGAGTTTGAGCTGCTTTGAATCGACAGGCTTACCGGCACCGTCGTCGTTCGACGCAGGATGCCCATCACTCGGTTTCGAACCCGGTTTTGCTTGGAGCGTCGCTGCCGCAGGACCTTGGCCAGGCTTTGTGAGCGGTTTCTCGCGGGCGATGAAACCCTCGGCGATACGGCCACGCGTACGCGGAATGAGCGAAACCGGCGCAGCGGGGAATCCGTCAGGAAACTTGATGTAGGCCGACAGTCGCGGAAGGTTCATGAACTGGTCGGGCAGGAGCAACGGCTCGATCTGCCGCCTGGGCGTCAGGCTGACTGCATCGCGCGCATTGTTGTACCCGTAGCTGTAGCCTTCTTCCATGTCGCGCACCTGCCGGTGGCCGATGAAATCGGAGCACCAGATCGCTGTCTCGCGATCGGCCGTCGCCAGAATAAGCTTGGTGCGCGCAAGCGAGGACAACGTCATGGCCATGTTCTCGCCATAGACTTCCTTGAGCTTGGCAAACGCATGCACCCCGGTGACGATCGCTCCGCCGAAGTTACGCGCCGTTTGCAGCCCCTTTTCAAGCGCCGGTAGTCGGTGAAGGGCACCGAGCTCGTCGATCAGGAACCACATCCGCAGGTCCTGCGTGCGCTCGAGCGTCATGAGCGTATTCATCGCCGTGTCGAGCCATAGCGTCAGCAATTGCGAGGAGATGCTCATGTCGACATAGCGAGCAGAGAGGAACAGGATCGAGCCTGCCTGGCAGTCGCCTTTGACCCAGTCGCGGACCGAAAAGCGCGGTCCGGATGAGGGCAAGAGCCTGAGCACTTTCGCGTTCGCATTGAACACCGCGCGGATCGATTCCGCCATGCGGGCCGCCTCCGGAGCGGTCAGCGGGTCGGCCATGGTTCCTCGCATCAGCTTATGCACTTCGGACAGGTCAGCGGTCATCAGACGCCGTGCCAAGGCCTCGTTGGTCGCTGTGCCGGTGCGGGCAAGATGGAGACACATCTCGACGAACAGCATGCGCGCCGCGAGCACCCAGAATTGTTCTGAACCACCGCCGTCATGGGGCACGAGCGCTTCGGCAGCGGCGTGAAACTCGGCTTCCGTCGTACAGTCGTTGAACACGCTCCACAGCGGGCACCGCACGTCGACAGGATTGAGAATGATGTCGCGCGCGGGATCGTAGAAGGCCTCAATGAAAGCCCCTGTGAGGTCGAAAATGACCGCGCGCTGGCCGCGTTCACGTGCTTCGGCAACAAGTTCGGTGAGCGCCACGGTCTTGCCGGTTCCGGTTGTGCCAATAAGCATGGCGTGGCTCTGCTCGAGCCGCCACGGCCAGCTTACACCGGCAAGATGTGCGGGTTGGTAGTGGCCCGCTTCGGCGAGCGCCGACGAGCTCGCTAGCCGCCACTTCCAGCCGAACTTGCGTCCCAGTTCCTCGGCCCGGAATGCTTTGTTGTGACGCTCGATTTCTTCTTCGAGTTCGTCGAGCGAAACAAGCATTGCGCCGCGCTCGTGCTTGCGCTCCTTCGACCGCCCGCCAAAGCGCTCGGCGAACCACCAGAAGAATACGAAGGCCGGGATCAGCAGTACCGCCGAGATCAGTAATCCCTGCTTCACTGCCGAACGAAACGCCTCGACCGCCTCGCGCATTGGCGGGAACTCGCGAACGATGCCAAACGGGAGACCGACCCTTTCGCCGTCAAGCAATTCAAGGTTGACCAGTTTGGCCGGATCAAACTCCATGAAGGCATAGAGACTGGCGTAGATGTGCATCCAGACCAGGTAGATCTGGTGATCGCTCAGAGCCGACCGCACTTCCCAATAGCAGGTGCCGACCGCAACCAGGCCGGTAACAATCAGAGGACCCTTCAGCCCCGCTGCAAACATGAAACCGAAGTGGCCGAGCAGTTGGCTCCCGCGGGTGAAGTTCAGGAGATTATGCTTCATGGGAATGGCCTCCCATGTTCGCGTTGACGGGGAGGCCAAGACGCTCGAGGCGTCGCCGGTACGCCTCGTGAGTACGGTCGCGCAAACTCGCGTCCGAATGGCTGGCCAGTAGCGCATCGAGCGCCACCGAAATGAAGATTGCCTGGCGCGCGGGATCGAGCCCTGCGGGGCGTTCCTTCGCCTCGTTATCGCGCTGCCACGCTGCGACGATGAGGTCACGGATAAAGACGCTGACACTGACGCCATGGTCCGCGGCACACTGGCGAACCCAGTTACCTACGGAGAGAGATACGAATGTCTGAAGCCGATCTTGTCGGGTCATGAAACAGGTTCCTTGTCGGGCCGACGGAACCTGGCTCACCTTGCGGAAGGTGCTGATGAGAATAAATCGTGAACAACTCGCAGTCAATCGAAAGATTCAGACAATATTTCAGAGTGATAGATGGATGTGAGTTGTCTGCGGATCAGCGCAAAGCCGCTCTACTCGCAGACGGGTTGATTTCGCCCAAAACCACATTTTTTAGCAATAACAGAGAGATAAATCCCGAAATCGCGGGGTAGGGTGTGCTCCTTTGTTCCCAAGTGCGCGAGGTGGTCCAGGCAATGAGGGGGATTGATCAAGGACGACCTTTCCCGATCTCCACGTTGGAGCGCGAGCAACCGGGGCTCGCAGCTCACCGCATGCAGATCGAGAGCATTTCAACGCCTCCAGGCAAAGACAGCACCTGCGAAAAAGGCAGCGGCCAAGGGTGCGTGGGAAGCAAGGCAAGCGGGGCATGTCGCGTGCCCTAGCTTCCCGCCGCCCGACCCGTTGCCGGTTCGCAAGTGCGCGCGGGGCCCAAGAACAAATTTCGCCGCGCCCTCAGGAGCGCATCTTTAGATGCGCGGGACAGAGTGCGTCCACAGCCCCGCTCCATTTATCGGGCGCCGCCGCATTGCGGTGGGCGGCCGTCAGAGCAACCGACCGAACCGGGTTTTTGTGCTTGATTGGACTATTCGGCGAACAAGAAAAAAGGGCAGGAACCGTTCCCGGCTCCCGCCCTGTCGGTAGTCTCAGAACTCGTCGAGCATGCCGCCGTGGACCGTGTGGACCACCCGCGCTGCGAGATGTGCTGGCAAGATGTTGTAGTCACCCTCGTCGAGGGCAAAGTACCCGAGCTCGTCATCCTCGATAACGTGCTGATCGAAGAAGCTGTGCAACGCTCTCTTCTCGGCTGTTTCCAGAGCCTCGAAATAGCTCCGTGACGGAAGGGCACAATGCATTGAATAAGCCATGATAATCCTCCTGATTTCTGTCGTGAGACGACAGGAGGTGCGCGCGATGGTCTTGTGCATCCCGGGTCAGGGATCGCCCGAATGGGCGACCGCGATAGCGGCGGTGGGGGTAACGATTTTGTTCGCTGCCGGATGCAAACCGGTGGCGGGCAAAATGGTGGGGCCCCGCCGTCCTTGAGGCGGGAGGCGCAAGGCCATCATGCTGGGAGAACCGTGAGCCAGGACCCACCACCTCCGCCCCAATATCGAACGCCTGCTGGGTGCGAATTGCCTTTCCTACACCCTGATGATGCGCACATGGAATGAACCGGGGAGCAGATCCGAGGGGGATAGAAGGACAAGTAACATGCCCCGAAACAGGAGCGCGATTGCAGCCCTGCAAAAGCTCGAAGCAGACCGCGAGGCGCTCGACGCCAAACAGCGCGAACTTGAAGTGCAAGCGGCAAAAGAACTCGGCGAAATCATCTTGGGAAGCGGCCTCGAAAGCTTCTCGAAAAAGGGCCTGAGGAAGGTTGCCGAAGAACTCGGGAAACTCGGCGAGGACGCCGCGATCGAGAAACTGACGGGGCGTGGTGCAACCCGTGCTTCGCATGCAGCGCCGGGAACCCAGTAACCACCGAAGAAGAGGCCCTGCCGCTTGCGGCAGAGCCTCTTCGTAAGGGGGACGACCGGCATCGATGTCAGTCGATCTCGGGAGCCTCGGTGTTGTCGTTGTCGTCGCTCGAACCACTACCGCGGGAGAGGAAGTCGACCTTGTCGGCGAGGATTTCGGTGCCATAGCGCGTGACCCCGTCCTTGTCCTCCCACTGGGTGTAGTGGATGCGGCCCTGGACCGATACCAGCTGGCCCTTGGAGCAGTACTGCCCGACGGTCTTGGCGAGGCCGTTGAAGCAGGTCACCCGGTGGAACTCGCTTTCCTTGGCGGTGTAGCCGTTCTCGTCCTTGTAGGTCTTGCCATCCTTGTCGCGTGCGGGGCGATCGGTGACGACGGTGATCCCGGTGACGTTGGTGCCGCCCTTGGTCTCGCGGGTTTCCGGATCGCGGGCGATGCGGCCAGTGAGGATTGCGATATTGGTCATGATGATAGTCCTTCAGTTTCTCAAACCGGAGACCATCTCCGGCTTGCGAACATCTGAAAGAAGCAGGGCATGGGAGGACTGCACCGCAGGAGCGAAGCTTCAAGGGAAACCTGTTCATAACGGGTGGTGCGGGCAGGCAGCGCAGCTGCCAACACGGCCGGAAAGGAACGGGTTGTCGTCCTCAGCTGCCCTGATTCAGGACTGTTCGCGAAGAAAGCCGGATGGGTACCGGGTGCGGGTCTGAAGGTGCCGTGACCAGCACTTGCAATCAGGCTTCGCCCTCGCCCTCCGATGCCACCAGGAGATCTATGAAGTTGCGGGCTGCTTCCCGATCTTCCTCGTTCTCGAACGCCACATCGAGATCGGGGGCGGACCCGAACATGTGCAGGAATGACCACAGCGCAAAGCGCTTGCCCCGGTCCTCCTCAAGGCCGAGATCGACCCGGCAATGCTCGATGCCGGCTGACCACGTGTCGGGGGCAACCCCGGAGAGGTCGGTGGTGGCAAAGTAGCGCTGCAGCAGATCGTCAAGTTGCATGACCGGTTCATAGCCGGGTCGGCGCCGAATGCACATCCAGGCAATTCAGATGAAGATGATGAAGGGCCCCTCAGGACCCAGGAGAAGTGCCCAAGAGGCCGCGACGATCGACCACGGTGATCCGGCGCGTCTTAGCATCGATCACCAGTCGTTCGGTGACGCCATTGCCCGGAAAGGCGACGACATAACGCGGATTGAGCGAAAGCATTTGCTCGTTGCGCTTGAACCCGGCGCGGGCACCAAGCCGACGATCGAGCGCATAGGTCAGTTGCTGCACTTCGCGGCGTTCAGCCCAACTCGCGGCCAGGCGATCGGCTCCCTTGCCGTCGCCGCCATGGACCAGAAAGAGATCGGGAACCACATCGCGAACCTTGTCGAGCGTCGCCCAGATATTGTCGGCGTAGACACGCGCATCCTCGGCGCTCTCGAAGCTCTGGCGACCACCGGCGAAAACGACCGGAGTTCCTTCCGGAATCAGAGCGTGACGCCGGTTCTCAGCACGTGCGCGGAGGAAATCGCGGGCATCGATTACGGCCGAAGTGAGATTGCGCGAATGGCTCGCGCGCGACCCGGAAACGGGCTTCCACGAGGAACCGGTCTCGTCGCGGTAAAGTGCTGCCGCTGTCTCGCGCATCTGCTCGAAGGCCAGCATGCTGGCTTCGGCAGCCTGCGCGCGCTCGACCTGCTCTTCAAGGTTGCTCGAATGCACTTCGGAGCCATCGGCTGATGCGAGGAGGACCCGGATTTCGTCGCTGGCCCGGTCAAGCTGAGCGGACTTCCGGCTGGCGGCACGGTGGAAGAGGTTGACCACGCCCCAGGCAATGTCCTCGGCATCGGCCTCGAGGGCCGTGTCGGAAAACATCGCGAAGAGGTCGGACCAGACTGCGCCAAGCGTCTGGTCGATCGCGTCCTCGCAGGGAAAGTCGGTCGCGTTGAAGGGGGCCGGCCTGATGCTGAGGCCTGAAAGGTCGAAGCCGCTCAACTGGTTGATGAAGCTGTCGTACATGGGGTGTCTCCTGATCGCGGGGACAAGGAGATGAGGCACCATTGCCTCGACCCTGTCCGCCGGAGCCCGATCAGGGCCGGGACAAGGGGCGAGACGCACCGCGTAGCGGGAAACCTGCGGCCCTAGGCTGGCGCGGGTAACACGGGCCGACGGGCCGCAGGTTGCGGCGCGCCACGACCGGCCCAAGGGCCTCTCCCGGCGGTCAGGGACGAGGCAGGATCAGCAGTCGGTGTCGCAGTTGGATCGGGAGCGCTCGAAGATCGCTTCGCCATTCGAGAACCGCCCGACCAGGCGCAACTCACCGAACAGGTCGATGAACCTTCCCGACACCTGGCCAAGCCAATGCCGTGCCCTTGCAGTTCGTGGGACGTAGAAGTCCGCCTCCCAGTATCGGGCATCGTCGCGTTCGGCGAGCCAGATCGCGGCGAGTCCACAATAGGTCGATATGCCGCAATCAGCGAAGGCATTGCGCAGGAGGATGCGATCTTCGCGGCCGCGCCATCCATCGAAGCGCTCGAACGAAGGAAAGGCCGCTTTCGCGGCATCGATGACCTCGTCGACGAGGCACTCGTAGACCCAGTCGATATCTTCGTCTTCGCCGTCATCGAGCAGGCGAAAGGCCACCACGGAGCCGGTAGGATAGCTGACGGAACGTCCCATCTCACTGCTCCTCAGGCTGCATCAGCGAGATCAATGTCGGGATCGCTTTCGCAGGTGTGGTGACCCCCAAGGTCAAGCAACAGGCTGGCGGCTTCCTCGGCCTTGGCCGCGGCGGTGAGGATCGCGCGCTCGTCCGATTTGAGGATCTGGAGCCAGGACGCGATGTAGCTGGCGTGATGGTCGAGGTGGGTGACTGGAAGCCCCAGTTCGGCCCCAAGAATTGCTGAGGACAGTTCAGCGATCAGTTCCTCAGCAGCATAGGCTTCGCTGCCGAAGCGGTTCTTAAGATCGCGATCGAGCCGCGAAGAATGCCCCGTCCAGTGCGACAGCTCGTGGGCGAGTGTTGCGTAGTAGTGGTCATAGGCTTCGAAGAGTTCGGCTGGCGGCATGGTGACCCGGTCACGCTGCGGCTCGTAATAGGCCTGGGCTCCATGATGCCGCAGGTCAGCGCCGATCTCGGCAAAAAAGGTATCAAGCCGCTCTTCGCGTCCTTCGGGCTCCAGCGCGGCAATGAGTGGCTTGGGATGGTAGAACTCGGGGAGGCCGTCGCACTGGTCGGCATTGAACACGGCATAAGCCTTGAGCACGCGCCGGTTCTCGGTGTCAGCTTCGCCTTCGGCGTTCTCGACCTCCTTGGTGTAGCTCTTGTAGAAAATCGCGATGGTCGATTTCTCACCCTTGCGGACCTGTCCGCCGAGCTGCTGACACTGGCGGTACGTCATCCAGTAGGGCGAGGCGTAGCCACAGCCATCGGCCACCATCCACAACCAGAAAGTGTTCATGCCGCGGTAGGGTGTCCCACAGCTCCGCAAGGGTCGCGAAACCGGCACACCGCGCCACGGCTTGATCCAGGGCTTTGTGCCTTGCTCTAGCTTCTCGATGATTGCGGCAGTGATGCGCTGAGCGGGCGATGTCGAAGCAGTGCGGCGGGAATTGGTCATGGGAGTTCTCCTGATCGCCGGGACGGACATGCCCCGGCTCAGGAAGAGCAAAGCTCCCTCCCCTCTAAGGGGCGACGGTTATACTCTCTCCATTCAGATCTGGGGGGCACACGCGAGCCTCCCTAAGCCCGACGTTCCGCCACACTGGCACAAGCGATTTCCTTCAGCTTTCAGTACCTTTCAGCAACTTGAGCTTTCACGTCCATCGCGGATGTCGTATCTAATGTCAGGATATTATGTTAATATATTGACATTGTCAGAATATACACGTAATGATCCGTCGCAGGAGGACGGGATGACCGACGGCCCATTCAAGAATTTGAAGCTCGACAGTCGCTCAAGGCGGTTTGCGGAAGCTGTACAGAATGAGGCTGAAGATCATGACACTCGGTGTGCACTGGGCAGCGATGCCATCGTGAATGGTATCTTGTCAGGAAACGACGGACTGATCCGCGACCTGCAGAGTTATGGTGCGGATGGGCAGCTTGATCTCGATCCAAAGGGATCAATCAAGGGTATCTTCGAAAAACACGATAAGTCGGAATTTTCGGATGACCTCCAACGTGAAGTCGCCATGAGGCTGCACGATGGTGAGAGCTCTCGCGATGCAATCGACAAGGCTTTGAACGCATGTGTCGAAACCAATATCGGCAAGACGCTCACCCGTATTCAGGAAGCTGGGCTAGAGGCGCACCGGGAAGGCCCGATGCACAGAAACCAGCTCGACCGTCTCAATGAAGGATTGGGCGAAGTCTCGAAGAGCCTTGACCGTGCGCGCATTCAGGAGGCCGTGAAGAGCTGCGATAAGAACGCGTTCAAGCTGGACCTCAAAAAAAGAACCGGTCTCGATGACCCAATTCTGTGATTGTAATGAGTGAATTTTCTAAGTTTTCTGAACGTGACCTAACCATACTTGAGGCGGGGCAAGCGGTTCCGCGTCGAGGCGCGAAGGGGCGCGTTTATGCGACCATCGGCTCAGAGATTAAGTGCGATAAGGACATCTTTGACAGCTACCGCCATGAAGGCTGGAGCAACATTCATCACGACCTGTTGATTGTCTGCGCGGCCGTCGAATTTGCAGATCGCCGCTGGGGACGCGGCAGTGCACATTGGGCACGGCACTTTCATGTGACTGTGCCCGTGATTGAGCTTGCGACCTGGCAGGATGCGACTGTTCAACAAGGCCTTTGCGATACCCTGCGCCATCTGACTGGTGACGAGTGGCGTTTTAGCTTCGTCCGCCATGAGGGCGCAGCAACAAGCAAGCCGCGACAAGGCCCGCTATTCCCGAACCAGCAAAAGGCGTTCGCCATTGCATACAGCGAAGGCTTGGACTCGCTAAGTGTTTCGGGCCTCTACAACGAGAATGACACTGCCGTGAGCGTGCGTGTGTCGAAATTCAAGCAACGCCTGCGCAAAGATGAGCGGCCGTTCGACCGCCTGCCCTTTGATGTGAAGGTGAAGCCGAATCCCGAGAACAGCGCCCGTTCGCGTGGTTTCAAATTTGCGGCGGTGATTGCAATCGCCTCTCAGCTGTCAGATGTCAGCCGGATCATTGTGCCTGAAAGTGGACAGGGCGCTCTGGGGCCTGTGTTGCTCCCCCTGCTCAACATCTATCCAGACTACCGGAACCACCCGACTTTCTTCAGAAAGATGGAGCGCTTCATAAAGGCGTTGCTTGGTATCGATCTCACCTATGAGCAACCGCGCCTCTGGCATACCAAAGGCCAGACCATCGCGGCGTTTTTGCAAAGGCCAGGCGTAAAGCCCCAGCACGTGATTGATACCCGCTCGTGCTGGCAGCAGCGGGCAAACGTGCGCGTGGGAGGGAAAGTACGCCAATGCGGCATTTGTGCGGCGTGCCTATTGCGCCGGATGAGCTTGCACGCCGCCGGCGTTGTCGAGCCACCCGAGAATTATGCCATTGCCAATTTGCGGGCCGCGCGATTTAGTGATGCCCTGCCGAAGCAAAACAGCTTCAGGGCCACCAACTCCCTTTACGATTACGGCTATATGGGCGCGCGGCACCTGCAACAACTGGCCGATTTGGCCAGTGTGCCAGATATCGCCCTGAAGCCTCACGCATTCCCAATCGCTGAAGCCGTTGGATCGTCAGTAGATGCCGTGACCGGCCAGCTTAGGGACATGCTCGTGCAACATTCGAA
The DNA here is from genome assembly GCF_009807005.1 of Aurantiacibacter rhizosphaerae. GTDB lineage: Bacteria > Pseudomonadota > Alphaproteobacteria > Sphingomonadales > Sphingomonadaceae > Alteraurantiacibacter > Alteraurantiacibacter rhizosphaerae. The sequence continues at coordinate 540,280 of NZ_WUBR01000001.1, read as the reverse complement.
AGAATGGGCAGCATTCGAGCAGGACCAGGGCGAAGAGAGTTTTCTGCAACTATGGACGAAGGGAGGTCGCCATGACTGATCTAAACGAGCTGACCGCACAGGAGATCGGTCGCCGCCTTCGCCTTGCCCGCGAAAGCGCAAAAATCCGTCAGGACGAAGCAGCCAAGGTAATTGGCATGTCTCGCCCCACCCTCGTTTCGATTGAAAAGGGGGATAGGCGGGTTCGCATTCAGGAGCTTCAGGCGCTTGCGAACCATTACGGGGTATCGGTGAATGCCCTGCTGCGCCGCGAGGCAGTCCATACTGACCTTGTGCCACGCTTCCGCCGACTGCGGGAAACCGAGGATGAGCATACCGGCGAGGCAGTGCAACTGCTGAATGATCTCGTTCGAGCTGAGGTTGAGTTGGAGAACATTCTCGGCATTGAGCGGCCTAAGAATTACCCGCCCGAAAGGGGCATCAACACTGGCGATGTCGTCGAATTGGCAGAACAGCACGCGCAAGAGCTGCGCGACTGGCTCGGATTGGGCTCTGGCCCAATCGCCGATATCTTCAGCTTGATGGAGTTGGATCTCGGCATCCGACTCTACCAGCGACGCCTGTCGAAGGGTTCGAAGGTGGATGCGCTCTTCACCTACGACCAAACTTTGGGAGCTTGCATTCTCTTGAATGCGAACTTCCCATTGGAGCGGCGTATTCAATCCGCAGCTCACGAGCTGGGGCATTTCGTTGGCACTCGTCAGGCGCCAGAAGTTCTGGAAGAAAATGAGAAGTTTCAGTCACGCGAAGAGCGATATGCTCATGCGTTTGGGCGCGCCTTTCTCTCACCGCGCAAGAGCTTTGAAGCGGCGTGGCGTCAGCTCACCGCTGGCTCTGAGATTACCCGCAGGCCAATCATCGTACAGGCGCACCATTTCCGCATTTCACGCGAAGCTTGTGTGAGGAGGCTGGAAGAGCTCGGACTTGTTAAGCGGGGAGCATGGGACAAGCTGAAAGCCCATGGTGGCATTACTGCCGCACAGGTGCGTGAAGTGCTGGGCGATGCTTCAAGTAAGCCCGACCCAGCAAAAGATGATGCAAACCGGCCGGTGTCCCATCGCATGAGCTTCATGGCCTACACCGCCTGGAAACGCGATCTGATGTCGGAAGGACAACTGGCCGAGCTTCTTAAAATCAAGCGGCTAGAGCTGCGCGCTCTGCTCGATCAAATGGAACTTGAGGAGAGCGAAACGGATGACCTGTTTAAGCTCCCTCTCTGATACGCTGATCCCATTAGTCCCCGATACGAGCGTGCTGATCAATCTGCACGCTTGTACGTTTGGCGAACAGGTGCTTCGGGCCATTCCAAACGACATTGTTCTGACTGAAACGGTGGTTACGGAACTCAACCATGAAACTAGTCACGCCAATGGCGAGAACGGGTTCATCCAACGCCTGATATCGGAGAACGTCGTCAAGGTCGTCCAGATGGATGATGCAGCGGCTCGTCTTTTCGAGACGATGATCTGTTCTCCCGGTTCGCTAGATGACGGCGAAGCAGCTACGATTGCAGTGGCGGTGTCACAGGGTTTTCTGCCCGTTGTCGATGAGCGAAAGGGTCGGGCACGAGCCCAAGACCTGATGAACGGCCAAGCCCCCGCTTGGTCGTTGGACCTTTTGGTGCATCCAGCGGTGCAGATTGAGCTCGTCGGTGACGGGTATATCGAGGCCGTCTATCTCGCCCTTCGAGAAGGTCGAATGAGGATTGATGATGAGCGCTGTGAGGCGGTTGCAAGGTTGATCGGATTTGAACGCGCCGTCGCGTGCAATAGCCTTCCGGGGTTCAAGAGTCGGAAGGGTTCTTGGGAAGCCAAATGACCAGCATTCTTGCGTGCTCTTCCCCAATCGATGATATGGACGAAAGGGCAGCTTTGCTACTCGTTCTTTCCCAAACGAGACGGTCAGCAAGTGGCCCAAAATCTCACATTGAAAAGGCGGCCCGTCCCGGAAGGGACGGACCGCCCGCCGAGTGACCTGGACCTGTCAGGAGGGGTCAGGCAGCCTGCTCGGCAATCTCGTCAGTTTCTACTGCGTTGACCGCTTCGTCTTCTTCGTGGTCGGACAATTCGCCTTCTTCGGAACCGGCGAAACGCATGATCGGCGGAACCCAAGCCTGCGCCCGTTCTTTGACCTCGGGCTCGCCGATAAAGTTGCCCGAGAAGATGCGTTCGGCAGCGCTCGCCAGTTCGGCCTTCTTCGAGGCAGCATAGCGACTGACCAGTTCGGGACCGCCGGCGGCATCGAGCGCTTCGAGCGTGCGAGCCTTGGCCACCCGGTCGAAGTAGTTCGCCGCCGTGGGACGCCACCAATGCGCGGTCTCGATGTCGAGGAGTGAGCCCAACGCCTCATGCATCGGCACCGAGCGCTCGCCTTCGCAGGCAAGGCTGGCAACAAGCGTCCGCGAGACGACATGACCAAGCCAGGCCGAGCGCGCCTCGTCGGAAAGCGCCCGGAACCTGGCAAACCGTTCAACGTCGGTTTCGCCAGAACGCCAGCTTTCATCGAGGGACCCGGCAAACTCGGCCAGAGCAGCGCTTGCCGGTGCATCCTTGGCCTCGAACCCGGCAACCGGGCCACACGCGACCGAGCCGACAAGCATCGACGCTTTTTTGGCGCGCCAGTCATGCCCATCGGCATCGGCGAGCGTGAAGACCATGAAGTCGAGCGCCAGTGCCGGATCGTTGGCGAGATGTATCGCCAGGATGTCGCGGCGCTGCATGGCCAGTTCATCGAGCAGGCGCTGTGAGAGCGAGCTCCCTTTGGCTTTCGCCGTTCCAGTCTCCTCGACTGCTTCGACCACACCTTCGTCAGCGATGAATTCGGTCTCGGTATAGAACTGCGGGACCAAGGTCGGCTCGCCATTACGCGAAAGGACGAGGAAGGCGCCAGCTTCGGCCTTCAGATCCTCAGGGAGTACCGGCGGCCGGTCGTTGAGCGCGCGCATGGCGCGGTCGATGACAACGAGTTCCTGTTCAGCCTTGGCGACCTCGTCCTCGTCGCTGTCCTCGTTTTCGAGTACGCCGGCGACGCGGTCATAGTCGGCCTCGAGTTGGCCGAGCTCCCGCGCTTCCTGCTCGGTCATCGGCGCAGGCTCGCAGGGCAAGCGACCGAGACCTTCAACAAGGTCGTGGCTGACGTAGTTGCCAAGGGTCGGCCGAACCCAGGCAAGGCCATATTCAAGCGCGGTCCTTGCTGCGGCCTCTTCCATGGCCTTGTGCGCGAGGTCCTCGAGAAGCGCGACATCGATCCAGCTCTCGCTGGCATCATCGTCGAACAGTTCTCGCTCGATCCGGCCGCCTGCGGCGAGGTAGGCATCGCGTCCGACGAGCACAGCTCGCGGATCGGAACCACGCACCGTGGCATCGAGCACCATGCGGCGGATCGTGTCGGGCGTGATCTGATACCAGGCGTCCTGCAGCTCGGCATAGACATGCGCCTGGCGCTCGACGTCGGAGATCGCGCCATAGGCCTTGGCCATGTCGAGCGTGATCGTGCCTTCGGCGAGCGCTTCGAAGACGCAAGGCGCGAGAGAGGCCAAACGCAGGCGCCCTTCGACGAAACGGACGGTGAGGCCGAAGCGGCGCGCCACGTCTTCGGTGGTAGCGCCTGCCTCGATGATCGCCGCGAAGGCCTGCGCTTCGTCGGCCGGGTTCATCGCGAGGCGCTGGAAGTTTTCGGCAAGACTGGCTTCGCGCATTTCGCTTTCCTCGCCCTCGATGACAAGGCAGGTGACTTCGTGGTTCTCGGGCAACGTGCCCTCATTTGCCAGCGCCTGCAGCGCGGCGAGACGGCGACCGCCGGCCTCCACCTCGAACTTGCCGCGCTTTCCTTTGCGCACGACAAGGTTCTGCAGCAGGCCGCGCGCGGCGATGTCTGCCCGCAGCTGGAGGTCGGCCAGCACGTCGTTCGACTTGCGAACGTTACGCGGGCTCGGGACGAGCTTCTTCAAGGGAATCGACTGGATCATGGGTGTTCTCCTGATGGAATGAAGGCTCAGGTGAGGATCACGAGGCCCACAAGCCCAAAGGGCTCCCTCCACTCTCATTCTGAGATTGGGGTCTGCCCGAGGGATCAGGCGGCAAGCGCGGGGAGAACCGACGAGGCATTCGACACCGGGACGAACAGGCGCGTGCGATAGCGGATGATCTCGGTGAAGCAGCCTTTGCCCTTGTACCAGTCGAGCCGATCGGGCGAGAACCCGGTCAGTTCAAGGCGCTGTTCGCCGCCGACCAGCGATCGCTTGACGGTCAAGGCATCGTGGCTTGCGAGGCCCAGCGGCTTGCCGCTGGCGATGACGAGCTCACCGATCTGGTCCGGCGCCGGACCGGTAACTTTGGAGAGGCCAAAGGTCTCAGCGATCGCAGCGAGATCGATATCGAGCACTTCGCGGCCGATGATCGACTGGCCGTCCTCGGCAACGAGCCGGGTGACGCGGACATGATCGCCAGGCAGGCGCTTCCAGACCGGAAGCAACAGCCCGGTGGCGAGATGGACGCGCTCGGTCACCGGCGAAGCGGCTGCCTCCTCTTCCTCGGCCCGCCAGGCGCTGGTGAAAGCGGTGACGCCAATTTTCTCCCAGTGGCTCTCAGCGAGTGCCTCAAGCGTCCAGTTCGCGGACTTGAGCGGTCGCAGCAGGCGTCGGCGTTCGATTACCGCTCCGTCGTCGGCAATGAGACGCCGGGCTGGAACCGACAATGCGACCTTGCCCGAACGCGTATTGCGCATCGGGATCGCGTGCAGGCTGCCGATCTCGTGCATTCGCACCAGGCGCTGCAATCGCAGAGGCCGAAGGTGCCTCGTCACTTCGAGCGAGACGAGCCGGGTTTCTGCTCCGGTCACGGGGTCGGTGCGCAAGAGTTCATCTGCCAGGACCGTGAAACGGTCGACCCTGACGGTTTCCAGTCCCTGGTCGAGCGTTCCCGCCTCGCGCGCGGCTTCGATCCGCGCTTCGACGAGGCCGAGATATTCGTCGAAGATTGCGTTCTGGAGCGCGATCGGCAGCGCGAGAATGCGATTGAGCCAACGCTGGATCGTGGGGAGATTATCGGTCAATCCGCCCTCCGGGTTTTCGAGCCGGAGACCCGTGCGCTCGACGAAGTTGCCGAAACTCGTGGCCTCGAGCTTGCCGTCATAGAGCAGTTGGAACCAGCGACTGAGCGCGTCGCGCGCATAATCGCTTTCGAGATTGTCTGCCGGATCGAACAGGTTCTGTCCGCCGGTCTGACGCTGGCCGCGCGTCAGCGCGCCCAACGCGTCGAGCCGACGCGCAATGGTCGAGATGAACCGGCGTTCGCCCTTCACGTCGGTGGTTACCGGCCGGAAGAGCGGGGCCGAGGCCTGGTTGGTGCGGTTCGTACGGCCGAGACCCTGGATCGCGTTGTCGGCGCGCCAGCCCGGCTCGAGCAGGAAATGGACCCGGCGCTGCTGGTTCCTGGCGCCCAAATCGGCATGGTAGGACCGCCCCGTGCCGCCCGCATCCGAGAAGACCAGGATGCGCTTGGTCCCTTCCATAAAGCTTTGCGCTTCAGCGACATTGGCGCTGGGGCTTCGCCGTTCGAGGCGCTGCTGATCGTTGCGCCCCAGGACCAGCCTGCGAGTCCGGCCCGTGACCTCTGCCACGGACTCGGATCCGAAGTGTTCGATGATCGCGTCGAGCGCGGTAGCGATGGGCGGCAGCGCGCAGAGCTGCTCGATCAGCGCATCGCGCGCGGCCATGGCGCGCGGGCAGAGTACGGGATTGCCCAGCTCATCGCTCATCGCCTCGGAGCGAAGATTGCCCTCCTCGTCGGTGAAGACCTGCATCAGGCGGACAGGGAAGCTCTTGGCGAGGTAGTCGATGACGTATTCGCGCGGTGACAGATCGATATCGAGCACCTCACGTTCCTCGTCGGAGAGGTCGGCAAGGCGCCGGTCGAGCATGGCCTCGGCGGTCGAGACCAGCTGCACGACCGCCGAATGGTTCTCGCCAAGCGCCGCTTCCATCGCCGGGACTAGGCTCGGCAATTTCATCGAAAGCAGGAGCTGGGCAAAGAAGCGCTGCTTGGTGCCTTCGAAGATCGACAGCGCTGCCGCCTTGGCATTCCGATTGAGCGTATCGCCGCTGTCCTCGTCGACCACGCGGGTTGCTTCGAGCGCGGCTTCGAGGTCGCGGTGAATGATCGCCCACGCATCAGCATAGGCGTCATAGATTTTGACCTGCGCTTCGGTCAGGCTGTGCTCGAGGATCTCGTACTCGACCCCGGCGAAGGACAGCGCGCGGGCGAGATAGAGGCCCTGCGCCTTCAGGTCGCGGGCGACGAGCTCCATCGCCGCGACGCCGCCAGCGCGGATCTCGGTCATGAACGCTTCGTGGGTCGGGAATGCGGTCTCGGGTCCCCAAAGGCCTAGCCGGGAAGTGTAGCCGAGGTTGGCGATATCCGAGGCACCTGTTGCAGACGCATAGAGCACGCGGGCGCGCGGGAGATGGTTCTGCAGCCTGAGGCCCGCCATGCCCTGTTCGGAGCCCTTGACCTTGCCGCGGGTTGAAGAGCCCCCGAGCGCATTGGCCATGGCGTGGGCTTCGTCGAAAGCGATCACGCCATCATAATCCTCACCCGTCCAATCAAGGATCTGGTCGAGCCGCGTATCCTCGGCGCGCCCCGAGCGGAGCGTCGGGTAGGTGACGAAGAGAATGCCTTCGGACATCGTTACAGGAGACCCAAGTTTCCAGCGGGAGAGTGGCTGGATGTCGAGCGGCAGTCCGCCAAGCACTTCCCAATCGCGGCGGGCGTCTTCGAGCAGCGCCTCGTTCTTCGTGATCCAGATTTGGCGACGCTCGCCTGCGAGCCAACGGTCCATGATGACCGCCGCGATCTGCCGCCCCTTGCCCGCTCCGGTCCCGTCACCAAGGAAGAAGCCCTGTCGGTATGCGTGACCATCCTCGGACAGTTCCAGCGAGGTGCCTTCCTGGCTGACCTTGAACTGCCCGGGGAGATCGCGTGCAAATGCCTGGGCAGCGTAGACCAGTGTCTCGCACTGCGCTTCGGACAGGAGGCCATCGGCCTGCCAACCTGCGGGAAGGCGTGGGCGAACATCCGGCTGGGGCGCCGCGACCGAGCCCATGGCGATCGATTCCACGAGCGGGGTGGGATGAACCGGCGCATCTTCGAAGGCGATGCGGCTGGGGCGGTAAGGCAGGTAGATGCCGGTCTGTTCGGGCACCGGCGCGAGGTCGGCCAAAACCGAATAGGCCAGGTCGACCGCATTTGCTGCGGCTCCTGTTGTCGCAGCGAACGGTGCTACCGGTCGGATCGGCGTGCGTTGGGTCGTAGTCATGCCGGCAAGGCGCACTGGCTTGCCGATAGGCAGGCGATAAACGCTCGCGGATGTTGGCAGACGTGGCGGAAGCGCGGTGACTAGCTCGTGGAGCGCGATCAGGTCGGCAACATCTCCGGTGATCGTGGGCGAGGACGCAGTCGGCTTCTTGTCGAACACAACCAGGCGAACGGCGATCCCCGTCCCTGTCCGGCGAAACATCTGCTGCAAGCGAACATCGAGGAGCAGCCACGCTTCGTCCTGTGCCTCGGCGAAAGTGGAAGCATCGAATCCTTCGGGCATGATGGCGACAAGCCTTGCGCCACTGGCGGCGGCCCGGATCGCACTGCGCAGGTGGCGCTGGGCGGTCTCGCCGTCCTTGCCGCGTTCTTGGCTGCGGGCAAACGGCGGGTTTACCAGCACGACCGACGGAACGGGGCCACGATGCAGATCGGCAATCAGTTCGCCGTCATACGCAGTGATGGTGGCCGAAGGGAAGATGTGGCCCAGGCTGTCTCGTCTGGCCAGATCGATCTCGTTGAGGACCAACGAGGCGTTCTGGGCGCTCCCCCAAAGAGCAAGGGAACCATTACCGGCAGAAGGTTCGAGGAGCGTGTCTTGGACTGAGATCGCTGCCGCCTTTGCCATCATCCAGGCCAGCGTTGGCGGGGTCGAGAACTGCTGGAGCTCGACCTGTCCTTCGCTGCGCACGTGCCGCGGCGGCAAGGCTGCTTCGAGCCAGTCGAAACGCGCTTCTGCTTCATGCACGCTCGTCGACAGATCGATGCGAGAAGACTCGCGAAGCCAGAGCAGTGCGCCGATCTCGACCGCGTTGTTATAGTCATCGATGGTCCAGGCGCTTCCCCAGTCCAGGACGCCGGTCTCGTCGGCGAACAGCCCGGAAATGTCGGCACGGGTAAGATGACGCCCCGAGGCAAGAAGTTCGGCAACCCTGACGCCAACAGTGTAAGCTAATGGCACTGACGACTGTTGCTCGCCGGCGGGAAACAGGTCTGATTGAAACATGGCAATTCGTCCTCCTGATGAGGGCATCGGGACACGCCCTCTGCCGGATCAGGAATTCGAGAAGCTCTCTCTCCTCTACCGCGCCGCTTTGCGGCGCAGCCATGCTGTAAGTTCATCGTTCCAGTCGGTGTCGCGTGAGTGTGGTTTGCGAACGTGGATCGTCCGCCCATCGCGGGCATAAGCGGCCAGGCCACGCGAGGCGGCCAGCTCGCCGCCAGCATCGTGATCGACGAAGAGGTGAAGCTCGGTCACGCTCTCAGGCACGCTGACGAGACCGAAGCGCTCATTACCCAGGGTCGCCCAGACGGGGATGCCGGTGAGGGCATAAGCCGACATCGCGCTCTCGATACCCTCGGCGAGGCCGAGCTTCCCGGATGCCGGAGCGAAGAGGCGGACAGCAGCTTCACCAAGCGCGCCGAGCGCGCGCTTCGGTTTGTCGAAGTCGGCCTTGGCATTGCCCGAAAGGAACGTGCGATGGACGGCGATCGGCCCCTCGTCGAGGCTGACTGCCGCAATCATGGCCCGCAAAAAGCGGGTGCGTCCCTTCGGACCAAGCGGGGTTCGTGGATGGAAGCGGAGCGCAGGAGATGCGGCGAGAATGCCGCGGCTTTCAAGATATGCTTTTGCCGGACTGGCACGCAGTGGCTGTGCATCGCGCCAGATCCTCAGCGCTGCCGCCGAGGGTTTGCGCGTTCTGGTCGGCTCGGGACCGTCGGTAGTCGCAGAACCTGAAAAGAGCGAGCTTACGTCGACGCCTTCACTCGCCAGAGCAGCAAGCACGCTCTGCTGATCGCATCCCGCGAAGCAGTGGAAGAGAATGGCCTTTTGGCCGAGCGTCACACCGAGGGACGGCGTGCGGTCATCATGCGCGGGGCAACAAGCAATGCCCTTTGTGCCGGACCATTTGCCCCCTCGCGATTCGCAAATACGACGAGCGGTCTCGGCAAGTGACCGGTTGGGATGAGTTTGGACAGACAGGGACATGCGAGCTCCTCAGCATGCAAAGTGGCCCCCTCATCAGCGTTCCTCTCCTCTCCCAAAGGAAGGCATTCGCTGCTTTCCTACAGGCATGTGTTCTATTTATGTTCTATCGGGATTCGAATCAATGGAGCACCACTCGAGATGACCTGCCTCAATCGTCGGACCGCGATAGCGGTCGCCTGTTTGGGAATGATCGCGACCTCCTCCCAGCAAGTCCGCGCCCAGGATTTCACCTTGTTCGAGCACGCGATCGTTCCACCGGAGACGGACCAGCAGCCGGCAAGGGAATATCTTCCTGCAATCTACCAAGCCGGGCCAGCAATCGTATCCTACCGGGAGGGCCTGTATATGGCGGCGATAGCCGAGGCTGAACGCCGTTACGGGCTTCCGACCAACCTGCTTCGTGCTCTTATCTGGGCTGAGTCCCGCTTCAATCCGATGGCTGTTAGTCCAGCCGGTGCTGCCGGGCTGGCTCAGCTTATGCCGGCCACGGCGAGAGAACTGGGCGTCCGGAACCGTCATGACCCTCTTGCATCGATCGACGGTGGCGCCAGGTACCTTCGCGATATGTTAGACCGGTTCGACGCAGTCCACCTGGCCTTGGCTGCTTACAATGCTGGCCCGGGTGCCGTCTCCCGATCACGCGGCATTCCCAACAATGGTGAAACGCCGCAATATGTCCGGTCTGTGTTGGGACGTTGGCAAGCAATTGGTACGTACAATTGACGAAACTACCTGATTTCCGGCTATTGTCTGAAATCATGTGCCGGAATGAAGACGGACAACGCCAGTGAGTGAGACCCCCGGTGAGCCGTTCGACTTTCGCAAGGCGTTGAAGGTACAGAAGCGCCGGAAGCTCAGAAAGGAGATCGCGTTGGGTTTGGGAGCATTCGCGATCGTATTTGCTGGAGGGATGCTGGCACTCAACTGGCCAGTCCATGATGCCAGCCTTGCTAACGATGATCAGCAGCCTCAAACTCTATTCCAGCAAGCGAGCTCCCCGCAATTCGACGTCTGCGGATCGATCCGGCGCATATGCGTCGTGGATGGAGATACTTTCTGGCTTAATGGCGTGAAGATCCGGATTGCCGACATCGACACTCCCGAGATCAGCGAGCCTCGCTGCGACTATGAGTACCAACTCGGCATGCGTGCGACGTACCGCCTTGTCGAATTGCTCAATGACGGGCCCTTTGAACTGACGACTATCGGGAGCAGAGATGAGGATCAGTACGGTCGCAAATTGCGGGTTGTAACGCGCGGCGGCCGCTCGCTTGGCGATCAGCTGGTCAGCGAAGGGCTGGCGCGGACCTGGACCGGGAGACGTGAGACATGGTGCTGAACCGCGATCAGGAATTGTGGGCCGTCGCGCTCTGGGTCGAAAAGAACCATGGCGAAGAGGGAACCGCGTATATCGCGCAGCAAATCCAGCGGCTATCCAACGAAGGAGACGAGGCAGGCATAGCAACGTGGAAGACTGTTGCTGAGCGCTTCGATCAGCTTAGCTGCCAAAGCTCTACGAACTGAGGCTCGGCACGATGCGGAAGTGGCTTAAGGTCTGGGGCATCAGAATTGAGTTCGCCTTGCTCGCGTCAGTGTCCCTGATAGGGCTGGTCCTGAGCCTTGAATCCTGCACTGGCTGAGAAGAAATTCGTTCTTCCGATCAACCCTTCGCAAATTTTCCCATGATGACCTTTCCTCCTGTGCGGAGCTCATCGAGGTAGTCGCTCCACCATTGAGCCATGCGCACGCGCTCTTCCCAATGTTTGCCGCGATGGTAGATGCCACGCACAACATTGCTGTCGCCATGTGCAAGGGCACGCTCGATCGCATCGGGATTCCAAAGGCCCGACTCGTTCAGGAATGTCGATGCTGTCGCCCGGAGTCCATGCGCGGTGACTTCTTCCTTCGAATATCCCATACGACGAAATGCGGCATTGAGCGTGTTTTCACTCATGGGACGCTTGGAGCTGCGCGCAGACGGGAAGACATATCCTTCGCGGCCGAGCATCTCGGCCAGGTCTGTGAGATAGCCTCTAACTTGCTTGGACAGCGGGACGGCATGCGCTCGGCGCGCTTTCATTTTACCGGCAGGGATCTTCCAGACCCCATCGACCAGGTCGATCTCATGCCATTCGGCGTGGCGGAGTTCGCCGGGGCGTACGAACACATGCGGCGCGATCTGCAAAGCAAACTTGGTCACCATGTAGCCAGTGAAGTCGTCGATTGCGCGCAGCAGCCCGCCTAGCTCGGTGGGCTCGAGGATTGCTGCATAATGCGTGGCTCTCGGCGTTACGAGAGCGCCCCTCAGCATACTGGTCGGATCGGATTTGCAGCGGGTGGTAGCGACACCGTAGCGAAACACGCGGCCTGCGAACGAGCGGCATTTCTTCGCAGTCTCGTGCTTACCAGTGGCTTCCAGTCGTTTCAGAGGAGCCAGGACTTCGAACGGCTCGATCTCGTGGATGGGTCGGTTGCCGATGGCAGGCGCAAGCTTGTCGAGGAAATAATTGGCCTTGACGATCGTGCCATCGGCGCGGCCATTCTGGACCATCATCTGTTCAATATACTCACGTGCGACTGCCTCGAACGTCTGTGCAGAAAGAAACTCTGCGCGGATTTTCCGCTTCCGCTTCTCAAAGGCCGGGTCGCCCCCAGAAGCAACAGCTCGACGCGCCTCGTAGGCCGCGTCTCGCGCTTGCTTGAGGCTGATGTCGGGATAGCTGCCGATGCAGAGCTTCTTTTGCGCGCCGCCGATCCGGTATCGGAATCGCCAAAGTTTGCCGCCGGTCGGCGTGACCTCAACATATAGGCCGCGCTCATCGGTTACCTTGTACGGCTTATCCTTGGGCTTGAGTGCGCGGAGGCGAGTATCTGTCAGCGGCATGTGGGGGCCTTTTCATCTGGGCCTTTGCGAAACGGCCTCAAAAGGCCCACAAAAGTGTCTGGAACCCCCGAGAACAGGCGGGACGATCCGGAACGATCCAAGGGCCAAATCCCTAGGATTTCTGCGGGTTTTATAGATTATTTGGGAGAACGTGAGAAGAACAAATGGTGCCCAGAAGAGGACTCGAACCGCTCTCAGAATGTCGCAAAACTGCGAGAATCTTGACCTTGGTTACTTAAGTGAGGCCCCCGTTGGTGCCCCCAGAATGTATTTTTACCAGAGGATTTGGGTCCCACCCTCGGAAAAACTCAATGATTTCAATAGGCGCCTATTAACGCAAAACGCGTCTGATTTCCAGCAAATTTGCATGGCCGACCAGCTCCAATGCGATGCATTTGACGCGGTGGCGACCAGCTCCGAAAATCGGATGCTAAGTGAAACGATATACATTTTCGCTACAATGCTGTTCGCGACGTTGAGGAGGATTGGCATTTGCTTATCGCACCCGAAGATCCCGGTTCCGAAACCATTCGGGTGCCTGTCCTAAAGGTCTTTGACGGCGATGGCTTCCTGACCCGTATCGACAACCCACGACGGGGAGCAAGCCTTGAAGTGACCATCAGGCTGGGGTTCATCGACGCGCCGGAGATGGAGCAGCCTGGCGGCATCGAAGCGCGTGATTTCCTTCAATCGCTCATTGGCGGAAGGCATGTCGATCTGGCCATTCTGATAAAGATGGACACTGGCGGCATTGTCGATCGCCACAAGCGGATCGTAGCCGTGCCTTACTTGCAGATGGATCAGAGCAATGGTGCCAGCAGTGCGGCTTCCCAGCTCGGACAGTTCATTCGTGGACTGACTGCACCATCTCACCGCAACATCGAATTGGAAATGATCCTCAATGGATGGGCATGGGTACTCGATCGCTATGGACCCGATGAAAGCTACTTCGAGGCGCTTGACGATGCTCAGCGAAATCGACGCGGCATCTGGGCAAATGACGACAACGTTCATCCGTGGGAATTCAAAAAGCAGCGCTACCGGACTCGTCGGGCGAAACCGAAGCCTGCTCCCCAAACGCCTCTCTTCGACGCCCCTGAGGCAGCAATCTCGTGTCCGATGGAAGGCTGCGATGGTCAGTTGGTTGAGAAGAGCGGACGTTTCGGGACTTTCCTTGGATGCTCGAATTTTCCGAGGTGCCGTCACTCACGCAATTTGAATGGATGACTGGAGTGAGCTCTAAGGGATCGCAGCGATGTCCGAGCGCGTCTGCAATCGAGGGGCTTTTATCCCGCAAAACGCGATTTTTGAAAAATGCGGGATAAATCGCGGATTGGCCCTCTGCGTTCTTCCTATGTTCGAACATTCTTGTTTTGCTAACGCATGAAGCGTATATTCTCACCCTGAGATCGATTCCGCAGGTTTAAGATGAGCAACCTAACTGCACAGGTTCTGGCAACGGTGAACGCCCCCTATGGGGCGAACCATTCCGCTCATCAACTCGCTGCGCTCATCGCTGACCCATCGAGTGTGGAAACGTGTGACGCCAGCGTCTTCGCTTTCTTCTCGGAAGTGGCACCAGCGATCCAGAAAGCCTTCATGGCTGAAATGAAGGTCAATGAGGATATGGCGAAAGCTGTCGCTGGCCAGTTTTCCAAGATGGCTGGGTACTCGCTGCCTCTAGCAGCCTGAGAAAGTGATCTCGCCTCGACAGCAGCCGAGCCAATGGCCGCTTCTATTTGATTTGGCATCCGACATCATCGCGCGAACCACCGAAGCCGTTGGCCGCGAGCCAGATTGGTCGTTCGGAGGTGGGACTGCATTGATGCTCCAGATCGATCATCGCGAGAGCCATGACATCGACCTCTTCCTTTCCGATCCCCAATTCCTCCCTTACCTCAATCCCGAGACGCAGGGGTTTGAGCTCGATCGAATGCCAGACACCTACAAAACAGACGGCGCAGGTTCCCTCAAACTGATCTTCGAGGACATTGGTGAAATCGACTTCATTTGCTGTGCCGACATTACGCCAGAGCCATCACAGGTCAGTGAGCTACGGGGGCGAACAATCCGGCAGGAAACTGCGGCAGAGATAGTTGCTAAGAAGGTCTACTATCGCGGTGCATCGATGCAGCCACGCGATATGTTCGATATCGCGGCTACCAACGAAAAGCTGGGCAAAGACTACGTGATCAATGCCCTCCGGGAATGTGGAGTTGATCGATGTACGAATGCCCTTCGAGCTGCGGAAAATATGAAGCCTGAGTTCGCTAGCTCAATCATCAAGCAACTCATGTACCGCGATCATAACGGTCACTTGGTTGACGAAGCGCAGGCGATTACAGTGCAGCTGTTGCGTGCAACGCTAGGCGCCTAGGGCTCCCCTCGCTCAGCCCCAATATCCGCCCACTCAAGAACCAGCTTGTCACCCTTGACACGGGGCAAGGCCTTGCGTGGAATGAGCTTCCCGCGAACCTCGAAGTCAGAGGTGATCTTGACCAGAAAGACCATGCTGAAGTTCCGTCTGAGGTTCAGCGTGACCCGGTCATTGCTCTTGAATGGTGTGATTGTCTTGACCTCGACCAGGTCATTGCCGAGCCGTCCGTCCGATCCTTGAGCGTAGTTGCGGTGCAGCTTTATGCCGTGCGTGATCGCCCCGTAGAGCTCTCCGATATCGCCATACACCTGAAGGTGCTTGCCTGTGTGAAGGTGATAATCTTCAGCCGTGCCGATCAGGTTCTCGAATATCGAGACCAGCGACAGATCGGCATTGGGATATTTTGCCCGCCATTCCTTGTACTGGATTTGCTCGTTGATTTCGTCCCAGCTGATCCATTCGCCATCATCCCAGATGGCATTATCCGACCGAAGTTGCTGCATCCGCAAATCCGCTAACGTGTAAAGATTTTCGCGCCTTCTTTGCATGTCCGCATCAACGTGCAAAGCGAAAGCGCGTTTGCTTGTCATATCGGCTCAAGCTGCGATTCGCGCGAAAACCGGTCTCCCGTTGCACCAGAACCGCCGATTCGGACCTGCATTGGCCGAAAGCGGACACCAGCGGCAAAAATTCTTTCAGTCCCGGATTGTCCATAGCGATCCAACATCGTCCACCCGCCAATGCGGAACGGCATTTGTTCTATTTTTGTTCTTTCCTACATCATTGCGATTCGCATAGCGTTTGTCGCGTCACCGAAGCTTGGTGGCGCTGAGTTGAACATCTGATCGCACGGTCCGCAACGGCAATTTGAAGGACAACCCATCGTCGTGGGGGAACACGGCTTCGGTGACAGAACCTTGAAGCAAAGGAGTCTGTCGTGCCGAATACTGAATTACTCACCTGCCATGAGGTCATGCGCCTCACGGGCATTCGCAGCCGGACAACAATCTGGCGACGCATCCGCCGAGGTGCCTTTCCTCATCCCATCGACATTGGCGGCGGGCGTATCCGCTGGCGTTCCACCGACATCGAGGAGTGGATCGAGGCCCTCCCCCTGCGCAGCTATTGACCCCTCCTGGGCGGGCAATGGCCCGCAGAAAGCATCTCCCCCATGTCCATCCTTTCCCTTATCAACGCGGCCCTGCAGAAGCATGGCTGGCTGATCGGTCGCCTTCCGAGCGATGACGTAGAGCGCGCGGCCCAGCTCGTCGAATTGCTCGTTGAAGACAACGCCGATGGGCGCGCCCGTCGCCACACATTGCATCCCTGGCTCTGGTACGAACGCCCGGTCCGCGAGCGGTTTGAGGGGCAAGACTGTTGCCTCACTGTCGAGGGCCCGATTTACAGGAGCCGAGACGGGACCGGGTATCCGCTTGGCAGCCAGCTTCGCACCGAATTCGGGTGGCTTGACCTCACGCCAGAAGAGACCAACCTGCTCGCAGATGACGTTCGATCAGCGATCGACCTCGCACTGCTTCGCTGGTTCACACGCCCTGATATGGCGGAGCGCCAGTTGCCTTCCCGCCAGTCCCGCGAACGGTATTTCGACGACGATATCGCCCGCAATCTGATCCTGTCTGCGACGCCTCCAACGGCAAGCATGGAGCAAGACGCCCATGCCAGTTGACCGGAGAAAAGCTGGAGATGGAAGGGGCCACGATACTGCGTATCGGACCCGTAATTTTCATACACACCCCACGCACGTGTGCATCAAGGATTTCTGCGGTTTCTGGAGCGCGCGGATAGCGCGCTCCCTGAAACGAAGCGTTCAGACCCTCGCAATTCTGCCATTTCTGGAGCGCGCTTCGAGCGCGCGCGGGAGGTGGTGATGGCGAGCCACATAAAGCGCACCATCCGCCTCAATCCTTCGCAGGCACGGTCGCTGTCCGGCATCGCCGACCGGCGTGGATTGTCGGAGTATGCGATGCTCCTGAAGGTGATCGACGCGGGCTTCCTTTCGGTCCTTCACGGCACCGACAAGGAGACCGATCTAGCCGAACTGGCGAGCGAGATCGGATCGATCTCGGAGCGCCTCGCCGAGGTCGAAAGGGTGCTCGACCGGGCCCTGTTTACTGCATGTGCGGCCTACGCTTACGCGCGCCATGCGGCGCTGGGAACGAAGAAATCCGACGAGACAATAGCAGCCGAAGCGCGCGCCGCATTCGAGCGCCAGCGCTCGCTCGCCTTGGAGATTGAGCCATGAATTCCAACATCGATTTTGTCACCCGCGCGCACGCCTTGTGGCGGGTGCGCATGGCGCACTGGCAGCAGCGTTTTCGCTTCTTTTCCACGATCACTCTTGGTGCAGCAGCGACCGGAGCGATCATCGCCCCACAGTTCTTACTGCATGGCCCCGCGATAACGACAGCAGTGCAGTATGCGTGGGCCAACGTGCTGACCCTGCTCGGTTCCTTAGGGGGCAGCGACATAAAGATAAACATTGCGATGGAAGGCCAACGCTGGACCGTTTCCGCCGCTTGGTTTGCCTCTGAGCCGCTCTTCACCGATGCCTTCTGGCAAGTCGTCAAAGTGATAGCTGGCGGTGCAATCACCGGCCTTGTGATAGGCCTCTTCACGGTCTGGGTGCTCCAGCGCGTCATGTCTGAACAGGGCAAGGATACGCTCGCCGACCGTGTCATTGGTGGCACTCGTGTGGCGGATGAAGAAGACGTTGCGGCGCAGACGACATTGCTCTGTGGCAGAGACGCGCTGCGCATCGGGCCAGTCCCTGTTCCGCGCCGGATCGAGACCCGCCACTTCGCCTTTCTCGGCACCACCGGCAGCGGCAAGACCACTGCCTTGCGACAAATGCTCGATGGCATCGAAAGGCGCGGCGAAGCGGCGCTGGTCTACGACACTTCGGGCGAGTTCATTGCGCATTACTACAACCCTGCGCGCGGCGACATCATCCTCAATCCTTTCGATGCGCGCTGCGCATTCTGGACGCCCTTCGACGAGATTTCCCACCCCGCCGATGCCGACCGGATTGCTCGCCAGTTGGTCTCGGAAACCAGCAGCCAGGATGATGATGTCTGGCTGGAAACTAGCCGCATTCTTGTCGCCAATATGATCCGCTCGCTCTGGGCGGAAAAGAACTGCAGCCTCGAAGCCTTGCTTGAAGCCTTGCAGGTCAAGGACAAGGAGCAATTGAAGGATTGGCTGGGTCATACTTCGTCGGCCCGCACCTTTGCCAACGACGCTGACCGCGCCACCGGCAGTGTACTGTTCATGCTCGCCAAGGCGGCAAACCTGATCCAGTTCCTGAAAGTCGAAGACGAGGGAGAGGACCGTTTCGCCTTCCGCGATTTCATCGCCAAACTGGACGAGTGCGAGGGTGCAAGGCCGTGGATCTTTGTCCCGCGCAAGGAAGACTATTTCGAGGCATCGAAGCCGCTCATGGCGTGCTGGCTCGAATGTGCAGCAAGTGCTGTGCTGGGGCTTTCGCCATCGCCAGACCGCCGCATCTGGTTCGTGCTCGACGAACTCGCCGACCTGCCACGCGTCGAGAACCTGGCGCGTCTTCTGCCAGAAGGACGCAAGTTTGGTGCGGCCATCGTGCTCACCTTTCAGGCGCTCGGCCAGATGCGCAATCGCTATGGTGCGAACATCGCCGAGGCCATGCTCGCCTGCTGCAACACCAAGCTGTTTCTGCAAACCGTCGATCAGGAAACCCGCAAATGGGCGAGTGAGACCATCGGTCAGTGCGAAGTGGAATTGCGCGTTGCCACCGACACATTGTCGATTGGCAGCGAGGTGCCGCGCACGACCATCGCCACCCAGCGCCAGTTCCGCCCTGCTGTGCTCGAAAGCGAACTGAGGCTCAGTCCGCATCAGGGCTATCTGCTGCTTCCCGATGGACTGCCGGTCGCGCGCATCGGCCTTACCGCCGATCACATAGCCTGGCGTGGCGAAGCTCGTCAGCCCGCCTACGTGCCTGGCGATCCGGCGGGCACGCTGTGGAGCCGGGTCAGCGAGATCGCCAAAGGTGCCGAGCCCGACGCAAAACCGGGACCGGTGTAATGGTCGCATCGGTCTCGGCGCTGTCGAGTGCCGGTCAGGCTGCGAGCTACTACGAAGCCGACGATTACTATGCCGAAGGCGGCATGGCACCGTCCGAATGGTTTGGCGAGGCAGCGGAGAAGCTGGGCCTGTCGGACGAGGTCGATCGCGAGAAGTTTGCCGAACTGCTCGAAGGCCGCATTGCCGGACAGCAACTGGGCGCTACGCGCGATGGCAACGTCGAGCACCGGCCAGGCTGGGACATCACCCTGTCCGCACCCAAGTCGGTCTCGATCATGGCCGAGGTTGCCGGAGACAAACGGCTGATCAAGGCGCATGGCGCAGCAGTGAAGGTGGCACTCGCCCATGTCGAGAAGCACTTGGCGGCAACACGGATCAGGCAGGGCGGCGAGGTCCGACGCGAAGCAACCGGCAATCTCGCCATCGCCACCTTCCGGCATGCCACGAGCAGGGCGCAGGACCCGCAGCTACATACCCACGGCGTTATCCTCAACGCCACGCAGGACAAGGATGGCAACTGGCGCAGCCTTGAGCCGCGCGCCTTCTATCAGCTCCAGAAGGAGATCGGCGCGATCTACCGACAGGAACTGGCGCATGGCGTTGCCGCGCTGGGTTACCGGATAGAGCCGGCCAAGGACTCGCTGTTCGAGATCGCGGGCGTGCCGAAAAAGGCCATCGATGCGCTGAGCCAGCGCACAGCAACAATCGATGCCCGGCTTGCCGAGCGGGGCACTAACCGCGCGGAAGCCAGTGCCGCCGAGAAGCAGATCGCCGCGCTTGATACGCGCGAGGCGAAGTCCAATACGGATCATCGCACGCTGCGCGCCGACTGGCGGGCGACTGCCGATGCCCACGGGTTCGACAAGGTAGCGCGAGACAGGCTGATCAGTGAAGCGAGTGAGCGGGCCAAGAGCAGCGAAGCAACCGCCAGCCCGGAACTGCTGGCGCGGCAGGCGGTGACATGGGCCGCTTCCAAGCTGTCCGAACGCGAGGCCGTATTTTCGGTCAGCACATTGGCGCGCGAGGCCGGGGACTTTGCCTTTGGCAAGGTCGGGCACGGTGCAATCAGCGCAGCTATTGCCGAGGCCGGAGAACGCGGCGAGCTTGTCCCGCGCACTTTCCTTGACCGGCGCGGCGCGGAGTTTGCGGGGTTCACGACGCCGCAGGCGATCGAGACAGAGCAGACGATGCTGCGGCTAGAGCAAGCCGGGCGCGGCATGGCGCGATCACTCGCCACTCCGGTGGCGGCAGCACGGACCATCGAGCGCGCTGCACGGCAATCGGCCCGATCCGGCTACGCCTGGACCGAGGGCCAGAGACGCACGACCGCAGACCTGCTCACTTCGCGCGACCGCGTTGCCGCCGTCCAGGGTTATGCCGGGACCGCGAAGACCACCACGGTGCTCGCGACCTATGCGCGCGAAGCAAAGCGCCACGGTCTAGCTGTGACCGCGCTTGCGCCGACCGCTTCGGCAGCGACTGTGCTTGGCGAAGCACTTGGCCTGCGCGGCGATACCGTGGCGCGGCGTTTGCTCGCGCCCGAGGCGAAGACAGCTAGCAAGGACGCGGTCTGGATCGTCGATGAAGCCTCGATGCTGTCGGCCCACGACATGGCAAAGCTCATGACCCGCGCCGACAAGGCGAGAGCCCGCCTTGTGCTCGTGGGCGATGTGAAGCAGCTGGGTTCGGTCGGCGCGGGGGCGGCCTTTGCCCAGTTGCAGCAGGCAGGCATGGCGACCGGGAAACTTGCCGAGGTAGTTCGGCAGACCAATGCCGAAACCCGCGAAGCCGTCATGGCTTCGATCGAGGGCCATGCAGGCAAGGCCCTGGCCGCGCTTGAACGCGGCGGCGGCGAGGTAATCGAAGGCACAACCCCGGACGAGCGCCTTGGAGCGATGGCCAGGCACTATCTGACCTTGTCACCAACAGAGCGCGCCCGAACGCTGGTGATCGAACCATCGCGCGAGGGCCGGGACAGGCTCACCGGCATGATCCGCGCGAATCTGACCGAGCGCGGCGAGCTTTCAGCGGAAGCCGTGCGGTTCCACGCTCTTGAAGCGAAAGGACTGACCCGTGCCGAAGCGCGCGAGGCAGCAAGCTATGCCATCGGCGATGTCGTCCGCTTTAGTCGTGACTATGCCGCCAAGGGCGTGCGCCGGGGCGAAAGCTACGCGATAGCCGCCGTCGATCCTGAGCGCGGGCGCATTGCCCTTGAAGGCCGCGATGGACGGTCGCTGGACTGGCATCCCCGGCAGTGGGGAGCTGGCAAAGCCGAGGTGTTCGAGCCAAAGCCGATGGAGCTGCGCGCTGGCGACCGCGTGCAGTTCACCCGCAACGACCGGGAAGCGGGACGGGTGAATGGCCTTGGAGGCACGGTTTCACGTATCGATCCTGACCGGGGCCGGGCAACCGTGAAGCTCACCAACGGACGTGAGCAGAAGCTCGATCTGTCCAATCCTCGCGACGCCCATTTGCGTCATGCCTGGGTCCAGACCGCCCACGCTGCACAAGGCCAGACCGCCGAACGCGTCGTGATCCACGCCGACAGCCGTTCAACCAATCTGGTCGACCAGAAGATGCTCTATGTCGCGCTGTCGCGCGCCAAAGCCGAGGCCGTGGTTGTCACCGACGACAAGGATCGGCTTGTCCGCGCGATCTACGAACGCGCAGGCGAGAAGCAGACGGCCATGAGTGCGACCGAACCCGAGGCCAGCAAGTCCAGGGCGATGGGTGCAGGGCTAGGCTGATCGAATAGCCCTCGGCGGTGGCAGGCCATAGCGTCCTTCGTCCTGGCGTTGGAATGAACTGCTCCTCTTCGACAGGCCGAACCGTGCGGGATCAACAGCCTGCCCGCTCCATTCGGGCTCACGCCCTCCCGTGTTGCCAGTTCCGCGTAACCGCTGACCCGCCCGGCCAATCCGGCCCGTCCCTTCATCCGCGTTCCCAACGAATGGACGAAGGATTTTCACCATGGCCAGCACCAAATCTGCCAGCATCTACGATACGATCACCAACCAGATCGTCGCCGCCCTTGAACGAGGCACCGACAAGTTCTCACTCCCTTGGCATCGCAGCACCGCGCCGCTTTCGCGCCCCATGAATGCGGCGACTGGGAAAGCCTATCGCGGGGTCAACGTGCTTGCCCTCTGGGCTAGCGCAGAAGCGCAGGACTTCGGACATGGCTTCTGGGCGACTTATCGCCAGTGGCAGTCACTTGGCGCTCAGGTCCGCAAGGGCGAGAAGGCTTCGCCCATCGTTTTTTACAAGATCTTCGACAAGCGCGATGACGATCACATCGAGGAACCGGACAGTTCGGCCCGCATCTTTGCGCAGGCGTCACATGTGTTCAACGCCAGCCAGGTCGAAGGCTACCCCCTGCCCGAAATGCCGGACGGAGAAGACTTCGACCCAATCCCGCATGCGGACGCTTTCGTTTCTGCCACGGGTGCCGCCGTACGCATCAACGGCGACAGCGCCCACTATACTCCCGCGACCGACACCATCACCATGCCGGACCGCGAGCGGTTCTTGGCAACGGCCAGCGGCAGTGCGTCGCAGAACTGGTACGCCACCTTGTTGCACGAGCTCGTTCACTGGTCTGGCGCTGACCACAGGCTTGCACGGACATTCGGCAAGCGGTTCGGTGACGATGCCTACGCTATGGAAGAGCTGGTGGCCGAGCTTGCTTCAGCATTCCTCTGCGGTGACCTTGGTCTTTCCGCCAGTCCGCGTCCGGATCACGCCAACTACCTCGCCAGTTGGCTGAAGGTACTCAAGGCCGACAACCGGGCGATCTTCACCGCCGCGAGCGCGGCGGCCAAAGCCGCTGATTATCTTCACGAATGAGGTCGGCTGCAGTTTGATCGCCATATATGCAAGTTCAGGGACCTGACCCTTCTGGAATCAATCCAATTTGAGATCATGCAGGTATTCAGAACCTGGAGCGGAAGCTGTGACTAGTAAACGATCTCGTGCCCGCGTGCAGGCGACGTATAGCAATCGACGTTCCGTTTCGTAGATATCGTCCAATTCCGCCTCGTCCGCTGCATCCGCAACACGATCATCCAGTGGCAATACACCTTCATCGCATGCCATCACCGCGACTGCGCGAAACTCCAGTCCCTTTGCCAAGTGCATATTCGCGATGGTGATTTCGGCACTCTCATCAATGCCGCTGATAGCGTCCCTCGCACGAGGTGTTAGCGATGGGGTTCGAACGAATACGCCGATCTCCTTCGGAGCAACACCATCTGTGATTGCACTAGAGATAAACGCAGCGACCCTCGTTGCTTCTTCCGCCTCAGAAGCGAAAATTTCGACAATGGGGAATGGACCTTCGAAGGTGGATACGGTCCCGGACCTCGCCTCTTCTACTCCGTCCACGTCACGCAGATGTAGGGGCAGGAGATTGTCCGCCGCACTCCGAATTTGCCTAGAAGTCCGATAACAGACCTTCAGCGTCGATGATCGACCTCGAACATCAACTCCAAGTGATTTCCAGCTGTACGGGTGCTGGAAGATTCGCTGGCCAAGATCACCCGCAAAAAACAAGGCATTATCACTGTCCGAAGATATAGCGGCAAAGAAGCGAAGTTCAGCTGGCCCGAGATCTTGCGCTTCATCTAGGATAATGTGGTCAAAAGGTTTGGCGCTCTTTTCGGTAAGTCTATCTGCAAGCTCGGTGAAAACATCAGCCGACGTCAAGTAACCTGCCGCCTTCAGTTTTTGGCGCACACTCTCAAACAGAGGCCAAAGCAGTTCTCGTTGCTTCGGACCAAGTCGGCTTTTCCGGCCCATTCGAGCAATATTCGCGTACTCGTCCGAGGAGCCAACACCCCAAGCATCAATAACATTTGTCCATTCTGACACGAAGAAGCGGTTCGAGAATCCTGATAGATTAAGGTCCGCCGCAGCGGCTTCGACCGTCTGGCGAATAACTTTCTCGGATGCGATGCGCGGTCGAGCCCCGAATTCGAGCTGGAACAATTGCTCGGCAATCGCTTGGAATGATGCCGTTGTAACCCGGCGAGTAACTTCGCTGGTTTCCGGGGCTAGCACCGCAATCTTGCGCTCCATCGATCGTGCCAATGGGTCGGAAAAACTCCCCAGGAAAATGCGAGCATTCGGATTCTCACGGGCAAGTCGGACCGCCCGATGAATTGCGACCACGGTCTTCCCGGTACCTGCCGATCCAGCAACCCGCGCTGGGCCGTTGAAGTCTTGATCGACAATTTTGCGCTGTGCCGGGTGCAGAAAAACACCCCACTTCTCCCATGGGAAAGCAAGCGCCTGCTCGAGCTCCTCGCTATCCGAAATGAGCCTGATGCGCCGCTGCGCATCCGGGTGCTCGAACGGGTCAGAGGTGGGCTCAATAGCAAACGCAGGCAGCTTTCCAGTTGCCGCAAATTCCAAAAGCGCTTCCGCAGCTTCGCTGGGAAGATGCTCGGCCAGGACAAAAAATTCGTCTTCCGTCGCCGCGCGAATATCTGCGAGCCAATCTGAAGGAACGCCGACAGAAAGGAGAGCATCGTCCGCTAGCGCAGCAAAGTGCTTTGGTGCGCTTGCTGGTGTTTCGGGAGCAACATCCTCGGCAGGGTATACGAAGTCGAACTGCTCAGGTGGGGCGATTTCCTCAACCCGCTCTCGCACTTCGACAATCTGAATAGCGCCGGTCTTGGGATGCGCCTCGATCCGGCGACGTTCTGCCCAGGCATACGCCTTGTCGTGATGATCGACATAGGCAACTAAGAGGCTATCGCCAGTCTTGTGGATGATCAATCTAACGTCGCGATTGACCCGCATCGACCAGAAATTCGGATCATTTGAATTGTCGATCCGGTGCATCCGCAAACCACGCCCGGAAGGATCGAGTTGCAGATCGAAAACGGTCGCCTTTACCGCTTTTTGTTCCTGCCCAGTGAGCTTGTCGTAAGCTGTTGTGAAGGTTTCGGCGAGGTGGAATTTCATTCCACGTGCTCCAGCGTCACATCGACTATGGAGCGCCGCGATTTTGCCCGAGCAACCATGTCTTGAAGCTCATCAGATCCCTCAAGCCACTCGAAGAATCTCTGCAGATTATGCCGCGTGCTGCTTGCATCACGGCAATTGGGGATCAGACAGAGCTGGATCTTTTGCACCCTGTCGGCAACGTAGATTCCGAAGGTTCCCTGAACGATGATTGCATCAGGGAAGCCAAGCAGGCTGATCGCTTGATTCTCGGTGACGGTCTTCGAACAACCGATCAGATGTATGGGACCCGCCGCCTGTGTTTTCGCCAGCGCCCGAATGAACTCGTGGTCTTTCAGAAATGGCTGACCGACCATCTCTCGCGCGGCAGAGATTCCAAACGCAGCAGGGACGGCGTGGCACACGAAGAGGACATTTGTGTTTTCGAGCGCAACGAAAACCCCAGCCTTAATCTTTCCCGCGTCCTTCGCTTTGGGTTTTTCGAGGAGACTAGTGGTCAAGCTCAATTGAATTTGCTCAGCGCGTTGAGCGTAATTGAGTCTAGACCATTCGAGTGCCTCACCGATGTTAGGGCCACTCTGCTTAAATTCTCGACACCCCGCGTGCGCCGCCTTGAGAAGAAGTTCACGGGCTATAGAGACCACTCGATCTTCCAATTCCTTGGCGTCTTCTGACACAAACGAATCGAAGCTATTCCCTTTGGCAATCGCACTACTGAAACGCCTGTCTGCGTCTGATTTCACAATCGGCTTGGCGAGCCGAAGAACCTTCACCTTCGCGGGCGCCTGAGCCGAGGCGGCGTCGAACTCAGCGTGGCATATTCCGATTCCAGATCCGTCTCTCTGCCAGCCGGCGTGGCCGTTGTAGAGACTTATGAACAGATCGCACTTTTCCGCTTGGTTGATGCATTCCTCCCAGGAGTTCTCAGCTCCATCGCCGTCCTCCTCTTCATTTATCCAAACATCGAAAATCGCCTTTCCCGCGACCTTCTCAGCCTTCAGCCGAGTCTTGATTTGTCCGCGAACTCGGGAAAGGGAAACTTCGTCGCCATCCACGCCCTTGATCGACGCGTTGTCTCCCCGACTTGAAAGCATGATCTTGAGTCTTGCCTGAGACACTATTCCACCCCACCGTCCACACATATTGCTCGCCAGCCCCGCGCGCGCGAAGTTCGAATTTTTCCCCTCTCGGCAATGTAAGCCAAATGCGTCCATCCAGCCTGGCCATGGCCCGGATTCGTGGATTTGTCGGAACGCTCCGGCCTCATGGCGTCATATGCTTCATCTGAATTCCAAAAAACTCGGGGCCACTCTTATAATTGTCGCCCTTGGGATCGAAATACGCGAGCCAAAATTCAACTTCCGGCTCTGCTGGAACGAGCACATGATCGCCAGCCAAACACGACAGGTCGGAACGTGTCTCAGGCTGAAGAAGCGAAAGCTCCCTCTTCACGCCAAGTACCTCTTTGATGATCGCTTTTGTAAACGCCCCAGACTTGCATTCGACGCCCAGCAATAAATCATGTGGGCTAGGCCTTCCAATGATCCCGGGCGTAACGACTACGAGATCAACTTCATGATGACTGCTGAAGTCGGAACCGCCGCCCATCAAACACCCGAGGCCTAGGACTTGGACATCAGTGTAGATGCGTATGGTTGCGCCAGTTCGATGATGCTGGCCTTCAAAGTAAGGATCAGTATTCTTGATCAGACCGGGCTTTTCCTTGAGCTCCAAAACCTTTCCGTGGAACTGAAACCGAAATCCTCGAGTTGTTAGGTGCTCGACGAGATAGCTTAGGACTACCAACTCATACATGCGCCCCTTTGCCGTCTCGACTGGGCAGTCATCGCTTGGATCGACCACGCTTTGGTAGTCGGCAATCAGCTCGTCTACCTTGTCTTTTGCCTCTTTGAACGGAAAATCCACAGCGACCTATTCCCCTGGATCGTCCATTACCCGCGCACGAAACTGGCGCAGTTCTGCGAACAGGGGCTCTGTCTGTCTTTCCTCATCCAGCCGATAAGAAGCTCGTTCTCGTTCTGGACGATCAACTCGCCGGACGACAATATCAACGTCCTCCATCCCCTTGACGTTGTCTTGCAACCTCGCGCGAGCTGAATCGAAAGTGCTCCTATCGAGCAGGAGGGCAGAGCGTTCGAGCGCATCAAGCATCAGGACGATCCGCTTTCTCGGGTCGACTAGGTGCTGTTCGCCAGTCTCCTCCAATTCGTATGTGTACAGACGCGGATCGGCGATCTCGGTTGCGCCTATCTCGCGGAGGCGAGCCTCAAGGTAGTCCGCCAGCTCGGCCATTTCGCTCTGGTTCATAGCCTCAGACTCCAAACACCTTCATCACCTCGTCCCCGAAGTGATTGATAACCTTCACCGCTATGCGCCCGCCGTCTGGGCGTTCGAAGGGCCGTGACGTGTCGGAGTACAGCGTGCTCCAAGCCTCTTCGTCGATCTCTGCCTTGAGTGCGGTCTTGAGCGAGGAATAAGGATCGTTCGCGCCCAGGAAATAGGCGTGGCGGACGAAGAAGCTTTCTTCGTTGTAATCCGTGTCGATGAACCAGGCGGCGATGCCTTTGGTGTCGTTGCTGCGAATATCCCCCGTGTTGGGATCGAACACATCGACGCCGTTCACCTTCACGCGGATTTCCACTCCGCCATCATCGAGGATTTCAACATCGGGCTCGCCGAAGACGACGAACATGTTGCCGCTGCCAGTGTTCTTCAGCTCGTCCGACATGTGCATGTCCGGGTTGATGCGCGCCTTGAGAATCTTGAGGGAGCCAAGCCCATCTAGTTCCGATGAATGCGCATCGAAGTTGAAGGCGCAGGCGATCACTAGGTCGAAGCGATTATCGACCGCCTCACGCGCGGCAGCGACGAGATCGCTGCGCCCAGTGGTGCCGAACTCCGGCCCGATGAAGATGGCGGCGCGGCGCTCGGTCTGGTTGCCTTCCGGGCCTTCCATGAAGCGACCTTCGGCACCAATCCACTGGCCAGGCCAGGGGATCACGCTTTCGAAGCGAATGCGGTCACCCTTTTCCTGTTGCTTGACCCCTTCGCTCTTAAGGTATTCTATCACGATGGCGGCAAAGTCGTTGTTCACGCCGTCATCCTCGCGAACGCGCTTGCCCTCAGCCGCATCGAGATCTTCGGCGAGGCTGTCATCCTCGCTCGCTGGCAGAACACGATGGGGCGAAAGGCT
Organism: Aurantiacibacter rhizosphaerae; assembly: GCF_009807005.1. Taxonomy (GTDB): domain Bacteria; phylum Pseudomonadota; class Alphaproteobacteria; order Sphingomonadales; family Sphingomonadaceae; genus Alteraurantiacibacter; species Alteraurantiacibacter rhizosphaerae. The sequence continues at coordinate 512,416 of NZ_WUBR01000001.1, read as the reverse complement.
CTCCACTGTGAAAGGACCAGCTACGCGAACCCGGCCAGGGTCTTCATACGGCTTGTCATAGAGATATTCCGTCTCAGCGGTCTTCGCGATGACTTCGTCTATTTCTTTCTGCCGGGCAATTCGTGCTTCCCACCATTGCGCGTGGAGCGCGATGGCTTCCTCGTCATCCCATGGATCGACCGGAGCGTCCGGCAAGGTTTCGAGCGTGTAAGCCCGGCCCAATATCTCGTTCAACTTGGCCAAGTGCTTTTCGCGCGTTGCGCGCTTTGTGCTGTCCTTTTGTGCCGCGGCAAAAGGTTTCAGCGCTTCGTCCGGCCAGGGCGTGCCCGGCTCGCGCGGCATCGTCCATTCTTCGAACGGAGGCAGATCGGGATTGGCGGACTCGGGAGCAATCTGCGCTTCTTCGCGATTGTAGCCTTTGCTTTCGTCGGCATAGAGCCGCTCGCGACGATGGTTGAGCGCTTCACGCAATGGCTCCAATTCTCTCTGCCAGCGCTCCCAAACCTCATCAATGCGAGCGTTGTTAGCAATGCTCTTCAGTGTGATGTGCGGCACGCGCTCATAGATGAAGCCTTGGCGAACATCATTATGGACCGGCGCGTCGGATGGCGGACGCAAGGTTAGATCGGCCTCTTTCGCTCGCCCCTCTTCGCTATCTGCGAGTAGATACCATGGATAACGAGAAGACATCAGCCGAGTTCTCGCCAGCGCCAACGCAACCCTGCTGGTATCTATCGTGATCCAGCGCCTTCCCCACTGTTCACAAACCGTTGCTGTGGTTCCGCTTCCGCAAGTGGGATCGAGCACAAGATCGCCAGGGTCGGTTACCATTTGGATGCATCGTTCGACCACCTTGGCTCCAGTCTGAACTACGTACACTTTGTCGCTGCCAGCTCCCCCTCCAGTATCGGTCCAATTGTCAGCCATAGGAAATACCGGATAGTCGTCCAAGGTCCTCACATATCGAAGCGTTTTTCCGACCTTTTCGATACGGTTCGCCTTAATCAACCTTGGGAAAGACGCTTGCTCGGTCTTCCAGTAACCTTTGGGGAAGAATTCGGCGCCTTCATATCCAACGTGATAGCGAGTGCCAGGACTCTGACTCGTAAGGTCGCCAGTGGTGTAGATTTGGCTGCTTTCTGGCAGCTCGCTTGTTGCCTCGAATTCCGACAGTGAGAATGTCGTCCCGTCCGGTAGCCGAACCTTGGTATAGGAAGATGCGCCCTCCCCCTCTGCCGATTTTATCTTGAATGCCTGCCGATACTTCGCATTTGATTTATCACGCGCGTACCAAAGAATGTAATCCGAAACGGACGCTAGAAAGCGATCAGTTTGACCAGACGTTTTCACGAACGTGATCAATCGGACAAAGTTCTCTTCACCAAACACTTCATCCAAAACTGCACGAACGCGATGGACATTTTCGTCGGAAATTTGGATGAAGATGCTGCCAGAATCCGCCAACAAATCGCGCATCACAACCAATCGGTCGCGAAGATAGGTCAGATAAGAGTGGATGCCGTCCTTCCAGGTATCCCGGAAAGCCTTCACCTGTTCGGGCTCGCGAGCGATGTCGGCTTGCTTCCCATCTAGCACTTTAGCTTTTTGGGTCGAAACCTGCCAATTCGAGCCGAACTTGATGCCGTAAGGCGGGTCAAAATAGATGCATTGCACCTTGCCACGCAGCGCCTCGCGCTCGGCCAGGCTCGCCATCACTTGCAGGCTATCGCCCAGGATCATTCGGTTCGACCAGTGCTGGTCGTGCTGGTAGAATTCGGTCTTCGCCTCCGGATCGATCCCGTTGAAGTCGAGGAACAGGTCACCGAACAGGTCTGGTGCGTCAGTTTCCTCTTCGGCGTTCTTCGCGGCGCGGCGCTTCAAATCATCGATGATCGCCTTGGGGTGGATCTTCTCTTGAATATAGAGCGGCGGGACGTTGACGATCAGGTCGGACCAGTCCTGCGTATCCTTTCCGCGCCACACCAGCTGTGCATCACCCAGCTCCAGCTCGCCAGTTTGTGCGAGCTTTTCCATCTGCTCCGGCGTGATGCGAATACGCGCGCCGTTCCAGATCAACTGCGGATCGCGATGTTCCTCCCGCTCCCGCGTCTCGCCTTCCGCAAGCGGACGGCTGCGGGGATAGTGGATGGGCTCACGCTGCTCACGATCTTCCTCGCGACGGAAAAAGCTTTCCATCTCCGCGGTCGGAATATTCCGCCGCGAAGCCTCATCATGCTTGAACGCACCAACCTGTTTGGGGCCTTTGGGACTACGGGCCATTGGTTAGCTTCTCTCTTTCGGTGCTTGAAAATGTTTGATGTTGTGGAGACGCAATAGGTCTTTGATTTCCCCGGTCGGTGCCTCTTCCGTGACTAGATACGCTGTGATTGGCGCATCTTCCCCACGAGGGTCCATAGCAGCTGCGACCGCCCGATATTTCACGCACTGAAATACCCCTCGATACAGATCGTCTCGATTGGATATTCGAGACTTTACTTCGAGGACTACCGTTTCATCGCCATTGAAGAAGACTGCATCTACTCTGTCAGCGGAATCGAGAAGCCATTCGGTATCGGTTCGGGCGTTTCGATAGGCAGCCCTAATTTTTCCTGGGTTGGCACAAACCCACAGCCGCAATGCTCTATGATGCTTGCCTTCGCCTCCCCCTCCGAATTGCCTACCGTCTCGCTCGGTGCCATCGATTTGGCCACGATTAATCTCGGCGATTTTTCGCTTCGAAAGCTTCTTCTCGAAGACCTTTTGATAGAGGCTGACCCATTGATCTAGGCCGTAATCGTAAACCTCCGCCGCAGCCTTCTCATAGGTGCTTCGCCAGAGGTCCGGATATCGCTCCTTTGCTTTGTCCTGCGCGAGTTTCGGTTTGCCAAACCGCTTAGCCATGAAGGAGCCAGCACCTTTGCTAGGCATTCGGTCCTTCTGGCTAACTACCAGCGTATTGATGAGTGGGGCATCCGGTTCGACCTCATGAATCTGCTCGATCAGATAACCAGCAACGTGTCCCATGCGCGTTGTAAAGATGCGTGAGATACTCCCTTCGCTCTCCACATACTGCCTAGCAGCGTCGTAGGAGATATCAGACCGGTGCGCGATCCGAGCGATCAATATACGCATGAGTGGCGCGGTCGCATGCTCCCACAAGGTTTCGTCGGTTGCAGAATATTTCGCAGCTTCAGACACCTACACCTCCTGCCGCACTTGTTGCCGCAGAGGTCACTTGATCGACTAGGCTGGCAAAATCTTCTTCCATCGAGGCCCAATTGCAGAATTCTGCAAAGTGCCAGCGTCCGAAACCGCCGAGCTGGTTAACGCCAGGAACCCAGAGCGTTTCCATCGTCTCCTTCTTCGCGACGGCATCCTCTCCCCGGTAACCCTTCACTTCGAGCACGAGATTGATCGGTTCGCCGCTCTCTGCCTCCAACCTTACGAGGAAGTCAGGCACATACCTCCGCGCAACACCGCCACACAGATAGGGCACTTCAAATCCCAAACCCTGGTTCTTCGCGAAGGCCAGAACCTTCGGATGGCTTTCGAGCACGTTGGCCAGCTCACCCTCCCAATCGCTGTCCAGCACGACATGACTGATATGGCTTCTCGGCGGGCGGGCCGCTGTCGCCTGGCACGGTTTGGAGGTGATGAAGTTCACGAAACGGGTCGAACCCTTTGGGTTGTAGCTGTCGAGGACAGCCTTGATCTTCACATCGTCGCCCGCCCCTCGGTTGCAAGCAGCGTCGATCTTCTCCGAGGCTCGCGCGAGCAAGTGCTGATAGAGGATTGCTCCGATCGGAACCCCCTGGGGGACGAGGTAGCCAGCATCGATCCACCGCCGCGCGATCCGTTGAATCTGCGGAAACAAATGTTGCTTCGGAATTCCGTCTTCGTCGCGGAAGACATTGTACAGAAGGTGCTTGGCTAGATTGAAACTGATCTCCGAGGGACGAAGGGATTCAAGCACGGTTGGCGTGATGACAACGCCTTCACCGACAATGCCTTCCATGAAGACCTTGGTTGGTCCGATATCGGCAGGCGTGATCGTGAGCCGACTGTCCTCGTTGAATTCCGCAACGAGCTTTTCGTTGGGCAAATCCTTCCGGTAACCACTGACACGCGGATACTCGATCTCAAGCTCACTTCGCTCGCGCATCGCATGAACACGCGTGACGGGCTTCGGCTTAACCGGCGTTGCCGTTTGGGGCTTGCCAGTGAAGTCGAACGGGATGCCCATGACGTCGGCGTATTCGACATCGAACAGTCCGTGTTCGTTCAGTTCATAGGACTGCCTGCGCAAGCCACGACCGACAACCTGCTCGCAAAGCAGCTGGGTGCCAAATGCGCGAACACCGAGGATATGCGTGACCGTGTTCGTGTCCCATCCTTCCGTGAGCATCGAAACAGAAACCACGCATCGGATCTGTTCGCCGAGCCTTCCCTTCCTTCCGACGGTGTTCATCACTTCGCGCAGGAGATCTGAATCGCTTACGTCATCAGGGTTACCTGCCCCTTCGCGCTGAGCAAGCTCACGCTTGAACAGGTCAATCTCAGCCTCGGCTGCATCGCGAAAGCCCTTGTCCAGCGCATCTCCCGCTTCGATCTGACGGGAGTCGATCAGCAGTGTGCGTGGACGAGCCAAGCGTCCGCCGTGCTCGTCATAATTGCGGAAATGCTCTAAATGACCATGGTGCGCCGCGAGGCGCTCTCCGCTCTCATCTTCGGCATCGCGCTCAAAACCGGCTATCCACTCGAACACCAGTCTTGAGATTGCAGTATTCTGGCAAACGACGATGAAGACTGGAGGAACATCGATCCCTTCCCGGTCCCACAGATCGTATGTCTGCTCATAGTGACTATAGAGCGCGTAAAGCGCGGTAATGAGTTCTGGAGCTTGGCGCGACAAATCCAGCGGGCTTAGCTTTCCGGCTGCACTCGCGCTCTTTGGCAGGTCCTTGCCAACATGCTTCCACAGGTCGCGGTAAATGAGACTGTCTGTCTGCGGGACATTGTCCGCGACCGGCACGCGAGGCAGTTTCACGATCCCGCATTCGATCGCATCCATCAGACTGAAGTCCGAGACGACCCAGGGAAACAGAAAACCCTCCGGGTAACCCGATCCCCTCAGGAAAAAAGGAGTGGCGGAAAGATCATAAACTGCACGGACCCCGACCTTGCGCTTAAGAGCTTCAATTCCATTGATCCACAATCGCGCCGCTTCTTCGTTCTCGTCAGCTTCCTTCTTTTCGTCCCCAGTCAGCTTCTCCACTTCGCCCCCAACCTTGTGCCGGTAGCAATGGTGGGCCTCATCATTGATGACATTCACGTGCCGGAAGCTGAGCAAGTCGCCGCAAGCACGTTCCAGCATTGCAGCATCGCTTTCTAGCGTGCGGATTGGTTCGGGTTCATTGCCCTGCAAGAGACCCTTTGCGACCTTCGGAATCTGGAGCGTCTCGCGATGCTTGAATGCGTGATAGTTGGTTATCACGATCTCGGCTTTGCGTACCTCGCCGACAAGTTCGGGCGGGATTAGCTCGCGGGTTTCGTAATAGTTCTGCGGATCGGACGGCAACAACACCCGCAATCGGTCTCGGATCGTGATGCCAGGCGCCACAATGAGGAAGGCCCGGCTGAAGTTCTTGGAAGTTGGTTTCCTGACTGCGTTTACGGTCTGCCAGGCGATGAGCATGGCCATAACCGTCGTTTTTCCGCTGCCAGTGGCCATCTTCATGGCAAGCCGGAAAAGGTCCGGATTTGCTTCCTCGTTAGCTTTGACCAGCTGATCGAGTAGGCCCTTGGTCGCGGCTCTCTTGGGCGCGACTTCTGTCAGCCAGATTATTGTTTCAACAGCTTCGACTTGGCAGAAAAAGGGGCGGATGGCCGAAAAATTGTGATTTCTCCAATAGTCCAGCAGGCGCTGTGTTGCAGGTTCCACACCCCAGTCTGCTGGGTTTGGGAGCTTTCTCCACGCATCGACATAGCCTCTGATCTCGTTGACCAAGCCGTACTCGGTATAGGTTTCGAGCTCCAACGACGCTTGAGCGGAACTTGCACTCTTTCGTGACTTCGGAACGGGGACGATAAACCGCGATGGCCGCCGGCCGGAAACCGCAGGCTGCTCGATCGGTTGCCCGTGATCATCGAGAGGGTGATGAAAGGACGGGGCCGCGTATGGCGAATTCAGGATTGGTTGATCGTAAAATGTGCCTGGCACGGTGCCCCCAGTAGGCGTTCGAAACCGGCAAGCGCCAGACATCTCTGCCAACCAAATTAAGTTCTTAGTGTTACTTGGTGCCTTCGAAAGTGCGTGAAGGCAACTGCAGTCTTCTTGTAAGCTTCTTTGGTGACTGTGACTTCCCCCAAAACCGTCAAGGAGGGGTATAGCTGCACTCCGATATGAGCTGCCCTGTCGGGCAACCTGCTCTATCCGCTTGCGCGGACCGGGCCTGTAGTCCCGGCCCGTTCGGGTGACGATCAGGAGCAGTTTCAAGCAGAGCGGGAATTTCTGGAGGACGCGCTCTATCCCGCGCATTCTGCGCTCCTAAGGGCGCGGCATTCCTGAGCTAACCCGCAGGCACTCTTGCCTCTCTCATTGCCGGAGGCCCGCTGGCGCACTGATCGCGCGCGCAGGACCTCCGTCGGCTTCGCGCCGTTGCAAGGGTGCCGATGTCTTCTGGATCGAATGGCGATCCTTGGCGGGAACACCAAGGGCTTTGCCCTCTCGTTCCCGAAACCGGAAATAGACGCCCCCGTGTGGCGGGCTGTGCCCGTTGGCCCGCGCCAGGGCATCGATTCCGGTTTTCCCTCCCCCTCCCATCCTCGCCGGAAGGCAGGCCGCATGCCGCGTGTCGGATGCGGCTTTCAGCCGAAGGAGGACAGAAAATGGGTGACCTGATCTTGAACTATCGCGCTTGCGGGGCGGAGTGCCGCGAGGACTGGTTGCGGATGCTGGCTAACGAGAATGGCTTGCCGTTCGGGACCGTGCGGCGACTGGCCGAGGAACTGGGCGAGCGCGAGGATTTTGGCGAGTTGGTCGAGCTGTGCGAACTTGGCGGGAGGGTAGTGCAATGACTGCTAGCACCCTTCCCAATAACGAGCGGATTGCCCGGCTCAATGATCGGGCGCGGCAGGCGATGGGCCTTGCCTGCGTTGCCGTGGCAACCGAGGGATTCCGGGCCTTGTCGGAGGAGGATCAGTCGCGGGTGCGCGAGCTGGTCGAGACATTCGACGCCTTCACGCCTGAAAACGATCCTTATGGAGAACGCGATTTCGGGGCGATCTATCTGGATGGCGAAGGCCGCTGGACAACCACGCGACCGGTGCGGCCTGCCGAAACCGTGTTCTGGAAGATTGATGCTTACGACCGCGAATTGCGGTTTGGCAGCGACGACCCCGCCAATCCTGCCGTTACCCGGTGGGTGCTCACCATAATGCTGGCCCGCGAGTATTGAGGGAGGCAGTCCGCGCGCCGCCTGACACGTCAGGCGGCGCGTTGATCGACAAAGCAGTGCTCGTTGTGCCAATCGAGAAATACCGGTTCGGGATCGAACCGGATTGCCGACCTCAACGTTGCGTTCTCGAATTGCTGGAAATAGTCGCGCGTCTCGCGGCTTTGGCTTTCTCGCAGTTCCCGCGAGACGCGTATGCGCCGTTGGCTATCTACCGTGATGAGCCCGCGATCGAAGGCGCGGTCGAGTGTCGCTGACAGCAGCAGGCCATTGGCGGGGTTGTGCCGGTTCTCGCTGTCCTTGCCCCATGGCTTGATATGGCTTGCCGTGAGCAGGCGCGGATCGGCGATACCGGTGATGCAGCAGGTCTCATCGTAATTGGCGAGTACCGCGCGGCGGAAGAAATCCTGGCCGACGCGCTGGTTCACAAGCGCCTGCGTTGTGGACTCGCCTTGATAGGGCTCGAACCGGAATTCGCTGCGTTTCTCGTTCAGACGCGATGACGGCGGTGGTTGCTCGAACTGGCCGACCTGGGCACTCCACAAGCCTTCCGCCCGCGAGACGAGACCGGTCCAATCCTGCCCGAATTCCGCATAGGTGGCGCGATCCAGCTTGGACGCACCATCCAGACCCTTGCGACCGCTGTCGATGATTTTGGGATCAAGGCTGGCGAAATTGCAAAGCTTCATGGCGACCGAGCTGTTCGTGCGCCCGAGCGCAGCGGCAAGCTCCTGGATTTCCGGATTGCCCGAGTGCAGCTTTCCGAACGGCAGCTGGAAGTAGAGATACAGCGCCAGCACCGTCTCTTCTTCGCTCCAGCGTTTCCGTGAACTGCCCTCGATTGCCATGGCGAAGGTTTGGGCGAGACTGATCCAGGGCGCAAGCGTGACGGTTTGCGATGCGTTTGCATGCCTTTCGATCAGGCGGGTTCGTTCTTGAGCACCCTCACTGGCCGCACCCGGTCAGCCTTCAATGCCCGGCCCGCGCCGGTTCGCTCCGCTCACCCGTGTTGGACATGAATTCTGCCCTTGGCCGTGCGGCCTTCTTGCTTGGCGCAACGAGCCACCAGACACGAAAGGACATCATCATGGCACGCAGCAATACCGCATCCGCCCAGGAGACCAATCCGCCGGACTTCCTCGCCTGGCATGTCGCCAACAAAGGCGACAAGGGTTTCTGGACTCGGATCGGAGCCGCATGGTTCCACCGCGACCGCAAGGGGATTTCGCTCCAGCTGGAAGTGGTGCCGATCTATGGCCGGATCGTCCTTCGCACGCCGCTGGACGACGAGAAGAAGGAACCGGGCGCTTAGCGCCCGGCCTTCGGATGGCATCACACTCAGATCCGCAGAAGCCAATGGCTGAACATGCTACTGAGCGCATTGCCGAAATTGGCAAAAGAACCAGCATTTGAGCTTGGCCATAATGACTTGAGAAACTACGCTCGCGCTGAAGGGGGTGCTCGACCGCATGCACAAAGAACTAGGCCTCGCTACCGGCGAACTGGCGAGATTTCTCGAACTGAAGCTCCCTTCTTGTTCTGATGACTGGTGGCAAAGTCATGTAATCAATAAGCTAAGTTTCCATCAGCAGCGTATTGCTAGTGAAAGGCGACAATCTTCACTGCAACAGTTCGATCTCGCTGCACTGCTGCGCATTTTCGATCAGAACTGGTTCGAGCTATCAGATCGGTTCGCTCTTCCGCGTGAAGGGCGGAATTGGATCAAAGAGCTTCAAACAATAAGAAATAAATGGGCTCATTTATCAGCTGAAGATACGCCTCCTGCCGAAGTATATAGGGATGCTGACACGTTGGGGCGATTGCTTCGGCTTATCGGGGCCGCTCCTCAATCAATAGAAGCCGTTGAAGCACTTATGGGTTCAGCGCTCGGCGCTATGACCGAAGGGCAAACCAAACCGGCACAGGAAGACCCAACGGAGGAAATGAAACCGGACGCCGAACCTGAACCAACGCGCAAAGCGCATCTCTTTGAAGCCGGCGATCTGGTCACATTACGATCCGATACTACAGCGCGGCTCCCGATCCTCGAAGTAGTACTCGGCGGCGCGGAGGTCCGTTACCGTGTTTTTCAGGATGGCTTAAAGGCCACATACTACGAGAGCCAGCTTCAAGCCTTGGATGAGGGCGGATCAGAGCCCGACCTGGTTACTACCGAAGAGCTGCATGCGCATATGACAGCGTTGCAGCTTTTATCTCCCTCGACCGCAAACCTGTTTTCCCTGCGGTCAGGCCGCGTAAATTTTGTGCCCTACCAGTATCGTCCTGTCTTGAAGCTGATCCGCTCGGACAGGCCGCGCTTGCTGATTGCCGATGAAGTTGGTGTTGGTAAGACCATCGAGGCCGGTCTGATAATCAAAGAGCTTCGGGCAAGGATGGACATCAGCTCCATTCTCGTCATCTGCCCGAAGGCGCTTGTCGCCGAGAAAAAATGGCAAGCCGAAATGAAGCGCTTCGACGAGAATTTTTCACCTCTAGACGGCCCGCTTCTGCGCCACTGCTTGCATGAAACGGACCTAGAGGGCGAGTGGCCGGAGCAATACGAAAAGGCGATCCTTCCATTTTCGCTATTCGATTCCGACCTGATTTTTGGACCGGCGGGCAAGAAGTCACGCAAGGATAAGGGGCTGCTTTCACTTGATCCGGCTCCAGCTTTCGATCTCGTGATCGTCGATGAGGCGCACCACATCCGGAACTCGGATACCTTCCTGCATCAAGGTGTCCGATATTTTTGCGACAATGCGCGGGCTGTCATTCTTATGACGGCCACTCCGGTGCAGCTCGGCAGTGACGACCTTTTCACGTTGCTGAATGTGCTGCGTCCCGATCTGGTGATTGACCATGCCAGCTTCGAGCAGATGGCCGCGCCCAACAGGTTCATTAACGAGTCGATAAGGCTCTGCCGCGAGAAGGGTGATGGCTGGCAAGGCAGCGCCATCGAGCAGCTCGAAGCAGCGGCAAGGACCGACTGGGGATCGCTCTTCCTTTCCGAGATGCCGAGTTTTCAAGCCGCCTTTGACCAGCTCCAGGAAGCGGATTTGGGCGATGCCGATCGCGTCGCCCTGACCAGGCAGCTGGAAGAGCTCTACACCTTCAGTTCGGTCATAAACCGTACCCGCCGGCGTGATATTGGCGAATTCACAACAAGGAAACCGGTCACGCTCACCGTCGAGTTTACCGAAGATCAGCGCGCACTACATGATGGGTTGCTGAGCGTCATTGCGCGTATTCTCGCGCGTTGCCACGGGCAACAAAACGTCAAATTCATGATGACGACCATACGGCGCCAAGCTGCAAGCTGCCTCTACGGACTTGCACCGTTCCTCTCTGACATGCTCGACCGGAAACTCGATCAGTTGGAGCTGATCGAAACCACCGATCGCGACGATGAAATGGACATGAGCTTTCTCGATGGCATCAGGTCCGAAATCGAGGAGCTGATCAGGGTGGCGCAGAATCTCGATCCCGAAGACAGGAAGATCGAGGCATTTATCAAAACGCTGAAAGAGAAGTCCGCTCTCGTGAATAACAAGGCGCTCGTCTTCAGCACCTTTAGACATACACTTTCGTACCTAGCGAGGCACACCGAGGCAGCGGGCCTGCGTTTCGGGGTTATCCATGGCGACATTCACGATGAGGAGCGCGCCTCCCTTCGCAAGCGCTTCTCGCTTCCCAAAGACGATCCGGATGCCATCGACATCCTTCTTTCATCCGAAGTTGGATGCGAAGGTCTCGACTTTCAATTCTGCGACTATCTCGTGAATTATGATCTGCCGTGGAATCCCATGCGTGTGGAACAGCGGATAGGCCGTATCGACCGCTACGGGCAGGAAAGCGAAACAATCAGCATCGTCAATCTCGTCACGCCTGGAACGGTCGATGCCGACATCTACCAGCGATGCCTTATGCGCATTGGTGTCTTTGAACATGCGGTTGGCGGCAGCGAGGAAATCCTCGGAGAGATCACGCAGGAAATCCACGACATCGCGGAAAATTTTGTCCTTTCCGAAGAAGAGCGTGCCGCGCGGCTCCAGCAGCTTTCGGACAACGGAATCCGTCGGATCAGGGAAGAGCAAGAGCTTGAGGCCAAAGAGGCAGAGCTCTTTGGCCTCAATGTCCCCAGCCAGTCATGGCAAGACCAAATCGAGGCCGCCGAAAGTTCCTGGTTGTCGCCATCAGCGATCCAGAGGTGCGTCGCCACCTATCTGGCGGCAAGGCTCGGTGAGAGCTCCGAGTATATTCAGGGTGACAAACCGCTCAAAAACCTGCGCTTGAGCCAAACCGCCCGCAACGCCTTGCTTGAAGACTTCCGGACACTGAAGCGGAGCGTCGATCCAGTGTCTCGTCATTGGGAGAAATGGCTGAAAGGAGGCGCGCCGAATTTACCTGTCACGTTCGACCAAAAGACTGCGTCTGACGACCCGACCGCTGTCCATTTGTCCGTTCTTCATCCCCTTGTCCGCCAGGCGGCTAGATGGCTCGAAGTTACCGAACCGCTGCGTTGCAGCCTTGAAGTCGCGGCTGACCTTCCAGTCGGAGAACATCGCTTTGCGCTCTATAGGTGGGCGATGCATGGCATAAGGCCGGACGAGCAGCTTGTCGTCGTCGCCGATAACGCCGAGCTCGAGAAAGGACTGATGAAGGCTCTCCCAAGCGCTAGCGAGGTAACGGAAGGCAATCCTGATTGCGCGTCCGCCTTCGACGATCTTGACCAGCGCCATCATGCAAAGTGGGCGGCGGCACAGGCCGACCATATCGCGGCCAATCAGCAGCTTGCAGACCATCGCATTCAAAGTCTGTCGGCAAGTCACCGCGCAAGAGTGAAGACCTTGGAAGACCAACTCGCCAAGGCGACCAACGACAAAATTCGCGTCATGAAACAGGGTGAGATGGCGCGCGCCAACGCTGACTTTGAACGTCGTCTCGCTGAGCTCAAACAGGCCGGATCGACCGGCGATGTCAGAGCCGCGCCTGTCATGTTCGGTACGATCCGCGTGCGTGCCTCATGACTGTGATTGATGAAATACGAGAACGCCGCCAGAAGCTAGCAGACGTACTCGAAAGTAAAGAATACTCTGGTATTAGGCTTATTGTTGAGGAGCTTTATCCCGACCAGGCTCATTTCCTTTTCGAGCTGTTGCAGAATGCCCAGGATACCGGCGCGACAGAAGCCGTGTTTTCGCTCAGCTCTGAGAAGCTTGTTTTTGAACATAACGGTCGACCGTTCGATAAAGGTGATATCGAAGGAATCACCAACATCGGGAAGGGAACGAAGGCATCTGACGAGGAGGCTATAGGTCGCTTTGGCGTAGGATTTAAGGCTGTCTTTGCTTACTCCGAAACTCCGAGGATCTTTTCGCCGACCTTCTCTTTCCGGATTGAAAGCTTAGTCCTTCCGATTGAGATCAAAGGAGCACCTAATCTAGGCAGCAAGACTCGGTTCGAATTCCCTTTCAACAACCCGAAAAAGCCCGCCGATCGAGCCTTTGCCGAGATTCAAGTAGGTCTGACCGGGCTTAGTGAAACCTCACTCCTCTTCCTTTCTAATCTGGAGAGTGTCGGATGGGAAATTGAGGGCGCTGAGAAGGGAGAGGTCTTAAGGCTACAGCATTCTACCCATCACATCGAAATTCTGCGGCAGGTAGGTGGCGAAGCAACAAACAGCAGCCACTTTCTTCGGTTCGATCAAGAGGTAGAGGAGCTCAAGAACCAGAGCGTATCCGTCGCATTTCCTTTGCGGTTCATGGCAGAAAGCGCTTCATTTGATGAGGCGAAGCCGCTCGCAAAGCAGATGAGGATTTTGCCCGCAGAGATTGGTCAGGTGTCGGTGTTCTTTCCTGCCGAAAAGGAAACCTCAGGTCTCAGGTTCCATCTTCACGCCCCCTTCGTCCCGGAGTTGAGCCGGGCGAGTGTCAAGGAAACGCCGGCGAATGAACCGTTGTTTTCACAGCTCGCTCGCCTTTGTGCCAACTCGCTTCACAGAATCCGCGATCTGGGGCTGTTGAATGCAGAAACGCTTGGGGTTTTGCCAAACAAGCAGGATGCAATTCCGAAGCGCTACGAGGAGATTAGGGAAGCAATCATCAATGAGTTGAATAACGAAGCTCTCACTCCAACGCACGACCGATCACATGCGCCCGCAAAGACGCTGTTTCAGTCCAAGGCTGCTATCAAGAGCGTTATCTCCGAGCATGATCTATCTGTTCTTGTGGGGCTCGAAGTCGAGCCGAAATGGGCGGCCAATGCACCGCAAAAGAGCAGCAATGCTGATCGAATGCTATCCAGCCTAGAAATCCGCGATTGGGATGTTGATGATCTCGTGAATGTGCTCGGCGAACTGGAGGGTAGCTATTGGCAAGAACCAAATGAGGAGGTGAAGGACTGGCTGTCTTCAAAATCAGATGAGTGGCTCCAGCAGCTATATTCATTCCTCTACCGCCAACTGGGAGAAGATTCAGGCTTCTATGACATTGAGGACTGCCCGATAGTCCGCCTGCAAGATGGTACGCTTGCAAAGGGGAAGGGAAGCTACTTCGCTTCTGATGACGATCAGGAAGACGGTTTTCCAATCGTTCGAGCTGACCTCTACCAATCCGGGAAGAGCAAATCACAGCAATTGAATGCCCGTAAGTTCCTGGAAGAAATCGGCGTAAAGGAGATTGATGAGAAAGAATTGGTCAGGGCTATATTGAACGAACGATATTCCCGAGGCTCGATCGACCCCAACCCCAAAGATCTCATGCGCTTCGTCAAGCTAGTCGAAGCGGATTCGAGTGCGGCGACGATTTTTAGAGATGCCCACATCTTTGAGATCCCCGATGGTCGGTGGGCCAGGCCCGGCTCGGTATTCCTAGATGATCCATTCGCGGAAACTGGGCTAAGAGCATTCTTTGGAGACCACTGCAAAAATGAGCCGTTCCCCCTCGCAGACCGTTACGCTCAGGATAAAATTTCAAGTTCAAGGCTCGCGAAATTTGCAAAATCTCTCGGCGCAATAACGGAAATTCGACCCGTTAAGATTACAGTAGACAACCACCCTCAACGCGATGAGCTCAAGGCCGATTACTACCAGTACGGAGTTAGGAAGACTCATACAGGCATTGACGAAGACTATGTGCTGCGCGGGCTAAAGAATGCCTTGAAAGATATTGATGTAGAGAAGGCGAAAGTGATTTGGAACACCATGTCTGCCTCGCCGTCCAATGTGCTGAAGGCTCGATTTCGACCAAACCGGCAATACAACACTCGATTAAAGCCTTCGACCCTGGTCCATCAGTTGAGGAATGCAAAGTGGGTACCTCAATCCGATGGCCAGTTCACCAAGCCTTGTGATGCCAGGGCGGACCTTCTGCCATCAGGATTTCCCTACGACGTTGGAAAAGAATGGCTCGCTGCCGTTGGGTTCGGGACTGAAGCCGAAAAGCGAACTGAGCTTGCAAAGAAGCGAAAGGCTATTGCAGCCGAGCTTGGATTTGAAGACGAGGTAGCGCTTGCCGATGCGAGAAAGTTCGCAGGGCTCGCTCCTGAAGAGCGGCGCGCATTCTTTGAGGAAATAGAGCGCAAGGCGAGTTTGGAGTTACCCGAGAACGAACCACGCAACCCCTCCCGACGTGCCGAGAAAGTGGGTGAGCTTGCAGCAACAGCCACCGAGCGCAAAACCGAAATGCGCACGCGAAGTGTGTCGATTGGCCGTGACGATGTGAAAGACGAAGCTGGGCAATATTTGCGGCAGCAATATACCAATGACGGCGAGCTGTTCTGTCAGGTATGCAAGCTTCCCATGCCCTTCCGACTTGACGACGGGAACGCATATTTCGAACGGGTCGAGTTCCTGCCTTCGCTGCAAAAGCGCTATCATCAGAACTATCTGGCGCTATGCCCAACTGATGCAGCGAAATTCAAATTCGCGAATGGCACCGATGATATGTTGCTCGATCTCTTTTGCGATCTGGATGGCGAAGAGCTTGAAGTAATCTTGGCGCAAAATGACGAAACGATCTATTTCACAAAGACCCATCTGGCCGATTTGAAGAAGGTCATAGAGGTTGATCGCCGTAGCAGTACCGACATTCCTCAAACCGATGGTGGGGCCTGAAGCATGCAACGTTGCCGAAGTTCATCGAGGTAGTCGCTCCACCATTGCGCCATCTTCACCCGCTCGTCCCAATAATTGCCACGATTGTAGACGCCGCGAATGGCGTTGCTGTCGCCATGGGCGAGCGCGCGCTCGATCGCATCCGGATGCCAAAGCCCGCTTTCGTTGAGCATAGTCGAAGCCGTTGAGCGCAAACCATGAGCCGTCACTTCATCTTTGGTGAAGCCCATACGCCGAAATGCCGCATTGATCGTATTCTCGCTCATGGGACGTTGACGCGTATGGAACGCCGGGAAGATGTAGCCCTTGCTGCCGGTAATCGATCTCAGCTCTCGAAACAGTTCCAGCACCTGGCGTGATAGCGGCACCACATGGGCCCGCCGCGCCTTCATCTTGCCTTCCGGTATTGTCCAGGTGGCCTTGTCCCAATCAATCTCGTGCCACTCGCCATGGCGAAGCTCACCGGGCCGCACAAAGACATGTGGTGCGATCTTCAACGCAAATTTCGTCGCCGGGTAGCATTCGAAATCATCGATAGCGCGGAGTAGCCCGCCCAACTTCTCAGGCTCAAGGATCGCCGCGTAGTGCCGTGCTTTTGGCGTGACCAGCGCGCCCTGAAGGATCGAGGTCGGATCGGTATGGCACTGGCCAAGCGCGGCTCCATACCGGAACACCCGGCTGGCGAAGGATCGGCATTTCTTCGCAGTTTCGAGATTGCCTTTGGCTTCGAGTTTCTTGAGCGCCGCCAACATCAATTGCGGATCGACGTCGTTGATTGGCATATTGCCGATTGCGGGCTTGAGCAGTTCGAGGAACCAGCGCGCCTTGCGCAGCGTGGCCTCCGCCCTGCCTTCGGGCACCATCTTCTCGTCGATGTACTTGTTGGCGATGACCTCGAAGGTGTTCTCCGCACCCAGCTTGATCCTGGCCTTCTTTCGCTTCCGCTCCAGCATTGGATCGATGCCATCCGAAACCTTGAGCCGCGCCCGGTCGCGAAGCTGGCGCGCTTGCGACAAACTGACCTCTGGGAATGCGCCGATGGGCAGCTTCTTTTCCTTCCCGCCGAAGCGGTACTTGAAATACCAGAGCTTGGAGCCGTTCGGCTTCACGAGAAGCAACAGCCCCCGCGAGTCGTATTTCTTGTACGACTTGTCGGCAGCCCGGAAGCCTTTGATTTCCTGCACATTGAGGCTCATTTGGGGGCCTCACTTTTTTGGAAGTTGGGGCCTTTTGAGCTGGAGCCCCCAGCCGAGGCCCCCACAGACGTTGGAACAAAGCGGAACAAAACAAGACCTCGCTTTCTGCGCTAGAGGTCAAGAATGGCAGAATTCCGCCATTTCTGCAATGTTTTGGAACGTTCTGATGAGAACAAATGGTGCCCAGAAGAGGACTCGAACCTCCACACCCTTGCGAGTACTAGCACCTGAAGCTAGCGCGTCTACCAATTCCGCCATCTGGGCACCTTGGCGTGTGCGGCCTGTGCCGCATGTCGCCGGGTAGGAGCGCGCCGATAAGGCAGGTGGGGCATGGTGTCAACGCATCCTATCGCATCGGTGACAAAAAATCCGCCCGCCAGCGGAAATTCCCTCCACCACGGGCCCAAGCAGGCATTGAAGGGCGCGCTCCTTTCGGGCAAAGGGCGAGCCGAACGAACAACCCTTCGCGAAGGATATGACGCGCACATGGCACGCACTTCACCGCTTAACGGCAAGCTGGTTACCCTTATTGGCGGAAACGGCTTTATCGGCAGCCACGTTGCGCAGGACCTGTTGCAGTGCGGGGCACGCGTGCGGATCGCGGCGCGTGAGCCGGAGAAAGCCTTCAAGCTGAAGCCGCTTGCCAATCTGGGCCAGCTGCAGTTTGCCCGTTGCAACGCGATGGATAAGCGCAGCGTCGAGGCCTGCATCAGGGGTTCTGATGCGGTCGTGTATCTGATCGGCACATTCGACGGCAATCAGCAGGCCTTGCAGGCGGACGGCGCAGGCTATGCCGCACAAGTGGCTGCGCAAAACGGCGTGGGCAGCTTCGTCTATATCTCTGCCATCGGGGCCGATCCGGATGCCGAAACCGGATATTATCGCACAAAGGGTGATGGCGAGCGGCAGGTGCTGGAAGCCTTTCCCAAGGCCACCATCATCCGCCCATCTGTCGTGTTTGGTGAGGATGACGGGCTGATACCGATGTTTGCGGACCTGGTGAAGATGATGCCGGTTCTGCCGGTGTTCGGTGCCGAAAGCGAGTTTCAGCTTGTGTGGGTGGACGACGTGGCCGCCGGCATTGCTGCCGCGCTGGAAGATCCGGGCCAGCATGGCGGCAAGGTGTATGAAGCGGCCGGTCCTGAAAAGCTCAGCATGATGCAGATCAACCAGATGATCGCCGATAGCCAGGGGCGCGATCGCACGCTGTTGCCCATGCCAAAGCCGTTGGCCAAGATATTCGCCAGCCTGCCCATGACGCCGATCAATTCAGATCAGCTGGCGATGCTGGAAGAAGGCAGCGTGGCCAGCAAGGGCACGCCGGGGCTGACAAAGCTGGGCGTGACGGCAAAGCCGCTGTCGCTGTTCCTGGATCGCTGGATGGTGCGCTATCGCAAGCACGGACGCTTCACCGAAAGGCGGGCCTGATCGGCAAACGGGCAGCGGAAGTGATTCGGTCGGACAAAGTCACCGATTGCGTCCGGCAACGCCCGTCTGAGTGCCACCAACCGGCATAAAAGCAGCAAAAAACCGCAATCCCGGATGGCAGCATTTGACTATGCCTGCCTGCCAGTGCGAAGGGCTTTGCCAAAGATACTGGAGACTTCCCATGACCAAGCATGTCCTCGAAAAGCTCGCCGATACCAATCCCGATGCGGAAATCTGGTGGGACAGTTCGCCGCTGGTCTACCCCAGCTGGAAGGAAGAAACCCTGGCCGCCGCGCCCGATGGCAAGGCGGATGAATGGGACGATCAGCTTACCCGCCTCTATAATCCCGATGCGCCTGCCGAGATGGGCTTTCGCGGCGTCACCACCAATCCGCCGCTCAGCCTGCAGGCCGTGCAGCTGGACCCAGAAGGCTGGACCAAGCTGGTGAAGGATATCGCCGCCGACAATCCTTCGCTGGATGTCGAAGGCGTGTACTGGAAGATGTATCTGCACCTGGTGAAGCTGGGCGCGGATGCGATCCATCCCCTGTTCGAAAAATCCGGCTACAAATACGGCATGCTTTCGGGCCAGGTCGATCCGCGCTTCGTCAGCGATGGGGATGCCATGCTGGAACAGGGACTGTCGATTGCCGAAATGGGCGACAATGTGATGGTGAAGCTGCCCGGCTCCAAGGAAGGATACGAGGTGCTGGAGGAGCTGACCGCGCGCGGCATTGCCACCAACAACACCACCAGCTTTACCGTGCCGCAATATGTGCGATGCCGCGCGGCGGTTTCCGCCGGCCTGCTGCGCGCGAAGGCAGCAGGTGTTGACCTGAGCAAGTGGCGCAGCGTCATCACCCACATGTCCAGCCGTCTTGGCGAGAAGAGCGATTGGAAGAAAGAGGCCGAACAGCGCGGGATCGAACTGTCGCTGGACGAAATTCGCGATGGCGAGGAAGCCGTGCTGAAGCGCGCCTACTGGCATGGGAAAGATATCGATCACCCGTCCAAGATGCTGCAATGTTCGATGCGGGTGGAGAAGGACAAGGACGGCAACACCGTTTCGCGCCACATCTCCGATTATGCCGGCAGCGACATGGTTTACACCTGCCCGCCGGGATACATCAAACAGCTGATGGAAGTGGAGAACGAGCTCGCGCCTTTCGATCCCAAGGCGATCGAGCGGGAGCCGAACAAGGCCAGCATCGAGAAGCTGATGAAGCTGCCCGCCTTCCGCCAGGCCTATGAGTATGAAGGCATGAAGCCGCACGAATTCGCGCAGTTCGGCAGTTTCCAGGCCACTGCCACCGAATTTGCCGCTGCCACGCGCCAGACGGTGGATTTCGTGCGCATGGTGATGGAAGGCTGAACGCCTAACGCGCCGCGATCCATTCGCGCGTGCCATAATGGCGGCAGCTTTGGGCGGCCACCTCTGCAGCATGGGTGAGGGCGTCGCGCATGCCCTCCCCTGCTGACAGGAAGTGGCAATAGGCACCGTGGAAGATATCGCCCGCGCCAAGCGTGTCGATCGCCTCCACCGCAGGCGGCGTAATGTCGCCGCTGGCCGTGCCATCACTCCAGAAAATCGCTGCGGCCCCGCGGGTGATGGCGACAGCCGAGGGGCCGAGCGCGCGCACCGCATCGAGGATATCGGCCTCTCCCTGCTGCGGCGGGTGGAAGCGTTCGGAGACCACGGCATGATCGACATGCGCGATCAGATCGGCGGTCCACGGCTTCCACGATCCGCCATCCAGCACCACGGGGATGCCGCGTTCGCGCGCGGCGGCGGCCAGCGGCACGGCGATTTCGGGCAGGAAGCCATCGCAATAGAGCACGCTGACCCCGTCGAGGGATGATGCGGTCGGCAGTTTGCCGTCCAGCACCTGTTCCGGCTGCTGATCGATGATCGTGCGCGTTCCACCGTCGGGCACCACGATGATGCTGGAAACGGGCAGCACCTGCGCGCCCGATCTGGCAAAATCCCGCGCCGGCACATCGAAGCTTTGCAGCTCTGCCCGAACGCTGTCGGCAAAGCTGCCTGCGCCCAGCAATGTGAACAACCGCACCTTGCTGCCCAGCGCCCGCGCGGTGATCGCGCCGTTGAGCGCGGAACCGCCCGCCCCTGCCCAGAAATGCGTGGCCGACAGCTTCCCGTCCTCCACCGGAAAGGCAGGACAGGCATAGCCCAGATCGAATGTGGCGCGGCCGATGCAGAGTATAGTCATTCTTCCCCCATAGCCGCACGGGCCGCAAAGCGTTAAGGTCAGCCATGATCCAAAGGCTCAAACCCTGATGCAAAGCGTCCTGGAATTCCTGGTCCATTTCCTGATGGCGATCACCGGCGCCCTGGGGCTGGCGATTGCGTGGGTCGGGGCGCTGGCGCTGCTGGGTGCATTCGGCCTGGTGGGCGGCGGAGCGCTGTGGCGCACCCGCCGCCGGGACAAGGAAAAGCCGCCCGAAGACTAGGCGGCGTGATCCGCAATCCATTGGTCGCGCAGCTTGAACTTGCGGATCTTGCCCGATCCCGTCAGCGGCCATTCGGTAACCTGCTGCCAGTGCGCCGGGCATTTCTGCGGGCTGATCTGTGACCGGCAATGGGCGCGCAGGGTTTCGGGATCGAAGATCGCGCCCTCCTCCATCCGCACGAATGCGGCAACAGCTTCGCCCAGCACATCGTCCGGCACGCCCACAACGGCGCATTCGGCAACATCGGGATGTTCCAGCAACACGTTCTCGATTTCTGCGGGGAAGAGGTTCTCACCGCCGCGGATGATCATCTCCTTCACGCGGCCGGTAATCTTCACATAGCCCTGATCATCCATCGTCCCCAGGTCGCCGGTATGCAGCCAGCCTTGCGCGTCAACCGTGGCGGCGGTTGCTTCGGGATCGTCATTATAGCCCAGCATGGTGGAGGCGGAGCGACAGCGGATCTCGCCCACATCGCCGCAACCCACCACTTCATCCGTTTCGGGATTGAAGATGCCCACTTCGCACCCCAACGCAGGCTGGCCGATGGTGGTGCTGATCCTTTCGAAATCGTCGCTCGGCCTGCCGGTGGTGATTAGCGGGCTGCTCTCTGTCTGGCCGTAAGCCACCAGCGTATCCGCCCCCAGCACATCGCGAACATTGCGCGCCAATTCGGGCGCAACCATCGCGCCGCCCATGCCGATGCGCTGCAGGGAGGAAAGATCACGCAGCTTCTGCTTTTGCGCCGCCACCATCGCCACCGCCATGGTGGGCACGCAGATCGTCCAGGCGAGCTTCTCTGCTTCGATCAGATCCAGCGCCGCGCCGGGATCGAAGGCCAGCAGCGGGCAATAGGCGCCGCCCGATTGCAGCGCGCCCAGCACGCCCATCGAACAGCCCATGGTGTGAAACAGCGGCGTCAGGCCCAATGCGCCCAGCCCGTGCGGCAATTCGCCCACTTCCACGAACAGGCGGGCGTTGTTGGTGAGGTTGCGATGGGACAGCACCACGCCCTTGGGAAAGCCGGTGGTGCCGCTGGTGTACTGGATTTGCGCAGGATCATTGGTGTCCACCTGCGGCAGCGTGCCCGAGGGATCGGTAAACAGCGCGCCCTCGTCACCTATGTCGATAATCTCGCGCAGGGCCGGCAGGTCTTCTGCCGCCTCTGCGGCGATTTTCGCCATCGGGTTACCGCGAAACTCGTTCACCAGGAACAATGCGGCAGACGTGCTTTGCTGCAGCACGTAGGACAACTCTCGCTTCTGATAGGCAGGGTTTACCGTCACCACCGTCAATCCGGCCAGCGCGGCGGCATATTCCACCAGCACCCATTCCGGCACGTTGGGCGCCCACACGGCCACACGCTCTCCCGGCTGGAACCGCGTAGCCAGCCCCTTGGCCAGCCGTTCCGCATCGTTCAGCAGCTCTGCATAGGTCCAGCGGCGTCCCACGGTGCCATCGGGCAGGCCTTCCAGCAGCGCATCGCGCGACCCATTGGCCGCCGCCTGATCGCGCAGCAATCCGCCGATTGTGGTGTCGAGTATTTCGCTGTCGGCGAACCAGTCGCACAACGCCTTTTCCAGGCGGCGCTCTTTTCCGGCCATGTCTCTCTCCATCATGGCCAGTCTGAAACGCCGACCTTGTCAATCAGACCAGTATAGCCGGTTCGGGTTTTCTACCAAGAGCTTCTGCTGCAGTTCGTCTGTCGGCGCGATGCGGGGGATCATGTCGACCAGGTGGCCATCGTCTGGCACCTCGTCCGCCATGTTGGGATGCGGCCAGTCGGTGCCCCAGATGCAGCGATCGGGATAGTCCGCCACCAGCGGCGCGACGGCGGCGGCGAAATTGTCCCAAGGATCGCCCCTGCCGCCTTCCTTGATGGCATCCAGCCTGTCCGGGCAGGTGGGCTTGAACCAGATATCCTCGCGGCTATCCAGCAGGGCGCGGAAGGCGCGCATGTCCGGACCGTCAGGCCCCTGCGTCACATCGGGGCGGCCCATGTGGTCAATCACGATGGGCACGGGGATGGCGGCCATGAAGGGCTTCATTTCCTCAAGGATATCAGCCTCGAAATAGATGACCACGTGCCAGCCTTCGGGAAGGCGGTTGGCGACCTCAAGAAACTTGTCCTTGGGCGCATTGTCCACCAGCCGCTTCAGGAAATTGAAGCGGATGCCGCGAATGCCGCCGTCGTGCAGCTTCGCCAGATCGGCGTCCGAGGTATCGGGATCGACCACGGCGACACCGCGAGCCTTCCCGTCCGACTTGGCAATGGCATCCAGCGTGGCGGAATTGTCCGTGCCGTGGCAGCTGGCCTGCACAATCACGTTTTTCGAAAAGCCAAGATGATCGCGCAGGGCGAACAGCTTGTCCGGCCCTGCATCCTCCGGCAGATATTTCGCCTTAGGGCTGAAGGGGAACTCAGCCATCGGGCCAAACACGTGGCAATGTGCATCCACCGCGCCGGGGGGCGGTGTGTAGGCGGGCTTGCTGGGGCTGGGGTGCCAGCTGGTAATACGATCAGGCATAGACTGTTCCATCCATCAGCTTGCGCGCGGTGCGCAGCAGCGCGGCGCTAGTAACATCGCCATTGGCATCGACTTTCATCACGCAGGTCGTCTCCCCACTGGGATGCTCGATGCTCATGGTTTTTTCAGGGCCTTCGGGGATCTCGGCCACTTCGGCAGCGGGTGATCCCTCAACGAGGCAGGCGGTAGCGGCGGTAACGGCTCCCAGCACGCCGATGCTGGCGTGCGCACGGTGCGGAATGAACACGCGCGTGGTGACAGCGCCGCCGTTCCTGGGCGGGGCGACCAGCGTCATCTTGGGCACGGATTTCTCCGTCACATCGCCAAGGTTCATGCGTTCGCCCGCCGCAAGCCTGATCGCCTCGATCTTCTCGCGTATGGGGGCGAAGGCATCGGCCTCCATTTCCTCTCGCGTTTCGTAGCCGGTCGCGCCAACATCCTCCGCCTTGAAGACGATACAGGGCATGCCGTTGTCGATCAGCGTGCAGGGCACACCATTGATCTCGTCCAGCGCATTGCCGGTGGGCAGCAAAGCGCCGCAGCTGGAGCCTGCCGTATCGCGAAACTCCACCGGGATGGGCGCATGGCTGCCGGGCACGCCGTCGATCCTGGCATCGCCTGAGTAGTTCACGGTGCCGCCCGGCGTCTGGACGCTGGCGACGGCGATCTGGCCGGTGTTTTCCATGTAGATGGTAACGTCCGTCACATCGCCGCGCGCCAAAACGAGGCCGCGCTCGATGGCGAAGGGGCCGACGCCTGCAAGGATGTTGCCGCAGTTCTGCGCATCGGTGACGATGGCCTGATCGACGAACACCTGCAGGAACAGGTAATCGACATCCACGCCGTCGCGCTGAGACTTTTTCACCACGGCAACCTTGCTGGTGAGCGGGTCCGCCCCGCCCATGCCATCTATCTGGCGCGGATCGGGGCTGCCCATCACGCCCAGCAGGAACTGGGCGCGCTCGTCGGTATCGGCGGGAAGGTCGGTGCTGAGGAAGTAGCCGCCTTTCGACGTGCCCCCGCGCATCCACATGACAGGTGCTTGTTTCATCGGGTCAAACCCACTTTAGGCCCATGTCGGTCAGCTTCTGGCGGAAGCCGTACATGTCGAGGCCCAGCACGCCGTCGGCCAGCTTCTGGCGCTTCTCTTCTTCGTTGGCTTCGCGGGCCTGTGCTTTCTTCAGCACCTCCTCCGCGTCCTCCCGCCGCGTGACGCACACGCCGTCGTCATCGGCCACGATGATGTCACCGGGGCGGATGAAGGCGCCTGCGCACACCACGTCCACGTTCACGCTGCCCAGCGATGCCTTGATCGTGCCTTGCGCGAACACGCGCTTTGACCAGACGGGGAAATCCATTTCCTGCAGATCGCGCAGATCGCGAACGCCGGCATCGATGATCAGGCCCTTCACGCCGCGCGCCTGTGCCGATGTGGCCAGCAGGTCTCCGAAATAGCCATCCTCGCAAGGGGATGTTGGCGCGATGACCAGAACGTCGCCCTCCTGGCACTGCTCGATCGCGGCATGGACCATGTAATTGTCGCCCGGCGGCACCGAAATCGTCACGGCAGAGGCGCCGATGCGCGCGCCTGTATAGATCGGGCGCATGTAGCTGGCGAGCAGACCCGTGCGGCCTTGCGATTCGTGAACGGTGGCCACGCCGCACGCGCCAAGCGCCTTTACGACTTCCGGATCGGCACGTTCGATATTCTGAACAACGACACCCATGACTGGCGATTCTCCTCTCAATATGCTTTGCCTCGCGTGAACCCCTCCCCCGCCTTGCGTCAAGCTACGCAGAGGCACTGCAGCGAGGGTCTACACGCAAACTTGTATGTAACACTTACAATTGATAGGAGGCGACGTCGAGAGCGATGTCTGCGCAAGAAACGAAAACCATGACGCCAAATGTGGCACTTATCGGCTTCGGTGAAGCCGGGGAAACCTTTATGCGCGCTGCCCAGTGGGAAGGCGCGAAGGGCTGGGACATGCTGGCAGAACGCCGTGCTGCCCTGGCCAAGTGCGGCGTGGGACTGGGCGAGGATTGCGGAGAGGTGCTGGCCACCTGCGACGTGATTCTCTCGCTCGTCACCGCTGATCAGGCGCTGGACGCTGCGCGCGAATATGCGCCCTATTTGCCGCAGGAAGCCATGTGGCTGGATATGAATTCCGTCGCCCCGCAAACCAAGGCGATGGCGGCAGAGGCGATCGAGGCCGTCAACGTTCGCTATGTCGATGTTGCCATCATGGCGCCTGTCGACAAGGGGCTGGACGTGCCGCTGCTGGTATCCGGCAACAAGGCGGACAAGGCCGTGGATGTGCTGGAAACGCTGGGCTTCACCGATGCGCGCGCCGTGGGCAAGACCGTGGGCCGCGCCAGCGCGATCAAGCTGTGCCGTTCCATCATGGTGAAAGGCGTGGAAGCGCTGACCGCAGAACTGGTGCTGGCCGCCAGCCAGGCCGGCGTGCTGGACGAGGTGTTCGATTCGCTGGATGCCAGCGAGAAGAACCTGCCCTGGGCAGAGCGGGCGAATTACAACCTCGATCGCATGCTGATCCACGGCGGTCGCCGCTCGGCAGAAATGATCGAGGCGGCAGAAATGCTGCGCGCAATGGGCACCTCTGCCGCGATGAGCGACCAGACCGTGGCCTGGCACTCCAGCCTCGGCAATCTGGACCTTACGCCGCCGCCAGAAACGCTTTCTGCTAAGATCAAGGCAATCCGGGCGACTCCGGATTTCAGAGGAGAGAACTAGGCATGTCGCTGATTATCGATTGTCATGGCCATTACACCGTCCTGCCCAAAGGGCACGATGCCTGGCGCGAAGAGCAGAAGAAGGCCTTTAACGAAGGCACCACGCCCCCGCCCTATCCAGACATCTCCGATGACGAGATTCGCCAGACGATCGAGGATAATCAGCTTCGCCTGATCAAGGAACGCGGCGCCGATTTCACCATCTTCTCTCCGCGGGCCAGCGCCATGGCACCGCATGTGGGGGATCAGGCCGTGGCCAGCGAATGGGCGCGGCGGTGCAATGATCTGATCTACCGCGTCACGCAGCTGTTCCCCGATACCTTCATCGGCGGCTGCATGCTGCCGCAAAGCCCGAAATCGGACATGTCGGAAAGCGTGAAGGAACTGCGCCGCTGTGTTGAGGAGCTGAACTTCGTTGTCTGCAATCTCAACCCCGATCCCGGCGGCGGCCACTTCACCCACCCGCCGCTGACCGATGAATACTGGTTCCCCATCTATGAAACGATGTGCGAACTGGGCGTGCCGGCGATGATCCACGTATCGGGCAGCTGCAATCCTTCCATGCACGCCACAGGCGGCTACTACCTGGCCGCAGACACGGTGGCCTTCATGCAATTGCTGCAGGGAGATCTCTTCAGCCGCTTCCCCGATCTGAAGCTGATCATCCCGCACGGCGGCGGCGCGGTGCCCTATCACTGGGGTCGGTATCGCGGCCTGGCCGATATGCTGAAGCAGCCCGATATCGAGAGCCACCTGATGAACAACGTGTTCTTCGACACCTGCGTTTATCACCAGCCCGGCATCGATCTGCTGGCCGATGTGATCAAGAACAAGAACATCCTGTTCGGCAGCGAAATGGTGGGCGCGGTGCGCGGCATCGATCCGCAGACCGGCCATTATTTCGACGATACCAAGCGCTATGTCGATGCGCTGGATATCTCTGCGGAAGAAAAGCACATGATTTTCGAAGGCAATGCCCGCAAGGTCTACTCGCGGCTGGACGGCATCCTGAAGGAAAAGGGGCTGTAATGAGCGATACGCCCGCCATCGCCCAGGGCTTCGCCAAGTGCGAAAAGCCGGAGCGTTATATCCAGCAGCTCGTCAAGCACTGGGGGCACAAGCACGCCACCAGCTATGACGAGGGTGATGGCATGGGCACCTTCCCGTTCTCCGATCTTGAGAGCGCGGTGATGCTGGCCCGTCCCGGCGGCATCGCCATCACGCTGACGACGGCAGAGCAGGATCGCAACGAGCATATGCGCGGCGTGATAGAGCGGCACATCGATCGCTTCGCCTTTCGTGAGGCACCGCTGGAATACGAATGGAAAGACATCGAGGAAGCCTGAAAATGACTGAGAAGAAGAAAGAGCGGATCAACATCCACGAATATCTTGCCGAGATGGAGGATATTCCCGGCACCCGCGTGTTCACCGCACAGCGGGCGCGCAAGGGTTACCATCTGAACCAGTTCGCCATGAGCCTGATGAAGGCGGAAAACCGCGAACGTTTCCTGGCTGACGAGAAAGCCTATCTCGACGAGTGGGAAATTTCCGACGAGGCGAAGAAGGCCGTGATGGACCGCGATTACAACGCGATGATCGATTGCGGCGGCAATATCTATTACCTCGCCAAGCTGTTCAGCACCGACAAGAAAAGCTTCCAGTTCGCCGCCGGTTCGATGACCGGGATGAGCCAGGAAGACTATGCAAAAATGATGCTGGCAGGCGGTCGCTCGCCCGAAGGCCAGCGCTCTATCAAGGGGAAGTACTGATATGGCCCGCGTTACAACAGGCATCACCTCCAGCCACATTCCCGCGCTGGGCGCGGCGATCGAAACCGGCAAGGCCGGCGATGATTACTGGGGCCCCGTGTTCGAAGGGTACAAGGCGATCAAGGACTGGATCGCCAAGCCCGAAAACATGCCCGACGTGGTCGTGCTAGTTTATAATGACCATGCCTCCGCCTTCGATCAGAACATCATCCCCACTTTCGCCATCGGCTGCGCGGAGAAATTCACGCCCGCAGACGAAGGATGGGGCCCGCGCCCCGTGCCGGACGTGATCGGCCATCCCGATCTTGCATGGCACATCGCGCAAAGCCTGATCCTGGATGATTTCGACATGTGCATCATGAACGACATGGACGTTGATCACGGCTGCACCATCCCGCTCACCATGATGTTTGGCGATCCTGCGGAATGGCCGTGCAAGGTTATCCCGCTGCCGGTGAACGTCGTCACCTACCCGCCGCCATCGGGCGCGCGCTGCTTTGCACTGGGTGACAGTATCAAGGCCGCGATCGAGAGCTTCCCCGAAGACCTGAACGTCCACGTCTGGGGCACGGGCGGCATGAGTCACCAGTTGCAGGGCCCGCGCGCAGGCCTGATCAACAAGGAGTTCGATCTCGATTTCATCGACAAGCTGATCAACGATCCCGAACTGCTCGCCCAGAAGCCGCATATTGAATATCTGCGCGAAGCGGGCAGCGAAGGCATCGAGCTGGTCATGTGGCTGATCATGCGCGGCGCCCTTGGTGACAAGGTGCGTGACCTGTATAATTTCTACCACATCCCGGCATCCAACACCGCGCTCGGCGCGCTGATCCTCCAGCCGGAGGAAACGGCGGGCGAACCGCTTGAGCCCCGCAAGGTGCTGAGCGGCGGATCCTTCGCCGAAGCCTGACTTTAAAAGGGCACCTTGCGGAACAATGGCCGCAGGTGCCCTTTGATTATGTGAACCCCCCTCGCAAATCTCTTTAGGGAGAACCCTCATGAAAATCGCACTCGCCGGTGGCGGCGCCTTTGGTGAAAAGCACCTCGACGGACTGAAGAACATCGACGATGTCGAAGTCGTCAGCCTGGTTGGCCGCACGCAGGACAAGACGCAGGCCATGGCCGACAAATACGGCATCGGCCACGCCACCACCAATTACGAAGAAATGCTGGAGATCGACGAAGTCGACGCCGTGATCCTCTGCACGCCTACGCAGATGCACGCCGATCAGGCGATCAAGGCAATGGACGCCGGCAAGCATGTCGAAGTCGAAATCCCGATGGCCGACAGCTGGGCCGATGCCAAGGCCGTGGATGCCAAGCAGAAGGAAACCGGCCTTGTCTGCATGGCGGGCCACACGCGCCGCTTCAACCCCAGCCACCAGTATGTGAAGAACCGCATCGACGCGGGCGAATTCAACATCCTTTCGATGGATGTCGAAACCTTCTTCTTCCGCCGCGAGAACAAGAACGCCAAGGGCGAGCCGCGCAGCTGGACGGACCACTTGCTGTGGCACCACTCTGCCCACACCATCGACATCTTCCAGTACATGACTGGTGCGAAGGTGGTGAAGGCCAACATTCTGCAGGGCCCCAAGCATCCCGATCTGGGCATCGCGATGGACCAGTCCATCCAGATGAAGACCGACAAGGGCCAGATCCTCACCCTGGCACTCTCGTTCAACAATGACGGGCCGCTGGGCACCTTCTTCCGCTACATCGGCGACACCGCGACCTATATCGCGCGTTATGACGATCTGGTGGACGGGCGCGAGGAAGCCATCGACCTTTCCGTGGTGGATGTGCCTTCCAACAACGGCATCGAACTGCAGGACCGCGAATTCATCTCCGCCATCCGCGAAGGGCGTGAGCCCAACAGCTCGGTTGCGCAGGTGCTGGATTGCTACCGCGTGATCGGCGAACTGGCCGAGAGCCTGGAACAGCAGGACGGCTGGTCGTAATGGCAGCCCTCGCAAAACGACAACTGGCAGGCCGTGCCGTCCATCCCATCGGGCTGGGCTGCATGAACCTGTCCTGGGCCTATGCCACCCCGCCAGACCATGACGTGAAGGTCAGGCTGCTGAACGAGGCGCTGGACCTTGGCTATGATCACCTCGACACCGCCAACATCTATGGCGGCGGCGATAATGAGGAATTGCTGGCGGATGCGGTGATGCATCGGCGGAACGAATTCCTGCTGGCCAGCAAGTGTGGCATCGTGGTGGACGGCGCAAATCGCGGCGTCTCCTGCGCGCCGGACAGCATTGCAGAAAACCTCGACAAGTCTCTGGCCCGTTTGAAAACCGACCACATCGACCTGTTCTACATGCACCGCTTCGATCCCAAGGTGCCGATTGCGGACAGCGTGGGCGCGATGGTGCGGGCGATGGAGGCAGGCAAGATCGGCGCCTATGGCGTGTCCGAGTGGAACGCCGCGCATATCCGGGAAGCCCACGCTGTCCATCCCGTGGCCGCCGTGCAGCCCGAATATTCGCTATGGACCCGCAATGTGGAACTCGGCGTGCTCGACACCTGCAAGGAACTGGGCATTGCCTTGGTCGCCTTCAGCAGCACCGGGCGCGGTGCCTTCGGCGGCGAACTGCGCGATCCGGCGACGCTGGAGGACAAGGACCTGCGCACCAAGATGCCGCGTTTCAATGCGGAGAACTGGCCGAAGAACCTTGCCGTGATCCAGCAGCTGGAAGCCCTGGCGAAGGACGTTGGCGTAACGCCGGCACAGCTCGCCAATCGCTGGGTGCTGGAACAGGGTGACAATTGCCACGCAATTCCCGGCACCACCAGCATCGCGCATATGAAAGAAAACTTTCACGCGGCCACGGTGGACATTCCGGCAGATGCCATCGCCAAGGCTGGAGAGATCGTGAACCACTCCACGGTTCACGGCCACCGCTATCACGATGCGATCCGCCCCACGATCGACACCGAGGAATTCGCAGAGTAAATTGGGGCGCGTAAAATGACAAATCTACGGGCGCAGATCGGATATTGCGAACGCACCGAGAAGCGCCCGTATTTTTATGCCAATGCCCATGAAAAGGATTTCGTCCCGCTCGCCGCGGTGGAGGTCGCGATAACCGATGCACGCGGGCGCAAATGTTCGCTGGACGTCGAAGGCTTCACTCTGGTGGAGCATGCCAGCGCCGTTGCCGACCTCACCGATCTTGACGAAGTGATGCGCACCCATTCAGGCGAAATCGTCGAGTTGTTGACCGCCCTGACCGGATGCGACCACGTGGCGATGACGCCGATGGGCATCCTGCGCTTCTCTGAAAAGGCGGGCACAAACGCCGATCACGACAATTCCCACCCCGCCCGCTTCATCCATGTCGATATGGCAAAGGAGCCTGCCGCCGCCGCCCGCGCGCAGGCAGCGCCAGAGGGCCGCGAAGTCATCCGCAGCGCGCAGTACAACGTATGGCGCGTACTCAGCGATCCGCCGCAGGACGTGCCCTTGGGATTATGCGATTTCACCAGCCTGCAAGACGGCGACCTGTTGCCGTGCCGGGCGATTTTCGATCCGCTGGATGGCTCGCCCGAATGGGGTTTTCCCAACTATCTGTTGGCCCACAATCCGGCGCATCGCTGGTTCTATTATTCGAACATGCATCGCGGCGAAGCGCTGGTGTTCAAGACAAGCGAAAGCGATCCCGACTGCGCGCAACTGATGCCGCACGGCGCATTCGACAATCCCCTCGCCCCGCCAGACGCAGCGCCGCGGATCAGCCTGGAAATGCGCGGCACGGCCTATTGGTACGCCTGACGACAAGGGGCCCCGCCATTCGATGATGGCGAAGCCCCGGTCACAAGCGATCTCGTCTCGCGGCGTCAGCTATCGCCGTTTTCGCTTACCTCCGCGATGGCGAGCTGGATACGTTCGGCAACGGCGGGATCGGTCTGCGCGGCCACGCCAATGGCGTTGTAGGTTGCAGGATCGATGCCGTGTTCTGTCAAAATAGCCTCGGCCTTTGCCTGGCGCGCAGCGTCGTCCACGGATTCGTCTTTTCCCATGCCGCGGATTTCCATCGCAGCTTCGACGAAAGCGGTGATCTGCTCATCGCTGAAATTGTCCTGCGCCGCCGGGGCCGGTGCTGCAGGCTGCGCCGCGTCCGCTGGCATTGCAGCCTCTGGTTGCCCCGCCTCTGGTTGCCCCGCCTCTGGCTGCGTGGTTTCGGCATCCATATGTGCCGGATCAAGCTCACTCGCCGCATCCTGCGCGGAGACGCCGACTGCGGTCAGCAGCAATGCGCCAGCGGTAATAGTTTTGAGGGTTTTCATCCAAATAATCCTTCCAAGCGTTCTTCACGCCCCCGCAATTCCGCTGCGCCGAATGCCCGCGTGCTGCAATCGCATCGACGCTGAATTGCAGGCAGAAACGGATAGAAGGAAGAATATGTGCGCCACGCGCGATGAGTGGATTGCACGCTGCCCGCCAAGACCAGAAATGGTGCCGCAGTCCGCCGCCGCCGCGCGCCATTTCATCGCTGACGCGGCGCGGGCTTAGCCGGATTTGCCGATTCTCTCAGGCGGTTACGCGTCCACCACGCGCATCAGGTTTTCCTGCATGACGGTGGCAACCAGCGTTCCGTCTTCGGCAAAGAAATGCCCCTTGCTAAGGCCGCGGGCATTGCCTGCCCATGGGCTGTGCCCCGCCAGCAGGTGCCACTGGCTGAAATCAGGCGTTGTGTGAAACCAGATCGCGTGATCCAGGCTGGATATCTGAACCCTGCTGTCGCCCGGCCGCACCCCGTGCGGCAGCAGCGCGTTTCTGAGGAAAAGGATGTCCGACGCATAGGCCAGCTGCGCGCGAGACATGCCGGGCACATCGCCGATTTCATCGCGAGATCGCATCCACACGGCAGAGCTTGGCGGATGCGGCGCATCGCCGAACAGGGATGGCGCATCGGCGGGTATGATCTCTATGGGGCGCAGCCCAAGGTCACCGATCACCGGCAGCCTCTCGATATCGCCCTGGCTCTCCTGCCAACGCTCCAGCGCATGGCGCGCGCTGGCCAGATCGCCCACGTCGGGCGCGGTGTCGGCATGGGACAGGCCGCCCTCTTCCAGCTG
Organism: Aurantiacibacter rhizosphaerae; assembly: GCF_009807005.1. Taxonomy (GTDB): domain Bacteria; phylum Pseudomonadota; class Alphaproteobacteria; order Sphingomonadales; family Sphingomonadaceae; genus Alteraurantiacibacter; species Alteraurantiacibacter rhizosphaerae. The sequence goes on along the minus strand of NZ_WUBR01000001.1, from coordinate 479,615 downwards.
CGCGGAAACCGTCATGGTCAGCACCTGCCTGTCGCCCTGCACGGCATCCACGCGGTAACGCGAGAAGCTGCGCCCCGCGCCAAGCTGCGTCACATCATAGCGCACAGGATCGGCAGCCATGCCTGGAGCCAAGAAATTCGCGTGCAGCGAATGCGGCAATTTCCCGCTGCCCTCGGCCTCGCACGCAGCCATCAGGGCCTGGGCGAGTGCATGCCCGCCAAACAGGCGTTTGCCGACGCCCGATCCGGGTTCGCCTATCCAGCTGCCCTCTCCAACGGGTTTCAGCGTCAGCATGTCTGCAAAGGTAATCAAGGGCGTTCCTTTTCTCGTAATCTGCAAAACAGAAGGGCCGGGAGCATTTCCCGGCCCTTCGTGAAGATTGCAAGGCGTTAAACGCTAGAAACCGGCGCGCACGGTGATCCCATAGGTACGCGGCTCTGCAAGATATGCCGAATAGGTTTGCTGAGGCGCAACGAACGGCGTGTTGAACGCAACCTGCGTGTAATCCTTGTCGAACAGGTTGTTGGCCCACAGCTCCAGTGACCACGCACGGTCATTGCCGGAGATCCCGATACGGCCATTCACCGTGATGTAGCCTTCCTGTTCCTTGCCATAGAGCAGGTCCGATCCGGTGTTATAGGCGCTGGTGGAACGTGCGTTGAGGAACACCAGCCCCTCAAGGCCCGACGTGCCCAGTTCAGGTGTGAATGCGATCGATCCGGTCACCGTCGTCTTGGGCGCGTTGGACAGATTGTCTCCCGGCAACAGGCGCAGCGCGGGATCGAGCGGGGCGCCGGTGTCATCGCCGATCAGATTGTCCTTATACTTGGTATCGGCGTAGGTCATGCCGAAGGTCAAGGACAGGTCCCTTACAGGGTTGATCACCGTTTCCAGTTCAATACCCTGCGCGACGACGCCGGGCTGCACATCATCCGGGTTGCAGGCGCCGGTGGTGGGATCACCATCCATATCCGCGCCGCCAAGCGACGTGCCGCAGGAATTCACATTCTGCACCAGGAAGACAGAACCGTTGAAGGTGTTCAGCTGGAAGTTGGAGAACTCCTGATGGAACGCGGCAACGCTGACGGAGAATGGCCGGGTCGCATATTTCAGGCCGATTTCGAAAGCGTCCACCGTCTCTTCCTCGAACTGCAGGCCCGAGGGATCGAGAGCGTTGACGTTCAGGAACAGCGGAATGGCAAGGCCCGAACGGTCAAGGTTGAAGCCGCCCGCCTTATAGCCGCGAGAATAGCTGCCGTAGACCAGCAGATCCGGATTGGGCTGCCACGAGAGGACTGCCGTGCCGGTCAGCTCATTCTCGTCCCGCGAATCCGACAGCGAAACGCCATCCAGTTCGGAAGTCGAATTGCCCTGGCATGATAGCGAGATGAGGCCACCTGCCAGCCCCGCCAGCGCGGGCACCTGCAACAGCGGTGACAGCAGCTGCCGGTTTGCCGGGCAGATGGTGTTGTCATTGCCGAAGGTCGCGTCGAAATCCTTGCTTTCGTTGGTGTAACGAAGGCCCAGCGTCAGATCGACCGTGTCCGTCAGATGCACGATATTATGCGTGAAGACGGCGAAGTTCTGGCTTTCCTGATCGTAAACATCGCCCGTACCGCCAACATCGCTGACCTGTGACAGATTGTTGATCCCGGCAATGATCAGCGGGGTAGCCGGACCGAAGGCCGGATTGCCCACCGTTCCATCCAGGAAGGCGACTGCCGGGCCGAGGCAATTGTCCGCCGCCGGATTGGCCAGCGCCGGGTTGATGGCCAGCGCGATACGGCAGCTTACGAATGTGCCGTACTGCGTGCCGAAGCGCAGGTTATCCTGCGAGCGCAGGCTTTCATTGGCGTAATAGCCGCCAACCAGCCAATCCAGCCTGTCGTTGAAAGCCGTGCCGTTCAGGCGGATTTCCTGGGTGAAAGTCTCGAAGGCTCGCGCCCCGCCAAATTCATTCGGTGCGCGATAGAGGATATCGACGGTGGTATAATCCGTGTCCGACCCCTGGAAGTTGTTATATTCGCGATAACCCGTGATCGAGGTCAGCCTGACACCGCCAAAGTCCCAGTTGAGTTCACCCGAAAGACCCCAGTCCTCGGTCTCGCCATCATAGCTGCGGCCGGGGGTTACGTAGATATCGCGGTCGAAGGTGCTCTGGCTCAACGCCCGCGGATCCTGGCCCAGGCCCAGCAGGACATTGACGATCGGATTGCTCGTGCTGGTGAGCGCCGGATTGCCCTCCTGCGGTTTGGTATAGGGGTCAAGATCGGGGCTCACCACCGCCAGCGGCGCGAAGTCCGGCTGCACGAATGTGGCCGCGCAGCACGCCTCGTCTTTCTTGGAATAGTCGAAGATCAGGCGGAAGCTGAGATCGCTGTTCGGCTCGAACAGGGCCTGCGTCCTGAACAGGTAACGGTCGCGGTCGTTGACCTCCACGCCGTTGGTCACATCGTTATAGAAACCGTCGCGCTTGAAATACACGCCGTCCACGCGGGCTGCCACCTTGTCGCTCAGCGGCACGTTCAGGCCCGCCTCCAGGCGCATCGCATCGTAATTGCCGTAAGTGAAAGCGCCATAGCCGCTGAGGTCGAATTCCGGCGGGGCGGTATAGATGTTGATCAGGCCAGCGGTGGAGTTGCGGCCACCCAGCGTGCCCTGCGGTCCGCGCAGGATTTCCACCCGCTCGATCGGGCCAAGCTCAGACAGTGCATTGCCAGAGCGCGAACGGTAAACCCCATCGATGAAAACCGCGACCGAGCTTTCGAGGCCAGCGTTGTCACCCACCGTACCAATACCACGAATTCTTGCCGATCCGTTGGCTTCATTGCCCGTGGAGGACACCAATAGTGATGGCGCAATCTGGTTCAGTTCGCGAATATCGGTGGTGCCGGATTGCTCCAGCATCTCTCCCGAAATGGCCGATACGGCAATCGGAACATCGGAAAGCGATTGCGCGCGGCCCTGGGCCGTCACCACGATCACATTGTCGTTGGTATCGTCTTCCTGCGCCTCAACCGCATCCTGCGCGAGGGCAACTGTAGGTGCGCCAAGCAGCGCGCAAGCAAGCGCACCATAGGCAATCGACTGACGTAAAACCGGCTTCATGGCTCTCTCCATCTCCATTTTTCTTCGGAGAGTATGGCGCACACCTCGGTTCGGGACAGCCGTTACACCGGCTCTTTCACCCTCCCCTTGTAAATGGCGGTATGGCCATCTCATCTTCTATGTCGCCATGTGTGGTCTTTTTAAAAACAAGAATCAAGTAATTTGAATATCGGGTATCTTTTTGTCGTTTTACGCCTTGGAACACGGTCAATTCGCCCGCCGAACGCCCGATAACGAAGGCGCATAACGGGCGCGGCACCGGTCATAACGGGGTGCGGAAGGGCGGTTTGATCTGGTGCAGCCGTAACTTCTGAATCGGTCGCTACCGTCGCAGATGCCGAGAAGAGCGTGGTAAGAACTGGCGCGTTTCGGGCGTTACGCGCCTGCCCCTGCCACACGCCCATACCGCCTGACGAAGCTCATTTGGTGGCGCCGAACAGAAAGAAGGCCCGCTTTTTCGCCGCCTGCAGCAAAGCACGCCCTGCCAAAAGATCGCGCTGACTTCTGCCGGGCTCGCGCACCACCCATCATCATACCGCATTTTCAGTATTCGGACTTCGCCTCTTGCGATTCGGGTGCAGGCGTGCCTATCCTTGTGGCCAAGGAGAGACATGCCAATGCCCAATTCCCCGGACACCGCCAAGGGTGGCGGATGGTCGCTGCCGGACAACTGGCCGGCGGCAAGCCGCGCGAAAGTGCGCGCAATGCTGACGGCACCCGGCCAGCCGTTCGAGATGGAAACGGTGGCCATAGACGGCAGACCGACTCGCGTCTGGAAGAATGCCCCTGCCTCCCTGCGCGCCATTGCGCTGGCGGCATGCGATCATGGCGATGCCTTGTGCACCGTCTATAATGAAGAGCGCGTTTCGTACGACAGCTGGTTCCGGGCGACCGCCGCCCTGGCGCACCACCTGCGCGATGCCGGCGTGCGCAAGGGGGACCGCGTGGCGCTGGCCATGCGCAATTTGCCGGAATGGCCCGTCGCCTTCTTCGCCATCACTTCCATCGGCGCGATCTGTGTGCCCATCAACGCCTGGTGGACGGCGCAGGAGCTGGCCTTCGGCCTCAGTGATTCGGGCAGCAAGGCGATCATCTGCGATATCGAGCGGTGGGACCGCCTGAACAGTAACGAAGACAGCGCCCCCCTCCCCGAAATCCGCATCGTGTCGCGCGCGGCGGAGCCGGTGAAAGGCGCTGAGCGGCTGGAAGATATTCTCGGCCACACCGATGCATGGGCCGATCTGCCGGATCGGGACCTGCCGGAGGCCGAGATAGCGCCAGACGACGACGCGACGATCTTCTACACCAGCGGCACCACCGGCGCGCCCAAGGGGGCGCTGGGTTCGCATCGCAGCCTGTGCACCAATGTGCTCTCCAGCAAGTACAACCTCGCCTTCGCGCCGCTGCGCCGCGGCGAGATGCCGCCCGCGCCAGAGCGCAAGACGGTGCTGCTGGTGATCCCGCTGTTCCACGTAACGGCGTGTTCGGCCGCCATGGTCGGCTATTTCGTCAGCGGGCACGCGATGGTGTTCATGCACCACTGGAACGCCGAAGAGGCGATGGGCATTATCGAGCGTGAGGGCGTTAACCTGACAGGCGGCGTGCCGACCATCGCGTGGCAATTGCTCGATCACCCGGCGCGCAAGAATTACGACCTCTCCAGCCTTGAACTCATCACCTATGGCGGCGCGCCCGCCGCGCCTGAACTGGTGCGCCGCATCCGCGAGGAATTCGGCTGCGAACCGGGCAGCGGCTGGGGCATGACGGAAACGATGGCCACGGTGACGGGCCATGTGGCGGAGGACTATCTCAACCGGCCCGACAGCTGCGGCCCGGCAGTGGCGGTGGCAGACCTGAAAATCATGTCCGCCGACGGGACCGAGGAACTGCCCGTGGGCGAAGTGGGCGAACTCTACGCCTATGGCCCGATGATCGCGAAGGGATACTGGAACCGCCCGGACGCGACGGCGGAAAGCTTCATCGATGGCTGGATGCGCACGGGCGACCTGGCGCGGCTGGACGAGGAAGGCTTCTGCTATATCGTCGACCGCGCAAAGGACATGGTGATCCGCGGCGGCGAGAACATCTATTCCAGCGAGGTGGAGAACGTCCTCTACGAACACCCCGCCGTAACCGACGCCGCCGTGATCGGCCTGCCGCACCAGCAACTGGGGGAAGAACCCGCCGCCGTCGTCCACCTCTCGAAGGGGCAGAGCGCGAGCGAGGAGGAATTGCAGCAATGGGTCGGCCAGCGGCTGGCGCATTTCAAGGTGCCGGTGCGCATCGTTTTCACCGATGAAATGCTGCCGAGGAATGCCAACGGCAAGATTTTGAAGAAGGATTTGCGCGCCCTGTTTTAGTCGCCCGCCTCAACGCAATGGCTTCTGCTTGCTAGACAGGAAGAAAACCAACCGGTTTGCGCAAGCCCCGATCGCGGACGTTCTGCTTTACGCAGCCCTCTGAATAAGCAAAGCCGCGCCATGCTCGGGCTTCGCAATCCGATTCGCCTTATTCCAGCACTCTTCCTGTGCGCTATCGCGGTCGGCACCCTTCTCCTCAGTCTGCCCTTTGCCACTGCGCAGGAAACAAGCGCGCCCATTCTGACTGCATTTTTCACCTCGACCTCGGCAGTTTCGGTGACGGGCCTTATCGTCGTCGATACGCCCACCTACTGGTCTGTATTCGGGCAGGTAACGATACTGGTGCTCTTCCAGATCGGCGGCTTCGGCATCATGACGGCGGCGACCATGTTCGGCCTCATGGCTGGCCGTGGTTTCGGCCTGCGCCAGCGCATGGCGACACAGGTTGAACGCAGCCGCCTCGAAAGCGGAGACGCTGTTTCCGTGCTCAAGCTGGTTCTGGCGATAACGATCATCGTGGAAGGGGTGGTGGCAATTGCCCTGGCAACGCGCATGTGGCTTTTCCACGGAATGACACCAGCCGAAGCGGCATGGGACGGCCTGTTCCACGCGGTCAGCGCCTTCAACAACGCGGGCTTCTCCACGCATTCGGACAGCGTGATGGGTTACCAGAACGATGTCTACATCCTCGGCCCGATCATGTGTGCAGTTATCCTGACCGCCCTCGGCTTCCCGGTGATGCAGGATATTCGCGCCAACGGCTTTTCGTGGAGGAGGTGGTCGCTACACACGAAAATCACCGTCGCTGGCACGGGTGCCCTTCTGCTGTTCGGCTTCGTAAGCATCCTTGTCGCTGAGTGGAACAATCCGGCGACCCTGGGGCCGATGGCTATCGGCTCCAAGGTCCTCAACGCGGCCTTCCATTCGGTGATGCCGCGAACCGCCGGCTTCAACAGCCTCGATGTAGGCGGCTTTCACGATGAGACGCTCATGGTGAACTATCTGCTGATGTTCATCGGTGGCGGAAGCGCGGGCACGGCAGGCGGCATCAAGGTCACCACCTTCTTCGTGATCTTTGCCATCGTCCTTTCGGAAGTGAGGGGACGGCGGGACGCGGGCATTTTCAATCGCCGGTTCGGCTCTGCCTTGGAACGCCAATCGCTATCTGTCGCAGTGATGGCCGCGGCACTCATCCTCGCATCCACCACCTATATCGCTTCGATCAGCGAACTTGCCCTGCAGGACATATTGTTTGAAACGATATCCGCATTCGCAACGGTGGGTTTGTCGACCGGAATTACGGCCGATCTGCCGCCCACCGGCCAACTTGTCATCATCGCCTTGATGTTCGTGGGCCGCGTAGGCACCATCACCGTTGCCACGGCTCTTGCCCTTGAAGCGCGCGACCGCAGCTATCGCTATCCCGAGGAGAATGTCATTGTCGGCTAAGAAACGCAAACCCGTGCTTGTTATCGGCCTGGGCCGGTTTGGCGGGGCGGTGGCCCTTACCCTGGAGCGAATGGGGCACGAAGTGCTGGGCGCAGATAGCGAAGCGGCCCTGGTGCAGGAATTCGCGCCACAACTGACCAAGGTCGTTCAGGCCGATTGCACCGACCACCTGTGTCTCAAGAGCCTTGGCGTGGAGGACTTCGAGGCCGCAGTCGTCGCCATCGGCACCGATATCGAAGCCAGCGTGCTGACCGTGCTGGCCTTGTCTGACCTTGGGCTGACCAACATCTGGGCGAAAGCCACGAATGACAAGCACGCCCGCATTCTTGAAAGGACCGGTGCAACCCACGTCGTTTTTCCCGAGCAGAAAATGGGAGAACGCGTCGCCCATCTGCTGAACGAGCGCCTGCTCGACTTCATAGGATTTGGCGACGAGTTTGCCATTGCAAGGTTGAAGGCGCCAGAGGCGATCGTCGGGCTTCCGCTGGTCACCAGCGACTGCCGCCGGAAATTCGCCGTGACCGTGGTTGGAGTGAAGCGGGGGACGGAGGACTTCATTCACGCCGTCCCCGACACGCTCATCTTTCCAGACTACGAACTCGTCGTGTCGGGCAGGATTGCCGATATCGAACGATTTTCTGCACTGAACTAGACCTCATGGCCTCAGCCGCGCTCCCCCATCACTCGAAGGTGATGACGGAGCGCGCGATGGTGCCGGTCTTCATCTCTTCGAACGCCTCGTTCACCTGTGACAGCTGGATGCGGCGGGAGATCAGCTCGTCCAGCTTCAGCTTTCCGGCCATGTAGAAATCCACCAGGCGCGGGATGTCGACGGGGAATTGGTTCGATCCCATCATCGATCCGCGCAGCTGCTTTTCCTGCAACAGCTCGTATCCGTTGATCTGGATCTTCTGGCCCACGGGGATCATGCCGATCACGGTGGCGGTGCCCCGGCGGCGCAACATGCGGAAGGCATCGGACGCGGTGTCTGCCCTGCCGATGGCTTCGAAGGCGTGGTCCACCCCGCCATTGGTGAGGCCCAGCACCTTCTTCCACACATCGCCTTCCGACGCATCGATGAAATCGGTCGCGCCGAAATCGCGGGCGAGCTGTTCCTTGCCCGCCACCATGTCGATAGCGATGATCCGTCCGGCCCCGGCGATCTGGGCTGCATTGATGGTGGAAAGGCCCACGCCGCCGCAGCCGATCACGGCCACGCTCTGCCCCGGCCTGACTTCGGCCGTGCGCACGACGGAGCCATAGGCGGTGATCGTGGCGCAGCCCAGCAGCGCGGCGCGATCCAGCGGCATGTCCTTGCGGATTCTTACGCAGGCATTCTCGTGGATCAGCAATTGCTCGGCAAAGGCCGACAGGTTGAGGAATTGCGCCATCGATGCATCGGCGCTGCCCAGGCGCGGTTCGGCATCCTTGGCGCGCTGGGTATCAGGCTCGTTACACAGCGACAGGTGGCCGCCCACGCAGAATTCGCAATGGCCGCAAAAGGCGGAGAGGCAGGTGACCACGTGATCGCCCGGCGCAAGGTTGCGCACCTCGCTGCCCACTTGTTCCACCACGCCAGCGCATTCATGGCCCAGCACCGTGGGCAGCGCGGTGGGGTAATGGCCTTCCACGAAATGCAGGTCTGAATGGCAGACCCCGGTGGCCGAAGCGCGGATCAGCACCTCGTGCGGGCCGGGCTTTGAAATGGCGACATCTTCGATCTGCAGCGGCTCTCCTACCGCGCGCAATACGGCTGCTTTCACAATGCTCTCCAACTGGCATGACTTTTCGAATCGCAAACTCGCTGAAACGAACCGCTTTGCCAAGTCGATTTTTCAAAAGCTGAAAAATGCGTATGTAGACATATGCCACAAAAAGGTGCATCTGAAGGGGACTTCGAACGATCGGTGCCGTGGAGAGGACAGGCAGAACGTGGATTTTGATCTAAGCGACCGTCAGCGCGCCATGCGCGACCGGGTCAAGCACTTCATTGATGAGCGAATCAGGCCGCGCACGGCTGATTACAAGGCGGCAGCGGCCAAAGGAGACCGCTGGGCACCCAACCCCGTGATCGAGGAATTGAAGCCTGCCGCGCGGGAGGATGGCCTGTGGAATCTGTTCATGCCGCCACATTCTGGGCAGGAGCATGTGGACGATTCGTTTGCATTCCAGGGCGAGCAGCTTTCGAACCTTGAGTATGCTCTGTGCGCAGAGGAAATGGGCCGCGTTTCATGGGCCAGCGAGGTGTTCAACTGCTCCGCGCCCGACACCGGCAATATGGAAGTGCTGCACCGCTATGGCTCACGGGAGCAGAAGGACCGTTGGCTCACCCCGCTGATGAACGGCGAAATCCGCTCCGCCTTCCTGATGACGGAGCCGGACGTCGCCTCCTCCGACGCCACCAATATCGAGGCCAGCATCATCCGGGACGGCAACGAGTGGGTGATCAATGGCCGCAAGTGGTGGTCGAGCGGCGCGGGCGATCCGCGCTGCAAGGTCGCCATCGTGATGGGCAAGTCCGATCCCGGAGGCTCTCGCCATGGCAGCCAGTCGATGATCCTGCTGCCGATGGATACGCAGGGCGTGACCATCGAACGCATGCTGACCGTCTATGGCTATGACCATGCGCCCCACGGCCACGCGGAAATCAGCCTGAACAACGTGCGCCTGCCCGCCGACGCGATCTTGCTGGGCGAGGGGCGCGGCTTCGAAATCGCGCAGGGTCGCCTCGGGCCGGGGCGCATCCATCACTGCATGCGCACCATCGGTGTCGCGGAAGAGGCGCTGGAGGCCATGTGCCGCCGCCTCACCAATCGCGTGGCCTTCGGCAAGTTCATCTACCAGCAGAGCGTGTGGGAAGAGCGCGTCGCCCGCGCCCGCATCGATATCGAGATGAGCCGCCTCCTTTGCCTCAAGGCCGCCGACATGATGGACCGCGCCGGCAACAAGGCTGCGAAGAACGAGATCGCCATGATCAAGGTGCAGGCCCCCAACATGGCCCTCGCCATCTTGGATGACGCGATCCAGGCGCATGGCGGCGGCGGGGTGAGCAGCGATCACGATCTTGCCGCGACATGGGCCAGCATCCGCACCCTGCGCTTCGCAGACGGTCCTGACGAGGTGCACAACCGTGCCATCGCCCGCAACGAATTCGCCAAATACACAGACCTGAAGGCAAAGCCCGGCGCCCCGCGCGGGCCGGTGCCTTCCGGCGCAGGAGCAAACACATGACACGCGAAGCCGCCATCGTTTCCACCGCCCGTACGCCCATCGGCAAGGCCCATCGCGGCGCGTTCAACGCCACCATGCCCGACAGGCTGGCCGCCCACGTGATCGACGCCGCGCTCGATCGATCCGGCATCGAACCCGATCGCGTGCAGGATCTCTACTGGGGCTGCGGCAACCAGTACGGGCCGCAGTTCTACAACCTTGGCCGGATGAGCGTGTTCGGCAGCAAATTGCCGCAGGACGTTCCCGGCATGACGCTGGATCGCAAATGCGCATCGGGCCTCACCACCGTGGCGCTGGCCGCGCGCAGCATCATGGCGGGCGATGCCGATGTGCTGGTGGCGGGCGGGTGCGAATCCATCTCACTCACCATGGTGCCGGGCATTGTCGATCCCTCGTGGCGATCACCCAATGTGCTGGAGCATGAGCCCGACGCTTACATGGCGATGATCGAAACGGCAGAGATCGTGGCCGACCGCTACGACGTATCGCGCGAGGCGCAGGACCACTTTGCCGCGCAAAGCCAGCAGCGCGCCGCCGCCGCGACAGAGGCCGGACGGCTTGCCGACGAGATCGTGCCGCTCACCACAGAAAAGGTGATCCGCGCCAAGGATGGCAGCGAAACGGGCCGCGAAACGGTGACGCTGGAGGCGGACGAAGGCATTCGCGCAGGCACCACATACGAGGCGCTGGCGGGTCTGAACCCCGTCTTCAAGAATGGCGCAAAGGTGAAGGAAGGCCAGCACATCACGGCGGGCAACGCCAGCCAGCTTTCCGATGGCGCGGCGGCGCAGGTGCTGATGGACCGTGCCACGGCAGAGGCCGAGGGGCGCGAGGTGCTGGGCATCTTCCGCGGCTTTCAGGCGGCAGGCTGCGCGCCCGACGAAATGGGCATCGGCCCCGTCTTCGCCATTCCCAAATTGCTGGACCGCGCTGGCCTTTCGGTAGGCGATATCGGCCTGTGGGAAATCAACGAGGCCTTTGCCAGCCAGGCGCTCTACTGCCGCGATCACCTCGGCATCGATGCTGAAAAACTCAACGTCAACGGCGGCGCCATCGCCATCGGCCACCCCTTCGGCATGACGGGATCGCGCCTGGTGGGCGCCGTGCTGCTGGAAGCGCGTCGCCGCGGGGATCGTTTCGCCGTGGTTTCCATGTGCGTTGCGGGCGGCATGGGCGCTGCTGGCCTGTTCGAAATTCCATCCTGATTTTGCCCTGAGCGAGAAGAACAATGAACCTTGAATTCACCCAAGAAGAACAGGATTTCCGCGATGAAGTCCGCGCCTTTCTGAAGGAAAAACTGCCCGCCCGCCTTTCCGACAAGGTGCGCCAGGGAAAGCGTCTGACCAAGCAGGACATGGAAGAATGGCACGCCATCCTGAATGAAAAGGGCTGGCTCGCCCCGCATTGGCCGGAGCAGTACGGCGGCACGAACTGGTCCGTGATGCAGAAGTTCATCTTCGAGACCGAAACCGCCATGGCCCACGCCCCGCGCATCGTGCCCTTCGGCCTTTCCATGCTCGCGCCCGTGCTGATCAAATACGGCAGCGAGGAACAGCGCCAGCATTACCTGCCGCGCATTCTGGATGGCACGGACTGGTGGTGCCAGGGCTATTCGGAGCCGGGCGCCGGATCGGATCTCGCCAGCCTGAAGACAAGTGCGGTGCGGGAAGGCGATCACTACATCGTCAACGGCCAGAAGACCTGGACGACGCTGGGCCAATATGCCGACTGGATCTTCTGCCTGGTGCGCACGGACAGCAGCGGCAAGAAGCAGGAGGGTATTTCCTTCCTGCTGATCGATATGGATACGCCCGGTATCGAGGTCCGCCCGATCAAGCTGCTGGATGGCGATGCCGAGGTGAACGAAGTGTTCTTCACCGATGTGAAGGTGCCGGTAGAAAACCTGGTGGGCGAAGAGAACAAGGGCTGGACCTACGCCAAGTTCCTGCTGACTTACGAGCGCACCAATATCGCCGGGATCGGGGCCAGCATGGCCGCGATAGAGCGATTGAAGCACATCGCCCGCACCACGAAGAAGAACGGCGTGCTGCTGGCCGACGATCCGCTGTTTGCGCAGCGTCTGGCGCGGCTGGAGATCGACCTTGAGAACATGAAGACCACCAATCTTCGCGTGCTGGATGCAGCCGGCAAGGGCGGCGTTCCCGTGGCCGAAAGCTCCATGCTGAAAATCCGCGGTACGGAAATCCGGCAGGAAATCGGCGCGCTGATGCGCCGTGCCGCTGGCCGCTATGCCCAGCCCTTCGTCAGCGAAAGCATGGAAGAGGGATATAACGGCACGCCCGTCGGCCCGGAGTGGGTTGGCCCTGTTTCCTCCCAATATTTCAACAATCGCAAACTTTCGATCTTCGGCGGCTCCAACGAGGTGCAGCGCGAGATCATCACCAAAGCCATTCTGGAGCTCTGATCGACATGGATTTTGCAATCGGTGAAGACCGGCAGATGCTTAGCGACACGATGTCGCGCTTTCTTGCCAAAAATTTCGACTGGGAAAAACGTCTCAAGGTGATTGAAACCGATACAGGTTTTGACCGCGATCTGTGGAACGAGCTGGCCGAACTGGGTGTGCTGGGCGCGCTGTTTTCCGAAGATGTTGGCGGCTTTGGCGGCACGGGTTTCGATATCGGCACGGTGTTTGGCGAGGTAGGCCGCGCCATCGCGACGGGGCCGTTCCTGGAAACGCTGATGGCCGGCCGCCTGCTGGCCGCTGCTGGAGAGACGGACGCGCTGGAAAGCGTGATCGGCGGCGAGAAAATCGTCACCTTCGCGCACCAGCCTGCGCATGATGCCGAAACGGGCGAGGAAAGCGACGTCACCGCCAGCGGCTCTGGCGAGGACTGGACACTCACCGGCACGAAAGGCGTGGTCGGCTATATCGGCGCGGCGGACCTGATCGTGGTTACCGCAGATGACAAGGCGTTCCTGGTGGAAGCGGGCGGCGAAGGCGTGACCGTATCCGATTACAAGATGGTGGATGGCGGTGCAGGGGGTGAGCTCCACCTGTCAGGCACCCCGGCAAAGCTGCTTGCAGGCGTAACCGCTGAAGACATCGCGGCAGCCGAGGCCGCAGGCATCGTCGCCCTGTCATGGGAGGGCGTTGCGATCATGGATCAGCTGCGCGAACAGACGCTGGAATACATGCGCACGCGCAAGCAGTTCGGCATTCCCATCGGCAAGTTCCAGGCCTTGCAGCACCGCATGGCCACGCTGGCGCTGGAGATCGAGCAGGCGCGTTCGGCCTCCATCAACGCGGCGGCCTATTTCGACAAGCCTGAGCGCGATCGCTTTTCCGCTGCGGCGAAATACACTCTCGGCCATGTCGGCAATCTGGCGGCTGAGGAAGCCATCCAGATCCACGGCGGCATCGGCATGACATGGGAACTGCCGCTATCGCATTATGCGAAGCGGATGGTGATGCTGGGCCACGTGTTGGGTGACGAGGACGAGCACCTGTCACGCTATATCGCGCTGATGCAGGCGGCGTAACCCGCGAGGCGTTTTCAGTACCCTTCCATGCGGGCCAGCCGGTCCGCATGGAAGTCTGCATCGCCGAACATCTCTGCCAGCACGCGCTGGCGCTTCATGAAGAAGCCGACATCGTATTCATCGGTCATGCCGATACCGCCGTGCATCTGCACCGCTTCACGCACGGCAAGGCTGCTGGCCATGCCCGCCATCGCCTTGGCAACGGAGGCATCGCGGTCCTCATCTGCGCTGCCCGCATCTAGCGATTGCTGCGCCTTCAGCGTGGCGGCGCGGGCGACTTCCATTTCGCTGTAAAGATGCGCGGCGCGGTGTTGCAGCGCCTGGTAGCTGCCGATGATGCGGCCAAATTGCTTGCGCTGCTTGATGTAATCCAGCGTCATCGCGCTGGCTCCTTCGGCAACGCCCACCATTTCGGAGGATGCCCCGGCGCGCACGCCAGAGAGGATGCGGTTGAGGGTGGCGCGCCCATCGTCCACCTCGCCGATCACCGCGCTGCCATCCAGCTCCACGCCGTCAAATTCCACGCGTGCGGCAAAGCTGCTGTCGGCCAGGCGCGCGGACACCACACTTACACCGGGCTGTGATCGGGGCACGGCGAACAGCGTCACGCCGTCCTCGTCCGCCACATCGCCGGATGAGCGCGCGGAAACGATCAGCATGTCCGCCTCGTGCCCGAATGCCACGAACTGCTTGGTGCCCGTAAGGCGGAAGCCGTTGCCCTGTCGCTCTGCCTTCAAAGCCACGCTTTGCGGACGATGGCGCGCGCTTTCATCCAGCGCCAGCGCCGCCACGGTCTCGCCCGAAACGATGCCGGGAAGCCACGCCTGTTTCAGCGCCGCATCGGCTGCGCGAAGCGCCTCCACCGCGCCCACCGCCGTGCCGAGGAACGGCGATGGCGTGAGGTTGCGGCCGATCTCTTCCAGCACGATGCCCGCCTCTACATGGCCCATGCCAAGCCCGCCATCGGCCTCGTCCACCAGCACGCCGGTAAAGCCCATTTCGCCGAATTGCCGCCACAGGTCGCGCGAGAAGCCCGCCGGATCGTCCGCATCGCGCAAGGCGCGCAGGTGCGCGACGGGCGCTTCGCCCGCCATGAAGGGCCGCACGGTGTCGGCGAGGGTTTCCTGTGTCTCGTCAAGGAAAAGCGGCATGTCAGCCCTCCGGCAGTTCAAGTATACGCTTGGCGATGATGTTGAGCTGGATCTCGCTCGTCCCGCCTTCGATGGAATTGGCCTTGGTGCGCAGCCACGCGCGCGCCGCTTTGCCCTCGCCGGAGCTTTCACTCTCCCATTCCAGCGCGTCGCTGCCGCCTGCCGCCATAAGTAATTCGTGGCGATCCTTGTTCAGCTCGGTGCCGTAGTATTTCATCATGCTGGGCTGCGCGGGATGGATACGGCCTGCCTTCAGCCGGTCCATGAAACGCTCGCTCATCGCCGCAAAGGCGTGGCTGCGCACTTCAAACATGGCGATGCGAGCACGCAGCACGGGGTCGTCCAGCCGCCCCTGTTCATCGCGCCCCAGCTTGCCGAGAGCGTATTCGGAAAGCGACGGCCCCTGCGCCCGCCCGCCCATGCCGGAGATCATCTCCCGCTCATGGCCCAGCAGGTATTTCGCCACCGTCCAGCCCTGATTGATCTCGCCCAGCACCTGGTCCTTGGGCACCTTCACATCGTCGAAGAAGGTCTCACAGAACGGCGAGGAGCCGCTGATCAGCAGGATCGGCTTGGTTGAAACGCCTTCCGATTCCATATCGAACAGCAGGAAGGAAATGCCGCCCTGCTTTTGCGAAGTGTCTGTGCGAACAAGGCAGAAGATCCAGTCGGCCTGATCGGCATAGCTGGTCCACACCTTCTGCCCATTCACCAGGAAATGATCGCCCTTGTCCTCTGCACTGGTGGCAAGGCTGGCGAGGTCTGAACCGGCATTGGGCTCGCTATAGCCCTGGCACCAGCGGATTTCGCCGCGCGCGATTTTCGGCAGGTGCTCCAGCTTCTGTTCTTCGGTGCCGTATTCCAGCAGCGCCGGGCCGAGCATGGAGATGCCGAAGCTTTGCAGCGGCACACGGCAACCCAGCGCCGCCATCTCCTGCTTCAACACCTTGGCCTCCGCAGGCGACAGTCCGCCGCCGCCATATTCCTTCGGCCAGTCGGGCACGGTCCAGCCGCGCTGCGCCATCACCTCCAGCCATTGCTTCTGCGCATCGCTTGCAAAGGTAAAGTTCCGCCCGCCCCAGCACACGTCCTTCTCGCTGCGCATCGGTGTGCGCATCTCGGACGGGCAGTTCGCTTCAAGCCAGTCACGCACCTCGCGGCGGAAAGTCTCCAGCTCGTCAGCCATTGAAACGCTCGCCCTTGGCCGCCTTGTCGCGCAGCAGCTGGCTTGCCTCCATGCCGTGCTTTTCCAACCCGGCCAGCACCGTGTCGAGGCCGATCGTGTCGGCCCAGAACATCGGACCGCCGGTGTAGGGCGGCCAGCCATAGCCGTTGATCCACACGGTATCGATGTCGCTGGCACGCTGCGCAATGCCCTCTTCCAGTATCAGCGCGCCCTCGTTCACCATCGGGTAGAGCAGCCGCTCGCGGATTTCCTCGTCCGAGATATCGCGCTGCTCCTTGCCCGATTTCGCGGCGAATTCGGCAATCACCGCGTCAACCTCGTCAGACGGCGTGCGCTGGCGGTTCTCGTCGTAATCGTAGAAGCCCTTGCCGGTTTTCTGCCCGCGCCGCCCGCGTTCACACAGCACTTCGCGCACGGTGGAGCTGCTGGTCTTTTCCGGGTCCCAGCCGATGTCCAGCCCAGCCAGATCAGACATTTGGAACGGACCCATCGGGAAGCCGAAATCGGTCAGCACCTTGTCCACCTGCGCAGGGCGCGCGCCTTCCATCAACAGGTCGCTCGCCTGTTCCTGCCGCTTGGCCAACATGCGATTGCCGATGAAGCCGTGGCACACGCCCGATACCACCGCGACCTTGCCGATTTTTTTCGCCAGATCCATCGCAGTGGCCATCACAGCCGCGCTGGTCTTGTCGCCGCGCACAACCTCCAGCAGCCGCATGATATTGGCGGGCGAGAAGAAGTGCAGGCCCACCACCTGCTCCGGCCGCGATGTGCAGGCGGCGATTTCGTTCACATCCAGATAGCTGGTGTTCGACGCCATGATCGCATCGGGCTTGCAGATCGTGTCCAGCTTGCCGAACACGTCCTTCTTGATGGCCATCAGCTCGAACACCGCCTCGATCACCAGGTCGCAATCCGCGAAATCCTGGTAATCGAGCGAAGTGGTGAGGTGGCCCAAGGCCGCTTCCACCTGCTCTGCGCTCATCCGGCCCTTGCGCGCGGTGGCGTCGTAATTCTTGCGGATGATGCCGACGCCTCGGTCCAGCGCCTCCTGCTCCCGCTCCACCATGGTGACGTCATATCCGGCGGAGAGGAAGTTCATCGCGATACCGCCGCCCATCGTGCCCGCGCCGATGATGCCCACCTTGCGGATGGGGAGAGGCGCTGTGTCCTTCGGCATGCCGTCGATCTTGCCCGCCTGCCGCTCTGCAAAGAACACGTGGCGCAGCGCCTTTGACTGGTCTCCCATCACCAGCTCCATGAAGAACTCGCGTTCCTTGGCGATGCCTTCCTCGTAAGGCAGCCTGGTCGACAGCTCGACCGCCTCGATGCACTTGGCGGGCGCTTCCAGCCCTTTCAGGCGGCGCGCGTGCTTCTGGCGGAAGGCATCGAACACGCCTGCGTCATGGTCATGAATCCTGTCGGTCCGCTGGCTGGAGACGGGATGTTCGCTGCGAGCGGCAACTTCGCGGGCGAAGGCGATGGCCTCGTCTCGCAAGGTTTCCGGCGCCACGATCTTGTCGAGCAGGCCGATGGCCTCGGCCTTCTTCGCCGGGATGGGATTGCCCGTCACGATGATGGGCAGCGCTTCTTCCACGCCCACCACGCGCGGCAGGCGCTGCGTGCCGCCCGCGCCGGGAAGGATGCCGATCTTCACTTCGGGCAGGCCGATCTTGGTGGCGGGAATGCCGATGCGGTAATTACAGCCCAGCGCAATCTCACAGCCGCCGCCCAGCGCGGTGCCGTTCAGCGCCACGACCACGGGCTTTGCCAGATCCTCGATACTGTCGATCAGTTCGGGCAGGGTGGGATGCACCGGCTGCTTGCCGAATTCGGTGATGTCCGCCCCGCCGGAGAACATGCGCCCTTCTGCCCGGATCACCACGGCCTTCACGCTGTCATCACCCGCAGCCTCTTCCACGGCGGCGGCCATCGCGTTGCGCACTTCGGTGGAGAAGGCGTTCACGGGCGGATTGTTCAGGGTGATGACGAAGACTTCGCCTTCGCGTTGCGTGGTGATTTTGGACATGCTGGCTCCCATTCAGACTGGTTTGGCGCGCAGCCCGAATTTGGCCCGCGCGACTCCTCTTGCCAAAAAGCTCTATTGCATACCGTGTTTTCAGACAAGCGGTTTGCCGAAACTGTTTGAACGGCGAATGTGGCATGGTTGACGCCCATCGGCCTTCACCCCTTGCCGACCGGCGGGATCGTTTCGCTGTCCGCTGCTGTCCTAAATCGGGCCCTTGCTGTCCCCCTGCCTTTGCAGGAGGTTTTCAGGCGTGTTTGAGGCCGGGCGGCCGGCTGACCGGGTGGGAAGTGGATAGTCCGCCGTCCACCACGGTGATCTGGCCATGCACATAGCTGGCCGCATCAGAGGCAAGGAACAGCGCGACCTTGGCGATCTCTTCGGGCTCCCCGCCTCTGCCCAGCGGATTGAGCAGGCCGATCTTGTCCTCCAGCCCCTTGGCCCGCGCATTCTCGTAAAGCGGCGCGGTCATGCCGGTTTCGATCAGGCCGGGGCAGATGCCATTGATGCGCACACCCGTGCCCGCCAGCTGCTGGGCCGCGGTCTGCACCAGATTGATGACGCCCGCCTTGGATGCGGAATAGGGCGCCGGCCCTGCCCCAGACCGCAGGCCCGCGACAGAGGCCGTGCAGACGATGGCCCCGCCCCCGCTGTCACGAATAACCGGCGCGGCGTGCTTTACCGCGCAGAATGGGCCCACCACGTTCACACGTAGGACTTCCGCCCAATTGGCGGCATCGCTGTCGAAAAACCCGCCACGCGCGGTGCCGGTAATCCCGGCATTGGCGAAGAAGACATGCAGCCCGCCAAAGGCCTCCTGCGCCTGCTTCACCAGCGCGGCAATGTCAGCCTCGTCCGCGGCATCGCCGGTCACCGCGATGGCCTGGCCGCCAGTGTCCTTCACCGCCTCCGCCACCTCGGCAACAGCGTCCGAACGGTCAAACAGCACCACTTTCGCGCCCTCTGCCGCAAACAGCAGCGCACTGGCCCTGCCGATGCCGGATGCCGCCCCGGTGATGCAGGCAATCTTGCCCGAAAGCTGCCCCATCAGATCCCCGCCCCGATGGTGACGCCGCCATCGATCACCATCATCTGCCCGGTCATCCAGGCGCCCGCATCGCTGGAAAGATAGACGGCGGCGCCTGCAATATCACGCGGTTCTCCGAGCCGTTTCATCGGGGTGGCAGCAGCGGTGCGATCGTGGGTTTTCTGGTCTTCCCACAGGGCGCGGGCAAAGTCCGTCTTCACCACGCCCGGCGCGATGGCATTGATGCGAATATTGTCCTTGCCGACTTCCACGGCGTAGTTGCGCACCAGCTGGAAATCCGCGGCTTTCGAGATGTTATAGGCCCCGATCATCGCGGATCCGCGCAGGCCGCCGATGCTGGAAACCACCACGATCGCGCCGCCGCCGCTGGCCCGCATATCCGGCAGGGCAAGCTGCACCAGCCAATGGTTGGAGAGGACATTGTTGTCCAGGATCTTGCGGAACTGTTCATCGCTGATCCCGTCCAGCGATCCGTAATAGGGGTTGCTGGCGGCATTGCAGACGAGGATGTCTATCGGGCCCAGCTTCTCGTGCGTTTGCGCCACCAGACGCTCCAACGCGTCCTTTTCCGAAATACTCGCCGCGATGGCGATGGCGCGGGTTTCGCCGTGCTTTTCGTTGATGGCCTTTGCCACTTCCTCGCAGGCGTCCTGCTTGCGGCTGGAGATGACGACGCGCGCGCCGTGATCGGCCAACTCCTCCGCAATGGCGCGGCCTATCCCGCGCGATGATCCGGTGATGACGGCGATTTTGCCGGTGCAATCGAACAGAGACATGTCGTTAACTCCTTGAAACGGTTTGAAATCAGGCCCCGGCCTTTTTGGCAAAATTCAGCGCGGCGGCAGCCAGCGGCTCCACCATGGCGGCCTTTGCCTGCGCATCCTTGCTGGAGGCATTGCCATCGATGATGCGCTTCTTGATGCCCTGCAGAATGCCCACGAGGCGGAAGAGGTTGTAGGCGAAATACCAGTTCATATCGGGCACGCTGCTGCGTCCCGTGGCATCGCAATAACGCCGGGTAATCTCCTCCAGCGAGGGGATGCCGAGTTCAGCCAGGTCCACCCCGCCGATCTGCGCGTTCTCCCGCGTGCGCGGCAGTGCCCAGTTCATGGCGAGATAGGTGAAATCGGCCAGCGGATCGCCCAAGGTGGAAAGCTCCCAATCCAGCACCGCGCGCGCCTGCGGCGCATCAGGGGCATAGATCAGGTTATCGATCCGGTAATCGCCGTGGATCACGCTGGTGCGCTCCTGCTCCGGCACGGTATCGGGCAGGAATTCGATCAGCCGCTCCACGGCGGGCAATTCGTCAGTCTGGGCGGCGCGGTACTGCTTGGTCCAGCGGTTTACCTGCCGCTCGAAATAATTGCCCGGCGCGCCGTAATCGCCAAGGCCCGCCTCCTGCGGATCCACGGCGTGAAGCTTTGCCAGCACGTCCACCAGTTCAAGGTAGATCGCGGTCCTTTCCTGCCTGTCGCACTGGAGCAAGGTGCCATCCCAGAACACCCGCCCTTCAACCATGCTCATGATATAGAACGGCGCACCGATCACTGCCTCATCCTCGCACAGCGCAAAAGGCTGCGCGACCGGCAGGCCGAGCGGATGGAGCGCGCTGATCAGGCGATATTCGCGCTCCACCGCATGGGCCGACGGCAGGATCTTGCCGAACGGCTTGCGCCGCAACACGTAACTGCGCCCGCCGCAGGAAATGCGGTAGGTCGGGTTAGATTGCCCGCCGGAGAACTTCGTCACCGATTCCAGCGGACCAGCAATGCCCGAATGCGCCGCAATCCAACTCCCCAGACGCCCGCCATCGAGGTCAGCGAATTTTGTATCGTCGATTTTGTCGTTCACGCCGCCAATTCTCCCATTTGAAGATACCATACGTTCGAAACTTGGAAGAGGACAACCCAAAACCGATTATCCTTTTGCTTGGCGAAAGGGGTTCTTTGCGGCATGGGAGCGCCATGGAAGCGAAAGTTACTGCCCCCGCCCGCGGCAAACCGAAGGCGCAACGCGGCGCGCGCTACCAGCGCAAGCGCGATGCCCTGTTGGATGCAGCGACGGTTCTGATCAACGAGCACGGCGCGAAGGCCACCACGCTGCAGGCGGTCTCCAAGGCTGTCGAGTTAAGCACCACCAGCGTGACCTATTACTTCCCGCGAAAGGACGTGCTGGCAGCCGCGGTTTTCGAGCGTGCAATCGGCCGTCTACGCGAGTTCGTGGACGAGGCGGCGAAGGAGCAGACTCCGCGTGCGCGGGTTCGCCGTCTGCTGGAATTACACATAAACCTGCGCGCGGATGTTATCGCGGGCACCGCTGTTCCCATCGCCACGCTATCCGAAGTGCGCACGCTGGACGATGCCATTCGTGAGCCGTTGCTGGAACAATATGTCGACCTGTTCCGCGCAACCCGCGCGCTGTGGGGCGATTTTTCCGCAGAGCAGAAACCCCTGCTGACTGCTCGCACCCACCTGTTGCAGGAAACGATTTTCTGGATGCCGGTGTGGCTGGCCCGCTTCCCGGTGGACGAATTCGCGCGCGTGCTGCGCCAGCTTTTCGACCTGTTCGATCATGGTCTGGCCCTGCCTGAAACCACTTGGGCGCCAATTGATCTCGCCCGCAACGCCGATGGAGAACCGCTGGGCGATGAGGAGCGCGGGGCGCCCAACTTCCTTGGCGTGGCGACCCGGCTGATCAATGAGAGCGGATATCGCGGTGCGTCGGTCACGCGCATCGTTGATGAGCTGCAGGTGACGAAGGGCAGCTTCTACCATCACCTCGACACAAAGGATGACCTTGTGCTGGAGTGTTTCCGCCGCACCTTCAGTCGGCTGACCGCGGTGCAGACCGCTGCAGGCGAAACGGGCGAGACACAATGGAAGCATCTTGAGGCGATCATGAATTACCTGATCGACCTGCAGTTCGAAGGGGAATTCCCGCTTACTCGAACATCCGCCCTGCAAGCCCTGCCCGCCGATGTGCGCAACGAAGTGCTGGCAAAATCGGATGAGGCCGCGCTGCGATTTGGCAATACACTGGTGGAAGGCGCGCAGGAGAGATCTGTCCGCGTGGTGAATCCGCTGATTGCCAGCCAGACGATCGCCGCCATGCTCAACTCCGCATATGATCTGCGCAACTGGGCCGCCACGATGGACCGCAAGACCGCGATCCGGATTTATGCATCGTGCCTGACGCGCGGCATGTTCGCCGATCCCGCAGAAATCCTGGGCACAGGATGACGCTGACGCCCGAAGATATCGGACGCATGGTGAAGCTGGAGGGCGCCCAAAACTTCCGCGACTTTGGCGGCTACCCGACAGCCGATGGAAGGCACGTCAGGCGAGGAAGCCTGTTTCGCTCCAACCGCCTTTCGCAACTGACGCAGGCTGACATCGCCATGCTGGACGAGGCTGGCATCGCGACGATCTTCGACTTGCGCGCCCCGCGCGAGCGTGAGGCGGACCCCACGGCGTGGACGGCCCCGCATCTGGACATTCACTCCTGGCCCCCTGGCCACAAGCGGCGGCTGGTGGACATGGCCATGGACTATCCGCAAACCGCCGCTGGTGCAGAATCGCTGATGCTGGAATTCTATGCGGAATTGCCGCGCACGATGGCGCACGCCTTTGCCGATATCATACGCCGCATTGCCGAGGGCGAGATGCCCTGCATCATCCACTGCTCCGCCGGCAAGGATCGCACGGGAATGGCGGCGGCCCTGATCCTGAGCGCGCTGGACGTGCCGCGCGATCTGGTTCTGGACGATTACGCGATGACCGACCGGATCGTGGCCAGCGAGGATGACATGGCCCGCTCTCTATTCATTGGCCGCGATGGCGGTGAACGCGCGAAGAACGCGATGCGCGACAAGTTTCCGCCCGAAGCGATCGCCGTGATGCGATCGGCACGGCCCGCTTTTCTGCAAAGCGCCTTTGCCGGCATCGATGGCGAATACGGATCCCTTGCGTCCTTCTTCACAGCCATCGGCATCGACGAAAACGTCAAGCAGGCACTCGCATCGCGCTTGCTAGAACCCTCACCATCCTGACGGAGTAAAGATCATCAAGGCTCTCCTCTCGACCGGGCCCGGCGGCCCTGAAACGCTGGAACTTACTGACATCGACGCGCCAGACCCCGGCAAGGGCGAACTGGCGGTGCGGGTGCTCGCCTGCGCGATCAACTATCCCGATGTCCTGATTATCGAGGACAAGTACCAGTTGCGTCCTCCCCGCCCCTTCGCACCGGGCGCGGAAATTGCAGGCGAAGTGACTGCTGTTGGCGATGGCATTGAAGGCTGGAACGTGGGTGACAGGCTGATTGCCGTTCCCAGCTATGGCGGCTTGGCAGAGCAAATCGTCATCGATTCCCGGCGCGCCTTCCGCATGCCCGAAGGTGCAGATCCGGTGGCCGGTTCGGCCCTGCTGATGACCTATGCCACCACGATCCACGCGCTGAAGGATCGCGGCGATCTGGGCGATGGGCAGACGTTGCTTGTGCTGGGTGCGGCAGGCGGCGTGGGGCTGGCGGCGGTGGAAATCGGCAAGGCCATGGGCGCGCGCGTGGTGGCCGCGGTATCCAGCGAGGAAAAGGCCGAGGCAGCCCGCGCGGCTGGCGCGGATACAACGCTTATCTATGGCCGCGCGCCGTTTGACAAGGAGCAGAGCAAGGCCCTTTCCGCGGCTTTCAAAGAAGCTGTCGGGCCAGATGGCGCCGATGTCATCTACGATCCCGTGGGCGGGGATTATTGTGAGCCTGCGCTGCGCTGCATCGCGTGGGAGGGGCGTTACCTCGTCGTCGGTTTCCCCGCGGGCATTCCCAAGCTGCCGCTCAACCTGACCCTGCTGAAAAGCTGCGACGTGCGCGGCATATTCTGGGGCGGCTTCGTGGCCCGCGAACCGCAGCGCAATGCGGAGCATGTCGCGCAGCTGATGCGCTGGTGGCAGGACGGCACGATCACCCCCCGCATCGACGCTACCTATCCTCTGGCCAAGGGCGGCGAAGCGATCCGCAGGCTGGCGGAGCGCAAGGCGGTGGGCAAGGTCGTCGTGACCATGGATTGACGTACTTCATATTCGGCAATCGCGTGATTGCAGGGAATATCACCATTCCCTCTTTTCAGAAATTGTAATTCACCGTTGCCACGGCGGCGTTCATGCTCAATGATGGGGCTTCGCGATTCGTGCGAGGGAGAGAGCATGCGAAACCGCTTTACCGATATGTTCGGTGTTGAATTTCCGATCATGATGGGCGGCATGCAATGGGTGGGCCGTGCGCCGCTGGTTGCCGCCGTGGCGGAGGCTGGCGGACTTGCTGTGCTGACCGCGCTGACGCAGGCGACACCAGAGGATCTGACGAAGGAAATCGCGGCAACGCGGGATCGGACGGACAAGCCGTTCGGCGTCAATCTCACTATCCTGCCAACCATGAAGCCGCCGCCTTACGCAGAATACCGGCAGGCGATCATCGAGGCGGGCATCACCATTGTCGAAACTGCTGGCCACCGCCCGCAGGAGCATGTCGAGGATTTCAAGAACAACGGCGTAAAGGTGATCCACAAATGCACCGCCGTGCGCCATGCCCTTTCTGCCCAGCGGATGGGGGTGGACGTTATCTCCATCGACGGGTTCGAATGTGCAGGCCATCCGGGTGAAGACGATATCGGCGGACTGATCCTGATCCCTGCCGCTGCCGATGCTCTGGATATACCGATCATCGCCAGCGGCGGCATTGCCGACGGGCGCGGCCTGGTTGCCGCGCTGGCGCTGGGGGCGGAAGGGGTGAACATGGGCACCCGCTTCCTCGCCACGCAGGAATGCCAGATCCACGGCAATGTGAAGGAGCGGATCGTCGCCAGCACAGAACGCGACACCAATTTGATCTTCCGCAATCTTCACAACACCGCGCGGGTGGGCAAGAACAGCGTCTCTGACGAGGTGGTGGATCTGCTGTCCAGGCCGGAGGCCGAATTCCAGGACGTGGCCCACCTCGTCGCCGGGGCGCGCGGCAAGAACGTGATGGAGGAAGGCAACCTCGATGACGGCCTCTATTGGGCCGGAATGGCGCAGGGGCTGATCCACGATGTGCCCACCGTCAAGGAGTTGCTGGACCGCATCATGCATGACGCGCGCAGCATCTCGGGTGAGCGCCTGCCGGGGCTGCTGGGGTGACAGGTTTCGCCACCCGTGTCCGCCGCGAAGGCGGTGTGCATACCGGGCCATACCGTCGCCCCCGCCAGATGCTGAGCCAGCAATCGGTGTCGGGCAACGCTTCCATTCATGATGACGGCACGGCGAAGGAGCTCGGCTTTTCAGGCGGGACGATCGAGGGGCCGACCCATTTCACCCAGTTCGAGCCGCTTGCCGAGAGCGTCTGGGGCGACGAATGGCGACGGTCGGGCTGCATATCGGCCCATTACCGCGCACCGGTTTTCGAGGGCGAGGCAGTGCGCGCCATCGCCACTCTCAGCGAGGAACGGCCTGACTACGCCGCGATCCGCATGGAGAAGGAGGATGGGACCGAGGTCCTGACCGGCTCCATGTCCGTTGGCGAAGAACCGCCGCAAAGCGCCTTGCGCGCGCGGCTTGCAAAGCTGGAGCCGCTGGCCAATCCGGTGCTGGTTGCAGATGTGCCGATTGGCGCCCGAACCTCCCGCATTGCCGCTGGTGTGCAACGCGATGTCAGTATGGGGGACCTCTATCCGTTCAGCCTTGCCGAAAAGCTGGCGGTCATCACGGAGCCCAACCTCCGGTTCGAGCGTGAATTGCCGTTCGAGATGATCTCGGTCCTCGCCAATTCCATTGCCGATCAACAGCCCTTCGCGGTGAAGCGGCCCAGCGTGGGTCTTTTCGCCGATCAGGAAATCCGCCTGCACGATGGGCCACTGCGCGTTGGCGAGACCTTTCAAATAACCCGCGAAGTCATCGCGCGCACCGGCAGCCGCAAAACGGAATCACTGTGGGTGGAATATCGCATTTTCCGCTCCGGCAAGGATGATCCGGCGGCAACGATGCTGCTCAACCTCGCAACGCTGAAGGCGAGCTATCCTGATTACGATGCCGATGCCCGCGCTCTCTATGGGGAGGAACTTGATGCCTGATTTTCAGACGCTCGACCTTGAAATCGACAATGGCCTGGCGGTGGCGACGTTCAACCGTCCGGACAAGATGAACACCTTCAACCCCGCGATGATAAGGGACCTGCTTGCCCTGTTCGATCTGACCGATGCCGATGACGCTGTTCGCGCGGTGATCCTGACAGGATCGGGCCGCGCCTTTTGCGCCGGGGCCGACCTTGGCAGCGGCGGCGACACCTTCGATTATGACAAGCGCGAAGGCAGGGAGGATATCGGCGGAGTGAACCGCGACGGTGGCGGCATGGTTACGCTGCGCATTTTCCGCAGCCTGAAGCCCGTTCTGGCCGCATCCAATGGCGCTGCCGTGGGGATTGGCGCGACCATGCAGCTGCCGATGGACTGGCGCATGGCGGCAGAAGATTCGCGCTACGGCTTCGTATTCTCGCGGCGCGGGGTTACGCCCGAAGCATGCTCCGGCTGGTTCCTGCCGCGCATCGTCGGCATGGCAAAGGCGCTGGACTGGGTCTATTCCGGCCGCGTTTTCGATGCGCAGGAAGCGCTTGACGCAGGCCTGGTTCAATCGCTGCATGCACCGGACGATCTCCTCGATGCAGCGAAGGAGAAGGCGCTGGAAATGACGTCTGCATCAGCGCCCGTTTCAGTGGCACTTGCGCGACAGTTGCTGTGGCAGGGGCAGACGATGGCCCACCCGATGGACATGCATCGGATCGACAGCCGCGTGTTCGCCTCGCGTGGGCGCTCCACCGATGTGCGTGAGGGCATCGCAGCCTTCAAGGAAAAGCGCGCCGCCCAGTACCCTGCCACCGTGTCGGACGATTTGCCCGATATGAGCTGGGCAGACGAGCCGCCTTTCGCATGACACGAATCCGCTCCGTAACGTTGCACTCCACTCCATCTCTCGGGGTGTGCGATGCGGGGCGAGAGGGGGCCGGGTTCAGCGACCCGGTCCCCGACTGGACAATTGACAGGAACCTTGCAGGATGACGCAACCAGCTGACGCAACAGGCCGGGTGCTTCCGGCAAAAGCCAGTGTCGTTCTGGCCATGCTGCTCCTCGTCTATATCTTCAACTTCCTTGACCGGATGATGTTGTCGATCCTGGCAACACCCATCCAAGCTGACCTTGGCCTGTCGGACAGCCAGATGGGCCTGCTGGGCGGGCTCGCCTTTGCGGTGCTCTATTCCACACTCGCCGTCCCGCTTTCTGCCGTTGCAGACCGCACCAGCCGCAGCATGGTGATTACGATCGCGCTGGTGTTCTGGAGCGCGTTCACCGCGCTATGCGGGGTCGCGCAGAATTTCATGCAGATCTTCCTCGCCCGCGTTGGCGTGGGCATTGGCGAGGCAGGCGGCGTGGCGCCAAGCTATGCCATAATTGGCGACTATTTCCCGCCGCGCCGCCGGGCCACCGCGCTGGCGATCTATTCGCTAGGCATCCCCATCGGCAGCGCCGTGGGCGTGATGGGCGGCGGCTGGATCGCATCCACAATCGATTGGCGCGTCGCCTTCTTCGTGATGGGAGGCCTGGGCATCCTGATTGCACCGGCATTCAAACTGCTGGTGAAGGATGTTCCGCGCGTGGATAGCGCGGAAACGCCTGCGCAGCCCGCCCTTTCGATCACGGCGGTATTCCTCATCCTGGCAAAGAAGCCCTCCTTCTGGTTCATGGCTTTTGGCGCCGCTTTCAGCTCAATGCTCGGCTATGGCATCGGCTTCTGGAAACCCAGCTTCCTGATCCGCAGTTTCGAACTGGACCTGTGGGGCGCGGCGCTGTTTTCCGGCGGCGTGCTGCTTATTGGCGGCGTAACCGGCATGCTGGCGGGCGGCACTTTGGCAGACAGGCTGGGCGGCGACAGGAAATGGTATCCCCGCCTGCCAGCCATCGCCTTCATCATCGGCGCGCCAATCTATGCCGCTGGCGTGATGACCGACAGCCTGACGCTGGCCTTCCTGCTGTTCCTGATCCCGCAAGGCCTGAACTACGTATGGTTCGGCCCCGTGCTGACGGCGGTCCAACACCTCGTGGAACCGCGCGCTAGGGCAACCGCATCGGCCATTTTCCTGCTCATCAACAACCTGATCGGCCTTGGCGGCGGGATCTATGCGCTGGGCGTGATTTCAGACCTCTATGCACCTGTCTATGGCGACGAATCCTTACGGATATCGATACTCACCGCCCTGCCGCTCTACTTTGTTGCAGGCATCCTGATGTTGCTGGCCAGCCGCAGCATCGCGCGCGACTGGATCGAAGAGAAATAGCAGCGCATCGCGTGATCAGCGATCACAGGGTGTCTGAATACATCTCCAGCAGTTCCGCCCAGGCGCGTTCCGCCTCGGCCTGGTTGTAAACCGGGCTGTCGAGCACGGTCCAGCCGTGGTCTCCGGCGTAGACCTCCACGTCGATATCCGCCGCGGCAGCCTCGGCAGCGGCACGCAGCGCGGTCTTGGCTTCGGGATTTTCGGCATCATCGTCCTGCGCAATGGCGATCAGCGCCTCTGCATCGGCGGCCATGTCGTCCAGCAGGTTTACAGGCGACAGTGCACCCTCGCCCACCAGCCCGCCGCCGTGGAAACTGCCGGCCGCTTTCACCCGCGAAGGCACGGCGGCGGCGGTAAGGATCGTCCACGATCCGGTCATGCAATAGCCCTGGTTGCCGATGCCGCGCGTGGTATCCACCGCGTCCTGCGCATCCAGCCATGCCACCACGGCGCGCGCCGTTTCCTGCACGGCCTCCGGCGTATTCGCCTCGCGCCAGGGGGTCACCTTGTTCCAGCCATCATTGTTGCGCCAGTCGTCGAAATCCTCGAACTGCTGGCCCGCCACGCTGCGATAATAGGGGTTGGCCACCAGCACGGCATAGCCCGCCTCTGCCAGCCGCCGCCCCATCTGGACCTTGGCCGGGCGCAGGCCCGCGATATCGGGCCACAGGATCACGGCAGGATGCGCTCCGCTGGCAGGATGGATGAACACCCCGTCAAAAGTGCCGCCGGGCGCAGCGAAAGTGACGGTGTTCTCCACCAACCCGCCTGCAGCAACGCTGCCCTCTGCCATCGGCGCGCATGCGGCGACCGCCCCGGCTCCGGCCAATGCGCCGAACTGGCGACGGTTGATCGAACCCATGTTCGCGGCCTGATCCTGTGTGCACATCGTTTCACTCTCCTGCCAAAAACGAAGGCATAGCATTGAGAGAAGTTGGAACGAAAGCTTTACAGTGATGCCGGAAAGCGGTTGTTGCGAAATAATTAACCAAGATCGTTCATTCGCAGTGACGGTTAACGGGGACGTTTATGCAAGTGGCGCTATTGTGCGGGGGACTGGGTACCCGCTTGAATGAAGAGACGGTTTCGAAGCCGAAACCCATGGTGGAAATCGGTGAGAAGCCGATGTTGTGGCACCTGATGCGCTATTACCGGCATTTCGGGCATTCCGATTTCGTATTGTGCACCGGTTACAAGGGTCACCTGATCAAAGACTATTTCATCAACTACAAATACAACGCCAGCGATATCCTGGTGGATATGGCGAAGGGCAACGTCACCCTGCTGGACGAACCGCAAGCCGATATGGACTGGACCGTCACCATCCAGGACACAGGAATTCCCACCCAGACCGGATCGCGCCTGAAGCAGGCTTTGAAGCACCTGAAGGACGATGTGTTCATGGCCACATATGGCGATGGATTGTGCGACGTGGATCTTGACCGCTTGCTGGCCCACCACAACGCATCTGGGAAGCTGGCCACCGTCACGGCTGTGCGCCCGTCGTCGCGATTTGGCGAACTGGGGTTGCACGGCGATTCCGTCACATCGTTCGAGGAGAAGCCGCAGACTGGCAAAGGCTGGATCAACGGTGGCTTCTTCGTTTTCAGCCGCTCCATCTTCGAGGACTTGCCTGACGATGACACGATAACGCTGGAAGCAGGCGTCTTGCAGCCACTGGCACGTGAAGGCCATCTGTCGGTCTATCGCCATGACGGCTTCTGGCAGTGCATGGATACACTGCGCGAAAAACAGCTGCTGGATCAGTACTGGCGCGATGATCGCGCACCGTGGAAAATATGGCGGTGATCGACAATTTCTGGCAGGATCGCCCGGTCTTCGTGACAGGGCATACGGGCTTTATGGGCGGCTGGCTTTGCGCCTACCTGATGCATCGCGGCGCGCGCGTTCATGGCTATGCGCTGCCCCTGCCCACCGATCCTAGCTTCTTCGACGCGACCGGGCTTGGCGAGCGGCTGGCCACATCAAAATTCGGCGACGTGCGCGATCTGGATGCGCTGACAGCAGCGATGCAGTCTGCCGCGCCATCGGTTGTGTTCCATCTGGCTGCACAGCCATTGGTGCGGCGTGCGCACGCAGAGCCTATGGAAACGGTATCGACCAACGTGATGGGCACGGCCAATCTCCTGGAAGCGGCGCGGCATGTGCCGTCCGTCAAGGCGATCATCGTGGTGACGACGGACAAGGTCTATCGCAATCTGGATCGTCAAGAGCCCTATACCGAAGACAGCGAGCTTGGCGGGCGAGAGCCATACAGCGCCAGCAAGGCGGCCAGCGAATTCATCGTGGACGCATGGCGGCATTCCTACCTGCATGCGCAGGATATCGGCGTTGCCAGTGTGCGCGCGGGCAATATCTTTGGCGGAGGCGACTGGGCGCAGGACAGGCTTGTGCCCGATGCCGTCCGTACTTTTGAAAAAGGCCAGCCGCTGGTGTTGCGCAACCCCAATTCCACGAGGCCCTGGCAACACGTGCTGGAACCGCTCCACGGGTACCTGACGCTGGCTGAGCGGCTTGTTTCAGACGGCGAGGAATTTGCTGGCGGTTGGAACTTCGGCCCCGCCCTCAATGATTGCCGCCCCGTGGGTGAACTTGCACAGCTGATGGCGCAAAGCTGGGGCACGGGCGCCAGCATCGAAGTTGAGCCCGACCAGCGCATTTTTGAAGAACAGTTTCTTTCGCTCGATTGCAGCAAGGCGCGCTCCGGGCTGGGCTGGCGCCCTCGCCTGTCGCTGGAGCAGGGCGTCGAGCAGGCCATCGCGTGGTATCGGGCCTATGCAGAAGGGGCGGACATGTGGAATTTCACCACCCGCCAGATCGAAGACATGGAAACGATGGAAGCAACCGCATGACCAGCCTGTGCCGCAATTGCCAGACCCCGCTGGAAGTGGTGGTGGCCGATCTTGGCATGTCACCCGTCTCCAACGAATTGCGTGACGAAAACACCGCGCAGAACCTTGGCCAGATGGTCTATCCGCTCAACGCGATGGTCTGCGAGAAATGCTGGCTGGTGCAGTTGACCGACGTGCAAACGCCGGAGCACTTTACCGAGGATTACGTCTACTTCTCCTCCTATTCCAGCAGCTGGCTAGAGCATTCATCAGCCTATGCATCGGCGATGATCGATGGATTGCGCCTGGATTACCAGAGCCTGGTGGTCGAACTGGCGAGCAATGATGGCTATTTGCTGCAGTACTTCAAACAGGCCGGGGTGAATGTGCTGGGCATCGATCCCACTGCCAACACGGCCAAGCGCGCGAAAGAACAGCACGGCATTGATACAGTCATCGATTTCTTCGGACTTGCTCTGGCTCAGCAGTTGGCGGCGAAGGGGATCGCGGCAGACCTGATCGCCGCCAACAATGTGCTGGCCCATGTGCCCGATCCCCGCGATTTCCTTGCCGGTGTACCGCATATCCTGAAGCCGGGGGGCACTTTCACCATCGAATTTCCGCACCTGTTGCGGATGCTGGAATCCTGCCAGTTTGACACGATCTATCATGAGCATTTTTCCTACCTCTCGCTGTTGGCGGTGGAAGCCATGCTGGGTGACGCAGGTCTGGAAGTTTACGGTGTGGAGGAGCTTCCCACACATGGCGGCTCCTTACGCGTATTCGCCTGCCACAAGGGCGCGGATATTGCCGATGCTGCGCGGGCGGAAGGTCTGGCCAAGGTCCGCCGTGATGAGAAAGCCGCGAAACTTGAGGTGGCAGATACCTATCGCGGTTTCGCGGCGGAGGTGGAGCAGCGCAAGTTCGATCTCCTCAGCTTCCTCATCAATGCTCGGCGCGAGGGCAAGACGGTGCTGGGCTATGGTGCGCCTGCGAAGGGCAGCACGATGCTGAATTATTGCGGCATCGGCCCTGAATTGCTGGGCTTTACCGTCGATCTCAGCCCGGTGAAGCAGGGCCATCTGCTGCCGGGCGTGAATATCCCGGTGCGCCACCCCGATGCACTGATGGAGGCGCGGCCCGATTACATCCTGATCCTGCCGTGGAACCTGCGCGACGAGATCGCCCTGCAATTGCAGGACGCCCGCGAATGGGGCGCGCAGTTTGTCGTCGCAATCCCGCAGATCGAAATATTCTGATGCGGTTTGAAGAAACCGCGATACCCGGCGTGTTCGATATCGACAGCGATATCTTCACCGACGAACGCGGCAGTTTCCAACGCGCCTATTGCGCCGATGAATGGCGTGATCACGGGCTGGAACCGGTGGAAGCGCAAAGCGGCATCTCTCGCAATCGCGCGCCCGCCACCCTGCGCGGACTGCATGTCATTCCAGAGCATGAGGGGCCAGAGCATGAGGGAGAGGCCAAGCTGGTACGCTGCATCCGTGGTCGCATCTTCGATGTCGCGGTTGATCTGCGTCCCGGCTCTGCCACCTACCTTGCGCATATCACGCGCGAACTGGATGCGGATCGCGGCAACGCGCTCTATCTTCCGCGGGGCGTGGCGCATGGCTTCATGACGCTGCAATCAGAATGCGACGTATTATACCAGTTTAGCCGCCCACATCGCGCCAACGTAGAGCGCGGCGTCAGGTGGGACGACCCCGACATCGCGGTTCCTTGGCCAATGCAGCCTGAAGTGATGTCAGAACGGGATCGCAACCTGCCTCTCGTCGCGCAATTCGACAGTATCTGACATGGGTACGCGCCGCATTCTGGTAACCGGGGCAAGCGGCTTTATCGGCCGGCAGGTGTGCCGCCATTTGCCCGCTGATGCAGAACTGCACTTCACATCGCGCGGGGAAAAGGCCCTAACGACGGGCACATGGCACGGCGTCGATCTGCGCGAGCCCGCGGCGTGTGAGGCGCTGATCCAAAAGGTTCGTCCCCACACGCTGGTGCATTGCGCCTGGAATACGCAGCATGGACAGTTCTGGGAAGCGCAGGACAATCTGCAATGGCTTGAAGCAGGGGTTGCCCTGTTCAACGCCTTTGCCGCGCATGGCGGACAGCGCATCGTGGCATGTGGCACCTGCGCGGAATATCCTGATGCCTTTGTCGAACCGCTTTGCGAGAGCCAGCCGATCGCACCTGGCGCGCCGGCAACGCTATACGGGCAGGCGAAGCTGGCGCTGCTTCACCACTTGCAAACACTGGACGTCAGCCATGCGTGGGTGCGCATTTTCCTGGCCTATGGAGAGGGGGAGGACGCGCGGCGGCTTGTCCCCAATGTTGCCTGCGCGCTGCTGAGCGGGATCGCCGCACAATGCTCTTCCGGCACACAGTTGCGCGATTTCATGGATGTGCGCGACATGGGGGAGGCGATTGCCATGCTGGCAGCATCGGACGTGAAGGGCGTGGTAAATCTTGGCAGCGGCCAGCCCGCCACCATCGGACAGGTCGCCTCGATGCTGGGCGAGATTACGGGCAAGCCCGAGTTGGTGCAACTTGGCGCCCTGCCAGACAGACCGGGCGAAGCGCCCGTTCTGGTCCCCGACACTCGCCGCCAGACCGAAGAACTCGGCTTCATCCCGCGCATCGGCCTTCGCCGCGGGCTGGAAGACGCCGTCAGCTATTGGTCAACGCATTGTTTACCATAACTTCACCACTGCCGCGCATAGGGATGCCATGACAGACAAAGCTTTCGAACAGCGACGCGCCGACCTCGTCACCCGTCTTGGCAATGATGCCGATATGGCGGGGCTTACCGATCAATGGCTCGGCAAGGCGCAGGAACTTGGCTATTCATATAATTTCGATTGGCTGGGTCTGCCCATCATCCAGTATCCGCAGGATATCGTGGCGATGCAGGAACTGATCTGGAAGATCCAGCCGGACGTCATCGTGGAAACCGGTGTGGCGCGCGGGGGATCACTGATCTTTTATGCCAGCATGATGGAACTGGTGGCGAATTGTGGCGGAAACTCCGATGGCCGCGTGATCGGCATTGATATCGATATCCGCCAACCCAATCGAGACGCGATCGAGGCGCACGCGATGGCGAAGCGCATCGAGCTTGTCCAAGGCTCCAGCATCGATACCGAAGTTGTGGACCAGGTGCGCGATATGGTGGGGGATGCGGCCAAAGTGCTCGTGTGCCTCGACAGCAATCACACGCATGATCACGTGCTGGAAGAACTGCGCGCCTATGCCCCGATGACGACGCCGGGCAGCTATTGCGTGGTGTTTGATACGCTGGTGGAGAACCTGCCCGACGCGGCGATTGGTGACAGGCCATGGGGCAAGGGAAACAACCCACTCACCGCCGTGCGCGCCTATCGGGAAGAGAGCGACGCGTTTGAAACGGATGCGCGCATTCACGACAAGTTGCAGGTCTCTGTCGCGCGCGAAGGATATCTGCGCCGCCGCGGCTGAGGGAGGGTCATGGCCGATTTCACGGTAGCCATTCCCGTTTACAACGGCGCCCGCTTCCTGGAAGCGGCGCTGGAATCGATTGCGGCGCAGGACCTGGAAGGGGTCGAGGTGCTGGTGAGCGACAACGCCTCCACCGACGATACGCCTGCAATACTCGAACGGTGGGCGGCGCGCCTGCCGCTGCGCGTGGTGCGCCGCGCGCAAACGCTGCCAATGCGTGATCATTTCAACGCCTTGCTGGATGATGTCGACAGCCCGGCATACATGCTGCTGTGTCACGACGATTACCTCGCCCATCCCGACGCGCTTCGTCTTGCGCGAAAGGCGATGGCGGACAATCCCGACATCGCCACCGTCTATTGCGACATGCTCTATGTCGATGAAGCAGGGCAGCAGTTGGCACGGCGCAGCTTTGGCCGATCAGGGCGTTTCAACCCGGATGAAATCGGGCGGCGATGCCTGCAAACGGGCCGTAACCTCTTCGGCATTCCGCTGGCCATCCGCACCAGTGCTCTGGGCAACCTGCGGTATGACGAGCAGTTTCTCTATGCGATGGATATTGATCTTTCGTGGGCGCTGGGCGCTGCTGGCGATGCATGGCACATCGACACGCCGCTGATCGCCAATCGCTACAGCGCCGATAACACGACCTGGCGCCTGCTGGGCAGCACAGTGGGCGAATATCGCCGCCTTGCCGCAAAGCATGTTGGCGCGCGCAGTGCCTTGCAGGACACGCGACTGGCGCTGACCTGCCACTTCGTAACGGCGCAGAAACTGGCCTTCCGCTTTTATGCAAAGGCGCGCAATTGGCGCTGACGACAGCCCGTCTGGATTTTGCGGAGGAGCGTGGCCGCCTGCTGCGTTTCCTGGTTGTGGGCGCGGCCAACACGGGCCTTTCCTATGCCGTTTATGCCGGGGGTCTGTCGCTGGGCCTTTCATATCAGCTGGCCAGCCTTGTCGCCTTGCTGGTGGGTATCGCCACGGGTTTCGTGCTGCAGGGCAAGGTCGCCTTCAAGGCGCAGTTGAAAGGCCGCTTCCTGCCATTTCTTGGCCTGTGGAGCCTGCTGTATCTGGCCAATATCGTGGCCATCGATGCCATCGCGTTTTTCGGCCTGAATTACTATTGGGCAGGCCTGCTGGCAGCGGTGCCGGTGAATATCATTTCCTTCGTTGCGCTGCGCAGCGTGATTTTCGCGGATCGCAAATACAGCATGCTATGCCTGGCGCTGATCTGGTGCCTTGGCTTGGCAGCTGTGGCGCGCCTGCATGTGGTGACGCACCTGGCGCCCAACTGGGACGAGTTTCTCAACCTCTCCATGGTGTATGACTACCGCCGGGGGGAGATGACGGAGATTTTCCAGACGGGCTTCATCCACCTCTTCCGCTGGCTTCCCTATATCTCCGGTAACGAGGTTGATCAGGTGATCGGCGCGCGCTTTATCGCCCTGCTGTGCGCCGGGATCACCAGCTGGGCGATATACCATGCCAGCCGCCGCTTCATGCCAGTTGAAAGTGCGCTGGTCGCGGTGCTGGCCTTCAACACATTCGGCTATTCACTGCTGTATGGCACGGACTTTCGAACCGACACGCTGGCCACCGCCGCGATGATGTCTGCCGCCGCGCTGGCCACGCGGCCTGCGCTGGGCATGAAGACGACGATTGGCGTCGGCATGCTGATGGCGATTGGCGGGGTCCTGACGATAAAGTCTGTCTTCTTCGTTCCCACCATCGGTATATTGCTGCTGACGGCGTCATTTACGGACCGGGACCCTTGGCGCTCTTCACGTATCCTGCTGGCAGGAGCGGCTGTTTCGCTGCTGGTGTTCGCTACCATCCTGTTGCTGCACGCCAGCGGATTGCAGGATAAGGCATCGGCCGTGGCCTTCATCGGGCGCACCGGCGGGGCCACCCTGCTGACGGGCGATTACACCATCGCCAAAGTCTTCGCCCTGCCCGTGCTCTTGCGCAATGTGGGCATGTGGTTCCTCTTCGCCTGCGGGGTGGGAGCGCTGATCGCGTGGAAGCGGCCCCGGCACCGGGCAGAGCAAGTGGCGCTGGCAGCGTTCATCCTGCCTGCAATGGTGCCGCTGATCTACAGCGAGGTTTACCCCTATTATCACCCCTTCATCATCGCGCCGCTATGCGTTGTTGCAGGCTTCGGCTTTCACAAATTGATGGAGAATGTGAGGGAAGGCGCCCGGCCCGTCGCGGGCTTTGCCGTTATCGCCATGATGGTGGGATTTGCCGCGCTTTCATTCTTTGCGCGGCTGGACGGGAAGTTAGCCGAACAGCGCGCCACGCTGGCGCTGGTGCACGCGATTTTCCCGCAAGCAGTTCCCTATATCGATCATGCCTCGATGGTGTCCTCCTACCCCAAGCAGGGCATTTTCATGAGTGCATGGGGCATGAAGGATTACCGCGCGGTGGGGCAGCCGATCATGCGGCAGGTGATTGCAGAGCATCAGCCACGCTTCATGCTGGAAACCCGCACCTCTCTGGCGGTGGACGCAATGTCTCCTGAGGAATCCGAGCAATCGCCCACGGGCCTGCTGGCAGAGGATGTGCGCAGCCTGCGTGACAATTACGCGCGCTACTGGGGGCCACTGTTTCTACCAGCCAAGAGCATGACGGGAAGCAGCACGATGGAACTGCTGATCGGTGGCCGCTACCGGATCGAGAGCCCCGGGCCGGTCAAGCTTGGCGGACGCACCCTGCGACCCGGAGACGCGATTGACTTGAAGGCGGGCCGCTACCCCTATTCGCTGGATGGAAAAGCGCGGCTGGTATGGGACGCACCGCCGCCGCCAACATCATCGCCGCCGGACAATTTGTTCACCGGGTGGTGACCCGGCGCGCCTTGCGGCTGCCCCTCGGCTGCGCGGGCGGCGGTATCGGGATCGACGAAATACAGCGGCCTTCGCTTCACCTCGTTATGGATGCGCCCGATATACAGGCCCACCACGCCGATCATCAGCAATTGCAGCCCGCCCAGCATGGTGACGATCAGGACGGTGGAGGTCCAGCCTTCCACCACCTCCCCGCCAAAGAACCAGCTGATCAAAATGTAGACGCCAAACAACAAGGCCAGCATGGAGATGATCATGCCGAACCATAGCGCCAGACGAAGCGGTACGTCGGAAAAGCCAAGCAACCCGTTCACCGCAAGCTTGATCATCGCGCGCAGCGGATATTTGCTTTCGCCTGCGGCGCGTTCCTCTCTTACGAAAGGCACTTCGGCTGTCTGAAAGCCAACCCAGCTGATCATGCCGCGCAAATAGCGATCCTGCTCCGGCATGTTCGAAAGGGCATCCACCACCTTGCGATCCAGCAGCCGAAAATCGCCCACGTCCAGCGGCATATCGATGGAAGAGAGGCGCCGGATGATGCGATAAAAAGCGGCTGCGGTGGCGCGTTTGAAAATGCTCTCACCAGCGCGGGCCTCCCGCCGGGCCAGCACGATGTGATTGCCCTCCCGCCATTTCTGCACCAGCTGAGGCACCACTTCCGGCGGGTCTTGCAAATCAGCATCCATCGTGATCACGGCATCGCCGCGCGCGGCATTCAGACCAGCCGTTACCGCCGTCTGATGCCCGTAATTGCGCGATAGATTGACCACCCGGAAACGCTCGTCACCGCTGGTCAGCCGCGTCATCAATTGCAGCGAGTTGTCACGACTGCCATCGTTGACCAGCACGACTTCCGCACGTTCCGGCAATTGTTCCATGAGGAGCGTCATACGCTCCAGCAGGGCAGGAATGACTGCTTCTTCCGAATAGACCGGGATAACGAGGCTGATCAGGGCGTCTCGGTCAGTCATAATGGCTCTGGTTCCTGACAAACATCGGCGCAGCGTCTGGCGCACTGTTCCCGGTCAATAGCAGCAAATGCGACAAATGCGGGATCGTAGCGGCTATCGAACTGTGGACGATGCGGCGTGCAAGCGTTGTCGCATTTTCCTAAGTAAGATCATCCATCGCCACGGACAGGCCTGCCTCGGCATCGCGGCCCGCCTGGCGTCGTAATTCCTCGATGCGGGCGCGGCCGGGTGGGCAGTCTTCCACCGGCAGGGCTGCAATCTGTTTTGCGAATTCTTGCGTGAAGTCGATGGCGTGCTCCGGGTGGGTCAGGATCAGGCCGTCTTGCTGGCTCATGCCGCGCAGAATTTTCGCACCGACCTCGTAGGGATCCATGCCGAACTGCTCGAAAGCGGTGCCGAATTGCTCCAGTTCGCCCTCCTTTGGCGGGGCGAAACCGGCATCGGCGAATTCCTCCGGGCGCTTTTGCGCGCTGGCCCAGGCGTTGGTGCGCGTCAGCGCCGGGCAGCATAGCGAGCAGCCGATGCCATGCGGCGCGAGGTTATAGCGCAGGCTGTCGGTAAGCCCGCGCACGGCGAATTTGCTGGCGGTGTAGATGCCCGCCTGCGGTCCGGGCAGGAAGGCGGCCATGCTGGCCACGTTCACCACGTGGCGCCGCCCTTCGCTGGCCTTGATGCGCGGCAGGAAGCTTTGAAGCCCGTTCACCACACCGCCGAAATTGACGCCCATGATCCAGTCGTAATCATCGTAGCTGGCCTCGTCCGTGGGCCCGAACACGGATACGCCGGCATTGTTGACCAGCACGTGCACCTCTCCGAAATGGTCCACCACCTCCTCTGCAACCTGCGCGAATCTCTGGCGGTTGGTCACATCCAGCTTGCAGAACAGCGGCGTTTCATAGCCCTTGTCGGCAAACCATTTCTCCGTCGCCGCGCGGTCATCCTCGTTGCGGTAGGACAGGGCCACGCGCATTCCGGCATCGGCAAACGCCTGCGCCGTGCCAAGGCCGATCCCGGTTACTGCGCCGGTGATGAAGGCCACGCGGCCCTGCCATTCCTCGCGATATTGTGCCGGGTCCACTGTCATCCTTGCCTCTCCACTGCCGCTAAACGGGGTTCCATTGATTGTATCAATCGTTAGTGTTGCACACAAAGAAGTCGATTGGGAGAGTCGAAATGAGTGATGTCAATGCACGCCTGGATGCCTTGGAAAAGAGCGTCCATCGCCTGGAAGACGAGGCCGCCATTCAACGCCTGCAGATGGCCTATGGCTATTACATCGATTACAACCGGCCTGAGGAAGTGGCCGGACTGTTTGCCGATGATGGCGTAGTGGTGTTCCTGTCGGGCGAATATGTCGGACCCGAAGGCGTGATGCGTCTTTACGGCACATGGTTCCAGAACCTGTTCACCCGTGGCCGCCGCGGCCCCGTGCATGGCCTGCTGCTGGATCACTTCCAGCTCCAGCCCGTCATCACCGTGGCGGAGGACCGCAAGACCGCAAAGGGTCGTTTTCGCGGGATGCTGGCCGGCGGCTGGCATGACGAGGCGATGGACTGGAAGCCCGAAGGCCCGCCGCAGCAATTCTGGGAAGCAGGGATCTACGAGAACGAGTATGTCCGCGAAAACGGTGTCTGGAAGATCAAGAAGCTCGATTACCTGATGCAGTGGCAGGGCGATTACGAGACCGGCTGGGCCAAGACCACCGCGCATCTCCAGCCCGCCGAGAAAGCATACCCGGAAAATCCGCTGGGCCCTGATCGCATCCTGCCTGCCGAACAATGGCGCACCACCTGGCCCAATCGCCACGCCGTGGAGATGAGCTTTGCCCATCCCGTGCTGGGAGAGGCGTTCAAGTTGGGCCATTTCACCGATATGATGGTGAAAGACGAGTACGGCAATTGAGCTTGCGGACGGTGACGGTGCTGGCGGCGGGCCTCGCGCTCGCCGCTTGCGAACAGGCCGGAACCGGGCCGCCCGACATGGAGCCTGCCGAAGAGGCGGCGGCGACGGGTGATCCGATGGATACCTCGGACCGCGCGAGCCTTACCGACCGCCAAGTGTCCGAACGCTTCATCGAGGTATTCTACAACCAGAACCGCCTGACCGACGGGTTCGAGGCTTGGGTCCACCCCGATTACATCCAGCACGATCCCAATTCGCCCACGGGCCGCGATCCTACCATCGCGGTGCTGGCCGATCACATGCAGGCCAACCCGGAGATGACGCATGACGTGAAGCGCGTGATCTATGGCGACGAGGGGCCGGACGGCACGCTGGTGGCGGTGCACTACCACTTCAAGCGCGCGCCCGACGATCGCGGCAGCGCGGTGGTGGACATCTACCGGGTGAACGACGGCTACCTTGTCGAGCACTGGGACGTGATCCAGCCGGTGCCCGAAGAGGCGTTGAACGACAACACGATGTTCTAGGAGAGGCGTGATGGTGTCGGGCAAGCTTGAAGACGGCAGCGAGAAAGGCCTGAAGGGCCATTTCAAGGAAGATTGGTCTCACCGCACGCGCACCGGGCTTGCCCCTCGCGCGGGACATGTGGATCGCAACGCGCCCTATCAGCGCATCGCGACGGAAGAGGCATGGACCTTCCCCGAGCTGGTAAAGGCGCAGGTCAGATACCTCGAAAGCGGCGATGCGCCCGATGATGACAGCCTGAAAATGGCGGGCATGTTCTCGAAAATGCCAAGCTTGCAGGAAATGCTACAGGATCTGGGCGACCTTCGCCTCTCGCACATGGACGAGCTGGCGATCAACCGGCAGTTGCTGTTGCTCACAGCGCCCGGTGTTCAGGTTGTGAGGCCCGGCGAAGGCACACCGCTGGCACGCGAGGCTAACGATATCGCGGCCGAGGCCTGCCGCAACCATCCGGATCGCTTTTCCGCCTGCGCCGCCTTCGATCCGCGTGACGTGGCCGGCAGCGTGCAGGAAATCGAGCGGGCGATGGGAGATCTGAAGCTCAATGGCGCGGTGCTTAATTCGCATTTCCAGGGGCATTACCTGGACGAGCAGGATTACTGGCCCATCCTTGAGGCGCTGGAAGCGATGGACGCCGCGCTCTACATCCATCCCACCGCACCCTATAATGCGCCGCATTACGAGGAACGCGGCTTCTTCGGCGCGCTGGCGGGTTTCCCGCATGATGTGTGGCTACACACGATGGGCCTGATCTTCTCAGGCGC
Source organism: Aurantiacibacter rhizosphaerae (assembly GCF_009807005.1). GTDB lineage: Bacteria > Pseudomonadota > Alphaproteobacteria > Sphingomonadales > Sphingomonadaceae > Alteraurantiacibacter > Alteraurantiacibacter rhizosphaerae. The sequence goes on along the minus strand of NZ_WUBR01000001.1, from coordinate 437,846 downwards.
TTTCGACCGGTTTCCCAAGCTGCGCCTGGTCATCGGCCACATGGGCGAATGCCTGCCGCTGCACCTCTATCGCTTCGACTGGATGCAGGGGAATGCCGACGGGCGCAGCCACTTGCGCGGCGGCAACCAGCCGAAGCTGAAGCACCCCGTCAGCCATTATTTCAAAACCAACATCTGGATCACCACCAGCGGCGTTGGGTGGGAACCGGCGATCAAGTTCTGTCAGGAAGTGCTGGGGCCCGACCGCGTGCTCTACGCGATGGATTACCCCTACCAGCAAAGCTACGACGAGGTTGCCGCCTATGACACGATGGCGATCGACGCGAAAGTGAAGAAAATGCTGATGGAAGACAATGCGCGCAACGTCTTCCGGATAGGCAGCTAGGCGGCCTTGCCCAGCCCCGCCACCACCGCAGGATGCAGTTCGCCGAAGAAGCGGATCCAGGCCTTGGGCCCATCCAGCGAGACGACCTTGCCGTTGATTTCGATCCGCTCGTCAATGGTGAGGTGGAGGAAGTCGTAAGCGTCTTCCCAATCGCCCGTCGCCTCAGCCCAGCAGCCTTCGCAGCTGATATCGGAGATATTGATGGGGAAGCGGTTCCTGCCGCATTCGCATTGGCCGCCAAGTGGGCGGGCATGGGTACCGGAAATCAAGTCAGCCATTGTCAGGCTCCTGCCGTGGAATGGCCGACCATAGCCCAGCATAGTTAATGGAAGGTTGGAGCCACGTTCACCCGGCAGCCACCTGCCCCGCGCGACGCAAAAGGGCGGCTCCTGAAGAACCGCCCCCCTTGTTTTACAGTTGTCGGAATAAGAGGATCAGCCCCAGACTTCCTCCGCCACTTCCACGCACAGGCGGATCTTGTCGGCCTGCTGCTGCGTGGTGATGTCATTGCCGTGCACGGTACTGGCAAAGCCGCACTGCGGGCTGAGCGCCAGCTGATCGAGATCGGTATATTTGGCCGCCTCGTCGATGCGGCGCTTGATATCGTCCTTGCTCTCCTGCTCTCCCAGCTTGGTGGAGACGAGGCCGAGGACGACGCTCTTGCCCTTGGGCAGGAAGCGCAGCGGCGAGAAATCGCCTGAGCGCGCATCGTCATATTCCAGGAAGAATGCGTCCAGTTCGCATTCGTTGAACATGACTTCAGCAACCGGGTCATATCCGCCCTCTGCCGCCCAGCTGGAACGGAAATTGCCACGACACAGGTGCATGGTGCGCACCATGTCGGCAGGGGCACCGGCGAAGCTGGCGTTGATCAGCTTGGCATAGTCATGCGTGATGGAATCGGGGTCCATGCCGCGGTTCTTCGCGTCCTCGCGGTGGCCGGTGTCACACAGGTAAGCAAGGTTCGTATCGTCAAACTGCACATAGCGGCAGCCTGCATCGGCAAGATCGGCGATCTCTTCCGAATAGGCCTTCGCCACATCGTCATAGAAACCCTGCATATCGGGATAGGCTTCCTCCGGGATACCGGCGCGGCCTGCGCGGAAATGGAGCATGGTGGGGCTGGGGATTGCCACCTTGGCCATGGCGCCGGGCGCGCTCACCTGGCTGGCGAGAAATTCGTAATCCGCGCGCTGGATCGGCTTTTCGTGGCGCACCTTGCCGGTGATGATCATCTTGGGCGGGGCGAACTGCACCTCCTTGCCGGAATCGTTCTTGAACGCCTTCTGGATGCCACCCGTCTCTTCCACGCCGGAAAGCTGCAGCAGGAAATCGGTGTGGAAGAACTTGCGGCGATATTCGCCATCGGTGATCGCCTTCAGGCCAAGGCTTTCCTGCCATTTGACCAGCTCTGCAATGCCGGCATCCTCGGCTTCGCGAAGGGCTGCGGCGTCGATCTCTCCGGCGGCGCGGGCGTCACGCGCCTCTATCACCGATTTGGGACGCAGGAACGAACCGACGTGGTCTGCGCGGGAAGGTAGTTTGAAACTCATGGGGGAATCCTGTCGTGGCCAGTAGCAAGAATTGCAAAGCCAGGGTCATGACGCGGGCTCGCGCTCGACTGACGAAGAATGCCCATAGGCGCGCGCCCTGCATCCGCGCAATATCATTTTGCGTTGCACCATCCAAAGGCACGCTTGACCTTGTGGGCGACCATTCTAACGATAGTTATCGTCTTTGGGGCCTTGCGGGACTCGCGGCCGTGCTTTGGGAGAGGCGATGATGAATTTGGGCAAGTGGGCAGCCAGCGCAGCAATGGGCATTGCCTTGGCAAGCTGCCAGACCACCACGACGCAGAACACGACGACGCAGACTGCAACGATTACTGACACTGCGGTGCCGGCTACCATCGGCTCCGTCGACAAGGCAGACCTGCTTTCAGCCGCGAACAACAATGCCAACTGGCTGACCTATGGCCGCGATTACGCTGAACAGCGCTACAGCCCGCTGGCGATGATCAACGCCGGCAATGTGGGCCAGCTGGGTCTTGCCTGGTATGCCGATATGGACACAGCGCGCGGGCAGGAAGCAACGCCGCTGGTGATCGATGGGCAGCTTTTCGTCACCACCGCATGGAGCAAGGTAAAGGCGTATGACGCCACCACCGGCGCGCCCCTGTGGGAATATGATCCGCAGGTGCCCGGCGCGACGGCGGCGAAGGCGTGCTGCGACGTGGTGAACCGCGGCGTTGCGGCCTGGGGGGATATGCTGTTCCTAGGCACGCTGGACGGGCGGCTGATCGCGCTGGACCGGGCCACGGGGAACGAAATCTGGTCCAAGGTCACGGTCGATCAGTCCAAGGCCTATACCATCACCGGCGCGCCGCGTGTGATCGATGGCAAGGTGATCATCGGCAATGGCGGCGCGGAATACACCACGCGCGGCTATGTCAGCGCCTATGACGCGGCGACGGGAGAGATGCTGTGGCGCTTCTACACCGTGCCCGGCGCGCCGGAGGAAGCTGCCAGCGAAAGCCCTGCCCTTGCCGCCGCGCGCGACACCTGGACCGGCGAGTGGTGGAAACTGGGCGGCGGGGGCACCGTGTGGGATGCCATGGCCTATGATCCCGACCTTGATCTGCTGTACATCGGCGTTGGCAACGGATCTCCGTGGAACCAGGCCTATCGCAGCCCCGACGGCGGCGACAATCTGTACCTTTCCAGCATCGTGGCGCTGCGCCCCGAAACGGGCGAATACGTGTGGCATTACCAGACGACGCCCGGCGACACCTGGGATTTCACCGCCACGCAGCACATTATGCTAGCCGATCTGGAGATCGACGGCGAGGTGCGCGAAGTGTTGATGCAGGCGCCCAAGAACGGCTTCTTCTACGTGATCGACCGCGCGACGGGCGAACTGATCAGCGCCGATAATTACGTGCCGCAGAACTGGACGAGTGGCATCGACATGGAAACCGGACGGCCCATCGTCGTGCCGGAGGCGCGCTATGGTGACACCGGCGTGCCATTTGTCTCCACGCCGGGTGCAGGCGGCGGGCACAACTGGCACCCGATGGCCTTCCATCCCGGTGAAGGGCTGGTGTTCATCCCGGCGATAGAGGCTGCCTTCCCCTATGTTCCTGAAAAGGACTGGAAGCCCGATCCCAATTACGGCTTCAACGTCGGCATAGATCAGGCAGCAGGCGCTCTGCCAGCCGATGCCGCCATGCGTGCTGCCACTGCATCAGGCACGAAGGGTGCACTGATTGCATGGAACCCGGTAACCCAGTCGGAACGCTGGCGGGTGCAATATCCCGGCCCGTGGAATGGCGGCGCGCTGGCAACCGGTGGCGGCCTGGTGTTCCAGGGCACGGCGGCAGGCAACCTTGCCGCATACAGCGTGACGGACGGCGCGGAACTGTGGCGTTTCCGTGCGCAGACCGGCGTGGTCGCCCCGCCCATCACCTATATGATTGATGGAGAGCAATATATGGCCGTGCTGGCCGGTTGGGGCGGCATCTGGCCGCTGGCACCCGGCGGCATCCTGAATGAACTCAGCGGGCCGGTGCAGAATATCTCGCGCCTGATGGTGTTCAAGCTGGGCGCCAGTGGCGAACTGCCGCCAGAGCCGGAACTGGTACGCCTGCCGCTGGACCCGCCCACCTTCTCCGGCAGCGAGGAGCAGGTGGCTGGCGGCGGCTATGACTATGGCCGCTATTGTGGCCAGTGCCACGGCGACAATGCCGTAGGCTCCACCGTCCTGCCGGATCTGCGCCGCAGCGCCGTGTTGCAAAGCGAGCAGGTGTGGAATGCCATCGTGCATGACGGCGCGCTGGAACAGCGCGGCATGGTGGGCTTTGCCAAGAGCCTTTCGACCGATGAAATCGAGGCAATCCGCCAATTCGTGATTTTCCGCGCCCACCAGGACAAGGATCTGGATGAGCGCGGCGGATAGGGGCCGAAGCGGGTTGAAATTCGTGGCCAAGCGGTCAAAAGATTGCTATACGTTACAACAATAATTGATTCTCCCGGGATAGGAGCCCCAAGCATGAACGAACAGACTACGATTGACCGTACCCAGCGTGAGTATTCAGCCGCCGCGAAGAAGGCGCTGGAACGCTCTCCGCAGCTTTATATCAACGGCGAATGGGTGGATTCCTCCGGTGGCGAAACCATCGACGTAGAGGATCCCTCTTCCGGCAAGATCGTCTCCAAGATCGTGGAAGCCAGCGACAAGGACGTGGACCGCGCCGTTGCCGCCGCGCGCACCGCTTTCGATGATGGCCGCTGGCGCAACATGCCCCCTGTCGCCCGCCAGAAGATCATGACCAAGCTGGCCGACCTGATCGAGGAGCATGCAGACGAGCTGGCCGAACTCGAAGCCATCGACGTTGGCAAGCCCAAGGGTATGGCCGGCGCGATCGACGTGCCGGGCGCTGCTGCGCACATCCGTTTCTGCGCTGGCTGGGCCGGCAAGATCAACGGCGAGACGATGAATCCCTACAGCATGCCGGGCGAAACGATGTTCGCCTACACGCTGAAGGAACCGGTGGGTGTTTGCGCGCAGATCGTGCCGTGGAACTTCCCGCTGCTGATGGCCTGCCTGAAGATCGCGCCTGCTCTGGCCGCAGGTTGCACCACCATCCTGAAGCCTGCCGAACAGACCAGCCTGACCGCGCTGCGCCTGGCAGACCTTGTGCACGAGGCCGGTATTCCTGCTGGCGTCGTCAACATCATCACAGGCTATGGCCACACCGGTGGTGACCGGATGGTGAAGCACCCCGATGTCGACAAGGTGGCCTTCACCGGCTCCACCGAGATCGGCAAGCTGATCAACCGCAATGTTACCGATACGCTGAAGCACATCACGCTGGAACTGGGCGGCAAAAGCCCGGTGGTGGTGATGCCCGATGTCGATATCCAGGAAACCGCTCCGGGCGTCAGCCAGGCGATTTTCTTCAACTCCGGCCAGGTCTGCGTGGCGGGCAGCCGCCTCTACGCGCACAAGAGCGTGTTTGACGAAGTGGTGGAAGGCATGGCCAACACCGCAGAGTTCTGGGCACCGCGCCCCAGCCTCGATCCCGATGCCCACATGGGCCCGCTGGTGTCGAAGGAACAGCACGAGCGCGTGATGGGCTATATCGATGCCGGCAAGCGTGACGGTGCCTCTGTCCTGATGGGCGGCGATGCCCCCAGCAGCGATGGCGGCTATTACGTGAACCCCACCATCCTCACCGATGTGAACCCGCAGATGAGCGTCGTTCGCGAGGAGATCTTCGGCCCCGTCGTGGTCGCCCAGCGCTTTGAGGATCTGGACGAGGTGGTGAAGGATGCCAACGACACGCAATACGGCCTTGCCGCCGGCGTGTGGACCAAGGATGCATCTGCCGCGCACCGCATCGCCAGCAAGCTGCAGGCGGGCACGGTGTGGGTGAATTGCCACGCCATGATCGACGTTGCCGTTCCTTTCGGCGGCTTCAAGGAAAGCGGCGTCGGCCGCGAACAGGGCCGCGAGGGTATCGAGGCTTATCTCGAAACCAAGTCGGTCATCATGAAACTTTGATCACTGTGTGAAACGCAGGGCCTGCCTCGGTATCGTGCCGGGGCGGGCCTTGTTATGCTGATCGTCCCACACCAGCCGAACGCAGGAACCTATATGCCCGTTGATATCACCAAAGTCCGCGCCATTGACGTGCATGTGCATGCAGAGGTTTCCTGCCACGATCCCGAAGACCCGGTGATGGGCAAATTCTTCGATGCGGCCTCCGCCTATTTCAAGGCGCCCCGCGAACGGCCCAAGATGCCCGAAATCATCGAGCTTTACCGCGAGACGAACATCGCCTTCTGCATGTTCACCGTCGATGCCGAGAGCGGCATGGGGGCAAAGCGCGTTTCCAATTACGAGGTCGCGGAAATCGCCAACAAGAACGACGATATCTGCATCCCCTTCGCCAGCATCGATCCGCACAAGGGCAAATACGGCGCGCGCGAGGCGCTGGACCTGATCGAGAACCACGGCGTGAAGGGCTTCAAGTTCCACGGCATCGCGCAGAACGCGCATCCGGCGGATCGCATGGGCTATCCCATTTACGAGGTCATCAACGAATACAAGCTGCCCGCCATCTTCCACACCGGCCATTCCGGCATGGGCACAGGAATGCGCGGCGGCGGCGGCATGCGCCTGAAATATGGGGAGCCGATGCTGGTGGATGATGTGGCGGTGGATTTCCCCGACATGAAGATCATCCTCGCCCACCCCAGCTGGCCGTGGGTGGACCAGAGCCTGTCCATGGCGCTGCACAAGGACAATGTCTTCATCGACCTGAGCGGATGGAGCCCCAAGTACTTCCCCAAGCAGGTGATCACCTACGCAAACACGCAGCTGAAGCACAAGATGCTGTTCGGCAGCGATTTCCCGCTGATCCATCCTGACAAGTGGATCAAGGCCGCGAAGGACGTGGGCTTCCGGGACGAGGTGATGCCCGGCATCATGAAGGATAACGCGGCCAAGGTGCTGGGGCTGGCGTGAGCGCAGCGGACCCCGTTGATGTCCGCAACTGGCTGCGGCTTTCGGACAGGGTCACGACATCGGGCGCGCTGGGCAGCGATGATCCCGCCAGGCTGGCGGCCATCGGTACGCAGCGCGTCATCTACCTCGCCATGGCTGACCATCCCGAAGCAGTGCCCGATGCAGCAGCCGCCATGGCCTCCGCTGGCATGGCCTACGCCCATATTCCCGTGCCGTGGGATGCGCCGGAAGAAAGCCATTACATTGCCTTCCGGCAAGCCCTGGAATCGCAAGACAGCCCGGTCCACGTGCATTGCATCATGAACTGGCGCGTCGCGGCCTTCATGTATCGCTGGCACCAAGAGCAAGGCATGCCAGAGCCGGAGGCACGCGCCATAATGGAGCGCGTATGGTCACCCACCACCAGCGAAGAGCCGCATGCGGACAAGTGGGCGCGGTTCATCGGGCTTGTCCCGGCAGAGACACAGCAGAGGAGAGGCGAGACATGAATTTTACAGGCAAGCACATCGTCATCACCGGCGCCTCCACCGGCATCGGCAAGGCCACGGCAGAAAAGGTGCTGGCCCTCGGCGGCAAGGTCACCGTGATCGCCCGCAGCGCGGACAAGCTGGCCGCGCTGAAGGACGCGCATGGCGAGGCGGTAAACGTCGCCGCGGCCGATGTGGCGGATGCCGCCGCGCAGGCCGCCGCTCTCGATAGCGCTGCCGCGTTCGCCCCGATTAATGGTTTGTTCTGCAATGCGGGCACGGGCGGCACCTTCGCGCCGCTGGAAGATTATTCGGACGAAAATTACGACAGCCTGATGGCGGTGAACCAGCACGCCCATTTTCGCGCGGTGCGCCAGGTGATCGGCGCGATGAAGCAGCGCGGCAAGGGTTCCATCGTCATCACCGGCTCTCTGGCAAGCGAGCGCGGCATGGCAATGAATGTCGCCTATGTGATGAGCAAACACGCGATGCTGGGCCTGTCCCGCGCAGCAGCCCTGGAAGGTGCCGCCCATGGCGTGCGCGTGAACTGCATCGTGCCAGGGTTCATCGATACGCCGCTGATGGATGGCATCCCGCCTGACCAGCTTGAACATCTGTCCGGCAATGTACCGCAAAATCGGCTCGGCTCTTCGGAAGAAATTGCCAATGTCGCCGCTTTCCTGCTGTCGGACGAGGCCAGCCATGTTACTGGGCAAAGCTGGGCAGTGGACGGCGGCATCCTTGGTACGCTTGCGGTTCGCTGACACCAGAGGGAGAGAAACAATGCGCGCATGGCTATTGCCTGAAGGTTCCGACGGTTTCGACAAACTCTATATGGACGAGCTGCCAGATCCGGAGCCCGGCCCCGGCCAAGTTGTCGTCGCGCCGTCTGCATGGTCCATCAATTACCGCGATTTCGCGGTTGCATCTGGCAAGTATTTCGGCGGTGCGCTGACGCAGCCGTCCATTCCCCTGTCCGATGGCGCGGGCAAGGTGGTGGCCACTGGCGAGGGCGTGAAATCGCTGCGCGTGGGGGACGAGGTGCAGTCCCTCTTTTTCCAGGGCTGGCTGCACGGCCCGCCGAAAATGGTACCCGCGCTGGGCGATGGCAAGGCGCCGGGCATGCTGGCAGAAAAGGTCGTGCTGGATGAACACGGCGTGATCCCCATCGCGCGCAGCCTGGATATGGAGCAGGCCGCCTGCATGCCATGCGCGGGCGTCACGGCTTGGAACGCGCTGTTCGAAGGCGGCAATCCGCTGAAGGCGGGGCAGAAGGTGCTGGTGCTCGGCTCCGGTGGTGTTTCGCTGATCGCGCTGAAACTGGCCAAGGCCGCCGGGGCAGAAGTGATCGCCACCAGTTCTTCCGATGAAAAGCTGGAGCAGGTGAAGGCGCTGGGCGCGGATCACGTGGTGAATTACAAGGATACGCCCGAATGGGGCGCCTATGTGCAGGAAAAGTTCGGCGGCGCGAACAAGATCGTGGAAGTCGGCGGAACAGGCACGCTGGCGCAAAGCATGAACGCCTGCGCCCCGCTGGCCGAGATCGCTCTGATCGGCGTGCTGGCGGATGGCACCCCGCCAGAACCGCGCGGGCTGATGTTCACCGGATCATCGATCCGCGGCATCTTCGTGGGTTCGGCCAGCATGGCCAGCGAACTCAATGCCTTCGTGGACAAGCATCACCTGACCTTCCCCGTCGGCAAGACATTCGCGTTCGAGGATGCTGACAAGGCCTATGCCCATGGCTGGGGCCCGGACAGCTTCGGCAAGACGGTGATCTCGCTCAACTAGAGGCGGGACTGCGGAACAGGAGCCAGACAATGTGGCAAGTGCGCATCGCCCCGTGCGGGGATTTCGATAATCACGCGTTCCAGTCCGAGTATTTCGGCTGTGAACCCCTGGGCGCCGCGATGGGCGCGGAAATTACCGGTGTGCGCCTGCCCGATCTGGATGGCGAGGGTATTGAAAGCCTGAAGCAGGCACTGTGGAAGCACAAGATGGTGTTCCTGCGCGATCAGCACCTCTCCCATACAGAGCATGAGGAATTTTCCCGCAGACTCGGCCCCTTTGCCGTGGATGCCTACACACAAGGGGTGGAAGGGCACCGCGACGTGCATCCCATTATCAAGGAAGCGGACGAGGTAACGCGCAGCCTGTTTGGCGGCAGCTGGCATACAGACAGCCCCTTCCTCCCCGAACCGCCCAGCATCACCACCCTGCGCCAGCTGGAAGGCCCGCCCTATGGCGGCGACACCACGTGGACGAATACGGCGCTGGCGTTCAATCACCTGTCCGAAACCTATCGTGACATGCTGCGCCCGCTGCGCGTCCATATGAGCGCGGCGAACAATTACGCCACGCAGAACAAGCTGCGCAAAGGCGGGGCCATCAGCTTTGGCGATCCGGCCAAGCATGAGCAGGGCCAGAAGGGCACTTATCATCCGCTGGTGCGCACGCATCCGGCTACGGGAGAGGAAGCGCTGTATATCTGCGAAACCTATTCCACCGGGATCGAGGGGATGACCACACACGAGGCCAAGCCCATCCTCGATTATCTGGTGCAACACGCCACCCAGCATGCCTTCACCTGCCGCCTGCGTTGGGAGCCGGGCACGGTGTGCATGTGGGACAATGCGGCCACCATGCACCTGGGGCCGAACGATTACGACGGTTTCCGCCGCGAAATGTATCGCACGACGATCGCCGGCGGTGTGCCAGCCTAGTTGCCCAGAACGGGACACCCAGCAGGCCGATGTGCATGAGGCAGCAAAATTCTTCCGCAAATTCAGGTACCTGATTCGCGGCACGTGGAAGTATCAATTGTTACCGTCCGGTCTGCAGTCTTGATTTATGATGAGTCCGACTGACCCTCGAAACCGCTCGGCTGGGCTGAATAAGGCTCAACTCATCGCATTTAAAGAACGGTCTGCCGACGCCTGACGCCTTCCCGAAGACCGCGATACGGTCCAAAGTCGGTATCCCCGCGCAGCGATTCCTCAAGCAATTACTGTGACTAAGAAACCATTGATAAATTTTGTTAACGTTTCCCAAACGGGTCTGAACGCTCGCATTGCGTCCCTCGTTTCAGGCAGCGGGCCGACTGTCTAAGACTCGACTTCTATGTGTCTCTTACGTATAGTTTTCTTACTGGACGGAACCTAGGGCGCATCTTGATCGCAGCATTCCGACACAATGTCTTTGCGAATTTGATCAAGTTTAAAAGATAGTTCCACAAGTCCGAAATATTTTAACTAAAACGGGGGGTTTAATCTTATGATTGCCCAAACTATACGCACGTCACTTGTATGTGTGAATTCGCTGTCGCAAGAGGGACTCAAACGTATTCTCAATGACGAAGGGTTTTCGCTGGAGAATACCTTTCCAAGTTGTGATGCCCTGCTGGAAGCTCCATTCGACGATCCGGCAGGTTTCGAGAGCGAACTGCTGCTGCTGGACATTAGTGCGACGAACGATATCGAGGGCGATATTCGTGCGCTTCGTGCGCAGGAGCCCAAGTTACGGATCGTGCTGCTGGCCGATGCCTTTGATTTCGAAACCATGGTGAGCGTGTTCAGCGCAGGCGCCGATGGCTACATCATCAAGGAAATCGATTACCAGCCGTTCCTTGAATCTCTGCGTCTGGTTGCCTTGGGTGAAAAGGTTCTGCCCGGCGCACTGGTGCAGCATCTGCCTGATTTCGGTAAACTGGCCGGCAAGCCGGTGACGGAGGATTCGGAAATCCTTCGCTCCCTGTCAGACAGGGAAATCGAAACGCTGCGGTGCCTGATCATGGGTTACCCCAACAAGGTGATCGCATATCGGCTGGAAATCAGCGAGGCGACCGTGAAGGTCCACGTCAAGGCGATCCTGCGCAAGCTGGCGGTGCAGAACCGCACGCAGGCCGCGATCTGGGCTGTCGGCAATGGCGTTGATCCGCATGTCGATCTTGAACCGCAGAAGCAGGGCTCTGCCTTTGCCTTCGGGTCTTCGATCGGCAGGGCCAAGGCTACCTCGCAAGAGCATGTGCTGCTTGAAATAGCATAGTTTCTGCGCCGTATCGCACCTGTCATGGTCCACCCGAACCGGAGGATCGTGGCAGGTGCGGCGAAGGCTTTTGCTATTCGCCGAAGAAGTTCAGCTCCAGCAGCACGTTGTTCGGGTCTGCGGTGAAGATCTGGCGCAGGCCGATCGCCTCGACCACATTCTCCTGATAATCAGCGCCGCGCGCATCGAGCCGCGCCTTCATCTCGTCATAACCGCTCAGCCGCAGCGCCACGTGATGTAGTGCGCCCGTCAGATCGCCCGGCGTGATGTCGCGATCATATGTGCGCGCACAATCCAGCGAATTGATATGAATGATGGCGCGGCCCTGCGCATCGAACATCCATTGCGCGGTCTGCGGTGTCAGCGGCGGCGGTGCATCGCGGCGCTCCAGCCCCAGCAGGCTTTCATAGAAGCGCGCAGTTCCGTCCAGATCGCCGGTAATGATGTTGATATGATCAAGCGCTTCCACCTGCATGATGCACCTCCTGCCTTTTCGCTGCGGTTTCGCCTTGCACCTGTAGCCGAATATTGTATGCAACACATACTAATTTCGCATACGTGATTCATTCACAACCATGGAGAGGAGCCAATCATGGCCGACAATCTGGAACAAGTGCTGGCAAAAGCTAACGGCGATATCGTCGGTCAGCTGCGCAACAATCAAATCGGTGCCTATGTGTACCCCGTCGTCGCCCCGGAATTTTCCAACTGGCGTGATGAGCAGTGGGCTTGGCAGCACGGCGCCGTGCTGTTCGACCAGTCGCACCACATGTTCGATCTCTACATCAACGGTCCGGACGCGCACAAGCTGCTGTCAGACACGATGATCAACTCCTCCAAGGGCTGGCAGGTCGACAAGGCCAAGCAGTACGTCCCCACCACGCCTTATGGCCACGTGATCGGTGACGGCATCATCTTCTGGCTGGCCGAAGAAGAATTCGTCTATGTCGGCCGCGCACCTGCTGCCAACTGGCTGATGTACCAGGCCGAAAAGGGCGGTTACAACGTGGAGATCATCAATGATCCGCGTTCGCCCAGCCGCCCGATGGGCAAGCCGGTGAAGCGCATTTCGTGGCGCTTCCAGATCCAGGGCCCGCGCGCCTGGGACGTGATCGAGAAGCTCAACGGCGAAAAGCTCGACAAGCTGAAGTTCTTCAACATGTCCGACATGAAGATCGGCAACAAGCGCGTGCGCACCCTGCGTCACGGCATGGCCGGTTCGCCGGGCTTGGAGCTCTGGGGTCCGTATGAAGACCAGGAATATATCCGCGACGAGATCCTGAAGGCTGGCGAAGAATTCGGCCTGATCCCGGTCGGCAGCCGCGCTTACCCGTCGAACACGCTGGAATCCGGCTGGATCCCCAGCCCGCTGCCCGCGATCTACACCGGCGACAAGCTGGAAGATTATCGCAAGTGGCTGGGTGCCGACAGCTATGAAGCCACCGGCTCCATCGGCGGTTCGTTCATCGGTGACACCATCGAGGACTACTACCTCAACCCGTACGAGTTGGGCTATGGCCCGTTCGTGAAGTTCGACCATGATTTCCACGGTGCAGACGCGCTGAAGGAAATCGCCGAGAACGCCAAGGAAGACCAGCGCAAGAAGGTTACGCTGGAATGGAATGCGGACGATATGAAGAAGATCGTCGGCTCCATGTTCGATCCTGAGGGTGAGCAGTACAAGTTCTTCGACCTGCCGCTCGCCAACTATGCCAACTCCAACTACGACAAGGTCGTGGATGCAGGCGGCAACACGGTCGGCCTGTCGATGTTCACCGGCTATAGCTGGAACGAGAAGAAGGCACTGTCGCTCGCAACCGTCGATCCGGAAATCCCTTTGGGCACCGAACTCGAAGTTGTCTGGGGCGAAGAAAACGGCGGAACCGAGAAGACCACCGTCGAGCCGCACAAGCAGATCAACGTGAAGGCCATCGTCTCTCCCGTACCTTACGGCAAGATGGCAGCCGACACCTACGCCACCGGCTGGCGTACGTCGCGCAAGTCCTGAGACCTGCAAACCACTTGAGAAACGGCCCGCGCATCACCACGATGCGCGGGCCTTTTCATGTCCGGGAGAAACAAGCATGGCCAAATACGTCCTCGTTCACGGCGCCTGGGGCGGCAGCCACACCTGGGGCGATGTACCCGCCCGGCTGGAGGCAGAGGGGCACCGCGCGCTCAATTGCACCCTGCCCGGCCTTGGCACCCGGCAGGACGAACTGCATCCCGGCATCACCCTCACCGATCATGTGGACGATGTGTGCCGCCAGATTGCCGAAGCGGGGCTGGAGACATTCATCCTTGCTGGCCATTCCTATGGCGGCATGGTGATCTCCGCCGTCGCCAGCCGCCTTGCCCGGCAGATAGAGGCGATCTGCTATGTCGATGCGTTCATGCCCGAGAGCGACCAGTCGCTGTGGGACATTACCGGCGATTTCGAGCATAACTGGTATGTCGATACGCAGCGCCACCAGCCCGGCTATGTGACGCCGATCGGCTCAATCGATTTCACCCATGTTCCCGGCAAGGTGGGCTTCCATCCCTTGCTCACACTGCTGGAAGCCATTCCCTTTTCTGGCGAGGAACAGTCGATCCCGAAGAAATGCTATATCTTCGCCACCGGATACCAGCCCACGCCCTTCATCGATTTTGCGGAGAAGGCGCGGTCTTTGGGTTGGGAGTATCATGAGACGGCAACGGACCATTTCGTGATGCAGAACGATCCCGATACGACTGTGAAGGTGCTGCTGGGTCTGGCGGGCTGACCTGAAGGCAGCGTTACGCGCCGCCGTGGCTTCAGAGGCGGTTGCGCCGTGTCAGCGCAGCTTCGCTTTCCTGCATCAGTTGCGCGATGATCTCTGCCACAGGCTCTTCCGCTTTTACCATGCCGACAGACTGGCCTGCCATCAGCGAGCCGTTTTCAACGTCGCCATCGATCACCGCGCGGCGCAATGCGCCTGCCCAATAGTGCTCGATCTGCAATTGCGCTTCGGCCATCGCGATTTCCTCGCGGTCCAGCACGGAGGCGACTTCGCGCTGCTTGGCGGTGAATTCCTCCGTGCCCTTGTTCTTCAGGGCGCGCACGGGGATCACCGGCAGGCGCGCATCAACCTGCACCGATGCCACGGCATCGCGGGCACTGGCGCGGAAGAAGGCTTTCTTGAAATCGGGATGGGCAATGCTCTCCGTAGCGCAGGCAAAGCGGGTGCCCAGCTGCACGCCCGCTGCGCCCATTTCCAGATAGCCGGCAATCATGTCACCCTTGCCGATGCCGCCGGCTACGAACACGATGTTCTCGGCCGCGAGTTCGGGCAGGATTTCCTGCGCCAGTACGCTGGTGGACACAGGGCCGATGTGGCCGCCTGCTTCCATCCCCTCTATCACCAGCGCATCTGCGCCTGAACGCAGCAGCTTCTTGCCCAGAGCCAGCATCGGGGCAAAGCAGATGAGCTTGGCACCCTTCTGCTTGATCGCATCCACACTGCCCTTGGGCGGCAGGCCGCCTGCCAGCACCACATGCGTAACCTCGTGCTTTGCGCACACATCGATCAGGTCGAACAGGTCCGGGTGCATGGTGATCAGGTTCACGCCGAAGGGCTTGTCCGTCAGCGCCTTGGTCGCGGCGATTTCGGCATCCAGCAGTTCGGGCGTCATCGCCCCGCAGGCAATCACGCCGAAACCGCCCGCATTGCTGATGGCGGACACCAGCTTGCGTTCCGACACCCAGCTCATCGCGCCGCACATGATGGCGTGCTGAGAGCCGAGGAATTCATTGCCGCGCGCCATCAGCGCAGACGTTCTGGAATAGCTTGTCATGCGCCTGCCCTTAGGCGGAAGACTTCCCGATGTCATCAGGGCCGTCGTCGCCGGATACGACATCGTCCGGGCTATCCAGTCCATAGGCGGTGTGCAGAACGCGCACGGCCAGCTCGGTCTCATCCTCGTCGATCAGGACCGAGACCTTGATTTCCGAGGTGGAGATGGCCTGCACGTTGATGCCGCGATCGGCCAGCGATTTGAACATGGTGGCAGCAACGCCCGTGTGGCTTTTCATGCCCATGCCCACGACGGAGATTTTCGCCACCCGCACATCGGTGATGATGCGGTTGAAGCCAAGAGCTTCCTGCTTGTCTTCCAGCAGGGCCTGCGCGCGCGCCAGTTCGGCCTGGGGCACGGTGAAGGTCACGTCGGTCTCGCCCTTGTCGCGGCCCACGTTCTGGATGATCATATCCACATTGATGCCCGCTTCGCCCAGCGGGGTGAAGATATCGGCCACGGCGCCCGGCTTGTCCGGCACGCGGGTCAGCACGACGCGGGCTTCGTTCTTGTCATGGGCGATGCCCGTTACGGACTGGCGTTCCATATTCGTATCCTCGAGAATTTTCTGCATCTCTGCTTCGGAAACTATCATCGTGCCGGGCAGCGTATCGGCAGGAGGCGATCCTTCATCCACGAAGGAGGACAGGACCTGCACGGGCACGTTATGCTTCATGGCCAGGCTGACAGAACGCGTCTGCAGCACCTTCGCGCCGACGGAAGCCAGCTCCAGCATCTCCTCGTAGGAGACATATTTGATCTTGCGCGCACGCGCTACGATGCGCGGGTCCGTGGTGTAGACGCCGTCCACATCGGTGTAGATATCGCAGCGATCGGCACCCACGGCGGCCGCAATGGCCACGGCAGAGGTGTCGGACCCGCCGCGGCCCATGGTGGTGATACGCTCCAGATCGGAAACGCCCTGGAAACCGGGGATCACGGCGATCTCGCCCGATGCCATCGAATCGCCCAGCCGCTCCGCATGGATTTCACCCACACGGGCGTTGGCATGGGCGGAGAATGTCTTCACCGGCAATTGCCAGCCCAGCCAGCTGCGCGCCTTGCAGCCCATCGCCTGCAGGGTGAGTGCCAGCAGGCCTGCGGTTACCTGTTCGCCGCTGGATACCACCACGTCATATTCCGCAGGGTCATACAGCGGATTCGCCTCGCGGCAGAAGTTGACGAGGCGATCCGTCTCGCCCGCCATTGCGCTCACCACCACGGCAACCTCGTTACCGCCAGCGGCCTGAGCGCGCACGATATTGGCAACGCGGCGTATGCGTTCGGTCCCTGCGACCGACGTACCGCCAAATTTCATCACGATCCGGGCCAAGTTTAGTGCCTCATGCGTTAGTCTGGTTGAAACCCTCGCGCGCTGTTAGGGAGCATGCATGCCAGACGCAACTGTCACATCTGCAACCAGTCCTGCAACCATCCGTCCGGAGGAGGCCGCGCACTTCGGCGCGCTGGCCGCCGAATGGTGGGATCCCAAGGGCAGTTCCGCCATGCTGCACAAGCTGAACCCCGTGCGCCTGGGCTTTATCCGGGATGCGATAGACATGCACTGGGGCGGCGATATCGAGGGGGCGAAACCGCTGGCGGAAAAGCGCGCGCTGGATGTCGGCTGCGGCGCGGGCCTGCTGTGCGAACCACTGGCGCGCCTTGGCGGCGAAGTCACCGGAGTCGACGCCTCGCCCGAGAACACGCAGGCCGCCGCTGCTCATGCGGACGGTGCGGGGCTGGATATCCGCTATATCCCCGGCGAACTCGGCTCTGCCGGTCTCGGCCATTTCGATCTTGTCACCAGCATGGAAGTGATCGAGCATGTGGAGGACAAGCAGGCCTTCATCGTGCAGCTCGCCGCGCATCTGGCGCCCGAAGGCCTGATGGTGCTTTCCACCCCCAACCGCACGCTGAAAAGCCGCACGCTTCTGATCGGCGCGGCCGAGGCTGTGGGCGCGGTGCCGAAGGGTACGCATCACTGGGAAGACTTTGTCACGCCGGAGGAACTGGAAACTCTGCTGGAGGACGCGGGGCTTTCGATGGGCGAACCCAAAGGCATCGCCTTTTCCGTAGGCAAGGGGCTGCATCTGTCGGACGACATGAGCCTGAATTACATCGTCACGGCGCGGCATCGCCCTGCTTGATCGCACCCGGATCGGCCGGGCTAAGCTTTGCGGGGTCATCGGTGAAGACGCCGTCCACCCCGGCGCTTTTCAGCATGGCAATCAGCGCTGACAGATCGCCAGCCTCGGCATCATCGTCAGAGGAGCGCAGCACTTGGGGAAGAAAGGCGTTCTCCTTTCGCGCACTCCAGCCGTGCACCACGAGTCCGGCGGCATGCGCATTTTTGGAAACGCCCGTGGAAGCGCCAGTCTCATTCAGCAGCAGCGGTATCGCCGCGCCGATCCCGTCGGCATATTCGGCGATAGCGGCCAGACCTGACGGAGAAACCATTTCGTCATAGCTGCGGGATGGATCGTCTGCGGTCACGCCGTCAGCTTCGATCAATTGCACCAGCGGAAGATCGGTCATCCTGTTCAACCGCTTCAGCGGCTCCACCTCAAAGCTCTGGATAAACACCGGGCCGCCTTCGCCCACATATCCGGCAGCGTGCAACTGCTCCACCAGCAGGGCGACAACATCGTGCCCGATGCTGGCAAAGTATGATGGGTGTTTGATCTCGGGATAAATGCCGATCACCCGGCCCGTCTCCGCCTCCTTGGCGCGAACGAGCGTGATAATCTCCGTCAGCGTCGGCACCTGGTAAAGGCCATCGAACAGGGCGTTTTTCGGGCGGATGTCCGGCAAACGCTCGGTTGCCCGCAAAGTGCGCAGTTCGGCCAGCGTGAAATCTTCTGTGAACCAGCCGGTCATTTCCTGCCCGTCAATCGTGCGGGTGGTGAGACGGGCCGCGAATTCGGGGCGCTCGCCCACATCGGTGGTGCCCGAAATCTCGTTCTCGTGCCGCGCCACCAGCACGCCATCCTGCGTCGGCACCAAATCGATCTCGATAAAATCCGCGCCCTGCTCAATCGCCAGTTCATAAGCCGCCAGCGTGTGTTCGGGCCGATCCCCGCTTGCGCCGCGATGGGCAATCACCAGTATTTCGCTCTCCTGTGCTGCAACTGATGTTGCGCAGCAAAGCGTTGTTATTGAAAGGAACAGTGCGAAACATACCCCGCGCGCCAGATCAGTCTTCGCCATCGGCGTTCTCGCTTTCCCGTGTTGCGATTTCCTTGAATGCCGCGTCCTCACCCTTCACCAGATCGCGCCCTGCGGCGATCCAGTGTTCCGCCTCCTCCAGCCCGCCTTGCGTGCTTTCCGTCCGGGAAGAGGCAAGGATGCGGTGGGCGCTGTCTCCCAAGGCAAGCTGCGCGCGGCGAGAGAATGTGCGCCACTGGCCCACACGCGTTTCGATCTTTTCCCTGCGCCAGCGACCGCGCAGGGTCCGCGTGGCCACGCGGCTGACGTATTCCAGATTATCTTCCAGACCCATCACAGCCGATTGCATGTCGCGCACGGCGCCATCGACTTTCTCCCGGCTGCAATCTCCACCTTCTCGCTTCGCCAGGGCGGTGCGCAGGTTTTCAAACGCTTCGATGGCCTTGCCCCCTTCGCGGCGGATGATGGCTAAGGGGTTGGGCGTCAGCAGCACCTGGCTGAAGATCAGCGCCACGATGCCGCCAATCATAGCGTCCACCACCCGCGAAAAGCTTTGTACGTCCTGCCCTTCCACCAGCACGATTACCGTGGAAACGCCTGCCTGAATGCCCACGATTGGCTGCACCTTAAATGCCAGCGCCGCCATCATCGAAAGGAACACCGCCGCGCCCAGTATCACCGGATGCGCGCCGCCCGCCACGGCCAGCGCCAACTCACCGATCACAATCCCGGCAATCACGCCCACCAGCAGGCCCAGTGCCTGTTTTGAATGGCTGGGCAGCCCCGGCGCCAGGCAGACGACGGCGGTGACCGCGGCAAACAGCGGGGTGTGCTCCCCGCCGAAAATCAGCAGGCCCAGCCACCATGCGATGCCCGCCGCCAATGCGGATTCCAGCGTTTCGCGAAACGCGCTTCTCCAGTTGTTCAGCAAGGCTGCGATCATGGACGCATCACCGCAGCAGGTTTTCCCATTCGCTGGGGGTGAAGCCCACCAGCACGCTGTCCCCATCGTCCGTTTCCAGCACGGGCCGCTTTATAATGCTGGGGTGCTCCCGCATCAGGGCGATGGCTTTCGCCCTGTCCATATTCGCCTTCTGCGCATCATCCAGCTTGCGAAAAGTGGTGCCGCGCCGGTTCAGCAGGATTTCCCAGCCACATCGATCGGCCCAGCGTTCCAGCTTTTGCGCATCCGCGCCTTCTTTCTTGTAATCGTGGAAGGTGTATTCATGCCCCTGCGCATCCATCCATTTGCGCGCCTTCTTCACCGTGTCGCAATTGGGAATACCGTAGAGATGGATGGTCATGCTTGCGCGCCTTTGCAGTTAATGTGGAACACCTGGAACACTGTTCTAGGGCGAAAAACACGAGGATGTCAGCGCCGCTGTTCAAAGGGCGTGAGAATAATTTGTTTAGCAGGTTTCATCCGGCTGCTTTTGTCAGTGGGCACGGTGTAGGACAGTTCAGGGAAAGCGGTGGATCGACGGGTTCTCGCATGCAAAGATCGTGTATTCGCCGTACCAGCGGGCGCGCCCGTCTGCCTGCGCTACATTGTGCTCGGCCACCCGGCCCCATGCCTTGGCAGCGCCCTTGTCCCTCCATTCGGAGATCGCAACCGTCTCACCATCATCGGCAAGGTAGCTTTTGAAGGATAGATAGCCCGGCTGCTGCCTCGCCAGCGTTTCCATCGCCTGCGCCTGCGCATCATAGGCGGCGCGGTCGATATCGGCGCGTTTGCGGCTGCGAAAGACGACGAGATACATCGCACCGGAGTAGCCAAGGCCCGCCCGGTGTCAATTCACGCCAGCTCTCGCAAGTGCCATGCGGCGCGCAACATCGATCAGAAAATGCGGAAGTCCACGATCCGGCCATCGCTGCGGAATGTGCAGGTGAAATTGTCCCGCCTGGTGTCACGCGTTTCAAGATTGCCATCCACGCGCACCGTATCGCGGGTGATCTGATCCACGCGCGTCACACGCACACGGTCACGCGAATTGTCATCCGCCTCGCGCCCGCAAGCGCTCACGGCGGCACGCTCAAACTGGCTGAGTTCGCGATCGCCCGGATCATTGGTGCCAAGGATGCCGCCCAGCAAGCCGCCCAGCGGGTTGCCGCCATAACCGGGGGACGCAGCGCAACCGCACAGCAAAAGGGTGCAGGTCAGAACGGCAGGAAGAATGGATTTACGCATCTGAAGATCTCCATTGATTAGATCCGCAAAGCGCCATCTCACGCCCGGACATAGGAACTACGATGCCCGCAAGCTCTTGTTCCAATTCAATGAGATAATTGGCTGGCGCGCTAGCCCAGATTGGCGTCGGCAATGGCCACGGCCAGTGCATCGGCGGCGTCTGCCCCGGCAAGCATCGCGCCGGGCAACAGCACCTTCAGCATCGCCTGCACCTGGGCCTTGTCCGCGCCGCCGGTGCCGACGACAGCCTTCTTCACCAGCCGCGCAGCATGTTCGCGCACCTCCAGCCCCGCACTGCCGCACGCGGCCAGCACAGCGCCGCGCGCCTGTGCCAGCTTGATGGTGGACTGCGCGTTCTTGTTGGCGAACACCTCCTCTGCCGCAGCGCGATCGGGCCGGTGCGCGGCGATGATTTCGGCGATGCCGGAATGGAGGGCAGCCAGCCGCTGTACCATCGGTGCCTTGGGCGATGTGGGAATCTGCCCGTTGGCGATGTGCGAGATGCGGCTGCCCTCAACCCTGATCACGCCCCAGCCTGTGCAACTGAGCGATGGGTCGAGGCCGAGGATAATCACCCTGTTGGCTTACCCTTCGATCTTCTCCATCACCTCGTCGGAGATATCGTAATTGCCCCACACGGTCTGCACGTCGTCATCGTCGTCCAGCACGTCGATCAGCTTCAGCAGGGTGGCGGCGTTCTTCTCGTCCATGTCGACGGTGATGTTGGGCTTCCACGCCAGCTTCACGGTTTCCGCTTCGCCGAGCGACTTTTCCAGGTCGCCTGCCACCTGGTGCAGGTCGTCCGCCGCGGTCCAGATTTCGTGGCCGTCCTCGGTCGAGGTGATGTCCTCCGCGCCCGCTTCCATGGCCGCTTCCAGCACCTTGTCTTCGCTGCCGACATCGGCGGGATAGACGATGAAGCCCAGCCGTTCGAAGCCGTGCTGCACGCTGCCCTCGGTGCCCAGATTGCCGCCATGCTTGCTGAAGGCGGTGCGCACAGCGGTGGCGGTGCGGTTGCGGTTGTCGGTCAGGGTTTCCACGATGATGGCGCTGCCGCCGGGGCCATAGCCCTCGTAACGCACCTCTTCGTAGTTCTCGTCATCACCGGCGGTCGCCTTGTCGATGGCGCGCTGGATATTGTCCTTCGGCATGGACTGCGCCTTGGCCGTGTTGACGGCGAGGCGCAGGCGCGGGTTCATGTCAGGATCGGGCGTGCCCATCTTCGCCGCCACGGTGATTTCGCGGCTGAGCTTGGAAAACAGGTTCGAACGCTTCTTATCCTGCGCACCCTTGCGGTGCATGATGTTCTTGAATTTGGAATGGCCTGCCATGATGGTTCTTCTAACGGGTGCTGAAAGTAAAAGCGGGGCCTAGCCCAGCCCCGCTTTTGCTTCAACACATCATGGCATTGATTATCCGCTCACTACGGTCCCGCCATTGGGATGCAGCACTTGGCCGGACATGTAGGAACTGTCCTCGCAGGCAAGGAACAGGAAGGCTGGCGCCACTTCATTGGGCTCGCCCGCGCGGCCCATCGGCGTGTCGGTGCCCCAGTCGTCCATCTCCTCCTCCGGCATGCCGCCGCAGGGGTTGAGCGGCGTCCAGATCGGGCCGGGCGCCACGCCGTTCACGCGGATGCCGTCTTCGATAAGCTGGCCGGACAGCGATCGGGTAAACGCCGTGATCGCGCCCTTGGTGGCGGAGTAATCCAGCAGGATCGGCGCGCCCTGGTACATGGTGATGGAGGTGCAGTTCACGATGGTCGCGCCGCGCTTCAGGTGGGGCCGCACGGCCTGCGCCAGATAGAACATCGAGTAGATGTTGGACTGGAACGTGCGCTGCAATTGCTCCGGCGTGATGTCAGTCACGTCGTAATCGGGGTGCTGCTCGCCCGCGATCTGGATCAGGCTGTCGATCTGGCCAAAGCGTTCCATCACCGCATCGACGAAGCCCTGCGCGTGTTTCGGATCGCCCAAATCTCCGGCGGACAGCAGCACTTCCGCACCTTCCGCCTCGCACAATTCGCGCGTTTTCCTGGCGTCGTCATGCTCGCTGAGATAGGCGATGGCCACCTTCGCGCCTTCGCGGGCGAACAGCACGGCGGTGGCACGGCCGATGCCGCTGTCCGCGCCCGTCACGATGGCGACCTTGCCCTTCATGCGGCCGGAACCGGGATAGCGCGGTTCCCATTCGGGCTTGCGATCCAGCGCGCTTTCATGGCCGGGCATATCCGGCTCTTCCGCGATGGGCTGGTTGAAGGTGGCGTCCTGCGATTTGTGCAAAGTGTCGGTCATTTTCGGTAATCCTGCAAATAGGGGGTTTGCAGAATCAACGGACCGGACGGAGGCGGCGTTCCGCACGCCGCCTCCATAAAGGCTCAACCCATCCCGAGAGCGGCCTTGTAGGTATCCAGGATCATTTCCTGCTCGCTACGGTCGTTGGGTTCCATCTTCCGCAGGCGCACGATCTGGCGCATGATCTTGGGGTCGTAACCCACGGCCTTGGCTTCTGCGTAAACGTCGCGAATGTCGTCGGCGATGCCCTTCTTTTCCTCTTCAAGGCGTTCGATACGCTCGATCAGCAGGCGCAGGCGGTCGTCGGTGGCTTCAGCCATTGGAATAGTGCTCCGGTAAGAATGTGAGAATCGGTTGGCCGCTGGTTAGCGCAGGCGCGCGTCGGCGCAAGCAAGACTGTGGACCATTTTGTGCAAAGCCCGCATCAGGCGTTCTTTGCGACGCTGGCCTTCATGCGATCAAGCTGCTCCGGCGTCGCCTCGGTCTGGCGGGTGGCCTTCCATTCATCCATCGGCATGCCGTGGATCAATTCGCGCGCCTGATCCTTGCTGCCATCATATCCGGCATCGCGAATCCAGTCCGCCAGGCAATTGCGGCAAAAGCCGGAGAGGCCCATCAGGTCGATATTCTGCGCATCGTGGCGATGCTGCAGGTGCCGCACCAGCCGGCGGAAGGCATCGGCGGCCACATCATCGGGCAGCATATCCAGGGGATCTTGCGTATCGCTCATCATATATCCTTGTGTTGTCATCTTCGCCTGTCATAGGCGTGGGCCATGGTAAAGCTCGATACAAGCAGACTTGGCCCGCGTGGCCGCAAGGTCAAGATCCTCGCCACGACGGGGCCCGCCTGCAGCGACATCGATACATTGCGCCGCCTGTTCCAGGCCGGGGCCGATGCCTTCCGCGTCAATATGAGCCATGGCGAGCATGAAGTGCACGCCCGCACCATCCGCAACATCCGCCAGCTGGAAAAGGAATTCTACCGGCCCATCGCCATCCTTGCCGATCTGCAGGGGCCAAAGCTGCGCGTGGGTACGTTCAAGGATGGCCGCGCCACCATCCCTCACGGCGCCACCTTCAAGTTTGACCGGGTGGGCGAACCGGGCGATGCCACCCGTGTGGAACTGCCGCATCCGGAGATCTTCCACGTCGTGGAAGAAGGCCAGCGCCTGCTCGTGAACGACGGCAAGATCCGCCTGCGCGTGCAATCGGTCAGCAATGGAGAGATTACCTGCAAGGCAGAAGTCGGCGGCGTGATTTCGGATCGCAAGGGCGTGAATGTGCCCGACGCCGAGATTCCCATCCCTGCCCTGACGGACAAGGATCGCCGCGATCTTGCTTTCGCCATGGAGCAGGGCGTCGACTGGATCGGCCTCAGCTTCGTGCAACGGCCTGACGACCTTGCCGAGGCGCGCAAGCTGATGAACGGGCGCGGCGCGCTGTGCGCCAAGATTGAAAAGCCGCAGGCCATCCGCCGCCTCGACGAGATTATCGAGATGGCCGACGGCATCATGGTGGCGCGCGGCGATCTGGGCGTGGAACTGGAGCCGCAGGAAGTGCCGCCGCTGCAGAAGAAAATCGTCAACAAGACGCGGCTGACGGGCAAGCCGGTGATCGTGGCCACGCAGATGCTGGAATCCATGATCGAAAGCCCCGCCCCCACCCGCGCCGAAGTGTCCGACGTGGCCAATGCCGTGTACGACGGCGCCGATGCCGTGATGCTGAGCGCGGAAACCGCGGCTGGCGACTGGCCTGAAGAAGCCGTGCTGATGATGGATTCCATCGCCCGCCAGGTGGAAAAGGACGAGGGTTACAAACAGCGTGTGCGGATGCTGGATACCCCGCCCGACGCCACGCTGGCCGATGCCCTCTCCCACGCCTGCATGACCATTGCCGACACGGTGAATATCAATGCCATTGCCGTGTTCACCAGTTCCGGCAGCAGCGCGCGTCGCGTTTCCCGCGAACGCCCTGCCGTGCCTGTTATGGTGCTGACCCCGTCCATGCAGGTTGCCCGCCGGGTATGCCTGCTGTGGGGCGGCCACCCCGTGGCCACCAAGGATATCGGCAGCTTTGAAGAGATGATTGCCAAGGGCAAGCGCATGGCCCTGCGCCACGGTTTTGCAGGGGAAGGTGCGCGCATCGCCATGCTGGCGGGCGTTCCCTTCGGCCAGGCAGGCGCCACCAATCTGGTGCACGTGGTGAACGTGCAGGGTGACGAGCTGGACGATTACGATTCGTAAATTCGGCTGTCACCGGAACGACAATTTCTGAAGGACTTGAATATGCAGAAGGAATTTTGGTTTGACCGTCCGGGCCAGACCGAGCTGCGCGACAGGCTGCGCGCAAACCGCCGTCACTGGCTGGTAACCGGTGCTGCCGGGTTCATTGGCTCCAACCTCGTGGAATCGCTGTTGCAGCTTGGCCAGACGGTGACCGGGCTGGACAATTTCGCCACCGGCCATGCCTATAATCTGAAGCATGTGGAATCCTGCGTTGGCGATGATTTTGCCAATTTCACGCTAATCGAAGGCGACATCCGCGATTTCGATACCTGCGCCGCCGCGGTAAAGGATGTGGACGTTGTTCTGCACCAGGCCGCGCTGGGATCGGTGCCACGTTCGATCGAAGATCCGCGCACCAGCCATGATGTGAACGTCACCGGCTTTCTCAACATGCTCGATGCCTCTCGCCTCGGCGGGGTGCAGAGCTTCGTCTACGCCGCGTCCAGCTCCACCTATGGTGACGAGCCGCAGCTTCCCAAGATCGAGGACCGGATCGGCAATCCACTGTCACCCTATGCCGCCACGAAGCTGTTCGACGAGATCTATGCCGATATCTATCGCCGCACCTATGATTTCTCCTCCGTCGGCCTGCGCTATTTCAACGTGTTCGGCCCGCGTCAGGACCCGCAAGGCGCCTATGCCGCGGTGATCCCGAAATGGACGGACCTGATGATCGACGGCCAGTCCATCACGATCAACGGCGATGGAGAGACGAGCCGCGATTTCTGCTTTGTCGACAATGCCGTGCAGGCGAACCTGCGCGCTGGCCTGGCGCAGCTTCGCGGCGAGAACGAGGTGGTGAATGTCGCAGTGGGACAGCGCACCACGCTGAACGAATTGTTCACCCGCATTCGTGAAGAGCTGGCGAATTACCAGATCGGCTATGACAAGGATCCGATCCATGCCGATTTCCGCAAGGGTGACGTGCGCCATTCCCTCGCATCGATCGACAAGGGTCGTGACCTTCTGGGCTATGATCCCACGCACACCATCGTCACCGGGCTGGAAGCAGCCATGCCATGGTATGTGGAGGAACGCCGCCGCGTGATCGCGGACTTCAATTCCTAACGCAGCGCCGGGCCGACCGGGCGATCCGCCTGCCAGGCGGTAGCCCGGTTGGAAAGGTTGTATGATTGGGCGGAGACACGGTTGCGATTGCCTTCGCGCCGCTCCAGCCGCGGGCCGAACTTATCATCCACAGACAGGGCCGCGCCCTGCCCTGCGCAGATGCCGCGCCCCTTCTGGCTTGGCCCATCGGCCACCAGCCCGCGCAGAACCTTGTCATTCGTCATCGAACGATAGCGATTGGCCTGCGACAGCAGCCGTCCGCCATCGCGGGCAAGGCCGCCATAGGATCCGCTCATCTCGCCAGAATTGCGCCGACGCGGCGCAAAGGCGATATCATTGCCGTAGGAATGGACGAAGCTGTTACCCGCAACCCGCGGAATGCGCTGCGCCACGCGGACAAAGCGATTGCGCAGCAGGCTGACCTGCAACTGCGCATTGCCAACCCCGTTGGCAAAGCAGGATGCACCGTCTGGTGCGGCGGCCGTCACAAGCATGACCTTGTCATGATCGGTGAACAGATTGTCTGATATGGTCACCCGCCCGCGGCGATCACCGTGCTTGGCCGTTACATCGATCATGCCATCCCGGCAGGCGGAGAACGCGGAATAGGCGACCCACACCCGGTCCGCCCCATCGCGCACCGTGATGCAATCGCCGCCCTCGTCCTGGTCGGCAAACCCGGTCTGGGTCAGCGTGATACCCACGATCACGACGTTGCGCACGCCGTCCAGATAGATGGCGGAGCCCGCGCTGCGATCAATGATGCGCGGCGTGGAGCAGCCGCCGTCGAAAGTAACGTTCGATCCCAGCCTCAGCGGCGTGCGCAGGGTGATAGGCTGGGCATCGCGCGGCAGATCGAACAGGATGTATCCCCCACCCGCCGCGCGCGCCGTTTCCACGGCGTGTCGCAATGTGCCGGCATGCGCAGATCGCGCATCATCGGCGGTGGAGGTTACCAGCAACAGCCTCTGGCCCAGCCCGCCGGTGGTGCCGGCGGCATCGGCAAAGCCATCCTGCCGGCCAAGATAGTTTGCACCCACAACCCGGCCATCGCGCACCGTCAGGCCTTCACTGCACCAGCCCTGCCCCGCCTGTGGCGGCGGTGCATTGCGCGCGGTCGACAGCAACGGAAAAGTGATCGCCAGCGCTGCCAGCGTCAGCAATGCAACGCCCAGAAGGCGGAAGGAGAAGGCCCGCGTCACTCCGTCCCCTGCGGAACGATATGGCGCCATATGCCGCCTGCAAGCCGCAGGTTCTCTGGCGCTGCCGACAGCGCGATGCGCAGCTGACCCAGATAGGCCTCTCGCCAGCGGGCGGTGAAGGCTTCCAGCGTTTCCCCTTCTGCGGGATAGGGCAGCTTGGCGAGATGATATTCGATCGTGCCTTCACGCCACTGCGGCACGGCAAACACCGATGGTGCCTTCTGCTTGTAAGCGAGGCGGGAGGCAAAACCTGCATAGGTTATCTCCTGCCCTTCGAAATCGATGCGCGGGGCCGCCACATTCATCGCCCCGTCTATGGCGATGGTAAGCGTCGCGCCTTGCGACAGCGCCCGCATGGCCTGCCGGGCAACCTGCGCCTCTGTCTGGTCGCTGGTGCTGATGAGCTGGCGGTTGAAGGCCACCGATGGCAATCCGGGGGTGGAGGCCATCCAGCGGTTTTCGAAACCCAGCAGTTCCAGGGCCAGTGGGCCTGTGAACATCGCCCCGATATGGGCGGATGCGAAGATCACACCGCGGCCCTGATCCACCAGCGGCTGCACCAGTTCCTGCAACGGGTCCAGTTCGCAGACCTTTTCCAGCACTTGCCCGGCTTCTTCCATCCGGCATTCCAGCCAGTCGTAAATCAGCCGATCCGCCAGCAGGCCCCACTTGCCGCGGCGCTCCCACTCTTCCCGGTCGGGAAAGCGGTCCGCATCGCGGAACTGCCACGCCCAGTCGAACCGGGCCTTGGGAATGTGCAGATCATCCACCCTGTCCCACAAGGCTTCCAGCCCGGATTCAAAATCGCTGGGCAATCCCGCCTCGCGCGATTTCAGCAGGTGATCATACAGCCGCATTGCGGCCTCCTGCCGTCCCGCCTGGTTCAGTGCGGATGCAGCCGCACGGCGCAATTCCACGCTGTCGGGCTGGTTGAGGCAGGCCGTCACCATAAGGTCCGCCGCGCGATCATATTCGCCCGCGCCCTTCAGCGCGCGGCCCAGCCACACGTTCAGGTGATTGAGATGCGGGGCCAGCTCCAGCGCGCGGGCCAGATCGATACGGGCGGCGCGGTAATCGTTCTTGATCAGCAATGTCTCGCCGCGCCGGGTCAGCGCGCGGACATCGTCAGGCTCCAGCTGCAGGGCACGGCCATAGCGTTCAATTGCCTCATCCCGGCGGGCGAGGGACAGCAGGGCATCGCCCACTTCCATGTGCACCAATGCGCTATTGGCGGAGGGATCGTCCAGATCCGGAGCGCGTGCCAGAACGTCTTCGTAACGCTCCCGCTTGTTCAGCAATTGCAGCCACAGGGCGAGCTGCTCCATATCGTCCTCATCACCACGCGCCTCCAGCAGCGCGAAGGCACGTTCTGTGCGATTGGCACGGATAAATGCTTTCAATGCCAGCGTGGTGATCCGGTCATCGCGTGGCCAGTCGGCGAACCCTTCAGACATATCTGCAGCGTTGTCGAACTCTTTTGCCTTCAGCAGCCTGGTCAAGACGACGCTGATGTCTGGGGCGTCGGCCTCCGGATGGCGGACAATATCGGCGAACAGCGGCCTCGCTTGCTCTCGATCGAATTCCCACACAAGGCGCGCGTGCGTTACCACTTCGGCAAATTTCGCCGCACTGCTCTTCATCAGCATGGCCAGGATATCCGCAGCTTCGCGATTCCTGTCCTGCTCCATCAAGGGGCGGACGATCTGCTTGCGCACAAGCTGGTAATTCGCCCTGTCATCAAGGTCGATTGCGCCAAGCTCCGCCGGGGTGATTTTGCCAGTTTCCTTGAACTGGGAGACAAGCCGCTCCGTCTGATCGGCTTGCTCGGTCATGCTTGCGTCTTTCATAAACTATCTCGTTCGGGTCGCCTCAGCATTACCAGGCCAACGATCAGGATCGCCACCAGTGCCGCCGCCAGGATAAGCAGGATGTCCAGCAAGCGGCTCTCTTCGCGGGCGACGGGCTGCATGGGCTGCGCGATCACCACCAGATATTTGCGCTGCTCCAGCCCTCGCAAGCGCGCCTGCTGCACTGTGCTGCGAGCCGAAGCCAGCGTTTCGGCTGCTGCATCGCGCTCTGCAACGGCGGTTTCGAACGCTGCGACAGAACGACCCAGCGACGTGTCGCCACCCGAACCTCCCAGCCGTTTTTGCTGCTCTGCAATCTGGTTTTCCAGCGCCTGCACACGGGCATTCAGCCGGGGCAGGAACGGGCTTTCGGTCAGGCCATTCGAAAGCAGTGCCTGACGCTGCGCATCGGCTTCTGCCAGTTGCACTTCCAAGTTGTTGATGATGGTGTAGATGCCTTCAGCAGAAACGCGCGGATCAAGCTCCGCCTGCCGGATCTGCACTTCCTGCACGCGGGCCTGGGCAAGGTTCAACTGGTCCTGCGCATCCTCTTGCACCGAAACCAGGTCGGCCAGTTGATCCTCATCGATCGACCGGGAGATGTCGCGCACCTTCGCGCGGGCCAGTTCCAGCAGGATATCGGCATATCGCACCGCGTCTTCGGCGGATACGGCCTCTACAGTCAGCGTAAGAATACCTTCCTGCTGATCGGCCTGAATACCGATGCGATTGCGATAAAAATCTAGGTCCAGCCGTGGATTGCCGGTGGGTTCGCCATGAAAATGGCTCAGATAGCCATGCTCTTTCTCCATGATCTGCATCACTTCGGCGGACTGCAGATATTCGCGAACGCGGTAACCATCCGTCATGCCGCCACCGCCGCCGCCGATGCCGAGAATGCTGGCAGCCGGAGACTGCGGGGATGAGTTCACGGTCTGGATCGCGAAGGAGGCTTCGGTCTGGAAGTAGTTCTCCTTGATGAACGCGAAATAGGCGAGCGCCAGCAGCACGGGCAGCAAGCCGAACAGCGCCAGCGAGCGAAGCCGCTTTGTATGGCGGCGGCGTTCGCGGCGGTTCAACTCGTCAAGGCGCGCCGTGACGTCTCCGTCCGTGGGAAGAAGGGATTCGATTTCCCTACGCCGTTCCTCGTCCTGCTGACGCAATTCTTCCTTGCGTGCGGCACGGTTGCGCGCGATTTTTTCCGCCTTGCGCTGGTCGTCCGTCAGATCGGAGCCAATGTCATCCGCCGGGCTATCCAGCAGATCGGAGACATCCGTTTCGGGCGCGCTCTTGCGAGATCCGGGCGTTCCGCCCTTGTCGGTCGGTTCTTTCCCACGGCCGATGGATTTCGATTTCTTCCAGGCTTCCAGGCGGGCCTTGTTATCCATAGCATTCGCTCGCTTCTTGTGCCGCAAACTCAGTCATTGGCAAATCCTTCCACCAGCAGGCGCAGATCATCCTGCGCCGCCAGCTGTTCCTCAAATGCCTTTTCGGCTGCGCTAAAATCTTCGGTCAGAACGAAGTCCCCATCCTTCAACACGGCAAATCGTCGACCGAACTTTTCTGCAATGCGCGGCGATTGGGTGACGAAGAACATCCCTGCATTGTCGAGTTTCTGCTCAAAGGCAACTTCGCACTTTGCGCGATAGGAAGGAGAACCCGTTCCGACAATTCCATCCACCACATAGGTGTCAGCAGGAATGGCCATGCTGAGGGCAAATCCAAGGCGCGATCGCATGGATGACGAGTATGTTTCCAGCGGGCGGTAATAATCGTCACCCAGCTCCGAAAATTCCGCGACATAGGCGCTGACCCAGTTTCTGGGAGCTTCGGCCAGGTCGGCGATAATCTCGATATTGCGGGCGCCGCTCATGGATGGATGGAAAGCACCGGCAAAGCCCAGTGGCCAGGAAATCCGTCCGCTGCGATGCACCTGCCCCGCGTTAGGCCGACCGAAGCCGGACAGCAGATTTGCTATCGTGGTCTTGCCCGAACTGGGCAGACCCAGCACGCACACACGGTCACTCGGATCGAACATCAGCGTCGCTTCATCCAGGATCACGCGATGGTCATTATCCAGGCGAAATTCCTTGGTGCAGTTCTCGAAGCCAATCATCAGATCGCCCATGATGCATCCTCGTCCGCACCTTCGCCGGAGAACCGGCGGCGCTGCACCATGAAGCCAATCGCGACACAGATGGCAATGAACGTCAACGGCATCGCATTGGTGGCCAGCGGCGAGGTGTAACCTTCGAAAAGGCCGCTACGCAGCACTTCAATGCCGTGGAAAAGCGGGTTCCACGAAAGCAATTCCACCACGCGCGGCGTCAACTCGTTGGCAGTGTAGAAGACGCCAGAGATATAGAAGAACGGCCGCAGGAAGATCGGCGTGGCGCGTGAAAGGGCCGGCCAGATGGTGGATAGCGACATCATCAGATAGCCAAAGGCCCCGCCGACGCCCACAGCCAGCGAAAATCCCCACAAGGCCAGCAGCGGGTCGTGCATTTCGAAAAATCCGAAGAGGGCGTAATTCAGCAGCAGCAAGGTCAGAAACACCAGGATGCTGTTGCCCAGTTCCAGCAGGAATACTGCGCCCGCCACCAGATTGTGGCTGACAGTGGAGAAGGACAGGATGTGCCGATAGGCGGTTCTGGCTCGCAATATGGCGTTCACGGCATAGCGCGCGCACAGATAGGGCACGACGCCAGAACAGATGAAGCTGCCAAGATCGGTGTCAATCGGAACCCGGCGATCGAGCGCGATGAACAACACGTAGATAACGGCAATCCACGCGAGCGGAACGATGTAGGCCCAGAGATAGCCAATGGCATCGCCCGTATAGCGTGAGCCGATTTCGCGCTGGATTATTGCCTTGGTCTTGCGCAGCCAGATCGAGACAGCATCCAGAGGCCCCGCATTTTGCGCGGGGCTCATCTGATCCGCGTCGCTGAACTGGCCAGGCTGGATACGCCGCTAATCGCCCGCAGGACTTTCTGGGTCTGGTTGAATGGCGCAAAGCTTACATAAACGATGTCACCCGGTAGCAGCGGGAAGCTGGTGGCCGCGAAGATATTGGACGGGTCGCTCATGTTCATGCGGTAGATCACGTCCTGCCCGGTGGCATTCGCCACATTCGCGCCGCGGCGGAATACGAAAACCCCGGTGGGATCGGCCGTCGCGTCTTCCAGGCCGCGCGCACTGCCCAGCGCATCCATCAACATGTAATCATTGCGTGGCAACGGCACGCGCGCAGCTTCGCCCACGGCGCCCATGATGATGTAGAAGCGGCTATCGCGGCGAAGCGAAATGACATCGCCCGGCATCAGCGCGATGTCATAGGTCGGATCGGAATATAGCGTGTTGAGGCCAACCTCGGCTGTCGCGCCGTTGCGGTGGACTTCAACCACATATTCCGCGCCCTCTTCCCGAACGAGGCCCGCCGCACCGATCACGGCCGAAAGGCTAGAGGTTTGCGGAGTAAGCTCCAGCGCGCCGCCTTCCACGACATCGCCCGTCACCGTAACGCTGCGACTGGTGGAGCCGGTGCGCGAAACGAAAACCTGCGGGCCGTACAGCTGGCGCACCAGTCGGCGGCGAATGGCGGTGGTGAGTTCAGCCGTCGTCATCCCCTCTGCCTGAACCCTGCCCGCGAAAGGCACGGTAATGGCACCGTCTGAAGCAACCTCCACGCTGTCCATCGTGATCGGGGATGCGATCGTCTGCGGGAAACTGCCATTCCCGGAAGCTTCGCTGATGGTGACGCTGAGGATATCGCCGGTTCTCAGCGTCTGGAAATCAGTAGACCCTACCGCACGGAAAGTATCTGGCAGCCGGGACATTGCATCGGCAGCCCCGGCCTCTGCCTGCCACTGCGTGATCGGCACCAGCTGTATCTGGGTCTGGTTGCTCTCAACCACCTCGGAAGTGGAGGGGCCGCCCCTGGGCAGGGCGCAGGCACCCAGCAGTCCGACGCTGAGAGCGACAAGCATGGTACGCATGAGACGTTTCATTGAATTACCCCGAAGCTCCGACCATCCGCGACCCGGCAAGATAAATCAAGCTTCACAGATGCGGAGAAATGTGCGCAGCGACTGTTCATCGGAAAATCTCTGGCCAACAAAGTCGCGCGCGGCCTGGCTGGCCGCCCGCATCTTCACGAAAACGCGTGGCGAGTTCATGCGCTTTTTCCACGGCCATGTTAAGATCCGGCTCCAGGATGTCATCAAGAATATACCCCGTCTCGCCTTCGACGAAGCATTCGGATGATCCACCCGTCGGCGTGGCCAGCACGGGCACACCGGCGGCCTGCGCCTCGATCAATACGTTGGGCAGCCCCTCGAACTGGGAAAGCAGCAGCTTCACATCCATCTTCTCATACCAGAAGCCGACGCTGCGCGTGCGGCCAACCAGCAGGAACCTGTCTGTCAATCCAAGGCTGGCGATCTGCTTCTTCAATGTCTCCCGCATCCTGCCATCGCCCAGCAGGATGAAACGCGATTTGGGGAAACGTTCGTAATAATGCGCGGCAAAATTGACCCACAGGCTGGGTTGCTTCAGCCCTTCCAGGCGGAAAACGCCGCCTAGGGTCGTATCGGCATCGAACGTCCGCTCGGCGAACTTTTGCCACTTCTCCTCGTCCTCTGCCTCGTTCTCGGTCGAGTAGGCGGTGACGGCGTTGTAGAGAATGTCGACCTTGTCTTCTTCAATTTCCAGCCAACGGGCATACTCGCCTGCCACCAGCTTGCTGTTGCTCACCAGTGTGACACCCGGAATCCTGGCCATTCCCTTGAAGAGAACCTCGTACTCCGGCTGATCCCGCTCCTTGCGCACGCTGGGCGGAAGACCGCGGAACACCAGTTGGATGTTGGGCACACCAGCGAACAGAGCGGCGAGGCAACCGTAAAGCGTAGCACCGTCCTGCCACACGCTCGCGACATTGAACTTGTTTTTCCGGTAATACGGAGCAAGGCGGGTGACGCCGTAATGTACCTGCGGCGGCAGCATCGCGAACAGCAGCGCTGTATCTTCGTCCAGATCCACTTGCCGCGCTGCCGCGACAGGTTCCATCGCCTCGATCTCGACGACCTCTATTTCGTCGGCCTGCAAATCGGGCAGGAAGAAATCGTTCGGCTTCACCTCATTCAGAAGCAGCGTCTTCACGACAACGCAGACCTTGTGCAGATCGCCGTGCTCTGATTTCAGCAATCGCGCCAGCCGTGACAACTGCCGCTCCGCACCGCCTGCGCCGAGCCCGCCTGTCACGAGCGCGATGTTGTACCTGCCGCGCGGCTTGGTAATCTCGCGATTCTCGAACTGGCGCAGCAGGCATTCCAGCGAGAGAATGCGGCAATCGACGCCCTGCAGATCACGCTCTGGAGCCAGACGGTGCAGCACATCCACCTTGGCCCGCCAGTCGGCAAAGGTCTTGGCGTGGCGCTCGTCCTGCTCCAGCTTTTCCGCCACCGGGTCGATGATGCGAACCGCATCGGCAAGCCGGCCGACTTTCGCCAGGCGTATGGCATAATGCAGCCGCGCGCGATCATCCTCAGGCTCTTCCTGAATCAGTCGCTCGTAGGTTTCGTATGATTGCTCTGGAAACCCGATGGCCTCCAGCATGCTGGCCCGCTGAATCAGGACAGCGCGCTGATCCGTGTCTTGCGGGAAGTGGCGATTGATCAGGTGCAGCGCATCTTCCCCGCGCCGATGCTTGGCGTGGGAGTTGATGAGATTGCGAACCACGATGTCGACGCCCGGATCCTCGTCATACAGCGCCTGCCAGGCGTCGCCTGTCTCATCGATCAGCTTGGCCTTGTCCTTGATCTGCAACAGCAGGATCATGGCCTCGTTGTCGAAACGCGCAACCTCTTCAAATCGGCGGGCCTGTTCCGCCGCGATCTGCGATGCCCGCAAGCTGGTGCACCTGCCCAGCAGTTCTTTCAGGGTCTTGATGGTATCGCCATCGAGGCCAAGTTCGCCTTTCGACTGAAGAGCATGAGACTTCATAACAAATCGCTTTTCTTCAGATCATGGAACATTCAAGCCGCCTTTCGAGCGAGCAAAGCTTGGCACTTGGCAATATTGCGATCAACCTGGCGCTTATTATCCGTCAACGGACGCTGTTTTTCGAAGAACCCAATAGCGGTTTCGAATTGTCCGGAGTGCAGCGCGGCCAGCGCGGCGTTCTTGGCCGCAAATTCGTTTTCCGGATCGATTTCGAGCAACAGACGAGCAAGGTCCAACTGTTCGTCCGTTTGCGATTCATGAAGCACCGCGATCTGCTTCTTGAGAGCGGAACCGAGGCGCCTACGCTCAGTTTCAGCGCGCTCCTGCCCGGCTTCGAGGCGGCTAAGTTTACCCACCAATTGGTGAGCATCGCCAAAACGCTCTTGGGCCGTGAGGTCGCGCACCTGGCGCACGGTCCGACCGACAAGGCGCTCGGCTCTAGAGACTGCGTCAGCGCGCTCCTCGGCAGTACTACTCTCGTCATCGGCGATTAAGAGCAACTGGTCTATGGCGACGCCGAACTGGTCGGAATTGATGGCCGCCCTGGCGATAATCCACGCCATGCGGGCGTTGAATGGCTTACCCGCAACTTCCTCCAACAGATGTTCAACTGCGGCTTCGTAATTCTCGAGATTGTAATTCGAGCGACCCGCAAGAAGATGCATCTCACGAAATTCGACCAGCGCTCGGCGAGCGGTTTCTACAACCTTCAGGACCTTTTCGTACTCCGCCGCCTTGTAGGCCTCGCGCGCCGAAGTCAGCAGCGCCTTTTGGACCTCGCGCATCGGCTGGCGCGCCCGTGCATCACCAGCGATTCCTGCGGCACTTATGCGTTGGGCTGCTTCGCCAAGCTTTCCTGCCTCAAGAAGCTGGCCACCCTCAATGAGCCAGCGAGAACGGCGATCGTCTGCCCAGCTCCTGAGTGTTTCTGCCGTGCTACCTTCTTCAATCTCCGCATCCCATTCGGATTGAGAGACAAGCAATTTCGCGCCCAACGCATGCAATTCGGCATCGCAGCATTCCGCCGCGAGTTCGATGGCCAGTTCTGACGAGAAATTTTGAGACTTTCCGAGCAGGTAGTTTAGCCGCTCGAACGAGCGCTTTGCGATCGCACTGCGCCAGAGAACTGCCAAAGCATCTTCGTGCTCGGGATAACGTTCAAGAACCAGTGCCACCCACTCGTCTTTGCGGACAGCGGAATTGGAACGACGGTCAAGCAGGTCGAGCACCTCGCTAGCTGCCTCGAACGGAGCTTGGCCCTCGAAGAAAAGGTGTTTCCAACGGCTGATGGCATTATCGATTTCGCCGATACCTGCCGCAGCACGCGCGACAGTCGCATGAATGGTGTCTGTTTCCACCTCATCCGCCAAAAGCATCTCGCCAAGCTCATAGGCCTTTTTGAAAGCGCCTGTCTCATAGGTCGAAACCAGCCAGGCTTCCTGATCGCTGTCGGAGAAAACCCCGTCCTTTCCGCGCTCTTCGTAAAATTCCAGAGCCGATGCATAGTCGCCTAGCCTGTATTTAAGGCGAGCCAGTTCCAGTTGCAGAGGATAGTTGTCCGGATATTGGCGCACGGCGGCACGCAACTCGCGCGATGCCCTGAACACGTCTCCGGCCTCGATATCGCGAGCGTATTTCTTGAGATTGAAACCATGCTCTTCGACGAGCGGATCAGCGCCGAAGAAATGCGCATTCCAATCGCGGAAAAGGGCGTCGGAAAATTTTTCGGTGAAGTGGGTTAAATCGCGCCCATCGTTCTGAAGAGCAACGCGCTGCCCCATGCGGCGCATAAGACCGGTGGGATTGTAGCAAGTGATGTCGAGATTATAGCAACATTCTTCGACATCTGAAATGTGGCGCCGGCGCGATGAAAGATGCCGACCCGCGACG
Source organism: Aurantiacibacter rhizosphaerae (assembly GCF_009807005.1). Taxonomy (GTDB): domain Bacteria; phylum Pseudomonadota; class Alphaproteobacteria; order Sphingomonadales; family Sphingomonadaceae; genus Alteraurantiacibacter; species Alteraurantiacibacter rhizosphaerae. The sequence continues at coordinate 400,662 of NZ_WUBR01000001.1, read as the reverse complement.
TCCTGCGCGTCCACGTGCGTGGTCACGATCAGGCGTTCGCGCGGAACCAACTCCAGCATCGCGGACAAGGCGGCATGAATGTTCTCCTTGGTATCCTTCGCAATACGGATCCTTTTCAGAATCAGTTGATCTTCCTCCGGAAGCCTGTCGAAAGATGGCTGCGCTTCGAGCCAGCTATGAAATTCGTCGAGCGTCTCTTCCGATGCCAACTGCGCGAATCGGAGCTGCCGCCCCCGGTCAGAAAAGAAATCGTCGAACCGCTTGTAGAAATAGTTCACCTGCACGGCATAGCCATCAAGGGTGATGTTCTTGGCAGATGAAATCTCTACGAGGTAGTGATCGGGCACCGTCAGCATTTCGTCGGGCATGTCCGTGCCCTCCGTCCTGCCGCCATTGGCGCCGCCATGCCGGAAGGAAACCTGACGAACCTGCTCGGGGATATCAAGCTCACCCAGCATGTAACGCAGCTGCTGGAGCGCTTCGTGCGCAGTGTGCGTAAAGCCGTAATTCCGCGATTTCTCCCACGCGACATCATGCGTTGTTCGCGCGCGCCGCAGCGGGGTGTTAATTCGGCAGGTGCCTATCGGACAAATTATCAACATACTTGTTTCTAACCGATTACAGTGACCAGTAATTGTAATTTTTCTCGTATTCCTTCGGCGACAGGATCGATTTCAGATCAACAAGCGCGCCACCCGCTTTCAGATTTTCACCGATCCACGCATCGAGGCCATCCATGAAGGCATCGTGCCTTACAGCGATTACCAGCGCGTCGAGATCGGTCAGCCCCTCCTTGGGCGAAAGGTCCAGACCGTATTCATCCTTTACCTCGTCTGAATTCGCCATCGGATCGTATGCGATCACTTCGAGGCCGAAGCTCTTGAGAAAGTCGACGAGCTCAAGAACCTTGCTGTTTCTGACGTCGGGCACATTCTCCTTGAACGTGACCCCCAGAACTCCGACCCGCGAGCCCCGGATGGGAGAGCCGCTAGCAGCGATCATCTGCAGCATCTCGGTGGCGACGTAGCGCGGCATGGAATCGTTGATGCGCCTGCCGGACAGGATCACCTCGGGGTGATAGCCCAGTTCTTCTGCCTTTGACGTAAGGTAATAGGGGTCAACGCCGATGCAGTGCCCGCCGACAAGACCCGGCTTGAACGGCAGAAAATTCCACTTGGTGGATGCAGCTTCCAGAACGTCGGCAGTGCGAATACCGGCCTTGCGGCAGATCCGCGCCAGTTCGTTCATCAACGCAATGTTGATGTCGCGCTGGGTGTTTTCCAGCACCTTTGCAGCTTCTGCAACCCTGATCGAAGTGGCCTTGTGCGTGCCCGCATCGATGATGATGCCGTAAAGTTGGGCCATCGCCTCGGCAGTCTCTTCATCCTCGCCCGACACGACCTTCACGATCTTCTCGACCGGGTGCTCCTTGTCGCCGGGATTGATCCGCTCAGGGCTGTAGGCCAGCTTGAAGTCTACACCCGACGTCATGCCGGATGCTTCGGCCAGGATCGGGGCGCAGATTTCCTCTGTCGCACCGGGGAACACCGTCGATTCAAACACCACGGTTGCACCGCGCTTCATGTGCTGACCCACGGTCTGGCACGCGCTTTTCAGGATGGAGAGGTCGGGCCTGCGCTGTTTGTCCACCGGCGTAGGCACTGCAACGATAACGACATCCGCCTCGGTTATCGCAGCCGGATCAGAGGTGACCTTCAGAGTGGTGGCCTCCATCTGCTCTCGGGTGAGTTCGCCCGTTCGATCAAAACCGTCTCGCAATTCAGCAATGCGGCCCTCTGATACATCAAAGCCCACGACATTTTCGAGTTTCTTGGCGAAGGAGTGGGCCAGTGGCAAACCTACGTAGCCGAGGCCCACCACGCACAGACGCGCCTGCATGAAAGACAATGTATTTCCTCTATTCAGTTTCAATAAGGCGGGCGCGATCAAAGGCCGCTTATTTTGCGATGCCCACCTGCCATCACAACCAAGCGGCGAGCCTATATCACAATAGTTATGGCGGTCAATTCAGTGGTCTGTCGTAGTTTCCGGGGTCATAAGAGCCAGTTCTCGCGGGATGATTTTGTCCAATGCAATGGTTTCGCGAATACGCGAGGCCGCGGCGCGCGACTTGGCAAGAAACATCTCCGATTTCTGCGCCAGAGTGAGCAATCCTTGCGCCAGAGCGACATGATCTTCTTCCGGCGCGAGCCACGCGCATGACGTATCGGCGAATTCCGGCACCGCGCCAACGGCATTGGTTACGGGCACAAGGCCGGAAGACATTGCCTCGTCCCGGCTCACACCTTGTGCGTCATTCCGCGTAGGGCACAGAAAAATGCCTGCCGTGCGATGCAGTTCGGCCACACGTTGCTGCGTCATGAAGGACTTTTCGACCGACACATTTGCGAAGTGGCGAACAGGCTCCACCATCTCGTCAAACAGGTGCCCTTCACCCATGAAGCGAAAGCGGAAGCGATCGAACAGCTCATGTTCGGCCAGCATGCAGATCGCCTTTGCCGAAAGGTCATTTGCATAGCGCCAGTCGCTGAACGGCCTGATGGACAGGACTTCGAACCGGTGGTCCGCCGTCCGCTCCTCGTGGCGGAACAATTGCGTATCCACCGGGCTTGGCGAGACAGTCCAGCGTGGCAGTTCGCAGCCAACTGCGCGAAAAGCCTCGTCTGCGGAAAATTGCGATACGAAAACCATGCGGAAATTGGCGGGCCAGCGATCCACCAGCGATCGCCAGTACGCGATGCGCCGCTCGAACGTGGCGCGGGCCTTGTTCCAACGCTCCCGGTTATGCCCCTCCCTTTCGGTGACCTGATAGAAGGGCATGATCTCTGCGCCATATATCCAGCCATTCACGGGGATATGCGGCGGCACGTTCTCTATCACCTCGGCAAAATCATCGCCCGGGGCGTGCAGGGCAACCGTATCGGGCTGCTCACGCAGGATCAGTGCCAGCGCATCTGCCGGGGTGAGCACCTTCACCGGAACGCCATCGAATTCATACGCCTCGACATGCGGGCGATGATGCCGCCAGATCACCGTCACATCATGACCAAGCGCGCGATAGGCCAGCACGCGGCGGTGAACGAACCCATGGTTGTAAAGACGCTCGGCAGAGGGATAGCCGCGAGAGATGATGACGATCTTCATGCGCGCTGCGCTATCCGTCATTCGCTGCCGCATCAATGGTCTGGCCGATACAATGCAGCAATTCCTGCTGCCTCATCGGTAGATCAATTACCGCCAGCGAAACGATCGATTCTCAATCTTGATGAGATCATGTTTCAAAGCCAATTTCGTGAAATACGAAAACTCGATGAACAATTGGTTTCGATAAAAGCCTTGTTAACTTTGCTAAATTGTAAAAATCCATGAAATCATAAAGTTTTCAAAGACTTGCAGATAAGTGTCGCCCACCCCTATCTGTTTACCACCGCTTAATTTGCCGCTGTGAAGCTGTGGCTATTGGCAAATCGGACGGGTATTTCGGCAGTGAGCAATTCTTCAACGCAAACCGCATCTGCAAGCGATGACCTGCAGGTTGATGACGGTGGCGCCGAGGAACGGCGACTGCATATGCAGGCCTACAATCTGTGGACTTCGCTGAACGATGGTGGCTCGCTGCCATCGTCCAAGGAATTGCTCACCCATCCTGATTGCACCTTTGCCGACAACAGCGTGATTATCGAACTCGATGATGAATTGCTGGGTGCGGTGACATCCATCGGAGCCAATCTGCCTTCGTCAAGCGCCAAGCTTCCCTTGTCGGTCGAGAAGGTGCCGCGCCGATCGCTCGTCTCACGGCTAACGGATCATATCCTTGAACCGGTGGCAAACCGCGCGCCGGTGGGTTTCGAGGCTGAGTTCGTCGACGAACGCGAGATGGACATTTCGTACCGCACCATCGCGCTTCCGTGTTCGAGCGATGGAGTGCTGATCGATGCCGTCGTCGGGGTGATTTCGTTCAAGTCCAATGGTCCCGCCGCGATCACAGAGGAGGACGAGGAATTGTCATCACCCATCAGGAAGAAAGCGTCTGCCGGGAAGGCAAAGAAGCCGCTGTCGCTGACCGAGAAGGTCAAGGAAAAGATCATCGACCTGAGCAATAGCGGCGACCTTATAAATCAAATTCTTAGCTATCATCCAAAAGAGAAACGTGAACAAAGAAGGGAAGAAATCATGAATTACAAAGACAAGCTGAAAGAATGCATGGCGATTGATGGCGCGATTGCTGTTGCCTTGTTTGATTACGAATCCGGAATGCCGATCGCGACAGAGCAAGGTGGCGGCAAGTCGCTGGATTTGGAAGTGGCAGCTGCCGGCAACACCAATGTCTTGCGTGCAAAATACGCCACCATGAAGGAACTCGGCATTGATGAACCCATCGAGGACATCCTGATCACGCTTGGCACACAGATCCACATGATCCGGCCGGCATCGTCCGAAAGCGGCCAGGGCCTGATCGTGTATCTTGCGCTGGACAAGGCGAAATCCAACCTGGGCATGGCGCGGATGAAGCTACGCCAGATCGAGAAAGGCCTGGAAGTCTGACGCAGCTGGCAAGCTGACTGCCTTTTTTCCACGTCTTGAAATTGCCCCATGATTCGGCCCGGTGCATCGCCATCGGGCCGTAATTGCATGCGCATAACACCGGTCTGGCAGTCTACCAGACCAGCACGGATTCATATCTGTGATGGAAAATGGAGCGGGCGAGGCGATTCGAACGCCCGACCCCAACCTTGGCAAGGTTGTGCTCTACCCCTGAGCTACGCCCGCTCACTGGCGCTCACCCGAAAAGCTGTTCCGGGTGGGGAGCGGCGCAGTTAGCAGCGAGTCTGTAACCGGGCAAGAGCAAAATTGCATGTCTGCGAGAAAGCTTGCCGCGCACCCTGTTAGCCCTTCACAATGGGCACATAAACGCCACATTGTAGCGCAACAGTGATTAGCGAAAAGCAGGAGCAGACACTTGGCAAGCATGGGCCTTAACATCGATGAGCAAAAAGCAGTCGAGCAATTCCGCAAGGACGTGGTTGATCCCAGCCAGACTAAGCTCGTCATCCTGGATTTCTGGGCAGAGTGGTGCGGCCCCTGCAAGGCGCTGACGCCGGTGCTGGAAAAGGTTGCTGCCGAATATGCCGACAAGGGCGTGGTCCTGGCAAAGATCAATGTGGATGAGCAGAAGTTCATCGCCAGCCAGTTCCAGGTGCAGTCCATCCCCACGGTCTACGCCATGTTCCAGGGCCAGCCCGTTGCCGACCTGACGCCCGCACGCACCGAATCGCAGCTGAAGCAGGCGCTGGACGAAATTCTTTCCAAACTGCCGGTGCAGGCCGGGGCCGCCGATGGCCAGCCGGGGGCAGAGGGACAGCAGGCGCCCGATATCGACCAGCTGGTGGCCATGGGCGAACAGGTTCTGGCCGATGGCGATGCAGAACGCGCCGCATCGGTATTCATGCAGCTGGCGCAAATGGCGCCTGACAAGCCGGAGGTGCAATCGGGCCTCATTCGCGCTCTTGTAGCGGCCGGCCAGACAGAGGCGGCACAGCAGGCCTATGATGCCCTGCCGCAGGAAATGAAGGATGATCCGCTGGTGAACCAGGCGCAAAGCGCGCTGGAGCTGGCCGGAACGCAGGTCGACACCGGAGAGCTGGATACGCTGCGCAAGGCCGCGGCAGAGCGTCCCGCCGATACCGAAGCGCAAATCGCTTTTGCCGAGGCCGCCTTTGCCGCCGGAGAGCGGGACGAGGCTGCCGAGACCCTGCTCCGCTCCATCCAGGGTGCACAGGGCGTTGAAGGCGAAGAAGGCGAGGCACCGGCCAAGGACAAGCTGCTGAAGATGTTCGAGGCTGTTGGCATGGAAGACCCGTGGGTTTCCACGCAGCGCCGCAAGCTTTCCCTGATCCTGTTCGGATGAGCCGCAAACTATCCATCTTCCCGCTCACGGGTGCGATCCTGTTCCCAGGGTTGCAACTGCCGCTGCACATTTTCGAGCCGCGCTATCGCGCCATGATCGGGGATGCTCTGGCGCGGGATCGACGGATCGGCATGATCCAGCCGGCCGACAGCATGGAAAGCGCGCCGCTGTACGACGTGGGCTGCATCGGCAAGATCGACGATGTCGAAACCAGCGAGGATGGACGATACAACATCGTGCTGACGGGCGAGAAGCGCTTTCGCGTGCTGCGCGAGCTGGAAGTGACCACCCCGTTTCGCCAGGTCGAAGCCGAGCTGATCGAGGAGCCGGTGGAGGAATACCTCTCGCTGGGAGAACGCGCGAGTTTCGAACATGAATCGCGCAAGTTCGCTGACAGCCAGGGCTATGCCATCGATTGGGATTCGGTCGCGCGGCTGGACGATGTCTCGCTCATCAACGGCGTATCGCAAATAGCCCCCTTCGATGCGGCGGCAAAGCAGGCCCTGCTGGAAGCGCCGAACCTGCGCGAACGGTGTGACCTGCTGGTGCAGCTGATGGAATTCTTCGGCCGCGGCGACCCCGACGACGAGCATGTGACTCTTCAATAGATTGTTTTTCGATCCGGCCTCCGCCGGATCGTCCTCGCTCAATGCGCAGCAAGCTGCGCCCGCTGCGGGCGGCCAGTCGGCCTTGCGGTCCGCTAAACGCGGACCGTACCTTGGCTATGCATAATCGTTGGCGCTGATTTCGGTCGCGACGAGCGACCGCAAGCGCGACCGCGCGCCCGAGCTTATGCGAGGAAAGCCAAGCAGGCCGGACGGCCTGCGCCCGGCGCCTGAGGGCTATACCAAGAAAGCCCCACGAAGCCCGTCGATCACATATTGCGCGGCAAGGGCTGCCAGCAGCACGCCCAGCAGGCGGGTAATCACGGCCTCTACCCGGTCACCCAGCAGCCTGATCAGCGGGCCTGCGGCGATCAGGGCGAGCATCGTCAGGATCAGCACGGCCACCAGCGCGCCCAGCACCACCAGCGACTGGTTCAGTCCGTTCGCCTCGTTCATCAGCAGCATGATCGCCGCGATGGCGCCGGGTCCGGCCAGCATGGGCATGGCCATCGGGAAGACGGACACATCCTCCACATGCTCCCTCGTGGCGCGTTCGGCGCGTTCTTCACGCCGCTGCGTGCGTTTTTCGAACACCATTTCCCACGCGATCCAGAACAGCATGAAGCCGCCCGCAATGCGGAAGCTGTCCAATTCGATATGGAGTGCGCGCAGCAGGTCTTCCCCGAACAATGCGAACACCAGCAGGATAGCCAGCGCAATCAGGCTGGCGCGAATGGCCATGATGCGCCGCTCCGCCGCAGACGCGCCCTTGGTGAGGCCAGCATAGATCGGCGCGCAGCCGGGGGGATCGATCACCACGAACAGGGTGATGAAGGCAGAGATGAACAGTTCGCTCATGGATCTAGCCTTCAGCCGGAACCGCGAAGTTCAGCGCCTCACGCACCTCGCCCTCGCGCAGCCAGGTCACGATCACGCGGCGCTCCCCATTATCCGCGTGGGACCATGTCCATTGCAGCGTGCCGTCTTTCGATGTGGTTGTGCCCGAGGCATTGCCTGCCGACGTTGCTACTGGCATCGCTGGCTGATCAATACCCGCCGCCGGGCAGTCGGCCACCCGGCCTTCTATCGCGGTCATGCCGGGCACGATGATCGCGCCTTCCGGCAGTTCCTCTTGCGGTTGGCGAACCGGCTGCGGATCGTCCAGCGCGCCCAGATCATAGGTGTATTTGTAGCTGTTATCGCTTTGCAGTTCCCAGGTGGTGACATAGCTGCCCACCTTTCCGTCCGGCTCCTGAAATCGCCCGAAGCTGACCGCCAGCGTGCCATCGCAGCTGGACCATACGGTGTTGGGCGTCCACGCAACGGAAACAGACGGATTGTCCTGCTGCGCCAGCCAAGGCTGCGCGGGGATCACGCCGTTTCTGCCATGGATCAGGGCATCGGGCGCGGCATATTCGAGGAATGCGGTCCACTGCCCCTGTTCGCGTGCCATCTTGGCAAAGGCGATATCGGCGGCGGCCACGCGGCCCGGATCACCGATGGAGCCCTGTCGTTCCAGAAACGCCGTGGCAGCGCGGCGTTCACGCTCCACACGCTGCGCCTGCGGGCTGGCGCAGGCGGCCAGCGTAGCAATGCTGGCAATACCGACAAGGGCGATGGTGACACGTGAAATCATATTCGCGCCCTGCTCTCGCCGGTTCGATTTGTCAAAGAGTCAGGCGGCGGAATTCAGCACGATGATAAGGGCGTTGATCGCCAGGATTAAAACCAGCGGACTGAAATCGATCGCGCCCGTGCTGGGCAGGATTTTCCGGATCGGCCGCAGCAAAGGCTCCAGCAGGGCGTTGATCGAATTATAGACCTGCATCAGGAATTCGTTGCGCGGGCTGACCACGTTGAACGAAAAGAGCAGTCCGATGATGAACTGGATGATCACCAGGAATACGATGACCTGGGCAATCATGGAAAGGATCTGGACTAGGGCGAACACGCCGGTCTCCCGCAAGGGTGATTCAATATAACAAGTGTATCGTCAAGGTAATACGCACGGCGAAATCCGCAAGGTTTGAGAGCTTCCTATGCGCTGACCAAGGTGCCCGCGCCGCGGCTGGTGAAGAATTCCAGCAGCATCGCATGCGGCACCCGGCCATCCAGCACCACCGCCGCCTCGCACCCGCCTTCCACGGCGTGAACGCAGGTTTCCAACTTCGGGATCATGCCGCCGCTGATCGTGCCATCCTCCCGCAGTTTTGCGATGTCTGCCGGGCGCAGATCGGTTAGCAGGGTGCCATCCTTGCCCAGCACGCCTGCCACATCTGTCAGCAGGAACAGGCGCGCCGCGCCAAGGGCGGCAGCAACCGCGCCTGCCATCGTATCAGCGTTGATGTTGTAGGTATGGCCCTCCCCATCGCTGGCAATCGGCGCGATGATGGGGATCATGCCGGCGCTGCTGACGGTTTCCAGAATGGTGGTATCGACATGCTTGGGTTCCCCCACGAAGCCCAGGTCCACCGCCTGTTCTATCTGGCTGTCGGGATCTTTCACCGTGCGGCTCACCTTTTCGGCCAGCACCATCTTGCCGTCCTTGCCGGAAATGCCGATGGCCTTGCCGCCTGCCTGATTGACCCAGCCGACCAGTTCCTTGTTGATGGCGCCGGACAGCACCATTTCGGCAATGCGGGCTGTTTCCTTGTCGGTCACGCGCAGGCCATCGATGAACTGGCTTTCCACGCCCAGCTTTTTCAGCATGGCGCCGATCTGCGGGCCGCCGCCGTGCACCACCACGGGGTTGATGCCCACGGCTTTCAGCAGCACGATATCCTCTGCAAAATCGCGCGCAGCCTCCGGATCGCCCATGGCGTGGCCGCCATATTTCACCACGAAGCTGCGTCCGGCATAGCGCTGGAAATAAGGCAGCGCCTCGATCAGGGTTTCGGCCTTGGCCAGCATGCGATTTTCACTTGTATTGGTCATGTCGGCAAACCGCTTAGCCCGCAGTGACGCCCGCGCCAATAGCATCTTGCGGACACGGTCTCTTGGTGGGAGAGATGCTGGCTATGAAACGCAAGCAATATGAAAAGCTGCTCGAACCGATCGAGCATGAACTGGTGGCCATGGCGCGCTGGGCCAAAACCACCGGGGAGCGGATCTGCGTGTTGTTCGAAGGGCGCGACACGGCGGGCAAAGGCGGCACGATCAAGGCGATCAGTGCGCGCATCAATCCGCGCCAGTGCCGCGTCGTCGCCCTGCCCAAGCCCAGCGATGTGGAGCAGACCCAATGGTATTTTCAACGCTATGTTCCGCACCTGCCCGCCGCGGGTGAAATCGTGCTGTTCGATCGCAGCTGGTATAATCGCGCGGGCGTGGAAAAGGTGATGGGCTTCGCCAGCCAGGATCAGGTGGACAAGTTCCTGCGCGAAGTGCCGACATTTGAAAAGCTGCTGGTGAACGATGGCATACGGCTGTTCAAATACTGGCTGTCCGCCAGCCAGGAAGCGCAGGAAGAACGCTTTGCAGAGCGGTTGGAAGACCCGTTGAAGCGCTGGAAACTCTCTCCCATCGATATCAAGGCGCGCACGCTTTACGAGGAATACAGCAAGGCGAGAGAGACGATGTTCGCAGCCACGCACACCGATCATGCGCCATGGATCGTGGTGGATTACAACGATCAGAAGCACGGCCGCCTCACCCTGATGCGTGACCTGCTGGATCGTCTTCCCAACTTTGATGTCCCGCATGAGGACCTGGACTGGCCAGAGCTTGGCCATGCCCCGCTGGAGGAGGATTTCGGCAAGCTTCGCCCGATCGCACCCTTCCCGCTGGAAGATTGAGGCGCTGGGCAAGGTTATTTCCTTCCGCCGCAGATCCAGAAACCGGCAGTCCCGAAAGACGGGGTGGCGCAGGATCCTGGGCAACGTCAGGCCGTGGCTGGTTCTTGCAATCGTAGCCGCCGCCATCGTCTTCGTGCAGCGATCGGGCTGGATCAAGCCGCGGTTTGAGGGGGCGCAGGATGTTGCTCTCGCCTTTCCGCTGTGTTCCGCATCCGGTTATGCGTCCAGCTGCGTTGTGGACGGTGACACCATTCGCATCGGTGAGCGGCGCATCCGCCTGACGGGGTTCGATGCGCCGGAGATGGACGGGGCATGCCCTGCCGAAAGCGCGGCCGCCGTTCGGGCGCAGGCAGAACTGGTACGCTGGCTCGCGATCGGCCCGTTTCAGCTGGATGGCGGGGCCGATCCCCCGCGCGACAAATACGGGCGAGAGCTTCGCGCTGCGCGTCGGCTGGCGCCTTCGGGAGAAATGCAGCTGTTGTCCGAGCACATGATATCCGCGCAGCTTGCGCAGGGCGATTATTGGGACGAGGGGTGGAGTGATGACTGGGGCCGTGGCCGTATTGAATGGTGTTAGTTACGCAAGAGGCTGACAGGATTAAGTAAATGCTAGGATATAGTTTCTAATACCCTAAGTGATTGTCCGGATATTCTTCCGGTCGCAAGCAGGATGCTGGAAATGGCCGCCGAAGAGAACGGACCAGACATCGGGGGACGCCGCTTGGGTGATCGACGCCAGACACAGGTGCCGATCGACTTTCCCGACAGGCGCAAAGGCGAACGGCGCAGCGGGGTTGACCGCCGCGCCAGCCCGCGCATCTAAGCCCGGTTTATACGCCAGAATTTAGGCCAGAAATTACGCCTGCCCTTGGTCCGCCAGTGCAGGCTCGTTCACCTTGGCTGCGGGCAGGGTGGCGCGCAGCAGCAGATAGCCTGCCACCGCCGCCACCAGCGAACCTGACAGCACGCCGATCTTCACCGCGTCCACCTGCGCCGGATCAGCGAAGGCGAGGTTGCCGATAAACAGGCTCATGGTAAAGCCGATACCGGCCAGCAGCGACAGCGCATGCACCTGCCTCCAGCCCACGCCTTCGGGCAGGCGCGCCATGCCGGATTTCACCGCCATCCAGGCAAAGCCCACGATGCCAAGCTGCTTGCCAATCAGCAGGCCTGCCGCAATGCCCAGCGGCAGCGGCGCGAACAGCGTATCCAGACCCACGCCCGCCAGCGATACGCCGGCATTGGCAAAGCCGAACACGGGGATCACCAGGAAGGCGACATAGGGGTGCAGCGCATGCTCCATGCGTTCCAGCGGGGTTTCGCCATTCTTGCCCGCAATCGGCACGCACATCGCCGCGGCCACACCGGCCAGCGTGGCATGCACGCCGGATTTCAGCACGAATACCCACAGCACGATGCCCAGCAGGACATAGGGAATGCTGGATGCAACCTTGGCCCGCCCGAATGCGCCCAGCACCAGCAGGGTGACGGCCGCGCCCAGCAGCATGTTCACATCGGTTTCAGCGGTATAGAACAGCGCGATAATGGTGATGGCGCCGATATCGTCTATCACCGCAACCGCCAGCAGCAGCGCCTTCAGCGCCACCGGCACGCGCGGGCCCAGCAGCGTGAGGATACCCAGCGCAAAGGCGATGTCCGTCGCCGCAGGAATGGCCCAGCCCGCCATGTTCTCCGGCGTGCCGAGGTTGAATGCTATGTAAAGGGCGGCCGGCAATGCCATGCCGCCAATCGCCGCCATCAGCGGCAGGGATGCCTTGTTCCAGCTGTTGAGCTGGCCCACCAGCGCCTCCCGCTTTACCTCCAGCCCGACGAGGAAGAAGAACACCGCCATCAGCCCGTCGTTGATCCACAGCAGCAACGGCTTGTCGATAATGCCCGATCCGATGCCCGCCACCACCGGCACATCCAGCGCGGCGAAATAGGCGCTGGCGAAGGGCGAATTGGCAATCACGAGCGCCAAAGCAGCGGCGGCGATCAGGGTCATGCCGCCGGCGCTTTCCTTCTGCAGGAAATCGCGCATGGCGGGGCCGATTGCGTTGATGACCGGGCGTACGGGGTTGATGGCGATCATGGAGTAACTCTTGGGCAAAAGGTCATTTGCAAAGGACGGGCCGGGGTCAATGGAGGGGAAATGCCGACCCGCCCTTTGGCAGGACGCCCTTTGACAGGGCGCCCCTTAGCTGAGCACCGCAGTCGCTATGCGCGCTGGGGCTGGTTCATCGCCAGGCGCGCAATGCGGGCCAGCAGGTCTTTCACGCGCAGCTTGCGCCGCTTCAACGCCATGACCTTGAACTGGTCCGGCGCGCGGCGGTTCACCTCGCGGCGCAGGGCCGTGTCCAGCTTCGCGTGGAGCTCTGTGAGTTTGTAGTAACGGGCCTTCATCCTTGATCTCCCAACAGGGTTAGAGGGTGATCGGACGGCCGATAACGTTTCTGCCGGGGAGTTTTGCTTGGGGGGAGAAAATGCCCCGTCAAAACACGCATCGGCTGTCCGATGCGGTCCGACATCACGAGGGCAAATGAGCACTCGCCAGAGGGGCCCGGTCCGCATCTTTGATAATGTGTATCATCGCAGATGGTTTCAAGGAAAATCGGATTTTTTCTGCCAAAGGTTCTGGATGCTTTGCTGACAGGAGGGCGCGGGCTCAGCACATACCCCTTCCGCAATTCGCCGGCAGGGTCCACACAATGCTGATGAAAACATCCCTGCTTGCTTTCGCCCTCGCCGCCCCGCTCCTTACCGCCTGTGCCACCATGCCGCAGGCACCCGCCCTGCCCGCTTCACAGGAGGCGTTCTGGGACAATCTCTCCAGCCATTGCGGCAACACCTACAGGGGCGCGCTTGCCAGTTCGGATGAGCGGGATGCGGATTTTGCCGGGCTCGCCATGCTGGCCCACTGGGCCGAATGCAGCGACACGCGCATCGCGATTGCCTTTCACGTGGAAAGCGGAATGGCAAACACCATGGACGATCCGATATGGGATCGCAGCCGCACCTGGGTGGTGACGCGAACGGCAGATGGCCTGCGCCTGAAACACGATCACCGCCACGAAGACGGCAGCGAGGACGTGGTGACGCAATATGGCGGAGACACACTGTCCACCGGAACCGCGCGCGTGCAGGATTTCCCCGTCGACGCATACTCGCGTCTCATGTTCGAGCGGGAGGGACTGGACGTCTCCCTCACCAATGTGTGGCGGATGGAAGTAACCCCGGCAGACGCGCCGGGCGCGATGTTTGCCTACCAGCTAACCCGCCGCAACGACCCGACGCGATTGTTCCGGGTGGAGTTCGATGCTGGCAATCCGGTGGATGAGTCGCCTGGTGCGTGGGGGTGGTGAGATTGCGCGCGCGAGAGTGCTCAGTTAATCATGACGCGAATAACTCCTATTCGATACTTGGTTCGGGAAGACCTTGCAAAAGTTTAGAAATTAGCACGCGCTTGCCAGCGGAAGATGAGTAGCTGCCCGCAGCACCCCCCTTAGGTGCTGTCAACCAGAAATCCGCTCCTTTTACCACGTCGGCCTCTTTATTTTCGCCTTCGAGATCATCGAACATATCTGCGAGAATTGGACCGTAGTTAGTATCGTCAAAGAGTTGGTCGCCGTTACTTCTTATAATTTCTATTACTTCTGGAAGTATCTCGTGCATCGCCCACACGCCGATACCTTTCAGTAAAGTGTAATCGTCGGGCTTCACGAACGGCTCCTTGATGGCAGACCTGATTCCACGCCAATATGTTTCGAGTAGCTCGAATTTTTTCTCGCGAGAGAGGTTTTTTATGAATGGATAAGTTAGAAATTTTCGGAGAGACGTAACAAACGATGCACTGGGGATTGTGGTGCCATTTTTTGGCTCGTTCGCTAGCTGAATCCGTCGACGCCAAATATCTGAGTCATCCGCCATCATTTCGGTCAGGGATTGGGCCTCTACTTTCCAATCTTGGCCCGATTCGATTAGACCTGTCATCACCAAACCATCGTGATCTGCTCGCTGTTTCAGAAGATCGTAAGCAAGGTCTGTTTTGACTGACTTGGCGGTAGAGTTCACAATGTAAAACTGCTCAAGCTCCACGAATTTCGTGGCCCCAAGCATCATTACGAATTGTATCTTGAAATTTCCATAGCGCTCTGGATCTTCGTGATACAGGTGCTTGAGGGCGGTCAGTCTATGCTGTCCATCGACTACTGAGAAATCACCAGAGTATTTTTGAAGATCTAGTTCAGCACAACTATTCCCTTGACGATCTTGATAAGCGATTTCCCACGTTGGATGTGGAGCGTTCAAGAGAACGGCTGTGGGAATGTCGACGCGACCCTTCCGGATTTCCATCATGAGCTTTGCGATACGACTGTGAGCCGGCTTGCGTTGGTAACCCTCTTTGGTGCGAGCGTCTCTCCACGGCGTCCGGATACGGTCATGAATTTCTCGAAACTTCAGAGCCCCCACGATCGTTTGGGTGCCCGACGATAAGGTCTGACCCTTAACAACCGACAATACCGACATGATCGTCTTCCCATCTCTATGAGTATGTGCTAGCCATACGGCCCCGTTGTGGTTCCAAGCTACGGTTTTGGTGACCGTTGCTTCCGTGCAGATCCGACAACAGGGCCTACGCCAACCGTTTGGACCGGGTGACGCTTAGGCGTTGACCAAGGCGCTCATCGCCTTGGTCAACTTAGCATTTACCATACATTGAGATCTAAATTCCAGATCTTATTTCGAGATCCACACTCGGCTGGTCGCGTTTTTAATTCATGCTGCCGTCCTACTCCGCCGCAACACTCCCGGCATCGCCCTTCGGCGTAGCAACTTCACCGAACATATCCGGCCCCATGTCCTCGGCGACTTCCTCGTTGGCGGCCTTGGCTTTCTGGCGCTTGTCGAAGCTGGACCAGACGTCCTGCCATTTGCCCTTGGTGGCGCCCTTGGAATATTCGGTGGCGCGGGTTTCGAAGAAGTTGGCGTGCTCCACCCCGTTCAGCAGCGGCGTGAGCCACGGCAGCGGGTGATCCTCGATCATGTACATCGCGGGCAGGCCCAGCTGCGACAGGCGCCAGTCGGCGATGTAGCGGATGTAGCGCTTGATTTCCTTGGCCGTCATGCCGGGCACGGGGCCCTGCTCGAACGCCAGATCGATGAAGGCATCTTCCAGGCGCACCGTCTTCTGGCACATGTCCATGATGTCTTCCTTCACCGCCTTCGTCAGGCAGTCGCGTTCCTTGGTGAAGGCGTGGAAGAGGCGGGTGATGCCTTCGCAATGCAGCGATTCATCGCGCACGGACCATGATACGATCTGCCCCATGCCCTTCATCTTGTTGAAGCGCGGGAAGTTCATCAGCATGGCGAAGCTGGCGAACAGCTGCAGCCCTTCGGTAAAGCCGCCGAACATGGCCAGCGTGCGGGCGATATCTTCGTCACTGTCGACGCCGAACTGGTCAAGGTAATCGACCTTGGCCTTCATCTCCTCGTATTCCAGGAACATGCCGTATTCGCTTTCGGGCATGCCAATGGTGTCGAGCAGGTGGGAATAGGCGGCGATGTGCACCGTTTCCATGTTGGAGAACGCGGCCAGCATCATCTTCACCTCGGTCGGCTTGAACACGCGGCCATATTTTTCGTGGTAGCAATCCTGCACCTCGATATCGGCTTGGGTGAAGAAGCGGAAGATCTGCGTGAGCAGGTTACGCTCATGATCGGTCAGGTTCTGCGCCCAGTCGCGGCAGTCCTCTCCCAGGGGAACTTCCTCCGGCATCCAGTGCACCTGCTGCTGCCGCTTCCAGAACTCATAGGCCCATGGGTATTCAAAGGGCTTGTAGGTCTTGCGGGCTTCGAGCAACGACATCTGGTATCTCCGGTTTCTGGCGCGAACGTCCTACATAGTGAATCATGCGGGTGATTCGATAGCAAGGGCGCAGTTTGTTTCGTGGATAAATCCGCTATCCCGCCTGCCCTGCTGAGTCGGGGCGGATCGGCATTGCCTGCCAAGACTTAACTGCGGTGAGTCAGCACTTTCCGGACGCGACAACATATTGATCGCGCGGCAGGAACATCACCGCCGCGCCATCCGTTGATCGGGCACAAGCACCTTGAAAAATGCGGAGTTTATGATGACCGACCAGACAGGAAATGACCGATACGCAGGCACGCGCCCAGCGCGCCAGTCGCAGGAACAGGCCCCCATGGTTGCGGGCGACATGATGGAAGAGCGCAAGCAGGCAGGCGTGCAGATGGATCAGCAGCCGACCCGCGAAGACCAGGAAAGCCGCCGCAAACAGGCTGGCGAACAGTCTGACAAGGGCTTTGGCTATGGCGCGCAGGATGGCGAGGAAATGGCCGATGCGCCCGATGCCAGCGAACGCGGATATGGCGGCGCGGCGAAGGAACGCGAAGAAAAGCTGGACGACAGCGAGTAAGACGCCGCCGCGGCGGCGCGGACTAGTTGCCGTCCTTGTTGAACCGGCGTGACAGCTCCAGCCCGATCAGGATTGGCGTGGCCCACAGCCATGTCAGCAAAGCAGCCTCCCGCCAGCCGCCGCCGTCTTCGGGCAGGCGCATGGAGCAGCCGTAAACTTCCAGCAGATTGTCCGGCGTGCAGGTGGATGGCCAGTAGGCTCCGGCGTAAAGATAGATGCCCAGCCCTATCCAGGCGATCTGCGAAACATACAGCACGAAATACCGCGAGAACTTGATCTCGCCATATCCATGGTGATCCTGATATCGTTTTCTTCCGCCGCTGGTCATGGCCAGTGCTGTAACCTGCCAATGGTTAAGATCATCTCACCAAAACCACAGGGCGCCAATTGGGACGCGGTATGCATTTCCCATATTTTCAGTGACTTGCCTGAATTGACCTATTGAAGTTTTCGCGGCGACTTCGTTCAGCTTTTGCTTGCAAGTCCTTTGCACCGCAAGGCATGCGCCGGTGATGCACACCACCAATCGGCTGTCACCATATCTGAAACGCATTGGATTGCAGGCACCTGTGCAAGTCGATCCCACCGGCCTTGCGCGGATCCAGTCCGCCCATCGCCAGTCCATCCCGTTCGAAAATTTCGACATTCCGCTGGGCCGCGGGGTCACCTGCGATAGTGACGCGGTTTTTGCGAAACTGGTGGAGGCCCGGCGCGGCGGCTTCTGTTTTGAACACAACCGCCTGCTGGCTGACATGCTGACGGACGCAGGGTTCACCAACCGCATCCTGCTGGCCCGCGTGTTGCTGGGCGATCCGCCCGCCCCTACGGCGCGCGCGCATTGCCTGCTGCTGGTGGAATTTGGTGATGAGCGATGGATTTGCGACGCCGGTTTCGGCGGCTCCTACGCCCCGCCCATGCGCCTGCGCGATGGGGAGCGCGCGCAGACGGGTGATGGCGCGCACCACCGCCTCAGCCGCATCGGGCAGGATGGCGATCTGCCGGGCGCCTGGCTGCTGGAACGGATGGGCCCGAAGCTCGCCACCGATGGCCGCGTGAACAGCGATGATCAGTGGGAAAAGCAATATGCCTTTGACCTAATGCCGGTGGCGCAGGCGGACCTTGCGCTGGGCTGCCACTGGTCCGCCACTCACGAAGGATCGCGCTTCACCAATCTGACTGTCGCCAGCATCTGCCTGCCCGATGGCTTTGCCAGCCTGGTGGACCGCCAGCTTACCGTGTGGCGCAAGAGTGCGCCGATGGACCGGCGATCACTCGATACGCCTCAGGCCTATGGCGATGCATTGGCGAGCGTCTTCGGCATATCGCTGAATACCGCCGACATCGCCCGCCTGCCGCTGTTCTAGCTGACGGCGCTTTCTCGGCTCGTGGTCATCCGCAGCAGCCGCAGCTAGTTCTGACCGAGCAGCAGCAGGGTTGTCGAAAGCATCAGCAGAGCGGCGATCAGCAGGAAGTACTTGCCGCGTTGCTCCGCCGAAGCGCGCATCACCTTGATCGACAGGAAGATGACGACAACGCCGATGGCGATGATGGAAATTGACCATATTGACATTGCCAGCCTCTCCCCCGTTCAACGCCTGCCTACTGGCAGGCGAGACACTCGTCATAATCCGTCGTCGGTAGCTCGTACTTCGCCGGTTCGCCGGTGTTGTCCGCTTCCACGCCGCCCGCAAAGCCTGCGCGCTGCACGCTCTTTGAGCGCAGGTAGTAGAGCGACTTGATGCCCTTTTCCCATGCCTGGAAGTGCAGCATCGCAAGGTCCCACTTGTCGACATCGGCGGGGATGAACAGGTTCAGCGACTGCGCCTGATCGATGAAGGGCGAACGGTCTGCCGCGAATTCCAGCAGCCAGCGCTGATCGATCTCGAAGCTGGTCTTGAAGGTGGCCTTCTCCTCCGGCGTCAGGAAATCGAGGTGCTGGACGCTGCCGCCCTTCTCCAGGATCGAGTTCCAGATATTGGTGGAATTCTTCGATTTCTTGTCGAGGATCTTTTCGAGGTACGGGTTCTTCACCACGAAGCTGCCGGACAGCGTCTTGTGGGTGTAGATATTCGCCGGGATCGGCTCGATACAGGCGCTGGTGCCGCCGCAGATGATGCTGATCGACGCGGTGGGCGCGATCGCCATCTTGCAGCTGAACCGCTCCATTGCGCCCATGTCTTCCGCATCGGGGCAAGGCCCGCGCTCATGCGCCAGCATCATCGATGCCTCGTTCGCCTTGGCGTTGATGTGCTTGAACATCTTCAGGTTCCACACCTTCGCCATCGGGCTTTCGAAGCCGATGCTTTTGGACTGCAGGAAGGAGTGGAAGCCCATCACGCCCATGCCGACGCTGCGTTCGCGCATGGCGGAATACTTGGCGCGGGCCATCTCTTCGGGCGCGCGCTCGATGTAATCCTGCAGCACATTGTCGAGGAAGCGCATCACGTCCTCGATAAAGGTCTTGTCGCCGTTCCACTCGTCCCACTTCTCAAGGTTGAGGGAGGAGAGGCAGCATACCGCCGTGCGATCGTTGCCGAGGTGATCGATCCCCGTCGGCAGGGTGATTTCGCTGCACAGGTTGGAGGTGGAAACCTTCAGGCCCAGGTCCCGGTGATGTTTTGGCATCATGCGGTTTACCGTGTCGGAAAACACGATGTAGGGCTCACCCGTGGCCAGGCGCGTTTCGACCAGCTTCTGGAACAGGGAGCGGGCATCCACTTCGCCGCGAACGCTGCCGTCCTTCGGGGATTTCAGCTGGAACTTCTCGCCCGCGCGAACCGCCTCCATGAAGGCATCGGTCAGCAGCACGCCGTGATGCAGGTTCAGCGCCTTGCGGTTGAAGTCGCCGCTGGGCTTGCGGATTTCGAGGAATTCCTCGATTTCCGGGTGATGCACGTCGATGTAGCAGGCGGCAGAACCGCGGCGCAGCGACCCTTGCGAGATCGCCAGCGTCAGGCTGTCCATCACCCGCACGAAGGGGATGATGCCGCTGGTCTTGCCGTTCAGGCCAACAGGCTCACCAATGCCGCGCACATTGCCCCAATAGGTGCCGATGCCGCCGCCCTTGGATGCCAGCCACACGTTCTCGTTCCAGGTGCCGACGATGCCATCGAGGCTGTCGGACACGGAGTTGAGATAGCAGGAGATCGGCAGGCCGCGACCGGTGCCGCCGTTGGAGAGCACCGGCGTTGCGGGCATGAACCACAGGTTGGAGATGTAATCGTACAGGCGCTGCGCATGCTCCTGATCATCGGCATAGGCATCGGCCACGCGGGCGAACAGATCCTGATATGTCTCGTTGGGCAGCAGGTAGCGATCGGTCAGCGTTTCCTTGCCGAATTCGGTCAGGTTGGCATCGCGCGCGGGATCGGTGGTGATGGTGAAACGGCGCGCGTTCACCGTCTTTGAATCGATCTGCGGCTTCAGGGCAGCCTTGGTGGCCTCGGCCAGCGCAGTCGCTGCCGCTTCACTCACCAGTTCTTCGCTACCCATGTCACTCTTTTCCATGCTTACCGCTTTCTTGTCGGAAGGATTCTTCGTCTTGTCCGGTGCCTGCTTTGCCAGTCCGGTATCGTTTTCGTCCGCATTATGCTCGTCCAGCGCCATTGCCGCGTCGTCTCCGTTCCGAAATTCCATCTGACCCTAATCCCCGTTTGCCAGGCCAATCGGCACCGTCGCGATGCCCCTGACCCCCTGTTCGTCCCGCATGAGCCGATTCGAAGCCGGCAAGCTGCCAGCACAGTCGAACACATGCATGGGCGGGTGATTACTTATCCCCCGCCGCACCTTCTGGAAGCTGGCCATTCGCGCCCACAAAACCGAATCGGAGTCCGTGTCGCGAAACGTGTCGCGCACCTCCGTAAATCTAGGTCTAGTAGGTCCCAATGGCAAGGCGACCACAACCCCTTGTGAATCACGCCGTGCCCACACGCAAGAGTGTTAAGACCGATTTACCGCCGCCCGCAACCCAATCGCAGGGTGTGTGGTGCCAACAATACGGCGCGACGCGTGGTCGATCCTCGACTCGCGATGAGTGCAAGAGGCAAAATCAATCTGCGGAAAAAAAGCTGTCGGACTGCGGCACGGCGACTCAATCGAATCACGATGTGAAATAATGCGTCGGCATGGCTCACTTGACCTTGCCGGGCAATAGCGGCGATAGCGCTCATGCTGCAACGCGGCACCACCAGGGTCTGCAAGAACGGGAGTTCATTCATGATCGCAATGTTCAAGGCGATACCATTCGGCATCTTTCTGACCTTGCTGGTGGCGCTGTTCATCGGATCGGGCGGATCGACGGGCGGCGTGCTGGAGGTGTTCCATTTCAACGTGGTGATGCCTGAAATCGGCATCGACGCGACCGTTTACTGGAGCTGGCGACTGTTCCTGGCCGCCACCGGGCTGGCCTTTGCCCTGCTGCTGATGATGGATTGATCAGCCAGGCACAGGTTCGGAGTCAGGCCCCGGGCCCAGGGTCTTAAGGCACCAGCACCGTGTCCTTCACCTCGTCATCGGTCTGTGGGTAATCCAGCGTATAGTGCAGTCCGCGGCTTTCGTGCCGGCGCAGCCCGCTCTGCACGATCAGATCTGCGCACTGATGCAGGTTGCGCAGCTCGATAAGGTCCGTGGTGACGCGGAAATTGCCGTAATAATCCTCGATCTCGCTGGCCAGCAGGTCAATCCGGTTCTTGGCTCGCTCAAGCCGCTTGGTGGTGCGCACAATGCCGACATAGTTCCACATCATCCGGCGGATCTCGGTCCAGTTCTGCTTGATCACCACTTCCTCGTCAGAATCGGTGACGCGGCTTTCATCCCATTCGCGGATGGCGGGCGGCGCTTCGAACCCGTCCCAATGCGCCAGGATGTCGCGCGCAGCGGCCTCGCCGAAAACAAAGCATTCCAGCAAGGAATTGGAGGCCAGGCGGTTGGCACCGTGAAGCCCGCTTTCGGTGCATTCGCCAGCCGCATAGAGGCCGGGCAGATCGGTGCGGCCATGAAGATCTATCATCACGCCGCCACAGGTATAATGCTGCGCGGGCACCACCGGGATGGGGCCTGTCGTCATGTCGATGCCCAGCCCCAGCAGCTTTTCATGGATGGTGGGGAAATGCTCTTTCACGAATTCCGGCGGTTCGTGGCTGATATCCAGATGCACGTAATCAAGGCCAAAGCGCTTGATCTGATCGTCGATGGCGCGGGCCACCACGTCACGCGGGGCCAGCTCCATGCGCTCCGCATCGTAATCTTCCATGAAGCGGTGGCCGGTTTCGGGATGGAACAGGCGCCCGCCCTCTCCGCGCACGGCCTCTGTAATCAGGAAGTTCTTGACCTCCAGATTATACAGGCACGTGGGATGAAACTGCATCATCTCCATGTTGGAAACGCGCGCGCCCGCACGCCACGCCATGGCGATGCCATCGCCCGTGGCACCGCGCGGCGCGGTGGAGAACTGGTAAACCCGGCCCGCACCGCCTGCCGCCATGATCGTGGCGCGCGCCGTATAGGCCTCCACCTTGCCGGTGGCCGTATCCAGCGCATAGGCGCCCCATACCCGGCCGCTGCCTGAATATTTCGCCTCGTGCCGCCCGGTGATAAGGTCGATACAGCTTCGATCGGGCAGCAGGGTGATGTTGGGATTTTCCTCCGCCGCTTTCAGCAAGGCTGCCTGCACCGCCCACCCCGTGGCATCGTCCACGTGGACGATGCGGCGATGCGAATGCCCGCCTTCGCGGGTAAGGTGAAGATCACCGCTTTCACGGTTGAACGGCACACCCAGTTCACACAGGCGGTCTATCGCGGCAGGGGCGCGCTCGATCACGAACTCCACGGCCTCGCGATCGTTCAGGCCGGCGCCCGCCACCATCGTATCGCGGATGTGGTCTTCAAACGTGTCACCTGCATCCAGCACGGCGGCGATTCCGCCCTGCGCCCACGCGGTGGAGCCGCTGGTCAGCTTGCCCTTGGCCAGCACCAGCACCTTGCGCTGGGTTGCCAGCGTCAGCGCCGCCGTCAGTCCGGCAGCGCCGGAACCGATGACAAGCACATCGAATTGGGTCGAATTTTCGTTCATCACGCCACCCCTTGCCCGCTGTCCCGCGCCGTCGCAAGACTGTAACTCGCCAATCGTACGCTAGCGGACTTATCAAGCCTGATTGCATGATCCGCTTCGCTAGCGTATGCTGCACCGCAACACGATAAGGGACGGATGTTTGAGTTGAACTGTCATCGAAACGGGGGGTTTCGCATGCTGTCGCAAGTCTTGTGTTTTTTCAATCGCCATGAACCGCCGGGAAGGCGCGCCGATTGGGACGGCGAGACCTTCGTCAGCCGCTGCGCCCATTGCCACGCACCGATCAGGCGGGTGGGCAAACACAAATGGCGTGCAGATTCAGCGCAGTAGCCAGGCCGGATCACGACGCCGTCGAGTGTCTGCCGCTCTGCAAAGAGCCATCGGCCACCTTCGCATCGCGGCGCCGCGCAAGGCGCCTGATACCGTGGGTGAGCGGCTGTTCCACCCAGAGGTGAATCGCGATACCAACCAAGGTCGACACCAGCATGAGCCATGCGAATCCCAGCAATCCCGGCAGCGCGGGCAATACCAGCATCACGCCCACCTGCATCACCATGATGTGCGACAGGTAGATGGCGTAGGACGCATCGCCCAACAGCATGGGCATGCGCCATTCGGGCAGCCTGCCATCGAAAGAGCGGGCGGCCATCACGATCATCATCACCGGCAAGAATTGCGCGATCCAGATATTGCTGGCCAGCTCCCCTGCAAAGGCGAGCATGCCGAGACCAACCGGCAGGAACACCGCCGGCAGCCGCAAGCCAAGGCGCGCAATGGCCATGCCGCCAACGAACAGCACCAGGAATGGATGAGCCAGCCGCTGAAGCTGGGGCGGATAGATCTCAAGCGGGGCAAGCGCCAGAATCAGCGCGAAAAACGCCCCCACGCACCACAGGCGGGCGCGGGACGGGATCATCAGGGAAGCGGCGAAGACCGCGTAGAAGAACATCTCGAAATTCAATGTCCAACCCGGTTCCAGAACCGGATCGCTGATCGCGCCCGTCACCGGATCGCGATAGAAGACGAAGGCGAAGGAGTGCAGCAGTCGCGCGATATCCCAGTTCGCGATCATCGCTGCCCATGCCAGGGTGATGACGCAATATAGCGGCGCAATCCGGACCGCGCGTTTGACCAGGAATTCGCGTGGCGTCATGTCCCGGCCTTGCGTGGAAGCCACCATCACGAAGCCGGAAATGACGAAGAAAAGCGCCACGCCGTAGCCCAGCCAGACGAACTGCGTGCGATCCGATATCGGCACATGCGCATAAACGATGCAGTGCCGCGCAACCACCATCAGCGCGGCGATCGCGCGGAGATAGTGGATCGAGAGGTAGAGTTCGCCGCGCGACTGCATCACGGCGATTTGCCATCGTCATCTGAAAAAAACGTATACGAACCAATGGCTCAGCGCGTTACGCCTTGGCTTTCGCCTCGTCATTGGCGACCGTCAGTTGCACGAACACATCTTCCAGATCCGCCTCGCGGGTGGAGATGTCCTCTATCACGAAGCCCTGTTGCTGAACCGTGGCCAGCACCTGTCCTGCGGTCATTTCGCTCTTGTCGAAGGTGATCTCGATCAGCCGTTCGCCCACTTTCTCGCATTTGTGGAAGCGGGGGTCCGTGGGCAAGGCGCCGATATCGGCATCCACCGTGACGGCCACGATCTTCTCCCCCATCATACCGACGAGTTCGCGCGTGGGCTTGTTGGCGATCAGTTCACCGTGGTTGATGATGGCGATCTGCTCGCACAGCTCTTCCGCCTCTTCCAGGTAATGCGTGGTCAGCACCACGGTCACCCCCTCGGCGTTAAGTTCGTTCACCAGTTCCCACAATTGCTTGCGCAGTTCCACGTCCACGCCAGCCGTGGGTTCATCCAGCACCAGGATGGGCGGGGAATGCACCATCGCCTTGGCGATCAGCAGCCGCCGCTTCATGCCGCCGGACAATGTGCGGGCATAGGCGTTGCGCTTGTCTTCCAGCCGCACCGCTTTCAGCAATTCTTCGGACCGGCGCAGCGCCTTTGCAATGCCGTAGAAACCGCCCTGGTTTTCCAGCACCTCGAACGGGGTGAAGAACGGGTCGAACACGATTTCCTGCGGGACGATGCCGATATTCAGCTTTGCGTTGCGATGATCCGTATCGATATCATGGCCCCAGATCTTCACCTGGCCGCCAGTCTTGTTCACCAGCCCGGCCATGATGTTGATCAGCGTGGATTTGCCCGCGCCATTGGGGCCAAGCAGGCCGAAAACGCTGCCTTCGGGCACGTCGAAGCTTACGCCCTTCAGCGCCTTTTTGGGCGGCGCGTCGCCAGACCCGGCATATTCCTTAACGAGGTCGCGGATTTCGATTGCTGCTTCGGCCATGGCAGCAGCCCTTAGGGGCTTTTCGATCCTCTCGTAAAGCGATAGGAGCGCATGCATCATGGATCACACACCACAAACCACTCCCGAGACCACCCTGGTCGATACCGCCCGCGTCTGGTGCGATGGCGCCGGTGACATTCGCGGCGGCGAGAACTATCTGCCCGCCAGCCTGGGTCATCCGCGCGTCTACATGCAGATCGACGAGAAGGGCTATGTCGATTGCGGCTATTGCGACCGGCGCTTCATCCTGGCAGGCGGCGTGGCGGATACAGGCGATGTGCCCGATGTGGCAAAGCCCGATGGTGCGGGCGCCTGAGGCAGCAACCAGCGCCGGAACAAAGCGCGGTCATTGTCGGTTCATCGTGGCAGGTGTAAAACGTCGCCTATAAGGAGACGCTTGATGATGAAGACCCTTGGTATCTCTGCCGCAGTCGCCGCAGTGGCACTGGCCACTCCCGCACTGGCACAGGATCGCGAAACGCGCGCTGAAACCGCATTTGCAGAACTGGTTGAAGGCCGCACGGCCGGAGAACCAACGAACTGCATCAGCACGTTCAGCTCGAACGATCTGCGCGTGGAAGAGTATGTTGGCCTGGTCTACGAACGTGGTGACACGATCTGGGTGGCCCGCACAACTAACCCGCGCAATCTCGATCGCTGGGATGTGCCGGTGATCCAGCGCTACAGCTCGCGCCTGTGCACCAATGACGTGACCCGCACGATCGACAGGTCGTCCGGCATGTTCAGCGGCGTGTTGTTCCTCGACGATTTCGTTCCGTACACGCTGGACGAAGACGCCGAAGGCTGATCGGTACGGTGGCGCTGGCTTATAGGCCCTGGGCCGCCGACCTGCTGCACTTCTGGTTTCACGAACTGAGCCCCCGTGATTGGTGGAACGGTTCTGAAGAAATCGATGCAAAAATTGAAAAGCGCTTCCGGCCCTGGCTGGAGGCGCTTTATCTTTGTCCGCCCGGCAGCTTCCTGTCCGATCCGCAATTGGCGCTGGCCGCAGTGCTGTTGTTCGATCAGGTGCCGCGCAACAGTTTCCGCGACGATCCGCGCGCATTCGCCACAGATCCGCTGGCGCGCGCCATCACCCACGGCGCGCTGCATCGTGGATATCTGGCAATGCTGCGAAGGGAGCAGCGCCAGTTCCTCGTCATGCCGCTGATGCATAGTGAGGATATGGCGGACCACCGTATCAGCCTGCGCCTTTTCACATGGATCAACGGCGGCGCCAACCTGCCATTTGCCCGCAGCCATGCGCGCATGATTGCGCGGTTTGGCCGTTATCCGCACCGTAACAAGGTGCTGGGCCGCACATCGTCCGCGGCAGAAAAGCGCGCTGTTGAGGCGGGCTTTGCCTGGTAGCTACTTTGGCTTCACCAGCTTTGCCGGGCGCGATTTCTGCGCATCGGCAAACAGGCCGTAGGTGCGGTTGACGTAATTGGACACGTCGATGATCGAATTGAGATAGCTGTCCAGATCTTCCGTCATTTCCTGTTCCACCAGCCGCACGCGCGCGCCGGGATTCTCGGTTTCGAAATGCACGTAGAACCACGGTTCCCCGCGGGTCAGCTTCAGCGGTTTGGAAATGTCATACCATTCGAACGCCCAGGCCAGCGGGCGCGGCCAGATATGCACGGGATAACGCCCGCCCATCTGCACGCCGGGGCGCGGCTGCGGGAACCAGTGCAGATGCGGCGCTGTCTGCACCACCCAGCACGGCTCATCCGCCACGAACACGTAAGGTGCGGTGAACTGGATGATGGGGCGATCCGGGTGCCGCCATTCGCTGCTGGGCTGCACGATGAACAGGTTGGCGCGGCCTTGCGGGCGCATGGCGGATTTTTCGCCATTGTTATCCACCAGTTGCAGCTGCCCCTGCGCATTGCGGGCAAAGGCCAGTTCCAGATCCACCGGGCACGGAATGACGAAATGCCGACGGTCAAAATCGATGGCGGCGGGGCACGCCTGGATGGACTTGGCGCTGGCAGCCTTGGCATCGGATCGGCTGAATGCCTTGGGCGGCGCCCAGATCGCGCCTCCCTTCACATCCCATTTCACTGTCCAGCCGACCGTCAAAGTGCGCGATTTGCCGCGCCCCTCGGCCTCTGTCGCTCCGGCATCCTCAGCGAAGTAATCGTCCCAGCTCATTCGTCTTCCTTGGCCAATGCGGCATAATATTCGCAAAGATCGTGCACCGGGCAGATATCACATTGCGGAGCACGTGCGCGGCAGATCCGTTTGCCGAACTGGATTAGCCAGAAGTGGCCATCGCGCATAGCCCAGTCTGGCGAGCGCGCCTCCAGCTGCTGCGCCGTCTTGTCTGCCGTCTTCGCCTGCGTCAGCCCGATGCGATTGCACACGCGGTGCACATGCGTATCCACCGCGATCACATCCTTGCCGAAGGTAAAGCTCAGCACGATGTCGGCGCATTTGCGGCCGATGCCCGGCAGGCCCAGCAAGCCCTCTCGCGTATCGGGCACCACCCCGCCATGCTGCCCCAGCAAGGCCTCGCAGAACTTGCGGATGTTGCGCGCCTTCATGTTGTAAAGCCCGCACGGCTTGATCGCCCGCGCAATCTCCTCGTCAGAAAGCGCCAGCATATCCTCCGGCGTGGTGGCCAGCGCGAACAGAGCCTTGGTCGCTGCCGCCGTATTCCGGTCCAGCGATTGGGCGGACAGCATGCAGGAAATGCACGAACGGAAGGCATCGGGCTGTCCCTTCGGACCTTTTGCACCCGGCGTGCGCCCCGGCATGGCCTGTGACAGACGGAGGTAGACTTCCTCGACTTCGGGCAAACTAAGCATGAGCAATCAGCGCGTGGGCACGATGGCGGTTCCGGTGTCGCAATCGCCCAGTATCGGGCAAGCATCGCAATGGGGCCGGGACGGGCGGCAGTGCACCTGGCCCAAACGCTTCACCAGCAGGTGATGCTCGTCAATATCGGCGGCAGTCCACTCTTCCGGCAGCAGCGGCATCAGCGCGGAATAGGCCCGCGCTGTATCCGCGCGCGGCGGCACCAGGCCGGCACGCTGCATCACGCGGCGATGATGCCCGTCGATCACCAGCTGGCGGCGGGCAAAGATGCTGGTGTTCATCACGCCAGCTGCAATCTTTCGCCCAACGCCCGGCAAAGCCTCCAGCCATTCCATCGCGGCATCATCGGGCAGGTTGGAAAGATGGCGCATGTCCACCGCGCCGCGTTCCTCCATGATGGCCAGCAGGCAGGCTTTCAGCCGTTCTGCTGCCACCGATGGGAAGGTCTGGTTGCCCAGCATCTCCAGCAGCAGCGCAGGATCCGCCCGTGCCACCTCTTCCCACGATCCGAACCGCGCCAGCAGCGCATCGGTGGAGGCGTTGGAGATGGGCGTTTTCGTCTGCGCGCCGATCACGCCCTGCACCAATGTCCACACCGGATCGCGGCGCTTGTCATGCCCGCGCTCGATCCGTCCGAAGGCGCGGATCAGCGCGGCATGAATGCGCTCCAGCTGAAGGGTGCGCGGTTCCGGGCCGAGGGGCAGTTGCATCGCCCCCGCCTGCCACTGCGCGGGCAGATTTGCCAGCCCGGCTTTTCACCCCTGCTTGACTTGCAAGGGGGCCCGAGACAATCCTGCCGCCGGGGAGAGGACATCGATGGACACCAAACGGGGTTATGAGCTGCGCGTCGTGCTGTTGCTCGGCCTCGCATATGGTTTTGCCTATTTCGACAGGATGGCGCTGACCTTCGTCTCGCCCTTCGTGATCGAGGACCTTGGCCTCAGCAATTTCCAGATCAGCGCCTTGGGATCGGGCCTGTCGCTTACCTGGGCGCTGGGCGCGCTGGTGTTTGGCCTGCTGAGTGACCGGATGGGCCGCAGGAAGCCGTTCCTGCTGGTGGCGATGGTGGTCTTCTCGCTGTGCTCCATCCTCTCCGGCCTGTCCCAGGGCTTCTGGCAATTGCTCGCATCGCGCGTGGTGATGGGCGCGGCGGAGGGGCCGTTCCTGCCGATCTGCCTCGCCATCATCATCGCCGCCAGTGCAGAGCGGCGGCGCGGCCTCAACGCCGGCATCGTGCAGAACGTGTTCGGCGCGATCATGGGCACCGCGATTGCGCCCATCGTGCTGGTGTGGATGGCAGAGGAATGGAGCTGGCGCGCGGCATTCCTGATGGCCGGCGTGCCGGGGCTGATCCTGGCGCTGCTGATCTGGCGATTTATCGAAGAACCGCAGATGCAGCATGATGCGGATTCGCCCGCGCCCGCATCCCGTTCTGGCTCCGGCCTTGGCCTGGGCTTGCTGCGGCAGCGCAATATTTGGCTGTGCTCGCTCATTTCCTGCCTGCTGGTGGGCTGGGTGGTGGTCGGATCCATCTTCTTCCCGCTCTACCTTGTCGGCCCGCGCGCGCTGGATCCGGGCACCATGGCGAAAACGATGGCCGCGCTGGGCCTGTGCCCGGCAATTGGCGGTGTGCTGGTAACCTGGATATCGGACCGCGTGGGACGCCGCCCGCCGCTGATATTCTTCTCCATGCTGATGGCCACCAGCCCCATGGCGATGCTGTGGTTCGACGGATCATGGGCGGTGTTGACGGCCATGCTGTTCGTCGGCTGGGTCGGCATGGGGGTGTTCCCGCTGTTCATGGGCGTGATACCGGGCGAAACGCTGGGCCAAGGCATGGCCGCCACGGCTATGGGGCTGGTGGTGTGCGTTGGGGAATTGACCGGCGGCGTGTTCGCGCCGCTGGTGGCCGGATGGCTGGCCGATACGGCGGGGCTGAACCTGCCGATGTATATCATGATCGGCCTCAGCGGGTTTGCCGCCATCGTGGCGCTGGGATTGCAGGAAACCAATCCTGCCGTCCTGCGGCGACGGGCAGGCTGATCGGCAAGAGAGCGGGAGGCGCTGCGCAATGGCCATGCGATATGCAGTCTGGCTGGTTCGGCTGATTTACACCGCGTGGATGGTGCCCGCAGGGCTCAACCATTTCATCCCGCTGTTTCCGCAGTATCCGGGCGACAATGCCCTTAGCAACGGGGTCTTCACCGCATTGCTCGATTCTGGATTGTTCACGCTGGTGAAGGCGGTGGAACTGATCGCCGGGCTGATGCTGCTATTCGGTTTTCGCGTTCCGCTGGCGCTGGTGATGGTGCTGCCCGTCAGTTTTACCGTGTGGTATTGGGATACGGAGTTGCAGGGCTGGTGGACGGTCAGCGCGGTCTATGGCTGGGCGGTGCTGGGCTGCAACCTTTTCCTGCTGTACGCCTATCGCGATTGCTGTCGCCTGATGTTCGACGGCTGGATGGACCCGCAGGCAGCGCGCGCTGGCACCGCGCGCCGTGGAGATGCGGCGTGATCAGGCGAGCCCCGGTATTCAGCCGCATCCTGCTGGGCGCAGTGTTGTTGCTGAGCGGGCTTGGCTATTTTCTGCCGATGTTCGCCGCATTCTCCATCGGCGATGAATTGCACGATCCGATGGCGCTGCGCCTGATGCACAATCTGGACGCCAGCGGCCTGCTGGCGGTGGCAAAGTTCATCCACATCATTGCCGGACTAGCCCTGCTGCTGAACCGCGCTGTGCCAGCGGCATTGGCGGCAGCTATGTGCGTAAACGTGTGTGCCGCGTTCATCGCGGTGTTTATCGAAGGCGCGCTGATGCCGGCGTTGTTCGCCGTGTTGATCCTGTCACTGATTGGCCTGCTGATGCTCGCCTGTCTGCCAGCCTATAGGCCTATGCTGACAAGCGGCGCGATTGCCGATGGGGAAAGCCCCGAACCCGGCGAGAATTTCCAGAGCCTGTTCGTCAACCCGCTATCGGGGGCATCGCGAATGCAGTGCTTGGCCGCGCTTGCGCCGCTGATACCGGCCGCAGCGTTCTTCGCGTGGATCGTGCCGGGTATCAGCGGCACCATCGGGCTGGTGGTACTGGCCCTGCCCGCCGCCGCATTGCTGGTGAATGCGGTGCGGGCCAGGGGTTAGCTTCGGCCTACTGGCGCAATTGCCCGCGAATGGCGCCATTCGGATATTCCGCCGTGTGGACGTTGACGTAATAGTTCTCCAGCCCTTCATCGAAGGCGCGCTGCACCCAGTCAGTGTCGCTGCTGCACCCGCGCCAGCCGCCTTCGGTCGCCTGTTTCAGCGGCAGCACCACGGGGCCGTCCACGCCGGCCGCGCCGCGATGGATATGCGCGCCGGTAATCGGGCCGAGACCGCTGAGATCGTTCAGGTCCCAGCACACGCGGGACAATTCATCAGCAAAGCTAATCTCTGCCGAGCCCGTTCCCGTCGGGTCACCCTGGTGCACTTCATTCGCGCCGCGCAGTTCCGCCGTGTAAGTGGTAGAAATGCGCTCGTAATACGCTTCCTCAACAGTTTCGCAGCCCGACAAGGCTACGAGCGAGGCAATGATGGCGGCAGCGCGAAGTTTCATGGGATTATCCTTTGTGGGCAATGCAATCTCATCCGCTTAAACGGAAGCTGCGCGTGCCTGTTCCCCCGTGGTGGTAGCATCCACGCGGAAACGGGGCCGGGAGAATGCGCTCTTCCCCGGCCCCGCCGTGATGATTCAGCCGATAGGCTCAACCATTGGGTAGCGGATCGTCGATCTTGTCGAGCGAGGGATAATCGACATAGCCATGCGCATCGCCGCCGTAGAAGGTGGAATCGTCGGGTTCATTATACGGTCCGCCTTGCGCGATGCGCGCGGGCAGATCGGGATTGGCGAGGAAGTCGCGACCAAAGGCGACAGCATCGGCACGGTCTTCCTCGATCCAGCGCGCCGCCTCTTCCGGGGAAAGATTGCCATTGGCGACGAAGGTGCCATCAAAATTCTTGCGTATGTCCATCAGGATCGCATCGCCGCGTGCCTGGTTGTCATCCGCCCCGCCATGATCGGTGGCGCGCACCACGTGCAGATAGGCCA
The DNA here is from genome assembly GCF_009807005.1 of Aurantiacibacter rhizosphaerae. Lineage (GTDB taxonomy): Bacteria > Pseudomonadota > Alphaproteobacteria > Sphingomonadales > Sphingomonadaceae > Alteraurantiacibacter > Alteraurantiacibacter rhizosphaerae. The sequence continues at coordinate 368,560 of NZ_WUBR01000001.1, read as the reverse complement.
GCCCCCTGCCGGACAGCAGTTTTGCCGCGGCGGGATAGGTTTCTTCAGGGTTTTCATCATGACTGCCGCCAGCCCCGCCCAGCGGGGTTAGCCGCACGCCTACGCGGCCCGCGGGCAGTTCGCCGGTCACCGCATCGATCGCCATACCCAGCAGGCGCAGACGGTTTTCCAGGCTGCCGCCGAATTCATCGTCGCGCTTGTTCACGCCCGATCGCATGAATTGATCGATCAGATAGCCATTGGCCGCGTGCAGTTCCACACCATCGAAACCGGCCTTGGCAGCCTGCCTTGCGGCGTGGCGGTAATCCTCGATCACGGCGTCGATTTCCTCCCGTGTCAGCGCGCGCGCCTCCACATGCGGCACGGTGGGGCCATTGGGGTGGCGATCGCCTACGAAAGCCTCGCCTTCGGGCGTCCAGGCGCTGGAGGATACAGGCGCACGGCCATCGGGCTGAAACACCGGGTGGCTGACTGCGCCCACGTGCCACAGCTGGCAAAAGATCCGCCCGCCGGCATTGTGCACGGCATCGGTCACCAGCTTCCAGCTTTCCACCTGGCCATCGGTAAAGATGCCCGGCGTCCAGGCATAACCCTGGCCCTGCTGACTGATTTGCGTGGCTTCGGAAACGATCAGCCCGGCGGATGCGCGCTGCGAATAATACAGAGCGTGGAGCGGGGTCTGCTCATTATCCTTCGGCGTAGAGCGGCTGCGCGTGAGCGGCGCCATCCACACGCGATTGGGAAGGGTGATGTCGCCAGCTGTTACAGGGGTAAACAGCGCGGCATTATGCGTCGTCTGGTTTTCGTGAGCCATGGGTAGTCCTTTGAAATGCGTTTATGCGTTGCATTGTGCAATGGACAGGTGGGCATCACCGTTCCGCGCCGCCGCGCAGAAGAACTGGGGCGGGCGTCAGATTTTCTTTGGTTGCAAATTAAACCACTTTACCGGCAGGTTTTTTCTCGCCTGCCGACCTCAGAGATTTATTCCCACTCGATCGTGCCGGGCGGTTTGGAGGTGTAATCATACACCACGCGGTTGATGCCCTGCACCTCGTTCACGATGCGCGTGGCGCATTGCGTCAGGAAGCTGGCGTCGAAGGGATAGACATCCGCCGTCATGCCATCGGTGCTGGTTACGGCGCGCAGGCCGCACACGCTGTCGTAAGTGCGGCTATCGCCCATAACGCCCACGGTCTTTACCGGCAGCAGCACGGCAAAGGCCTGCCAGATCGCGTCGTAAAGGCCCGCATTGCGGATTTCCTCCAGATAGATGGCATCGGCTTTGCGCAGGATGTCGCAGCGTTCCTTCGTCACCTCCCCCGGAATGCGGATGGCAAGGCCGGGGCCGGGGAACGGATGGCGGCCGACGAAAACTTCGGGCAGGCCCAGTTCACGGCCCAGATCGCGCACCTCGTCCTTGAACAGTTCGCGCAAAGGCTCAACCAACTGCATGTTCATGCGATCGGGCAGGCCGCCCACATTGTGATGGCTCTTGATCGTGACAGACGGTCCGCCCGTAAAGCTGACGCTTTCGATCACGTCCGGATAAAGCGTGCCCTGCGCCAGGAAATCCGCGCCGCCGATCTTGCGGGCTTCTTCTTCGAACACGTCGATGAAGGTCTTGCCGATGAACTTACGCTTCTTTTCGGGGTCTGTCTCTCCGGCCAGGCCGGACATGAACATCTCTTCGGCGTCCACATGCACCAGCGGGATGTTGTAATGCCCCTTGAACAGGCTGACGACCTGCTCCGCCTCGCCCATGCGCATCAGACCGTGATCCACGAAAACGCAGGTCAGCTGGTCGCCAATGGCTTCGTGGATCAGCACGGCGGCGACTGCGGAATCGACGCCGCCCGAAAGGCCGCAGATGACCTTGCCATCGCCCACCTGCTCCCGGATCTCAGCAATCTTGGTGGCGCGAAATTCGGCCATGGTCCAGTCACCCGCCAGGCCGCAGACATGGCGCGCGAAGTTGGATAAGAGCTTGCCGCCATCGGGCGTGTGGACCACTTCGGGGTGGAACTGGGTGCCGTAGAACTTGCGGCTTTCGTCCGCGATCACGGCAAAAGGTGCGCCGTCGCTGGTGGCGACGATTTCGAAACCGTCGGCAAACTGCGTCACCTTGTCGCCATGGCTCATCCACACCTGGTGGCGCTCACCCTTCTTCCACAGCCCGTCAAACAGGGCGCAATCCTCGGTAACGGTCAAGAAGGCGCGGCCGAACTCGCCGCCCTCACCTGTTTCGTGGCCGGGGCGCACTTCGCCGCCCAGCTGGTGCGTCATCACCTGCTGGCCGTAGCAGATGCCAAGGATCGGCAGGCCGCTTTCAAACAGGAATTGCGGAGCGCGCGGGCTGCCTTCGTCCGGCACGCTGGCGGGAGAACCGGAGAGGATGATGCCCTTGGGCTGCATCCGCTCAAAAGCCTCTTCGGCCTGCGTAAAGGGGGCGATCTCGGAATAAACGCCGGCCTCTCTCACGCGGCGCGCGATCAGCTGCGTTACCTGGCTGCCGAAGTCGACGATAAGGATGGAATCGGGGATGTGGTCTGCCTGCATGGCAGCGCATTGCCCAAAGGATGGCCCTGTGTCCAGCGGGCGTGTCCAGCAGGCGCGTTCGACCCGTACAATCCCGCACTAACCCGTGCCAACCCGCGTCAGCCCGTGTCAGCCCGTGTCAGCCTGCGCCAGCCCGCGCCGACCCGCGCCAGCCCGCGCCGACCCGCACAATCCCGTACCAACCCGTGTCAGCCCGTGCAAACCCGCACCAACCCGTGCCAACCCGTGCCAGCCCGTGCCAGCCCGTGCCAGCTTGCCGCGAGGCACAAAGTGAGTTGCAGGCTGTTAGACGGAAGTAAACTGACTGTTGCAAAATGCGCAACACTTGTCGTTTATTTCGCATTTGCAATATATTCAATCAGCCGCCATCTGCGCCTCCAACGGCGGGACACCCCGACGAAATCTCGAAAAAACAGGACGAAGACATCATGCGGCATTTCGCACCCAATATCCTTGCATCGCTTGCAGCGGTCACCATCAGCACCACGCTGCTGTACGGCATTCTCTAACACCGGGTTTATCGACCCCCGGTCCGGAAATTCCTCTCCACCTCCCTGTTTCCGGGCCACCCAAATGGCCGCCTTCCTAACCGGAGGCGGCCATTTTCATTTTCAGTTGCCGCCTCTCCTGCCGCCCCGCCCTGATGCGATTTGCGCGACAGCATCCGGCGATTGCGAAAGCCGGGCAGACCATGCTGGTTCCACCAGTCGTGGAAAAGCCGTGCACAGAACGCTGTCAGCCTTCCGCCGGGGCGCTCCAATGCCTATATGATGCACATGGAAAATACGCCCGAAGCAACCCCCGAAAAAGCGCGCCAGAATGGCGAATACAGTTCCGACAGCATCAAGGTCCTGAAAGGGCTGGATGCGGTGCGCAAGCGCCCCGGCATGTATATCGGCGATACCGACGATGGATCGGGCCTGCACCACATGGTTTTCGAAGTGTCGGACAACGCCATTGACGAGGCGCTGGCCGGGCATTGCGATCTGGTGCTGATCGAGCTGAACCCCGACGGCAGCGTCTCGGTGGAGGATAATGGCCGCGGCATTCCGGTGGACATCCACAAGGAAGAAGGCGTGTCCGCAGCAGAGGTCATCATGACCCAGCTGCACGCAGGCGGCAAGTTCGAGAACACCAGTGATGACAACGCCTACAAGGTGTCGGGCGGTCTGCACGGCGTGGGCGTTTCGGTGGTGAATGCGCTGTCCGAATGGCTGGAGCTGCGCGTCTGGCGCAACGGCCGCGAATACTGGATGCGCTTTGAGCATGGCGATGCGGTGGAATCCTTGCGCGAAGTGGCCGACGCTCCGCCGGTGGAAAGCAATGGGGACGACAATGGCCTGAAAAAGGGCACCCGCGTCACCTTCCAGGCCAGTGAGGAGACGTTCAAGAACGTCACCGAGTTCGATTTCGACAAGCTGGAACACCGCTACCGCGAGCTTGCCTTCCTCAATTCCGGCGTGCGCATCCTGCTGCGCGACAAGCGGCACGAGGAGGTGCAGGAGCATGACCTGTTCTACGAAGGCGGCATTGCGGCCTTCGTGAAATACCTCGATCGCAACAAGGCGCCGCTGGTGCCGGAACCCATCTCCGTCAGCGCGGAGAAGGATGGCATCGGTATCGATGTCGCGCTGGAATGGAACGACAGCTATTATGAAAACGTGCTGTGTTTCACCAACAACATCCCGCAGCGCGACGGCGGCACCCACCTCGCCGCATTCCGCAGCGCGCTGACCCGCACGCTGAACAATTATGCCAATGCCGCTGGCCTTCTGAAGAACGCCAAGGTCTCCCTTTCGGGTGAGGACATGCGTGAAGGGCTGACCGCCATCGTGTCTGTAAAGCTGCCCGATCCCAAGTTCGGCAGCCAAACGAAGGACAAGCTCGTCTCCTCCGAAGTGCGTCAGCCGCTTGAAGGCCTGATGGGCGAGAAGATGACCGAGTGGCTGGAGGAAAATCCCGCCGACGCGAAGGCCATCGTGCAGAAGATCATCGACGCCGCCGCCGCGCGCGAAGCTGCCAAGCGCGCCCGCGAGATGAGCCGCAAGGGTGCGATGTCCGTCGCCAGCCTGCCCGGCAAGCTGTCCGACTGCCGCGAGCGTGATCCCGCCAAATCCGAAATCTTCCTGGTGGAGGGCGATTCGGCAGGCGGCAGCGCCAAGAGCGGGCGCGATTCCAAGTATCAGGCGATTCTGCCGCTGAAGGGCAAGATCCTGAACGTGGAGCGCGCGCGGTTTGACCGGATCATCTCGTCAAAGGAAGTCGGCACGCTGATCCAGGCGATGGGCACGGGCCTGCGCGATGAATTCAATCTGGAAAAGCTGCGCTATCACAAGATCGTGATCATGACCGACGCCGACGTGGACGGCGCGCATATCCGCACGCTGCTGCTCACATTCTTCCATCGCCAGATGCCGGAGATAATCAGGGCCGGCCACCTCTTCATCGCCCAGCCGCCCTTGTACAAGGTCGCCAAGGGCAAGAGCGAGGTCTACCTGAAAGACCAGGGCGCGCTGGATCGCTATCTGGTGGAGAATGGCCTGCAGGACCGCGTTCTGGAAACGGGCGAAGGCGCGCGTTCCGGCGCGGACCTGACCGACCTTGTCGAAAAGGCATTGCAGCTGAAAAACCTGCTGGCCTTCGCGCCGCGCAAGTACGATCCCGCCGTGATCGAGGCGATGGCAATGGCCGGCGCGCTGGAGCCCGGCCTTTCCAGCGCCGACCGCGATACCCGCCTCACCCATGCCGCAGGCCAGATCCAATTGAGCGACCCGGAGGCCGACTGGTCCGCCCGCACCACCGAAACCGGCGATGTGCGGTTTGATCGCGTGTGGCGCGGCGTTACCGACGTTCACATGATCGAGGAGAAATTCCTTGAGAGCGCAGAGGCGCGCAAGCTCAACACGCTGGGCGTGGCGCAGGCCGAGACCTACGCCAGCCTTGCACGGCTGGTGAAGGCAGGCAGCGGCGAAGCGCAGAGCGTGTCCGACGATGCGGACGAAACCGATGCGGACGCCCCGGCATTCGATCCCGAAACGGCCATCACCCGCCCCACCCAATTGCTGGACGCGGTGTTGACCGCGGGCCGCAAGGGCCTTTCCATCAGCCGTTACAAGGGGCTGGGCGAAATGAACGCAGAGCAGCTTTGGGAAACCACGCTGGACCCTGACAATCGCGAATTGTTGCAGGTGAAGGTGGAAGATGCCGATGTGACGGACGAGATTTTCACCCGCCTGATGGGCGATGTGGTGGAGCCGCGCCGCGAGTTCATTCAGGACAATGCGCTGAACGTGGCCAACCTCGATATCTGACGCTGGCGGCGGAGGAACACGCAACACCGCTGGAGGGGTCACGAGCATGATAATGGAGCGAAAGAGGCTGGAGGGCGGCGGATACCTGCTGTTCCTGGCCATCATCACCTTCGGCTTTGCCCTGATCGTCTGGCCGTTCCTGCTGCCAATCCTGTGGGCCGCGCTGGCCGCCATCATGTTCCAGCCGCTGTTCCAGTGGTTTCGCGGAATATTGGGCGGCAGCAACCGCGCCGCCATCGCCACGCTGCTGGTGATCACCATCGCCATCATCATTCCCGCCTTCCTGATCGGCGGCGTCGTGGTGGAACAGACAACTTCGGTCGTGGTCGCTTTCCAGGAAGGCCGGATAGATCTTGCCGGCTGGTTCGAGACGATCTTTGCCGCCCTGCCGGAGGTATTGCGAAATAATCTGGAAAGCTCGGGCCTTGGCTCCCCACAGCTTATACAGCAGCGCGCACAGGAACTGGCGCTGGAAAGCAGTGGCCTGATCGCGCGGCAGGCGGTGTCGATCACCGGCAGTGCCTTCGGCTTCATCCTGTCCTTCGGCGTGGGCCTTTATGTCGCCTATTTCCTGCTGCGCGACGGCAAGCCCATCGGCGACAAGATCATCAGCCACCTGCCGCTTGGCAGTGAGATCGCGCGCGAATTGACAGACCGCTTCCTTCTTATCGTGCGCGCCACCGTGAAGGGCTCCATCGTCGTGGGGTTGGTGCAAGGGGCGCTTGGCGCCATCACGTTCTGGATTGTCGGCATGCCATCGGTGGTGCTGCTGGGCTTGCTGACGGCCTTCTTCTCGCTGCTGCCCGCCGTTGGACCTGCCATCGTGTGGGCGCCCGTCGCGCTTTACCTGCTGGCTGTTGGCGACATCTGGCAGGGCGTGGTTGTGCTGGTTTCCGGCGTGGCGGTGATCGGCATGGCCGACAATGTCCTGCGGCCGATACTGGTGGGCCGCGACACGGGCATTCCCGACTGGATCATCCTTATCTCGACGCTGGGCGGCATTGCCGCGATGGGGCTGGCAGGGATCGTGGTTGGCCCGATGGCGGCGGGCCTGTTTCTTGCAGGCTGGTCCATCCTCTACCGCTCCCGCACAAATGAAATGGAGCCGCATGTAGGGGCACCTGCCTGATGTACGGCGTGCGACCCGGCAGCCAGGAGGAGCAGGTGGGGCGGCTGATCCTGGCAGGCGTGCTGGTGCTGTTCCTGCCCGCCCTGCCCTTTGGCAATTTCCTGATCTGGCCTTTCATCATCCTCAGCACATGGTTTCACGAGATGGGGCACGGCCTCACCGCGCTGCTGAGCGGCAATGCCTTCGATCTGCTGGTGATCAACGCCGATGGATCGGGCTATGCATCATCCCGCACCGCGCTGGATAGCGGCGGGCTGGACCGCGCGCTGATCGCCATGGGCGGCCCGCTGGGGCCAAGCGCCATCGGCGCCGCGCTGATCCTGGCCAGCAGCGCGCGCAGATATTGGCGCCCTGCCCTTTATGCGCTGTCGGCTGCGCTGCTGCTCTCCACCGCGATATGGGTGCGCAGCGTGGTGGGATGGACGGTGCTGCCTTTGCTGGGCATCGCCATCGGGCTGATCGCATGGCGCGGGGGGCGCGGCATCCAGCTGTTCACTCTGCAATTTCTGGGCGTACTGGCTGCGCTCTCCATGTTCCGGGATCTGGATTACCTGTTTTCCGAAAGCGCCGTGATCGGCGGGCAGCCCATGCTATCCGATACCGGCGCCATAGAGGCAGAGCTGCTGTTGCCCCACTGGATATGGGCCATTGTCATCATCGGCATTTCCGCCGTGATGATCGGCGGCAGCCTGAAATATGCGCTGAACCACGAAGGCCATCGCTAGGCCGCGCAGGGCCCGCAGCTATTCGGCCGCGTAAGCCTCGTGCTCATCGCCATCGTCTTCCACGGTCAGCTTTTCTGCATCCGGCCCGGCGCCGCCCAGCGACGCTTCCTCCAGCTCGTCGCGCGCATCGTTGATGGCCTCCTGCGTCAGATCGGGCGCTTCCTGCTGCGGTGCAAATTCGCTGGGTTTCAGGCACAGTTCCACCTCCAGCGGGAAGTGGTCTGAGCCGACATCTTCTCCCACTTCGAACCGCGTGACGCCGAAATCATCGGTGTGGAACAGATGATCCAGCGGCCAGCGCATCAGCGGATTGCGCGCATCGAAAGTGGCATTGAAACCGCGGCCCTTGCGCGGGTCGATCAGCTGGCCGATGCGCTGGAACGTCTCCGTCACGCTGGACCAGCCGACATCGTTGAAATCGCCCACCACCAGCGTGGGCCGCCCGGATTCGCGCACCAGATCTGCCAGCAGCACCAGTTCCGCATCGCGTTGCCCGCTATCCTGACCGGGGCGCGGCGGGCGCGGGTGCACGGCAAACAGCGTCATGATGCCGCCATCGGCGCGCTGGATGCGGGCCTTGATCGATGGCGTGCCGCCACCGGCCAGTTCGTTCCGCTCCACTTCCGCAAACGGCAGCCGAGACCACATGGCCATGCCATAGGTGTTGGGCTGCGGGATCTTCATCGAATAGGGATAATCGGCATCCAGCGCTTCTGACAGCGCATCGGTCCACGCCTGATCGTTCTCCATCGCCAGGAAGATATCCGGGTCCTCCGCGCGCACGTAATCGATGGTGGCCTGATAGTCTGTGTTCTTCTGCAGCACGTTGAGAGAGGCGATGTGCAACCTGTCGGGCACGGCGCATTCATCCGCATCCACGGCCTTTTTCGGCATGATGGAGAAATAGGGCAGAATTTGCCCCACCTGAAATGCCAGCGCCAGCAAGCCCACAGGCAGCCAGATCACCAGCCTTTTCGATTTCGTCACCAGCAGCGCGATAATGGCGACAACCAGCACAATGGCAAATTGCAGCCGGGGGAAATCGAACACCCTAACCCACCAGGCATCCGCCGCCACCATGCTGACCAGCGTAAAAATGGCGAGGAGAATGACGACGAAGCGTGCGACAAGGGCAATCCAGGATTTCATCGCATTGCTTTGCCCATATAAGCCACCCTTGTCACGCCGCAGCGGGTGGCAGCGGGATAAAAGCAGAGGTTCGGCGCGTGTACCGGGCGAAATCCTCGCCATATTTATCGCGCATGGCATCCTCCGTCATCGCCGCGCCAGACCATTTGACGAGGGTGAAGGTAAGGAACAGCGGACCGGGCAAGGTCCAGATGACCGCGCCGAAATCAATGCTGAGTGCGACGGCGAATATGCCCCACCACGCGCAGGCGTCGCCAAAATAATTGGGATGGCGGGTGTATCGCCACAGGCCTGTGTTCATCACCTTGCCTTGGTTGGCCGGATCAGCCTTGAACCGGGCCAGCTGCCAATCGCCCACCCATTCGAAGAATATGCCGGTGCAGTAGAGCGCCATGCCCATCCATGCGAGCGGCCCGATAGCGCCAGCGCCACTGGCCGCCAGAATGCCAACCTGCGCCGGGCTGCTGACCAGCATGATCAGCGCCGCCTGCAACAGCCACACCTTCCAAAGCGCAGTCAGCGCAAAGGCCCCGCGATCGTCTGGCGAGGGCAGCATCTTGGTGTACCGCTTGTCCTCTCCATTGCGCAGGAAACGGCGCAACAGGTGGACGCCCAGCCGCACGCCCCACGCCAGCACCATAGCCATCAATATCGTGGCGCTCAGATCGCGCGCATCGGCCTGCCACCAACTGAGCAGAGCCAGCCCAGCCATCGCCAGACCCCACACGCTGTCAACGAAGCTCACCTTGCCCAGCGCCACGCTCAGCACCCACAGCGCCAGCACTGCCGCCAACAGCGCCAGCGCATTGAGCGCCAGCGCCTCAGCCATGGCCCGGCTTTGTGCTGGCCGGGCTTTTCGATCCGGGCGTGTCGATTTCGCCGCGCGCCTGCCGTGCCAATACCTTGAAGCGATCGCAGTGCGGCATGGCCTGCGCATAGAAATCCGCGATTTTCATGAGGTCCGCGTGGAAATCGCCCGTGGGCCAGATCGGCTCTCCCAATCCGCCGCGCATGGTTTCATAGTTCACCCAGGCAGGCACGATGGGAATGCCAGCGCCATGGGCGATGTGATAGAACCCGCTGCGCCACCGCCCATCGCTCGATCGGCTGCCTTCGGGCGCAACCACCAGCGCCATTTCGTCCGTTGCCTCGATCCGCTCGATCACGCTGCGCACATATCCCTGCGGCGCGCTGCGGTTGATGGGCATGCCGCCCATATCCAGCATGAAGCGCGTCATCGGCCATTTGAACAAGGTGTGCTTGCCGATGAAGCTGGGCTTGATCCCCAACTGCTTCACCGCGCCGGCAAAGAAGATGAAATCCCAGTTGGACGTGTGCGGCGCGCCGACGAGGATGTATTTGGGAATTTGCGGTGGCTCCCCTGAAAGCTTGAAGCCTTTCAACCGGTACAGCCCGCGCAGCAATCGCCACACGAGACGCGACAGGATGCTTGGTGCATGATCGGGCGAGGGAACGGACGCGGGAGGGGGCGTGCACCCGTTGTCTGCCCCTCCGCTACTCATCTGCGTGTCCTGCGGCTGGCCCAAACAAAATCTCCCTCCGGATGGCGTAGCACCCGGAGGGAGAAATGCGACCCTTGTTATAGGGTTATCTGGAACGGAACCTTAGTTCTGCGGGGCCACCGGGCTGCCCAGTTCCGGTTCGCGAGAGAACACCGCATCATCACGGTTGCCATTGGAATAGCGTTCGCCCTGCACGGTCATGCCCTCTTCCACATTGGCATCGTTCTGCAGGCGCACCAGGTCTCCGTTAGAGAAGGTGAAATAGCCGGGCGAACCATCGAAATCCTCGATCTGGAGGCGATAGCCATCATCCATGCGGGTGTAGTTGCCCGTGCGCGTGGTGCCATCGGCAGCGGTGTATTCATAGGAATCATCCGCCGAATTCAGCGTCACGCTGCGGCTGGTGCCGTCATCGCCCTGCATGTTGTACGTGCCCGAAAAATCACCGGAATCATCCAGCGTCGTGGCGGGTCCGTCTGCAGGCATGGTGGCGGTGGCATCGTCAGCCGCCATCGTCGTTTCGACAGGGGCGGTCTCCATGTCATCAGCCGGTTCACTGTCGCCACAGGCGGCCAGCAGGGCCAGAGGGGCGGCGGCGGTTATTGCAATAAACTTACGCATATTCGTTTCTCCTATGGGCGGGTAAACGCAGAGAAACGATCAAGTTTCCGCAAATGTGGCGAAAATGCGACGAACTGCTTGTCCCGTCCGCAATTTCAAGCGGAACACGCTGAATCGCGAACGGGTGCACTTCACAGAGTCACGAGCGCGGGGTTGTTACGTCACCTGAATCGACCGGCCGCGTGGGCGCCCGAGGCGCGATGTCATCGTTCACATCGCGTCGCGCACGATCTGCCGTGCTACGTTCGCTCTCTCCATCGATATAGCCATCGCCGTCGAGGTCACGAGCCGTGGGCTCCCTGCGTTCATCAATCTCGGTAACCTCATTCGTCATATCCGCGAACAGGGTTTCATAGTGGTTGATGGCGCGGCGCAATTCCTCCGTCGTCGCATCGCTCGCGCGATCGGCGATCTCATGCCCGGCGAGGTAATGCTTGGCCGTATCGGTATGATCGACGGTCAGATCGGCATGACGATGCTCGAAATCCGACATTGGAAAGCCACGCGTATGCATGATCTGGGTCAGCAGCCGGTCAGCGCGGCTCACCGCTTCGATCGGACTGTCCACGAAGATCGCCTTGGTTTCCTTCCACTCCAGCGCAAAACGATCGCGTTCGGATGCGGTAAGCGGGCGGATGTCCAGCTTCGAGACGCGATCCTGCCTGTGCAACAGATCGGCTTCGGCGTCACCGCGATTGCCGCGCGTTTCCAGGGTGCGATCATACTCATCGCCAAAGCTGTCGCGCAGCGCCCGGCTGCGTCTCTGCTGCATGAAAAACCAGAGCAGCAACAGAACGGCAACAACCGCAATAACGACGATTATCGTGATTTCCTGATTCGACATGGGCGTCTCTCCTCGACACCCGTCCATTCCCCGGTAATCAATCAGAAATCATCGATAAGCGTTTGTGTTCCGAAAGTTACATCCGGAACACGCCGAATTGCGGGCGGTCCGGTATCGGCGCTTCCAGCGCGGCGGCCAGGCTGAGGCCCAGCACGTCGCGGGTCTGCACCGGATCGATGACGCCATCATCCCACAACCGCGCCGTGGCGTAGTAGGGATTTCCCTCGTCCTCGTACTTCTGGCGGATCGGGGCCTTGAACTCCTCCGCCTCCTCATCGCTCCACTTGTCCGCGTCGCGGTGCACCGTCGCCAGCACGCTGGCGGCTTGTTCGCCGCCCATCACGGAGATGCGCGCATTGGGCCAGGTGAACATGAAGCGCGGGGAATAGGCGCGCCCGCACATGCCGTAATTGCCCGCGCCGAAACTGCCGCCGATCACCACGGTGATCTTTGGCACCTGCGCTGTGGCGACTGCCGTCACCAGCTTCGCGCCATGCTTGGCGATGCCTTCTGCCTCGTATTTCCCGCCCACCATGAAGCCGGAGACGTTCTGCAGGAACAGCAGCGGAATGCCGCGTTGGCACGCGAGCTCGATGAAATGCGCGCCCTTCTGCGCGCTTTCGGAGAAGATCACGCCGTTGTTGGCGAGAATGGCGACGGGCATCCCCCACACATGGGCAAAGCCGCACACGAGGGTGGAGCCGTATTCCTTCTTGAACTCGTGAAACTCGCTGCCATCCACGATCCGCGCGATTACCTCATGCACGTCATAGGGCGCGCGCACATCGTCGGGGATGATCGAGTAGAGATCCTCGGCGTCGAACTTCGGCGGACGAGGCTCCCTCAAGTCAACTTGAGCTTTTGTGGAAATCCCTAAATGTGACACGATATCGCGCACGATGGTGAGGGCGTGCTCGTCATTCTCGGCAAGGTGATCCACCACGCCCGATTTCTTCGCGTGCAGCGCCCCGCCGCCCAGATCCTCTGCGCTGATTTCCTCGCCTGTAGCGGCCTTCACCAGAGGCGGCCCGGCCAGGAAGATGGTGCCCTGCTCACGCACGATCACGCTCTCGTCGCTCATGGCGGGCACATAGGCGCCGCCCGCGGTGCAACTGCCCATCACGCAGGCGATTTGCGGAATGCCCATCGAACTCATCTGAGCCTGATTATAGAAGATGCGACCGAAATGATCGCGGTCCGGGAAGACTTCAGCCTGAAACGGCAGGTTCGCCCCTCCGCTGTCGACAAGGTAGATACACGGCAGGCGGTTTTCCTGCGCGATCTCCTGCGCGCGAAGGTGCTTCTTCACCGTCATCGGGTAATAGCTGCCGCCCTTCACCATGGGATCGTTGCAGGCGATCATCACCTGCCTCCCGCTGACGCGCCCTATCCCGGCGATCATCGATGCGCCGTTCACATCGCCGCCATACATGCCGTTTGCCGCAAGCTGACCGATCTCAAGAAAGGGCGAACCGGGATCGAGCAACCGCTCCACCCGCTCCCGCGGCAACAGCTTCCCGCGCGACACGTGCCGCTCGCGATGCTTCTCGCTGCCGCCCAGCGCAGCCTCGGCCACCTTGTCGCGCAGTTCCTGTGCCAGCGCGCGATTATGCGCGGCGCGCGCCTTCGCTTCGGGGCTGTCGGTGTCGAGGGTGGAGGTGAGTACGGGTGCTGTCATTTTGTCTCGGTTTCAAGATGCTCGGCAAAGAAGGGCAGCACCTTTGTGCGGATACGCTCGCGGATGCGGTTGCCGTGGTCGCCTTCGTATAGCTCAAAGTCGTAGTCCACGCCGAAGTGGTCCAGCTGTTCGCGCCACAGGCGGTTGGGTTCAAGCAGGAAATCCTCGTCGCCGATATCCATTGCAAAGGCTTCAAGCCCGTTCAGCTCGGGCAGGAATTGTGGCAGCAGCACGATCGGCGAATTGGCGGCGAGGCGGTAGTTCACCATCGGGTCCAGCGTGCCGTCCTCCTGCAGGCCTGTGTCCACCTTCAGGAAGCCTTCGCCGGTTGGATCGGGTGACCATGTGGCGAGGGTGGAAATCTGCGCCAGCCCCGCGAAGTCTGCATTGGCGACCTCGTCTTCCGTCATACCCTCGATACGAGCGGCGTCCTCTGCCGTGATCGTCATCGGTTCCAGGCAGCAGGCGCTCATCATGTAGATGGAGGAGAAGATGCCGGGACGCTGCATGGCAATGCGCGCGGTGCCGTAACCGCCCATGGAATGCCCCGCCAGCCCGCGCGATGCGGGATCGGCAAGTGTGCGGTAATTGGTATCGACCCAGTTCACCAGATCGTCCGCCACCATGCTCTCGTAATCGCCCACGGTGGGGCCGGAGGAATAGAAGCCGCCGCGCCGCAGCGAGAAACCGTCAGGCATCACCATGATGAAATCATGCCCCGCCTCGCTGGCGGCCTGCACCGCTTCGTCCAGCCGGAAACCTTCCTGCTGCGCTGCGGCCGGCATCCAGTAGCCGTGCAGGAAATAGACCACTGGATAACGCTTGCCCGTATTCTCGTCATAGCCGGGAGGGGTAACGACGAAGACGGTTCGCTCGGTCGAATTGCCCTCGATATTGCCGGCAAGCGACGGCGCTTCGAAAGTCAGCTCGGCCACGCGCGCGCTTTCCTGCGCGGCGGCGGGCGTAATGGCTGGCACGGCCAGCAGCAGCGCAGTGGCTGCGGCGATAACGGACTTCATGATCTCTCTCCCTCGATCCGGCCTATCCGGCACCGATCAGTTCTCTGCCGATCAGCATTCGCCTGATTTCGTTCGTGCCTGCGCCGATGTCCAGCAGCTTTGCATCGCGCAGATAGCGTTCCACCGGCCAATCAGTGGTGTATCCCGCGCCGCCCAGAGCCTGAATAGCCTCCCCGGCAACGCGGAAAGCGTTTTCCGAGGACAGCAGGATTGCGCCTGCCGCATCGAAACGCGTTGTCTTGCCATTGTCGCAGGCGCGGGCAACGGCATAGGTGTAGGCGCGCGCCGATTGCAGGGCGACATACATGTCCGCGACCTTGGCCTGGATAAGCTGGAAGTCGCCGATCCGCTTGCCGAACTGGTTCCGCTCCCGAACGTAGGGAATGACGGTGTCGAGGCAGGCCTGCATGATGCCCAGCTGCACGCCTGACAGCACCACGCGCTCGTAATCCAGCCCGCTCATCAGCACCTGCACGCCCTTGCCCACTTCGCCCAGCACGTTCTCTTCCGGCACATGGCAGTCCTCGAACACCAGTTCGGATGTGATGGAGCCGCGCATGCCCATCTTCTCGATCTTCTGGCCGGGGGAGAAGCCTTCCATGTCCTTCTCGATCAGGAAGGCGGTGATGCCCTTGCTGCCTGCGTCGGCATCGGTCTTGGCATAGACCACCAGCGTTTCTGCCACATGGCCGTTGGTGATCCAGAACTTGGTGCCGTTCAGCAGATAGCCGCCCTGAACGGTGTCGGCCTTCAGCTTCATCGATACCACGTCCGATCCTGCGCCCGGCTCGCTCATCGCCAGTGCGCCCACATGGTCGCCGGAGATCAGGCCGGGCAAATATTTCGCCTTCTGCTGCGCATTGCCCCAGCGGGCGATTTGGTTGACGCACAGGTTGGAGTGCGCGCCGTAAGACAGGCCGATGGATGCGCTGGCCCGGCTCACCTCTTCCACCGCGATGGTATGTTCCAGATAGCCAAGCCCGGTGCCGCCGTCTTCCTCGCTCACCGTCATGCCGTGCAGGCCCAGTTCGCCCATTTCGGGCCAGAGTTCCTGCGGAAACCAGTCTTCCCGATCCGTTTTCGCGGCCAGCGGCGCGATGCGATCATCGGCGAAACGGGCCACGGTTTCGCGGATCATCTGGGCTTCTTCGGTCAGGCCGAAATCGAAATCGGGCGTGGCGCGCATGGTTTTTCAAACTCCTGTATGTGCAACCGCCTGTAGCAAGCGCGCAACGCAAGGCAAACAGGTTACACCCGCAACTTCCGCCAAACGCTTTGAATCCGGTGCGGCAATAGTTAAGTAGCCCGCAATGAAATTGCGCGAGCCCATCGAATCACCGGGTATGCCCGAACCTGTCAGCGAATTTGCTGACGAGGCCCGCCGCCTTGGCGTGGTGGCCAGCTTCGAAGCGGAGGCGCTGGAGGACGATCCGGAGCTTCAGGCCATCGTCGAATTTGCCGCAAAGCTGTGCAATTCGCCGGTTTCGATGGTGACGCTGCTGGAACAGGAAAAGCAGCGTTTTCTTGCAAAACGCGGGATCGATGCGCGCGAAACGCGCCGCGACGTGGCATTCTGCAACCATACGCTCGGTTCTTCCGATCTGCTCGAAGTGCCCGACGCGCCAGAGGATCCGCGCTTTGCCGACAACCCGCTTGTCGTCGATCCGCCCGAAGTGCGCTATTACGCAGGCCAGCCGCTGGTGTCAGAGGAGGGCGCATCGCTGGGCACCTTGTGCGTTATCGATACCAAGGCGCACAAGGAACCGTTGAGCGAATTTCAGCGCGACGGGCTGGCAGTGCTGGCAAAGGCAGCAGTGCGGCGGCTGGAAACACGCCGCTCCACCCTGCACGCCAAACGCATCATTGCAGAGCGCGAGGAACGCCTGCTGCGTATGATCGAGGGCGTGCCGCAAATCGCCTGGTCTGCCGATAACGAGGGCAATTTCGATTACTTCAACAAGCGCTGGGTAGAGGTGGCCGGAGCGCCGCCACCCAGGACAGCGGACGAATGGCGCAAGTTCGTGCATCCCGATGATGTTGAAGAGACGTTCACTCGCTGGGATGCCACCTTCGCCGCAGGCGAGGAGTTCGAGGCGGAATACAGGTTCAAATGCGCCGATGGGTCATGGCGCTGGATGCTCAGCCTGGCCGTGCCGGTTTCGGAACGGGAGGGCGATCCGCTGCGCTGGTTCGGCACCGTCACCGATATCGACGAAACGCGCAACGCGCTTGAAGAACGTGACCTGCTGGCGAAGGAGCTGGCGCACAGGATTAAGAACATCTTCGCCGTGGTGATCGGCCTTGCTTCCTTGCAGGCGCGAAAATCGCCGGAGAACGCGCCTTTCGTGAAGGAATTGACGCAGGCCCTGCGCGCACTGGGCCGCGCGCATGAATTCGTGCGCCCGCAGGAAGGACCGCAGCAGGAAAGCCTTTCGGGCCTGCTGCAGGCGCTGTTCGCCCCCTATGCTGACGCAGAGGGCGAACCGCGCGTGAAGGTGAGCGGCGCGGATTTCGCAATCAGTGCGCGCGTCGCCACGCCATTGGCGCTGGTGTTCCACGAACTGGCCACCAACTCGGCCAAATATGGCGCGCTTTCGGTGGATGGGGGCCATGTGGATCTGGCCATCGCCGACAATGGCGATGCCCTTGCACTGGCCTGGCGCGAACATGGCGGGCCGCCCGTGCGCGATCCCGACGGAACCGGCTTTGGCTCTCGACTGGTGGAAATGAGCGTAACGGGCCAGTTGCAGGGCAGCTGGGATCGCCAGTTCGCCAAAGACGGTCTGGTCGTCGATTTCTCTCTGCCAAAAGCCGCGCTGACCACCTGAATGACCCCTGCGCCGCCTGCATTCCTGCGGTTCGAGACGCTGAGCAAAACCTATGACGATGTGCACGCCGTGCGCGATGTCTCGCTGGCTATCGAAAGCGGCGAGTTCGTGGCGCTGGTGGGCGCATCCGGCTCTGGCAAATCGACGCTGTTGAAATGCATCAACCGGTTGGTGGAGCCGACCTTCGGCCGCGTATTGCTGGATGGGGAGGATGTGCTGGCAGGCCCTGCCCCGCTGATCCGCCGCCGCATCGGTTATGTGTTTCAGGGCATCGGCCTGTTTCCGCATATGAGCGTGGCGCAGAACATCGCCCTTACCCCGCGCCTTGTTGGGGAGAGCCTGACTGATGCGCGCATCGCCGAATTGCTGGAACTGGTGGAGCTGCACCCCGCAATGGCCAGCCGCCTTCCCGCAGAACTTTCCGGCGGACAGCGCCAGCGCGTGGGCGTGGCGCGCGCGCTGGCGGGCGATTCGCACCTGTTGCTGATGGATGAGCCTTTCGGCGCGCTGGACCCGATCACCCGCGGCCAGTTGGGGCAGCGGGTGCGCGGCCTGCACCGCGAACTTGGGCTGACCACCGTGATGGTGACGCATGACATGGCCGAGGCCCTGCTGCTGGCCAGCCGCGTGCTGGTGATGGACGGCGGGCAAATCGTCGCTGACGAGACGCCCTCTGCCCTGCTGGCCGGAAAGGGCGGCCTCGTGGCGCAGGCGCTGGTGGAGGTGCCGCGCGAACAGGCCCGCCAGCTTGCAGGCATGGGCGAATGAGCCCGCTGCTGGAGGCCGTTCTGAACCTTGGCCCGCAGCTGGCCGAGCATGTTCTGCTATGCGCTGCTGCCGTGGCGCTGGGCATCGCCGTGGCGCTGCCGCTGGCGGTGTGGTCCAGCCGTTCGGCAACGGTGGCGAAGGTGGCACTCGGGTTTGCCAGCCTTGTGCAAACCATCCCCGCGCTTGCGCTGCTGGCGCTGTTCTTCCCCATCCTGTTGGCGGCCCGCTCCATCTTCGGGCCGGATCTGCCGACGCTGGGCTTTCTGCCGGCATGGCTGGCGCTGGCGCTTTATGCGCTGCTGCCCATCCTGCGCAACGCGGTGACCGCGCTGGCCAATCTGGATGACGAACTGATCGAGGCAGCAGACGGGCTGGGCATGACAGCGTGGCAGAAACTGCGGCTGGTGCAGGCGCCACTGGCCGCGCCTTTCGTGATGGCGGGCATCCGCACGGCCAGCGTGTGGACCATCGGCGCGGCAACGCTGGCCACCACCATCGGGCAGCGCTCTCTCGGCGACCCTATCTTTGCCGGATTGCAGACGCAGAACTGGGTGCTGGTGCTGGCCGGCTGCATTGCCAGCGCCGGGTTGGCGTTAGTGGCAGATGCGCTGTTCGGCATGGTGGAGCGCGGCTTTGCCACCCGCCGCCCGGGGCTGGTGATCGCCGGTGCCGCGCTGGCGCTGGCAGGCATCGCCGGGGCCGCTGCCAGCACGGTGGATTGGCGCGGCGATGGGCGGGAAAACGTGGTGATCGGGGCCAAGAGTTTTTCGGAGCAATATATCCTCGCCCGCGCCATCGGCTCTGTTCTGGAAGATGCAGGCTACGGCGTGGAATATCGCGAGGGGCTGGGATCGGCGGTGGTGCACAATGCCGTGGCCAGCAGCGCCATCGATATCTCCGTTGATTACACCGGCACGCTATGGACCAACACGCTGGAGCGAACGGACAATCCGGGCCGCGCCGCCATGTATGAGAAAATCGTGCAGTGGGAGGATGCAAACACCGGCGTGCGCGTGCTGGGCAGGCTGGGCTTCGAAAACGCCTATGGCCTGGCCGTCACGCAGGAAACCGCCGAGAGGTATGGGCTAAGTTCGATTGCCGATCTGGCCAGCGTTGCCCCGCAATTGACCATCGGCGGCGATCCTGAATGGTTCGAGCGGCCCGAATGGAACGCCGTGCGCGATGCCTATGGCCTCAGCTTTGGCGATCAGCGCACCTATTCACCCACCTTCATGTATAACGCGCTGCTATCGGGAGAGGCCGACGTGATCAGCGCATACACCTCCGACGGGCGCATCGCGGCCCGCAATCTGGTGGTACTGTCAGACCCGCAGGAGGCGCTGCCATCCTATGATGCGATCCTGCTGCTGTCTCCGCGCGTGGCAGGCGATGCCGCGTTGGCAGATGCGCTGCAGCCGCTGCTGGGCGCCGTGGATGTGGAGACGATGCGAGAGGCGAATTACACGGTAGACCGGCAGGACGACAAATGGTCACCCGCGCGCGCGGGCCAATGGCTGCTGGACCGTATCGAGCGCTAGGGCGCGACGAAACCTGCGCCATCGGGCCAGTCCGGCCCGGCCAGCCCCAGCACCTTGAACAGATCGCCCATCTGAGCGGGCGCAATCAGGCGATCGCGCGCGCGCATCAGGGCATCGCTGTGTTGCGGGGCGAAATCGGCCAGTGCCGCTGCCCGGTCCCGAATGCCCAGCCGTTCCAGCCATTCGCCCTGCGTCACCGTGCCCAATACGCGGGCATCGCGGGCGCGAGCGATCTGCTCCATCTGCAGGAAATCGATATGGGCGGTAAGGTCGCTGTCGCCCGGCGCATCCAGCACGCCGATTTTCCGATGATCCTTCACCGCCTGCAAGGTGGAACCGCTGCGGCCGTGGGTATAGCCGTAATCGATGAACAGTGCCGCGCCGCCCTGCGTGGCCAGCCGTCCGGCAACTTCGTACATGATCGTGGCGCAGGCGGGGGAGGTTTCCACCACCGTACCCGGCGGATCGCCACGGCGCGCCTCGGGAACGGCGGAATCCATCGGCTGGCGGCCCGGCATTTCCAGGAAATTGCCTGCGGCATCCACGCCCACCATGATTTCTCGCCAGCCGTCATTGGTGTTCACCAGCTGGCGCACGGGCAGCGCATCGAGAAATTCATTGGCCACCAGCAGGATCGGCCCCTCCATCGGCACGGTGGAGAGGTCCATGTGATGGAACGCGCCCGGCACGGCGGCCAGTTGCAAATCGCGCATGTTGCGGGAGGTTTCGACAAGATGCACCCGCGGGGTCAAGCCATAACGTTTCATCGCCCGCTGCGCATCGCGCGCCAGCGTGCCCCTGCCCGGCCCCAGCTCCACGTAATGCACAGGCTCTGTCCGCCCGGCCCTGATCCACATATCGGCCAGCCACAGGCCGATCAGCTCTCCGAACATCTGGCTGATTTCGGGCGCGGTGATGAAGTCGCCGCCGTGCTCTCCGGCACCGCCAATCACGCGCTTTTCAGTGTAATAGCGCATGTTCGATTCGCCCATGAAATGCATGAGGCTGATCGGGCCGGTGCTGGCAATCAGGCGGCGAAAGGTGTCGCTGAGGTTGCGCTTGGCGTCTTCTTCTCTGAGGTCGCTCAAATGGCCTCCTGTCGCCCTACCTTGCAGGCCGCGCAGCCGGGGCCGATGTGGCAGCCCCGCTGGCAATAGGTTTGCGCATCAGGGAATATATGACGAGGCCCACGCCCAGCAGGATAAGGGGAATGGTCAACCACTGCCCCATGCTGAGGCCGGTGCGCGCGGCAAATTCGGTAAGCTGAGCATCCGGCTGGCGGAAGAATTCCACCACGAAGCGTGCGCAGGAAATCACCGTGGTGAACATCCCCACCAGGAAAGCCGGGCGATAGCGTGCGCGTGTCAGCCAGAACAGGCACAGCATGATGACGACGACCAGCAGCCCTTCGCCCAGCGCCTGATACAGCTGGCTGGGATGGCGCGGCACCAGGCTGGAAAGGCAGGTGCCACCGGGCCCGCGTCCCTGGTCGCAAAAGGTCATCGCCCAGGGAACATCGGGGCTGGCAGGCCGGCCCCACAGCTCTCCATTGATGAAATTGGCCAGCCGCCCGAACATCATGCCAAAGCCCACGTTCACCGCGATATAATCGGCCACGCGGATGAACGGCAGTCCGCCGCGCCAGCTGACGAAGGCGATGGCCGCCACCACGCCCACCAGTCCGCCATGGAAGCTCATCCCGCCGTCCCACAGGCGCAGCACTTTCCAGCTGATGAGGCCATCGCCCGAGAAATCCGTCCAGTGGCCGGGTTCATAGAAGGTGACATAGCCCAGCCGCCCGCCGATGATGATGCCCAGCGTGCAGTAGAAGAACAGGTCGTCCACATGCACCTGCGCCATCGGAGCGCCGGGCGCCTTGATCATCCGGGAAAGGTGCCAGTAGCCAAGGATGATTCCGGCCAGATAGGCGAGCGAGTAATATTTCAGCTCGAAAAAGCCGAGGTCGATCCCGGTTTGCAGACCCAGGTCCTGCCATCGAATGACTTCGCCGCCTGTCGCTGCCAGAAGATCAAGAATCACCATGCGCCCCTAAAGCTTGCCGGGGCGCAGTCCGCCCCCTTTTTTCAAGCTTCGCGCTTTGGCACAGGCCCGCGCGGCATGAAACCCCTATCACAGGGCAGCAAACACCTTTGCAATGCAGGCCGCGGCGGCCTATCTCGGCAAGTGTGAGCCTGCCCAACATCCCCAAGCAACGCGCCATCATCGACCGGCGCAAGCTATCCGCCGCCATTTCCGATATCGTTGCCGATAAAGGTGCAATGGAAGGCCGACAGGCCATCGTCGAACAATTGCGAACGGCGCTGGAGTCCGGCCGTACGGAGCTGGAGCGGCGGCTGCTGGAAAAGCCGGGCGCAGGGCATGAAAGCGCCAACGGCCACGCTTTCCTGCACGATCAGCTGATCCGCATCGTGCACGATCACGTGATCGACGATGTCTACCCGGTCGGCAATCGCAGCATGGGTGAACGCCTGGCGCTGGTGGCCGTCGGCGGATACGGGCGCGGCGAAATGTCGCCGCATTCGGACATCGATATCGCCTTCGTCACGCCGGACAAGCCAACATCATGGTGCGAACAGGTGATCGAGGCGATCCTGTATTACTTGTGGGACCTCAGCCTGACGGTGGGCCATTCCAGCCGTTCCCTGAACGAGGTGACGCGCATGGCGCGCGAGGATGTCACCATCCGCACCGCCCTGCTGGAAGGCCGCTTCTTGTGGGGCGATCAGGATGTGTACGATGCCGCCAGCAACCGCTTCTGGGCGGAGGTCGTGCCCGGAACAGAGGGCCGCTTCATCGCTGAAAAGCTGGCAGAGCGCGATGCCCGGCACCGGCGCATGGGGGATTCGCGCTATGTGGTGGAACCCAATGTGAAGGACGGCAAGGGCGGCCTGCGCGATCTGCAGACACTGTACTGGATCGGCAAATACAAATACCGCGTCAGAAGCGCGCGCGAACTGGTGGACAAGGGGCTGTTCACGCAGAAGGAATATCGCAGCTTCCGGCGCGCCGAAGGCTTTCTGCTGGCGGTGCGCGCGCATCTGCATACGATCGCCAATCGCGGGGAAGACCGGCTGACCTTCGATCTGCAGCGCGAAGTTGCGCGGCGCATGAATTATGCGGACCGGCCCGGCAAAAGCGCCGTGGAACGCTTCATGCAGTTCTATTTCCTGCAGGCAAAGCACGTGGGCCACCTGACCGGCGTTTTCCTCTCGCATATCGAGGAGGAAACGCAGAGCCGCAGCCGCATCAGCGAATTCCTGTCCTCGCTCAAACCCTCCCGGATGATCGACGGTTATCCGGTGGAGGGCGGAAAGATCGCCGCCCCTTCGGACGACTGGTTCGCGCAGGATCCCGTGCGCCTGATCGAGGTTTTCACCCTGGCAGAGCGTGAAGGGCTGGAGGTGCATCCCTCCACCATCCGCATCGCCCGCCGCGATGCCGGGCTGATCGATGCAAAGGTGCGCAAGGATGCCCGCGCCAATGCGCTGTTCGTGGAATTGCTGTCGGGCCGGAAAGACCCCGAAACCGTGCTGCGCTGGCTGAACGAGGCTGGCGTCTTTGGCCGTTTCGTGCCGGATTTCGGTAAGGTCAACGCGCAGATGCAGTTCGACATGTATCACCATTATACGGTGGACGAACACACCATCCGCGCCATCGGCCTGCTGAGCGAGATAGAGCGTGGAGAGCTGGCCGAGGATCACCCGCTGGCCACCGAAATGGTGCCGCTGATCAAGAACCGGCGCGTATTGTATCTCTCCGTCCTGCTGCACGATATCGCCAAGGGGCGCGGCGGCGATCATTCCGTGCTGGGTGCGGATGTGGCAAAGCGCGTGTGCCCCCGCCTGGGACTGGACGAGCAGGAAACCGATCTGGTCGCGTGGCTGGTGCGCTATCACCTGCTGATGAGCGCCACGGCCTTCAAGCGCGATCTTTCCGATCCCAAGACCATTATCGATTTCGTGTCGGAAGTGCAGAACCTGGAACGGCTGCGCCTGCTGACGGTGCTGACCATCGTGGATATCCGCGCGGTTGGCCCCGGCATCTGGAACAGCTGGAAACGCCAGCTGATCACCGATCTCTACGAAAATTCCGTGGAGCGGCTGCGCCTTGGCCACAAGGCTCATGGCCGCGACCGGAAGGTTTCCGCCAAGAAGGAAACCGTCACGCAGATGCTGGGATCGCAAGGCCATCTGGTGGAAGACCTGGATGATCGTTTCGACGATGCCTACTGGATTGCAGAGCCGGAAGACGTGATCGCGATCAACCTGCCGCATTACCAGGCGGCGCGCGCGGCGGATCACTCGCTATCCATCCACGCGCAATATTACGAGGCGCTGGGTGCCACGCTGGTGACCGTGATCGGTGATGACCATCCCGGCCTGTTCTTCCGCATTGCCGGCGCCATCAATCTGGCGGGCGGCAATATCATCGATGCGCGCATTCACACCAACAGGGTGGGCAAGGCGGTCGATAATTTCCTGGTGCTGGATCCGCTTGGCAAGCCTTTCCGCGAAGAACAGCAGTTGCAGCGGCTGAAGCAATCCATCGAGGATGCGCTGGCCAACAAGATCGACATGGTGCCGCGCCTGGCCAAGCGCCCCCTGAAGCGGAGCCGGGCGGAAAACTTCCGCGTGGCCCCGGTGGTCCTGTTCGATAATGATGCGTCCAACCGCTTCACCGTGATCGAGGTGAACGCCACGGATCGCCCCGCCCTGCTGAACCGCCTGACGCGCGCCATGTTCGAGAAAAGCCTGATCATCAATTCCGCCCACATCACCCAATATGGGGAACGCGCGGTGGATACGTTCTACGTGACAGACCTACTGGGCGGCAAGATCGTGGCGCAGGATCGGCTGGACAAGGTGGAACAGGCCCTGCTGGATGCAATCGCCGCGGGCGAGCCTGAGCCGGAGGATGCGCAGGCCGCCTAGCGATCAACGCATGCGTGACACGCGCAAGTAGCCCGATCGCCCGTCAAAACGCATTTCATAGGCGCCGCTCCAGTGGCGCGTGATCGTTGCGGTCCAGCCATCGCGCACCCGATTGCGCAGGGTGGACCCGTTGATTTCCCGCCATAGCTGGCCGTTATCAAGCAGCAGGACCTGCGAACGGCCCGATCCCTGCAACACCTCTGCCACCGCGGCAGTCATCGCAACGCCTTCTTCCTCGCGTTCCAGCACGGCATCTTCCTCGCGGAAGCCGAACACCTCCTCGCGGGTCTGTTCTTCCACCGCCTCGCGCTCTGCAATCACGACCTGCTGCGACTGGTAGGTCCGGTCAAAACACGCAAGCCGCGCCGCGTCATCCTGCGTGGCGGCGCATGCGGCATAGGGATCACCGTCCTGCGCCATTGCTGGTGCGGACAGCGCAAGAAAAGGAGCAAGTGCCGAAGCAAGAACGAAAATTGGGCGGATCATGAAGAAGTCCTGTCGGTGGATGGCGTTGCGCCCTTTTCCACCGTGATTGCCGCCAAGGTCAACTGCCGAGCTGATTAAAGCCTGCCGATCAGTCCCTTTGGCCAAACAGCGCTGTGCCCACGCGGATATGCGTTGCGCCCAGCATGATGGCGGTGGGATAATCGCCGCTCATCCCCATGGATCGGCCATCCAGCCCGTGATCGTCGGCAATCTTGGCCAGCAGGGCGAAATAGGGCGCAGCCTCTATGCCAAGCGGCGGCACGCACATCAGGCCCGTCACCGGGATATCGGCGCCGCGCGCCTGCTCCAGCAATTGGGGAAGATCGGCAATGGCGCATCCGCCCTTCTGCTCCTCCTCGCCAATATCCACCTGGATGAAGCACGGCAGCTGGCGACCCACCTTGTCGAATGCCTTGCCCAGCGCCTTTACCAGCGATGGGCGATCCAGCGAATGGATGCAGTCGAACAATTGCACCGCGTCCTCGGCCTTGTTCGATTGCAACTGGCCCACAAGGTGCAGTTCCGTGTCCGAGAACTGCTCTTTCAGGGCCGGCCATTTCTCCTGCGCTTCCTGCACCCGGTTCTCGCCGTAGACGCGCTGTCCCGCCTCCAGCAGCGGCGTGATCTCGTCTGCGGAATGCGTCTTGCTGACGGCAACCAGCGTCACTTCCTCCGGCTTGCGACGGGCGATCTTGCAGGTCTTGTCGATCTTGGCCTGCACTTCGGCAAGGCGGTCTGTGGCGTTTTCACTCATGCCCGCGCTATAGCGGGGCCATGAATGGTTTCCAGTCCCTCCCCCACCTTTGGCTGCTTTCGGATGAGCGGAACGATGACGTGCTGGATGCAAGGCTGGCCGAGTTTCAGCAGCCGGTGGGCCTTGTGTATCGCCATTATCACCTGCCACCCGAAGAACGTCTGGTGCGCTTCACGGCCTTGGCAGCGCAAGCCCGCAGGCACGGGCATCTCGTCATCCTGTCCGACAGCACGCTGACCGCGCGGGAATGGGGTGCCGACGGCGTGTATGGCGCACCCCGGTCGATCTATCCCACGCGGGCAGACATGCTGACCATCGCCACCGCGCATGACATGCAGGAGATCGCGCAGGCCAACCGTATCGGGGCAGACGCGGTGATGCTGTCGCCGGTTTTTCCCACCCGTTCCCACCCCGGCGGCGCAGTGCTTGGCCCGGCCAGGTTTCGGGCGCTGGCGCAATTTGCGCAGATGCCCGTCATTGCGCTGGGCGGGTTGACGCGGCAGAGCGCGCGGCGGCTGCGCTGGGATCGCTGGGCCGCTATTGACGGATTGAGCTAGCGCCCGAAACCATGCCGGGCCAAGGCAACACAAACAATTTGACCCCCGAGTCCCCCTGTGGGATTCTGGCAGGCGGGACGTATCGCAAGGGGACAGACCATGGCCAGCAGGGCCGCAAAACCAAGCGCGGACTGGCGCGCCGCATTTCGTCGCTCGCTGGCGCGCAGTGCGCAGCTTGCGGGCGCGGTGCTGTTGTTCGCGTTCACCATTTTCCTCGCCCTGTCGCTGATCAGCTATAGCCAGACCGATCCCTCGCTTTCCACGGCGGCTGGCAGCACGATCGACAACTGGATGGGCGCGCCCGGTGCCTTTGTCGCGGATCTGGCGCTGACGGCCTTTGGCTGGGTCTCCGTGCTGCTACTGCCGCTGGCCTATGTGTTTGCTCGCAAATTGTGGCGCGATGCCGATGCGGATGAGCATTGGGGCGGCGCATGGTGGCGTGCGGTGGGCATATTGCTCGTGGCTATCGTCCTGCTGGCCACAGCTTTTTCCTTGGTAACCGATCCGCGCGAACACAGCTGGCCCGCCGGTTTTGGTGGACTGGCCGGGCTGCTGGGCGCTGGCGGGCTGGAAGCCGTTGCTGGACTGCTGCCGGAGGGTGGCCGGTTCTGGGGCATGCTGGCCGGCGGGCTGGCCTGCCTTGTGGGCGGCGCGCTGCTGGCGGGCCGTGTCTTTGCGGTGGACTGGGCCAGCCTGCTGACCCTTCCCGATTGGGCGGGCAAGTTTCCCCGCCTCACCTCGCCTGCAAATCCCTTCAAACCGGAAGAGCCCCGGCGCGCCAAGCAACGCCGCGCCGCTGCAAGTGCGGAGGGCGCGGAGGACGATGCCGCCGAGACCCCCGCCCCATTTGCAGACCGCAGGCCGGTGGAAATTGCCGATCCCGCTGCCCCGCCGCGCCGGGCCAAGCCATCGCCCAAGACGCAGCAAAAGGACATGTTCGCCGACTACGACCTGCCCAGCCTCGATCTGCTGGAGGAAGGCGAAACCAACCAGGCACCCCCGCTCGACAAGCTGGCGCTGGAGCGCAACGCCCGCCTGCTGGAAACCGTGCTCGACGATTTCAACGTCAAGGGAGAGATCACCGCGGTAAAAACCGGCCCCGTCGTCACCATGTACGAACTGGAGCCTGCCCCCGGCATCAAGGCCAGCCGCGTGGTGGGCCTGGCCGAAGACATCGCCCGCAACATGAGCGCGATCAGCGCCCGCGTGGCGCCCATTCCGGGCAAGACGGTGATGGGTATCGAACTGCCCAACACCAACCGGCAGACCGTCAATTTCCGCGAATTGTGCGAGAGCGAGGCCTTTGTCGATGCCAAGGGCGGACTGCCGATCATCCTGGGCAAGGGCATTTCGGGCGATCCCATCGTGGCCGATCTTGCCGCCATGCCGCATCTGCTGGTGGCGGGCACCACCGGTTCGGGCAAATCCGTTGGCCTCAATGCGATCCTGCTCAGCCTGCTCTACAAGTTCACGCCCGTGGAATGCCGCCTGATCCTGATCGATCCCAAGGTGCTGGAGCTGAAAAGCTACGATGACATCCCGCACCTGCTCGCCCCCGTGGTGACGGAGCCGCACAAGTCGGTACGTTCCCTGAAATGGGCGGTGGAGGAGATGGAGAAGCGCTATCGCATGATGAGCGAGATCGGCGCGCGCAACCTGCACGGCTTTAACGAGCGCGTGGCCGCTGCCGCCGCCAAGGGCGCGCCGCTTAAACGCACGGTGCAGACAGGTTACGACCCCGAAACCGGCGAAGCCATCGTGGAAGAGGCGGAACTGGATTACGAGGTTCTGCCGCAGATCGTGCTGATTGTGGACGAGCTGGCCGATCTGATGGTGGTGGTCGGCAAGGAAATCGAGGTGTTGATCCAGCGCCTTTCGCAAAAGAGCCGCGCGGCGGGCATCCACCTGATCATGGCGACGCAGCGCCCCTCGGTCGACGTGATTACCGGCGTGATCAAGGCCAACCTGCCCACCCGCATCAGCTTCAACGTCACCAGCCGCATCGACAGCCGCACCATCCTGGGTGAACAGGGCGCGGAGCAGTTGCTGGGCAAGGGCGACATGCTGTTCAAACCCAACACCGGCGCGATCAAGCGCGTGCACGGCCCATTCGTCTCCGACGAGGAGGTGGAGAAGGTGGCCGATCACTGGCGAAAGCAGGGTGAACCGGCCTATATCGATTCCGTTACCGAGGAGCCCGAAGACGGCGGCCTGTCCTTCGATGACGAGGTGACCGCGTCCGACAATCCGGAAGAGCGCAAGTATCGCCAGGCCTGCCAGTTCGTGATCGAGAACCAGAAGGCATCGGGTTCCTGGCTGCAACGGCAGATGGGCATCGGCTACAACACCGCGGCGAAACTGATCGAACGCATGGAGAGCGAAGGGCTGGTCGGCCCCGCCAACCACGTGGGGCGGCGCGAAATCTTCCGCGATCGGGATGGAAATCCGCTGTAGGCGCAATGCGCTACCCCTGGCGCTCCCGCTGTTGCCGAAACAGCGTTAACCCATGCATGCGGGATTTGGCGCAATGGAGCTTGTTTGCAGCATATGGTATGATCAGGCCCAAGAGTGCGTTTTATGGCTAGGCAACAATTGACGAAGCGATTTCAGAGCATTGCCAGTGTGGCTGCCTTTCTCGGCGGAATTGTCGGCGGGTCTGGCGCCGTGCTCCTGCCCGCCGTCGCTGCTGCCAAGACGCCGGAAGTAATCGTGAATGCGCAAAGCGATCTGCGCTTCGGCACTTTCATGGTTTTCGGCAGCGGTTCGCGCAATGTTAGCTACACCGGCAATGTCACCGATGTCTCGCTGGTGGCGCTGGAGGGCAATCCCACCGGCCCCGCGCGCTTCACCGTCAGCTATGATCGCGGCAATGAAAGCAAGCATGTCCTCGACATAGAGCTGGAGATGGTGATCTCCACGCCCCCCAGGGTTCGCGATGGCGGGGTGGAGGGCCAATTGTCCGCTTTCGAGACGGACCTTGCCAACACCGGCAGCCTTGCGCCGGGGCAACCCATCCGGGTGGAGCTGCGCAATTGCCGCACGCGCGTCTGCTCCGTCAGTTTCAGTGTGGGTGCCAGGCTGGATGTTACGCGCCAGTTTGGCGGGGCAAACCTCGTGATACCGATCCCCGTGGATGTCACCGTGATCTCCGCCGAAAGACAGGGGCGTTGACCCTGTAATGAGGCTGGCCGCCACGTCTGCTGCCATCGCGTGCTTGGCGTTGATCGTGCCCGCCGCCGCGCAGGCCAATCTGGCAGAGGCGCAGGGGCGCGCCAGCGCGACGATCATCAAGCCATTGAGCGCGCGGCCCCTGCAGGATCTTTCGTTCGGCACGCTGACCGTGGGAAAAAGCGCAGGCGGCGAAGTGCGCGTCAGCTCGTCGGCCTCTCAGGCGGACTATAGCGGCACGGTTACGCCCGCGTGCGGATCCTTGGGAGGTTGCCAGCCGCACCCTGCCCTGTTTGCCGTCACCGGCGAGGCGGATCGATCCTACCGCGTGCAATTGCCCGGCACCATACAGGCGCGCGGCAGCGATTCGGGGCAGGAGCTGGCGGTGTCTGAACTTGAAATGCGCAGCCAGAATCAGGCGTCGCAAGGCTGGCGCGGAACGCTGGATGCCCAGGGCAGGGATGAATTTGCCATCGGCGGCGTGCTGCATGTGCCCGCCGCCACGCGCCCGGATACGTTCCGCGCCGAACTGGCCATCTCCGTCTTCTACGACTGACCATACCGGGCAACGCCCCGGCACATCCCGAAGCATAAGCAGGTCTGCAACCGCCACGAACTGGCGAGCGCATTTCTACGCCTACGGTCAACAGCTTGTTAACTCATACGGATTAACACCTATCTCAAGGCGAGAGGATAGCTAACCAATCTGCTCGCTGCGCCCGAATATTCGAAGACGGGTAATAATTGAGAGACACAGGGGTTTATTGACTATGAAAAAGTTTGCCATTCTTTCGGCAGTCGCCGTTGCAGCGCTCGCAAATCCTGCCCTCGCCGCTCCGGGTGACAGCGATACCGAACTCGGTGCCGCCACTGCTGAAGTTGTTGCTCCGATCACGCTGACGCACACCACCGGCGCCACGCTGGACTTCGGCACCTTCACCACCGGCGACAACGGCGGTACGGTTGTCGTGACGCGCGCCGGCAATGGCAGCGCAACCGGCGACGTTACGCTGGTGCAGGGTTCGGTCGAAGCATCCGACCAGTTCACCGTTGCAGGCGATCCGGGTCGTCGTTTCTCCATCACCACCGGTGCTGGCCAGGTTTCCAACGGCGCGGCTACGCCCGTCACCATGGACTTCACCACCGATGCCCGCGCCAATGAAACGCTGGACACGGCTGGCGACGCAGCATTCTCCGTCGGCGGCACGCTGACTGTTATCGGTGGCGAGCCGGCTGGTGTCTACACCGGTTCCTACTCCGTAACCGTCACCTATAACTAAGCACATCGGGGCGCGGACTGCCTGTCGGCACTTCGCGCCCTAATTGCGTCTGGCTGACACGATAATGAAATTGTCCTTTCCTGCACTTACGGCTGCCAGCCTCGCGATGTGTGCCATCGCGGTGCCCGCTGCTGCGGAGCCGGGGGACACGGCAACCCAGTCAGGCACGACCTCGGCAGAGATTATCGAGCCCGGCGCAATTACCCGGCTGGACGATTTGCGCTTCGCCGCCTTTGCCAGCCCCACGGCTGCCGCAACGATGACGATCACCGCAGACGGTGTCGTCTCCGCAACGGGCGAAGTCGCCACCACGATGAACGCGTTCACCTCTCCCGGCGGGCGCGGACCGGCGCGGTTCCGGATCCAGGGCACGGACAACCGGGCTTTCGTTCCGTTTTTTCCGCGCAGCGTCACGATCACCAATGGCACCAGCACGATGATGGTCGACAAGATGAGCGACAATATTCGCGGCCGCGCGATCCTGGATGAGGATGGCCGCTATATCTATCAGATCGGTGGAACGTTGAACGTCAACGCCAATCAGGAGCCCGGCAATTACCGCGGAGAGTTCACGGTAACTGTGCTTTTTAACTGATCTTCACTTGCCAGAGATTCGGTGTTTTTACATAGAGGCCAAGAGCCAGGTCGGGGTCGGAGCAAATTCATGATTACTGCAGCCCAGAAGCGGAAGCGTATGTTTCTGCCGATCTTTTCGCTGGTCGCTGCCGCGACGGCCGCGCTTGCCCCCCTTCCTGCCGCCGCGCAGGATGCACCGGCATCATCCGATATCGTTGCCCCGCAGGTGCCCGAAGGCTCCGTTGGCGGCATGGGCGATATCAACCTTTATCCAAAGCGCGTGGTGATCGATCGTCGTCAGCGGATCGCCAGCATCGGCCTGTACAACCGGACGATCGACCCCGGCGAGTACGAGATTTCCGTGATGGACATGGTGATGTCTCCCACAGGGGAGGTTTTCCAGCTCGACAATCTGCCGTCTGACGTTCCGACAGACAGGCTGCGCACTGCCAGCGATTTCCTGCGCTGGTCGCCGCGCCGCGTGCGCCTGCTGGGCAGCGAAGCGCAAACCGTGCGCATCATGGCCCGCCCGCCCGCCGATCTGCCCGATGGGGAATACAGGTCGCACTTCCTTGCCGTCTCCGTACCGCAGGATATCGACGAAGGCTTCTCCATCAATGAAGCGGTAAACGGCGGAGAAACCACCGGCCCCGACATCGGCGTTACCATCCGGCCAAGGTTCGGCATTTCCATCCCGGTGATCGTGCGCGTGGGTGAAACCACTCTGGATGTCAGCCTCGACAGCGGTTTCGTGGAAACGCCGGAGGGGCTGGCCATTGCCGTCACCATTTCACGCTCCGGCACGCGATCTGCCTTTGGCGATCTGATCGTGACCGCGCCCGGCGTTGACGAGCCCGTGGCCATTGCGCGCGGCGTGGGCGTGTATCCGGAAATCGATTCCCGGCAAATCATGCTGGGTCTGAACAAGGATTTCGATACCTCGCTCCTCACCCCAGGGACGACGTTGACCGTGACCTATATCGATGATGACTTTGCTCCCGGCGAGACTTTAGCCAGCAGTAACTTCAGCGTGCCGTGAGCGCGCAGGCCGCGTTCAGGCTCCTGGCGCCGATCACCGTCGGCTCGGCGCTGCTCGGGGTCTCGCTGTGCTCGCGGCAGCCGGAACCCCAAAGGGTCGATCTCACCGTACAGGCCGCCACCCATGATGGGCTGACGAAGCCCCAGCGCGGGTCCGCAAAGAAGCGCAAGGGCGACGCAGCATCCTTGGCAGCCGCGCCGATAGACCTGAATTTCGTTCGCGCCAAAACATGGTCTGACCAGGTGTCGGAAGACGCCATCGGGCTGGACCTGACACCGCTGGACCCTGACAAGATCCCCCACGTCGTGCCGCGAGAGCTGGTGGACTCCATCTTCAAACCTGCGGAGCGTTCTGCCGATAGCTCCGCTATACAAATTGCCGGTGGCAGAGAGATTGCCGCCGATCCGCAGGTCCGCGTTATCGGCAGCAATTCAGTGCCAGAGCCGCTGCCCGTTGGCGAAACCTCTATCGGCGCGCTTGCGTCCGCAATCGGCAGTCCGGCAGAACCAATGGTTACGGCGATGCCAACGGACCTGCGCGGGGATCAGCAGCTTGCCTCCGCCGCAGAGTCTGCAGAACCCGGTGCTGCCGCAACGACCGTTGCACCATCGGGGCATACCGCGCCGGGGCTGACACTGCCGGATGGCTGGCGCACGATCCCCCTGCTCGCGCCGGAGCTTCTGGATTCCGTGCAGTTCCTGTCTCCTCCGACGTTGGCAGGCAATTTGCCTCCAGTCGAAAGCACCGTGACCTCGGCCACGTTGCAACCGGAAGTGAGCGAACCAGCCCTTGCACTGGCGGCAGTACCTATTGCCGAACTCGCGCCAGCGGGTGCGCCTGACGAAAGCGAAACTGCGGAATTGGTCACAGTCGCTGTGCCGGTTGCGCAGAATCTCGCCAGCATCGCAGCCGAGGCGCCGCCAGCCGCCGCCGATCCTTTAAATGCGACACCAGCCGCCGCGCTTTCGCCCCCATCTTCTGCAGCTCCGACGATCGAGCAAGAACTGGCACCCACGGCGGCAATCACTTCAGTGCCATTGGCCCCAGCGTCACCATCCCCAAGCGAAGCCGCCCCAGTACCCACAGCAGATGCGCCCGCATCCGACGGCCCAGCTCTGGCCGCTGCGACAGCTGCGGCGGCTGGCGGATTGCCGACCCCGCTGGCGCAGCAGGCCTCCCGCTCTTTCGATCTGACGCCCGGCCAGCAGACCTTTCCCATCCCCGAAGGCGGCCCCGGCTTTACGCTGGATGACGAGCTGATCCTGCAGGTGAAGGTGCGCGGGATCAATGCGACCGACACCATCATCGCCTTCGGCACGCGGGAGGCGATTTATCTGCCGCTGGGAGAACTGGCGATGATCCTGGATCTGGCGATCCGTGTCAGCGACGATGGCAATTATGCCAGCGGCTGGTTCCTGTCGGAAGATCGCACCGTCACCATCGATCTGCGGCAGGGACTGCTGACCACCCCCGACGGGACATTCGAGCTGGAAGACGGCTTGGCACAGGCGTTCGAGGGTGAATTGTACATCCGCACAGAGGCCCTCGCCGCGATCCTGCCCATGGATATCGAGCCCGATTTGCGATCCCAGTCCGTCCTGCTCACCACGCGGGAGCCTTTCCCGTTCGAGGAGAGGATGCGGCGCGAAGCGGACAGGGCGCGGCTCTCGCAAAAGGGCGGACAG
Organism: Aurantiacibacter rhizosphaerae; assembly: GCF_009807005.1. Classification (GTDB taxonomy): domain Bacteria; phylum Pseudomonadota; class Alphaproteobacteria; order Sphingomonadales; family Sphingomonadaceae; genus Alteraurantiacibacter; species Alteraurantiacibacter rhizosphaerae. The sequence continues at coordinate 334,374 of NZ_WUBR01000001.1, read as the reverse complement.
GGATCGGAACGAGAGCTCTGGACGCGCGAGGAAACTGCGTGGCTGCCGCTGTCGGTGCCCATCGGCGATCTCGATGCGCGGCTGGTGTCCGACAGCCAGAAGGGCACCCGCGCGGAAACGGATGTGCGCCTGGCCGGCGATCTCGCCTGGATGACTGCGCAGGTCTATCTCAGCGCCAGTTCGCGCGATGGGCTGGTGGCTTCGCTCATCGAAATGGGTCGGCGGGATGTCGATGGCAATCTGCTGGGGCCGCTGGGCGCGACGGAGTTTGCCTTTGGCGATGTGGCCACCGCGCCCATGCCAATGGGTCTTCGCGGCACGTCCGGGCGCGGCGCCTATGTTACCAACCAGCCTTTCGAAAGCTTCTCCGTCTTCGATCAGGTGGATCTGCGCGGCGTGCTGCCGGATGGATATGAGGTGGAGCTTTATCGCAACGGCGTGCTGCTGGGGTCCACTGCGCAGGCCGTGAACGGGCAGTATGAATTCCTGCAGGTGCCGGTCGATTACGGGGTCAACGTGTTCCGTATCGTGTTCTACGGCCCGCAGGGGCAGCGGCGCGAGGAAGTGCGCCGGATCAGCGTGGGAGACGGACGCCTGTCGCCCGGCGCGCTGGAATATTCCTTTGGTGCCGTGCAGAACGGTACCAACGTGCTGGGTGTGCGCGGCCCCGATTTCAGGCCGTCCGTTCGCTATGGTGATTGGCAGGCCGTGGGAGAGGTTTCCTATGGCTTCAATGCTGGCCTAACCGGCGTGGCAAGCGCGGCATTCTTCGAGGATGATGGCGAAGCGCGGTGGATTGCTGCCGCTGGCCTGCGCACCGGGGTGGCGGGCCTTGCCCTGCGCGCGGATGCGGGCATGTCCGATGGCGGAGGCTATGCCACGGGTCTGGGCCTTGGTGGGCAGGCGCTGGGCGGCGCGTTCTCCCTCTCCCACTTCGAATATGGCGGCGGCTTTATCGATGAAGTCCGCAGTTTCACAAGCGATGCGCTGCGCCGGTCGACAGAACTGGATTTCAACACCTCGCTGGGCCTTGCCAGCGGCGTGCTGGGCAACTCGCTGCCGATCAATTTGCGCGCGCGCCATATAGAATTTGCAAATGGCCGGCGGCAGATCGATGCATCCTTGAGGGGGTCGGCCCGCCTGCCCGGCTTTCTTGCATCCCACACCTTCGAATATGGGCGCTCCTCCTCTCCCGGCGGGCGGACGTTCAGCCAGCTGGCGGGCGATTTCAACCTTGCCACCTTCAATCAGTCACGCACGCAGTTCCGCGCATCGCTGGGCTACCAGATCCTGCCGCAGCTGGAACTGACGCAGATTTCCGGCGATGTTGATCACGCACTGGACGACAGGACCGTGCTGCGCGCATCTGCAGGCTATTCCCTGAGGAATGACGAGGTGACCGTCGGCCTTTCCGGCATCCGGGAATTTGACAGGTTCACGCTGGCGCTGGATGGACAATATTCACCGCAGAAAGGCACCTATTCCGCGGCACTGCGCCTGGGCCTTAGCTTTGGCCGCGATCCGCTTCGCCAGCGTTTCTTCATCGCTTCGCCGGGGCAGGCATCGTCGGGCGCGGTTTCCCTGCGCGCGTTTCAGGATCTGGATGGGGATCGCGTCTATGGTCCCGGTGATGTGGCCTTGCCCGATGTCAATTTCATCGCCTTCAACGAAACCTCCACCTCCGATGACGAGGGGTTCGCAAGGCTTGGCGAACTGGGGAACGGCAATCCCGTTGCCGTGCAGGTGGATCCTTCCAGCCTGCCGGATATCGCCATGGCCCCTGTCGACCGCGGGATAGAGATCGTGCCGCGACCGGGCCGCTTCCACGTGCTGGAATTTCCGATCGTGGAGCTGAGCGAGATAGAGGGCACCGTGTTTTTCGTGGAGGGCGAGAACAGGCGCGGCGTATCGGGGCTGCGTATCAAGCTGCAAGGCCTGGAGGATGACAAGGAGTTCTGGGCACGGTCGGAACGCGGCGGCTATTTCTTCTACGAGCAGGTATTGCCCGGCCAGTATGAGGTGGTGATCGACCCGGAGCAGGCAGAGCGGCTGGGCATTTGTCTTGGTAACGAGAACACCGTGACGGTGCCCCCCAGCGGCGATATCATCCAGCAGGATTTCACGGTGCGTAGCTGCACCTAGCCTTGCCGGATCGCCGCATGTCTTGCCGCGGCGTCAACCATATCCGCAAAGGCGATACGAACCGCGTGTCTATCTAATCCCCGCCACCAATCATTCTGGGGGGAATTTCGCGTATGTTCGGCCTGTTCAAAGCAAAAATGGCTCCCGATGGCCCCGTGGAAATCACCAAGGAAGTTGAGATCGAGCGGCCCGCAGCGGAAGTTTATCCGATGGTGGATTTCGACGATCCGCGCAATCACAAGGCCGCTGTTGGCACGGTGACGCGCACCGGCTCCGACACCTTCGACATGGCGCTGGACATGCTGCCGGGCCTGATCTTCCCCATTACGGAGATGGAGGCGGTGCCGGGTCGCAGCTACACCATCGAAAGCATCCTACCGGAAGAGCTGGGCGCGCGGCTGCACAAGACGGTTGAGCGCACGGATATCGAACCGCTGGGCGATGACAGGTGCAAGGTCACGCTGGTGGTGACGGCCTGTTTCCATCCGATGAAGATGAAGCATTACGATCATGAAATCGCCATGATCACCGCTGGATGCCACAACTCGCTTGCCAAGCTGAAGGTTCATGCAGAGCAAGGCGTGGACGTGATCCGCGAGATCGAGGCTGCACAGGCTGCCTAGGCACGCGGTCGATATGATATGGGGGCACTCCGGCATTGACCGTGCCCCCTGCTATGCCTATATCGCCTGCAACGCCGGATAGCTTCGAGCAAGGTGTGCCTTTACGCGGGGGCACTGCCCAGGAAGGAAGTTCCGGCATCTGCGTGAGATAAAACGAATCAAGGCTGCAACGGCGGCACCTCCTGTGGTGCGCCTTTATGCGGCCTTTCGTGCGTCTGCCCTTCCGGGCCGATGGCGTCTCACGGCTTTCCCGCATCCGACAAGATTTTTCCGGCAGCGGCACACGCCACTGCCTACACGCGAAGAAGAGGCCTCGGCTTTCATATGGCAACCCAGTCCGTTCCGGCGACCACCGGCACCAAAAAGAAGCGCATCCGCAAGATTTTCGGCGACGCCCACGAAGTGGTGCAGATGCCGAACCTGATCGAGGTTCAGCGCGAAAGCTATGAGCAGTTCCTGCGGTCCGATCCCTCGATCGGCTATGTTTCCGGTTTGGAAAAGACGCTGCGCAGCGTCTTCCCGATCCGCGATTTCGCAGGCACGGCGGAGCTGGACTTCGTGCATTACGTGCTGGAAGATCCGAAGTACGACACCACTGAATGTCGCCAGCGTGGCATCACCTATGCCGCCCCGATGAAGGTGACGCTGCGCCTCATCGTGTTCGAGGTGGACCAGGAAACCGAAACCCGCTCCGTGCTCGATATCAAGGAGCAGGACGTCTACATGGGCGATATGCCCCTGATGACGGGCAACGGCACCTTCCTGATCAACGGCACGGAACGCGTGATCGTTTCGCAGATGCACCGTTCGCCGGGCGTCCTGTTCGATCATGACCGCGGCAAGACCCACTCCTCCGGCAAGTTCCTGTTCGCTGCTCGCGTGATCCCTTATCGCGGTTCGTGGCTGGATTTCGAATTTGACGCCAAGGACATCGTGAACGTGCGTATCGACCGCAAGCGCAAGCTGCCGGTTACCGCGCTGCTTTATGCCCTGGGCCTCGATAGCGAAGGCATTCTTGATCACTTCTATGACACCGTGACCTGGAAGCGCGGCAAGGACGGCTGGGAAATTCCCTTCGTCGCCGAAGCATGGCGCGGTGCCAAGCCCGCTTTCGCGCTGGTGGATGCCAAGACCGGTGAGGAAGTATTCCCCGCCGGCCAGAAGGTTTCGCCCCGCGCTGCCAACAAGGCAGCCAAGGACGGGCTTGAAACCCTGCTGATCCCGACCGAGGAAATCTTCGGCCGTTATGCCAGCGTGGACCTGATCGACGAGAAGACCGGCCGCATCTACATCGAGGCTGGCGACGAAGTGTCGCCGGAAAACCTTGAGAAGCTGGACGGTGCAGGGATCGATCAGATCGACTTGCTGGATATCGATCACGTCAACACCGGCGCCTGGATCCGCAACACGCTGGAAGCTGACAAGGCCGAGAACCGCGAAGAAGGCCTGGAAGCGATCTACAAGGTCATGCGTCCGGGCGAACCGCCCACCAAGGAAACCGCCGAAGCGCTGTTCGAAGGCCTGTTCTTCGATGCCGAGCGTTACGACCTTTCCGCCGTGGGCCGCGTGAAGCTGAACATGCGCCTTGGCCTGGATGCTGAAGACACCGTCACCACCCTGCGAAAGGAAGATATCCTCGCCGTGGTGAAGGAACTTGTCGATCTGAAGGACGGCAAGGGCGACGTTGACGATATCGACAACCTCGGCAACCGCCGTGTGCGTTCCGTGGGTGAGCTGCTGGAAAACCAGTACCGCGTCGGCCTGCTGCGCATGGAGCGCGCCGTGAAGGAGCGCATGAGCAGCGTGGACGTGTCCACCGTGATGCCGAACGACCTCATCAACGCGAAGCCTGCCGTGGCTGCGGTGCGTGAGTTCTTCGGTTCTTCGCAGCTCTCGCAGTTCATGGACCAGACCAACCCGCTGTCGGAAGTCACCCACAAGCGCCGCGTTTCGGCACTTGGGCCGGGCGGCCTGACGCGTGAACGTGCAGGCTTCGAAGTCCGCGACGTTCATCCCACGCACTATGGTCGTATCTGTCCGATTGAAACGCCGGAAGGCCCGAACATCGGCCTGATCAACTCGCTTTCCACCTTTGCTCGTGTGAACAAGTACGGCTTCATCGAAACGCCGTATCGTTCCGTGAAGGACGGCCAGGTTTCCAGCGAGGTGAACTACCTTTCCGCGATGGAAGAGCAGAAGCACACCGTGGCGCAGGCCTCGGCCGCGCTGGATGCAGACGGCCGCTTCGTTGAAGAGCTGGTCTCCACGCGTGAAAACGGCGAATTCGCGATGAGCCCGAACGAAAACGTCACCCTGATGGACGTTTCGCCAAAGCAGCTCGTCTCGGTCGCCGCATCGCTGATCCCGTTCCTGGAAAACGATGACGCCAACCGCGCATTGATGGGTTCGAACATGCAGCGCCAGGCCGTGCCGCTGGTGAAGGCCGAAGCGCCTTTCGTTGGCACCGGCATGGAAGAAACCGTGGCCCGCGATTCCGGCGCCGCGATTTCCGCCAAGCGTGGCGGCATCGTCGACCAGGTCGACGCTGGCCGTATCGTGATCCGCGCATCGGGTGAGGTGGACACCACCAACCCCGGCGTGGACATCTACACGCTGCAGAAGTTCCAGCGTTCCAACCAGAACACCTGCGTCAACCAGCGTCCGCTGGTGAAGGTGGGCGAGAGCGTGATGGCCGGCGATATCATTGCCGACGGTCCCTCCACCGATCTGGGTGAGCTGGCACTGGGCAAGAATGCGCTCGTCGCCTTCATGCCCTGGAACGGCTACAACTACGAGGACTCCATCCTCATCTCCGAGCGTATCGTGAAGGACGACGTCTTCACCTCGATCCATATCGAGGAATTCGAAGTCATGGCTCGCGATACGAAGCTTGGCCCGGAAGACATCACGCGTGACATTCCCAATGTCGGCGAGGAAGCCCTGCGCAACCTCGACGAGGCGGGCATCGTCTACATCGGTGCAGAAGTGCATCCGGGTGACATCCTGGCCGGCAAGATCACGCCGAAGGGCGAAAGCCCGATGACGCCGGAAGAGAAGCTTCTGCGTGCCATCTTCGGTGAAAAGGCCAGCGACGTGCGCGACACCTCGCTCCGCCTGCCGCCGGGCGTTGCCGGTACGGTTGTGGAAGTTCGCGTCTTCAACCGTCACGGTATCGAGATCGACGATCGTACCCGTGCCATCCAGAACGAGGAAATCGAACGCCTCAAGAAGGATAGCGAAGACGAACGCGCCATCCTGAACCGCGCCACCTACAACCGCCTGCGTGACATGCTGAACGGCCAGACCGCTTCGGCTGCTCCCAAGGGTGTGAAGAAGGGCACGGAAATCACCGACGAGGTGCTGGACAGCGTGGATCGCATCGACTGGTTCAAGTTTGCCGTCGCCGACGACAACATGCAGAGCCAGCTGGAAGCGGTGAAGGGCCAGTATGACGAGGCCGTGAAGGCCATCAAGGACAAGTACGAAGACCGTAAGGAAAAGCTGGAGCGCGGTGACGAGCTGGCTCCGGGCGTACTCAAGATGGTCAAGGTGTTCGTCGCGGTGAAGCGCAAGCTGCAGCCGGGCGACAAGATGGCCGGCCGTCACGGCAACAAGGGTGTGATTTCCCGCATCCTGCCGGAAGAGGACATGCCGTTCCTCGAAGACGGTACGCCCGTCGATATCGTGCTGAACCCGCTGGGTGTGCCTTCGCGTATGAACGTCGGCCAGATCTTTGAAACGCACCTTGGCTTCGCCGCGCGCGGCCTGGGCCTGCAGATCAAGGAACAGCTGGAAGACTGGCGCGTGAACAATCCTGACATCACCACGGGCAAGCCGCCCGAGGTGCTGATGGACAAGCTGCGCGATGTCTATGGCGAGAAGTATTACGACGACATCAACAGCCGCACTAACGAGGAAGTCGCCGAACTCGCCGGTAACCTCGTAACCGGTGTGCCGATGGGTACGCCCGTGTTCGACGGCGCGCGTGAAAGCGACGTGACCGACATGCTGCTGAAGGCAGGCTACGATTCATCGGGCCAGTCCACGCTGTATGATGGCCGCAGTGGCGAGGCGTTCGACCGCAAGGTGACGGTGGGCATTATCTACATGCTGAAGCTGCACCATCTGGTCGACGACAAGATCCACGCCCGCTCGATCGGCCCGTACTCGCTCGTTACTCAGCAGCCGCTGGGCGGCAAGGCGCAGTTCGGTGGCCAGCGTTTCGGCGAGATGGAGGTCTGGGCACTCCAGGCCTACGGCGCCGCTTACACCTTGCAGGAAATGCTGACGGTGAAGTCCGACGACGTGGTCGGCCGCACCAAGGTCTACGAAGCCATCGTCAAGGGCGACGACACCTTCGAGGCCGGCATTCCGGAGAGCTTCAACGTGCTCGTCAAGGAAATGCGCTCGCTGGGTCTCAACGTCGAACTCTCCTCGCTCACCGATGGTGAAGAGGACGAGGACGGCTTCGGCCAGATCGCGGCTGAATAACAGGGTCAGGCGGCCCCAAACCAATCGGATCGGGCCGCCTCCCCGCCACCCTGTGTTAATCCCCCCAAGGGAATTCGAAAAATGAACGAACTGACCAAATTCACCAACCAGCTGGCCAAGCCGGAAACCTTTGACCAGATCCAGATCGGGATCGCGTCGCCAGAGCGTATTCGCAGCTGGTCCTTCGGCGAGATCAAGAAGCCGGAAACCATCAACTACCGCACGTTCAAGCCTGAGCGTGACGGCCTGTTCTGCGCCCGCATTTTCGGCCCCGTGAAGGACTACGAGTGCCTGTGCGGCAAGTACAAGCGCATGAAGTACAAGGGCGTCGTCTGCGAAAAGTGCGGCGTTGAAGTCACCGTCACCAAGGTGCGTCGTGAGCGCATGGGCCACATCGAACTGGCCGCGCCAGTTGCGCATATCTGGTTCCTGAAGTCGCTGCCTTCGCGCATCGGCCTGCTGCTCGACATGCAGCTCAAGCAGCTTGAGCGCGTGCTGTATTTCGAAAGCTACATCGTTACAGAGCCCGGCCTGACGCCGATGGAAAAGTTCCAGCTGCTGACCGAGGACGAGCTTCTCGAAGCGCAGGACGAATATGGCGAAGACGCCTTCAGCGCCGGCATCGGTGCCGAGGCAGTCAAGTTCATGCTGATGGACCTCGACCTGGAACAGGAAAAGGCCGATCTGCTGCATGAGCTGGAGACCACCAAGTCCAAGCTGAAGCCTGCCAAGATCATCAAGCGCCTGAAGGTGGTTGAAAGCTTCATCGAATCGGGCAACCGCCCCGAATGGATGATCCTTGAAGTCGTGCCGGTCATCCCGCCTGAGCTGCGCCCGCTGGTGCCGCTGGACGGTGGCCGCTTTGCGACCTCCGATCTCAACGATCTGTATCGCCGCGTTATCAACCGTAACAACCGCCTGAAGCGCCTGATGGAACTGCGCGCGCCCGATATCATCGTGCGTAACGAAAAGCGCATGCTGCAGGAATCGGTCGACGCCCTGTTCGACAACGGCCGCCGTGGCCGCGTGATCACGGGTGCCAACAAGCGTCCGCTGAAGTCGCTGTCCGACATGCTGAAGGGCAAGCAGGGCCGCTTCCGCCAGAACCTTCTGGGTAAGCGCGTCGACTATTCGGGCCGTTCGGTCATCGTGACCGGTCCTGAGCTGAAGCTGCACCAGTGCGGCCTGCCCAAGAAGATGGCGTTGGAGCTGTTCAAGCCGTTCATCTACGCCCGTCTCGATGCCAAGGGTCTCTCCATGACCCTGAAGCAGGCGAAGAAGTGGGTGGAGAAGGAGCGCAAGGAAGTCTGGGACATCCTGGACGAGGTTATCCGCGAACATCCCGTGCTGCTGAACCGCGCACCGACGCTTCACCGTCTCGGCATCCAGGCGTTCGAGCCCGTGCTGATCGAGGGCAAGGCCATCCAGCTGCACCCGCTCGTCTGCTCGGCCTTCAACGCCGACTTCGACGGTGACCAGATGGCCGTCCACGTGCCGCTTTCGCTGGAAGCCCAGCTGGAAGCACGCGTGCTGATGATGTCCACCAACAACATCCTGTCACCCGCCAACGGCAAGCCGATCATCGTGCCTTCGCAGGACATGGTGCTGGGCCTGTATTACCTTTCGATGGACCGCGAAGGCGAGCCGGGCGAAGGCAAGATCCTTGGCGATATCGACGAGGTGCATCAGGCACTGCACGTTGGTGCGGTTACCTATCACTCCAAGATCACCACCCGCGTCCCGCAAACGGACGAGGCAGGCAAGACCTACATGCAGCGCGTCGAGACCACGCCGGGCCGCATGCTGATCGCCGAATGCCTGCCCAAGAGCCACAAGGTTCCGTTCGAATTCGTCAACAAGCTGCTGACGAAGAAGGACATCGAGAACGTGATCGACCAGGTGTATCGCCACACCGGTCAGAAGGACACGGTGCTGTTTGCCGATGCCATCATGACGCTGGGCTTCCGCCACGCGTTCAAGGCCGGCATCTCCTTCGGCAAGGACGACATGATCATTCCGGACACCAAGGACGGGATGATCGATGAAACCAAGGCGCTGGTTGCCGATTACGAGCAGCAGTACCAGGACGGTTACATCACCGGCCAGGAGAAGTATAACAAGGTCATCGACGCGTGGAGCCGTTGCGGCGACCAGGTGGCAGCCGCCATGATGGAAGAGATCAAGGCGACACCGAAGGACGAGAACGGCCGCGAGGCACAGATCAACTCGATCTACATGATGAGCCACTCCGGCGCACGTGGTAGCCCGGCACAGATGAAGCAGCTGGCTGGTATGCGCGGCCTGATGGCCAAGCCTTCGGGCGAGATCATCGAGACGCCGATCATCAGTAACTTCAAGGAAGGCCTGACCGTTCTTGAATACTTCAACTCCACCCACGGCGCGCGTAAGGGCCTGGCGGATACGGCGCTCAAGACGGCAAACTCGGGTTACCTGACCCGCCGCCTTGTGGACGTGTCGCAGGACTGCACGATCGTCGAGAACGATTGTAAGACCGACAATGCACTGGAGATGCGCGCCATCGTCCAGGGCGGCAGCGTGATTGCATCGCTGGGCGAGCGTATCCTGGGCCGCACCGTGGCAGAGGATATCGTGAACGTCGCCACGGACGAGGTGATCGTGAAAGCGGGCACCATGGTGGACGAACCGATGGCAGCCGCCATCGAGGAAGCCGAAGTGCAGCAGGCGAAGATCCGCTCTCCGCTGGTGTGCGAAGCCGAGATGGGCGTTTGCGCCACCTGCTATGGCCGCGACCTTGCTCGCGGTACGCCGGTGAACATCGGTGAAGCTGTCGGCGTTATCGCTGCACAGTCCATCGGTGAGCCGGGCACGCAGCTGACCATGCGTACCTTCCACATCGGCGGCGCGGCACAGGTGAACGAAACCAGCCACTTGGAAAGCATCTCCGACGGCAAGATCGTGTATCGCGACATGCCCACCATCACCGACAAGAAGGGCCGCCGCCTGTCGCTGGCCCGCAACGGTGAGATGGTCGTTGTCGATGCGGAGGGCCGCGAACGCGCGATCCACCGCGTGCCTTACGGCACCGTGCTCATGTTCGAGGACGGAGAGAAGGTGAAGGAAGGCGATCGCCTGGCAGAGTGGGACCCGTTCACCCTGCCAATCATCACCGAACAGGCCGGCCTCGTGCGCTATCAGGATCTTGTCGAAGGCAAGACGCTGGAAGAACGCGTGGACGAAGCCACCGGTATCGCCCAGCGTGTGGTCATCGAATATCGCGCCGCCGGTCGTTCCAAGAAGGAAGACCTGCGTCCGCGTATGACCCTGATCGGCGAAGACGATGCCAAGGGCGCATCCAGCAAGGACGAGGATACCGAGGCACAGCGTTACATGCTGGCACCGGGCACCACGCTCTCTGTGGAAGATGGCCAGGCCGTGCAGGCGGGTGACATTCTTGCCCGTGCATCGCGGGAAGCCGCCAAGACGCGCGACATCACCGGCGGTCTGCCGCGTGTTGCCGAGCTGTTCGAAGCGCGTATTCCCAAGGATGCAGCCGTGATCGCCAAGATCAGTGGCCGGATGGAATTCATCCGTGACTACAAGGCCAAGCGCAAGATCGCCATCGTTCCGGAAGAGGGCGAACCAGTCGAGTACCTGATCCCCAAGACCAAGGTGATCGACGTGCAGGAAGGCGACTTCGTCAAGAAGGGCGACACGCTGATTTCCGGCTCGCCCAACCCGCATGACATCCTAGAGGTCATGGGCGTTGAAGCGCTGGCGGAATTCCTCTGCACCGAAATCCAGGAAGTCTATCGACTGCAGGGCGTTCGCATCAACGACAAGCACATCGAGGTGATCGTTCGCCAGATGCTGCAGAAGGTTGAGATCACCGATGGTGGCGACACCGTGCTGCTGCCCGGCGAACAGGTCGACCTGGAAGAAATGAAGGAAGAGAACGCAAAGCTGACACGGAGCAAGACCCCGGCGCAAGGCACGCCGATCCTGCTTGGCATCACCAAGGCCAGCTTGCAGACCCGTTCGTTCATCTCTGCCGCTTCGTTCCAGGAAACCACCCGCGTGCTGACGCAGGCGGCGGTCGAAGGAAAGAAGGATACGCTGGTCGGCCTGAAGGAAAACGTGATCGTTGGCCGCCTGATCCCTGCCGGTACCGGCGCGGGCATGAACCGTATGCGGGTGACGGCATCGTCACGCGACGCGGCTCTGCGCGCCCAGTACAAGAAGATGCAGGACGCGCTGGTCGCCGCCGAAGAAGCTGCCAAGGAAGAGGCCGTAGTTGCGGCCAACTCCGCGGAAGAACAGCACGAGGCGGAACTGGCCCGCGATCCGGCAGATGCCGCAACCGGCGATGCCACCATGGCCACCATGGTGGATAGCGGTGAAGGCACCGATGCGGATGCAGGCGAGTACAAGCGCGAAGACGAAGGCACCGAGCCTGAAGCTATCGCCAAGAATGACGATTCCGACAGCTAAGGCTGATCGCCAATCATTCGGCAAACATGTAAAAGGCCCCGGCGGAGCGATCCGCCGGGGCCTTTTTCTTTGCCCGGAGTGTTGGGCCTGGAGTATTGGATTGCCATGAGACTGATCGAGATTGCCACCCTTGCAACTGCCGTCCTCGCGTTGGCAGCCTGCTCTTCAGAGAGTGAGCCAGAGGAGCAGGTCGCCACGCTTCCCGCGCCCGGCGGAATAGAGAACCCGCCCCCTGCCCCGCCGACCACTCCAATTTCTCCCATTGAAACACTGGCTGGAGAATGGCGCGTTGCGGGCATCGACGGGGAGGAACTGGATGAAGCTTATGGCTTGGCACTCAGTGCGGATGACGCAGATATCTGGTGGGAGCCGCGCTGCGCGAACGTCGCTTTTGGTTATCGGATCGACGGCCTCAATCTGGAAACCGGTACTGCTGAATCCTTCGCTACTGTCGGGCCGGATGGAAATCCGCCGCCTATCTGCACGGTCGGCAAACCGGCGCGCCTTGCCGATGTGACGCGGGCGCTGGATCTGGCGGAAACGGTGGGACGCACACCTTCCAACGGCGTGCTCATAGAAGGCGGCGGTCACTCGGTGCTGTTGTTCTCGCAATAGACGGTCCGAGCATTCACGGCTTCGCCCCGACAGGGCATCTCGTCATCGTCAAGATACCGCGCTAGAGGGGCGCGCATGACTGTGAAAACCCGCTTCGCCCCATCGCCCACGGGCCGCCTGCATGTCGGCAATATCCGCACCGCGCTGCACAACTGGATGCTGGCGCAAAAGCATGGCGGCAGCTTCATGCTGCGCATCGACGATACCGATGCAGAGCGGAGTGAAGAGCATTATGTCGACGCCATCCACGCAGACCTGGAATGGCTGGGCATCAAGCCTGAAGGGCAGGAACGGCAGTCGGCGCGGCTGGCTCTTTATGATCAGGCGTTCGAAACCCTGCGCGCTGCGGGCCGCATATATCCGGCATATGAGACACAGCAGGAACTGGAGCTGAAGCGCAAGATACAGCTGGGCCGCGGCTTGCCGCCGATTTACGACCGCGGTGCTCTGAAGCTGACCGACGAAGATCGCACTTCCAAGGAGGCAGAGGGCATCGCCCCGCACTGGCGTTTCAAGCTGGACCATGACGAGGCCATCACCTGGGAAGATGGCGTGCGCGGCCCGCAGAAATTCGACGCGGCGCAGCTTTCGGACCCGGTGATCCGCCGCGCAGACGGATCATGGCTCTACATGCTGCCCAGCTGCGTGGACGATATCCATATGGGCATCACCGATGTGCTGCGCGGGGAGGATCACGTGTCCAACACCGCCGTGCAGGTGCAGATGTTCACCGCGCTGAACGCCGCCCCGCCCCGCTTCGCGCATGAGGCGCTGCTGGTGGGCAAGGAGGGCAAGCTGTCCAAGCGCTTAGGTTCGCTGGGGTGTGACGCCTTTCGGGAGCGCGGCATAGAGCCCGAAGCCCTGATCGCGCTGCTGGCCCGGCTGGGCACCAGCATGCCGGTGGAACCGATTGCCGCGCGCGAGGCTTTGGTGGACACCTTCGATCTCTCGACTTTCGGCCGCGCGCCCGCCAAGTTTGACGATACAGAACTGGATCGCATCAATGCCGCCATCGTGCACCAGCTGGATTATGCCGATGTGAAGGATCGCCTGCCCGGCGGCATGGATGAGGCGGCATGGCACGCCATCCGGCCCAATCTGGAAAAGGTGGATGATGTGGCGGAATGGTGGGGCATCGTCACCGGCCCGGTGGAGCAGCCTGCATTCGAAGCCGAAGATCGCCAGTATCTGGCGCAGGCGGCAGAGGCGCTTGTCTGGTCTGACAACCCTTGGGGTGATCTCACCGCCAGCCTGAAGCAGAGCACGGGCCGCAAGGGCAAGCCGCTGTTCCTGCCACTGCGGCAGGCGCTGACGGGCATGAACCACGGCCCGGACATGGCCGAATTGTTGCCGCTGATCGGGCAGGACGAGGCGCGCGCGCGTTTGCGCACCGCAGCAGGCTGATCTTTTTGCAGTTGCTCACTTGACGTTAAGCGCGCAGCCACTAGATGCGCGATGATACAACGTAACTTGCAACCGCGAAGGCCCCCCAATGATCCGTAAATCTGCCCTGCTTCTGGCCGGTATCGCCCTCCCGTATCAAGCGATGGCGCAGGAGGTGCCGCAAACTTCGCCGCAGCCGGAAGAGCAGCCCGGAGAGCAACAGGGCGACAGCGCGGACCCCGCCATCGAACCGGGCAATGATGATTTCCACGGCACCATCTATGTCACCGCCAGCGGCGTGGACCGGCTGGACGTGATCGCGGGCACATCCGTGCTTTCGGGCATGGACTTGCAACGCGAAAGCACGGGCCAGGTCGGCGATATGCTAGCCAGTCTGCCCGGCGTGGAGGCCAGCGGCTTCTCTCCCGGTGCATCCCGCCCCATCCTGCGCGGCTTTGGCGGTGATCGTGTGCGCGTGCTGATCGACGGGATCGGCACCATCGATGCCTCCGGCGCGTCAGACGATCACGCCGTGGCCGTCGATCCGCTGATCGCGGAACGGATCGAGGTTCTGCGCGGCCCCGCCGTGCTGCTGTACGGCAGCCAGGCCATCGGCGGCGCGGTCAACGTGATTACCAAGCGTATCCCGCCCGGCATTCCGGATGAACCGTTCCACCTCGATATGCTGGGCGGCGTGGACAGCGCCACCGGCCTGTGGGAAGGCGGCGTATCGCTCGACACCAAGGTGACGGACAATCTGGTGTTCCATGTGGACGGATCATATCGCAACACCGACGATATCGAGATTCCGGGCTTTGCCGCCTCCAAGTACCTGCGCGCCGATCTGCTGGCCGATGCCGCAGAGGAAGAGGACGAAGGTGAGTTCGAGGAAGCAGAGGAATTGCGCGAGGCTGCCAATATCTCTGGCACCGTGCCCAACACCTATACCGAAACATGGTCTGCCGGCACCGGCTTCGCCCTGTTCTCCGGCGAGAGCAACTTCGGCGTCTCCTTCGATTATTATGACACCAATTACGGCGTGCCCGGCGCGCCCGGCGTTGGCCATCATCACCATGCCGAAGAAGAGCATGACCACGAAGGCGAAGATGATCACGATCACGAGGAAGAGCATGGCGGGGACGAGGGGGAGGAAAACGTCTCCATCGGCCTGAAACGCTATCGCGCCGATTTCCGCGCAGACATCGATCTGGGTGACGGGTTCTTCGACGCGCTCCAGTCCCGTGTCGGCTATTCCAACTATACCCACACCGAATTCGAGGGCGCCGAGGTCGGCACCGTGTTCGATGTGGAGGGCGTTGAAGGCCGGCTGGAACTGGTGCAATCGCGCCGCGGCAACTGGGGCGGCGCAACGGGCGTGCAATTCTCCGCGCAGGATTTCGTCGCCACCGGCGCAGAAGCCTACATCCCGCCCAACAATGTGGAATCGCTCGCGCTCTTCACCTTGCAGGAACTCTACTTCGGCCCCTTCGAGCTGGAAGCGGGCGCCCGCTACGAAAACACGTCTATCGACGCTTCGACCCTGGGGCTGGAACGCAACTTCGATACATTCTCCGGCTCCATCGGCGGCGGCTACACGCTGTTCGATGATTTCCGCGCCGGGCTGAATGTCTCCCGCACCGAACGCGCGCCCACTGCGGCGGAACTGTTCGCCGAAGGTCCGCATATCGCGACGCAGCAGTTCGAGATCGGCAATTCCTCGCTCACCAAGGAAAGCAGCTGGGGCGCAGAAGGCTATGTCCGCGGCGAAATCGGCGAAGTGAAGGTAAACGCCAGCGTCTATCGCAACTGGTTCGACAATTTCATCTACCTTGTCGCCACGGGAGAAGAGGAAGACGATTTGCCCGTCTTCGCCTTCCTGCAGCAGGATGCAGACCAGTGGGGCGCGGAAGCGCAAATCACCTTCCCGGTGATCGAGGGGAGAGACTTCTCCCTGCTGGGCGATCTTCGCGGCGCCTACACCAGGGTGGAACTGGACGATGGCACCAACGCCCCGCGCGTTCCCCCGCTCAGCCTGTATGGCGCGCTGGAAGGCCGGTGGGAGCATTTCGATCTGCGCGGCGAAGTGGAATGGTATGACGATCAGACCAAGATCGCCCCGTTCGAAACGCCGACCGATGGTTTCACCATGGTCAACGCATCACTGGGATGGCACCCGTTCGAAGGGCGCGAGAACCTGACCTTTATCGCGCAGGTGGACAATATCTTCGATGTCGAAGGGCGTCGCCACACCAGCTTCACGAAGGAATTCGTGCCGATGGTGGGCCGCAACTTCAAGCTGACCGCAAGGGCAAGCTTCTAGAGAGCCTGCCATCTTGAGCCTCGGGAGCGCAGCGATCGCAAGCGCAGATGCGCGCCCGGACTCACACTGCGAAAATCATTCAAACCTCGTCGTAATGGAACGGCGCGATGACCGCCTTGGGGTGCGCTTCATATTCGAAGCTTGGTGGCCTGTCGGGCTGCACGCCCTCGGTAGAGCGTAACAGCGGCACGCCGCCCCGGTGCCAGCCCTCGTCATATTCGCAGTAGAAATTGATGATGCCGTGCAGCGATGCGATGCGCCACTTGCCGCGCTCTCGCACATAGCTGTTCTCGTAAGTCGCTTCGCCCCAGCGCCCCTCGCGCCCGATGAAGCCCACCATCATCAGCGTGCGCCAGCGGCCCTTTGCCGTGCCGGCCGCGCTGTCGATATGCAGCACGGGCTGCAACTGCATGTGGTTGTAGATCGTGCCGTCGCCATATTCCGGCAGGCGGCCAAGGTATTCGCGCACCCTCGCCCGCCCCACGTAGACACCGCGCCCGGCAATCTCCAGCGTGCCCTCGTCGGCGAACAAGTTCGCCGCCTTGTCCCACAATCCCTTGTCGACATAATAGCCGTAGGCGCCCTGCAGGTTCACCAGTTCGCGATAGTCCTCCGCCGCCAGCGCGCGCGCTTCCAGCGCCTCGATCCGGGCCAGCAGTTCCTCAGGTGTCGGCATGTGCATCCTCCTCTCCTGCGAGGAAGGATTACCTCACAGGCGCGGCAGCGTCACCCCGCGCTGGCCCATGTATTTGCCCGCCCTGTCGGCATAAGTGACTTCGGGCCGTTCATTGCCCTGCAGGAACAGGAACTGGCACGCGCCCTCATTGGCGTAGATGCGCGCGGGCAGCGGTGTGGTATTGGAAAATTCCAGCGTGACGTGCCCTTCCCAGCCCGGCTCCAGCGGGGTGACGTTCACGATGATGCCGCAGCGTGCATAGGTGCTTTTGCCAAGGCAGATCACCAGCACATCCTCCGGCACGCGAAAATATTCCACCGTGCGGGCCAGGGCGAAGGAATTGGGCGGGATAACGCAGACATCGGTCTTGCGGTCCACCAGGCTGTCACCATCAAAATCCTTGGGATCGACGATAGTGGAATTCACATTGGTGAAGATCTTGAACTCGTCCGCCACGCGCGCGTCATAGCCAAAGGAGGACAGGCCGTAGGAGATGCACCCGTCGCGCCGCTGGCTTTCCACGAACGGCTCTATCATGCCCTTCGATTGCGCCTGTTCCCGAATCCATTTGTCTGAAAGTATAGCCATGCGGCAGGGATTCCCCACTGGCGCGGCAAGGGCAAGCGGCCAGTCGGAAATATCCCCTCTCCTGTCTGCCCGAATAGATGCGGGACGCGGGTTATCACAGGCGTTTCGGCGCGGCTGGTGCGATAGTGGCAGAACAATCGCTGGATAAACCACCCATCGTGCCTAGGCCGAATCGGCAGCGCCCCCTATCCCTCTTGGCGTGAAAGCGGAAATCGAGATCGGCAAGGACGCGCACGGCACCGCCGTGACGGTGGACGTGGAGGAATTGCTCGCCACGCGCCTGCTGGTGCAGGGCAATTCCGGCAGCGGCAAATCCCACCTGCTGCGCCGCCTGCTGGAACAGAGCGCCGGTATGGTGCAGCAGGTCATCATCGATCCTGAAGGCGATTTCGTATCGCTGGCAGACCATTTCGATCACGTGGTGGTGGAAGGCGCCAGCTATTCCTCGCGCGAGATAGAGGCGCTGGCAGGCCGTATCCGCCAGCACCGTGCCTCTGTCGTGCTGGCGCTGGAGGATCTGGAGGTGGAGCAGCAGATCCGCTGCGCCGCGCAATTCCTCACCGCCCTGTTCGATGCCCCGCGCGAACACTGGTTTCCCGCCCTTGTGGTGGTGGACGAGGCGCAAATGTTCGCGCCCGCCGCTGCCGGTGAAATGGCAGAGGACACGCGCCGCCTAACGCTGTCCGCGATGACCAATCTGATGTGCCGTGGCCGCAAGCGCGGGCTTGCCGGGATCGTGGCGACGCAACGGCTGGCCAAGCTGGCAAAGAACGTGGCGGCAGAGGCCAGCAATTTCCTGATGGGCCGCACATTCCTCGATATCGACATGCAGCGCGCGGCGGACCTGCTGGGCATGGACCGCAAGCAGGCAGAGCGTATCCGCGATCTGCAGCGCGGCCATTTCCTCGGCCTTGGCCCGGCGGTCAGCCGTCGCCCTGTGGCCGTGCATATCGGCGAAGTGAAATCGGGCGGCAAGAATGGCGCGGCGGCGCTTACACCCCTGCCGCAGGCCGATGCTGCGGCAATGGGCGAATTGCTGCATGCCGATCTGGCGGAAGAAGCTGCGGAAAAGGTGCACCAGCCGCCCCCGCCACCGCCGCCCGCGCCGCCTCCGGTGGAGGAACTGGCGCAGAGCATGGCCGCCAAGGCAGAGCCGGAAGAAACGCTCTCTGCCGAAACCACGGCGGGTGATGTGGACAGCGTGCTGGCCGAAATGGCGGCAGAGGAAGGCGCCACCTTCCGCCCTATCGCCACATCCTTTCGCGATTTCGCCACCCGTTGCCGCCATCAGGGCGTGGCTTCGGCGCATATCGATATGCCCACCTTTCGCCGCATGTTCGCCTTTGCCAGCGCCGGTATCGGCATGCTGGAAGAACAGCAGAGAGAGCGCGTGGAAGCCATGGCGCAGAACGTGGCGGACGATGTGCTTGCCCCCTATCTCGCCATCGTGATTTCCGCCGCGCGCGGCCACGGCACGCCGGACGAGGATCACCTTGCCCGCGTCTACGGCACGGCCTCCCCCGGCAGAATCCGCCGTTTGCTGGAGCATCTGGAGAAGACCGGCCTGATCTCCGTGCACGAGGATTTCGGCGGGGACCGGACCATCACCATCCCCGGCATAGAGGATGTGATGGCCTGAGCGCGCTTGCCCATTGGCCCTGACTGGCTAAGCTCGCGGTCAGGCGCAAATATGCGCAAGCCAATGAGGAATGCCATGCCGATCACTGCTCGCCTTGCCATCTGCGCCGCCGCTCTTGCGCTGGCCGCACCCGCTTCAGCGCAAGATAACTGGGTTGCCAGCTGGACCGCGTCCCCGCACGCACCGCTAGGCGGTGAAGGGCCGTTCGCCGCTGCCGAATATGACGATGTCACCATCAGCCAGGTGCTGCGCCTTTCAGAAGGCGGGGACAGGCTGCGGGTCCGCCTCTCCAATCGCTATGGCGAGCACCCGCTGCATATCGGGCAGGCGCGCATCGTGCTGCTGGATGCCGATGGCGTGGAGGTTGCAGGCAGCAGCCGCCCGCTCACCTTTGGCGGGCAGGCAGCCGCCGTCATCCCGCGCGGCGCGCCTTTCGCCAGTGATACTGTGGCGCTGGACACGCAGGATTTCGACAAGGTGAAGGTGGAGTTCTACCTGCCGGAAGCCACCGGCCCCTGTACCTGTCACCTTACCGGGCTGGATACACTAGCGGTATCGGCACAAGGCAATCACGTGGGCGAGGAATGGGAGCCAGCCTCCACCGGCAATCACCGCGCCTTCCTGTCCGTGGTGGAAGTGTATTCGGATGATGCGCTGGGCACAATTGTCACCTATGGCGATTCCATCACCGATGGCGTCGGCTCCACGCCCGGAAAAGATCGCCGCTGGCCCGATGTACTGGCAGAGCGGCTGGAGGCGGCAGGCCTTGAATATGCCGTCGCCAACGCCGGGATCAGCGGCAACCGCGTGCTCAGCCCCGGCTTGGGCGAAAGCGCGCTGGCGCGGCTGGACGAGGATGTGCTGAGCCTGCCGAACGTCACGCATATGATCGTATTCGTCGGCGTGAACGATATCGGCAATCGCTTTGGCGGCGCGTTCGATAATCCGGACGGCGGCTTCCTGGGCATGGACATGGACCAGCCCGATATCGATGCAGACCAGATGATCGCCGGTTTCCGCCAGATCATTGCCCGCGCGCATGCAGAAGGGATCAAGGTCATCGGCTCCCCCATCGGCCCATACAAGGGCGCGATGTACTGGACCGAGGAAGGCGAAGCAGCGCGGCAGGCCGTCAACGACTGGATCGTGAATTCCGGCGAGTTTGACGCGGTGGTGCGTCTGGATACCGCCTTCGCCGATCCGGACGATCCTGCACAGATGCGCGCAGATTATCACATGGGCGATTATCTGCACGGCTCCGACGCAGGGCTGCGCGCGGTGGGCGAAAGCATCGATCTGTCGCTGTTCCAGCCGGAATAAGCTGCGGGCTTGTTGATGAGGTTACCTATCCTGCCTCACCTTCGGGCGGCAGGAACGGCGCGGCGACTTCAGGCGGCACGCGCATCAGGCGGGCCGTTTCGCGGTCCACCATTGCCCAGGTGGATTTGGCGCGCACCAGCATCTTGCCGTCCGCATCGCGAAATTCGTAATGCCTGTCAAAACGCGCGCCGCGCGGGCCGTCCTTGATGATCGTCTCGCCCGTCACCTGCGCGCCTTCGCCCACATTGCCGCGGTAATCGATCTCGTGCCGCGTCACGACCCAGGCGAAGGCGTCGACATGATCCGGCAAGGCATCGGCCTGCCAATGCGCAACCGACAATTCCTCCATCCACCGCACCCACACGGTGTTGTTGACGTGGCCGTTCTCATCAATGTGCTGCGGCAGTGCGGTGAAGGTGGTTTCGAAGCGGTTGCTCATATGGCCTCACAATTATCCGGCCCGCCGCATCCACACAAGCTGCCGCATGTCAGACATTCTTAATCGCTGCGAATTACCTTTCTGCTCAGGCAGCGCCGGCGAAGAGGGCATGATGGACGACAACGAAGCCGAGAAGCGCAGGCAACGCGGCTTCAAGCCGAATGTGCAGATGAACGGCAAGCGCAAGGGCGCACGCAGCTTCATCATGACGCCGGAAGGCGCCTTCATTCAGAAAGATGGCAAGCTGCACACGCTGGCCGATGCGGTCGATCTGTTCTGCTCGGAGGTGGCGCATGATCCTGCCAGCTGGAATGCCAATATGAAGGGCTATCAGTACCTGGTCAGCCACACCGACACGGCAGACCGAGAGGATGTGCGCCGCGCGCTGGGGTGGCTGGAAATGGCACTGGCGCAGCGTCAGCGTGATGCTGCTGTGGCTGCCTGCAAATATCTCGCCGCGATCCCGCCAATGCTGCTGGCGGCCGATTACGGACGGGTGATGGCGATATTCAACAGCCGCATCGTCGGCATGGTGTGGGCGCTCACGCCGGATCTGGACATGAAACCGCTCCCGCCCAGAATCCCGCGTTTCGGTCAGGAGGCGGGCTTTGGCCTGATCCGCGCGGTGCCCGAATTCTACGCCATGCTGGCGATGCTGGGTCCGGAAATGGAGGAAATCGTCACGCAGCTGGTGGAGGAAGCGCTGGCCTACAAGGTATCGCTTCCCCCGCAGCTTGTCAGTCTTGCCCGTTCAGGCCCAGCTGCCAGAGGATAAAGGCCGCTTCCTCCGCCGTTTCGCGCAGGCCCTCGAACCGGCCGGACTTGCCGCCGTGCCCTGCGCCCATATTGGTTTTCAGCAGCAGGATATTGTCGTCGGTCTTGTACTCGCGCAGCTTGGCGACCCACTTTGCAGGTTCCCAATAGGTGACGCGCGGATCATTCAGCCCGGCTGTCACCAGCATCGGCGGATAGCCCTGCCGCGTAACCTGATCGTATGGCGAATAACTGAGGATGTGGGTGAAGGCGGCCTTGCTCTCGATAGGATTGCCCCATTCCGGCCATTCACCCGGCGTTAGCGGCAGGGTGTCATCCAGCATGGTGTTCAGCACATCGACGAAAGGCACATGCGCCACGATGGCCCCGAACAGTGCCGGGTCCTGATTGACGATGGCGCCCATCAGCTCGCCCCCGGCAGAGCCGCCGCTGGCACTCACCTTGCCTTCCGCCGTGTAGCCAAGGTCCACCAGGCCACGGCCCACATCGACGAAATCGTTGAAGGTGTTGGTACGCTCCGCCATCTTGCCTTGCAGATACCAGTTGCGGCCAAGATCGTCCCCGCCGCGGATATGCGCGATCGCATAGGCAACGCCCCGGTCGATCAGGCTGAAACGCGTGGTGGAGAAATTGGGCGGATAGGCAAAGCCGTAGGCGCCATAGGCATAGAGATGCAGCGGGCCGCCCATCGGCCTGTCCTTGCGATAGACGATGGAGACAGGCACCATCGCCCCGTCACGCGCGCGCACCTCCAGCCGCTCCACCGTATAGAGCGAGGGATCGAAGCCGCTGGGTATTTCCTGCACCTTCAGCGTCTCCAGATCTTTGCTGGCAACGTGATAATCATACACCGTATCGGGCGTGATCGGGCTTTCGTAGGTGAGGCGGATACGGTCCATTTCCCATTCGGGATTGTTGCCCGTGCCCGCAGAATAGGTCGCTTCGGGAAAGGCGATCGTCTCCACCCGGTCAGGATCGTCGTAATAACGCAGCTGCACCTGGTCGAGGCCGTTCAGGCGCCCTTCGGTTATGTAGAAATCCTTGAACAGGTCGAAACCCGTCAGGTAAAACTCGTCGGACCCCTCGATCAGGGTCGTCCAGTTTGACGGATCGGCAATGGGCGCTGTGGCGAGGCGGAAATTCACGTGGTCGTCATTGGTCCAGATGAACACCGTGTCATCGCGAAAATCCGCACCATATTCCACGCCCACCTGGCGCCGGCGCACCACCTTCAGATCGCCCATGGGATCGTCGATGGAGGTGAACAGTACCTCGCTCGTCTCGTTATCGCCGGTGGCGATGATCAGCCATTGGCGGTTGGCGGAAACGGATGGGGAGGCGGTGTAGCCCAGCGTTTCCTCGTGGTAGATTTCCACGTCATCATCAGAGGGCTGGCCGATGGTGTGGGCGAAGATGCGGTCAACCCGCCAGTTCTCGTTCGCGCGGCCATACACCAGCACGCTGTCATCCGCTGCCCAGATCAGGCCGCTGTTGACGTTGGATATCCGGTCTTCCAGCAGCTTTCCGGTTTGCAGGTCCTTGATATAGGCGGTGTAAAATTCGCCGCCGGTGGTATCGGTGGTGTAGGCCAGATATCGCCCGTCCTCGCTCACCGACATTGCGCCAAGGCTGAAATACTCCAGCCCCTCTGCCAGTGCGGGACTATCAAGGATCAGCTCCGCATCGCCGCCAGCCACAGGGCGGCGGTAGTATTTGCGATATTGTCCGCCGGTCTCGAATTCGGACCAGTAGAGGTAGTCGCCATCCTTCTGCGGAACGCTGGAATCGTCCTCCTTGATGCGGGCGCGCATCTCTGTGAACAGCTCTTCGACAAGATCCTGCTGACCCGCCATCTTCGCCTCGAAATAGGCGTTTTCGGCGCGGACATAGTCCAGCACGTCCTCATCATCGATGGTGGGATAGCTCTGGTCCCGCAGCCACGCCCACGGGTCTGAAATGGTGATGCCGTGGTGGGTATAGCTGTGCTCACGCTGCTCTGCGCGTGGCGGCTGAATCGTGTCTTTGGTCAATTCGATATCCTGTGCATTTACAGGCAGTGCCGTAGCAAGGCTTGCCACAGCGGCAAGGGCGATCATCCGTATAGTTTGCAATTGCGCGACCCATTCTATTGTCTGCCTGCCGTGCTGCGGGTGGAAACCTGCACGCCGAAGGCTTATGTGACGTGCCTAAATGAATTTTGTTTCCTCTGAAACCGGGAATATGACGACATGCTGATGCAAACCCACGAAGCCCGCCTCGATGCCCTGCGCAAGGAGCTTGCGCGCCGCAATCTGGATGGCTTCGTGATACCGATCAGCGATGAGCATCTGAGCGAATATGTGGGCGCCTATGCGCAGCGTCTATCATGGCTGACCGGCTTTGGCGGTTCGGCCGGCAGCGCCGCCGTGCTGAAGGACAAGGCCGCCATGTTCGTGGATGGCCGCTACACGCTGCAGGTGCGCCAGCAGGTGAGCGGGCAGCTGTACGAATACAAATCCGTGCCCGACGATTCCATGGCCGACTGGCTGGCCGCGAACGCCGGCGAAGGGGCGCGCATCGCCTATGATCCGTGGCTGCACACGCGCGGCTGGGCGAATGCGGTGGCAAAGAAGCTGGAAGCCGTGGGCGCTGAACTGGTGCCGGTCGACAGCAATCCGCTGGATGCCGTGTGGGAAGACCAGCCGGAGCCTTCCGACGCGCAGGCATTCGTGCAGGACGATGCGCTGACGGGCCGCTCCAGCGCCGAAAAGCGCGGCCAGATTGCCGAGTGGTTGAAAGAGAACAAGCTCGATGCAGTGGTGATCAGCGCACTCGATTCGGTCGCATGGACGCTGAACATTCGCGGCAAGGACGTGGATCACACGCCGGTCGCCCTCTCCTATTTGATGGTGCAGGCCGATGGCACGGCAGACTGGTTCATCGCGCCGGACAAGGTCACACCCGAAGTGGCGCAGGCGCTGGGCAATGCCGTACGCATACACCCGCGTGACGAATTTTCCGCCGCCTTCGAAAAGCTGGCAGGAAGGCGCGTGGCCGCCGACCCCGCCCGATCGGTCGCAGCGATCTTCCAGCGGCTGGACGATGTCGGTGCCGAGATCGTGAGCGAAGATGATCCCGCCGTATTGCCCAAGGCGATCAAGACCCCCGCCGAACAGCAGGGCCACCGCGATGCACAGGCGCGCGACGGCGTGGCGATTGCCCGCTTCCTGCACTGGCTTTCCGTAGAAGCGCCCACCGGCGAGGTTGACGAGCTGACCGCCGCTGCAAAGTTGCACGAACTGCGCCGCCAGAACAGCGACCAGCTGCGCGACCTGTCCTTCGACACGATCAGCGGCGCCGGCCCCAATGGTGCCAGCCCGCATTATCGCGTGGACGAAGACAGCAATATCAAGCTGGAGCCGAACAGCGTTTATCTGGTGGACTCAGGCGGACAGTATCCTGACGGCACCACCGATATCACCCGCACCATCTGGACCGGACCCGATGCCCCGTCCGCCGAGGTGTGCGACCGCTTCACCCGCGTACTGAAGGGCCATATCGCGCTGGACATGCAGACCTTCCCGCCCGGCACCCCCGGCTCTGCGCTGGATGCGCTGGCTCGCCAGCACCTGTGGATGGCAGGGCTGGACTATGCCCATGGCACCGGTCACGGCGTCGGCAGCTTCCTGGGCGTGCACGAAGGGCCGCAACGCATCGCCAAGCCGCGCGGATCGCAGGCCGGAACGGACCAGCCGCTGATGGCGGGCATGATCCTTTCGAACGAGCCCGGCTATTACAAGGCGAATGAATACGGCATCCGCATCGAGAACCTGGTGCTGGTGGAGCCGCGCGAGATCGACGGCATGGAAGGCGAATGGCTGGGCTTCGAAACCCTCACCTTCGCGCCCATAGACCGCACGCTGGTGGACAAGAGCCTGCTCAGCCCGGCAGAAATCGACTGGTGGAACACCTATCACGCAAAGGTGCGCGAGGTATTGGCTCCGCAACTGGAAGGCGATGTGCTGGCGTGGCTGGAAGAGGCGTGCAAACCGCTGTGACGCGCCAGTTTCTAAGCGCCAGATGAACGCGCGTTCGCTGGCGCGACAAACTGCGACAAATCTCCAGCCTACCGGCAAACTCCTGAGACATTGACAGCCTATAACGTTGTTTCAGAGTGGCGGGGTGCCGGGTCCTCCCTCCCCCCTTCAAGCCGGCGCCCCGTTGCTCTACTCATACGAACTGGAGAGTAGAGACATGAAGAAGACCCTCATCCTTGCGCTGACCGCAACCGGACTGACCCTTGGCGGCGCTGCCGTGGCGCAGGACCGGCCCGAACGCGGTGCAGACATGACCCGCGCCGATGCAGAGCAGCGCGCTGCGACACGCTTTGCGCGCATGGACGTCAACAGCGATGGCGTGATCGACGCCGCCGACCGCGAGGCCCGCGCCCGCGCTCGTTTTGACCGCGCCGACACCAATGGCGATGGCATGCTGACATTCGAGGAATCGCAGGCTGCCCGTGAAGCAAGGCAGGAGATGCGACAGGAACGCCGTGCGGAACGTGGCGGCGAAGGCCGACGCGGGCACCGCATGGGCCGCCGTGGCGGAATGCGCGGCGCGATGATGGCGCAAGCTGATACCGATAATGACGGCTCGATCAGCCAGGCTGAATTCACCACCGCCGCGCTCTCCCGCTTTGAACGCGCCGATGCCAATAATGATGGCACCGTCACCGCCGAAGAGCGCCGCGAACAGCGGCAGGAACGCCGCGCCCAGCGCCGCAACCGCGGATGAGCGACACGCCTGTAAAATTGCTGCTGGTGGATGATGAAGCCAGCTTGCGCGAACCCCTGGCCGACTACCTGTCGCGCCAGGGGTTTGCCGTGCGGCAGGCCACCGATGCGGCAAAGGCGCGCTCCGCCCTCTTGGAAGAGACGCCGGATCTGGTGCTGCTGGATATCATGATGCCGGGCGAGGATGGCATATCCCTGTGCCGCCATTTGGTGGAAAGCCGCAATCTGCCGGTAATTTTCCTCACCGCCAGGGGAGAAGCCACGGATCGGATCGTGGGGCTGGAAATCGGCGCCGATGATTACGTCGTCAAACCCTTTGAACCGCGCGAGCTGGTGGCGCGCATCCGGTCCGTTCTGCGACGGGCCAGCAAGAGTGCCGCGTCACAGGACGATACCGCAGACGCCCATTATGAATTCGAAGGCTGGAAGCTCGATCCGCTCAAACGCCGCCTGACCGACCCGGAAGGCACCGTCGTGCCGATTTCCACCGCTGAATTCCGCCTGCTGGTCGCGCTGCTGGATCACCCCAACCAGGTGATGGACCGGGACCGCCTGCTGGACATGGTGCAGGGGCGAGAAGCGCATCTGTTTGACCGCGCGGTGGACAATCAGATCAGCCGCCTGCGCCGCAAGGTGGAGATCGACAAGAGCGATCCCAAGCTGATCCAGACTGTGTGGGGCGGCGGCTACATGCTGGCGGCCGAAGTGCGCCGTTTCGTGCCGGACGCGGATTGATCCGGCACGCGATGCGCCGCTTTCTTCCCAAGAGCCTGCAAGGGCAGATGCTGCTCTCCGTCGCGCTGGGCCTGCTGGTGGCGCAGGTGTTGTCGGGCGTGCTGCTGTTCCGCGCGGAAGAGCGGCGGCAGGAAGCGCGGCTGGTGAATTCGCTGGCATTCCAGCTGGTGCGCGATCCGCAGGTCGACTTGCGCGACGGGAGGCCGGGGCGCGAACGCCGCGCGCATCGCCGCCGCATTCGCATCGAACGCGCGCTGCAATCTCCCCTCACCAGCCAGGAGGCCCGCGATCCCGCACGCGAAGCGGCTTTGCGCGCCGTGCTGGAGGAACAGGCCATCGCGATTGACGAGCTGGTGGTCATCACGCGGCAAACTGCCCGTGACCGGTATATTTCACGCGCCCTGCAAGATCGCGTGTCCCTGGGCCCCAATTCGCGGTTCGACCCGGATGGAAAGATCGTGCTGGCCGGCCTGAAGCGTGACGGCGCGGATGAATGGCTGGTTGCGCGCGCCCCGGTGCCGCCGCGCAATGTGGGCGCCATGCGCGGGGTCATCCTACAGACCCTGATCCTGTATATCGTGCTGGTTGGCGGGCTTGCCATCTTGCTGCGCGAAATCACCCGCCCACTGGCCGCGCTGACAAAGCGCGTGGAACGCTTTGGCGGCACGGTGGATGGCGGGCCACGGATGGAGCCGTCCGGCCCGGACGATACCCGCCGCCTGATCACCGCGCACAATGCCATGGAAGCGCGCATCGCCGGATTGCTGGATGAGAAGGACGTCATGCTGGGTGCCATCGGGCATGATCTGAAAACCCCGCTGGCCGCGCTGCGCGTGCGAATTGAAAGCGTGGAAGACGACACGGAACGTGCACGCATGGCCGACACGATCGAG
Organism: Aurantiacibacter rhizosphaerae; assembly: GCF_009807005.1. Classification (GTDB taxonomy): domain Bacteria; phylum Pseudomonadota; class Alphaproteobacteria; order Sphingomonadales; family Sphingomonadaceae; genus Alteraurantiacibacter; species Alteraurantiacibacter rhizosphaerae. The sequence continues at coordinate 306,494 of NZ_WUBR01000001.1, read as the reverse complement.
GATATTACCAATTCGCTCGACGATATTCTCTCGCTCGCCCGCGTAGGCAGGCCCAGCGACCCACTGGAGCGGACGGAGCTTTCCGCGCTCGTCGCCTCCGTCGTGGAAGAATATGAGGACATGAGCGAGGACGTGGAGCTGGGCGAGACGCAGCGCGTTGCCCTGCCCCTGCGCACCACCTGGCTGCGCCGCGCCCTGCGCAACCTCATCGGCAACGCGCTGCGCTATGGCGGGCAGGCGCGCGTCAGCCTTTCCCGCACCGATACAGAGGCCATTGTCCGCATCGCCGATAATGGCCCCGGTATCGCCGAGGACCAGATCGCACTCATGCTGGAGCCCTTCTCACGCGGCGAATCGTCCCGCAGCCGGGAGACCGGCGGCGCAGGGCTCGGCCTGACACTGGCGCGCGCAATCGCGGAACAGCACGGCGGCAGGCTGGTGGTGGCCAATCACATTGGCGAGAACGGCAGCATCGAAGGGCTGGTGGTGGAGCTGCGTTTGCCCATCTAGTTTTCGAACCCGCCTCCGCGGTTTCGTCCTCGCTATGCGCGCAGCTAGCTGCGCCCGCTACGGGCGGGCGCTTGCCCTTGCGGTTCGCTAGACGCGGACCGTTTCCATCGCAATCGCTACCGAAAAGAGAGTATCGGTCGTCTCCAGCTAAGCGGAGGAATCAGCTCCGAGGAATATCTGGCAATCATCAGCGCATCAGGCCGCCAAGGATATTGCGCACGAACGCGGTTGCACCCGTGCGCAGCGGGTTGGCACTGGACTTTTTACCCAATGCAGTGGCAACGGCGATGGAGGCGAGCGAGCCTGCCGCTGCCCGCGCCGCGCCCTTGCCAGCCTTCTCCCACATTGACGGCGTTTTGCGCGGCTGCTTGGCGACTTCCTCGCGGCCCTTCTTCTCCACCTCTTCTGCGGTCTTCGCGGCGTCCTGCGCCTTTTTCAGCAGCACCTCTTCCGCGCTTTCGCGGTTAACTTCCTCATCGTACTTGCCATCAAACGGGCTGACGGACTGGATGATCGCGCGCTCCTTCACCGTCAGCGGGCCAAGGCGGCTGCGCGGCGGCTTTATCAGCGTGCGCTGCACGATGGTGGGAGCGCCCTCCTCATCCAGAGTGGAAACCAGCGCTTCACCCACCTTCAGCTCGGTAATTGCCTGCTCCACATCGAGATCGGGATTGATGCGGAAGGTTTCAGCTGCCGCCTTGATGGCGCGCTTGTCACGCGGGGTGAATGCCCGCAGCGCGTGCTGAACGCGGTTGCCCAGTTGCCCGGCAATTTCCTCTGGGATGTCGATGGGGTTCTGCGTCACGAAAAATACGCCCACACCTTTGGATCGGATCAGGCGCACAACCCGCTCGATCGTTTCCTGCAAGGCATCGGGCGCGTCGTCGAACAACAGGTGCGCCTCGTCAAAGAAGAACACCAGCTTGGGCTTTTCCGGATCGCCCACTTCGGGAAGCGTTTCGAACAGTTCGGCCAACAGCCACAGCAGGAAGGTGGCGTAAAGCTTCGGGCTGCGCATCAGTTGTTCTGCGGCCAGCACGTTCACCACACCGCGCCCCTGCTCGTCCACGGTCAGGAAATCGTCTATTTCCAGCGCGGGCTCGCCAAAGAAATTATCCGCCCCTTGCGATTCGAAGCTGAGCAATTGCCGCTGGATCGCGCCCACCGATTGCTTTGACACATTGCCGTATGCGCCCGACAGTTCCTTGGCATTGTCATAGGCCCAGGCCAGCATCGCGCGCAGATCCTCGAAATCCAGCAGCAGCAGCTCGTTCTCATCGGCATAGCGGAACACGATCTGCAGCACGCCTTCCTGCGTGTCGTTCAGATCCAGCAGGCGGGACAGCAGCAGCGGGCCCATTTCCGAAACTGTGGTGCGGATCGGGTGGCCGTTCTTTCCGTACAGATCCCAGAACACGACGGAATTATCGGAATAGGCATAGTCCTCCATGCCCAGTTCCTTCGCGCGGCTTTCCAGCTTGTCGGCATGTTTAAACGTGGGCGATCCCGGCATGGCGATGCCGGACAGATCGCCCTTCACATCGGCCACGAACACCGGCACGCCATGGGCGGAAAAGCTTTCCGCCATGCCCTGCAAGGTCACCGTCTTGCCGGTGCCGGTGGCGCCCGCGATCAGGCCGTGGCGGTTGGCGCGCGACAGGGCCAGCGCCTGCCGGTTGCCGTCCAGATCGTTGCCGAGGAAAATCTCCGCCTGTTCGCTCACTTTAGCCCGTTCCTTATTCGATTGTTGCCGTATTCGGGGAGTGACCCTAGAGCGGGGCTGATGGATGGCAAGTCCCCCTTCGTCCTGCTTGATGACGCGCGCTCTCAGGGTGCGAGCGATGCGCATTGCTTCACGCAGCCGCAGCAGATTTTCGTTGCGCGGCGGGCAGAGGATGTCGTGCGCGTGCTGGAACAGGCTGACGCCGCACGGCGCGAAACCGGCAAGCACCTGGCGGGCTACCTCGCTTATGAAGCGGGCCTTGCGCTGGAGGAACGGCTCGCCCCGCTGGCCGCCACGCGCAGCGGCAGTGCGGGGCCACTGGTGTGGCTGGGCCTGTTCGACGATCCTGAAATCATTCCCGCCGCCGAGGTTGAAGGCTGGCTGGCGTCACGCTGCACCGGTCAGGCCAGTATCGGCCCGCTTGATCCGCAGGTTTCCACCGGCACCTATCTCGATGCGTTCGATACCCTGCAGGAGGGGATTCGCGCGGGCGACATATACCAGGCCAACCTCACCTTCCCGCTGGCCGGTCCGGCTTCGGGCGATCCGCTTACGCTGTATGCCAAGATTCGTCCCACTGCCTCTGCCGGGTACGGCGGGCTGGTTTTCGATGGATCGGACTGGCTCCTATCCTTCAGCCCGGAACTGTTCTTTGCGCTGCGCGATGGCGCGGCCAAGGTGAAGCCGATGAAAGGCACCCGTCCGCGCGGCGGCACGGCGGCGCAGGACGCGGCATTGAAGGAAGAGCTCAGCCAGTCGGTGAAGGACAAGGCTGAGAACCTGATGATCGTGGACCTGATGCGCAACGATCTGAGCCGCGTGGCACAGGCGGGCAGCGTGCGGGTGGAGCATCCCTTCGCAGTGGAGACATATCCCACGCTGCACACCATGACGACAACCGTCCTTGCCGAACTGGCAGAGGGCAAAAGCGCGGTTGACGTTCTGCACGCGATCTTCCCCTGCGGTTCCATCACCGGCGCGCCAAAGATCCGCGCGATGGAATTGATTGACGAGGTGGAGCGCGATGCGCGCGGCCCCTATTGCGGCGCCATCGGGCGTATCGATGCCAATGGCGATGCCGCCTTCAACGTGGCCATTCGCACTATCCGCCTGACACCGGGCGAAAACCTGCGCCACAAGGCGGTGCTGGGCGTTGGCGGTGCGATCGTTGCCGATAGCGATGGCATGGAAGAATGGCGCGAATGCCTGGTAAAAGGCGCTTTCGTGCGCGGCGCGGCGGGCGGGCACGACCTGATCGAAACCATGCGCTTTGATCCCGAAGGCGGCATGCCGCTGCTGGAAATGCACCTTGAACGCATGAAGGCGAGCGCGGCGGAACTGGGCTTTTCATTCGATCGCCACGAAACGCGCAACCGCATCCAGGCCCTGTGTTTTGAGCTGGAGGAGCCTGCAAAGCTGCGCCTGCTCCTCTCCCGCTCCGGCGCGGTGACGCTGGAAACCCATCCCCTGCCCGCGGCCCTGCCGAACCCGGCACCCTGCATCGCCCTGCCCCACCCCACCGTGGCGCATGACTGGCGTTTGCAGCATAAAAGCACCGACCGCAGTTTCTATGCAGAGGCGCTGGACGTGGCGAAAAGCGTGGGCGCAGTGGAAGCCCTGCTGGTGCGCGATGGCGAGGTGACGGAAGGTAGCTGGACGAATATCTTCGTTGAACGCGATGGCATTCTGCTCACCCCGCCGCTTTCCGCAGGGCTGTTGCCCGGCATCCTGCGCCGTTCGCTGATAGAGGATGGCAAGGCGCGCGAAGCGGTGCTGACGCTGGGGGATCTGGAAGGCGGCTTCTTCATCGGCAACGCCCTGCGCGGCCTGATGCCTGCTACCTTGGACGTACCATGACACAGCATCTGAGCCAGGCTTTGCAACGCATCGAAGCCTCCCCCACCACCGCGATGACGGACCGTGCCAGCGAATTGCGAGCCGAGGGCCGCGATGTCATCTCCCTTTCCGTGGGAGAGCCGGATTTCGACACGCCGCCTCACGTCATCCAGGCCGCCAAGGATGCGCTGGATGCAGGCGACACGCGCTACACCCCCGTCACCGGCACCGCGCGCCTGAAGGAGGCAGCGGCACTGCACTTCCGCCGCGATCTGGGCATTGCAACCGATCCCTCGCAGGTCATCATAACGGCGGGCGGGAAGCAGGCGATATTCGAGGCGCTGGCAGCCACGATCAGCGCGGGCGACGAGGCTATCGTGCCCTCCCCGTGGTGGGTCAGCTATCCGCAGATGGTGCGCTTTTGCGGCGGGACGGTGGTGCCGCTGCGCACCTCGGCCGCCAATGGCTATCGCTTTCATCCCAGCGAGCTTGAGGCGCTGATCACGCCGCGCACCAATTGGCTGCTGCTGAATTCGCCCGGCAATCCCACCGGTGCCGTCTATCCGGCAGAGATGCTGCGCGGCATCGGAGAGGTTTTGCGCCGCCATCCGCAAGTGCTGGTGATGAGCGACGATATCTACGCGCCCCTGCGATACAGCGATGCTCCGCACGCCACGCTGGCGGTGGAATGCCCCGATCTGGCGGACCGCATCATCACCGTGTCGGGCGTTTCCAAAAGCCACGCGATGACGGGCTTTCGCATTGGCGTTGCCACGGGGCCGGATTGGCTGATCTCTGCCATGGGCCGCCTGCAAAGCAATTCCAGCGGCAATCCCTGCAGCATCTCTCAGGCTGCCGCCGTTGCCGCCTTTGACGGTCCGCAGGATTTCCTGGCCGACTGGCGCGAGGCTTTTCGCCGCCGCCGGGACATGGTGGTGCAGCGGATCAACGCGATAGAGGGGCTGTCCACGCCCGTTCCCGATGGCGCGTTCTACTGCCTGATCGACGCCGCACCCCTGATGTCCCGCTTCGATGGGGACGATGGAAAGCTGGCGCTCCACCTGCTCAATCACGGGGTGGCCACCGTGGCGGCCAGCGCGTTTGGCGGGGCCGACGGATTTCGCATAAGTTTCGCAGCAGATGAGGCCGTTCTGGCCCAGGCGCTGGACCGTATAGAAAAGGCGCTTTCATGACACAGATTCCCATTCTCTTCGAAGATGGCGAATCACTCGTCATCAACAAGCCGTCCGGCCTGCCGATCGAAACCCCGCGCAAGGGCGGCCCTGCCTTGGCCGATCATCTGGAAGACCTGAAGCTGGGCTTCCAGCGCGCGCCCGCACCTGCGCACCGGCTGGATACCGATACCAGCGGCTGCCTGCTGCTGGCCCGCAATCCCAAGGCGCTGAAACGGTTCAACGCCGCTTTCGAGGCGAAGACCGTGTCGAAAACCTATCTCGGCATCGTTGCCGGGCCGGTGGCGGACGAGGAAGGCACCATTGATCTGGCCCTGTCCAAGATCAGCAGCGAGGCCAAAGGCTGGCGCATGATCGTGGCGAAGAAGGGCAAGCCATCCGTCACTCATTGGACCAAGCGCATGGAACTGCCGGGCGGGCTGACGCTGGTGGAATTTCGCCCGGAAACGGGCCGCACCCACCAGATTCGCGTGCACGCCGAACATGCCTTTGGCAAATCGCTGCTGGGCGATCCTGTCTATGGGCACAAGGATGGGCGCGTAAAGCGCACCATGCTGCACGCCAGCGCCATTGTGATGCCGCGCGATGGCAAGCCCGATATCGCGGCCGAAGCCCCGCTGCCCGCCGATTTTGAGGCTCTTGGGGCTGGCTGATGGGCAGGATACTCGACCGGGCAAACGAGATTGCGGAGGAGGCCTTCATCGCCGCCTCTGGCCCCGGCGGGCAGAACGTCAACAAGGTGGCCACCGCCGTACAGTTGCGCGTGAATATCTATGCGCTGGGCCTGCCGCCGCGCATCTTCAACCGGCTGACGGATATCGCGGGCAATCGCCTGAACCAGGCGGGTGAGATCGTGATCGATGCGCGCAGCCACCGCACGCAGGATGCGAATCGGCGGGACGCGCGAGAACGCATGGCGAAGATGATCGAAGAAGCGATCAAGGAACCCAAAAGACGCGCAAAGACGCGGGTGAACCGCGTGGGCAAGCGCAAGCGTCTGGCCAACAAGAAGGCGCAAGGCGAGAAAAAGGCATGGCGCGGCAAGGTCGACATATAGTCGGCAGCCTTGACTTTCCCCCGATTCTCTAGCAGAGGCGCGCGCTGGAAGGGCGGCGCTTGGCGTCGCCCCTGTTTTTTCGGGCCATTACCCTGGTTGGGGGCCCTTTCGATAGATTTGGAAGCAAGACCATGGCGAAGCCCGCAACCATCAAGATCCGCCTGAACTCCACCGCGGACACCGGCCACTTCTACGTGACCAAGAAGAACCCGCGTAACCACACGGAAAAGTTCACCTTCCGCAAGTACGATCCGATTGCCAAGAAGCATGTCGAGTACAAGGAAGGCAAGATCAAGTAAGAGGCCACCTGGCCCCTTTCTGATCAGCGCCTTTGCTGAACGCCGGGAACCTTCAAGGTTCACTGACGGTTCAACGCCTCACCTGTACCCCGGTATCTTAACTGGTGAGAGTATGAACGTCTTGAAAAATTACCTCCGCAAACCCGCCCTCGCCGCCTTTGCCGGCGCGATGGCGGTTGCACTTCCTGCTACATTCAGCGTGGCTGCCACGCCCGTGGCCGCACAGGCGCAGACCGACCAGTTGCAGCGCGCTGCAAAGGCTCTGCGCGGCATCACCACGATGCGCGCCGATTTCACCCAGACAGACCGTCTGGGCAACGTGATCGGCGGCGAGTTGACGCTGAAAAACCCCGGCAAGATCCGCTTCGAATATTCGGACGATGTGAACATGCTGGTCGTTTCCAACGGCAGCGCGCTTTCCATCATCGATTACGACGTCAGCCAGGTGGAGCGTTACCCTGTGGGCGATTCGCCGCTGGGCGCGCTGCTGAACCCCGATCGCGACATCCGCCGTTATGGCAAGGTGCAGCGCGGCACGGGCAATGGTGTGGTCAGCATTCAGGTGAGCGACCCGGATCGCCCGGAATTTCCGGCGATCACGCTGATTTTCCTGGAAAAGGCGTCGGCCCCCGGCGGGCTGGAGCTGAACAGCTGGGTGGCACTCGATTCGCAGAATCAGCGCACCACGGTGCGACTGCGAAACCATCGGTATGGAATGTCTGTATCGGACGGCGAGTTCCGATTCCGTGATCCGCGCCGCTCGTCCCGTCGTCCGGGGTAAACAGCCGGAAGGCGAACGGTTGTAAATTTACGACAAATTACAAATGTCATTTATTGCCATGCGAGGGTTAACAGCCTACTTCTACAGACATAGAGACGCGGTGAGGCGGGTTTCCCCCCTGTTGCCCTGATCCTCGTAAAAGCTGCGTTTCTTGCGAAGCGTGACGAACGCTCGAAAAATGAACCCCCGTCGCATCATGCCCCCGCGACGGGGGTTTTTTTATCTGCGCTCCCGGACTAGGCATCGCCGATGGTCAAAATCACCACCTGGAATATCAACTCCGTCCGCCTGCGCATGCCGATCGTTGCACGCTATCTGCAGGAACACGCACCCGATGTGCTGTGCCTGCAGGAGATCAAGTGCCAGGAACACCAGTTCCCCTACGAAGCCTTTGCCGAACTGGGATATGAACACACCGCCGTGCACGGCCAGAAGGGCTATCACGGCGTCGCCACCGTCAGCCGTATCCCGCTGAAGGAATTTTCCCGCCACGATTGGCAGGACAATGGCGAGGCGCGGCATGTGGGCGTGGAACTGCCCACGGCGGGCGGCATGATCCTGGAAAATGTTTACGTGCCTGCCGGGGGTGACGAGCCGGATCGCGAAATCAACGTCAAGTTCGGGCAGAAGCTGGATTTCCTGGAACGGATGACTCGCTGGGCCGATGCCATCGATCGCCCCACCATGATCGTGGGCGATTTCAACATTGCCCCGCTGGAAAGCGATGTGTGGAATCACAAGCAGTTGCTGAAAGTCGTCAGCCATACGCCGGTTGAGGTGGAGAGTCTGCAACGCTTCATGGATGCCCACGGCTGGAGCGATATCGGCAGGGAGCAGATCCCCGCGCCCGAACGCTATTACAGCTGGTGGAGCTATCGATCCAAGGACTGGAGGACCAATGATCGCGGGCGGCGACTGGATCACATGTGGGCCTCTCCCGATCTGGCGAAACAGGTGGTGGGCCATTCCATATTCGAGGATGCCCGCAGCTGGGAAAAGCCCAGCGATCATGTGCCGCTGATGACGGAGTTCGACCTCTGAGCGACTGGACGCCTCCGTCGGCGCAGCGGCGCGTGGCGCAGGCGGTGGACGCCTTGCGCCATGGCTGGCCCATCAAGGTGGGCGATGCGCCCGTGTTGCTGCCGGTGGAAACCGCGCTGGACCGTACAAGCCGATCCGATCACCTGCTGATTTCCCACGCCCGCGCGGAAACGCTGAAAATCACCAATCAGCGCCCGGCGGCAGACGGCCATTCGCCCGTGCTGATGCGCGCGGCAGACGCCTTGGATCTTCATGGCGCACTGCCCGTGGCAGACCCTGCGCTGGACCCGGCAAATCCCCTGAAAGGCCCGTTCCAGGCTGTGACTCTGGAATGGATGACAGCCGCCCGCACCGCGATGGAACTGGCGCGGATCGCCGGTATCCTGCCCGCATTCCTTGTTGATGCGGAGCCTGCGGGAGAGGCTGTTGCGCTGAAATCTGTGGACCTTGCGGCATGGTCCGATCCTGACAATCTGGTGATCGCCACACGCGCGCACCTGCCCATTTCGGCGGAGGAAAATGCCGAGATCATCGTTTTCCGCTCCCCCGGTGACATGCGGGAGCATGTGGCGCTGGTGCTGGGCAGGCGCATGATCGATATTCCGCCGCTGGTGCGACTGCATTCCGAATGCCTTACAGGCGATATCTTCGGCAGTCTGAAGTGCGACTGCGGCCCGCAGCTGGATGGCGCGTTGGCGGCAATGTCTGCCGCGGCTGCCGATGGTAGCTGGGGCGTGCTGCTGTACATGCGGCAGGAAGGGCGCGGTATCGGGCTGGTGAACAAGCTGCGCGCCTATCGCCTGCAGGATGAAGGCTTCGATACGCTGGAAGCAAACCGCCGCCTCGGCCTGCCCGAAGAAGCGCGCGATTTCCCCCTGGCCGCTCGCATGCTGGATCTGCTGGGCGTGGATCGGCTGCGCCTGATGACCAACAATCTGGAAAAGGTGGTCGCGCTGGAGGATGCGGGCGTGACGGTGATCGAGCGCGTACCGCACGAACTGCCAGCCAACCCGCACAACACCCGCTATCTTGCCACCAAGCGAGATCGCGCCGGGCATATCCTGACTTGAGCTGGTCCATTCGGGAGGAGGCCGCCGATCACACGGCAGCCATTCGCGCGATGACGCTGCGGGCCTTTACAAGACATCCCCATTCTGACGGGAGCGAGGCGGACGTGATAGATCGCTTGCGCGAAGATGGAGATTTGGTGCTGTCTCTGGTGGCTGTGGATGGAGCGCAAATCCTGGGCCAGGCCACTTATTCCGCCGCCAAGCTTTCAAGCGGGGAAGAAGGCTGGATGGTATTAGGCCCGATCAGCGTGGAGCCCAAACGGCAAGGCGAAGGCATCGGTCGGGCATTGCTGGAGGCTGGCGAGGAGGAGATGCGGGCGCGCGGCGCCAAGGGTATCACCGTGCTCGGCGATCCGCAGATTTATTCGCGGTTCGGTTATGTGCAGCACACGCCGCTGGGGCTGGAGGGCGAGCTGGGCGAATATCTTCAGGTGAAAAGCTTCGGTGCGCCCATTCCATCGGCAACGATTCGATACGCGCCCGCTTTCGGCCCTGATTTTGACTAGGCCCAGCGGCCAAGCGCCTGCCCCATGCGCACTGAATTTCCAGCGCTGAACTCTTCAAGCCATTCGACGCGTCCCGGCTCGAACAACAGAACGACGGTAGAGCCAAGGAAGAAGCGGCCCATCTCATCGCCCGCCGCCAGATCGTGCTCTCCATCGGCGAAGGTGCGGTACCGCAATTGCCCCGCGTGGGCAGTCTCTCGACCGCCCCACACGGTTTCCACCCCGGCCACGATCATCGCGCCCACCATCACGCTGGCGAAGCTTCCGCGTGGGCCGTCAAACAGGCAGGCCAATCGCTCGTTGCGGGCAAACAGGTCGTCCACGTTCTCTGCCGTCACCTGGTTCACGCTGAACAGGTCGCCCGGCACATAGACCGTGCCCAGCAATTCCCCTGCGGCGGGCATATGGACGCGGTGATAGTCTTTAGGGCTGAGGTAGATCGTGGCGAATGCGCCGCCTTCAAACCGTTCGGCGATTACCGGATCGCCGCCCAAGAGTTGCGTGGCGGTGAATTCGCGTCCCTTGGCCTGAAAAATGCGGCCTTGGGTGATTGTCCCGATCTGGCTGATCGCGCCATCGGCGGGGGAGAGGACGTGTTCGGCAGCGTCCGCCAGTGGGCGCGCGCCGGGTTTCAGCTCTCTCGTGAAAAAGTCGTTGAAGCTGCGATAGGCTTCTGTCGGGCGGGCGGCCTCCGCCATGTCCACATCATATGCATCGATGAAACGGCGGATCAGCCGATCCTTCAGCCAAGTGGTCTCACTTCCGGCAAACTTGCCGGCGAAGCGGGAAACGGCGTGATGCGGCAGCGCATGCTGCAGCCAGATGAATGGTGATGTCATGATATCCCCGCGCCCTAGCGCAATTGGCTGTCCTTGGAACCCCGGCGATTGATGGACGAATGGCGCACCGCCTCATCCCGTCCGGACTGGCACGCCACGCAGGTGCGCACACCGGGCACGGCGATGCGGCGCTTTTCCGGGATGTCCTCTCCGCAGATATCGCAATATTCGGCGCTTTCGCCCCGTGGCAGGCGTGCGCGGGCGGCAGCGACAGCATCGCTGACCGTATCGTCTATCTGATCCTGTACCGCGCCATCGCGCGACCAACCGCCTGCCATAATCTTGCTCCTTGCCTGACCAACGGCCAGCACGTACCCGATGTTCCGGCTATCGGCAGAGGGCGCGGTAGCGGTCCCGCTCGCGCTTGGCGGATTGATCGGGCACAAGCCAGCGTTGCGCGCGGGCGCAGTTGAGTGCGTTTTGCCAGTCCGGGCCGGATGGACTCTCGATCTCGCCCGTGTCGAGATCCAGGTCCAGTTCAAACCCCGAAGCACCGGGGGAAGGCCAGCTGTCGGCGGCCTGTACGGCAATCACCGACACCACGGCGCGGTGCGTGCCCGGTTCGATCCGCGCGGGCGCTGCCCACCAGCGCAGGGTAGAGGCCGTGCGCGGCAACCCTGCGATGTAGTCCTCCGGCAGGAAATCATGGAGGCCAAGCCGCGCAATCACTTCGCCATTTGCGCCATAGATGACGAGCACGTTGTCGCCGAAACCGTAGCTGGCATAGTCATCCAGGGTCAGCAGCCGTTCGCCATCGTCGGTGACGAGCACCCGGCCCGGAGCCTGCGGGTTCACGAGCCGGATGGTGCGCGAATTGCCGCGGTAACCACCATGAACGCGCTCCACGATGGCCCGCGCAGCGGCTACGCATTCAGTTTCCCCGGGTGCGCACGACAGCATGGCGGGGATTACCGTTACCGCTATCGATCCGTCGCTTGATACTGCCTCCTGCACCGAAGGAGGCATGAAACTGTCAGCTTGCGATGGTGCGGAAACAAGCAGCGTGGTCGCAGCAGCAAGAAAGGGAAGGACGCATTTCATGTTATGGAGTATCATCCAGCCGCGCTTTCGCGAGGCTGAACATCGGTAGCGACCCGGCGAGTGGTGTCAGCGGATAACCTCGTACCGGGTCAACCGGCTATCCAGCGCGTTTTCGCCAACGCCGCCCATGTCGCCGGACCAGTCTGCCACGAAGATGGAATTCCGATCCACTCCGCTGGCAAAGCGCGCATCATTGCCCACCACGGAGAGGTTGGCGCTGTCATGCGCGCGCCCTTCTGCGGCAACGGCGATGAAGGCCGCGTAGTTTTCCTTGTCCTGCCCCTGCACGAACCAGTTGTTGCTGATCTGGCCCGAAGCGCCGCCCGGCAGATCTATCATGTAGTTTGTGCCGCGCCCGGCAGCATCGTCAAAGCTGGAGGAGGCGATATCGACGCGAACCGCGCGCGCCTTCACATAATGTCCGCCACGCCCCTGCTCAAACCGACTGCGCGTGATGCGGACCTGGCCATATTCGCCGGTGTAGATGGAATGCGCACAACCGCCAGACCCTTCACAGGTGCCCAGCCGCGTGAAGGTGGAGCGATCGATCACCAACTGGCTGCCGGTGTCGTTATGCGTCAGAATGCCCTGCTGGCTATCGCGAAACCAGCTTTCGGCAACGGTCAGGTCGCCCTGCTCCAGCCGGATGCCCGAACCGTTGTAATCGGGCACGCGCATGTTCTGGAAAACGATGCCGGAAACCTCCGCACTGCGGCCGCGCAGCACCAGCGCAGCCTTGCCTTCGCAGGTTACGCCGTCGAACACGGCGGAACCGGGCTGCGTTGCGAAGAAGGACACGTCTCCGCCTTCCTGCACCGCGCATTGTTCGTATCGGCCCGGAGCGATGGCGATGGTGCCGCGCGCATTGCCGATGGCATCCACGGCATCCTGCAGGCGATCATACCCCTGCCCGGTTTCCACCACGGTAAAGGCCGCGGCGCGATCCTGCGCGAGGAGTGCCGCTGCCGGGATGGCAGCCACGGCAATCGCGCCCACGGCCCCGATCACCTTCAGGGAAATGCGATGCGGGGCGGCGCGAAGGGTGGTGCTGATCATGCCCGCAGGCGTAGCGGACAATGGTTAATCGCCGGTAAGGCCGGCTGATCTCAGTTGGCGGCAATGGCTTTCAGAAAGGCGGCGCCATAGGCCTCCAGCTTCTTTGCCCCCACGCCCGGAATCTGGGACATTTCGGACAGGTTGGCAGGCCTGTCTGCCGCCATCGCGCGCAGCACGGCATCGTGGAACACCACATAGGGCGGCACGCCCGCCTCCACCGCCAGATCGCGGCGCAGGGCGCGCAGCGCATCGAACAGCGGATCGCCCGTGGGATTGGGCGTAGAATCGTTGCGCCGGGAACGGCCCTTCTTGCGCTGCGGGGGCCGCGTGATGCCGATGCTCGCCTCGCCAGATAGGATCTCGCGCACATTGCCCGCCAGTTGCAGGCCGCCATGCTCCGTCTGCGTCAGCAGCCCGCGAACCTGCAGGGCGCGGGCCACGGGTTGCAGCAGCGCGGCCTCTTCCCCCTCCACGATGCCGAACACGGACAGCTGATCGTGCCCCTTTGCCTGCACCCGCTCGTCAGCAACGCCGGTCAGCACTTTTTGCAGGTGGCCGAAGCCAAAGCTCTGTCCCGTGCGGTAAACCGCAGACAGCAGCTTTTGCGCCAGCTGCGTCACGTCGATCGTCTCTGCCGGGTCCAGGCAATTGTCGCAATTGCCGCAGTTTTCGGGCGGGTCCTCGCCAAAATGTCGCAGCAGCACCGCGCGGCGGCATCCGGCGGTTTCAACCAGCCCCGCCAGCGCATCCAGCCGCTGCCTTTCCCCCTGCTGGCGCGATTCTTCCACTTCGGAAACGCGGGCGCGGGCCTGTGCGAAATCGCCCGCCCCCCACAGCATCAGCGCCACTGCCGGATCGCCATCGCGGCCCGCGCGGCCTGTTTCCTGGTAATAGGCTTCTATCGATTTGGGCGTGCCGGCATGGGCAACGAAGCGCACGTCGGGCTTGTCGATCCCCATGCCGAACGCAATCGTCGCCACCATCACCATGTCTTCAGAAGACACAAAGGCCGCCTGATTGGCCGCGCGCACCTCTGGCGCAAGGCCAGCATGATAGGGCAGCACGGGGCGGCCCGTCGCCTTGCCAAGCTGCTCCGCCAATTGCTCCACCTTCCGGCGGGTGGGGGCATAGACGATGCCGGGGCCGGGCTGTTCCTGGCACAATCGTTCCAGCTGGCGCGGCAGGGAATCGCGCGGCCTGATGGCGTAGCGAATATTGGGCCGATCGAAGCCCGCCACGATCAACCCGTCGGCAGGGATGCCCAGCTGGGTGAGAATATCGGTGCGGGTGTGCGCATCCGCCGTTGCTGTCAGCGCCAGGCGCGGCACATGGGCAAAGGCATCCATCAGCGGGCGAAGCTGGCGGTAATCGGGGCGGAAATCATGCCCCCATTCGGATACGCAATGCGCCTCGTCCACGGCGAACAGCGCCAGCTTTGCCGATCCCAGCAGATCGCGGAAGGCGGGCTGGCTGGCGCGTTCGGGCGCGACATACAGAAGGTCCAGCTCGCCCGCGCGGAAGGCATCCATCGTCTCGCGCCAGTCGGCATCGGCGCTGGTGAGGGTTGCGGCGCGGATGCCGTTGGCGCGCGCGGCCCGCAGCTGGTCATGCATCAGGGCGATCAGCGGCGAAATCACCACGCAGGTGCCATCCAGCATGGTGGCAGGCAGCTGATAGGTCAGCGATTTGCCAGCGCCCGTGGGCATCACCGCCAGCGTGGATTCGCCGTTCAGCACACGCGCCACCACCTCTGCCTGCTTCCCGCGAAAATCGGGAAAGCCGAACAGGCGGCGCAATTCATCGCGCGCCGGGGCAAGATCGAGTGTCTGGAGCATCATCACCGCTGTGACAGGTCGCAAGCCGCGGTGCTACCGTCGGATATGGCATTTCCACGCGCGCGCGGCTGGGCTATTGGCGATTTTCCCATCAACTGGAGTGAGAGGGCCATTCGCGCCATGAAGAAACTAGCTTTTATTGCCAGCACCGCCATCCTGGCGCTGTCCGCCTGCGGCGACACCACGGATGCATCCGATGATGCCGTGGCCGACACTGTCGAAGTGCCCGCTGATGATGCGATGGACGGCGTGCCCGATCCCGTTGCCGACGATGCCGCGATGACGGACGAAAGTGCAGAGATCGACGCCGAGATCGACGAGAACGAAGCTGCTGCAGAAGCCGCCGGCGATGCCGCCGAAAACGCCGTGGACGACGCCCTGGCCGCTGCCGAAGCTGCACAGGACGAAATGGCCGATGCTGCGCAGGACGCGCAGTGATCCTTAATGCGATTGGCAATCTGATTGGCAATTGCACGCCAACTGGAAAGGGCCGGGCCTTGGCGGGCCTGGCCTTTTTCCTATGCATCGCCGGATGCGGCGGCGATGCCGGGTCCGGCCCCGCACCGGCCGCACAGGATGAAGAGGCTGCGCTGGACGATGCGGCGCAGATGCTGGACGCGCGCGAGCCGGTGACACAATCGACTCAGCCCGCCTCCACCGAAACGCCGCAGCCATAAGACAATCCGATTGGCGCGTGGCCGATTGGCGCAAGTCTGATTGGCGCGGAGCCGCGGCATGTGGTATCATCTGCAACATGACTGACCTTGCCGAACCGGCCCCGCAGGCGGCCGTAAAACAGCACGCCGCCCAAGATGAAGATTTCAGCACGCTGCCCGATGTGGACGCCGGCGTGTTCACGGCCCCGCTGAAACGCCCGCCCCATATCGGGGAGGACTGGCTGGAGCCTCAGCAAACGCAATATACGTCAGAGGATGACGCCATCTGGGACGATCTGTTCGCCCGGCAGATGGGCGTGCTGCCCGGCCGCGCGTGCTCTGCCATGCTGGCAGGACTCGAAAAGCTTGATCTGGGCAAGGGCGGCGTCCCCGATTTTGGCCGCCTGTCGGAAGAGCTGGGTGGAATGACCGGGTGGAGCGTGGTGCCCGTGCCCATGCTGATCCCCGATCACGTGTTCTTCTGGCATCTGGCCAATCGCCGTTTTCCTGCGGGCAACTTCATCCGCACGCGCGAAACATTCGATTACATTCAGGAACCCGATGTCTTCCACGATGTGTTCGGCCACGTGCCGCTGCTGACCGATCCGACATTTGCCGATTACATGCAGGAATACGGGCGCGCCGGGTGGAAGGCCATGCGCTATAACAGGCTGAAGGCGCTTGGTTCGCTATATTGGTACACCGTGGAATTCGGCCTGATGCTGGAGGCGGGAGAGCCGCGCATCTATGGCGCAGGCATTCTGTCCGGCCCGACGGAGGCGATTTTCGCGCTGGAGGGGGAAAGCCCCAACCGGATCATGCTGAATGTCGACCGGGTAATGCGCACGGATTACGTGATCGACGATCTGCAGCCGACCTATTTCGTGATCGAGAGTTTCGAGGATCTCTATCGGCAGACGGTGGAGCGCGATTTTGACAGGTTGTACAAGAACCTGGGTGCCAGCTTTACCTATGCCAATTCTGCCGTGATCGATGTCGACAACGTGTTGCATCGCGGTTCACAGGAGTATTTCCTGCGTGGCGGCAGGGGTTCAAGCGCGAAGCCTGTCTAACTTCGCTTTTGGCAGAGCTGCCCGCATCTGCGTCATCTGACATCTGTGCAGGGCAACAAAAAACCGGCGCTGGATCGCTCCAGCGCCGGCTTTTCGTAATCGGTTAAACCGAAATTACATGCCGTCGATGTTGTCGGCCTGCTCTTCCATGGATTCTTCCATGGCGTCGGTCTGGTCGTCCATTGCGTCGGCCTGCTCGTCGGTGATCACGCCGTCAGCTTCCATCTGGTTGACTTCAGCGTCACGTGCATCTTCCATCTCTTCGATGTTCTCTTCAGCCTGGTTTTCAGCAGCGCTGTCGCATGCTGCGAGGCCGAGGCCGAGTACGGCGGCGGAGGCGAATGCTACGATCTTCTTCATTTGGAATTCCTTGTTCATCAGGAGCGATACTGCGGGCCCGCTCCCCATTGTTTATGGCCCTCATTAACTTTGCGACCCGCTTACAAGACTTTCCGATAGCGCAGAAAATTCGCTACGCAAAGCGCTGCCAGCGAGCCAGCCATGGAAATAAACATCGCATCCACCGTATAAGTTCCCGAAGCGAGATTTCCGGCAGACATTGCAGGGCTGATAACCAGCCCCGCCAGTAAAGCTCCGATAAGGCCGGAGGCGATATTTATCTTCAGGCTTCGCGAGGATTCGGCGCGCAGGATGAACGCAGCCAGCCATCCCAGAATGGCTCCCTCTACGATCAAGAATACAAGGCCCACGTCACAATCCTCCTTGCCCGACATAACTCGGCAGGCGGCGCGGTTGTTCCATGAACAGGTTAATTCATGCGGCGGATCGCAAGGGATTAAGGGTAAAATGCCGCTGATTCGGAAGGATTTTTATCGTTACCCAAGAGTTAACCCTAGGCTTAGAACATCCACAGCAGCAGGATGCCCATCGCGATTCGATAGATCACGAACACCATCATCGATGCCTTCTTCAGGAAGTTCATCAGGAACGCCATGGTGCCAAACGCCGCGATGAAGGTGAGCACGCCCGTAATCAGCGCCTCCCGCACCATCTCTCCGCCTGCTTCCACCAGGTCCGGCACGATCAGTATGCCTGCACCGGCCACCGCCGGGATCGACAGGAGGAATGAAAAGCGCGCGGCCTCCACCCGGCCAAAACCGAGGAAACGCGCCGCCGTCATGGTGACGCCCGATCGGCTGGTGCCGGGGATCAGCGCCAATGCCTGCGCCATGCCCACCAGCAAGCCGTCCCGCCAGGTCAGATCTTCATAGGATCGGTCTTCCCGGCCGAAATAGTCGGCTAGGCCCAGCAAGATGCCATAAACGATGAGGTTGAAGGCGATCAGATCCGTAAAGCGCAGGGATGCAAGCAGATCGTCATTCATCACGGTGAGGCCGAACCAGTCCTGCGCCACGGAATTGAACGCGCCCAGCTTGATGGACAGGCCAACGATCACAGCAGGGATGGTGCCCAGCAGGATCCACCAGAACAATCGCTTCTGCTCTGGCGCATGGCCGATGCCAACCGTGGCAAAGCCGCCGCGGGCAAGGCCCCACACGTCCTTGAAGAAATAGACGATGATCGCCAGCAGGGACCCGATGTGCACCGCGATGTCTATCATCGGGCCCTGATCGTCCGCCCCGGTGAAGATCGGCACCAGGATCAGGTGGCCGGAAGACGAGATCGGCAGGAATTCGGTGATCCCCTGCACGATGGCAAGGATCAGCATTTCAAGGAAAGTCATCGCTGGGTGTGGTCCGTCGCTGTAGGTCTTGAGCGTACCCGCCTCCAACCAAAACGGGGGCGAAGTCAAGCCTCGCCCCCGTTCAATGGTTCAAATATCCGTTCGGCTGCCTACCAGATGGAGATACGTTCCTCCGGCGGCAGGTACAGCGCATCGTCCGGCCCGACGTCGAACGCGTCATACCATGCATCCAGATGGCGCACGGCGTTGTTGAGGCGGAATTCACCCGGCGGGTGGTTTGCCGTCATCACGCGGTTGCGCAGGCTGGCCTCACGCTCCATCCCGCGCCATACCTGCGCAAAGCCCAGAAAGAATCGCTGATCGCCGGTCAGGCCATCGATCACGGGTGCCTCTTCGCCGTTCAGGGACATGCGATAGGCGCGATAGGCCATCTGCAAGCCCACGACATCGCCCAGCGTTTCACCCATGGACTGGCCACCGCGCAGGCAGACCGGGCCTTCAGGGCTGTCTACCGGGCAATAGGACTCGATATATTCCGCCATGCTGGCCGTGTATTTCTCGAACCCTTCGCGATCGGAATCCTGCCACCAGTTGCGCAGCGTTCCGGTGGCATCGTACTGAGATCCCTGATCGTCATAACCGTGGCCGATTTCGTGACCGATTACCGCGCCGATCCCGCCATAGTTCACGGCAGGGTCCGCTTCGGCATTGAAGAACGGCGGCTGCAGAATCGCGGCGGGGAACACGATGCGGTTGGTGAGCGGCGAATAATAGGCGTTCACCGTCTGGGGCAGCATGCCCCATTCGCTGGGATCGACCTTGGTCCCCAGGTGATCCAGACTGTCCTGGATTGCCCAGCGCGCGGCATTGATGCGGTTGGCCAGGGGATCGTCGGCGCTGATTTCGAGGCCGTCATAAGTCTCGAACTCATCCGGATAGCCGATCATCGGCACGAAGCCGTCCAGCTTGGCGCGGGCCTGCGCAATGGTTTCCGGCGTCATCCAATCATTGTTATCGAGTGCGACGCCCATCGCAAGGGACAGGTTGGCAACCAGAGAATCCATGCGCGCCTTGCTCTCAGGCGGGAAGTAACGCTCCACGTAAAGGGCGCCGAGCTGTTCGCCCAATTGCCCTTCGACAGCTGAGATAGCGCGCTTCCAGCGTTCCTGCTGCTGCTCACGCCCGCTGATTGTGCGGCCGAAGAAATCGAAATTGGCATTATCCAGTTCGCTGGAAAGAACGGGCGCGTTACCGGACAGGAAGCTCTTCGCCATATAGGCCTTGAGCGTCGCCAGCGGCGTCTTCGTCACCAGTTGCATCATCGCCGGCAATCCGCCGCCGATCATGGCAAGCTGATCCGGCGTCAGGCCAAGCGCGTCGATTTCTTCCTGCGTCGGCGGGATTTGCGGGGCGAGGAAGCGGGTCTGATCGGAGAAATGCCCCTCTTCAAGCAGTGCGGCAATCGGGAAATCACCGGCCAGTTGGGTCAATTCCTGCGGCGACAGCTCGTTATAGGTCAGCTGCGGAATACGGAACATCTGGCGTGCCCATTCCAGCTCTGCAACGTCATGCTCAAAGGCATAGACAGCTTCGGCAGCTCCGCGCGCATCGGCATATCCCGCCTTTTCCATCAGGAAAGTCAGGTAATCCTTGTAGGCGGCCCGAATTTTCAGATTGCTCTCTGAATCGACGAGGTAATAATCCCGGTCGGGCAGGCCCATACCGTCAAAACCCAGCGAGACGACATATTCGGTAGGGTTGCGCGCATCCACGCCCACGCCCGCCGAAACGATGCTGCTGTAGGGAGCCTGCGGGAACAGCCGCACCAGGCTTTCCAGATCGGGGGCGGAAAAGATTTCCTGCAAATATGGCTGCGCCGGTGCCAGGCCGGTGGCATCGATGGCTTCTACGTCCACGTAGGAGTTGTAGGCATCCACGATGCGGCGCGCGGTGGTGCCGGGTGCGGGATTGGAAGCGACCAGATCGCGCATGAGCGTTTCGACATCGTGGACCGATTCCTCACGCAACATTTCAAAGGCGCCATATCGCTGAAGGTCGGCAGGAATTTCGTTCGCCGTCACCCACTTGGCATTGGTGTAGGCGTTGAAATCATCGCCCGGATCGACATTCTGATCCAGCTGGGAAAGATCGACACCCCAGGTGCCGAAATCCATGGTCGGCGCCGCGGTATCATCTTGAGCGATAGCGGGTGCGGCGGTGGCAAGTCCGAATACGGATGCCGAAGTGACTAGCAGCTTGCGGATCATAAGGTAGGCGTTCCTCGTCTGGCAGGTGAATCTGTCTTTTGTCGCATTCGCCAGAATGGGCGAAGCGGTTACTGTCGTTACGAAATCGATGTAGGGCAGATTCCGCTCGACGCAAGACATGAACGTCCTGTCGATGTCGCGCTTTTAACCATCACCGGCACGGAGGCCCAGGCATCTCAGGCGACGGCCTGGTCTGCGAATTGCAGGGAGGCAAGGCGGGCGTAGAGGCCGCCCTCCGTCGTCAGGCTGGCGTGATCGCCCTGCTCCACGATGCGGCCGCCTTCCATCACCACGATCCGGTCTGACGCGCGCACGGTAGCCAGGCGGTGCGCGATAACCAGCGTGGTGCGATCCTGCATCAGGTGCTCCAGCGCATCCTGCACCAATCGCTCGCTTTCCGCGTCCAGCGCGCTGGTCGCCTCGTCCAGCAGCAGGATCGGCGAATCGCGCAACACCGCGCGGGCAATGGCCAGCCGCTGGCGTTGCCCGCCCGAAAGCCGCGCTCCCCCTTCACCAAGGAAGGTGTCCAGCCCATCGGGAAGATCACGCAGGAAGCCATCGGCATGGGCAGCCCGCGCGGCTTCCCAGATCGCCTCCTCCTCCGCATCCCAATTGCCATAGCGCAGGTTGTCGCGCGCGCTGGCGGCGAACAGGATGCCTTCCTGCGGCACCAGTGCCATGCGGCGGCGCACCTCTGCCGGATCGACCTGCGTCAGCGGCACGCCATCCATGCGGATCATGCCGCTGGTGGGATCGTAGAAACGCTCCGCCAACTGGAAGATCGTGGATTTGCCCGCGCCCGACGGGCCGACGATGGCCACGGTTTCGCCCGGCTCCACCGTCAGGGTGAAATCGGCGATGGCCTTTTCACCGGGGCGGGTTGGATAGCTGAAGGTGACGTTCTGGAACGATAGGCTGCCGCGCGGCGGCTGCGGCAGGGATTGTGGGCGGGCCGGTGCGATGATGGCCGGTTTCTCGTCGATCAGCTCGCTCAGCCGGCTGGCCGCCCCGGCGCCGCGCAGCAGATCTCCCAGCACTTCCGTCAACGCCCCGAAGGACGATGCGGCGATAGCGCTGGCAAAGATGAACGCGCCGATGGTGCCGCCGGTCAGTTCACCCGTGGTTACCAGCACCGCGCCGCGCCACAGCAGGCCGGTTACGCCGCCGAACACCAGCGTGATGACCATTGCCGTCATCACGGCGCGGATCTTGATGCGGGTTCTGGCGGTTTCGAAGGCATTTTCCACCGAGACGCCGAAGCGCGCGCCCTCGCGCCGTTCCTGGTTGAAACCCTGCACGATCTTCATGGCGGACAGTGTCTCTGTCACCATCGCGCCAACATCGGCCACCCGATCCTGGCTGGTGCGGCTGATCGCGCGCAGGCGCCTGCCGAAGATGGTGATGGGAATGATGACGACGGGCAGCCCCACCAGCAGCCAGATGGCCAGCTGCGGCGCCAGCCAGAACAGGTAACCGGTGGCAAAAAGCGCCATGATGATATTGCGCAAGGCGATGGAGACGGTGGTGCCCACCACCTGCTCGATTATCGCCGTGTCGGATACCATGCGGCTGCTGATTTCCTTGGGGCTGTTCTCCTCGAAGAAGGATGGCGAGAGGCCCAGCAAATTATCATATGCCTTGCGCCGGATATCGGCGACCACGCGTTCCCCCAGCCAGCTGACAAAGTAGAACCGGACGGCTGTGGCAATGCCCAGCACGCCGACCAGCACCAGAAGGTAACGGAACCAGCGGCCGATCTCTCCATCGCCGGTAAAGCCCCTGTCGATGATCAGGCGCAGCGCACTGGGAAGGGCGAGAGAGGTGATGGTGGCGGTGATCAGGAGGGCGAGGACAGCGAAGGTCGCCTGCAGCGGGTATTTCTTGCCCTCGCGAAATATCATCACCAGCGGGCCAAGGTTCTTGGCCTTCACCGGCTCTTTCGTTTCTGATTGGATCGCCATGATGGAAGGGGCACTAGACCAAAGATCCCCGCCTTTGAAGCACCCTTTGCTCGCATTGCCCAGAATGGAGCCAGCGGCACATTTTCTGGCCTTGCCGCATTGCAACATGGCGTAAAAGGGCCCATTCTTCTATTCACACGCGGACATGCGGCAAACGCAGCCCGATCCAATCGCGCCCGAAAACGGGCGCCGCAAGGGGAACGCAACATTGCTTTATTCAGCCTATGAAATGCAGCGCGCCATGCTCGGCTCGGCCAGCAACTGGGCCTCTGTCGGGGCACGCCTGCTGGATAATCCTTCTCTGCCAATGGGATATATGGGTGTAGGCCCTGCCTTCGCCTCCGCATTGAAGGTGTTCGCCCATCTTTACGAAGAACGCGGGAAGCCCGATTTCGATATTCAGCCGGTCGAATCCGATGGCGAAACCCATTACGTCAGCGAAACCGTGGTGCTGGAAAAGCCGTTCGGCAATTTGCGCCGCTTCGTGCGCGATGGATTGCCGGACGATGCACCAAAATTGCTGATCGTTGCGCCGATGAGCGGCCACTACGCCACCCTGCTGCGCGGTACGGTGCAGCGGATGGTGGAAAATCAGCAGGTTTGGATCACCGATTGGGCCGATGCGCGGCTGGTGCCCACCAGCGAGGGCAAGTTCGATCTGGATGATTACATCGACTACCTGATCGAATTTCTGCAATTCATTGGGCCGGATACGCATGTGCTTGCGGTCTGCCAGCCTTCCGTCCCCGCCTTTGCGGCCACGGCCGTGATGGCGGCGAACAAGGACAAGTGCCGCCCCGCCTCGCTCACCATGATGGGCGGCCCGATCGACACACGCGCCAGCCCCACCGGGGTGAACGACCTGGCGATGGACAAGCCGCTGAGCTGGTTCGAAAACAACGTGATCGCCACAGTCCCGCTGAATTATCCGGGCGCAGGGCGCAAGGTCTACCCTGGCTTTCTGCAGCTGGCAGGCTTCATCTCCATGAACCTGTCGGACCATATGATGAGCCATTACGAAATGTTCAAACACATGACCGTGGGCGATCAGGACAGCGCGGATCGCACGAAGAGCTTCTACGACGAATATCTCTCCGTCTGCGACATGACCGAGGAATTTTACCTGCAAACGGTGAAGCACGTGTTCCAGGAACATTCTTTGCCCAAGGGCGAGTTCGTCCACCGCGGCAAGGCCATCGATCCCGATGCCATCCGCGATACCGCCCTGCTCGCTATCGAGGGCGAGAATGACGATATCTCCGGTATCGGCCAAACGCGCGCGGCGCTGGATCTGGCGGAGCATCTGCCCATGGCCAAGAAGAAGTACCTGATGGCCCCCAAGGTCGGCCATTATGGCATCTTCAACGGCAGCAAATGGCGCGAGATGATTGCGCCGGTGGTGGAAGAATGGATGCGCGCCAACCCCAAGTCAGAGGGCTAGGCTAGGGCTGCGCATCCTCGGCCCGCGGACTGCGCGGGCCGAACATCCGGCGCATCAGCCGCCGTATCGCCAGCAACAGGGCGACAGTCAGCGCCAGTAGCAGCGCAGCCACGCCTGCCGCTGCCCACGGGTATTCATAGATAAGCCATAGCAGGCCTACGGTCGCCACGTCCTCTGCCGTGGACGCGGCGATGTTGCTGACAGGTTCTGGGCTGGTGTTGATGGCGGCACGCGCTCCCGCCTTGCCGCCATGCGCCAGCAACGCACCGCCGCCGCCCAGAAGAAAGGCGACAATCTGCCATGCCGGCTCTCCCGGATCGACGATGGCCAGCGCCAGCAGTGCGCCGCCCACCGGTCGCACCAGCGTGTGCACCGCATCCCACGCGCTATCCAGCCATGGCACCTTGTCGGCGAAAAACTCTGCCAGCGTGCCGATGGCGGCGATCCCGATGACCCACGGGCTGGCCAGCGCCTGCAGGCTTTGCAAGTGATCGGGCAGCGGCACCATGCCGCTGCGCATGGCAAGGCCGGTGGCCAGCACCACGAGATAGAGCCGCCAGCCCGACAGCAGACTGGCGCTGGCGGCAATGCCCAGCACCTCTACAATGGGGAGGGACGCAGCGGTTTCCATGGCCCGCGAGTATTGAGCGCGGGTGCGGACCTGTCGAGCAGAATCAGGCCGAGGCGGGCTTCGCGCTCTTGGGCATGCGCCCGTTCAGCCAGCTTTGCGCCGGTTTTTCCAGCCAGCGATAAAGCCCGCCGGACAGCGCCAGCAGCACCAGCGCATAGGCTGCGAAGACCGCGGGTGAGATCTGCAAATCCTCGTCCACGGCCACCAGTTTGAAGATGATCAACAAGGGGAAATGCACAAGGTAAGTCGCATAGCTGACATCGCCCAGCCAGACGAGCGGCCTGACAGACAGCACCCGCGCCACCGGCCCGCTATCCAGCGCAAGCGCGAGCAGCATCGCGGCAAGAGCCAGCGGAATCACCAGCGTTTCCGGCAGCTCAAACAGCCACAGCGCCGCAGAGGCCAGCGCCGCCACAATCGCGCATGCCATGGCCCGCCCGCGCCGATCACGCCACGCCAGCCATAGATTGGCGAGCATCATGCCGATGCCGAACTGGATGATGCAGCGCACCAGCCCCAGCCTTGGTATCTGCTCCCCCAGCGTCTCTGCCCCCGCCAGCGCGAACACTCCGTGCAGTGCCAGCGCGGCACCCGCTACGCCCGCCACCAGCGCGGCGGGCCGCATCTCCTCCCAGCGCGCCGCCGCCACGGCCAGCGGGAACAGCAGATATGCGCCCAGTTCTGCACTGATGGACCATGCCGGGTGGTTCCACGAAAGCTCTGCCGTCAGGCCCCAGTTCTGGATCAGCAGCAGGTGAAGGGGAAGCTGCGCGAAAGGATAGTTCGCCATATCCCGCCCCGTTGCCAGCAGCACCAATGCAAACACCACCAGCGCACCCAGCACTGCACCATGCAGCGGCCAGATACGCGTCACGCGTCGCCACCAGAAAGCAGGCGCGCCAGCCAGCCCCTGCTGCCGCAGTCGCGCACCGTAATTGAGCCACATGACAAAGCCCGAAAGCATGAAAAACAGGTCCACCGCCAGATATCCCTTCGCCGCGATGGCGATGCCGGCACCGGGCATCCACTCGGCAAGCGAGAGGCGCGCATGGTAGAGCACCACGAACCACGCCGCGATACCGCGCAAGCCCGTCAACGCGGCAAGATGCGGTATGCGCTGTCTTTGCGGGGGGATGGGCGGCGCGATCACGCGGCGCTGCCCGCCGCTGCGCCGTGCGGTGCCTTGTCCTTCAGCCACGGGCGACTGTCCGCCTGCGATCCGGCCCATTCCCGCTTCATCAGGCTGTAAAAGGCGATCTGCAGGCCCAGCAGCATGAACATGAAGGGCTGATACCCCACGCCCACGAACAGCGCGCCGACAAGGTACACCCCCTGCCCGTTCTGCAAGGCCGTGGCCAAGGCGTGCCAGCGCTTTTCCTCCGCGCTATCGCTGTTCTTATAATGGCGGCGAATACGCTCCATCTGGATGAGGCCCAATGCCTGCAGCGTGGCCCAGATCAGGAAACCGGGATAGCCCTGCTCTCCCAGAACTTCGAAGAAGGCGGAGTGATAGGCGCGGCCCTCGTCCGTCACCTCTTCATACACCACCGTCTCTGTGTTACCGATCTCCACCGTCTGGCGCATGTTGTAGGTAAAGCTGTTGCCCAGAAACGCGTCAAAACCGCCGCCCAGTGGATTGTCCTGCACGTAATCCAGCGTCCAGCGCCACACCGCCACGCGGGTGGAGGCGCTCTCGTCCGCCTGATACTCGGTGATGGTCGTCATCCGCTCTGTATAGCTGGCAGGCAGGAACGGCAGCGCCAGCAGCAGGCCCGCGCCCGCCAGCCCGGCGTAGAGAAAACGGTATCGCGCGGTGCGCATCACCAGCACGCCCAGCACCGCGATACAGATGAGCCCGGTGCGCGTCTGCGTGCCGATGGGCACCAGCAATGCGGCAAACACCAGCGCCGCTGCAAACACCATCGCCGGCTTGCGCTCCGGAAAGATGGTGCCATGCCGCGCCACCCAGAAGATCAGCGGGATCATGGCAATGGCGACGGTGGAAAGGGTGGAGCCTTCGTAAAGGCCGGAATTGTCCTGCACCAGCGATACAAGCGTGCCGTATCCCCCGCCCGAAAGCACCGTCTTGATTCCGGCGGAAATGATGATCGAGGCCGCCGAAAGCACCATCACCAGCGCCGCCGCCTCCAGCCGCAGCTTCGTTCGCAAGGTCAGCGGCAGGAATGCGGCGAACACCAGGCTTTTCCAGACCCAGTCCCATTTCTCTGCCGCAGGTTCGGGGAAATCAGCGGTCAAGGTCGTGAACCCGCACCACAGCAGCAAGGCAAGGATCAAGCCCTGCCGCAAGGAGAAGCTGTTGCCCTTCTTGCTGTCCAGCAGGATGTATCCCGCAAAGGCCGCCATGAAACACAGCATCGAGAGGGAGATGCTGGTGATGATGCCATAGCCCACCTTTTGCGGGGCAACGATATCGACATAGATATATAGCAGCACCCACAGGAACGGGCGGCGAAATCCCATCGCCACCACCGCTGCAACAAAGGCCAGCAGGACAAGATCACGCATCAGCTGCGTGCTCCTGATCCTGATCCCGGTTCCGATCCCGCAGCCACGGCTTCTCCGCCTGCGCCGCCGCGCCGCCCTCTTCATCAAGGTCCGCGCGGAACAGCAGGCGCCAGCAAGCGAGCAGGATAAGCCCGTGCGTCAGCGCAATGGAGAAATAGTCGATCACCGGTAAAGCGTCCTCGCGTGCGAAAAGCCGCTTTAGGGCCAAGCTATTGACGCGCCGTTAAGTCTGTTCTGGCAGGAAGCCGGGCGATGACACGGATATTGCACATACTCGATCACTCGCTGCCGATGCACAGCGGCTACACTTTCCGCACGCGCGCCATCCTGCGTGCGCAGCAGGGGCTGGGGCTGGAGGTGCGCGGCATTACCGGGCAGCGCCATGTTGAACCCGGCCCATCCGTTGAGACGGTGGACGGGCTGATCTTCCATCGCACGCCGGGCAAGGCAGAGGGGCCAACCGGTGTGAAGGAGTGGCGGGAAATCCAGGCGCTGGCCGATGCAATCGTCGCGCTGGCAGGCGAGTGGCGGCCCGATATCCTGCATGCCCATTCGCCTGCGCTGAACGGGCTGGCCGCACTGCGCGCCGGGAAGAAGCTGGGCATCCCCGTCGTCTACGAAATTCGCGCCTTCTGGGAAGATGCCGCCGTCGGCAATCTTACCGGCAGGCAGGGTTCGCTTAAATACCGCTTCACCCGCCATCTGGAAAATATCGCCGTGCGCGGGGCCGATGCGGTAATGACGATATGCGAAGGGCTGAAGGCCGATCTGGTGTCGCGCGGGTTTGCCGCCGACAAGATCGGCATCATGCCCAATGGTGTGGACCTGACTACCTTCGGAGAGCCTGCACAGCGTGACGAGGCTCTGGCGCAGAAGCTTGGGATTGAACAAGGCCCCGTCATCGGCTTCATCGGAAGCTTCTATGATTACGAGGGGCTGGACGACCTGATCGCCGCCATGCCCATGCTGGTGGAGCGCCACGAAGGGGCCCACTTGCTGCTGGTGGGCGGGGGGCCGATGGATGCCGATCTGCGCGCGCAGGCCGCAGCCTCGCCCGTATCGCAGCGCATCCATTTTACCGGCCGCGTGCCCCATGCAGAGGTGGAGCGTTACTATGCCCTCACCGATATTATGGCCTATCCGCGCAAGAAAAGCCGCCTGACCGATCTTGTCACCCCGCTGAAGCCGCTGGAAGCCAATGCCCAGATGCAGCTGGTTGCTGCCAGCGATGTTGGCGGACATCGTGAACTGATCCGCGATGGCGAGACCGGCGTGTTGTTCGCACCCGATGATCCCGCCGCCTGCGCCGCCGCCTTGGCCGATCTGGTGGACGCTAAAGGGGATTGGGACGCCATTCGCACGGCTGCCAGGGCGCATGTCCGCACCAATCATGACTGGGCCCGCAATGCACAGCGTTATCAGGTCGTTTACCTTCGCCTGTTAGGCGAATCCGACGATGGCCGTATCCCCGCCGCTGCCTGATCGGGCCGCGGCTTTGGAAAGAAGCGGCGCAAGAACAGGATTGGCACGTGGCATCCAGCCCGGATCATATTGACGCGATGATGCAGGCGCCTGCCCCGAAAGCGGGCAAGCCGCCCATTACCGCGAATCCCGCTTTCCCGTGGATCGTGGCGCTCTGGTTTGCTGCCCTGCTGGGTATCGGCAGCCTGATTCTGCCCGCTGCCCTGCTGGAACGGTTTGTAACGGCCAGTGGCCTCTCTGCTGCCCTGCCGATGGCGGCCCCGCCGCTGGGTTTCACGGCGCGGGCGCTGGTGGCGCTGGTGGGCACGGGTTTTGGCGCCTTGCTTGGAATGGCGCTGGCCAAACGGCTGGCGAAACCAAGGCAGAAACGGATTACCGACAGGTCCGCGCCTTCGCGCAAGCCCCTCAATCCCGAAGAAGATTTCGACGATCTGTACCTCGGCGGTGAGGATAGCCCTGCACCCGCTGGCCGACGCCGCGCGCTGGCGATTGCGGAGGAAGAAGGCCCCAGCGATTTCCTCAATATCGCGCCGGTTCCGGGCTTCAGCGAAGATCTGGGTGCCGAAGATGTACAGGATGCAGCGGAGGACGTGGCCGAGGAAGCAACTCCGGCAAGCTCCGGGCCGCAGAGGCAGGAATTTCAGGCGACTGAGAAGGCCGAGGAGGATGATACCCTCGACCTCGACCCCAGTACTGAACTGGTCGAGGAAAATGCCGGTCCGCCGCAAGTGCGCGCCGGGAGGCAGGAATTTGTCGCCAGCGACGGTCCAGCCGGCCCGGTGATAGATGTTGAGTACAGCACGCCGGTGGAAGCGAAGGCGACCGCACGTGAACCACTGCCCTTCTCGCCGCCATCCATGGCGCAGCAAGGCGGGCTTGACAGAACCATCGATGGCGATGCCGACGCGCCCGATGCCACCGAAGAGCAAAATTTCGCCCCGGAAAGCATGTCCGGGGAAGAGAGCGAGGATAGTGTGTCCGACAAGCAGATTTTTGAAGCCGCGGATGCGCCGGAAAACGCTCCCGATGCCACGACCCATGACATCGGATCGCAAGACAATAGTGTCGAGGACACCGTCGATCAGGAAGTCGCCAATCAGGAAATGGGCGCGCAGGAAGATGGCCTGGTGCAGCTGGTCCAGCGCCTCGGCTCGACACTTGAAAAGCACCGCGAATGGAGCGCCGAACGCGCCGCACAGAAGTTTGCTGCTGCTCCGCCTGCTTTCGATCTGGCGATCGATGCCAATGCCAATGTCAATGCCATAACCGGCGGCGATGGCGCTGCTGCAGATACGCCAATTCCGCGCGAATTCGATCCCGCTGCGGCAGAGGAAGCAGCACAGGCCATGGCAGCCTATTTCGGCTCCCCCGCGGCCACACCAGCTGAGCAGCCCCAGCCCGCGGCCCCGCAGCAAGAGAATTCACCGCCGGACTTCTCCCGGCCCGATAATGCCCAGACTGCCGACCATTCGCCTCAGCGTTATGGCGCGCTGACCGGCATCGCCGCAGCTGCAGTGGATGCCTATGATGAGGGAGAGGATGAAGAGGACGATATCGTCGATCTGGCTGCATCCTTCGCCCTGCCTTTGACGAAGGCGTCACAGTCCGCACCCGCGCCCGAGATGGCACCCGCAACCGCGCCGACACCAGTGTCGCGCCCTGCATTTGACCAGCCACCGCCCTCGGCCAGTCCGCAAGTCGACCAGCAGGTTGAAACCGCACAAACTCCAGCCGCCGCGCCGGTCAATCCGTTCAAGCGCTCCGGAGAAGAATTTGTCCGCATAGAAGAGCCGGAGCCGGAAGAAGACAGCGCCCAGCCCGCCGTGCTATTCCCCAATCAGGACAACAGGCAGGCCGGAGCATCCCCGCCGCGCGCCTTCGATCGTCCCGTGGCACACGGCAATGAAAGCGCTGAGCTACGCGCGGACCGGCCCAAACCGTCCAATGACGACAACGAACGCGCCCTGCGCGAAGCGCTGATGAATCTTCAGCGAATGGCCAAATAGCGAAAACGACGGATTTTTTGCCACGCAAGGCCATTTTGCGGTGCAGCAAACTTGCAAAAATTGGTTAGTGTCGTCATGACACCATCTCGCGAAATTTTCGTGCTGCCTTAGGCTGTTGATTCGCGTTTCGTTGCCAATGAAACCGGTTTCGAAGCGCGCTATCGGTCCGCCCTGTGGCTGCACGCGAAACAGGAAGCTGAGATTGACCGAATATCCCGTTACCCAGGGTCTGTACGACTCCGTAAACGAACACGATAACTGTGGCATGGGCTTCGTGGCCCATATCAAGGGCCAGAAATCACATGGCATTATTACGCAAGGGCTTGAAATCCTTGCGAACCTTGATCATCGCGGTGCAGTTGGCGCGGATCCGTTGCTGGGTGATGGCGCAGGCATTCTGATCCAGATTCCGGACAAGCTTTACCGCCGCTGGGCCGATGGAGAGGGGCTGACCCTTCCCCCCGCCGGCGAATATGCCGTGGCCATGTGCTTTATGCCGTCGCAGGACGATGCGCGCGACTTCATCACCGCGCAGTTCGAAAAATTCATCGCCAAGGAAGGCCAGCACCTGATCGGGTGGCGCGATGTGCCCACCACGCAGGATGGGCTGGGCCAGGCCGTGCTCGATTCGATGCCGGTCATCCGCCAGTGCTTTATCGCCAGGGGCGACAATTGCGCCGATCAGGACGCGTTCGAGCGCAAGCTGATCGTGATCCGCAAGCAGACGCAGAACCCGCTGAAGGAACTGGCTGCAAAGCACGAGATGCCCGGCCTTGAAAAGCTGTACATGCCCAGCTTCTCCAGCCGCACGGTGGTGTACAAGGGGCTGCTGCTGGCCAACCAGGTGGGCAGTTTCTACGATGATCTGCGCGATCCCGATTGCGAAAGCGCGCTGGGCCTGGTGCACCAGCGCTTCTCCACCAACACCTTCCCCAGCTGGCGCCTTGCCCAGCCGTTCCGCCTTGCCTGCCACAATGGCGAGATCAACACGGTGCGCGGCAATGTGAACTGGATGAACGCGCGCCGCCGCACGATGGAGAGCGACCTTCTGGGCGCCGATCTCGACAAGCTGTGGCCGATCGTGCCGCACGGCCAGTCCGATACGGCCTGCCTCGATAACGCGCTGGAACTGCTGCTGCTGGGCGGATACAGCCTTGCGCACGCCATGATGATGCTGATCCCCGAAGCGTGGAACGGCAATGATCTGATGGACCCCAAGCGCCGCGCTTTCTACGAATATCACGCCGCGCTGATGGAGCCGTGGGACGGGCCTGCATCCGTGGCCTTCACCGATGGCCGCCAGATCGCCGCCACGCTGGATCGCAACGGCCTGCGCCCCGCACGCTATTGCGTGACGAAGGACGATCTCGTCTGCCTCGCCTCCGAAAGCGGCGTGCTGCCGTTTGCCGAGGAAGATATTACTCGCAAATGGCGCCTCCAGCCGGGCCGCATGCTGCTGATCGACCTGGAAGAAGGCCGCATCGTCGAGGATGAGGAGCTGAAGGCCGAGCTCGCCAATGCGCAGCCTTACGAAGAGTGGCTGGAAGCAGCGCAGTACAAGCTGCGCGATCTTGACGCGATGGAGGTTGATCAGGACGCCGTGCAGGAACACGCCGTCAGCCTGCTCGATCGCCAGCAGGCCTTTGGCTACACACAGGAGGATATCGCCCGTTTCCTGGAGCCGATGGCCGTGAACGGGGACGATCCTATCGGTTCGATGGGCACCGACACGCCGATTGCGGTGCTGTCCAGCCGCAGCCGCCTGCTGTACGATTATTTCAAGCAGAACTTTGCCCAGGTCACCAACCCGCCGATCGACCCGATCCGCGAGGAACTGGTGATGAGCCTGCTGACCATGGTCGGCCCGCGGCCCAACCTGCTGGGCCAGGAAGCCGGCACGCACAAGCGCCTGGAAATCAGCCAGCCGATCCTCACCAACCGGGGCATGGAGAAGATCCGCTCTGTCGAGGCCAGCCTTGATGGCGCATTCCGCACTGCCACGATCGACATCACGTGGGACGCCGAAACCGGAGCCGATGGCCTGGAAATGGCGATCAAGGAAATGTGCTGGGCCGCGACAGAGGCCGTGCTGCAGGACAAGAACATCCTGATCCTGTCAGACCGTCAGCAGGGCCCGGATCGCATTCCCATGCCCGCGCTGCTGGCAACCGCCGCCGTGCACCACCAGCTGGTGCGCCAGGGCCTGCGCATGCAGACCGGCATCGTGGTGGAAACGGGCGAAGCGCGCGAAGTGCATCACTTCTGCGTGCTGGCGGGTTACGGCGCGGAAGCGATCAACCCCTATCTCGCGTTCGAGACGATGGAAGACCTGCGCGCGCGCAAGTTCCCCGAACTGGACGCCGCCACGGTAGAGCAGAACTACATCAAGGCCGTGGGCAAGGGCATCCGCAAGGTGATGTCCAAGATGGGCATCAGCACCTACCAGTCCTATTGCGGTGCGCAGATCTTCGATGCGGTGGGCCTGTCCACCAAGTTCGTGGACGCCTATTTCACCCGCACTGCCACCACGATCGAGGGCATCGGGCTGGAGCAGGTAGCGCAGGAAACCGTGCGTCGCCACGCCGCCGCCTATGGCGACAACCCGATCTATCGCAACATGCTGGATGTGGGCGGTATCTATCAATATCGCCTGCGCGGCGAGGAACACGCCTGGACGCCTGCCAATATCGCGCAATTGCAGCATGCCGTGCGCAGCGAGCCGGGCGCCAATGCGCAAGATCAGTACAATGAATACGCCAAATCCATCAACGAGCAGGCCGAACGCCTGCTGACCATTCGCGGCCTGATGGAATTGAAGACAGCGGATGAGCCCATCGACATTTCCGAGGTCGAGAGTGCCGAGGAAATCGTCAAGCGTTTCAGCACCGGCGCGATGAGCTTTGGCTCGATCAGTCACGAGGCGCATTCGACGCTGGCCATCGCGATGAATCGCATCGGCGGCCGCTCCAACACCGGCGAAGGTGGGGAGGAGCCGGAACGCTTCGTCCCGATGGACAATGGCGATTCCATGCGCAGCCGGATCAAGCAGGTTGCCAGTGGCCGTTTTGGCGTGACAACCGAATATCTCGCCAATTCGGACGATATCCAGATCAAGATGGCACAGGGCGCAAAGCCCGGCGAAGGCGGCCAGCTGCCCGGTCACAAGGTGGACAAGCGCATCGGCGCCGTTCGCCATGCGACGCCGGGCGTGGGCCTGATCTCTCCGCCGCCGCATCATGACATCTATTCGATCGAGGATCTGGCGCAGCTGATCCACGATCTGAAGAACGTGCAGCCCTCTGCGCGTATCTCTGTAAAGCTGGTGTCCGAAGTGGGCGTGGGCACCGTGGCCGCGGGCGTATCAAAGGCGCGTGCCGACCATGTGACCATTTCCGGCTATGAAGGCGGCACGGGCGCATCCCCGCTCACCAGCCTGACGCATGCGGGTTCGCCATGGGAGATCGGCCTTGCCGAAACCCAGCAGACCCTGCTGCTGAACGATCTGCGCAGCCGCATTGCCGTGCAGGTGGACGGCGGGCTTCGCACGGGCCGCGATGTTGCCATCGGCGCCCTGCTGGGCGCGGACGAGTTCGGCTTTGCCACCGCTCCGCTGATCGCGGCTGGCTGCATCATGATGCGCAAGTGCCACCTCAACACCTGCCCCGTGGGCGTTGCCACGCAGAACCCGGAATTGCGCAAGCGCTTCGTCGGGCAGCCTGAGCACGTCATCAACTACTTCTTCTTCGTTGCCGAAGAACTGCGCGCCATCATGGCCGAAATGGGCTTCCGCACGGTGGAGGAGATGATCGGCCGCGTCGACAAGATCGATATGAACCGCGCGATCCGTCACTGGAAGGCTGACGGTGTTGACCTGTCAAAGCTGCTGCACAAGGTGGAGCTGGCACCGGAGGTTCCGCTGTGGAACCACCTGTCGCAGGATCACGGGCTGGACGCCGCGCTGGACAACACGCTGCTGGAAGATTGCAAGAATGCCATCGAAAAGGGCGAGGCTGTTCAGCTGTCCTACCCGATCCGCAACCTCAATCGCACCGCAGGCACCATGCTTTCCGGCCGCATTGCGGAGGCGCATGGCCACAAGGGTCTGCCGGTCGACACCATCCGCATCAACTTCACCGGCACTGCAGGGCAAAGCTTTGCCGCGTGGCTGGCACATGGCGTCACGCTGGATCTGGTGGGCGATGCCAATGACTATGTCGGCAAGGGGCTTTCAGGTGGCCGCGTGATCGTGCGCCCGCCGGAAAGCGTGAAGCGCGATCCCACCAACAATATCATCGTCGGCAACACCTGCCTCTATGGCGCGATTTCGGGTGAAGCCTATTTCTGCGGCGTTGCAGGAGAACGCTTCGCCGTGCGCAATTCCGGCGCTGTCGCGGTGGTAGAGGGCACGGGCGATCACGGCTGCGAATACATGACCGGCGGCGTCGTCGCCGTGCTGGGCAAGACTGGCCGCAACTTTGCCGCCGGCATGAGCGGCGGTGTCGCCTATGTCTACGATCCCGATGGATCGTTCGAAACCCGTTGCAACATGGCGCAGGTGGAGCTTTTGCCCATCGATACCAATGCCGACGATCCCGAAGGAACGGGCCTGCCGCAGCAGCGCCCCTCCACCGTGGACGATCTGGGCATGGGCGATCCGCTGTATCACGATGCAGCGCGCCTGAAGATCCTGCTGGAGCGGCACAAGCTGCACACAGGCTCTGCCCGCGCAGGCGAGTTGCTGGACAATTGGGATAATGTAGTGGGTCACTTCAAGAAGGTGATGCCGAAGGATTATGCACGCGCGCTAAAGCAGCTTGAGGCTGAGCGCGAAGAGGCCGCCTCGGTCGCGGCGGAATAAGGGCTACAGACATGGGTAAAGAGACAGGCTTCCTCGAGATCGAGCGCAAGGATCGCGGGTATGACGCGCCGGAAGAACGGCTGAAGCATTACAAGGAATTCGTAATTCCGCACAGCGAGGATGGCCTGAAGAACCAGGCCGCCCGCTGCATGAATTGCGGCATTCCCTATTGTCACAACGGCTGTCCGGTGAACAATATCATCCCGGACTGGAACCACCTCGTCTACGAGGGCGACTGGAAGAACGCGCTGGAAGTGCTGCATTCCACCAACAACTTTCCCGAATTCACCGGCCGAATCTGCCCCGCCCCATGCGAGGCAAGCTGCACGCTGAACATCACTGACGAGCCGGTGACCATCAAGAGCATCGAATGCGCGATCATCGATCGTGGATGGAAGGAAGGCTGGGTCAAGCCGCAAGTGCCGGAGAAGAAGACCGGCAAGAGCGTGGCCGTGGTCGGCTCCGGCCCGGCGGGCATGGCCTGTGCGCAGCAACTGGCGCGCGCCGGACATTCCGTAACCGTGTTCGAGAAGAGCGACCGCGTGGGCGGCCTGCTGCGCTATGGCATTCCCGACTTCAAGATGGAGAAGAGCCAGATCAACCGCCGCGCCGTGCAGATGGAGGCCGAAGGCGTCACCTTCCGCACCAGCACCGAAGTGGGCGTCGATATCTCGGTGAAGAACCTTAAGGAGAATTTCGACGCTATCGTGTTCTCCGGCGGCTCCGAACATCCGCGCATGCTGGAAATTCCGGGCGCAGAAATGCCCGGCGTTCGACTGGCAATGGAATTCCTTACCCAGCAGAACAAGCGCAATGCCGGCGACGATGAGAACCGTGCCGCGCCGCGCGGCACGCTGACGGCAACGGGCAAGCACGTGATCGTGATCGGCGGCGGTGATACCGGCTCTGATTGCGTGGGCACCAGCAATCGTCAGGGCGCGAAAAGCGTGACCCAGATCGAGATCATGCCGCAGCCTCCCGAAAAGGAGAACAAGCTGCTGACCTGGCCCGACTGGCCGATGAAGCTGCGCACCTCCAGCAGCCATGAAGAAGGCGTGGAACGCGATTGGGCCGTGCTTACCAAGGAAGTGGTAGGCGAAGACGGGATCGTAACCGGCCTGAAGTGCGTGCGGGCAGACTGGTCCGGCGGCAAGCTGACCGAATTGCCAGATAGCGAATTCACCTTGCCCGCAGACCTGATCCTGCTGGCGATGGGCTTCGTCCATCCGCGCAAGCAGGGCATGCTGGAGCAGAGCGGCGTGGAACTGACCGATCGCGGCAATGTGGATGCCAATGTGAAGGATTACCGCACGTCTGACCCGTCGATCTATGCTTGCGGCGATA
This sequence comes from Aurantiacibacter rhizosphaerae, assembly GCF_009807005.1. Taxonomy (GTDB): domain Bacteria; phylum Pseudomonadota; class Alphaproteobacteria; order Sphingomonadales; family Sphingomonadaceae; genus Alteraurantiacibacter; species Alteraurantiacibacter rhizosphaerae. Next base: position 269,796 of record NZ_WUBR01000001.1, on the reverse strand, counting down.
TGCGCCGTGGGCAGTCGCTGGTCGTCTGGGCCATCCGCGAAGGCCGCCAGTGCGCCGCTTCCGTCGATGAAGCGCTGATGGGCGTTACCGAACTGCAGCGTTAAGAAACGTGGGAGCCAAAGCCCGCATCCTGCTGGCTACGCTGCTTGCTATGTCTGTCGCCGCCCCTGCCGATGCGGGGTTGGCGCAGGATATTGCCGCGCCTGCGCAAACCGATAGCGGCGCAGAGGCGAGGGCAAGCTGGGTGGGCGAATATCGCGACCGCAGCAGTTTCGAGATGTTCCACGGCCTGCGCCTGAATGCTGACGGCAGCTATGAATGGGCTCTCTCGGTCGGCGCGCTGGATCGCCGGTCTGTTGGCACGTGGCAGATCGGCGATGGCGAGGTCGTCCTCACCACTTCGCCAAAACCCGTGGCTCCGCTTTTCGAGCAGGTCGACAGCAATGCTGAGCAAGGCGCCCCCTTCCTGTTCGTAAGCTGGCCCAATGGAGAGGGCATCCAGGGAATCGATTTCACGTTACAATGCGCCGATGGCAAGCGGATCTCTCACTATACGCAGTCGGACGGGTGGAACCTTGTACCTGGTGAATGCGAGGTGCCGGTTTCGATCCTGCTGGAAGAGCCGATCCACGACATCGGCCCTGCGTATTTCGATCTCGACGGCCACAAACCCGGCCTGCGCTTCGTTCTGACGCCGAATGATTTTGGCGTGGAAGACCTGACAGGATCGGTTTTGCGCCAGACCGATGACGGCCTTCTATTCGGCCTTCGCGGCGATATCGTGGAAATGCGCAAGGTTCCGCTCAACTAGCCCCTTCGCCGCGGGCGAGGCGTATTCGCACTTGGCCGAAGCTCATATAGGTAGTTTAACTTAGTCCGTCTGCGCGCTAGGAAGGACCAAACTCAGGGGGCACTGTTATGTCACGATTTGATTATCTGATTGAGAAAATTTCCAAGGCGGACTTTCTCGATCATCCCTTCCGTCATGTCTATATCACTGACTTTCTGCTCGAAGAGGATTTCAAGGCGATCACGAAATCGCCTGAAATCAATGTTGAGCCCGTCAGCAGTGATGGCGAGCTTTTCGAAGTGCTGCAGCAAAAGGGCTACAAACCCATTCAATTTCCTGGGTGCATTACCAACAAACAGGAATACATGGATTGGCATCGCAGCCGCAAGTCGCAGCGGTATGTGCATTCGGCGTGTGAAGGCTTTGGCATGACCCTAAGGCTTTACAATCCTTCTACCCCGATACTTGAGGAATTGATTTCCTTCCTTTCCAGCGATGCATTCAACCGGGCATTGGCGGAAAAATTCGATCTCGACTTCGAAAATTGCAAGGTTGATAATGGAATCCAGAAATATCTGGACGGGTACGAAATCAGTCCCCATCCCGATATTCGCCGCAAGGCTGCAACCTTCATGGTGAATATAAACCCTCACGCAGATTCGGAGGAGCGCGATCACCATACGCACTATCTGCAGTTGAAGGATGAGCATTCCCACGTCCGCAAGTTCTGGGATGCAAACCTGGAGAAGGAACGCTGCTGGGTTCCCTGGGATTGGTGCGACGTGGTGAAGACCCAGCCCGAGAACAATTCGATCGTATTGTTCGCTCCGGGCAATGATACGATGCACGCCGTGCGCGCTCGTTATGACCATCTCGACGGACAGCGCACCCAGCTTTATGGCAATCTCTGGCACAGCGATGTCGGCGATCTTCCACCGCACGATTGGGAACTGTTCGAACTGGCTAGCGGCAAGCTGAACTGGGGCGCGATCAAGCGCACGGCTCGCGATCATCTTCCGCAACCGGTGGTTTCCATGGCCAAGAAGGCGTTGCGCCGAGGAAAAGCTGATTCCGACCAGTCTGCCGATCTAGGTACACGTAGCTACTGATCTGGATGATTGCTCGCCGTCGTTGCCTTCAGCCGTCGGCAGCCCGTAACTCGATCATCGGTTTCTCTGCGGCGGGCGACAGCTCCTGACTTGGAAGCGCATCACCTATCTTTGACGTGCGCGCTTCAGAGCGTGAAACATCACGCCTGTAATCCCCAGCGCAATGGCGAACCCGCCGCCAGCACCCCAGATCATGCCATCAGGCCCGGCCAGCCAGCCGCCCAGCACCAGCCCCAGAATGGGCAAGATCAGAAACAGCAAGCATCCAAGCGCGGCCATACGGCTGCCTTAGCGCAAAGCCTGTAAAACTCTACTCGCCGATGGGCATCACGATTGTCATCAAGCCGTAATGCCATTGCTGTGAGTCCCATGCGAAGGGACTTTCATGGCGGATTTCCGATTTTATCTCGAACGCGGCAACAGGCGGACGCGGGAACTGCGTGTTGACCTGCCTGACGCAACAGTGGTTGGCCTCGTCGCAAAGACGGTGGCCCGCCATTACGCGGCCAGCGAAATCGGCACCGGACGGCTGCACCTGGCGCAGGATATCACCGTGCTTGATTGCAACGATGCCGAGATCGGGCGCTATCCGCTGGCCAGCTTCCTCTGCATTGAAGAGGCCTAGCCCCCGGCGGGTGTTCAGCGCAGGGCAAAGCCGAAACTGTCATCGACCGCCTCACTGGCATGACAGGAATGACGCGGTCTCATCCACATTCACCCCATAAGTGGCCACTCTTGGCCACAGGGGTGATTTTTGGGTTGCGGGGAGCCGTTATCTAAGCGAAAACACGTGCCTTAATGGAGAATAATTTGATGATTGGTCGTATGAAATCTGCTTCCTTGCGATCAGTGAAGTGGGCAGCTCTCGCGGGCGCTGCACTGGCACTGTCCGCCTGCGCCGGAAACTCGCGCAGCGATTACGTTTCCTACGACACGGCAGGGTTCGGCAGGCCCGATGCCCCCACCATGAACCGCCTGACACCCGATTATCGTATCGCTCCGCTCGACAAGCTGTCGATCAGCGTCTTCCAGGTGGATGAACTGTCCGGCGAATACCAGGTCGATCTGACCGGTAACATCGCGATGCCGCTGATCGGCAGCGTCTCTGCGGCTGACAAGACCACGGTGGAATTCCAGGAAATCCTCACCGCCGCCCTTTCAGAACAATATCTGCGCGATCCTGACGTGACCGTGGGTGTCATGGAAGCGACCGGCAGTTCCGTCACGGTCGAAGGCTCCGTCAACAGGCCGGGCATTTACCCCACCTTCGGGGAAATCAGCCTGATCCAGGCGATTGCCCTTGGCGGCGGCCTGGATGAGAATGCGAATGCGGGCACCGTCATCGTCTTCCGCCAGATCGATGGACAGCGCATGGCAGCAGGTTTCGACCTCACATCGATCCGCCGCGGGCAGGAACCTGACCCGGCAATCTATCGCGGCGATATCATCGTGGTCGACGGGTCGCAGACGCGCCAGACCTTCCGCGACATTATCCGGACGGTCCCTCTGTTGAGCGTGTTCCGCCCTTTCTGATCTGAACAAAACGGCGACCCGGCGATTGGCAGTCCTGGCACTGCCAGCCCGTTTGCTGTGCGCGGGTTATGACTGCCGCTGCGCACCATGCGCCGCGGCAACAACGCTGGCAATCCGCTGTGACGCCTTGCCGTCGCCATAGGGATTGTGCGCCTGCGCCATCGCTTTGTAAGCTTGCCGGTTATCCAGCAAACGTGTGGCTTCGGAAACGATAAGCCCGCGATCTGTGCCAACAAGCTTCGCGGTTCCCGCGGCAATGCCCTCCGGCCTCTCGGTCGTATCGCGCATCACCAGCACTGGCTTGCCAAAGCTCGGCCCCTCTTCCTGCACGCCGCCGCTATCGGTCAGCAGCAAGTCCGCCATTTCCATCAGGCGCACGAAATGCGGGTAATCCAGCGGTTCGATCAGGGCGACATTGCCACGCCCGCCCAGCGCGGCTTCCATCACCGGGCGCACATTGGGGTTGGGATGCACGGGGAAGATCACCGCCACATCCGGCCTGTCTGCAAGATCGGCGATGGCTTGCGCTATATCTTGCATGCCCTGCCCGAAATTCTCGCGTCGATGCGCGGTCAGCGCGATGATGCGCTTGCCTGCAAATCGCTGCGCGACGTCGTCCAGCCCGGCGGCCAGCGCGGGCTGTGCCGCCACCTTGTCCCGCGTGGCGAACAGCGCGTCTATCACCGTGTTGCCGGTGACATGGATCGCGCTTTGCGGCACGTTTTCCGCGCGCAGCGCCGCGGCGGCGCCATCGGTGGGTGCGAAATGCAGATCACTGACTGCGCCTGCCACCTTGCGGTTCACCTCTTCCGGCCAGGGCGAATAGATATTGCCGCTGCGCAGGCCTGCCTCCACATGGCCGACCGGTATCTTGCGGAAATAGCTGCTCAGCGTCACCATCATGGTGGTCAGCGTGTCGCCATGCACCAGCACACGGTCAGGCTTCCATTCATCGAGAGCGGCACCGAATTTGGTGAGGATGCGCGCCGATAGTTCGTCGAGCGACTGGTTGGGCCGCATCAGGTCCAGATCGATATCGGGCACAATCCCGCCGATCTCCAGCACCTGATCCAGGATTTCGCGATGCTGCGCCGTCACCGCCACCCGCACATCCATGCCGCCGTGCGCCCTCAGGGCATGCACCACGGGAAACATCTTGATCGCCTCTGGCCGGGTGCCGAAGCAGACGAGGATACGCGGCAACGCCGTATCCGTTTTACTCATTGTGCCCACATGCCCCTGGTATCGTACACCAACTTGTCAGCACTGAGATAGCGCGGTGCGGAGCGGAATGCATCATGATCCACCAGCACGCCGACGAGGTCTGCTTCTGCCATCGCCTCTTCATATTTCACCAGGCGAGCGCCGCTGTTGGCCATCGATCCGGGAAGTTCTTTCGTAAATGGCTCCACCACCAGCACACGGTCGCGATATTTCGCGGCCACCTTCTCGGCGATTTCCAGCGCGGGGCTTTCGCGGAAATCGTCGATATTGGGCTTGAAGGCGAGGCCCAGCAACGCGATCTTTGCATCCGGGCTGCCTTCCAGCATGGCGGACAGACGACCGACCACGTGATCGGGCTTTGCATCGTTAACCTCGCGCGCGGTGCGGATCACGCGGGCCTGTTCGGGCGCGCTGGAGACGAGGAACCACGGGTCCACCGCGATGCAGTGCCCGCCCACGCCGGGGCCGGGTTGCAGCACGTTGACGCGCGGATGCCGATTGGCCAGCCGGATCACTTCCCACACGTCGATGCCCATGTGCTCTGCCACCAGTGAAAGCTCGTTGGCAAAGGCGATGTTCACGTCGCGAAAACTGTTTTCAGTCAGCTTCACCATTTCGGCGACGCCCGCGGTGGTGGTGATGCAGTCGCCGCGAACGAAGCGGGTGTAGAAGGCCTGCGCGCGCCGCGCGCATTCGGGTGTCATGCCGCCCACCACGCGGTCATTCGCCACCAGTTCCTCGATGATCTTACCGGGAAGGACGCGTTCGGGACAGTAGGCGATATGCACGTCCGGCGCCTTGTCGCCGCAGTGCCCGGGAATGGACAGGTCGGGCCGCAATTCGGCCAGCACGGCGCAGATCTGCTGCGTGGTGCCCACGGGAGAGGTCGATTCCAGGATCACGCAGCCGCCCACAGGCAGAACCGGAGCGATCAGGCGCGCGGCGTCCAGTACCATGGAAATATCGGGCTGGTTGCCCTCTGCCAGCGGAGTGGGCACGGCGATCAGGTAAATGTCGGCCACCGGCGGCTCTGTGGATGCGGTAAGCATCCCGTCGGTCACCACGTTTTTAACCAGTGCATCAAGGTCCGTTTCCTGGATGTGCACTTCGCCCTGATTGACGAGATCGACAATCCGGCGCGAAATATCCACGCCGCGCACCGAGAGGCCGGCGCGCGCGATGATCGCGGCGGTCGGCAGGCCGATATAGCCAAGGCCGATCATCGCCACATCGAAGCGATCCACCATCGCATCGCTTGCCTCGGCATGGCCTTTCCTGTCGGCCAGATGCGTCTGGTTGATATACATGTGTCATCCCTGTTCGCGCGCTGCCAACAGGTGGCGCACGGATTGCCTAATTCAGCGGCAACCATAGGGTCAGAAGGGTTTAAGAACCGTTCCCGGCAAATGGGGAAACTGCGCGGATGCGGATGCGCGTCAGCCGCGTGCGGAAGCGCATTGCAGGCATTGCACCACGCTGGGATCGTTGCGCAGGCGGCCTTCCGCAATCTCCTCCCCGCATGTGCCGCAATAGCCCCATTCCCTTTCGTCCAGGCGCGCAAGGGCGGCGATGATCCGCGTTCGTTCGGCGTTGCGGCGGCGTTCCTCCGCCTGCGCCATGGTCTGCTGCTGCATCGCATCCATGCGGCTGAGGCGGCCGACGCTGTCCTGCTGCAAGGTTACAGGCGCGCGGCCTTCCTCGCTCAGCGCGTCCAGCCGTGCCAGTTCGGCAAGCCGCTCTCTCAGCACGGTGCGGGCGTCATCCTCGGTCATCGCCCGCCAAGGTGTCTCACACGCAGCGCGCTGTCAAAATTTCACAATCGCCAGTCGATCGTGCCGCGCCCGCTCTTTTCAAGGAATGCATTGGCCTGCGAGAAGGGTCTGGACCCGAAGAACCCGCGATAGGCCGAAAGCGGGCTGGGATGCGGGCTTTTCAGCAACAGGTGCCGGTCCGCCTCCCGCAATTCGGGAATGCGCGCGGCCTTGCCCTGCGCATGGCTGCCCCACAGAATGAACACCGTCGGCTCCGCCCGCGCGGCAATGGCGGCGACGCAGGCATCGGTAATGGCCTCCCACCCCTTGCCCGCATGGCTACCCGCCTGCCCCTGCTCCACCGTTAGCGTGTTGTTCAGCAGCAGCGCACCCTGCCGCGCCCAGCTTTCCAGATTGCCGGCAGCAGGCGGGGTGAGGCCAAGATCGCTCTCCATCTCCTTGAAGATGTTCTTCAGCGAAGGCGGCGGCGGAACGTCTGCAGGCACCGAAAAGCTTAAACCATGCGCCTGCCCCGGCCCGTGATAGGGATCCTGCCCCAGGATCACCACGCGCACATCGTCCGGCGGGGTTAGCTCCAGCGCGCGAAGGCGGCTGCCGCGCGGGGGGAAGATCACCTTGCCCGCATCCTCCTCTGCCCGAAGCCAGCCGCCCAGCTGGCGTGATTGCGGTGTGTCCAGCACCGGGGCAAGCACGGGTGCCCATGCATCGGGTATCGAATCTGTCATGCGTCGCTCGCCATCCTTTCGCCCGGCGATACGGGCTTGCCGGATGCAGTTCCAGTGAGCCCTTCCCTCCCATCCCCAATCCGCCTAAGGCGACAGGCGATGACTGTACATTTTCATGAAGAAGACCTGCCCGCAGGCGTGCTCGCCGATGGCCCCGTGGCCGTCGATACCGAAACCATGGGCCTTGTAACCCCGCGTGACAGGCTGTGCGTGGTGCAGATCAGCGATGGTCAGGGGGACGAGCATCTGGTGCGCTTCGCCAAGGGCAGCAATTACGATGCGCCCAATCTGAAGGCAGTTCTGGCCGATCCGGCGCGGGTGAAGATCTATCACTTCGCCCGGTTCGATCTGGCCGCCATCGAACATTACCTCGGCGTGGTGGCAGCGCCGGTGTTTTGCACCAAGATCGCCAGCAAAATGACGCGCACCTACACCGATCGCCACGGCCTGAAGAACCTGACGGAAGAATTGCTGGGCGAAAGCATGTCAAAGCAGCAGCAATCGAGCGACTGGGGCGCGCCCACACTGAACGATGCGCAGCGCGAATATGCCGCATCCGATGTGCGATACCTGCACCGCCTTCGCGAGATCCTGATCGAGCGATTGAAGCGGGAGGACCGGCTGGAGCTGGCAGAGGCGTGTTACGAATTCCTGCCCGCCCGTGCACGGCTGGATATTGCCGGATGGGCAGACAAGGATATTTTCAGCCACGAGTCATGATCTCGTGCGTTAGGCAAGTTCGATGACCAAAGCCGCCGACAGGATGCGCAACAGGCGCCAGGCATTCGCCGCTCCGGGCAGTTCGCTCGACCGGATCGTGCGCCTGCTGGCGGTTGGCCTGCCCGCACTTGTAGGCGTGATCGCGGCGATGATGCTGATCACCCCGCTTTCCCCGCGCGGAGAAATCAGCTTCCTGCTGGACCGCAATAAGGTTGCCATCGCTGACGACCGCTTGCGCGTTGATAACGCCATGTATCGCGGGCAGGACGGCGAAGGCCGACCTTTCTCGCTGGTGGCAGGCGAAGCCGTGCAGCAGAGCAACACCGTGCCGGAGGTGGAGATGCAGGGCATGACGGCGCGCATCGTGCTGTCGGGCGGGCCAGCCGTGCTGACCGCTCCCAGAGGCGTTTACGATATTGATGACGAGCAGGTGGCAATTCCCGGCATCGTCCAGTTCACCGCTGCCGATGGCTATGAATTTGTCGCCCGCAACGTGACGATCGACATGCCCTCGCGCACCTTGCTGGGCCAAGGCCAGGTGAACGGCCAGATCCCGGCAGGCACGTTCTCCGCCAATTCCATGCGTGCCGATCTGGAGAACCGCACCTTTTCCCTGGTAGGCAATGCCCGGCTGCGCATGGTGCCGGGACGCCTGCGTCTGCCCGCTGAGATGCAATGATGGAGCGAGTGATGAATTCCACCGAGCGATCGCGCCCTGCGCCTTCCGGCTTCGGCCTTGGCAAACTGGCCCTGCGCGGGCTGGCCGGTGGCCTGCTGGCTGGCGGCCTTGCCGCCTTGTCCTTCGGCTCCGTGGCCGGTGCGCAATCCATCGCAGGCTTCAATTCCAATCAGCCGGTCAGCTATGCAGCGGACCGGATCGAGCTGCAGGACAGGCAGAACCGCGTCGTGCTGTCCGGCGATGTTGTCATCACGCAGGGCGATCTGCGACTGACTGCGGCCCGCACGACTGTGGCCTATACCGACGCCGGCACGCTGCGCATCCAGCGGATCGATGCGACCGGCGGCGTAACCGTTGTACGCGGGAATGAGCGTGCCAGCGGGAATGCAGCAGTCTATGATTTCAACCGCCGCGTGATCGTGCTTTCCGGCAATGTCGCCCTGCGTCGCGGCGGCGATACTCTGGATGGCGGCCGCCTCGTGATTGATCTCAATTCAGGCCTCTCCAGCGTGGACGGCGCGGGCAATACCGCCAGCGGACAACGCGGCCGGGTTTCCGGTTCTTTCGCCGTTCCGGATAGCAATTAAGGCGGTCGGCCGCATACGGGTCAGCACGATTTTCGGGCTCGCTGAAACGCCGGACGTTCAACTGCTCTTGCAGTCACCCGGCCAGAATTTGGCCAGATCTGCCGCGTTCTGATGTCCGCCGTATTTCTTGGCCAATAGACCCAGGCGGTTACAATTGAAGTCCGCGCCCAGTTCATTGGCCCGCGCCAGCGTGCTTGCCCATGCACTGGCACCGCCTGCACGATAGCCGGTGAGAAGCGCGTTGTTTTGCCAACGGCCAAACGCCGCCAGACGCTCTGCAAATGCCTGCTGTCCCTCTGGCGTCTGCAACAAACGGCCCAGCAGCTCCTCCGTCGGAGCGGAAAGCGTTCCCATAGCCATCAGCGCGGCGATCCTTTGCGCGGCGCCCTGATACTGGCCCTGGCTCAGTGCAGATTCGGCACTCGCCAACTGCGCAATCGGCTCTCGCCATCCGCGGCGGCTGGCGGCCGATAGCGCATCGGTCGCTGGTTCTTCCTCACCAGCGCTGATTGCGGACAGGGCAAGAATCGTAAGGCTCTCTGCGGGTAAGGGGCGATGCTTTATCTGCATGGTCGCGCTGGCGAGGGCGGCCTGCCCTTGCCCAAGCTGCAACTCCATCTTCGCGCGTTCGCGGGCCGCATTCCCGCTGAAGGCATCGGGCACCATCAGCGCATATGAAGGATCAAGGCGCGATTGCTGATCAAGCTGTGCAAAGCAGGCGACGATCGCCATCAGCAGGGCCAGGCCCGCAATGGTGACGCGGGCGATCATTGCGCGGCCCTACGGTTGGTGGCCAGCAGGACGATGAAGACGGCCCCTGCGCATAGGATCGTCTGATTGCGCAGCGGGTAATCCAGGGTTGATGGCTCATGTCGCCTTTTACGACATTGATGAGCTGGGGCAGCTCATCAATACTGGTACGGCGGATGAACCGACCGATGGGTGTGATCCGATCGTCATCCTTAGACGCCGACCGGTCACCCCTGGCATCAGATTCGCTCATCGAACGGAATTTGTAGATATTGAAGAACCGGTTGCCTCTGCCCACGCGCCGCTGATGAAAGAAAATCGGACCACCATCCTGCAGCTTGATGGCAATGGCCACGGCAGCCATCACCGGGCTGAGCGCCAGCAATGCGACAGAGGACAACGCGATATCGAACAGGCGTTTCAACACGCGCGAGCGCATGCCCAGGCGGCCGGTGGACACCAGCAGTCCGCTGACATTGGCATCATCGTGGTGGACCACCCCAAGCGCGCCGATCGCCCTTGTGAATTCCGAGATGATTTCTCCGTGGCGGCCCGAACCCTTCAACATCTCTGCCCACATCAGCCGAGCGCTGTCCTCGCAACTGATGATCACCTCATCCATGTTGCAGAGATATTTGGCAAAGCGATCCAGCTGGGTCGGATCATTCATGTCCGGGCTCAGACCGTGGGTCTCCGCGTCAATATGGTAGGCGAAAGGCAGCGTGAATCGCGGTCCGCCTGCATGGATCACCAGCTGGTTTACAGGCTTTGGCCCCCAGAGCCTGGTAATCCAGGCCGAGGTGCCGAAGCGAACCAGCGCCATCGCGGTGGTCGCGCCAACCATGCCAGCCGTAAAGATCACGCGCGAAAACTCGGCATTCATCTTGGCAAAAAAGGCGAGGAAGTTCACCAATGCCGCTGCTATCAGCATGGCTGCGATCATGCGGACCACGGAACGGTTCGTGTCGGTAAGGCATGATTGCGAATAGGTGCCGTTGTACAAGGCGACCGTCAGATAGACCGGCAACAGGAGGAAGGCGGGCAAAAGCCCATCCTGAATCAAGTTTATATCGATCGCGCTGCCGTAATAGATGGCAGTCGCTGCGAGGAATGTGCCGAAAAGAACGGCGGTGTCAGCCAGGATCAGGAAAAGATAGATTTGTAGTCTTTTGCGCTCCAGCGAACCCACCAGCCCGTCTGTCGGCGCAATCGGATGCCTGCGGGTCGCCTGCAGATCTGCTGTGTCGAACGTGACTTCTGCCGCATCACCGGCATGAATCACATTCGGATCACCGCGGCTCAGATCCACTTTTCACACCCCGCTTTGTGCGCTGCAACGGGTGCAGCCCTTAACTACGAAATATTACCTAGCAAAATCGTTCCTGAAATCCAGCCTGTTCGTTCGCAAGTGCGGTAGAGCCTTGCTATTGTCGGACATACTGCCGCAAGGCTGCAACACTGGAATGCGCTTATCCCGCGCAGCGATCCGCGCAGCGATCCGCGCAGCGCCATTGATTTTACGTATTTTTTACCAGTTTTAGCGACGCGCCGCGGCGTATCGGGCAATCTGCGCCAATTCCTGCGACAGGATCAGTTCTGCCGTCTGGCTGTTGGCCAGCAAGGACCGATGCAGCTGCGTCAGCCTTGGCACCAGCCGCTCCAGCTTGCCGCCGCTCCAGCGCTGCAACTGGTCGCCGATCTCGCGATGTTCGCGAAAGAACACGCCTTGCGATTTCAGGAATTGCTGCATGTCGTCACCGGGACGCAGATTGGCCGAAAGCCGCGCCAGCTGTGCCGCGCGACGCTCCAGCGCCAGGGTCACGGCAACGGGATTGAGCGAAACCTCACGCATGCGGCGCAATTCGCCCGGAAGCTTGCGCACCTCGCCGCCCAGCGCGGCATTTACCAGCGGCATGAAGCCGTCTTCCTCGGTGGACGCGCCGATCATGTCGAAATCGTCCGGGTTCGCCTGCTTCGGCGATTGCGGAGAGGCATCGAGATAGAGCGCCAGCTTGTCGACCTCGGACTGTGCGAGGCGCACGTCCAGGCCCGCTGCATGGGCGATACGTTCCGCCAGATTGCCATTGAGACGCATACCTGCCGCATCGGCCATCGCGCGCACATCTGCGGTCACGGACCTGAGGTCTGGCGGGTAGAAGATCGCCACCAGTGCATCGGCGCGCTTGATCAGCAGCTTGGCGCTGCGCGACTTGTCCGTGGCGGAGGTGGCGACGATGAAGATCGGCCACGCGCCAGCGGCATCGCCGAGGTCGGCCAGCTCGCAATAGGTCTTGATCGCCTCATGCGCATCCTCCCCGGAAACGCGGGCGTAGATATGGCGGGAATCGCCGAAAAGCGAGGTGGAGCGCGCTTCGTCGAGGAGGCGGGACGGGTCCGATTTCAGGTCCTGCCCGGACAGCTCCACCCGTTCTCCGGGTTCGTCCAACGTAGCGATCACCTTCTTCGCAGCGGCAGAGGCACCGGCTTCGTCAGCGCCGCAAAAGAAGCAAATGCGCAGGGCCTTGCCTGCCTTTTGCGCGGCCTGCGCATAGTCGCGCTGGGTCGCCTTCACGGGTGGCTTCTCACACCGCGACTCACTGCGTTTCGCGCAGGGTGCGGGTGACGCGGGTGACGATCTGGTTCGCCACTTCCTGTGCAAGGTTTTCCAGCGCAGTCTGCTCTGCCGCGATAGTGGCGAATTCGGAGCCGACAACGTCGATACCCGCGTCGGAGCCGGCGGTGGCATCGACAAGGATCGTGTCCGTCGCAACGTCTACCAATTGGTACCGCGCGCGCAGGATGCGGCGCTGGCGGCCGATGGTATCATCGGTCAGCAGGCCGAGGCCTTCCAGGTCATCATCCAGCACGATGTCGAGGCGGTATTGCGAGGTGCTGCCTGTTGCGCCGCGGCCCAGCCTATCATTCAGCGCATTGCGCACCAGCCAGCCTTCGCGGCCGGGGATCGGCGGCACGTCGATGGCGGCCAGTTCGCGCGCGACAAAGCCGTTTCCGCCGCCTGCATAGATAGGTTGCAGCCCGCACCCGGTGAGGGACAGGGAAGGCACCGCAAGGGCCAGGGTAAGGGCGGCAACGCGCATCATGTAACGATATTCACCAGCCTGCCGGGCACCACGATCACCTTGCGAATTTCTGCACCATCGATCGAACGCTGAACCTTCTCGCTGGCAAGTGCAAGCGCCTCCAGATCATCCTTCGATGCATCGGCGGGCGCTGTCAGCGTATCGCGCAGCTTGCCCTTATGCTGCACCGCAATAGTGACTTCGTCATTTACCAGCAGTCTTTCGTCGACCTCGGGCCAATCTGCTTCGGCAACAAGTCCGGTGCCGCCCATCGCGTGCCAGCCTTCCTCGGCAAGATGCGGCATCATGGGGGAGGCCATCAGCAACAGCGAGCGGATGGCGTGGTTGCGATCCGCCGATGGCTTGGCCTTTTCCGCCGCGCTGGTGAGTTCGTAGATCCGCGCCACCGCCTTGTTGAAAGCCAACGCCTCGATGTCTTCGGCAATTGCGGCGATGGTCTGGTGCGTCTTGCGAGCGAGATCCTTGTCCTCGCCGGACGCTCCATCGTCGAATTGTCCGAACAGACGCCAGAGGCGCTGCACGAAACGGCCGCAGCCTTCGATCCCGGCTTCGGACCACGGCAGGTCCCGCTCCGGCGGAGAGTCCGACAGCATGAACCAGCGCACCGCATCGGCACCGTAATCGCGAATGATGTCTTCGGGATCGACGACGTTCTTCTTCGACTTCGACATCTTGATGACCTTGCCGATCTGCACCGGCTGGCCATCGTCCTTCAGCACCGCGCCTTCGCTTGAGCGATCAACCTCGGCAGGCGTGTAATACACCTCTCGCGGGCCGTCCTTGCGGCTGTAAGTCTCGTGCGTCACCATGCCTTGCGTGAACAGGCTGGCGAAGGGCTCCTTCACATCCAGCTTGCCGCAATGGGCGAGAGCGCGCGTCCAGAAGCGGGCGTAAAGCAGGTGCAGGATCGCGTGCTCGATACCGCCGATATATTGATCTACCGGCATCCATTGCGCGACTTCGGCAGCGTCGAAGGGCTTGTCCGCCGGCTGGCTGGCGAAGCGCAGGAAATACCAGCTGGAATTGACGAAAGTGTCGAGCGTGTCGGTTTCCCGCTCGGCCTTGCCGCCACACTTGGGGCAGGTCGTGTCTTTCCACGTGGGATGGCGCAGCAACGGATTGCCCGGCTGTTCGAAAGAGACATCCTCCGGCAGCTTTACCGGCAACTGATCCTTCGGCACGGGCACAACGCCGCAAGCATCGCAATGGATGAAGGGGATGGGCGTGCCCCAGTAACGCTGGCGCGAAACGCCCCAGTCGCGCAGGCGCCATACCGTGGTGCCCTTGCCCCAGCCGCCCTTTTCAGCGCGGGCGATTACCTCGGCCTTGGCGCTTTCCACGTCCATGCCATCGAGAAAATCTGAATTGACGAGAACGCCCTCGCCCGCCTCGGCCTCTCCATCGAAAGGCTTGCCCGCCTCGTCCACGCTAGGCGCGACCACGCGAGGGATGGGCAGCGAATACTTGGTCGCAAATTCGAAGTCGCGCTGGTCATGCCCCGGTACGGCCATGATCGCGCCGGTGCCGTAATCCATCAGCACGAAGTTGGCGATGAACAGCGGCAGCTGTGCCCCGGTGAACGGGTGGCGCGCGGTGATGCCGGTGTCGAAGCCCAGCTTTTCCGCCGTCTCCAGCTCTGCCGCGGTGGTGCCGCCGCGCTTGCACAGCGCGATGAATTCCTGCGCCGTGGCATCATCCGCCGCCACGGCCTGTGCCACCGGATGATCGGCAGCCACGGCCACGAAGCTGGCGCCGAAGATCGTATCGGGCCGCGTGGTGTAGACGGGCAGCTTGTCGCCGCTGGAAAGGTCGAAGGAAAATTCCAGGCCTTGGCTCTTGCCGATCCAGTTTTCCTGCATCAGCCGCACCTTCTGAGGCCAATCCTCCAGCGTGCCGAGGCCGTCCAGCAGGTCTTCGGCGAAATCGGTGATCTTGAGGAACCACTGGTTCAGCTTGCGCTTCTCAACTTCCGCGCCCGAACGCCAGCCCTTGCCGTCGATCACCTGCTCGTTCGCCAGCACGGTCATATCGACCGGGTCCCAATTGACCTCGCTCTCCTTGCGATAGACCAGGCCGTTCTCGAACAGGTCGATAAACAGGGCCTGTTCGTGGCCGTAATATTCAGGATCGCAGGTGGCGAATTCGCGGGACCAGTCGAGCGCAAAGCCCAGCTGTTTCAGCTGGGCCTTCATCGTGGCGATATTATCGTAGGTCCAGCCGCCGGGATGCACGCCCTTTTCCATGGCGGCATTCTCTGCCGGCATGCCGAACGCGTCCCACCCCATGGGGTGCAGCACCTCGCGCCCGCGCATCGCGTGATAGCGCGCCAGCACATCGCCCATCGTGTAATTGCGCACGTGGCCGATGTGGATGCGCCCGCTGGGATAGGGAAACATCTCCAGCACATAGGTCTTGGGCTTGTCGCTGGCGCTGTCGGCTTCGAAGCACTTGGCTTCGTCCCACGCGGCTTGCCAGCGACCGTCGGCGCTCGACGGATCGAATCGTTCAGCTGTCATGGTTTGTGCCCCTAGGGGAGTTTAGCCGATGGCGGAACGCCGGAGATCGCGCGCCTTGGTAAGAATGATGTCTTCCAGACGCTGCACCGTGGCGGCCTGCACGGGTGCCTCCACCCAGGTGCCGCCCTGCAGAACCTGGCGGCTGGCAGCAACGCGCAGCGCATCGGCGCGCAGGTTCTGATCCAGAATGGCGACCGATACCTTCACCCGTTCATTGGGATTGGCGGGATCGGCATACCAGTCTGTTACCAGCACGCCGCCCGAACTGTCTGCCTGCGTCAGCGGCATGAAGGACAAGGTCTCCAGGCTGGCGCGCCAAAGGTAGGAATTCACCCCGATGGAGGTGACCTGCGCCGCGGCCAGATCGGTGCGCAGGCGCTGATCATCGCCGCCGCCACATGCGGAAAGGGCAAGCGAGGCCGTGCCCAGCATGGCGGCACCGGCAAGCTGGCGGGAAAATTTGCGAACGGGGGAAATTGCCATCATTGGTCCTGTAAACACGAAAAGTCGCTGCAAGCAGCCTCTATAACGGGCAAGATGCCCGCGGCAAGGCGAAGCATTGTATAGAGGCCTTCTAAGGGGGCACAAATGCCGCGAATCGCCGTGAACACCCGCTTAATATGGCGACAGATAGCGTGCCAATGCGTGACACGTGCTGTGGAGAAGCTGCAACAGTCTGCAAAAAGCCGTTGGGTTGCAAAGCGATGTCTGGCGTTTTGTACAATTCAGTCGTAGCAATGGAAGTGATCGATGCGACTCGCCAAAAACGGGGAACCACCGTATTCATTCGGCGTCCATCAGGATGGGGATAAAAGAGGACACATGACAAAGAAGCGCACAGCACTGGCAGGAAAGGCGGCGTTTGGCGCGTCCGCACTGCTGCTTGCCGTCGCGCTTCCCAGTGCAGGCTTCGCCTTTGGCGCGCTGGCAGAAAATGCCGCCGTCGATGTGCCGGACACCTTCCTCTCCTTCACACCCGCCAATGCCGATCCGCGGCTGGCAGAATTCATCGCGCAGCAGCATGGCGATTCGCGCATGATGCGCTTCACGCCCGCCGGGTCTGACGATTCGCCCAGCGCGCGCTCCGTCACGGTGGCCGTTCGGGTAGACCAGCAGACGGCAGATGCTCTTGCCGCCAACAACACGATCGGTTCGCAGCGTAGCGAAGCCAACCGCTCCGCCGGGCTCCGCGTGGCATCCACGCGTTACAATCTTGGCCTTGCGCGCGGCTATTCCAGCTTTGCCCAATCGCAGGTTGCATCGCAGGGCGCGGCACCGGCGCGCAAGATCGCCACGCCGGATCTGTCCAGCAATCTTTCGCGCGCACGCATTCCCGATCTTTCGGACTTCGCCCCGCGCGCTGCAACCAAGGACAAGCCCAGCCGCTTTGCCGCCCGGATCGAACTGGACGAAGATCGCGCTGCAGACGATGTGGCCGTTTCCGGCGAAACGCTCACCGATCAGATGCTGGATGTGGCAGGCAGCTATCGCCTGACCCGTAATCTGGATATCACCGCCGGTGTTCGTTACGAACAGGATCGCGATCTGCTTCCCGTTCCGGATCTGGAACAGCAGGACAGCCAGGCCGTGTATATCGGCACCCAGTTCCGCTTCTGATCCTGCAAGACATTTTGTTTTACTCAACCCCGCTTCGGCGGGGTTTTGTTTTGCGGATGACACAAGCCGTGTCTAACGTGAGGCCGGGTTTAACAAACTAGCTGGAGAGACTGATTTGGCACACGTAGCAATTGTTACCGGTGGAACGCGCGGCATTGGCCGCGCTATCTGCGAATCCCTGAAACAGGACGGATTCACCGTCGTCGCCAGTTATGCCGGTAATGATGAAAAGGCGCGTGCCTTTACCGACGAAACCGGCATCGCCGCATACAAGTTCGACGTGGGCGATCACGCGGCAACACTGGCCGCGTGCGAAAAGATCGCCAGCGACGTGGGTCCGATCGATGTCGTGGTGAACAATGCCGGCATCACCCGTGACGGCACGCTGATGCGCATGAGCTATGAAGACTGGTCGGACGTGATGCGCACGAACCTGGGCGGCTGCTTCAACATGGCCAAGGCCACCTTCGAAGGCATGAAGGATCGCAAGTGGGGCCGCATCATCAACATCGGCTCCATCAACGGCCAGGCAGGCCAATACGGCCAGGTGAACTATGCCGCTGCCAAAAGCGGCATCCACGGCTTTACCAAGGCGCTGGCACAGGAAGGCGCGCGTTACGGCATCACCGTGAACGCCATTGCGCCCGGCTATATCGATACGGACATGGTTGCCGCCGTGCCGGAGAACGTGCTGGAAAAGATCGTAGCCAAGATCCCCGTCGGCCGGCTTGGCCAGGCCAGCGAAATCGCGCGGGGCGTGTCTTTCCTCGCTTCCGAGCAGGGGGCTTTCGTCACCGGTTCCACGCTCAGCATCAATGGCGGGCAGCACATGTATTGATTAAGCGGGGCGCCGTGTTCGCGGCGCCCCCTTTTTGAGGCCGCATCATTCGATGATGTAGCCGACAACGCGCAATGCGCCGTCCTCCCGTTCCAGCGTCACCGATTCGATCACGTCCTGCCGCTCTGCGAAATCGGTGCTGAAACGCACCTGCCAATATCCCATCGGCGGTGCGGCAAGATGCTGGAAACTGATTGCATCGCGCCGGATGACCGCACCCAGCGGAGCGCGCGCTTCCAGTGAAACCGCCTCCCACACCTCTGCCGTATTCAGCTCCTGAAAAGCGGAGCCTGTGGCATCGTAACTGCCCTGCCAGTCTGATGCGTCAGTCAGCGCCAGCCATTCGCGGGCGGCGCTCTCCTTTTCCGCGTCATCGGCGGCAACCGCGTGGGGCGCGGCATCCTGCGTTACAGGAAGGTTTGCGGGAAGCGTTGTGGTGAGGGTGAGGATCGCCAGTGTCGTCAGCATCAGGATTGCTCCAATCATCAGGCCGCGGCCATTCCGCGCCCTTGCTGATCCATCGTCTGCCGCAGAGGCATGTACCGGTTCATCCCCCAAATGCTTGTACCCAAGGGTTTTGGCAGGCACCGGCCTCTCCTGCTGCAACAGCAGGCGGGCGGCTTCCTTGCTGCTGGTAACCTGTAGCTTGCGCCGCGCACTGCGCAGCCGTTCGTTTATGGTGTGCACCGACAGCGCGAGTTCCCGCGCCATGGATTTTGCATCGTGCCTGTTCAGGATCAGCCGCAGCGTCTCCTTCTCCTTGTCGGACAATGCCTCGTACCCGTGTGACATGCAGCAAGGGGTACGGCGCGGGGCGCGGTGCAGCTACCCCAAATAATTCGTAGGTCACGGGTTCGTCAGCGGGCGCGGATCGGGCTAGGGGAGTTATCCATGATCGACACGCCCTATCACCCACCGCGAAAGCGATCTGTCGAGATTGCCGGGCACAAGACCTCCATCAGTCTGGAGCCCTTGTTCTGGGACATGCTGCATGAGGCATCCGCACGTGCGGGGCTGCCGGTAAATGCGCTGGTGGCGAAAATAGACGCCGAACGTATCGAGGCCGAGCATCCGCCCGGCCTCGCTACAGCCATCAGGTTGTGGCTGGTCGCCGACTTGCGCCGACGGTCTGATCAGTAATCAGCCTTATCAGTAATTAGCTGGCGGATCACTCGCGGGGAAGCTTTCGTCCAGCTCCTCGTCAACTTCGTCCCAGGTGTCCTTCTTGGGCGAATCGGCCATCGCGCCGGGGCCAGCGTTGCGGATCTGCTGGTGGTTCGATCCACCGGCCTGATTCGCGGCGAATGCCTCGTTACGGTCCTGGCGCGTGGTCTTTTCATAATAGCGATACCCGGCATATCCGAGGGCACCGAGTGCAGCGAGCTTGATAAGCATTGGCTTTATCCTTTCCTTTCCCTTTCAACGCACGGACCGCAGTTAAGTTCTGCACAATTGCTCCAGAATAAGACGACCTGCATATTTGCGATGCCAATGGCGGTTGACCACGGGACTGCCGCACTGCACAAAACCGGCATGACCGAACGCAAACCCATCCGCAAAGCCGTTTTCCCCGTCGCCGGACTTGGCACCCGCTTCCTTCCGGCCACCAAGGCCATTCCCAAGGAATTGCTGCCGATCGTGGATCGCCCGCTTATCCAGTATGCCGTGGACGAGGCGCGCGAGGCGGGGATCGAACAGATGATCTTCGTCACCGGCCGCGGGAAGACCGCCATCGTCGAACATTTCGATGTCGCCTACGAACTCGAAGCCACGATGAGCGAACGCGGCAAGGATATGAGCGTGCTGGACCCGACCCGCGCAACGCCGGGCGATATCATCACCGTTCGCCAGCAGGTTCCGCTGGGCCTGGGCCACGCGATCTGGTGCGCCCGCGCCATCGTGGGCGATGAACCCTTCGCCATCCTGTTGCCGGACGAGATGATGGTGGGTGAACCGGGATGCATGGCGCAGATGGTAGAGGCCTATAACGAGGTTGGCGGAAACCTGATCTCCGTGCTGGAAGTGCCGCATGAAGATGTGTCCAGCTATGGCGTGATCGATCCCGGCGAAACGAATGGCGCTCTGACCGAGGTGAAGGGGCTGGTGGAAAAGCCGCCCGTGGACGAGGCACCTTCGAACAAGATCGTATCGGGCCGCTATATCCTGCAACCTGAAGTGATGCGTACGCTGGAGAACCAGGGCAAGGGTGCCGGCGGTGAAATCCAGCTGACGGATGCGATGGCGAAGATGATCGGCACGCAGCCCTTCAACGCCGTGACATTCGAAGGCCGCCGCTTCGATTGCGGCAGCAAGCTGGGCTTCGTGGAAGCCACGCTGGCGCTGGCGCTGGAGCGTGAGGATATGGGCGCGGATGTACGCGCCATGGCAAAACGGCTGCTAGAAAACTAGCAGCCGCTTCACGAATTCAGATTGTCGAGTGCGCCGTAACAGGCGCCGCTTCTGGCGTGGGTCTTATTCAGGACCGCCGCGTGCAGCCTGTTCGTCATCCGAAGTTTCGATGTGAGCCACCATGTAGGGGATGGGGTTCACAGGCTCGCTGGAGACGCGGACTTCATAATGCAGGTGCGGGCCGGTGGAGCGGCCGGTGGAACCGACATAGCCAATGAGGTCACCCTTGCGGACCTGCTCACCATCCTGAACGGTGTAGCTGGACAGGTGGGCATAACGCGTTTCCACGTCGCCGCCGTGGCCGATCTGCACATAATTGCCGTAAGAGCCATAGTACTGGGCCATTTCAACCATGCCATCAGCCGTGGCATACACCGGCGTGCCGCGCGGGGCGGCGAGATCGACGCCGTTGTGCTGGCGGCGCTGGCGCAGGATCGGGTGGTTACGCATGCCGAAGGAGCTGGTGAGCTTCACACCGTCAACCGGCATCCGCGAGGGAACCGAAACGGCGGTGCGCGGCGCTGCGATGATTTCACCGGTGGCGGTAACGCGGCCACCATCTTCAAGCTGTTCCCAGCTGGCGAAAAGTTCGTTGAATTCGCTGGCATCACCCAAAGGGGTCTGAGCCACGATTGCCGCGTTGATCACGCCTGTTTCTTCAGCCATGGCAGGGCTGGCGACAGCCGCAGTGCCCAGGGCGAGAATGGTTGCTATCTTGACGAGCATACGATCCCTTTTGCTTCGTCAGGCGCTGTTCAAGCGCCCTACAATTTTGCGGCGAGCTGGCCCAAATGGCGCTTCGCATCTGTTTTTTGCCGAGACCCCCGGAACCATCCGCCGTCTCGATAATTGTGAGGTATGATGGGATTCCTTAACTACGCAATACCAGCGTAGAGATCGCGCGACAGACCGGCTGCAAGACGCGCCGAGTCGTTGAACGGTGGTTTCAGCACCCCCCGAAAGTAAGTTTTTACTAACCTTTTCCAGTGGTTTTTCGGCTCTATGCCGCGCTGCACGCACACCTTCGTAAAATGGCTTGCGCCCGCAGAAACGTGGCGGATTTCGTCGTCAAGGACTCGCTGGAGAATCGCCGCACCGCGCGAATCGCCCTGCGATCGTACCCGGTTCAGCGTGGCGGGCGTTACGTCCAGTCCGCGCGCTTCCAGCACCATGGGCACGATGGCCAGCCGCGCCGCTGCATCATGCGCTGTATCCATCGCCGATTGCCAAAGCCCGTCATGCACCGGCAGATCGCCATAGCCTGCCCCCATGGTGGCAAGGTGGCGATCGATCAGCGCGAAATGCATCGCCTCATCCGCCGCAACGCCAAGAAAATCGGCGATGAAGGCATCGCCCATCTCGGCGCCAAAGCGGCCCACGATATCCAGCGCCAGATCGATGGCGACGAATTCTATATGCGCAAGGCTGTGCCACAAGGCGATGCGATTGCGCGCATTGCCGCCCTTCCCGCGTTTTGGCATCCGGCCCGGCGGCAACACCTCCAGCCCATCCGGCCATGCCGGGCTATCAGGCATACTGACGGTAAAGCCGCCGGGCAGCCTGCCCTTGCGCCAGTCACGCACCAGCGCGCGCGTGGCCATTACCTTGGCGCGCTTGTCGCCTGTCAGCAGGGCAGTACGGATTGCCTCAGAAAGGTCAGCCACGCGGGTGGGCTCTACAAAGCTTGGGCGGCTGCCAGCACTTCGTCCACGTGCCCCTTCACCTTCACCTTGCGCCAGACGCGCGCGATGCGGCCTTCGGTATCCACCAGAAACGTGGTGCGCACCATGCCCATGAAGGTTTTTCCGTACATCTTCTTTTCGGTCCAGATGCCCAGCGCATCGGCCAGCCCATCCTCCTGCGGGTCTGAAGCAAGGGGCACGGCAAGGTCGTGCTTGGCGATGAACTTCTCATGCCGGGCGTAGGGGTCTTTGGATACGCCCACCACGGCGGTGCCTGCCGCCTCGAACTCCGGTTTTGCCGCGCTGAATTCCACGCTTTCGGTGGTGCAGCCCGGCGTCATGTCCTTGGGGTAGAAGAACAGCACCAGTTTCTGCCCGCGATAGTCCGACGGTTTGATGGCCGCGCCATCGGCGCCTTCCATCGCCACGTCCGGCATCATGTCGCCTTCGCCCGGTAATTGCTGCTCGCTCATGTCTTAAATCTCCAGTGTTTCGCCAAGATGCCTGGCCCATTGCGCGGCAATGCCCTGGCGTGCCTGCGCCAGCGATTGCAACAGGGCCTCGTAACTGTCTTCTCCGCAGGCCTGCGCCAGCACGGCGCGCGTGGCGGGCGCGGGTTCCGTACCATCGGGCGCGAACAGGCGCACGGCCACAAGGTAGCGGGTGATGGCAAGGTGGTGGCCGGCATAATCCTGCGGCAGCAGATCGTGTTCTGCCAGCGTGGCAATCGCCTTTTCCATCGCGGGGTTGAAGCCCAGCCCTTCCCGCAATTGCAGGTAGTGGACGAGAAATTCGGAATCCACCAATCCGCCGCGCATCAGCTTTACATCCAGCGGGCCGCGCGGCGGCTTTGCCTTCAGCATCTCTCCGCGCATATGCAGCACGTCCTGCTTCAGCACCTGCGGATCGCGCGTTTCGCACAGGACATCGCGGATCAGGCCGGACAATCTGTCGCGCGCTTCATCGCTGCCGTAAATCGGGCGGGCTCTGGCCAGCGCCATATGCTCCCACGTCCAGGCCGATTCGCGCTGGTAACGCTGGAAGGATTCAAACCCCACCGCCAGCGGACCCTGCTTCCCCTGCGGGCGCAGCCGCGTATCGATCTCATACAAGGCTCCTTCTGCCGTGGGCACGCTGAGCGCGGCGGTGACGCGGGTGGCGAGGCG
Organism: Aurantiacibacter rhizosphaerae; assembly: GCF_009807005.1. Lineage (GTDB taxonomy): Bacteria > Pseudomonadota > Alphaproteobacteria > Sphingomonadales > Sphingomonadaceae > Alteraurantiacibacter > Alteraurantiacibacter rhizosphaerae. Next base: position 246,578 of record NZ_WUBR01000001.1, on the reverse strand, counting down.
ATTGTAATACAGCGTCACCGACAAGGGGCGATCGCCGTCCGATTCAACGCCGCTCTTCTCAGGATCGGTAAACAGGAACACCACGTCGAGGTCTGACGCATGGGTCAGCGCACCGCCGCCCAATCGGCCAAGGCCCAGGATCACCAGCTCGCTGCCGGGGATCTCTCCGTGCTTGGCGCGAAAATCGGCGATGGCGGCATCTGCGCCTGTCTGCACCGCAGCCTCCGCCACGCGGCACAGGCCTTCGGCGATGTTCAGCGGATCGTGGCGGCATTCCACCATCTGCGCGCCAAGGGCGAAGCGTTCCTCCCCCACCACCTGCCGCAGCCGGTCCAGCCGCGATTCGTAATCGCTGTCCTCGCTCGCCTGCATGCGCTGGGCCAGCGTGCCCACCGGGCCGGGCAGGTCCAGCGCATTGGGATCGATCAGCGCATCCAGCAGTTCAGGACGCCGCGCCAGCGCATCGGCCAGCGGGCGCGCCAGCGTGAGAATGCGCAGCACCCGGTCCAGCAGGCCGGGGCGCTGTTCGAACAGGCGGAACAGGTTGATGGCGGTGGGCAGGCGTTCCAGCAGCGTTTCCCACCGCGTCATCGCGTGATCTGGATCGGGCGCCCCGGCCAGCGCCGACAGTAGATCGTCGCTGATCGCATCGAAAGCCATGCGCGCCTCTTCCGAACGCAGCGCCCGCAGCGAACCGCGCCAATGCTGTGTGCGCGCATCGAAGCGTTCGCGCAGCTCGGCCGGCACGGTGACGCTGGTGGAGGTCTGCTCCTCGTCCTCTCCCAGCAAATCGTCGTATCGCGCGGCCACGCGTTCGCAAATGGCGTGCACATGCTGCACCAGCGCAGGCCCATCGGGCAGGCCGTGCAATTGCGCGACATTGTCCAGCTTTTCCGCGGTGTCGGGCAGGGAATGGGTCTGCCGGTCGTCCACCATTTGCAGGCGGTGTTCGATGATGCGCAGGGCATCGTAGCTTTCACCCAGCACGCGGGCATCCTCGCTGGCGATAATCTCCGCCTCGGCCAAGGCATCCAGCGCCGCACGCGTGCCGCGCCGCCGCAGGGCGGGATTGCGGCCGCCGTAGATCAGCTGGTGCGTCTGGGCGAAGAACTCGATCTCGCGAATGCCGCCGCGACCCTTCTTGATATCGAAGCCGGGGCCAACCTCGCGCGTGCCCTCGTAAGCCTCGCGGATGCGCATGGTCAGGCGGCGCACTTCCTCGATAGCGGTGAAATCCAGGCTCTTGCGCCACACGAAGGACCGGATTTCATCGAGGAAATGCTCCCCCGCCGCCACATCACCCGCCGCAGCGCGCGCGCGGATGAAGGCGGCCCGTTCCCACGCCAGCGCGCTGCTTTCGTAATGAGAGATGGCCGCGTTGAATGGGATGGCGAGCGGCGACACCTCGCTGGCCGGGCGCAGGCGCAGGTCAACCCGCAGCACATAACCCTCTCCCGTGCGCTGCCCCAGCAGCTCCACCAATTGCCGGGCATAGCGCTGCGCGGCCTCCGCCGGCTCGTCCCGCTCCCGCCGGGCCAGCCGTGCGGGATCGAACAGCAGGATGGGATCGATGTCGGACGAATAATTGAGCTCGCCCGCGCCCTGCTTGCCCAGCGCCAGCGCGGAAAAGCCGCTGGTGTCCGCGCCCTCCACCCGGCGCTGCACCACGGCCAGCATCGCTGCATCCAGCGCGCGGTCGGCAAAGCCGGAAAGCTCTGCCATCACCATGTCGAGGTCAAACGCCCCGGCAAGATCGCCCACCGCCAGCACCAATGCCAGCGACAGCCGCTCGCGCCGCAGGGCCACGCCGGTATCCTCGATCCCCTCCCCCGCGCCCTTTGCCAGCGCCAGCGCCTCTGCCCCCTTGCCATCGCCCATCAGCGATACGAGTTCGGCGCGGCTTTCCATCGCGCGTTTCAGAAAGGGCGAGTGCGCGCGGGCGCGATTCAGGGCGGATTGCCAGTCAAATGTCATCGCTACGGCTCCTGCCCTCGTGCCTTGCCTGCTTCAAGCCCCGTGATGCTTGCTCCGGCGCTGCGCCAATGCCACATGGGCAATGATTTCGCCTGAAAGGAAATAGATGCTCCGTTTCACAAGCCCGCTTGCAGTGCTCTCGCTGGCCGCATGCGCCACCGTTCCTGCCGGCACGCCGACAGCCCCGATATCGCTGGAAACCGTGCAGGAAAACGTGCGCACCCTGTCTTCCGATGCGTTCGAAGGGCGCAAGCCAGGCACACCCGGCGGACAGAAGACGGTAGACTATCTGGTGCAGCAATTCGCCGCCGCAGGCCTGCAGCCGGGCAATGGCGACAGCTATTTGCAAAAGGTGCCGCTGGTGGAAATCACCGGCAGCGATTTCGCCCCGCTGACCGTGGGCGATCTTTCGTTCGAGCATGGCAAGGACTGGGTCGGCGTAAGCTATCGGCAGGTACCCGCCACCACCATCGCGGATAGTGAGCTGGTGTTCGTGGGATACGGCATCAACGCGCCCGAACGCGGCTGGAACGATTATGCCGGCGTGGACATGACGGGCAAGACCGCGCTGATCCTCATCAACGACGCGGATTTCGCGGAGGACACGCTGGAAGGCCCCTTCAACGGCCGCGCGATGACCTATTACGGACGCTGGACCTACAAATACGAGGAAGCCGCGCGGCAGGGCGCCACCGCCGCGCTGATCGTGCATGAGGATTTCGCCGCCAGCTACGGCTGGAACGTGGTGGAAGGCAGCTGGACCGGCGCGCAGGCCTATACCGATACCGGCGGCGACGGATCGGACCAGACGGCGATGAACGGCTGGGTATCGAACGACACCGCCGCCGCGATATTCCAGGCGGCAGGCATGGACCTTGGCGCAATGGTGCAAGCCGCCAGCCAGCCCGGTTTCAAGGCGGTTTCGCTCGGTATGCCCGTTGCCACCAGCTTCACCAATTCATCCCGCCGCTACACCTCCAACAATGTGATCGGCATTCTGCCGGGGGCCACGCGGCCTGACGAGATCGTGCTGCACACCGCGCATTGGGATCACCTTGGCCGCTGCATTCCCAATGATGCGGGCGATGATATCTGCAACGGCGCGGTCGACAACGCGACGGGCACCGCTGCGCTGGTCGCCCTGGCGCAGGCGCAGCACCAATCGCCTCCGCTGGATCGCAGCCTGGTGTTCCTGGCCGTGACGGCGGAGGAATCGGGCCTGCTGGGCGCGGAATATTATGCCGCCAACCCGGTCTACCCGCTCAGCCAGACGGTGGGCGGCATCAACATGGATGGCATCGCCGTTCGCGGCGAGACGCGCGATGTAAACGTGCGCGGCGGCGGCAAAAGCGAGCTTGACGATTACCTCGCTGCCGCATTGGCGGCACAGGGGCGCACCGCCTCGCCCGATCCCGCACCCGAAGCTGGCTATTACTACCGATCCGACCACTTCCCGCTGGTGAAGCGCGGCGTGCCGATGTTCTATGTGAAATCGGGGCTGGACCTCGTGGACGGCGGCACTGCGCGCGGGGAGGCCCTGGAAGCCGAATACCGCGCCAGCGCCTATCACGCGCCCGACGATGAATATGACGAGAACTGGGACTGGTCCGGCCTGATGCAGGATCTGGACCTCTATTACCGCCTCGCCCGCGCGTTGGGCAGCACCACCGACTGGCCCGAATGGAACGAGGGTGACGAATTCCGCGCCGTGCGTCAGGCAAGCTGTGCTGCAAGTGAAGAAGGCTGCTGACCACATGACATTTCGTATGCCCGCCGAATGGGCGAAGCAGGACTGGATCTGGATCGGCTTCCCCGCCCATGGCGACTTGTGGGAGGAGAACCTCTCCCCTGCGCAGGAGCAGATGGCAGCCTTCGCCAATGCCGTTGCCGAAACCGGGCAGCAGGTGCGGCTGGTGGTGCGCGATGCGACCGCCGAAATGCGCGCGAAAGACCTTGTTTCGGGTGCGGTGAAATTTGAGCGACACCCCTATGGCGACATCTGGATCCGCGACACCGGCCCGCTGACCGTGCTCGGCCCCGATGGCCAGCGCCGCGCGCAGGGCTTCGGCTTCAACGGCTGGGGCGGCAAGTACCTGCTGGAGGGGGACCAGGATACCGGACCTTCGCTGGCCGAAGCGGGCGGCCTGTCCTATTCACGCGCCGACTGGATACTGGAAGGCGGCGCGGTGGAGAGCGACGGCACCGGGCTGGTGGTGACGACGGAGCAATGCCTGCTGAACCCCAATCGCAACCCCTCGCTTACCCGCGAGGATATCTGGGCCAATTTGCAGCGCGATCTCGGCTTCGATCGTATCTTGTGGCTGGGTGATGGGCTGGCGGGCGATCACACCGATGGCCATGTCGATAATCTGGCGCGCATGGTGGGCGAAGGGGTTATCGCCATTCCCCGCGCCACTTCGGCTGACGATCCCAACACTTCCGTATATGAAGACGCTCGCGCCCGCGCGCAGGATTTCGGGCTGGAGGTGCGTGACATCCCCTCCCCCGGCTGGATGGGCGAAGGCGACGAGGCAGAGCCTGCCAGCTACATGAACTTTGCCATTTGCAATGATGTGGTGGTAGTGCCCACCTATGGCAGCACGCATGATGATGATGCCGTGGCCGCCGTGAGCGATCTCTTCCCCGGACGCGTAGCAGTGGGCCTGCGTGCGGATGCCGTGCTGACGGGCGGCGGCAGCTTCCATTGCGCCAGCCAGCATGTCCCTATGGCTTAATTAACAATTTGTTAGGATTTGGCGCCTAGTCTGCTGAACATGGCCCACGCATTTGCCCTGACACGCGAAACGCTCTCCGATCCGATGGATCTGATGCGCAGCATTATCGTGTGCGGCTGCGGGCTGGCCCTTATCCTCGCCGCCTGAGGTTTGCTTACAATTTAGTGCACCGTGATGGCCACCACGCTGGTCAGCACGCGGCGCATGAAATCCACCTGGCCGCGCGCACCCGTCTTGGCGTAGATCTTCTTTGAATAATTGCGCGCGGTCTCGATCGTCAGGCCGTGTTTTTCGGCGGCGTCGGCAATCGAGATGCCCTGCGCGATGGACCATGCAAAGCGCGCCTCGCTCTGCGTCAGCTTGAACATGTCGATCAATTGCTGGCACCTGTCTGCCGAAGAGCTTTGATCGCCGCGGAAATACACCACGGCCACCGCCTTCCCCCCGACTGACAGCGACGTGACCCGCACGGGTGAGACGAGAATGTCGATCCACGGGTCCTGACTGAGGTTGACCGCGCGCGGCCGGGCGTCGGGCTTTTCCGCAAAGGATTTCACCAGTATCGTCAATTGCCGGTCAATCGCGGGCGATAGCGGGGTCAGCCTGCCATAGGGCCCCTGCCGCAGCGCGGCGGACCGGCTGAGGAAGCGCTGCGCCTGTTCATCCATATCCACCACGCGGCACCGCCGGTCCACCGCGATCCAGCCGAAATCGATGTGGCTGAACGCGCCCGCCGTCATCGATGCGCGCGCCTTCTCCTGCTCCAGCCGGGCCAGCACGCGCAGCGCCACCCGCATATGCGGCAGGAGCGCGGTCAGCAATGCGCTGGCGGACGGGGCAATCTCCTCCGCCGATGTCAGCACCAGCCAGGCATCAAGGCCGCTGGGATCGCCCAGCCGCACCGATCGCATATGCCGCAGGTCCAGCGGATCCAGCACCTTGCGCGCAAAATCGCGCTGCTCCTCCCCCAAGTCCAGCAGCTCCGCCAGGCTATAGACGCGCCCTTCGCGCATGGATCGCGCGCGCATCGGTTCTGCCCCACCCCGTCCCGCATCTTGTCCCGAATCCCGTCCCGAATCCCGTCCCGAATCGAGGCGCGCATCGAACAGCTGTTGCAAGCCTGGCGCGGGCGTGGCGGAGCCTGCGGAAAGCTGGATAGCGGAAACGGCATCGGGCGCGTGGATCAGCAGGCTGGCGCTGTCGCAGGCGGTTACCTGCTTCAGCCTTTTGAGGAACGTGTCCCACATGGGCATTTCGAACATGCCTTCGTGCAGGGGGACCAACAATTCCGTCTCACCAAGATTGGGTACTCGCATGACTACTTTGTTTATACCTCCCATATGGGAAGTCAAAGCCCCGTAGATCTGCCTATGAGGCGAGTCGAAGAAATACGAAAGTTTGCCAAATGACCGCGACGCTCACCCATCTCCAGCGCCTTGAAGCAGAGGCGATCCATATCATCCGCGAAGTGGCGGCAGAGGCTGAAAAGCCCGTGATGCTGTATTCCGTGGGGAAGGACAGCGCGGTGATGCTGCACCTTGCCAAGAAGGCATTCTACCCCTCGCCCCCGCCATTCCCGCTGCTGCATGTCGACACCACCTGGAAGTTCAAGGCGATGTACGAGCTGCGCGAAAAGGCCGCGCAGGATGCGGGCATGGAACTGCTGGTCTACCAGAACCCTGAGGCGAAAGAGCGCGGCATCAACCCCTTCGATCACGGCCCGCTGCACACCGATATGTGGAAGACCGAAGGGCTGAAGCAGGCGCTAAACCATTACGGCTTCGATGCAGCATTCGGCGGCGCGCGGCGTGACGAGGAAAAGAGCCGCGCGAAGGAGCGCGTGTTCTCCTTCCGCACGGCCAGCCACGGGTGGGACCCGAAGAACCAGCGCCCGGAACTGTGGAACCTCTACAACGCGAAAAAGAAGAAGGGGGAGAGCATCCGCGTCTTCCCCATCTCCAACTGGACCGAGCTGGACGTGTGGCAATATATCCAGCTTGAGAATATCGAGATCGTCCCCCTCTATTTCTCCGCGCCGCGTCCCACCTTCATCTACGAAGGCGGATTGTTCATGGCCGACGATATCGAGCGGCTGGAAGAGGTGATGGGCGAGAAGCCCGAAATCACCACCCGCTCCGTTCGCTTCCGCACGCTGGGCTGCTTCCCGCTGACGGGCGCTGTTGAAAGCGAGGCGTCCACCCTTTCCGAAGTGATCCAGGAAACCCTGCTCACCACCACCAGCGAACGCCAGGGCCGCGTGATCGACAAGGATGCCGGCGGCGCTGGCATGGAGAAGAAGAAGCAGGAGGGGTATTTCTGATGACCGAACAAACGACCGATTCCGTCTACCGGACCGATGCCCTGATCGCAGAGGATATCGATAGCTATCTGGAAACCCACCAGCACAAGACCATGCTGCGCTTCATCACCTGCGGCAGCGTGGACGATGGCAAGAGCACGCTGATCGGGCGCTTGCTGTACGATTCCAAGATGATCTTCGAAGATCAGTTGGAAGCGCTGAGCAGCGACAGCAAGAAGGTGGGCACTCAGGGGCAGGAAATCGACTTCGCCCTGCTGGTGGATGGCTTGGCCGCAGAACGCGAACAGGGCATCACCATCGATGTGGCCTATCGCTTCTTCAACACTGAAAAGCGCAAGTTCATCGTCGCCGATTGCCCCGGCCACGAACAATACACCCGCAACATGGTGACAGGCGCCTCCACCGCCGATCTCGCCGTGATCCTGGTGGATGCGCGCAAGGGCGTGCTGGTGCAGACGCGCCGCCATTCGTATCTGTGCCACCTCATCGGCATCAAGAATATCGTGCTGGCCGTGAACAAGATGGACCTGGTGGATTACGATCAGGCCACGTTTGACAAGATCGTGGCCGAATATTCCGCCTTTGCCGAGGAAATCGGCATCGAGAGCTTCACCGCCATGCCCATCAGCGGGTTCAAGGGCGACAACATCACCGCCGCCTCCAGCGAGAATACCCCGTGGTATGACGGGCCAAGCCTTGTCGATCACCTGGAAGGCGTGGAAGTGCTGTCTGACGTGGCGGCGGACAAGCCGTTCCGCATGCCGGTGCAGTGGGTGAACCGCCCGAACCTGGATTTCCGTGGCTTCTCCGGCCTGATCGCCAGCGGGCAGGTAAAGCCCGGCGATACAGTGCGCGCGCTGCCATCTGGCAAGACGAGCACGGTGAAGAGCATCGTCACCTTCGATGGCGAACTGGACGAGGCGCAGGCGGGACAGTCCGTCACTATCACGCTGGAAGACGAGATCGATTGCTCGCGCGGCGATGTGCTGTGCGTGGCCGACAATCCGCCAGAAACCGCCGACCAGTTCGAGGCCACGCTGGTCTGGCTGAATGACGAGGACATGCATGTCGGCCGTGGCTACTGGCTGAAGCTGGGCACGCAGACCGTGTCTGCCACGGTGCAGCAGCCCAAGTACCGCGTCGATGTGAACACCATGGACGAGCTGGCGGCAAAGACCCTGTCGCTGAATGATATCGGCGTGGCGGAAGTCTATTCGGACAAGCCGCTGGTGTTCGAACCCTATGCCGATAACCGCACCATGGGCGGCTTCATCCTGGTGGACAAGATCACCAATGCTACCGTCGCCGCAGGCATGCTGAACTTCAGCCTGCGCCGCAGCCAGAACGTGCATTGGCAGGCGACGGACATCACCCGCGAACATCACGCGGGCATGAAGAACCAGACGCCGCGCGTGCTTTGGTTCACCGGCCTCTCCGGCTCTGGCAAATCCACCATCGCCAACGAGGTGGAGAAAAAGCTGGCCTTGATGAACCGCCACACCTTCCTGCTGGATGGCGACAATGTGCGCCACGGCCTGAACAAGGACCTTGGCTTTACCGAGGCGGACCGGATCGAGAATATCCGCCGCGTGGGCGAGGTGGCCCGGTTGATGACCGATGCCGGCCTGATCGTCCTCACCGCCTTCATCAGCCCCTTCCGTGCCGAGCGGCAGATGGTGCGATCCATGCTGGAGGATCACGAATTCATCGAGGTGTTCGTGGATACGCCGCTGGAAGTGGCGGAAGAACGCGATGTGAAGGGCCTCTATAAAAAGGCGCGCAGCGGACAGCTGAAGAACTTCACCGGCATCGACAGTCCTTATGAGGCGCCCGAAAACCCGGAAATCACCGTCAACACGGTGGAGATGACGCCGGAAGAGGCCGCCGATTACATCATTCAGCAAATCCTGCCCCTTAAGTGAGTATTGCACCCATGACATCTGCAATGACAGACGCCGAACTTGCCGCCCATCTGGCCGAATGTGCCGGTCGTATCCTGCTTGAAGTGCGCGCCTCCGGCATGTTCGAGGGGAAAGCACTGGGCAAGGCGGGGGACGAGACTGCGAACCAGTTCCTGGTCCACGCCATCCGCGCGCAGCGCCCCGATGACGGGTTGCTGAGCGAGGAAAGCAAGGACACCGAAGAACGCCTGTCGAAGGAGCGTGTGTGGATCGTCGATCCCGTGGATGGCACGCGCGAATATGGCGAGGAGCGCAGCGACTGGGCCGTGCATGTCGCGCTGGCAATCGACGGCAAGCCCGAAATCGGCGCTGTCGCGCTGCCGGGCCTTGGCAAGGTGTTGCGCACGGATCAGCCCGGCCCGCTGGGCGCTGCGGCAGAAAAACCCCGCCTCGTCGTCAGCCGCACGCGGCCCGCTGCCGAAGCCGTGGCCGTCGCAGAACGCATCGGCGGAGAGCTGGTGGGCATGGGCAGTGCGGGGGCCAAGGCCATGGCCGTGGTGCGGGGCGAAGCGGAAATCTATCTGCATTCGGGCGGCCAGTTCGAATGGGATAGCTGCGCGCCCGCCGCAGTCGCGGCCGCACACGGCCTGCACTGCTCGCGTATCGATGGCTCGCCGCTCATCTACAACCAGCGCGATACCTATATGCCCGATCTGCTGATCTGCCGCCCCGAATGGGCGGAAAAGGTGCTGGCCGAAGTGAAGGATCTGGCCACGGGCTGACCCAATGCTGGGCGGTATAGACCTGGGCTACTCCCTGGCGGGGCTCCTGGTCAGTTTTCTGGTCGGCCTTACCGGCGTGGGCGGCGGGTCGCTGATGTCCCCCATCCTGATCCTGCTGTTTGGCATCAATCCCGCCGTTGCGGTGGGCACGGATCTCTGGTTTGCCGCCATCACGAAATCGATAGGCGGCGGCGTTCATCATCGCCTCGGATCCGTGGACTGGCACCTGGTCCGCAGGCTGGCCGCAGGCAGTATCCCGGTTGCCGTTCTCACCTTGCTGTGGCTGTGGCTGATGCAGGACGGAAGGCTGGAAAGCGCCTTCCTGCTGCATCTTTTGGGCGCGGCATTGCTGCTGACGTCCGTCCTCATGCTGCTGAAACCGCATATTCAGCCCGGTCTGCGCAGGCTGAAAGATCGGATTGGTCCGGGAATGCGATCGCAACAGCTTGTTCTGACAGTGGCGGGCGGCGCGGTGATCGGCGGGCTGGTGACGCTCACCTCCGTCGGTGCAGGGGCGCTGGTGGCGGTGTTGCTGGCGATGCTTTATCCGCTACGATTGAGCACCAAGTCGATCGTCGGCACCGATATCATGCATGCCGTGCCGCTTACGATTGTCGCCGCCACCGGGCACAGTTTTCTGGGCAATGTGGATGGTTGGCTTCTGGCAAGCCTGTTGATCGGTTCCATCCCGGGAATTGTCGTCGGCTCCCTGGTTGGTGGTTTCATAAACGAAAATCTCGTGCGCTATGCCCTGGCCGCAATGCTGGCTGTATCCGCCATCAAGATGCTGAGTTCCTAGTTCTGGAATCCATCTGAAATGCACCCGGCGCGGCGAATGGATTCATACAAGTTAATGGAAACACGATTATGCCGGGCGAGTGCGCTTTGGCAGCCAATATCGACGAAATTGGTTTTCAGGCAGGATCGGTCTGCCTAGTGGCCGGACGTCACATGGATGGAGAGCAGCCATGACAAAGATTGTTCCGATGGTAATGTGCGGGGGGAATGGCACCCGCCTGTGGCCACGCAGCCGCAAGGCAAAGCCCAAGCCGTTCCTGCCTCTTCTGGGTGACAGCACCCTGTTCAAGGCCACGCTGGCCCGTTGTGCTGACAAAGCCATGTTTGCGCCGCCGCTAGTTGTGGCGGGGGAGGCGCATATCGAGCACATCCGCGCGCAATTGTCCGATGGCGGATCAGTTATCGTGGAACCTGGTGCCAGGAACACCGCCCCTGCGATCGCCCTGGCGGCTGCGCGCCAGCCTGAAGATGCGATGATGCTTATCTGCTCAAGCGACCATCATATCCAGGATACAGAAGCTTTTCGCGCGGCAATCGTCTCGGCAGCGAAGATCGCCGGCGAGGGTCAACTCGTGGCCATAGGGATCCGCCCCACTGCGCCGGAAACAGGCTTTGGCTATATCCAGCACGGTAATGAAATTGCGCATGGCCATAAGGTGAAACGCTTTGTCGAGAAGCCGGATCTTGAACGGGCGAAGGCCTTTCTGGCTGAAGGCGATTTCAGCTGGAATGGCGGGATCTTCGTTTTCAAAGCCGGCGCCTACATGGATGAATTGCGTCGGTTCCGGCCAGACATCGTCAGCCTGGTGGAACAGGCCGTTTCCGAAGGGCGCGAAGATGGAAATCTTTTCTACCCGGCTGCCGAACCCTTTCTGAAGATCGAAGGCGATTCGATCGATTACGCCGTGATGGAAAAAACTCAGAAGGCCGCCACGGTCACCGCCGACATGGGCTGGTCTGACATCGGCAACTGGAAGGCGCTGTATGATGAGCAGGAAGCCGATCATGCCGGAAATCTCGTGCGCGGCGATGCCGATCTTGTGGATTGCGAGAACGTGTATGTCGACAGCGATGGGCCAAGGGTTTCCGCCATCGGCCTGAAGGATGTGGTGATCGTGGTAGACGGTGACGATATTCTCGTCACCACAATGGATGGTGCGCGAAAGGTGGGGAAATTGCCGGGGGCCGAAAACCAGTAGGCTCCACGCCAACGTGCCAGCCAGGGTGCCAGCCAGCCTGATCGAACCGGGCTACAACAATTTGAAAAGCGCGGCACCGGCCGCTGCCGCAAGCACCACGCCCACGAATATGCGCCACGCCTTGTCACCCACCCTGCCAAAGGCCAGCGAACCCAGCCAGTTGCCCAGCATCACCAGCGGAAACAGCGCAAGGCCAAGGATTACGATCCGCCATTGCAGCACGCCCACCACCGCGCCTGAACCGATACCGGCCATCGCCGCCACGCCGAAAATGCCGATCATGCTCGCCTTGGCCGTGGTGCGCGGGATATCGCGGCCCACGTAATAGGGGACCACGGGCGGCCCCGGCATGGCGGCAAAGCCCGTCAGCAATCCGGCGGAGATACCCGTCAGCCCGGTCGTCAGCCGCCCCGGCAGATGCGCACCGCGGCGCGGCAGCAGCACGGCGACGAAGGCGGACAATGCAACCAGCGCGATCAGCAGGCGGGCGATGGCGGGCGGCGTTGCATCCAGCAGCATGAACCCCGGCAAAGTGGCCAGCAACACCAGCGCGCCAATCGTCAGCGCGGATCGTTCCGCCTCCCGCAGCACATAACGGATCTCGCTCAGGGCCAGCAGCCCGGCCATGATGTTCAGCGCCAGCACCGCCTCCACCGGCGTAATTGCCAGCGCCAGAACCGGCACCAGCAATATGCCAAAGCCAAAGCCGGTCAGCCCGCGAATGAAGGCCGCTCCCAGCGTGGCGATGGCGGCGACCGTAATCTGGAGCGCGCTGAATCCGGCGAGAAATTCCAAGAGCCAGCCGCGCCCGCGCCTAGTCGCGCAAATCCGGCGGCGTCGCCTCGGATTTCAGGAACGCGATAGCTTCATCCAGAGAGAGGAACTTCTGCTCCTTCTCACCCAGCGTGCGCATGGCAACGGTGCCTTCCTCGGCCTCCCGCTTGCCCACCACCAGCATATGCGGAACCTTGGCCAGCGAATGTTCGCGCACCTTGTAGTTGATCTTCTCGTTGCGAAGATCGCCTTCCACGCGAATGCCCGCTGCTTTCAGCTTGGCGATCACGTCCTCGCCATACCCATCCGCATCGGAGGTGATGGTGGCCACCACCGCCTGCACCGGGGCCAGCCACACAGGCAGGCGCCCGGCGAAATGCTCGATCAGGATGCCGATAAAGCGTTCGTACGAGCCGAAAATCGCGCGGTGCAGCATCACGGGGCGGTGCTTGTCGCCATCCTCGCCGATATATGTCGCATCGAGGCGTTCGGGCAGCACGCGATCACCCTGGATCGTGCCCACCTGCCAGGTGCGGCCGATGGCATCGGTCAGGTGCCATTCCAGCTTGGGCGCGTAGAATGCGCCTTCGCCGGGCAGTTCTTCCCAGCCGTATTCCTCGTTCATCATCCCGGCCTCGGCCACGGCGTCGCGCATTTCCTGCTCGGCCTTGTCCCAGTCGGAATCGCTGCCGAATCGCTGTTCGGGGCGCAGCGCCAGCTTGATGGCATAGGTGAAGCCGAAATCCTTGTAGACGCTGTCGGCCAGTTCGATGAAGGACCGCACTTCCTCCACCACCTGTTTCTCGGTGCAGAAGATGTGCGCGTCGTCCTGGGTGAACTGGCGCACGCGCATCAGTCCGTGCAGCGCGCCGTGGGGTTCGTTGCGGTGGCAGCAGCCCATCTCGCCAAGGCGGATCGGCAGGTCGCGGTAGGACGTGATGCCCTGTTTGAACACCAGCACATGCGCCGGGCAGTTCATCGGCTTCAGCGCCATCCAGTCGGCATCCTTGGACACCAGCTCGCCCTCGTCCTCGGTGTTCGGAGTCTCGTCAGGGATCACGAACATGTTTTCGCGGTACTTGCCCCAGTGGCCGCTCTGCTCCCACTGGCGCGCGTCCATCACCTGCGGCGTCTTGATCTCGCGATATTCCGCGCCATCCATCTTGCGGCGCATGTAGGCTTCCAGCTCGCGCCAGATCTTGTAGCCATTGGGATGCCAGAACACGCTGCCGTGCGCCTCTTCCTGCAGGTGGAACAGGTCCATCTCGCGGCCCAGCTTGCGATGATCGCGCTTGGCGGCTTCCTCCAGCCGGGTGAGGTGAGCGTTCAGCTGCTTCTTGTTCAGCCAGCCAGTGCCGTAAATGCGCGTCAGCTGCGCGTTGTTCTGGTCACCGCGCCAGTATGCGCCTGCAACGCGCATCAGCTTGAAAGCCTGCGGGTCCAGCCTGCCGGTGCTGGGCAGATGCGGGCCGCGGCACATATCCAGCCACGCGCCGTCGGAATTGGGTTCGCCCGACCAGTAGACGGTCAGTTCCTCGTCCTCTGGCAGTTCCTTCGCCCATTCGGCCTTGAAGCTCTCGCCCTCGGCTTCCCATTTTTCGATCAGCTGCTCGCGGCTCCACGCCTCGCGCACCAAGGGCTTGTCCGCCTTGATGATCTCGCGCATCCGCTCCTCGATCTGGGGCAGGTCGTCCATGGAGAAGGGGGGGCGATTGTCGGGCGCTTTCACATCATAATAAAAGCCATCGTCCGTTGCCGGGCCGAAGGTGATCTGCGTGCCCGGCCACAGCGACTGCACCGCCTCTGCCAGCACGTGCGCATAATCGTGGCGCGCCAGTTCCAGCGCATCATCCTCGTCACGCGCGGTGATGAGTTCCAGCTCGCTGTCGCAATCGAACGGGCGGTTGAGGTCGCGCACCTCTCCGTTCACGCGCGCGGCGAGGGCGGCCTTGGCAAGGCCGGGGCCGATGGCGGCGGCAACATCGCCGGGTGTGCTGCCCGGCTCCATCGCGCGCTTGGAACCATCGGGAAGGCTGATCTGGACTAATTCGGTCATGGCAATGCCACCTAGTGCGGATGGGGCCGTGCGCCAAGTCTGCAATGCACCTTGTAGCGACGCTTTTCGCGCCCATTCTTAGATGATGACCACGCAGTTTCACGAAACGGGCGGCCAGCGGATCGCCTATCGCCACAATGCAGGCAGCGGGCCGGCGGTAATCTTCCTGCCCGGCTACATGTCGGACATGGCAGGTGGCAAGGCGACCGCCGTGTTCGACCGATGCGTGGAACAGGGGCGCGAATGCCTGCTGCTGGATTATTCGGGCTGCGGTGAGAGCGACGGCGATTTTGCCGATGGCTCGCTCAGCCAGTGGCGGGACGAAGTGCTGTCCCTGATTGATGCGAAGGTGACGAGCGACAAGGTGCTGATCATCGGCTCCTCCATGGGTGGATGGCTGATGCTGCTGGTGGGCATGGCGCTGGGTGAAAGGCTGCACGCGCTGATCGGCATCGCCTCTGCTCCCGATTTTTCCGACTGGGGCTTCACCGATACGCAAAAGGAAAGCCTGCGCGCGGGCACCACCATCTATCGTGAAAACAATTACGGCTATGATCCAACGCCCACTCACGCCCTGTTCTGGAAGGATGCGGAGGCGAACAGGCTGCTGGATGGCGCAATTGGCATCGATGCGCCGGTGCGCCTGATACACGGGCAGGATGATACCGATGTGCCGCCCGAAACATCCCTGCGCCTTGCCCGCGCGCTCACCAGCACGGATGTGCAGGTAACGCTGATCAAGGGCGGCGATCACAGGCTTAGCCGCGAGGGCGATATTGCCCTGCTCCTGCAAACGATGGAAATTCTATGATAGACCTGTCCGTACTCGACCTTGTGCCCATCCGCGAAGGCAGCAATGTTTCAGAAGCGATTGCAGAGGCCGGCCAGCTGGCGCAGGCGGCAGAAGCAGCAGGCTACAAGCGGTTCTGGGTGGCAGAGCATCACGCCAGCGAAGGCATCGCGGGCGGCCCGGCTGCCGTGATCATCAGCCATATCGGCCATGTCACCAGCACCATCCGCATCGGTTCGGGCGGCATCATGCTGCCCAATCACAACCCCTTCGTGATCGCCGAACAGTTCGGCGCGTTGGATGCACTCTTTCCGGGCCGCGTGGACCTGGGCCTTGGCCGCGCGCCCGGTTCGGCACCGATTATCGCGCAGGCCCTACGCAAGGATTTGCAGCGCGCGGCGGAATATTTCCCGCAGGACGTGGTGGAACTGCGCGCATTGCTGACCGGCGATGTGGACCTGCCGATTACCGCCACGCCGGGCCTGGGTGCGAATGTGGAGATGTGGATGCTGGGCTCCAGCCTGTTCGGCGCGCAGCTGGCGGCAAAGCTGGGCCTGCCCTACGCCTTCGCCAGCCATTTCGCGCCCATGCATCTGGACGAGGCGCTGCGCATCTACCGACAGGATTTCCGCCCCTCCGCCGCGCTGGAAAAGCCGCATGTCATGGCCGCGATGAGCGTGATGTGCGCCGAGACGGACGAGGAGGCGAAGACCCTCGCCAGCAGTCAGGAGCAAGCCTTCGTGCGCCTGCGCAGCGGCGATCCGGGCAAGCTGCCGCCGCCCATTCCCAATTACCGCGACACGCTGCCGCCGCAGGCCCGCGCCATGATGGAAAGCCTGGACGTGGCCAAGGCCGTCGGCTCGCCCGCCACCGTGCGCGAGGCCATCGGGCGCTTCGTCGATCGCACGAAAGCGGACGAGATTATCGTGTCAGGCGCAACGCATGATCCGGCAGCACGGCGGGAATCGTTGAAGTTGGTTGCAGAGGCGGTGGCGGGGTAATGTTTGTTTTGCGAAGCCGCCTCCGCGGCTTCGTCCTCGCTAGATGCGCAGCAAGCTGCGCCCGCTGCGGGCGGCCAGTCGGCCTTGCGGTCCGCTAGGCGCGGACCGTGTCCTGCGCGGTGTGTTAAATTCGGCAGCATATCGGTCGCGACCAGCGACCGACAGCGCGCGAATGCGCAGCCCGCAGGTGCCGCGCAGCGAAGCGGAGCGAACAGCACCGAGGACGCGCCGACGGAGGTCGGCGCATGAAACACAAATAGTTACCGATGTAACAAAATTCTTCCATCCCCGCATTCACAAGGTTAGAGGCGCGCGGGAACTTCCGGTATGCGATAACGCTGGAAGAGGGAGTCGCGGGGCCAGGTGTGGGACCGCTGCTCTAGAGGAGAATACAAGCATGGCGAAAACTGGCAGCAAATCCGCGGCTTTCAAGGAACTGACCAAGCAGGAGCAGGGCTTCGCCGCCGTGCTGAAAGACAGGATCAGCGATTCCCTGTTGCCCGGTGAAAAGCTGCTGGACGGGGCCCGCCTGGATGAAGCGGCTGCCTTCGTGGTGGAAGCCGCGCGCACGCGGGAAGACGGCAATCCGGCCATCCTGATCCGCTCCGAAGCGGATGGCAGGCGTTACATGCGCATCGCCATCATCAATAAGGACATGTCTTTCCTGGTGGATTCCATTGCCGCTGCCATGGCCGCGCGCGGGCTGGCAATCGATGTGTTGGTTCATCCCATCCTGCCCGTGCGCCGACGCGACGATGCGCTGGTGGACGTGCCGGAGGGCGACGCCACCGGCGAAAAGAAGGAAAGCTGGGTCTATATCGAGACCGCGCGCGTCGATGCCAAGGAACGCCGCGAGCTTGAGGCTGAACTAAGGGCCGCCATCCTGGATGTGCGCGCCACCGTGGCCGATTGGTCCCACATGCGCGATACGATGGCCGCCGATGCGGATCGCCTGCCCGATGCCGAAGGCGCGGCGCTGCTGCGCTGGCTGGGCGATGGCATGATGACCCTGCTGGGCCATGTCACCCGCACCCGCGATGGCAAGACGACCGACGCGCTCGGCATCTGCCGCCGCTCCACGCCTGATCTGCTGGCAGACGATGCCTTCGACAAGGCCTTCGCCTGGTTCGATGGTGATGGCGAAGGCACGGGGAGCCACAAGGGCCGCGCGCCGCTGATCATCAAGGCCAATCGCCTGTCCAAGGTGCATCGCCGCGTGCCGCTGGATATCTTCATCGTGCCACTGGTGGAGAAGGGCCGCGTCGAGGCGCTCAGCGTGCATGCCGGCATCTGGACAAGCGCGGCACTGGTCGCCTCGCCCGACAGCGTGCCCGTGCTGCGCCAGCAGTTGAAGATTATCATGGATCGGCTGGATTTCGAACCCGGCAGCCATGATTACAAATCTTTGGTCCATGCGCTTACCGCGCTGCCGCATGATGTGATCATCAGCTTTTCCGACGATGATATCACCCGCGTCGCCACCGCCATGATGGGGCTGGCGGACCGTCCGCGCCCGCGCGCCACATTGGTAACAGCGCCGCTTGGCCGCCATGTGTTCGGCTTCGTCTGGCTGCCGCGCGATATGCTCTCCACCGCCGTGCGCCTGCAGGTGCAGGACATGCTGGAGACGCAGACCGGCGCCACCACCTTGGACTGGAGCCTGATGGTGGAGGGCGGCAACCTTGCCCTGCTGCGCTATGTCATGGATTTCCGCGGCAAGAGCACCACCGCCGATTCCGCCGCCGTGGATGCAGCCCTTGGCGAAATGTTGCGCGGCTGGCCCGATGCGGTGGAGGATGCCCTGTTGCAGAGCGAGGAGCCAAGCCGCGCCGCCGCGCTGGCCGTGCGCTATGCCGATAGCTTCCCCACTTTCTATCGCAACACCTACAGCGCAAGCGAAGCAGCCGCCGATATCGCCCGCCTGCGCCAGCTTGCCGCCAATGCGGAAGACAGCGAGGAAGGCCGCGACGTTCGCCTGTATCACTCCGATGCCGATGGCGACGATCTGCTGCGGCTGAAGGTGTATCAGCACCACGGCAGCCTGCCGCTTTCTGACGCGGTGCCCGCGCTGGAAAACTTCGGCTTCCGCGTTTTGTCCGAAATTCCATCCCGCCTGCAGGGGGAGGACGCCGGCACGATCCACGATTTCACCGTCGCCCTGCCCACGGGCATGATGCATGACGAGGTGCTGCAACGCGCGACCGAGATCGAGGAAGCCATCTCCGCCGTGCTGAACGAGCGGGCGGAGGACGATGTGTTTAACCGGCTGGTGATCGTGTCCGGCCTGGTGGCCAAGGAAACGGACTGGCTGCGCGCCTTCTACCGCTATTTGCGGCAGGCCAATATCGCCTTCACCATCTATACCGTTGTCGATGCGCTGGCCGGTGCGCCCAAGGTGACGCGCGGCCTGATCGACCTGTTCACCGCGCTGCACGATCCCGCCGCCAAGGGTGACCGTGACAAGGCGACCAAGGCGCTGGACGATGCAATCCGCGCCGGTCTTGGTGAAGTGACGGCCATCAATGATGACCGTATCCTGCGCCTCTATTGGATCACCATGCGCGCCATCCTGCGCACCAACGCCTTTGCACCCTTCGCGGCAGAGGCTCTGGCCTTCAAATTCGATTCTTCGCAGGTGCCCGGCCTGCCAAAGCCCGTGCCGTGGCGCGAGATCTTCGTCTATTCGCGCCGCGTGGAAGGCGTGCACCTGCGCGCCGGACCGGTGGCGCGCGGCGGCATCCGCTGGTCAGACCGTCGCGATGATTTCCGCACCGAAGTGCTGGGCCTGATGAAAGCGCAGAAGGTGAAGAACGCCGTGATCGTGCCAACCGGCGCGAAGGGCGGCTTTTATCCCAAGCGCCTGCCCAACCCCGCGGTGGACCGCGATGCGTGGTTCACGGAAGGCAAGGAAAGCTACAAGCTCTATATCCGCAGCCTGCTGTCCATCACCGACAATTACGAAGGTGACAAGGTGATCCACCCGCAGGACGTGGTGATCCACGATGGCGACGATCCCTATTTCGTGGTTGCCGCGGACAAGGGCACGGCCACCTTCTCCGACACGGCGAATGCCATCGCAATGGAGCAGGATTTCTGGCTGGGCGATGCCTTCGCCAGCGGCGGCTCCAACGGATACGACCACAAGGAAATGGGCATCACCGCCAAGGGCGCGTGGATTTCCGTGCAGCGCCACTTCCTGGAAATGGGCGTGGACGTGCAGACCGATCCCGTGCGCGTGGTGGGCTGCGGCGATATGTCGGGCGATGTGTTCGGCAACGGCATGCTGCTGTCCAAATCCATAAAGCTGATCGCCGCATTCGATCATCGCCACATCTTCATCGATCCCGATCCCGATCCGGCCGCCAGCTGGAAAGAGCGCAAGCGATTGTTCGAGATGGAACGGTCCAACTGGGCCGAATATAACGAGAAACTGATTTCCAAGGGCGGCGGCGTATTCCCGCGCACCATGAAGCGGATTTCGCTTTCCAAGGCTGCTCTCACCGCGCTGGGAATTGCGGAAGACGATGTGAAGGATGGCGGGCTGGACCCCGAGAGCCTGATCTCCGCAATCCTGAAAAGCCCCAATGACCTTATCTGGTTTGGCGGCATCGGCACCTACATTAAATCTTCGAACGAAAGCCACGCAGATGTGGGCGACCCGGCGAATGACGGGCTTCGCGTAAACGGTGAGGATTTGCGCGCAAAGGTGGTGGGCGAAGGCGCCAATCTGGGCGTGACGCAGGCCGGGCGCATCGAATTTGCGCTGGCAGGCGGGCGGATCAACACCGATTTCATCGACAATTCCGCCGGTGTCGATTGCTCTGATAACGAGGTGAACATCAAGATCGCGCTGGCCGCCGCGCGGCAGGCCGGTCGCCTTTCGGAAGAGCGGCGCAATGCCCTGCTGAAAGACATGACAGAGGAAGTTGCCGAGCTGGTGCTGGAGGATAACCGGCTCCAGGCGCTGGCGCTGTCCATCGCGGAGCAGGGCGGCAGCCGCACGGTTGGCGCGCAGGCGCGATTGATTGAAACACTGGAAGAGTTGGGCGGCCTCGATCGCGATAACGAAGGGCTTGGCGATGCCGAGGACCTGAAGCGCCGCGCCGGAGACGAGCGCGGCCTGACCCGCCCCGAACTCGCCGTGCTGCTGTCGCATTCCAAGCTGGTGTTGCAGGATGCCGTTGAAGACAGCCCGCTGGCGAAGGACGAGGCGGCAGACCAGCTGGTGCTGGGCGATTTCCCGCCGCAGATGCAGGAAAACTTCCGCAACCAATTGCTGGATCACCGCCTGCGTAACGAGATCGTGGGCACCGTGGTGGCCAACCAGATCGTGAACCGCATGGGCATGCTGCACCCCTTCGAACTGGCTGAGGAAGAGGGTGCCGGGCTGGATACCGTGGGCAGCGGCTTCGTCGCTGCCAGCAAGCTTCTGGGCATGGAGGAAATCTGGGCCGCGCTGGATACCACGAAGATGCCGGAAACGGCCCGCCTGATGCTCTTCGATCAGGCTGCACTGGCGCTGCGTGGCCATATCGCAGACCTGCTGCGTGCAGGCGGCGGCGCAATGTCGCCTTCTGCCCTGCGCGAAGAAGTGGGCGACACAGTGGAAGAACTTACGGCCAAAGTCGATACGCTGCTGGGTGAAGAGGCCCGCAGGCACGTGGAAGGCATCGCTGCGCGCATGGTGGAAAAAGGCGCGCCGGAAAAGCTGGCCACAAGGGTGGCGCAATTGTTCGCTATCGACGGGGCCATCGGGATCGCTCGCCTTGCTGCGGAAACGGATACCCAGCCGATCGAACTGGCCAATGCCTTCATCAAGCTGGGATCGCTGCTGGGCATCGACTGGGCGCAATCGCGCGCGGCCATTATGTCTCCATCGGATCCGTGGGAACGGCTGCTGGTGGCTGGCCTTGCCCGCGATTTCCAGGCGATGCGCTTTGAATTCCTGCGTGGCCTCGCTCGCAAGCGGGGCAAATCGGCTGGCGATCCAATGGCGCTGATCGATGATTGGGCAGAGGCAAACGCGATGCCGGTGAAGCAATTCCGCCGGATGATCGCGCGTGCACAGGCGGCAACGCCCGTCGCGCCTGCGATGTTGGCACAAGTGGCCAGTCAGGCGCGCAACCTGCTGCAGGGGTGATGCGCGCGGTCGCCTTGCGCTTGACGCATAGGGGTATTGTGGTCATCGCTCCGCAGTATGAGCAACTATGATGTAGTGATCGTGGGCACGGGGCATGGAGGCGCGCAGGCGGCCATTGCCCTGCGCCAGAATGGCTTTGAAGGGTCGATCCAGATGATCGGCCGCGATCCAAAGCCTCCCTACGAGCGCCCCCCGCTGTCGAAGGAATATCTGGCCGGAGACAAGCCCTTCGAACGCATCATGATCCGCCCGGTGCAGTTCTGGGAAGACAAGAATATCGGCCTTACGCTGGGCGAAACGGTCAGCAAGATCGACCCAGAGGCCAAGGAAGTGCACCTGGCATCAGGAGAGCGCATTGGATACGGCAGGCTGATCTGGTCTGCCGGCGGCGATGCGCGGCGCATGTCCTGCCCCGGCTCCCATCTGGAGGGCGTTCACGCCGTGCGCGATCAGCGCGATGTGAAGCAATTGATGGCCGATCTGGAAAGCGGCGCGAAGAAATTCGTGGTGATCGGCGGCGGCTATATCGGGCTGGAAGCCGCCGCGGTGCTGCGCAAGCTGGGCTGCGAAGTCACGCTGGTGGAATCGATGGATCGCCTGCTGTCGCGCGTTGCGGGGGAAGATCTTTCCACCTTCTTTGCAGAGGAACATCGGCGGCAGGGCGTGGACGTGCGCCTGGGCTGCAATGTCGAACGGCTGGAAGGCGAAACCCGCGTTACCGGCGTAACGCTGGCAAATGGAGAGACGATCCCCTGCGATGCGGTGGTGGCGGGCATTGGCATCGTGCCATCCGTCGGCCCGCTGATGGCCGCAGGTGCTGCGGGCGCAAACGGTGTGGATGTATCCGACATTTGCCGCACCAGCCTGGAGAAGGTCTACGCCATCGGCGATTGTGCCGCCCACGCCAATCCATACGCCAATGGCGCGGTGGTGCGGCTGGAAAGCGTGCAGAACGCCAATGACATGGCGAATACCGTGGCCAAGGCCATCTGCGGCGATCCGCAGCCCTACGATGCGATGCCGTGGTTCTGGTCCAACCAGTATGACCTGAAATTGCAGACCGCGGGGCTGAATGTCGATCATGATACCACCGTGCTGCGCGGCGATCCGGCAGAGCGGAGCTTTTCCGTGATTTATTTGCGCGATGGCGTGGTGATCGCGGTGGATGCGGTGAACCGCACCAAGGATTACGTGCAGGGCGGCAAGCTGGTGAAAGCCCGCGCGCAGGTGGACCCGGAGCTGTTGATGAACGAAGAGGTCCCGCTCAAGGAGATGCGCTGAGCCGCGTCAGCGCCCAGCGCGCCGCTTCTGCCACCACCGGATCGGGGTCTTCGGCCAAAGCCTTTACCTGCGGCACCAGCGCCGCATCGCCGCTGTTCCCCGCCGCGATCAGGCAATTTCGCACGAAGCGATCCCGGCCCACCCTTTTTATGGGCGAACCGGAGAATTTGGCGCGGAATGCCGCATCGTCCAGCGCCAGGAGTTCTCTCAGCCGGGGCGCAACCAGATCATCACGCGGGGCGAATTTCGCATGGCGCGCGGCGGTTTGCGCAAACTTGTTCCACGGGCACACGGCCAGGCAATCGTCACAGCCATAGATGCGGGTGCCGATGGCTTCGCGAAACTCCTCCGGTATCGGGCCCTTGTGCTCGATGGTAAGATAGGAAATGCAGCGCCGCGCATCTAACCTGTATGGTTCGGGAAAGGCATTCGTGGGGCAAGCATCCTGACACGCCCGGCATGATCCGCAGCGATCGTCGTGCGGCGCATCAGCCGCCAGTTCCAGCGTGGTGTATATGGCGCCGAGGAACAGCCAGCTGCCGTGATCGCGGCTAACCAGATTGGTGTGCTTCCCCTGCCAGCCGACCCCGGCCTGTTCGCCCAGCGGCTTTTCCATCACGGGCGCCGTATCCACGAACACTTTCAGCTGCGTATCGGGCCGCTGTTCCACCAGCCAGCGGGCAAGCGCCTTCAGAGCCTTCTTCACAACGTCGTGATAATCGCGCCCCTGCGCATAGACGGAAATCTTCGCCTCTCCATCCGCCAGCGGATCGGCATCGGGGGCGTAGCTCATTCCCAGCGCGATCACGCTGCGGGCCTCTGGCCACATGCTTTGCGGCCCCTGGCGCACATCGGCACGGTCCTGCATCCAGCCCATATCGCCGTGAAAGCCTGCATCCAGCCATTCATGCAGCCGCCGCGCCTGCTGCGGATCATCGGCTGCGGGCGCGATGCCGACGGCGGCAAAACCCAGCTCGCGCGCCTTGGCCTTCAGCGCATTCTCAATCGAATGGGTTTCGGCCTTGTTAACCATTATGCGGGTTGCCCTCGTTCATTCATCGGCATTAGCTGATAGGGGATGGATATGGCGACAGGCGAATTTTCAACCCCCGTGGAAAGCACACGCAATCTGGCAATCGAGGCGCGCGGCCTTGTGAAGAGGTTCGACGGCGTTCTGGCGGTGGACGGCGTGGATATCGCCGTGCCCGAAGGGGCGATCTACGGCATCCTTGGCCCCAATGGTGCAGGCAAGACCACGTCATTGCGCATGCTGCTGGGCATTATTGACCCTGACGAGGGGTATCGCCGCGTGCTGGGCGCGGAGAATCCGCAGCACGTGGCGCGGCGCATCGGCTATTTGCCCGAAGAACGCGGTCTTTATCCATCCATGAAAGCCTATGAAGCGATCGGCTTCATGGGCGCGCTGCGCGGCTTGCCGCTGAAACAGGGGCGCGCGCGGGGCAAGATATTGATGGAAGAACACGGCCTTGGCCACGCGGTGGACAAGCAGATCCGCCAGCTATCCAAGGGCATGGCGCAGACCGTACAATTGCTGGGCACGCTGGTGCATGAGCCGAAGCTGGTGGTGTTTGACGAGCCTTTCAGCGGGCTGGACGCGATCAATCAGGGCAAGCTGGAAGGCCTGATCCGCGGGCTGGCGGAAAAGGGGACGACGGTGATCTTCTCCACCCACGTGATCGCCCATGCAGAACGGTTGTGCGAAAACATCGCCATCATCGCCGGTGGCAAGGTTCCCTATGCCGGCAGCGTGGAGGAAGCGCGCGACCGCATCCCCGCGCAGGTGCGACTGGAAACCCGCAACAGCGAAGGCCCTTGGCGCTCTGCCCTGCCAAGCAGCGCGCGCCGCAACGGCGCATTCTGGGATTTCCCCCTGCCCGATAGCGGGGTGGAGCCATTGCTGAAGGCCCTGATCGAAGGCGATGCTGGCATCCAGTCCCTTTCTATAGAGCGGGCCGGCCTGCACGATGCCTTCGTCGCCATTGCCGGAGAAGCGGCGGCGCGAGACATGGTGACGCAAGGCGCAGGAGACGCGGCATGAGGGGCGCAAAAAACGGCAGCCGCCTGTCCATCTGGCGCGCGGCCTATGTGGTGGCGCGGCGCGATTTCACCGCGATCCTGTTCAGCCGCGCCTTTATCTTCTTCCTGCTTGGCCCCCTGTTCCCGGTGGCGGTGATGGCGCTGGCGGGCAGCGTGGGCGCGCAGGTGCAATCCGAAGCCTCTGCCGCCGATGTCGGCATCGCCATGGAAGCGCAGCACGTCGATGCGATGCTGGCCGCGCGCGAGGAGGTGGGCAGCCTTGTCGGCCCGTCATTGCCGCGCATGGTGGAGCTGAAGCGGCTGGCGCCCGGCGAAACATTCGATGCAGCGGCCCATCTGGCTGACGAGGAAAGCGGACTTGCCGCGATTGTCACCGGCACGCCGCAGCAGCCCGAACTCACCGCTACCCAAGGCAGGCTTGCCCGCTGGCAGGGCATGGTCGCGCTGGTGGCGGCCCATGCCAACAGCCCCGGCGCGCAAAGCTATCCAGCGGTCGGCACCACACTGGTGGAAACCAGCGGCGCGTCTGAAAATACCGGGCGCATGCGCACAGCGCAGGGCGGGCAATTGCTGCTGTTCCTGCTGATCATGCTGCTGGCCAGCATGGTATTGTCCAACCTGGTGGAGGAGAAGGGCAACAAGATCATCGAGATCCTGGCCGCCGCCATTCCCATGGATGCGGTTTTCCTGGGCAAGCTGTTTGCCATGCTGGGCATATCCGTTGTGGGCATCGCGGTGTGGGGCAGCACCGGCTTTGCCATTCTGACGGCGGGCGGCGTATCGCTGTCCGACTATGCCAATCCGGGCGTTGGCTGGCCGATGTTCTTCCTGCTGTTCGCGGCTTATTTCGGCATGGGTTACCTGCTGCTGGGCTCCATCTTCCTGGCGGTGGGTTCGCTGGCAGCGACGGTGCGCGAAGTGCAGACATTGTCCATGCCGGCCACCATGTTCCAGATCCTGGTGTTCTTCTTCGCCAGCCTGGCTGTAACCGATCGCGGGGGCTGGCTCGAATACACGGCCATGGCATTCCCCCTCAGCTCTCCTTTTGCGATGGTTGCGCGTGCCGCGATGGATGATGCCATCTGGCCGCACATCGTGGCCTTGGCGTGGCAGGCCCTGTGCGTGGCGGTGTTCGTGAAGGCAGGCGCCAGCCTGTTCCGCAGGCGCGTGATGCAATCGGGCCCGCGCGGCAAGAAGGGCAGGCGTTCGCTGACGAAGCTGGTGGGCGGGATGTTCAGGAACAGTTCGTCTTCTGCAGGATAGAAGTATTGTCATGATCAAAGCCAATTCCACCCGCCGCTCCGCCCTCGCATGGCTTGGTGCCGGAGCATCCGTTCCCATTCTGGCTGCCTGTGGCGGCACGGAAGCCAAAGCGCAGGATTTTCGCGTTTCGCTTAGCGAGGCCGAATGGCGCAAGCGCCTGACCCCCCAGCAGTTTCGCATCCTGCGCGAGGAAGGCACGGAACGGGCATACACCTCTCCTTTGAACAAGGAAAAGCGCACCGGCACCTATCTTTGCGCCGGCTGCGATAACGAAGTGTATTCCAGCCGCCAGAAATACGACAGCGGCACCGGCTGGCCCAGTTTCTGGCAGCCGATCGGCAGCGGTGCCGTGGGCTATTCCACGGATCGCAAGCTGGGTTACACACGCCGCGAAGTGCACTGCGCCGATTGCGGCGGGCATTTGGGCCATGTGTTCGACGATGGCCCGCAGCCCACGGGGAAGCGCCACTGCATCAACGGCGTGGCGATGAAATTCCGCCCTGCCTGACGCAGGGGCCGGGTTCACACCCCTAACGGATAACGCGGTAGACCTGCAGCGGGCCTTCGCTCGCTGCGTCAAGCCGTTCCAGCCAGCGCGGCACCTTGCCCGATACCAGCGCATTGGCGAAATTATCGGCATTGGCCGTGCGATAGAGCGCAACATCGGGCGCCGCGCCGCAGATGACGACATATTCCGCATCATAGAGCGCTATGGTGGCACGTGCGTTTTCGACAGGCCCGATCAGCGCGGACAGCACATCGGCCATGGGCCGCTGGTTGCGATGATAGCTTGCGGCGACGATCGTATGGTTGCTCTTCCCCAAGATCTCCGGCCCGGCGTCCAGCGGGGCCAGCACCAGTCCGGCGGGTAGATCGGCCAGACTGTCATACCGGCATTCCCCCGGCTGCCTGAGGGCAATGACATCGGGTGCCATGGTGGCCACGGGAAATTTCTGGTCCAGCGGTTTTGCAAAGGCGCTGGCGAACAGGGGCGTCGTCAACCCCACGGCCGCCAGCGTTGCCAGGATGCGCGGCAATGGCGCTGTGATTGCGCGCGCCCTTGGCAGAAATTCAGCCAGCAGTAGTGCGGCAAAGGGAATGGCCAGCAATTGCGCAACCACCCCTTCGCGCATCACCAGCAGCGAATATCCGCCTGCGGCCAGAGCAAACAGGGCATATAGCGTGCTGACAGCAGGTTCTGCGCCCTGTGGCCGGAAGAGGCCGCTGCCACGCGCCCGCCACCAGCCGAAAGCGATGATCGCCACGGTCCACAGCAGCATCAGCGCGACGGAGACGGGCTGCCGCCAGATCGGCAGGCCTTCCGCGATATAGCCATGCCAGTATGTCTGCAGCACCGGCTCCAGCTCTGCCATCGGATTGGTGGCGCAGGGGCCAAGCAGGCTGGCAGCCATGATCAGGCACACCGCCCCCATGCCTGCCAATGCAGCAAGGCGCACTGGCGCCCTGTCCTGCCACGGCAAGAATGGAATGATCGCTGAAATCACGGCAGCGGCGGCAAAGGTGATCATGTGGCCGGGCAGCAGGATGTCGCAGTACAACGCCTCCACCGGTCCGCGCGTGGTGAGAGACAATGCGGCAGAGGCAATCGCCAGCGACCCAAGGAACCACGGCAGCAGGCTCTGCCGGTTCAGCCAGTATCGCAGGCCGTACAACCCGGCCAGCACGGCCACCAGCGGCAACCCTTCCAGAGAGATCACCACCCAGGCCGCGGCGCAAATGCCGCACACCACCGCGCTCCATCGGCTGGTGCGGATCAGCAGCGCCGCGCACACCAGTGCCAGCACGGCTTGTGGCGCGTGATGGTCTATTCGCATCGGTGCGAAATTGCCCGGCAGCAGGGGGAACAGCGGCAGGATGACAAGGCCGAAAGCCATGGCCAGCGGGGTAAATTGCAGCCGCAGCATGATGGCGCGCAGGGCCAGCAGGGCGGGCAGCAGCCACACCAGCGGCACCAGGGCCATGGCCGCCGTCTCTCCAAACATCAGCGCAAGCAGCGCCAGCGGCATATCCACCAGCCGCGACCAGTGCATGGAGAACCCCTCGGGCGGGTTCATGCGATATTGGGTGACGTCCCAAAAGCCCTGCCCATCCAGCCAGTTGCGCACTTGCAGCAGCCGGGTCCAGTCATCGGGGCCGACAGGCTCCCACCCCAGCATGGGCTGTATCGCCAAACGGATCAGGCCATAGGCCAGCCACACGGCCAGCACGGCCCACACCGTGCGCACAAAGTGGTGCCAGTGAAAAATGCGCTCACCCATGGGGAGCAGTCCCTAGCGGAATACCACGCGGCTGCGCAGGATCCATGTGGCGAAAAAGCTTATGGCGATGGCGATGACCTTGGCAATGCGCGGGTCGATGCCGCTGTTGTCGCCCGTCCACACGATGGCAGTGGTGATGGCCAGGCCAATAAGGGCGGATATGACGAACAGCGCCTTTTGCCGGGTGCGCGCGGCGCCGGGTGCGGCGACATTGCCGATGAAAACCGCGCGGCTGCTCATCAGCCAATGCGCAGCGATGCCCAGGCAGTATCCGATGGCGGAGGCGCCGGTGGCCCACATGCCCACCGATAGCAGCGCCAGAAAGGTGCCGACATCCACCGCCAGTGCGCCAATGCTGGCCAGCACATAGCGGATAAGCCGGATATCCGTCAGCCGGGAGATCAGCGCCGTCATCTATTAGGCAGCTTCGCGAGCAGGCTTATCGTCAGGCGTACTGCCCGAAACGCGCTCTGGCACATCGCGGACGGAGGATAGCGCTGCGGCCTGATCTGCCGAAACCTGTTTGCGGCCATCGGGCAGGCTCTTCTGCGCGCCCTCGTCTCCGGCCTCGTGATATTCTGCGTCTTCATTGACGCACCAGGTGTCGTAAACGCGTGTGCCGGCGATGATGTTCTCCACCGTCAGCATGGCGGTCATCATGGCGTGATCCTGGTTGTTGTAACGGTGCATGCCGTTGCGGCCCACCAGGTGCAGCGTCGGGTATTTCTCTTCCAGTTCGGCGCGCATGGCATCGACATTGGCGGCATAATCCTCGTCATAAACGGGATAGGCCTTTTCCTGCCGCACCACGGCGCCGCCGATAACCTTGTCCGGGCTGACGAGGCCGAGGATATCCATCTCCTTCTTCGCCAGTTCCACCAGATCATCATCCGCCATCGACCACAGCCCGTCGCCTTCAAAGCAGAAGTATTCGAGGCCCACGCAGGCAACATCGGCATCGGGCACCATTTCGGGCGACCAGCTGCGGAAGTTCTGCACGCGGCCAACCTGCACCTTGCTGTCGTGGATGTAGATCCAATTGTCGGGGAACAGGTCTTCCGACTTGATCATCAGGGCCACGGTCAGGAAATCGCGGTATTTCAGATTGCTGGCTTCCAGCGTCGTTTCGGGCAGCGGGTGCATGCGGGCGGCCAGCTGGCGCATGGGCGCGCTGCTGATGGCATCCTTCGCACGGATCACCACCTTGCCGCCGTCTTCGGCGCTGGCCGTCATCCGCCAGCCGCCTTGCCCATCGGCAGCAAGCTGTTCCAGCGCATGGCCCATGATGACCTGCCCCTTGCCCGTCGCCTCGATCTTGTCACGCGCGGCTTCCCACATCATGCCGGGGCCAAGGCGCGGATAGCGGAAGGTTTCCAGCAGCGTCTTTGCCTGCGAACCGCTGCCATCGTTCAGCTTGTTGAGACCCAGCGAACGCTTCAGCCCGTCAACCACCGCGCCCCACAGCGAAAGGCCCTTGATCCGCTGCGCGGCCCAGTCGGCGCTCATCTCGTCACAGGGCATGCCCCACACCTTCTCGGTGTAGGTCTTGAAGAAAATGGAATACAGCTTCTTGCCGAACTGGTTGCTGGTCCAATCCTCGAAACTGCGGATTTCGCGCTTGGGCAGAACCTTGGCCTTGGCATAGCTCAACATGCACATGGCGCTGCGCCACAGGCCCAGGTTCCACAACGCCTCGAACGCGCGCAGGGGATAGGAGTAGAACTTGCCCTCGTAATAGATGCGGCTCATGCGCGGGCGCTGGATGAAATCGTCGGGCAGGATCTCGTTCCACAAGTCCACCACGGCGGCGCTTTTGGAAAAGAAGCGGTGGCCGCCGATATCGAAGCGATAGCCATCGTGTTCCACCGTGCGGCTGATGCCGCCGACATAGGTCTTGTCCTTCTCGATGATGGCAACGCTCTTGCCCTGCTTCGTCAGCAGGTATCCCGCCGTCAATCCCGCAGGACCGGCCCCGATGATCGCCACGTCTACCGTGATCTCTTGCGCGTTGCCTGCTGTGGAATTTCGCATTCGTGCCCCCGGCTTTCCGTCCTGACCGGGAGTGAAGGAAAATGGTTATGGGGTGGTTAACGCGCCATGCCCGCAGGCCAGCCGGAAGCGATTATCCGGCGCGCTGCAAATGCTCTGCAATCCGGGCCAGATCGCCATATTGATAGGTATCTTCGAATATCAGGCCGCAGCTGCCATCCTTGCGCCAGCGCACCTTGGCATAGGTTTCGGGCAGGCCATCTGCCGAAATCTTCACCCGCTCGTCTATCGCGAACTGGCAGGAACAGGTGATCTTCGCGCCCTGCTGCGAAAGATCGGTAATCTCCACGATCTCGCTACGGCCTTCCAGCGTCACCACCGATGCCCGCGCCGCAAGGTTGAGACGAATCGCGCGCTTGGTGAAACTGCTGGGCATCTCGATGATCCGCATGATGTTCACATCATCGGCAAAGCGGAAGCCTGCGCGGTCTTCATCCTGCCACACCAGATCGACTTCATATCCATCCCCGTTCTGCAATTCCACGAAGATGCGATGGGTATCGGGCAGCCTGTGAAAGATGCGCACGCTGATGCCGGTTTCGGATACGTCGCGAATGACGCACAGAAATTCGCCGCTGTCGGTCACCAGCTTTGCCGCGCGGATCAGCAGTGTGAAACGCTCTG
This sequence comes from Aurantiacibacter rhizosphaerae, assembly GCF_009807005.1. Taxonomy (GTDB): domain Bacteria; phylum Pseudomonadota; class Alphaproteobacteria; order Sphingomonadales; family Sphingomonadaceae; genus Alteraurantiacibacter; species Alteraurantiacibacter rhizosphaerae. The sequence goes on along the minus strand of NZ_WUBR01000001.1, from coordinate 215,554 downwards.
CAATGCGCTGTTCGACTTCGCCGTAAGGCGCGCCGACAGCCCGTCGAGGCGCTGCACCGAATTTCAAGGCGTTCTGCATACGACTCCCCAAACTGCAAGACTGGCCCACCACGGCCAAACCCTTGTGTAACAAGCCTAAGTCCTATCGCTGTGTCCTTGCGGGAAGTATGAGATGGATATGCGCAAAACCCTGCACCAGTTGGTTAACCAACTGGCAGGTTTCAGCTGATCCAGCGATGCAGCAGATACGTGTAATTTGTAATTCATGCCTGGTGCGGGCGGCGGGACTCGAACCCGCACGTCACAAAGGACAGGGGATTTTAAGTCCCCGGCGTCTACCATTCCGCCACGCCCGCTTTCCACGGTAACAACCACGCGCTGCCTAGCCTTGCGTGTATCAATTGCCAATTGGCTCTTGCGTTTCACCCCCCACCTCGCGCACTCTAACGATCGTTAGGGAGAGGCGCCGGATATATGAGCGCAGGAGAGTTCGATTTCGTCGTCATCGGCGCCGGTTCCGCCGGTGCTGCGCTTGCCGCGCGTTTGGGGGAGGATGAAACCTCCACCACATGCGTGCTGGAAGCAGGCGGGCCTGACAGTCACCCCTTCATCCACATTCCCAGTTTCGTGGCCGCCGCCATCGGGCGGGAGGAAACCAACTGGCGCTTTGCCACAGTGCCGCAGGCGAGCATGGCGGGCAGGGAAATCCCTGTGCCGCGCGGGCGCGTGGTGGGCGGATCGGGCGCGATCAACGGGATGGTGTATTTTCGCGGCCACCCCACCGATTACGATGATTGGGCAGATGCAGGGTGCGCAGGCTGGTCCTACCGCGAAGTGCTGCCCTATTTCACCCGGACTGAGCATAATGAGGATCTTCCCGAAAGCGTGTTTCACGGCAAGCAGGGGCCGATCAACGTCAAGCTGGTGGAGAACCCCAACCCGCTGAATTACGCCTTCATGGATGCGCTGGCATCGCTGCAATATCCCGCCTGCGGGGATTTTAACGGGCCTGATCCCGAAGGCTATGGCAGGCGGCAGGGCCTGATCCGCGACGGACGGCGCGAAAGCACCGCCACCAGCATGCTGAAACCGGCCATCGCGGGCGGGCAGGTGCATATGCAAACCGGTGCGCGGGTCGCCCGCATTATCGTGGAGGATGGCCGGGCAACGGGCGTGGAACTGGTGGATGGCAGCATCATCCGCGCCCGCCGCGAAGTGGTGATTAGCGCAGGCACGGTGCAGACGCCGCAGATCCTCATGCTGTCAGGCATCGGCCCCGCGGCGCATTTGCAGGATCACGGCATCGATGTGCTGCACGATCTGGAAGGCGTGGGCGGCAATTATCAGGATCACGTCGCCAGCCCGATGCATATGGAGACGGACGACACCACCAGCTATGGCATCAGCTGGAAGGTGCTGCCGCGCGATATTTTGCACGGCATCCAGTACTTGCTGACGCGCAAGGGCCCGCTGGCGGGCAATGTGTTTGAAAGCGTGGCCTTTCTGCGCACCGATCCCGCGCTGAAAAGGCCCGATGTGCAATTCGTGTTTCAGCCGGCCCGGCGCCTCACCAATCCCAAGGTGCCCTTCCCGCTGGGCCATGGTTACGCCATCAGCCCGGTGGCCCTCTATCCCAAGAGCCGCGGCACGGTGCGACTGGGATCGGCGGACCCCGCCGCAGCGCCGGTGATCGATCCCCATCTGCTGGAGCATCCCGACGATATCAAGCCGCTGATCCGCGCGCTGAAGATATCGCGCGCAGCCTTCGCCAGCCAGCCGTTCGCCCGATATGAGGGCACCGAAGTTGCGCCGGGCCCGGATGTTGAGAGCGATGCGCAGTGGGACGCCTATATCCGCGAGACAGGCTATACCGTGCACCACCCCGTGGGCACGTGCCGCATGGGCGACCCTGCCGATGCCGCCACCGTGGTCGATCCGCAGCTGAGGGTGAAGGGCATCAAGGGTCTGCGCGTGGCCGATGCCAGCGTGATGCCCCGCGTGATCGGCGGCAACACCAATGCGCCCAGCGTGATGATCGGTGAACGATGCGCCGATTTCATCCTCGGCAAGCCACCGCTGGAACCCGCGCAACTGCCGCCGGAAAGCGTCGCGCGGTATAAATAGGGAAAGAGGGACCATGGCCAAGGAACATATCAAGAGCTGGCAGGTGGGCGATGTGAGGATCAGCCGCATCGTGGAGATCTGGGATTTCCAGGACGACATCCACATGGCCATGCCCAACGCCACGCCGGACGAGGTGAAGGCGCTGGACTGGCTGCACCCGCACTATGCCACGCCGGAGGGGCGCATGCGGATGAACTTTCAGGCCATCGTGCTCCAGACCCCCGATCGCAATATCATGATCGACACCTGCATCGGCGCCGGGAGAGAGCGCGAATATGAGGTGTTCACCGATTTGCCCGAAGGATTCGTCGAAGACATCGCATCGCTCGGCATTGCGCGCGAGGATGTGGACACGGTGTTCTGCACCCACCTGCATTTCGACCACGTTGGCTGGAACACCTATCGGGATTCCGAGACAGGCGAGTTCAAGCCCACCTTCCCCAATGCCCGATACCTGTTCGGCAAGACCGAATACGAAGCATGGCAGAACGATCTGCGGCATGACGATCACCATGATGACAAGCACATGGTGGAAAGCGTGGACCCCATCATTGCGGCAGGGCTGGTGGCATTCATCGACACGGACCACGAAATCGCGCCCGGCATCCGGGCAGAACCCAGCCACGGCCACACGCCCGGCCACATCCACGTGATGATCGAAAGCCGGGGCGAGCGCGCCGTCATCACGGGCGACCTGATGCATCACCCCATGCAATGCGCCATGCCGCATCGCCACGCCACTTTCGACATGGACCGCGAAACCGGCAGCAAGACGCGGCAGGCCTTTGTCGACAAGCACAGGGATACAGACACGCTGGTGGTGGGCATGCATTTCTTTGAGCCGACTGCGGGCCACTTCGTCACCGGCAGCGATGGCGAGACATGGTTTCGCGGGCTAGGCGTGGCCGACAGGTGACGCAGCAGCTTGCCCCGATACCTCAAGCGAAGCTGAGTTAACCGTGGCTGCTCCCGCGAATCCTGCACCTGTCACGGCGATCCAGGCCATTCGTTACGCCCGGCACGATCGCAATGCGGCGGAGAACTTTGCCGCCCAGGCGGACGATCACGATCTGCCGATGCCGCTGGATTACTTCGTCTGGGCGATCCACCGCGAGGGGCATCCCCCCGTCATCGTGGATACCGGCTTTGGCGCAGCGGCCGCCGCCGCACGCGGGCGCGAGATTACTCGCCCCATCCGCAAGAGCCTGCGCGATGCAGGTATCGACAGGCTGGGCGTGACCGACGTGATCCTGACGCATCTGCATTATGACCACGCCGGCGGGCTCGGCGATTTTCCCAACGCCCGCTTCCACGTGCAGGACGCCGAAATGGCCTTCGCCACCAGCCGCCATGTTTGCGACGCGCCGACCCGCGCGCCCTTCGATGGCGAACCCGTCGCCGAACTGGTGCGCCGCCTCTATGCAGACCAGGTGGTGTTTCACGATGGCGATGCGGAATTCGCCCCCGGCATCGGCTTGCGCCTGGTGCCCGGCCACACGGCAGGGTTGCAGGCGGTGGTGTGCGATACGGCGCGCGGGGCCGTGGTCCTCGCCAGCGATGCCGCGCATCTCTATGCCAATATTACGCGCAAGCTGCCCTTCCCCATCTTCATCGACGAGGGCGAGTATGCCCGCGCACAGAACCGCGTCATGGAGTTGGCGGGCGGTTCGCTGGACCACCTGATCCCCGGTCACGATCCACTGGTGCTGGCCTGCTTCCCCACCGAAAACAATATCGCGCGGGTCGATCTCGCCCCGCACACCCCTGTTGCGGAGATGCTATGATTGTCGGTTTCTTGGGACTTGGCCGCATGGGTGGCCCGATGGCCGAAAATCTGCTGGCGCATACCGGCCGGTTGCTGGTTCACGATGTGTCGGAAGAAGCCGTGGCCGCGCTGGTGGCCAAGGGGGCAGAGGCTGCGTGCAGTGCAGCGGCACTGGGTGAGCGGTGCGATGTCGTGTTCACCAGCCTGCCCACTCCACAAATCGTGCGGGAGGCTGTGCTGGGGGCAGACGGCGTCACCGCAGAGGCTGCCCCGCGAATCATCTGCGACCTTTCAACCAGCGGCCCGCAACTTGCCGCCGAACTGGCCGAAGCGCTGGCGGGCAAGACCGCCTGCCTCGATGCGCCGGTATCGGGCGGCATTGCCGGGGCTAAGGCTGGCACGATCAGCATCATGGTCGGCGGGCCGGAGGCTGCTTTCGACGAGGTTCGCCCCATGCTGGAGGCGATGGGAAAGCCCACGCATATGGGCGAAACACCCGGCGCAGGGCAGACCATGAAGCTGGTGAACAACCTGCTGGGCGCGGTCGCCATCGGGGTGACGGCGGAAGGCATGGCCTTCGGCATCAAGCAGGGGCTGGACCCTGCAAAGATGATTGACGTCCTCAACCAGTCCACCGGCGTCAATTCCGCCACGCGCGACAAATGGCCGCGCAGCGTTCTGCCGCGCACCTTCGACTTCGGCTTCGCCGCCGCACTCAGCCTGAAGGACACGAAGCTGCTGTTGAGCGAGGCTGAGGCAGCAGAGGTGCCGCTGCCATTGGGCCAGATCGTGGCCGATTACCTCCAGCGAACGCTGGAACGCGAGGGCGCGGATGCGGATTTCACCGCCATCGCAAAGGTGGTGGAGGAAGCCGCCGGGCTGGACCCGGATCGCTAGCCGCACGAATCATGCTTACCGCGATTGCGGGCGGCACAATTTGGGCGCATGTTCAGTCACATGCTGAGTCTCGCCTTCATCTTCGCCGCGCAATTCGCCGCCGATGTCCTGCCCACCGGCACCTATAGTGGCACCTGTCTTTATCCAGAAGCGGTGGAATTGCGCGCTGCGCCGGGTGAGCTTGTCTCCTGCAACCAGGTGCGCATTACCGATGGTTCCATCAGCTTCGGCAGGCGCGGCTGGGAAACGCGCACCCGCTTCAACGGCACTTTCGAGGGCACACGGCTGACGGTGGATACTGTCACTCTGCCCAATGGCCGGAACGTGGATGTACGCGGCGTGTGCGAAGTGTATTTCTCCAACGATGCGGTTTCCACAGTCGCCTGCACAGCATCATCGAACCGCGGCGCGATTGCTGCAAATTTCGTGGTGTCGCGGCTTTAGATATCGTTGCGAATGGTCGCCAGCGCGCCGCCGTCTATCTCCCATTTCGCGCCGTTAACGTAGCTGGCCTCGTCCGAAAGTAGGAAGCTGACGACATCGCCCACTTCGCGCGGCTGGCCAACGCGGTTCAGCGTGGCCGTCTGCCCCAGCTTGTCCATGCCCGCCTGCACATCGCCATCGAACATCTGTTCCAGCATGCCCACCAGCAGCGGCGTCTCGATCACACCGGGCATCACGCAGTTCACGCGCACGCCCTTTTGTGCCACCTCGCTCGCCGCCGTCCGCGTAAGGCCGACGGCGCCGTGCTTTGCCGCATTGTAGGCGCAGGCCCCTGCCAGCCCGCGTTCGGAGCCAATGCTGGCGGTGTTCACCACCGCGCCCTTTCCCGCGGCGACCATGTGCGGGATGACGAAACGCAGGCCGAGAAACATGGAGCGCAGGTTTACGCGGATGATGTTGTCGAACATGGCGATGTCGTATTCATGCGTCGGGGCAAGGTCGCCTTCGATCCCGGCATTGTTGAAGAAGCCGTCCACTTTGCCGAACGCGGTAATCGCTTCCTTGGCGTAGCCTGCCACGGCATCCTCGTCCGCGCAGTCTGCCACGTGGCCGATGGCCGTGTGGCCCTTGGCGGAAAGCTGCGAAACGCGCTCCTCCAGCCGATCACCGTCGATATCAACCATCAGCAATTGCGCGCCTTCGCGGGCGAGAATCTCGCAGGTGGCAAATCCGATGGAGCCTGCGGCCCCGGTTACGATGATGGAATTGCCTTCGTGACGTTGCGCCATGACGGTCAGCCTTTCGATTTGCGGAATGGCAGGGTGAGGAGGAAGAATGCGAGTTTTGGCGTCATCAGCTTGAGGAAGTTCTTCGCCTCCTCCGGCGTCAGCGTGGCCGTCATCGGCATGGTGCCATAGACCTTGCCTTTCAGGACAAGGTCGTTGCCCTTCCGCTCTATCTTCGAAACCTGCATCAGTTCGGACTTGTCGGCGGCGTGGATTTTCATGCGACGCGCACTTCGTCGAAATCGATGCCGAGGTCGTCTGCCGCCACCATCGCCGTGGCACGCCCTGCGCCGAACACACCGCCGCCAGGATGCTGGAACGGGCCGACAAGGTAGAGACGGTCCACGCCCGGCACGCGATATTGCCCAAGGTCAGGCGTGGGGCGATGGCTGCCGGATTGGTAGGTGGTGGTGGCAATGCCGTGCAGGTCGCCGCGATAGAAGCTGGGGCTGGTCCGCTCCATATCGACAGGGCTGTCGCAGTGATAGTCCAGCAAAACATCGGGCACATTCTCGATATATTTGCCCATCTGCGCGATCATCTTTTCCGCGAACTCGCCCTTCGCCTCGTCCCAGCTGCGGCCATCCTCGCGGGTGTAGGGCACGTAGTCCCAGGCGTGGAAGATCGCCTTGTCATCGGGAGCGCGCGTTGGATCATGCTGCGTCAGTTGGCCCACGCCCACCAGCGGGGTGGGGCTCATATTGCCATAGCGCAGCTCGTCAAAAGCGCGGCGCATCTCCTCATATCCTGCGGGCATAAGCTCGTACATGACTGCAGACAGGTCCTGCCCGTCATGCGTCTTCGCCTTGAACTTCAGCGGTGCATCCAGCGCGGCGTGTACGGTGAAGCAGGCGGCATCGGTAATGTGGGTGCGCTTGGCGCGGTGGCCTACGTCTGTCGGCAGACCGTCCACCATGTCGGGCAGGATATGCGGGTGCAGCGCGCCGATAATACAATCGCCCGCCGTCAGTCGCTCGCCATCGTCCAGCACCACGCCGCTGGCGCGGCCGCCTTCGCTGGTAACCTCGCGCACGCTGGCGCTGGCACGCACGCTGCCGCCGTGATCGTCGATACAGGCGATCAGTGCGTTGGTGAGACTGCCCGATCCGCCCACGGGCACGCCGAAGCCGTATTTCTCCAGAAACGCCAGGAAGACATAGGCACCGATGCCAGTGGCCTTTTCGTCGGGAGAGACGAGGTTTTCGCCCGCCACGCGGCCAAAATGCGCGCGCACCTTTTCATGCTCGAACAGCTCTTCCATCAGGTCGAAGGTGGAGACCTGCGTCGTGCGCCACATCTCGCGGCCTTCGGGGGACTGGTCCATCATCGCGGCCTGCGCGCCCTGCGGCATGGGCGGGGAATAGAGGCCCGCCTGGATCATCGGCAGCCATTCTGCGGCCTGTCGGCTCATTTCGAGGAAAGTCTGCGCATCCTTTTCGCTGAAACGCGCGATAGCCGCCGCCGATTTCGCCGCGTCGCGATGCAGCGGCAGGGTGGTGCCGTCTTCCCACACGCTCATCATCGGCACATCGGGGAAGATATATTGCAGGCCGTATTTCGATAGCAGGCCAAGATCGTCATTCGCCAGCAGCGGATTGCCCTGGATGAAGATGTGGCTCATGGCGTGCTGATCGTGAAGAAAGCCGGGCCGCGTCAGTTCGCGCGTCACCACACCGCCGCCGTGCCATTCATTGCGTTCCAGCACCAGCACGCTCTTGCCCGCCACAGCCAGATATGCGCCTGCGACAAGGCCATTGTGCCCCGATCCGATGATGATGATATCTGCGTCTGCCATATGCGGTAAACCTTTATAAACAGGCGGAAAGTGCGATGTCGGAAAGCTTGCCCATGCGTTCGATATTCGGCCCCTGCGCCATTACGCCCGCACTGAGGAAGCTGAACGACAGGTCTGCCTCCGGGTCGACCATGAACATCGTGGATCCGGCGCCATAATTGCCGAAAGTTTCCGGGCTGGAGAGTTGTCCGAACAGGTGCTGGAACACGCCCGTCCCGCGCACCTGGAAGCCGATGCCCTGGTTGGCCGGCGGTACCTCCCACCCAGCGCGCAGGGCCACGCTGCGATAGAGTTCGTTGGGCTTGTCACCCGAATGCACGCGCCGCGCCAGCCGCACCATGCGTGGGGAGAGGATGCGCACCCCGTCCAGTTCGCCCTCGCGCCGCAGCATTTCGGCAAAGCGCCACAGGTCGCCGGTGGTGGATGCGCACCCGACATGCGGTGCTTCCACGTCCGGATCCTCGAACAAAGCATGGTCGCCCTCCAAATTGCGGCTGAGGTGCTTGATCGGCACCGTGCCGCGCATGTCGGGGCGCACATGGCGCTCGTTCAGATCGGCGCGCAGGCCCATGCTGGTGTCGTGCATTTGCAGCGGCTGGAACAGGTCTTCGGCCAGTAGAGTCTGGAAATTTCGACCCTTGGGATCGGTGCGCACCAGCGCGGTGCCCATCAGCACATGATTCACCAGCGGGGAATAATCGCAGCGCTCCCCCGGCGGGGTTGCGCCGTGGACGTTGGCGATGCTTTCCTCGAACAGTTCCTGCAACCGGTCCAGATACATGCCAGGCTTCGGGCTCCACACCCCCGGCATCCCGGCCTGGTGGGTGAGGAGATGGTAGAAGGTCGCATCCTCGCGCGGTTTTCCGGTGAATTCGGGCAACATGTCGCGCACCTTGGTGGTGAGCTGGAAGCGGCCTTCCTCTATCGCCTTCATCATCAGCACATTGGTGAAGGCCTTGGTGACGGAGAACAGCGAGAACACATCGTCGCGCTTCAGCGAACGCTCGCCGCCGTCATAGGCGTGGCCGATAGCCTCGTCGAACACCACTTCGCCGCCGCGCCCGATCTTCACCACCGCACCGAAGTAATCGCCGCGCTTTATGTCCGCCTCGATAACGGCCTTCAATTGATCGAGCCGTTCCTGCCACATTGCCGTCATGCCACTACCCCGCCGCAATGATGCCGCCGTCCACGGCCAGCATCGCTCCATTGATGAAACTCGCCTCGTCGCTCAGCAGATAGGCCGCTGCGCTGGCGACATCCTCGACCGTGCCGTTGCGGCGCAAGGGGATGTACTTCGCCCGCTGCTCATATTGCTCGGGCGTCACGAACCCCTCGGTCGCAGGCGTCGGCACGCTGCCCGGCGCCATCGCGTTCACGCGAATGCCGCGCGGGCCAAGCTCGCCCGCCAGCACCTTCGTCAGCCCCGCGATCCCTGCCTTGATGGTGGTGTAGGCCCCCGTGTTTGGCCGCCCGCGATAGGCGACGGGGGAGGAGTAGTTGAGGATATTGCCGGGCGCGCTGTCGTCCCGGTGGGCAAGGAAGGCCTGCACGCCCCAGAACACGCTTTTGAGGCCAGCGGACAGCATCTGGTCCAGCGTGTCCTCCGTCACCTGCTCGATGGGTTCGTACACCAGCACAGATGCATTGTTGATCACCGCGCGCAGCGGGCCTGCATCCCTCGCGAAATCGGCCGCCACCTGCATGAAGGCAGCGCGGCTGCCGCAATCGGCACCATAAGCGAAGGCCTGCCCGCCAGCCGAACCGATCCCTTGCGCCACCTTCATTGCGGTGTCTCCGTCGATATCGACGATGCCGATAATCGCGCCCTCGCTGGCGAGGCGCTGCGCGATGCCTTCACCCAGCCCGCGCCCGGCGCCGGAGATCAGAATCGGCTGGCCTTCATAACGGGTTGTTGCGGGTGCGGCCATCACTCCATCCCGAACAGTTTGGCGGTGTAGTGCGAATCCATATATTCGCGCATCGCATCGATCTTGCCGTTCGACACTTCGAACACCCAGCAGTAATCATTGTCGTAAGGCTTGCCGTCCGCCGTGCTGCCGGTGGAGTTGCTTTCCACGCATACCCACGGGCCGGTGGAGAACATGTTGTGCACGTGGATCTTGGGATCGCCGGGCGCGAACATGCCGCGCACCGGGGCCAGGAACTTGTCGATGATGTCCATGCCCACATGCTTACCGGAGCCCGCGATGCCCTTCACCTTGGGCTCCCAGACGGAATTTTCGTGATAGAAGCTGCGCAGCTTTTCCAGATCGCCGGAGGACAACACCTCGAAGAAATCCAGCACCAGCTGTTCATTGGCATTCGCGGCTTTTACCATCAGGAAATCCCTCTCATTTCATCGCTTGGCGGCGGAATATCCGGCATCGCGGCGCCCATGTGCAGCGCCACCATCCCGGCGCGCCTGGCAAAGCGCCACACGCCGCCCGGCTCCGACTGGTCGAGCACATATTCATCCTCGAACCCGCCCACATACAGCGCGCCCGCCTCCTGCGGCGGTTGCGTGCTGGCGTGGCTGGAAAGCATGGTGAGATAGCTGGTGCCCTTCGCACGCGTCTCGGTCACCGCTTCCACCAGCACATTGGTGACGATGTGGCGCACCAGTATCGGCGGGCGATTGCGGAACACATTCTCCACCGCCGCGCGGCCATAAAACGGGTATTCGGGCTGAAACGGGCGCGAAAATTCGCAATCGGTGGTGAATAGCTGGGCCAGCGCCCCGGCATCGCCATTGTCGGCATATTTCGCAAACAGGAGCGGCAGCTTGCCGCAGGCGAGCTCTATGGCGAGGCGCTGGCCGGGATCCATTACTCGGCTTCCTCCGTTTCGATCTGGGCGAATGCCTCGTTCGCAATGCGGAAACTGTCCACGGCGGCAGGAATGCCGGCGTAAATGCCCACCTGCAGCAACACCTCGCGGATTTCCTCTTTCGACAGCCCATTGTTCAGCGCGCCGCGAATATGGATCTTCAGCTCGTTCTCGCGCCCCAGCACGGCGATCATGGCGAGGTTGATCAGGCTGCGATCGCGCAGCGGCAGGCCATCGCGGCCCCAGTTCCAGCCCCAGCAATAGGTGGTGACCAATTCCTGCAAAGGCTCGTTGAACGGGCCGCTTTTCGCCAGCGCCTTGTCGACATATTCATCGCCCAGCACCTTGCGGCGAATTTCCATGCCCCGGTCGAACATTTCCTGTCCGGTCATATCGGGTGCAGGCTTGTCATCACTCATCGTCTATCCTTTCAAACAGCCGCGTAAACGGCATCGATCAATCGGCGCGCGCGCGGGCCGTTGTCACCCACGGCGTGCATCTGGTTGCAGCAGTAAGAGAAGCCGAGCTTCGCGTCGGGATCGCCAAAGCCGATCGAACCGCCAAGGCCGTGATGGCCAAAGCTGCGCATGTTCGGCCCCATGTAAACCGCCACCGGCGAATTCAGCAGCACGCTGTTCGCCTGGTGATAAGGACGGTCCTGCAACAGTTCCACCTGGTTGTGCTGTTCTTCGATCATGGCTTCCAGTTGCGCATCGGACAGCAGATCCACCCCGTCCACCTCGCCCGTGGCCGCGCCATAGATGCGGGCCACGCCGCGGGCATTGCCGTGGCCCGATCCACTGGCGATTTCCACCTCGCGCCAGCGGGCGGAATTCATCGTGTCGTACCACGGCTCCTTCGCGTTCTGCAGAAAGGCAAAGCTGCGCAGAACCGCGCCATCCTGCCACCCTTCGGGCGTGGTGGGCTTATCCGGCATGGCCTGATCCTTTGCCGCGAACAGGCGGGCCTTGGTGTTGGGCAGAACTTCCGCCACGTGCGATTGCTCTTCTGCGTCCATCCCGCCGATGTAATATTCCGCGCCCAGCGGGCCGGTAACATTCTGGCGCAGGAAGGGGCCAACGGTCATGCCCGTGACCCGGCGCATGATCTCACCCAGCAGGAAGCCTTGGTTATGCACGTGGTAGGCCGCCACGGTGCCCGGCTGCCACAGCGGCTCCTGCACCTCCAGCGCGCGGATGTAATTGTCGTAATCCAGCAGGCCGCCGGGATACATCACATCGTTGGTGAGCACGGGGATCGCGGCCGTGTGATCCAGGATCATCCGTACGGTGATCGCCTCTTTCCCGGCAGCCGCAAATTCCGGCCAGTATGTCGCCACCGGTTCATCGAAATCGACAAGGCCGCGATCGGCCAGCATGTTGAAGGCGATGCCGGTCACGCCCTTGGCAACGCTCATCATGCAGACGGTGGAGTGCTTGTCCCAATGGGCGGAATGATCCGCCCGCGCATATCCGCCCCACAGGTCCACCACGGTTTGCCCGTCGATCACCACGCTGCAGGCGGCGCCCAGCTCCTCTTCTTCCCTGAAGTTGGTGGCAAAGGCCTCGGCAACGCCTTCGAAGCCTGCGGCAACATGGCCGTGCAGCGGGAATGTTGCACCGCGTGCGGTTACGTCCTGCGCGAAATCGATCTGCGCCAAGCTTCGCTCTCCCTATGTCCGGTCTTTTTAGACTCTAACGATCGTTAGCGTAAGCGAGGCAGTGCCCCGCCGACAAGCGGCTTCTCCGGTTCAGTCGAAATAAGCGATGGTGCGCAGCTCCATGCTGGAGCGCGGGGGCGCATCATCGGACACATCGGGCGGCGTAAAGCTGGTGTGGGCGGTGAACTGCACCGCTTGCGGATCTGTATCGAACAGCTTGAACACCATCATCTCTTCCGGTCGCTGCTGCGGCAGCCAGCACCAGCGATGATCGGGCCGATAGGCAAGGTTGAAACCCCAGAGCGAGAAATCCACCCCGCCGAGACCGCCCACGATCTCGCTGGGAAACAGATCCTCGCGCCGCACCGTGCTGGCATCGCACAGCGTGAAGGGCGCGCTTTCCACCGTGGCAAGCGGGCGCCAGAGGTTGAACAGCATGTGCCGCTTCGCCAGCCGCTCCTCCGCCTCATCGGCAGGAAGGATCTGGCGCGTGTAATCGGCCACGGTCTTTGCGCCATAATCCACATGTGCGCCTACGGCGGGCTGGTTGTGCCCGTGGGTGCCGGTGGAACTGGTGCGGCGAATTCCTCCGAAGCTGACGACCTTTGATGCGCCGGTCAGCCGCTGAACCGTGTCCTCGCAATAACGGCTGTAGGTTTCCAGATTTGCGGGATCATCGAAATCGGTGATCGGTGCGGCTTCGTCCAGCACGACAAAGCCGTTACGATCAAATGCCAGCAGCGGCTTTTCGCTGCGGATATCGTGGATGGTGACGGTGTGCTCTTCGCCCGGCCAGTAACTGCGATCCCTGTCACCTGCGTAGAACGTCGCCTTCTCGCCGCGCACGATATAACGGATATCGGCCTCTACATCGCGAGTGATCGTTTCTGCGTCCGCCTGCATGGGCCTGGCCTCTCCTCCGAATCGCAACAGCAGCATTCTTCAAAGACAGCCCGTCGCAACCCATTCGTTTCAGATGGCGGCCACTGCGTGTTGCTTGATTGCGACAAATTTGTCCCACGTATTTCTTTCCTGCGCAATGGGCTTGATCGTAACGGTCGTGATTGTACAAAGGCGACTGGAGAGGAAATTTTGAGACATGCTGCCCGCGATGCGGACGTGGCATTGTTGCATCGTCCTTTCCAGCAATTCGCAACACCCACCAATAGGGTGAACGAAGCCATAGCATTTGCAGGTCGTTTTCAACGGCTTGCCTTAGGGAGGATGCAATATGAAGTTTAAGAAGCTCAGCGTCGCGTCGTCGCTGGCGATTGCCGCGTGCATTGGCACGCCAGCCTTTGCCCAGGACGAATCGGCAGCGCAGGAAGATTCGCAAACCCGCCAGAACCAGACCAACGTCATCGTGGTGACGGCGGAATTCCGCGAAGCCAATTTGCAGGACACGCCAATCGCCATCACGGCCGTCAATGCCGACATGCTGGAAGCACGCGGCCAGACCGATATCTCGCAGGTCGCCAACCAGGCCCCGAACGTCACGCTGACGCCGCAGCCCCAGAACGGCGGCTCCGGCCTGATCGCCTTTATCCGCGGCGTGGGCCAGGTGGACTTCAACTACGCGCTCGATCCGGGCGTTGGCGTTTATGTCGATGATGTCTTCATCCCGACGCTGTCCGCTTCTCTGCTGGAACTGATGGACCTTGACCGTATCGAAGTCCTGCGCGGCCCGCAGGGTACGCTGGCCGGCAAGAACTCCATCGGTGGTTCGATCAAGCTGTTCAGCGCGCGCCCCAAGGGTGACGGTTCGGGCTACCTGCGTGCCACCTATGGCTCTTTCGATCGCATCGAAATGCGCGGCATGGCCGATTTCGCCGTTACGGAAGATGTGGCCGTGCGCGTGTCGGGCTTCGGTCGCAGCGTGGATGGTTATGTCACGCAGCTCGATTACGGCCTCACCCACCCCGGCTCCAACGTTCCCAGCAACCTTGCGCGTGGACGCGACAATGCGGACCGGATCACCATGGGTGGCAGCTCTACCGCGGCAGGGCGTATCGCGCTGCGGTGGGAGCCGAGCGATCGCTTCGAATGGAACATTTCTGCCGACTACACCTCGACACAGGGTGAAGCAGGGCCGACCGTCCTGATCGCAGCCGGTCAACCAACCGGCGGCGCATTCCCGTTCGATCCGTTCTCCTCCAACCCCGCCACCGATGCCAATGGCAACCCGTGGCTGGTGGGCGTGGACGGCACCAACGTTCCTGTAAACTGCGCCTTCGTGCCTACCGGCCCCTACAGCTGTGATACGCTGAGCGGGGATTACGGCGATCCGGGCTTCATCGCCTACTCCAACTTCCTCGACGCGAAGGAGCCTACACAGCAGGCGCCTTACAAGCCCTATTTCGCCCTGCAGAACCAGGATTTCAGCGGCTGGGGCGTGCACAGCAACATGACCTATGACGTGTCCGACAACATGCAGCTGGTGTGGATTGCTTCGTGGCGTGAATATGAATCCATCTGGGGCCAGGATCAGGATGCGACGCCGGTTCCGGTCGCGCAGCTGGATAACCAGCTGAACCACCGCGCGTGGAGCCATGAAGTGCGCCTCAACTTCGAAGTGGCCGATGGCTTCGTCGAAGGCACGGTGGGCGGCTTCTACCTCGATCAGGATGGTGAATACACGGCGCGCGTGGATCTGAACTACGCCGGGATTGACTTCATCCACGGGCCGGACACCACGCCCAGCACCACCAAGGCCGTGTTCGCCACGGCAACCGTCCGCCCAACGGACATGCTCAGCTTTACCGGCGGCATCCGTTATACGAAGGATAAGAAGACCTACACCTACTTCCGGTCGAACCCGGATGGCACGGTGCCCTTCCGCGAAGCAGACAATTTGTTCATTCCGGGCATCCCGGCGTGTGAGTTCTTCCTTGGCGCGCCAACCGCAGGTCCAACCGGCATCGGCAACACGCCGAACTGCCTGCTGACCGGCCTGTTTGACGTACCGGGTGAATTCAAGGGCGATCGTTGGGACTGGCGCATTGCGGCGGATTACCGCTTCTCCGACCAGTTCCTGACCTATGCTTCCGTTACCACGGGCTTCAAGGGCGGCGGCGTGAACCCGCGTCCGTTCTTCGGCCCATCGGCCGGCGATTGTTCTGCCCTGCCCCCCGGATCGACGGCACCGTGTAACCAGATCAACTCGTTCAATCCGGAAACGATCATCACCTATGAAGTCGGCTTCAAGGCTGACCTTCTGGATCGTACGCTGCGCCTGAACGGTGCCGCGTTCTGGAATGATTACAGTGACATCATCCTGCAGCTGACGGCGTGCCCCGGCTCGCCATGTCTGCAGCCGAACAATGTCGGTTCTGCCGAGGTGAAGGGTTTCGAGCTGGAATTCTCCGCCTATCCGGTGGACGGACTGTCGCTTGACGGCGGTATCGCCTATCTCGACTTCCAGTATACCGACACGGGTACGTCGGGCCTGACGGGTGACGAGATCACGCCGTACACGCCGGAATGGTCTGGGAGCCTTGGCATCCAGTACGATTACGATTTCAGTGGTGGTTCGATGATGGCCCGCCTGGACGGCGCCTATCAGTCCAAGATCTTCACTGAAGCCAACAACTCCATCTGGAGCCGTATCGACAGCCGCTTCCTGGCCAATGCACGCGTGGCCTACACCACGCCTGACGAGGACTGGACGGTCGCGCTGGAAGTGCGGAACCTGCTGGACAAGTATTACTACCTCAGTGTCAGCGACGTGACGGGTTCGCTGGGCGTGGTGACCGGTGTGCCCGGCATGCCGCGTACCTTCGCCGTCTCGGTACAGCGCGACTTCTGATCTGGAGAGAACGACACCCCGATCCGGCCAGCGCCGGGTCGGAGGTTTCTCTCCGCAGTGAATACCAAAACAAAAGGGGCGCGGACTTGATCAAGTCCGCGCCCCTTTTATGTGCAGCCAATGCCGGAAAGGATCAGCTTTCCGGGTTCAGCCTTTCGCGCATTTCCTTGCCCGGTTTGAAATAGGGCACGCGCTTTGCTGGAACATCCACCGATGCACCGGTGCGCGGGTTACGGCCCGTGCGCGCCTCGCGCTCTCTGGTGGAAAATGTGCCGAAGCCGCGCAATTCAACACGGCCCCCTTCGGCAAGACGCTGCGTGATCTCTTCGAAGAAGACATCCACAACCTGTTCGATTTCCTCTGGACGCAGATCAGGATTGTCTGCGCAAAGGGCCTGGAGAAGTTCCGACCGTATCAATTATTTTCCCCCACGGGTTTGGGCATACGAATGGCAGCCCTGTTGCATGGATGCGCAGACCCGAAGCGCGTTGCTGATATCAAACTGCCAGAAAGACGTCCGTTTCGCAATCGCCATGGGCGATAATTGTTAACGGCAAATTCGCCATGCGCAGCGGGGCATAGGGCTGATCAAGCGGGATCAGGCAAGCTTCAGCAAATCGGCCGGTTTCAGGCCAAGGCGATCCATGCGCTTGCGGATTTCCGGCCACTCCTCCTGCAGGAAAAGATCCCGCTCCGCCTGGCGCAAACGATCGGCCGCGCCTTCGCGCACGAACATGCCCACACCGCGCTGCACGCGGATCAGCCCGTCCGACTGGAATTGCTGATAAGCCTTGGCCACCGTCAGCGGATTGGCCCCCTGCTGCGCCGCAAAGGCGCGCACCGATGGCAGCATCTCGCCTTCGGGATAGCTACCGTCGATGATGGCGGCGGCAATCTGCTCTCGCAACCGCAGGTAGACAGGGCGTGTATCGGCCATGGGTGAGTGAGTGCCATAATACAGCGGGTCAGGTCAAGCAGATGGCCAGAAAAATGCATGGCTTAGACGGTTTCAATCGCAACTTGGCTTCACATGAGCAAAACTATCGTTAGGGTGCCCGTTTTTAGCGACGAGTCTGGATAGAGCCGGATCGCGAATCATTTGAGGACGTACGAATGAAAGACATGGCCCTGTGGAACGAGGGCGACTGGATCGTGGCAATCGCGTCAGTCGTTCTTGCGCTTTTCCTGATAGCCGGCGCCTGGGCGGTAACGCGCAAGCAACCCGAAGTCGGCGGCCATCCCAAGGGCCTGTACATCCTCTTTTTCGCCGAGATGTGGGAGCGTTTCTCCTACTACGGCATGCGTGCGCTGCTGATTTTCTACCTCACGCAGCATTGGCTCTATAACGATAGCGCATCCAACATCATCTACGGTGCCTACGTCAGCCTGGTGTATATCACGCCGGTGCTGGGCGGTTGGCTGGCAGACCGCTATCTGGGCCAGCGCAAGGCCGTGCTGTTCGGCGCGGTTCTGCTGACGCTGGGTCACTTCTTCATGGCGTTTGAGGGGACGGGCGGACAGAACGACCCCACGATCAACATCTTCTGGCTGGCGCTCAGCTTCATCATCGTGGGTTCGGGCTTCCTGAAGGCCAATATCTCGGTGATCGTGGGCCAGCTGTATCCGCGCACGGACGTGCGCCGCGATGGTGCCTACACCATCTTCTACATGGGCATTAACGTGGGTGCCGCGATCGGTACGATCATCGCCGGTTACCTGGGCGTTACCATCGGCTGGGCCTACGGCTTCGGCGCTGCGGGTATCGGCATGCTGCTGGGCCTCATCGTCTTCATCCTCGGCAAGCCGCTGCTGCTGGGCCAGGGCGAACCGCCAAAGCCGCTGGCCAAGGGCACGGAATGGACGATGTACGGCATCGGTGCCATCGGCGTTGCCATCATGTGGCTGCTGATCCAGTACCAGTCCGTTGTCGGCGGGCTGATGCTGGTCTGCGGCGTGGCGCTGCTGGCCTATGTCCTGGTCGAAGCGTTCAAGCTGGACAAGCATCCGCGTGAACGCATGTTCGCCATCCTCTTCCTGATCGCCCTGCAGCCCCTGTTCTGGGGCCTGTTCGAGCAGGCCGGCGGTTCGCTGAACCTGTTCACCGATCGCTTCATCGATCTGGGCGGCGTTCCTGCCCCGATTTTCCAGTCGATCAACCCCATCTATATCATCCTGCTGGCACCTGTATTCGCCGGCCTGTGGACTTGGCTTGGCCGCCGCGGGCTGGAGCCTTCCACGCCTGCCAAGTTCGGCCTTGGTCTCGTGCAGCTCGGTTTCGGCTTCCTCGTGCTTGTATGGGGCGCGGCATCGGTTGGGGCGAACGAGCTGATCCCGGTGATCTTCCTGTTCGGTATCTACCTGTTCCACACCACGGGTGAGCTTTGCCTCTCGCCTGTCGGGCTGAGCGCAATGAATCACCTGGCACCGCGGCACCTTGCATCGCTGATCATGGGTGCATGGTTCTTCGCCACGGCTGGCGGCAACTTCGTCGCCGGTATGATCGGCGCCGCTACCGGCGGTGAAGATGGCGAGATGACCCGTGAAGGCACCATGGCAATCTACCAGCAGATCGGCTGGGTCGCGATTGCCGTGGGTATCGTTGTTATCCTGATCGCCCGCTGGGTGAAGAAGCTGATGCATCTCGATACGCTTGCGGATGACGATGTGGGCGACGACCTTGAAGGCCAGTCCGAAGGTCCGGGTGAGCCGCAGGGCGCCGGCATCCATCCCACAACCCGTCCGAAGGGATAAGCGATATGGGTCGTCACTTTAACAAGGGCGGCACCGCCGCCCTGCTGGCCGCAACGGCGCTGGCCATGGCCGGGTGTACCACCGCGGGTGAAGAGCGTCCGGCAACCGGCGCCGCGCCTGTTGCGGGGGAGGAGCCTTACGCCTCCACCTACCAGGCCTATCCCGGCCAGCCCACGGCCATCGTGGGCGCCACCATCTATGATGGGGCAGGCGGCAGGATCGAGAACGGCACCGTGCTGTTTGCCGATGGCAAGGTCGTCGGCATTGGCGATGCGGGCCTTGCCATTCCGGCGGGCTATACCCGCGTGGATGGCACGGGCCGCTTCGTG
This sequence comes from Aurantiacibacter rhizosphaerae, assembly GCF_009807005.1. Lineage (GTDB taxonomy): Bacteria > Pseudomonadota > Alphaproteobacteria > Sphingomonadales > Sphingomonadaceae > Alteraurantiacibacter > Alteraurantiacibacter rhizosphaerae. The sequence continues at coordinate 196,370 of NZ_WUBR01000001.1, read as the reverse complement.
ACGCCCGGCATCATCGATATCCATTCCCACCTCGGCGATTATCCCACCCCCAGCGTGGACGCTCACAGCGACGGTAACGAGGCGACCAGCCCCACAACGCCCGAAGTCTGGGCAGAGCATTCCGTGTGGCCGCAGGACCCCGGCTTCAGCCGCGCGCTGGCCAATGGCGGCATCACCGCCCTGCAGATCCTGCCCGGCTCGGCAAACCTGATGGGTGGCCGCTCCGTCACGCTGAAGAACGTGCCCAGCCGCACGGTGCAGGGCATGAAATTTCCCGGCGCGCCCTATTCCATGAAAATGGCCTGCGGCGAAAATCCAAAGCGTGTCTATGGGGGCAGGGGCCGCGCGCCCTCCACCCGCATGGGCAATTTCGCGGTCAATCGCGAAACCTGGATCGAGGCGCAGGATTACATGGCCGAGGATGATCCCGATCGTGACCTGGCAATGGAAACGCTGTCTGGCGTGCTGTCGGGCGATATCATGATCCAGAACCACTGCTATCGCGCAGACGAGATGGCGCTGGTGATGAGCATGGCTGAAGAATTCGGCTACAAGGTCGCCGCCTTCCACCACGCGGTGGAAAGCTACAAAATCGCCGATATGCTGCGCGATAATGACGTGTGCAGCGCGGTGTGGGCGGACTGGTACGGCTTCAAGATGGAAGCCTACGATGCCATCCCGGAAAACGCCGCCCTGATCCAGAACCAGGGTGCCTGCGTGGTGATCCACTCCGATGACGAGAACGGCATCCAGCGCCTGAATCAGGAAGCGGCAAAGGCGCAGGCCGATGGCCGCCGCATGGGCATAGACATTGCCGATGCCGATGTGATTTCGTGGATCACCCTCAACGCCGCGCGCGCCATGGGCATTGCCGATATGACCGGCAGCCTGGAAGCGGGCAAGATGGCCGACGTGGTGCTGTGGAACGGCGATCCGCTGTCCGTCTATTCACGCCCCGAAATGGTGTGGATCGATGGCGCGATGATGTATGACATGAACGATTCCGCGATGCGCCCGGTCAGCGATTTTGAGCTGGGCCAGCCCGGCGAAGGAGACGTGAAATGAAGCGCCTCCTCACGCTCGCCACCTTTGCCCTCGCGCTGGCTGCAACGCCGGTCGCCGCGCAGGATATCGCCATCACCGGTGCAACCGTCGCTACCGGCGATGGCAGCGATCCGATCACCAACGCCACCGTCGTGGTGCAGAACGGCCGCGTGGTGGCCGCAGGCAGCGGCGTTGCCGTGCCGGCGGGCATGCAGACCGTGGACGGCAGCGGGATGTGGGTGACGCCCGGCATCTTCGCCTCCATCACCAATCTCGGTCTGGTGGATGTGGATGCCGTTGCGCAAAGCAATGATGTGAACGCCAGCGATTCGCCCTTCGGCGCGGCGCTGGACGTATCGCCGGTGATCAATCCCAATGCGCAGGATTTCGCCTACAGCCGCGCTGGCGGGGTGACCCGCGCCAGCGTGATGCCGGGCGCGGGTGCCTCCATCTTCGCAGGCCAAGGCGCTATCGTGGATCTTGGCGCGGATTACGATGCCGTGCGCCATCCGCGCGCCTTCCAGTACGTGGAAATGGGCGAGCGCGGGGCATGGCTGGCAGGCGGCAGCCGAACCTCTGCCCACGCCCTGCTGCGCAATGCCTTGCTGGAAGCCGGATCCTTCGGCGATGCCGCGCAGCTTACCGGCGGACGCAAGACGGACGGCAACAGGCTGGGCCAGACCATCGGCCTCGATGCGCGCTTCACGCCCGATGCCGACCGGTCCAGCGATGTATTGCTGACGCGTTTCGATGCTGCCGCGCTGGTGCCCGTCGTGAATGGCGAACAGAAGCTTTACGTCGGAGTGGAACGCGCCAGTGACATTCTTTCCATCCTTGCCCTGAAGGAAGAATTTCCCGCGCTCGACATGGTTCTGGTGGGCGTGGCCGAAGGCTGGATGGTGGCGGATCGCATCGCTGCCGCCGGGGTGCCGGTAATCTCCGCCGCGCTGCGCGATCTGCCCGTTTCATTCGAGCAACTGGCCGCCACGCAAAGCAATGTGGGCCGCATGCTGGACGCGGGCGTTACCGTGGCCATCGGCGGCTATGACAGCAGCGGAGATCATCCGCGAGGATTGCCGCAGATGGCGGGCAACATGGTTGCGCTGAACCGCGTGCCCGGCGCCACCGGCATGAGCTGGGGCGAAGCTTTCGCCGCGATCACATCCGTGCCCGCCGCCATTGCTGGCCTGGAAGGCCGCGTGGGCGTTCTGGCGCAGGGCGCGCATGGCGATATCGTGGTGTGGGATGGCGATCCGCTGGAAACCAGCTCCGCCCCCGTACGCGTGTTTATCGACGGGGTGGAACAGCCGCTTGTCAATCACCAGACGCGCCTTCGCGACCGCTACAGGTCGCTGGATGAAAGCAAGTTACCGCGCGCCTACGAGCGATAAGCTCAAGGCGCTGGACAGGGGGAAAGGGCGGGATCTGCGGGTTCCGCCCTTTTGCTGTTCAGACTTCTGTTCTCAAGAGCGATTGAGGCCGAGCCTCAGGCTCTGGCCTCTTCGACACCTGCCGAATTGTGCCGCAGTGCGCTGAGCACCCGGTCCACGATTTGCGGTGCGTTCAGTCCGGCCTCGTCATATTGCTTTGCCGGATCGTCATGATCCTGGAACATGTCAGGCAGGCGCATGGTGCGGATTTTCAGCCCGCCGTCGGTCAAACCCTCGTCGCTCGCCATGGTCAGCACATGCGCGCCCAGCCCGCCGATGGAGGCTTCTTCCACCGTCACCAGCACATCATGCGTGGCGGCCAGCTTGCGAATCATTTCTTCGTCCAGCGGCTTGGCAAAGCGCATGTCGGCAACCGTGGTGGCAAGGCCCTTTGCCTCCAGCTGGTCAGCCGCCTTGCGCGCCTCTTCCAGTCGCGCGCCCAGAGACAGGATGGCGACCTTGCCGCCGGACTCGTCTCCGCGCACGATGCGGCCCTTGCCGATTTCCAGCTTCTGCGGGATTTCGGGCAGATCCACACCCACGCCATTCCCGCGCGGATAGCGGAAGGCGATGGGCCCTTCGTCATACTCGGCAGCGGTATAGGTCATATGCACCAGTTCCGCCTCGTCAGCGGCGGCCATCACCACAAAATTGGGCAGGCTGGCGAGATATGTCACATCGAAGCTGCCTGCATGGGTCGCACCATCGGCACCAACAAGGCCGGCGCGATCTATGGCAAAGCGAACCGGCAGGTTCTGGATCGCCACGTCATGCACCACCTGATCATAGGCGCGCTGCAGGAATGTGGAATAGATCGCCGCGAACGGACGCATCCCCTGAGCGGCAAGCCCGGCAGCAAAGGTGACGCCATGCTGTTCTGCAATGCCGACGTCGAAGGCGCGATCAGGATGCGCCTTGGCAAACTTGTCCACCCCGGTGCCGCTGGGCATTGCCGCGGTGATGGCGCAGATGCGATCATCGGTTTCGGCAAGCTTTGCCAATGTTTCGCCAAACACGTTCTGATAGGCCGGCGGCCCAGCCTTGGACTTTGCTTTCTCGCCGGTCACCACGTCGAACTTGGGCACGCCGTGATACTTGTCGGCGCTGTCTTCTGCGGGCGCATAGCCCTTGCCCTTTGTGGTCACGACATGGACCAGCACGGGGCCCTGATCGGAATCGCGCACGTTCTCCAGCACGGGGATCAGGTGATCCAGATTATGCCCGTCAATCGGGCCGACGTAGTAGAAGCCCAGCTCTTCGAACAGCGTGCCGCCCGTCACCATGCCGCGCGTGTATTCCTCTGCCTTGTGCAGCGAATTGTACACGCGCCGGCCGATCTTGTTGGCCACCTTGGACGCGAGCGAGCGCAGGCCCAGGTATTCGCTGCTGGAGACCATGCGCGCCAGATAGGCGGACAGGCCCCCCACCGGCGGGGCGATGGACATGTCGTTATCGTTCAGGATCACGATCAGGCGATTGCCCGCCTGTTCGGCGTTGTTCATCGCCTCATAGGCCATGCCCGCGCTCATCGCGCCGTCGCCGATCACGGCAATCGCCTTGCCCGGCTTTTTGTTCAGCTTGTTGGCAACGGCGAAGCCAAGGCCTGCCGAGATGGAGGTGGAGCTGTGCGCGGCGCCGAACGGATCGTACTCGCTCTCGCTACGCTTGGTAAAGCCGGACAGCCCGCCCGCCTGGCGCAGGGTGCGGATGCGATCACGCCGCCCGGTCAGGATCTTGTGCGGATAGGCCTGGTGGCCAACATCCCAGATAAGGCGATCTTCGGGCGTGTTGAAAACGTAATGAATGGCGGTGGTCAATTCCACCACGCCAAGGCCGGAACCAAGGTGCCCGCCGGTGGAACCCACGGCGTCGATCATCTCTGTACGAAGCTCATCGGCAAGCTGGCGCAACTGCTCCGGCTTGAGCTTACGGAGGTCAGCTGGCGTGTCGACCGTGTCGAGCAATGGCGTTTGCGGGCGCGTTGTCATAACTTGGGTCTACACGCAGAAATCTGGCCTGTCGATGAACGGTTCATCGATGAAATTGCACGGCTTGGCGCAGGTCGTACCGGTGTCATCCGGCGCAATCGCTGCACAGGCCGCGCAGTTCCACCACCGGGCTGACATTTGCATAGCCATGCGCCCTGCCGGCCTCCCGCAAGGCATTGGTCAGCTTGTCGTCATCAAAATGATCGGCCTGCCCGCAATCGTCGCAGATCATGAATACGCAATCATGGCGACAGCCGGGGTGGGTATTGGCGAGATAGGCGTTGGCGCTCTCGATCCGGTTGGCAAGATTGGTGCGCACGAACAGGTCCAGAATACGATAAACGCTGTTCGCGGCCACGCGTTTGCCGCGGCGGTTGCCCACCTCTTCTGCAATGTCATAGGCGGATGCCGGGCGCTGCTGATCGGCCAGCGCGCGGAACACGTCCTCCCTCATGGCGGTCCATTGCTCGCCAGCATCGGAAAGGACTTTGCCAGCCTCATCAACAAGCTGGTCGCCGGAATGTTCGGAATGATTATGCCGTGTTGCCATGGGCATTACATAGGCGCGCAAGTGCCCAACGGCAATCTAGCCGTTGGGCTGCATCCGCGCGGCAATCAGCCGGTGCGAAAACGTGCGCGGTAAAGCTGCGGGAAATGCTCCTGCAACGCCTCCACCTTGGGCGCATCCCAGCGGCGGATATAGCCGCTGTTGGGATTGTTGAGCATGTAGTCCTGATGGTTGGCCTCCGCCTCGTAAAAACGACGGTGCTTCTCAACTTTTACGGCCATCGGCTTGTCCCACACGCCGGAGCGTTCCATCTGCGCCACATAGGCCTGCGCGACGGCGCGCTGCTCTGCTGTTACCGGCACGATGGCGGCGCGATATTGCGGGCCGCGGTCCGGGCCTTGGCGGTTGTGCAGCGTGGGGTCCGCACCAACGGAGAACAGGATCTGCAACAGCTGGTCATAGCGCACGACCGACGGATCGTAGGTTACACGCACGGCCTCGGCATGCTCCGTCATCCCGGAAGACACCTGCCTGTACGTGGCCGTGCCGGAATTGCCGCCGTGATAGCCTGCTACGGCACTGGTCACGCCGCGCGTGTGACTGAAGATACCTTCGATACCCCAGAAACAACCGCCAGCGAAAATGGCCGTCTGCAAGCCCGTTTCCTTCGCCTGGCGTGCGGCCACGGGTGCATCAAATACCTCTTCGGCAGATGCAGTGGCGGGCAGCGCGCAAACCGAAAGGCTCAGCATGGTTGCAGCGAAAAGCGATTTAATATTCATCAAATTCCTCCGAGGTTCGGAAGGATATTCGCTGCGAGCACTGCAGCGGTTACTGCAAATCCTGCAAGGAAGGAGCGATAGAGTTCGGCGTTGAAAAGTTCCATGTGGGGCTGTCCCGAAATTCTGTGTTTATTGCTTATTTCCTCACGAACCTACCACCAGGTTACTTTCAAGCCGCTGAATTCGGGCGGCATTTGCGCTGGCTCCATCGCAGCTAAGGCACGATTCAACGTGCCGCAGCCAGCCAACGGCGGCACGGGCTGAGCTTTAAGCTTGCCAGCTGCGAGGGGCGGCCGGTCGCGGCCCGCCCCGTCACAAGCAATTAATGGCGGAAATGGCGCATCCCGGTGAAGACCATGGCGATGCCAGCTTCGTCGGCAGCTGCAATCACCTCGTCATCGCGCATGGAGCCGCCGGGCTGGATCACCATGGTGGCGCCCGCCTCCACCGCGCTCAGCAAGCCGTCGGCAAAGGGGAAGAAGGCGTCTGATGCGACTGCGCTGCCTTTCGTGCGCGGCGCGTCCCACCCTGCCGCCTCAGCAGCCTCGGCAGCGCGCACGGCGGCGATGCGGGACGAATCGCGACGGTTCATCTGGCCTGCACCGATGCCCGCCGTTACCCCGTCCTTGGCATAGACGATGGCGTTGGATTTCACGTGCTTTGCCACCTTCCACGCGAACAGAGCATCGGCCACTTCCTGCTCGCTGGGCTGGCGCTTCGTCACGACTTTCAGATCGTCTGCCCCGATCACGCCATTGTCGCGCGATTGCATCAGCATGCCGCCCGCAATGGTCTTGATCTGGAAGCCCTCGCGATCCGCCTGCGGAAAATCCTCGATCAGCAGCAGCCGCAGGTTCTTCTTGGCGGCGAAAGCTTCCCGCGCGGCATCATCGGCGCCGGGCGCAATCACCACTTCTGTAAAGATTTCGCAGATCGCCTGCGCCGTTGGCCCATCCAGCGGGCGATTCACCGCCACGATGCCGCCAAAGGCCGAAACGCTGTCGCACGCCAGTGCCTGCTGCCACGCCTCAAGCAAGGTTGAGGCTTGCGCAACGCCGCAAGGATTGGCGTGCTTCACGATCACCACCGCCGGATCGCCACCGGCAAATTCCGCCACCAGTTCCAGCGCGGCATCGGCATCGTTGTAATTGTTGTAGGACAATTCCTTGCCCTGCACCTGCACCGCCTGCGGAACGCCCTGCACACCGGCATTCTGCGGCAGATAGACAGCAGCGGTCTGATGCGGATTTTCGCCGTAGCGCAATTCATCCTTCTTGGAGAACGCCAGCGGCATCTTCTCTACGAACGGCGTCGCCTTCAGCGCCTCTGCCCCCAGCGGGTTGGTGTAGGCATCGCCAAAGGCAAACCAGTTGGCAATTGCCGCATCATAGCTGGCCGTCTTGGCGAATGCCTTCGCCGCCATGCGCGTGCGGAAGGCCTGCGTGGTGGCGCCATCGTGCTCTGCCAGCTCCGTAGTCAGCTCGTCATAATCCGAAGGATCGGTGACGATGGTCACGAACTGGTGGTTCTTGCTCGCAGAGCGCACCATGGCCGGGCCGCCGATGTCGATATTCTCGACGATCTCGTCACGGCTGGCACCGCGCGCCACGGTTTCCTCGAACGGGTAGAGGTTCACCACCAGCAGATCGATTGCGCCGATATCATGCGCGTCCATCGCAGCGGTATGATCCTCATTATCGCGCACGGCCAGCAGCCCGCCGTGGACCATGGGGTGCAGCGTCTTCACGCGGCCATCCATCATCTCGGGGAAATCGGTGATGTCGGATACGTCCAGCACATCCAGCCCCGCATCGCGCAGGGTGCGCGCCGTGCCGCCGGTGGAAACCAGCTGGACCCCGGCCTTCGCCAGCTTGCCGCCCAATTCCACAATACCTGCCTTGTCGGACACCGAAAGCAGTGCCCGTTTGATCGCAACGTCCGTCATGCTGTGTAATCTATCCCATTCGTTTGAGCAGCCAGGCAAAATTGCCGCCGCCGCGCGAGGCCAAACCCTCTATCACCAACTGCTGTACCGGATGCGGCCTGCCATTGCCATCGACCCACATGCTTTCGTCGATCGACAGGCTGTCTGCCCCGGTGACGAATTGCCACAGGCTGCCGTCGGGCAGGGAAAGGCTAGCACCCTTGCCACTTTCGGCCAGTGTCGCCTCGACATTGCGGCCAAGGTGGAAACGGATAGCGAAGGGCACCTTGCCGCGCTTGCCCTTGCGGCCCGATGGCACCAGCACATCTTCCCCGCGCAATTCCTGCCCATCCTCGCGCAGCATCACGATGCGGCGATGGATCAGGCCAAAGCGGCCGGCATAGCCATCATGGCTGGCCTCGATCCGCGTGGCAGAGCCGTTTTCCAGCTTCACCTGCCGCGTGTCGATCTGCACTTCGCCAACGCCGGAGCCCAGCTTCCCATCGATCAGCACGGATGTGGAGTTGGCATCGCCCAGAACCATGGTGGAATGGGCCGCCGTGGCGCGCAGGCCCTGCTCGATCCGCACCGGCACCTGTCCGCCCGCCAGCGCCGCACCGCCGCAGTTCACGATCAGGCGATGTTCCGCATGGCTGAATTCCAGCGCCAGCGTGGACGCACAGCCGTGGCGGGCATGCTGGCCCAGCGGCGGCGGAGATCCATCCATCAGCAAGGTGGCCTTGCGCGCGGTAACACGTTGATAGCCCCATCCGCTCGGCTCTTTGAGCGGACGTGTACGCACGCCGCTTGCGCCGATCAGTTGCGCAAGCCGCGATGCCTTTGTCGCGCCGCTGCCCTGCCAATTGCCCAAGCCGCCGTCGCTGTGGGTCAGCGCCAGCAGTGGCGGCACCAGCATGTGCAGCATGGTGGCCAGCAGTTTAGGCGGTTCATGCCCGGCAGCCGCGTAACAGGCGCGAAGGTCTATCAGATTGGCGATGGCCTGCATCTGCGCATCGGGACTGCGTGACAGCAATCCGCCATCCTCGCCAACGGCTTCACCCAATGCGCGCGCCAGGCCCGCCTCTCCGTAAAGGCGGCGCGGCTTGCCTTCGGGCAGCAGCAATCCCGCAGCCGTGATGGCGCACCACCCGGCCACTTCGCCCAGCCGATCATCCGCCTTGCCGACATGGCGATCCAGCCAGCGCGCGGTATCGGAAATGGCGTTCAGCGCGCGGTGGCGCAAAGCGCGGTCTTCGCCGGAAATCAGCAGCGGTGCATGCACCAGCCACGCCAGCAGCCGCAGTCCGACATTCTCCACCTTCCACGCCGGCCCCTTGCCGATCACGGGATTGGCATCCAGCCAGGATACCAGCAGGCGTTCGCCAACCTGGCGGCATTGCGGCGGAGTGCCGGATGTGGCGAGATCACGCAGCCAGGTGAAGCCCTGCACCACGCGTTCGAACGGTGGGCTGAGATTGCCCAGTGGCCCCATGTCCACCTGGGCGAAGGATGCCTTCACCCCGTAGATGTAGAAATGCCCGGCACGCAGCGCCATTCCGGCAGCGCGATCACCCTCCAGCGGAGTGTTTACCGTGGCCAGCAGGCGCGGGCGCAGGGGCTTGCGAAACGGCGCAACGATGGTGCTGTGGGAAACGCCCATGCTGAAGGCCAGCCGCATCAGCCGTTCCGATGCGGTGGTGGATGGCGGGGCGAAATCGGTGATCACCAGCGCGCGATCGGTGGCCAGATCGGTATGAGACTGGTCGCCGGTGGGCTCGGGGTCAGGCTGTGTGTCAGGCTGAATTTCAGGCGATTGCGCGATCAGGTCCTCGCGCGATTCCCTGCCCAGGGGGATGGCCAACTGGCCGTTCTTTTCCAGGTCGCTGCGCCCGATCTTTGTGCCGCCTTGGCGACGGGCCTTGCCTGCAAGCTCGGCCGAGTGTGCGTTCAACTGGCGTCTCCCCGAAGTGCGGAAATGTTGGCAGCGTAACAATCCGGCCCACCCTTGAAGGTGGCAGAGCCCGCCACCAGTACATCGGCCCCTGCATCAACGCAAAGCCGGGCGGTCTCGACATTCACCCCGCCGTCCACCTCGATCAGGACGTCATGCCCGCCCTTGTCGATCATCTTTCGCACGGCCTCGATCTTGCGCAATTGCGAATGGATGAAGCTCTGCCCACCGAAACCGGGGTTCACGCTCATGATCAGCACAAGATCGATTTCTTCCAGCAGGTAATCCAGCATCTTGGCAGGCGTGGCAGGGTTCAGCGATATGCCCGCCTTGCAACCAGCGGCGCGGACCGCCTGAATGCTGCGATGCACATGGGCACCGGCCTCTGGGTGAACGGTGATAATATCGGCGCCCGCATCGGCGAATTGATCGATCCACAGATCCACAGGCGACACCATCAGGTGCACATCGAATGTCTTTGCGGAATGTGGCCGCAGGGCCTTTACCACTGCCGGACCGATGGTAAGGTTGGGCACATAGTGGCCATCCATCACGTCCACGTGCACCCAGTCGCAACCGGCTGCATCGATTGCGCGCACTTCCTCGCCCAACTTTGCAAAGTCGGCAGAAAGGATCGAGGGAGAGATAAGGGGCTGGGTCATAATCAACTTCCCGCGTTATAGGTGCGCGAATCGTGTAACAAGCTGCGTCAAGAGCGTTTTCCACCAGTGTTGCACTGCAACGTCCTTAGCGCGGGCTTGCAGGGCGCTTCAGCCCCGGTTCACTGCTCAAGTGGCAAGAGTCTGGCAAATAACAGCTATTGTCAGTGAATATCGCCGAATTGGCCGCCTTTTGTGGTGCTTGCGATATAATCTGGCCAAAGGAACTGAAGTTTAATGACCAGGCAATTTCTTCGTCTTTTCGCCATGGCGGCAATCGCCATCGGATTAAGCGCGCCTGCACACGCCCAGTACCGCAACGAAATCCGCCATTCGGTCACCCCCTGTCAGGGCAATGGGCCGGCCGTGTGGATCAATGTGACCAATATCGAGGGCGGCAGCGGCACCCTGCGGCTTCAGCTCTACCCCGGCACCAAGGCCGATTGGCTGGAAAACGGGCGCTGGCTGAACCGGATCGAGGTGCCTGCCCGCGGCAGCACCATGCAGGTGTGCATGCCCGTGCCGCGCCCCGGCAACTATGCGATCGCAATCCGGCACGACAAGAACAACAATGGCCGCACCGATATTACCAGTGACGGCGGCGGAATGTCGAACAATCCCAGCATCAACATCTTCAACCTGGGCAAGCCCGGCATCGACAAGACGCGCTTTTCCATCGGCCGCGAAGTGCTGCCGATGTCCATCCGCATGCGCTATATGTAGAGCCTAATCGCGGCCCTTGCGCCGTGCTCGCCACAGCTGGAACGCGACGGAAGGCGCGGACAGGATCGGGTGTTTTTCCCTGAACGGGGTCACCTCGATAGCCTGGCCCGTGTGCCGCTCCACCTTCCAGGCGGCATAGCGTGCTGCGCCATCGAAGGTGCGCGTGGCCCGCGCCAGTCGCGCGATGTTCAGCGGCTTGCCCATCCGGCGGCGCTTTTCCCACCATGACAGGATATCGGCGCGCTGGGCCACGGTGATGCGCGGGGTCAGGATTTCACCCTCGCGCCCGTATGGAATGCTGCCCGCCGCCAGCGCATCGGGCAGCAAGCCGGAAAAATGATCCGGGTTCAGGGACAGGATGGAATCTTCCCGCCCCGGTTTCTCCACGCGGAATTCGGCGCGATAGGTGTTGCGGAACAGCGCGCGCCAGTAATCCTCCTCCACCCCCGCTTCCGGGCCGACAGCCACGGCCAGCCGCGCGGCGGTGATGGCGGCGGCCTCTATCGCCGCGCTGATCTGCAGCTGCGCCGCATCGTTGCGGCACCACACCAGCGCGCTGGGCTGCACGAAGCGCGTCCAGATGGTGGTATCGATGGTTTCGCCCCGCGCGGCTTTCGAAAACTTGGCCAGCGTCATGGTGGCGATCTTGGCGCGCAGTACCTCTCCTTCATGATCCCACTCGCGATAGGATACGGTGGGCCACAACCCCTTCTCCGCCGCCCCATCTGCCAGGACGTAGAAATCCAGCACCCCTTCGCGAAGGCCGGTGCGCAGGTTCGATCCATAGAACAACACGCCAAGCGCGGCGCTTTCCTGCGCCAGTCGTTCCGCGAAGGACGATACCGCCGGGTCAACCTCGCGCGAAAGCACCCCGCCGATGCGCGACCGCAACATCATGGCACGACGAAGCGGAGTTTCGGCCCTGCGGAAACGCGGTATTGTCCGGCAGGAAATGCCTCTCCATCAAGGATGAAAGACTGGCTGAGATCCAGATCCACCGCGGTATCGCCAAAGGCGTGATAGCCGCGGCGACGGGTCTTGGCGCTGGCGCTGCCGCGCAGCATGGCCGGCAGGCCGAACAACAATCGGCGACGCGCATTGTCCAGCACCGCCACCTGCAGCGGTCCGTCAACATCGTGAAACGGATCCAGCCCGGCGGGATATTTCTGCAGGGTGGATGCAAACAGCATGTACCGCTCGCTAGCGGGCAGACCGCCGAGATGCGGCAATTCCGTGCCATCCGACTGCTGGATGCGCATGGGCGTGCCCTGCCGCCACTTGTTGCCGGAAAAGCCCAGAATCGCCTGACCCACGCTCCACAACCCAGTGATGGCCACAACCGCATGGTTGAAAGCGCCAAGATCGTGGCTGCGCTGCCCCAGTGCGATCACCTGGTTGAAGACGCCTGCCCCCATGGCAAAGCCGCGCACCTGCGCGCGTTCATTATCACGCTGGGCGATCACCAGCGGGTGCCTGTGCACCAGCCTGCCGTTTTCAATGGCAGTCAGCGCGTCGTCGAAAGACCAGTCGGTAGGAACGCCAAGATCCAGCGCCAGCGCATTGGTCTTGCCGCCCGGCAGAATAATCACCGTCGGCCAGCTTTCGCCAAACACGCCCGCACCGCAGGTCAACACATCGCGCACCGTGCCATCGCCGCCATCTATGGCAAGATAATCCACCTGCTGCGCCGCGAAATCGGCCAGCACGCCTGCCAGCTCGCTGCGGCGGTGCGGCGTTGCCAGCAGCACATTGTCGCCCAGCACCTCTGCCTGCTGACGCCCTTCGTTGCGATGGCTGCGCACATTTCGGATAAGCCCCACCAGCGGGCGCGCGCGGGCAGACGGCTGCGCGATCTGTTTTTCGGATTGCGGAACCGAATCGACTTGCGGCAAGCGCTCGAAAAGATGAATGCTACCGTCCATTACCTGATCGCCTTAAACATGAGGCTGCGCCAAATGCCACGGTTTTTGCAAAAGCCAGCCTGCCGTGGCCTTGCCGCAACCGCCCTGCCTTTCGGTGCCAATCGGCGATAACTTGCCTTGGCATTGATCGTATCGCGCCACGTTTCCATCGGTTTGTGTGGTGCAGAAATGCAAGATGGGTGGCATAGTTACGTTTTCAATCACCTGCGGGGGCTGCATCCTCCGCCCTAACCAATCCGGGGACTGTCATGCTGACCGAGGAATTATTGAGCGCCGCCCGTTCGCACGAAGGGGCCATCACCGCCCTGCGCCGCGCCATTCATGCCGAACCGGAACTGGGCCTGGATACGCCCAAGACGCTGGCCAAGGTGAAGGCGGCACTGGCCGATCTGCCACTGGAATGGCGCGAAGGCCCCTCCTGCACCGGCGCAGTGGCCGTGCTGAAAGGCGCAACGGCCGGGCGCAGCGTGCTGCTGCGCGGCGATATGGACGCGCTGCCGATGGATGAACATTCCGGCCTAGAATTTGCATCGCAGACGCCGGGCCGGATGCACGCCTGCGGCCATGACGCGCACACCGCCATGCTGGTGGGTGCGGCGCGCGTACTGGCCGCGCGACAGGAAAGCCTGACGGGCGAGGTGCAATTCATGTTCCAACCGGGAGAAGAAGGCTATCACGGCGCGCGCTTCATGCTGGAAGACGGATTGATCGATCCACTGCCCGATGCCGCCTTTGCCCTGCACGTGTGGCCCAACGCGCCGCATGGCCGATTGGAAGCGCGCGCCGGGGCCATGATGGCCTCCGCCGATCAGCTGGATATCACCGTGCGCGGCAGTGGCGGCCATGCCTCCATGCCGTATGACGCGGTCGATCCGATTCCCGTTGCCGCGGAAATCGTGCTGGCCCTGCAAACCATGATGACGCGCCGCTTCGATGCCTCCGAAGCTGCCGTCGTCTCCGTCACCCGGATCGATGCCGGATCGGCGCACAATATCATCCCGGACAGCGTGGAAATGAAGGGCACCATCCGCACATTGTCGCCCGAACGGCGCAAGGTCATTCGCGAGATGATAACCCGCGTGGTGGAGAACGTGGCCCGCGCGCATGGGTGCGAGGCGGAGGTACGCTTTACCGATGGCTTCCCCGCCACCATCAACGATCCGCGCGCCGTGGCGCTGGGCAAGGCGGTGGCAACGGGCCTTGGCGGAGAAAATCCGTGGGAGGACCGGCCCGCCCCCACGATGGGCGCGGAAGATTTCTCCTACGTGCTGGAAAAAGTGCCGGGCGCGATGTTCTTCCTGGGCGCCGCTGCCGAAGGGGTGGACTGGAAGGGCTGCTGCGGCCTGCATTCCAGCCGGATGGTGCTGGATGAAAGCGTGATGCCGCGCGGCAGCGCCTTCCTTGCAGGTTGCGCGCTGAACTTCCTGGAAAACGGCTGGGACTGACCTCCCGCCCTCAAAGCGCGGGAAAATTCGCCGCGCAGGCCTGCAGCATGCTGTCCACATTGTCACGGTCCGGCGCAGCCACGCCTGCGGGTAGTGGCTGCATCTTGGCCGTCGGCGGGAAAGTGCCATAGCCTGCAAAGAGGCAATGCCAGCTTGCAGCTGAATAGGCTGGCTGCGCGTAAGCCTGCCTGTTGGCCTCGGCAATATCCTTATGCGTGAACCAGGCTGTCATCAACGATTTCAACCCGTCTGAAAGCGCCTGATTGGATGCGTTCTGGCGCCAGTAGCCCTTGTCGTTGCGCTGGTTCATGCGATAATGCGCGACGATATAGTCGCGAATGGATTCGTAACGCGCGGCGATGCTGCGGTTGAAAGTGTCGCGCCCCTCTGCGGTAAAACCGGCGTTCTCATACGTCTCGGCAAATTCCAGCGCGGTGGCGATCACGATGTGGAGCGCGGTTGCCTCCAGCGGCTCGATAAAGCCTTGCGCCAGTCCTGCGGCAAGGCAGTTGCCGCGCCAGCTTTCAGCCATGCGGCCAACTTTCATCTGCAGGATGCGCGGTTCGGCATCGCCCCCTTTCAGGCCCACGGCCTCGATCAGTTCGGCTGCCGCATCATCATCCGAAATATGGCTGGAAGAATAGACGTAGCCATTGCCGGTGCGGGTGGTCAGCGGAATTTGCCAGCGCCAGCCCGCTTTCATCGCCACGCTCTCGGTCTGCGGGCGGTAGTTTGCGATCCGCTCTGTCGGCACCACCACGGCACGATCGTTGAAAAGATTGTCTGCAAAGGAGAGGAACTCTCCGCCCAAAGCGCCCTGCGCGATCATGGCGCGGAAGCCGGAGCAATCGACGAAGAAGTCCCCTTCGATCCGCTGCCCGTCCTCGCATTGCAGAGCGGCGACATCACCATCGTCGCCAAGCACGACCTCTTCCACCTTCAGCGGCAGGTGTCTGACCCCGCGCGCCACGGCCCATTCGCGCAGGAATGCCCCCAGCTTGAAGGCATCGAAGTGATAGCCGTAGCTTGGTGCGAAAGGAAAACTCGGGCTAGGCTGCGGCGCTTTGCCTTCGCTGGCCAGTTTGGTGGCCAGGAACCAGTCATCGGGATGGGCAGCAACGTCAAAGCCGCGCCGCGCGAGCATGCAGCTGTGGGTGAAGGCAGGTTCCGTATGAAGATCGACCGGGCCGGGGAAGGGGTGAAAATAGCTCTCGAAACCGGGCCGTTCACTCCAGCCGGTGAAGCGGATGCCCAGCTTGTATGTCGCATCGCAAGCGGCCATCCATTCCGCCTCGGCAATGCCAAGGTGATCGAACATGGCTTTGAGCTGCGGTGTCGATCCCTCGCCCACGCCGATGATGCCGATCTGCGGGCTTTCGATGACGGTAACCCGGCCACCCTTCGCGGCCCAGCGATGATGCAGCAGGCAGGCGGTGATCCAGCCTGCGCTGCCGCCGCCCAGCACGACGATACGCGGTGGGGTCTCCTCGCTCACTCGCCAGCCGGGGAAAGCTCTACGGCAAAGCCGCCCGCGCGGGCCATGTGCAAGGTCAGGCTGTCAGCGGCGGTTACGGTATAGCTGCGCACATCCATCGCGTGGCGATCCTCTCCCAAGCCATCGGCAGTCTTTCCATCTTCCCAGATGGTGGCGACATATTCGGTGCCGGGGTCGAGGAAGTCCAGAGCGATGGTGGCATCGCGCGCCTGATCATCCGTCACCCCGCCAATGTACCAAGCCTGCGAGTTGCGATCCTGGCGGGCGATCACGGCGAATTCGCCCACGGCGCCATCCAGCAGCAGGCTCTCGTTCCAATCCGCCGGAACGCGCTGCACCCAGTCCAGCGCCTGCGGATAGGCGGCGATGTTTTCCGGCAGGTCGGCCACCATCTGGATGGGTGAATAGATCGCCACGTAAAAGGCCAGTTGCCTTGCCAGTGTAGAGGGAATGTCCGGCGCTGTCGCCCCGCGCCCGCGCAGGGAAAACCCGCCGGGCGTATAATCCATCGGGCCAGACAGAAGGCGGGTGAAGATCAGTTCGGGTACATGGTCAGGGCCATTCTTTGGCACGGCCCATGCATCGTATTCGGCGCCGCGCGCGCCTTCACGGCTTACCCAGTTGGGATAGGTGCGGCGCAGGCCGGTGTCCTTGATCGGTTCATGCGGATTGACCGCGATGTGGTGATCGGCGGCGACCTTCACGGCGCGCAAGTGGTGGTTCACCATTTCCTGTCCGTCATGCCAGACAAACACTTCGCCACCCTCGCCATCGGGCGCGATCACGCCGCCCGCATCCGCGACATAGCCGGATTTCACAGCATCGATGCCAAGCCGTTCGTAAAACGCCATCGCGTCTTCCAGCTGTCGCTCGTAAACGTCGATATTCCCGCCTGTCTCATGGTGGCCGATGATCCGCACGCCGCGCTCGGCCGCATAGGCAGCCACTTCCTCGATATCGAAATCGGGATAGGCCTGCGTGAAATCGAAGTCGCGGCCATTGCCAAACCAGGTGCCGTCCCATCCGACATTCCAGCCTTCGATCAGCACGCCGCGAAAGCCGTTCTCGGCAGCGAAGTCGATATGACGCTTGGCATTCTCGGTGGTGGCACCGTGCCGCTCTCCGCTGTTCCAGGTGGTTTCGTCCAGATGCATTTCCCACCAGATGCCGATGTATTTATGCGGCTCGAACCAGCTGACATCGCCCAGCACATTGGGTTCGTTCAGGTTGAGGATCATCGCGCTTTCGAACAGGCCAGCGGGTCCATCGGCAATCTGGATCGTGCGCCACGGCGTGTGGAACGCGCCTTCGCGAATGACTTTCGGCCCGCGCGGACTGGGCGCAAGCTGCGCGCGCAGGCGCGTGCCTTCCATCCGGCGCAGCCACATGCCTGCGTAATCCACCAGCGCAGCCTCGTGGAAGGAAAGGTGCGTGCCGTTCTCCAGCACCATCGTCACCGGCGTGTGGACGGTGGAAAGCGCGCTGATGGGCGCGCGTTCGTAGAGATATTCGTAGCGGTTCCAGTCGCCCGCGGGGATAGACCATGCCTCGCCATCGCTGGCGATGCGGAATTCGGTCAGTTCCTCTGCGATATTGGCAACGGGCAGGCCGTCCTGCTGCGGGAATTCCATGCGGAAGCCCACGCCATCGTCGAACACGCGCATGCGCACGGTCATGACGCGCGCGGCGTCGTCCTGCTGGCGGAAGGTGACGGCCAGTTCGTTGTGCCGGTCTGTCACCATCCTTCGCTCGCCCCAGGTCTGTTCCCAAGTGGTATCGACGCTGTCGGTGCTTTCCTCAATCACGGCGAAACCGCGCCGCATCGGGTCTGCATCGGTGAAGGTGAAACCGATGGTGGAGCTGGTGATCACCGGCTCCCCATCGAAGCTGACGGCATAGACCGGGATGCCTTCTCCATCCGCCTCGACAGTAGCCTGAATGCGCCCGTCGGGAGAGCTGACCGTGCCTGCCAGTGCAGATGCGGGCAGCGCGAAAATGGCGGCGATTGCTAGGGCAAGGCGGATTGGGATCATAGCTGCACCACGATGGCTGCGAAGGGTGGAAGGCTGGCGGGAGAAGCGCCGTTTATCGTGGCAAGCACAGTGCCCTGCGCGTCGGTGGCACCAAGCTGCGTCTCCGTGTCGCCCAGGTTGAGCACGGCGCGGATCGTCTGTTTGTCAGATCGCCGTTCCAGCAGCAGCAAATTGTCGCGCACCTCACATTTGGAAACGTCCCCTTGGCGCAGCGCCGGATGGGCATTGCGCAAGGCAATCATTGCGCGCGTGTGGTTCAACAGCGACTCTGGATCCGCGTTCTGCGTGGCGACGGCGCGGGCGCGATTCTCCTCGCCCACCGGCAGCCATGGCTCGGTACTGCCGAACCCGCCACATTCCTTGTCATCCCACGGCATCGGCGTGCGTGCGCCATCGCGGCTGAGGGTAAGCGGCCAGTTTGCGATCGCTTCGGGATCGTGCAGCTGTTCGAAGGGAATATCGACCTGCGTGAGCCCCAGTTCTTCGCCTTGGTAGAGAATGATATTACCGCGCAGCACCGCCAGCAGCAGCGCCTTCATCCGGGCAAACGCGTCGCGCTGGCCATTGTCGATCCAGCGGGAAAGCGCGCGTGGCGCGTCGTGGTTTTCAAAGGCCCAGCTCGGCCAGCCAACCCCGTCCTTCTCCGGCCACAGGGCCAGCGCCTTGCAAACGAGGTCAGGCGTCAGCCGGTCGGCGTAAAGGAATTCGAACCCGTAGGCGGAATTCAGATGCCGGTTATCGGCGGTGAACGCCTTCATTTCCGCGTCGGCATCGTCTCCGCCAACTTCGGCGACCGTGAAGGTTCCGCCATATTCATCGGTCAGCGCCCTGATGCGGGCAACGAATTGCGGAATATCGGGGTGCGACTGGTTATGGATGCGCAGCTGGAAATCGAAAGGCCGCGTGCGCGGCTTGCCATTGTCCGGCGCGGGAGGATTGTCGCGGAAATCGAGGTCATGCATGGCGAAATTGAGCGCATCGATGCGAAAGCCATCGACGCCCCGATCAAGCCAGAAGCGCATCACATCCAGCACCGCATCCTGAACCGCCCGGTTGTGCAGGTTCAACTGCGGCTGCGATGACAGGAAATTGTGCAGGTAATATTGCCGTCTCCGGGCGTCCCACGTCCATGCGGGGCCCCCGAAGACGGACTGCCAGTTTGACGGTGGCGACCCGTCGGGCTTGGCATCTGCCCACACGTACCAGTCCGCTTTGTCATTATCCTTGCTGGACCGGCTTTGCGTGAACCATTCATGTTCGTCGGAAGTGTGTGAATAGACCTGATCGATCAGGATTTTGAGGCCCAATTCGTGCGCACGCGCGACCAGCGCGTCGAAATCCGCCAGTTCTCCGAAAATCGGGTCGACATCGCGGTAATCCGCAACGTCATAGCCGAAGTCCTTCATCGGGGAGGTGAAGAAGGGGCTGACCCAGATCGCGTCCACGCCCAGCGAAGCGACATGATCCAGCCGCGAGGTGATGCCCGGCAGATCGCCAATACCGTCGCCATTGGAATCCATGAAGCTGCGCGGATAGATCTGGTAGATCGCCGCGCCTTTCCACCATGGCATTGCGTTGGCCTGTTCGCTCATTCCGCCACCTCGCTGACCCGGCACAGCGCCCAGCCGAAAGCCGGCAGGGTAAAGGCCGCGCTGCCCGGCGCGCTGACGGCGGCGGGGCAGGAACCGGCAAGGGTTTCCAGACCTCTCGCCTCGTAATTCAGCCAGATATTGGCAGACCGTTCCTCAGCCGTGGTGTTGAACACGGCGAGATATTCGGTCCCGTCGTCAGGATCGAAGCGCGCGGCGGCAAAGATGCCGGGCTCCTGCTCGTAATGCCGCACCTGCTGAAGGCCGCGCGTCAGGGCGGGGTGGGCGCGGCGGATGGCGGAAAACTCTGCAATCAGGCGATAGAGCGGGTGATCTGTATCGAAATTGCTGTCTGCCGTGGTGGCATCGGTGCCGATCAGCACATTGTCGTTATATTCGCCCGTCTGGCTGGGGAACATGTCCTCTCGCGCGCGCTGATCATTGCCGTCACCCACGAAACCCTGCTCGTCACCGTAATACACCACCGGAGAGCCGCGCGTGCTGAGCATCATGGCGTGACCCAGCATCACCCTCGCTAGCAATTCCTCCTGCGAAATATCGGGCATGTCCTCGCGGATCAGGGTGGAGAAGCGGCCCATGTCGTGATTGCCAAGGAAAGTAGGCAGTGTCAGCGCGGTGTCTTCGCCGCCTTCATACAGCACATCGCCATCGAACATGTGCGCCAGCACCACCGTGCCCTGCTCCCGCCCGATAATCTCGCGCATGGCGGCCTGGAACGCGAAGTCGAGGACCGCGGGCAAACCGTCGCGCCGCGTGTATTCCGCGATGTAGCCATTATCGGGCACATCCTTGTAGACTTCGCCGAACATGTGGAAATTGGGAATGCCTGCCTCACCAGCACAGCTTTCCATGGCCGGAACGAACTCCCGCCAGAAGCCGGGATCGACATGGCGCGCGGTATCGATGCGGAAGCCGTCCACGCGGGTTTCGGTGATCCAGTCGCAGAAGATTTCGATCATCCCGGCCCGCACGCGCGGATGCTCTGTGAACAGGTCGTCCAGCCCGGCGAAATCGCCAAAGCGGCTGTCTTCACCGGTGAAGCTGCTGTTGCCGCGATTGTGGTAATAGATCGGATCGTTGAGCCAAGCGGGTACTTTCACATCGCGCTCGGCCTCCGGCACTTCGGGGATATAGGCGTAATTCGGATCGGTAAGCTTGGCGAAGTTCTCCTCGCTTGAATCCTCGTGCCCCATGAAACCTGTATTGATCGCTTCGCCGTCCGGTCCGCCGCGGGTGGAATATGGATAGTCGCCCAGGCTGCGGTATTCGAAATTGGTTTCCGCACCGTCGGCATAGGTGATGACATCGGCGGTGTGATTGGTGATGATGTCCATATAGACCTTCATCCCGCGCGCATGGGCGGCATCCACGAAGGCGGCGAACTCCTCGCGCGTGCCGAAATGGCCATCGGGACGGGTGAAATCGGTGACCCAGTAGCCGTGGTATCCGGCGCTTTCATCCCCTGCGGGGCCTTGCACGGGCTTGTTCTGGAAGATCGGCGCGAACCAGATCGCAGTGACGCCCAGCCCCTCAAGGTAATCGAGCCTGCCGGTTAGCCCGGCAAGATCGCCGCCATGAAAGAAGCCGCGCGCCGTGGGATCATATCCGGTGGCGAGGCGGTCGCCCGTAAAATCGCCGGTGTCATTGGACGGATCACCGTTTTCAAAGCGATCGGGCAGCACGAAATAGACGATCTCTTCGCTTGGCTTCCGGTCAAGATAGCTGGCATCGACAGCGGGCGCAGTGTGCGCGGCGGGCGGCGTGGCCTGCTGCGCGGTGGCGCATCCGGGCAGTGCCGTGGTCGCCAAGGCGATGGCTATGGCGGTACGAATTGTCATGCAGATATCTCCGTGCGGGCTGCACCGTTGACGTAGGATTGCAGGAAATCGAGATGGCGCGGCATTGGCTGCACCTGTTCGACCAGCGCCACTTCGGTATCGTTCAGCAGCGCGCGCAGGTCCGCTTCGGGCAGGGCATTGGCGATGGGGTTATAGCTGTCCGCCTCCACGCCCTGTCCCGCAAACACCTGGAACCAGGCGACCTCTGTGAAGAGTTCCTCGTGTTCGCGATGGATGAAGCCTGATGCGCGCCATTGCTCGATCTTGGCGGTCAGCGTTGCGGGCAGTTCCATGCTGCGAACGAGGTCCCAGAAGGGTTCGCCGTGGCGCTGGTTGGCGGTGTAATGCAGCACCAGGAAATCGCGGATACGCTCCCATTCGAAGGTGCTTTGCGCGTTGAACCAGTCGATGGTCGCCGGTTCGGCCCGCCCTTGTGGCAGCAAGGCCATGAAGCGGCTGATCGCGCTCTGGATCATGTGGATGGATGTCGATTCCATCGGCTCCATGAAACCGGCAGAAAGCCCGATGGCGAGGCAGTTGTTCTTCCAGTGGACGCGGCGCTTGCCCGTCGTGAAGCGGATCGGCCTTGGCTCTGCCTGCGGCGCACCGTCCAGATTGGCGAGCAGCGTTTCGCGCGCTTCGTCGTCCGAACAGTAATCGCTGCAATATACCAGGCCATTGCCGATGCGGTGCTGCAGGGGGATGCGCCATTGCCACCCGGCCTTGCTCGCTATGGCGCGTGTGTAAGGCGTGAAATCGCCCCCGCCTTCGCAGGGCACGGCCATCGCCCGGTTGCAGGGCAGAAAGTTCGACCAGTCTTCGAAACCCGCACCCAGCGCGCCGTCAATCAACAGAGCGCGAAAGCCCGTGCAGTCGATGAAGAAATCGCCCTCGATCTTCTCCCCGCCTTCGAGTTCGAGCGCGCTGATATCGCCGCTCTCGCCATTCTGCTTAACATTGGCGATCTTGCCCTCGATGCGGTTAACACCGTTCGCCTCGGCATAGCGGCGCAGATATGCAGCGTAGAGGCCCGCATCGAAGTGATAGGCATAAGGCATCTCCCGCCCGGCGGCGGTCTTGCCGCGCTGCATGCGCATGGTGCGCGCCGCCAATTCGTTCAGCGAATAGCGTTGCAGCGGCTTGGCAAAGCCCAGCTGTTTCGCGCGCAGCCAGTAATGCTGGAAAGGCAACAGGCCCAGGGGGCGGCCGATATCGCCAAAGGCGTGCATGTAGCTTTCGCCTTCGCGCTGCCAGCCGTCGAACTCGATGCCCAGCTTGAAACTGCCGCGCGTTTCTTTGAGGAATTCCGCCTCATCGAGACCCAGCGCGCTGTTGAACAGGTGGATCTGCGGGATCGTGGCTTCACCCACGCCGACGGTGCCGATGGCTTCGCTTTCAACAAGGGTGATCTGCGTGCCCGGCGGTGCGAAGCGGGATAGCGCCGCGGCAGACATCCAGCCAGCAGTTCCGCCACCGGCGATCACATATCGTGCTGTTACTGAGTCTTGCATAATTCCGCCCCTTTCGCCTCGGCAGGGAGGACCATCGCATCACGGGGCATGTTCGCAACAGTGAACCGGCGGGAAATCAAAGAGGAGGAGCAATTCCCCGCCGGCCAAGGTCCGATCAGAAGCGGTAAGATGCTCCGATCAGGTATGTGCGACCGTACTCTTCGTAATCGATGATCTGCACTTTATCGCCGTTCTGGAACGAGATGAAAGGCTCGTTGGTCAGGTTGAGTGCCTGCAGCGAGAACGAGAGGCCATCGAGCGAACCACCTTCGAAACGGTAGCCGATCTGGGCATCGAAGATCGATTCCGGATAGGTTTCGCGGAAGGAACGGCTGGCCGAGATACCGATGAATTCCGCGAGGAACTCAGTCCGGTAACGATGGCTGATGCGCGCCTCGAACCCACCGTTCTCATAGAAGGCGGTGGAGTTGACGACGAATTCCGACAGACCTGGAACATCGGTTTCGAAGGACGGGCCCTGCGTCGGGTTAATCGTCAGCTTGCTATCGGTGTAGGACACGCTGGTCTGCACGCCGAAGCCTTCCAGAGCGTCGGAGAAGATGCCGAACGGCAGGGCCGCGCTGGCTTCGATGCCGAAGATATGACCATCGGCACCGTTATCCGGCCCCGAAACAATGCCCAGCGTCTGTCGGCCGCTGGCCTCGAAAGCATCGAGTTGCGCACCGGAAAGCGAGGGCACGAGGTAGCCGAAGTCACGAATGACGGAGGCACCGGGGTTCACGAAATCGTCCAGCCACTTGTAATAGCTCGCCACGCTGACGTAGCCTTGGCCACCGGCGAAATAGTGCTCCACCGAAAGGTCCACACTGTCCGCGACATAGGGGCGCAGGAGCGGGTTGCCACCGCTGCCGCTGAAGATCGAGCCCAGGGGCTGCTGCGGCTGGTTGGCGATAGAGGCATTGGAGGAAGCGTTCAGCTGGTCCATGCGCGGACGGGCCAGTGTACGCGCCGCGCCAAGGCGCACCATCGTGCCAGGGGCAACTTCGAAGTTCAGCGTGGCACTGGGCAGCACGTCCAGATATTCATCGCCATCGGTAACCGGGATCAGCGTTGCGCCGATGCCGCCGGGCGAGTTGAACCCGCTGGAGCTCTGGTCCGTCTGCACGAACTGGACGCCGATATTGCCGGTGAACGGAACGGAACCCATCATGCCATCCAGGTCTGCCCGGACATAGCCTGTCCAGACCTTTTCATTCACCGTCCAGTCGCCGGGGAACGGCAGGCTGGAGCTTTGCACGTCGGTGAGGACGTAGGTGCCATCTTCCAGCAGCACGAAGGGATCGTAGGCGACCTGCGGACCGAAGCCGAGGAAGGACAGCGAAGCCGTTGGCTCCAGCAAGGCAGAGCTGGGGATCGGTGCGCGGGTTACCGCGCCCTGCCCGGCATAAACCGAGGGGCCGCCAGCAAGGCTGATGAAGTTCTGCGTGATATCGCGTGACTTGCTGCGATCGTCATATGCAAGGCCGAACACCACCTGATCGAGGAAGGAAATACGATCGGAGGGGAAGGCCGCTTCGGCGCGGACGGTCCACAGATCGTCCTCGGTTTCGGTGTCGTTGATGAAGCCTGCCTGCACGATGCCGCCGGCACCCCAGCCGCGCGGATCGGTCAGCTGGATAAGGTTGGTGTCGGAATAATCGATCTGATTGCTGAACTGGTAGGGGAAACCATCGGCATTGCGATTATACGTCACCGTGTCGGAAGGTGCCGTGGGATCGGCAGCATAGCTCAGGCCGGAATAGCTTTCGATCTGCTGCAGGCGGCGGTCGGAGCGTGAATAGGCCACGTCCACCATGAGGATGACATCGTCAGTTTCGTAAGAGTTGTTCCAGCCGATGGCGAAGGTTTCTGTATCCTTGCGATCGTAATCGTTGCGGACAACCGGCTGCACCCCTGCAAAGGTCACGCTGTCAGGGAAATCGCCACCGCTGTTATCGATGATGGTGGTGCCGGCACCCCAACCCGGATTGAGCGGGAATTCGATGCCGCGCTGTGGAATACGCTCACGGTAATCGGCATAGAACACGTCCAGCGTGCTGTTCCATTGATCGGAGGGTTCATATTCCAGCGTGCCGAACAGGCCAAGGCGGTCGAGATCCACCGAGCGGGCGAAAGGCTTCATGCCGCCAAGCACGGTGAAACCGGCGTCATTGGGGTAACCCCAGGCGTTGAAACGCTCAACCTGGCTGGGGCTGGACTGGTAAGCCGCGCCCAGCGCAATGCCCAAAGTATCGTCGGCAAACTGGTCCACGTAAGTGGCTGTGGCGCGATAGCCCCAGCCCTCGATATCAGGATTGAGCGAACCGCCCTCGTTGAATTCCAGGCGACCGCTGACGGACAGCACGGTTTCGTTCTGATCGAGCGGACGAATGGTGCGCAGATCGACCGTACCGGCAAGACCCTGGCCGATCAGGCCCGCATAAGGCGTCTTGTAGACAACGCCGCTGTTGATGAGTTCGGAAGGATACTGATCATACTCCACCGCGCGGTTGTCACCTGAAGACACCAGCTGGCGGCCGTTCAGCAGCGAGGTGGAATAGTCGGGGCCAAGGCCGCGGATCGAGAGGCTCTGCGCACGGCCATCCACACGCTGCACGGCAAGGCCGGGGAGGCGGCCCAGCGTTTCGGCGATCGAGACGTCGGGCAGCTTGCCGATGTCTTCAGCCGAGAAGGCTTCCACGATAGCGGTGTTGTTGCGCTTTTCGCCGATGGCGGATTCGAGCGCCTGGCGATAGCCGCTTACGATGATGGTGTTTTCCATCGCGTCCGCCTCTTCGGCGTCGGCTGGCGTCTGGGTCTGCTCTTCCTGCGCAAGAGCAGCGCCCGGAAGCGTCAATGCGGCAATGGCAAATGCGGTGCTGCTGGCACCAACGCGAAGGGTGTTACGAATTTTCATTTTAGTCCCTCGGATCTTTAGCCAAGAGACTCGCTGGTCCCTTTCGGCTGTCCTGCTCCAAACACTCGCGGTCTATGGACCTTTGGCCCTGCTCGCTTGCCCTTCACTTACGGGGACGATCGCCAGATGGGGAAGACAGCATACGTATACGCAAGCCGCGCCCAGCGCGTGGCGTGGCAAAAATGTCGCGCGGCAATCGTTTGAATTCAGCCTCTTAGAAAGAGGTTCATGGTCAACCGACCGCTTTGGGGATCGTGATCGGGCGCGAAATCGGCGGGCATTGCAGCGCAGTGCAGAGTGTTGCCGCGATAGGCGACGAGGCGGTTTGCAACGCCCTCGATTCTGAAGGTCCGGTCGAACAGCGGCGAGCTGGAATCGATGAACCGGGCAGGCGGAATGCCATGCTCTTTCGTGCCCGTTTCAAGGGCCGCCAGATAGCTATCATAACGTTCGGCATCCACGCTTTCGAAGCCGGTTGCGCGCTGGCGGTAAAAGCCCGTGCCGCCATCCCGATCGTCGGACAGGTAAAGCAGGACGGCAATCCGTTCAGGCTCCGTCCCGTCAAAATGCGGCAGGCGCTGGATCGGCGCGAGCTCAGCCGGAGATTTGGTTACCAGGCTGAGGAAGCATTCCAGATAGGCAGGCTCCCTCGCCAGTCCGAAAATTTCCTGAAACCGCGGCAACAGCGGCGCGACCAGCGGCATGGCGATCTTTTCCGAAATGGCCGCGCGAACGCCCGGATAGAAGGGCCCGATCGGGCGATAGCTGTGCTTGGCGGCGATTTCGCGCACCAGATCAAGGTCCGCCAGCGCATCATCCACCACCAGCATGGGCTGCGCCTCCTCGCCAAAATGCAGAAGGCTGGCGCGATGCGATGGCGAAAGGGTTAGTGGAGACTGCGTCATGGCGTTGCTTTGAGAAAATGTCACACTTGCCATGCAACCGGGCGCGCATGTTTGCAATCAGGCTGTCTGGCGTTAGACTGCCGCCATGCCGTGGAAAAACAGGTTTTCCATAGCGGGAGAAGACATGGGACGCACCCCGACTGGACGGCCAACCAGTTTCGATATCGCCTATCTGGCAGGGGTCTCCCAACCCACCGTCAGCCGCGCCCTGCGTGGAGACAAATCAGTCAGCCAGAAGACCCGCGAAAAGATAGAGCAGATCGCGCGCGACCTAAATTACACGGTCGACAAGAATGCATCGTCACTGCGGTCGCAAAGATCGAACACCATCGCCCTCTTATTCTTCGAAGACCCGACGCCCGATGAAAGCATGATCAACCCGTTCTTCCTGGCCATGCTGGGATCGATCACGCGCGCCTGCGCCAATCGCAAGCTGGACCTGCTGATCTCCTTCCAGAAGATGGAGGACGACTGGCACGTGCAATATCAGGACAGCCACCGGGCAGATGGCCTGATCCTGCTGGGCTATGGCGATTACACGCTTTACCGCGAACGGCTGGACCAGCTTGAGAAGCAGGGCACGCATTTCGCCCGTTGGGGGTCTGTCACCAGTGACGGGTCTGGCTCCACAATAGGCTCTGACAATTTTGGGGCGGGCAAGCTGGCGGGCGAGCACCTGATCGCGCAGGGTCGCAGGAAGCTCGCCTTTCTTGGCCATTGCGACGATCACTATCCCGAATTCGCGCAGCGTTATCGCGGTATGTGCAAGGCAATGCAGGAGGCTGGCATCACGCCCGACGCAGCGCTGCAACGCGATGCCATCACCACTGAGGAGGAGGGCCATGCCGCCATGGTCAGCCTGATCGAGAGCGGGCAGGCGTTCGACGGCATTTTCGCTGCCAGCGACCTGATTGCCGTCGGCGCGATGCGCGCGCTTGCCGAGGCGGGGCTGAAAGTGCCTGGCGATGTCGCCATTGTCGGTTTCGACGATATCCCCGCCGCCAGCCATACGAATCCGCCGCTGACCACGATCATGCAGGATATGAAGGGTGCCGGCGAACGGCTTGTCGAGACATTGCTGGCGAAGGTTCAGGGCCGCGATGGCCCTGACAGCAGACTGCCCACCAAGCTGATCGTGCGTGGCAGCAGCGGCAGCTGCGCCAGCCGCCCGCCGGAGGGACCGGCACAACCCGCCTGATCGGCCCAATACATTCGTATACGTGTTGTCGGCGCGCACCTTTCGTGCCAGCCAATGTGCATTCGCGCAGGACGGCCAAAGACCGTCCTGCGCAATGGGCAAGGATAGGCTGAATCATGGAAAAACCGCGTCAGAGTTTCTGGGGGCTGTGGAACATCAGCTTCGGCTTTTTCGGTATCCAGATCGGCTTTGCCCTGCAGAATTCGAACATGAGCCGGGTGTTCCAGACGCTGGGCGCCAGCATGGACGATCTGCCTGCGCTTTGGGTTGCCGCACCGCTCACCGGGCTTATCGTGCAGCCGATTATCGGCCACCTGTCCGACAAGACGTGGAACAGGCTCGGTCGCCGCCGCCCCTATTTCCTCACCGGCGCGATATTCTCCGCTCTGGCGCTGCTGGTGATGCCGCTCAGCCCCGAAATGGGCGCGCCGCTGTTCTTCGCTGCTGCCATGCTGTGGGTGCTGGACGCCAGCCTCAATATCTCGATGGAGCCGTTTCGCGCCTTCGTGGGCGATATGCTGCGCACCGACCAGCACAGCGCCGGTTACGCGGTACAGACCGCCTTCATCGGCGCAGGCGCCGTGGTCGGTTCGATCTTCCCCTTCCTGCTGGAGCAGCTTGGCGTGAGCAACGTCGCGCCCGGTGGCGGCCTGCCCGACACCGTGCGGTGGAGCTTCTGGGCAGGGGCGGCCGCGCTGTTCATCGCCGTCATGTGGACCGTCCTCTTCACCAAGGAATATAGCCCCGAAGAACAGGCGGCTTTCAGCGAAGGGCAAGCGACCGACAGTGGCCAGCCCGTGCGGCTACTGGCCGACAAGACGCTCTTTTCTGCGGGCGTGTGGATCGTGCTGGGCGCGATCGTAGTGGCGCTGGTCAACGCGCTGGGCCTCGAAAAGGAAGTCTATCTACTGGGCGGCCTGCTGGTTCTGTACGGCGTGATCAGCATCATCGCGATCAACCTCGCGAAGCAGGGCAAGACCACCAACATGCTCTCCAGCATCGTCGGCGATTTTTCCGGCATGCCGGAGGTGATGAAACGCCTCGCGCTGGTGCAGTTCTTCAGCTGGTCCGCGCTCTTCATCATGTGGATCAACACCACGCCTGTGGTGACCCAATATGTTTACGGCAGCACCGATACCACCAGCGCCGCCTATAACGAGGGTGCAAACTGGGTGAACGTCCTGTTCACGGTCTACAACGGCGTGGCCGCCATTGCCGCGCTGGCGCTGCTACCGGTGCTCAGCCGCAGGTTCGGGCAGGTGATGACCCACTCGATCTGCCTGATGCTGGGCGCGGCGGGCTTCCTGATGTTCTTTGTGGTGCGCGATGCGCAGATGCTGCTGGTGGCAGAGATCGGCATCGGTATCGCCTGGGCCAGCATCCTTGCCATGCCCTATGCGATCCTTGCCAGTAACCTGCCGCAGCAGAAGCTCGGCATCTACATGGGCCTGTTCAACATCTTCATCGTGGTGCCGCAATTGCTGGTGGCGACGGTGATGGGATCGATCATGCAGGCCTTTTTCCCCGGCGAGCCGATCTGGACGATGCTGTTCGCAGCGCTTGCCTGGGTCGTGGCTGCCGCTGCCATGCTGCGCGTCAAGGCGGCGCTTCCCTCTATCAAAGCAGAGGCTTCCCATGCGTAAAATCGTCAGCACTCTTCTCCCGGTGGCGCTGCTGTCCGCAGGCTGCGCAACCGCGCCTGCCGCGCAGACCGCCAGCCCATGGGAGCCGCAGAAGTATGTGCAGATCGAAGCGCCCGAATGGTCTCGCGATGCGGTGCTCTACCAGATCAACACCCGGCAATTCACACCAGAGGGCACCTTTGCCGCTGCCGAGCGCGAGCTGCCGCGGCTGAAGGAACTGGGCGTCGATATCCTGTGGCTGATGCCGATCCACCCGATTGGCGAGGTGAACCGCAAGGGCACGCTGGGCAGCCCCTATTCGGTGCAGGACTATTACGCCGTAAATCCCGAATTCGGCACGGAAGAGGACCTGAAGAGCTTCGTCGACGCCGCGCATGCGCAGGGCTTCCACGTTATCCTCGATCTCGTTGCCAATCACACGGCGTGGGACAACCAGCTCGCAGCCGATCACCCCGATTGGTATGAGAAGACCTGGGACGGCCATTTTCGCCCCACCCCGTGGTGGGACTGGTCCGATATCATCGATCTCGACTGGACGAAGCCCGGTGTGCGGGAGCATGTTGGCGGGGCGATGGAATACTGGGTGCGCGAAGTGGGCGTGGATGGCTACCGCGCGGACGTAGCGGGCTATGTCCCCGTCGATTTCTGGGAGACGATGCGCGCGCGCCTTGATGCCATTCGCCCTGTCTTCATGCTGGGTGAGGTGCAGCAGTCAAGCTACCACCGCGCCGCATTCGATGCGACATATGGGTGGGACTGGCACCACACCTCCAAAGATATCGCCAGGGGTGATGCCGATGCCACCGGCTTCTTCGGCTATTACGCCGAGGATGAAAGCCTTTGGCCGCGCGAGGCGATGCGCCTCACCTATATCGAGAACCACGACAGCAATGCGTGGGAAGGCACAATCTACGAGAATTACGGCCCGGCGCTGGACGCGATGACTGCGCTCAGCTTCACCCACCAGGGACTGCCGATGATCCACAATGGACAGGAAGCCTGCAATGCCAAGCGGCTGGAGTTCTTCGAGAAGGACGCCATCGACTGGAGCCAGGGCGAGGATTGCGCCTATGGAGATCTGCTGGCCGACCTGATCGATTTCCGCGACGCCAACCCCGCTCTTGCCAACGGTGCGTGGGGCGCAATCATGCAGCAGGTGGTGAATGACAAGCCGCAGCAACTGTTTGGCTGGGTGCGCCAGCAGGATGGCAACAAGGTGGTGGGTCTGTTCAACCTGTCGGGCGAACCGGTCAACGCCACTTTGGCGGACGGCCTTGCGGCAGGCACCTACAGCGAGTTCCGGTCCGGGGACGAGGTGACGATTGCCGCCGGCGATACCGTGTCCCTGCCCGCCTGGGGCTTCCGCTTGCTTTCGGCCGGCGGGCAATAAACTTGCGCGGACTTGCCCCCATCCTTGCCGCGACGCTGCTGTGCGGTTGCGCTACTACGCCGCAACTCGATGCGGGCGACGCGGCAGCGGGCGCGCCTGCCATGCCGGTTTCGCAATATGACGAGCAGTATCGTCCCGCCTATCACTACACCCCGCCGGGCGGCTGGATGAATGACCCCAACGGCCTCGTCTATCACGACGGCGAGTGGCACATGTTCTACCAGTATTACCCGCATGATACCGTGTGGGGGCCGATGCACTGGGCGCATGCTGTCAGCCGCGATCTGGTGAACTGGCAGACGCTGCCCATCGCCATCGCGCCGGACGATCAGGGTTATATCTTCTCCGGCAGCGCGGTGATCGATACGCGCGATACCGCTGGCTTTGGTGAAGACGCCATGGTGGCGCTCTACACCATTCACGATCCCGTGCGCGGCGCGGCGAACACTCGCGATCACGAGAGCCAGGGCATCGCCGTCAGCTTCGATAACGGCCGGACCTTTCGCAAATTCTCCGGCAATCCGGTGCTGCCCAATCCCGGCAAAACGCAGGATTTCCGCGATCCCAACGTCTTCCGGGACGAGGCGCGGGGGCGCTGGGTCATGTCGCTATCAGTTCACGATCATGTCCGCTTCTACGCATCGACAAACCTGAAGGAATGGACCTATCTCTCCAGCTTTGGCGCAGGCGAAAGCGGCCCTGACGGCGTGTGGGAATGCCCCAATCTCTTTCCCATCACCGATGAGGCAAGCGGCGAAACGCGCTGGGTGCTGATCCAGAACATCAACCCCGGCGGCCCACAGGGCGGCAGCGGCACTTTCTATTTCGTCGGCGACTGGGACGGAACAAGGTTCACACCCGATCCCGATTTCGGCAGCGATCCCGTTTGGCTGGATCACGGCGCGGACAATTACGCCGGGATCACGTGGGACAATGCGCCCGATGCCCGCCGCGTGTTCATCGGCTGGATGTCCAACTGGCTCTACGCGCAGGAAGTGCCGACGCAGGCGTGGCGCAGCGCGATGACCATTCCGCGCGAGATCAGCCTCAACGGGCTTGAACTGCGGCAGCAACCGGTTGCTGAACTTCAGCAGCTTCGCGAAATGGCATTCGCGCTGGCCCCTAATGCCAGCGCGCAGACCGTACCGAGTGCAGCGGAGTATGACCTGCAGTTTCGCCTTCCCGATAGCGACAGCAGCTTCACGCTCACTTTCTCGAATGATGAGGGTGAACGCCTTGCCCTTGGGCTTAATGACGCGGGCCATTGGTTCGTCGACCGGACGAACGCTGGCGACAGCGGCTTCAATCCGGCCTTCGCGGCGATTCACACTGCGCCGCGCTTGCGTGAGGACAAAAGCGCCCGTGTACGGCTTTTCGTCGACAATGCCTCTGTTGAACTGTTTCCTGACGACGGCGCGACGGTGATGACGGAGATCTTCTTTCCGTCGGAACCCTTCACATCGATAAGCTTGCAGACGGAAGGTGGCGCGCAATTGGTATCGGGCCAGGGCTGGCCGCTGAAACCTGCGGATTTCGGCCAGTGAGCATGATCGGCGCCATCGAGGCCGGGGGGACCAAGTTCGTCCTCGCGATCGCCGCGCCGGACGGGGCGCTGCTCGACCGGGTGAAGATAGACACGCGCAGCCCGGCGGAAACCTTTGCCGACATGGCCGCATGGTTCGCAGCGGCAGAGCGAGAGCATGGCCCGATCGGCGCCTTCGGCATCGCGAGTTTCGGCCCGATCGACATCGACTCTGCTTCACCATCTTACGGCACCTTCGGCAACACGCCGAAGCCCGGCTGGAGCGGCGCGAGCTTTGCCGATGCATTGAAGCGTTTCGAAGCTCCCATTGCTCTCGATACGGATGTGAACGGCGCGGCGTT
Organism: Aurantiacibacter rhizosphaerae; assembly: GCF_009807005.1. Lineage (GTDB taxonomy): Bacteria > Pseudomonadota > Alphaproteobacteria > Sphingomonadales > Sphingomonadaceae > Alteraurantiacibacter > Alteraurantiacibacter rhizosphaerae. The sequence continues at coordinate 163,570 of NZ_WUBR01000001.1, read as the reverse complement.
GGGCGAATATCTTGCAGGCGCAGGCAAGGGTGCGCGCACGCTGGCCTATACCACCATTGGCACGGGCATCGGCACGGGGATAGTCACGCACGGCAAGCCGCTTGCCGGCATTTCGCATTACGAAAGCGGCCATATCCGGCCGCAGCGACCCGCCGGGGATGACTGGGAAGGCAGCTGCCCGTTTCACGGTGCATGCCTGGAAGGGCTGGCCTGCGGCCCCTCCATCAAGGCGCGCTGGGGGCATGATCTTTCCGCCGCAACGCCAGAGCAAATCCAGACTGTCGCGGGATATATCGCCGAACTCGCCGCCACGCTGGTCTTGCTGCACATGCCGGAAAAAATGATCTTCGGCGGCGGGGTGATGAAGGCGCCGGGGCTGCTCGACGCGCTGCGAAAGGCGACGCGCGAAAAGCTAAACGGATATGTCACCCAGTGGGATGGAGACCTGACGCAACGGATCCTGCCACCGGGATTGGGAGACGACGCCGGGATAACCGGCGCAATCGCACTGGGCCGCGCGGCCGTGGGAGAAGGTTAATCATGGGCAAGAGTGGCAGCTGGGCGCTGGTCGCGGCGCTGGCAGGGTTCCTGTTCGGCTTCGATACAGCCGTTATTTCAGGCGCGGAACAGGCAGTGCAGGCCGAATGGTCGATGAGCGACCTGCTGCATGGTCTCGCCATCTCTGCCGCGCTGTGGGGCACGGTGATCGGCGCGCTCACCGCAGGCTGGCCGCTGGATCGCTTTGGACGCAAGAAAACGCTAGTGTGGATCGGCATACTCTATGCGCTCTCCGCCATCGGATCGGCGCTGGCGTGGGATCCGTCGAGCTTCATGATTTTCCGCTTTATCGGCGGGCTTGGCGTGGGCGCCAGTTCGGTGGCCGCCCCAGCCTATATTGCCGAGATCGCTCCGGGCAAAGTGCGCGGGCGGCTGGTGGCTCTGTTCCAGACCATGATCGTGCTGGGCATCCTGATCGCTTATCTCTCGAACTACCTGCTTGGCGGTATCGGCGCAGAGGCATGGCGCTGGATGCTGGGTGCAGAAGTGCTGCCTGCCATCGCCTATCTGCTGGCAACTTTCGCCATCCCCGAAAGCCCGAGATGGCTTCTGGTCACGCGCGGGGAGGAAAATGCCGCGCGCGACATCCTGCACAGGATCAATCCCGCCACCGTCGATGAAACCATCGTCGCCATCAAGGAAGAGGCGCGCCGAGAAAAGCGCCAGATCAGCTGGGGCGAGTTCTTTTCCGGCACGCTGAAACGCCCGATTTTCCTCGCCTTCCTGATCGCCTTTTTCAACCAGGTGTCAGGCATCAACGCCATCATCTATTATGCCCCGCGCATCTTCGAATTGTCAGGCTCCGGCGCATCGGTGGCCCTGCTGGCGACGGTGGGCATCGGCGCAATCAACCTGCTTTTCACGCTGATCGGCCTAGCCTTGATTGATCGCGCGGGCCGCAAGTTCCTGATGTATCTTGGCAGCGTCGGCTATATCATCTCGCTCGGCATGACGGCCTATGGCTTTGCCAGCGGGCAATTCGCCCTCGTCCTGCCCTTCATCCTCATGTTCATCGCCGCGCATGCCATCGGCCAGGGTGCGGTGATCTGGGTCTATATCAGCGAAATCTTCCCCAGCGCCGCACGAGCAAAGGGCCAATCGCTGGGCGCCGGCACCCACTGGGTGTTCGCCGCCGCGCTGACGCTGGTCATGCCCAGCATCCTTGCATCGGTCGCCCCGTCAACGATCTTCCTCGCCTTTGGCGCAATGATGGTTCTGCAACTTGTGTGGGTGCATTTCGCCATGTTCGAAACGCGCGGGCGAAGCCTTGAAGACATCTCGCGCGAGAGTTCTGCAGCCAGTCTTGGTTGAATGCTGACAGGGCGCAGCAAGCTGTTGGGGAAAGCTGGTGCACCCGACAGGATTCGAACCTGTGGCCTCTGCCTTCGGAGTGCAGGGAATAGCCATAACCTCGGACATCCTCGGACGCTTTGAATGGGAGAAAACCTAGGGTTTCAGTCTTGCTCTGTCCCGTTTCATCCGGCATTGTATTCCATACGGATTACATACGGAACGGAAAGGGGCGACTGGCATGGCAACGGACCTCAGCAAAGTTGGAGAGCGAGAGAGACTGAAGGCGCGGCGGGAGCCGCACTGGCAGCGATTGCGTGCGGGTTGTTTTCTTGGCTTCCGGCCTTCGAAACGCGGCGGCAAAGGAACGTGGATCGCTCGCGTCTATGACGAGGACAGCCGCAAGTATCGCGTAAAGTCACTTGGAGACTTTGGCACTTTGGCAGGCAACGCCATTTTTACAGCGGCCAAGAAGGAAGCCGAGGCACTGGCCGAACTGGTGGAAGCAGGTGGCGAGATTCGCGCCAAAGTAGAAACCGTAGCCGATGCATGCAGGGCCTACGCTAGGAACCGCCCCGAAGCGGAGGCGCGGTTCAAACGCTACGTCTTTGATGATCCGCTCGGCAAACTGAAATTGGATAAGCTGCGCCGCCGCCATGTTGCAGAATGGCGCAAGCGGTTGGAGGAAACGCCTTCGCTTGTGAGCCGCAATAAGAATGGCGAGAAGCGCACTCGCAATCGCGCGCCTTCCACCCTCAACCGCGACATGGCCGTTTTGCGAGCAGCACTGGCCAAGGTGCTATCGCCCGGCGCGCCAAATAGCGAAGCGGCTTGGCAGGAAGCGCTTAAGTCTGTTCCCAATGCCAACGGGCGGCGTGAATTGTATCTAGACCGATCAGAACGCAGAAAACTGCTTAAGGCAGTTGGCGAAGAAGCATTGCCGTTCATTCATGCGCTTTGCCTATTGCCAATTCGACCCGGCGCGATGGCAAAGCTGACGGTTGCAAACTTTGATAAGCGAACGGCTGAACTAACAATTGGCAACGATAAAACTGGTAAACCCCGGCGTATTCAGTTGCCAGCTGAAGCCACCAAGCTGTTTGTGGCGCAGACTAAGGACAAGCTTCCAGGCGCTCCCATTTTCATGCGGACCAACGGCAAAGCTTGGAACAAAGACACTTGGAAGCTCCCGGTCGCCGCCGCAGTAAAAGCGGCTGGCTTGCCGAGTGGTAGCACCGCCTACACCCTGCGACATAGCACGATAACGGACTTAGTGAGCGCGGGCCTTCCCATCCTCACGATAGCGCAAATTTCTGGCACTAGTGTGGAAATGATTGAACGGCATTATGGCCATTTGGCGAGCAATGCAGCGGTTAAAGCGCTGGGCGAGCTGTCGTTGTGACAGACGGCAAACCAGAAGCGCGAGAAGCAAGGCGCGTAGAGTCTGACGAGGCGCGCCGATATAACTTGCGCGCACTCATGGCTTTGAAGGGGAGCAGCCTCAGTCCGCAAGACGACTTAATTGAGCTCCTCAAAACGGATCAGCCAATTAACCGGCTCGTGCGAGACCGATTGATTGAACTCCTTCTCGGACCTGAAATTTCAGGCGGCATGTCTCTGAGCCTCCGAGGCAATAAAACACAGCGCGATAGGACAAACGCTTACGTTTCGCGAAATAAATGGTTTGAGATCGGTCAATGGATCGATGGGCTCACATCTCAAGGCGCATTGAGAGCGCATGCAATCGAGGAAGTCGCGTCGGCCATCAACATTTCAGAAAAGAAAGCCGATAAAAGTTTGAACTATTATCGCGCCGCAAGGAATTGGATCGCAAAGTCATTGGAAACTGAATGTGGAGCCGAGCTCGGGGCTGCGACACTAAGGGAACTCTATATCTTCCATGACTGCCAAGGTGACTTAGCAAAAGAGTTAAACTCAGAGATTCTCGAGCGCCTACCGCCTATCGGACTTTAACTCGAATAGGTGGAGCGCGGGACAGTGCTGTATATCTGATCGTCCTACAACGTCCGGCACGCCTGCATGGACGAGTAGGAGTCTTCAGTATGCAAACACCAATTGCATTGACAATCCCGCAAGCTGTTCAAGCTTCCGGACTATCCCGAAGTGGCCTTTACGAAGCTTTGCGTCGAGGTGATCTTACGGCGCGGAAGGCGGGGCGGCGCACGCTAATAGCCTTCACCGATCTGGAAAATTATCTCGCCAGCCTTCCGACCTATCAGGCGGGAGCATGAATAATGACGCCACATATGCAAAACCCCGGCGTGCAGGCCGGGGTCTCGCGCGATCTAATCGGTATCAGCTCGCGCAAAACTCTTACCGCGCCCGATTGGCGCTGGCAACAGATAGCCATTCGTTTCTGGCTTTCCTCAGAGATGGCAAAAGAAGTCTCCCGCCATTGTTATGGGGAGGCGCGCGATGACTGAGCAGCCTTTCCCCAATCAGCGAGCAGCGGCGCTGGCCCTATTGAACGGCGACAATCGTTTCACACGCAAGGCCGGGCAGTTCTTGGGCCAGCTGGCAGTTGACGCAACGCCGATGAGTGAAGCTCAGGCCAATTGGCTGGCAAAGCTCCTGGAACGTGCTGGAATGCCCCCTCTGGCGAGTGGAGGTGCCTAATGAGCGTCTATCCTGATGCACCGGGCCATCGCAATGTGGACACTTCGGTAGCAGCCGCAAATGCGCTCGCTATCAAGCTGGGGCGATTGCAGCGCTTGGCTCACGAGGCAATACGAGCGGCGGGCTGGCTTGGCCTTACCGCCGATGAACTAGCCGAAAGGCTGGAGATGGATCGCTACTCGATCCAACCGCGCACCAGTGAATTGAAACGCAAGGGGCTTATCCGGGATAGCGGACAGCGACGGCCAAATGCCACCGGAAAGCAAGCAATCGTCTGGATAGCCAAGTGAAGGTCGCCGCCATGCACGAGCAGCCTGCCTGCAAGCCGCATGGCGGTGCCTTTGAAACTTCACCGCGAAGCCGATTGGGCGAAGCTTCATCGATGCGGCTGCCCATAAACAACGGCAGAATACGGGCATTTCCCGAATATGGCACGGCTCATGCAATTATTAATTCTCATTTAGTTGAGGCAGCCGATTCATCGAAACTCTCGGGAAGGGGCGGAGCGCGTAACTCTGCAACGAGAGAGAGCTATGCCCTTACAGAAGAGAATGTGGTCAACCTGACGGTCGCAACTCGGCACGCGTGCAAAATCGGAATGCCTTTCACGCGAATGGTGACAATTCACTGGGAAGAAGCTGGCGTGACCTTGGCGCAGATGGCCAAAGCGACCGGGCATTATATCGATCTCCTTAGCAAGGCTATTGCTCGTCATGGAAGCGATACTGCCTACATTTGGGTCCATGAGGGCGGCCAGACAAAAGGCGGCCACTGCCATTTTTTGATCCATGTGCCAGCACGGATTATGCCAATTGTTGCTCGATTGCAGCGGAGCTGGCTTCGCAGGATTACGGGCAGGCCATATCGAAAAACCGTCATCCTAAGTAAGCCTATTGGTGCCCGGCTGGGACTTGAGATTGGCAATCCCGAGTTGTTTGCGGCGAACCTTGAAGTGGCCCTCGGCTATCTCTGCAAAGCGGCTCCACAAACGATCTTGGATACGCATCGAATAGACCGAACGCATGAGCCGGGCGGACTAATCATCGGCAAGCGTTGCGGAACCTCTCAAAATATCAGCGCGAAAGCGCGCAGGGAATCATAATGGCGAAGCGCAAAGAACCGACTGGCAGCTTGACGGAGAACAATAAGGTGACCGTCGAGCAAAGCCCCGGCGAAACCCTCTCTCATGCGAAAGCTCGCAAGATGTTAGAACCGGGCATACGGCACGGAGTTACAGCGTCGGCTTTCGCAAACAGATTGATAAGGGATGCGGAAGGGCCGGGGGTGATGGAATATATAGATCACGCACTAGAGCTGGCTGACGAAGGGGAAATGGACAGACTGTCTCGGGCGAGTCGCACCCTTGCGCTCCAAGCAGTGACGCTCGATGCGATGTTTACGGAGCTAGCTCGGCGAGCTGCGAACAACTTGGGCGACTATATCGACGCGTCGGAACGCTATACCCGGCTCGCACTTAAGGCTCAGGCTAACTCTCGTGCAACCCTCGAAGCCCTCGCAAAGCTGCACCAGCCGCGCGAGCAAATCGTCAAGCATGTGCATGTAAACGAAGGTGGGCAGGCCGTGGTTGCTGACCAAATTCACCAACACAGGGGGGAGGGGAAGAATGCAAGATCAGACAAACAATCCCATGCAACCGGAACGGCTGGCCAAAGCCCCGCGATGCTTAGCGAAGACGCGCGAGGGAACGGAGTGTCAATCACCGGCGGTAAGGGATCGGAAGCGTTGCCGAATGCACGGAGGGACAAACCCGGGACCACCTAAAAACAATCGCAATGCTTGGAAGCACGGAGGTCGGTCTGCTGAAGTGCGAAGAGCCACGCGCTATGTGAAGGCTACCGCGATCCTACTTTCTACGCTGTAAACCGAATGGGAGTTATCAACTCCCACAGCGTGGGTGCTCGCCTGCTGTGCTCTTTATTTTGAGATTATTTGCCTAGAATAGGGTGTCGCATCAGTTAGCCATTGCGGCATGGAAATGCTGCAACCCACGCCTCATCCATGAGAGCCATCCCCACAATGTGCCCCTTCTCTGGATGCTCACGCATATATGCTAAGGCGATCTCATACAGTTGCCCAGCGTCTACACCCTCAGGAAGGCAGACAGTCTTTTCTCGCGTTTGCGTCCCTTGGTAATATCCCAGCACGTAAGCTGCACATCCCACCCTCCAAGTGGAACTGTCACAGTTGCGAACAAACCAATTACTCAACAAGAATGGAACGCTTGAATCCTGCGCACTTGCAGGTGCGGGCATGAATACCAATGCCACAGCAAGAAAGAGCCGAACGAACATTGTATTCACCTTCATTAGCGATAGAGGAGCAGCGGTGCCGGATGCCGGGCGACAATCAATCACAGCGCGTCCAAATGCAAATGTGCTGCGTGAAAGCATGTCAGAGAGTTCGCGAAACATAACCAGTAGAAACTAGCCAGATACTCTTTCGAAACACTTAGTAGCGGCGCGAAATACCTAACTAGGACGCGTTTTCGTGGGGTTTCGTTGAATGTTCGCGCACTACGGCATCACGCCGTCTATCGTGAACCGATGAGGGGCGCTCTATTGCCCTTGTCAAAGCATAGGCTGTGCTGCCGCCGCCGCCACTCAGAATGTAGGCAGAACTAGCTTGAGGAAGCACTCGCTCACTTGCAGTGACTTGCACTTCGACAAACCGACCGGACTTCGCTGAGCGCTTCACAGCGTATTTTTTGGGGCGGGACATATCGTGAATCTAATCTATCTCGAATCCGACTGCAAGCGAGAACGCCAATCAAAGAGATGAGCAAGCACCTGAGCGGCGTGCCCAACGATAGCCCGGTTCTCGTTATCGAACCGGCCAATTTCATTACTGGTAATTACGAGAACCCCAAATTGAGTAGGGCCAGATTTAAGATCTAAGGTGATCGGAGCGGACACGAATGATCGGTATACGTTATCATCATATTCTCGCCCATTCTCCGCGCTCGGTTTCAAAAGCATTGACGCTTCTGCATCTGCCATGTCGATTGTGTAGAGGACCCGATTTTGCATGAAAGCTGAGCCGACATGTCCATCGCCAACTCGCCAGGATCGAGGCATACCACTAGAAGGATGATCTTCCGTCCGCTTGAACCAAACTGGCTCGAGAATTTCGCTTGTTGGCTCGAGCTCATAGATCGCTACCGACCAAACATCGTCAAAACCGAAGTTAAAGAGAATCCCGGCAGCCTCGAGCATTGGGCTAATCGCCAGCCGACATGATTCACAAAACTGCTCCTCAGTTCTCGGATCCGTTGCTTGGATAAGTCCTTGGAACGTCGCCCAATATGAGCCGAGGCGATTTGCTGTCAGCAGCCAGTCTTTTTCCTCACCTAGTTGCTCGATCTCGGCAAGCGCATCCTCGTAGCCAATATAGAGCTCTGAATTTTCGAGATGTAACGCCGGGACGGTTTCAGAATACTTCGTGCTAACAAGATACAGGACAGCTTGAAATATCACGATGGCGGCTGTCACGCCCCAAAACCACCCAGCTCCTACGGTCGCTGCATCAAATACACCAAGCCAAACGGCCAAAGCCGTGGGAACCCCGAGTATCGCCAGAAAATTGACCAAGCGATTTTGAGACCGAACTGCAGTCCGGAAATTGTTCTCGCCTTTGGTATCCCCGGTTAGTCTCGGATTGAGATCATCATGCCACATACCGCAGTGAAAGCGCACAAAAGGTATTTTGCCAAGAGAACTGTTGTGTCTTCCGTCGCTATTCACAGCAAACGCGCGACCGCTTTTTCCATACTCATTCCATACGGAACGAGCAAAACTTAGCTAAGTCATTGAAAAGCTGGTGCACCCGACAGGATTCGAACCTGTGGCCTCTGCCTTCGGAGGGCAGCGCTCTATCCAGCTGAGCTACGGGTGCATTCCAGCGCGCGCCCGTAGCAATGGCACGGGCCGGAGCCAAGCGCAATCGTGCCATTGCTACGGGCGCGCGCTCAATTATCGGGCGATCCTGTAAAGGGCGCGCCTACATGGCGCTGGGCAATTGCTTCATCTCGGTGCCGTCTTCCTTCACCACCCGGACGTTGAAGCCCCCGCGGCGGCCGTCTCGCAAGGGGTAATAGCCGACCGAGATCGTCTCCCCCGGTGCCAGCGTGCGGCGTGACCAGCCCGCGCGGCTGAGGTGGTTGGGGCTCATCCCCTCGAACGCCCAGCGGCGCCCCTGATCATCGCGCGCGTAAATGAAGGTGTGCGGATTGGTCCAGACCCAGCGTTCTACCGTCATATCGGCTAGGCGGGTTTCAGTGCCCCATTCGAACATGGCAGTGGAATGATGGGCCGATCCGGGCACGCTCATTCCGGCGAGAACCGCGATAGCCGCGCCCGCAGCCAGTCCGATCCGGCGGATAGAGAAAGTGGTCATGTCATCGCTCTCCAAAAGCAGTCTGCTGCGTGCTGTTGGCGCATGCCAGTGCTTTGGAAACATACTGCCAGCAAAAACCGGACAAAATCAACCCGAAGCTTGACTCGACCCTGAAAACCGCAGCAATCAATGGCAAACACAGTCAAGGGCGGAGAGGGCATATGGGGATGCAACGGCAGACGAGGTTTGCGCAGGCGGCAGCGCTGCTGGCGCTGTGCGGCGCGGCGTTTCCGGTGGCCGCGCAGGAGGCGGATTTCACCCCTCCGCGGGCAGAGCAATATGCGCAAGTCACCAGCTGGCCCGATTTCACCGGGGTCTGGAATCCCGACTGGTCCATCCTGTTCGGCCGCGACGGGCGCAGGCCTGCAAATCCTGTGCTGACGCCCGAGGCGCAGGCTGCCTATGATGCGTTCCTTGCGCAGCAGGAGCGAGAGGGCGTGGACCAGTTCCTGCAGGTAAATTGCATTCCGCCCGGCATGCCCGGCATCATGCGCCAACCCTATCCGATCGAGTTCCTCTATTCGCCGGGCCGCGTCACCGTGTTTGCCGAAACATATTCCCAGGCGCGGCGTATCTATGTGGACAAGGCGCGCGATCTGCCCGCCGACCCCGATCCCCTGTTCAACGGCACGTCCGTCGGCTTCTGGGAGGGGGACATGCTGGTGGTGGATACGGTGGGCTTCAATCCCTTCGTCACCTTCACGGCCGGCGTTACCCCGTCCGATGACATGCGCATTCACGAACATTTCTGGCTGGATGCCGATGGCGTGCTGTGGCTGGAGACAACCATCACCGATCCCGCAGTCCTGGCAAAGCCATTCGTGCAGACGCTGGCCTATTCGCGCCAGCCCGACTGGGAAATCCGCGAATATGTGTGCAATGAAAACAACCGCCTGGTTGATGATGAGAACGGCGCCAATGTCGATCTTGGGCTGGATGCGGAGGGCGATCCCTTTGGCCCGCCGGTGCAGGATTAGTCACCCAGCGCTCTCACGCTAACCGATTGGCAACCAGCGCCGCGCTATATTGCAGGGTATGAACGCACCCTCGGTCAATTTCGGAACCTCGCAATCGCGCGCCACCGCCAATGCCAGCAGCACCAGCATGCGCTGGGCAGCATTGGGAGAAGCGGGACAGGTGGTGGCCATGCTGGCAGGGATTGAGCCCGAACGGCCCAGCCGGGAAGTGCGCAATTTCTCCGCCCTGATACGCGATGCGGATCAATGGCGCCGGGATCTGGCCGACAATGGCTGCATCGATCTTGCCGCCGTGATGGAGCCGGGCATCTCGGCATTGCTGGCGATCAATGCCCGCGGTGCCGATTGCAAACCTGCGGCCCTTGCCTTGTGGAAAGAATTCGTGGCGGCGCGCGATGCAATGCTGGCCCTGCTGCCGCCCAGCGGACAACTGGGCCCCCGTCGCAGCGCCTGAGATTAGCTCCGGCTGAGAAACAAAGCTGGCAGTGATCAAAACATTGCAGCGGGCTTGACCGTGTTCGCTTTTCGTTCCAGTTTTGGGGCATGGCCGATTCGCTGATCAAAACCCCCGCTTCCGATTCATCGGACCGCCCCGAAACCGAAAGTGCCGCCGATCCCGTGGTGCTGCGATCTCGCGCGGTGTGCCGGGGTATTGGCCGTCTGTTTGCGCGCAACAACATTTGGGCCCTGCCTGAAATGCCGCTGCGCAATGGCCGCCGGGCAGACCTGATGGGCATTGATGCCAAGGGCAAGATCGTGATCGTGGAGGTGAAAACCGCGCGCGGAGATCTGCTGGGCGATGGCAAGTGGCCCGATTACCTGGATTTTTGTGACCGGTTCTATTGGGGCCTGCCGCCAGAATTGGATCGCGCCTGCCTCGACAGCGCGGATTTCAAGCCGGAATGCTGCGGCGTGATCGTGGCGGATGAATATGATGCGGAAATCGTGCGCCCTGCCCCCAGCCACCCGCTGGCCGCCGCGCGCAGGCGGGTGGAGGTGGAACGCCTGGCCCGCACATCGCTGCGCCGCCTGCTGGTCGCGGCAGACCCGCATTGCAACAGCTGGGGTGCCGATCTGGCAGGCTGAGGCTGGCTGAGGTGGGCTGAGGTAAGGCCCTGTCGCCGCCGCCCGCCTTCACAAACCTTACGCAATCCTTGCGTTCAGCCGCGCTTCCCTCTCGCCAGCCTTGGCGCGATGCGGCATAAGCGGCCGCAAATGCTCCTCGCCATTACCTTTTCAGCACTTGCCATGACGGCAATCGTGGCCGTGCGATATCTGCTGACCAGCGGCGGCTTTGCCTTTGCCACCAGCCGGGTGCGGCCGGGCCTGTATAACGGCCTGACCCCGCAGATCCGCAAGGAAGTGGCATGGTCACTGGTGTCGGCAGCCATTTATGGCGTGCCCGCCGGTATCGTGGCGTGGGGCTGGCAGGAATTGGGGTGGACGCGGATCTACAGCGATCTGTCCGCCTACCCGCTGTGGTATCTGCCGCTGTCCCTGTTCCTTTATCTTTTCGCCCATGACACCTGGTTTTACTGGACGCATCGCTGGATGCACCAGCCGAAGTGGTTCCGCATCGCCCACGCCGTGCACCATGCCAGCCGCCCGCCCACCGCATGGGCCGCGATGAGCTTTCATCCGATAGAGGCGTTGACGGGCGCCATCGTGATCCCGGCGCTGGTGTTTATCATCCCCGTGCATGTTGGCGTACTGGGGCTGGTGCTGGCCATCATGACGCTGATGGGCGTCACCAATCACATGGGTTGGGAGATGTTTCCAAAACGGCTTGTTCATTCCCGCGTAGGGAATTGGGTGATAACAGCCAGTCATCACCAGCGACATCATGATGAATATCGCTGCAACTATGGCCTCTACTTCCGATTTTGGGATCGCTTGTGCAAAACAGATCGCGGGCTGGCAAAGCCCTGACACTCCTTTTCGCCGCAGGCGCTGCCGTGGCAGTGGCTGCACCCGCGGGATATCTCGCGGCGCGGCCTGCGGGGGCGCAGGTGACCATAGAAATCACCAATATGCGCAATCACGAAGGCGTGGTGCGCGCCTGCATGACGCGCGATGCAGACCGTTTCCCCCGCTGCCAGGGTTCCACGCAAGGATATCACGTTGTCGTGCCCGCGGGTCAGGCAACAACGGTGCGCTTCAACAATGTGGCGCCGGGCAAATATGCCATCGCCGTGCTGCATGACGAGAATGACAACGGGAAGGCCGATCGCGTTCTGGGCATGATGCCGCGCGAGGGCTTTGGTTTTTCCAATGATGCGCCTGTAAACATGGGTCCGCCGGCCTTCTCCGAGGCGGCCATCGATGTAGGCGCGACATCCATGCGCCAGACCATTCGCATGCGCTATATGCTTTGATTGAACGCGCTTTTTCGCGATAATCGCCGGTAAAGCTCCGCACAACTTCACCAAATTTTTACCAAAAATCGCCAAATGTGTCTTTGCTAGAAAGACATAGGGAAGGCGATTTCGGCATGGACACATTGCGCGGCAGTTTCGGAGCGCTCGACACGGCGGACCTGGGGCCAGGTCTCGATTCGATGGATCACGAGCATGACGAGGCGGTGGACAACACCCCTCCGCCCGCGATCGGCACGGATGAGCGCCGGATGCAGGTGCGCGCCTATAATTTCTGGGCCAGCCTGCTGGATAATCGCAATTTCCCCGCGATCGACGATCTCGATCCCCAGGCGCTGCCCGATTTCGGCCCGAACAGCGTGCTGCTGGATTTCTCTCGCGGACTGGAAAATCCCGAAGTCGCTTTCCTGGGCGATCGCCTGGCGGAAGAGTGTGACGTCAGCGGCCAGAACATCGAACAGCTTTCCGATGTGCCTGCGCGCTCGCTGCTGAGCCGTATTACCGATCATTACATGCAGATCATCGCCAATCAGGCGCCGATCGGTTTCGAAGCCGAATTCGTAAACGATCGCGGTGCCAACATCCTTTATCGCGGCATCCTGCTGCCCTTCTCCAGCGATGATGAGAGCATCGATTTCATCTACGGCGTCATCAACTGGAAAGAGATGGCCGAATCGCATGTGGCAGACGAATTGCTGCTGCAGATCGACCAGGCGCTGGACAGCGATGATGACGAGGCTGACGGCGAACCCGTTGATCAGCATGCGGATGAAGAGCCGCTGCGCCTCACCCCGTCCGAGATCGTCGACTGGGCCGATGGCCCGGCCAGCGCATCTGCATCGATGATGGACGCCTTTGGACAGTCGGCAGACTTCACGGCGGAAACGGACGTTGACGATGCCGCCGCAGACCCCTTCCCCGGCGTGCAGCTGGAAGCGGAAGACATGGGCCTTGCCGATTGGCTGGCCGCTGCGCGCGAAATGGCGCAACTGGCGCAGAACAGCGAAGAACGCACGCGCGCCTCGCTTTATGGTGCGGTATCGCGGGCCTATGACTTTGCCATTGCGGCGCTGGAATCTCCGCAGGAATTCAGGGAGTTGCTGGAGGATTCCGGCCTCACCATGCAGGAACGCGCCCCGATGACTCCGGTGGTGAAACTGGTGTTCGGCGTGGATTACGACAAGACGCGGCTGACCGAATATGCCGCGGTGTTGGCTTGGGCAAAGCGCACCGGAGTGCCGCGCGGCGGACTGGCAGAACATCTGAAGGATGCAGACGGCGGCCTGAAAGGCATTATCGCTGCAGAGCGCGCCTTCCGCCGTGAACAGGATGGCAAGCCCCCCGCGCCCAAGCCGGACAGCCCGAAGAAATCCCTCGCCCGCAAGCTGCGCGCCCTCGAACCGCGCCGTTTCGAATCGCTTGGCGGACAGGGCGAGGAATTCGGCCTGGTGATGATCCGCCGTACCGAAAGCGGCGATGTGGTTATGCTGGGTGAAGTGCCAGCCAATGCGGCGCTGATCGAAAAGGCTGCGCGCGAATTGCTCGACTAGTCCCTCAGACTAATCGGGGCGGAACTTTACGCTTGCCGGGCGGGTTAGGGAAAATATGCCCATTTTCCCGACCCGGCCGCTTCGCATCGAACCCTATTTTGGACATCGGAGCCGATCGCGGCTTGTCCTATCGGCCCGCGCGCTGCGCGTGGGCGATGCGAAGTTCGAGGAACAGACCGGCCTTGCCGCTATCGGCACCATGCTGGGCCAGTTCATCAGCCATGAAGTGAAAGGCGTGGACGTCACCCTCATCGTGGAGGGCGAGGACGGTCCCTCCCTGTCCCACACCGCGCAAAGCGACAGCGAGGGCTTCGTGCATTTCGATGTTCCGCTGGATCCGGAGTGGGATCTGCCGGAGTTTCCGGCCTGGGAAATTGCCCAGCTTCACTGGAATACGGAAGACGGCCCGCGACAGGTCGATGCCCATATCCTCGCCCCCGGCATGGACGGCAGGCTCGCGGTGATCTCCGACATTGACGATACCATTATCGAAACCGGGATCACTGGCGGCATCGGTTCGGTTGCCAAGAACTGGAAGCGCGTGTTTGCGCGAATGCCCGGCCAGCGCGCCATCGTGCCGGGGGCGGATACATTCTACAATGAGCTTGGCGATGCCGCGAAGGCCGATGGCCTCAAGCTGGCGAAGGAACAGATGCCAGCAACGCGGCGCCCCTTCTTCTATGTATCCTCCAGCCCGTGGAACCTGTTTGCCTACCTCGTGGCATTTCAGCGGATGCGCGGCCTTCCGCTTGGCCCGATCAAGCTGCGCGACTGGGGCCTGAACCGCGAAACCTTCGGCAAATCCAGCCACGGCAGCCACAAGACCGATGCGATATTCGAGATACTGGAGATGTATCCCGACATGAAGTTCGCCCTGATCGGTGACGATACGCAGGGCGACTTCCCCGCCTTTGCCAGCGTGGTGAAGGAATTTCCTGACCAGATTGCCGCCGTGTTCATGCGCACGGTTTCCGAGGAGAAGTTCTCGGCCGAGGAAGAGGCCAGCATCACCGCCATTCGCGATACCGGCATCCCGCTGTGGATGGGCGATGATTATGCCACGGGCCTGGAATTCCTGCGTGCCAACGGCTTCACCCCCAGCGGAGAGACGCAGCAGATCGTGAAAGCGGTGGAAGGCGTGGTGGTGGATGAGGCAAGCGATCCCGCCGCTGCCCAGTCGGCAGAGGCAGCGCAGGATTAATTCTTCAGTTCCGGTTCATGGCACGAACCGTTAGGCTGGCGTCATAAATGGCTACGTTCAAAACCCTCGCCGCCCGGCTGCTGGCCGTATGCGCCGCGCTCGCCCTGACCGTGCAGCCCGCCATGGCGCAAAACATCAGCGTGCTGCGCGATGCCGAAACCGAAACCCTGCTGCAGGACATGGTCGATCCGCTGGCAGAGGCTGCCGGATTGGGAGAGGCCGCGGTAGAGATCGTCCTCATCAATGATGGCTCGATAAACGCGTTTGTCGCTGGCGGTCAGCGTATCTTCGTGCATTCCGGGCTTATCAACGCCGCCGATCATGCGAATGAGGTTGAAGGCGTGCTGGCGCATGAACTGGGCCACATTACCGGCGGCCATATCAATCGCTTTTCCGAAGGCGTGGGCAATGCCTCCAAGATCAGCCTGCTCACCACCCTGCTGGCAGTCGGCGCTGCCCTTGCCGGCGGCGGAGAGGCGGCGATGGGCGTGATGGCGGCAGGACAGCAGGCCGCGATGGGCAGTTTCCTTGCCTTCAGCCGCACACAGGAAGCCAGCGCCGATGCGGCTGGCGCGCAATTCCTTTCCGATGCCGGCATCAGCGGGCGCGGCAGCCTGGCGTTCTTTGAAAAACTGCAAGACTATGAATTTCGCCGCAATATCAACCAGAGTGCGGACCGCGAATATTCGCGCACCCACCCCCTGTCGGGCAATCGCATCGCGCGGCTGCGGGAACAATATGTGGAAGATCCCGCGTGGGATACGCCGCCCGATCCGGTGATGGAGGAGCGTTTCCAGCGGGCCAAGGCGAAGCTGTTTGGCTATCTGGCAAAGCCGGAGCGCACGCTGATTGCCTATCCCACCTATATGACTGCCGCCCCCGCTCGCTATGCCCGCGCCTACGCCTACCATCAGTCTGCCCAGGTGGATAAGGCGCTGGAGGAGGTGAATGCCCTGATCGCTTCGGATCCGGATGATCCCTATTTCCTGGAGCTGAAGGGCCAGATCCTGCTGGAATCCGGCCATGTGGAAGAGGCCTTGCCGCCATTGCGCCGGGCCACGCAGATCACGGGCTCCAACCCGCTAATTGCCACGTCGCTTGGCCACGCGCTGATCGCGACCGAGGACCCCGCCAATCTGGAAGAAGCGGAAGGCGTCCTGCGCGCAGCGGTTGGTCGGGATCATGAAAACCCCTCCGCCTGGTATCAGCTGGGCGTTGTTTACGGCCAGCGCGGCGATATTCCCCGGGCCCGGCTGGCCAGCGCGGAACAACTGGTGATGCAGGGCAATGCGCAGGCTGCATTGCTGAATGCACAAGCGGCGGAGAACGGCCTGCCCACCGGCTCTGCCGACTGGATACGCGCGCAGGACGTGGCGCTGCAGGCGCGCGGATTGCTTGAACGCCAGCGGGATCGCAACTAAGCCCGTGTGATGCGCTGGATCATCACTCTTTGTGTCTCGCTTGTTGCCGGTTTTGCCGGTGCTGCCGCCTGGGATTACGCCGGGCTTGGGCCGGACCGCACGCGAGAGGCATTGCTTGCCAATCCCGAAATCCTGCCGGAAGCGATGCAGGAACTGCAGCGCCGCGACATGGTGGCGCGGATAGAGCCGCTGCGCAGCGAACTGGAAACGCCCTTTCCCGGCGCGGTGATCGGTAACCCCGATGGTGAAATCACCCTAGTTGAATTCACCGATTACGCCTGCGGCTATTGCCGTCAAAGCCTTGACCACGTGAAGCAGATTGTCGCCGCCCATCCCGATGTGAAAGTGGTGATCCGCGAATATCCCATTCTCTCTGCCGGCAGCGCGGATGCCGCGCGCATGGCGCTGGCCGCAGCGCAGCAGGGCCGGTTCGAGCAGTTTCATGATGCCATGTTCGCCGCAGAAGGCCTGTCTGCCGGCAATATAGAGCAGGCGGCACGGGAAGCGGGCGTGGATCTTGAACGCGCGCAGGCCGCCATCGAGGCGGGCAGTTTCGAAAGCCAGCTGCAGAACAACGTCTTTCTGGCGCAGAACATGGGCGTGAACGGAACCCCGGCGTGGGTGGTGGGCGACCAGGTGCTTTCGGGCGCGGTTGGGCCAGAAGTGCTGGGCGCTGCGATTGACGAGGCTCGCGATTCCTGAGGCGAACCGCCTCGAACGGGAGCCGAAACCCGGCACAGGCCCGCAGCCAAGGGGCGGCAACGAGAGTATAAGAGGCGGAATGAGCGTATTGCCCATCAGCCCCCGGCCATTCTTTGCCGACAAGAACAAGGCGTTCTGGCGCCTGCAAATGCTGGGCTGGGGCGGCGCGGCGGTTTTTCGCGCAGCAACGGTTATCGCCAATGAAAGACCGCTGGACTTCCTGATCACCGTGCTGATCGGCGCAATCGCCGGTTTTTCCATCAGCACCGTGCTATCGGTCGTCTATTCAAATCTCATCAATCGCAGTCCGCTGGTAACATGGACATCCACCGCCTTCGTGCTGCTGATCGCCGTGGGCGTGTCTGCATTCATCAACGCCTGGACCATCGATGTGTATCAGGGCGGCAGCGAGGCGAGTTTCCTGCAGCTGATGCTGGGTGTTGCCTATATCGACATGACGCTGCTGGGCGCATGGTCCGCCCTGTATTACGCCATCAACTTCTTTTTGCAGGTGGAACAGCAGGCAGACCGGCTGGAGCGGCTGGAAACGCAGGCCACCAGCGCGCAGCTGGCCATGCTGCGCTATCAGCTTAACCCGCACTTCCTGTTCAACACGCTCAATTCCATCAGCACGCTGGTGCTGCTGGGCGAAACAAAGCCCGCCAATGCCATGCTGACCCGCCTCAGCAGTTTCCTGCGGCATACGCTGGTCAGCCAGCCGGGCGGCAAGGTTACCGTGGCGCAGGAAGTGGAGACGCTGAAGCTCTACCTCGATATCGAGCGCATGCGATTTGAAGAACGGCTGCGCACCGATTTCCGCGTTGACGATATCGCCTCGCGCGCCTGTATCCCGTCCTTCCTGCTGCAGCCGCTGATAGAGAATGCGATCAAATATGGCGTTTCGGCTCAGGAAGAGGGCGCCCGGATCAGCCTTTCCGCGCAGGTGATCGGTAATATGCTGCGGCTGACCGTGTCCGACACCGGGCCGGGATTGCAAGGAACGCAGCGCAATGCTGAAACGCTGGCAGCCACGCCGTCATCCACCGGCGTTGGCCTTGCCAACATCCGCGATCGCCTGGCGCAGGCCTATGGTGAAGAGAGCCGCTTTGAAATCCAGACTCCGCCCGATGGCGGCTTTACCGTGACTATCGAACTGCCCTATGAACAGGGGGAGCTTGAGGAAGACCCGCGCGATCTGGCGAAACTTCCCCGGCGCTCCACCGTTTCAAACAGCGGGGCAATGACACCAACCCGAAGTGGCGGAGAACCCGCCCCAGCCCCCAGAACCGGAGCCAACGCATGAGCATCCGTACCATAGTCGTCGATGACGAGAAGCTTGCCGTCCAAGGCCTGCAACTGCGCCTCGAAGCGCATAGCGATATCGAGGTGATCGAAACCTGCGCCAATGGCCGCGAAGCCATTCGCGCGATCAAGACGCAGAAACCCGATCTCGTCTTCCTCGACATCCAGATGCCGGGTTTTGACGGGTTCTCCGTCGTAAAAGGCGTGATGGATGTTGATCCGCCGCTGTTCGTTTTCGTGACCGCATATCAGGAACACGCCATCCGCGCTTTTGAAGCAAATGCGGTGAATTACCTGATGAAGCCGGTAGACGAGGACAAGCTGGCCGACACCATCGAACGCGTGCGCCAGCGCCTTGCCGAAAAACGCTCTGCCGACGAGGCGGAGAAGCTGAAGGACGTGCTGGCCGAAGTCAGCCCCGACAGCCTGGAAGTGCTGAACGAGGATGGCGATGCTGCCGGTCGGTATGAAAAGATGATCAACGTGAAGGATCGCGGCCAGATCTTCCGTGTCGATGTCGATACCATCGAACATATCGAGGCGGCGGGCGATTACATGTGCATCTACACCGGCGACAACTCGCTGATCCTGCGCGAAACGATGAAGGATCTGGAACGGCGGCTGGACCCCAAGAATTTCCAGCGCGTCCACCGCTCCACCATCGTGAACCTCGATCAGGTGCGACAGGTGAAACCGCACACCAATGGCGAATGCTTCCTGGTGCTGGATAGCGGCGCAGAGGTGAAAGTGAGCCGCAGTTACAGGGACGTGGTTGCGCGGTTCGTGCATTGATTTGCTTTTCGAACCCGCCTCCGCGGGTTCGTCCTCGCTAGACGCGCAGCAAGCTGCGCCCGCTGCGGGCGGGCGTTCGCCCTTGCGGTCGCTTCGCGACCGATGCAGGGATGATCCATGACAGAATTCAAACTCGAAGGCTTCGACCTTCCCTCATTCGTCCGTGAAACGCTTGCCGAAGATCTTGGCGAAGGGCTGCCGGGCGGCGGCACCGATGTTACCGCCACCAGCGTGATCCCCGCCGATGCGCGTTTCCAGGGCGTGATGGACAGCCGCGATGCCATTACGGTGGCGGGTCTGCCCATCGCCGTGGGGTTCTTCCGCCATCTCGATCCAGACATGGAGATCGAACTGCTGGTGCGCGATGGTGACAAGGTCGGCCCCGGTACGGATCTGATGCGCCTTTCCGGCAATGCCCGCGCCATGCTGACGGCGGAGCGCAGCGCGCTTAACACCGTACAGCATCTCTCCGGCATCGCCACGCTGGTGCGCCAGTATGTCGATGCGATGGATAATCCGGCCTGCACCCTGCTCGATACCCGCAAGACCATTCCCGGCCTGCGCCATATCGAGAAATATGCCGTGCGCATGGGCGGCGGCAACAATCACCGCATGGGTTTGTGGGATGCAGCCATGATCAAGGACAATCACATCCTCGTCGCCGGAAACGTGGGCGAGGCCGTGCGCCGCGCGCGTGATGCCGGGGTCAAGAACATTATCTGCGAGGTGGACCTGCTGGAGCAGATCGAACCTGCACTGGCCGCAGGGGCGGATCACATCTTGCTAGACAACATGAGCCCTGAAACCCTGCGAAAGGCCGTGGAGATGATCGGTGGCCGCGCGAAGACAGAGGCCAGCGGCGGAATTACCCTGGAGACGATCAGGGCCAAGGCGGCCAGCGGCGTCGATTACGTGTCCGTCGGCCGTCTGACGCAAAGCGCGCCTGCGGCCGATATCGGCCTGGATTTCACCGTAGAATGAAGGTCGAGGGGCCGCGCCCCTGGCCGATCCGGCTGTTTGCAATCCTTTTTCTAGGCGCTGCCCTGCTTCGCCTTGTCGCCGGACTTTACGATCCCACGCGCATGATCGCGGATTTGCTGAACTGGCTGCCACGCACCGCGATCACCACAGACCTTGCCATCGTTGCGCTCAGCGCAGAATTCACCATCGCCTGCATACCCGTGGCGCTCGTCTGGTTCCGCGCGGTGCGCATCGCGCGCATCGTCGTTGGCGTGATGGCGGGTTGGCGGCTTTTCAGCTTTGATGGCGCGCCATGGGTATTCGGCCTGCCGGTCCACCAGATAGCCCTGGGCCTTTCCATGGTTGCCGCCGCCTTGCTGTTTGCGCCCGATTCGAACCGCTGGTTGGCCAGCAGAGGGAGGCGTGATGCCGGCGTCATTCACTAGGCTGACGCTGGCTGCCCTTGCGCTTGTCCTGCCTGCCACGGCCCAGGCACAGGCGTATCAGTGCCGCGTGCCTTCCGGCCCTGTATCATTGCCACAGATCGAACGTGACGGCCCGGTGAGGCGGTCGCCCGTGCGTGGATACACCCTTGCACTCAGCTGGAGCCCGGAGTTCTGCCGCTTCCGCGATGATCAGCCCCGCCACGCGCGGCAATGCGGCGGGCGGGCCGGACGATTTGCCTTCATCGTCCACGGCCTCTGGCCAGAAAGCGGGCCGGGCAAGTGGCCGCAATGGTGCCCCACCCGCCGCCAGCCCAGCAACAATGAATTGCGCCGCTCCATGTGCATGACGCCCGACACGGCGCTGCTGGCGCGGCAATGGAGCAAGCACGGCGCCTGCATGACGCCAAACCCCGATGCCTATCTGCGCGTCACCCGCATCCTGTGGAACAGCCTGCGCTGGCCCGACTTCGATCGCCTCTCCCGCCGAGACGACCTGACGGCGGGCGATGTGCGCACCACCTTTGCGGACGCGAATCCCTATTGGGATGCAGAGGACGTGGGCCTGGTGGTGAATGATCGCGGGTGGCTGCGTGAATTGCGGCTCTGCTACGGCGCGAATTTCATGCCGACGGCTTGCGACAGGCAGAGGTTCGGTCCGGCGGATGACGAACGGGTGCGGATCTGGCGGGGGCTTTGACGTCCGATTGTGGGATGGGAAGCGGTCATTCGAACGAGCTGCAATCGCTTATGCCGAGCCAGTGCCTTGTCCCTTCCTCCCTTATTTGACATTGTCGAAGTCAAATCAGGAGGGGAGTCTGATGAGATCTGTTGCTCTTATACTTTCGTTCGTCCTTACAGGTTGCGCTAGCACGGGCGCCGACAATGTAGCTGAGCGAGATAGCGCCACCGTAAGCACTTCGGAGTCGGCCGCAGGACAAGCCGCGCCCGAGCGGCTAATCTATCGGCGGCTCGATAATGAAACGCT
This sequence comes from Aurantiacibacter rhizosphaerae, assembly GCF_009807005.1. Lineage (GTDB taxonomy): Bacteria > Pseudomonadota > Alphaproteobacteria > Sphingomonadales > Sphingomonadaceae > Alteraurantiacibacter > Alteraurantiacibacter rhizosphaerae. Next base: position 141,961 of record NZ_WUBR01000001.1, on the reverse strand, counting down.
CTCTGCCTTTGTGTTCGAACCGGATGCAACAGAAGCTACCGATACCGCTATTCTTCTTTTTCATGGCGGAGGGTATTTTACGGGAAGTCCGCAATCCACTTTCATGGCAGCGAATGCCTTTGCCTCGGCAGGCATTACAGCAATCTCGATCCAGTACCGATTAGCAGATGAAAACAATACGCCTATCGAAGCGCTGTCCGATGCCTGCCATGCATTACAGTGGGTGCGTGGAGATAAGCGCTTCAATCATATCGACGACCAAAAGATAGCTCTCTTCGGCATCTCGGCGGGAGCGCACCTGGCGGCCAACCTGGTTACGCACGGGTGCGAGAACCCCGTCGCACCTCCTTCCGCTTTGCTGCTCAACTCGGCGAGTGTTGAGGTGATGAGCTTCGCTGATCGCTTTCGGAGCCTTCTTCACGATAAGGCAGAACCACAGGCCCACTCTCCATTGCACAACATGATAAGTGCTCTTCCTCCGACTGCGATGGCGCACGGGGAAATGGATCGCTTGGCTCCGATTCCCACCGTCGAGGAATTCTGTGCGCGCCAGATCAATCTTGGCGGGAAATGTGAATTGATGCGTTTCCCAGCTAGGGGGCACCTGATGTCTCGAAACCTAGAGCAACAAATTCCAGGCCCAGGTTTCGACCCTGATCTTTCTGACCTCGCCGAAAGCCATGACTTTTTCATCAGGTTCCTTGAGGAAAACAGCGGTTGAAGAACCTGAACAAATCGTTTTCTGCGATGACCGCTATTGGTTCATCATCAGACATTCGCGGTTCTCACCGCCGTTCCGCGAAAAATCCGCGCAGCAGTTCTGCCGCCTCGCCCTCGCCCAGACCGCTATAAACCTCTGGCCTGTGAAGGCATTGCGCCTGCTGGAACACGCGCGCGCCGTGCTCCACCGCGCCGCCCTTGGGGTCGCTCGCGCCGTAATAGAGCCTCGCGACCCGTGCATGGCTGATCGCACCGGCGCACATCGGGCACGGCTCCAGCGTGACGTAGAGATCGCATCCGGTCAGTCGTTCATCCCCCAGCGCCGCTGCCGCCGCCCGAATCGCCACCATCTCGGCATGGGCGGTGGGATCGTGATTCGTGCGGGTGAGATTGTGCCCCTCACCAACCACCTTTCCATCCTTGACCACCACCGCGCCAACGGGCACTTCGCCCGCCGCAGCGGCCTGTTCGGCCAGTTGCAGGGCGCGGCGCATGGGTTCGGGCGGGGGCCAGCGGGTCATGCCTTGCGCGCTAAAGCGTTGCGGTGCGCGCTGCAATGGGGCGAGGATTGCTTGACGAATCTGCAGGTGCCCTGTAAGCGCGCGCCTTTCCCAGCCCAAAAGCTGCACCAGACAACCGTTTCTAACGAGAGATTTCGTCATGTCGCGTATTTGCGAACTTACCGGCAAGGGCCGCCAGGTCGGCCACAATGTCAGCCACGCCAACAACAAGACCAAGCGCGTCTTCCTGCCCAACCTGCAGAACGTCACGCTGATCAGCGAAAAGCTGGATCGCAGCTTCAAGTTCCGTGTCTCGACGCACGGCCTGCGTTCGGTTGAACACAATGGCGGTCTGGATAACTGGCTGCTGAAGACCAAGAACGAAAAGCTCTCCACCCGCGCACAGCGCGTGAAGCGTGAGCTGAAGAAAGCCGTCGAAAGCTCCGAAGCCGCCGCGTAAGGCGCTTCAGCCAAACGGATTTGAAAAGCGCGTGAGGTTCATTCCTCGCGCGCTTTTTCGTGCGCGCTGTCTGCCGGTTCTTCTCGCCAGACAAGCTGCGCCAGCAAGGTGCGCTGGAAAGAGGCGAGATTGTCGTCCGACATGACCCATAGGCGCACTGCGCCCTTGTCCGGGCCATCCGCATCCACGCCCGCGATGGCCAGCGCCTCGTAATTCTCTCGCGGCAGGATTGTGTCCAGCCGCACCAGCACATCGATATTCAGCACCGCGCCATCTGCCAGATCGCGCGGATCGGCTATGCCAATGGCCGTGGCGAAGGGTGGCAGCGCCCAGTCCAGCTTGCGCAGCAGCACCAGAACCCGCCCGTCTGGCAGTGCCGCCAGATCGGTGGGGTCATAACCGCCCGGAATGGTGAAGCGGAATTTCTGCGGCGCGACTTCGCCCGTGGGATCGGACGGATAGAGAAGGCCGTTGGAATCGCCTTCCGGCAGAATCAAAAACCGTCCATCGGGCAATCGCGCCATCGCCTCTGCACCGGCGTTCTCCGGCCAATCCTGCCAGCTAGGCGGACTGCGAGAGCGAATATACTCGCTTGCGAGGGAGTAGCGGATCACCGAATTGCTGCTTTCAAACGCCACCCAGTAATCCCCGGTAGCAGGATCGCGCGTGGCCGCCTCTATATCGGGCACCGTATTGCTGAGGTCGCCCCGATTCCACAGATTGGCGAACTTTACGGTCCGGTTTTCCGGCTGGCCTGGCGTTGCAAACGTAATCAGTCTGCCGCGATCCGAAAAAGCGCGAAGCGTGGCATCGCCCAGCACTAGAAGAGCTGAATAGCCGCCAAAATCGATGCGAGAGCTGTCCAGCTGCCACACCTCGCCGCGCGTGAAGCCTCCTTCGCTGGTGACAGCGGGCAGATCGGCAACCCGCGTTATCGCAAGGTCCGCCGTCGGTTCTGCGCGCACCTGGCTGCGGAGCAGGGTGCCGGGCGCCAGCATCAATGCCAGCAATGCTCCGGCCAGCAGGCGGCGCTTTCTCATCTGCCCCTGCCCGGTTTCAGGGCATGGGGCCGGTGAACAAAATGGGGTCCAGCCGGGTGAGGTGCCATTTCAGGCTCCAATGCAGATGCGGCCCAGTGGCCCGCCCGGAAGAACCGATGCGGCCCAGCATCTGGCCCTGCTTCACCACGTCACCATCCTGAACGGCGATATCCGACAGATGCAGGAATGCGCTGTTCAGACCGGCACCATGATCGATGATCAGCAAATTGCCTTCAAGGCTGAAGGGCGAATCCGTCGCCAACGTCACCACGCCATCCGCGGGCGCCACGAAGGGATTGCCAGAGCTACCCGTGGCGATATCGATGCCAGAATGATAGCTGCCCGGTTCGCCGCGATAGATGCGCTGGGAGCCGAAGCGACCGGAGATGCGGCCCGTCAGCGGCCAGATGAAATCCTGCTTCCAGCCGTCCGTATCCGATTCGGCGGTGCGCGCATCCCAGATCGCGTCCAGCTCTGGCTGGCGGCGACGCATGAAGCTTTCGCTCGCCCCGCCTGCGCGGCGCGCCACGTTGACGCGTTCGATGTTCCAGTCGCGCGGAGACACGGTGAGCGGGCTGCGCACCTCTCGGCCATTCTGCAATGTCGCCACCAGCACTTCCTGCGTCCCGGCATCGCGATCGAACGCGGCAAAGAAATTGCCGTCGTCATCAAGGACTAGCTCGGTTTCACCCAGACGCGCAGAAACAGTTCCGCCGGGCGCCTGCCCGCGAATCCATCCGCCCTGCGTCAACTCGCCATCATAGATGAAGGTGGACGGGCCGCTGGGGGTGGGGGTTGGCGTTGGAGTGGGAACGGGCGTCGGCGCGGGCGTGGCAATCGCCTGCACCGTTTCTGCCTGCGGGGCGGATGTCGGCGTGCGCGGGGCGCTGTCCGATTGCGGAACCACGGCACAGGCGGCACACACGGCACTCGCCGAAAAAAGGGCCGTTATCGCGAAAAACTTCTGCTTGATCGTCACAGATCCTGAAGCGCGCGCTGCGTGGAAAGTTCCGCGCTGGCGTAAGGTTCCTGCCGCTCAACGCTCCAGTACCGCAGCTCTTCCAGGGGAACCGGTACGCCGCTTTGGGCGCACACCACGAAATGGCCGGGCTTCACGATGCGAAAGCCGTTCGGGCCATACATCAGCGTTGCGGCTTTATCAGAGGATGACATCAACATGGCGGCCTATGTAGTGGGTGAAGGCTTGCAGTGCAATTTACAGTAGCGTGGGCTGGCCGTTATCCGGCGCGGCCTTGGGGCGTTTTGGCTTTGCCTTGGGGGTAGAACCTGGGATCACCTGCATGCTGCCATCTGCAAATTCCAGCGTCAGCAGCGATTGCCGGGCCGCCTCTGCCTGCGATGCGATGACGGGGTGCCCCTCCGCGCTCACCAGCGCGTAACCGCGCTTCAGCGGGGCCTTGGGGTCCAGTTGCAGGCGCAGCCGCTCCAGCGCGGCCAGCCGCTGTGCCCGGTCGGCGATGGGGCGCGTCACCAGCAAGGGCGAGAGGCGAGCGGAGGAAAGCCGCTGCTTGGCATCGCGCAGATTGCCGCGCAGGATCGCGGGCGACAGGCGCATTTCGGACAATTGCTCCCGCCCCTTTGCCGCGCGGTCCACCAGCCCGCGGCGCAGGCGTTCGCCCAGCTCGTCCAGCCGCTGCGCATGGGGTTGCAATAACTGCTCCGCCCGTGGCAGGCGGTCTGCCCGTGCGGACAGGCGCTCACGCCCCAGCTCCACCGGGCGCAGCGCGCATTTGCCTTGCCGGTGCGCCAGATCATCGATGGTGGCGCGCAATTCGCGCAGCACCGGCACCGCGATCTCGGCAGCGGCAGTGGGCGTGGGCGCGCGGCGATCGGCAGCGTAATCGCACAGCGTGGTGTCGGTTTCATGGCCCACGGCGCTGATCACGGGGATCGGGCTTTCCGCGACGGCGCGCACCACCATCTCCTCGTTAAAGCACCATAGATCCTCGATAGAACCGCCGCCACGTGCCACGATCAGCAGGTCTGGCCGGGGCACCGCGCCGCCTGGCTCCAGCGCACCAAAGCCGCGCACAGCCGCCGTCACCTGCTTTGCCGCGCCATCACCCTGCACCAGCACCGGCCACACGATCACATGGCTGGGAAAGCGATCCTCCAAGCGGTGCAGGATATCGCGAATCACCGCGCCGGTGGGAGACGTCACCACGCCAATCACGCGCGGGGCAAAGGGCAGCGGGCGTTTCCGCGCCGGGTCGAACAGCCCTTCCGCCTCCAGCCGCGCCTTGGTTTTTTCCAGCAAGGCCAGCAGCGCGCCTTCGCCCGCGATCTCCATCTTCTCGATCACGATCTGGTATTTGCTGCGGCCCGGATATGTCGTCAGCTTGCCGGTGGCGACCACCTCGATGCCATCTTCCGGCTGAAACGCCAGGCGCGGCACGGCGCTGCGCCACATCACGCCGTCCAGCACGGCTTTTTCGTCTTTCAGCGCAAGATACAAATGGCCCGACGCGGCGCGTTTGACGCCCGAAAGCTCCCCGCGCAGGCGCACATAGCCAAAGCGATCCTCCACCGTGCGCTTCAATGCCTGCGAAATCTCGGTGATCGTGAGCGGTGCGGAATTGTCGCCCGCCTCACTCGTCGCTAACAGCCGGTCATCCGAAGAATCGTCGTAGGGAGTGCGTTGCGCCATGAATATCCTTGTGTTGGGCGGAGGCGGCCGTGAGCATGCCCTGTGCTGGAAGCTGGCGCAATCCGAAGCTATCGTTGTCAACGGCGGCAAGCTTTTCTCAAGCCCCGGCAATCCCGGCATTGCCGAGTGTGCGCAGCTGGTTTCGCTGGACGCATCGAACCATGATGCCGTGATCGGCTTTTGCGCGGTGAATGCCATCGGCCTGGTGGTGATCGGGCCGGAAGCGCCGCTGGTGGATGGCCTGGCAGACAGCCTTCGCGCCGCCAACATCGCCGTGTTCGGCCCCTCTAAAGCCGCCGCACAGCTGGAAGGCAGCAAGAACTTCACCAAGGCGCTGTGCGATCGGGCGGGCATTCCAACGGCGGGTTATGTCCATTGCACATCGCTGGAACAGGCGAAGCAGGCCCTGTCCACCTTCTCCCCGCCCTATGTGCTGAAGGCAGACGGTCTGGCCGCGGGCAAGGGCGTGGTGATTGCAGAGAACGAGGGCCACGCCATCTCCGCGCTGGAGGATATGTTTGGCGGGGCCTTCGGCGATGCCGGCGCAGAGGTGGTGATAGAGGAGTTCATGGAAGGCGAGGAGGCCAGCTTCTTCGCACTGACCGATGGCGAGACCGTGATCCCCTTCGGCACGGCGCAGGATCACAAGCGGGTGGGCGAAGGCGATACCGGCCCCAACACCGGCGGCATGGGCGCATACAGCCCCGCCCGCGTGCTGTCGGATACGCTGGTGGCCGAAACGCTGGAGCGGATCGTCTTTCCCACCGTGCGCCAGATGCGCGAGGAAGGTACGCCCTATGTGGGCGTGCTGTATGCCGGCCTGATGCTGACGCAGGATGGCGTGAAGCTGGTGGAATACAACTGCCGCTTTGGCGATCCGGAATGCCAGGTGCTGATGATGCGGCTGGAAAGCGATCTTGCGCTTTACATGCTGGCCGCCGCCAGGGGCGTTCTTGCCACGCTGCCCGAACCCACTTTCTCGGAAGATACGGCAATGACAGTGGTGATGGCGGCAAACGGCTATCCCGGCACGCCGGAGAAAGGCGGCGCGATCGACCTGCGCGATGCGGAAAGCGCAGGCGCAAAGGTATTCCACGCGGGCACCAGCCTTGCCGATGGCGCGCTGGTCGCCAGCGGCGGCCGCGTGCTGAACGTCACCGCCAGCGGAGCAAATACCAAATCTGCGCAGGATGCCGCCTATGCAGCGGTTGCGAAGGTGGATTTCCCCAACGGGTTCTATCGCAAGGACATCGGCTGGCGCGAGATCGAGCGAGAGGGATAAGGGCAACCGCCGTGCCAATGAAAGCCATCACCGGTTCGCGCCCCCTTCTGTGGCTGGTGCTGGCCCTGCCCGGTGCGTGGATAATGGGGCAATGGACCTTCACGCCCGATGCCTATGGCTATGGCCATGCGATTGGCGATACCGGTGACTGGGCGGCCTGGCTGCTGCTGCTGACACTGGCGGTGACGCCGATCCGCCTGCTGTTTCGCCAGCATGGCTTTGCCCAATTCCTGATGCGCAGACGGCGCGATCTGGGCGTTGCCAGCTTCGCCTATGCGAGCGCGCATCTGATCGTCTATCTGGTGAAGAAGGCCGCGCTGGCGCCCATTCTGGAAGAGGCAGCATCGGCAGACATGCTGACAGGCTGGCTGGCCTTTGCCCTGTTCGTGCCGCTGGCAGTCACATCCAACGATGCATCAATGCGGGCGATGAAGCGCGCTTGGAAGCGGCTGCACCGGCTGGTGTATCCCGCCGCGATACTGGTGTTCGTGCACTGGGCACTGGCGGCATTCGATCCGACCACGGCCTATATCAACATTGCGATACTGGCCGTGATCGAGATCGTCAGGCTGTGGCTACAGCGGCGCTAGGGGGCGCCAGCAGCCGTTAAAGCGTTACGTAATTGCGGAAACGCGCCACTTCTTCGGCGTCCACATATTTGCCGATTTCACGGTCGAATTCGTCCATGTCGGCGTAGGGGCGATATTCCTCGAATTCGTGGATCATCTTGCCCGTCATGCCGGGGATCAGGGCAATCGCCTCTTCACTGGCATCGTTCAGGTTAACCGGCACGAACACCCGCTCCAGAATTATGCCGGCTTCGTCTTCAGAGACGTTTTCCAGCAATACCGTGTTGAGCGCGGTGACATCTGCATAAGGCTGGCTGGCGACGATGGCGTCTGCCAGTTCGGGCGAGATGCTCTCTACGGCGGACAGTTCTTCCACGGTGGCGGTGCTGGCATCGATGACGCCGGTCATCTCGGTGGTTTCGGGCAGGTCGACGCTGACGTCCTCTTCCACGGGTGCTTCCACCTCTGCGCTTTCGCCACAGGCGGACAGGGAAAGGGCGGTGCCGGCCAATGCGGCGACAAATACGAGTTTGCGCATAGGTAAATCCTTCTTGATGCGATCCTGATCGGACCCGATTCTGATTGGAGCGGGCCTTATTGCGAATGCTTTGCAAGAACGCAACTGCACAATTGTATCGCGCGCTTGCCCGATGCGATCCGTTCTCTAAGGTGCTCAATTCTGGAGAGGGAGAATATCAGGTGAAGGAATCCGGTTTCGTTCGGGCGAGCCAGGCTGTGCTCTCGCGGCGCAGCATCCTGGCAGGCGCAGTTGCACTGCCGCTGGCGGCCTGCGTGTCACAGGCGCAGGCGAATTCGCAGGCAATGGCGCAAGGCGGCACGCAGGCGTCGTCGTCCTCCACTGCGGAACTCATCCTGCTGGGCACGCAGGGTGGCCCCAATTACGGCCCATCCCGCAGTGAAACCGCCAATGCCCTGCGCGTGGGGGAGAACCTGTTCCTGATCGATTGCGGCTATGGCACGCTGGCCAGCATGGTGGCCGCCGGGCTGCACCATCAGGATGTGGACGCCATTTTCCTCACCCATTTGCACGATGATCATTCATCAGACCTGTTTGCCATTCTCACCCACATGGCCACGCAAAGCCGCAACCGGGACGTCGTGATCTATGGCCCCACAGGAACGCAGGCCTATGTTAATGGCTTGCGCGCCGCGCTGACGCCCAATGCGAAGATCCGCATTCTGGATGAGGCGCGGCCCCCCGGTTTTCTCGACTTCATAAAGGCCGTGGAAGTCACCGACGGGGATGTGCCCGTGCAGCAAAACGGGGTGCGCATTTCCTGCGCGCAGAACACCCACTATCCCGCCAGCATCGATGGGCTGGAAACCCAGGGAAGCCTTGCCTTCCGCTTCGACTGGGGCGATTCCATCGTGTTCTCCGGCGACACCACCTATTCGGAGAATCTCGTGGCTCTGGCCAGGGGCGCGGACGTGTTCGTGTGCGAAGTGCTGGAGCCTGTGGCCATGCGCCGCGCGTTCGATGCCATGGTGGCGGGCGGCGCCTTTGCCGGGGCGGAAGAGGGCGTGTGGCGGCACATGGTGGATACCCATGCGAGTCCCACACAGGTGGGCCAGATGGCGGCAGAGGCGGGCGTGGAGCGGGTGGTGTTAACCCATCTGGCACCCGGCGCGCTGCTGGATGTGCCGGATAGCACCTATGTCGCCGGGGTGGCAGAACGCTTCAGCGGCCCGATCATCGTGGCAGAGGATGGGATGGTCGTGCCGCTCTAGGCGCGATTATCCCAGCTTTTCGTTCATCAGCTTGGCAAGATCGGCTTCGGGCCGTGCGCCGTAGTGGCTGATGATTTCCGCCGCCGCGATTGCACCGCGCCTCAGGCAGCGGGCAGGCTCTTCCCCGCGCACATGGCCGAACAGGAAGCCCGCGGCGAACAGATCGCCCGCGCCGGTGGTGTCCACCACCTTTGCCACAGGCTCTGCCGCGACGGTGTGCATTCCGCCGCCGGTCGCGCAAACCGCGCCCTTCTCGCTGCGTGTCACCACCAGCGTGGGCACCTTGTCCTTCAGCGCATCGATACCGGCGTCGAAATCCGTCTCTCCGGTCAAGGTCGCCAGTTCAAGCTCGTTGGCGAACAGTATATCGATCATGCCATCATCGATCAGAGCGCGGAAATCACTGCCATAACGATCAATCACAAACGCATCGGACAGGGTGAAGGCAACCTTGCGGCCCGCGTCCCGCGCGCTTTTGATCGCGGCGCGCATCGCCTTGCGCGGCTCCTCCGGGTCCCAGAGATAGCCTTCCAGATAAAGGATCTGCGCGCCGCCGATGGCTTCTTCATCCAGCGCATCGGCAGGGAGGAACTGCGTGGCACCAAGGAAGGTGTTCATCGTGCGCTGGCCATCGGGCGTTACGAAGATCAGGCAACGCGCGGTAGGCGGCTCTGATTCCTTGTCGCTGGTGGGGCGCGCAGGAACATCGAAATCGATGCCCACGGCGCGGATATCATGGGTGAAGACATTGCCCAGCTGATCATCGGCAACCTGCCCCACGAAAGCGCATTGCGCTCCCATGCCCGAAAGGCCAGCCAGCGTGTTGGCCGCCGAACCGCCGGAAATCTCTTTTGCCGGGCCCATCGCATCATACAGGTCCTTCGCCTGATCGGCATCCACCAGCATCATGCCGCCCTTGGTCATGCCCAGCTCTTCCACCAGTTCATCCGAAGCGGGAGCCATCACATCGACAATGGCATTGCCAATCGCGATTACGTCGTAACGGGGGGAAGTCATGCAGTCTCCTGAACATTTTACGGCGCGAATACGCCAAGCGGCGTTGACTTGGCCGATGGGGCGCGCAATCGCAAGCGCCTATGGGTTCTCTCGTCACATCGCTGGGGCTGGGCCTGCGCCAGATGTTCGATGGCGCGGTGCTGCGCATCCTGCTGAAAAGCATCGCGGTTACCCTCGCGGTGTTCGTGGCGGTGGCCGTGGCCGGGTGGTTTGCGCTGGACTGGCTGCTGGCGCGCGGCGGGCTGGACGATGCACTGTTCAGCGGCGCCGGGGCCATGCGCGGGGCCCTGTCCTTCATCATGGCGCTGGTGGCGCTGTGGCTGGTGTGGCGGATCGTGGCGATGGCCGTGATCCAGTTCTATGCAGAGGACGTGGTGCTGGCGGTGGAAGCGCGATATTATCCGCATGCCGCCAAGACCGCGCGCAACCTTTCCTTCGCCCAGCAGATGCGCGCCGCCCTTGCCAGCGCCGGACGCGCGCTGCTGGCCAATCTGATCGCGCTGCCCTTCGCCCTTGTCCTGCTGTTCACGGGCGTGGGCACCTTTGCCCTATTCCTGCTGGTGAATGCCGTGCTGCTGGGGCGCGAGTTGCAGGACATGGTGTGGCTGCGCCATTCGACCGCGGACTCATCGTTAGCAGATTCATCGCCAGTGCAGGCTCAGGCAGGCAAATCCAGCGCGCCCCTTGGCAGAGGAGAACGTTTCGTGCTGGGCGGCGTTGTCGCAGCGATGCTGGCCATACCCTTCGCCAATTTCCTGGCCCCGGTGCTGGGAGCGGCATCGGCAACGCACCTGGTGCACCGCAAATCGCGTTAGACACAGCCTTTCTGGAAAGCCGCAAAACATGCGCCTGATCATCACCCTTCTGACTGCCGCCTCGCTTTCGGCCTGTACCGCCATCCCGGCGCGGCAGACGCCTTTGCCGCCGCCTTCCACCGTTGATCCGCGCGTTGTTCCGCCCACGGATGCCCCGGCCCCGCCGCGCTCCGCCGCCGGTTTTCGCGCGCCGGAAATTCTGCAGGGTCCGGGCCTTGGCGGCATTATCCGCGAACCGGCCTCCTCGCTCATCGCGCGCTTTGGCCAGCCGCGGCTGGATACGCCGGAGGGGGACATGCACAAGCTGCAGTTCAAGTCCGATGCCTGCGTGATGGATGTCTATCTCTACCCGCTGTCCCCCGGTGCGCAGCCGGTGGCCACGTGGATAGAGGCACGGCGGGCCAGTGATGGTGCGGCAGTGGACAGGGTAGCCTGTATCCAGGCCCTTTCTCGCCGTCGGTGAGGCTTGGGGTTGAGGGACCGAAGCTAGCGGGCATGGTAACACGAAATTAAGCCTGTTGGGGCATATCCTGCGCGACAGGAGGACCGACCCCCATGAGTTTTGAATTCGCCGAGATTGCCCGGCACGCCGCTGCCGACCGTTCGATCACTTCGGAAGAAGTGCTGGCCCTGCGCGGTGCCGGCTGGGCCGATGGCAGGATGACGCGGGAGGAGGCGGAGATCGTCTTCGCCACCCAGCACGCGATCGAAAACCCGTCGCGCGAATGGTCTGACTTTTTTGTCGAGGCGATCCAGAATTTCGTCCTGAATGGCAGCGATCCGCTTGGCTTTGCCAGCGCGGAGGAGGCCAATTGGCTGATTGGGCAGGTGGAACTGGATGGCAAGGTCTGCTCCATGACGGAGCTGGAACTGCTGACCCGCATCATAGAGCGCGCGCACAACGTGCCGGAGACGCTGAAAACCTTCGTTCTCGGCGTGCTGGAGCGTGAGGTGCTGGAAGGCGTCGGCCCCACCCGCTGTGGCGGAGAATTGTCCGACAGCCATGTGACAGAGGCGGAATGCCGTATCCTGCGCCGCGTCATCTTCGGCCAGGCCAGCGATCGCCCCGCAGCCGTCAGTCGGCGCGAGGCGGAGGTGATGTTCCGCATCAAGAACGCCGTGGCCGCACAGGAAAATGTGCCGGAATTCCAGCGCCTGTTCGTGCAATCCGTGGGCAATTACCTGATGGGCTTTGCCCATTCCAACGGGCAGATCAGCCATGAACGGATGCTGGAACTGGAAGCCTTCGTGGCCGACAACAAGGCCAGCATCGGCCGCTTCATGGGCAATATGGCAAAAAGCGCGCCCAATGCGTTTGGTGTGGTGTTCGGCAAAAAGGACGAAGGCCCCAGCCGGTCAGAGCAGGTTGCCGCAGAAGCCGAGGTAAACGGCATCGAACAGGCATGGCTGGACCAGCAGATCGCCGCCAGCGGCGAAGTGGACGCCTATGACGAGGCGTTGCTGGGCTTCATCGCAGAAGAAACCGGCGTAGCGTAAGTGGTCTGGCCAGACGGCCTAGACCATGAAGCTTTCGCCGCAGCCGCAGGCACCCTTGGCATTGGGGTTTTCGAACACGAACCCGGCGGTGAAATCATCCTCCACCCAGTCCATCGTGCTGCCGATCAGATACAGCACGCTGGCGCCGTCGATGTAGAAGGTGCCACCGGGCGTTTCGATCTTTTCGTCAAAACCCTGTTCTTCGGAAATATAGTCCACCGAATAGGCGAGGCCTGAACAGCCCCGGCGCGGTGTGGACAGCTTTACGCCGATCGCATCGTCCGGCGCGCGCGCCATCAGATCCGCCACGCGCTGCTCCGCAGCGGGCGTAAGGATGACGGCAGCCTTTGGCGCAGGGCGGGTTCTTGTCTTGGTATCGCTCATCACAGCATCCCCAGTTCAAGCCGCGCTTCGTCGCTCATCTTGGCAGGATCCCACGGCGGATCCCACGTTACCACAACCTCTGCATCGCGAACGCCGGGCAGGCTCATCACGCGCATCTCGATCTCGTTGGGCATGGTTTCGGCAACCGGACAATTGGGCGTCGTCAGCGTCATGGTGACCTTCACGTCCGCATCTTCCGCCACTTCGACATTATAGATCAGGCCAAGGTCATAAATGTTCACCGGGATCTCCGGATCGTAAATTTCCTTCAGCGCATCGATTACCGACTGGTGCACCTCGCCGCCCGGTTCACCCGGAGCAACGCCCTCGGGCTTCTTCTGCAGGAACCCTTCCAGGTAATCACGCTTGCGCTCCAGCTTCTCGCCTGCGGATTCCTCCTCCGGCTCCTCCTCCGGCAGCGGCGCGTCGGAAACGCGGGCGCGGGGCGGCTTCGCCACCACGTTCTCCGTGGGCGAAGGTGCTGCGATGAAATCCTTGTCGTCCTTCTGAGACATGTCTTCCTGATTTTCCATCAGCCGAAAATCCTCTTGGTGCGTTCGATACCGCGGATCAGCGCGGCGACGTCGTCTTCGTCGGAATAAATACCAAAGCTGGCGCGCGCGGTGGCGGTGATACCCAGCTTTTCCATCAGCGGCTGCGCACAGTGATGTCCTGCGCGAATGGCCACGTTCTCTTCATCCAATATGGTGCCCAGATCGTGCGGGTGAACCCCGTCGATCAGGAAACTCACGATCCCGGCGCTGTCATCGGGGCCAAACAGCGTCACATCGTTCATCGCGCCCAGCGCTTCGCGCGTCTGGCGGACAAGCTCTGCCTCGTGACGATGGATAGCTTCCCGCCCGATGTCAGACACGTAATCGCAGGCCGCGGCAAAGCCGATAGCCTCGATAATGGCAGGTGTGCCCGCCTCGAATCTTTGTGGCGCCGGGGCATAGGTGGTGGCATCGAAGCCGACCTTGTCGATCATCGCGCCGCCGCCCTGCCACGGGGGCATGGCGGCCAGCAGGTCAGCGCGCCCCCACAGCGCACCGATGCCGGTGGGGCCGTACAGCTTGTGCGCGCTGAAGGCGTAGAAATCGCAATCCAGCGCGGCAACGTCCACCGGCAGGCGCGGCACGGCCTGGCACCCGTCCAGCAGCAGCTTTGCGCCCACCGCATGGGCCAGATCAGCAGCGCGCTTTCCATCCACCATGCTGCCAAGGACATTGGAGACATGGGCGAAAGCGACCATCTTGTGCTCGCGCGTCAGCATGGCCTCTGCAGCATCCAGATCGATTCGGCCATCGTCTGTCAGCGGGCAAACGTCCACCTGCCAGCCCGCCAGTTGCCAGGGCACGATGTTGGAATGATGCTCCAGCTCGGACAGCAGCACGCGCCCCTTGTCCGGATAGCTATAGGCCAGCAGGTTGATTGCCTCGGTCGCGCCGCGGGTAAAGACGATTTCGTCCTCCTGCCCGCCGATGAAGCTGGCCACGGTGCGGCGTGCGGCCTCGTAACCCAGCGTCATTTCGGCAGAGCGGGAATAGACGCCGCGATGCACGGTGGCGTAATCCTTGCCCATCGCATCGCTGGTGGCATCGATCACGACTTGTGGCTTTTGCGCCGTGGCCGCGGAATCGAGGTAATGCCAGGGCTTGCCCTCAGCAGTAACGAGGCCGGGAAAATCAGCCTTGCGAGACATTGTTTGCGTTACGGACACAGGTTGCGGCTCCATCCCGGATTTGCACCGCGCGCGCAATTGTAGCGGATGCCCGCCTGCAGCACGCGATAGCCATCGTCAGCCTCACCCAGCACGATGCGCCATTGCTCTCCGATCACGGAATCGTCGCGATAGCCATCGGTGGTGACAAGGATCATGCGGCTGCCAAGGCCGGTCCCATCGCGGCCAATCTCGCGGGTGATCTCGGCATCATCGGTGTTGGCGCGGTTGAGGTAGAAATCGGCCACCTGCTCCTCGGACTGGAAGGCGCGATCCGGGATGCTCAGCGGGGTATAGGCGCTGGCGGGCGGCGCATCGATCACCGGCGTGGTGGCGCAGGCGGCCAGTGCCAGCGGTGCGAGGAGGATGGCGAGGGCGCGCTTCACCTGCGGGCCTCCAGCACATTCAGCGCGGCTTCCAGCAGGCGTTCTGCCTCTGCCTCGTCCTCCAGCGCGGCGAGAGCATCGGCGATGAAGGCGCGCACCAGCAGGCGCTGCGCCACATCGGGCGCGATGCCGCGGCTGGCCATGTAATAGCGCGCCATTTCGTCCATCTGGCCGATGGCGGCGCCGTGGGCGCATTTCACATCGTCGGCAAAGATTTCCAGCTCAGGCTTGGCATTGGCGGTGGCACCCTTTTCCAGCACCAGCGCCTTGAAATCCTGGCCCGCATCGGTGCGCTGGCCTTCGCGGCCCACGTTGATCGCGCCAAGGAAATTGCCTGTCGCCTCGTTCCAGTGCACGGCGCGCACCACCTGGTTGGAGGTGGCATCGGGCCGGTCATGCGCGGTGCGGGTCACGAATTCGCGCACGGCATCGCCGCCGCCGATGGTGACGCCGCCAAATTCGAAATGCGCGCCCTCGCCAAGGTCGGTTTCCACCTCCACGCGGGTGTAATCATCGCCGATCACGACCACGAAGAACTCGGCCCGTGCGCTCTTGCCAATGTTCAGGCGGATGCGGTGCACCTCTGGCGCATCGCCGCCCACGATCATGCAGTGGCGATGCGTTTCGCCGTCAGCGACGGACACGTCCTGCCACTGGTCAAGCGCCTCCACGCCCAGCTTTGCGACAGCATCGAAATCGGCATAGCGCCAGGATTCGTCACGGATTGTCGGGAGTTCGCTCATGCGGCCATTACCTCGTCATAGCCTTCGGCCTCCAGCTGCTTGGCAAGCTCGGCATCGCCGGTTTTGACGATTCGCCCAGCGGCCAGGATGTGCACGAAATCAGGCTGCACATAGTCCAGCAGGCGCTGGTAATGGGTGATCAGCATTACGGCCTTGTCAGGCTTGCGCATGATGGCATTGATGCCCTCGCCCACCACCTTCAGCGCATCGATATCGAGGCCGGAATCGGTTTCATCCAGCACGGCGAAGGCGGGATCGAGGATGCCCATCTGCACCATCTCGTTACGCTTCTTTTCACCGCCGGAGAATCCGACGTTCACGTTGCGCTTCAGCATTTCCATGTCGAGCTTCAGCAGGGCGGCCTTTTCCTTAGCCAGCTTCAGGAATTCACCGCCCGAAAGCGGTTCTTCGCCGCGCGCCTTGCGCTGGGAATTCAGCGCCTCGCGCAAGAACTGCACGTTGGAAACGCCGGGAATTTCAACGGGATACTGGAAGCCCAGGAACATGCCGGCAGCAGCGCGCTCATGCGGCTCCATTTCGAACAGGTCCTTGCCGTTGAAGGTGACGCTGCCCTGCGTAACCTCATAACCGGGCCTGCCGCCCAGCACATAGGCCAGCGTGGATTTGCCCGCGCCGTTCGGTCCCATGATCGCGTGGATCTCGCCCGCGTTCACTTCGAGCGAAAGGCCCTTGAGGATCGGTTTGCCGTCAATTTCGGCGTGGAGGTTTTCAATTTTCAGCATTGTCGTCTTTCTTTTTGTCAAACGAGATCGCGATTTTTGCCGCGCCGTCGATAAATCCTGTGTCTTCCCGATGCGGGCCGTTGGCGGCCTGCCAGTAATAGTCGACCGCCGGGTCTGCCGTGCCTGCCGCCATGATGGCGTCCGGCATGGGGCCCTGGAAGGTCCACACGTCGGCCTTGGTCCAGTGGACCAGTTCGCCGGTCATGCCCTCACCCTTCGCCATGGCGACCAGCCTGTCGATCGATGCACTCATGCGTCACCCTCGCTCGCCCCTGTTGCCGCGATCGCCGCGCGGCGGGCCGTTGCCGTCGCGATCGTAGCGGGGGCGGGACTGGCGCGGATGTTCGGACTCGTGGCGGCGGCGGGCCTCGCCCTTGTCGGCAATGCGCAGGCGCATTCCGGCGGTGATGCGGGCCAGCACATCGTCCATATTTTCAAGGATATCGGCGGCCTTGATGTGCATCACCTTCACGCCTACGGCTTCCAGTGACTTGTCGCGGCGGCGATTAAGCTTCTCGTCGTCGCCTTCCTCGTCAATCACGATGGCCATGCCGAGCGTGTGGCAATTGAAGTCGACGATCGCGCTGCCCACCACGGCGAACCGCTTGAAGGTGTGGCGACCCAGAGCCGCCTTGGAAAAGCGCTCCGCCAGCGCCTTGTGCGCCTCGGAGGCATGACGCCGCATCTTGCGCGCCTGCTCATGCAAATTGTCGAGCCGCTTGTCGCTGATTTCCCAACCGCGCCCACGCTTCTTGATCGCGGGGGCTTCGGCGGTTTCGGAAGGATCGCGCAGTTGCAGTTTCTTGCGTTCGGTCACCCCACGCTCCCCTCAAGCGAGATCGCCAGCAGCTTCTGCGCTTCGACCGCAAATTCCATCGGCAGCTCTTTCAGCACTTCCTTGGCGAAGCCGTTGACGATCAGCGCCACGGCCTCTTCCTCACCCAAGCCGCGCTGCATGGCGTAGAACAGCTGATCGTCGCTGATCTTGCTGGTGGTTGCCTCGTGCTCGATCTGGGCGGTGGGGTTCTTCACCTCGATATAGGGCACGGTGTGCGCGCCGCATTCGCTGCCCAGCAGCAGGCTGTCGCACTCGGTATAATTGCGGCAATTGTCGGCATTGGCGGCAATCGCCACGCGGCCGCGATAGGTGTTGTTGCTCTTGCCAGCCGAAATCCCCTTGGAGATGATGGTGGAGCGGGTGCCGCTGGCATTGTGGATCATCTTTGTGCCGGTGTCGGCCTGCTGGTGATTGTTGGTCACGGCGACGGAGTAGAACTCGCCCACGCTGTCCACCCCGTTCAGCACGCAGGACGGGTATTTCCACGTCACCGCGCTGCCGGTTTCCACCTGCGTCCACGAAATCTTGGACCGTGCGCCCTGGCAGAGGCCACGCTTGGTCACGAAGTTGTAGATCCCGCCCACGCCTTCGGAATTGCCGGGATACCAGTTCTGCACGGTGGAATACTTGATCTCCGCATCTTCCATGGCGACCAGTTCCACCACTGCGGCGTGCAGCTGGTTCTCGTCACGCATGGGCGCGGTGCAGCCTTCCAGATAGCTGACGTAGCTGCCCTTTTCGGCGATGATCAGCGTGCGTTCGAACTGGCCGGTGTTCTCCGCATTGATGCGGAAATAGGTGGACAGTTCCATCGGGCAGCGAACGCCCTCGGGGATGTAGACGAAGGTGCCGTCGGAAAAGACCGCAGCGTTGAGGCAGGCGAAATAGTTGTCGCGCGTGGGCACGACCTTGCCCAGCCACTTCTTCACCAGGTCAGGATGCTCTTGCAGGGCCTCACTGATGGAAAGGAAGATGACGCCCGCCTTCTTCAATTCCTCGCGGAAAGTCGTGGCGACGGATACGGAGTCGAACACCGCGTCCACGGCAACCTTGCGCGCGCCTTTCACGCCGGCCAGCACTTCCTGCTCTGCCAAGGGAATGCCCAGCTTGTCGTAGACGGACTTGATCTCCGGATCGAGTTCGTCGAGCGATTCCAGCTGCTCCTTCTTCTTGGGCGCAGCGTAGTAATAGGCATCCTGGTAATCGATTTCCGGGTAGCCGAGCTTGGCCCAGTTCGGCTCCTCCATCTCCTGCCACAGACGGAAGGCCTTCAGGCGCCAGTCCAGCATCCATTCCGGCTCTTTCTTCTTGGCCGAGATGAAGCGGACGGTGTCTTCGTTCAGACCCTTCTCCGCAAATTCGGTTTCGATATCGGAGGACCAGCCATGCTCGTACTCGGCGGCCTTGTCGGCTGCCTCGCGTGCCTCGGCATCCCGTTCGGGCTTGGCCTTCAGTTCGACTTGTTCGTTCATGCCATTTCTTCCGTTCTTGCCAGCTGCACCAGCGAGACATCCGCCAGTGCGCTGCGCAAAGCTGTGTTCACGATCGGCCAGTGCGGCTGCACCGCGCAGCTGCCCTCCAGCGCGCAATCATGCCGTCCGCCATCCACGCAGGAGGTGAGCGCAATCGGCCCCTCCACCGCCTCTACAATGTCAGCCAGGCTAATAGCCGCCGCCGGGCGCGCCAGTTGCAGCCCACCGCCGGTGCCGCGGGTGGAGCGCAGCAGGCCAGCCGCCGTCAGCTTGCTCACCACCTTTTGCACGGTGGGGACAGGCAGGCCCGATTGTTCGGCCAGTTCAGCCGCACTTGTGCGCCCACCGCCGCAATGGCGGGCAGCCTGGCTCATCGTGACGACGGCGTAATCTGCAAGGTTCGAAAGGCGCATTGTTTCTAATCAGACCAAATTGTTCTGATTGGTCACCTATGCGTAAAACCTACGTAATCAAGCCATTTCCGCTTGTTGCGAGTCGTTAGCGATTTGCACCTTCGAGCGGCCTGATCAGCCCCTGCCCAGTTCGCGCAGGTTCTTCTTGTCGATCAGTTCTTTCAGATAGGGAGACCCGTCATCGCACAGCCGCGCAGGCGTGCGGCCCACGAATTCGCGGATTTCGTGGATCATGTGCGGCTGATCGTAGAACGCGTCATAGATCACCGCCTCCTCCTCTGCCGAAAGAACAGGCCGGGACAGTGCTGCGGCAGCGCGCAGGGCGCGGTATTTGCGGCGCAGGGTTACAGGCGGCACGCCGAAATACTGCTCCACCAGCCGCTGCGTCTGACGGCGGGAGAAGGTGCTTGCGGCATAAAGGTCTTCAACAGCGGGCAGCATCTGTCCCGCCAGCCAATCACCCACGCTTGCCATCAGTTGCAAATGGCGCGGACGCGGCAGCTTGGCACGTGTGAGGATGAAGCCGGTCAGCGCCTCAACCATGTCGGCCGCGCTGGCCGTTCCGTCGCGATAGGCGGCGCACAGGCCGGTGCCGATATCCTCGATCTCCGGATCCATCCAGTCGGCGGCCTTGTACAGCCGGTTCGCATGACCCTGCGCATGCAGCCCGGTCAGCGCTGCCCAGCCCAGCGGAGAAAGCGCGGCGCCCACAGCGTGAAACGGGCCGTCCACCTCGATCGGCAAGGCGCAGGAGAGCGGGGTGAGCAGGTTCACCTCCTGCGAGGTGTCATGCCCGCCATCGGGCAGGAACATCTTGCCCTTGCCCCTGGGAAACAGCGAGAGGTGGCCGATGGCAGCGGGCTGGATATCCCGCACCACCGGATCATCGCAGCGGAAGTGATAGAAAACGGTAACCAGCTTGGCGATGTCGCCTTCAGTCTCGAAATAATCGATTTCAATCTGGTTGGGCGGAGTAAGCTCTCCGCCCGGCATGATTTCCCGTTTCATCGCGCGACCCCCTCGGCTAATGTTGCGTCAGCTCTTCTCTTCAATCCATGCGTCGACCTGTTCTTCCAGTATGGACAGGGGAACAGGTCCGTTGGCCAGCACCAGTTCGTGGAACTGGCGAATGTCGAAATCCTCCCCGAATGCCTCGCGCGCCCGTTCGCGCAATTCCATGATCTTTAGCTTGCCGATCATATAGGCAGTCGCCTGTCCGGGATAGACGGTATACCGTTCGATGGCCTTGCGGATATCGCCTTCGGGATTGGGCGTGTTTTCTTGCAGATAGGCGATGGCTTCCTCGCGGCTCCAGCGCTTGGAATGGAGGCCCGTATCCACCACCAGCCGCGCCGCGCGCCACAGTTCCATCTGCAGGCGGCCAAAATCGGAATAGGGATCGGTGTAGAAGCCCATGTCCTTGCCCAATTCCTCCGAATAGAGGCCCCATCCTTCGGTATAGGCGGTGAAGCCGCCATAGCGGCGGAAGGGCGGCAGATCGCCGAGCCCTGTCTGGATGCCGCGCTGCAAGTGATGGCCGGGCAGACCCTCGTGATAGGCCAGCGCCTCCAGCTCGTTCCGGCTCATGGAGTTGAGGTCATACAGGTTCACGTAATAGGTGCCGGGCCGCGATCCATCGGTGGCGGGCGACTGGTAGAAGGCCTTGCCCGCGCTCTGTTCGCGGAAGGCCTCCACGGCTTTTACCTGCAATTCATATTCCGGCAGGGTGATGAAATAATCGGGCAGGCGCGCTTCCATCGCGTCCATCACGCCGCTCACCTCCGCAAGGTAATCCTCCCGGCTGGTGTGATAGAAACGCGGATCGCTGCGGGTGAATTCGAAGAATTCCTGCAGGGTGCCGGTAAAGCCAACCTCCTGCATAATGAAGCGCATTTCATTGTGAATACGCTCCACTTCGCGCAGGCCGATATTGTGGATCTCGTCTGCGGTCAGTTCGGTGGTGGTGTAATATTCCAGCAGCGCATCATAATAGGCCGCGCCTTCGGGAAAGCGCCAGATCCCGTCCTTGTCCGGTGCCATCGCCTGCTGGCGCTGCATTTCTGTGAGAAGGCGGGCGTAGGCCGGGGCCGCATTGTCACGCCAGGCGGCCTGCGCATCGGCAACAAGTGCGGCGCGCTGGGCATCGTCGATATCCAGTTCAGCCACCTTGCTGCGGAAATCCTCCAGCACGGCGTTGTCCGTGCCCGCATCCAGCATGTTGCGAATATCGGACAGGACATAGGGATAGACCCAGTCCGGCGGCATCACGCCATTATCGGCGCGCAGGGCGGAACGGGCGATCAGCGTGTTCAGCAGCGGGGCAATCCCCTCGATCCGGGCGATGTAATCGCGCGCCTGGCTCACATCCTGCACGGCATGGGTGTTGATCAGGAAAGCGGGAATACCGCTCTGCTCGCCATTCATCTGATCGAAGAACCAGCCGTAGTCCTGGAAGGGATCAAGCAGGGCCGATCGTTCTGCCGTCGCTTCGAACAGGCGATAGGACAGCTGATCCTCTGGCGAGAGGCTGGCAAGATCATAGCCTGCGCGCATCCGTTCCAGCCATTCATCGCGCAGGGCATCGCGCGCCTCGTCTGCCGCTTCGCTGCGGTCGTTCCACTTGCTGTAATCCACATCGCGAATGCCGCGATAGGCCTTCGTCTCAGGCGAAAGCGCCAGTTGCGCTTCGTTATATTGTTCGAAGAACGTGCCGATATCGGCTGGCACCTGCGGTTGCGCCGCGGCCATATCGCCATTGCCCATGTCCGCGGTGGTGGCGCAGGCGGCAAGGGCAAGCGCGCTGGAAAATGTCAGTGCGAGTCGAAATGTCTGGCGGATCATTGGGGGGCTGCGTCCTCTTTATTGGTGCGCCAGACCTAGAGGATGCGGGCGATTACCGGAAGCCCACAAAAAAAGGGCGGCTCCCCTCGAAAGGTGAGCCGCCCTGTTCAAGTAGAGAACTCATGGCAATAAGCGCCTCGAGCCCTTCGGGTCGCAAGAACCAGCTACGCGATTCTTGCGCTCAGCAATTGTAAGAAGGCGTCATTTTACGTGAATCACGTCAATTTTAATAATAATCCGCAATAGCATTTGTTAATTCATGGTGGTGGTAGAGAGCAGGGGATTGCGCGACAGTGCGCCATGCTGCCAAGGGGGCGACATGTTCTATTCGCTTATCCGCCCTGCCCTTTTCACGCTCGATGCAGAGCGCGCGCACACCATCGCGATAAAGGCGCTGAAGGCGCTGCCCGCCGGGAAACCCGCGCGTCCCGGCGGTCCGCTGGAAACCACGGTGGCCGGGATTACCTTTCCCAATCCGGTTGGCATGGCCGCCGGGTTCGACAAGGATGCTGAGGTGGCAGACGCGCTGCTGGGGCTGGGCTTCGGCTTCGTGGAGGTCGGCTCCATCACGCCGCTGCCACAGTCGGGCAATCCGAAGCCGCGCCTGTTCCGGCTGGAAAAAGACCGCGCGGTGATCAATCGCATGGGATTCAACAATGGCGGGGCAGAGGCTGCCGCGGTGCGAGTCGCTGCGCGCGGAGACAGGCCGGGTGTGCTCGGCATCAATATCGGCGCCAACAAGGACAGCGCGGATCGCATTGCCGATTACGCCGCGATGACGCGCATCATGGCGCCAGACGCCACCTATCTGGCCGTCAACATTTCCAGCCCCAACACGCCCGGCCTGCGCGCCCTGCAGGACGAGGGGGCATTGGTGGAATTGCTGGACGGTGTGCTGGAAGCGCGCGGCGAGACAGGTCCGCCCGTGTTCCTGAAGGTGGCGCCTGATCTGCAACCGGCGGATGTGGATGCGATCACCCGCATCGCGATGGACAAGAAACTGGGCGCGCTGATCGTGGCCAACACCACGATTTCACGGCCAGAACTCGCCTCTGCCGCAGCACGCGAAACCGGCGGTCTCTCGGGGGCACCGCTAAAGCCCCTGGCGCTGGAAACGCTGCGCGCCTTTCGCAAGGCCGCCGGCGGTGCGGTGCCGCTGGTGGGCGTTGGCGGCATCGCGACGGCGGAAGATGCGTGGGAGCGCATCCGGGCAGGCGCCAGCCTCGTGCAGCTGTACAGCGCCATGACCTATCGCGGCCCCGGCATTGCCAAGCAGCTTACCAAGGGGCTGGTAAAACTGATGAAGCGCGACGGCTTTACCTCAATCGCACAGGCCGTGGGCAGCGAAGCGCCCTAGCGTTCACCCACCAGCACAACGCCTTCGCGGCGCGGATCATATCCGCCGTCCACTTCGCCATTGCGGATCAGCACGGCGTGAACGCCAGAATCCTCTCCCTGTCCGGGCGCAAGGTCTATCCCGCGTTCCGCCAGCCCTTCAAGGATTGCCGGATCGAATGCGCCCACCTCTCCGCCAGGCCGATCGCCGCGCGCCACAAGGTTGGGCTGCGCCAGCGCGGTCTGCATTGGCAGACCCCAGTCCACCGCGGCCACCAGCGATTTGGCCACATAGGCAAGGATCGAATTGCCCCCGGCAGAACCGATGGCACCAGCGAAGTGCCCGTCCTCATCAAGCAGGATCAGCGGCGACATGGATGATCGCGGACGCTTGCCCGGTGCCACGGCATTGGGCGATTCGTCCCCATTGGGTTGCAGGGGGTTGAAGGCAAAATCGGTCAGCTGGTTATTGAGGAAGAAGCCATCCACCATGCGCCCGGTGCCGAAAATGGATTCCACCGTGGTGGTGATGGACAGGACATTGCCCTGCCCGTCGCGCACGATGAAATGCGATGTGCCCGCAGGCTCCTGCGTCAGATCGTCCAACACCTGCCCTGCCCCCGCCGGATTGCCCGGCTGCACGCTTGTTGCCGCACGCGGCCCGATCAGCGCGGCGCGCGCATCCACGTAATCTGCATCCAGCAGGCCTGCCACCGGGACATTCACGAAGTCCCCGTCTCCGAAATAGGCATCGCGGTCTGCATACATCAGGCGGCTGGCCTCTGCGAACAGGAACCAGGCCTGCGGATCGTCCGGCCCGCGCGCGGCGATATCGGTGTGTTCCAGCAGGGCCAGCAATTGCAGCAGCGCAGCCCCGCTGGAAGGGGGCGGCGGGGCACAGACGCGAAATTCGCGCCACGGGTTGCACACCGGCTGGCGCTTTATCGGGCGATAATTCGCAAGATCGGCCATCGTCATGGTGCCGCCGCGCGGCGCGGCGCGCGTGCGCTGCACGATCTGCGCCGCCGTGCTGCCTTCATACAGGGCGGAAATGCCATGGGCCGACAGGCGGCGAAGAAAATCGGCATAGGCGGGGTTCTGCAACAGATCGCCCGTCTGCATGCGCGTGCCATCGGGTCGCGCGAAATAGGCAGCGGCATCGGGCTGGGACAATTGTGCAAAGTCTCGCGACAGGAAATTGCCCAAACGTGGGCTGATGACGAAGCCTTCATCCGCCGTGCGAATGGCATCGTCGAACAGGCCATTCCACGGCAAGGCGCCGTGCTCTTCATGCAGCATGGCCAGCGCGGCGACAGCGCCGGGAACGCCCGTTGCGCGCCCGCTCACCACGGCTTCCCGATAGCCCAGCGGCTTGCCATTGCTATCGAGGAACATCGTGCGGCTGGCCTGCGCCGGCGCAGTTTCGCGGCCGTCGTAGATGGTGACGCTGCCATCCTCGGCATTGAAGTAGTTCAGGAATGCGCCACCGCCCATGCCGGAGCTTTGCGGCTCCACCAGGGAAAGCATCGCCTGCACCGCCAGCGCCGCGTCTGCCGCATTGCCGCCGCGTTCCAGCACATCCATCCCGGCGCGCGCTGCCAGCGGATTGGCGGCAACCACGAAGGGCGCGACCTCGTTTTGCTCGGCGGCGACCTCTGCCGAGGTTTCGACCGCAGTTTCAGCCGTCGGCGTGGTGCAGGAAGCAAGAGCGAGTGCGGCAGCAGCGGCGCAAATTCGAGAGAGCGACATGCCAATGGCCATATCCACCTCTACCCCTGCTGGCAATGAAGCAGGCTTGCCCCCTGCGCCCCTGCCGCCTAACTCCCGCTAACGAACCAATGCCCGGACGATAAGACAAGGCGGTCCGGCACCTAGGGAGAGCATCGCGCAATGCAACTCGTCGATATCGACAACGCCACCAGCCTCGTCGCGCTGTTTCTCCAGCGCGCGGGCGAGCGTGGAGACAAACCCTTCCTGACCGCCAAGATCGACGGCGAATGGACCTCCACCTCCTATGCCGAGGCGGCAGAGCAAGTGTGCCTGCTGGCTGAAAAGCTGCGCAGCATAGGCCTGCGCGATGGTGACCGGGTGATGGTGGTTGCGGAAAATCGCCCCGAATGGTGCATCGCCGATCTTGCCATCATGGCGGCAGGCTGCATCACCACCCCTGCCTACACCACCAATACAGAGCGTGATCACAGCCACGTGCTGGATGATTCAGGCGCCAGCGCGGTGGTGGTGGGCAATGCCAAGCTGACCAAGGCGCTGTTTCCCGCAATCATGAAAACGGGGCGCGGCCAGCAGGTTATCGCGATTGAATCCGTGCCATCCTCGCAATCCGGCTCCATCGAGATCCACCAATGGGCAGAGATGACATCGGGCGATGCGGCAGCGGCGCGCAAGGCCGTGGATGCGCGGATCGCCGGTTTCACGCGCCGCGACATGGCCTGCATCATCTACACCAGCGGCACCAGCGGCGCCCCGCGCGGGGTGATGCTGCACCACGGCGCCATCCTCTCCAACGTCAGCGCGGCGGCGCATGTGATCGAGCACGACCTGGGATGGGAAGAGGAACGCTTCCTCTCCTTCCTGCCGCTGAGCCATGCTTTCGAACACACGGCGGGCTTTTACCTTCCGCTGGGCCTGGGCGCGGATATCTGGTTCTCCGAAGGGCTGGACAAGCTTTCCAGCAATCTGGAGGAAGCATCCCCCACCGTCATGGTGGTGGTGCCGCGCCTTTTCGAAGTGCTGCGCGGCAAGATGATCAAGGCGATCGAGAAGCAGGGCGGCCTCGCCCGCTTCCTGTTGGGCCGCGCCTTCGCGCTGGGGGAAAAGCAGGTTTCCGGCAGGGACGGTCTGCTCACCAAGCCGGACGAGATGCTGCTGTCGGCCACTTTGCGCCCCAAGATAAAGCAGCGCTTTGGCGGCCGGGTAAAGGCGCTGGTATCGGGCGGCGCGCCGCTCAACCCCGAAGTGGGCGGCTTCTTCCAAGCGATGGGCCTCACCATGCTGCAAGGTTACGGGCAGACCGAAAGCGCGCCGGTGATCGCCTGCAACTATCCCAGCGCCGGGATTAAGCTGGACACCGTCGGCCCGCCGCTGCGCGGGGTCGAGGTGAAGATTGCCGATGACGGCGAAATCCTGGTTCGCGGAGAGCTGGTAATGCTGGGCTACTGGCAGCGGCCCGAAGATACGGAGAACGCCATTCGCGATGGCTGGCTGCATACAGGCGATGTCGGCCATATCGACAGCAAGGGCCGCATCAAGATTACCGACCGCAAGAAGGACATCATCGTCAACGACAAGGGCGATAATGTCGCGCCGCAAAAGCTGGAAGGGATGCTGACCCTGCAGCCGGAGATCAGCCAGGCGATGGTTTCAGGCGACAAGCGGCCCTACATGGTGGCGCTGGTGGTGCCGGATCCTGAATGGGCCGTGCAATGGGCAAGAGAGAACGGCGAGCCCTTCGATATGGCGGCACTGCAAGAACTTCCCGCGTTTCGGTCTGCAATCAAAACCGCCATCGATCGCACCAATCAGGATCTGTCGGTAATCGAGAAAATCCGCAAGTTCGTGCTGGCGGATGAAGCTTTTACAGTCGATAACAACATGATGACGCCGACGATGAAGATTCGCCGCATGCAGATTCGTGAAAACTATCAGGACCAGCTGGACGATTTATACTAAATCCACTCTGCAATTGTTGTGTATAACTGCGTTAGCACTCTATTAAAACCACCTTCCCTAAGTAACCGGCCCCGCTGCAGCGCACCATCGCGCTGCCGGGACTAATGGACTGTTCCGCCGCATTGGGCGCGGCGGGGCAAATAGGGGAATACAAATTATGAGTTCGTTTATTCGCGACCATGCGATGCATGGCCGTTTGCGTATGCGTGTCGCCTGCCTGCTGGCGGGTGCATCGGTTGCCATCGCCATGCCTGCCGCCGCGCAGGATGCAGCGATGCTGGAGCGGCTTGAAGCACTGGAGGCACGCTTCCAGCAGCTGGAAACCGAAAACGCACAATTGCGCGCACAAGTGGATGCGCTGCAGGACAATGCGGTGCAGGGCGATATCGCCGCAAACGAGAATGGCGCGTTCGCCCTTTCCGCACCCGGTGCATCCGCAGCAGGGGCCGATACCCCCGCAGCCACCGCACAGGATGGCATTCCCGGCGGCACCGTGGTGGCCGCCAACACCAGCGCCTCGCGCGGTCCGGTGGACACGGTGACGGAGGTTGACGATCCGCGCGAAATGCAGGTTGCAGGCTCCGAGAACTTCGTGGGTACGAACCCCACCTATGCCTATCGCATCCTGGACCATGCGGAGAATGTGAACACCAAGCCGCTGATCCAGCTTGCCGCGCTGCAGGAAGGGGAGCTGTCGGATCGCGTAACTCTGTCGGGCCAAGTTACCGCAATCGCCAATTACCAGTGGACCGATACGGACGACAAGTTCGGCTATCTGATGCGCCACCCCACCAGCGCCAACCAGCTGGGCGATCATGTCTCCGAAGTGGTGCTGCACTCTGCATCGTTGGCAGTGACGGCCCGCGTTGCACCGCGTGTTACGGCCTTTGCGGAATTTCTCTATGATCCGCAGCAAAGCTTTGGCCAGGGCACGATCACCGCGCTCACCCGCAACCAGGTGCAGCTGCGCCGCGGCTGGGTGATGTATGGCGATCTGGATGCGCTTCCCGTTTACGCTTTGCTGGGCAAGATGGATGTGCCCTTCGGCCTGAACGACACGGTCAGCCCATTCACCAATTCCACCAACTGGCACGCCTTTGCCGGCCTCGCCTACGGTGCGCAGGCAGGCTTCGTTTCGGGCGGGCTGCACGTGCGCGGCATGCTGATCCAGGGCGGTTCGCAGTTCCGCGCGGCCAACAACCCGGTGCTGGGTAGCTCTGTCCCTTCACGCGCCAACAACTTCGCCGTGGACGGACGCTACACGGTTGATCTTGGCGGAGAAGGCAATGCCGTGATGGTGGGCGCCAGCTATCAGCACGGCACCGCCTATTGCCAGGGCTATCCGGTGTTCCACTTCAACCCGTGTGCGGACAACAATCCCGGTGTCGCCGCCTATGGCCGCCTGACTTACGGGCCGGTTACGCTGCTGGGTGAGTATGCCACCACCACCGATGAATGGGCCGGTACGGCGGTCCCCATTCCCACCAACCCGCTGAGCCAGTTCAGCGCGGTGAAGGCGGAATCCTTCACGCTTGGTGGCCGCGTGGGCTTTGGCGAGGAAGTGGCCAGCGCACAGCGCCGCGCCTTCGCGCTTTCGGCGGAATTCTCCAAGTTCATCTCTGGCGAAGACGGTGCCCCTTGGGAACGCCAGAACCAGATCGTGCTGGGCGGATCGTGGTTCCCCATGGCGAACGTCAACCTGTTTGGCGAGTTCGTGCATGTGGACGGGTTCGTGCCGCTCAACTTCCTGTCCGGCGGCAACTTCCCGGATGGCAGCACCTGGTCAGAGCAGGGCGTGGATACGAACGTGATCCTGGCAGGCGCACAGGTAGCGTTCTGATCGAATGGGCCGGGGCCTGCCTTCTGATGAGGGCGGGCCCCACGCTTTTTAGAGCTTTAGGCGGCTTCGACTTCCACCTTTTCGGGGTAGAAGGCCGGTTCCTTGCCGGACCATGCAGGCGCCGTGGCCGCAGCCTCGCTAAGGCTTTGCAGCAGCATGCGTCGGCGTTCAGGGCGGATCTGGGGCAATGCGGCCGCAGCGCAGAATGCTGCCGGAAGGAAAGGGCGCACCGCAGCGCCCAGCAGGCGCTCGTAAAGGAAACGGTAGGCGGAAAAGCAATCGATCTGTTCCAGCGCAATATCCTGCGCGGAGATACGCATCAGCGGGCCCATCAGGCCTTCCAGCCCATCAAAACCATCGCCGGCAGGGATCATGCCGCGCAACTGGCGCAGTTCGCGATAGGCCAGGTACTGGCCGCGAATGGCGCGCTGATCTGCGGGCGATCCGCTCCAGCTTTTGAAGGCA
Organism: Aurantiacibacter rhizosphaerae; assembly: GCF_009807005.1. Classification (GTDB taxonomy): domain Bacteria; phylum Pseudomonadota; class Alphaproteobacteria; order Sphingomonadales; family Sphingomonadaceae; genus Alteraurantiacibacter; species Alteraurantiacibacter rhizosphaerae. The sequence continues at coordinate 112,777 of NZ_WUBR01000001.1, read as the reverse complement.
TCGTTGCGGGCCAGCGCGATATCGAGTGATCGCTCGATAAAACGCTGCTCATGTTCGGCAAAGCCTGCAAACTCCCGCATCTCTGCGATCGTCAGCGAAAATGTCTTCGACTCGTACCCCATTGCGACCCTTCCTTTGCGGATATGCAAGGAGGTTTGCGCGCCTATGGTTAATTTATCGTGTGCATCGGGAGGTGATTGTTTCGCAAGCCTGCCGAGGCAGGAGATTCACCGCGTCAGATAAGGCCCGCCAGCGGAGAGCTGGGATCGGCATATTTGCGGCGGCCCATGCGCCCGGCCCTGTAGGCCTCTCGCCCTGCTTCCACCGCCAGCTTCATGGCGCGGGCCATGCGGATGGGATCCTTCGCCTCTGCAATGGCGGTGTTCATCAGCACGCCGTCACAGCCCAGCTCCATCGCCACGGCCGCATCGGACGCGGTGCCGACGCCTGCATCCACCAGTACGGGAACATTGGCGCCTTCCACGATCAGGCGAATGGTCACCTGGTTCTGAATGCCAAGGCCGGAACCGATAGGCGCGCCAAGCGGCATGATGGCAACGGCGCCCGCCTGTTCCAGCTGCTGTGCCGCGATGGGATCATCCGTGCAGTATACCATCGGCTTGAACCCCTCCTTGGCCAGCACTTCACAGGCGCGCAGGGTTTCCACCATGTTGGGATACAGCGTTTTCGCTTCGCCCAGCACTTCCAGCTTCACCAGATCCCAGCCACCGGCCTCTCTTGCCAGTCGCAGCGTGCGAATCGCATCGTCGGCAGTGAAGCAGCCTGCGGTGTTGGGCAGGTAGGTGACCTTCTTGGGATCGATATGATCCATCAGCACGGGCTGGTTCGGGTCGGAGATATTCACGCGGCGCACGGCCACCGTTACGATCTCGGCTCCGGCAGCCTCCACCGCGGCGGCATTCTGGGCGAAATCCTTGTACTTGCCCGTGCCCACGATCAACCGGCTGTTGAACCGGTGCCCGGCAACTTCCCAGCTATCATCATCCGCACTATCCGCGCCGGATCCGCCGCCCACGAAATGCACGATCTCCAGCTGGTCCCCCTCTGCCAGGGCAGCCTCCTCCAAAGTGGAGCGCGGCGCGATTTCGCCATTGTGCTCCACCGCGACCTTTTCGGGCTTCAGGCCCAGTTCGCGCACGAGATCGGCGATGGTGGCTGCGGGGGAACGGCGGGTTTCACCGTTGACGGTAAGGGATTTTAGCTGGGTCATCACCAGCGCCACATAAGCCCTGTCAGGCGTGGCGCAAGTTGAGGATGTGCCCGGCGGCCACAAGGGTGACACCGATCATGGTCAGAATAGCCTCTTCAAAGCCATGGCCCACGGCCAGCGCGCCGCCCATGAAGGTGAGGCCCGTCATCGCCACGACAAAGGGCATGGCCCGCCGATGGCGTATCGCGCCAAGGCCGATGGCAACGCCTGCCACGATGGTGGCCAGAAGTAGGCCCCAGCGATGCAGATCAGGATCAAGCAGAAAGGTGCCGCCAATACCCAGACCAGCAACCAGCACCAGCCCAAGCACGCAATGCACGAGGCACAGCGCGGAAAGCATAACGCCGGCGCGATCAAGGCGACCGCGAATCCAGGGGGTGATCGAAGCCATGCAAACCATGTATGTAACGTCATAACATTGCGCAAGAGGTAATGTTGCAACATTTGCCACGCCGGTGCTGCGCAATCCAAAGGGATGCTTGCGATTTGCCTGCCAAAGTTGCAAATCGCTAGGCCTATGGTCGCAACAGCAATTCCCGCAGCTTCACCGCCCGTCATCACGCGCGCTCGCCCGCGCGCGATTGCGGGCTGGCTGTTCATCGTGGCGACGCTGGTGCTGATCATGGTGGCCGTGGGCGGCATCACCCGGCTGACGGAAAGCGGCCTTTCCATCACGCAGTGGAAGCCGGTGACGGGCGCGCTCCCCCCGCTCAGCCAGGCGGACTGGCAGGCAGAGTTCGATCTATACCAGCAAACGGGTGAATATCAGAACGTCACCGGCCCTGCCGGAATGGACCTGTCCGAATTCAAGTTCATCTATTTCTGGGAATGGTTTCACCGCCTGCTGGGCCGCGTGATCGGCCTGGTGTTCGCGGTGCCGCTGGCGTGGTTCTGGCTGCGCAAGGAGATCCCTGCCGGTTACAAGCCGCGCCTCGTTGCGCTGCTGGCGTTGGGCGGCATGCAGGGGGCTTTCGGGTGGTTCATGGTCCGCTCCGGCCTTGGCAGCGAGATGACCGATGTCTCCCACTTCTGGCTTTCCATTCACCTGCTGACGGCGTTTTTCACCCTTGGCGGATTGATCTGGACCGCGCTGGACCTGCGCCAGCTGAATGCGGCGGGCCGGGGTATATCTGCCCGTCTCACCACGTTTACGCTGGCGGTGGGCATCGTGCTGGTGCTGCAACTGCTGCTGGGCGCGTGGGTGGCGGGCCTGAATGCCGGCCTTGCTTCGGACACCTGGCCGCTGATGCAGGGACAGATCGTGCCGGAGGCGGATTGGTCACGCGGCGTGTGGTGGACTTTCACCCATGATCCTTTCTTCATCCACTTCCTGCATCGCTGGTGGGCCTGGGTGGCCGTGGGCGCACTGGTGGTGATGGCCCTGCGCGTGCAACCGATGGAAAGCCGCGCCGCCAGCGCCATTTACCTGGCGCTGGGCATCCAGATCCTGCTGGGCATCGCCACCGTGATCACCGGGGTTGCCCTGTGGATTGCCGTGGCGCACCAATTGGTGGGCGCCTTGCTGGTGGCATCCTTTGCATGGGGCGCGCATGTGCTGGGCAGGAGCACGGGAACAGTCTCATGACAGGGCCGGTCGACAGGCGCAGGGTCTTGCAGCTGGCCATTGCCGCCGCGGTCACACCGGCGCTTGTTGCCAGTGGCGCGCAGGGCGCCACGCCCGGTGATTTGGCTGGTCAGTTGCCCGGCCGACTGATCGCCCCCCCACCTGTTCCCATGCGTTACACCCGCTCCGTGGCGCGGGAGCTTGTGGATGGCGCGTTTTTCTCGGTCACGCGGGAATTCAGGGTTTACTTCACCGGTTTCGCTGGCGGTTTCATGCTGCACGGCCAGCAAACCGGCGCCAGTGTGGACGCGCCTGCAAAGCTTGCAGAATTCGCCGCGCTGGAAGAGGGGCGCGATGAAAGCGGCATGTTCCCCATCGCTCTCGATCCCTTCGGCCAGATCGTGTCCGCCGCGATTGCCAATTCGCCTGAAAATGCGCTGCGCCAGGCCGTGGCAATGGCTCTCGACAGGCTCTCCGCTCAGCCAATCGGGACAGACGAGCGGGCAGAGTTCTCCCGCTTTTTCAGCGCGATGCAGCAGGCAGGGCAGAATGTTACCGCCTATCTGCCAACAGACCTTTTCGCCCCTGTCACACGGTCCCGCCGGGATGCGCAGGACATCGCGTTTCCGGATGGATTGCTGGGCACAGTGGAAACCGTTTTCGAATGCGATTGGGACAGCGGCACCGGGCTGATGCAACAGGCGCGCCGGGACGTGTTGACGCATGTGGACAGCACCCGCCGCGCAACTTTCGAAAGCTGGAGCCTGACGGCGATCTGACATTTGGCGCGACTTTGGAAAAGACCGTGCCCTTCCCTTACGCGATCACTGTCATTTTCCCACGCTAGGCACCTGTTTTGATTGGCGCAGTTGAAAACTCGCTATCACGCGTTCCAGTCCCGAATGACTTGGCCCGCCAGGCAGCGATTGCCACGCTAAGCGAAAGCCCGATCCAGAATATCGCGGCAAATGGCGCATCATTTCCGCCCGCCAGCCGCACGATCAGCGTCAGACCAAGGGCCGCGGGCGCGCCCCACACCACGCCGTGCCAGGCGGCCCTGAGGCGCGGCTCCTGAATGCCGCGGCGGCGCCTCTTGCCCAGCCAGATGAATGTGCCCGTCGCGCAGACCACCGTCATCGCAAGACCAAAGGCGATATAGGCAATCTTGACAATCAACCCGCCGTAATTGCCGAAATGCAGATTATAGGTGGAGGCTGCTGCCTGCTGGCCGGGCGAGCCATCGGATAACCCAGCGGTTCCAACAATGGCACCGTCGGCGGTGAAATTGTAATATTCGCCAAAGATCAGCCTGCGGCTGTGCTCCCCCACGATCTGCACATGCTGCCCCGTCGTGCCCGGATCGTGCAGGATCGCATAGGTTACCTCCACCTCTGGATAGGTATCGCTCATGTAATTCAGCACACCCGCCACGTCTGGCACGGCCGTTGATGTGGCCGAAGCCATCTCAGGCTCGTCGCCGAAAAGACTGGCGAACAGCGCATCGGTATCGCCGTCATAACTCGCCATCGCCACGCCATAGGCGGATGCGATGGCCAGCCCGATCGCCGCCCCCGTCAGACCGATGGCAAGCGTGAAGGGCAAGGTCCACACGCTCAGCCGGTTGTGCCAGTCGGCCATGGCAATGCCGCCTGTCTTGCGAGAGCGCAGGCGAAAAGCGTCACGAAAGATCCGGGGCAGCGCGATCACCCCGGTAATGGCCAGCGCCAGCATCATCGCCCCCAGCAGGCCGACGATGGTGATCCCCACGATCATGGGCAGGTTCAGCGTATAGTGCAGCGCGTAGAGAAATTCCGACCATGCGTTCTCCTCCGGCAGCACGGCAGACCCGCCTGCATCGATATGCACGGCCTGGGTATCGGTGGTGATCGTGGTTCTTGGCAATTCGGCGGTGGGCATGTGGACGTACAGATGCGTGGTCGGCTCATCCTCCGCAGCAAGCACGGATTCGACTGCACGCTGCACGGCGGCGGGGCTGATTTCGCTCATCTCCGGCGCATCGGGTTGTTCGAAACGCTGCCATTCCTCGTACAGGACCAAGACCGTGCCCGTCAGGCAGACGAGGTAGAGCAGCGCCCCCCCGATCAGGCCGAGGGCGGCATGTGCGGAAAGTCCGCGTTTGACGGTGGAGGGATCGATGGAAAGCGTCATCAGGTCAGCCTGAGATGAGGAGTGCGGGAACAAGCGGCAGGCTTGCGGCGAGAAGGGCGATGATCTGCTGTCGCCTTGTGCCAAGCATCAGCAGCACCGTGGCCAAGATGCCCCACACCACGGGGACGGCGAGAAGCGCGACGGCATTTGCATCCGCCTCCGCCCAGTCAATGGCCGTGGCGATTGCGCGCAGGGCAATGGCAAGCGCGATGGATGCGGCAAAGCCCGCCAAGACAACCAGCACAAAGGTGACGATCCGACGCCCCATGCCCAGCGGTCCGCCGCTTTCAGGCAATATGTGCGCCCTCCTGTTTTCGGCCCTGTCCTTGGATTTTGTCGGACCCGCAGGGGACGTGGCCGCCGCCCAGCCCAGCAGCACTCCCGCTACCCCCATCGCCACCAGCGACACCGCGGCAATGCCCCATGCGCCAGCCGCCGCGCCGCCGATGATGCATGCCGTCAGCAGCATTGCCCATGCAGCCAGATTTGCGATGGCAGAGCGGCGGTCAAGCGACCACGACCAGCGCAGCAATCCAATCCCCGCTGCCGCCGCAGCCATCGCAGTGAAAAGCAGGCCGTCCACCATCAGAAGTGGCGCGTCAGCGTGGCGGAGATGTTGCGATCGGCGCCGTGGAAGCAATCGCCGCGGGCCAGGCATGCGGAATAGAACTCCTTGTCCAGCAGGTTCGTCGCATTCACGGCTAGGCTCCAGTCCAGCCATGAGACTTCGGCAACGGCATCCACCAGCGTGTGTGATGGCGTCACGATGCCATCGGGAAAGGCCGGGCCGTAAGACCGGTTTTTGCCCGCATGGCGCACGCCGCCGCCCAGCATTAGCGATATATCGCCGCCCAGATCGAATGGCCGCGTCAGCCAGAGGGAGGCGTTGGTTTTCGGCACATTGTCCAGCTGCTGTCCGGTGCCCTCGATCTCTGCCTGGTTGTGGCTGTAATTGGCGATCACCGTCAGATCGCCCGGCAAGCGCGCGCTCGCCGCGAATTCGATCCCGCGTGAGAAGGATTCGCCGGCCTGCACCTGGTCGGCTGGGTCGGGCGTGGAGTCGTCGCTGATGGCGCGGCCCGTTTCGCGAATGTCATAGGCCGTCACCGTCACCAGCACATCGTCTGCCGGATGGATTTTCACACCTGCTTCCCATTGCCTGCCGCGCTTGGGCACGAAGGAGGAGCCATCGCTGGTGGCCCCGGCGATGGGTTCGAAACTCTCCGTATAGCTGACGAATGGGGATACGCCGGGCACGATCTCGGCAATCGCGCCTGCGCGAAAGGACGTGGCGCTGGAATCGATGGTTTCGGTGTCGAAGCTGCGAACCGTCACATTGTCCCGCCGCGCGCCCAGCACCAGGGATACCCGATCAAAGAAGCGGATCTGATCCTGCACGTAGACGCCAAGCTGCCTGGTCCTCGTGTCCTGCGTGCTGCCGAACAGGAAGCCTGCATCGCCCGCGCGCGGGATGTCAAAGCCGAAATCGGACAACGCGGCATAATCGATGTCATAGATATCGATGGTTTCCAGTGCGAGGCCATCCTCCTTGCGCACCCTGTTCCAGGAGTAATCGACACCCGCCAGAAGGATGTGCTCCACATTATCGCCGGTGTTGAAGTTGATTTGCAGATTGTTGTCGCTGGAGGCGATTTCCATCCTGGCATAGCTGCCGCTAGCGTAATTGCCGATGATGCGCTGATCGGCATCGAGATAGGGGTTTGCCGGGATGGAGTAGCTGTTGGGATAATGCGTGAAATAGGTGAGATCGCTGTCGATATAGCGGCCCCGCATATTGAGGCGCACGCTTTCAGAGAAATTCTGCCGGAACAGCGCCGTGCCCTGCGCCAGTCGTCCGTCATAGCGATCATAGCCCGGCTTGCCGATGAAGAGATCCTGCGGCAGCTGACCATTGGGATTGGGTAGCAGCGTGCCCACCAGCGGCAGGAATTGCGAGGTCGAACCACCGTCATCCTCCTGATAAAGGCCGATCAGCGTAAGCTCGGTATCCATGCCCGGCGCCCAGGTGAGCGAGGGGGAGACGAGAACGCGATCATCGGAAACGTAATCGGTCTGCGTGTCACTGTCGCGCACCCGCGCCACCAAGCGCGCTGCCACAGTGTCTGATACGGGTCCGGTAAAATCGGCCAGCGCCTCCACCCGATCATGCGAACCATAGCGGACGGAAATTTCGCCGGCAGGAGAGAATTCTGGCGTCTTGGAGACAAGATTCACGATACCGCCCAGAGAGCCTGAACCGAACAGCACGGACGACGGTCCGCGAATGACCTCCACCTGGCTGAAATTATAGGGGTCGGCGCGAATGCTGGCATAGAAACTGAAGATATCGCGCATGCCATCGCGGAATTGCAGCGCATTCACGCCGCGCACGAAGCCGCCATCCACACGGCCATCCGCGCCATAGGGATCTGAATGAACGCCTGCGACATAGTTCAGCGTATCGGAAATGGAGATGGCGCCCTGCGCCTCGTACAGCTCGTCTGGAATTACCGTGATGGGCTGCGGCACCTCGATCGCGGGGACGGCAGTCTTGGTTGCGCCTTCGCTTTGCACCCTTTTTCCGGTCACGATGATGCGTTCGCGTTCGGCCATCCCATCCTCGGCCAGCGTTTCCTCCGCATAGGCGACATTGGTGACAAGAGCGCTGCTGGCGATCAGGAGCGACACGGTAAGTTTCATGAAAATCCCTCATTAATTCGGCTGTCCGCAGCTTTTTGCGAATCATTCTCAACCGCACTAATGCGAAGGATTATCATTATCAACAGCAGTGGCAGATATTCTTTCCCTGCGGGCGCGCTGTGGCTTGCTTGGTTACTGGGATGCGCCACAGGGTCTTAGTTATCAGTCAGATAGTGGGCTGGCCTTTGCGACACGGAGAAAGGGCAATGCGAATATTTGTTTGCCGTTGCCGCCCAATCGGTGTTGGATATTGTGCAATCGAACCATGCAGGGGACCAATATTGAGATGCTGAAGCCCGCACAGCAGCGTTGCCAGAAGCCGGCTTGCTAGAGACTGGCACAATTCCCTGGCTGATCATGGCGGCACTCCAGCTTGCCGTGATTTTTCGCGCCACCTTGCTGGAAGGGCGCGATTCCTCGGCACGGGCAGCATGGCTGCTGTTGCTGATCGGCCTGCCCGTGGTGGGCGTGGTCCTGTACCTGCTCTTTGGAGAGCGGTGGATTTCAAAGGATTTCCGGGAGCGCGGTCGCACCACCTATCAGGATTTGCTGCCATTCGCGCCCGCTGCTGCACCCGATGGCGAGACGGATGGCCTCACCAACAATGCCTTCAAGACATTCGAAGCCGCATCCTGCTGGCCCACCGCACCCGGCAACACCGCGCAGTTGGCGCCCGATTCCGATACCGCAATCACCATGCTGGTGGCCGATATCGATGCAGCGACGACGAGGGTGCATCTATCCTTCTATATCTGGCTGGACGATAACAACGGCACGAAAGTGGTGGAGGCCGTATGCCGCGCAGCCCGGCGCGGCGTGACCTGCCGCATCGCCGCCGACGCGATAGGTTCGCATTCGCTCATCCGGTCCGAACACTGGAGCGCGATGGAGGAGGCCGGCGCGCGCCTGTGCAGCTCGTTGGAGGCGCCGCTGGGCCTGGGGTTTCTGGTGGGCCACCGCCTGGACCTGCGCAATCATCGCAAGATCGCCGTGATCGACGGTCGTATCACCTATTGCGGCAGCCAGAACTGCGCCGATCCGGCGTTTTTGGTGAAGGAGAGTTTCGCGCCATGGGTCGATATTCTCATCCGGTTCGAAGGGCCGGTGGCACGGCAGGCGGAGATCATGTTCGCCTCCGCATGGACTTTCGAGACAGGAGAGGATTGCCGCACGGCTTTCGAAGAAGAGGCACCAGCGCCCTCCCCCAATGGGTTCAAGGTCATCGCCACCGGCACCGGCCCGCTTTCACCCCGCGGTACGATGACGCATATGTTCGTATCCGTACTGGCCGCAGCGCAGGCCCGCGTGACGATCACGACACCCTATCTCGCGCCCGATCCACCATTGCTAAGCGCGCTTATCGCAGCGGCGCGGCGCGGTGTGGAGGTGCAGCTTATCCTTCCCCGCCGCAATGACAGCCGTGTGGTGGGCGCGATCAGCCGCGCCTACTACCCGGAGCTTGCACGGGCAGGCGTGCGCATCTTCGAATTTTGCGGCGGCTTGCTGCACGCCAAAACCATCGTGGTTGATGATGGGCTGGTCCTGATCGGATCGTCCAACATGGATCGGCGCAGTCTGGATCTGAATTTTGAAAACAACATGCTGTGCGAATCCGCGCCGCTGGCAGGCGAAGTGCAGCAGCGCCAGCGTGACTGGCTGGCCGACTCCATCGAAATCGATCACGACAGGGCCACCAGCAGGCCGCTGGTTCGCCGATTTGCCGACAATCTGCTGACCATGGTTGCCGCGCTGTTCTGAGGCATTTTCTTAGTGGTTTCCGGGGGTTATTTGTCACTAACGCCCCGGCCCACATGTGCAGAAACGGCCGGTTTCCAAATCAACCTTTACACACTGTTATATCGCGTCCTATCGAGCGATTGTTAACGTTACAAAGGTCGCATTGCATGCTGGTACGCGGGTTGTTCGCAGACAAGGGTCTGGAAAGAAATCTGGGCTTTTGGGTGCCACTTGCGCTCACGCTGGCCATCATCGCACTGGGACTGCTGGTTTCCCCGCACTTTTTCTGGGGCCTTGTAATTCTCGGCCCGCTGTTGCTGATCGCCCTGTGGGACATGGTGCAAACCAGCCATTCGCTGCGCCGCAATTACCCGCTCACCGCGCGTTTCCGCTGGCTGTTTGAAGATCTTCGCCCGTTCCTGCGCAGCTATATCGTGGAAGGTCCGCTGGAAGGCCGCCCGTATGACAGGGTGGCCCGATCGCTGGTGTATGCCCGCGCCAAGAAGCAGGAAGACGCCCACCCCTTCGGCACGGAGCTGGACGTCTATTCCGAGGAATACGAGGCACTGTGCCACTCGATCAATCCCAACCCCAAGGCGCCCAAGCGGACGCGCGTAAAGGTGGGCACGGACCAGTGCAGCAAGCCCTATGACGCTGCACGCCTGAACATCAGCGCGATGAGTTTCGGCGCGCTGGGCAATCACGCGATCGAGGCGCTGAACATGGGCGCCAAGATGGGGGATTTCTATCACGATACGGGCGAAGGCGGGCTTTCTCCCTATCATCTGAAGCACGGCGGCGATGTCGTGTGGGAAATAGGCTCCGGCTATTTCGGCGCGCGTGATGACGATGGCAATTTCGATCCGGAAAGCTTCCGCGACAAGTCGCAGCACGATTCGGTAAAGATGACCGAGATCAAGCTGAGCCAGGGCGCGAAGCCGGGCCATGGCGGATTGCTCCCAGCCGCCAAGGTAACAGACGAGATCGCCAGGACGCGGCAAGTGCCCGCGAACGAGGATTGTCTTTCGCCTCCCGGCCACTCCGCCTTTTCCACCCCGCGGGAAATGCTGGAATTTGCTGCGAAGATGCGTGATCTTTCGGGCGGCAAGCCTGTGGGCATCAAGCTGTGCGTGGGTATGCCGCACGAGGTTTTCGCCATCTGCAAGGCCATGCTGGACAGCGGCATCACGCTGGATTTCATCGTGGTGGATGGCGGCGGCGGCGGCACGGGCGCGGCCCCGCTGGAGCTATCAGACCATGTTGGCCTGCCGCTGCGCATCGGCCTTTATTACGTGAACAACGCGCTGGTGGGCACCGGCCTGAAAGACAAGGTGAAGCTGGCCGCTTCGGAGAAGGTCTATTCCGGCTCTTCCATCGCGATGAATGCCGCGCTGGGCGCGAACTGGTGCAACGCGGCGCGCGCCTTCATGTTCTCTTTGGGCTGCGTGCAATCGCTGCGCTGCCACACCGGCACCTGCCCCACGGGCGTCGCCACCAGTTCTCCCGCCCGCCAGCGCGGCCTGGTGATCCCTGAAAAGGCGGAGCGCGTGGCCAATTTCCAGTCAAAGACGCTGGACAGTCTGCATGACATCGTGGTGGCCTGCGGGCTGAACTCTCCGGACGAATTCACGCCGCGGCACCTGCGCCAGTGGAAGAACAACGCGGAAATGATCCCGTGGTCACAGATCGTGAACGAGGTGGAGCCGGGCAAGCTGCTTCACGAGCCGGACGATACGCCCTTCGCCGAATACTGGCGCATGGCGGATGCCGATACGTTCAACCCGGTCGCATGATGGCGCTGGAGGCGATCGTTTCCTCTCCCTCCCCCTCTCCCACACCGTCCGCCACGCCCACCGCCGCCACCAGCGAAGCATCCTGGAAATGGCTGCGCGAACTGACGCAATATCTCGATCCCACGCATTTCTGGGGATCGGTGGGGCTCGCCGTCGTGTTCCTGATCATCGGCTTTCTGCTGAGCTGGGTGATCCGCCGCGCGATCAAGACGCTGGTCGATCACGATCCGAACGAACGGATCGACCGGATGACCATCAGCTTCATCCAGCATCTTGGCACCTTTATCATGTGGATCGTGCTGGCGCTGATATTCTCTCACGTTGTTCCATCACTCAACAAGTTGACGACATCGCTGCTGGCGGGCGTCAGCATCGTATCGGTGGTGATCGGCTTTGCCGCGCAATCGACGCTGGGCAATCTGGTGTCAGGCATCAGCCTGGTGATCTATAAGCCGTTTCGCCGCGGCGATCGGCTGCAACTCACCACGCCCACGGGCCTGGAAACCGGCATCGTGGAGGATCTTTCGCTAGGCTACACGGTGCTGCGCACGTTCGATAACCGGCGCATCGTGCTGTCCAACGGAACGATCGCCAACCAGATCATGATCAACCTCTCCTCTGTCGATCTGCGGGTGATGATCTCGCCCACGATCTCCATCGGCTATGATTCCGATATCGACAAGGCGCGCGCCATCGTGCTGGAACTGGCGCGGGCGCATGACAATGTTTCCGAGGTGGTGGGCTGCCCGGTGGTGAACCTTGGCGGCTCCAGCGTGGACCTTTCCCTGCGCGCATGGTGCGCGGATTCGGCCACGGCGAAGCAGGTGGAATTCGACCTGCTGGAACAGATCAAGAAGCGGTTCGATAAGGAGGGGATCGAAATCCCCTATGCCTATCAGAACGTGGTGCTGAGCGGCGCGCTTGACGATGGTGAGAAGGGCGAATGATGCAGGTTTTGAAGCGGTCTTTTCAGCGGGAGAATGGCGCGGATGTGTGAACTTTTTGCGATGAGCGCGTCGGTGCCGCACACCGTGCGGTATGAGCTTGATCTGTTTGCTGCCGAGGGTGGCGAACGCCACCGCAATCGGGATGGCTGGGGCATCCTGTTCGCGCAGGATCGCGATGCCTACCTGTTTCGGGAGCCGGACCCTGCATCCACCAGTGAACTGGCCAAAATGGTCGTTCGCGATGCGCCGGTTTCGAAACATCTGATAGCCCATGTTCGCCGCGCGTCGTCAGGCAAGCCTGCGCTGGCAAACACCCATCCGTTCGATCGGGTGGTGGACGGCAGGCGCTTTGCATTTGCCCATAATGGCGATCTGCCCGGCATAGAGAATCGCGAGGATGCGCGTGCCTTTATCCCTCACCGGATTGGCGACACCGATTCCGAACTGGCCTTCCTGATGCTGCTGGATCGGCTGCACACGGCCAAGGCCACAGAGACGGAGGCACGGCTTCAGGTTTTTGCGCGTTTCGCTGCCGAAATGCGCGAGTTGGGTAGTTCCAACTTCCTGTTCTTCGATGGCGAACACCTGTTGGTGCACGCTGACAGGCGCCGCTTCGAAACGGAGGACGGGCTGACGGAACCGCGCGAGCCGGGGCTGAACATCCGCACATTTGATACGAAGGACAGCGGGGATCGCTGGAAGTCGCGCGGCGCAACTATCGAGAGAATTGACGGCCCGCTGCACCTGTTCGCATCGGTGCCGCTGGACCCGGAGGGCTGGAAACCGCTGCCGCGGGGTACGGCCATGGTGTTGAAGGACGGGGAAATCCTGTCCGAAGTGGCAAGCTGATTATCTGAAGTCGGTCGATTAAACAGACCTGCAGCACGGCAAAGGAAGTGAAAGATTATGTCAAAGACAGTGGCGCAAATCGTAGTCGATGCCATTGAGAAGGCCGGAGCCAAGCGGGTCTACGGCATTCCGGGCGATACCATCAATCATTTCACCACCGCCGTTGCCGACAGCAATTTGCGCTGGGTCGGCGTCCGCCACGAAGAAGCCGGCGCATTCGCGGCGGGCGGGGAATCCTACATGACGGGCGAATTGTCGGTATGCGCAGGCACTTGCGGGCCGGGATCGCTGCATTTCGTCAATGGCATTTACGAATGCCATCGCAATGGCGCGCCGGTGCTGCTCATCGCATCGGACGTGGCGCGCACGGAAAGCGGTTTCAACTTCCCGCAGGAAGTGGATCAGAAGAAGATTTACGAGCAGCACTCCCATTTCTGCGAATATATCTCCCATCCGTCGCAGGCACGCCGCATCGTTACCAAGGCAGCACAAACCGCGCTGACCAAAAAGGGCGTGGCCGTCGTCATCGTCAATGGCGACATGTTCACAGAGACCGATGATGATGCGATGGACTGGGAAATTTACCGCCCGCAGCCGATCTGCCGCCCCAACGATGCCGAAATGGCGGAATTGGCCGCGCTGGTGGACGCCGCGGGCAAGGTATCGGTCTATGCCGGGATCGGCGCCCGCGATGCGCGCGAAGAGATCATGGCCTTTTGCGAAAAGGTGAAGGCACCCATGGTGCACACCACCCGCGCGAAGGAATTTCTGGAGCCGAGCAATCCCTACAACGTGGGCGTCAACGGCATCCTGGGTAACAAGGCCGGTGTGGAAGCGCTGGAAGATGCGGACCTGGTGATCTCGCTGGGCTGCGACTTTGCCTATACGCAGTTCTATCCAGACGCGAAGAAGATCGTGCAGATCGATATCGATCCAACGCATCTGGGGCGGCGCTCTGCCATCCACCTTGGCCTTGTCGGCGATGCTAAAACCACGATGGCAGCCCTGCTGCCGCTGGTGGCTGCGAAATCCAGCGGGGATCATCTTCAGGCGCAACAGAAACAGTGGCAGAAGGATCTGCAAGGCTACCAAAAGCAGGGTGAGGAGCACGACAAGGATTTGATCCACCCGCAATACGTGGCCAACATGATGGATGGCAAAGCGGATGACGATGCCATCTTCGTGTCCGATGTGGGTACATCGATGGTGTGGATGCTGCGCCACCTGAAGGCCAATGGAAAACGCCGCTTTCTCAATAGCTTGCTGCACGGCACCATGGCAAACGGCTTCTCCTCTGCAATGGGTGCCAAGCTGGCCTATCCCGACAAACAGGTGATCGCGATGTGCGGCGATGGCGGCCTGACCATGCTGATGGGCGATCTGCTAACGCTGGTTCAGGAGAAGATCGCGCTGAAGGTGGTGGTGTTCCACAACAACACCCTGGGTTTTGTGGAGATGGAGCAGCGCGTCGAAGGGCTGGTGGATCACTTCACCACGCTTCACAACCCGGATTTCGCCAAGCTGGCCGAGGCTTGCGGGATCGAAGGCTGGCACGTGGAGAATGCCGACCAGCTGGAACCTGCCATGGATGCCTGGCTGCGACATGATGGCCCTGCGCTGCTGGATGTGAAGGTGAACCAGATGGAACTGGTTATGCCACCCAAGATCGAGGCATCGCAGGTTGCCAGCACCGCCCTGTTCGGAGTCAGGGCCGTGCTGGACGGAAGAACGCGGGAAGTGGTGGACCTGCTGAGAAACAATTTTCTGCGATGACATTTTGCAGATCGTTCAATCGAGAATATGAGGGCGGCAACGCCTTTGAAAACAGGAAGTGAATGACAATGCGCCTTATGAATTACACACTGCTCGCCCTGCCTCTGGCCCTCGCAATTTCTGCGTGCGGCGCCGATCACACAGAGGAAAACCAGGAAGCGCAGACCGAAGCCGCCACGCTTGAACAGCCGGGCTTCGATGGCACTCCCGCCACGCCCGAAGAGGCCCGTACGGAAGCGCTGGAGCTGGCCGGTCACCTGGCAGCCGGCGACCTGAGCGTTTCGGAAGCGGAAATCGTGCTGAACGACCTTTCCACCCTGATCAACGATCACATCGGCGATTTCCCAGCCGAAACGCGCGTGAACCTGACGCAGGATATTGAATCGGCCCAGTCCGCTCTTGAATCCGATTACATGCAGGGCGTTGCAGAAGCCGCCGCGCAGATCGAGAACCGGATTACCGGGGCGGATTCCACCGCGACTGCGGATACTGCTGCTGCGGCAGAATAACTCTCTGGCGGGGCGCCTTCATCCCGGAGATTTCTTCACGGTGATGGCGCCCCGCCGCTGATGCTCTGGCCTATTGGGACGGCTTTGTATGGTGTGGGCTAAACTGATTGCGGGATCCGTGCTGGCGCTTGTCGCCATCGATCCCGCGATAGCGTCCTCCTCGCTGGAGCAGAGCTTCCTGCAGCCGATGGGGCCGGTGGCGCAGGAGCAATCCTCTCACCTTCTGCGCGTGATCGGCATCACCATGGTGGTGATATTGCCGGTGCTGATCGGCGTGCCCTTCATCCTCTGGCGCTATCGCTATTCCAGGCCGCGCGGCGAATACACGCCGGAATGGGAATTTTCGAAAAAGCTGGAATATGCCCTGTGGGGTGTGCCCATTGTGGTGGTGATCGTGCTGGCCAGCTGGCTGTGGTACTCCACCCAGAAGCTTGATCCGTACAAGCCACTTGGCCCCGATCCGTTGCAAGTGCAGGCCATCGGGCTCGACTGGAAATGGGTGTTTATCTATCCCGAAGAAGGGATCGCCACGGTTAATGAACTGGCCGTGCCGGTCGGGCGTCCGGTGGAGCTGACGCTGACCACGGACACCGTGATGCAAAGCCTGCTGATATCCTCCCTCACCGGGCAGATTTACGCCATGCCCGGCATGACAACGAAGCTGAACTTCGCCGCCGATCGCACCGGGGAGGCAGAGGGCGAGAACACGCAATTCAACGGCGATGGCTTTGGCCGCCAGAAATTCACCGTCCGCGCGCTCAGCCCGGCGGATTACGCTTCGTGGCAGACGCGCGGAAACAGCGGGATCGTGCTGAACGAAGATACCTATGCCACGCTGCGCCGGCAGACGGTGCTGGCCGATGCGCGCGTGGACCTGGGGCTGGACAAGGGCGCCGAGCCCATCGTGATGACGCTGGGCCAAGCGGACATGTTCGAACAGATCGTGGCAAAATATCAGGACGATGCTGCCGAGCCCGCGCGCGCAAAGGGCTGGGGCGGAACCGGAATGCCGGAGAACGACGACCAAAGGGCGAAGGGGGGCAGCAAATGAGCGGCCAGACCAGCCCCATATTTGGCAATCTGAACTGGAACGTCACCCCGTACACGGATCTGCTGCGCGATGTGAACAGCAGCACCATCGTGGGCGCAGGGGCAGCCAGCGTGCTGGTGCTGGGTGCCATCGCTGGTGTGGCTTTCCTCACCTACATGCGCTGGTGGGGGCCGCTTTATCGCAACTGGCTGACATCGCCGGACGCGAAGAAAATCGGCGTCATGTATATCGTGCTGGCGCTGGTGATGCTGGCGCGCGGTATTATCGAAGGCTTCGTGATCCGCGCGCACCAGGCCACGGCGCTGGGCACGCTGACCGCGCAGGAAAGCGGCCTTGTGGCGCCCGATCACTTTGCGCAATTGTTCAGCACGCATGGCACGATCATGATTTTCTTCGTGGCCATGCCGCTGCTGATCGGACTGATCAATTTCGTGCTGCCCCAACAGCTTGGCGCGCGCGACATGGCGTTTCCGGTGCTCAATCAGGTCAGCCTTGGCCTTACCGCCGCAGGCGCTGCGCTGGTGATGGTTTCCCTGCTGATCGGCAAGTTCGGCACCGGCGGATGGACCATGTATCCGCCCTATACCGGCAAGATCTTCAGTCCGGGGGAGGGCGTGGATTACTGGCTGTGGGCGATCCTGATATCGGGCATGGGCTCCACGCTGACAGGCATGAACTTCGCCGTCACCATCTTCAAGGAACGCGCGCCGGGCATGCACATGATGCGCATGCCGCTGTTCTGCTGGACCAGCCTGTGCGTGGCGATCATGCTGATCTACGCCATGCCCGCGCTGACAGTGTCCAGCCTGATGCTGGTGCTGGATCGCTATGCCGATTTCCACTTCTTCACCAATGCCAGCGGCGGCAACATGATGAATTACGCCAACATCTTCTGGATGTTCGGCCATCCGGAAGTCTACATCCTGATCCTGCCGGCCTTTGGCGTATTCTCCGAAATCAGCTCCACCTTCTCTGGCAAGCGGCTGTACGGTTACACCTCGCTGGTGATCGCCAGCATGAGCATCGCGGTGATCAGCTTCACCGTGTGGCTGCACCACTTCTTCACCATGGGGCAAAGCGCGGGCGTGAACATCGCCTTCGGCATCGCCACCATGATTATCGGCATCCCCACGGGCGTGAAGATCTACGACTGGATGGCCACCATGTGGCGCGGCCGCGTGCGCATAACCGCGCCGATTGTTTACCTGACGGGCTTCTTCCTGCTGTTCGTGATCGGCGGGCTTTCCGGCATCATCCTCGCCAACCCGTCCATCGATTACCAGGTGCACAATTCCACCTTCCTGGTGGCGCATTTCCATAACGTGATCATTCCCGGCGTGCTGTACGGCATGCTGGCGGGCATCCATTACTGGTTTCCCAAGGCCTTCGGCTTCCGGCTTTGCGAGACATGGGGGCGGCGCACCGCGCTGCTGTTCGTGGGCGGGTTCATCTTCACCTTCATGCCGCTGTATGTGCTGGGCCTGATGGGCATGCCGCGCCGTTCGCCCACCTTCCAGAACCCTGATTACATGCCGTGGATGTATATTGCCGCAGTCGGCGCGGTGCTGATGCTGTGCGCGCTCGCCAGCCTGTTCTGGACGTTCTGGACCAGCTACCGCAATCGCCTGAGCCTGGCGGTGCCCGGCGGCGATCCGTGGAACGGTTCCACGCTGGAATGGTCCTCCCCCGCACCGGTGCCCGAGTGGAGCTTTCCGCGCATTCCGCAGGTAACGGCGCGGGATGATTGGGGAGAGGCGAAGCGCGCTGGCGATCCGTGGAAAGCGCCGGAGCGATATTGCGATATCGAAATGCCCGCCAACACTGCCCACGGCCTGCTGATCGCCGCCGCAGCAACCGGGCTGGGCTTTGCGATGGTGTGGCATATCTGGTGGTTGGCCATCCTCAGCTTCCTGGCCATCCCCGGCCTTATTGCCCTTCGCGGACTGCGCGTGATCGAACCCAAGATCATCACGGCAGCAGAGGTGGAAGAGGCCGATCAGCGTTTCCGCCAGCAGGTGGCGAGCCTTGCCCCCGCAACCCGCGCGGATGAGGAGACGGAGCGCAATCGCGGCGTGCCCGACATTTCGGAGTTCGCCGGATGAGCAACAATTCAAACCTCTACCCCGGCCTGAACCTGGGCGATGGACATGGCGAGGCGCACGAACAGGCCGAAAGCACCGTTTTCGGCTTCTGGGTCTTCCTGATGAGCGATCTCATCATCTTCGGCATCCTGTTCGCGTCCTATGCATCCTACCTCGATCCTGTCGGCATGGCGGGCGGGCCAGGACCGCAAGACCTGTTCGATATCAAGAGCGTGGCGATCCAGACGGGTTTCCTGCTTTTGGGCGGCGTTGCCTATGGCGGCGTGTCTCTGGCGATGAAGTACGAGCATGGCCGCGCCAGGGTGATCGGCTGGCTGCTGGTGTGCGCCGCGCTGGGCGCGGGCTTCCTGTTTTTCGAGGTGAAGGATTTCATCACCCAGGCCGGCAAGGGCGGCACGCCGCAGGTCAGCGGCTGGCTCAGTTCCTACTGGACATTGGTGGGCCTGCACGGCGTCCACGTATTCTCAGGTATCCTCTGGATTCTTGCCATGGTGGCGCAGATCGCCATCCGCGGGCTGGACGAGGTGCTGAAGGTTCGCCTGTCGATGCTGGGCGTTTTCTGGCATTTCCTCGATCTTGTCTGGGTCGGTATCTTCAGCTTCGTATTCCTGGTGCCTCTCGCATGACCAAGCCCAACACTGGTGAACTCGATCCGCAGGATAACGCGGCCAGCGAAGTGAGAAGCTATGCCATCGGCTTCATCGTCAGCCTGCTGCTGACCGTGGGCGCCTTTGCCGCCGTGCTGGCGGACCTGCCATCAACATGGGCGATCATCTGCATCTGCATCGCCGCGCTGCTGCAGATCATCACGCATCTGCGCAATTTCCTGCATCTCAGCTTTTCGGGCGGGCAATCGCGCGAAGACCTGTTGCTGGTGCTGTTCTCCGTCTCCCTGCTGGCTATCATGGCGGGCGGCACATGGTACATCATGTCCGATCTTGGAGGGCGCATGCATGATGGCGGGGAGGCGGGTCACGCCGCCCACGCGATGCCCGATCGCTGATGGTGCGCAGACCTTGATCTCCAGAAGGCGGGCCGTCTTCCTCCTGAATTTCGTGGCCGGCTGGGTCGACGGGGTGGGCTTCCTTGCCCTTGTCGGAACGGTGCAGGCCTTCCCGTCTTTCATGAGCGGCAATTCCACCAAATTCGTCACCGATATCGTTTCGGGAAAATTCCAGACGGCTGCTGCCATTGGAGGGGTGGTGCTTGCGTTCATTATCGGCACCATTTTCGCACGCCTGTTGAACGATGGGTCGCGCCGCAGAGAAACCGCGGCGCTGATATGCGTGGCGGTATGCCTGGGTGTAACTGCGGCAGGGGCCGCGATGGGGTGGAGCAAGAATGCGCTGCTGCTGTTGCTGGCCTTTGCCATGGGTTCCATCAACCGCGCGTTGCAGGGGAAGGACGGATACACGGTGCACACCTTCATCAGCGGCGCCGTGGTGACGATCGGATCAGACATTGCCGATGCGATTTCCGGCCGCGGGCCGTGGAAGCAGGCGCTGCTACCGCTCAGCATCTGGGGATCGATCCTGTTTGGCGCAGGGGTGGGCGGGCTCATGACGCTGAAAGTCGGCCTGTTCGTCGGATTGGCCGTGCCTGCCCTGGCCGTGATCCTTCTGGCAGCGGCCAACGGGATCGGCTGGCTTGAGGCATCCCGCGATCCCCGGGACGGCCACCCCCCGATGTTGAGCATGCACGGATAAGCCCCTCCGTCGCAAGCATGCCATAAACAGCGTGCCGGAACTGCCACTAAAGGTAGTCGTTCAAAACTTCAGACGCGCATCCTCGCGCCTGATCCACCATTTTGGAGATGTTTATGCCGCTGGTTCGTATCGACATGTTGGAAGGCCGTTCCGACGAGGATATCACGCTACTGCTTGATACCATTCAGGACTGCGTCGTCGAAGCGTTCGGCGTGCCGAAGCAGGATCGCTACCAGATCGTGCATGAACACAAGAAGGGCCGGATGGTATTCCTCGACACCGGATTGGGTTTCGAACGCAGCGATGGCGTGGTGGCGATCCAGTTTTTCACCAGCCCGCGCACCCATGTCGAGAAAATGACGGTGTTCAAATTGCTGGCCGACAGGCTTGGCGCTAAATGCGGCCTCGATCCCAAGGATCTGTTTATCTCCGTCTTCACCAACCGTGACGAAGACTGGAGCTTTGCCGATGGCGAGGCGCAATATGTGACGGGCAAGCTGCCTTGAGGGGATAGCGCTCCAGGGCCGCTTCAGGCCCTACATCTCTTCCTTGAGCCCCGACCGGATCAGCCACCAGTTGGGGAAATAAGCGGTGGCAAAACCTGCCAGCATCGCGGCCTGCATCGCCGCCCAGAACACCGGGCTGCCCGCGTCGATTGTTGTTTCGAAGAAAGCCGGAAACAGCACGAAATGGGCCAGCCCCATAAACCCGTACATGCCTACCTGCCAGCTGGTGAGCGAGAGGACATCGGCCTTGGTGGCGGCCACGATTCCTTCGCCCAGCGTCAGGTCTCTCATCGGGGTGATGGCGAAATACTGGAACACGATCCCGATCAGGAGCGCGAAAACGTAATCCATCGTCCACTGGGCGAAGATCTCGGTCTGGAACAGTGTGCCCAAGCCAAAAAACGTAAGCACGCCGGGCGCGAAATGGGCGGCGTTCTCGCAAATCAAATCGGCCAGTGAACAGCCCGCCCCGCAATGCAGAGTGCCCTTCGCCACTTTTGCCGCGAATGGAGCGTCTTCTGCATCCGGTCCGGCATATCGGCGATAGAACCAGATCAGCAGCGGCCCGGAAAACAGCGCGCACAGCGGCCAGACGAAACGCATCACCGCCATTTTGGGCGGATGACGCTGCATTTCCCACGCCATGATAAGCGCGCAGACCACGCCAAGGCTCAATAGCGCGATGGCCACCGTCTCTACCCAGGGCGCGATCATGCTGGCGCGGTTCAGTCCGCTTCCACGCGCACCGGCACAGATTTCGAGGCTGGGGTCTTGGAAATCTCGTCATGATGCGTGATCGGCACCAGTACGTTGCATTCAGGATAATAGCTGGCGATGGTGCCGCGCGGCAGTTTGTAGGCCACCAGCTTCAGCCCGCCCAGATGGCGCTCCACATCATCGCCGTCGTAATCGGTGACCAGGCGGACCGTGTCCCCATCGCTCATTCCGGCCTCGGCAATGTCATCCGGGTTCATCAGCACCACGTCGCGCGTCCCCTCGATACCGCGGAAACGGTCTGAATAGCCGTAGATCGTGGTGTTGAACTGATCGTTTGATCGCATCGTCAGCAGGCGATAGCGGCCCGGCTTGTCTGCAAAACCAAGCGAGGTGAGCTGGGGCGGGGTGGTGATCACGGCCTTGCCGCTGTCCGTCTTCCAGATACGCTCTGCCGCCGGATTGCCGCGCCAGAAGCCGCCCGGCTGGAACATGCGCTTGTTGAAATCGTGGAAGTCGTCAGGATAGGTCGCTTCGATCAGATCGCGTACCAGCGAATAATCGCCCGTCCACTCGTCCCACTTCAGCTTGGGATGCGGATCCAGCGTTGCCTTGGCGATACCTGTCACGATGGCGAGTTCGCTTTTCAGATGTTCGGACGATGGATCACGATGCCCGATGGAGCCGTTGATCATGGAGAAGCTGTCCTCGCTCGTCACGGCCTGGTTGCCGCTCGCCTGCTCGTCCTTCTCGCTGCGGCTGAGGCAGGGAAGGATATAGGCAGACTTGCCGGGATAAAGATGGCTGCGGTTAAGCTTGGTAGACACCATCACGACAAGGTCCTGATTGGCCCAGCCTTCCTCCATGCGCTTCTGATCGGGCACCGCGCGCACCAAATTGCCGCCCAGCGAAATAAAGCCGCGCACCTTGCCTGAGATCAGGCCCTGCACCGCGTCCACCACGTGCATGCCGTCCTTGGTTGGCGGGTCGAAATCGAACAGCTTCTTCAGCTTGTCCATCGGCACCAAATGCGCCTTTTCCGCAATGCCGACCGTGCGCTGTCCCTGCACGTTGGAATGGCCGCGCACAGGGCAACAGCCGGTTCCGGGCCGCCCGATATTGCCCTTCAGCAGTAGCAGGTTCACCAGCATGGCGATGTTCAGGGCGCCATGCGTGTGCTGCGTAAAGCCCATGCCATAAACGCCGATCACCTTTTCAGCATCGATATAGACCTGCGCCGCTTCGCGCAGCGCGCTTTCCGTCAATCCGCTGGCCTTTTCGATATCGGCCCAGTCCGCATCGCGGCAGCAGGCGATGAAATCGTCGAAACCCGTGGTGTGCTGCTTGATGAAGGCGTGGTCGATCACCTCTTGCGCGCCGTCTTGCTGCGCCCTGTCATCGGCTTCCACCACCACCTTGCACAGGCCGAGGATCGCCGCGACATCGCCGCCCGATTGCACCTGGTGGTATTGATCGGAAATGATCGTTTCCTCCCCGGTCAGCATTTCCAGCGGGTTCTGCGGATCGACGAAGGAGACAAGGCCCTGCTCGATCACCGGATTGAAGGTGACGATCTTGCCGCCGCGATCTTTCAAGGCCTTTAAATTGTGCAGGAAACGCGGGCTGTTGGTGCCGGGGTTCTGGCCGAAATAGAAATAGCAGTCCGTCTCTGCCAGATCGTCAAACGTAACCGTGCCCACCGGCGATCCGATCACCTTGGTAAGGCCCACCGAAGTCGTTTCGTGGCACATGTTGGAGCTTTGCGGCAGATTGTTGTTGCCATATGCGCGCGCCAGCAGGGCGTAGAGGTACGACGCTTCCAGCCCGGCATGGCCGGATGCATAGAACACCACGTCCTCTCGCGGCAGCTCGCGTAAGGTCGCACCGATCCCGGCAAAGGCCTCGTCCCATTCAACAGGCACGTAACGGTCCGACGCCGCGTCATATCGCATCGGGTGAGTCAGGCGTCCGGTCATCTCCAGCTCATGATCGGACCATTCGCGAAGCTGGGTGACCGTGTGGCCGTCCTCTGCGAAGAAATCGGGCGTGCAGCGGTCCTTCGTCAACTCCCACAGCGTGGCCTTGGCGCCGTTTTCACAAAATTCGAAGGCAGAGTAATTCGCCGGCTTTGGCCAGGCACACGATACGCACATCACGCCCTTGGGCTTGTTCAGGCGGCGCAAGCTGTCCAGCGCGCCGGGCGAGGCCCATGTCTCGCCATAGATGCTGGCGATACCCTTCATTGATCCCCAGCCACCGGCAGGGCCGGGCGAATGGGGAAGGTCATTTGCGTTTTTGGGGGTATCGTTTGCCATCGTGAATTCCAGTCTCGTGCTTCGTGCCCGCCAAGGCACTACAGGAGGAGAAACGGATCGTTCTCGCAAGTGATCCCGGCGAACGGGAATCGACTGTGTTGCCCGGCAATTGCAAAGCCTGACCGCGACCATCCAGATTGGCAACACCTGGTTATTCAATGGGCAAAAAAGTCCGGCGCACGGGGAGATGGGAATGGGCGTAGAGCGGAAAATTTCGTCACCCTATTGGCAATCGCAGCGAAGATTATATCTGCCGTGTGCACGCGGATTGTCAGGGCAATTTGCACAAACAGAAGGGGCCACAAGGGCATGGACAAGCGCAACGATATCTTCACCGAACAGGATCCGATCGATCCCGATGCGCTTGCCAATATGGGCCCGCTGCGGCGGCTGGCCGGTATCTGGGAGGGCACAACCGGCAGCGACACCGCACCAAAAGCTGCCGGCCCGGAAAGCAAGCCACTGATCGAGCGGGCCGAGTTCCAGCCAATCGACCCGCAGTCCAACGGGCCGCAATTGCTCTATGGCCTGCGCTATCACATCCATGTGAACACGCCGGAAGAACAGATCACCTTCCATGATCAGATCGGCTACTGGCTATGGGAACCGGCAACCGGGCTTGTGATGCAGACGCTGGCCATCCCGCGCGGGCAGGTGGCGCTGGCCACAGGCCATGCCGGTGCGGATGCGCGCCGGATCGTGGTGGAGGCAAAGCGCGGCGAAACGCAGAACGGCATCTGCTCCACGGCCTTTCTGGAACAGGCCTTCCGCACAGACAGCTACCGCCTGGAGATAGAGTTTCACGAAGACGGCACTTGGACCTACACCCAGAATACGACGCTGACGGTGCAGGGCCAGAGTGAGCCGTTCGATCATCACGACAGCAACCGGATGACGAAGATTGCAGAGGCCGATCTCAATCCTTGGCTCAAGTTTGTGCGCAGCAAGGGCGAGGGGTGATGCTGCGGCATCTTCCCACATCCGGCCATTGGTGCTTGCGAAACGACCCACGGTATTATTTTACCTCTCCCGAAAGGCCCGGATTTGCTTGACTTGCGGAGCCTAAAGCGACAAATGCCGCGCCTTCGCTGGTTCGAGAGCGGGTAGCAAACCTGCGATTCGGACAGTGGCGATCCATTCGCACTGATTTTTGAGGAATTAAGCCATGAAGGCTCTGAGCAAGACCACCCGGTCGATCAAGCCGGCCGAGGTCGAAAAGAAGTGGCACATCGTCGACGCCGAAGGGCTCGTCGTCGGTCGCCTTGCTTCGATCATCGCCAACATCCTGCGCGGCAAGCACAAGCCGAGCTTCACCCCGCACGTCGATTGCGGTGATCATGTCATCGTGATCAATGCCGACAAGGTGAAGTTCACCAGCAACAAGGCTGCCAAGAAGATTTACTACAAGCACACCGGCTATCCCGGTGGCCTGAAGGAAACCACTGCCGAGAAGATTCTCGACGGTCGCTTCCCCGAGCGCGTGCTGGAAAAGGCTGTTGAGCGCATGATCCCCACGGGTCCGCTTGGCCGCGCGCAGATGAAGGCGCTGCACCTTTATAATGGCACCGAGCACCCGCATGATGGCCAGAAGCCTGAAGTGCTCGACGTTGCCTCGATGAACCGCAAGAACAAGGTGTCCGCATAATGGCTACCGAAGAAAACAACACCGCAACCGATCTTGCCGACCTGAAGGACGTGGTTGGCGATGCGCCCGCAGCAGATGCTGCCGATGGTGAAACTGCGGCTCCTGCTGCACCCACCATGCCGCTGCGCGAACAGGAAATCGACGCGCAGGGCCGTGCCTACGCCACCGGTCGCCGCAAGGATGCCACCGCTCGCGTTTGGCTGAAGCCCGGCACCGGCAAGGTTACCGTCAACGGCAAGGACCAGGAAGTTTACTTCGCCCGTCCGACGCTGCGCCTGGTGATCAACCAGCCGTTCACGATCTCTGACCGTGAAGGCCAGTATGACGTGGTTGCCACGGTTTCCGGCGGCGGTCTTTCCGGCCAGGCCGGTGCGGTAAAGCACGGCATCAGCCAGGCTTTGACCCGTTACGAACCCGCGCTGCGCGCAACGGTGAAGGCCGCTGGCTTCCTCACCCGCGACAGCCGCGTTGTTGAGCGTAAGAAGTACGGCCGCGCCAAGGCACGTCGCAGCTTCCAGTTCAGCAAGCGCTAATTATCAAGGCGCTACGGCGCTTCTCAAGAGTTTCCTCGACGGAGGAAAATGCGAAGGGCGGCTCCCACGAGGGGTCGCCCTTTTTGCATGCGGTTTTGATTGGTGATGGCAGCGGGATAGGTTTCGAGTCGGTAAGGTCCCCGGCGGAGCCTGCGCCCTAATGCGTGCTTGCGGCCCTAATGGACAGGCTCGCTCAGCAAAGCGTCCACTTCGCCAAGCAGCTGATCAATCGACAAGGGCTTTGCCAGATATCCGCTGGCGCCCGCGCGGCGAATGCCTTCCTCGTCACGCTTGCCGGCATATGCCGTGATGGCCAGGATCGGGATATGTGCGGTTTCGGGGTTGCGCTTGATCGAACGGATCAGCTTGCGGCCCGAAATGTTGGGCAAGTGGATATCCATGGTGATCAGGTCAGGCCTGAAGCTTTCCACCGCATCCAGCACGCGCGCACCATCGTCCACAAGCAAAAGCTCGTAACCGCGCTGGTTGAAGACGGCCTCGTAGAACATGCGGTTCAACAGGTCGTCCTCCACGATGAGGATTTTGGTAACCATTCCGCCCATCTACCCTGAAAATGGATCTTTCGATCCTGGTGATGCGACCAAATGGCTTGATTAGGCGATAGAATGGTAATTTTAACGTAATAATCGCGAAATTATACGTGCTTACACTCATGAAAACACCGAATTTCACGCAAAAGCACGGGCATAATCAATGCACCGGCGGGTCTGTTCGTGGCACTCTGCCCACGGGCGCAACGGGCTCTTTCGGGTCACGCGGAGGCAAGGCGTCTTCAGGAACATCCCTTATCATCATGTCCGATGTGGTAATATCCTCGAGATTACGGACCTTTACGTGCAAATCGGTGCCGTCCCAGTGCAATTCATTGAAGCTGGGCGGGGTGGATCGAACGCGCTGCGACAATGTGCCCGCGCCGATCATCCGCACCTTGCCGTGCACCGTTTCTTCCATGATATCGAACGCATCGTGCACATGGCCGGACAGTACGGCCAGCACAGGACGCTGCGCCAGTTCGCCAAGCGCCTTCAGCCCATGCTTCGTTAACGCAGTTCCCTGCGTGCCCACTTCGCGCAAGGGGTGATGCACCGTCACCAGCGCCTGCTGGCCCTTGGGCATGGCATCCAGCGTTGTAAGGCACCGCTCAAGCGCGGCGTCGGTGACCCAGCCCTTTGACCAATTCAGACGCGGCTGCCAGCGCCGCACCGTTTTCAACGGTACGATGGCGATGCCGGGCAAATCGATTTCGCGCTCCACCTTGTCGGAAATGGCGCGGATGCGTTTGTAGGGATCGAAGAACCGCTCAATCGGGTTGAAATAGGGCAGATCGTGATTGCCCACTTCCACCGTTACCGGCGCTTCCAGCGATTTGATCCAGGCGGTCGCCGCGTCGAATTCCCGGTGGCGGGCGCGCATGGTCAGATCGCCGGTGACTGCGACTGCATCCGGCCTGCGCTCTGCAATTTCCTGCTTCACCCAGTCCAGCGCGCGGTTGTCCTCCAGGCCGAAGTGAATGTCGGAAAGGTGGAAAAGCAGTTTCGTGTCAGGCATCGGTTCTCTGGGTATGGGATGAATTTGCAGCGGGCATGGCCAGCAGGTCCACTTCGCATGTCGAAAGTTCGAACCGCATCGCTCCCTTGGCTTTGGATGGTTCCCCATCCAGCAAGACGCCAAAATCGCCGTCTTTCACGCCGGACAGCGTCACCGCCTGCTCGTCGCCAAGTTTCTCATGCGGTCCTTCGCGGAAATCATGCTTTGCCAGTGCCATCAGCTGGTCGATGAACTCGGCCGTGGTCTCCGCATGGTATGCGTAGATGTCGATCGCGCCTTCCCGCGGTTCCAGCAGCAGCAGGGGATAGCCTTCCGCGCGGCCAAGGTCCGGGTCCGCACAGCGTAGCGGTTCATCCTGCAAGGTGCGGGCAAATGCCTCCCGCGTTTCCGTTGCCATGGCCAGCACATCGGTGTTGCGCATGGCCTCTCGCACGTCGTTCCAGCTTGTGCCGGGGCCAGCCAGCAATCCGGCATAGGCGATGCCAAGCGGGCTGCTGATCACTGCGGGGCGGCGCGCGGAAAGCGTGCCGCCGCCAGCCTGAGCCAGCACCTCCTCCAATTCCATGTCGCCAAACAGGCGATGGTAGAGAAGGTTCATCGTGCCGCCGGGCAATACCAGCACTTCGCCATTCCAGCCGCTCAATGCGCCAAGGGCGGCATTCACCGTGCCATCCCCGGCAAAGATTGCGACCAGATCGAGGCCCGCTGCGTCCAGCATATCGGGCGTGGGCAGGTCATCGGTGGGGAAACTGGTACTGAACGCAACGCGCAGGCCGCAATCGGCGCAGCTTTCGCTCATCCGCTCCAACGCCTCACGATCGTTCGATCCGCTTGCGTCATTGTGTACCAGCCATAGGGCTCTTGCTTGCGCCATGATGTTGAAATCAACGGGACAGGCAGGCAGTTCCCATCATATCCGCCGCGTTACGATGGACCATGCCGCCGCCAGATTGATGAGGAAATATCCGCCATACAGCCAGATCCAGTGCAGGGCGTCTGCCCGCGCCGCGTAAAGCGCGCCGCACAGCAGCGCGAATTCCAGCGTAAGGCTGGACGCGCGGGCAATTCGCAAGGTGCGTGGGGGAACCTGCGTCAGCATGCGGTGGCCACTGACGATCACGGCCTGATGGCAGGCGAAATTGCCCATGCCCAACAAAAAGGTGAAGATCAGCGCCATGCCCGTGCCCCTGCACGATTGGCGCGGCCTGCGCAAACGGTCGTTGGTGGATCGTGGTGCCCCCTTCGTCGACGCGCAGCGCATTCTGTCGACACGCGAGAGGCGCAAGTCGACCAGTTGCGGCGCGGGGCAATTGTCTGGACTACATCAGTAATCGCACCGCAGCTGTTCCAGTCCCACCGGCTGCGGTGCGACCTTCAAAAAATGATCTAGATATACGGGACTTCAGGAGGAGAACCGTCATGAGATCCACATCATTCACGCATCTGTTGAACGCTGGCGCATTGGTGCTGGCATCGGCCAGCCTTGCATTTGCCCCGGCTGTCTCGGCCAAGGAAACGGTAGACCGCCAGACCAGCATCACCCACGCCGATCTGGACCTGTCGACGCAAGAGGGCGTGGAAGAGCTGGAACGCCGCATCGATCGCGCCGCAAAGGACGTGTGCGGTTTTAACGAGGTCGAGGTCGGCACACGGGCGCGCACCCGCGAAGGGCGCCAGTGCTATCGCGACGCCAAGCGCCAGCTTGATCGCCAGTTCGCCCAGCTTGTGAACGAGGCGCAACGCGGCGGCTAGGCGCGCTTTTACTCAGGATGAGCAGGGCCGCGTATCAGCGGCCCGCCATCGCCTTCACCTTTTTCAAATACGTCCGCCCGATCCGCATTTCCTCGCCATCGGCAAGTTCCGCGCACCACACGCCCAGGCCTTCATGTTTCAGCCCGGTGATGAAATCGCGGCGCAGTATGGTGGAGCGGTGGATGCGGATGAACTTTTCCGGGTCCAGCTTCTCCTCCAGGCCGGCAATCGTCTGCAGCAGCAGATAGCTCGTCTCCCCCACATGCAGCCGAACATAATCACGCTCTGCATCGATGCGGAAAACTTCGCTGG
This sequence comes from Aurantiacibacter rhizosphaerae, assembly GCF_009807005.1. Classification (GTDB taxonomy): domain Bacteria; phylum Pseudomonadota; class Alphaproteobacteria; order Sphingomonadales; family Sphingomonadaceae; genus Alteraurantiacibacter; species Alteraurantiacibacter rhizosphaerae. The sequence goes on along the minus strand of NZ_WUBR01000001.1, from coordinate 83,300 downwards.
CATCGATGCGCAGCAATTCTGACCGGTGCGGCACCCAGAATTCACCCAGCCATTCATCCCCGCCGCCATCAGGGCTGCGGTTCTTGCGAGCGAAGGCGCGATCAATCGCGCGCTCCAGCCGCTCCGTACCGACAGGTTTCAGCACGTAATCGATGGCTTCGAGGTCGAAAGCCTCGACCGCAAAGTTTTCATGCGCAGTGACGAAGATCACGGCGGGCGGCGATGCCATCTTGCCCGCTTCGCTGGCGACTTGCAGCCCATCCTTGCCAGGCATGGTCATATCCAGCAGCAGCAGATCGGGATTGAGCTTTTCAGACAATCGCAGAGCGGATTCGCCATCGCTGGCGGTGCCGATCACGGTGAGGCGGGGGATTTCGGAGCACAGCACCTGCATTCGTTCGATGGCCAGCGGCTCATCATCCACGATCAGGGTTCGCAGCGTGCCATTATCGTTATCGTTCATGGCGTTTCACGCTCCTTGTTTCCCTGCAATTGCCGAATGATCATGCGGCCGCCCTTTCCTTGATACGGCGCAGCGGCATGCGCAGGTGCGTGGCATAGCCGCCGGGCACCTGGCCGGATACGACGGTCGCCTCATTGCCGAAGCGCGCTTCCAGCCGTTCACGAACATTGGTGAGGCCGATCCCGAAACCGGGGCGCGTGTCATCGCGGTCCGCCGTGCTTTGCCCGTCGTCCGAGATGGTGACGACCAGCCGATCATACTCTTCCCGCGCCGACAGTGTGATGGTGACCTGACCCGAAGAGGGCGCAACGGCATGCTTCACCGAATTTTCGATCAGCGGCTGCAGGATCATGCCCGGAATCAGCGCATTTTCCAGATCGTGGGGCACATCATAATTCGCATGCAGGCGCAGTGGGAAGCGCACGGCCTCTATCTCCAGATAGAGTTTCTGGAGGTGAACCTCGTCGCGCAGGGGCACGTCGGACGTCGTATCGTCGGCCAGGCTGCGGCGATAGAATGTGCTGATCATCTGGATCATGCGTTCAGCCATGTCCGTCTTGCCGGTCAGCACAAGGGCAGACAGGGAATTGAGCGTGTTGAACAGGAAGTGTGGGTTCACCTGATAGCGTAGCGATTGCAGCTCCGCCGCTTTGGCCGCATTGCGGAACTGCTGTTCTCGCCGCTCCGCATTGCGGGCCTTTTCGCCGGTCAGCAGCGCCAGATACAGGGCGCACCAGGCCAGCAGCATGAAATAACGGCTGTAGGTAATCTCGATCAGCTGCGTGCGGGCGCTGACGGTGACGAGTTCGGACAGGCCTTCGAAGAACTCGGAGCCGTCGTCCTCGTCAGGCCTGATGCCGCGCGTTTGCACGAATTCCTGCAGCACCTTCTCGTCCAGCGCAGCCTGCGCATCGGCAAAGATCACGCGGTTCGCCTGCGCGCTGAGCAAGGCCGCCGGCAGGGCGAAGACCAGCGCGGCGACGATCTTCATCCACAATGGCTTGCCGTCAAACGCGCGCAGGATCACCCACAGGCCCAGCGTGATGAGGATACCAACAGCCACAGAGACGAGACGCAGCCACAAAAGCTCGTCCGCCTTGGGCATTTCCAGCAATTCGGAACGCGTGGACACCAGGATGAAGTATGTCGCCCACAGGCCGACAACCGAGGCGAGCACCGTCTTGAATGGCAATCGCGACGTATGGTTTTCAGGTTTTGCAGTCGAATCCATCCGGCAAGGTTACTCCAGCCGGGTAAACGCAACCAGACCGCATAGCGGTTTCCATCGAAACCGATGTGCTCTTGGTCGATCAGGAATGCTGTTGAAGCCTCATCCCGTGGGCAGGAGGCTTTCTTTGCGAATCTTCTCGCGCCAGTGCATCGGGGCCAGCGTGTGCACGTTGTTGCCTTCCGCATCGACGGCCACGGTTACCGGCATATCCTTCACCGTGAACTCGTAAATGGCTTCCATGCCCAGCTCCTCGAAAGCGACGACTTTCGATTCCTTGATGGCGCGCGCCACCAGATAGGCAGCACCGCCCGTCGCCATCAGATAGGCGACCTTGAAGCGGCTGATGACCTCTACTGCGTCCGCGCCGCGCTCCGCCTTGCCGATCATGGCCAGCAGGCCCTGATCCAGCATCATCTCGGTAAACTTGTCCATGCGGGTGGCCGTGGTGGGGCCTGCGGGGCCGACGACTTCGCCCATCACCGGGTCCACCGGGCCAACGTAATAGATGGCGCGGCCCTTGAAGCTGACGGGCAGCTCCTCGCCAGCGTCCAGCATGTCCTTGATCTTCTTGTGCGCAGCATCGCGGCCTGTCAGCATGGCACCGTTCAGCAGCAGGCGATCGCCATGCTTCCAGCTGGCCACTTCCTCCGGCGTGAGATTGTCCAGATCGACGCGCTTTGCCTCTGCATCGGGTTCCCAATGCACATCGGGCCAGGCGTCCAGATCGGGCTTAGGAAGATAGGTGGGGCCGCTGCCGTCCAGCGTGATGTGCGCATGGCGGGTGGCGGCGCAGTTGGGGATCATGGCAACAGGCTTGCCCGCTGCATGGCAAGGCCAGTCGTAGATTTTCACGTCAAGCACGGTGGAGAGGCCGCCAAGCCCCTGCGCACCCACGCCCTGCGCATTCACCGCGTCGAAAATGTCGATTCGCAGCTGCTCGATATCGGTCTGTGCGCCGCGCTGTTTCAGCTGCGCCATGTCAATCGGGTCCATCAGCGATTGCTTGGCCAGCTTTACGCAATGTTCCGCCGTGCCGCCGATACCGATGCCCAGCATGCCCGGCGGGCACCAGCCAGCACCCATGGAGGGGATCTGTTCCAGCACCCAGTCAACGATATTGTCGCTGGGGTTCATCATCTTGAACTTGGACTTGTTCTCGCTGCCGCCGCCCTTGGCCGCGACGTCGATTTCCACCGTGTCGCCGGGCACCATTTCCACCGATAGCACGCAAGGCGTGTTGTCGCGCGTGTTGCGGCGGGTGAACGCCGGATCGGCCAGGATGGATGCGCGCAACTTGTTATCGGTGTTGTTATAAGCGCGGCGCACACCCTCATCGACCACGTCCTGCATGCTCTTGCTCGATTCAAGGCGGCAGTTCTGGCCCCATTTCAGGAACACGTTCACGATGCCGGTGTCTTGGCAGATCGGGCGGTGCCCCTCTGCGCACATGCGGCTGTTGGTGAGGATCTGGGCGATGGCATCCTTTGCCGCGGGGCCTTGCTCGGCCTTGTACGCTTCGCCCAGCGCCTGGATGTAATCCATGGGGTGGTAGTAGGAGATATATTGCAGCGCGTCGGCGATCGTTTCGATCAGGTCCTCTTCCCGAATGGTGATCATGTCGCTCATCGTTCCTGCACTCCTTTTGGTCGAGTTGCCCATAGGCTTTGCCGCCCTTTGTCGTCAAAAGCGTTTCATGTCCAATGTCGCGCATATTCAAATCGGTGTGACGAATTGCGACAACGCGGGCATTGCCCGTGGCCCCGCCAACCCCTAAGGCCATTTTCGTCCATCAAGCACGAGAGTTTGACGCTGTGATTTCCGACCCGCTCGATTCTGCAGAAGCAGCCAATATTGCCAGCAATCCCGCACGCCGCGCGATGATTGACAGCCAATTGCGCACCAGTGGCGTAAACGCGCCTGCCGTTATCCGCCGCATGTCGCAGGTTTCGCGAGAGGATCACGTGCCCGCCGCCAGCAAGGGCGTGGCCTATGTGGACCGCGCAATCCGGCTGGAAAACGGTGCCTGGCTGCCAGCACCGCTGGTGCAGGGCAAGATGCTGGAAGAGGCGGCGCCCACCGGCAAGGAAACGGCCATCGTGGTTGATGCAGGCTCCGGCTATCTGGCCGAATTGCTGCGCCCGATGGTGGCATCGCTTACTGTGATTTCTCCGGGAGAGGCCGTTGGCAAAGGCACGAAGGGCAAGGGCGCAAACCTGCTGCTGATCGATGGTGCGGTTGAGGAAATTCCGGCTGCCTTGGCCAAGCGTCTGGCCGATGGTGCGCGCATCGTTACCGGCATGGTCAGCAACGGCGTTACCCGCATCGCCGTGGGCCGCAAGGACAGCGGTGGCGTTTCGCTGATGCCCGTATTCGATATCGGCATCCCGCAGCTGCATGAATTCGACAAGCCCAAAGGCTGGAGCTTCTGATCATGCGTGCAGCCCTTCGGCTGGCTACTGCTTTTGCGGGCGTCGGCCTGCTTGCATCGCCTGCCTCGGCTGATACGCTGAAGGAAGCGCTGACGCAGGCCTATTTCGATAATCCCACGCTGGAAACCGCGCGGGCGCAGCAGCGCGCGACGGATGAGAACGTGGTGATCCAGAAGTCGCGCGGATTGCCCTCGGTCAACACCACCACGACCTATTCTGAATTCCTGGTAGAAAACTCCACCAGCTTCATCGCGCCGGATCGGCAGCTGAATGTGGGCGTGGATCTTTCCGTCCCGCTGTATCAGGGCGGCGCGGTGAAGAACGGCATCCTCGCGGCGGAAAACCGCGTGGACGCAGGGCGGGCAGACCTTCGCGGCACCGAGAGCGCGATTTTCACGCAGGTCGTTGCTGCCTATATGAACGTGATCTTGAACGAGGCGCTGGTCAGCCTTTCGGCCAACAATGTCAGCGTGCTGGCCACCAATCTGGAAGCCACCAGCGACCGTTTCGAAATCGGCTATCTTACCCGCACCGACGTGGCGCAATCCGAAAGCCGGCTGGCGCTGGCGCGCGGTGACTTGCGCACGGCGCAGGCCAACCTTCTTTCCGCGCGGGAGAATTATATCGCTCTGGTCGGCGAAGCGCCCACCGATCTGCAGCCACCACCGCCGCTTCCCGGCCTACCGAACAGCCCCAACATGGCGGTGGATGTGGCGCTTGAAAACAATCCCGATCTGATTGCGGCAAAGGAACGCGCCGTGGCGGCGGGCTATGATATAGAGGTTGCAGGCGCAGGCCGCCTGCCGACTTTCAGCGCATTTACCAATGGCGGCTACCAGAATTTCCTCGGCACGCTGGGCGCGGTTCCCGGCGCTTCGGCAGACCAGACGGCCACCAGCGCCACCGCCGGCATCCGCATGACCTTGCCGCTGTTCCAGGGTGGCCGCGTTGCTGCACAGCAGCGACAGGCCACCGCGCAGGCGCAGGCCCAGCTTGAGCAGGTGATTGCTGTAGAACGCGATGTTATCGCGCAGGTCCGCGCCGCCTATTCCAGCTGGCGGGCCGCTGGCGCCATCATCGCATCCAGCCAGGCGGCCGTCGATGCCGCAGCACTTAGCCTGGAGGGTGTGCGTGCGGAAAACACCGTGGGTAACCGCGCCGTTCTCGATATTCTGGATGCCCAGCAGGAATTGCTGCGCGCGCAGGTGCAGCTCGTCACCGCGCGGCGCAACGCCTATGTCGCTGGCTTCTCCCTGCTGGCCGCGATGGGCAAGGCCGAGGCCCGCGATCTTGGGCTGGGCGATGAGGGCGTGCTGTACGATCCCATCGACAATTATGACCGTGTTCGCGGCATTATCTGGGATTGGCAGCGCGATCCCGATCCCGTGGCCACCAGTTCGCGCACCGTTGACATCATGGCTCCCGACGGGGAAATTGAAGGCAACGCGCCGATCGAGCAATTCGATACCGAAATCATCGATTACGCGGATACGGCACCACCAGAACTGGATCTCCAGGGGGACTGAATGCGGCAGGAAGGCGAACCGTCGGTCGAAGAGATACTCGATTCGATCAAGAGAGTGATCGCTCGCGATGCCAGCGAAGCTGCGCGGTCCAGCAAGGCGCGCCGGCGAGAGGGGCTTGTCTCCAAACAGGAGCCGCAAAAAACCGAGGACGAGGATATTCTCGATCTTGGCGAGGTCGGCTCCGCCCTCAACGAGGACGAGTCCGAACGGGCCAGCGATGAAGTAGCTGAGGACGAGAGCGAACTTGAGATCGAGGCCGAAACCGAGCCTGAGACTGGTGACGTGGCCGAGTCAGAAGAAGAAAGCGAATACGAAAGCGAAATGTTCGACGAGAGCGACGAGCTCGGAGAGCAACTCACCACTGATCGCGCCGCCGATGCCATGCGCCAATCGCTTGCCGCGCTTGCCATGCTGGCCGATCCGCCAGCAAAGCCGCAGATCGTGCGGTCCGGCGAAACATCGCTGGAAGGCATGGTGCGCGAAATGATGCGCCCGATGCTGGCCCAGTGGCTGGATGCCAATTTGCCGGACATCGTGGAACGGCTGGTAAAGGCGGAAATCGCCCGCATCGCCGGGAAAAAGCCCTGAGCACTCCCCTGAGCACTCAGCGGGATATTGCCAAGGCCGAGCGCGCTCTTGCCAAGATTGGCGGAGAGACGATTGAACGTCACATATTTATCTGCGCGATGGCCGAGAAGGCGAAGTGCTGCAACCGGGAGGTTGGCGAACGTGCGTGGAAATATCTGAAAAAGCGGATGAAGCAGCTAGGCATCGCCGGGAAGGGCGGTGTGCAGCGCACCAAGGCCGATTGCCTGCAGGTGTGCGAGGCCGGGCCGGTGGCCGTCGTCTGGCCAGACGGGGTCTGGTATCATTCCTGCACGGAAGATGTGCTGGAACGGATTATCCAGGAACACCTGATTGGCGGCGCACCGGTTGAAGAATTCCGGCTGCGCGCGCCGAACGCTTAACGCTCTGCGCCTTCTTTCCAGCCCAGCTTGCGGCGATCTTTCGGCTTCGCATCCGGGTCCAGATCATCCAGATTGTGTTCTACCGAGTTGTCATGCCCGGTACCGCTGGACAGGAACACCAGCCCCATCAGCGCGCTCATCAGCAGCATCGAAAACCCTATGCCCAGCGCCGTGGCGATGAAGAAATGGGCCGAAACCTCCTCCACCTGCTTGTACAGGATGGCCATGGCAATCACCACGGTGGCCAGCGTTATGCCCATCATCAATCGCATCAGACGCCGGTATCGCGCCCATGCGAATGCGGCGTTTTCAGGATCATCGAGGGGTGAAGGACTGGCCATATCCCGTGCCATGCCCGTGCACAGGCTTGGTTGCAACGGTCCATTGGGCCATGATTTGCCCAGACTCGGCCTGTCGTGGCACAATCACGCCGGGCTTCGGATAAAAGTAGCGCGTAAGGAGAGCATGAATGAGCATCGCCAGTATCATCGCCAACCGTGATCATACGATCGTTTCCTGCACACCGCAGGACAGTGTCCAGTTGGCGGCAACATTGCTGGCAGACAAGAAGATCGGCGCACTGCCGGTGATGGATGGGGAGGGTATCGCAGGCATCTTCTCCGAACGTGACCTGCTTTATTGCATTGCGCGTGACGGGGCCGATGTTCTGTCCCGCTCGGTTGGCGACGTCATGACTTCACCTGCCATCACGATTGAATCCAGCACCGATGTGCTGAAGGCCCTGTCCCTGATGACACGCCGCCGCATTCGCCATTTGCCGGTGGTGGATGGCGCGAAGATGGTCGGCTTCGTTTCCATCGGCGATCTGGTGAAGCACCGGATGGAACTGATCGAGGCGGAGGCGCAGCAAATGCGCGAATATATCACCACCGCATAAAGGCCGCGGCGCAGGAGTTTCCTTGAGGAGTGGGCGCAGGGGCACTACATCTGTGGCATGACCAGCTCTCTGACCCTAACCGAAGCCGCCGCCACGCGCGTTGGCATGATTGCCCAGAAACAGGGCAAGCCCGCGATCCTGCGTCTTTCGGTGGAAGGGGGCGGCTGTTCCGGCTTCCAGTACAAGTTCGATCTGGATGACGCGGCAGAGGCAGATGATGCCGTGAGCGAAACAGACGGTGTGAAGCTGGTGGTAGACCCCGTCAGCCTGGATTTGGTGGCCGGGTGCACCGTGGATTACGTCGAATCGCTGGGCGGTGCGGCCTTCCGAGTGGAAAACCCCAATGCTGCGGCCGGTTGCGGTTGCGGCAGCTCCTTCGGCATCTGAGCGCGCGCCCGTGCGGATTGCCAGCTTCAACATCAATGGCATCAAGGCCCGCCTGCCACGCCTGAAAGAATGGCTGGAAGAAACCCGGCCAGCCGTCGCCTGCCTGCAGGAAACCAAGAGCCAGGACGAGAATTTCCCGGCTTCCGAGTTCGAGGACATCGGTTACCATGCCATCTGGCACGGCCAGAAAAGCTTCAACGGCGTGGCCATCCTTGCCGATGGACAGACGCCTGTAGAAACACAGCGCGGACTGGGCATTGATGGACCGAAGGAAGACGAGGGAGAGCAGTCTCGCTATCTGGAGGCAGAGGTGAACGGCGTGCGCATCTGCAATCTCTATCTGCCCAACGGCAATCCGCAGCCGGGCCCCAAGTTCGATTACAAGCTGGCGTGGATGAAGCTGCTGCGCGCACGCATGGCAGAACTGTCCGCGCTGGAGCAGCCGACCGTCGTGCTGGGCGATTTCAACGTTATTCCCGAGGACAAGGACGTCTGGTCCGTGCGGGCCATGGCGAATGATGCGCTGATGCAGCCCGAATCGCGCGATGCCTACGCCCGCATGCTGGGCGATGGCTGGACCGACGCCATAGACACGCTGAATCCGCGCGGCGGCGTGTGGACCTTCTGGGATTACCAGGCCGGCGCGTGGCAGCGAGACCACGGCTTTCGGATCGATCACCTGCTGCTGTCACCCGAAGCTGCGGATCGCATGATCACAGCCGGTGTCGACAAGGAATATCGCGGGCGCGAGAAATCCAGCGACCATACGCCCGTCTGGGTAGATCTGCGCGAGTAGCGTCAGCCTGACACAGCGCCGTGGCCGCAGCGGCGCGCGCCCTTACTTGTAGAAAACGTGGTTCTCGATGGTGGCGCGTGCCGTCAGCCGACCGGCCCAGCGAGGGCGGACATGCGTTGCATGGAAGAACAGGGCATCATGGGCAGGGCTGTCCCACATGTCGCGATGTGCGATGCGGGCGATGGCCTTGGCCTTCGTCCACGCGCGTGTACCGCGCTTGGGATCCGGAATGCGGCCACCGCGCACGAAGGAGAATTGCGAGCGCTGGGTCACGACCGAGCAGTAATCATCGGGGAAGCGCTGACTTTCAGCGCGATTCACGATCACGCGGGCAACGGCCAGCTGACCATCCAGCGATTCGCCGCGCGATTCGAAATACACGGCCTTGGCCAAGCACATCATCTCGCGGGACAATTCGCCGCTGGTATCAACATCGCCCACGAGTTCGCGCAGCGATACTGCGTCGCTCTGAGTTTCGATGGTGGATTCGGGAACCTCAGCCTTTTCGGGCAGTTCCTGCACTACCTCGTTCATCACGAAGCGTACTTCGGATTGGGCGGCGGGCACTGCGAAGGCGGGTGCTGTTTGGGTCTGGTCCGATTCGAGCACTGTCTGCTCTGCCTGGGCCGGGGCCTTGTCCTGTGCGACGGCGTTACTACCAGAGGCGCCAAAGCTGGAGACAACAAAGATTGCAGCCAGGGCGCTTGCCCCAACTCGCTTGCTAATGAACTTCATTGATCCCGTTACTTAAGGCGGTGAGAGACCTGAGCAGGCTTGCGAACGCGGTGTAATCTTACCGTCTGTCGCCCGCGTCCGTCATCAAACGGACCTGCCGGTCATCCCCCCGTCTGCGCGCTGAAAACCATCGCCGGAATGCGATGACTAACAACCTACGCTGTCGGAAAGTTGGCTGCCAGATAGTCGATTAAGGATCAGAGTCAACTATTGTGCACTGCAACATCGATGAAGCGTTCTGCATTTTCGATGTCCAGCTCAACCACCCACAGATCCGGATCCTGCTGCCCGCGTCGCCGGCAGTAGTCGGAAAATTCCATCGGGTTTTCAGTATCTTGCTGCTTGGTAAGCGTCCATTTTCGAGTGCCATCCAGCTGCGGCATACGCTCGTAAGCGCGGGATAAAGTTGCGCGATTACAACACACTACCATCAGTGTTCCAGCCGTCCGCTCTCCCTTGGAAAGCACCATGCCGAAACCGCCCGCGGCCTCTACCGCGCGGATCAAACCGCTTACTTCCAGGTGCGCGGGAAGACGGTCATCCGTCATCGGAAGGGCCGGGCTGGCGATACCCGTCTAGGCCGGACAGCGCGATGTGGGATCGCATGAAGGTGCCGGTGCCGCGGCCGATCTCGTCGCCTTCCTCGTCCATCAAATGCGCCTCTGCGATGAAAACGCGCCGCTTGCCGCTGATCCATCGGCCTTCGGCAATTACGCGGCCCGTGCGCAGGGGCTTGGTGAAATGCAGGTTGAACCCGGTGGTGAGCAGGAAGCGATCCGACACCAGCGAATTGGCCGCATAGAACGCGGCATCGTCCAGCATCTTGAAATACAGCGTGCCGTGGGTGGCACCGGCGGCATGGAAATACCGTTCCTGCGTCTGAAACGTGATCCGCGCGCGGCCCGCTTCCATGATTTCCAGCTGCGATTCGAACAGCTTGTTTACAGGGGCGCAGGAATATAGGTTTTCCAGGGCACGGAAATGGCCGTCCTGCGCGCTGCCATCTGCCGAACGGGCGGGATCAGGCAGCGTCACGGTCCGTCGCATTGGTCAACACGCCGTAAAGCGCCTCTGCATCGGGGGCATCGCACAAGGCATCATGTACGCCCTCATCACGCACCAGTCGTGAAATTGCGGCGAGGGCATGCAGGTGTGTGGCGCCGCTGTTGGCGGGGGAAAGCAGTCCGAAGACAAGGTCTACCGGCAATCCATCTGCGGATGCGAAGTCAACGGGGCGATGCAGTTTCATCAGCGCGGCAATCGGGCGCTTGATACCAGGCATACGCGCGTGCGGCATGGCCACGCCGCGGCCAAATCCGGTGCTGCCCAGCTTCTCCCGCTCCTCAAGCTGTTCGAGGACCAGGCCGCCATCAAGTTCGAACGCATTGGCAAACAGATCGCCGAGGCTGCGCAGGATATCTTCCTTACCGTCGGCCTGCGTTACGCAGACCGACTCGGGTTTCATCAAGAAGATTGATTCCATAGCTTCAGAAAACTCGTATTATCCTGTCGGAGATACGCAACGCCATGCGGCGCAACGCCAGTGCGAACACCCCTCCTGGAAATACCGCCTCAGTCTGCTTGATGCGCTGGTGGCGATTAGGACGGTTCGACCCATCCAATCGAACCGTCTTCGCGGCGATACACCATATTATGGCGCGAAGTTCCAGCATTTTTGAAGAACAGCGCATTCGTATGCCGCAGATCCAGCAGCATAACGGCGTCCGAAACGCTGACTTCGGGCACATCGATGCGGGTTTCCGCGATGATGGGGGGCGATTCTTCGCCGGCCTCTTCCTCGGTCGCAGGCTCTTCTGAGGCGAAGATGGTGTAAGCTGCCTCCTCCTCCTTCGCGGCATGGGCGGATTGCTCATGCCGGTCCTTCAGGCGGCGCTTGTAGCGGCGCAGCTGCTTTTCAATTTTCTCGGCAGCCTGATCGAACGCCAGGTGCGCATCCTGCGCCTGTCCGTGGCTTTTCAGGATAAGTCCGTGATTCACATGCAGAACGATATCGGCGGCAAAGCCGCTGGCGGGCGCCTTCCCGAAGGTAACAGATGAAGAAATCGCGCGCTTGAAATGCTTTTCGACAATTGTTTCAAGCCTGTCCGATGCATGCTCCTGCAGTGCAGTTCCTGTATCGACCTGGTGTCCCGACACGCGAATATCCATGAGGCGATGCTCCTTTTCTTATCGTTCGCTTCTCTACCCCATGTGGGACGTTTGTATCACGAGTTCCAGAGGGGAGTTTGCAATGATTCCAGAAATGCTTTGTGCCGGGCGATTTCTGCGGCGCTTGCAGTATGCGGCCTGGGCGCGCGATATTCCCCCGTCTTCGGGACGAACAACGTCGGAGCAGAGCTTTCAGAGGATGTGTTGTCCACGGCAAGCTGCAGGCCGATCTGGCGGCCGCCGGTCAGCTCGACATAGACCTGCGCCAGCAATTCGGCATCCAGCAGCGCCCCGTGCAGGGTACGGTGGCTGCGATCGACGCCATATCTGGAGCACAGCGCATCCAGTGAATGCTTTGCGCCGGGATGGCGGCGGCGGGCCAGCACCAGCGTATCGATCATCCGGTCAGTGCCGATTTCGCCCAGGCCGCACTGCTCCAGTTCGAAATTCAGAAAGCCGAAATCGAACTGCGCATTGTGCGCCACCAGCGGAGAATCGCCGATAAATTCCAGCAGCGATTCCACCTTGTCGCGAAAACGCGGCTTGTCGGAGAGGAAGGTGGCGGAAAGACCGTGCACCTTCTCCGCCTCTGCCGGCATATCCCGGTCCGGGTTGAAATATTCGTGATAGCTGCGGCCTGTCGCCACGCGATTGACCATCTCAATGCAGCCGATTTCCACCATCCTGTCACCCGTCCGGGGGTCCAGGCCTGTCGTCTCTGTATCGAATATGATCTCGCGCATGGTCACCCTATCGCGCGATCCGGTTTACTTGTGCAAGTCGGCTTTCAGCTTGTCCACCAGAGCCTCCACCTGCGCGCGGGTTTCTTCCAGCGGAGTGCCGGTATCGATCACGTGATCGGCGCGGCTGCGCTTTTCCGCATCGGGCATCTGGATGGCGAGAATCTGCTCGAATTTCTCCTCCGTCATGCCCTTGCGCGCCATCACCCTGTCACGCTGAACCTCGGCAGGCGCGGAAACCACCACCACCACATCCACCAGTTGCGCCGCGCCCTTTTCAAACAGCAGCGGAATGTCGAAAACCACCATCGGTGCATCGGCATTGGTTTCGAGGAATTGCTCTCTGCGCACCCCCACGGCGGGATGCACGATCGTTTCCAGCCGGGCGAGGGCATCCGCATCACCGAACACGATGCTGCCCAGCTCCTCGCGCCGAACGCCTTCGGGTCCGGTGCTGCCGGGAAAAGCCGCCTCGATAGCGGGCAGCAGCGCGCCGCCTGGCCCCTGCATCCGGCGCACCTCGGCATCGGCATCGAACACGGGAACGCCGGCGCCTTCGAACATCTGCGCTACGGTGCTCTTGCCCATGGCGATGGAGCCGGTCAGTCCGATGATGAGGGGTTTCGTAGTGCTCACCGGGTCAACATCCTGCGCAGTTCCACATCGTTTTCCTCTCGCGGCGGGGCGATGCCGAAAAATTTTTCAAACGCGACGGCGGCCTGCCCGATCAGCATGGATAGCCCATCAATATTGCGAAAGCCTTTAGCCCGCGCCGCCTGCAGGAACGGCGTTTCCATCGGCGTGGTGACGATATCATAGATGATGCTGCCGGGCGGAACGTGGCTAAAATCGAAATCCAGTGGCGGCTGTCCCTGCATGCCCAGCGGGCTGGCATTCACCACCAGATCAAGGCAGCCCTCCCGATCATCAAACTCGAAATCGGTGGGCTGGGCAAAATGCGAGAGCGGGGCGACATGATGTTCCCGGCCCGGATCAAGTTCATCCAGCAATGCGCGCGCTTTTTCCGGATCTCTCCCCGACAGCACGATGGTGAACCCTTCATCGGCCAGCGCCCGAACGATGGCCCGTGCCGCGCCGCCTGTGCCCATCACGCGCGCCATGCGGAACAGGTGGCGCTGGGCAATATCTGCGCGTAGCGGTTCAAGAAAGCCTGCACCATCCGTGTTGAAACCGGTAAGGTTTCCATCGCCATCAGGAACGATAGTGTTCACCGCGCCGATCGATTCGGCTTGCCCATCAAGCGTGTCCACCAGGGGCATTACGGCCTGTTTATGCGGCATGGTGACGTTGCAACCCGCCCAATCCGCATCCTGCCGTCGCTCAGCGATATAGTCCGCCAGATCGTCTGCCGAGACCGGGCAGGCCTTGTAGTCCGCAACTCGTCCAAGCTGTTGCAGCCAGTAGCGGTGGATGGAGGGGGATTTGGACTGTGATATCGGATCGCCGATCACCTCGGCATAATCGCCGGCATGAAGCGTCATCGCGGCAGCTCCCCCAGTTCTCGCAGCGCTTCCAGCACCGGCAGCAGGGGCATGCCAAGAACAGTGAACTGATCGCCCTCGATGCTGGTGAAGAGCTGCGGGCCGCGCGCCTCTATACGAAACACGCCAACGCAATAGCCGACTTCGGGCCATTCGTGGCCAAGATAGCTTTCGATAAAAGCTTCCGACAGATCGCGGACTGTCAAATCGGCCCTTGCGGCATGACGCCACACGATCTTGCCGCCTTTCGCGAATGCGGCGGCAGAATGAAGCTGCATGGTGCGGCCGGAAAAGGCGCGCAGATGAGCGGCGGCCTCTTCACGACTGGCAGGCTTGTCAAAACGCTGGCCATCCACCACGACGAGGGAATCGCTGCCCAGTACGGGCCACGTATTCTCGCGCACGGCGAGAGCCTTCGCCTCCGCCAGCTTCAGCGCCACCTCTTCAGGCGGCGCGCCTTCCATGGCGGATTCCAGGGCGCGCTCGTCCACATCGGCTGGCCGCGCTTCAAAATTTACGCCTGCGGCCTCCAGCATGGCGCGGCGCGAAGCTGATTTCGACGCCAGAACGATCATAGCGCAGCAATCATATCGGCTTGGGACCGGTCTGCGGCGGGCGGTTCTCTTCGCGGCGGCCCTCACGCTCCTGATAAAGCTTGATGATGGCAGCGGCCGCTTCCTCGATCGATCGGCGGGTCACGTCGATAACGGGCCAGCCATTATCGGCGAACATGCGCCGGGCAAACGCCACTTCCTGACTGACCCTGTCTTCATTGACATAGGCGGTCTCGGTCTTCTCGTTCAGCGACAGCAGGCGATTGCGCCGGATCTGGATCAGGCGGGCCGGTGCGGTAGTCAGGCCCACGACCATGGGATTGCGCAATTCGAACAGCAGCTTTGGCGGCGGGCTTTCCACCACCAGCGGAATATTCGCCACCTTGTAGCCGCGATTGGCCAGGTAGATGCTGGTCGGCGTTTTCGATGTGCGAGATACGCCTGCAAGGACGATGTCCGCCTCTTCCCAATCGTCCCAGCTGATGCCGTCGTCATGGGCGATGGTGAACTGGATGGCATCCACCCGCTCGAAATACTCGGCGTCCATCTTGTTCTTGCCGCCGGGCCGGCCGTGCGCTTCTTGGCCCAGCCGTTCCTCCAGCGCTTCCACCACAGGGTCCAGCGCGGCGACATGGGGCAGGGCCAGCTGGCGGCAGCATTCCTCCAGCCGTTCGCGCGTGGCCTCGTTACTCAGCGTATAGAGGACAAGGCCGGGATTGGTCTTGAAGTCATCGATGATGCGTTCAAGATGCTGAACCGACCGGACCATCGGCCAGAAATGCCGCTGCACATCAGCGTCGCCGAACTGCGCCAGCGCTGCTTTCGCAAGCATTTCCAGCGTTTCGCCGGTCGAGTCAGAGAGAAGATGAAGGTGAAGTCTGGCCATGTGGATAAGCACAGGCATAAACCACGGGATCGATCTGCGGACAAGCTGTCGGTTAAGTTAGCCCCCGATCCAAACCGGAATCATGAGCCGAGTCATGCGCCTTCGCAGCCGTTTGTGAACAGTCTGGGGATAGCGGGGAGAAGACTCGTTTGACTCAACGCCAAGCATGAGTCGCCACGCTGGAAATGGGTTCTCAACGCGGGAGAATTCGGGCACAGGCTCGCAATCCCCGATATCCACAGGACCAACAACGTCCTAAATCCTATTAATATATATTTATTGTTTGATTGGACTCTTCGATGCCCGGTTGTCTCCTCGAAACGCTTGCCGGCCAGCGGACCGCAAGGCGGCCGGTTTGGCTGATGCGCCAGGCTGGTCGATACCTGCCCGAATATCGCGAATTGCGCGCGCAGAAGGGCGGTTTTCTGGAACTGGTCTATGATTGCGAAGCCGCGGCCGAGGTTACGATTCAACCGATTGACCGGTTCGGCTTCGATGGCGCGATCTTGTTTTCCGATATCCTGATCGTTCCGCACGCCCTTGGTCAGAACCTCTGGTTCGAGGCTGGCGAGGGCCCGCGGCTTGCGCCTCCATTGGTGGATGGGGCCTGGGATGGGCTTGAGCGGGCCTTCCATCACTTTGATGCGATCTACCGTACCGTGGCGGCAGTGAAGGCTCGCCTGGGGCCAGAGACCACCTTGCTGGGCTTTGCAGGATCGCCGTGGACGGTGGCAACCTACATGGTGGCGGGGCAGGGCTCGAAAGACCAGGGCGCGGCGCGCAAGCTGGCCTATCGCGATCCTGTGGCCTTCGCATCGCTGATCGGCGCGATAGAGGCGGCCAGTATCGAATATCTGATCGGCCAGATCGATGCAGGGGCAGAAGCTGTGCAACTGTTCGACAGCTGGGCCGGATCGCTCAGCCCGTCGCAATTTGAACAATGGGTGATCGCACCCAATGCCCGTATCGCCGCCGCGATTCATGAACAGCGGCCCGGCATCCCCGTCATCGGATTTCCGAAGGGCGCTGGCGCGAAATTACCGGCCTATGCCCGCGAAACGGGAGTTGATGCGCTGGGCATCGATGAAACCACCGACCCTGCGTGGATCAATGCACAACTGCCCGCCGATATGCCGGTGCAGGGCAATCTCGATCCGATGCTGCTGCTGTCCGGGGGGGAGGCGATGGACGAGTCCGTTCGCACCATCCTTTCCGCTTTTGCGGAGCGTCCGCATATCTTCAATCTGGGCCATGGGATCGACAAGGAAACGCCTATCGCCCATGTAGAACATCTTCTGAAGCTCGTCCGCGGTTGAAGCGCGCGGAAGAGGGGATGACGAAGACAATTTCCGCCCCTAGATACACACCATGCAGAATGTGCTCGCAATGACCTATCTCTGGCTCAAGGCCGGCCATATCATCTTCGTGATTTTCTGGATGGCCGGGCTGTTCATGCTGCCCCGCCTGTTCGTCTATCACCAGGAAGCGCCAGAGGGGTCTGACGAAGCTGCGAAGTTTGTCGACCGAGAGCGCAAGCTGCTGAAGATCATCCTGCTGCCATCAATCATCCTGGTATGGGTGCTGGGCATTGCGCTTGCGATTACGCTGGATGCCTGGTCGCAAGGTTGGCTGCATGCCAAGCTGCTGCTTGTCCTCATTCTCTCCGGCTATCATGGCTATATGGCTGGCTATGCAAAGAAACTGGCGCGCGGAGAGCGACCCTTTTCCGGCAAGAAGCTGCGCCTGCTGAACGAGGTGCCCGGCATAGCCGTGGCGCTGATCGTGGTGCTGGTGATCGTCAAGCCGTTCTGATTCTCCGGCGAGTTTCCGCTTGCCCGCGATTTGCGAATTGACCGGCATCGGCGAAACCCATATCTGCTTAAGTCTCAAACGGCGAAAAGGTGTGCGAAACAACTGCGCAACCGGGTCTGCTTTCTCCAAGCCCTTATGACCTGCCGGCATCCCAACTATCTGGAATATAAAGAAAATGCATCTTAAAGAACTCAAGCAAAAGGCGCCGGCAGAGCTGGTGTCCATGGCAGAAGAGCTGGGCGTCGAAGGTGCTTCGACTCTGCGCCGCCAGGAACTGATGTTCGCCATTCTCAAGGAAGTGGCGGAAGAGGGTGAGGAAATCCTCGGCATCGGCACGATTGAAGTGCTGCAGGACGGCTTCGGCTTCCTGCGCAGCCCCGAAGCGAACTACCTTGCCGGCCCTGACGATATCTATGTCTCGCCCAACCAGGTCCGCAAATGGGGCCTGCGCACGGGTGATACCGTGGAAGGCGAAATCCGCGCGCCCAAGGACGGCGAACGCTACTTCGCGCTGACCAAGCTGAAGGAAGTGAATTACGAGGACCCGGACGCGGTGCGCCATCGCACCAATTTCGATAACCTCACGCCGCTTTATCCCGACAGCCGCCTGAATCTCGATACCAAGGATCCCACGGTAAAGGACAAGTCCGCCCGCGTGATCGATTTGATCAGTCCACAGGGCAAGGGTCAGCGCGCCCTGATCGTGGCACCGCCGCGCACCGGTAAAACCGTGCTGCTGCAAAACATCGCCAAGGCGATTACGGATAACCACCCAGAGGTTTTCCTGCTGGTGCTGCTGGTGGACGAACGCCCCGAAGAAGTTACCGACATGCAGCGCAGCGTGAATGGTGAGGTGATTTCCTCCACGTTCGACGAGCCTGCATCACGCCACGTGCAGGTTGCCGAAATGGTGATCGAAAAGGCCAAGCGCCTGGTGGAGCACAAGAAGGACGTTGTGATCCTGCTCGATTCCATCACGCGCCTGGGCCGTGCCTACAACACCGTGGTGCCCAGTTCCGGCAAGGTGCTGACTGGCGGTGTGGACGCCAATGCGCTGCAACGTCCGAAGCGTTTCTTCGGTGCGGCGCGTAACATCGAGGAGGGCGGCTCGCTCTCCATCATCGCAACCGCGCTGATCGATACCGGCAGCCGTATGGACGAGGTGATCTTCGAAGAGTTCAAGGGCACCGGCAACAGCGAAATCGTGCTGGACCGCAAGGTGGCCGACAAGCGCATCTTCCCGGCTCTGGACGTCGGCAAATCCGGCACCCGCAAGGAAGAACTGCTGGTGGACAAGGATCAGCTGTCGAAGATGTGGGTGCTGCGCCGTATCCTCATGCAGATGGGTACGATCGATTCGATGGAATTCCTGCTCGACAAGATGAAGGATTCCAAGACCAACGAAGACTTCTTCGAGACGATGAACCAGTAGACCAATTCTGGCCGAAGCGTCTGATTACAAAAGAAAAAGGGGGCTGCGAGGCCCCCTTTTTTCTTAGCGAGCGTCAGCCAAGATGCTTGGCAAAGAATTCCGCGGTGCGCTTGTCGGCCAGCGTCGCGGCTTCCTCGTCGCGGCGCTTACCGAATTCGGTGGCGAAACCGTGGTCCAGCCCTTCATAATCATACAGCGTCACCTTGGGGTGATCGTCCAGTCCTTCGTGCATCGCCTTTTGCGTGTCCTTGTCGACGAAGCCATCCTCTGTCGGAATATGCAGCATTAGCGGATTGGCGATGGAATTCTTCTCGCGCAGCAGACCATCAATGCCCACGCCGTAATATCCCACACTGGCATCAATATCGGTGCGCGCCGCGGTCATATAGGCCAGTCGGCCGCCAAGGCAGTAACCCACCGCACCGACCTTGCCATTCGCCACAACAATGCGCGCGTGTTTGATCGCGGCTTCGATATCGCGGATACCCTGATCCTGGTTGAACTTGCCCATCAGATCCAGCGCGGTTTGAAATTCGGGTTCGATATCGGGGTCCAGTTCGACGTTCGGCTGCAGTCGCCAGAACAGGTCCGGGGCGAGGGCGAGATAGCCTTCCTCGGCCAGCTTGTCGCACTTGCGGCGAATACCGGCGTTTACACCGAAAATTTCCTGTATCACGATGATCGCCGATTGTGGCTCCTGCGCAGGGCGGGCGACATAGCAATCGAAGGGTTCGGCACCATCCAGGGTGGTAATCCGCATTGTCTCGCTCATATATGGTTCTCCTGGGCGTCAGAAATGGTCTTGTGTTTAGACTACGCGCGTATCGAGAAAGGTGTCCGCAATGAAGGTCAATATCGAGATCGACTGCTCGCCAGAAGAGGCGCGGCGTTTCATGGGCCTGCCCGATGTGGAGCAGGCGAATGAGATCTATATCGAATCCATTTCCAAGGCGATGAAGGGCGTGTCCAACATCGATCAGCTTGAGCAATATGCAAAGCAGATCGCGCCGATGGGACAGATGGGCATGAAGATGTTCCAGAACTTCATGGAGAACGCGGCCAAGGGCGCGGGCGCCGTTCCGACCGACAAGCCCAGGGGTTCATCCGAATAAACATTCCATGGACACGATTTTCGCGCTCTCCAGCGGGCAGCCACCTGCCGGCATAGGCGTTATCCGCATTACCGGCCCGGCCGTGACCACGGTCTTGGAGACAATCGCGGGCGGCATACCTGCACCGCGCCGGGCAAAGCGAACGACATTCCGCAGTGTTTCACGTGAAACATTGGATGATGGGCTGGCGCTGTACTTCCCTGGTCCAAACTCCGTGACGGGTGACGATCTGGCCGAATTCCATTGTCACGGCGGCAGGGCAGTTATCGCTGCTGTGGAACATGCGATTGGTCAAATCGACGGATGCCGGCGGGCAGAGCCTGGCGAGTTCACTCGCCGCGCTTTCGCAAATGGCCGCATCGATCTGGCTGAGGCCGAAGGGCTGGCGGACCTTCTATCAGCCGAAACAGAGTTTCAGCGGCGCAGTGCCATGGCGATGGCAGGCGGCGCACTATCGCGGCAAGTCGAGGAATGGCGCGTCGAGTTGCTCCGGCTATCGGCTCTGTGCGAGGCCGTCCTCGATTTTGATGACGAGGACGATGTGTCGACTTTGCCGGATAGCTTCGCAAACTCGCTGGCTGCGCTCCACGGTTCCCTTCATGAGACTATGGCCGCACCGCATGCTGAGACGTTGAAAGAAGGTTTTCGTGTGGCGCTGGCCGGGCCGCCCAATGCCGGTAAATCGACCTTGTTCAACGCGCTGGTGGAGAGCGAGGCGGCGATTACGGCGGATATAGCCGGCACGACTCGTGATGTTCTGACGCAATCCGTCTCGCTTGCGGGCATACCCTTTACCTTCGCCGATATGGCCGGCCTGCGGGCAGAGGGCGACGACGCCATCGAGACGATCGGTATCGCACGCGCGCATGATGAGATCGCCAGGGCAGACCTGGTGCTCTGGCTGGGTGAGGAGTGCGCAGCTCCTGCTGGAAGCTGGAATATCGATGCGCAGATTGACCGGGCTGACCTGATTCGAAAGTCAAATCCTGACATCTCAATCTCCGCCCATACGGGTGAGGGGATGGGGGTCTTGCGCGCCAGATTGATTGAAGTCGCTCGATCGGCGATGCCGAAGGCAGGCGTCGCCGTTCTGAATGCCCGTCAGCGGGAGCGATTGAGTGATGCCGCAGAAGCCTTGGCCACCGCGCGTGACGAGCGCGATCCGTTGCTTATCGCGGAGAACCTTCGCCGTGCGCGCCAGGCCTTTGACGCGCTCGTCGGCAGAACTTCGACGGAAGACGTGCTCGACACGCTTTTTGGTCGCTTCTGTATCGGGAAATAGCCTGTTCCACGTGGAACAGATCGGCTAAACGCTTTCATGCAATGAACCATTTCGATGTCATAGTCATTGGCGGCGGACATGCCGGGTGCGAGGCTGCAGCGGCGTCCGCGCGCACCGGGCTGCGCACCGCGCTTGTCACATTTGACGCCGCGACGCTTGGTGCGATGAGCTGCAACCCGGCCATCGGCGGGCTGGGCAAGGGCCACCTGGTGCGGGAGGTTGATGCTTTTGACGGCCTGATCGGTCGCGCAGCAGACGCAGGCGCGATACACTACCGCATGCTCAACCGTTCCAAGGGAAGCGCGGTTCAGGGTCCGCGCGTTCAAGCGGATCGCAAGCTGTTCAAACGCGCCGTGCAGGCGATGCTGGCGCAATTGGAAAACCTGCACGTGGTGGAAGGAGAGGCGAGTGAGCTGATCCTTTCCGGTGATCGCGTAGGGGGAGTTCGACTTTCCGACGGATCAGAGCTTCGGTCCAACGCCGTGATCCTGTGTACCGGCACATTCCTTGGCGGCACACTCTTTCGCGGTGAGGAGCGTTTGGAGGGTGGCAGGATAGGAGAGAACTCCGCGCAGAAGTTGGCGGAACAGCTTCGCGGCGCGGAACTTCCGATGGCTCGGCTTAAGACAGGCACGCCCCCAAGACTCGACGGGCGAACTATTGATTGGGCGCGCTTGCAAGAGCAGCCGTCTGACGCGGAGCATTGGACGATGTCCGATCTCACCACGCGGCGCGTCAACCCCCAGGTGTTCTGTGCAATCACGCGGACCAATCCCCGCGCGCATGATATCATCGCACAAAACCTTGACCGTTCACCACTATTCAGCGGCGCCATCGATGCGGCCGGACCACGCTATTGCCCATCGATCGAGGACAAGATCCATCGTTTTGCCGATAGGGACGGGCACCAGGTTTTTCTCGAGCCTGAAGGACTGGATACGCATCTGGTCTATCCAAATGGCATCAGCACGTCGCTTCCGGTTGATGTCCAACTCGGAATGCTTCGAGAGATGGAGGGTCTGGAACAGGTCGTCATGGAGGTGCCGGGCTACGCCGTGGAGTATGATCATATCGATCCACGCGCTCTGGGCCCGGACTTGCAACTGAAGGCCATTGGCGGACTTTATTGCGCTGGTCAGATCAATGGCACGACAGGCTATGAAGAAGCAGCCGCACAGGGGCTGATTGCAGGCTTGAATGCATCTGCTGCCATCCGTGAGCAAGCTCCGCCTGCTATAGATCGTTCAAACAGCTACATGGCCGTGATGATTGACGATCTCACCCTGCACGGCGTGAGTGAGCCCTATCGTATGCTCACGGCGAGGGCAGAGTACCGGCTGCGGTTGCGCGCCAACAATACGACTTCGCGGCTTACTCCTATTGCGCTGGAAAGTGGCTGCGTCGGTACTGAACGCGCGGAGTGGTTCGCTCGCCGTGAAGACGAACGTTCCACGTGGAACACCGCGCTGGCGCGCGAGATTTCTGCGACCGAATTGCACAGCGCGGGACTTCACTTGAAGAGAGACGCGGGGCGCAAGACCCTGTCGGAGTGGCTCTCCATGCCTGACATTACGCTTGCAAGTCTTACACCGTGGCTCCCTGCTGAGTGTGATACAAGTACGCCGCTGGCGGACGAGCTGGTCGAGGATGCAGCTTACGCACCCTATCTGGCACGCCAAGATGCAGAACTGCGTGATCTGCGCAGCAGCGAAGGCTTGCTCCTTGGAGAGGATTTTCCATTCGCCGAGGTTCCCGGACTGTCGAATGAGATGGTGGAGCGGTTGAGTACCGCTCAGCCGCATAATCTCGCAGCGGCAGGGCGCGTGCGCGGGATCACCCCTGCGGCGCTTGCGGCGTTGTTGGTTCATGCGAAGCGCCGGAACCAGGCGGCATGATCACGACAGAGGAACAGGCGCGCGCTTTCTGTGCCGAAAGGTGCGACGCTGGCGCGATTGACCGCCTTGAACGCTTCACACCGCTTTTAGCTGAAGAGAATGAGCGGCAGAACCTCGTGTCCAAGCAGAGTTTGTCAGAAGTCTGGACCCGCCACATTGCGGACAGTTTGCAATTGCTGGACCATGTTCCACGTGGAATAGAGCCATGGCTGGACCTAGGCACCGGCGCAGGCTTCCCCGGTTTGGCAATAGCGATAGTGCGGCCCGATATGCCCATGATCCTTGTCGAATCGCGCAAGCGTCGGGTTGAATGGCTAAAGCGGATTTGCGATCAATTTGCGCTGACAAACTGCACTGTTTTGGGCGCACGTCTCGAAAGTGTGGAAAGCCGCGATGTGGGTGTTATAACAGCGAGAGCCTTTGCTCCCCTTGGTAAACTGCTTGAGTTATCCGCACGCTTTTCCACACGCTCTACCGTGTGGTTATTGCCGAAAGGCCGCAGGGGAGCGATGGAACTGTCAGAGCAACCTGCAGGGATCCAAGAAATGTTCCACGTGGAACAATCGGCCACCGATCCCGACGCAGGGATCTTAATCGGCAAGGGGAGGCCTACGCTTCGATGATCGTCATAGCCATTGCCAATCAGAAGGGCGGGGTGGGAAAAACCACCTCTGCCATCAACGTCGCAACGGCGATGGCCGCGAGCGGATGGCGTACCTTGCTGGTCGATCTCGATCCGCAGGGCAATGCGTCCACGGGCGTGGGGTTGGGCTCAGCAGAGCGAGATATGTCGAGCTACGACGTGCTTGTGGACCAAGTGCCGGTTGAAGAATGCATAGTGGCATCGACCATTCCCGGCCTTGATCTGCTGCCAGCCACGGTGGACCTCAGTGGCGCCGAGATCGAGCTGGTGAATGTTGAAGAGCGCACCCATCGCCTCCGCCGAGCATTCGCTAATCACACGGGCCACGACATCTGTTTCATTGATTGCCCGCCTTCGCTGGGCCTCCTGACGCTGAACGCATTATGCGCCGCCGATACACTGTTGGTACCACTACAATGCGAATTTTTCGCCTTGGAAGGCCTTAGCCAGCTGTTGCAGACGGTTGAACAGGTGCAGCAGCGGTTCAACCCTGATCTCGGCATTATCGGTGTTGCGCTGACAATGTTCGATCGCCGTAACCGGTTGACCGATCAGGTTTCCGACGATGTGCGGGAGTGCCTGGGAGATCTGGTCTTCCAGTCCGTGATCCCGCGCAATGTCCGTTTGTCGGAGGCTCCGAGCCATGGGCTTCCCGCATTGATTTACGACCATTCATGCCCCGGCAGCCGTGCATATATGGCGCTGGCGCGAGAGCTGATTGGACGCCTGCCCGAAGAGAGGAAAGCGGCATGAGCAAAGCGAAGAACGCCGCAGACGATAGCGATACCGAGAATACCGTGACATCTCGCCCGCCCGCACCACGGCGCAAGCTGGGCAAGGGGTTGGGCGCGCTGATGGGTGATATGAAGCGTGAGGAGCCCTTGGTCTCACCGGGCTCAGCGGGTTCATCATCATCTGGCGGTTCAAGCGATAGCGCGCCGCGTGCTGATGGGCTGGCGATGTTGGCAATTGCCGATATCGAACCGCATCCCGATCAGCCACGCACCCATTTCGATGATGAAACGCTGGCCGAGCTTGCCGCATCAATTGCATCGCGGGGCGTGATCCAGCCTGTCATCGTTCGGCCGACCGATACGGGCAAATATCAGCTTGTTGCCGGCGAACGTCGCTGGCGTGCGTCTCAAAAGGCGCAAATGCATGAGATTCCAGCGATAATCCGCGAACTGGACGATCGTGACGTCATGGCGCTGGCGCTGATCGAGAATGTTCAGCGCGAAGACCTGAACCCTGTCGAAGAGGCGAGGGCGTATCAGCGCCTCTCCGATCTGGAAGATATGACGCAGGCCGAAATTGCCGGCCTAGTGGAGAAATCACGCAGCCACGTGGCCAATCTCCAGCGTTTACTCTCACTGCCGGAGGGTGTGCTGGATCATCTGCAGGCTGGCCGCCTCGACATGGGTCATGGCCGTGCACTGATCGGTCTGGATGAGGCAACGGAAATTGCCGACAAGGCGGTGAAGGAGAATCTCTCCGTTCGCGATGTGGAGAAGCTTGCGCGCAAGGCCCGCAATGGTGGGGAGGCTCCGGTCCGTCGGCAGGCGCGGCCTTCGCGCGATCCGGCGCAGGACGCTGACATTGCGGCGGTGGAGAATCACCTTGAAGAATTTCTCGGCCTGCCTGTGAAGATCACCGCAGATGACGATCCAAGATCAGGCTCCGTTACCGTGCGGTTCCGCACGTTGGATCAGCTGGATCTGATCTGCCAGCGCCTTACCGGCGGGGGAATTTAAGCCACCGCCCGCGGAGGCGACGCGTTATTTGACGCGTGCAGTTTTGCCGCTTGGTTGTGGGCGAGGGATGATCCTGCTTGCCGGGCGCGGAGCGGGTGCCGGCTGCTCAACCTCGACCCATTCTTCGCGAACTGTGGTGGTGCATTCCGGGCCGTGACGGTTGTGGTGATGGCCATGGGACGGGCCAACCGCACTGCTCATTTCGTAACGCCGCAGATAGGCATCGCAATAGCGGGCAGCCCAAAGCTCGTTGGCGTCCATTTCGCGATATGCGTAACCATCATCTTCGTCTGCGGAATCTATGGCCGATCCGATCACCGCGCCGGCGACACCGCCAAGCCCAGCGCCGATCAGGGTGCCAGCAAGTCGGCTGCCGTCGTCATCGATGCGATTTCCTGCAAATCCGCCTACCACTGCGCCCAGCAATCCGCCGATCAATCCGCCGCCGATATCATCGTCCCTGTCGTGATAGCGGGCGTAGCCACCTTGGTCTGCCATCAGCAGGCGGCAGTCCGAGAGCCAGGCTTCTCTTTCGGCCAATGTGTACGCCAACCGACCATCCGGCGATGCGGCGAGGCCCAGCTGGCTTGCGGCGCCTTGAATTTCGTAACCGCCGTCGTCACCACGCCATCCGCTGTCACCAAATGTGAAAGTGCGGCCGTCATCGGTGATGAAGCGGCCTTCGCCCACAAACCTGCCGACATACTCGCCTTCCAAGACTTCCCCGCTGGGCGTGGTGTAGCGGCCAGTCCACGTGCCTCGCCAGCTATCGTCGGCTGACCAGTCCCCCTGCCATTCGCCATCGTAAGCTCCTGATATGCCGTTATTTTCGACATAATCTGCCTGGATCACGGGCTCGTCCTGCGCGGCGGCCGGTGTGGCAACTGCCATCAGGGCTGCGCTGGAAAGCAGCAAGGTAAAGCGGGTCGACATCGTGCAGGGTTCCTCATGAGGAATCGGGCCAAGGCCCGGTTAACCCCATATTTACCTACGAAACACGCGGGAATCCCAGAGTTTCTGGAAAGCTGTCCCGTTCAGGGGCAGGATGCGCTGGTCACACGCGGTCGGAAAGCATCCTTGCAAGGCTTTCGATACCGGCACGGTCATCCTCGTCGAAGCGGGAGAGATCCGGACTGTCGAGATCAATTACGCCCTTTACCGCCCCATCCTTCACGATGGGAACGACAAGTTCGGATCGGCTGCGCGCGTCGCAGGCGATATGGCCGGGGAAGGCTTGCACATCCTCCACCAACTGCGTTTCACCGGTTTGCGCGGCAACGCCGCACACGCCCACACCAAGGGGAATACGGATGCAAGCCGGCCTGCCGGTGAATGGCCCTAGAACCAGCTCCCCATCCACCATGCGATAGAAACCTGTCCAGTTGCAGTCGGGCAGAAACTCGCCCAGCAGGGATGCGACATTCGCCATATTGGCGACGCCATCGGGCTCATCCGACGTCAAGGCATCAGCCGCGCTCAGCAGCTCCTGATATAGCTCTGCCTTGCTGGCATCGGGATCGGGTGTGAAATCGAACATGGACACGCCCTTAGCTGGCAAAGAGATTGCCGCAAAGCCGGACCTCGCGTAATCCTGCCGATATGAGCACTATGAAGAAGATCATCATCGCAATCGTCGTTCTGCTGCTGCTGGCAGCGGCTGTTATCTGGTGGATGTTCCAGGGAGAACCGGCCACTTTCACACTGGAAGAGACGACCGGTACAGAGCCGGTGCTGGCCGCGCCGGACCCGCAGACTGTGCCCACGGTAGAGATCGCCAAGCCGATCGGCTGGCCCGAAGGCGCGGCTCCGCAAGCGGCGGAGGGGCTGGTGGTGAATCGGTTTGCCGAAGGTCTTGATCATCCCCGTGTGATTTACTCCATGCCCAATGGCGATGTGCTCGTCACTCTCACGCGCGCGCCCGAAGGCGAAGTAAGCGGCGGATGGCTCACCAATTTCATCGCTGGCATCCTGTTCAGCGAAGCGGGGTCCTCCGGACCATCGGCGAACCAGCTTGTTCTGCTGCGTGATACCGATGAGGATGGCGTTGCGGACGAGCGTCACATCCTGCGCGAGGACGATCTTGATTCGCCCTCCGGCATCGCCTGGGCCGATGGCAAGCTTTACATCGCCAATCACAACGCGGTGCTGCGCTTCGATTACGAGGAGGGTGCGAACGTGGTGTCGGGCGCTCCGGAAAAGCTGGCCGATCTGCCGCCCGCCGGAAACCACTGGATGCGCAATATCATCCTTTCCGAAGATGGAGAGCGGCTGTTTGTCGCTGTCGGTTCCGCCTCCAACATCGGCGAAGGCGGCATGGATATCGAGGAAGGCCGCGCCGCCATTCACGAGCTGAATGTGAAAACGGGCCAGGCACGGCTGTATGGTGCGGGCCTTCGCAATCCCAATGGCATGGCGTTCAACCCCTGGACCGGAGAGCTTTGGACAACCGTGAATGAGCGCGACATGCTGGGATCGGACCTGGTGCCGGATTATATGTCTAACGTGCCCATCGGCGTGCATTACGGCTGGCCGTGGGTTTATTACAACGACGTGATCGATGAGCGGGTGGAAGCGCCGATGCCGCGTTACCTCACCGAATATACCCGCACGCCGCAATATGCGCTGGGCGCGCATGTCGCCGCGCTGGGCATGGTGTTTACCGAAGAAGGCAGCAAGATGGGTGACATGTTCGGGCAGGGCGCTTTTGTTGCCCGCCACGGTTCATGGAACC
Organism: Aurantiacibacter rhizosphaerae; assembly: GCF_009807005.1. Classification (GTDB taxonomy): domain Bacteria; phylum Pseudomonadota; class Alphaproteobacteria; order Sphingomonadales; family Sphingomonadaceae; genus Alteraurantiacibacter; species Alteraurantiacibacter rhizosphaerae. Next base: position 55,358 of record NZ_WUBR01000001.1, on the reverse strand, counting down.
GCATTCCTGCGTCGGGCTATGACGTGGTCTTCATTGAATTTGACGAGCGGGGCAATCCCGTTGGCGAACCGCGCAGCGTGCTGGCCCCCTTCCTCGCCCGCGAGGGAGAGACTTTTGGTCGGCCGACATGGGTGGAGTGGGACCGTACCGGCGGCCTGTTGGTGAGTGATGACACCGGCAACATCATCTGGCGCGTTACTGCACCCGGCGCCACCGGAGCCGCCGCGATTGAGCGCAACACTGGCGATCGCCTGCCGCCGCGCCGCCAGTTGACGGACGACCCCTCCCGCGCATTTGAGGAAGGCGCCATCGATCCCAGCGATATCATGTAATCGCGGCGGGCGTGTTGCTCTCAGGAGAGCGGTTTCCCGGCGCGCCCCGCTAGTTCCGTGATGAAATGCCAGGCGATGCGGCCAGATCGGGCACCGCGACGCTTGGCCCATTCCAGTGCCTCGCCCTCATCCAGATCCAGGCCGTATTGCTGCGCATAGCCGCGCAGGATTTCAAGGTAATCATCCTGGCTGGCGTTGTGGAAGCCCAAGGACAGGCCGAAACGGTCCGCCAGCGCCAGATTGTCATCCACGGCGTCTCTCGGATTGACCGGGTCGTCCTGCTCGGCAGCATGGCGTGACAGGATGGCGCGCCGGTTTGCGGTAACGGCGATGCGCACATTGTCGGGCCGCGCTTCCACTCCGCCGTCCAGCCAGCTGCGCAAATGGCGCGGGGTGGCGGTATCGGTTTCGGCAAAGCCAAGATCGTCGAGGAAGACGAGGAAGTTGCGCTGCACACCTGCCAGCTGCATAAAGAGGGCGGGCAGGGATGCCACCGCATCGGTCGCCACCTGAACCAGCGCGATATTGCCGCCCTGATCCTGCGCACTCGCAATTGCGGACCGCAGCAGTGCGGATTTGCCCATCCCGCGAGAGCCCCACAGCAGCATGTCATGCGCCGGATCACCCTTGGCCAAACGCTGTATGTTGCGGACCACGGCAGCCTTCTGCTTGTCCACGCTGCGCAGCAGATCGAGCGCGGGTGCATCGATCTTCGCGATGCCTCGGGCCCCGGTGGCATCCCAGACATAGGCAGGGGATGCACACCAATCGACATCGTTCATCGCGCCGGGGGCAAGATTTTCCAGCGCTTTGGCAATTCGGGCGAGGAGTTGGGCTTGGTCTTCCATCGCGATCGTCCCTATAGCCGAGCGTCATGAGCGGCAAGCAAACGACCATTTCGCCTGATAAAGAGGGCATTGCGCGCGCGGCCGATATCCTGCGCGATGGCGGCCTTGTCGCCATGCCGACGGAGACGGTTTACGGCCTTGCCGCAAGGGCGGACAGGCCGGACGCGGTCGCGGAGATCTACCGCACGAAGGGCAGGCCGGATTTCAATCCGCTGATCGTTCACGTCGCTTCCCCGGAAATGGCGCGAAAGCTGGCGATTTTCAATTCCGCGGCGGAGCAGTTGGCTGACACATACTGGCCCGGACCGTTGACGCTCGTCCTCCCACTAAGGGAGGGGGCCGATATCGTCCCGGCGGTGACGGCGGGGCTGGGCACCATCGCGCTGCGGCAACCGGCACATCCCATCGCCGCGCGATTGCTGCGTGAACTGGGCATTCCACTGGCCGCACCATCGGCCAATCGCAGCAATGGAGTGAGCCCCACCCATTCCGATCATGTGTTCGCCTCCTTTGGCGGCCAGTCACCCCCGGTGCTGGATGGTGGTGCTTGCGATGCTGGCCTCGAATCCACCATCGTGGCCCTTGATACAGACGGCGGCTGGCGGTTGTTGCGACCGGGGCCGATCACGGCAGAAGAATTGACGGAGACGCTCGGCCCGCCAGAAAAGTCGCGCGGCGCGACTATTGAGGCGCCCGGCCAGCTCAAGAAACACTATTCTCCCGGAAAGCCCGTACTACTGGGCCGTATCCGCGCCGACCAAGATGGCTTCATGATCGGGTTTGGTGAAGTTGCGGGCGATGTGAACCTGTCTGCCACCGGCGATCTGGCGGAGGCCGCATCACGGCTTTTCGCGGCGCTGCATCAGGCCGCGGCATCGGGTTGCAAGGCCATATATGTCGCGCCGATCCCGGCAGAGGGGATGGGCCGGGCGATTAATGACAGGTTGGAGCGCGCCGCCGCGCCCTAGGGTTCGGGCTCTACCGGTACGGAAGGCAGCAGCGCCTCGATCTCCTGCCGGGTGGCCACGGCATCACGGCAGGCGCGATCGTTTCCGGCCAAGCAGTCGTCCTCGAGTTTATCAAGGTCTTCGGTCAATTCACCCAACCGCTCTTCCCGGCGGCGAATTTCCCGGCCGCGCGCGCGATCGGCTTCATCTTGGCTGGTGGTGGCCCAATCGGCCACTTTGGCTCCGGCCCGAACAGGCGCAGTCGCAATGTCGAAGGCTGTCTTTGCTACGCAGCCACTCAATGTCAGCGCTGCCATAATGGCAAGAGTCAGCGAAGATTTCGTCATTTGCGGATCCGCTACAGGAGATTTGTCCATCATGGATGGGCAAATGACTGTTTGCAATACGTATTGCGGCTGGCCGCCCCAGGATACGTCGGAGTGGAGGTCCGCCTATCCATCTTCGCAAATAAGTTCTCCTGAACCGATACTTTTGCGTTCACACGTCGCCGATCCACGCACGCGCACCGTGCCGGAGCCTGCCAGATTGGCGTGAACTTTCCCGTCCGACGCGAATTCAGCGTTTCCCGAACCGGCGATGGTGACCTCCGCATCGTCAACCTGAAGGCCCGCCATATCCGCCTTGCCGCTGCCGGCCATGTTCAACTCGAGATCCCGCGTGGTGCCTGACGCACTGAGCGTGCCGCTGCCCCCCACTGTCACCTCCATCTTCGTCGCAGCAATGCTGGCGGCGGTAACCGTGCCGGAACCGGCGATGACGATTTCCGCTTTTTCGGCCATGCCATCGGTGTTCATCGTGCCCGATCCGGCCATCACCAGCGTTTCAGGCGCGGGCATGGTGATGTTTACGGTGGCCGTGCCATCGTCGCTGCTCCAGTCACCGTTCTCCCGATGGATCACCAGCGCATCGTCCTTGAATGAAAAACGCATCCTGTCACGCGCCCCCGAAGTGCCCTCCACGTCAATGTCGAATTCGTCCCCGGTGGTGATCATTACCGTGTCGGAACCGGCCAGCACCACGCCGGATGGTGCACCGCCGCTCATATCAAGCTCCGCCAGCGGCACGCCGTCGGTATCGATATCCACGTCCAGATTATCGCAGCCACCCAACACGGTTGCCGCCGCCAGCGCTGTCAAAGTGGCCGCCTTGCTGAAGAAAGTCTCGAAACCCATTCCCCACTCCTGTCCTTTGCGTGTTACCCGAACAATACACTGATGCGGGTATTTTCGCAAAGCCGCTGGTCGAGCCGGCTTCTCCGTTGGCAGACTGAGGGCATGCGGTGAGGCAAAGAGAAACGGGCCGCTCGCGCAATGCGAACGGCCCCTTTTCAGTCACCAACCCGTCTTGCGACAGGAATCAGGCGTCTTCGGTGTTCTCGTAATATTGCGGCGCATGCTCTTTCAGCACGTCGAGAATCTTGGTGAGCGCGGTCGGCTCATCGGTTTTCTCCATCGCCGCCAGTTCGCGCGCAAGGCGAGAGGATGCTGCCTCGAAAATCTGCCGCTCCGAATAGCTCTGCTCCGGCTGGTCTTCCGGGCGGAACAGGTCGCGCGTCACTTCGGCGATGGATACCAGGTCGCCCGAATTGATCTTCGCTTCATATTCCTGGGCGCGGCGGCTCCACATGGTACGCTTGACCTTGGGCTTGCCCTTCAGCGTTTCCATCGCTTCCTTCAGCGTCTTGTCGCTGGAAAGCTTGCGCATGCCGATGCTTTCGACCTTGTTGGTCGGCACGCGCAGGGTCATGCGTTCTTTTTCGAACCGGAGCACGTAAAGTTCGAGCTGCATCCCGGCAATTTCTTCATTCTGCAGTTCGATCACACGGCCAACGCCGTGCTTTGGGTAAACAACGTAATCGCCAACTTCAAAGGCGGTCGCATTCGCGGCCATGGACATTCCTTTCTTAAGGAGGTTCCGCAGCTGAAAAGCTCTCTCTGCGCCGCAAATTCTCGCGACGTTTGTTGAGTGCCGTTCCTGTAGCTAAAAGCGGAGACCTGCCTTCCTATCCGCCTGCCGATCCGTGAAGATCGTGCAGTTGGCGGATTATATAGCACATTCTCTGGTCAATTGCGAGTCTTGCAATTCACTTGGGCTTTGCTGCCTTCAGTCGGACCGGGATTGCGTGGTGACCGCAGCAATTTCAGCGCCGAACAGAAGGACATAGGCCGATAGATACAGCCAGGTCAGCAGCACGATCACCGCGCCAAGCGATCCGTACGTCGCGTTGTAGCTGCCGAAATTGGCAACGTAGAAGCCGAATGCCAGCGTCAGCAGCACAAGGCCGGCACTGGCCACCAGCGCGCCGGGCAGGACATCGCGATAGGTGGGCGTAATGTCGTTCGGAACTTTACGATAAAGGGCGGCTGCCCCAACTGCGCCAAGCCCGGCGAGAACGACGTGCGTGGCAATCTGCCCCAATATCTTGCCAGCGCCAGACAGGCTGGGGATCAGATCGGTGATCGCCGCCGTCGCCGTCAGGGCCACGGCCACCAACCCCATACCCACAATTGCGCCCACCGTAATGGCAAGTGCCAGCAGGTTCGCCCGCAGAAATCCGCGGCTCTGCGTATCGTTGAAAGCCAAGGAAATTGCCGTGATCACCGCGCCTGCACCATTGCGCGCACCGAACAGGGCCAGGGCAATTGCCAGCAGCAGACCAAGTCCCTTGGCGGTGCCGGAGGTCTGGACCATCGATTTCAGCTGCCCGCCGATAAGCTCGGCTGCAGATTGCGGCAGGCTGGATGCAAGCGACCTGATGTCCTGCGCAACCGATGCCGGATCGGCCACCAGCCCATAGGTGAGCACGATGGCCGCCAGCAATGGCACCATGGCAAGAAAGGCGTAATAGGCAACGCCCGCCGCGAGGATGGAGATATTGTCCTTGGCGGAAGCGGCCCAAGCGCGATTCAGTTTATCGAGAATGCCCATTACCCGCCAACGCAAACAGCGGCGATTGGTTCAAAGCCGACAGAACTCAATCGCCTTCGCCCGGCTCCTCGGAGAAGAATTTCTCGAACTTGCCCTCTTCGCCCTTATGCTCATCAGCATCGGCGGGCGGGTCCTTCTTTTCGGTGATGTTCGGCCATTCGGCGGAGAACTTCGTGTTGATCTCCAGCCATTTCTCGATGCCGCCTTCGGTATCCGGCAGAATCGCCTCTGCCGGGCATTCGGGTTCGCACACACCGCAATCGATGCATTCGGACGGGTTGATGACGAGCATGTTGTCGCCTTCGTAAAAGCAATCCACCGGGCAGACTTCAACGCAGTCTGTGTACTTGCATTTGATGCAGGCGTCGGTGACGACATAGGTCATTGGTTCGTTCGTCCTTCATGCTCGGCCATGCGTGGCCGCGATTCGGCCCCTGCTATGGCGATAGACGGTCTAGCGTCAAGCTCCCGATAGTGTGTGCGGGCCTCTTTTGCCGGGCCGCGCCGTTCCGGAAGGCTCTCCAGCGCGATAACGCGAACCCCGCGTCCGATCGGCAGGGTCAGCACATCGCCGACTGTCATGCCGCGATCGGCACGGGTTACGCGCTGCCCGTTGCAGCGCATGTGCGCGTCCGCGATCCAGCGCTGGGCAATCGTGCGGCTTTTGGCAAAGCGTAGCCGCACGAGGAGCAGATCGAGCCGCATCAGCCCTTTTTAAGCAGGTCCGCAAGCCCTGCGAATGCTTGCCCGCCATCGCCCTTTGGCTCGCGCCGGGCTGGTACGGGCTCGGACGGGTTTGCATTTCTGCCACCCTTGCCCTTAAAATCCTTGCCCTTGAAATCTTTGCCCTTGAAATCTTTACGGGGCTTGCGCGGGCCACGATCTGTTTTCCTGGGTGCGAAGTCCTTGCGCGGGGCACGCCAGGTCCAGGCAACGGGCTGCGGCGGCCCGAGTGCACCCTCAGCCAGTTCCACCGGCTGGCCCGGGCGGAAGCCCGCATCGCGCATCAGGCTGCGGAAACTTTCGGGTAGCAGACCCATGCTGGTTGCCAGCGCGCTATCGACGCGGAACCCGCGTGCATCCTTACTCTGTGGAGCCTTGGCGCGGCTTTCATGCGCGGCGCGGAACAGCTTTTCCGCCATGTCGATACGAATGGCCTGCTTGCCAGCGCGGCGATACCCTGCGGCAAGCTGGTTTTCACCATCATGCACGGCTTCCATCGCGTCTCTAACCGGGCGGTTATCGATGCCCAGACGTTTGAGAAGCTGGCGCGGGGCGGGCTTCAGCAAGGCTGGCACGAAAACGTCCAGCGATCCGATGGTGACGCCAAGGCGGCGCAGGAAAGGGCGCTTTTCCTTGGGCACATGGGCAAGGCCTGCATCTTCGCGCCTGGTCGTGCCGTTGCGATCCGCCAGCGTCAGGAGCAGCGCGCGCACTTCGGTGCCGGCCTCGGGATCTGTCGCGGCATCTTCCAGCGCGCGGAGCGGGGCGAGCGGGGCAAGCTGTTCTTCCAGCCAGAGTTGCAGCGCATCCTCCAGCCGGGTGCGATGCGCAGGGTCGAGCTGGCCCAGCTCCTTTGCCATGAGGAGGCGAGGGCGGCTGGGGCTCTTTCCCTTCTCCAGCTGCGCCACGGGCTGATCACCCCGAAGGATGCACCCGTTCTCGATTCGCAGTTCGCCCAGCTCATCCGCGACCAGCTTCTGCGCCTTTTGCGCCAGCAGGCTGGCCATGTGCTTTTCCGCAGCGGCAAGCATCAGCTTGCGCTCTTCGCTGCTGGCATCGGCATCAACCACGAAGCGGAAGCCATCGAGATGGCCGATCGGCTGATCCTCCACGGTAACCTGGCCATCGTCTTTCAATTCAACGCGCAAAAGTCCTGCATCCTTTCCCATACCCTTCATCAATACCGATGTTCGCCGATTTACGAAACGTTCCGTGAGCTTCTGATGCAATGCATCCGACAATTTCGCTTCGGCAGAGCGCGCCCGCGCAGCCATTTCATCGCGGGCCAGCACCCAGTCCGGCCTCTGGCAGATATAGGCCCAGCTGCGAATGGCGGACAGGCGGCCCTGCAGCGTGTCGATATCGCCGGAAGGATTGTCCAGCTCTGAAATGCGGGCGGCCACGTAGTCCGCGCCGATGTAATCATGGCGCAGATCGCTCCACAGGCGGGCCACGAAGCGGGCGTGCGCATCCGCGCCCTGCTGGCGGAAATCCGGCAATTGGCATGCTTCCCAGAACCGGCGGACATTTCCCGCTGTCTTGACGTCTGCGGCGATATCGGGCTGCTCCGCCAAGCGCTTCAGCACGGCGAGGTCTATGGCTTCCGGCGCCAAAGCCAGGCCTTCTTCCATCGGGCGCGATTCCAGATCGCCGATCAGCACATCGAGCGTATCGAAGCGGGGGTTCGGCTCTCGCCAGAACAGGTGCGTGACAGGCGCGAACTGGTGGTTCTCGATGGCGTGGATCTCGTCCTCGCTCAATTCCAGCGGGGCGCCGCGCCTGCTGCCCGACAGCGTGCCGAAGCTGCCATCGGTCTGGTGCCTCCCGGCGCGCCCGGCGATCTGCGCCATTTCGGCGGGCACCAGCCGGCGCTGCCGCAGCCCGTCGAATTTGGAGAGGGCAGCAAAGGCCACGTGGTGAACATCCAGATTGAGGCCCATGCCAATCGCATCGGTGGCGACGATGTAATCAACCTCACCGGATTGGAACAATTCCACCTGTCGATTTCGCGTTTGCGGTGAAAGTGCGCCCATAACAACCGCTGCACCCCCGCGAAACCGGCGCAGCAGTTCTGCCACCTGGTAAACCTGCTCGATTGAAAAGGCGACGATGGCAGAGCGCGGCGGCAGGCGGGAAAGCTTGGCACTGCCCGCGTGAGTGAGGGTGGAAAAGCGCGGCCTCTCCTCGATCTGCGCTTCTGGCACCAGCTTGCGCACCATCGGCTCCAGCGTGGAGGAACCGAGCAGCATCGTCTCCTCCCGCCCGCGCGCGTTCAGCAGTCTGTCGGTAAAGATATGGCCGCGCTCTCTGTCCGCGCCGATCTGCGCTTCGTCCAGCGCCACGAATGCCCGGTTGCCGCCGTTGCGGGGCATGGCTTCTGCGGTGCACAGGAAATAGCGCGCATTGGGCGGCTCGATCCGCTCCTCCCCCGTGATCAGCGCGCAGGCATCTTCGCCCTTGATGCGGCACACCTTATCATAAACCTCCCGCGCCAGCAGTCGCAGCGGAAAACCTATCGTGCCGGATGAATGTCCGCACATCCTCTCGATAGCGAGATGCGTCTTGCCGGTGTTCGTCGGGCCGAGGACCGCGCGGATGTGGCTGTCGGAGCGGAGAGAATTCACAGTGTTACATCACATGGCGCTTTGGCGTCTGCTGTGCAAGCTGACCGGGCGGCTTACCCCCGCAACCTCCACTCGGCGCTGGCGAGACGCGGTTCGCCGATGTTAAAGCGAAATTTACTTTATTGCTTCAGGCTTTCGAACAATTACAGTCGCGCCACGACACGGGGTGTAAGCCAAACCCTTGCGGCCAATCAGGAGGGCGCCTTGCCAACGGACGATGACAAGCAGGAGCAGGCTTCGGTGCCGCGCGATCACGCGCCCACCGAACTCACGCTCTCGCAAGTTCTGGACGAAGGCGAAGCCAGCCCGAAGCGCCGATCACGCAAGGCTGCCAGCATCTCCCAAAGCTATGGCAGCTGGCGCAATGCCGTGTCTGCGAAGCTTTCACGCGCGGATCTTGCGCCTGATCTTGGCCGCGATATCGGTTCTAAGCGATGGCTGCGCGGGGTTGCCACGCTGGTGGGGCTTTCCGCCGTCGCCATTGCCGGCTGGCCGGGATTTTCCACCGTGGAAGCCGCCCCAGCGATGCGTATCGATGACAGGGTTCGCGATGAATTTCGCAGCCAGATGATCATGCCACTGGCGCTGGGCGCAGATACGGGCCGCCGCATGGGCGCAACCATGGCGGTGCAACCGCTGGCCGCCGCGCCGGAACGGCCAAGCGTGGATCTTGTCGCCACGCTGGCGCAGGGCGACGGCTTTGACCGTATGCTGCGCCGTGCAGGCGTCAGCACGGGGGAGGCGCAACTCATTGCGCGCATGGTGGGCAACGCCGTCTCGCTGGATGAAATCGCTTCGGGCACGCCGGTGGATATCACGCTGGGCCGCCGCATCGCGCCTGACGCGCCGCGCCCCGTGGATGCACTGTCCTTCCGCGCCCGCTTCGATCTGCAACTGGTGGTGGAGCGGCGCAATGGCCAGCTGGTGCTGAACCCGCGCCCCATCAAGGTGGACACCACGCCGCTGCGCATCCGCGCCACGGTGGGGGATAGCCTGTACCGATCCGCCCGCGCTGCCGGTGCTCCGCCAAGCGCGGTGCAGCAATTCCTCCGCACGCTGAACGGCGATCTGGATATGGACCGCGAAATTGCCGCAGGCGACGAATTCGACATGATCGTGGATTATCGCCGCGCCGCCACGGGCGAGGTGGAGGTGGGCGATCTGCTTTACGCAGCCATCATCCGCGATGATCGCCCGCGCAAGCAAATGATGCGCTTTGGCCGGGAAGGCCGTTTTTACGATGCCGCGGGCGAGGGTGTGGTTCAGGAGGGGCTGATCGCGCCTGTGCCGGGCAGCATCTCGTCCCGCTATGGCATGCGTCGCCATCCCATCCTGGGCTATCGCCGCATGCATTCCGGGCTGGATTTCCGCGCCCGTCATGGCACGCCCATTTATGCCGCCACCGATGGCACGGTGAATTTCTCCGGCCGCAATGGCGGCTACGGCAATTTCGTGCGCATTCGCCACGGCGGCGGCCTGTCCACGGGTTATGCGCATATGAGCCGGATCGCCGTGCGCAATGGCGAATCCGTGCGGCGCGGGCAGGTGATCGGCTATGTCGGGTCAACCGGCCTCTCCACCGGGCCGCACCTGCATTACGAAATGTACCGCAATGGCAAGAAGATCGATCCAGCCAGCGTAAAGTTCGTCCAGCGCGCGCAGCTTTCGGCGCAGGAGATGGCAAATTTCCGCCAGCAACTGGTGCGTCTGCAAATGGTGAAACCGGGAGAGGCACTGTCCGATCTGGCGCCCGATCCCTCCATGACGCAAGAGCCGGTGCGAGAGATCGACCGGATCGAGAACCGCCAGGTCGTGAACTAGTCGGATTGCCCGCGCCGCGCTTTTGCGGCAGAGGTGGCGCCCGATGACACGCAGCTATCCCAACACCCGCCTTCGTCGCACCCGTGCCAGCGCATGGAGCCGTTCGATGCACCGCGAAACCGTGCTGACACCGGCGGATCTGATCTGGCCGCTGTTCGTCACCGATGGGCAGGGGGTGGAAGACCCCGTCGCCAGCCTGCCCGGCGTTTCGCGCTGGTCTGTTGATGGGATTGCAAGCCGCGCGAAAGAGGCGATGGAACTGGGCATTCCCTGCATCGCGCTGTTTCCCAACACCCAGCCCGAACTGCGCAGCACTGGTGGTGACGAGGCGCTGAACCCGGACAATCTGATGTGCCGAGCCATTCGCGCCGTGCGCGATGCCTGCGGCAGCGATATCGGCATTCTCACCGATGTGGCCTTGGATCCCTACACCACGCATGGGCAGGACGGGCTGCTGGATGATGCAGGCTACGTCGTCAACGACGATACCGTTGCCATGCTGGTGGATCAGGCGATCAACCAGGCGGAGGCGGGCGCAGACATTATCGCCCCGTCCGACATGATGGATGGCCGCGTGAAGGTGATCCGCATGGCTCTGGAGATGGGTGGGCATCACAATATCCAGATCATGAGCTACGCCGCGAAATATGCCTCCGCCTTCTACGGCCCGTTCCGCGATGCGGTGGGCTCTGGCGATCGGCTGGTGGGCGACAAGAAGACCTATCAGATGGATCCCGCCAATGCGATGGAAGCGCTGGCCGAGGTGGAAATGGACCTTGCAGAGGGTGCGGATAGCGTGATGGTGAAGCCGGGCCTCGCCTATCTTGACCTTATCTGGCGCGTGAAGCAGCGGTTCGAAGTGCCCGTATTCGCCTATCAGGTGAGCGGCGAATATGCCCTGCTGGAAGCGGGCGCCGCGGCCGGCGTGGGGGATCGCGACGCCTTGCTGATGGAAAAGCTGATCGCATTCAAACGCGCCGGGTGTTCCGGCGTTTTGAGCTATCATGCACCGGTGGCAGCACGTATTCTCAATGGCTGACTTCTCGCACCAGACGGATCGCCTGATCCTGCGCGACTGGCGCGCGGAAGACTGGCCGCGCTTCTGGCAGCTGACGAACACGCCTGCCGTGATGCGCTGGCTGGGCGGACTGGCGGACGATACGCTTCGCAACGGATCACAGGAGCGCCTTGAGAGTTATGCGCGCGATTTCGGCCACACCTTGTGGGTGATGCAGCGCAAGGACGATGGCGGTCACCTGTCGGGAGAGATGCTGGGCTTCTGCGGATTGAAGCGCGGCAATGTTGAGGGGTCACCCGTGTTCGGCATGGCGGAAGTAGGCTGGCGCATGCGGGAAGACGCCTGGGGCCATGGCTATGCAAAGGAAGCGGCGACGGCTTCTCTGGATCTGGGTTTTGGCAAGTTCGGCTATGACGAAATCGTCGCGCTGACGGTTCAGGGGAATGCGGCCAGCTGGGGCCTGATGCGGCGGCTGGGCATGAAACGCCGCGAAGATCTGGATTTTCAGGATGACCGTTGGGGGCCGGAGCTTAACCCCACGATAATCTACGCCATCACTGCGCAGGAGTGGGCGCAGCGCAGCAATGGCTGAAACCGCCGGGGCACCGCGGCGCTGGCTTTTCTCGGCAACGATCTTTGCCGGCAGTTTCCTGCTTTTCCTGGTGCAACCGATGGTGGCGCGCATGGCCCTGCCGCAATTGGGCGGCGCGCCCAATGTGTGGAACAGCGCCATGCTGGTGTATCAGGCGCTGCTTCTGGCAGGATATGCCTATGCCCACGCAATAGGGCGCTTTTCCGTGCGCCAGCAGGGGCTCATTCACCTCGGCGTTCTGGCCCTCGCTGGGCTTACCCTTCCACTGGCTCTGGCGCCCGTTGCCCAGCTGCAAACAGGGTGGGAAGTGCTGTGGGTGCCGTGGCTGTTCCTTTTGACCGTCGGCCCTGCGTTCTTTGCGGTTTCCGCGCAGGCCCCGCTGATACAACGCTGGTTTGCCGCGCACCCGCAGGCTGGAAATCCCTATCCGCTCTACGCCGCATCCAACCTCGGCAGCTTTGCCGGGTTGCTGACATATCCGTTGCTGGCCGAGCCTTTCCTCACCTTAGGCCAGCAAAGCTGGGGCTGGACCCTCGGCTATATCGCGCTGCTGGTGCTGATCGGCTTTGCCATATTCAATCGCCGCGATGCCGCACCAGATTTGCAGGAAGACGCGGCTGACGATGTCGCGGTGAACTGGAAGCGCAAGGCCCTGTGGCTGCTGTTGCCTGCGGTGCCATCGGGGCTGATGCTGTCGACCACGACATTTCTCACCACGGATATCATGGCGATCCCGCTGCTGTGGGTGATACCGCTGGGGCTCTATCTGCTCAGCTATACGGTGGCCTTTGCCCGGAAGCGCGGCATGGCGAAGGTCTTCCTTTTCCTCGCACCACTCGTGCTGTTGGTGGATGGCGGCATCGCCATGTTCGCCGCCGGGCGAGCCGATCTGCTGGCGGCGATTGCCAGCCTGCTGCTGCTGTTCGTGGTGGCGACGGCGCTGCACGCGCGGCTTTACGATCTGCGCCCAAGCCCGGCGCGCCTGTCGCAATTCTACCTTTACATGGCCGCTGGCGGAGCGTTGGGCGGCGTGTTCACTGCCATTCTTGCGCCACTGCTGTTTGACTGGACGTGGGAGCATCCGCTGCTGATCCTGGCGGCTGCGGCGCTGATACCCCTTGGCGTATGGCGCAGATTGCTGGGTTCGCTGACGAAGGACAGGCAATCGGCGCGCGTCATTCTGGTGGTCGGCGTGTTCCTCGTCTTCAATGCTGCGCTCCTGCTGTATGCGCGGGTGCAGACAGAGGCGGGCCTGGAGTGGATTGATTGGCTGGCGCTGCTGGTGATCCTGTGCCTTGCCATGGTGCTGGCAGCGCGCCGCCTGTCTTTCGTGCTGGCCTGCGCATCCCTGCTGCTGGCGCTGGGTGGCCTCAGCAATCTGATCGCCAGTGTGAATGGAGAGCGCCAGCGCAGCTATTTCGGCACCTATTCGATTACGCAGCGCGACGATGGCGTCAGGATCCTGATGCATGGCACCACCATCCACGGCATTCAGCGCGCCGGGGCCGCAGCGCAGGAGCCGACGGCATATTACGGCACCGGTTCCGGCGTAGGGCTGGCGCTGGCGCAGGCAGAGCGGATTGTTGGCCCCAGCGCGCGCATCGGCAGCATTGGCCTGGGTGTGGGAACGCTGGCCTGCTATCGCCAGCCGGGCCAGCGCTGGACCTTTTTCGAGATCGATCCGGAGATCGTGGCGCTTTCCCGCTCTGGCCAGTTCGGTTTTATCGAGGAGTGCGCGCCGGAGGCCAAAATGCTGATCGGCGATGCGCGCCTGCGGTTGCAGGATCTGCCGCCTGCCAGTTTCGATGTGCTGGTGATCGATGCCTTTTCGTCCGACGCCATTCCCCTCCATCTGCTGACGCTGGAAGCCACGGCGATTTACGAACGCGCCCTTGCGCCAGACGGGCTGCTGCTGTTGCACATTTCCAATCGCTATGTCCGGCTGGAGCCGGTTGTTGCCCGGCTGGCGGAAAAACGCGGGCTGTTTGCGATGGTGTGGCAGGATCAGCCGGACCGGCAAAAACACCTCTACCCCTCCACCTGGATTGCGCTATCACCGTCGCGCGGGCCGCTGGACAGGCTTTCTGTCATGGCCGACTGGCGCCTGCTTGCCCCGCCCGAAGGCCCCGTCTGGACGGATGATTACGCATCCGTTCTGCCCTACCTCGTCTGGGAGAATTTCTTGTGAGCCAGCACGATAACGCGATCAGCGACCCCCGCTTTCCCGGCGCCACGATCATGCCGTTCGAAGGCAAGGTGCCGCAAGTCCACCCCACCGCCTTTGTTGCGCCGGGAGCCCGGATCATCGGCGATGTCACCATCGGGGCGGAGGCCAGTGTGTGGTACAATTGCGTGCTGCGCGGCGATATCCATCGCATCGTGGTGGGCGCGCGCAGCAATGTGCAGGACGGCAGCGTCTTCCACGTAGAAGGTCCGCGACCCGATACCGAAGGAGAGCCCACGATCATCGGCGAGGATTGCGTTATCGGCCACATGGCGGTGGTGCATGGCTGCCAGCTTGCGGATCGGGCGTTCGTTGGCATGGGCGCGGTTGCCATGGATGGCGCGCGCATAGCCGAAGGCGGCATGCTGGGGGCAGGCGCATTACTCAGTCCCGGCAAGCAGATCGGACCGGGCGAAATCTGGATCGGGCGCCCGGCCAAATATTATCGCACGCAGGACGAAGCGCAGATCGCCAAGATCAAGTTCCAGACAGAGCGATATTGCAAGCTGGCGCAAAAGCATCTGGCACAGCTCAATGGCACGCCCGAAGACTGATTTCCCGCCTCCAGAAGAGATTCGCGCCCTTGCAGACAGCGAAGGCCGGCTGGCCGTGCGCGTCACCGCTGGCGCGCGGAGCGAGGGTGTAGAAGTCAGGGAAGGGCGCGTGCTGGTGAAAACACGCACGAAGCCGCAGGATGGCGCGGCGAATGCGGCAGTTGCCGCGCTGTTGGCAAAGGCGCTGGGCTGCGCGCCATCGGCGGTTCAATTGTTGCGCGGCGCAACTTCGCGGGACAAGAGCTTTCGCATCTGAAGCGCGGGGCCGATGTCTCGCGGGTCAGGAAGTCTTCCGCGCTGACAGCCGTTCGCTGAAGATCAGCAGCCCTGCCGCATAGACCACCGCCACCCACAGGCCCGCGCCGCGTGCATGCAATGTCACCACCACGCCCAGCACCGCGCCTGCCATCAGTGCCAGCCACAACAGCATGAAAGGGGACCAGCCGCCGCTGCGTCTGCCGCCCAACCTGTCTCCCAATGCCTGGCCCAGCCGTACCAATGCGCCCGTCATATATGTCAGGCCCACGGGGTTGCGGCGATTACCGCTGAGAGCGGTGTTGAGCGCGCCCATGGCGATAACGAGGCAGGCCAGCGAAGGCGTTTGCCAGCCAGACCCGCGTGCCGCCGCTGCTGCGGCCAGCAATGCGATGACAAGCGACAATACGCGCCGCTTGCGGCCATCCTCCCGCAAATCGCCAAGCCAGGTGCCCAGCGAAACGCCCAGAATAAAGCCCAGAATCAGCAAGGCGGGCACCAGCACACGTGGCGCGCCTGTGACAAGATCATGCGCAAACAGCGTCGTGTTGCCCGTCATGAAAGACACGAAATACCCGTCTACCTGCAGATATCCCGTCGCATCGACGAAACCGGCGAGCAGGGCGATGCCGATGGCCAGGCGGCGTCGGTCGGGGTCGAATCGTTCCATCGTCCCGCCCTAAGGCGTGGTCAGTCGCGGATCAACGCGCGCAGTGTCTCCAGGCGATCGGCCTCATGCACGGGCTTGTCCCAGCGGATGCGGTGAATGCGCGGGAAACGCATGGCCAGGCCGGATTTGTGGCGCTTGCTGGAATGCACAGAATCGAAGGCGACCTCGAACACCAGGGTCCGCTCCACCTCCCGCACCGGGCCAAAGCGGTTCAGTGTGTTCTGGCGCACGATCTTGTCCAGCTTCTTCAGCTCGGCATCGGTGAAGCCCGAATAGGCCTTCCCCACCGGCAGCAGTTCCGCGCCCTGATCGGGATCGCCATCCCAGCAGCCGAAAGTGTAGTCGGAATAGAAGCTGGAGCGTTTGCCGCTGCCGCGCTGGGCGTACATCAGCACGCAATCGATCAGCAGCGGATCGCGCTTCCACTTGTACCACAGCCCGGTCTTGCGGCCCGCGACGTAGGGGCTGTCCCGCCGCTTCAGCATCAGCCCTTCGATGGCATCGTCGCGCGTGCCTTCGCGGATCTGGGCAAGCTGCTCGAAATCCTCCGCCTCCACGACCTTGCTGAGATCGAAATGCGTATCGGGCAGGCGGGGCAGCAGCTGTTCCAGCCGCTGGCGGCGCTGCTGCCACGGCAGGCTGCGCAGATCCTCGCCATCTGCCGACAGGACATCGTACAGCCGCACGAAGGCGGGGCTCTCGGCTAGCATCTTCTTGCTCACGGTCTTGCGGCCCAGCCGTTGCTGCAGCGCGTTGAAGCTGGCGGCACCGCCCTGCGTCAGATCATTGGCATCGCCGCCCTGCACATTCCCGCGCACCAGCAGCTCTCCATCCAGCACGGCGGGAAAATCCAGCGCGGTCACCATTTCGGGGAAGGTGGCGCTGATATCGTCGCCACTGCGGGAATAGACGCGCGTCTCGCCCGCCACATGGACAAGCTGCACGCGGATGCCATCCCACTTCCACTCGGCAGCAAAATCCGCGAGGTCCACCACCGTTTCTTCCAGCGGATGCGCCAGCATGAATGGCTTGAACAGCGGCATATTGGCGGTGTCCGGCGGGTCTTCGCCATCGGCGCCCCAGGCGAAAAGCTGCCCATAGGGCGGCTCCAGCGCGTGCCAGTATTCCTCCACATCATCCACGGACACATCAAAGGCCTGCGCGAAAGCCACCTTGGCAAGGCGGCTGGAAACGCCCACGCGCATGCCGCCGGTCGCCAGTTTGAAGAACGCATAGCGGCCCGCGGAATCCAGCCTGTCCAGCAAGCGGGGCAGTTCCACCATCGCATTTGCGCGGGTCATGCCGGACAAGGCATCCACCGCTTCGCCAACCGTAGGCGGCTGGGCGACCGCGCCGACCGGTTCAGGCCACAGGAAGCTGGCGGTTTCCGCCGTATCGCCCACGAAATCGCGGCTGAGCGACCAGAGCACCGGATCGACCCGCTCTTTCAGCAGATTGCGGATGGTGGAGGATTTCACGGCCTTGAAATCCAGCCCATCGGTCAGCGCGGCAAGGGCATAGCCGCGATCGGGATCGGGCGTTGCGCGCAGATATTCGGCAATCAGCCGCAGCTTTTCATTGCGGCTGCGCGTGTAGATCAGCGCATCGATCAGGGCGGCGAAGGCTTCCACGCCTAGTCGTCCTCATCCTCGTAACCCACCATCGCCAGCGCGCGGGCGCGGCGCTGGTGCAGCTGGTGCCAGCGCAGCAACGCTTCCTCGCGCCCGTGGGTGATCCATGTTTCGTGCGGATCCACTTCCTGGATGGTGCGCGTCAGCTCTTCCCAGTCGGCGTGATCGGATATGACGAGGGGCAGCTCCACATTGCGCTGCCGGGCGCGCTGGCGCACGCGCATCCAGCCGCTGGCCATGGCGGTGATGGGATCGGGCAATCGGCGGCTCCACCGGTCATTCAGGGCAGAGGGCGGGGAGATGATGATTGATCCGCGCATATCATCCTTCTCATGATCGGCCACCAGCCGCAGTTCACCCAGATCGACGCCGAATTCTTCGTATAGGCGGCACATCTTCTCCATCGCGCCGTGCAGGTAAATCGGCTGCGAATGTCCGGCGGCGCGCAGTTCCGCGATCACGCGCTGCGCCTTTCCCAGCGCATAGGCGCCCACCAGCACGCACCTGTCCGGATGCGCCTCCAGCCGGTCCAGCAGCTTTGCCATCTCGTCTGCAATCGGTGGGTGGGAGAACAGCGGCAGGCCGAATGTCGCCTCCGTAATGAAGATATCGCAGGGCGTTACCTGGAATGGCGGGCAGGTGGGATCGGCGCGGCGCTTGTAATCGCCGGTGATGACAACGCGCTCTCCTGCATGCTCCAGCAGGATCTGCGCGCTGCCGAGCACGTGTCCGGCGGGGATGTACGTGGCATCCACTCCGCCTTTCAGCCGGATCGTTTCGCCATATTCCACAGGGGTTGCGCCATCGCGCGTGTTGTATCGCAGTTCCATAATGGCCAGCGTTTCCGGCGTGGCGACGGTTTGCCCATGCCCGCCGCGCGCATGGTCTGCATGGCCGTGGGTCACCAGCGCGCGGTCCACCGCCTTGGAAGGATCGATCCACGCATCGGCAGGCACGACATGCACGCCATGCGGTTCGGGCCGGATCCAGGAAAAAGGTGCTGCCATCGAGTGTAGAAAGTTGCGCGGCGCAAGTTTCGTTCCGGCCTAGTCCCTTGAATCGCGGTTCTGCCATGCCTCGATTGCGGCATCGTGTTTCAGAATCCGGTTGCCGGGATCGATCAGGAAATGCGTATCCGCAGCGGGCAAGGTCAGTTCGCCGTGCCCGCCTTCCATCATCAGCGTGCGGTTCCTGCCATCGATCCGCACCTCCACCGGCATGGCGAAGGGGAATGGCGAGGGGGTTATCCAGTCCATTGTCAGAGTGCGGCCATCGCGCTTCACGGCCAGCCGCGGCAGATCTGCCTGATAGAAATAGGCATCGAAGAACCAGCGCAGGTCTTGCGCAGTGATATCCTCAAGAATGAGGCGAAAATCATGCGTGGTGCGGGAGATCGGCTTCGTCTCGCCCGGCACCGGATTGCTGTTGCCATATGTCAGCCGTGTCAGCGCGGGAAACAGCGCCTGCTCCCCCACCAGATAGCGCAGCGTGTGCATGATCCACGCGCCCTTGAAGTAGATGTCATCGCCCCACTTCGCCTCCCGGTCGTTATAATCGGGCAGGTCACCTTCGGGCGGCACCAGCGGCACCCTACTCCACACGCGCTGGCGCAGCCTCCACATCTCGGCATCGTAGAACATCGTCCCACGTACATGCTCCAGATACAGTGGCTGGGTCCAGGTGGTGATCCCCTCCGGCATCCACATGTGGTTGATCGTGGCATGGCGCAGCTGGTTGGCGAACCACTCATGCGCCAGCTCATGCTGCAACAGCTGATCGTGGCCATAGGCTTCGCGGGGATAGCCATTGCCATATGCGAGGATGGTCTGGTGCTCCATGCCCAGCAGCGGCGTTTCCGCCACGCCCACCTTCTCGTCCGCGAAGGGGTAGGGGCCGAAGCGATCTTCCATGAAGGCGATCTGATCGGACATTTCACCGAGCAGGCGATTGGCACCTTCCTCCTTGCCGGGAAGGTAGAAGAACATCATGGGAATGGCATTGCCAAAGCGGCTGTCATAGTCGCGCCGCGCAACTTCATAGGGCGCGATCTGCAGGGCGATGCCATAATTGCTGGGGTCCCGCGCCTGCCAGTGGAACACCGTCCTGTCACCATCATCGCGCGTACCGATAAGACGACCATTGCCCGCTGCCACCAACCCCTTTGGCACGCTGACAATAAGGTCCAGCGTGCCGATCTGTTTTGATGAGTGATCGATGCAGGGCCAGATGAGGTCACAACCCTCACCCTGAACGGCAGTGGCAATCCAGGGTTTTCCTTCCGGCGTTTCCGACCAGACGAAGCCACCCTCCCACGGCGCATTGCGCGCCACGTGCGGCGCGCCATCGTAAGTGATGCGCACGTCAATCGGTGCACCGGACAGCAGCGGTTCGGCCAGGTGGATCGTCAGCAAACCCTCGGCGCTTGTCCATCGCCCATCATCAAGCTGCTCACCGGCCACTGATACCCCGCGTACGGCGAAGCGCGGATCGAGATCGAACACCAGCTCGTCCAGCGTATCCTCAGCCAGCACCCGATAGCTGGCATCGCCCGCGATTTGCCGGCTTTGCGGATTGACTGAGATGGAGAGCGTTACATGCTCAAGCTGCATCGCCGCCCGCGCTCCTTCCAGCGGAAGGTCCGTCAGCGCGGTGCGTTCGTGCAGCGGTTCTGGCGCATCCTGGGCTGAAACGACAGCGGCGGGAGCCAGAGCCCCCGCCGCCAGTAATGTGATTGCTGCCTTCCAGATCATGGCACAAGCTTATCGCGCGCCATGCAATTCACCTAATCGTCCGAATTGCGATCCGCATCCTTGTCCGCCGTTGGTGTTTCCGGCTTCTTGGCGGCAGGCTTCTTGCGCTTGGGCTTTGCCTTGGGCGGTGCGGAGGTCAGTTCAAAGGCGAGATTATCGTCCTTCACGCTGACATGCACCTCGCCGCCGCCGGACAGCTTTCCGAACAGGAGTTCTTCGGCCAGCGGCTGCTTCACCTTTTCCTGGATCAGGCGAGACATCGGGCGGGCACCCATAAGCTTGTCATAGCCGCGCTTACCCAGCCATTCGCGCGCATCGCTGTCGAACTGGATGTGCACGTTCTGATCCGAAAGCTGCAGTTCCAGCTGCAGGATGAACTTGTCGACCACGCGGCTGATCGTATCGCTGCCGAGGTAGCCAAACGGCACAACGGCATCGAGGCGATTGCGGAATTCCGGCGTGAACATCTTCTTCACCGCCTCTTCCGAAGCCTGCGTCTTCTGCCCGGCACCAAAGCCGATGCCCTGCTTTTCAGCGTCGGAGGCACCCGCATTGGTCGTCATGATCAGCACGACATTGCGGAAATCCACGGTCTTGCCGTGATGATCGGTCAGCTTGCCGTTATCCATCACCTGCAACAGGATGTTGAAGAGATCCGGATGCGCCTTCTCGATCTCGTCCAGCAGCAACACGCAATGCGGATGCTGGTCGATGGCATCGGTCAACAGGCCGCCCTGATCATAACCGACATAGCCCGGAGGCGCACCGATCAGGCGGGAGACGCTGTGCCGCTCCATATATTCCGACATGTCGAACCGCTTCAGCTCGATACCCATGATGCTGGCCAGCTGGCGGGCAACCTCTGTCTTGCCGACGCCGGTAGGGCCGGAGAAGAGGAAGGAGCCGATGGGCTTATCCGCATCGCGCAGGCCCGCACGGCTCAGCTTCATGGCGGTGGAGAGGCGTTCAATCGCCTGGTCCTGCCCGAAGACGACACGCTTCAGATCCTTGTCGAGAGTGCCCAGCGCCTTCTTGTCGTCCTTGGAGACGGATTTGGGCGGGATGCGCGCCATCGTCGCCACCACCTTTTCGATCTCCTTGGCGGTGATCGTCTTGCGGCGGCGGCTGGGCGGCACCAACATCTGCATCGCGCCCACTTCGTCCACCACGTCAATCGCTTTGTCGGGCAGCTTGCGATCATTGATGTAGCGCGCGCTCATTTCCACGGCGGTTTTCAGCGCATCGGGCGTGTATTTAACGCCATGATGCTCCTCAAAGGCGCTTTTCAGGCCCTTCAGGATCTTGATCGTGTCTTCAATCGTCGGCTCATTCACGTCGATCTTTTGGAAGCGGCGCAGCAGGGCGCGATCCTTCTCGAAGTGATTGCGGAATTCCTTGTAGGTGGTGGAACCCACGCAGCGGATCGCCCCGCTGGATAGCGCGGGCTTCAGCAGATTGGATGCATCCATAGCGCCGCCACTGGTGGCACCAGCGCCGATCACGGTATGAATTTCGTCAATGAAAAGAATGGCTTCCGGCATCTTTTCAAGCTCGTTCACGACCTGCTTCAGCCGCTCCTCGAAATCGCCGCGATAGCGCGTGCCGGCAAGCAATGCGCCCATGTCGAGCGAGTAGATGACGGCATCTTCCAGCACTTCGGGAACTTCGCCTTCCACGATCTTGCGCGCCAGCCCCTCTGCAATGGCCGTTTTGCCAACGCCGGGATCGCCCACGTAGAGCGGGTTGTTCTTGGAGCGGCGACACAGGATCTGCACCGTGCGATCCACTTCGGGACCACGCCCGATCAGCGGATCGACCTTGCCGTCCAGCGCCTTCTGATTGAGGTTCACGCAGAACTGGTCGAGCGCGGAATCCTTCTTGTTCTTTTCCGGCTTTTCCTCGCCGCGAACCTGGCCTTCGTCTTCCGCGCCGCCGGGGGAGCGATCCTCCAGCTGGCGACCGCCCTTGCCGATGCCGTGGCTGATGAAGCTGACAGCGTCCAGCCTGCTCATATCCTGCTGTTGCAGGAAATAAACGGCGTAGGAATCGCGTTCAGAGAACAGCGCCACCAGCACGTTTGCCCCGGTAACCGTGTCCTTGCCGGAAGATTGCACGTGCAGGATGGCGCGCTGGATCACGCGCTGGAAACCGGCGGTGGGCTGCGGATCTGCATCCTCATCCGTTTTCAGGGACTGGTATTCCTGATCCAGATACTGGCGCACAACGCCGCCCAGCTCTTCCATGTCGACGCCGCAGGCATTCATCACATCGCCCGCATCGCTATCGTCCACCAGTGCCAGCAGCAGGTGTTCCAGCGTGGCATATTCATGGCTGCGATCAATCGCATGCTGGATTGCCGTGTGGAGGGTCTTTTCGAGATTTTGCGCGAAACTTGGCATGTATGTCCTTAGGGCAGCCTTAGGCCGAGAGGGGTCTGGTTGAATGTGCGTGAGGCGTGGTGAATATCGGCCTAACGCGGGTGGTAAACTGGCGCGTGCTTGCACTGCGCTGCGTGTCTGAATTGAATATGGTGCGCTTTCGCGCAATTTCGAGAGGGGCGAAGGACCGTAGGCGGCCCATCAGTCGGTTTCTCTGGGCTTGAACAGCGTATCTGCAAACTTGCGGTGCGATTCGGCCTTTTGGTGATGCGCCTTCACGCGGGCGATTTCCGCCTCCAGCAAGGCGATGCGCGCCATCAACTCGTCCTGCGAATAGGTATCGAGGCTTTCACCGGCCAACTGGCTGGCCGCGTCGGAACGCATCCGGGGAAGGTCATCATCTTCCATTGCCTGGCAGCATCCCCAACCGCGCGCTTGCTGTCAATGGTGGCTGTCACTAGGGCTGTGCATCTTGAAGGCATCGAACAGGGGGGAGCCTTGGTGGCCGAAGACTTGCCGAAGACCATGTCCGTTATTGCAATTACCCGGCCAGGGGGGCCGGAAGTGCTGGCGATGGAGCAGCGCGATGTTCCTGCACCGGCGCCGGGGGAAGTGCTGGTCAGGGTCAGCCACGCAGGCGTAAACCGGCCCGATTGCCTGCAGCGTGCCGGATCATATCCGCCGCCCGAAAACGCATCGGATCTGCCGGGGCTGGAAATTTCCGGCACCGTGGTTGCCCTTGGCGATGGCGTCGATCCGTCGGAACTCGGCAAGAATGTGTGCGCATTGGTGAACGGCGGCGGTTACGCCGAATATTGCATCGCCCGGCCCGAACATTGCCTGATCGTGCCGGACGGGCTGCCGATGGCAGAGGCCGCAGCGATTCCCGAAACGCTGTTCACCGTATGGCACAATGTGTTCCAGCGCGGATATGCCCGCGATGGGGAGACGATCCTGATCCATGGCGGAACCTCCGGCATCGGCACCATGGCGACAATGCTTGCCAAGCTGTTCGACATGACGGTGATCACCACCAGCGGGTCTGACGAGAAATGCGCAGCCTCACGCGAGATCGGTGCCGATCTGGCCATCAATTACAAGACGCAGGATTTCGTCGAGAAAACCGTGGGCTTCACAGATGGCCGGGGCGCGCATCTGGTGCTGGATATGGTGGCGGGCAATTATACTCAGCGAAATCTGGATGCGCTGGGGGAAGATGGCAGGCTTGTGGTGATTGCCGTGCTGGGCGGCCCAAAGTCCGAGATCAACGTGGCGAAAATGATGGTGCGACGTCAATCCATCACCGGCTCCACCATGCGCGCCCGCAGCAATGCCTTCAAAGGGATGCTGGCGGACGAGCTGTTCCGCGAAGTCTGGCCCATGGTGGAGGGCGGAGAACTGCGCCCCGTCATGGATGAGGTTTTCGCCCTGTCCGATGCCGCCAGGGCCCATGCACGCATGGAAGACGGCGATCACATCGGCAAGATCGTGCTGCAGGTGCAAGAGGCGGTGTTGGGGGCGAACTGATGGCGAACTCCATGGCTGAAAGCGCAATGGCGCGCACAGATCTTTGCGCACTTGCGGACCGCGTTCTTCAGGCATTGGCAGCGCGCAATCCCTCGCAAGTGGAATGGGCCGAGCACGTTGTTTTTACGGAAAACAACGTCCAGCTGGCGGTGGGCGATGGCTGCTGGAACACGGTGACCGCCGTGCAGGACAGTTATGATCTGAAAGCTGCGGACCCCGCCACCGGGCAGGTGTGCTGGATCGGCCATATCAAGGAAGGGCCCGACACCGCCGTCGCCTGCATTCGCCTGCGCTTTACAGGCGCGCACCTTGCAGAGATGGAGGCGATCATTTCCCGCCCGCACGAATTCGGCCCTTTCCCGGTTTATGATCCGGCGCGCCGCCCGCGTGAAAGCCTGCTGGCCGATGTGCCGGAGGATCGCCGGGTAGGGCGGGAGCGGATGATCAGCCTTGCGAATGGCTATTTCGATACGCTGCAACTGAACGATGGCACGCTGTTCACCCATTTCACCGACGATTGCGACCGGATCGAGAACGGCCTGCAAACCACCAATGTCGAGATCGAAGGCTATCCCATCGCTGCCATGGGCACGGCAGACCAGTTCCGCCTAGGCCAGTACAAATATGACGATCGGCTGCGCGACCGCCGCTTTCCCTTGGTTGACGAGCAGAAAGGCCTGGTGGTGGCAGCCGGCTTCATCGATCATTCGGGACGGCTTACCGAGGTCACATGGACCGATGGCAGCCAGCACGATTCCATCTTCCATTTCCCGCACAGCTTTGCCCTGCTGGAGATGTTCAAGATCATCGACGGCAAGATCGCCGATGTGGAGGCCGTGTTCGTTACCGTGCCTTACAACATGCCATCCCCGTGGATCGCGCCGCAGCCCTATATCGTGCGCTGACTATCCTGTCCTGATCGGCCGAATCGAAGTGTGACCGCGAAATGTCACACTGTCGCGCAATTGACCGCGAATTGTGGTCAGCCTGTAATATCGTGCAACCATAGACTCTTAGCCAAACAGGCAGCGATGAGGCGCGGCACGATATGTTTGGCAATTATCTCGATGGTGAATTCGGCAATAGCGGCGTCATTTCCGCCTTTCCAGACCCGGACCGCCATGAACCCGCGACCCCTGAACGATCACCGGAAGGGCGGCGCAAATATCGCACGATCTGGATTTCCGACATCCACCTTGGCACCAAAGGCTGCAATGCCGAATTGCTGATCGATTTTCTCGATCGGGTGGATTCAGAAACGCTCTATCTGGTGGGCGATATCATCGATGGCTGGCGGCTGAAAAAGAAGTTCTACTGGCCCGCGGCACATAACGATATCGTCTGGCGCATATTGAAACGTGCGAAACGCGGCACGCGCATTGTCTATATTCCCGGCAATCATGACGAGATGTTTCGCCAGTTCACTGGCCTGAACTTCGGCGGCATTGAAATCCGCCGCGCCGCCTTTCACGATACCGCAGACGGGCGCAGGCTGATGGTGCTGCACGGCGATGAATTCGATACCGTCATGCTGTCACACCGCTGGCTCGCCTTCGTGGGGGATGCGCTTTATCATTTCATGATGGGGCTGAACAATTGGGTGAACGCAGGGCGCAAGGCGCTGGGCCTACCCTATTGGTCATTGTCTCGCATGGCGAAGCACAAGGTGAAGAACGCCGTCGAATTCATCGGCAAGTATGAAGAGGTGGTGGCCCGTGCCGCGGCCGAGCGCGGGGTGGACGGCGTGGTCTGCGGCCATATCCACACCGCCGAACACCGCATGATCGACGATATCGAATACTGGAATGATGGCGATTGGGTGGAAGGCTGCAACGCCCTGGTGGAGCATGCCGACGGCACGATGGAAATCCTCCATTGGCCAGAGGAAATTGCCCGGCGCGAAGCGCAGGAGGCTGCTGAGGCCGAGGCCGCAGCCACACCCGCCGCGGTCGCCGCCTGATCCGGCCTAGTTGCGGGAGCATTGCCCATGAAGATCGCTTTGATAACCGATGCCTGGCATCCGCAGGTCAACGGGGTGGTGCGCACCCTTTCTGCAGTGATCACCGAGCTGCGTGGCAGAGGGCACGAGATCGCAGTGATATCGCCCGATCTCTTCCGCTCCATCCCCGCGCCCTCCTACCCTGAAATCCGCCTCGCGCTGGCGGGGCAGCGCAGCATTGCCCGGCGGCTGGAGCGGTTCGCACCCGACACGATCCATATCGCCACGGAAGGGCCGCTGGGCTGGGCGGCGCGGGGGTATTGCATGCGCCGCAATTTGCCTTTCACCACCGCCTATCACACGCAGTTTCCCGAATATATGGCGCGCCGCTGCAGCATTTCAGCAGGCTGGTTCTGGCCGCTGATCCGGCGCTTTCACGCGCCTGCCACCCGCATCATGGTGTCCACCGACACCATCCGCGGGCAATTGAGCGACCAGAATATCGGCCCCTTGCATCACTGGAGCCGCGGCGTGGCGACGGATGTCTTTCACCCGGATCATCCCCCGCCAGACCTGTTCTTCCACCTTCCGCGACCCATCCAGCTTTACGTGGGGCGCGTGGCGGTGGAGAAGAATATCGAGGCGTTCCTTTCCAACCCCCATCCCGGGACGAAGGTGGTGGTGGGAGATGGCCCGGCGCTGGAGAAGCTGAGAGCGAAGTTTTCCGATACGCATTTCCTGGGCAGACGCGCGGGAGACGAGCTGGCGGCCTGCTATGCCGGGGCGGATGTGTTCGTGTTTCCCAGCCGAACGGATACCTTTGGCCTGGTGATGATAGAGGCGCTGGCCTGCGGCACGCCCGTTGCCGCCTATCCCGTGCCGGGCCCGCTGGACGTTCTGGCGGGCGGTGGCGGCGTGATGGCGGACAATCTTGGCGATGCGATTGCCGGTGCCCTGCAACTCAATCGCGATGCCTGCCACCGGATCGGCGGCGCCTTCACCTGGGAGGCCAGCGCGGATCAGTTCCTGTCCGGCCTTGCCCCGATACCGCAAGAACGGGGCGCGCCCGCCTTTGCCCATCATCCCGCGCCGGGCTGAGTCGCAGCAAGCTTCATTTGCCAGTTTGCAGTCCTTCCGGCTGATCAAATGCGCCTATTACATTGCGCCAGGTGCCAAATGCTTGCCGTACGCCTGCAAACACTCTACATGATCGTGCACGATGGCCGTCCCGCGAGGGGCGGCCCTTTTATTTTCAGTTTGGAGAATTGCTGTGGCTAACCAGCCCACGCCCCTGATGCCTCATGCCACCGCCAGCTGGCTGGTGGATCACACCGCACTCAGCTTTACCCAGATCGCCGATTTCTGCGGTCTGCATATCCTCGAAGTGCAGGCAATGGCGGATGATCTGGCAAGCGCCAAATACACCGGCCGTGATCCTGTGCATTCGGGTGAGTTGACTCATGCGGAAATCGAGCGCGGGCAGGAAGATCCGAACTACGCGCTGAAGATGCAGAAGGCCCCCGTCGATGTCAGCCGAACCAAGGGACCGCGCTACACGCCGGTGTCGAAGCGGCAGGACAAGCCCGATGGCATCGCCTGGATCCTGCGCAACCACCCGGAAATCTCCGATGCGCAGATCGGCCGCCTGATCGGCACCACGCGCAACACGATCAACGCGATCCGCGATCGCAGCCACTGGAATATCGCCAACATCCAGCCGAAGGACCCGGTAACGCTGGGCCTGTGCTCGCAGCGCGAACTGGATGCAGCGGTGGCCAAGGCTGCCAAGCGTGTTGCCGCGACCGAACCTGCCGCTGAAGAGGGCGAAGTTGAAGCAGTCGATGTCGTAGCTCCGCGTGATGACAAGCAGGAACTGATCGCTGAACTGCGTCGGGAGCGTGAGGAATCGGTGAAAGCTGCCGCGCGCGCCGCGCAGGAAGCAGAGGCCGAGGCATGGCTGGAAGCCAAGCGTGCGGCAGAAGAAAAGGGCGAGGCTGAGCCTGAACAGGGCGCCTGATTAATTGGGTCTGCATGGGGCGCTTAAACGGGGCCCCTCAGCGGCCAATTGCCAAAGAAAAGGGGCGGTCCTTGCGAACCGCCCCATCCCCTCCACAAACTGTATTCGGGCTTTAGCTTGCCAGCGTAAGGCCCGGCTGCCCGTCGCCTTGCTTGCCATCGGTGGCAGGCTTCGAGGCCGATCCTGACTTGGAACTGAGCGGGGCAAAGCGCCCTTCGACAGAAGCACCCTGCTCGATCGTCAGCGTGTCATAGCTGACATCGCCATCAATCTGCGCGGTCTTCAGAACCACCAGATTGCGCACGGCAATCGTGCCTTTCACTTCGCCTGAAAGGCGCGCGGTTTCTGCCTTGATCTCGCCTTCGATACGGCTGTCTTCGCCTTGCACCAGGCTGGCGCAGGCGATGTTGCCCACCACCTTGCCATCCACGTGCAGATCTGCGGATGCTTCCACATCGCCGCGAATGATTACGTCGGTACCAAGAACCGAGAAGGTTCCGCCGGGATTAGCCATTGATTTCACCGTTGATTTGTCCGTCGCCCGGGGCGAATTCGGCTCTGACTTGCTCGAGAACATGGGGAGCTGTCTCCAGGAAAGGACGCGGGTTTACCGCCTTGTTGTTGATGCGCACTTCGAAATGCAGGTGAGGCCCGGTGGAGCGGCCGGTGCTGCCAATCGCACCGATCACATCGCCCGCGTCGACCTTCACCCCGACCTTGGAATTGAAGGACGACATATGGGCATAACGGGTCACCATGCCAGCGCCGTGATCAATCTCCACCACTTTGCCATAGCCGGATTTCCAGCCAACGTAGGATACGCGGCCATCGGCGGCAGCATGAATGGGGGAGCCGTGCGGCGCGCGGAAATCCAGCCCGCGATGCATGGCGGCCGTGCCGCGGAACGGATCGCGGCGCGGGCCGAAGCCTGAGGAGATCGAGTTCAGATCGGCAGGCATCACCTGCGGGATCTGGCTCAGCCCACGCTCCAGCGCGCTCATCCGCGCCAGGCTGAGGCCGAGGCGTTCAAATCGGGGATCGAGCGTGCCGTCGCTGTCGGAAGCGAGGCTTTCCAGCGGACCACCCATGGCGGTTTCATTGGCGCGCATCACGGCGTGCGGATCCAGGCCAAGCTGGCGCATCGCCTCTTGTGCGCGCGCAGCGCGGCGATCGGCATAAAGGGTCAGCCGTTCGGCAAAGGCCAGCTGGCGGGCTTCCATCTTCGCCAGCCCTTCGGCTTCCGGGAAGACTTCGCGGATCATGCTGATCAGCTCTTCGCTCTCCGCGGTGGAATCGGTGACGGTGCTGTCGATTTCCGCGGTCAGATCTTCGGGCAGCATGTCCACCATGCCATCAAGCAGGTCCTGCCGCGCCTGAAGATCGGCAACGGTAGTGGCAAGATTGTCGGAATACTGGCTGAAACGATCTTCCGCCGTTGCCACCTGCGCCTCACGCTCCAGCAGGGAAGCGCGTTCCACATTCGCTTGCCACTGGCTGATGCCCATCACGCCAAGAGATGCGGCCCAGGCCAGAACGATGGCAGCGGCCGTGCCGGCAACCGTCATCTGCATTTTCGTGGTGATGGTGAGAAAGCGCACCTGCCCTTGCGAGCGCATGAAAAATTCACGCTCCGGAAACCAGCTGCGCAGGCGGTTCAGATATCCGCCCGTCGTTAGTTTTTCCAAGTCGACCCCGTCAGTCCGCTTAAATTATGTTGAGGGGTGTTACCTATGGGGCGGGGGACGTCGAGAGACGAAATTAACCTTTGGGGCGAGTTGAACCCATCGCGGGATGAATCGTTCCAATTCGCGAAAAAAATCTGTTTTTCCGGGAACAAATCGCCGCGAACTGCTTCTTTCTGTCCCGTTCCGGCACTGTTTGGTCCTTCTCGAATCGACCTGACAGGCAGTTGATGGGATGTTAGAGGCGCGCGCATGACTGACAAAACACACAGCAAGACCGACCATACATCCCTTATTACGGAGCTGGCCACCGCTGGCCGCCTCGCCCAGCGAAAGCTTGCCCGCGCCACCGATGCCGAGAAGGCAGACGGCCTGCGCGCCGCGGCCAAGGTAATCCGCGCCGATGCAGCGGCCATTCTGGCAGCAAACGAAAAGGACATGGACGCTGGCAGGGCCAATGGCCTGACCGGCGCCCTGCTGGACCGGCTGAAGCTGGACGAAGACCGGCTGGAAGCCATCGCCTGCGCCATCGAGAATGTCGCCAGCCTGCCGGACCCTGTTGGCGAGGTGATCGACAGCCGCACATCGCCTTCGGGCTTTGGGCTGGAACGGGTGCGCATTCCCATCGGCCTGATCGGCATCATCTATGAAAGCCGCCCGAACGTTACCGCCGATGCCGCTGCTCTGTGCTTGCGATCCGGCAATGCCGCGTTGCTGCGCGGGGGTAGCGAAGCCATCCATTCCAACCGCGCACTGCACGCTGCCTTCACAAAGGGGCTGGCCGAAGTCGGCCTGCCGGAAAAGGCGATCCAGCTGATGCCGACGCAGGATCGGGAGGCCGTTGGCGCCATGCTGAAGGCCGCAGGCTTGGTGGATATGATCGTGCCGCGCGGGGGCAAGGGGCTGGTGGCTCGCGTGCAGCAGGATGCGCGCGTCCCCGTGCTCGCCCATCTCGACGGTATCTGCCACACCTACATTCATGCAGACGCCAACCCCGATATGGCGCGAGAGATTGCGGTGAATGCAAAAATGCGCCGCACCGGCATTTGCGGCGCCATGGAAACGCTGCTGATCGATGCAAACTTCCCCGCGGGCGAGAGCGTGCTGGCCGCCATTGCCGATGCAGGCTGCGAACTGCGCGGAGACGATCGCGCGCAAAAGCTGGATAGCCGGGTGAAAACCGCCACGTCAGAGGATTGGGACACCGAATATCTCGATGCCATCCTGGCCGTATCGGTGGTGGACGATATCGATGGCGCGATGGAACATATCGCCGCGCACAGTTCCGGCCATACCGAGGCTATCATCACCGATAGTGATGATGCTGCCAGCCGTTTCCTGGGCGAAGTGGACAGCGCCATCGTGATGCACAATGCCTCCACCCAGTTTGCCGATGGCGGCGAATTCGGGCTGGGCGCAGAGATCGGCATTGCTACTGGCCGCCTGCATGCGCGCGGGCCGGTAGCCTTGGAAGGCCTGACGACGTACAAGTGGCAGGTGAAGGGATCGGGACAGGCTCGACCCTGATATTGGGGAGAGGCGGCAATGCGTTATAACCGGCTGGGCAATTCCGGCCTCGTGGTATCCGAGCTGTGCCTTGGCACGATGACATTCGGAACCGCGCCTTCCGCCTTTTTCCAACACGATCTGGACCAGTCCGGCTCCACTGCCCTGC
Organism: Aurantiacibacter rhizosphaerae; assembly: GCF_009807005.1. Lineage (GTDB taxonomy): Bacteria > Pseudomonadota > Alphaproteobacteria > Sphingomonadales > Sphingomonadaceae > Alteraurantiacibacter > Alteraurantiacibacter rhizosphaerae. The sequence goes on along the minus strand of NZ_WUBR01000001.1, from coordinate 24,202 downwards.
TGCGCCAAGCGCTGGATGCCGGGGTGAATTTCATCGACACGGCCAATGTCTATTCCGCAGGGCAGAGCGAGCAATTCGTCGGCAATGCGCTGCGCGATATCGGCGTGGCGCGCGATCAGGTGGTGATCGCGACGAAAGGCATGGGCCCGATGGGCGAAGGGCCGAATGATTCGGGCTATTCGCGCTATCACCTGATGAACCAGATGGATGCCAGCCTGCAGCGGCTGCAGCTGGACCATGTCGATCTATACCAGATTCACGGCTGGGATCCGCACGCCCCGATGGAAGAAGGCCTGCGCGCGATGGAGGATATCGTGCGATCTGGCCGGGCGCGTTACATCGGGGTTTCCAACTGGGCCGCGTGGCAGATTGCCAAGGCGATGGGCATTGCCGAACGGCGCGGGTGGGACAAGTTCATCTCCAACCAGGCGCTATACGCCGTTACCGCCAGGGAGCTGGAGCGGGAACTGGTGCCCATGATGGAGTCCGAAGGATTGGGTCTGATGGTGTGGAGCCCGCTGCTGGGCGGCCTGCTGTCGGGCAAATATGACTTTGACGGCGATGGCGACATGAGCGGTCAGGGCCGCCGGGCCAAGCTGGATTTCCCCAGGGCGGACAAGCATCTTGCGGCGCAGGCGGTGGACGCGATGCGCCCGATGGCGCAGCAGCGCGACGTTTCGGTACCGGCCATCGCCTTGGCATGGCTGTTGCACCAGCCTGTAACCGCATCGGTTATTATCGGGGCAAAGCGCCCGGATCAATTGGAACAAAACATCAGCGCGACCGATGTCGAGCTGTCTTCTCATGAGCTGGCGACGTTGAATGCCATCGGCCAGCTGGATCATGAATATCCATCTTGGGCGATTGAATCGCAGAACCATCGCCACGGTTTTCGCGTGTCAGAGCGGCGGCCTGCCGAATAATGCTTGGCCCCACTACTGGTCCCATCACCGGCCTGCTGGGCGGCAGTTTCAATCCCGCGCATGCGGGCCATCGCCGAATCACCCTGTTCACCATCGCCGCGCTGCAGCTGGACGAGGTGTGGTGGATGGTTTCGCCCGGCAATCCGCTCAAACCGAAAAAGGGCATGGCGCCGCTGGCCGCTCGCGTGCGATCCGCCAAGGCGATGAGCAAGCGCGCGCCGATAAAGGTGACGGCAATCGAGCGGGAGCTGGGGACGCGCTACACCGTCGATACGCTGCGCGCGCTGAAACGGCGCTTTCCCCGCCGCCGCTTCGTGTGGCTGATGGGGTCTGATAATCTGGCGCAATTCCATCGCTGGAAGAACTGGCGGCAGATCGCGCGGGAAATGCCCATTGCCGTTATCGCGCGGCCGGGGTATGACGATGATGCTATTGCGAGCCCCGCAATGGCCTGGCTGCGAGATTACCGGTTATCCGCAGCCCGATTACGCAACCGGGGCGAATGGAGCGCACCTGCGCTGATAGAACTGCGTTTTGATCCCGATCCGCGTTCGGCCACACAGATACGCCGGGCGGATCCTGATTGGGAAGATGGCCTTGCCGAACCTGCCCCACGGGATGAAGTGACGCGTTCCCTTATCCATGATAGCGGCAACGGTGCAGGCGCATGACGCGCACTGAATCGGAACGCTTTGCCCTGCCACACCTTATACGGAGCATGTACTTACGCGATGACACCTGCCAATTCTGGAACGCCGACGCGTTCCGCCAGCAATGGCACACGCACCGCAACAGCCAGCATCATCGCCATGCCTGACCAACAAACCCCTATCGAAGCCGAACCCGGCTCTCTCCACGCCCTGATCCTCGAACAGCTCGATGATGATCAGGCGCAGGAGATCATTTCCATCCCGCTTGAAGGCAAAAGCTCGATTGCCGATCACATGATCGTGGCATCGGGCCGGTCCACGCGCCAAGTGGCCGCCATGGCCAACAAGCTGGCAGAACGGCTGAAGAAATCGGGAGAGCCAAGCCCGCGCATCGAAGGCCTGCCCGCCGCGGACTGGGTGCTGATCGATGCCGGCGACGTCGTCGTCCATCTGTTCCGCCCCGAAGTGCGCAGCTTCTATAATCTGGAGCGTATGTGGGGCTTTGGCGAAGACGGCGAAACGCGGCACATGTTCAGCGCCTGATTCGCTCTGGGTGCGTCTGGGGGCATTCGTCCTCGTCGATCGACAGGTAAGGTACCCATCGACAGATGCTTCTCCATGTCATCGCTCGCGGCAAGATAGCCCGTTCGCCTGAGGAAGACCTGGTCGAACGCTATGCCAAGCGTATTCAGTGGCCGCTGAAACTTACCGAATTGCCCGAAACCGGCGGTCGCATTCCCGAACCGCAAACCCCGTTTAAAACCGTGCTGCTGGATGAGCGGGGCAAGAACCTCGGCTCTGATGAATTTGCGCGCATCCTTGAACGCTGGCGTGATGACGGCATGCGGGAATGCCGCTTCGTGATCGGCGCAGCAGACGGACATTCACGCGCAGAGCGGGACGATGCCGATCTGCTGATATCCTTCGGCAAGGCCACCTGGCCCCATCTTCTGGCGCGCGCCATGCTGGCAGAGCAATTGTTCCGCGCCACCAGCATCCTTGCAGGCCATCCCTATCATCGGGCAGGGTAGGTGCGATGCACCGCGTTCTCCTCCTTCTGGGCTCCTTCGTTTTCTGCGCCGCCGCTGCGCTTGGCCAGGGCGCGCCCGCCAGTGACAGCCCGGAAGAGATGCGAAAATTGCTGGCAGAGGCGCTGGCGGAACGTGAAAATGCCGATGCCCGCAGCCAGCGTTTCGATGAAGAGGCCAAGGCGGCGCAGGATGCCGCCGAGCGTGCTGCCAGACAGGCCGCCGCGCTGGCCGCGCGCATTCAGCAGGCCGAATCCGGAATAGCCGCCGCCCGCGCACGCACGGCGATGATCGATCGAGAACAGCTTTTCCTGAGAGAGGAACTGGGCCGAGAACAGCAGCCGGTGGTGGAATTGACCGCCGCCCTGCAGCAGTTTTCCCGCCGCCCGCTGGGCCTTTCCATATTGCGGCCCGGATCGGTGAAGGACGTGGTGTACCTTCGCGCCATGCTGCATGACACCATTCCGCAGGTGCGCGCAGGCACATCGGAATTGCGGGACAGGATTGGCCGCGCACGCGAATTGCGGCGCGAAGCGCTGGCCGCCGCGCAAGTCCTCGAAGCCGAAGAAGAACTGCTGGCTGAGCGGCGCAAGAAACTGGCCGAGATAGAAACGCGCCAGCGTCTGGCCGCGCGCGCGGCTGGCGGCTCTGCCAGCAGGGAGGCGGACCGGGCGCTGGCCATGGCAGAGGAAGTGCGCGATCTTGATGGGCTGGTGGACGAGCTGGACCGGGCGGCGAGCCTGCGCCAACGGCTTGCAGCCTTGCCGGGGCCGCGCCTGCGCCCAGCACAGCCGGGCCAGTCTCAGGTAGCCGAAAGCGCGACCGCTTCACCCAGTGCGGCGCGAACCAATGCGCCTTCTCCCTACATGCTGCCCGTGTTCGGGCGGACGCTAACGGGTTTCGGGGCGCCGCAGGACTCCGGCGTCAGCCGGGGTTTGACACTTGCCCCTATTGCGGGCGCGCAGGTGGTGGCGCCCGCCGCGGGTCGCATCGCCTTTGCCGGGCCCTATCGCGGCTATGACAATATCGTGATCATCGAACACGGCAACGGGTGGACCAGCCTTGTAACAGGCCTTGCCCGCAGCGATGTGGAGATCGGGGAAACCGTGGTGGGCGGCGCTCCGATCGGTTCTGCCACGCCTGCGCAGCCCAGTATCACCCTGGAACTGCGCCGTGATGGAGAGCCCGTGAACCCGCTGCGCTACACGCAATAGCGGCGCGCACTCCTCATCTGGCGTTAAGCCCTGCCATGCGATAAACACGTCCGTTGGGACTCCCTCCTTGTCGAGGACGAAAGATTTTATGAAGTTTGCACCCGCCATCCGCGCCGCTGCCCTGTGTACCGCAGTTGCGCTCGTGCCCGCCACCACCGCTGCCATTGCGCAGGTGGAAGGGCGTGCCTCCCCAGAATTTGCCAAGCTGTTCGCAACCTATCAGCGTATCAAGGCAAGCTATGTGGAGCCGGTGGACGATGATGTGCTGATTCGCGGGGCGATCGATGGCATGCTTGCCTCGCTCGATCCGCATTCGGCCTATCTGGATGGCACCGCACTGGAACGGCTGATCACGATGATGGACGGCAATTACCAGGGGTTGGGCATTTCGGTGCAGATGGAAGATGGCGCGGTGAAGGTGATTTCTCCCTTCCGCGGCAGCCCTGCCGAAGAAGCGGGCGTGAAGGCTGGAGATTTCATCACCCACATCAACGGTGAACTGATCTACGGCCTGGAACTGAACGATGCCGTGGCGCAGATGCGCGGGCCTGCGGGCACCGATATCGAGGTGACGATTTTCCGCCCCGGCCGCCCGGAAAGCTTTGACGTCGTGGTGACGCGCGGCGTGATCGAGCTGGAACCGGTGACGTGGGAGCTGCTGGACGGCAATATCGGCCATATCAGCGTGAACGAGTTTTCTGCCGATGTCGGCGCTGATGTGCGCCAGGGCCTGCGCGAATTGCAGGAGCAGGCAACGGGTCGACTGGGCGGGCTGGTGCTGGATCTGCGGCGCAATCCCGGCGGCTCTCTGGATGAGGCCGTGGCACTGTCTGACCTGTTCCTTTCCGACGGGCAGATCGTATCGCAACGCGGGCGTTCGCGCCGCGAGACCATCTATTACGATGCCGAGACCGTCTATCGCGGCGATGCGGCGGAAGGCCTGCCCATCATCGTGCTCATCGACGAAGGCTCTGCCTCTGCCAGTGAAATTGTGGCAGGCGCCTTGCAGGATCACCGCCGCGCGCTGGTGATGGGAGAGCGCAGCTTCGGCAAGGGCAGCGTGCAGACACTGCTGCCACTTAGCCGCGATACCGCGCTGAAGCTGACCACGGCACGCTATTACACGCCATCTGGGCGCAGCGTGCAGGAAGGCGGGATCGAGCCTGACATCCGCGTGCCGCAGCTTTCCGATCCCGACGCAGAACGCCGCCAGAAACTGGCCCTGCGCGAAAGTGACCTGCGCGGCCATCTGGTGGGCGAAATCGGTGTGAAGGACGAGAATCTGGAGCGGGACCGTGTCGATGATCCGCGCTTCCAGCTGACGGCTGCCGAACTGGAAGAGCAGGGCATCGAGGATTTCCAGCTGGATTATGCCGCGCGCACTTTGCGGCGCACATCGGGCGTTTCGATTGCGAGGAAGTGATCGCATAGCCTAAGAGGGCAATCATGACCTCTGTGCTATCCCGATCCGACAAGCTGGCCCAGCGACTGGCCCTGGCCATTCCTGCGCTGCTGCTTGCCGGTGCCTATATCTCGCAATACGGATTTGGCCTGTTCCCGTGCGAGATGTGCTGGTGGCAACGCTATCCGCATTTTGCCGCCGTGGCGCTGGCGCTGGTATCGACTGTCGCCCCGCCAAAGCGGGTATGGATCTGCCTCGCGGCTCTGGCCATCATGGTGTCCGGCGCCATCGGTGCCTATCATGCAGGCGTGGAGTACCAGTGGTGGGAAAGCCCGCTGGGCTGCACGGGCGGCGATCCGTTCTCGCTGGAATTCGTGCGCTGCGATCAGGCGGCGTGGACGCTTTTCGGCATTTCGCTGGCTGGCTATAACGCGCTGGTTTCCATCGGCAGTGCAATCGCCATATGGATATTGTTGCTGGCTCGCGACAGATAGACACGCGACAGACAGACACGCCGCAGACAGACACGGGGACAAACGCGCATGACCGATAATTTCGCCAAGGACCGCACCGAGATGATCCGCGTCGATCAGGCGGGAGAATTTGGCGCGACGCGCATCTATGCCGGACAGCTGGCCGTGATGGGCGACCGTGGTCCGCATTCTGCCGAAATTCGCGGCATGGCGGAACAGGAAGCCGGACATCGTGCCGAATTTGATGCGCTGATGGCGCGCCGCGGCGTTCGTCCCACGGCGCTGCAACCGTTCTGGAACCTTGCCGGCTATGCGCTGGGCGCGGGAACCGCGCTGATCGGCCCGGAAGCGGCCATGGCCTGCACGGCAGCCGTGGAAACGGAGATCGACGCGCATTATTCCGCCCAGCTGGACGAACTGGAGAAGGATGGCGACGATCCGGAATTGGCTGCCATGATCCATCGCTTCCGCGAGGATGAGCGTGAGCATCGCGATGCCGCTTTTGAAGCAGGAGCCGAGAAGGCGCCCGGCTATCCGCTGTTGTCCGCCGCTATTCGCCTGGGTTGCCGTGCCGCAATCCGGATTTCGGAGAAAATCTGAAACACTCGGCCTTCATCATGCGTTCAAGCGACGAAGCGCCAATTGCGAATATTACCAGAACCCGAGGATACACCATGAACCGCTTGCTCGCCCTGACTGCCGCCTCCGCCTTTGCCATGGGGCTGGGCTCCATGCCTGCCGCAGCGCAGGAAACCGGCGGGGATCGCGTGAACCAGGTCATCATCTTCGGTGATGATGCATGCCCGGAAAGTACCGGCGACACGATCACGGTCTGCGCCCGGCTGGACGAGAGCGAGCGCTATCGCATTCCGCCAAACCTGCGCACCAGCAACTCTCCTCAAAACGACAGCTGGACCAATCGCGCGCTGGCGCTGGAGGCCGTGGGCGATTTCGGTCCGCTCAGCTGTACGCCTGTCGGTGCGGGCGGCGACCTGGGCTGCACGATGAAGATGATCGAGGCAGCCTATGCAGAGCGCGCCAATTCCAGCGATATTCGCTTTGCCGAATTGATCGCGGAAGAACGGGCCGAACGGCTGGGGACGATCGATGCAGAAGCTGCGGCCACGCAAGACCGCGTGGAGCAGCTGGAAGAGGCTGAATTGCAGCGTCGCCGTGATGCGCAGGGAGCAGCCCTGCCAGGTGAGGACACCGAGGCGTTGCCCGAAGTCGTCAACCCGGATGACATTCCCGAAAGCTGAGCCGCTTTTCGCCCGGAAGGCCTGTGCGAATTAAGCCCTCTGATGGATAAGGTTTACGCCGGTCGCGCTCAGGTAAGCGCGATATCGGGCGCGTCTTCCTGCTTCATGCCAACGACGTGATAGCCTGCATCCACGTGATGGGTTTCCCCGGTGACGCCGGACGAAAGGTCTGAGCAGAAATAGAGTCCCGCGCCGCCCACATCCTCGATGGTGACATTGCGGCGCAGGGGTGCGTTCAGCTCGTTCCATTTCAGGATATAGCGGAAATCGCCGATCCCGCTGGCGGCCAGCGTCTTGATCGGGCCGGCGCTGATCGCGTTGACGCGAATGCCTTCGGGGCCAAGATCATTGGCCAGATATTGCACGCTGGTTTCCAGCGCCGCCTTGGCCACGCCCATCACATTGTAATGGGGCACCACTTTTTCCGCGCCGTAGTAGGTGAGCGTGACGATGGAGCCACCTTCGCTCATCAGCGGGCGCGCGCGTTTTGCCGCGGCCACCAGCGAATAGGCGGAGATGTTCATCGTCATCAGGAAATTGTCGAGGCTGGTATCGACATATTTGCCGCGCAGCTCACTTTTGTCCGAAAAGCCGATCGCGTGGACGAGGAAATCCAGCTTGCCCCAGCGCGCCTCTATCTCGGCGAAGGCGGTGTCCATCGCATCCATGTTGGAAACGTCGCATTCGATCAGGAAATCGCTGCCCACCTGCTCTGCCAGCGGGCCGACGCGCTTCTTCAGCGCCTCTCCCTGATAGGAGAAAGCCATTTCGGCGCCCTGTTCGTGCAGCTTTTTGGCAATACCCCATGCCAGCGACTTGTCATTGGCGAGCCCCATGATCAGGCCCTTCTTGCCTGCCATCAATCCACTCATGCGACCGTTTCCTCCGTTTCGTGCGCGTTTCCGGAATCATCCGGATTTTCATGCTTCTTGCGTTCGCGCTCTTCCTCCGGCGTTTCGGCAAGTGCGGCGTTCAATTCTCCGCCTGCCACCACCCCTAAGCCGACCAGCCAGAAAAAGAAAAGCGCGATCATGATGCCAGCCAGCGAACCATAGGTGAGATTGTACGAAAACACGCTGCGCAGCACCGGCGGCAGGGCAATGGTGACGGTGATCCACCACACGGTGACAAGCAGCGCGCCGGGCCACTTGGGATAGCGGCGCTGGCGATATTTGGCCGGGGTCAGCGCATAAAACAGCAGGAAGATCGAACCGAACAGGCCGATGGCAGGCACGATGCGAGACCATGCAAGGCTGCCCAGCGCCTGGTTCAATTCGGGGAAATAGGCGGCGATCACTTCCTGTGCGGCACCGATCATCACCTGTGCCAGCAGCGATGTCATCAACATCAGCACGGCGGCAATGATGATGCCGGTGGAGAACAGGCGGTATTTCCAGAAGGCATGGGTGGGACGTGTGCCATAGGCACGGCGCAGGATGTCGCGAATCGTCTCGATCAGGCTGCCCACCGTCCACAATCCGAACAAACCGCCGATCCACAACAGCCATCCGCTGCGCGATTCTACTACATTGCGCGCCACCGGGCCAATCACCTCGCCCACCACCGGCGGCAGCGCGGTGAGAATGGCGTTAATCGTGGCTGCGCGCTCCCCTTCCTCTCCGATGACGGAGAAGATGGCGGCTGCGGTGATGAAGAAGGGGAAAATCGCCAGCACGGACATATAGGCAAGGTTGCCCGCGTGGATCAGCCCGTCATTGAAACAGCCCACGGCCACGCGCTTTATGACTTCCCAGGCCCTGTCGTGAATGTGAAGCTTGCCGCGCCAGCGGTTGAGCTTGCCGGGATTTTCCACGGCGGCCTTCTTGCGCGCCTCCGGCGAAAAGTCCCGCATGGGCGGTCCCGAAGACGCTTCAGCGTCGGAGATGCCGGGTGGAGCCATTGGCTTGATATCTACCAGTAACGACGGCGGTGTCGAGCGCTGAGCGGATATGTTCGGCGATCAACCGCCCATATTCTCTCTATGGTTGTCGCTATCGCTCCAGCCTTTCAGCTTTTCGGAAAGCTCAGAGACATCGTCCGGCAGGTGAATTTCCAGCGTAACGAGCTGATCGCCGCGCTTCCCGCCCTTGGCCTTGAAACCCTTGCCTTTCAGGCGCAGCACCTTGCCGGAACTGGAACCGGCAGCGACGGTCAGCATCACCGCACCATCGACGGTTGGCACCTTCACCTTGGCGCCATTCACCGCCTCGTCCAGCGAGATGGGCAGGTCCAGGCGAACGTCATTGCCATCGCGGTAGAAGAAGGCATGCGGCTGAATATCGACCACCACGATGCCATCACCATTTTGGCGCGGCCCCGGCTGACCCTTGCCCTTCAGGCGCATGGTGGTGCCATCCTCCACCCCTTCCGGCAGGGAGAGATCGATGGTCTTGCCGTCATTCAGCGTAATGCGCTGCTTGGCGCCGGTGGCTGCATCCACGAAGGGAACGGCCAGCTTGTAGCGGATATCGGCGCCCTTTTGCGGCGGCGGTGGCGGACGGCGAAAGCCCTGCTGCCCGCCTCCCATATTTCCGCCCATACCCGATGGGCCCCCGCCGCGCGGATTGCCGCCGCGGCCGAACAGCCCTTCGAAAAGGCCGCTGAGATCCATTTCCTCCGCATTGCCGCCAAAGCCCTGCTGCCCGCGCGATGCATATCCGCCGCCCGGTCCACCCGGTCCGCCCGGCCGCGGTCCGCCGCCGTAACCGCCGCCGAATCCGCCGTGGCCAAACGGGCTGGTGGGGTTGCCATCGGCATCGATCTCACCGCGATCGAACTGGGCACGCTTGTCCTTGTCGGACAGCAGATCATACGCCTGCGTGACCTTGCCGAACCGCTCCGTCGCTTGCGGATTGTCCTTGTTGCGGTCCGGATGCAGTTTCTTGGCGAGCGTGCGATAGGCGGACTTGATGTCCTTCTCGCTCGCAGAACGGCTCACGCCGAGAGTTGAATAGGGATCAGCCATGGTGTGTTAGCTAGGTAGGGCAATGATATTTGGCAAGCAGGGCCTTTCATAAGCCCCAAAGCGGGATTACTCCGCCGTATATGACCCAAACCGCAAATGCCATCCCGCAAGGCGATCCCTTCGATCTGTTCGACAGCTGGTTTGCCGAGGCGCAGGAGAGCGAGCCCAACGATCCCAATGCCATGGCGCTGGCCACGGCCACGCCGACTGGCGCACCGTCGGTGCGCATGGTGCTGCTGAAAGGCCATGATGCGCGCGGCTTTGTATTTTACACCAATGCGCAAAGCCGCAAGGGCGGTGAAATCCTCGCCAATCCGCAGGCGGCCCTGCTGTTTCACTGGAAAAGCCTGCGCCGCCAGATCCGCATCGAAGGCCCGCTGGAGGAGGTGAGCAAGGAGGAGGCCGATGCCTATTTCCATTCGCGCCCCTTCGTCAGCCAGGTCGGCTCTGCCGCCAGCGAACAGTCGCGGGTGCTGGATAGCCGGGCCACCTATGATGCCCGCGTTACAGAGCTTCGCGAGGCATATGAGGATGCGGGCGAAGTGCCGCGCCCGCCGCACTGGACCGGATTTCGCCTGTCTCCGCATGCCATTGAATTCTGGATGGATCGCCCGAACCGCCTGCACGAACGCCGCCGTTTCGAGCGTGATAGCGGGAACGGCGCGTGGACCAGCAGTTTGTTGTACCCATGAGCGATACGCGTGCCTCCCTCACCCGCAGTGCGGCCATGGCATCGATGCTGACCGCGCTGTTTCTTGGCGCGCTGAAGCTGTGGGCCGTGTGGCAGACCAGCTCCACCGCGATGCTGGGCAGCCTTGCCGATACCTCGCTGGATTTCGTTGCCAGCGTGGCTACATTGGTGGGCGTGTGGGTCGCCGCGCAGCCTGCTGACGAGGATCACCGCTTCGGCCACGGCAAGGCAGAGCCTGTGGCGGCGATGTTCCAGATCATCCTTATCGTGCTGTCGGCCAGCGCCATCGGTTTTCGCGCGATACAGCGCCTGGCAGAGGGTGGAGAGACGCGGGCCGCGGAAGAAGGCATCGCCGTTTCGGTGATCGCCATCGCCGCCACCTTCGGCCTGATCGCGTGGCAACGCTATGTAATCCGGCGCACCGGCTCCGTCGCGATCAAGACGGATTCGGTGCATTATCAATCCGATCTGCTGCTGAATGTCGCGGTGATCGCGGCGCTGGTGCTGGATCAGTACATGGGCTTTACCAAGGCCGATCCGCTGTTCGGCCTGGCCATTGCGGCGTGGCTATTGTGGAATGCATGGTCTGCCGCGACGGAGGCGATCGATCACCTGATGGACCGCGAATGGCCTGAGGAAAAGCGCCGCGCATTCGTGGAAGCGGCGGCAAAGCACCCGGAACTGTCCAACCTGCACGATCTGCGCACGCGCACCAGCGGTTATCACGATTTCGCGCAGTTCCATGTCGATCTGCCGGGCAGCATGACCGTGAACGATGCGCACGATATCATAGAGCGGGTGGAGGAAGACCTGCGCAGCCAGTTTCCCGACCTGGAATTGCTGATCCATATCGATCCGCTTGGCCATGTGGATGAGCCTGACAATCCGCTGGCCGAAACCAATGAATTTGCCCATCTCAAGGATACCGAATGACCCGCAAGTCTATCCCCTATTGGCATGTGGATGCCTTTGCTTCCAAACCCTTCTCCGGCAACCAGGCCGCCGTGGTGAACGTGGACAGGTGGCCCGATGATGCCACCATGGTGGCGATTGCAGAGGAGAACATGTTCGCCGAGACGGCGTTCCTTGTGGAAACGCGCGATGGCGATGCGGATTATGCCCTGCGCTGGTTTACGCCAACGCTGGAAGTGGCCCTTTGCGGCCATGCAACACTGGCGTCCGGCCATGTGCTGCTGTCACAAAACGCCGCGCGCGATGTGGTGACCTTCTCCACGCGCAAGGCGGGCATTCTGGAAGTGCGGCGGGCTGATGCGGGGTACGAGCTGGCCTTGCCCGCCATCCCGACCGAAAAGGCAGACCCTGCGGATCACGCAGAAGCCATCGCCCTGCTGGGCGCAGAGCCGAAAGAGGTTTGGAGCAATCCCGATGGCTATCACATCTTCGCATACCGCGATGCCGCCGCCATCCGCGCGCTGGATCCGGATTTGCGCGGCCTCGCCAAACTGGGCGACGCGCAATTCATCTGCACCGCGCCGGGCAGGGAGACTGATGTGATCAGCCGCAATTTCGTGCCCGGCGGCGGGGTGGATGAAGACAGCTTCACAGGCTCCGCCCACGCCGTGCTCACGCCGTTCTGGACAGAGCGGCTGGGCCGCGACAGCTTCACCGCGTTTCAGGCGTCGAAGCGCGGCGGGCATGCGACCTGCCGGCTCGAAGGCGACCGCGCGATCCTGTCCGGCGATTGTGTAACGGTGGTGGAGGGGCGCTTTTACCTGGAGGGGTAGAGCGCCACGATATCGGCAAGGTCCTGCGTCAAGGAATCGCGGTTTTCCTCCTGCGTCCACCCCAGGCGCACGATGGTAAGGCGGCGTTCCGGGGCGACGATGATGTACTGGCCCAGATGGCCCACCGCGCCGAAGATATCCTCTCCGTGGTTTCCGCCGAAAAGCACTTCCCGCTCTGTGCCGGATGGGCGATTGAGCCAGAGTTGCCCGCCGTAATCGGGGGAGGCCGGGCTGGGGCTGCGCATGAATTCGATCCACCCGCGCGGCACGATCTGCGCGCCCGCGATAGAGCCGTAATTGCGCAGGAATTCGCCAAACTTCGCCCAGTCGCGCGCCGTTGCCCAGAAACTGCTGGCGCCCAGCAATGTGCCACTGGCGTCATATTCCCCGGTTAGCGACGTCATGCCCAATGGCACGGCAAGCCGCGCGTCGACAAATTCCTGCATCGCTTGCTGGCGGGTTTCGCTGTCGGCATCGGGCGCCACCGTGTCTGCCAGGATATCGCTGAGGATCGCCGTGGTCGCGCTGGAATAGGCGAAGGTCGTGCCGGGTTCGTGTTCCAGCGATTGCGCCTCCGCCCATCCGGCGGTGTTTGCGCGCCCGTCCAGAAACAGCATGCGCACATCGTCCGACTTGTAGGCAGGCTCGCTGCCTTCCTTGTGCCTGAGGCCGGACCGCATCTGCAGCAGGTGGCGCAGGGTTATGCCACTGCGCGGATCGCCCATGCGTTGCCATTGCGGCACGTGGGCGGCACCGTTCAGCGCCATGCGCCCATCGGCCACCATCATGCCTGTAAGAACGGCGGTCACGCTTTTGGAAAGGGACCAGCCGACAAAGCGCATCTCCGGCTCAAACCCTTCGGCGTAGCGTTCCGCCACCACTTCGCCCGCGTGCATCACGACGACGGCCTGCGTCTCGCCCACATCGTCGTCAGAGAACAAGGCGTCCACCGCGCGGGCCAGCTTTTCCCGCGGCACGCCGGGATCGTCCACCACCGCCTCCAGCGCGCCTTCGGGCAGCGGCGGATCGGGTGGCGGCCCGTCCTGCGAACAGGCGGCCAGCAGGGCCAGCGCCGCCAGCCCCAATCCCGACAGGATTGATGGAAACACCCTTGGCGAGCGGGCAGGTGGGCGGCTAGGGAGGGAGCGAAGCGTCATTGGCGCTCACCCTTTCCTGCAGGATCCGGCAAATGGCAACCGCAAAACAGGCGCGCGAGACGCGCGGCCTCCCATGGCTGAAACTTCTCGTCGTGCTGGCCGCGATCATCGGCGGCGTGGCATGGTATTATGCAGAAGTGATTGCCGGCTATTCGCAGGCGAGCACGGGCTATGCCGCGAAATACACCTGCTCCTGCCGCTATATCGGCGGGCGGGACATGGGCAGTTGTCAGGATGATCTGCTGGCCGGGATGGGCACCCTGTGGATCAGCGAGGATGCCGACGCGAAAAGCGTTACCGCCAGCGTGCCCCTGATCGAGAGCACCACCGCGACATATAGCGAGGGCGCGGGCTGCGCGCTGGAGGAATGGGACGGCTAGCCTTGAGCCGCAACGGCCTTTTCGGTTTCCTCGATCCAGCCACCGCCGATGACGCGGTCTCCTGCATAGATCACCGCCGCCTGTCCGGGCGCAACGCCAAATTCGGGCGATGCGAAGCGGATCGTTATGGTCTCGCCATCGCCGGGCTTGCCTTCCAGCGTGACCGGCACCGGCTGTGCCAGTGATCGCACCTTTGCCGTCAGCGGCGCTTCGGGCAGCGGGCCGATGCGATTGGTTTCGATAATCTCAGCCGCCTGCACCGCCAGCATGCGGCGCGGGCCCACCAGCACTTCTGCCTTTTCAGCATCCATTCCAACCACATAGAGCGGTTCCGGCTGGCCGCCGATGTCCAGGCCGCGCCGCTGGCCAACGGTGTAGTGGATGATGCCGGGATGCTGGCCCAGCACATCGCCCGTTTCGGCATGCACGATGTTGCCCGCGCGCGCGCCTTCGGGCCGCATGGACTTCACGATCTTGGCGTAATCGCCATCGGGAACGAAGCAGATATCCTGGCTGTCGGGCTTGTTCGCCACGCGCAGGCCGAATTCCTCGGCAATCGCGCGTACCTCTGTCTTGGGCAGGCCGCCCAGAGGAAAACGCAGGTAATCCAGCTGTTCTTCGGTCGTGGCATAGAGGAAATACGACTGGTCCCGCGCCGGATCCAGCGCGCGGTGCAGTTCCGGGCCAGCTTCGCCTTCCACGCGGCGCACGTAATGGCCGGTGGCGAGGCAGTCGGCGCCCAGTTCCTTCGCCATGCGCAGCAGATCGGTGAACTTGGGCCCCATGTTGCAACGGATGCAGGGGATGGGCGTGCGACCGGCCAGGTATTCATCGGCAAATGTCTCGACCACGTCTTCGCGAAAGCTGCTTTCGTGATCGAACACGTAATGGGCGATGCCCAGCCTGTCTGCCACCATGCGCGCATCGTTGATATCATCGCCCGCACAGCACGCGCCCTTGCGCCCCGTGGCCGCGCCATAATCGTATAATTGCAGGGTGATGCCCATCACTTCCGCGCCGCTGCGCGCAGCCAGCGCCGCGACGACGGAGGAATCCACGCCGCCGGACATGGCCACCACGATCCGGCATTCAGACGCGGGGCGCGGCAGGTCGAAAAGCTGCTCGGCGTTAACCGAAAGAGGAAAGTCGGCGATGCTGGACATAATGCAGCGCCCCTACACTACACGGGGCATCACGCAAAATCCCCAATGCGCACGTCAAGTTTCGGTTAAAACAAGATTTACCCGATCTTGACGCTTGCTGCCTAGATACAGTGGGCATGTTCGAAGGGAATATTCCAGAAGCGCTCGACTCGCGCAATTCCGCCACCGGCGAAATGCCGGAGGATACGCTGTGCGAATTGCAATGGGCCGATCTCGTCGCCCGGCTGACCGCAGCCAGAGAGCTGCGCGCAGAGCTGGCCGCCTGCGGATCGAGTGTGCTTGCCAGCTTCGATGCCGACTCCGCGCGGCATCTTGCCTCGCAACACGAATGTCACCTGCAGGGCGAAAACGAACCTGTTGTTAACCCTGATGATTTAGCCAATCGCAAAGGCCACGCTGCACAACATAGTCCACACGCTGATCGCGACGTTGATTGCGACAATGATTGCGACACAAGGGCCACCCGAGGAAACACATGATCGAAAACCAGAAAATCCGACCAGCGCAAGTGATCGGCCCCCTGGGGGAACCGCTAACGATCAACGATCTTCCTTCTCCCAAGACGAAGCGCTGGGTCGTGCGTCGCAAGGCGGAGGTTGTTGCGGCCGTAAACGGCGGGTTGCTGACGATTGACGAGGTCCTCGAACGCTACAACCTCACGCTGGAAGAGTTCGCCGGCTGGCAGCGCGCCGTCGATCGTTCCGGCATGCAGGGCCTGCGCGTTACCCGCATCCAGCATTATCGCGACCTGTATGAGCGCCAGTTGAAATATTGAACAATTCTCGCGTTTTGAACAAAATTGCAGCAGCCGGGATCGAGTGACCGGAACAACCTACTGCAATCGGCGTTTCCTTTCCTGCAACCTCCACAAATGGGGGCATTACGCAGGAGGAATATAATGGGTTGGATTATCGCGATTATCGTAGGCGGCATCATCGGCTGGATTGCCAGCATGATCATGAGCCGTGATGCCTCGATGGGCATTTTCTGGAATATCGTTGTCGGTGTTATCGGCTCTTTCATCGGCCGTTTCATCGGTTCACTGATCGGCGTTGGCGCCACCCTTACCGAATTCAGCGTCCCCGGCCTGCTGATGAGCCTGCTGGGCGCCGTTGTCCTGCTTGGTATCGTAAATCTGGTTCAGCGCGGTCGCGTTCGTTAATCACTGCTGCCGTTGATCACTGCTGCTGGCCCCTGCCGGCACACTGAAACGACAAATTGATACAATTCGCGCCAAAGGGGCGGGAAGCTGCGGCTTTCCGTCCCTTTTGCCGTTCACGACCCTGCCTTTCATCGGACAGGGTTGCGCATTGGCAGAGCGGCGCGTTGCGCAGTGCACCAACATCGGTCTATGGCGCGAAATAACGGCCAAACGGGCCGGTCGCGCGGGGTCGCCACTCGTGTTATGATACCTGCGCGCGCATAAAGAGGCATGGTGCCGATGAATTACGAGAGCCGAGTCGATCCGGTCGATACCGAAGACCGCATTATCCTGGACGATGAGCCTTCCGCCGATGACCGGCGCGAGGGGCGCAAGCGCATGTGGATCGTGCTGGCAATCCTGGTGGCAGGCGCGCTGATCGCTGCGCTTATGTTGAGCGGCGGCGAAGAAGAAGTGGCTTTCGCACCATCGGAAGACACCACGGTCCCTGCCGTCACCGTTCTGGCGCCCGGTGCGGGCACGCTGCAGGGCGCGATCAACGCGACCGGGACGCTGGCCGCTCGCCGTGAAATTCCCGTCGGCGCTGTTGGCGAAGGTGGCCGGGTGGTTTCGGTGCCAGTCGATGCGGGCGACTGGGTTCGCCAGGGACAGGTGCTGGCCGTGATCGATCGCTCTGTCCAAAGCCAGCAGGAATCCGCGCAGGCAGCACAAATCAAGGTGGCGCAGGCCGATGCCGAACTGGCGCAGGCCAATCTGGACCGTGCCCTGCAACTGGTGGAGCGCGGCTTTATCAGCCAGGCCGATATCGACCGTCTTACCGCCACCCGTGACGCCGCCGTTGCGCGTGTATCGGTTGCCCGCGCGCAATTGGGCGAACGCCGTGCCCGAAACGCCCAGCTGAATATCGTGGCACCCGCCGCCGGCCTCGTGCTGACGCGCGCAGTGGAGCCGGGTCAGGTCGTAGGGCCGGGCGCAGGCGCATTGTTCACCATCGCGCGCGGCGGCGAGATGGAACTGCTGGCCCGTATTGGCGAGGCAGAGCTTAACCTCGTCGATGTCGGCGCAGTCGGCACGATCACGCCGGTGGGCGGGGACGAGCAGTTCAGCTGCACCGTCTGGCAGAAATCACCCGTGGTGGATGAACAATCCCGGCAGGGCACGGCGCGCTGCGCGCTCAGCTATGATCCCGCGCTGCGCCCCGGCGGCTTTGCCAGCATCGAACTGGCCAGCGAAACCGTGGTCGCCCCGCGCCTTCCCGAAAGCGCCATCCTTTCCGACGACAACGGCAGCTATGTCTATATCGTGGACAAGGACAACACCGTGGTTCGCCGCCCCATCGAAGTCGGCATGATCAGCGATGAAGGCATCGTGGTGGCATCGGGGCTTTCCGGGAAAGAGCGGGTCGTGCTGCGCGCTGGCGGCTTCCTTACGGAGGGCGAAACGGTTCGCCCAGTAACCGAATAGGTACGGCAGGCTCCGCAACATGAACTTCAACCAGATCTCTGCCTGGTCGATCCGCAATCCGATCGTCCCGATACTTGCCTTCATCGGCCTGATGCTGGCGGGCATTCTGGCGTTTCGTGGCATGGACGTGCAGGATCAGCCGGATATCGAATTTCCGGTGGTGATTGTCGTCATTTCCCAACCCGGTGCCGCGCCGCCGGAGGTTGAGAACCAGATCACGCAGCGGGTGGAGGCTGCCGTCCAGACGATCGACGGCGTGGAAACAATCCGCTCCACCGCGGCGGAAGGCAGCTCGCAAACGGTTATCGAATTCGCCCTTGGCACGGACATCGCCGAATCCGTGAACGAGGTGAAAAGCGAGATAGACAATATCCGCGGCGAATTGCCGGATGGCATTCTGGAGCCGCGCGTCTTCAAGCAGCAGACCAGTTCTCAGCCCATCGTGTCCTTCGGTGTCTCTGCCGACGACATGACGCTGGAGCAATTGAGCTGGTTCATCGATGACACCGTCACCAAGCAATTGCTGACGGTGGAAGGACTGGCCGAAGTGCGCCGCAGCGGCGGTGTGGATCGCGAGATACTGGTGATCCTCGATCCCGGCCGCATGCAATCGCTGGGCGTCACGGCCAGCCAGGTGAACAGCGCGCTGCGCCAGCTCAATCTGAATGCCGCGGGCGGCCAGGCAGAGATCGCCGGATCGCGCCAGTCCGTGCGCGTGCTGGGCAATGCGAAGGATGCCTATGCACTCTCGCAGGCGCAGATCGCCCTTGGCGGTGGCCGCTCGATCAAGCTGGCCGACATTGCCCGCGTCACCGATTCATTCGGCGAAGTGCGCACGCTGGCCAAAGTGGATGGCAAGCAGGTCGTCACCTTCTCCATCACGCGTGCCCGCGGGGAGAGCGATGTCCGCGTTTACGATGATGCCGTCGCCGTGCTGGAACAGGTGCAGGAGGCCAATCCCGGCGTCACCTTCACGCGCCTGTTCACAGAGGTCGACTATACGAAGGACCAGTACGAAAGCTCCATGGCGCTGCTGGTGGAAGGCGCGTTGCTGGCCGTGGTGGTGGTGTTCCTGTTCCTGCGTGACTGGCGGGCAACGATCATCGCTGCGCTGGCCATCCCGCTCTCGGCCATTCCCACCTTCTATTTCATGGATCTGCTCGGCTTTTCGCTGAACACGCTGTCGCTGCTCGCACTCGGACTGGTGGCAGGTGTCCTTGTGGACGATGCCATTGTCGAGATCGAGAATATCGTGCGCCACATGCGCATGGGCAAAAGCGCCTATCAGGCCAGCATCGATGCTGCCGATGAAATCGGCCTGCCCGTGGTGGCGACCACGTTCTGTATCGTCGCGGTATTCCTGCCCGTGGGCCTGATGCCGGGCATTTCCGGCCAGTTCTTCAAGAACTTCGGCCTCACCGTGGTGGTGTCGGTCCTCATGTCGCTGGCGGTTGCGCGCATGATCACGCCCATGGTGGCGGCGTATTTCCTGAAGGCGAAGGGCGTGGCCGAACATGGCGAAGGCCCGATGATGGATCGCTATATGCGCGTTCTGCGCTGGTCGCTGGATACAACGGCGTTCTCCGCCATGCGCGAACGCATCGGCCATGCGCCCACGCGCTGGTATTTCCATGTGGCGGCATTGCTGGTGGGTTATTTCCTGCTGCTGGGGCTTCCCATGCTGCTGGGCAGCGGTGCGGAGCAATCTGCGGCAGTTGCGCAGGAAGGGGCCGAAGTCTCCAGCGGAGTGGAATTCCCGTCCTTCTCCACGTTCCTGCTGATGGCCATTCCGGCCTACATCGTTGGCGGCCTCGTCAATTTCCTCGTCGGCATCATCTATGGCCGCCTCGTCGGCTATTCCACGCCCTTTACCGCAAGGGCCCGCTGGCTGGGCGCGCGGTTCCTCGATCACCGTGTTTGGATGATGCTGGTGGGCGTTGCCGCGCTGGGCCTGACGATAGTGATTGCCGGCAATGTTCCGCAGCAATTCTTCCCCGATAATGACAGCGATTTCAGCCGCATCGACGTTTCCATGGTGCCGGGCACCACGCTGGAGCAGACCGAGAGAGTCATCGACAATATTACCGAGCGCCTGAGCCAGGAACAGGAAGTGGCGCTGGCGCTGGGCGTGGCCAATGAGGGTTCGGGCCGTATCTCCATGGTGCTGCGCGATGATCGTGTGCGCACCAGCCTGGAATTCGAACGCGAGATGACGCCGGTGCTGCAGGACATTCCCGATGCCCGCGTCAATTTTCGTAACAACCAGGGCGGCGGTGGCGGCACGGGCCGGGCCATCTCCATCATGCTGTCCGGCTCCGATCCCGATCTGCTTTTCAACACGGCAAATACGTTGGTGGAGCAGATGGAAAGCGTTCAAGGTGCCGTTGCACCACGGATCGATTACGATCTCCAGCGGCCTGAACTGCTGATCGAACCGCGCGAGGATCTGGCTTCCAGCCTCGGCGTCAGCACCAGCGCGCTGAGCCAGGCGATCCGCATCGCCACGCTGGGCGATATCGATCAGAACGCGGCGAAGTTCTCCTTGTCCGACAGGCAGATCCCGATCCGCGTGCGCCTGGCAGAGAACGACCGGCGCAGCCTTTCCACGATCGAGAACCTGCCCGTTCCAACGGCCAGCGGCGGCTCCGTCCCGCTCAGCCGCGTGGCCGATATCTCGCTTGGCATGGGGCCAACCTCGATTGAACGGTATAACCAGAACCGGCGCGTTTTCGTGGGCCTGGATATCGCACCAAACGTGGCGCGCGGAGATGTGCTGAACGCCATCAACAACCTGCCGATCATGCAGAACCTGCCCACCGGCGTTTCCAATCAGCCGGTTGGCGCGGATGAATGGCAGGGCGAACTGATCGAAAGCTTCATCATCGCCGTAATCACCGGCCTGCTGCTGGTTTTTGCAGTGCTGGTGCTGCTCTATCGCCGCCTTGTATCTCCATTGGTCAACATGGGCTCGCTGTTCCTCGCGCCTCTTGGCGGCTTCGTTGCGCTGGTTGTGGTGGGCCTTGTGAAGAACGGCCAGCCAGACCCGATTTCGATGCCGGTCTTCATCGGCATGCTGATGCTGCTGGGTATCGTGGCGAAGAACTCCATCCTCCTCATCGATTTCGCGATCGAGGAGATGAACGATGGCACGGGCAAGCTGGCCGCCATTATCGAGGCTGGACACAAGCGTGCACAGCCAATCGTGATGACGACCGTGGCGATGACGGCGGGCATGGTGCCCACCGCGCTATCGCTTACCGGAGACAGCGCGTGGCGCGCGCCAATGGGTACGGTGGTGATCGGCGGTCTGCTGCTTTCCACCCTGCTGACCCTGCTGATCGTGCCCGCGGGCTTCAGCCTGGCAGACGGGCTGGAGAAGAAGCTTGGCCCGTGGCTGCGCGAAAGGCTGCTGACATACAAGCCAGGCGATGAAATACCTTCCAATGCGGAGGCCCAGCCTGCCGAGTAAGGGCAGCCTGACGATGCAGGGCGGCGGCGCCCTGCCGCCCGATCGCGCGCGCCGCATGCGGATCGCCGCCACGCTGCTGCTGGTAGGGATGGCGGGCGTGTTCCTGCTGGCGCACAACATGCTGAGCGTGCATCCGGCCTGGGGCTATGTGCACGCCTTTGCGGAGGCTGCGATGGTTGGCGGGTTGGCAGACTGGTTCGCCGTGACAGCCCTGTTCCGCCATCCCATGGGCATTCCCATCCCGCACACCGCCATCATTCCGCAAAACAAGGATCGGATTGCGGATACGATGGCGCAGTTCCTGCGCACCAATTTCCTCACCCCCATCGTGGTGGCGCGCCGCATGCGGGATATGAATGTGGCCCGCGCGGCGGGTGATTTCCTGGTGAAGCGCGGCGATTCTACCGAAGGGCGCCTGCGCGCGGGTGCTGCGCAATTGTTCGTGGAATTGCTCGAATCGCTCGATCCGGACAGGCTTGGCCTGCAGGTGAAGGCAGGCCTCGCACGGCAGGCGGAAAAGCTGGATGTGTCTCCGCTGCTGGGCCGCATGCTGGAAGCCGCCATTGCCGACAATCGCCATCGTCCGCTGATGGACAGCATGATCCGCTGGGCCGGGCTGACGCTGGAAGATAACGAGGAGATGGTGCGCACCATGGTGCAGGATCGCGCCAATTCCATCATCCGCTGGGCGGGGCTGGACGGGCGCCTCGCCAATTCGGTGCTGGATGGCCTGTATCGCCTGCTGGCTGAAATTCTGGTCGATCCCGATCATCCGCTGCGCAGCAAGGTGCAGCAGGGACTGGAAAAGCTGGCGCATGATCTGCAGCACGATCCCGAAACCCGCGCCAAGGTGGAGCGGATGAAGAATGACCTGCTGGCCAATCCCGCCGTATCCGACTGGTGGATGGGCGTGTGGGAGCGTTTGCGCCGCTCGCTGATTGAAAAGATCCGCAATCCGGACGACGCAATGAACGGCGAGATCGGCCACTCGCTGGCGGAACTGGGCGAAACCCTGCGGCAGGATCCTCGCCTGCAACTGCAGATAAACCGCTTTGCTCGCCGCACGCTGGTGGGCGTGGTGAACCGCTATGGAGAGCAAATCGTTGGGCTGGTGTCACACACCGTCAAAAGCTGGGACGCCAGCACGGTGACGGGCCGCATCGAAAGCGCCGTGGGCCGCGACCTGCAATTCATCCGTATCAACGGCACGCTGGTTGGCGGCCTGGTTGGTGTTACGATTCACCTTCTAACGCAGGTCTTCTAGTCCCGCGCACGATGGATGGTGCCATCGGCGCCGGGTTGGTCCATCATGATACGGAATGCCACCCTGGTGGACCATGTATCCGCGATAGGCTGGCCATTATTGTCCAGCGCAGTCCGGAACTCGCCATTCTTGCGCACCATGTCGCAAACCGCTTCGCGAAGCGCCCGTGGCGTCAGGCCGTCGCCTGCGTGACAGTGGGCCAGCGTGCCATCGCCATCGATCACCAGCCGGATATGGAGATCGCTCTCTACATTCCTGCGTTGTTGCTGAATGACTCGGCCGTAGGCGCGCGAAAACTGGTCGGAAAACTCATCCGCGTTGAGCAAAACGGCACTGCGGGAAATCCCGTTGGGACGATTCAGGTCGACACCGAGGCTGGCCAGCTGTCGCTCGCCACATTGCTCCAGCGCGTCGAGCGCAAGGTCGATCCGCCCTGTGCGCAGAACCACGGCATAACCCTCGTCATTTTGGGCGATGAAGTATTGCGTGTCGGGCGCCAGCACGCTTTGCGCTGGGGCGGCGAAACCGCCGCGCGGAAATGGTTGGGCGGAAAAGAATACGCCCTTGCGATCTCCTGCCGACGCCGCACCGATAAACCTGTGCTCCTCCAGCCCGTTGCGACCCGGCTGGAATCCTGCCTGCAGCGGTTCATCGGGTTCAAACTCGCCGCCGACCAGAGCGAACTCTATCGGATAGCCGCCCTGCAGGCGCTTCATGGCCAGTGTGACGCGATTGTCGTCGAGCAGGAAGTTCCGTTGCAAGGAGCAGCCATCGACGGCTTCGCTGAGCGACCACAGGCCGTCGGGCATATGGATCGCTCCGCTGTCTATCAGCTCCTGCGCTTCTGGATTGATGGGATGCAGATCCTCCTGCGCGGCAACGGGAATGGCAAAAACCGCGGTAAGGACGGCAAATACCGGCAGGACTGTGCGTTGATACAAGAAGGGCCTCCGTCCGCAAACATACGGGGGAGGCCCTGGTTGTCAAATAGCGGAAAAACCTACAGCTTCTCGGTCAGTTCCGGGACGGCGTTGAACAGGTCTGCCACCAGGCCGATGTCGGCGACCTGGAAGATGGGTGCGTCCGGGTCCTTGTTGATGGCGACGATGGTCTTGCTGTCCTTCATGCCTGCAAGGTGCTGGATCGCGCCGGAGATGCCCACGGCGATGTAGACTTCGGGCGCCACGATCTTGCCGGTCTGGCCGACCTGGTAATCATTGGGCACATAGCCTGCATCCACCGCCGCGCGCGATGCGCCGATGGCGGCGCCCAGCTTGTCTGCGAGCGGGGTGATATATTGCTCGAACGTCTCTGCATCCTTCAGCGCCCGCCCGCCGGATACGACGATGCCTGCGCTGGTGAGTTCGGGACGGTCGGACTTCACCGCATCCAGCCCCACGAAGCTGGAGAGCCCCGCATCGCCGGGACCGCTGGCGGCCTCTGTTGCGGCGCTGCCGCCGCTGGCCTCTGCCTTGTCAAAGGCGGTGGTGCGCACGGTGATCACCAGCTTGGGATCGCTGCTCTCCACCGTGGCGATGGCGTTGCCTGCATAGATCGGGCGGGTAAAGCTCTTGGGCCCTTCCACGCTGATGATGTCGGACACCTGCATCACATCGAGCTGCGCGGCAACGCGCGGCAGCACGTTCTTGCCCGTGGTGGTGGCAGGCGCCAGCACGGCATCATAACCGTCCATCAGCCCGGCGATCAGCGGGGCGACGTTCTCGGCCAGGCCATCGGCATAGGCGGCATCGTCTGCCACCAGCACCTTCTCCACACCGGCGATGGCGCCGTGC